>JAKSMI010000009.1 GCA_024400635.1 Bacteroidales bacterium | reverse complement strand
CCAATTCCCAAAGCAATACGGACACCTACGTGTCATACGTGGTAAATGACATGCGCTATGGCACGATGCACTACTGGCGGGTGTGTGCCATTAATACCGTGGATACCTCCGGCTGGTCCGACACCTGGCAGTTCCACACAACAGACTGCGTTGTCTTGGATTCGCCTTCCAACGACACCAGCAGTACGAGCGGTTGGTACACACGTCAGGAGTTTTCTTGGAGAAATTCCAAAGGGTCAACATCCTACATTTTGCAATTGGACACCACGCCGGAGTTCAACTCGCCCATTCTCCGCAGTTTCACCAAAACCAATTCCCAAAGCAATACGGACACCTACGTGTCATACGTGGTAAATGACATGCGATACGGGACGACTTACTACTGGCGTGTTTGTTCCATTAACGCCGTGGATACCTCCGGCTGGTCCGACACCTGGCAGTTCCACACCACCGACCGCGTCGTCTTGAATTCACCGTCCAACGACACCAGCAGCACGGGTAGTTGGTACACACGACAGGAATTCCAATGGAGAAATTCTCAAGGTTCAAGTTCTTACATCCTTCAATTGGATACCACTCCTGACTTCAACTCGTCCGTTCTCCGCAGTTTCACTAAAACCAATTCCCATACAGACACCTACGTGTCATACGTGGTAAATGATATGCGCTATGGGACGACTTACTACTGGCGGGTTTGTTCCATTAACGCCGTGGATACCTCCGGCTGGTCCGACACCTGGCAGTTCCACACAACGGACTGCGTTGTCTTGAATTCCCCTTCAAACAACACAACAGGAACGGACAGCAAATATACGAGACAACAATTCCAATGGTATAATTCACGAGGATCAAGTGGATATATCCTTCAATTAGACACCACGCAGGAGTTCAATTCTCTTATCCTTCGTAGTTTTACTTCAACCAATTCCCAAAGCAATACGGACACATATTTTTCATATATAGTGAATGACATGCGATACGGGACGACTTACTACTGGCGGGTGTGTGCCATCAACGCCGTGGATACCTCCGGCTGGTCCGACACTTGGCAATTCCACACCACCGATCACGTTGTGCTGAGAAGTCCTGCCAACACTTCCATTGGAATGAGTGTTTCATCTACTCAATTGAGTTGGTATAATTCTACAGGAAGTACCAGTTATTTGGTTCAATGGGACACCTCCAGCACATTCTCTTCCAGTCTGCTGGATTCTTATACGATGACTGCTTCGGGCACATCCTTTGCAGACTACTTCTACAAGAACATCAGCGGTTTACGGTACGGGACCACCTACTATTGGCGCGTTTGCTCAGCCAACAATGCGCCTGACACCTCCGGTTGGTCCGCCATCTGGCAGTTTACCACCAGCTACCAACTGACAACTGGCCCCGTTCTCACGGCACCTACCAATGACACCGTAGGCATTCCTTATAATTCGAATTTAGCTTTCTCTTGGCAACCCATAGAAAATGTACAGGGCTATTATTACCAAATCAGCACCAGCAATGATTTTTCAACAATCATAGCGCAGGGCAACACCTCGTTAACCTTCACCAGCGTCTCAAACTTCTCTCCTACCACCACCTACTACTGGCGTGTGCGCGGGTACAACAATTCCGGAAACTCCGTATGGTCGCAGGTATGGCACTTCACCACGAACGATGTCGTCTTAACGCCACCCGTTCTCGTGTCGCCAGCAAACGATGCCACTGTCCAGACCTCCAATATCACATTGACCTGGCAAAGCGTATTTGGTGCCAACAGCTACGAATTGCAGTTCTCGATGGATGCCAATTTTGCCACAGCCGTAACCAACTTTACGACCACCGGCACGCAATATTCACTTACCGGCATTCCGGATAACACCACGTTATATTGGCGCGTACGAGCCACCAACGGCAACACCTTCAGCGACTGGTCTGCACCATGGCACTTCACTACAAATGGTTGCCAAACATCCAGTTACACATTCTCACATTTGATGTGTGATGGCGAAACTTACAATTTCTTTGGCCAGACACTGACTACCAGTGGCGACTATTCGCAGGTGCTCACCAATGCAGCTGGCTGCGACAGCATTGTCACACTGCACTTGACGGTGTTCCCTACAGAATCCACTGAGTTCTCGGAGACGGCATTTGACAGCTACACCTGGAATGGGCAAACCTATACCGAATCAGGTGATTACACGCAGACGCTCACTAACATTCACGGCTGCGACAGTATCGTGACGCTCCACTTGACACTTACTGTGGGAATTGATGATAGAATTGAATATGGTGTAAATGTTTATCCTAATCCGACCAGTGGTAAATTAAAAGTGGAGAATTCGGAATTTTATGTTAAAGGTATCTCCATTTATGATGTTTATGGAAAATTTATTATGAGAATAGATGCAAAACAAAAATTTTCAGAAATAGATATTTCTTCTTATTCGAATGGAATATATATTCTTAGAATAGAGACTGAAAAGGGTGTTGCAGTTAAAAAAGTGGTGAAAAAGTAATATTATCTCACAATATTATAAAAATTATTACTTTTGTATTTTATAATATGATTGTTATATAAATAATCTTTTGTAACTATGAATCTGAAGATTAGACTTATCTTAATGAACTTTCTCCAATTTGCTATTTGGGGAGCATATTTGACTTGCATGGGACGGTATCTTGGGCCACATGGCATGGGTCATCACATAGGTTTGTTTTATTCCATTCAAGGTATTGTTTCCATATTCATGCCTGCTTTGCTGGGTATTGTTGCTGACCGCTGGATTCCAGCTCAAAAAATGTTGGGTATTAGCCATGCTATTGCTGGTATTGCTATGATTGCGGCAGGTGTTTATGGATTGGGAGCTGGAGAAAATGTGGAGTTTGTTCATTTATTTACTTTATACACGATTGCCGTTGCGTTTTATATGCCAACATTGGCATTATCTAATTCAGTAGCTTACAATGCATTGGATCAGGCGGGAATGGATACAATCAAGGCATTTCCACCCATTCGTATATTTGGTACCATTGGTTTTATTGTTTCCATGTGGGTGGTGGATCTTTTAGGTTTTCAGGAAAGTGCCATGCAGTTTGTTGTCAGTGGTGGCATAGGCGTGGTATTAGCTGCCTACGCCTTCACATTACCCAAGTGTCCTATTTCGAAAACTGGCGAAAAGAAGTCTATGTCAGAGGCTTTGGGTTTAAAAGCATTTTCTCTTTTCAAAGAAAAAAGAATGGCTATTTTCTTCATCTTTTCAATGTTGTTGGGTGTGTCTCTGCAAATCACTAATGGTTTTGCCAATCCTTTCATTTCAAGTTTTGGAGCTAAAGCTGAATTTGCCAACACTTTTGGAGTTCAGCACGCTAATATGTTAGTTTCACTTTCTCAGGTTTCAGAGACCTTGTGCATTCTTTTGATTCCTTTCTGTTTGAGAAAATTCGGTATCAAAAAAGTGATGTTGATTGCAATGTTTGCTTGGGTGCTTCGTTTCGGACTCTTTAGTTTGGGCAATCCTGGTGGAGGCGTTTGGTTGTTTGTTCTTTCTATGATTGTGTATGGTGTGGCCTTCGACTTTTTCAATATTAGCGGTTCTCTCTTTGTTGATAAGGAAACCGATATGTCGATGCGTTCTTCAGCTCAAGGTCTTTTTATGCTGATGACTAATGGTATTGGAGCAACTATAGGTACGCTGGGAGCGCAATTCGTTGTCAATAAATTCTGTTCTTGGGAGCACGTGGTAACTGAAGGAGGAAGACACATGTTTCTGGTTGGTGATTGGGTTTCCGTATGGGGAATCTTCGCAGCTTATGCTTTTGTCGTTGCCATTCTTTTTGCTATTGTTTTTGATTATAAGTATACGGTTAATCAGTAATAAAAGCGATGATAGAACTTGTTTTTTTTGAGGTTCAAAATGTGCAGACTCCTTCTGAGGCGTTTTTTCTAACAATGAAAGAGCGACACGGGGATAGGATGCTCACTATGATGATAGGCCTTAGTGAAGCAAGGGCTATTGTATTGGAAAAGAATAAATTACAACCCAAGCGTCCAAGTACACACGATTTGTTTTCACAGTTGGTTCAAAGTATTCGTCTGACGCCAGAAGATGTGGAAATACGCAAATATGAAGACGGAATTTTCTTTGCCAATATTAATTTTCATCGTGAAAACGGTGAATCTGTAGTTTTGGATTCCAGAACTTCGGATGCCGTGGTATTAGCGTTGAAATGGGGTATACCGATGTATATTGACGAAAATGCTTTTGAAAAATACTTGTCGGAAAAAATATTAAATGACCTTTCCAAGGATGAAAAATCAGAAAAATTCACTTCTTCAGATTGGAAAGATGATATCCGCAACGATGAATATATTATTGCCAAACTGCAAGAAATGACTGATGAAGAATTGGAAGAATTGTTGCAAGGTGCTGTGGAATGTGAGGATTTCGAAATGGCATCGAAAATCCACGAGGAGATGGAAAAAAGAAAGAATCTTTAGTTGTGATGTTCCATTTTAAGCATTTTTCTTTGTATCACGAAAATTCCGCCTTAAAAATTGGAACTGATGCGGTGTTGCTTGCCGCAGCCGTTCCGGTTTCAAAGGAAACTTTAGTGCTTGACATCGGCTGCGGCTGCGGCGTCATTGCTTATTGTTTGGCCTGGAAATTAAGAAATAACAAAGAAAAACAGACTATTATTGGCGTTGACGTGGATAAAAATTCTATTAATGATGCTCATAAAAGTTTGTTGATGTTTCCTAAAGCCAATCATCAGGATTTGATTTTTAAAAATCAATCAGTGCAGGATTTTTCTCAAAATTATCAAGGAAAATTCGATATGATTGTGTCAAATCCGCCTTTTTTCTGTCAGTCGCTCAAATCGCCTTCTGCTGTAAAAAATCTAAGCAAGCACAATGATGAATTGCCGTTTTCGGAACTTTGTTCAGCAGTAGAAAAATTGCTTTCTCCCCATGGTCGTTTTTTTGTGATTTTACCACCGCAGGAAAGTGAAAAACTATATCAAATTGTTGAAAATAAACTATTCATCAATTATCAATTGAAAATACAACCGACTCCAAATAAACCCGTCAACAGAATTGTATCAGGATTTTCCTTTTCAAATCATGATATTGAAAATCAAAAACTTACTTTAAGAAATGACGATAATTCTTTGTCGGAAGAATATCTAAAACTGACGCAGGATTTCTATCTATAAAATTAAAATGAAAAAACGAGCCATAGTTTCCGTCATCAATGATTTGGTCACCGACCAACGAGTGAACAAAAACTGTCTGACTTTGCAGAAAGCGGGTTATGAGGTTTTGTTGGTTGGGCGTAGTCAACGGAAAAGTCCACCGATGGATTTGCGGTCGTATCAGACTCATCGCATGAAATTACTCTTTGAAAGAGGTCCTTTTTTCTATGCCGAATACAATATCAGACTTTTCTTTTTTCTGTTATTTCATCATGCGGATATGTTGTTTTCCAATGATTTGGATACTATTCTTCCCAATTATTTCATATCAAGACTCAAGCATTCGAAAATTATTTTTGACAGCCACGAATATTTTACTGAAACACCCGAATTAGTGTATCGGCCTCGTGTGCAAAAAGTTTGGAAATGTATTGAAGAGTTTTGTGTTCCACGCTTGGGTAAAATGATAACTGTGAATGAATCCATTGCCAATTTATTCAGAGAAAAGTATAATGCCGAAGTGTCGGTGGTGCGTAATATTCCCATGAGGAAAATTATGCCGCCCAAAGGTGATAAAGTTGCTTTTGGACTTCCAGAGGACAAGCATTTGCTGGTGTTGCAAGGCTCGGGGATCAATGTGCAGCGTGGGGCAGAAGAATTGGTGCAGGCAATGCAGTTTCTTCCCGATTGCTTTTTGATGATTATTGGTGGTGGCGACGTGCTTCCGGTTTTGAAACAGATGGTGCAAGACTTGAAAATTGATAATCGTATTCTTTTTCTTCCTCGTATGCCTTACGTGCAAATGATGGCTTATACGCAATTGGCGGAACTTGGTTTTGCTATCGACAAGGATACAAATTTAAACTATCGTTACAGTTTGCCCAACAAACTTTTCGATTTCATTCAAGCTAATGTTCCGATTATAGCTTCGCATTTGGTGGAAATTGAAAGGATAATCAAACAATATAACATTGGTGCATTTATTGAAGATCATAATCCGGAAGACATTGCCCATACGATAAAAACCGTGTTGCAAAATCAGCAAATGATGACAGAATGGAAGCAGAATCTTATTTCTGCGGCAGAGGATTTATGTTGGGAAAAAGAAGAAAAAGTATTGTTGAATGTAATACAAAGTTATGAATGATAAGCATCTGCATATTATTGCCTTGAACATTCCCTGGCCCGCCAATTATGGAGGAGTCATAGATATTTATTATAAGGCAAAAGCATTGGCAGAAATCGGCATTAAGGTGCATTTGCATTGTTTTGCTTATGGCAGAGAAGTTGCCGATGAGCATTTGCGGTTCTGCCATCAGGTGTATTATTATCAACGCGATACTTCTTTATGCAAACATTGGAGTCGTTTCCCCTATATTGTTAATTCTCGTCAGTCTAAAGAATTGGTAAACAATCTTTTAAAAGATAATTATCCAATTCTTTGCGAAGGTCTTCATACCACTTTTATTTTAAATGACAAGCGTTTTGAAAAACGTAGGATTTTCGTTCGGGCGCACAATGTCGAGCACGATTATTATCGTTTGTTGGCGGAATCGGAATCCTCATTTTGGAAGAAAATGTATTTTTCTTGCGAAGCGGACAAGTTGAAACGTTATGAGCCGATTTTAAAAAAAACACAAGGAATTTTTGCCATTTCACAGCAAGATTTTGATTATTTTGCAGCTCATTATGCGTTAGTGAAATGGTTGCCTGCATTTAGTTCTTTTAATGGAATCTCCTCCCTTCCGGGGAAGGGTGAATATGTTCTCTATCATGGTAATTTATCCGTTCGTGAAAATGCCAATGCTGCTCAATGGTTGATAGAAAATGTATTTTCAAAGATAAATCAAAAGTGTATTATTGCAGGACTTCTTCCAGATGTGACTTTATTGCAGCAGGCTTCGAAATATGAAAATATTGAAGTCCGTGCAGATGTTAGTGATGAGGAAATGACAGAATTACTGCAAAATGCGCAAGTGAATTTATTGATAACCCATCAATCGACGGGACTAAAACTTAAGTTGTTGAATGCGTTGTCAAAGGGACGTTTTTGCCTTGTCAATTCCAAAATGTTGGTAGGTACCCTATTAGAAAATGCTTGTGTTGTCGCTGATGATGCCAAAACAATGATTTCAGAGATTCAACATTTATTTGATAAAGATTTCTCTTCAGAAATTATTGAAAATAGAAGTCAATATTTGAAATTGTATGATACTTCCATAAATGCAAGGAAATTGGCACAATCGATATTTGAATAAATAAATGGAATTTATATGAAAAAACTGATTTTTTTATTGTTTTTACCTTTGATATTGTTTTCTTGCAACGGTCGTTATGAGCATGAAACGATTCCCAATGTAGATTTACGTTTCACGATATATCCTAATAGCGTGACCTATGCTGAATTAAATCATTATGGTGGTTATCAGTATTTTACGGGTGGTGTTGCGGGTGTAATTGTCTACAGACTCAATGAGGATACATTTTTTGCATACGATAGGGCTTGTCCATACGATTGGGACCAAAGTGTTGACTCTTGGCTTTGGGTTGACGATAGTGGTTTGTTGATTGTGGACTATCATTGTGGAGCAAAATTCAGCATTTTGGATGGCAGTCCCGTAGAAGGTCCAACGTCTTTGAGTTTAAAGCATTATAAGTGCAGGTACGACGGTGCGTCGTTGTTGGTGTATAATTAATCTTTGTTTTAGTTGTTTATTAGGAAATTAGGGGATTAAAAAACAAGTAGAGACGCATAATCATGCGTCTCTACTTGTTTTTTTCATTTTATTTTTCCTTGTTTCTTGAAAAATATAAAATTTGAAATCTTAATTACCTTTGCTATAATTCGGGGATTCGCTTGTAATGGTTACGTCATGCGGGTGGCTTTCGAGTACGCCGGCATTGCTGATGCGACAGAAACGTGCGTGGTGCAAATCTTCGATGTTGGCAGCACCGCAGTAACCCATGCCAGCGCGCAAACCGCCAGCCATTTGATAAATGACTTCGTAAAGGTTACCCTTGAACGGAACGCGGCCAGAGATGCCTTCGGGAACCAGTTTTTTAACATCGTCAACGTCATTTTGCAAATAACGGTCTTTCGAGCCGCGTTGCATGGCTTCGAGAGAGCCCATACCGCGGTAAGCTTTGAATTTACGGCCGTTGTAGAGAATTGTTTCGCCTGGAGATTCTTCCACGCCAGCGAGCAGACCGCCAAGCATAACGCTGTTGGCACCGGCAGCCAAAGCCTTGACGATATCGCCGGAATAACGTATACCACCATCGGCAATCAAAGGAACATCTGTATTTTTAAGAGCATTGTAAACTTCGTAGATGGCACTCAACTGTGGTACGCCGACTCCAGCAACCACACGGGTTGTACAAATGGATCCAGGTCCGATACCCACTTTTACGGCATCAGCGCCAGCATCAGCCAGACGAAGAGCCGCATCGCCGGTAGCAATGTTTCCGACTACGATGTCCACATTAGGAAAATGGCTGCGCACTTCGCGAAGGGCTTCCAAAACGCCTTCGGAATGGCCGTGGGCAGAATCCAGAACAACAGCATCGACGCCAGCTTCAACAAGAGCTTCGGCACGTGGAAGGGTTTCTTTTGAAATGCCGATGCCTGCAGCTACGCGCAAACGACCTTGTGAATCCTTGCAAGCATAAGGTTTGTCCTTGGCTTTGGTAATATCTTTGTAAGTGATTAAACCCAATAAAACACCATTTTCATCTATAACGGGCAACTTTTCGATTTTATACTGTTGCAGAATGTCTGTGGCTTTTTTCAGATCGGTAGAACGTGAAGTGGTGATGAGGTTGTTGCGGGTCATCACTAATTCGATGCGTTTGTTGAAATCTTTTTCGAAACGCAGGTCACGGTTGGTAACAATACCAATGAGGATATTGTTTTCAGTAACTACTGGAATACCTCCGATTTTGTATTCGGCCATAATGGATAAGGCGTCACCAACGGTTTTGTTGGGCAAAATGGTGATAGGGTTGTTAATCATACCATTTTCGGCACGCTTTACAGAAGCCACTTGTTTTGCCTGTTCCTCAATGGGCATGTTTTTATGGATAACGCCAATACCACCTTCGCGGGCAATGGCAATGGCCATCTTAGATTCGGTAACCGTATCCATAGCTGCCGATATGAAAGGTGTATTCAAGGTGATATTCCTTGTGAATTTTGAGGTTAAAGAAACTTCTTTGGGTAAAACATTTGAATAAGAAGGAATAAGCAGAACATCGTCAAAGGTTAATCCTTCCAACTGAACTCTATCTTCAATAAATGACATGGTGATGAAATTTTAGTCCTAAAAAATTTCGTGCAAAAATAATAAAAATTTTGATTGCCTGAGCCATTTAATTAAGTAAAAAAGGGAGTTTTTTAATGATTGTTTTTAATGGGAAAAAGTCGTACTTTTGCACACAAATTTTTCGTTATGTTAAAGATAGAGAATCTACATGTTTCCATTAAGGGAAAAGAGATATTAAAAGGTGTAAATTTGGAAATTAACCCCGGGGAGGTTCATGCTATTATGGGGCCGAATGGCACGGGCAAAAGCACTTTGGCATCAGTGATTGCTGGTAAGGAATTGTTTGAAGTTACCGAAGGCAACATTTGGTATAATGGCAAAAATCTGTTGGAAATGCCCATTGAACAACGTGCGCGTGAAGGCATTTTCATAGGTTTCCAATATCCAGTTGAAATTCCAGGCGTAAGCATTTCCAACTTTATGCGTACAGCACTTAACGAAATCCGCCAATATCGTGGTTTGCCAACATTGACGGGTGCACAGTTTCTGAAATTGATGGAAGAAAAGAAGAAAGTGGTTGAATTGACAGCCAAATTAAGCAATCGTTCCGTTAACGAAGGCTTTTCTGGCGGTGAGAAAAAGAAAAACGAAATCTTCCAAATGGCAATGCTCGAACCACAACTTGCTATTCTTGACGAAACCGATTCGGGTCTCGATATTGATGCGCTGCGTATTGTCGCCAATGGTGTTAATCAATTGAAAACCAAAGATAACGCCACCGTTGTCATTACTCACTATCAACGTTTGCTTGACTATATCGTTCCCGATATAGTTCATATTCTTTTCGATGGCAAAATCGTCAAATCAGGACCGAAAGAACTGGCTTTGCAGCTCGAAGCCAAAGGTTATGACTGGATTAAAAACGAATACGAACAAGGCAAACTTGATTAGGATGGAAAAATTCATTCAGTGTATTCAGAAAATATATTCAGAAGCAGCTTCACAATGGTCTGGAGCCGCTGATGATAAAATTATGGCATTGCGAAATAATGCATTGCAAAAAATCAAAGAACAAGGATTTCCGACATCTAAGGAGGAACTCTGGCGTCATTTTCCAATAGAAAAGAAATTACGTGACGATTACGAATTACAATTTGAAGCTGATCCGTACCAACCTGTTGACGCCTACTTCAAATGCCACGTTGCCAATATTGATACTTATATGTTCACAATGCTGAACGGATGGTACACTCACCAGAACGCTCCTTTGACCATTTTTCCTAACGGAGTGATTGTTGGCAGTATTTTTGCCGCCATCCAGCAGTATCCAGCATTGGTTTTCGATAATTTAAATAAATGTTATTCAGATAAATACGATAAATTTGTTCATCTTAATGAATTGCTTTTTAATGATGGTATTTTCATTTATGTTCCTGAAAAAATAACAGTGGAAAAGCCAATGCAGATTGTCTCGATTGTGAATAGCAAGAAAAATCTGTTGGTAAACAACCACAACCTAGTTGTTTTAGGAAAGGGTGCTTCGTTATCGCTGGTGCAATGTGATGACTCGTTACAGTTTGGCGATAGTTTTATCAATAATATCACAGAAATTTGTCTGGCAGAAGAATCGCATCTTAATTTTTATAAAATGGAAAATAAAGATGCTAAATCATTGTTAATCAATCATATATTTGTAAATCAAAAACAAAATTCAGTATTTCATTCCAATGCGGTTACCTTTAATGCGGGTTATCTGCGGAATATGATTCATGTGAATTTGACAGAACCTTTTGCTGAAGCAAGAATGTATGGGTTATATTTGGTTGATAAATCACAATTTGCTGATAATCAAATATATGTAAATCATTTAGCTCCAGATTGTAGTAGTTATCAATTGTATAAGGGTATTGCCGATGATGAATCGAGAGCCAATTTTAACGGGCATATTGTGGTAAGACCACACGCCCAGCGTACTTCCGCTTATCAGACCAACAAGAATATGACCTTGACGGATGAGGCGAAAGTTACGACCAAACCGTTTCTTGAAATTTATGCCGATGATGTGAAGTGTAGCCATGGTGCCACGGTTGGACAATTGGACGAAGAAGCGATGTTTTATCTTCGCTCGCGAGGTATTTGTGAACGCAATGCCCGGATGTTGTTGATGTATGCTTTTGCCAACGAAATCATCAATTTTGTTGGCATTGATTCTTTACGTGAAACCTTGCTTGATATGACGAAAAAGCGTCTGAGTGGAGAGTTGACAATTTGTGAGCAATGCGTTTTGCATTGCTCTGACGAGAAGCATTTTTCTTTCGAAATAGATCTTAGTAAAATCTAAAATGAATATTGAGCTGCTGTGCATAGGCAAGGATAATGCCGACGTTTTCGAGGAGGCTATAGTTCAGTATGTCAAAAAAATCAAACTTTACAATAATTTTGAGATAGTTGTCATTCCGTATTTGAAAAATACGAAAAATATTTCTTTTGATGAACAGAAGAAGAAAGAAGGAGAACTGCTGCTGAAAAAATTTGAAAAGTCAGATTTTGTGGTTTTGTTGGATGAACACGGAATGGAAAACACATCGGTGAAATTCGCACAATTTTTGCAGCAGAAAATGAACAGTGGTATCAAGAAATTGATATTTGTAATAGGTGGGGCATATGGTTTTTCAGAAGAGGTTTATGCCCGTGGAAATGCTCAAATTTCACTTTCAAAACTTACGTTTCCACACCTTATGACGCGTCTGGTTTTTACTGAACAGCTTTATCGGGCGTTCACAATTTTGCATAACGAACCGTATCATCATAATTGACAGCAAGTTAGATTTTTTTAAAAAGGTATGTTTTATTAGATTTTTTTTGTATTTTTGCTTTCTTAAACGGAAAAGAAAATACAAATTAAAAAACATAGCTATGAAAAAATCTATTCTTTTGTTCGTTTTGGTAGCGCTTTTCGTCACCGCTTTTGCTGCTGGTCCAGTAGTAAGTGTGAATAATGCAAAGCAGACCGCTGCCAATTTCTTAACCGAGAAGTGCCACATCAACGCGGCTTCCATCAATTTAACATTGCAGCATACCGAGTTTGATGAGAGTGGTGATGCACTTTACTATCGTTTCCAACTGAACAACTGCGGTTTTGTAATCGTGTCTGCTTCAGAACTCTGTCACCCGGTTTTGGCTTATTCTTATGAGTCAAATTTTGTTAACTGCAAGGAATCTTCAGCTTTTGTTGATGCGTACAAAGCAGACATCAAATCCGCAAAATTGAACAACAAGCCCATGGCTGCTACAGTTAAGGACGAGTGGAAACATTTTAACACGGATCATTTTGTTCCTGCTGCAACTAAAGCAGGTGAAAAATTTTGCATGCCATTGATCACCACCAAGTGGGCACAAAAAGCATATTACAACCAATATTGTCCATTCGATGGTGTTAATTCAAGCAATGATAAGGATTCTCGTACTACCGTTGGTAACGTTGCGGTTGCCATGGCAAGTTTGATTAACTACTATCGTTATCCAACGCAAGGTTCTGGTGGTATTTTCTATACTTCATCTTTGGATTGGGGTTCATATCAAGAAGTATATCCTCCTATCTTTGTGGATTTGAACAATGTAACTTACAATTATGATGCCATGACTTCAAGTCTTAGTGGCTATAATGGTGAAGTTGCTAAATTGCTTTACCATACAGGCGCATCAGCAAAGACGATGTACAGTGCGGAAAGAACTATTTCAAATAAGACCCAAACTGACTATTTGATGGCTTTCAACGCATTGAAAAACAATTGGGGTTTTAAAAATGATGCCAACTTGTTTTTCCGTCCCAGCGATGTTTCACAGGATAGTGTTTGGTTGTTACAGCACGTAATTCCTGAATTGGATGCGCGTCGTCCTATTTTTTATTCAGGTTTTAAGGATATTACAATGCTTGAAGGCATGAGTTTCCTCGTGGATGGTTATCAGTTTGTAAACAATGCTCAAGGTACAGGAAAGGACGTTTTCCTTCATGTCAATCTTACCCCGACCAATCTCGTTAATGAAATGTATAGTGCTTTCTATATGTATTCAAGTAATAACTTCCGATACAAATATAATGAAAGCATCACTCGTGATATGCAGCCGAGCGACATCAATATTGAAAAGGAATCCAATGGTGACTATGTAAACGAAGCTAAATCAGGAACTATTTCCGATGGAGCTGGTAATATGTTGTATCAAAACAATACCACCAAGACATGGCTCATCCAATCACCCAATGCCACCAGCTATACTTTTACATTCAAACGTTTGAATACCGAAGCTGACAACGACGTTGTTCGCATTTATGAAGGTTCAGAAGCTAATGAAGCTAATTTGAAAGGTACTTATTCAGGTCAACATTTAACTGTTGCTTGTGGAGATGAAACCCCTGGTTCAAGTCCCATCACTTTTGATGTTCCCGCTCTGCCATCAGCTCTTACTGTTAATTCTGGCGTTGTATTGGTTACTTTCACTACTAACGATAGTATTCAGGATTATGGTTTCGTTTTGGAATACACTTCTACTGATGATCAAAGTGCTATTTCAACTTGTGCTTCCTCGCAGACTATCAATTATATTCACTATGTATTGGTTGACAAAGCTCAGGATATTCCTGAAACTGACGCTGAAACATACGACATCCATAGCAACGATGAAAAATATGCCGCTCATACAACCTGTTCATGGACGGTAAGACCTACGGGTGCTGAAGGTATCTTTTTCAGCTTCCCAAAATTTGACCTCAAGGCTGGTGATTTCATCGAAGTTACTACTATGGGAACAACTCCTGAATTGATTAATGTTTTTGATGTTTTCAATATGCCGAGTGATTTTGGCTATACGGTTGACGTTAATAGAATGAAAGTTAGATTCGTTACTGATAATTGGGATGAAGGTACTGGTTTCGAACTCGAATACTGGGCAATGACCAACATTAATGAAAACAGTGGCTTGTCAGATATCAGCATTTATCCCAACCCCGCAACGAATTATCTGAATATTGATTTGACCAGTGATAATGCGCTGAATATCAATGCTTGTGTTTACGATATGAGTGGCAAGATGCTGCAAAGTACGGAATTCAATCATGCTGGTGGTAGCCAAATCTTTAAACTCCCTGTTTCAAATTTGGCAAGCGGTATTTATTTCTTGCATTTGAATACCCCAACAGGCAAAACCATTCATAAATTTATCGTGAAATAAGGTAACATTAAATAATCAATTAAATTAAATCATTTAAACATGAAAAAAATTAGTATTATTATTGCAAGTTTGCTGCTGGTGTTTTCTTTTAGTTTGAATGCTCAAGCACCATACAAGCATAGCGTTGGTGCCACTTTGGGTTCAACCGACGGTTTTTCCTACAAAACCTTTTTGATGGATAATTTTGCGTTAGATATTGATTTGGGTTACCATTGGACTTATTTTGGAGGTGTTTGCCATTCCTTTGAAGTCAATCCCAATTTTGAATATGAAGCATCTGCCCATGCAGGTGGTTTGTATTGGTTCGTCGGTGGTGGTTTGAGTTTGGGTTATGGCTATCCTGGTGCCGGCAAATTTGGAATCAATGCCATTGGTGGTATTGAATATAAGTTCAATATTCCTTTGACTCTTCAATTTGATCTTCGCCCTGGTTTTGGTACAGTTTTTAACAAGTATGGAGCTGGAGGCTATTTTGATTGGGGTATTTGTTTAGGTGTTCGCTACACAATTCACTAATATTTTTGGCATTTGCCGATATGATATTAAGAGAAAGAGGCTTCCAAACGGAAGCCTCTTTCTCTTAATTGAGAACAGAACTAAGAAATATCGTTAAGATAAGACAGGCTATGTCTTTATAAATAAAGTATAAAAAACTTTATGCGTATTTTCAACGTCGTAAATCAAGATGTTCCAGTATCAAATACACTGGCAAGTGATCCCCATAACCGCCAATGTATCGCGGACCTAAAAATGTTCGATGAACTTTGAAGCCACCATACTTTTCATCATTCTCCACCATAAAATCATCCTTGAAGATTTCTGCATCATTGTTTTTAATTTTAAGTCCATTTACCCCTTTAAATAATGAAGACGAAACGATGATTTGGTCCAAACATCCCCAAAAATCCTCGTGTTTGTGAGTTCCAATATTATTCATGGCTAAAAATCTATACATTAAATTATATATGGAAGCTGTGTCTGTATGGCTTGGGTCTGCAGCACCTAAAACTTCACTCACACTGACATCGGTGGGATAATCGTTAAAATCGCCTACAATAATAATATTAGCATTGACATTTTGTTGTAAAAGAGAATCGATTTTACCACGCAATACGCTTGCGTAATAACTTCTTTTGGGCACTGTGGCACCGTATCCGCCGTAACGGGATGTCCAGTGGTTGACGAAAAGATGAAATGTGTCGTTATTGAGCGTCACTGCTTCGACATGCAATATATCTCGATTTTTAGTGCTTGGTTCAAAGGGAAAGACCACAGGAATTGCCTCGCTGGAAGCAATATTAATGCGATCTTTGCGATATAACAATCCCGTTTCCACGCCACGTCGATAAGGTGAATCATAATGAACAAAACCATAGTTGAAATTCTTGAGTGGCGAATAATGGCAAAAACTTTGAAATACTTTGTCATTTTCAACCTCTGCCATAGCGGCAATATCGGGAGGATCGCCTGCCCCCATAGCTATTAAAACCTTGGCTATATTGTTTATTTTCTTGACGTATTTGCCGTATGTCCAGTGATATGAGCCTTCGGGCGTAAAATCATCATCATTGAATAAAGAATCATTTTCAGGATGGTATAAATTTTCGACATTATAAAATGAAATTAAAATGTGACTACTGTCCCGCTGACTCAAAACGGGCTTTAACAAACAAAGAAAAATTAACAAAATTAAAATATTTTTCATATTTATTTAATAATAGATTAAGAATGCAAAGATACATAATTTTCGTATTTTTGCAGAAAATAATTATAGATGAAACGTTTTTTATCATTTCTGATTTTCAATATTGTACTTGTGGCTTTTGCCAATGCACAAATTGAGACTATCAGAATGATGCATTATAATCTATTGTATTACGAAGAACAGGCAATTGGTTGTTCTCAGACAAACAACAATTTGAATACCAAAGATTCCTCACTAAAAACTATCATTTCGTATGTAAATCCCGATGTTTTGGTGGTTAACGAAGTCGGCAGCAATATAACTTACGTGGATCGTATTGTCAATAATGTTTTAAATACAGAAGGAAGAAATTATTTTCAACACTGCCCTTTGACCAATTATTCAGGCGGCAATATTGCCAATATGCTTTTTTATAATTCCGATAAATTGGCGTTTCATAGTCATTTTTATATTGTCACTGTTAATCGTGATATCAACGGCTATAAAATGTATTACAAAACGCCAAATTTGGTCAATGGGGATACCATTTTCACAACTTTTTTGCTGGCTCATTTAAAAGCAGGCACGGGTAGTGACAATGAACAAAAGCGTTACAGTCAGGTGGTAAATTTGATGTCGAAATTGGAAAATATAGGGGTTTACGACAATTATTGTCTTTCTGGCGATTTTAACCTGTATGGGGCTTCGGAACAGGCTTATCAATACCTAATTCATTATGAAAACAGTTTGTACCGTTTTTATGATCCTTTGGATGATGAAGCAGAATGGCATGAGAATTATAATTATAGAAGCATACATACCCAATCTACTCACACTGATAATAATGGTTGCGCGGCAAGTGGTGGTTTGGATGACCGTTTTGACTTTATTTTGATTTCTCCTTCAGTGAACTATGGTAGTAGGCGGGTGGCGTATATACCCAACACATATCATGCTCTTGGCAATGATGGAAATCACTACAATAAAAGCATCAATTCGCCTGCCAATAATGCGGTACCTTCCAATGTGGCTGATGCCCTTTACAAAATGTCTGATCATTTGCCCGTGGTGATGGATTTGGCGGTGGATATAACACCTTCATCTATTCCAACTGTTGAAGATTTTTCAATAAATATTGTTAATCCTATTGAAAATAACCTGATAGTTAGTTTGCAATCATCTGTCTATAAGCAATTAATGTTGGAAATCTATACGATGGAAGGACAATTGATTGGCAAGCACTTGAGTGACATTGCGGAGGCGGGACAGCGTATTGAAGTGCCATTTCCTTATCCAGCAGGGTTTTATATTATGAAAATCAGTGATGGGACCAGAGTGCTGGCAGTGAAAAAGATGATTAAAAAATAACATATATGCTTCCAATTGTTAAAATCAAAGAAATTTGTCATCCGATTGAATGTGGCATTGTTGATGAAAACGGCAATATTGAGCATTTGTCGTTTGACAGCAGGCAAGTGGCAGCACCAGCTACGACTTTGTTTTTTGCCATTAGCACTGCCAAGAATGATGGGCATAGGTATATTGCTGATTTGGTTGAAAAAGGAGTTCGTAATTTTGTGGTTACCAAGTCATTGGATTGTTTTGCGGCATTTTCATCCAGCAATTTTTTTAGAGTTGATAACGCGGTAGAAGCAATGCAGGCAATCGCAGCGTATCACAGGCGGCAATTCGATTATCCTGTATTGGGTATTACGGGAAGCAATGGCAAAACTACCATCAAGGAATGGCTTGGTGAGATGCTTTCATCAGACTATAATGTGGTGAAAAATCCCAACAGTTATAATTCGCAAATCGGAGTTCCGTTGTCGGTGTGGCAGATGGGCCAGCGTCATAATTTGGCCATCTTTGAGGCGGGCATTTCCCAGTCGGGTGAAATGGAAAAACTGGCTAATATCATCGCTCCCAACATAGGCATTTTAACCAATATTGGTACCGCACACGATGAATTTTTTCATCATCAAAAAGAAAAAATAATAGAAAAGTCACAGCTGTTCAAGAACTGTTCATTTATTATTTATAATTCTGATAATCAAGAATTTGATAATTATTTTAAGCATGAATTTTCAAGCAAGGCGCAGCTTTGGTCGTGGGGAAAAAACAAAGATGCTTTCATGCAAGTTGAAATTCTTGGCAAATCAAATTTATGTACGCAAGTGAAATTGCGGGGCGAATTGCTTGAAATTCCCTTTACTGATGCCGGTTCTGTTGAAAATGTCTTACATTCTGCTGTTTTCATGCACTTATATCTTCATTTTTCATGGGATAAAATACAACAGAAAATTCGCAAGTTGTCACCGATTTCGATGCGCATGGAAATGATAGAAGGCATTCATAATACGGTCATCGTCAATGATACTTATAGTTTGGATATGAGTTCGTTGCGCATAGCTTTGGATTTTCTTAATAAGCAAACACAAGAACTTCGCAAAACGGTTGTCCTTTCGGATTTTGAGCAGGCTGGAGAATTAGAAGATGCTGATTATCAAGAAATTAATAATTTATTATTAGATAAAAGAATAACAAAATTTTTAGCAGTAGGCGAAGGTTTTTATGCTCATCGTGATGTTTTTTCTTTTGCTGAACAGCATTTTTTTAAAACCAGTGAAGCGTTTTTGTGTGAATTGCGTCCTTCTTGGTTTGACCATGAAATCATTTTGGTAAAAGGGGCACGCAGTTATCGTTTTGAGAAGGTGGTGGCGGCATTGCAATTCAAGACGCACAAGACGATGTTGCAAGTGAGTCTACCTGCTTTAATCAACAATCTCGATTATTATCGCTCATTGCTGAAACCAGAAACCAAGCTTGTGGCAATGGTTAAAGCTCAATCCTATGGTTTGGGAGATGTTGAATTAATTAGCGAATTACTCTATCATCATGTTGATTATCTGGCAGTTGCCTATACTGATGAGGGTTTGCGCCTCAGAAGACGCAACATCCAGTGTCCCATCATAGTGTTAGGTGCCGAAGCGCATAGTTTTGAAGCGATGATTCAATATCGTTTGGAACCTGAAATATTTAATTTCCATTATCTCCAGGAATTGAAAAGGTTACTGCATCTGCACCCGGAAATCAGTGATTTTCCAATCCATATCAAGTTAGATACGGGCATGCATCGTTTAGGATTTGATGAACAGGATTTACCCGCATTGATACAGTTTATCAAAGAGACGCCGCAGTTGCGCATTGCATCCATTTTCTCGCATTTGGCAGCTGCTGAAGATCCGTCGGAAGATGATTTTACGCGAGGACAGCTCTCTCTTTTTGACAGAATGAGTTCGCAGATTGTTTCAGCTTTCAATTATCGTATTTTGCGTCACATTTTGAATTCGGCAGGCATTTCGCGCTTTCCTGAGGCACAATATGATATGGTTCGTTTAGGCATTGGCTTGTATGGTTTTTCAGGTGTTGCCGATGACCAGCAGCATTTGCAGAATACGATTACTTTAAAGACAGTTGTTACGCAGGTTAAGACTGTTCCGCGGAATGAAAGCATTGGCTACAATCGTTCTTATCGAACCTATGCCGACAGCCGTATTGCCATTGTGCCTATCGGTTATGCGGATGGATTTCCGCGCGAACTGGGCAACGGCATAGGTCAGGTCATCATTGCTGGAAAACGCGTGCCCATTGTTGGTAAAATTTGTATGGATATGTGTATGGTTGACGTTACTAGTTTGGATGTCAAGGAGGGCGATGAAGTTATCATATACGGCGATGACAACCGTGTGGACCACATTGCCGAACGCATTCACCGTATTCCTTATGAATTGCTGACGTCCATTTCCAAGCGTGTGCAGCGGGTTTACATTAAGGATTAATCTCCTGTTGTATAGTTGAAATATCTTGTTTCGCCGGCAGTATAGCCATCTTGTGTATGGAACTTTTCACCCATCACATTGAAACCGTATAGGGTGTGTGGTTCATTGATGACAAGAAGTGACAATTGTGTTTTTTCTTCATTCCATTCATAACCTTTGGCTTTGAGAAACTGAGTGCCTTCACGGCCATAACCGAGAGCAATGCCTTCTACCATTGGTTTGCTGAAAGAAATGATAATGGTATATTCCCCAGAAGGAACATTACTCTCACCATCTTTGATGCTCACAGTATAAGTGGCATTATGTTTTGCTGCATCTTTCTTCTGTTTTTCGTATTTTTTAATGTCAAAATGATTAATATCCTTGATAAGTTGTGGCATATAGTCTTTAATATTCTGATATCGAGTTCTTTGTTGTTCATATTTTGCCAACGATTCTACCAAGGTGCCGGTTAGAATGAAACCTTGTTGAGTTTCATTTTGAATGAGCATTTTATCAGACATATTAGGAAAATGATTTATAAGATAGCGAATGACGGAAGCGCGTACAAAAGTTTCATCCATCATAATGACAGGATTTCCGTAAGCCATCATTTTCATTTGTTGTTCAACAGATTTGTAGATTTTTTTGGCCAAGTTTTGCATTGATTTCCAATTTTCAGCATTAAGAGGATTGCAATAAGCATGACAATATTCATGAATAATGATAGGTAGAACAGTATTTGCCGTGAACTCAATATTTCCATCGGAATTAAGTCGGCAGCAGCCAATAACGGGTGTCATTATCGTATTTCCATTTTTGAGCTTATAATTGCAGCCATAATTTTCGGGGCCTACCAAAATACTGAGGATAATGCCAAACTGAGCATCATCACGTTTTTCAAAAAAATTCCCGTACCAATGAAAATCAATGGATTGATATAAAGATTGGAAAGCTTGTTCGGCGGCAGTGCGTGTCTCGGATGTACTTTCATACCATTGATGGAAATTAGATTCCCGATAAAAATCATTTAATTTGATTAGAAAATCCCTTTTTTGTTGGTCTGTCCAGCGATTGAAAGAATTATCGCTTTTTTCATCAATATTAGGATTAAAACTTATAAATCCATCATCATTGATAATCAGATGGGTACCGTAGCTTGCCACGGCATCGTAGCCAATGCCGAAATTATTGTAATAAATCTGGGCATAACGAACCGCGGAATGATTTTTATATTCAGCAAAATATTCATCAAAGCTTTCACCATAATGTTCAATAAGGCATTTATTGTATTCTTTGGCGCCAGCCAGACGAAAAACGGCGGAAACAAGGTCAACGCCTTCGTCAAAATGTGGAGCAATAAGCGTTTGGGCAAAAATTGTTGTCGTTAAGAAAGTGAAAACAGCGACGAAAAAAAGTGTGCGTTTTTTCATTTAATGATGTTATTCTGATTGATTAATTCAAATTTTCTTCTAATTGGAGAAATTTATCAAAATCGATAGAGTATAATCTGTCTTGCTATAATGCTCAAAATTCCCCCACAATTTTACTTGTTTTTATCTCCTTAAAAAGGAAAATCAAGTGCAAAAATACAAAAAAAATACGTACCTTTGCCGTTTCAATTTTTGGGATATTAATGAAACAACAGGAATATAGGGAAGATCAGTTAGTCATCATTGGAGCTAGGGTTAACAACCTGAAAAACATATCCCTGACTATTCCCCAGAATAAACTTACGGTTATTACAGGCTTGAGTGGCAGCGGTAAATCATCGTTGGCTTTCGACACGATTTTTGCTGAAGGTCAGCGCCGCTATATGGAGACTTTTTCGTCTTACGCACGCCAATTTATTGGTAACTTGGAGCATCCTGATGTGGACAAGATTACCGGACTCAATCCCGTCATTTCCATCGAACAGAAAACGGTGAACAAAAACCCGCGTTCTACGGTGGGAACTATTACCGAAGTTTATGATTTTCTCCGTTTGTTGTATGCCCGTGTAGCAGACGCTTATTCGTACAATACAGGCGAAAAAATGGTTCGCTATACGGAAAAAGAATTGATAGATTTAATTCTAAAAACATTCAATAACAAGGATATAACTTTGCTTGCACCTTTGGTTAAAGGTAGAAAGGGGCATTATAAGGAACTGTTTGAGACCATTCGCAAGCAAGGATTTGTGCGTTGTCGCATTGATGGAGAAATCCGTACTGTGGAGTTTAATATGCAACTCGACCGGTATAAAATTCACGATATCGATTTGGTCATTGATCATATGGTTGTTCGTGAATTGTCGAAGCAGCGTCTCGTCAACAGTTTGCGTTTAGCGTTGAAACAAGGGAAAGGCGTCGTTATTTTGCTTGACCATGAAACAGGGAAATCCATCAATTTCAGCAAATATTTGATGTGTCCTACTACTGGCATTTCGTATCCGGAACCGGAGCCGAATACTTTCTCTTTTAACTCACCGTATGGAGCTTGTCCCAAATGCAATGGCCTCGGTTTTATCAGTGAGTTGGAAATGTCGAAAATCATTCCAGACCCATCTCTATCCATCAAAGAAGGCGGCTTGGCGCCTATCGGTCCCTATAAGAATTCTCCCATTTTCAAGCAATTGGAGGCAATGGCTGAAAAATTCGAGTTTTCGCTTTCCGATCCGATTTCAAAGATTCCAGAATATGTGATGGATAAAATCCTTTATGGAATGAGTGATCCGCTTTACGTCAAGCGTGACATTGCGGGCTTGTCTCCGATGAAGGTTAATTTCGAAGGTGTGGTCAGTTTTCTCCGCAATATTGATTATGAATCCGCGCCGGCTTCTATCCGGAAATGGGTCAATCAGTTCATTGATGAAAAAGAATGTCCGGAATGTCATGGCACACGACTGAAAAAGGAAGCAAGATATTTTAAAATCGGAGATAAGGGCATTGCTGATTTGGCCCAAATGGACATCAAAGATTTGGCGCAGTGGATAGAACAATGTCCGTCGTTGCTTGATGAGAGAAAAAATGCCATTGCATTTGAAATTTTACGTGAAATCAAACTCCGACTTAAATTTTTGTGTGAAGTTGGAATTGGCTACTTGTCACTGAATCGTTCGGCACGTAGCTTGTCGGGGGGCGAGGCTCAGCGTATTCGCCTGGCTACCCAGATTAGTTCGCAACTTGTCAACGTGCTGTATATTCTCGATGAACCCAGCATAGGTCTGCATCAACGTGACAATCATCGACTGATCAATTCTTTAAAAGAGTTGCGAGATATTGGCAATACCGTTATTGTCGTCGAGCATGATCGCGATATGATGGAAGCGGCGGATTTTATTGTTGATATTGGTCCTGCAGCTGGTGAACACGGAGGCCAGCTAATGGCTGCCGGTACGTACGATGAAATTATCAAAGCAAATTCGCTTACTGCGGATTATCTGACAGGTAAAAAACGGATAGAAATGCCTCTGCGTAGACGCAAGGGATCAGGCAAAAAACTGTCTATCATCGGTGCTAAAGGCAACAATCTGAAAAATGTAACTGCACATTTCCCGCTTTCAACACTGATTTGTGTTACAGGTGTTTCCGGCAGTGGAAAGTCTTCACTTATTACAGACACGCTTTATCCAATATTAAATCAGCATTTTTATCGTTCCGACCATAAACCGCTTCCTTACGGCGAAGTTTTAGGTTTGGATAATATTGATAAAGTTATAGAAATAAATCAGCAGCCCATTGGCAGAACACCGCGCTCAAATCCAGCAACTTATGTTGGTGTTTTTGACGATATTCGTCAGTTGTATGCAGGACTCCAGGAATCTAAGATCAGAGGTTATAAACCTGGAAGATTTTCGTTTAATGTCAGTGGTGGTCGTTGTGAGGAGTGTAAGGGTGCAGGGCTGAAATCCATAGAAATGAACTTTCTACCAGACATTTACGTCAAATGTGATGCTTGTAACGGATTGCGTTACAATGCCGAAACCCTCGAGGTTCGCTATCGTGGAAAATCCATCAATGATGTTCTGGAAATGGATATTGAGCACGCACTTGAATTCTTCGATAAAGTTCCTCAGATTATTCAGAAAATCAAAACTTTGAATGACGTAGGCTTGGGTTATATCCGTTTGGGACAATCTTCAACAACTTTGTCGGGGGGGGAAGCGCAGCGCGTGAAATTGGCTGCAGAGTTGTCAAAGAAAGATACTGGAAAAACGCTTTATATCCTAGATGAACCAACCACTGGATTGCATTTTCAAGATATCGCCATATTGATGGATGTGCTGAATCAATTAGTGGATAAAGGCAATACCGTGGTGGTTATAGAGCATAATATGGATGTTATCAAAATGGCAGATTACATCATCGATATGGGACCTGAAGGAGGACGTGATGGTGGTACCATCATCGCTCAAGGAACTCCCGAAGAAATCATGAAGAAAAATGATGGTTTTACAGCACATTATTTGAAAGAATATATCAACAATTCAAAATAATATACAATGAAACCCATTCAAATGGTTGACTTGAAAAGTCAATATTTAAAGATTAAGAATGAACTTGATGAAGCCGTAGTGAAAGTTATGGAATCGTCAGCATATATCAATGGACCGGCAGTCAAGAATTTTCAACAGCATCTTGAAGAATACTTGAAGGTCAAACATGTCATTCCTTGTGGAAATGGTACAGACGCTTTGCAAGTAGCTATGATGGCATTGAATTTGAAGCCGGGAGATGAGGTTATTACTACGCCATTTACTTTCATTGCAACAGTGGAAGTTGTTGGTTTATTGGGTCTCACACCAGTTTTTGTAGATGTTGAGCCAGACACGTTCAATATGGATGTTCGTCAGCTGGAGTTAGCTATAACGCAGAAAACAAAGGCTATTGTTCCAGTTCATTTGTTTGGACAGTGCTGCAACATGCAAGAAATCATGCGCATTGCCGACAAACATGGACTTGCCGTCATCGAAGATAACTGCCAGGCTATCGGTGCGGAGGTTTTCATTGATAATTATCCTTTGCAGAAGAGTGGCACTTTGGGCACAATTGGCTGTACCTCCTTTTTCCCATCCAAAAATCTGGGTTGTTATGGTGACGGTGGGGCTTTGTTCACCAATGATGATGAGTTGGATTATCGAATTCGCGGTATTGTCAACCATGGTATGTTTACTCGCTATTATCACGATATGATTGGTGTCAATTCTCGTCTTGATTCAATCCAGGCTGCCATTTTGGATATTAAACTTAAACATCTTGATGAATATATTGCTGCTCGTCAGCAAGCCGCTTTGTATTATGACAAGGCTTTTGCAGGACATCCGAAAATACAAACGCCAGTAGTAGCAAGTCATACTACACATGTTTTTCATCAATATACTTTGAAACTGACCAATGTGGACCGTTTTCGTTTGATTGAAAATATGAAAGAAGCGGGTGTTCCCGTGATGATTTATTATCCTGTGCCCTTGCACTTGCAGAAAGCTTTTGCTCATTTGGGCCACGAAAAAGGCGATTTTCCTGTGGCCGAGGCATTGTGCGATTGCGTAGTTTCCCTGCCCATGCATACTGAACTTGATGAAGAACAATTAAAGTATATTACTGATAATTTCATTCGTTTTATTGATTAATATTTGAATTATGATACAAGAAGAAATAGCTGAGATATTTTTCAAGACGAAAAAAACATTGGCAGTAGCCGAAAGTTGTACCGGTGGATATCTTTCTCACCTCATCACCTCTGTTCCAGGTTGTTCGGAATTTTTTATGGGCTCGGTGGTTTCTTACAGCAACGAGGCAAAACGCTCCATTTTAAATGTTCGTGAATTAAATCTGAAAAAACACGGCGCTGTCAGTGAATTTGTAGTTAACGACATGGCTATCAATACGATGGGCTTGTTTGATGTGGATTATTCAATTGCCACTTCTGGTATTGCGGGCCCATCGGGAGGTACGGATGAAAAACCAGTTGGAACAGTTTGGATTTGTGTTGCCACCACCACTCGATTCAATGCAAAAGTTTATCATTTTGATCCAGAATTAGGTCGTATAGGCATTGCCCAAAAAGCATCAGAGACTGCTTTGGAGATGCTGAAAGAAGAATTGGAAAAGGATATTGATAAATAAAATATGATGAATAAGCATATCAATCTTTTATTGCTTGTTGTGATTGCGTTGACATTTTCTGTACAAGCAAAAGAAGTGGATTCCTTGACTGCAAAGAAAGTGGCATACAATTATTTTGCAACGATAAGTCCTAAAAAGTCAAATATTTCGGAGGCGACAATCGTTTATCAAGCTTCCATTATGAAAAACGATTTACCAATTCCTTCTTTTTTTGCGGTAAATTTCGGAGATGAGGGTTTTGTCATTGTTTCTGCAAGTGATAAGGTGAAACCTATTTTGGCTTTTTCTACTGAAAGTAAATTTGAAGTTGAAAATATCCCAGAACATATTCAATTCTTTCTTAATGGTTATTCTTCTGAAATTCAGCAAATTATCAATGATGAAAATTTCAAAGATGCTAAAGTTAATAAAGAATGGAACCAGTTTTTGCAAGGAAACATTTCTACAACAAAAGATGGAACTGTAGTAGTTGGCCCATTGTTGGGCAATAATAAATGGGCACAAACGAAGTATTATAATGATAAATGTCCGGCAGATGCGACAGGTGACGTTGCTTATGGAGGACATACTGCGGTAGGTTGCGGCGCCTTGGTAATGGGACAGATTATGCGTTATTGGCGCTTTCCTACGACAGGAACAGGTAGTCATTCTTATTTATGTAATAGCAGTATGGGAAATTATGGCACGCTCAGTGCCAATTTTGGAGCTACTACTTATCGTTATGAAAATATGTCTGATAGATTGACAAACACCAGTCATCCAGATAGTTGTGTTGATGCTATTTCCACATTGTTATATCATTGTGGGGTTTCCGTCGATATGCGATATGGTCCGGCTGCCAGTGTTGTCAATTCCAATTATATTGTTTCAGCACTTTCAACCTATTTTGGTTATCCAGCTACCGTACAATACACTGAGCGTGGAAATATGACGACGACCACTTGGATGAACCGTATCAAAACAGAATTGGATGCACGGGCTCCGTTTATGTATGGTGGAAGTGGCAATTATGGTGGACACGTTTGGGTTTGCGATGGCTATCGCGATGACGACTATCTCCACTTCAACTGGGGCTGGGGTGGGCAACAAAATGGCTATTATGCCATCACATCCTGCAGTTCTTATGGCTTCAACAATGAGCATGCCATTATTACTGGCATCCGCGGTCCGGAACTTCCCCCTCCCGTAAGTGTGGAAGATTATCAAAATATTGACATCAAATTATATCCTAATCCAACACAAGATATTCTCCATATCAATGCGACAGAAAATGAAATTAATGAAGTTTTGATTTATGATATTTTCGGCAAAGAAATTTTACATCAAAATATCAATAATAATAATTTTGATATGGATTTATCAAATTATAATTCAGGAACTTATATTTTAAGAATAGTTACTGATAATGGTGTTGAAATTAAAAAAGTAGTGAAATACTAATAAGAATATACTACAGCACCTCTGGCAGTAGCATTTTCCATTGAGCATCGGTCAATTTTGCGCCAATGGTTTCGATGATGGCAGCGGATAGGCGTGTTGCAATGTAGCCGCAACGTTCAATATCATATTCTTTAAGTAAACCATAAATAAAACCTGAAGCGTAGATATCGCCAGCCCCATTGGTATCAATGCGTTGGGCCTCGTAAGGAGGAATTTCGGTTATTTTGCCGTGAACTTTTACCATAGAGCCGTCTTTGCCGAGCTTTACAACAGCGATAGGGCAATATTGAGAAAGGGTATCCAAAGCTTCAGCACGTTCTTTACCAGTAAAAGCCTTGGCTTCTTCTTCGTTGGCGAAGATAATGTCAACATTTTTTTCCAGTATGTCTTCCAAAAAGGCACGATGTTCATCCACCATATTGAAACTGCCGAAATCCATGGCCACTTGCAGACCGTTTTCTTTGGCATGATGGCAGAGTTTCAAAATCAAATCGTGATTAAAAATCAAATATCCTTCGATATAGAGAAAATCATAATTTTTAAAAATTTCCGGGTCGATTTCTTCGTCAATCATTGTGGCGGCGGCACCGAGATAGGTAGCGAAAGAGCGTTCTGCATCAGGGCTCATGAAAGTTGTGGCGATACCTGTATCAATGTCAGATGTCATCAAGTGTGGGGTCACGTTGTAACGCTTCATCTCGTCTTGGAAAAAGTGACCAGCATCGTCGTTGCCAACTTTACCGATATAACCGGCATCAACACCTAAGCGGGCCAATCCGTGGATTGTATTGGAGCATGAACCGCCAGTGGCTGAGGTTTGTGGAAGGTTTTTGATGTTTTTATGAATAATCCGTTTTCTTTGGGCGTCAATCATTTCCATACCGCCTTTTTCCAGTCCAAATTGCGTTAACAAGTCATCATTTTCCAATTTTACAATCACATCGACCAGTGCGTTGCCAATACCCAGGACCTTTTTCATGTTTTTGTTGATGTTAAGTTTTTAAAAAAATATGATGTTATTATGGTTTATTAGTTCTCGGTTTTTGAAAAAGCCACTGCATAAAGTTTCACCTGTTTGATCATTGAAACCAAGCCGTTTGAGCGGGTGGGGGAGAGGTGGTCTTTCAAGCCAATTTTATCGATGTAGTCCATAGAGCAGTTCAGGATTTCCTGAGGTGTCCGTCCCGATAGAACGCGGATTAAAAGATTGATGATGCCTTTGGTGATGATAGCATCGCTGTCGGCGGTGAAAAAAATCTTCCCATTGCGAAATTCGGCATGCAACCAAACTTGTGATTGACACCCCGAGATGAGGTAATCATCGTTTTTGAATTGCGGATCAATTAATGGGAGTTCTTTACCTAACTCAATGATATAATTATACTTATCCATCCAATCATCGAAAAGTTCAAACTCGTCAATGATTTGTTGTTCGGCTTCTTGCAGTGTTTGTTCCATCGTGCTGAAATTAGGTTGCAAATTTACGCAATTTTTTTGGGTTGGTCAAATTGTCAGATCAAATAAATCATTGTTTTGTGGGTTACCAAAAGCTTGATAGCAGCTTTGTTCTTGCGGCCATATCACTATTATCAAAAAAGGAAGTGTTTTTGGCACTTCCTTTTTTGATACTTTTCTATTGATAATATATGTTAGTATCCAAAGATGTCTTCCAAAGACAGTTTCTTTACTTTGCCAAATTTTGCCAAGGCATTGAAGTCCATATCAGACTCACGACCTAATACCATGTAGCATTTCTTTTGACCTTTCAGATATTTATGATTGAAATCTATCAGATTCTGCATCGTCAAAGTAGGATAGGTTTCAAACAAAATCTGTTCTTGAGATTTCTTCATGTCATATCCCATTTTTTCATAATAGAGATAATCGTTAATGATGGAGAATTTCGTTGTGCGTTCGGTGCGAATTCCACTGATGGCGGCATCTTGCGCCAGTTTGAAATTGGCTTCTGCCACGGGCATGTTGTCAAACAAGTCATTGAATGCATTCATGGCATCAATCAATTTATCATTTTGAGTGGCAATGACAGCTATATTCGTGAAGTAGCCGTCCTTGCGACTTGGCGTTACGTAATAACTTGATGCACTGTAGGCCAAAGAACGTTTTTCACGCATTTCCTGGAAAACGATAGCATTCATTGAACCACCAAAATATTCGTTGAACAAATTCAAAACAGGGATGATTTTGGTATTGAATTTTTCTCCGCGCAAGTACTCGCGTAAATAAGATTGGTTGGCATTGTAATCCACAAAATAAACCATGTTTTCGTTGACAGCCTTTGGAACCAATTGCTTGTTAACAGGCGTTTTGATGAATTTGGCAGGCATCTTGTGATCACGACTAATGATGGTTTTCAAATTGTCCATGTTTTCTGGTCCATAATACAAAATGCGGTGCTTATAGTTGAACATGTTTTTGATGGCGTTGCAAAGCTGCTGGCTGGTGTATGCTTTCAATTCGTTTTCACTCAACACGTCTTTGATGGGGCTGTCTTCGCCATATACACCATAGTTGTACAACGCACTGAAGGCAACTTGCTGGTTCTTTTTATTGTCGTTACGACTCTTGATGATTCTGGAGATAAGCATTTGCAATGCTTCGTCATTAGGCTGCACGTCAGCGAAAATTTCTTCTACCAGCGCCATGGCTTTTTCCATGTTTTCGCTTAAACCACTAATGCTAACCGTGATGTTTTCTGCACCTACGCTCAAAGAATAATTGCAAGCCAATTTGTAGAATTCGGTCTGAATCTGTTCAGGAGTGTGTTTTGTTGTACCCAAATAATCAATCAAATCGCTGGCTAAATCTATGGTTTTGTCGGCGCGGCTGCCAAAATCGAAATAATAAAGCAGTCTGAAAGTTTTATTTTCTTCATTCTTGACATAAAGAATCTCAGCACCATTTTTCATTTTGCTCTTCTGCAAATCCTTGCTGAAATCTACGTACGAAGGTTCTATGGGTTTTACCTGACGGCTGTTGATTTCATGCAAGAAAGCACTTTCATTGTCACGGCCCACTTCGATAGGAGTGATGGCAGGCTTGGAAACTTTCAAAACAGGATCTGGCTCTCCTTGCAATTTGTTAATAATCACATAGTTATTGTTCTTAAAAATCTGATTGGCGAAATCAACGATATCTTTTTTAGTGATTTTAGACAGTTCATTGATTTCGTTGCAAACATCGCCCCAATCCTGATGTTCAACAAAAGCGTAAGCCATTTGTGAAGCGCGGCTGCTGTTACTTTCAGCGCGTTTCATAATGCTTAGTTTCATATTGTTGATGGCAGCTTCAAGTATGCTTTCGTCAAATTCGCCTTTTTTCACCAATTCAATTTGGTCGAACAACAATTTCTGAACTTGTTCCAAAGTCTGGCCTTCATTGGGATAGCCCTGGAACAGGAAAGCTGAATAGTCGTTTAAAGCATAGCACCCGGCACCAGCGCCAAGACATTTCTGCTGCTGCTCGATGTTAAGGTCAATCAAACCGCATTTTCCATTGGACAATACTGATTCGAGCAGAGAAGCTAACATGACTTCGCGGCTGCCGTTACCTTCGTTGATACGATAGGCGATGGTAGTGTATTCAGGATCTAAACCAGTGATGGTTTTTACAATAGGAGTTGTAATGGGAGCTTCGGGAACTTTCTGGAAAACGGGAACATTGCCAGGTTTCATATTGCCCCAGTATTTGTCAATGATGGCGATGGCCTGGTCTGGATCGAAATCACCTGCCAAGCTGATGCACATGTTGTTGGGAACGTAGTATGTGGAAACAAAATTGCGGATGTTGCGCATTGAGGGGTTTTTGAGATGTTCTTGTGTACCCAAAGTGGTCTGGGTTCCGTAAGGATGATGAGGAAACAAAGCAGCAAACATTTGCTCGTTCACACGACGGCCGTCTTTAGTCAGACTCATATTCTTTTCTTCATAAATGGTTTCCAGTTCTGTGTGGAAAAGACGAAGAACGAGATTTTCAAAGCGGTCGGCTTCAATTTCGCACCAAGTTTCCAACTGGTTGTTGGGAATGTTTTCCACGTACATCGTAAAGTCATTGCTTGTAAATGCGTTGGTTCCTTCAGAGCCGATACTGCTCATGGCTTTATCATATTCGTTAGCGATGGCAATTTTGGAAGCTTCGTAAGAAAGACTGTCAATTTTGTGATAAATGGCATTACGCATTTGTTGGTCATCAAACAAACGATAAGCTTCAAACAAATCTTCTATATTCTGAATCAGCACTTTTTCTCTGTTCCAGTCTGACGTTCCGAGTTTCTGGGAACCTTTGAACATCATGTGTTCGAGATAGTGAGCCAAACCTGTGGTTTCGTGGGGATCGTTTTTACTACCTGCACGAACGGCGATGTAAGTCTGGATCTTTGGAGCGTCTTTGTAAACACTCATGTACACTTTCAAACCATTGTCCAACGTGTACTCGCGGACCTGCAATGGGTCATTGGGGAAAGTCTTGTAGGTGTAGGATTTTTGGGCAAAAAGAGATCCCAAACTCAATAATACTACCACCAAAAGGGAGATTGATAATTTGAAAATTTTCATTGTTGTGAATTTTAAAATATTAATTGAATAATCATATTAGTTTATTTTTTCGTGAATGACCATCGGCTGTTGATGCAATTCTTTTTGTTGGGCATCGATGATGGCAATGACAGCAATGGCTGCCCAAAACGGCAATGACAATTTATCAGTATCAAGAAAGTTATTTAAAAATCCATGGATAAAATAAGAAACCAAAGCCAGCGTCATGGCAAAGACCAGGCGCTTGCTGGCGGGGTCGTGACAACTGGAATAGGAGCGGATACCACAATACAAAACCACCATAGCCAAAGCCAAAACGGTCAGCAAGCCCATGATGCCTGATTCAGAGCAAGGACCTAAATATTCGCTGTGGGCATTGCCGCCATCGCCGAAGTCAGTGGTGATGATAGTGTGGTATTTATATCTTTGAAAAGGTGCATAGACAAATTGATATGTTCCTGGTCCCCAACCTAATACAGGGCGTTCTTCAATCATTCTGAAAGCGGAAGTCCATCGATTCAAACGCTCCACATTCGACGCATCGGTGCTGATATTAGACATCGACTGCAAATGCTCGACGAGGTTTCCAGAAGTATCTTGGCTGTTTCTTCCCATCTTGTACAAGATGTCATCGGAATAAAAATAAAATAGAGAACCCAATACCAATGCCGCCATTACCAGCCATGAAAATTTGATGCGCAATTTCATCACCATCCAAACACCAATGACAGCCATAATGCTCAACCAGGCAGCACGGCAGAACGACAGATATAATCCCATTAACAATAGTGCCAAAGCGATACCATAAAACCATCTGTTTTTTCTTTTATCAGTAGAAAATAAAAATGCTGTAACAATGGGGATGAAGAAAGCCAGAATGGCTCCGTAAGCGGTGTGATCGTTGTAAAATGGTGACATTACCCAGTGACCGCTCCATTCAGAAAAACCCCAAAGAGAATGTCGTATTGTCGTGTAAATCACCACAATACACAATCCTACTGTATAACAGTTGAAAAATTTGACGGCATTTTTCAAATCATCTTTGATAAGCTGTAGCACCATAAAATAACTTGAGGTGATGAACCAAAGTTTGGCCGCCAGGAACTTGAATGACACTACCGGCAATTCGCTGGTTATGCTGGTAAGAAGCATCCAAGTCAAATAGATGTATATGACTATCGAGATGGGATGCTTGACCAAGCGTGGATCCAGTCTCAAATCATAAAGAATGCGGCAAAGGAATAGCAGTGTCAAAGACACCATGATGAATTCCGATGGCAGCGACAAACCTATGCTGAAACGTTCATCGTTGATGGTTATCGACAGCGGTGTCACAAAAGCCATGAAATACATTAGCAAGTCAACGCGATAAATCAGCAGGTATAAAACCAGAACTATAAATGAGACAATCGGAAAAAATAAAAATTCTTTCCATATACAGAAGAGGTTAATCAAAATGAACGCCCCTATACTGCCCCATAAAACGTATTTTTCGCGTTGGCTGAGATTCATCTTTTCAGATTCTCTTCGCTTGAATTGGATTCAACAGGAGTGGCTTTTACTTTATCGATGGAAAGTAAAACAATGAGCAAAATGATAAACGATGCCAAAGTTGAGAATACCACGATAAGAGATTTCTTAGGATAGGCTTTCTTGTCGGCAGGGATGGCTTTTTCGATGACAAACTTGACAGGAATATCGTTGTTCATATCTACCAAAAGACTCATCATATTGGCTTTGCACAAAGCCTGGTATTTTCTGAATTCTTCTTGTTCACCAATCCAGGTGATGTGTTTTGGTCCCCAAGTGGCCATGATTTCAAGTTCCTTTTTGAGTCGCTGCACGCCGGCATTATTGCCTTGTGAGATAGCAATGGCATACTGTTGCAACATTCTTTCCGATTGTGTGGTGAAATCAAAAACGCCATATTCCATCACCATTTTGAGGGAGTCGTCAATACGGGCAACTTCTCGGTCGATAGAATCGAGTTGCTGTTGTAAGGCTTTGTAAGCCGCCATTGCTCTTTCATTATCAATGCGATGTTTGATACTATCAATCAAGAAAGTGATTTCGTTGGCCATATCGGATGCTATCTGAGGATCTCTATCCTGTACGTTAATGGCTATCGCTCCGTATTGTGTCCGCTTGATGTCAACCGCACTTTTCAGATTCTTGTAAATCTTGGTTCGAGCATATTTGGCCTGAGGATTGATTTCATAATGCTTATACAAATCGAATTTGTTAATCAGTATATCCTTGATTTCTCTCGAGTTGAGAATTTCCATCATTTGTTCCGTACCCTCTTCTTCTGCGTAGGCTTTCATATCGAGGCGTTCGTTGTAAGTTTGCTCGTTGAGCAAAATTTTCGCCACGGAATTGGTTCGTGGGGCGTAGATGATGGCTGTGGATTTGTACTGTGGCCGAATGAGGAAAGAGACTATTAGCGATAAAATGGCGGTCGCAAGGCATACCCAAAGAAATGTCCATCGGCGATGCCAAATGAATTGTATTAAACTAAATGAATTGAAATTTTCGTTATTGTGGCTCATATTATTTGGTATTGACGCGGATGAATAATTCTTCTAATTGAGCATCGGAAATAGCAGATGGGGCATCAATCATCATATCGCGGCCTGAATTGTTCTTCGGGAAGGCGATGAAGTCGCGGATGGAGTCGCAGTCTGATAAAACCGAACACATACGGTCGAAACCGAAAGCGATGCCTCCATGAGGTGGTGCGCCAAACTGGAATGCACTGAGCAGAAAGCCGAACTGTTTTTGAGCTTCTTCTTCAGTGAAGCCCAGCACTTTGAACATGCGGTTTTGCAATTGGCGATTGTGGATACGTATGGATCCACCACCAACTTCCGTGCCATTGATAACCAAGTCGTAAGCGTTGGCATTGACAGCGCCTGGATTGCTTTCCAAAAGGTTTTCGTGTTCGGGTTTCGGAGCCGTAAACGGATGATGCATGGCATAATAACGTTGAGTTTCTTCGTCCCATTCCAACAATGGGAAATCAACAACCCACAAAAGCTTGTATTCGCCGGCTTTGCGCAAGCCCAGACGAGAACCCATTTCCAAACGCAATTCGCAAAGCTGTTTACGCATCTTCATTGCGGGGCCTGACATGATGAGAATCAAATCGCCAGTTTCCGCATGGCAACGAGCGGCAATGGCTTTCAAATCATCTTGATCATAGAATTTATCTACCGATGACTTGTATGTTCCATCTTGATTGCAGAGAATGTAAACCAAACCACCAGCGCCAACTTGGGGGCGACGGACGAAATCGGTCAAAGCATCCAATTGCTTGCGTGAATAGTTGCCGCAACCTTTGGCTACGATACCAGCCACCAATTCAGCTTCGTTGAAGATTTTGAAATCCCGGTGTTTGACCACCTCATTCAATTCAACAAAACGCATGTCAAAACGGGCATCGGGCTTGTCTGAACCATAATATTTCATGGCATCAGCCCAAGTAATGCGTTCGATAGGATCAATATCTATATTTTTAATTTTCTTGAAGATATGTTTTATCAAACCTTCAAAAGTATTGAGAATGTCTTCTTGTTCTACAAATGACATTTCACAGTCAACCTGTGTAAATTCGGGTTGGCGGTCAGCGCGAAGGTCTTCATCTCGGAAGCAGCGGACAATCTGAAAATAGCGGTCAAAGCCAGAAACCATCAGCAGTTGCTTGAAAGTTTGAGGCGACTGGGGAAGTGCATAAAATTCACCGGGATTCATACGGGAAGGAACGACAAAGTCGCGAGCACCTTCTGGAGTTGACTTAATCATAAACGGTGTTTCTATCTCCAAAAAGCCAATGTTATTCATATAATTGCGAATCTCGATAGCGAGGCGATGGCGGAAAAGGATATTGTTTTTTACGGGATTGCGTCGCAAGTCAAGGTAGCGGTATTTCATACGCAGTTCGTCGCCGCCATCCGATTCGTCTTCAATGGTGAATGGGGGAACTAACGATTCGTTGAGCACTTCCACGGCAGAAGCGATGATTTCGATATCGCCCGTAGGGATGTTTTTGTTTTTGCTGTAGCGCTCTGTTACAACGCCGGTAACACGAATGACCCACTCACGTCCGAATTTTTCAACCTGCTGGCACAAATCAGCATTCGTCTCATTGTTGAAAGCCAACTGCGTGATGCCATATCGGTCACGCAAGTCAATGAAAATCATACCACCAAGCTTTCTGATTTTTTGAATCCACCCGCACAGGGTTACCGTTTCGTTGATGTTAGAGGCGTTCAGTTCGCCGCAAGTATGTGTTCTTAACATAGTTTAGAGTTTTTTATTGTATGATAACTTTATGTATTTCAGAAAGATAATTTATTTCAATAGAACCGCCACGATCCATGGCATTCACATCTGTCGAATAGATTGTACGCAACAATTGTCCAGCATAAGTTCCTCTTGTCACTTCACCAAGATTAGCAGCCTCAATCAATAACGTGTTGTTTTCTGTTTCCGTCAGCAGAATTTCATAATGCAAATCACCGGAGGTCAAAATTAAAGTAACACTTTCGTCATCTTCAATTTTCTTGCCTTTGAAATTCAGTTGATTGCTCGCATTTTTGTTCAGCGTGCAATCGGAGAATTCAATACTTTTCAAATGCAAACGATTAATGAAAATGTTTTCGTCATCATTTTGATATTGAAAAACCAAAGTGTCTGGCAGGTTTTTTTCATCATTTTTTTTCAAACTATAAACCCCAGAATTCCATTTCAAATTTTCATTATTGAAATGAATGGAACTGTTTTTAGAAAGTTTGATGATTTCGCCGGATTCATTGTCGCTTTGAAAACAAACCTTTGCCTCTAATATAGTCTGAGCTGCGTTATAGTCAATCACATACGAAGGAAAAATAATACGTTGTTCAACTTTATCGGAACGTAATTCCGAGTCGCAAGAAGCCAGTAAGAGTGCTAATATCAGTAGAATTATTATTTTATGAAATGTCGTATTCATAAATATATTTTTTCATTAATAAATAAACGGCAAAAATACAAATAAATTGTTGATTCTCCCATCAGTTTTTTCCATATAAATTTTTTTTGTATTTTTGCAGTCAAAATGCAATTATTATGAAAAAAAATAGAAGAATATATTTCATTTCGGTGTTACTTTGCTTGGTAGCCGCTGTCATGTTTTTGTTACCATCTTGTTCCAGCCAGAAAAAATACGGACAATCCGTCCACAAGCGTTCAAGCTATAAAGACGTGCGACAAAAACAACCGAAATGGAATACTACCACTTCTACTACGACAACATACTACATCAAAAAACAAAAGCCCCGCAAACGCTATAACCAATAGCCAATTGTTTTTTTGCTTAATTTATTGATTCTTACTGGTATATGAAAAATTTATTTCATTTATTTATATTTTGCGTTTTGCTGACCTGTTGTTCGTTACCTGTAATGGCACAAGACGACAACACTTTGAACTTTAATACTGAAAATGGTGTTCCCATTGTTGATGACGAATTTGAATTGGATACAGCGGGTTTTGACAGTGACAATTTCGATTACGTAGACAATGACGTGGCACCTGTCTATTTCCTTTATTTCAAATGGATGCCTGGTTTTGGCACTTACGACAATTTCAACATTGCATCGGTACATTATAAACATGAACGTACCGCACCAGCAGACACATTGATTCTTGGAAAATATTGTCATCCGGCACCTTACAAAATTTATTCCAAATATGGATGGCGTAGAAGAAGAATGCATCGCGGTGTGGATTTGTCGTATCCGATGGGTACCCCCGTTGTGGCTGCCTTTGACGGCATCGTGCGCATTTCCAATGAGAGAGCGGGCGGTTACGGACAACTTATCGTCATTCGCCATTTCAACAAACTGGAAACCTATTACGGTCATCTTTCACAGCGTTTTGTAAATCCAGGCCAAATGGTACATGCTGGCGATACCATCGGTCTTGGCGGAAGCACGGGCCGCTCTACGGGGCCTCACCTTCACTTTGAAACCCGCTATCTTGGTTGTGACTTCAACCCTACAAAAATCATAGATTTCAATAACTTCAAATTAGCTGTCGACACACTTTACACCAGCGGGTTCCAAGTAGCGACAAAACAAGTTGTGGTAAATGACAATGGCGGAAATACATCTTCCAGCTCTTCATCTTCCAATAAAATTTATCACAAAGTCCGCCGCGGCGAAACCTTGGGCGGCATCGCCAAAAAGTACCACACCTACGTTTCTACTTTGAAAAAACTAAACGGTCTTAGAAGTGATTTCATCCGCGAAGGACAACGACTAAGAGTCAGGTAAACTTAGTGTTATGTATCGTTTTAAGATTTCTTTCATAGGATTGTTCCTATTCCCATTTTTGCTTTTCGCACAAAATTCACTAATTCCCTTATTTCAAAGAAATCTTGATATTCCTGTTTGTATTTCTTCGGATTCATTGAACAATCCGTGGGCTGGTGGTATCAACGGCGCCGCTTTCTATCTATATGATGTTGACAGGGATGGAAACGAAGAATTGGTGGTTTTTGAAAAAAATGGAAACCGTATTCTGGTTTTCCTACGCGATGGCGATAAGTGGCAATACATGCCCGAATACCGACATTGTTTTCCCGAGCTTCACGATTGGATGATTTTAAAGGATTATGATGGGGATGGGGAAAAAGACATTTTTACCTACGGTCTTGCCGGTATTCGCGTTTTTCATAATATATCTTTTGAAAATTATCCCCCAATGCCATATCAATTCGGATTTGAATTGATTAGCGAACAACTGCAATCTTATTATTACTCTGGCTATAGCAATATTTATGCCTCTCCCGATGACTATCTGGTGGTAGATGATGTAGATGGTGATGGAGATTTGGATATTTTAAACTTCTGGGTATTAGGGAAATATGTCCATTATCAAAGAAATTATGCCGCCGAAAACAATTATGCTAACGGCTACTTGGATTTCCGTCTTGAAGACGAGTGCTGGGGCAAATTTTCGGAAGGCGCCGACAATAACGTCATCGATTTGATGAACTATTGCCAAGATAAGAGTTCTTCTGATGAAACCCGCCACGTCGGTTCTACAATGACATTGTTGGATTTTAATCACGATGGATTGAAGGATTTGGTTTTAGGTGATATTGACTATGCCCACTTGATATATCTTCGCAATGGTGGTACTGCCGGTGAAGCTTTGATGGTATCGCAAACGCCTGATTTTCCAAATGCCCTTCAGCCTGTTGAATTGTACTCCATGCCCTTGGTTTCACCCGTGGATGTTGACGGTGATGGAATTGATGAATTTCTGGTATCCCCAGCAGATCCATCATTGGTTAAATCTCAGAATATCAATAGTGTATGGCTTTATGATTATGATAGCTTGACGACAGATTACGTGTTGCGGAATACAGCTTTTCTGCAAGATGGAATGATTGATTTGGGATCAGGCTCTTCGCCAGTACTTTTCGACTGGAGCGGCGATGGTTTGCTTGATCTCTTCGTTGGCAATTATGGTTATTATGACAGCTCCCATTTTGACAATGGCTTTCTCACATCGTACTATTCATCTTCTATTGCTTATTTTCAAAATTTCGGCAGTGCCCATTCTCCTTCTTTTCAATTGATTACCAATAATTTCAGTGGATTGCGGAATTATAATTTGCAGGCACTTCATCCTGCCTTCGGTGATATTGATGACGACGGTGAAATTGAGATGCTTTGTGGTTGCAGCGATGGAACACTTTTACTCGTCGATGAAAATAATGTCACTTTGAATTATGCAAATATTGATGTGGGGGAATTTTCCACTCCGCAACTCTTTGATATTGATGGTGATGGAAAACTCGATTTGCTTATCGGAAATCGCCGTGGACAGATAAGTTACTACAAAAACGAGGGTTCAATTGTTGCTCCAAATTTCATTTTGAAAAATGACCATTTAGGCAATGTTGATGTCCGAGATTATAATCTTTCGTATTACGGTTATGCCACTCCATGTTTCTACTGGAATGGCGACGAAATCCAATTGATTTGTGGTAACGAACAAGGAAAATTATTCTTTTACGATGGAATTAATGGCCATTTGAATGATGATTTTCGTATTCTCGCCGACAATTTATTCGAGGAGGGGAGTATATCTTACAGAGATATAAAAGAAGGTATTCGGACCTGTCCAACTATTGGTTTCTTGAACGATGATGAATTCCCGGATATGATTCTCGGAAATTATGCTGGTGGATTAGCTTATTTCGATGGCTTAGAACCATTTCCACCAGTAAAAATCTCCACTGAAATACAACAGAATGTTAAATTATTCCCGAATCCGGCATACGAATTTGTTAATATTGATTTATCAAATGGAGATTTCAATAGTTTGAAAATCTATGATATTTGCGGAAAATTGTTGATTGAAAAACTTATCACCGATACGCATATAGAATTAAATATCAGCAATTTGAATTCAGGTATTTATATTATTCTAATAGAAGGAAAACAAGGAAATTTCCAACAAAAGCTGATAAGAAAATAATTATTTGTTTTTATTTATTTTTTACTCTAAATTTAATTATATTTGCATTGAAAATATTTTATGCCAGCAATTTTCAATTGTTGAAAAGTTGGCATAAATATATATAATCCTATTAAAAAAAATTGTATTTTTGTAGTTTGTAAAATTGAAAAAAGAATTATGGAAAACGAAAAAATGAATGAAGAGAAACTGAAAGTTCTGAACTCTACACTTGAGAAATTGGAAAAGACTTTTGGCAAGGGTGCCATCATGCGCCTAAGCGATACACCAGTTGAAGATATTGACGTAATCCACACAGGATCACTGACTTTGGATTTGGCATTGGGCGTGGGCGGTCTTCCCAAGGGCAGAATCATTGAAATATACGGACCAGAATCATCAGGTAAGACTACCTTGGCCATACACGCCATTGCTGAAGCGCAAAAGGAAGGTGGCATTGCAGCTTTTATTGATGCGGAACATGCGTTTGACCGCTCTTACGCCGAAAAGCTGGGCGTCAACACGGCTGAATTGCTGGTATCACAACCCGATAATGGGGAACAGGCGTTGGAAATTGCCGACAACCTTATCCGTTCGGGTGCCATCGATATTATCGTCATCGACTCAGTGGCCGCTTTGACTCCAAAGAGTGAAATTGAAGGAGACATGGGCGATTCGAAAATGGGTCTGCAAGCCCGATTGATGTCACAGGCTCTTCGTAAACTCACGGCCACCATCAGCAAAACCGGTTGCTGCTGTATCTTCATCAACCAGTTGCGTGAAAAAATCGGTGTGATGTTTGGCAACCCCGAAACAACCACTGGTGGCAATGCTTTGAAATTTTACGCTTCTGTTCGTTTGGACATCCGTCGTATGTCACAGCTCAAAGATGGCGACTTGGCAGCAGGCAACCGCGTGAAAGTGAAAGTTGTGAAAAACAAGGTGGCTCCCCCATTCCGTACTGCTGAATTTGATATTCTTTTTGGCGAAGGAATTTCCAAAACAGGCGAAATCATCGACTTGGGCGTCGAATATGGAATCATCAAGAAATCGGGTTCCTGGTTTTCATACAACGATACCAAATTGGCCCAGGGTCGCGATTCTGCCAAACAAGTTCTCAACGAAAATCCCGAATTGATGGAGGAACTTGAAAATTTGATTCGCGAAGCCGTAGAAACGAAAAAAGACTAATCTCTTTTTCAAAAAAAAACATTCATTACTGAAAAGCGTGAAATTATGACTCGCAAATTCCTTTTCAAAATAATGATTTTATGCCTGGCGGTTTTGCTTGCCGCATGTAATGGCAAAAATAAAAAATATGCTGACTTGCCACCTGAATTGGCTAAACTATGCAAAATCATCGACAAAAATCCTAATAACGCTGAAGCCCGTTACAGCCGCGCCGTTTATTATTATAACCGCGGATTTATTGAAGAGGCTAAAAAAGATGTCTTCGAATGTTTAAAATTGGATGACAAAAATGCCAAGTATTACATCCTGATGTCCGATGTTTATTTTGCTGAAAAGGAAACCGACCAGACAGAGGAAATGCTTGAACACGCTATTTCCTTGGAACCCGAAAACAACGAGGCACGTTTGAAGTTGGCAGAGTTGTATTTTCACCTTCGCATGTTCAAAGAATGCAATACCACTTTGGATGAAGCTCTTGAACATGAAAAATTTAATCCGAAAGCTCACCTGATTCGAGGTTTCTGCTTAAAGGAAATGCAAGATACCATTGGTGCCATGCGTATGTTCCAACTTTGCATCGACCAAAATCCAAGCGAAATCAGAGCTTTCCTCGAATTGGGTTATTATTACCAAGGCAAACTCGACCCATTGGCTATCAACTACTACCAAAACGCTCTGCAGGTTGAACCCAACAATATTGAAATCAACTTCAATTTGGCTAAGCTTTTGCAAGATTTGGGAGAACAAAACAAATCTGACGAACAGATTGAACAAGCCGTTGAACAATACAAAATCGTCCTCAAATTAAAAGAAGACCATTTGCCGGCATTGAACAATTTGGGTTATGTGTATCTGGTTGACCAAGATAAATACGAGGAAGCATTGGGTATGTTCGATAGAGCTTTGAAAGTTGAACCGCGTTGCGTAGAGGCTTACTGCAATAAAGGTGTGGCCTACGAATGTATGGGACAGCTGGAAAAATCTCGCGAAGCATACAATGCAGCCCTTAAAATTGCCCCAAATTTTGAAGAGGCAGTTCTCGGACTGAATCGTTTGGATAAATTTAACTAATTGGTTTTTAATATTATGAATCAAAATCTAGACCCCACTTCAGAAAGACTGTCAGCAGCGGAGAAGGAATTCGAAAGAGCCATTCGCCCTACTGATTTTGCCAGTTTTCAGGGACAGGAGCAGGTTTTGGATAATATCATCGTCTTTGTCAGGGCAGCTAAGGCCCGTGGGGAGGCATTGGACCACGTTTTACTGCATGGACCACCGGGTTTGGGAAAGACCACACTTTCGCATATCATCGCCAACGAAATGGGTGTGAATCTGAAAGTTACCTCTGGACCTGTCATTGACAAACCTGGTGAGTTGGCAGGATTACTGACCAACCTGGAACCCAACGATGTCCTTTTCATTGATGAAATTCACCGTCTGTCGCCCATCGTGGAAGAATATTTGTATTCGGCAATGGAAGATTACCGTATTGACATCATGATTGACAGTGGTCCGAATGCTCGAAGCGTCCAGATTTCGCTCAACCCGTTTACACTGGTGGGTGCAACTACCCGTTCAGGTCTGCTTACGGCTCCTTTGCGTTCGCGTTTTGGCATCAACTTGCGTCTGCAATACTATGACGCTGAAACGCTGGCTAAAATTCTAAAACGATCTGCCGGAATTTTAAATATTCCCATTAAAGATGATGCGGCATTTGAAATCGCCCGACGTAGTCGTGGCACACCTCGTATTGCCAACCTTCTGTTGCGTCGTGTTCGCGACTTTGCCCAAATCAAAGGCAATGGTACCATTACTTATGAAATCACTCAAATTGCCTTGGCCGCCCTCAATGTGGATAAACACGGTTTGGATGAAATGGACAATCGTATTTTGTCCACTATTGTTGAGAAATTCAAAGGCGGGCCAGTGGGCATTTCAACCATCGCCACCGCCGTTGGTGAAGACAGAGGCACAATTGAGGAAGTTTACGAGCCCTTCCTCATACAGGAAGGCTATTTGATGCGCACGCCACGAGGCCGCGAAGTCACAGACCTCGGTTTTGCCCATCTTGGTAAGTCACGACTTAATAACCAACAACCTACATTATTCTAAGACAATAATCAAAATTCAATAATTATGAAAAAAATCATTAGTATTCTTGTCGTAATATTGTTGTTCTCAACAACCTATGCGCAAAGTGGCTATACTACTAGTCATGATATAAAATCCTCTAAAAGGGAAAGAACTTCAAACAACGTTAAGGAAGATTACAATAACGTAGAAGCTCATAGAGTGGTATTCGGCATCACTGCTGGACCAACCCTCAACTGGTTTAATTGGAAAAACCACCGCGCAGCCCCAGAAGGTTATGAACGTTCTCACCGAGGTGCTATCAAAGTTGGCGCCCACTATGGCTTGAACATTGATGTTGACCTTACCCTTGAAAAAAATTTTTTTGTTTCTACGGGTGTCCTAATAGAACATACTGGCGGAAGTTTGCAATTTATAGATAATCTGAATTTCCTTGGCCATGTCATTCCTAGAAAAATGGATAGGGAATACAACAGCATTTACGTGACCATTCCCACTGCCATCACTTTAAGAACCCCAAGTTTCAATAATTTCATTATTTGTGGTAATGTAGGTCTTTATCATAGCTTTAATATTTATGCCCGTTACAAGTCAAGTTTCCAATTGGATGATACTATTGATGATACCGAGAAGGACATCATCAATCACTTGAATACAGATTGGGCTAAAGATAAGGAAGTCGCTATTTTCAAAGAATCAATATTTGCGGGCTTGGGATTTGAATATGTCATATATAACAATTTCAAAGTTAAATTCATGGTCAATTATGCTCAGTCGCTGAATAATTTCTACAAAAAATCAGCAGTGAATTCATATACAAATGTTAAAGAAAAAGCTTCCATCGGTACTGTTGAATTCTTGTTCGGATTTTATTTCTAATCCATTATGAAAATCATCTGCATCGGCAAAAATTATCTTAAGCACATTCAGGAATTGGATAGGAAGCGGCCTGAAGCACCTGTCTTTTTCATGAAGCCGGACTCTTCAATTATCATCCGTAATCGACCGTTCTTTTTGCCTGATTTTTCTGAGGAAATGCATCATGAGGTGGAGTTGATTTTCAGAATCTGCAAAGTTGGGAAGTGTATCCGGCAAAAGTTCGCCCACAACTACTATGATGCCATTGGCTTGGGCATTGATTTTACCGCGCGAGACCTGCAGCGCAAATGTGTGGCTGAAGGCAATCCGTGGGAAATCGCCAAGGCTTTTGACGGTTCGGCGATAATCAGCAAATTCGTGGATAAAAATCAATTTCAAAACATTAACAATCTGAATTTTAAACTGTTAAAGAATGAAAAACTTGTCCAAGAGGGCAATAGTAGCGATATGATTTTTTCCATTGATGAAATCATCAGCTATGTTTCGCAATTCATGACATTGAAGATTGGGGACATTATTTTTACCGGAACTCCCGCAGGCGTTGGCAAAGTGGAAATTGGTGACCGTCTGCAGGGTTTTATAGAAGAAGAAAAGTTTTTAGATTTTAAAATAAAATAAAACGTAATGATTGCAAGATATTCACGGCCGGAAATGAGTGCCGTATGGACTGAAGAAAACAAATTCAACAGCTATTTGAAAGTTGAAATAGAAGCTGCCGCCGCCTGGAGCAAGTTGGGAATTATTCCCGAACACGATGTGGAATTGCTCCGCAAAAATGCCCGTTTCAACATTGACCGTATCTATGAAATCGAAAAGGAAACCAAACACGATATCGTGGCTTTCACAAGAACGGTGAGCGAAAGTTTGGGCGAAGAAAAAAAGTGGGTTCATTATGGCATGACTTCCACTGACGTGGTTGACACCGCCAATGGCTATCTCTTGAAGCAAGCCAATCAGATATTGCGTGCCGACTTGCAAAGAATGTCGGAAATTCTGAAAAAACGTGCTTACGAATTCAAAGATACACCCTGTATCGGTAGAACTCACGGCGTACATGCTGATATTACTTCACTGGGTTTGAAATGGGCTTTGTGGTTTGAAGATATGCAACGCAACATGGCTCGTTTTGAAGACGCTGCCGCTGATGTTGAGTGTGGAAAAGTGAGTGGTGCTGTCGGCAATTTCGCCAATGCTCCCGCTTTTGTGCAGGATTATGTTTGCGAACAGTTGGGTATCAATTCCGCCAAAATTTCAACGCAGACTTTGCAGCGTGACCGCCATGCCCACTACATTGCCACCTTAGCCTTGATTGGTGCGTGTATTGAAAAAATGGCTACAGAATTGCGCCATTGGCAGAGAACTGAACTTCGCGAAGCTGAAGAAAAATTTGGTAAAGGTCAAAAGGGATCTTCCGCAATGCCCCATAAACGTAACCCTATCAGCAGTGAAAACATGTGTGGTTGCGCTCGCGTGTTAAGAGGCTATATGATAAGTTCTTATGAAGATATTGCCTTGTGGCATGAACGTGATATTTCTCACTCCTCTGCTGAACGTATCATCCTGCCCGATGCAACAATTCTGCTCGATTACATGCTCAATCGATTCTCTGGAATTCTTGAAAATTTGGTCGTTTTCCCAGAAAACATGTTGAAAAACATCTATTTGACCCACAAAGTCATTTTTGCGCAACGCGTCATGACCACCTTGATCAACAAAGGACTCTCCCGCGAAAATGCTTACGATCTCGTTCAACCCATTGCCATGACCGCCTGGTTTGAAGGAAAAGATTACAAAGAACTTTTAGAACAAAATGACGAAATTCATAAACATTTATCTTCCAGCGAATTAGATTCTTGTTTTACTTTGGAATATTACCTAAAAAACGTAGATGAAATCTTTAATCGCGTTTTTGGAAAATAAAATATTAATTACTTAACCAACAAATCCAATCACCATGGAAAAAATTAAAATCGGTATCAATGGTTTCGGACGTATCGGACGTCTGGTATTAAGCGCTTCTTTAGAACGCGAAAATGTGCAGGTTGTCGCTATCAACGACTTGCTTGAGGTCAATTATATTGCCTATATGCTCAAATATGACTCAGTTCATGGTCATTTTAAAGGTACCATTGAAGTTAAGGATAATAATCTGATTATCAATGGTAATCCTATTCGTGTCACGGCTGAAAAAGAACCTGCCAACTTGAAATGGAATGAAGTGAACTGTGACATCGTCATCGAATGTACAGGTCGCTTCCTGACACAGGAATTGGCAGAACAACACATTCAGGCTGGTGCAAAGAAAGTGGTCTTGTCAGCACCTCCTAAAGACGATATTCCTATGTTCGTTATGGGTGTTAATCACAAAGAATATGCTGGCCAGCCCATTGTTTCCAACGCATCGTGTACCACAAACTGCTTGGCCCCGCTGACCAAGGTTATCCATGACAATTTTGGTATGGTTGAAGGTTTGATGACCACAGTTCACGCTGCCACAGCTACCCAGAAAACCGTTGATGGTCCTTCAATGAAGGATTGGCGTGGTGGCCGTTCAGTATTTGGCAACATTATCCCATCATCTACTGGTGCTGCTAAAGCTGTAACCAAAGTCATCCCTTCATTGAAAGGCAAACTGACAGGTATGTCATTCCGTGTTCCTACTGCCGACGTATCTGTTGTTGACTTGACTTGCCGTTTGGAACGTCCTACCACTTACGATGAAATCAAAGACGCCATGAAACGTGCTTCCGAAGGTGAACTCAAAGGCATTCTCGGCTATACCGAAGATTTGGTTGTATCCACCGACTTGCTGGGCGATACCCACACTTCTATTTTTGATGCTCAAGGTGGTATAATGCTTAACCCAACTTTTGTCAAACTGATTTCTTGGTATGACAACGAAACTGGCTATGCTAACAAAGCCGTTGATTTGGCTGTTTACATCGCTGGAGAATAATAATGCATACCTATTTTGCCGATGTTTTATTGCCCTTGTCTGTACAAGGGCTTTTTACCTATCGCGTTCCGCAAGAACTGAACGATAAAGTCTGCGAGCGGATACGCGTGGTTGTTCCTTTCGGTAAAAGCAAACTCTATTCAGGTCTTATCTTAAAACTGCACGAAACCGCACCTCAGCAAGTCAACACAAAATACGTGCTGGACATCATAGATGAAAAACCCATCGTTTCGGAACAGCAAATAAAACTATGGGAATGGATAGCCCAATATTATATGTGTTCTCCTGGTGAGGTGATGGCGGCAGCTTTGCCTTCCGCATTAAAGTTGGCAAGTGCTACCCAAATACAACTTAACCCGGCTTTTGATGGCGACTTGTCAATTCTTACCGATAAGGAAACCAAATTGATAGAAGCCCTTTCATACCATACGCAAATGACTGTCGATGAAATATCAAAGGTCATTGAAATTCAGAAAATCATACCCATCATCAAATCATTGGTTGATAAGGACGTCATCATTACGGATGAAGAAATTCGAGATCCCTACCGACCCAAAACGGAAATTTATCTTTCATTGGCATCTCCTTTCTGCGATAGCGAAGCAGAAGCAATGAAATTGATAGATGAATTGGGAAACAAAAAAAACACCATCAAACAGCAGGAAGTAATTCTGTCTTTCTTGATGGAAGCCCAAAAGGTTGCGGAACACGGGAAATCTTATCAAACAAGTATAAAGAAAAATGATTTTCTTAAAAATACCGGATTATCACAGTCGAGACTTAAGGTATTGATTGAAAAGAATATACTTATTCAAAATGATGTCATTACCAGCCGTTTGGAAGAATTTGATTCACAGGTTTCAGCAGCAGATATCCAACTGAGCAAACCTCAGATGGAAGCGATGGGAAACATCGAAAAACAGTTCGAAAATCATTCCACAGTATTGCTTCATGGTATCACGGGCAGCGGCAAAACGGAGATTTATATCAAACTGATAGATAAGGTTTTATCACAAGGAAAGCAGGTTTTATATTTGCTTCCTGAAATAGCCTTGACCTCTCAAATCGTCAACCGTTTGCGGCGTTTTTTCGGCGACAAAGTCGGCGTTTACCATTCTCGTTTCAACGAATATGAACGTGTGGAAATTTGGAATCGGGTTTTGCAGCAAGGTAATGGAAGTCAAATTCACGATAAATACCAATTGATTTTAGGTGCCCGTTCTGCTCTTTTGCTGCCTTATAGCAATTTAGGGCTTATCATTGTCGATGAAGAGCACGACGGATCTTACAAGCAAAGTGACCCGGCACCGCGATACAACGCCCGCGATTGCGCTGTCATCCTGGCAGGCATTCACAAATGCAAGGTGTTGTTAGGAACCGCAACTCCTTCATTAGAAAGCTATTATAACGCACAACAAGGCAAATATGGTTTGGTGAATCTAATGCATCGCTATGCAGAAAGTACTTTGCCGGAAATTTGGATTGTCGACATAGCCAAAAGTCAACGGCAGAAAAAAATGCAAGGCCATTTTTCGCAGTTCTTGATTGACAGCATGGGTGAGGCGTTATCAAAAGGGGAACAAATCATCCTGTTTCAAAATCGCCGAGGTTACTCTTTGCGTTTATATTGCAACACTTGTCAAAGTATGCCGACCTGTGCGCATTGTGATGTTTCACTGACCTACCACAAAACCAGCAATCTGCTGAAATGTCACTATTGCGGTTATGCCATTGAGGTGCCGAAAGAATGCCCACAGTGTCATAGTACCGACATTGAAATGCGTGGTTTCGGCACTGAAAAAATCGAAGATTCGCTGGCGGAACTTTTCCCCGACGCCCGCATTGCCCGCATGGACCTCGATACGACACGTTCTAAAAATGCTTATCAAAAAATCATCACTGATTTTGAACAGCACAATACCGACATTTTAGTTGGCACACAAATGGTTACCAAGGGATTGGATTTCGATAGAGTGAGCGTTGTGGGAATCTTGAACGCTGATAATTTACTATCATATCCCGATTTTCGCTCTTTTGAAAAGGCCTTTCAAATTATGGCGCAAGTCAGCGGTAGAGCTGGAAGAAAAGAGGTTCCAGGGAAAGTTATCATTCAAACCTATCAGCCGACTCACCCCGCTTTGCAATATGTTGCCAGCAACGATTATCAAAGCATGTACCAGCAGCAGATGACGGAACGTTGCCAGTATCATTTTCCGCCTCAATGTCGACTCATTAAACTGACATTGAAGCACACCAATGACCAACTTGTTAATGATGCTGCGAATATCCTGGCTTCGCAATTGCGAGAAGCTTTCCCGCAACGCGTTTTGGGACCCGAATGGCCTTTGGTTTCCCGTATTCAAAATTACTATATGAAAGATTTCTGGATAAAATTGAATAAAGATAAAAATCTGGAAAACAACAAGTTAAAACTCAAAAACATACTTCACAGATTTCAATGCGATATGCGTTTCAAATCCATTAGAGTTGTGGTGAATGTGGATGCGTAAAAATATTTTTGAATCATGTTGAAAAAGAGCACTAAAGATCAAATACTAGGCAATCACTTGTTTTGGTTTTTGCTACTATTACTAGTAAATTTTGCAGCATACGGTGCTTTTCTTCGCTTTGCACCCATCTATGACTTTTACAATTTTTTCTTTCCTTATCGTTATTCAATCGTAGATGCCATCAGCCATGGTTCGCTACCATTTTGGAATCCCTATCAAACAATGGGCATACCAGCCCACGCAGACCCACAGTCTGGCGTTTTTTATCTTCCAGTTTGGATTTTTGCTTTAATATTCGGAAAATACACCACCGTATGTTGTGCAGCCGAGTTTCTTTTTCATACTTTTGTTGGGGCCTGTGGATGTTATTTGTTGATTCATTACTTTACCAAAGATAAACTTTCTGCTTTTACTTTTAGCTGTGCCTATGTGCTTTCTGGTTTTTTTGTTGGCAATGCACAGCATTTGGTTTGGATTATTTCTGCCGCATGGCTACCATGGGTCATCTATTCCTTTATTCTCCTCTTCGAAGAGCCTGGCATTGTGCCGATGTTGCTTCTACCGATTACTTTTTCGCTAATGCTAACAGGAGGTTACCCTGGATTCATCTTTATTCTTTTTTATCTCTTGCTATTACTGTTTATTTTCTTTGTCATTCGAATCATTCACAATAAGCAGCAAGATTTTAAACGACTGATATCGTTTCTCTTGGGAGCAGTCTTTTTGTCATTCCTTCTTTCTGCACCCGCACTCATCTCCTTTTGGGAAATTCAACCTCATATCACCAGAGGAGCAACTCTTTCCTTTGAAGTAACAACGCAACCTGTTACCATTCAAAGTCTTATTTCGTTCTTTTTCCCATATATTGCGTGCAGTTCCCCTGACTTTGTAAATACTGATATCTCAACAGGCAGTGTTTTTATTGGAATGTTCTCTATACCTATGATTTTCATTGGGTTGAAAGAGAACAAAAATCAATTGTTGTGGATTCTTTTCGCTTTTGGTTTAGTGTCTTTGCTACTGGCTTTTGGTCAAGCCATACCGACCAATCGCATCCTCTTCGAGTATTTACCCTTTCTCGGGTTAATCCGCTTACCAGCCTTATGTCGTATTTACTTTATTTTAAGTGTTTTGATTATTGCATCAGTTGGATTTAAAAGTTTTAAGGAGCAGTTGCCAACGTATCGACTCCCTGTGGCCATTGTTTTTGCGGTTCTTTGTATAATCTTTATCATTATCGCTTTGGTTTCGGCCCATGACAATTCCTCATTCGATATGGAGCATCCGTTAAATGGACCATTTACAGAGAAATTAATGATTGAAGCTTGTATTTCTGCAATAATTGCTGGAGCACTGGCATTTTCGTTGTTTTTCACCAATGGAAAAATTTTGCTCGGAATTCTTCTCGCTATTTTTGTCACCGAAGGTGTTAGTCAAGCTAATATTTGCGGGCCAAAGACTATTTATGATACAAAAGTTGACCTCAACCGATTAGCAGAAGTTACCAGCATTGATGGTTTTCCAATTCCTGATTCCATTAAATCCGATGAAAAAATCATCCGCCTTCGGAATTGGGATTTTTTATGGACCAACGTGGGTATGTTTGCCAAAGAAGTGGAATATTATAGCTATAATCCCGTCAAGTTGTATGGCAATAAGCGCATGCTGAAAAAATATTTGGATGCCGAAAAACCGTTGTATTTGCCTCTTTCATTCTTTCCAAATACAGTAATTTATGATACAACAGCTCATTTTCTCAATGCTGATACCGCTTATACAACTAATCCAGAAGGAAGCAAATGCTTTACCGATGGTATAGCAAAAACGGAAGTTATCAGTTTTCGCCCTGGATTCGTTGCTGCGCGAACAGAAACCAGTATCGAGCGACCCTGGGTTTTGTGTCAAAATGTTTATTCTGGTTGGGAAGCTCGTGTTGACGGGAAAAAAGTTAAATTGGATACCTTAAATTTCACGATGCAAACGGTCATGGTGCCTGCAGGAAAGCATACCTTGGAACTTCGATACCATAGACCTTTTTATGCATGGATTTTTGTCTTGCAATGTGTTTTAACATTGCTGTCGGTGGGAGCAATATTTTGGGTTTTGTGGAAAAACCATATTTCCCCGGAAAATATTCCCTAATTTTCCTTAAATGATATTTTGTCCTTGGTAATGAACGCGCCCGGGAATTGTGGCTGGATGCGTTTCAAGAAGCGGTGAGCGTCAATTCGGTTCGTGAAATTGCCTACTCGCACGCGAAACGTGGGTTCCGTGTACGACAAATACGCGGGTACCTCAGGGAAGGCACTGGTGTATTCGTTATAAACTTTCTGTGCTCCGTTTTTTGTGGGCGATGCTACCAGTTGAATACGGTATCCTTCATCGTATTTTACTGTTTTCCAAGATTTTATGTATTCGTTTTCAATGGAATCAATCAAGGGTTCCTTTTCATAAGTCACCTGGTTTTGTCCGAGCATCACACAATTGAAACCTATAAGGAAAACAAAAAGGAAACTCAGGTTTTTAATGATATTTATGATGAAATGTCTTTTCATGATAATGATTTTTGATTGAAAATTACGCATCCAGATTAGCTTTGATATCAAGCAGCATTTTCTTGACTTTCAATAGCGTATCCGCAATTTGAGCATTGCTGGTGGCTTGAACGAAATCTTGTTTCAAAGCATCTTTTGCCCCTTTGAGTGTATAACCTTTCGTTTTTGTAAGATAATAGATGGTTTTGATGGTGTCAACGTCATGACGGGAATAATAGCGCTCTCCCTTTTTGTTTTTAAAAGGTTTTATTTCGCTGAATTCCTTTTCCCAATAGCGAAGTGTGGCTGGTGTAAGGTCAAACATTTTGGCTACATCGCCGATGCTAAAGTAACTGCGTTGAATTTCGTTTTCCATAATTATTCTTCATCGCGAGCCGCGGCTCTGCGGTTGTCCTTTTCTTTAATACTTTCACGCTTGTCATACATTTTCTTGCCTCGGGCAAGCGAAATGTCAAGCTTGGCATAACCTTTTTCATTAATCCACAAAAGTGTAGGAATAATGGTTGTGCCACGGTCGTTGAGTTTACTCTGCAACTTCTTTAACTCCTTCTTGGTGAGTAGCAATTTGCGGTCACGTTTGGGCTCATGATTGTTGTAACTGCCGTGTGTGTATTCACTGATGTGCAAATTATGAACCCACAATTCGCCATTCTCAAACGAGCAATAGCTATCCGTCAAATTGGCCTTCCCTGAACGTATTGATTTTATCTCCGTACCACACAATACCAAACCCGCCGAAAACGAAGTGAGCAAATAATACTCAAATTCCGCCTTTCGGTTCTTAATGGATATCTGTGTCGTACTCTTTTCTTTTCCCATGTTCATTTCAAAAAGTCTGCAAAGTTACATTAAAATTTTCATATTTCTTCCGAATTTTCATTTTATTTCTTTTTCTTCAAGTTATGACAAATAGCATTTTCTACATAATATAATGCTAATTTCTTCACGGTTTCTTTAAATTTTTAATTAAAAAAACGCAAATGTCGCCATTCTTATATTTCATATAACAATATTTGTAAAATTTAATATAAAATGCTTATTTATAACACTTTTTTTAAAAAATTTTTTCTCGGAAACAACATATATTTTATCTTTGCAACTATCATTTTAGTTAAACTTTAATATTATCGCTATGGGTACACTGACCTGTTCCATTTTTGTTGACAATCTGGAAATTGAAAATAGCTTGTCAGAATATTTAGACAAAATGCATTCCATTTCTTCTTTTGATTGTATAAGTAATAAATTTGAATTGCTGGAAAAAATGCAGCAGAATCAATGCGACATTTTATTCATTGAGGAATGCGAATACGATATTTTGCATCACATTCTGCTGCCGCCATTCGTTATAGGAATTGGAAATACACAAGAATTTTCGGTACATAGCACCATTTTCGATATTCTCAAAATTCCCCTCCTTGAACAAAATCTCTGTGAGGTGATGAGTAAGATTTTGCGAATCGCCAACGCTTACCGTTTCCCTTACCGAAAACTTTACGAAGATTCGGATATTGTGTCAGACACAACGGCAAACTATCAGACATTAGACATGGAAAATAATGATTATCAAATGTTTATAAAAATCGGCAAAAAACAACATCGTTTGGTTTTCGACCAGATTTTATACATCAAAAATGTGGGTAATACCTTGAAAATCTGTCTGAAAGGAAATGAGAACCTCTATTATCGTTCAACTTTGAAGAAGATGTTTAATTTGCTACCACCGGGGCTTTTTGCCCGCATCAACAAATCTGTTGTCGTCAATTATAAGGAAATTGAAAGCTTCCAAAATCAGAAAGTATGGATTCAGAACGAGAGTTTCAATGTCTCAAGAATTTATATTGTACGGCTTCGGGAATTGTTGAGGGTGAGATGATTATTTGCGGAAGATGCCGTAAACCGCTGAACCGCTGCCTGAAAGGGAGGCATAAAGCGCGCCGCAATCGTAAAATTTCTGTTTCATTTCTTGCAACTGCGGATACTTGACAAACAAACTGTCCTCGAAATCATTGTGAATCAATGTTTTCCATTTTTCAATAGGTTGCTGAACGGATTGCATCAAATCGGTTTCTGATGGGTGGGGTGTTACACCTGCGTAGGCTTCTTTAGTGGAAATTGAAAATTCCGGTTTGACAATCTCTATTTTATAACCAGAAAGATCGAGGTTGATGGGCTTCATTATTTCCCCTCGGCCTTGGGCAAAGGCAGGACTATTGTCTATGAAAAATGCCGTATCGCTACCCAGCTGCGAAACAAATTGGCGTAATTGCTCGTTAGTCAGCTTGAGGTTAAATAATTGATTATAAACTTTAATGGCGAAAGCCGCGTCAGCAGAACCACCGCCAAGGCCTGCTCCGAAAGGAATATTCTTTTTCAACCGGATATCTACGCCATCAATAGGATAATGCTTTTGCAAAAGACGAAATGCCTTGACGCATAAATTGTCCTCGTCGGCACAAAGGTTTTCGACATTCTGCACTGTTAAACGCAAACCACTACCTATCTTATTGATTTCCAACTCGTCGCAAATGGTATCGACAGGGTAAAAGACCGTTTGCAGATCATGATAGCCGTCGGTACGTTTCCGAATAATGTTAAGTCCAATGTTGATTTTGAAGTTGGGATAAACAATCATACGCATGCGTTTACTCATAAAACAAAACAGGCTGTCAAAATCTGACAGCCTTTGTCTTGCGGTCCGGACGAGGCTCGAACTCGCGACCCCCTGCGTGACAGGCAGGTATTCTAACCAAACTGAACTACCGAACCTTTCGTTTGTTTGAGATTGCAAAAATACAACTTTTTTTATTAGAATAACACAACGCAAGAAAAAAATTTTCTATATTTATTTTGTTGATTTTCAATAAAATGCATTTTTTATGGTAATTTTTGTGGTAAAATTGACAGAAAAAAATCGGAATGAAAGGTTATGAAATGTAAAAATGACATACTTCAGCGGCCGCAAAGAAAAGAGGAGATTAGGTATTGCCTTTCAGGCAACAGGTTCTAACAACGCCATTCCCTCCGAGGACTTCGTCCCCGGTTACTAATTGTGGTGTCTTTCAGACACCGCCGAAGCATCGTCACAATGCTATCTCACCGTCACATTGTCAACTCATCGTCACATTTCCGGCAGCATCTCCAACATCCCATTTATATCCTCCGCCTTACAAGCGCTTTGCGTGACAAATCGAGGCGGGTGGAGGCGTTAAGAACGCAGACTGTTTGAGCGGGCGGAACGGAGTGGAGCCTGCGAGTTTCTGCGTTTAGCCTGCAACTGCCCGATTTGTAGCAAAGGCTTGTTCAGCGGGAAACCTTTCTTTGTGATACTTTCTTTGGGTCTCAAAGAAAGTATCAGAAAATGGTATTGCCTTTCAGGCAACAGGTTCTAACAACGCCTCCCCACCGAGGACTTCGTCCCCGGTTACTGTTGTGGTGTCTTTCAGACACTGTCACCTCATCGTCATCCCATTTATATCCCCCGCCTTACAAGCGCTTTGCGTGACAAATCGAGGCGGGTGGAGGCGTTAAGAACG
>JAKSMI010000008.1 GCA_024400635.1 Bacteroidales bacterium | reverse complement strand
CTTTGGACATCAACGGGCACCAACTTTCAGAACGTTGGCAAGTTGATTATCAGTGCTGATGGCAAGATAAGCAGCGGCTTGATTGGCAGAGGGGAGATATCCTACAGCAGTTCGAAAGTCCAGGCTGAAGTTGACAAGGCAAATGCAGAATATGATGATTTTGCAAACGAGAAGATAGGTGTGGCAGAGGGGAAGTTTGTCGTGTGGGACAAGAACGGCATTAACCTTGCAAGAATCCAAGAGTGCCCATTGGGCAATTTTGTTGCCGAGGCAAGCAGGGCAATGTTGGGTGCAGATATAGGTCTTGTAAATGGCGGTGGTTTGCGGGCAGAAATAGAGGCTGGAGACATTACCTTCAACACGATTTTTACCGTATTGCCTTTTCTCAACGAAATGTGCGTGGTTGAAGTTACCGGTCAGTCGTTGCTTGATGCATTGGAGATGTCCTACAGGATGACCCCTGTGGAAAACGGAGGGTTCTTGCAAGTGGCAGGCTTGAAGGTTGAGATTGATACAACCATTGCATCGACAGTTGTGCTTGATGCAAATGGTGTGTTCCAAAGTGTTGCTGGCGAGAGACGCGTGAAAAGCGTCATGGTTCAGGATAATTCAGGGAACTTCGCGCCACTTGATCCTGCCGGCAGATACACCATAGCAGCAGCGAAATATGTTCTTCTAGAACAAGGAGATGGCTTGGTATTTGCCGGAGCAACTGAGGTTCCTACACAACAATCTTATGTTGATGTCTATCTCGTGGTTGACTATATCAAGAATCACCTTCATGGAACAATAGGCAGAGAGCATTCGCAAACTGACGGACGAATCTATTTCAGATGACCGCAAACCCTTTTTCGTCAATTGTCCGTTGTTTATCCATTCATAAACGGAGGCATAGCGAAGTTACTACAGAATCTGCGTAGGTATGTCGACATTTTCTTTGAGAATAAAATGAACACCAAATAATTTTAGTGAAACGATGTGGTTTTTTAAATTTTGAAAAGGCGAATATCGAACCAATATCATATTATACTTCCGCCGCAAGTGGTATAAAAAACATAGTTACGGCGGAATAATAATTGCAAATTTTTAAGGGTATTTCTAAATAAAACTCTTTGATAATCAAATAAATATTTGTATATTTGCCAAAAATTTGAGGAGAAAATGGATACGTACAAAAGGGCATACAGAAAACTTGGCAACCAAAGTTTATTTGATTCGGAAGATATGGTTTCAAAGTTGACCTCATTGGGTAACCCGCTGGGAAGGCTTGCGGAAACGATTGATTTCGAGATGTTCCGAGAGACATTGGAGGCGGGTTTGTACCGTGAGCGTCTGACGAAGGCTGGGGCGAAGCCGTACGACTATGTGCTGATGTTCAAGATCCTCGTCCTGCAGCGTATGTACAACCTGAGCGACGAACAGGCTGAATACCAGATAGTTGACCGTACGAGTTTCAGGGATTTTCTGGGTCTGGCGAGCGGAGACAGGGTGCCGGACGCCAGAACCATCTGGGCGTTCAGAGAGCAACTGACAAGGAAATCGCTCTACGACAGACTCTTTTGCGACTTCGACAGATTCCTGCGGGAGAGGAACCTGATAATGAACCAGGGCGTGATAATAGACGGCAGTTTCGTGGAAGTACCCCGCCAGCGCAACACGCGCGAGGAGAACAAGGCCATAAAGGAGGGCCGCGGCAACGAGCTATGGAACGAGGAAGAAGGAGATAGCGAGGAGGATAAGAAGAAAAAGGCCAACAAGAAGAGGCATGTGTTTGGCTATTGCGAGTTGAACCTGCATGGGATGTTCAGCCGCGTTGTCGGTTTGGCGCGAAATGCCGCCAGAAACACCTTGACCAACCTGGTTTACAACGTGTGCCGATATGAGCAAATAGTACGATTAGGAATGAATTGATTTGTGTAACATATTAATATACAACAACGTTACCCCCCCCATAAAATAATGATGAAAAGTTAGAAAATAGAAGAAAATTTATATCTTTGCCGCGTTGTTCACTTTGAATTTTGGCTAACGGACTTCACGAAGTTCAGAGGGACAATGCGAAAATGTTAAAAATTGAAGTCTCCTAAATTACTGATGAAAATTAATGTAGCTATTATTGGTTGTGGAAATATTGGGAAAGCGGCCGCGGAAGCGGTTCTGGCGGCTCCGGATATGAATTACGCGGGGTCGTATCATCATAACGACAATCTGGAACAAATCAAGGCCGATGTGACGCTATTGTGCGTTCCAACGCGTCAGGTTCCTGAATTCGCCGAAAAAATGTTGAAATTGGGCATTTCAACTGTCGATTCTTTTGATATTCACAAGCAGATTTACGATTTGCGTCAAAAGTTGATGCCGATTGCCTGTGAGCATAAGGCGGTGAGCGTCATTTCAGCGGGCTGGGACCCAGGTTCCGACTCGGTGATTCGCGCCATATTGCAGGCGGTGGCCCCCAAAGGCATCACCTATACCAATTTCGGTCCGGGACGTTCTATGGGACATTCCGTGGCGGTGAAGTCTATGCCGGGTGTTCGTGATGCCTTGTCAATGACCATTCCGTTGGGAACGGGAATCCATCGCCGGATGGTCTATGTGGAATTGGAAGAAGATGCCGATTTTGCCGCCATCGAAAAGGCGGTGAAGTCAGACGACTATTTTGTGAATGACGAAACTCACGTCATCCAGGTTCCTTCGGTGGATGTCTTGAACAACGTGGCTCACGGCGTCAACCTGGTGCGTTCCGGCGTGAGCGGAAACACCCATAACCAACGCTTCGAATTCAATATGGAAATCAACAATCCCGCCTTGACGGGACAGATGATGGTGGCTTGCGCCCGTGCGGCTTACCGCCTATGCCAAAATGCTCGCTTTGGGGCTTATACTTTGATTGATATTCCGCCTATTGCTTTGCTTTCAGGCACCGAAGAAGAAGCCATTCGTTCTTTGGTATAATTCTTAATTTTTAATTTTCGAAGAGCATTACGTCAATTTATTTATAAAAAAACTCAAAAGAACTATATAAATTTCCTATCGATGGCTAAAAAAACTAAAAAGTCAAAAAAGGAAGCCACTTCCTCATCTTCTCATAAATTCTGGAAAGTCTTAGGCAAAATCATTCTGATTTTATTTATCATCAGCATTGCCTTGCCTCTTGCTTACCGATGGATCAATCCTCCCTTTACCCCGTTGATGGTGATTCGAAAAATCCAAAATGGCACGCCGATAGAAAAGGAATGGCGCGACCTGGACGAGATTTCCCATTATATGGTGGATTGCGCGGTGGCTGCCGAGTATAATAACTTCTTGGCACACAGAGGATTTGACTGGGGTGCCATCCAAAAGGCCATTAACGACCACAAGAAGGGAAAAAGTAATAGAGGGGCGAGTACGATTTCGCAACAAACCGCGAAAAATGTGTTTCTGTGGGCAGGACATTCCTGGGTGCGCAAGGCCGGAGAGGTTTATACGGCTTGTTACCCCGCGCCGCTGACGAGAAATCCAGGTCGTCCGACGGCTTATCTCAATAGAAGGGCTGGGAAAATCTCAGGTTTGTCCCGCAAGATTGGTCACGTGAAATTTGACAAGGAGTCTATTGAAAAAGCACGTCAGCGTTACGAAAAACGCAAAACCGAATGGTACGAAATTGACTTGTAATCTGTTTACTTTATGAATGATATTATTGCCCAGTTTGCCCTCAAAAATGAGGTGGGAGAACCCCAACCTTTGAAAATCGGCTTTATCAATGATAGCTTTGTCCTGAAATCGAAAGTAAAAGGCGGGATTTCCTATTTTTTACAGCGTATCAATCATCATATTTTTGAAAATGTTGATGGACTTCAGCAAAATATTAAGCTGATAACCGACCATATTCGCACAAAATTGATGAAAAATGGCTGTCAGCCAAGTGAAATTGACCGTCGTGTGCTCCAATTGGTGCCGACGAAGGACGGGAAACTCTATTTCAAGACATCTAATGGTGATTATTGGCGAATGTATGTCCTCATAGAAAACGCTACTTCGCACGACCAGGTGGATGAGCATTCCGCTTATTTGGCGGGGCGTGCTTTTGGTGATTTTCAATGCCAATTGGCTGATTTTCCCACGGAAAAATTGTGCGAGACCATTCCCAATTTCCATAACCTGGAATTTCGTCTCCAGCAATTGGATGATGCCGTCAAACAAGATGTGGCGGGTAGGGTAAAGCAGTGTGAGTCAATTCTTTCTGAAATTGAAAAACGGAAGGAAGACCTGTGCTTGGCACAGCGGCTGTTTCGGGAAGGAAAATTGCCGAAGCGTATCAATCATTGCGATACCAAGGTCAACAATATGCTTTTTGATGAAAACGGCGTACCCTTGTGCATTGTCGATTTGGACACGGTGATGCCGGGTTTCGTGCTGTCCGATTACGGCGATTTTATGCGGACTGCCGCCAACAAAGCCGCGGAAGACGAAGCGGATTTAAGTAAAATTCAAGTGGATTTGTCGGTTTTTGAGGCCTATACCAAGGGATATCTTGAAAAAGCCACTTTCTTGACCGATACCGAAAAGCGCATGCTGCCATACGGTTGTCGGTTGATGATTTATATGCAGACCGTCCGTTTCTTGACCGATTTCTTGAATGGGGATACGTATTACAAAATTCAGTATCCTGAACACAACCGGGTGCGTACGCAGGCCCAATTCCGTTTGTTGCAGGAACACGAACGTTTGGCGGATGTGCTGCAAAATATTGTAAATAAATATTGAAAATGAACAGTTTGCATATTCCATATAGAAAAAGTTTTGACGATTTACCGTTAGAGGAAGTTGCCCAAAGATTGTTGAAAGAGGGTGTCGTATTATCCATTGACCAGGTGAATTGGCCTCGGAAATATCCCGATTGTCCTGAAACGAAGGTTTTTATGGCGCACGACGAGCAGAGTTTGTATATCTTGTTTGGTGTGAAAGGAAAACAGTTAAGGGCTTTGGCCGTAGAGGACCAGCAGGCGGTTTGGGAAGATTCGTGTGTGGAATTCTTCTGTCAGGAGTTTGGGAAACCGTATTATATGAATTTTGAAGTCAATTGTATTGGCGTGATGGCGGCAGCGAGACGATTGGGGCAAAACGAAGGTGTAAATTTGCTGAGTTTGGAAGAAATGAGTCGGATTCGGAGATTTTCTTCATTAAAAAATGAAAAAATAGAGGAAAAAGATGGCGTTTTTGAGTGGAAAGTGGGCATTTCCATACCTTTACGATTGATTTGCCCTGATTTTGATGGATTTCCACTGCCGTTGCAGGCCAATTTTTACAAATGTGCAGACGGAACCAAAAGTCCGCATTTTGTGAGTTGGCAGCCCATAGACCTTCCGCAACCCTTGTTTCACTGTCCTGAATTTTTCGGTACGATAATTTTGGATGCGTGATAAGTTTATAAGTTCAATTAAGAAAGTTATAAAAAGAAGAATAAAAAAGGCTGACCGAAGTCAGCCGGGAAGTGTTTCTTTTGTAATTTTGTTGTGCTAAAAACAATAACATGAAACACTTAAACGAGACGCAAAGATACACAATTTATCGTATGCACAAGAACAAAATGTCACAATCGCAAATAGCGGAATATGTAGGGGTATCGCAAGCTACGGTAAGCAAGGAACTGTCCAGGAACTGCAACAGTTTGGGACATTATTCGCCCAAAGATGCGCAAATGTTTGCCGACATGCGCAAAGAACGCCTCCACAGAGCCCGTTCTTTCGATGCCTCAATGGAGTCGTTCGTCCGTAAAATGCTGGAGACGAAGCAGTGGTCGCCAGAGCAGATCTGCGGCTACGCGAAGTCTCAGGGAATACCGATTGTGTCCGTGGAAAGGATATACCAATATATCAGGAAAGACAGGGAAAACGGAGGGAAACTATACCTGTATTGCCGCCATCGGCTCAAGCATCGAAAGCGATATGTCGGAGCTGGGGTCTCGCACATCCCCAACAGGGTCAGCATACACGAACGCTAAGTTCAACAAAATTAAACGGGATAATCCTGAAAATTTATGTATTTTTGCAAATTGAAGTTGGAATCGGCTCGAAAACATTGATTCTGTCAAATTGATATTTTTTTAACAAAACAGAAAATACAATGACGAAAATTGTGCGATTTTATGTTTTATATTGCTGAAAATCAATTAGTTTTAATTATAAGTCCCCTTAAATAAACGTATTTTTGCACAAAATTTTTAGATATGAAAAAATATATTTTTATTATTTCCGTGATTATTACTTGTTTAACAGCTTGTCAATCCAAGACCGACAACACGAGCGACAATGCAGAAAACACGATGGTCAGTACCGTCGTCAACGACGAATATCATTTCAAATTTGATGATTTTGAACTTTGGACGTTACAAGATAAGGTTAACACTATGTCGATGGAGCTGTTTGCCGATGCCGATCCTGCCGTGGTTAAGGAATTGGTTCCCAACGGTGAAGCCGACGCTGCCATCAACGCCTTTTTAGTCAATCGCAATGGGCAGTACATTCTTTTTGATGCTGGCGTAGGAGCTGATAATGGCGGCGTGATGCTGGAAACAATGCACGAAATTGGCGTAAGCGAAAACGACATCAAGGCCGTATGCCTTACCCATTTCCATTTTGATCATATTGGTGGTCTGCTGACAAACGGACAAGCCACTTTCCCCAATGCGGAGCTTTACTTTTCTGAAAAGGAATTATCCGCTTTTCAAAATGATGAAGGGGTGCAAGCCATTTTAACAGCGTATCAGAATCATACGCACGCCTTTGCCGACAATGCCGTGATTTTAGACGGTGTCACCACCCTTCCCGCAGCTGGTCACACGCCTGGCCACACAATGTACCGAATTGTCGATTTGCTGATCATTGGTGATGTGATTCACGCTGCCGCACTACAAATTCCACACCCGGAATTTTGTGCACGGTACGACCAAGACAAAGAGCAAGCCATCCAAATACGCCAAAACACATATCAGTACATTCAAGACCAGCACCTTATCGTTGCCGGTATGCACTTGCCGAAAAATGGCGTAATAATCCAATGGTAATGATTCGGCGAAAGCCACTTTTTAATTATATTCATGCTCTTCTTCGGCAGCAAGCTAAGAGTAGTCATCAATTTGATAGTTGACAGGCAACTTTGCGCCGTTAAGGGCCGCTTCCACCATCTGCACGCAGGAATCCAGGTGTTTTCGTATATCTGTTTCCCAAAACCGCAAAACCTGCCATCCCTCTCTTCGCAACAACTGATTCACCTCAGCATCTCTTCGTTGATTACGCTCTATCTTATCGCACCAAAATTCCTGGTGGCTATGAATGCGATGCTTATTTTGCTCCCAATTCCGACCATGCCAAAATTCACCGTCACAAAAAACTGCCACTTTCTTTCCCTTAAAGCAAAAGTCGGGATGTCCAGGCACTGTCTTTTCGTGTTTGCGATAGCGCAATCCACGATGCCATAGTGCACGGCCCAACAGCACTTCAATGGAAGTGTTTTTACTTTTATTGGCCTGCATACAACGTCGCCGTTGCTCAGGACTCATTTTGTCACTCATTTTTAGCAATTTCTCGCCGCAAAAGTACAAAAAAAAGGCGAATCTGTACAGATTCGCCTTTTTAAGGAATATGTTGATACGCAAATTAGGCGTTAGCTTCCAAATTGCGATATTCATCAACGATACCTTTCACGTCTGCAGGGGTGAGACGGCCGTAAACCTTATCGCCAACCATGGCAACAGGAGCCAAACCGCAAGCACCAACACAACGCAAGCAGTTCAATGAGAACAAACCATCTTCTGAAGTCTGACCGACTTCAAGGTTAAGTTCTTTCTTGAAAGCATCAAGGATTTTTTCAGCACCACGAACGTAGCAAGCTGTACCCAAGCATACTGATACGGGGTATTTACCTTTCGGAGTCATTGTGAAGAATGCGTAGAAAGAAACAACACCGTAAACTTTTGCAGTAGGAATATGCAGGCATTCAGCAATCAGTTCCTGAACTTCAGCGGGAAGATAGCCCAAAAAATCCTGAGTCTTGTGCAATACGTTAATCAGTTCGCCAGGTTGGTTATTGAAGCTGTTGCAGATTTCAACAACTTTTTCCCTGACTTCTTTTTTCATTTTAACGATTATCTTATCCATTTTCTCTAAATTTTTCTTGATTACTAATTATTTGCCTAAATCTACTTCTACGGTAGTCTGTTTGTCGAAATAGTGCGTATGCAACAATTCGTGAGACTTGTGTCCGCAAGGTTCGCCCAAGAATTCTTTGTAAATAGCTTGAATTGATGGGTTTTCGTGTGATTTACGGATAGGCATTTCTCTATCGGCACGGTAGATAGCTTCCCAACGTGCTTTAACGATGTCGCTGTTGCCATGGTGCAAGGGTTGACCAGCACCGTCGATGCAACCACCAGGACAAGCCATGATTTCGATAGCGTGGAATTGGCACTTGCCAGCCTTGATGTCTTCCAACAACTTACGGGCATTGTGCAAGCCGTGAGCGATACCGATGTTCAACTTCAAGCCGTCAACATCGATGGTAGCTGAACGAACGCCTTCCAAACCACGGAGTTCTTCGAAGTCGATTTTTGGAAGAGGTTTCTTGGTAATAACTTCGTATGCAGTACGAACGGCAGCTTCGATAACACCACCGGTAGCACCAAAGATAACAGCAGCACCTGTTGATTCGCCGAGAGGACTGTCGAATTTTTCATCTGGAAGAGATGCAAAATCGATGTTAGCCATCTTAATCAAACGAGCCAATTCGCGAGTGGAGATTGAATAGTCAACGTCCGGGTTGCCGTTAACCTTGAATTCATCACGGCTGCATTCGTATTTCTTGGCCAAGCAAGGCATAACTGATACGCAAACCATATCTTCACGTTTGCAATTGATTTTTTCTGCAAAATATGATTTAGCGATAGCACCGAACATCTGCTGAGGTGATTTAGCTGTTGAAGGAAGGTTCTTCATTTCTGGGAACTGATGTTCGAAGAAATTAACCCACGCTGGGCAGCAAGAAGTCAGAATTGGAAGTGGAACACTCTTGTCACCACCCAAGTATTTGGTCAGACGACCGATTAATTCGGTACCTTCTTCCATAATGGTCAAGTCGGCGCTCCAGTCTGTATCGAAAACATAGTCAAAACCGAGAGCCTTGAGGGCTGCTGTCAGCTTACCAGTTACGATAGAACCGGGTTCCATACCGAATTCTTCACCAAGAGCAACACGTACGGCAGGAGCAACCTGAACAACGGTCTTCTTGTTAGGATCGGCGATAGCGCGGATGATTTTTGGTGTGTGGTCAACTTCTGTCAAAGCGCCAACTGGGCAAACTGCTACGCACTGACCGCAGAAGGTACAGGGTGACAATTCGAGATGTTGGTTGAAAGCGGTTGAAACGACAGCTGGAAAACCACGTTCAATAGCTGACAAAGCACCAACGGTTTGCATTTCGTTACACATCGTTTCGCAGCGACGGCACATAACGCATTTGTTCATGTCACGGATGATAGAAGGAGAAACTTCTACTTGATATTGTGACATTTCGTGACCGGCACCGATGAATGGGTTTTCACGGATGCCAAAGCGGATAGCGAGGTCTTGCAATTCGCAGTTACCGCTCTTTGCGCACTGTAAGCAATCTGCCGGGTGGTCGCTGAGAATCAGCTCGAGAACGGTTTTGCGAGCGTTGATGACGCGGATGGAGTTGGTTCTAACCAGCATTCCTTCCATACATTCGGTAACGCAAGCAGGAGCCAAGTTTCTACGTTTTTCAACTTCTACCACGCAAATACGGCATCCACCAGGTCTGTTATGAACATCCAAGCCATCCAATTCAAAATGGCAAAGGGTAGGGATATCGATACCAATGCTTTGTGCGGCCTTAAGAATAGTTGTTCCTTTCGGAACTTCAATTGCTCTATTATCTATTGTTAATTTTACTGTATCCATTATTATATGCTTTATTTAATACTAATTGCGTTAAATTTACACTTTTCGTAGCAAGTGCCGCATTTGATACAAGCCGACTGGTCGATTTCGTGCGGATTCTTTACAGTGCCGTGGATAGCGTTGACTGGGCAATTTCTTGCGCAGGCGGTACATCCCTTACACTTTTCAGGATCGATTACATATTGTTTCAAGGCCTTGCACTGACCGGCTGGGCATTTCTTGTCAACAACGTGAGCAACGTATTCATCCCAGAAATTGTCGATGGTTGACAATACGGGGTTGGGTGAAGTCTGACCTAAACCGCAAAGAGCTGTATCTTTGATAACTTTAGCAAGGTTCTTCAATTCGTCGAGGTCTTGCATTGTACCATTGCCCTTGGTAATCTTGTCGAGGATTTCGCACAATCTCTTGTTACCGATACGGCAAGGTGAGCATTTACCGCAAGATTCTTCAACGGTGAAGTCGAGGTAGAACTTAGCAACAGAAACCATACAAGATGTTTCGTCCATAACGATCATACCGCCAGAACCCATCATTGAACCTGCAGCAACAAGGTTTTCATAATCAATAGGAGTGTCAAGGAACTTTTCAGTCAAGCAGCCGCCTGAAGGACCACCGGTCTGAACAGCTTTGAATTTCTTTCCGCCCTTGATACCACCACCAATTTCGTAAATAACTTCACGAAGGGTAGTACCCATAGGAACTTCGATCAAACCAACGTTGTTGATTTGGCCTGCCAAAGCGAAAACTTTCGTACCCTTTGACTTTTCTGTACCGATTGAGCTGAACCATTCCCAACCCTTGTTGATGATAACAGGAATGTTAGCTAATGTTTCAACATTGTTTACGTTAGATGGTTTGCCAAGATAACCTTCAACTGCCGGGAATGGCGGTTTGAAAGTAGGTTCACCACGTTTACCTTCCATAGAGTGGATCAGAGCGGTCTCTTCACCGCAAACGAATGCACCGGCACCATATCTCAATTCGATGTCGAAATCAAAACCTGAACCCATAATGTCTTTACCAAGTAAGCCATATTCACGAGCTTGTTCGATAGCTACTTGCAAACGGTGGATTGCCAAAGGATATTCGGCACGGATATAAACCAAACCCTTGGTGGCATCGATACAGAAACCGCCGATGGCCATAGCTTCGATGATGGAGTGTGGGTCACCTTCAAGGATAGAACGATCCATAAATGCGCCTGGGTCACCTTCGTCAGCGTTGCAGATCATATATTTTTGATCGGCCTTGTTGGGACGGCAGAGACTCCATTTCATACCGGTTGGGAAACCTGCGCCACCACGACCACGAAGACCTGACTTCTTAATCAGTTCGATGGTAGCTTCTGGGTCATTCTGTTCCAATACGCTTGCCAATGCCTGATAACCATCACGGGCAATGTATTCTTCAATATTTTCAGGGTTGATGAAACCGCAGTTACGCAAAGCGATACGCAGCTGTTTCTTGTAGAAACCCATGTGTTTTGAATCGGAAACGTGTTCTTTGTTTTCGGGGTTGACGTAAAGAAGTCCCGGAACCTTACGACCCTTGATGATGTGTTCTTCAACGATGTTGCGAACATCTTCTGGTTTCACCTGGGTGTAGAAGGTATTGTCGGGCATAATCTTAACGATAGGTCCCTTTTCGCAGAAACCGAAGCAACCCGTTTTAATTACTTGAACTTCGTCCTGCAGATTTTTCTCAGCGAGAATCTTCTGAAAATTTTCAACTATATCTGAGCTGTTACTGGATTTACATCCTGTACCACCGCAGATGAGAACGTGCATTTTGTATTTAGCCATGTGTTTGTCCTCCTTTTTTTACTTGTCGATTGTTTCGTAATTAACAGGAATGATGCCTTCAACGAGTTCGCCATTCATCACATATTTGGTCAGAATTTCGTCGGCTTTGTTGTTGTCAACGTGACCGAAAACGATGGGGTCTTTACCCGGCATGCGAACTTCGAGTGTGGGTTCGGCGTGACAATAACCCATGCAGCCTGTTTGTGTGAAAACGGCAGCAATTTTGAGTTCTTCAGCCTTGGCCATCATGTGTTCCATAACTTGCTTAGCACCAGCAGCAATACCGCAGGTTGCCATAGCGACTTTGATTTGCACAATCGATTCAGGGTTTTCTGCTTTTTCACGAACATCCAGAGTCGATTGGAGCTTTTCTCTCATGGCTTTGAGGTCAGCTAATGATTTTACTTTTGACATAGGTGTATGTTTTTAAGGATTAATATGTTTGTCTTTAGACTCTTCTTTATTTGTTGCCAACGCAAAAGGGAGAACCTACCCAAAATAGTAAGCCCCCAATTTTGACTTTGCAAAGATACGTTTTATTTTGATATGAATTTCACATCGTTCGCTTTTTTTATGGTATTTGTTGTGTCTTATGTTTAAAGTGTTGATTTTTAGTTATTTATATAAGATTTTAACAATCGAATGAATGGAGCTTGAATTCTTAGTTTCAAAAAAATTTGCATATGTAAATAATTTATGTAACTTTGCACCTTCAAACATATAAAAAACTAATTGAATATAATCAAAACTAATGACTTTACAAGAAATTACAAATGCAATTCAAGGAAACGTATGCTTAGGTGAATCACGTCTTTCCGAAAACGTTGAACACGCCTTCGCATCGGATTTAATGAGCGATGTGCTAACACTAAAAGAAACTCCGCTGCTGATTACGGGGTTGTGCAATCCGCAAACCATTAGAACTTGTGACATGGCCTGCATTGAGTATCTTATTATTTGCAAAAATAAAAAACCTACCGAAGAGATGTTGGAATTGGCTGAAGAGAATAATATGGTGGTTATAACCAGTGAACACTCGATGTTCAAGGTCTGCGGTCTTCTTTATGCCGCAGGTCTCAAACCGATTAATTAACCAATATTTATTACCATGCACTTAGAATACACCGTTGTGGAAGGCGATTTTGTCAATGCGGGAATAGCCTCCAGTTCTGTAAAGAAAACGCTGAAACAATTGAATGTCAATCCGGCCGTTATCAAACGCGTAGTGGTGGCACTGTACGAAGCTGAGGTAAATGCCATAGCCCACGCCTACGGTGGAAAAGTCCTGGTTGACATCGACCCCCAAAAAATTTGCATGACTGTGGCTGACAAAGGTCCCGGCATACCGGATATCGCACTGGCTATGCAGGAAGGTTATTCAACGGCACGTCCCGAAGTAAGAGATATGGGATTCGGTGCAGGTATGGGACTGCCCAATATGCAGAAAAACGTGGATCGCCTTAATGTGACCAGCGAGGTAAATAAAGGAACCACAGTAGAGATGGAAGTTTATTTTCAATAGATTACGTATAACCAAATTAAAATCCCATGAGCGATTCTCAAACATTTTTTCATGCCTTGGAGATTGACCAGAATCAGTGCATAGGTTGTTCACATTGTATGAAATCCTGTCCTACTGAAGCAATCCGAATAAGAAATGGCAAAGCACATTTCTTGGAACATCGATGCATCGATTGCGGAAAATGCCTTGAGACTTGCCCAACAAAAGCCATCTACGTGAAACAAGATGACTTTGAAATGATTTTCAAATACAAGCACTCCGTCGCATTGGTACCTGCCGTGTTCTTGGGACAATTTCCTTCCGATATGAGAGTGTCGAGAATCTATGCCGCATTGAAAGATTTGGGATTCAAACACGTATTTGAAGTGGAATCCGCAGCAGGGATTTATGCCGAGGCAAAACATAAATACGCTCGAGAACATGCCGACAAAAAACCTTTAATTTCATCGTTTTGTCCCGCCATCTTGCGTATGATTCAAATAAAATATCCTTCGCTGGTCGATAACATGATACCCATAAAGGCCCCATTGGACATTTCTGCCATTTACGCCTTGAAAGTACTGCAGGAACTCAATGTGCCCCGCGAAGAAATAGGATTGTTTTATATCACACCCTGTGCGGCGAAAATTGTTTCGGTAAAAGCCACCTTGGAAGAAGAAAAATCCATCATTGATGGCGTTATCAATATGGATTCGTTATATAACAGAGTTTATAAAAAAATCAAAGAACAAGGTAAAAATTACATATTCCCTGCTTTGAAAACACCTCAACTTTCGGCCGACGCCATCCTTTCAACACTAACAAACGGAGAAAGACGTATCTGCATGGCCAAACATTCGTATGCCATCGACGGCATACAAAACGTGATGGAATTCCTTGAAAAGCTGGAAAACGACGAAGTGGAAGACGTGGAATTCTTGGAACTACGGGCCTGCGATCAGTCGTGCGCCGGCGCCTTGTTTTCCTGTGACAACAGATTCCTTTGCGGCGACAGAATGTACACCCGCGCCCGCAGAGCCGCGGAACGCGAACGCAACGGCGAAATGTCAAAAGATAGAGAACTCGATAAGTATAAAGACTATTTGCTTGAAAAAGCACAAACCAAAATCGCTGCCGCCCGTTCAATGATGGTGCTTGATAACGACATCTCAAAAGCCCTCGAAAAAATGGAGCAAATAGAGAAAACACAAAACATCTTGCCTCATATCGATTGCGGACTTTGCGGTGCTCCCACTTGCGAGGCTTTCGCATCGGATGTGGTTTGCGGTGATGTTTCAATAAAAGATTGTATTTTTTACCAAAGACACCTGAAACGTCTCGGACAAATTAGCGAAGACGAATGTTTAAACCGCTCAAACGAAATTTGGGGAAAAGACAGAATCAATGAAAAATAAAATTCAAAAACAAAATAAACTATGAAAGTACAAGATTTAGTAGATGCTCTGAACCTAAAAGTTATATCGGGAGCACAAGGCCTTGACCGAGAAGTTGACGGTTGCTATGTTTCTGATCTCCTCAGCGATGTTATGGGAAATGCGGATATGAATAATGTTTGGGTAACCTTGCAAACCCACAAAAACGTAATGGCAATCGCTTCCTTGAAGGAATTGGCCTGCGTTATTTTCGTCAAGGGACTGATGGCAGCGGAAGAGGTAATAGAACAAAGCAACGAAGAAGGAATTCCTTTGCTTTCAACCAATATGCAAACCTACGAAGTCGTTGGTAAATTGTATAATATCCTCAACGCCTAATCATCGTTATCGTGCCTAACCTCAATCCATACAAAGCCGACCTTCACATACATACGGTGCTTTCGCCGTGTGGTGATTTGGAAATGAGCCCTTCCAACATTGTTAGAAGAGCATTGGAAAGAGGTTTGGATATGATTGCCATCACCGACCATAACACAACACGTCAGGTAAAAGTCACGCAAAATATAGGAAAGTCGCAAGGACTGTTTGTCCTGGGTGGCGTTGAAGTTACCTCGCAAGAAGAAGCACATTGTCTGGCCTTTTTTAGCAACGATGAACAACTCGACCAATTTCAATCGTTTTTAGACCAACATTTGCCTCCTATTCCTAACGACGAAGACCGCTTTGGCTATCAACTTATCGTTGACGAGAATGAAGAAATCGTCGGAGAAGAAGAATACCATCTGTTAAACGCCATTGACGTGGATATCGATGGCATTTATGAAGAAGTCCATCGTATCGGCGGCTTGTTTATTCCCGCCCACGTCAACAAGGGCTCAACCTCATTGACCAGTCAGCTGGGCTTCGTTCCCCCCGACCTAAAAGCCGATGGATTGGAAATAAACAAATTCGTGACCAAAGACGATTTCCTTAAGAAAAACGCCTACCTCAAACGCTTTGGCTTTATCACCGACAGCGATGCCCATTTTATCGACAATGTGGGCGACGTATATAACATTATCTATATGGAGCACCGTACTTTTGACGAATTTCACCTTGCCCTCAAAGGTATCGACGGACGGTATATTGATACGGATACATTTCGTTCAAAAAAAATATAACTAACTCTTACTAAATAGATTAAACTTATGAAAGAATTATCGCTCCACGTTTATGACTTGATGGAAAACTCCACCGCTGCCAATGCCAAAGATATAAAACTTACCATAAAGGACTCCTTGAAAGACAACATTTTTGATTTTGTCATTGAAGATAACGGGAAAGGTATGTCGCCAGAGTTTTTAGCTCGTGTTACAGACCCTTACACCACTTCTCGAACAACACGCAAAGTGGGATTAGGGCTCCCTTTGATAAAAATGAATACCGAAAATTGCAACGGTGGTATGAATATTACCAGCGAATTGGGTATCGGTACCACACTCCACTTTTGGTTTGAGCACAATCACTGGGACCGGCCGCCAATGGGCGATTTGTCCGGCACTTTGATCATGCTGGTTTCTCAACACGAAGATATTCATTTTGTAATCCGATATATTACCGACCAAGGCGATTTCGTTTTTGACACCAACGAGGTTAAAGAAGCTCTTGATGGAATGTCGATGAATGACTTGTCCGTAATACGAATGTTGAAAGAGATGGTGGAGGAAAACCTTAAAGACATTGGAGCTAACGAATAGCGTTATCTTTTAAGTTTTAATTGCTCAAACAGTCTGCGTTCTTACCACCTACACCCGCCTCGATTTCTTACGCAAAACACTTGCTAATTGTTATTGCAGCTTCACGTTTGCCATTTCCAATTGATCATCCTTCATCAGATCACTGGGCAAAATACCGGTGTTCCCTTGAGGAATTTTTTTGTCAATAAGCATGAATAAGTCATCCCAGTAAGGTGGCATCAAACTATCTTCGGTCATGAAATTGATGGGACAAAGTTGGAATAATGATTCGCCTTTATCGTTGACGTATGCTCTGTACACCAACTCGGAGCAGTACAGTGAATCGTTGTCAATCAAGAAACTGCAATCGTAAGCTGTTCCGCAGAATTGCTTGGCATTTTCAACATATTTTGCGGCATTTTCGGCATTTTTCAAGCGCATGATTTTCATGTTAGGGTAAGAGCCGTCATTCAGGGTGAATGCCTCTAAAAATTGGCTGTAGGGATGGCGGTCTACGCCTTTGGCCAAGGTAGCGTCGATAACCCAGATGCTGTCGTTCTCATCCTTCTCCAAAATGGCAACGTGAATGTAGTTAATGTCTTCTCTTCCAGTTAATTGCTTCAATAAAATGCTATCTGCCGAATGCTCATTCAAGCAGTAGGTGTAGGGCAGTTCTACGAAAAGTAAATCACCAGTTTGGATAGAGTTTTTATCGTTGTCGGTATACGTGTTTTTATTGTTGCCATGGCAGCTGATGCAGCACCAGCTGAGCATTAAAATAATCAGTGTGAAATTGATGTTCCTTTTCATTGCTTTAGTCTTTATAATTAAAAAAAGATGTTCTATTTAAATACCATTTTGTGGAAATTGCCGAGTTTTATCATGAGAATATGGTCGTCAGCACTCCACATTTCCGTAACTCTTGCCCCGCGGAAGGCTCCGTTATTGGATGTCGGTGCGAAACTGGACGAACCTAAATATTGCACAAAACTGTCGTAAGCTAAATTATTCTTGCAATTACTTCTGAGAATCAGTACGGTTTTATATTTGCTATCCTCATTTTTGCAATATTTGGCCGTGCAGAATACGCCTTCAATGGTGTTTTCCTTGTCATTGTTGAATTGTGGCACCTCGTCATTCTCCCAGCAAAGGGTATCGGTGAAAGTTTCCAAACTTGTCTCCACAATTTCATAAGCACCTTTCTTCGTTTCCTTCAACTCCAATATGAAGGCAGAATTGATAGGAATGATAAAATCATGTAATGGAGTCTCTTTTTTCTGTTTTTGTGAATGCTGTTTTCTTAGCGTTCCGAAGCACCGGGTAATGTCGAAATACAATTTCTCAACGCCGTATTCGTTCTCCTCTATCTCAAATACATCGTACTGATTATCCTTGTTGAATTCAAGGCCTTGCGATTTAGGAGAGAATCCAAAAACATTCATCATCAAATATTCGTGGCTGGTCGTGATAACGTGAAAGGCATCGTCATAGGAACTGCCATCGCCAGTGCTATTGATGGCATCGACAAGCATAACAAATTGATGGTATGGTTTTTCCACTTCTTTGGATTCTGATCCATACAAATTTGAATTGTTGATGAATTGGCATACATAGAGCGGGACATGAGTCGGATGTTTTTCAATAAGTTTATTTAATTGATTATCAATATCTTTCATTTCTTTTGTTGATGAATTTTCCTTATTGATTACGGCGTAAATGTCTTTCATGTCAATCGTATTATAAGGATCGTAATCATCTTGAAAGATTGAACCATAGTAGAGCGCCCGCAATTGGCTTAAAGACAAGGTCGTATCACCTTCCTTGAATCGTGCCAGCAATGTTGGATAATAAAATTCGCCCCCTTTCTCTGCAATATTTTTTTCAATTTCATCGTAATCAGGTGCATACGGAACAAATTCTTGTGCATAGCTCATCGTTGTCACGGAAACTACCATTACCACCAGTAGAATCTTGCAAATATGAAGGAGGTTCTTTTTCATTGTTGAATTGTTTTAATTAAGAAACTAATAATAAAAATAGCTTTCAACTCACAACTCTCAGTTCTCAACTTGTTTTACGGCAAATAGTTGCTGCTGAACGAAAACGGCAGCAGGTCTTCGATGCTTTTGAAGAGATAGATTTCGCCTTCTTCGCCAGCCAAAAGCACTTCGATATTTTGCCCGAATTTTTGTTCGTATTCCAGCAAAGATTGACGGCAGCTGCCGCAAGGAGAAATTGGTTTGGTGAGTTTCTCTTTGGGGTTAATGGCTGTGATGGCTATTCGTGAGAATGGAGTGTCGGGATATTGCGATGAGGCATAGAAGCAAGCGGTTCTTTCTGCGCAAAGACCAGATGGGAAGGCGGCATTTTCTTGGTTGTTGCCGGTTATGATAACACCGTTATTGAGCTGCAGTGCAGCGCCGACTTTGAAGTTGGAGTAAGGTGTGTACGCGTTTCTTGCTGCTTCGCGGGCTTGCTTGAGCAATGAGGCCCATTCGGCTGAAAGTTCATAATCGCCTTCGAAAACGACGACGCGTGATATCAAATCAAAGGTTTTCATAGTATTGCGGATTGAAACAATATAACAATATTGAATTGATGATGGCAAAAAGCGTCATGCCGGCTTGCATTTCCAAAGTGTCTTCTGTGAACATCGAACCAACTAATATGATGAAAAATGCGACATATACAAAAGTCATTTTCCTTTTTTGTTCGATGAAAGGATAGACCAATGTAAGGATAAAGTACATCAGTACGAAAATGCCGCCCATCAGCCAGAAGGTGAGCCACTGGTTATGACAGCCGACGCAGCGAAGATTTTCATCTAACTGTGAATTATCTGCTTCAAGTTGTTGAGCTACTGCAGTTTTGTGATTCCCCAATCCGACACCAAACAGCGGATGCGTGCATGCTTGTTTCCAGGCCGCTTTCCAATATTCTAAACGTTGGAATATTGTGGAATTGTTAATGTATCCTTCTCTTTCATACAATTGAAAACTGAAAAAGATAGGGTAGGCGGCGCGTTCAAGACCGTATTTTTTTGTGTAGGAAATGTTGGCGATATGGTTTTCTATATTGCTGATGTCTTGGTGGTTAAGTGACATTACACCAACGCTGTCTTTTCGGAAATGACAAGAATTGAGGTATCGTATCAGTGTCGGTTCAATTGAAGCTTCATCGTACTCAACGCCACTTCGCTGCTTCCAGCTGGTGCGCAATTCATCCTTGCAAACATAAACTCCTGTCAGTGAGCCATTTTCGACCAAAGAAGTTAAGTCGTTTTCATAAATATTGCCGTTGATTGTTTTTTCATCTATAGTTAAATATTCATTTTGATCAATATGGAAATAATTATAAGTAATTGATATTGAATATCCTATAAAAATGACAAATAAGGCAAATAATGAAAAACCGATGACTTTGTAGCGCTTTTGTTTTCTTTGCTTGATAAGTAAGAAACAGGTATAAATGAAAGCTACCAAGAGTAATAATAGAATTCCTGTAAATGTTTGTGCAATAAATAAATAGGTGATCAACCACAAGGTGGCGATAATCAAAACGATGCGTATTGCCATCTTGATTTCTTTATCTTTCAGAATGTAAAACAGAAGAATGACAATGGAAATGTCAATGCACAGACTGAAGCGAATGTGCGATATGAATATAGATATTTCACGGATGTTGACGACCTCGTTATAAATATAATATATGGTAGAGTAGATACTCGCAAAAATTGTACTTAGGACGAAACCTCCTAAAATGAATTTGAGTTCTTTTTTTGAAAAAGGAGTAGATGAAGCGGCAATGCAGGGCGCAATAAACAGCGGAAATTCAGCAATATAGTAGTTGAATGCTTTGTCGCAATCGCTGGCCTTGATGAAACCAAGACAAAGCACGAGTCCGAAAAGTAAGGCGAAAAATGCAGACTTATTCTCTTTCAAGCGTTGCCATTTTTCTGACCAATTCCATTCCGCCAGCCAATTCACGGCTAAAAGTAACATACACACACTCATTGCAAATTTCGACAAAGGTATCGAAATACATAAGGCTGCCGTAAGCAACACATAAAGATAGTGGTGTATGGTTTGCCTTTTCAAGATGTTGTCTATTTAATATTCAATATTTTTTTGTAACGATTCATATCGTGAAGCAGGTCGTTGGCAGCTTGGATTTCTGGATCACGGCGAAGCATGTCAATGTATTTTCCCTTTTGATAATAATATCTGCCGATAATCTCAGAGGTCAGGTAATCTGAAATTTCATCTTTGTATTTTTGAAGTTCAGTAGTTTTTTCAGTTTCGATTTTCTCTTGCATTTGTTTACAAAGACCTTCAATATCAGCAAGATATTTTTCTTCTTTAGCAATTTCCTGCAGTTCAGTCAGTGCTTTTTCAGTTTCGGTGGTGTAGGTGTATTCTTTATCTTTCAAGAAATTGATGAATTCGTTGTAGATTTCGTCGTTGACTTCAAAATCCTTAGCTTCGGCAATGTTTTCGTGGGTTGCGCGATATTGTGTCGCAAAATCGAAAATGTAGTTGTTGAGTACAAGTGTGAGTAGAATGTTGCTGGCGGTTGTATCTGGCGAAATAATGTCGGGTTCGACGCCACCTTTGTCGTAGACTTTTCTTCCGTTTTTGGTTTTGAAAGCAACAGCCAACGAATCTGGAATCTTGGTGTGGGAAGGGGCGAGTGTGTCGTTTTTGAAATATTCGACGTTCTGTACGCATCGTCCGCTGGGAATATAATATTTGGCAATGGTGATTTTTAATGAGGTGTTGTAACTCAAAGGTACAACGTTTTGTACCAATCCTTTACCGAAAGTTTTATGTCCCATGATGACACCTCTGTCAAGGTCTTGAAATGCTCCGGAAACGATTTCAGAAGCAGATGCGCTGTACTCATTAACCAGTACTACGACTGGAATATCCTTGTCGGTGGTTGCGAAATGGGTTTTGTATTCTTTATGTTGTGATTCGAGTTTGCCTTTGGTTTCAGCGATTTTGGTATCTTTGTCAACAAATATATTCATAATGTTGACGGCTTCTTGAAGCAGACCACCGCCATTGTTGCGCAAGTCGAAAATCAGATATTTCATGCCTTGCTCTTTCAATTTTGCGAAAGCTTCTTTTACTTCTTTGCTTGCATTTTCGGTAAATTGGTCAAGTTTGATGTAACCTACATCTTCACTTACCATATCGGAATAAGGTACACTCGGGAATTTGATTTCCTTTCTTACCACATCAAAAGTCAATGGCTTGGATTGTCCGTAGCGCTCAACTTCAATCGCGATTTTAGTCCCTGGCTGGCCTTTGAGAATTTCACTGACATCACTTGAATTTTTAGATTTCATACTTTGTTTGTTGACGCTCAAAATCTTGTCACCAGCCATAAGTCCAGCCTGTTGTGCGGGACAGTCTTCGTAGGGTTCTGAAATGACGATGTAATCGCCGTGCTGTTGAATCAATGCGCCGATGCCACCATATTGCCCTTTGGTCATCATCTTGAAATCTTCGATTTGCGATTCAGGGTAATAGACGGTATAAGGATCCAAACTCGAAAGCATTGCATCAATGGCTGTCTTGCTGAGGTCGCCGGGGGAAATCTCATCGGCATATTTACCGTTCAATTCTTTTAGAATGGAAACGAAAATATCAACATTCTTGGCAATTTCAAAATCATTTTGAGCCTCACAAGTTGTTAAAAATGAGGATATTATTAATATTGATAAAATAATTGCAGAAATTTTTTTCAGCATAATATTAATTTTTATGATTGTTTTTGAAGAACTTGCAGATGGAAGTGAGTCCGCATTTGTCGCATAGAGGTTTTCGTGCAAGGCAGACGTAACGGCCGTGCAGAATAAGCCAGTGGTGAGCTTTAGGGATGATTGCATCGGAAAAGTTGGCGGTGAGTTGCTGCTCGACTTTCAACGGGGTGTCGGCATTTTCATCAACGATACCCAAGCGGTGCGATACGCGGAAAACGTGGGTGTCGACAGCCATGGTGGGGCGGCCGAAAATGACAGCAAGGATGACGTTGGCGGTTTTACGTCCTACGCCTGGCAGCGATTGCAAATCTTCGTGGTTGTCAGGAACAATGCCGTTAAATTTGTCAACCAGCCCTCTTGAAAGTCCCGCCAAATGTTTGGCTTTGTTGTTGGGATACGACACAGACTTGATTAGTTCGTAGATTTCTTCCTCCGTTGCCCCTGCCATGGCAAACGGAGTGGGGTAGCGTTCAAAAAGTGCAGGCGTCACCATGTTCACCCGTTTGTCGGTGCATTGTGCCGACAGGACCACTGCCACCAACAACTCAAAACTGTTGCGGTAGTGCAACTCTGCCTTCGCTTCGGGCATTTGCTTCTCGAAGTAGGAAGTCAGTGTTTCGTATGTTGATGCCAGGGACTTTTTCATTCATTAATGAAATTAAGAGAATAAGAAACGAAGTTGTTTAGTGTCTAAAATGTCGTATGCCTGTGAAAATCATTGCGATGCCGAGTTCGTCGCAGGCTTTGATAGAGTCTTCGTCGCGAACCGATCCGCCAGGCTGGATGATAGCGCTTACGCCGTATTGAGCGGCCATTTTCACTACGTCATCAAAGGGGAAAAAAGCGTCGCTGGCGAGGCAGATGCCAGAGGTGTGTCCAGCTTCCTTGGCTTGTTCGAGGGCGATATGCGCTGAGCCAACACGATTCATCTGTCCGGCGCCGACACCGATGGTCTTCAATTCTTTGGTTAACAGAATGGCGTTTGATTTCACATGTTTGCAAACCTTCATGCCGAAAAGCAGATTTTCCAGTTCTTCTTTCGAGGGTTGCTTTTTCGTCACGCATTTCAGCTCGGCATCGTCTTCGCTGGCTCTGTCGATGCTTTGCATTAGCATACCGCCGCTAACGCTGATGAACATTTTTTTGTCGGATTTGGTCTTGTCAAGGTCGAAAGTCATCAGTCGGATGTTCTTTTTGACGGTCAGGATTTCAAGGGCTTCGGGGGTGAAGGCCGGAGCCAGGATGATTTCCAAAAATACAGGCTTCATTTCGGTGGCAACTTCAGCGTTAATGGTTTGGTTGGTGGCAACAATGCCGCCGAAAATAGATACTTTGTCGGCTTCGTAGCAGCGGTTCCAGGCTTCCATTACATTTTGGCCAATACCTACGCCACAGGGATTTTTGTGTTTGACGGCTACAACGGTGGGCTTGTCAAATTCACGCAGTATCTGTAAAGTGGCATCGGCATCTTGTATGTTGTTGTATGATAATTCCTTGCCATGAAGTTGAGTGGCCCATGCCATAGAGTAACCTTGTTTTTTACCTGCGTAGAAAGTGGCTTCCTGATGTGGATTTTCGCCATATCGCAGTGATTGTTTGCGGGTGAATGTCAAGGTCATGTTTTCAGTGTCACTTTCGCATAAACGTTCTGACAAATATCCGGCGATGGTGGCATCGTAGGCTGCTGTGTGTCTGAAGACTTTGGCGGCCAATTTTGAACGGGTTTCCAAGGTCGTGTCACCATTTTCTTTGATTTCAGACAATACTTTGTCATAATCTGCAGCATCGCAGACCACCGTTACAAACTGATGGTTTTTAGCGGCGCTACGCAACATGCTTGGACCACCTATATCAATATTTTCAATAGCATCGGCAAAACTAACACCTTCTTTTTCAATGGTTTGCTTGAAAGGATAAAGGTTCACAACAACCATGTCAATGTATTGGATGCCGTTTTTACGCATCTCTTCCTGATGTTTTTCGTTGGTACGAACCGACAGCAAACCGCCGTGAACCATAGGATGCAATGTCTTTACACGACCATCCATGATTTCAGGAAAACCTGTGATTTCACTGATGCCCATCACTGGCAGACCAGCCTGCTCAATGGCTTTTTGTGTTCCACCAGTGGAGATGATTTCAAAACCATTTTCTACCAGACCTTTTACAAAAGGGATAAGGCCTGATTTGTCGCTTACACTTACTAATGCTCTTTTCATATTTTTTTTCTTAACTTTATTAATCTTGTTTTATTGAAACTAAATTCCTTTTATCATTTTGATGCTTTGCGTTCCGCAACGAACAATGTATAAGCCGGGAGCGAGGGCTCTTGTGTCAACTTCGCCGTTGTTTTCGCTGATTTGGTGTTGTCCCACTTTTCTTCCGGAGATGTCATAAATTTCCATTATCATGCCGATGTAGTTATCGTTGCAGGTAAAGCGCATTTGTTCTTTAACAGGATTTGGATAAATTTTAAAATTATTATCATTTGATGAATTGAATATGTTTTCAATTGAAGTCGGGAAGCTTACCGTATCCACCAATTCGTAAGAAAAAGAAACTTCTGCGAGGTTTTTATAGTTGTTGTCATTGGCTACAACGATATAAGTTTTGCCATTATTGTGTAAGGGTACGGAAATTTCTCCTTGGCTGATATGCCCGCAATCGTATTCCACAGTGGCGTTGCGGCTGCCGTTTCGGAAGTTGTCAAGTTCGCTTTCGCTTACGACATAAACGCTTAATGGCGCTACGGTATTTGTTCTTTCGTAGAAAGTAGAAGATTGAACATCTTCAGGATTGGTCCCTGTTGTGATGTTTTCGCTTGTTAGATTGATTTTTAAGCTGTTGTGTGCATCGTAGGTCTCTTGGTTTGTGAAAATGTTGTGGCGAGCTTCGGTAGCTGGGTCGGGAAAACTGTAGCTTAAGTTATAGGTGTGTCCAGCGGTGGTGTTGCTGCTGATGAGCTGGTAAATTTGACCACTCGTAGTAGGATAGCTGCCAAATTTGGGGTGTGAAATACTCATATAGTATTTCTTTCCAGTGCCCAATTTTGCTGAAATTTTTCCTTCGGAATTGGTCCACAAATATCCCGCTGACATATTGTAGGTCGTGCCATATTGAGTGTTGGTTGAATAAATATGAACCAACGCACCATCAACGGGTTTCCCATCCTGGTCTTTGACGGAAAGATTGAGCGTGCATGCGGTGTTTTCGGAGTAGGTTTCCGACAAGTTCATTAGTTGTCCACTGGGTACATAGCCCTGCACTAATGAACTGTTCCATCCATAGCTGCCGTTGGTGGTAAGATTGGTCATGCCCCAATAATAAGGACGACCAGCAGAACATCCTCCTCTGAAAAATTCAAAATGGTGCCAAACGTCGTCACCGCCATCGTGAATGGCCGTCCAAACGTGGTCATCACAGAGGTCGGCAACATGAATGCAAGGTATCAAGGCGGTACGGGCGGCAGCTGCCAGCAGGATAGCATCTTCATGGCAGTTGCCGACGTGTTTCCATGCAATGTGGTTCGGTTCAGATGGACGATAATCATCACTGCTCGTCACGTCTTGCGGAATGCAGCGCGAAGCCCAGTTGCCTAACACGTCCAGGGCTCCTTGTGTGGCACTAAAATCTCGATTGAAAAAGTACATTGTGTGACTTTCATTCCATAGGTACTCTGGCATCTGCATGATTTCTCCTAAACGCGGAATGCTATCGATACGGACAGTGTCGCGGTCTCCGGCAGAATTGATGGCCACATAACCCCACGTGTTCACTTGGTCATAGCTGCGGTCTTCTGTATCGGAAGTGTTAATGGCTTGTGAATAGTTGTTCCACAAATAATCCCTCCAGAAATAACCCCAAGTGCGATAACCAGTAATGCTCGTTAAATTGTCGGTAATGGCAACGTATTCCTGTTCAACCTTAGGCATGACAATGAATTGATAATAATAGTAGCGATCCACTTCTCGCCAGATATAGCTCGAACCTTGCTTTATTTTGTAGCTTGTCGTCGTGTGCCAATCACCACTCGTAGTGTCTCCGTATTCAACAATGTTTACATATTTCAATGAGTCAGCATGTGAATAAATCATGGCGGCATTGTCAATGAGATGAGACCAATCATTGGGTAAGCGGTTGTATGTCAACACTTCAACTGGTAAATAAGTGATGACATAAGCAACTTCGTCCAAGTATTTTTTCGGGCTGGCATTGATGATGTTGACCATTTTGTTTCGCGTAGCACTATTGCTTATCATTTTGAATTTGAAGCGAAGATCGTATTGCAGCCAGGAAGGGACACGTTGTATGGCAGCTTCGATGTCACCGCTGAAAGTAATGCCTAAATGAGTTGTATCTTCCGTTATATTCGATCCATCAATGCTGAAAATCAAGGATTCGCCAGCTGCCAGAATGCGCTTGCGAGAGGCACTTTTGGTCTTTAATAATTCCGAGTTTTCTGAGGAATTATCCATCTCGTTTTGGCCTATGGGCATTGGTATGGCCTCTAAGGTCGTTTGTGTCCAAAGATTAATCCCCGAAACATTATTGTTACAAAAGTTTTTGTTGAGCACAATAGGTTCTGTCACTTCCTGTGCCAACATTTGACTCAGCATAAAGAATGCTATTGCAAGTAAAAATATTTTTTTCATAACAATGAATGTTTTATCATTTTGATAGAGTAGAAACTTGTATCTGTTTTGATACGGAAAATGCCGCATCATTGTTCAGTATTCCCGAAGCTTTGATTTGATGAAGCTTCTCATCGGACAGCCATCTGACTTCAACATAAGAACAGTCGTAATTTTTGTGAGGAATGATGATGCCGCCAGTTAATTGCCAATTGATATTTTTGATTTGTGCATTCGAAATTTCATAATGAACGGCTCCGCTCTTGGTGATTTGAATGTCTTGGATTAAGTCTTTCGCCAAAAAAATGGACATTTTCTTTTCAATGAAATAGTACGTCTCATTTAATTTGTGCGATTGGTCTTTCCAAGGAGCGTGTCCTAAACTGTCCAAAGAATAGAATTCTTTATGAATTTTGCTGTTGGATAATGTCTTGTGAATAGCGTTCGAACCATACATTTTGTCGAAATACCAATTGCAAAGTTTGCCCTTGCCATTTTTTCCGTTGAGTTGTGCAAATGGATAGCCATAATCATAAGGTACGATTTTGTCCGCCGTACCGTGGATGGATAAAATGGAAATGGGAGCATCTTTGATTTCATTGATTTCGTATAGGGCTCCCCAAAAGTTGAGAAGTCCGCATATGTTGAACGTGTCGCGGTAGTCGTTGCCAGAGTCGTGTAAATTACCATTGTTTTTGGCAAAATGTTTTTTCAGCGTTGTTTTTGGCCGAGTTTGGTCGTTCATATAGACCATATTCATGGCGATGATAGAACCGGCACTCGAGCCGCCTACGTACATCCGTTCCTTGTCAATGCCGTATTTGTTGGCGAAGTGTGTCAGAAAACGCAGGGCAGCGTGAGCATCCTGAATGGCTTTGTAAGCACAACGCTGAATCGATATCTTTGACATTTCAAAACCCATCCGATAGTTAATGGATGCCACAACATAGCCTAACGAAGCTAAGTGTCGACATTGAACAATCATCTCATTGTCGGCTTTGTCGCCGAAAAAGAAAGCTCCACCGTGAATCAAAACCACTAATGGACGATTCTTTAGCGTGTCGTTTTTCGGACTGTAAATGTCCATTGTCAACGGAAGGTCTTTCATAGTGCCAGCCTTGAAAACGTATGGCAGAATGGCAGTGGCATAATTTTCCGCCTCATCAAGCGATAAACTCGACCAAGGCCCTTTGGCATGCCCATAAACGACATCGTGCTGCTCTTCAACTTCGAAAATCGTTTTAAGGTAACGCTTTGATGGAATGGATGCATTGACGGTTTCGTATTTTGAGAAATTAAAGTCAATGATTTTTTGATGGCTTGAATTTAGTGTCTTCCTCGCTGCCTTACCATTGCATTGTGTCGCATTGACTTGGTATTTCATATTGAATTGAAAATCTGATGTATTGGTGGAAAGACAGTAGTTGCGACCTTGGGTGCTAATGGAAAAATAATGTGGCGTGATAACAATATGGGTGCTGTCAATAGGATAATAATAACCTTCCAATCGGTCTTTGTCGCTATGGGTGAAACGGATGAAGCAGGCCTTCGTTCCGATGGTGCCGATATACCTGTCCAAAGTGTCGAAAACATGCAGCAAGGCAGGCCCTTCAGAATTGACCAGTTGATAATTCTCATCTTTTTCTATTTCAACGAGCGTGGTATCCTTGTCTAAATTCTTGTCTCTTTTGCAAGAATTGAAAATAGATAGAAAAGCAAGAAAAAAAATTAATAAGATTTTTTTATTTGACATTTTTCAGCTGATGAATGATTTCTGTTGGATTTTCTTTAGAAAAGATGGCATTGCCAGCGACGAGAACGTCTGCTCCAGCATCTACCAACTGCTGCGCGTTTGTAAGATCGACTCCACCATCGACTTCGATGAGACAGTTGGATTTGTTGCGTTTAATCATCGCTTTGAGCTCTGCAATGCGGTGCAGACTTCTTTCAATGAATTTTTGTCCGCCGAAACCAGGATTGACAGACATGATAAGCACCATGTCAACGTCGTTGATGATATCCTCCAAGCCGGCAACAGGTGTGTGGGGGTTGAGGGCAACGCCCGCCAGCATGTCCGCATTCTTGATTTGATAAATTGTCCGGTGCAAGTGGATGCATGCTTCCCAGTGGACAGTCAGGATGTCGGCACCAACTTCCTTGAATCGCTCAACATAACGCTCGGGCTGCACAATCATCAAGTGGACGTCCAAGGGTTTCTCCGCTTTTGAACGGATGGCTTTGATGACGGGCATCCCATACGAAATGTTGGGGACGAAAACCCCGTCCATAATGTCTAAATGAAACCAATCGGCTTCAGAGTTGTTGACCATTTTAATGGCATCCGCCAGATGACAGAAATCTGCGGAAAGCATAGAGGGGGAAATTAATGGAGACATCGGATTTGTTGTTTATAATTGTTGAGTTGTTTAATTGTTTAATGTTCACGGTTCATAGTTCACTTTGGACTAACCACTACCACAATCTCACCTTTGATTTCCTTGTCAGTGGGGAAGTGCGAGATGGCTTCGGCGAGCGTGCCGCGAAAATTCTCTTCGTGGATCTTCGTCAGCTCCCGACTGATGGAAATTCGTCGTTCTTCGCCGAAGAATGGCACCATCATCACTAATGTTTTTGCCAGTCTGTGTGGCGATTCGTAGAAGATGACGGTTTCTTGCATTTCTGCCAGTTTTTTCAGCGTGCTTTCTTTGCCTTTTTTGTGCGGTAAGAAGCCGTTGAAATAAAAACTGTCGCAGGGAAGTCCAGAGTTGACGACAGCGGGAATGAGTGCTGTGGCGCCAGGAAGACACTCAATTTCGATACCTTCGGAGATACATTCGCGTAAAAGCAGAAATCCCGGATCTGAAATGCCTGGCGTGCCCGCATCCGACACCAATGCTACCGTTTCAGCCTGCTTGATTTCAGCAATGAAGCGTTGTAGTTGTTGATGTTCGTTGTTGATATGATAGGGCAGACAGCGTTTGTCTAATTCGTAATGTTTGAGTAGATTTTTGGTCGTACGGGTGTCTTCGCATAATACGAAATCCGCTTCGCGCAGTACACGTATTGCGCGAAGCGTGATATCTTCCATATTGCCAATCGGCGTGGGAACCAAAAAGAGTTTCATCTTAGCGGTTCAGAATTTCAAGTCCTTGATTGTAACGGATGTCACGAGGAATGCCAGCGTTGTTGATTCTGTCCAAGTCATTCTGCAATGCGGCAGGAACAGACGCATTCTCTTTAGCATATTGGCTGGCAAATTCGTAATTGCCGTCTCCTTGGGTTTTCAAAATCAAAGCGCCCCAGTTGTTGATGGCTGCTTTTGCTTTTTCGAAGTCGATGTGGTAGCTGCCGTCTGCGTTGCGGGTAAATGCGCCTTCCTTTTCCATGAAGTTGTAGCACATCATATTGGCTTTGCCGTGGGATTCACCAGCACCGAAGCGTACAGAACGCAAAATGCCGACGATGTAAGTGGTGATGGCATCTTCAGCAGTGATGTCGGTGATTTCACCTTTTTCAATCAAAGTGTTAACGAGGAACAGTCCCAAAATATCAGCCTTGGCTTCTTCCCAAGTGGTCTTTTCAGTCTGCAATGCGTCGTCAACGCTGCCTTTGCCATTGATGGTTTCTTTAATGCCCAGACCGTGAGCTACTTCGTGGAAAGTGACATTCCAGAAGAAAGCGTCGAATTTTAAGTATTGCAATTGTGCGGGTTCCATGATGAGTTCGCCGATGGGCATCATGATTTTGTCGAATTTTGCGCGTTGCGCGTTTTCCAATTGTAAGCGGCGAGCACCTTTTTTAGCTTGTACTTTGTCGTCGTTAGGCAGGTTGATGGCGATGGTCTTGCTGCCAGAGTTGCAATCGCCAGCGTAATAAACCACATTGTAAACGTTTATGTCTGATGAGGTTCCTGGAACGAAGGTCTTGTACTGGGGTTCGCAGGGAAGTTCTTTCTGTAGATCGGGAAGCATGGAAACGAACTTTGCCAGGTCGTTGCTCTTTTTTTCGTCTTTAATCAAAACGAAGGCTTCGTAAGAAGCTTTTGCTTCGCGAAGTTGGTCGTCGTAATTTTCGATAGGTCCGACAACAAAGTCGAGGCGGCTGTTTTTCATATCCATCCAAACCATATCGCTGTTAAAGTAATCATCGGTTTCGAATGCCTTCTTTCTTTCAATCAGATAGTTTTTCAAACCTTCGTCTTCTGCCAGCTCGATGGCTTTGTCCATGAGTTCGCAAACCTTGCTGAGTTCTTCTTTGTATTCATCGCGATACCAAACCACCTTCAACTGGCCGTTTTCGTCGCGGCGGATGACAGTGTAAAGACTGTTTTTGTCGGGGTCATCCAAAGCATTGAATTCCTCCATTGTCATGTCTTCCGGGTAATATTGGCAGCCAGCAGGTTTTTCTCCATAACCGGAAACGAAACTCTTGTTGCAGTTCAAACGTTCCCATGGACCGTAGTTGATGGCCACAAAATCGCGAACCCATGGGTCCTGAATGGTATCAAGAATGCTCTTGTCACCGAAAGTCTGTTTCCAGAACAAGTCGTCCATGATGTCAGCAATCTGGATGAAAATGTCAACCAGTTGCTTTTCGTTTTCCGTCAATTCAGACAGGTCTGCGGTAAGGTCAAAGTTGGCGAATTCTTCAACTTTCAACTGCATTTCAGATTTTGTTTCAGGATTTTCCTGATTTTTCTTAGATTTGCAGGAACTGCATACTACGGCCAAACAAATAATGATACTTGCCATAGTGAGAATAGTTTTTTTCATATTTTTTTGTTGATTAATGAATAAGTTATTTTGATTATTTAGTCTTTTCTTTTTTGCCGAAAACGGTGACATTGATGTATTTCTTCGGGTTGGCTTTCAAGTCGACGAGTAAAGCGTTGAAACTGTCCAGTGACTTTTCGAGATTGGTGTATAGTGTGTCGTTGTTGACGATTTGTCCAAGTGTACCTTCGCCGCGCTGCATCTTGTCAACCATCAGTTGAATGTCTCCAACGGCTTTGGATGCATCGTTGACGAGTTGTTTGACATTGGCCTGTGCCAAAGAGTCGGAGATATTGTCTAAGTTGCTGACAATGCTTTCTAATTCAGGACTGGCAGCCTGTAGCGTGTTGCTGAAGGCCTCGAGATTGGTAACCAATTTGCCTACTTTGTCCTTGTTGGCGGCTAAAATGTATGTCAGGTTGGCAGTGGTTTGTTCCAGATTGGCAAGGGTGCCCTTGAGGTCTTGTGCTCCGCCTTCCGAGGACAGGACGTCTTTCAGTGATAGGGCAATGGTGTCAACGGAAACCAGAATGCTATTGATTTTGGTCTTCATCTCGTCGATGCCGTCAGTCATGGCGGGAACGACGAAGGTGGCCATCGTGTCTTTTTCCCGCAGGAATTTGGTGTCAGTGCCCATGAGGATGTTGATGACGGTGCCACCCAGCAAATCCTTCGGGGCTACCTGCACTTTCGAGTCTTTGGGAATGTTGACAGGCTCGGTAATCATCAGTTCGGCACAAAGTCTGACGGGGTTGTCGGAAAGCATTGTCACGTTGGTTACCTGGCCGATTTTGTAGCCATTGAGCATGACGGCGTTGCTGGCTTGCAGGCCGCCTGTGTTTTCGAATACGGCGTAGTAGTAGGTTTTCTTTCCAAAAGCGGAAACGCCCTTGAAAAAGCAAGCGCCGAGATAGAATACGATTACGGCAACGATGCAGAAAATGCCGACTTTGAGCTTGCTTTTCTTATGGGCCGAGTTGTCGGGTTTGATAGTCTCTTTTTCCATGATAAAATATTAGGGTGCAAATATACAACTTTAATATTAATATTGGCCCTTTTCAAGGAAAAAAAATCCCCTTTTTTGAGAAGCCGTGTTCGGAGGATTCAAATCAAGCGAGGTCTTTATTCGAACTATAAAAAATTATATATAATTCGTATAAATATTACAAAAAACATAATAAAATACAACTGTTATAATAATAAGTAAATAAGAATAAAATAATAAAAAATAATAAAAAATAAAAATTGACAACATGAAAATTTGCAACGACAAAATTGTTTTTACATATTTAAAGGAGAAAAAATTTGAAAAACGTCTTTACAATTGATTTTTTTTTTATAATTTTGCAGTTTGAAATATAATAACATAAATGGGAAAGAAAAGAGTTTTATACATCACGCCTGGGATTTTCCCTTACATGGCAGAAGATTACATCACACACGTATGCCGTTATCTTCCTCAAGGCATTCAGGAAATGGATAACGAAATACGTACTTTTATGCCAAAATATGGTGTCGTGAACGAACGCAAGAATTTGTTACACGAAGTAATCCGTCTTTCTGGACAGAATATTATTATCGAAGATACCGATCACCCACTCATCATCAAGGTGGCCTCTTTGCAAGCTGTCCGAATGCAGATTTATTTTATTGACAGCGAAGACTTCTTCAAGCGCAAGGCCGTCTTTCGCGATGCAGATGGCAAATTCTTCGAGGATAATGATTCCCGTGCCATTTTCTTCGCCAAAGGTGTCATAGAAACGGTTAGAAAGTTGTGTTGGACGCCGGACGTTATTCATTGTCACGGCTGGATTACCGCCCTTGTGCCGATTTTCATCAAGACTTGCTACAAGGACAATCCTCTTTTCCAAGATTTGAAAATCGTTTTCTCGGCGTACAATGACGATTTTAGTGAAAAATTCTCTCCGGATTTCGCGAAGAAACTGAAACTTACGGGCATACCTAAAGAGAGTCTTGCCAAATTTAGAACGCCGGGTTACGATGCCCTCCTTAAAACCGCTATCGATTATTCCGATGGCCTTGTCCTTGGTCATCCCGACGTGAAAGCCACAGTGCAAAGCTATATGGAAAAATCCGAACTTCCATTGCTGAAACACGATGAAAATGGCAACTATGTTGAACAATACAACGCTTTTTACGACCAACTTATAGCTCAATAAACTGCAATATACTACCATGGCACGCGTTAAGATTACTAGTTCGTTACTGCTCATTCTCATCCTTTGCCTTGTTTCGTGTAAAAAAGAGTATAATGCTATCGGACTCGATATGGCAGATGACTTGATTGGTGCGACGATGGATACGACTTCCGTCACTGCCCATTCTGTTATCTATGATAGTTTGATAACTTCTAACTTGGCCAACCAACTGATAGGCGAAAACCATGATCCCATTTTCGGTACGACGGCTGCCACTGTTTATGCCCAATTCCTACTTTCTGGTTCAAACCCACAATTTGGTTCCAATCCAGTCTTGGACTCCGTTGTGCTTACGCTGCATACAGCTTTTGCGTATGGTGATACGATGGCCCCTCTTCGTTTTGAAGTCTATGAATTGAGTGAGGATTTGGCAGCTGGTACTATTTACTATGCGTCTAATACAACCGAACACTATGGGGATAACTTGGTGCAGAATCCGAATGTGTCGTATTTTGTCAAGCCTGGTTCTTCCGTGATAATCAATGGGGATGAACTTTCTCCGCATATTCGTGTACGTCTGAAAAATGAATTCGGTCAGCGCTTTATTGATGAAGCTGGTAGTTGGTATACCGATGACGATGTGAAAGATGCGTTCAAAGGCCTAAGCATTACGGCTACGTCAAACCATGCCAACGGCTGCATCTTTTCTTCCAGTATGGTCAGCTCCTTGACAGGCTTGGTCATTTATTATCACAATGACTTGGATGATGGATTGAACTATACTTTTACGCCTTCAGACAATGGCGTTATCTACAATAATCTTAATCATTTCAACTATGCAGATGCCGCACAGGATTTGCGTAGACAAATTATCGACCAAGACCAGAGCAATGCGCAAACTTTGTATTTGCAAGCAATGGGCGGTGTGAAAGCGAAAATACGCTTCCCTTACATCTGCCAAAAATTCGCTTCACTGAATAAGCATCTCGTTATTAATAGAGCGGAATTGGTCATCAGTAACTGCTTCCCCAATGAATTGATTTTTACACGTCCCGCCAACTTGACGGTTCAAGGTGTGAAAAAAGACGGCACCCTGACTTATATTCCTGATGATGAATCTGTCAACCCGTCGGGATTCTTCGGTGGTACGTATGACGTTGAAAAAGCAGAATATAGAATTCGTATCACAAATTATATTCAAAATCTCGTACTGGATAAAGGAGATTATGCTGATTATCTGTATCTTATCGTGAAAGGTTCGGGTATCAGGGGAAATCGTCTGGTGTTTTACGGAAGCAACCCCAATGCAGGCTTCGAAGGAAAACAATTGCGTTTGGAGATTGCTTATACACCGTACTAAGTTTAATTGTTGATAATTATAAATGTTGCTCATTATTTGCTAAACCAAATTCTTCTGAAAATAAAATCAAAAAATATAATAAATCATGTCAGAAAAAATCAAAGGAAAAATTTCACAAATCATCGGCGCTGTTGTAGACGTGCGATTTGAAGAAGGCTGCACCCTCCCAAACATTTATGATGCATTGGAAGTGATTAGACCCAACGGGGACAAACTGATTCTGGAATGTGAACAAGACATCGGTGAAGATACGATGCGTTGTATTGCCATGGATTCCACCGACGGATTGCGTCGCGGTATGGATGTTGTGGCCACAGGCCGAATGATTAGTATGCCCACCGGCAATATCAACGGTCGTTTGCTCAACGTTATTGGCGAGGCCATTGACGGCATCGACAATCTGCAAACGGATGTTCGTAAAGATATTCACCGCGATCCGCCAACATTCGAAAATCTCTCAACTTCCCAGGAGGTGCTTTATACAGGTATTAAGGTCATCGACTTGATTGAACCTTATGCAAAAGGTGGTAAGATTGGTTTGTTCGGTGGTGCAGGCGTGGGCAAGACTGTTTTGATTATGGAAATGATCAACAACATTGCAAAGAAATATTCTGGTATGTCAGTTTTCGCCGGTGTTGGTGAACGTACTCGTGAAGGTAACGATTTGTTGCGTGAAATGATTGAGTCCGGCGTTATTCGCTATGGCGAAGAATTCAAGAAAAGCATGGAAGAAGGCGGTTGGGATTTGAGCAAGGTTGATAGAGAAGAGTTGGCAAAATCACAGGCAACACTTGTTTTCGGACAGATGAACGAACCCCCTGGAGCACGTGCCCGCGTGGCTTTGTCAGGCTTGACAGTCGCCGAACATTACCGTGATGGTGACGAACAATCCGGTGGCAAGGACATTCTTTTCTTTGTAGATAACATCTTCCGTTTTACACAGGCTGGCTCTGAAGTTTCCGCTTTGTTGGGCCGAATGCCATCAGCAGTAGGTTATCAGCCGACGCTGGCAACAGAAATGGGTACACTGCAGGAGCGAATCACTTCTACCAAACGTGGTTCCATTACCTCAGTACAAGCTATTTATGTGCCCGCCGACGACTTGACCGACCCGGCTCCTGCCACGACTTTCTCTCACTTGGATGCACAGACCGTTTTGAGCCGTAAGATTGCTTCCCTTGGTATTTATCCCGCAGTCGATCCTTTGGATTCCACTTCAAGAATCCTGACGCCAGAAATCGTGGGTGAAGAGCATTATCGCACCGCTCAACGTGTTAAACAGACTCTTCAACGTTATACGGAACTGCAGGATATCATCGCCATCTTGGGTATGGAAGAATTGTCAGAAGAAGACCGTAAGGTAGTTCACAGAGCCCGTCGTGTACAGCGCTTCATGTCGCAACCTTTCCATGTTGCAGAACAATTTACAGGCTTGGAGGGTAAATTCGTAAACATCGAAGATACTATCAAGGGCTTCAATATGATTTTGGATGGCGAACTCGACTATCTGCCTGAAACCGCTTTCAACTTGGTGGGTACTATCGAAGAAGCTATCGAAAAAGGTGAAAAAGAATTGGCACAAGCCGCAAAATAATCGCTATGAAACTCGATATTACGACTCCCGACAAACAACTCTTTTCTGGTGAGGTGAACTTGGTGCAATTGCCAGGTTTGGATGGGCTTTTTGAAGTTCTGGAAAACCATGCTCCTCTGGTAGCGGCCTTACGGAAAGGTCAAATAAAAGTTGGACTTCCCGATGGCGGCAATCAATTCTTTGATATCAAAGGTGGCACCACCGAGGTCCTGGATAATAAAATATTAGTATTGGCAGAATAATAAATCGTTATGAAGAAAGCAGTTCGCCTTTTGGCATTGATAACCCTTGCAACGGCATTGTTTGCAACTAATCCACTTTTCGCCCAGAAGCTTAAGCCAGATGCTGTTCCCGATGATGTAAAGCAAACTATGGAATTCGAATATCCGAATGTTAAAATTACATCGTGGGAACTTAACGGTGGTAACTATGTGGCTAATTTCAAAGAAGATAATGCGCCTGGCAAATGTTTTATCAATAAGGAAGGCAAATGGTTGAAAACGGTTTACCCAGTTCCAAAAACAGAATTGCCGTCTTCGATTACTGATTACGTGAAAACAAATTTCGCCAATTACGAAATTTCTGTTTCACAGTTACAGGAAATGCAGGATGTGAGAATCCATTATTATATTGAAGCTCGCCCTGAAGGTGTAGGCATGGAAGCTTCCGTGATGACTTTCAACGAAGTGGGTAATTTGATGGATCGCAAGGATCCTGCCAATTTCGATAAAGAAGCCAGAACTGTTATTGATCCCGTTTCTGCTGCAGCTGCCGCCGCACGTGCGGCAAAACCATCGGAAGACAATAAGGCTGCGGCTGCGAAACCTGCGGCAAAAGGTTCTTCGACAACTTCAAAATCAACCGCTTCAGCGGGTTCGAAATCAACCTCTACGACAGGAAAGCCGGCATCCAGTTCTTCAACGGCGTCTAAATCTGCAAACACTTCAGCCAAACCGGCTTCAACAAGTGCGTCAAGTAATTCAAAATCAACCGCTTCAGCGGGCTCGAAATCGACTTCTACGACGGGGAAACCTGCTTCAAGCACTTCTTCAGCATCAAAATCTACAGGTGCAACACAAAAACCAGCCGCAACTGCACAAAATAAAACCGAGCAAAAGTCTAAAAAAGAAAAGGAAGTTAAGCCAGTTTATGATGAACGTGGCAACAAGGCCATTGATGCTAATAGCGTTCCCGCGGCGGTTAAGACTGCTTTTGCTAAAAAAGTTCAGCGTCCCGAAGAACTCAACTGGTTTAGAGTCGATACTTTCTATGTCGGCAATTGCATCGCTCGCGAACAGAAAAATGAAGTGTTCATAACCCCTTCGGGAAAATGGGAGAAGACTTATATCGTAGTGCCTGAAGAATCTATCAGTGGCAATATGCTTAAACATATTCAGACTTATTATAAAGGTTATCGCTTCAAAAACGCTATCAAAGAAATAAGAGCTGACAAGCAGGATGTTACGATGGTAGAGATTTATGAAAAAGCCAATTGGAAACAGAAACTTATCACTACTTTCTTCTTCGATAAGACCGGTAAATTGCTCCGTACAGTTGATCCTAACTATGAATTAGGTGGGCAAGCCAAGGAGTCCGAGGAAGATGTGTCCTTGGAGAAATATTACGAAAAAATGAATATGTCGAACAGGGCTGATGACGATAGCCAGATTCCCAAAGATGTCATTGCCGCTTTCAAAGCCAAATATCCTAATGTTAAAGGTGTTACTTGGTCTGAAACGGAAGATGGTAGTTACAGAGCATCTTATTACAGTACGCGCGGCAAGGAAATCTGCTGTATCAACAGTTACGGAGTCATTACCCAAACCATGACTTTGGGCAATTTGGACAATCTTCTGAGCAGTATTTCTTCTTACGTTAAACAAAATCACAAAGGATTCAAGGTTGTTGAATATTACGCAGTTAAAAATCTTGTGGAAAAGAAGAATTGCTATTTGGTAAACATCGAAAATAAGAAAACTAAGGAATCTAAAGAACTTTTGTTCACCACCCAAGGCAAATTCGTTGAATAATCATGAATAATTATATCGAAATCAAAATCCGTTTTGAAGAAGCGGAGCCGTGGAAGGATATTTTCTCATCTTTTTTGGCAGATGCTGGATGCGAAAGTTTTATCGATGGTGAAGATGAGACGGAATTGCTGTGCTATATTTCTCAAAATCAATATGATAAAGAAACGATTATAGATATCCTTGAAAACCATGGCCTGGATGTAAAACTGTCGTACCAAATCAGCGAAGTGGAACAACAGGATTGGAATGCGGTTTGGGAATCGAATTATACGCCTGTTTTGATTGCCGACAAATGTTATATTCGAGCTCCTTTCCATCCAGAAATGGATAATGTCGAATATGAAATTTTGATTGAGCCAAAAATGTCGTTTGGTACAGCTCACCATGAGACAACTTCGCAGATGATAGAGTTCTTGCTGGAAGAAGATTTGAAAGGGAAGAGCGTGCTTGATATGGGCGCAGGTACGGGTGTGCTGGCTATTCTAGCATACAAGCGAGGTGCGGCTCCTGTTACGGCCATCGATAATGACGAATGGGCATACAATAATAATGTGGAAAATATCAGCCGCAACGGCTGTGAGGATATGGAAGTCGTTTTGGGCGATGCTTCAGTACTCAAAAATCGGCATTTTGACATTATCATTGCCAATATCAATCGCAATATTTTGGTGAATGACATGCCGGCTTATGCAGCAGCTTTGAATCCTGGTGGTGTAATTTTCTTCAGTGGATTCTATGAGTCCAAGGATTTGGAAATCATCAAGCAGCGTGCTGCGGAATTTGGTATTCGTTATCATTCGCACAAAGCCAAAAACGACTGGTGCGCAATGCGTGCCGAAAAATAAAAAAGCTTATTCCTTGTGGTCGTGTCGCCACAACTGCCAACTGTTGAAAAGATTTTGCCAGATGGCATAAAATGCAATGCATAGGGAGGACATCGGATTGAGATAAACATTGGACATCCAAATGCCAAAAGCCGTGTTTTTCTGTCCCAACAACTGACCACCGGCAATGGTGTCGCCATACTTTTTACCGAGGAGCTTGCCCACCGCGAATTGTATGGCGCAAATAATCATTGCGGCTATGGCTAAATCAATGATAATCTTAATATTAGTGTTTTCGCTGACAAATAGAAAGTCGAAAGTTTTTCCCAATACAAGCAACAGAGCGATGGCCCAAAAATAAAATGCCCAGCCTTTGCGTTCGCTGAGCCAATGATTGACTTTGGGAAGGCAGAATTGAAGTAATAGTATGATGAAGAAAGGCAAAATGATGATGGGACTTATTTTGCATAATATTTGCCAGAAGGATTCGAAGAATGGCATATCTTGATGCCTTCCGATGAAAGAGTAATAAACTGGAGCGACGGCGGCGACCATCAGATTTCCCCAGATGGAGTAGGCCGTAACGGTTTCACGATCAGCACCTAACATACACGCAATGACCACGACGGAGGATGCAACTGGACACAAGATGCTCACGAGAACTCCTTCTGCAACGACATTGTTGATGTTCAGCCAGCGGAGCAGGTAATATGAACCTAAACTAACGACAATCTGAAACAGCATCAGCCAGACGAAAAGCCATGAAAAATGCAGTTTTCGCACGTTAACTGCCGCGAAATTCAAAAGCAGCATCAAAAATATCAAGAAAGGAACAATCACGCTGATTTTGCCGCACCAGCTGTGGAAAATGAGCCCTAAAATGATAGCTATTGGAAGGACGAAACTGCGATATTTATGCATAGCTGAATAGAAATTAGGCTTTCAGACTTTCGCATTGGGTGCTGCCGATGCACTCGCCGCAGTGGATGCAGTCGGCCCCAATTTTGTGATTGCGAATGGCGTTCATTTGACATTTGCGGCCGCAGTTGCCACATCTCTTGCAAGTTTCGCTATCCACGGTGATGCGGTGTGAACCTGGAATCAAAGTTACCAGATTCAAAACCAAGCCCATTGGACAAAATGATTTACAGAAGGGTCTGCATATTAATAAAGAACTGATTATTAATACGATAACTAATATCCATTGTGTTGTCGTGAAGATATTAAGTCGGAAGATGGCGGCGAAGGGATCGAAGCGGCAGAAATAAGGCATTTGAGTGATGATGACCATTACGGTTAGGCCAATGAAGGAAATGACTTGCAGGGTTCGCATGATAGTTTGAGCGGTGCGGGTTCGTAATGCTTTGAAAAATGTCTTGTTGCGCAATTTTTTGAATCTTCCGATGTAAAGAAAATCCTGGACAATGCCTAATGGGCACAGCCATCCGCACCAAACTTTGCCATAGACGTAGGTCATAACCATTAGCGCGCAGAAAATGACAAAGAGAGCGGTAAACTGCTCTTTCCCAAGTAGAAATAGAATGGAGCTTTGAAAATAGCTGACCGCGCAAGAGCAACCCTTATTAGCAAATCCAAGATAGGCAACAGCGATGAGCATTACCAAGCACCTGAAGCTCTGATGCCAGGTAAGGTTCTTTGTTTGTCCCATCTTTATACTGATGAGAGCCCAGACGATGCATACCACATTCATTTGCAGCAAGGTCTTGAACCATTGAATCCACCACATTTGCGTAATGTCGCCGCTTCCAACTGATTGATTGACGAAAATCAGTGTCAGAAGAGAAATGAATAGAAGAATGAGAAAGATTCGTTGAGTAACTTTAGTTAAAGAATTCGTTCGTGTCATAACAATTATTGTATAATAGTTTATAGAGTTAAGTCTAGGTTGTAGCTACGACGACGCATCGAAGGGTGGACGTTCAAGTCTCCAAACAATAACTGAACTTTATAATTATGTTCCAATTGCGGATTAAGGAGGATTCTTTTGATGCCGTGTTTTTTACAGCTTTCGTATACGTATTTGTAAATCAAAATATTAGCACCCATTCTTTGATATTTGGGAATAACACCGATCATCAAACCTTCCAGCGTGTCGTTATGGAAGAGATCGTGGAGAAGTGGAATGAAGCCGAAAGGGAAAAGTTTGCCTTTGGCCTTTTGGAAAGCTTTTGCCAGGAAGGGAATGCAAATTGAAAAACCAACGATATTCTCTTCGTTGTCAAGAATCAAGCACACGTAATCTTTATCTACGAAAGACATATATTGTTTAACGTATGTGTCGATTTGCTTCTCAGACAGTTGTGTGAATTCATAGAGAGGGGCGAAGGCTTCGTTGATGACGTGAAAGACGTGTTTTCCGCGAGAAGTGATTTCGCGTTTGTTTTTGGGTATGAAAAGATGAAGCCCGTAGCGTTGTTGCACGGTCTCCAGCATTCTCAATCTTTCTGGTGGCGCATCAGGAATTTCCAAGATGCGTTGGGTCCAGTCCACGTCCTTCGTGAATCCCAGTTCTTCAAGCATGGGTCCGTAATAAGGGAAATTGTAGATGCAAGTGATGGGTGACAAATATTGGAAACCATCGACAAGAAGACCTTCCTTATCCATATCGGTGAAGCCGAGAGGTCCTTTAAGTTTTTGCATTCCGCGAGCCTTGGCCCAATCGATGACAGTATCAATTAAAAGTTTAAGCACTTCACGGTTTTCTATAAAGTCAATCCAGCCGAATCGTGCGGACTTTTCTCCCCAATGGTCATTGGCTTTGTGGTTGATGATGGCGGCTATACGGCCTAGTACCTCGCCATTTTCGTCAATGACGATGAAGTAATCGGCTTCACAAAATTCGAAGGCGGGATTTTTCCTTGAAAGCGTGTTTAGTTCGTCAAAATGCAATGGAGGGACCCAGTTGGGCTCGTTTTTATACAATTTTTCAGGGAAGGTGATGAATTGCTTAAGCTGTCTTTTGTTGCAGACTTTAATTACTTTCATATTTAAATATTAAAAAGCAAAAATACGACATTATTTATAATGATGGTCTTTATTCCATTTTTTTTGTGTAAATTTGCAGAAAAATTTTAAGTATGAACGAAGAAACTGATTCATTGTGTAAATTATTGGTAAACAAAGGCGAGCTGAAGCAAAATGTATTTCAGGAAACTTTGAATTCAATGTTGTTATTTAAAGAAGCCGCCAAAGAATTCGATGAGTATTACCGTGATGAATATGAAGAAGAACACGATCGTGTGACGGTGCATTATACCAACCGCAACCAATACGAGTTCCAACTCAAGTTTGCAGGTGATATTTTGGTTTTTCTAATGCATACTAATATTTTCGAGTTTTCTCGCGACCATGAAGTGATGAGAACTCCTTATATTAAAGAAGATAAGGAACGCTCCTATTGCGGCTCAATACAGATTTTCAACTTCTTGTCAGATTCATTCAAGTACAATCGTATTAATGACTTAGGATATATGATAGGTCGTATTATGATCAATAAGGATGGACATTATTATGTGGAAGGGAAACGCGAATTGGCAAAAGTCTTCAATAATTTCAGCTCGAATCGTTTGGATGCCGAAGCAGCTCATTCGATTTTGCGTTCAGCCATCGAATATACCATAAATTTTGACCTTTTGCTCCCAAATTATGACGAAATAAAGATTATTACCGTTAACGATATGCTTCAATTTGAAGATCAAAACATGCCTTTGAAAACTGGTAAACGATTGGGTTTCAGGTTTGAACAAGATATTTCAAACGAAAAAAAATAATTTTTGTAAAAGTGTTATTTGTGTTAAAAAAAGTTGTACTTTTGCACTCGAAATCAATAGGCGATGCCGTGTTCGTCTAGTCGGCCCAGGACGCCAGGTTTTCATCCTGGAAATCGGGGGTTCGAATCCCCCACACGGTACAAGGAAAGGCAAAACCAAGTAAACAAGAATTTTACGAGGTTTTGCCTTTCGGCTTTCAAAAAAAACCGTGCCAAACATGATTTTGATATTAAATGTAAATTTCTTCTTTGTAGTTTAAATCAGGTGATTGCTTGCAAAAAAAATTGTAATTTTGCAAAAATTTTTTTGTTATGAAAAAATATGTATTTTTATTTGTAATTGCTACTATGGTTTTTAGTTCTTGCAAGTCCAATAAGTCGGAAGAAGCTCAATCCGATAATAATATTATTACTAAGGAGAATAGGGAAGTGCCCGATTTCTCTAAAGGAGTACTTACTGAAGAAATTCTCTGGTATATGGGACGTGTGTCTGCTCCCGAAATTTCTCCCGATGGCAAGACTCTTCTTTATGGCGTCAAGTATTATGATTATCACGCCAATAAAGGCAACATGGAACTCTATACCATTCCTGTCGAAGGTGGCGAACCTGTCAAAATCACCGCTTCTCCCGAGGATGAAACACAAGCTGTCTGGCGCCCTGATGGTAAGAAAATAGCTTACCTTTATCCAACAGATGGAGGCATGCAGGTTTTCGAATGTAATCCCGACGGCACAGGAGCTCAGCAGGTTACCCATGTCGATGGCGATATCAATGGCTTCAGCTATGCCCCTGATATGAAACATATCGTGTACATTAAAAACGTGCAAATAGACCCGCGCATCATTGATCGCTATGCGGACCTTCCTGAAGCTAATGCCATGATTTATGACGATTTGATGTATCGTCATTGGAATTATTGGGCAGACGGCACCTACAGTCATGTTTTTATTGCCGATTATCCTGCAATGGAACAAACCACTGAATTGCTCCAAGGCGAAAAATTCAATGCCCCGGTCCCACCATTTGGCGGCATGGAACAAGTTGTTTGGAGTCCTGATGGCAGTAAAATTGCTTATTGCTGCAAACGCCTTTCAGGCAAGGCCTTTGCCGAAAGTACAAATACCGATGTCTTTATTTATGATTTGAATACAAAAGAAACCATAAATATCAGTGAAGGAAATATGGGCTATGATATGGATCCTGTTTTCTCTCCCGACGGTTCAAAATTAGTTTGGTGGAGTATGAAAACCGATGGTTACGAATCAGATAAGCATCGTCTTTTCATCCACGATTTCAATACGAATGAAAATATTGATTATAGTACTGATTTTGACCAGGATGCCACCAACTTTGTATGGAACGATAGAGGTGATGCCATCTATTTTTTGAGTTGTATTGAAGCTACTGTTCAGATTTACAAATTGGATTTGAATACTAGTTCATACGAGCAATTGACGGTAGGTGACCATGATTATAACAGTATCTTGTGGGCTGGTGACAAACTTGTCGCCACCAAGTGTTGCCATGCTTATCCTCAGGAAATTTTTGCCGTCAGTTTGAAAGATGGTAAGGATCAGCAGTTGACATTTACCAATCAGGATGTTTTTGATAAAATCACGGTGGGCAAGAGCGAAAAAAGATGGGTAAAAACTACCGATGGTAAACAGATGCTCGTTTGGGTTATCCTGCCACCGAATTTCGATCCGGAAAAGAAATATCCCGCACTGCTTTATTGCGAAGGTGGTCCTCAGTCTCCCGTTAGCCAGTTTTATTCTTTCCGTTGGAATTTTCAAATGATGGCTTCTCACGATTACATCGTTGTTGCTCCCAACCGTCGTGGTTTGCCTGGCTTCGGCACGGAATGGAACGAACAAATCAGCCTTGATTATGGCGGTCAGAATATGAAGGATTACTTGTCAGCCATTGATGATGTGGCCAAAGAACCTTACGTTGATGAAAACCGTTTGGGTGCCGTGGGAGCCAGCTATGGTGGATTCTCGGTTTATTGGTTGGCAGGTCATCACGAAAAACGCTTCAAGGCATTTATCGCTCATTGCGGAATGTTCAATTTCAAGAGCTGGTATGGCACAACCGAAGAATTGTTCTTCGCAAACCATGATATCGGTGGAAATTATTGGGAGAAAAATGTTCCTAAGAGCTACGATTTCTCACCTAACAATTTCATCGGCAACTGGGATACGCCAATTTTGGTTATCCATGGCGGCAACGACTTTAGAATCCCTTATACGGAAGGTATGCAAGCCTTTGATGCCGCTCAGATGAAAGGTATCCCCAGCCGCTTCCTCTTCTTCCCCGAAGAGTGTCATTTCGTACTTCAACCTCAGAATGCAATCCTTTGGCAGAGAGAGTTTTTCAGATGGTTAGATCAGTGGTTGAAAGAATAAAAGGACTGCTCCATTGGAATATTTTGGACGGCTATATCCTGAGGAAATTCCTTGGGTCTGTAGTCTATTCCATTATGTTGCTGATGACCATCATCGTCGTTATCGATATAACGGAAAATCTTCAGAGATTTCTGGATAACAACGCTCCGATGTCGGCCGTGGTTGTCGGTTATTATTTCAATTTTATCCCCTATTTCATAAGCCTTTTTATTCCATTGTTCACCTTTATCAGTGTGATATGGTTTACTTCAAAATTGTCGGCTAATAACGAAATTGTTGCCATTCTTAATGGTGGGGTGAGCTTCTACAGAATGGTGCTTCCTTATTTGGTGGGTGCCGTCATTGTGGCTGCTTTCGCCATATTCTTATCCAATTATTTGGTGCCTAGAACCAGCCGTGGACTGTACAATTTCAAGGAAACTTATATGCAGCAGACCAGTATGGGCCGTAGCAATATCCATATCAAGAATTCCGACAACAGCTATATTTTTGTAGAGCATTGGACGAAAACGGATAAGATTGGATATCAGTTTACTTACGAAGAATTAGGTGAAGATATGATTAGTTATCGACTTAGCGCTCAGCGTATTGAATTCGATGCTGAAAACAATCGATGGAAGTTGTTTGACTGTACCGAGCGACGGATTGTTGATGGTAAAGAGTTTTTTGCCATGTATCCAACAAAAGACACGGTTTTCAATATTACGCCAACAAACTTGAATCAGGATGTCTATGTCAGCGAAATGATGTCTTCATCAGAGCTTCGGAAGTTTATCAAGGATGAAAAGGCAAAGGGATCGACCTATGTCGATCAGTATATTATCGAAGAACAACGTCGTTGGGCTAATCCCTTGGGCACCATCATTATGACGATTTTCGGATTGAGTGTGTCGTCTCGGAAAACGCAGCGTGGCGTCGGGGTACACATTTTTATCGGCATGGGCTTGGCTTTTTCGTTCGTCTTTTTCCAGCAAATCTCGACCGTTTTCTCGGTGTCGGGCAATATGCCAGCAGCTTTAGGCACGTGGATGCCCAACATCTTGTGTGCAATCTTGTGTGTATTCCTCCTGCGTTCAACGCCGAAGTAGAAGGCTACCATTCTTCGTCTTCCTTCGGTGGCTTGATAACATCGTTAATCCAATTGGCGAAAACTTTGATGAAAGCCCGACTGTATATCTGCTTGAACATGAAACGGTCTGCTTTGTTGTCTAAGGCTATGGTTTCAGGGTGTTTGAGCGGTAGAATGGGGTAGGCCTTCCGAATGAGACGGCGCACTTTGTGTTTGGAGCTTTTGGTGCGCACACCGACATTGGTTACCAAGTTGGTGGTTGGTGTGATGGCTAAGCCCGAGTTTAGCCAGATGTGGAAATTGTATTGGTAGTCCCAAATGGGCTCTTGTGTCTTCTTGATGAGGTTGAAGCGGCGTTGCCAGTATTGGCGTTCCTTAGGACGGCGCGTGTATTGCTTTACCAATTGGTTGAAATTGGCACCTTCTAACTTGCTGATGTCCATGTCAAAATCCTCCCACCTGTCTTTCCAGGTGGCAAATCCCCAAGTGTTGGCGTAGGCCGAAAAATAATAGGAACAGTCATCGTGTTTTTTGTGTTTCCTTTTTAGTGCCTTGACATGCTTGCGCAGATTAACACCTCCAATGTGGAAAACTCGTTTGTCATTGCGGTAGCGCTCCAAAAGCTCCTGGCAATAGGGGAAGAAATCCAAGTGTGGCATGCAGTCGTCGAAAAGAATGACGCCCTCGTTTTCGTTTTCGAAAAACCACTTTATGGCTTGGTATATCATTTTGGATTTTCCTAAATGGATGTCACTGTGAAAGTTTTTAACTTTGCACGGCCATTCCGGCATGATGACGCAACGAGCGCGGAAGCAATTGGCTGCATCCTGCAGATCTTGTTCCAGCGGCCCATCAGCTGCAATATATAGCTTTGACGGTTTCAGTTCATGTAACTGCTGAAACAAATTGTGCGTCTCAAAGGGCCGATTGTAAAGGACTAATAATATTGGAATTTCGTACATGATCAAATTTTTGGCAAACTTACGTTTTTTTTTTGAATATTTTACGTACCTTTGCAGCAAATACTTTTGAAATGAAAAAATTCACTTTGTTGATGGCCATCCTGACCCTTTTTTGCTGCGTGTCTTTGGCCCAAGAGTTTAGAATGGGCTTGCGTGTGGGCCCTAATTTTACTACACTTTATGATGTTAAATCTGATGGAATGTATTCTCCGTCATTGTTTGGTGGAAAACAGAACTACAAGATGGCTGTGGGCGTGCGTGGCGGTCTGGTTTTCGATGTTGCCTTGACCGATGTCATTGGTCTCCAACCTGCCATCTATTACTCACTGCAGCGGTATGTCAGCAAAGGTGAATTTGTCTTTACAGATCCTGAATCCAAATTAATTGAAGAATCTGCCACGATGAAAACGGAAGAGGATTATCGTAATCAATTGGTTCAGATTCCAGTGTTGGTGAATTTCAGACTTCATTTCAAAAATAATTATAGAAATTCCGTGGTCTTTGGCGTTGGTCCTTATTTCAGCGTCGCCGTGGCTGGCCGTGATGTTATGACGGGAACGGCTACCGATAATACGACAGGAGTCAATTATGAAATCGAAAGCCGCGAGAATTATTATAAGCACGAAGAAATTAATTATTACATACGTAATAAAGTTGATGGAACAGCAGAGGAATACTCGGCTAAAGTTGCTACCCATCCATATAAACGCTGTGATTTCGGATTTACTTTCGCTTTGGGCGTCGAACTTAATAAATTCTATATCGGTGCCGCTTGCGATCTCGGTGTTGTCAATTCCGCTAATTCTAAAGAATGGGAAGATGCTGGCATAAAAGGCTATACCCAGCGCAACGTCAATACGCAAATTACCATCGGTTACTACTTTAACTAATAATTGGAATATTTACCGTACTCAGTTCTCTGCCACATCTATCTCTTCCCGCAAATTGTCCATCACAAACTGCGTGCGCTCGCTTGTGTTCTTGCCCATGAAGTAGTCCAACAGACTCCTAATGTCAACATCTTTGGACAATACAACTGGTTCTAATCGGATGTTTTTCCCAATGAAATTCTTGAATTCCTGCGGAGAGATTTCACCAAGACCTTTAAATCGGGTAATTTCGGCCTTTACACCACATTTTTTAATGGCATCAGCTCTTTCCTCATCGGAATAGCAATAGAACGTCTGCTGCTTGTTCCTGACGCGGAAAAGGGGCGTTTCAAGGATGTATACATGCCCTGCCTTTACTAAATCAGGAAAATATTGCAAAAAGAAGGTCAACATCAATATCCGAATGTGCATGCCATCCGCATCAGCATCGGTCGCGATGACAATGTTGTTGTATCGTAAACCGTCAAGACCATCTTCAATATTTAATGCTGCCTGCAATAAACTCAATTCTTCGTTGCGGTATAATGCACTCTTGTTGGTGTTGTAAGTGTTCAACGGCTTGCCTCGCAAACTGAAAACAGCTTGTGTATTCGCATCCCTGGAAGTCGTAATCGATCCTGATGCGGAATCACCTTCGGTGATGAAAATCGTGGTCTCAACGCCGCGTGCATCGTTGGTGTTAAAGTGAAAACGGCAGTCGCGCAATTTTCGATTGTTCAAACTGACCTTTTTCTGGGTTTCTTTCGACTGCTTTTTGATGCCGGCAATCTCTTTCCTTTCCTTTTCTGATTCCTGAATCTTCTTCAAGATACTTTCGGCAATATCAGGATGTATGTGCAAAAACTTATCCAACAACTTGGAAACCACATCGTTAATATAGTTCCTGATGGTCGGTCCGTCAGGACGCATATACGTTGACCCTAATTTGGTCTTCGTCTGTGACTCGAAAATGGGTTCCTTTACCTTGATGGATAATGCGGCAACAACGGAATTCCTTATGTCATTGGGATCAAATTCCTTTTTGTAAAAATCCCTGAAAGTCTTGACAATGGCTTCGCGGAATGCTTGCTGGTGCGTGCCCCCTTGCGTCGTGTACTGACTGTTGACAAACGAATAGTATTCTTCTCCGTATTTGCGGTCCGTATGAACTAACGCAAATTCAAAGTCTCCTTCTTCCAAATGGATGGGTTCGTATAGTGCATCGTTCCCTATGTTGTTGTTAATCAAGTCTAAAAGGCCATTTTTGGAAACGAAACGCTTGCTGTTGAGATGAATGGATAAACCGCGGTTAAGATAGGCATAATTCCATATCATCTTTTCAATGTAGTCATTATACCATTGATAATTTTCGAAGATGGAAGCATCGGGAATGAACGATACAAGCGTGCCGTTTCGTTCGTCGCAAAGGGTAATGTCAGATTCTTTTACGAGGCGTCCACACGAAAATTCGGCGGCCTTTTTCTGCCCGTCGCGAACACTTTGCACGAAAAAGTAGGTGGAAAGGGCGTTCACGGCTTTAACCCCCACACCATTCATGCCAATGGAATTGTCGAAGGCAGTTCCTTCTTTGAATTTGCCGCCAGTGTTCATTTTTGAAACACAGTCAACAACTTTCGTCAACGGAATGCCACGACCATAGTCTCTGATGCTCACCTTGTTTTCCTTGATGCTGATTTCGATGGTCTTCCCGAAGCCTTGCATGAATTCATCAATGCAATTGTCAAGAACTTCTTTGAAAAGAACATAAATACCATCATCATGAGCCGAACCATCGCCAAGTTTGCCAATGTACATTCCCGGACGCGTCCGTATATGTTCGTCCCATTCAAGCGTGGTGATGTTATCGTCGTTGTATTCTGCCATAGAATTGTTTAGTTGTTGAATTGTTTACTTGTTTAGGGTTAATGTTAGTTCTTAAAGTATTTCACTGCATTGCTGAAAATATCCTGCACCTTGTTTCCAGGGATGTTCTTGTAAAGATTTTTACCTTTGCGTTCGCTGTGTCCCATTTTGCCCAAGATGCGTCCGCAGTTTGAAACTATGCCTTCGATAGCATAACTTGAACCGTTGGGATTGTCGTATTTATTCATGCTCACACGTCCGTCAAAGTCGCAGTATTGGAAGGCCACTTGACCATTGGCAAACAGTTCGGCGGCCATCTTTTCTGATACTACAAACTTGCCTTCGCCATGGCTGATGGCGATGCGGTGGATTTCTCCTTCTTTGAAAGAACTTAACCATGGTGAATTGGTGGATGAAACCACGGTCTTGGTGATGTGCGAGATGTGTCGGTTGATATCGTTGCGGTACAATGTGGGCGATTCTGCTGTAACTTGCCCAATCTTTCCATAAGGCAGCAAACCTGATTTTACCAAAGCCTGAAAACCATTACAAATACCCAAAATCAGACAATCACGGTCTAGTAGTCGTTCGATGGCAGATTTAATCTTAATGTTGTTCAGTACATTAGCGATGAATTTACCGCTGCCGTCGGGCTCGTCACCAGAGCTGAAGCCACCGCTGAGTGCTAAAATTTGGGCTCCATCGATAAGTTTTGCCAATTCGTCGATAGAACTGTTGATTTCTTTTTCGTTGAGATTCCTGAAAACGAAGATTTCTGGTTCGGCACCTGCTTCGCGGAATGCTTTTGCCGTATCGTAATCGCAGTTGGTGCCAGGAAATACCGGCAATACAACTTTCACTTTGTCAGTCTTTTGTGGATGCAATTGATAAGCCTTTGTTGAAGTTGCTTTTGCGATTTTCGGTAATACTTCACTGTTGATTTTAACTTCAGGATAGATGGCGTTGTAGGTGCCACGCCAAGCTGCCAGACAAGCTGCTTTGTCAATTTCTTTTTTGTTGATGATGAATTTGTCGCTGACTTTACCCAGGCATACGGCATATTCAAAATCAAGTTTTTCTGGACTCTCAACCACGAAACTGCCATAACCGTAATCAAATAATGGAAGTTCGCTTTCGATTTCGAAACCTAAGTCGTTGCCAAAGCTCATTTTGCATAATGCTTCGATGATGCCACCGAATTGCAGCGTGAAACAGGAAACGATTTTGTCATTGTGAATCTGGTCGTGTACGTATTCGAAAATCTGTTTTACCCGTTGGGTACTAGGTCTATGATTATCATCTATTTTGTTGTTGATTAAATAGATGTAATTTCCTTTTTTCTTGAATTCTGGAGAAATGATTTTATTGGCATTTTCAGTGACAATGCCGAATGAAACGAGGGTGGGGGGCACATTGAGATGCTTGAATGTTCCACTCATTGAATCCTTGCCACCGATTGAGGGCAAGTGGAATTCATTTTGCATATAGATGGAACCTAAGAGAGCGGCAAAAGGCTTGCCCCATTTGCTTGTATCTTTACCTAATTTTTCAAAGTATTCTTGGAAGGTGAAGCGTATTTTCTTGTAATCTCCGCCTACAGCTACGATTTTAGCCATTGATTCCAAAACGGCATACATGGCACCATGGAAAGGTGAATAACTGGCAATATAGGGGTTGTAGCCGAAAGCTAAAATGCTGGCAGTGTTGGTGTTACCATGCAAAACGGGTAATTTTTGAACGCCAGCCTGCGTTTCCGTCAATTGGTGCTTCCCGCCGAAAGGCATTAAAACGGTAGACGCACCAATGGTGGCATCAAACATTTCAATTAGACCTTTCTGCGAAGCGACGTTGGGGGTTGCGAGATGTTTCGCAACGCTTTCTGTTGAAATCTCCTGTTTTTCATCGGCTTCTGGAATCCTTGCTGGAAATTCGCCCTCAATTTTGGGGATTACAACATCCGTACGCTGGCGATAACCATTCGTGTTGATAAAGTCGCGGTTGAGGTCAACGATGTTTTTGCCTTTCCATCGGATTGTCAGTCGGTTATTGTCCGTAACGTGGGCAATGATAGTCGCTTCAATGTTTTCTTTGCGGCAGAATTCGAAGAAGGTATCCACGTCTTTGGGATCCACGACAACGCTCATTCGCTCCTGGGATTCACTGATGGCGATTTCCGTGCCGTTGAGACCTTTGTATTTGGTTTTGACAGCGTCGAGGTCAATGAGCAGTCCATCGGCCAATTCACCGATGGCGACGCTAACACCGCCAGCGCCAAAGTCATTGGATTTCTTGATGAGCTTGGTAACTTCCGGATTCCTGAAAAGATGCTGAATCTTGCGCTCTTCGGGGGCATTGCCTTTCTGAACTTCCGCGGCACAGACTTCCAGAGAGGTTTCCGTATGCTCTTTTGAGGAACCTGTGGCGCCTCCGATGCCGTCACGGCCAGTGCGTCCGCCAAACATGATGATGACGTCGCCAGCTTGTGGCTGTTCGCGACGTACGCCATCGGCAGGAACGGCTCCGACAACGGCGCCGATTTCCAAACGCTTGGCTTTGTACCCGTCGTGATAGATTTCACGAACATGCGTCGTGGCCAAGCCTATCTGGTTGCCATAGGATGAATATCCGGAAGCGGCGCTCTTGGAAATGACGCGCTGCGGAAGTTTGCCTTCCATGGTCTGGCTTAGTGGTTCGTTGATGTTGCCGGCACCAGTGACACGCATGGCCTGGTACACATAGCTTCGGCCACTCAGCGGGTCGCGGATGGCTCCGCCAACACAAGTGGCAGCACCGCCAAACGGCTCGATTTCTGTCGGATGGTTGTGCGTCTCATTCTTGAACATCAGCAGCCATTTTTCAATTTTGCCGTCTACGTCAACATCTACGAAAACACTGCAGGCGTTGTTTTCTTCAGATACTTCCATGTCATCCAAATTGCCGAGCTTGCGTTCATTCTTGCCGCAAATCGTGGCCATATCCATCAGCGTCATGGGTTTGCGACCGCCATGAACGTTGTTTCTGATTTGTACGTATTGATAGAATGCCTCTTGCAACTGTTCATTGAAAGCATTTGGCGTGAATGTGATATTGTCTAACTGCGTTTCGAAAGTGGTGTGCCGACAGTGGTCACTCCAGTATGTATCCAACATCTTGATTTCGGTTTCCGTCGGATTCCTTTTTTCTTCATTCTTGAAATAATTCTGAATGCAAAGCATGTCCTCGAATGACATTGCCAAAGAAAGTTTCTTCCTGAAGTCTTCGATTTCCTTGCTGCTCATATCGTTGAAGTTGTCGAAAACGGGAACGTCGGCAACTGTTACGTTCTCAGTGGCATCCAAAATCGACATGTCCTTTTCGCGGGCTTCTACTTCATTAATGCAATGTTTCTTGATTTTTGCCATATCTTTTTCAGATAATTTGGCATCAAAAATGATGAGTTTGCCACTGCGGATAATGGCTTCCGTCTTGGGATCAATCAGAGATAGACACTGCATGGCGCTGTCGGCACGCTGGTCGAATTGTCCAGGCAGGAACTCGATGGCGAAACAGGTCTTGTTTGAAAGATCGAAATCGCTGAATACGTCATCAGTCACTGGCTCTGAAAAGATGGTGTCTTTGGCTTTTTCTAATAACGAGGGATCAATGTTGAAAACATCATACACATTGATAAGACGTAAGTTGTTGATATTTAGTTCTAAATTGTGATTAAGGTCGTCTAATAAATCTTGGGCTTCAACTTGAAAACCGTTTTTCTTTTCGACGAAGATGCGTGCATTGATGTTTTTATTCATTTTTTTGAAAAACTAAAAGTCGATAATTATTTAATGGTCATTTTTAGGATGTTAATTTCCGCCTGAGTTAGGAAACGCCATTTCCCGCGGGGAAGGTCTTTCTTGGTAAGGCCAGCGAAAACCACGCGGTCGAGTTTGACGACTTCGTAGCCGAGGAATTCGAAAATGCGGCGTACGATACGGTTCTTGCCCGAATGGATGGTGATGCCAACATCGCGTTTCGATTCGCCGTAGAAAGCAACCTCGTCAGGCGTGATGATGCCGTCTTCCAATTCAATGCCTTGACGTAAAGCACAGAGATCAATATTGGCAAAATTCTTGTTCAACTCAACGGCGTAGGTCTTTTCAATGCCGTGTTTTGGATGGGTGAGTTTTTTCGTTAATTCACCATCATTGGTAAACAGCAACAGTCCAGTGGTGTTTTTATCCAAACGGCCAACGGGGTAGATGCGTTCCTTGCAGGCACCGCGAACCAGTTCCATTACGTCTTTTCTTCCTCTCTCGTCGCTGGTGGTGGTGATGTAATCTTTGGGCTTGTTGAGCAGAATGTAAACGGGCTTTTCGTTTTGCAACACCTTGTCGCCATAGCGAACTTCGTCGGTGGGCTTCACTTTGTACCCCAATTCCGTAACGATTTCGCCATTGACAGTTACGGCTCCCGTGCTGATGAGAACGTCGGCTTCACGGCGTGAGCAGATGCCGGCATTGGCTATGTATTTGTTCAAACGGACTAAACCTTGCTTTTCATTGTCGGTGAGTGAAAGAACTTTCTGCTTTTGAGGTGCAAAGCGCCCTTCTCTCTGTCTTCTGGCTACAATTTCGCTCAGAATGGGCGATTCCGCAGTCACGTTGCGTCGTTTGCGTCTAGGAGCTTCTTCATTTTCAACTTTGGGTTTGTTGAAAGTGCGTTTGGCACCAAATTTGCGCACGCTAGTGGAACGTTCATTGTCGTTTTCTCTTTTCTTGAAAGAACGGCGCGGCTTTTCGTCTTCAGAATGATCTTCGGATTTCCTTTTGTAGGTGCGACGTGGCTTGTCGTCGGTTTTGGCACTGGTGCCTCTCTTGGCACCAAACTGTCGTGTTTTAGCTTTTTCTGCTGGCTTTTCAGTTCTCATTATCTATAGTGAAATTATTTTTCTTGAATGTTTTTACCACAGTCGTCAACAATGGCTTTTCTCCATTTTTCAGAATAGTCTGGCTGGTCTGGGAATTCGCACTGGGGAATCAAGGTGTTGGTTTTTAAGAATTTGCCATCTTTTTCTTTCTTGATGTTGCCATCATTGTATTTTACCAATAAGTATTCGTAAAGTTTGTCCCAGGTGGCGCAGATTTCTTCTGTATAACGTTTGGAAATTTCGTTGATGCGACGTTGCGCAGCCGCAGGATCCTTTTCAAAAAGGGCGACCATCTCATTTCCCATTTCTTGAATGTTTTTTACAGCGCCTTTTTCAAACATATCCTGGAATTTGTTCACATGTTTAATCATGTCGCAATAGCGTGTATAAACCATCTGGCTTACTTTGGTGAATTTCCAGAATGCGGCAGTGGGGGAGTAGTCCACCAAAGAACCGTTGCCTTCGCGGATGGCTTCTGGAATTTCATTGATACCGCAGAACAAAGGCATGTAGCAACAGCTGGCGGCATCATCAACACCAAACCAGAAAATGCCACCGAACTTGTCGGGCAGCCAACTGCGAGCCTGGGCTACAAACGAAAAACCAGTTTGTTGTGTGGCCGTGGCGCGTTCGTGGATGTATTTTTTTCCATCGTATTCCCAGTTCATGGGGCGCCAACGGTATGGGCAGGCATATGGACCAGCACCGATGTCTTGAGTCATATCCATAGAAGTGCCTTCGTAGTGATCACGCATCAACTGCATGACGTCGGTAACGTCAACTTTTTGTTTCGGCTTGATCCACAAGGGGAAACGGTGGCTCAAATTGTCTCCGCGAGCGTAATCTTCGTACTGAGCCATAAGTTCTGGATTGCAGCGGTAAAAGGCTGTCCAAACACGGGCTTCGCAACCGCGGGCCGCACCGAAATCGAGGGGTGCATAGGCATCGCAGAAACTGAATTCGGCATCTGGCGCTTTGCTGTCATAGTATCCTTTCAACTTCGCAAATGAAATGACATCCGCAGAGTATACTGTTTCAACGTCAGGATTGAAAATCATCTTGTCAATGTCCTTGTTGGTAATGGAAGTCTTGCCATCTCTCAAAGGAAAAGTTGTGATTCTTGACTGGTTGGCATGTCCGCAGATGTATCCGTCTGGAATACGACGGGCTACCCAAACAGCGCCGTTGGACCAACCTTTGACGATTTTGCCTTTGGCATCTCTCATTTCTGAACCCTTGCCGATGATTTCAAAAATCCACGCTTCGTTCGGGTCAATGATGGAAAATGATTCTCCTTCGCTGCAATATCCGTAAGATTCAATCAGGAAATTGATTGTCTTGATGGCTTCGCGCGCATTTTTTGCACGCTGTAAGGTGATGTAAATTAATGAACCATAATCAATTAAACCAGGAGTGTGCCATAATTCCTCGCGGCCGCCATAAGTGGTTTCGCCAATGCACAACTGGTGCTCGTTCATGTTGCCAATCACGGAATAGGTGTGTGTTACTTGCGGAATCTGGCCCAAAAGTTTGCCAGAATCCCATTCCACTACGTCCATCAAAGCCCCCAATGGGTAGTCGGCGGCAGGACGATAATAAAGTTCACCATATAAAGTGTGCGAGTCGGCAGCGTAGGAAACCATAACGGAACCGTCTTTGCTGGCACCTTTGGTAATGATGAAGTTGGTGCAGGCCATTGCCTGGAAATTTAGCAGTAAAAGGACTGCGAGGCTTATTATGAATAATTTTTTCATTGTAAGGAGGCTTATTTGTTTAATAAAAATTGATTGACATTGGGAATGACAAGCAGAGGCATCGGTGAATTGTTGACAATCTGGCGGGTGTTGCTGCCCATCCAAACGCTCGACAAGTCGTTCTCTTCTTCGCGCATGATGACCATCAGGTTGACATCCAAGCGCTTGGCATATTCCAATAAGGCTGAAATGGAATCTCCAGGGACATCAACGGTGTGTGATTCATAGCGAACATTGGCTTTCTTGCACATTGAGGCAGCGTGCTGTATTTGTACGTTGATGATGTGCTTGATTTCGTTGTTGATGGGATTGACAACGCCTAACAGACAGATCTTAGCTTGGAATGCTTTTGCAAATTCGATGGCTGGTTTGATTTTCTGCAAGGTTTCAAAACTGGTGTCAATAGGAACCAAAATGTCTGTAAGGTCACGATTGACTTCTACTCCTTCCCTCAAAATCAATACAGGAACGCTTGTCAGGTTGATGGTCTTGAAGGCGTTGCTGCCAACGAAGAATTCTTCGAATCCCGATACGCCATGGGTTCCCATTACAATGATGGCATCGTTAAGGTTGGAGGCGTATTTGCACAACTCAATGGATGGTTTGCCTTCCAGAATGATTGAAGTAATGTGGCTTTCTGGGGCTTCGTTCTTGCATTCTTCAACCCATTGGTCCAATTTCTTGCGTACCGCTCCTAAAAAGTCTTTGGCGGCTGTGGTTACGGCAAAGTCTGTGTTCATGGCGGCGGTTTTAACCCAGGCCAAATGAAGCTTTGATTTATTTTTCAATGAGATGGCAATGGCATGTTTCATTGCGTTGTACGAATTCTTGGAAAAGTCAATTCCCACTACAATATTTTTCATAATCTTATGTTTTTGTTTGTCATAAATTAATGATGTTAAATTAACATCGCATTGTATAATTCAACCGACAAAGATACAAAATTATTTTTATTTTTATACTAAGATAAATTGAGAAAAATTTTCAGGAAAAATTCAACTTATTTCAGCAAATCAAAAACTGTTTTTACAGGATGAAACGTGCTTAGCGGAACCTCAATGAAAACGGTAGTCCACTTGGCCATTGCCCCATTCCACAATCCAGGCAATTCCATCGCTTTCAAGCTGCGGTCTCCATACGATTTTTGGGAAATGAAGCCGGTGTTTTCATCGACAAAATCTTTGAGATTGAAAAATTCGCCCTTGTGATTCTTGAAAGAGCAAACCATGTCAACAGGATTGAAATGTGTTGCCTGTCGGACAATTTCCATTTGTTCGGCATCGTTTTTGTCCATTTGCGAAGACTCGACGATTTGCAGGCTTTCATTTCCTTCGCCATCGACAATCCAATAAGGGCCGCCTCCGGGTTCGCCTTCATTTTTGACCATTCCGCAAATGCGTATGGGACGGTTGAGTTTGGCATACAATGCTTCGGCGGATAGGTCGTCTTCAACGTCAATCATCATTTCTGTGGATGCAAAATCCAGCATCTCGCAGAAGTCCATTTCGTCAAAATCTTTACTCTCTAATTTGTCAAGGTAATGGAATGCACGGTTCTGTAATCCAATCAGATACGATGTTAATGCTTTTTTGTATGCGGTGGTCGGCTCGGATTTGTCTTCGGCGCAAACATTATCAATGTTCTTGACAATGACGATGTCGCTGTGGATGTCGTTGAGGTTGCCGATGAGTGCGCCGTGCCCGCCAGGACGGAATAATAATTCGCCTTTTTCGTTACGGAACGGGGTGTTGTCCATTTCTGCTGCCAAGGTGTCTGTGGCGGGGCGCTGCTCCGAAAAACTAATCTCGTAGTGTACACCGAATCGACTTTCATACTGCGGTACAAGCTCTTGTAACAACTTTTCAAACAATATTTTATGTTGAGAAGAAACCGTAAAATGAAGCCGGCAGTGATTGCTTGCGTCGCGGGCATATTGGGCAGCTTCAACCAAATGCTCCTCTACGGCGGTACGACTTCCGTTGTCGTAACGGTGGAATTTGAGTAATCCTTTGGCCAGTTGTCCATAGTTTAGCCCGCAATCCTGTAAAATGTATTTGATAATGAGCTTATAGTTCTGATTTTCAATTTCTTTTGCGATATTGATTTGCTGTTTTGCCATCACGGATTTCAGGTCGTCGAAAAAGGCGAAACCTGTCAACTGCTTGAGAAAAGCAATGCCTTTGGCTTGGCTTTCGCAGGAGTCGTCTTCCAATAGTGAATATAAATCCTTAAACATTCGCGAGGCGGCTCCCGACGCCGGCACGAATTTGGTGATGGTTTTGCCCTCTGTCAAATCATCGTAATCTTCAAGCAATTCCTTTAATTCGTCCTCTCCTAAGGCAATGATGCCATCATCAATGGTGGCAGGCCGGTCAAGCCGCGCAAAGGGAAAACCTTGCTTGAAAAATGAAAATTGTTGTGCGACTTTGTCGGCGTTGCTGCCGCGCTCGGCAATGAACCGAAGGTCCTCGGATGTGAATATCTTTTCCATGATGTTAAATTTCGTGCGACAAAGTTACGAAAAATAGTTGAAAATCCTAAATTTGAAATAAATTTTAATGCTCGGTTTTTTTATGTGGCAAATTGAAAAAAATTGTGTACTTTTGCAGCCAGTTATTAACCCATAAAAATTTATACTATGGCTCATAAAATTGATCCCGATCTTTGCGCTAGCTGTGGCACTTGCGCTGGCGAATGCCCCCAGGAAGCTATTTCTGAAGGTACTCCTTATGTAATCAATCCTGATTTGTGCATCGACTGCGGCGCTTGCGCAGACGTTTGCCCTTGCGAAGCTATTCACCCCGAATAGTAGATCGGTTATGAAAGACAGGAAAGCGGCTTCATTTGAAGCCGCTTTCCTTTTTTAAATATGTTTCGTTTTTTTTGTAAATTTGCCGCGTTATTGAAATTCAGACTATGTTCAAGAAATTAGCCCTCATTTGTTGCATCTTCATCAGCCCCCTGCTGATATTTGCCCAACGCGGAAATGCTAAAACCGTGCTGTTCCTAATGCCTTTCTTCGAAGATGATTATCCTCAATATTCCATTTACTCGATAAATTCTGCGTCAGATATTTATAATCAGCAAATCTTTAGTATGGTTAGCTTCTGGGAGGGCGCTATGCTTGCCCTTGATGAATATGAAAATAAGGATGTTCCTGTCCACATAATTGTCAAGGATATTACCAATGACAATCAAAAACTGATTGAAATCATGGAAGATGAAAAACTGATGTCTTCTGTCAATCTGATTATCGGTCCCTTCTTTGCGCAGCAGTTCGAAATGGCAGCCAGCTATGCTAAAGAATATAAAATTCCTATAGTCAATCCCTTTACTTCAAAAAGCGATATCATTTTGAATAATGAATTCGTTTACAAGGTTGTTCCGTCTCGTTATGCTCAGGCTCGTTACATTTCTAAAATGATTACGCCCTCGACAAATGTCATTCTTTGGACAGACAAAAATCCTGATGATCCTCAAATTTTGGCCTATAAAAGTTCTTTTACAAATCAAAATGTTGATTATCATGAAATTATTGACAATGGGAACGTCAATGTGAAGAGCGCTTTGTCACCATACAAAAACAATTTAGTCATTCCTTTTTTCAATTCTGAAGCAAGTGTGATTGCGAATCTCCGTGCCCTCGGCATTGCTGAGGATTTGCCCGCAACCACTTTCGTTATCCCTCAAGAATGGCTGGAAATCAATGAACTGGAAGTGGATTATCTCGAAAAGTTGAATGTCCATTTCTTCTCTAACTATTTTATTGACTCTGAGGCCGATGAATCCATCGTGTTCAAGACAAATTTCTTGGAAAAATATTCAACCCCACCAGATATCAAGTATTTTTCTTTTCAAGGTTACGATATTACCAAATATTTCATTGAACTGATGCTCAATGATTTTAATCCGCTAAATGTTAGTTTCCACCCTGTCGCTTTGTCTTTTGATTTTCAGAAATCAGATAATGGCGGATATGAAAATCAAAGCATTTTTTATTTGCAACTGAAAGATTATAAGATTCAAAAAGCAGAATAAATTATTATCGTATGAAACAACTTTGTTTACCCTTTTGCTTAGTTATATTATTGAGTGTTAATTGCTTGTATTCCCAAGATACTATCAGGAATTACTGGCCTGACCATAAACTCAAAGCCGAAGGTCTTGCAATTGATACCATTGAAGTCGGACATTGGACCTACTTCCACCGAAATGGCGTGAAATGGATGGAGGGTAATTATCAAAATGGCAAAAAGAATGGTCAATGGGCCTATTATTATGCCAATGGTCATATCTTCAAGAAAGTGAATTATTTGAACGATAGTATCAATGGCAAAACCATTGAATATCATGAAAATGGCCAAAAAAGATTCGAAGGCGATTACGTCAATGGCAAAATGAATGGTTATGCCCAGTGGTGGACTGCCGCCGGAGAAAAAGATATGGAAGGCAATACCTTCAACGATTTGCAGGAAGGAACTTGGAAATTCTATCACCCGGATGGTTCATTGGGAAGCACTGGCGATTTTTCAAAGGGTTTGCAGGAAGGAACTTGGACTTATTATCATGAAAATGGAAAGGTGTGGAAAGCCGTTAGTTATCAGAACGATAAAAGAGAAGGTGAAACCTTTGCTTGGTATGAAGATGGGAAGATGCAACGTAAAGGTTATTTCAAAAATGATAAGGAACAGGGCGAGTGGCATTCATTTTATCGTAATGGCATGATTCAAGATAAAGGAAGTTTTGATGCTGGTCAAATGACCGATACTTGGAAAGGTTATTACGAAAATGGCTATCAGAAATACGAGACCGTTTACAAGGATAATGAACGCAATGGCAGTCATAAATATTGGAATGATAATGGCAAAATCAAAACCGAAGGTAATTATTCCCATAATTTGAAACATGGTGCTTGGAAAGATTATGCCGATAATGGCAAGATCTTGGAAAGTGGTCAGTATAAGCAAGATAAAAAAGAAGGTAAATGGACTTTCTATAATGAATTTGAAAAGAAAGTCCGTGAGCAGAATTTCGTCAATGATGCCCCTGAGGGAAAATTCACGGAATATTATCCCAATGGGAAAGTGCATTTTACTGGTAATTTCAAAGACAGGCTTAAAGAAGGTACATGGAAGAATTTTGATCCTAATGGGAAATTGAATTACAAGGCTGTTTTTAAACGCGGTCACAAGGTCTCGGAATGGAGTGCCTTGGATGAAAAGACGATGAAGCCCTTTTAATGAAGCGTAAAATCAAATTGCGGGACATAGTATCTTCCCGATGTTCTAAAACTAATAGTATGACTATCAAGACTTTCCATTTTAATCCCATAGAGGTGAATACCTATGTGCTGTATGATGAAACGAAGCAGTGCCTGATTATTGACCCGGGAAATTATATTCCGGAGGAAGATCAACAATTGGCGGATTTTATTGAACGGGAAGGACTGCAAGTCCAAGCAGTGGTCAATACGCACCCACACATTGACCATATCGCGGGCAATCGTTTCTGCAAGGAGCATTTTGGCTGTCCGATTCTGATGCATGAAAATGCGTTGAAAATATATGGACAGGCACACGTGTATTCCTTGGCTTTTGGGGTTCCTTTTCAAGACGGTCCAGCTCCGGATAAATTGCTGAAAGAAGGAGATGTGATATCTTTTGGAAATCAGAGCTTGCAAGTGTTGTACACCCCAGGACACGCTGATGGCAGCATTTGTCTCCATGATGAAAAAAACGCTTGTGCCTTTGTCGGCGATGTTTTGTTTGCGGGCAGCGTTGGAAGATGCGATTTGCCAACAGGATCGATGGTTGCCTTGCTGCAGAATATTAAGGAGAAACTGCTGGTATTGCCCAGCGCTACCGTGGTATACTGCGGTCACGGACTGCCCACGACTCTTGAAGAAGAAAAATTAAATAATCCCTTTATCCAATAATTAATTATGAATAAGCTTATTCCTGAAGGATATGTTCGTAAAGATATTTACAACGAACAGAATATTAACCAATTGGCAGATTGTTACCGCCAGATTTTGACATTGATAGGCGAAGATCCGGACCGAGAAGGCCTGCTGAAAACCCCAGTTCGTGCCGCCAAATCAATGCAGTTTTTAACACACGGATATGATGCCGACCCTCAGGAAATTCTTAAAAGTGCCTTGTTTCACGAAGACTATAAACAGATTGTCGTAGTGAAGGACATTGAAATTTACTCTATGTGCGAGCATCATTTGCTGCCGTTTTTTGGCAAAGCACATGTTGGATATATTCCCAACGGAACTATTGTCGGGTTGAGTAAAATTCCTCGCGTTGTCGAGGCTTTTGCAAGACGATTACAGCTTCAGGAACGTTTGACAACGCAAATAAAGGATTGTATACAAGAAGTGTTGAATCCCCTTGGTGTGGCTGTGGTTATTGAAGCTCAACACCTTTGTATGTCCATGCGTGGCATCCAAAAACAGAATTCTGTGACGACAACGTCTGAATTCACTGGCGCTTTCCTGAAGAATTCCAATACCCGCCAGGAATTCATGCATCTTATTGGCGCGGATCTTCATTAGCCTTTTTTGCTTTTTTTCTTGCTTTTGTAAACCGCTGGTTCTTCGGCGGCTATGTTAAGGTTTGGCTGCTTTTTGGAAGCATAGGTGATGCTATGGTTCTCTTCTGCGTTATGCATCGTGCAAACGATGGTTTTGCCGACCCAATCATGGGGAAGGCAAATCGTAATGGTGTCAGTTGATGGGATTAAAACAAGCTTTTTCATCGTATGAGTTTTGTTGGTTTTTGAGAGATTTGTTTTTTTTATTTCCAAAAAGATGTCAAAACAAACTAAAAAGGTGTCAAAAATAAATAGAAAATACCTTTCTCGAAAATTTTAAATATCATAATGTAATATGTTAATTGTCAACCAGTTGTAATTGCAAATATACTAAAAAATCAATATATGATGAAAAAAATCATAAAAATTACGAATTTAATCTATTGTATTGATAATTAGATAAATAAAAATAAAATTAAAAAAACGTCTAAAATGTGTTGGATGGAATGAAAAAAGTTGTATTTTTGCAGTCCCAAAAACGGATGTTTCAGTAGCTCAGCAGGTAGAGCACATCCCTTTTAAGGATGGGGTCCTGGGTTCGAAT
>JAKSMI010000007.1 GCA_024400635.1 Bacteroidales bacterium | reverse complement strand
ATGCGTTCAACATTGAAGTTCTTTCTTCTGAATCAAATAAACCTTGGTTGCCAAGCTTTCTGTATGCCCTTTTGTATGTGTCCATTTTCTCTTCAAATTTGCGACAAATATACGAATATTTATTTGATTATCAAAGAGTTTTATTTAGAAATGCCCTAAAAACTAAAACAGGTACAAACCACAAAAAAAAACTAAAATATCACAAAACTATAATGTGTCCCTTTCTTCGGACCATTTTTCTTGCAGGTTAAGGTGGTTTTCTTTGCTGGTTTAACGTTGCAGATTTACATTTTTATTTCATGACTTTTTCAGTTCGGTCTCTTTTTTTTTGAATTTTGTGCAAAGATAATCACTTTAGCCGTTGGGCTAAAATTTGGGAGCATTATACTGTAATTTGGAGAACATCATACTTTTTTCTTCGTTCCATGGCTTAAGATGATAGTACCTGCAGCTGCCGATATTACCGATGCTCCGACGACTGCCAGTTTGGCCGTGTCGATGAGCATGCTGTCGTCGAATGAGAGGGCAGAGATGAAAATGGCCATGGTAAATCCTATTCCGCCTAAAAATCCCGCTCCAACGATATGTTTGACCGATATTCCTTCCGGCAATGCGCCCCAGCGCAAGGTCAGAACAAGCAAAACGCCCATGATGATGCCTGCCGGCTTGCCGAGCAATAATCCTGCCATAATCCCTGTTACATGTGCTTGTGAGAAGAATATGCCCAAACCCGTACTTGCCGATTCTGCAACGGGTAAAATGTGATTCAGAGGAATAGCCATATTAGACAAGATGAATAGGGGTAAAACGAAAAAATAGACGGGCAGGTGCAGTCCGTGTTCCAGTCGCGCCGCGGGCGCATCTTCAGCACCATGGTAAGAGGGAATGGCCATAGCTACCAAAACTCCGGCAATGCTGGCATGTATCCCCGAACGCATCAGCAGTATCCAGACGCCGACGCCAGCGAGTAACGAGAATACAATCAGCCAGTTCGCTTTGGCATGAGTATCCGCCTTCGCTATTTGTCCGATCACGAAAATCAGGCCTAAGAGTATGAGCGCCAACAATAAGTACAGAAAAGTGAAATTGGAAGTGTAGAATACTGCAATTACAATAACAGCGCCTAAATCGTCAATCACTGCCAGTGCCGTGAGGAAAATTTTCAATGGTTTGGGAACACGGGAACCTAAAACTGCTAAAATAGCCAGTACAAATGCTATATCAGTGGCCATCGGAATGCCGAACCCCATCTGTACTGCCTGCCCCCAGGTGAAAATTATATAAATGACAGCTGGAACCAGCATTCCTCCTATGGCCGCAAAAATGGGCAGAATGGCTTGCTTCATTGATTTAAGTTCCCCATATAGCAGTTCCCTTTTTAATTCCAAACCTACCAGCAGAAAGAAAACCGCCATCAGTCCGTCATCTATCCAATGAGAAAAAGGATGTCCGCCTATGGAGTGGTTCCAGAAGTCAAGATATGCCGGTCCGCAATGGGTGTTTGCAATGATGAGCGATGCTACCGTGCAAGCCAATAAAAAGTAACCGGCCGTTGTTTCTTTGGACAACAGAGGCTTCAAAATTTCGGAAACTCTTTCTTTTATTGAGAACTTCTTTAAAAAAGGCAGAGTCAGGATATCGACTCCTAACACTGCCAAGATGAAAATGATGAAGGTTAAAAACATGGTGACAGCAGTTTTAAAATTTGTCAATCAAGTTTATGATAAGTGAATCGTTTACTCAGAAAGATCTTTGTAAACGGGTTCTACAAACGGGTTTTTCCTGCGTTTGGCAATGGTACGTATATGATAGACATATACTGCAATATTAGCCAGCAGAGAGATGCAACTTACGGTAAAGAGAGCTTTGGGATCATGCGAAGCCTGCACGCCGAACCGGGGACTGTCAACAAACATCGGAACACTCATGGTAAACATCATCCACAAGGCTAAAGTGTGTGCCCTATGTTGCAGCCATGCGTCTCTCTTGATGAAGAATGCCGGGATAGTGCAGGATACCAGAAGGGCAGCACCGGCATAAAAAGCATGGTCTGATACGCAGTTGTAAACATACGCAAAGTTCCACAAGTCGTATGCTATTATCCAAAACCACATCATGTCCGGCCACAGCATATCGCGGCTCTTGTCTTTGGAGATGGTAATGCCCATCCATCCTGAAATAGTCAGTATATTCAGCAGTCCGGCAATTCCGTTCATGATGTTCCATGGTCCGGATAACATGGTGACTCCATCGATAATCTGGCCGGTTGCATGCATGCCGTAAACCTGAAAATCTCTTATACAGGCTTCCAGAATGTTGACAGACAGGATGACAGGAGGGAAGAGCAGAAGAAGTTTAGGAATTTTTTGATCGTTGTTGCAATTTTTGCCACAAGGTTTCAGCGAATTTCCGGTTCCATAATATCGGATAAACATGAAGCCCAAACAGCCGGCGATGGCCGAATAGACTTTCACCCAATGGAACCAAGTCCCGGTACTGGCGCCCGTGCCTGGTGTAGCAGTGTAGGGAAGCCATAGAATAAAAGGCAGCAGTACGGGCAAAAACAGAAACATCAGAAGTGCAATCCGGAAATTACGCCGGGTCAGTTCATTCAGAACAATCAAGCCAAGGGTCACTATGCACCACATCAGCATTGTTTCCCAAGTCAATCCGTGAAATAAAAATCCATCATACATAATGCGAAAATTTTAAAGGTTTATAATTATGAATAATTCGAATTCCGGAACTTTACTTTGTTTTCAATAAGTTTTTTGCAAAGAAACATAAAATTATCATAGCAAATAATCTGTTTTATGAAACGGCTTATTGATAAAATAGATGAGGATTATATTTATTATTTGAATATTAGATTAACAGTTGAACAGAAAAGTCAGCATTGCAGGCATTTGATAATGATAAAAAAGTTGTATTTTTGCCTGTTTCATTCAATATTAACCGTAAAAAACGCACAACATGAAAACAGTAGCTGTCATTACAGGAGCTTCCAGTGGAATGGGAGCACGATTTGCGCTGACAGCCGCAGATCACGTCAAATTTGACGAATTGTGGATTATTGCCCGTCGAGAAGACCGTTTACTTGCTTTGTCAGAGCAGCTCCCTGGACAGACAGTCCGTACTTTGCCGATGGATCTTTCGCAACAGGACTGTTTCCAGACATTGGCAAAAATGCTGATGGAAGAAGAAGCGCAGGTGGTATTGTTGGTCAATGCTGCCGGTTTCGGAAAATTCCAGGCCGTCACCGAAGTTGCTTGTGAAGTTGCCAATCAGATGCTTGACCTTAACTGTAAGGCTGTCATGAACATGTGCTATACTTGTCTGCCTTTCATGAAGAGAGGTTCGCGAATTTTGAATATCGCATCCGTGGCAGCTTTCCTGCCGGTACCCTATGTGGCAGAATATGCAGCTACCAAAGCCTTTGTTCTCAGTTTCAGTCGCGGATTATGGAAGGAATTGAGACCGCAGGGTATAAGCGTTACGGCACTTTGTCCATATTGGACCAAGACCGAATTCATAGATGTGGCCAGTGCCCAAAGCGAAAAAAGCAGGGTTCACTACTTCAATGCCATGTACGATCCTGTCGATGTGGTAGATCGAGGGTGGCGAGATTTACTTCGCGGACGTGATATATCTACATACGGCTTTATTGCGCGAGCCCAGCTTCTGTTTATCAAATTGCTTCCCCATCGATGTCTTATGAGCATCTGGTGCAAGCTGCAAGGGATAAAGTAAATGCTTTTTGGGATACTTCTTAGTCGTGTTTATCAGTTGTTTGAGTAACTGCGCCGTTGGTTCTGTGTATCCGCCTTAGTGATGTTCGGCTTCCAGCAGGAAACTCACGGGGCGGAATCCGTCGTTGCAGGAAATCATAGCTGAGTAAGGATTCTTCATCCAGCCGTCATAGAAATTGCCGCCCCCGTTGGCGAGAACTTCCACGAACTCTTTCACGCTTCCCCATGCGCTTTCGCAAAAATGCTCGGGACGCTGTGCGTTTTTGGAAACGAAGACCTGACCTTCGCGCAAGTCGCAGGCGGAGTCCAGATTGTCGCACAGATTGGTGGTAGCAATCAGGATACCATCCATTTTCTCCATTTGTTCCAGCAGGATATTTTGCAGGGCATTCTCGGTTTGTGTTAAATTTCCAGTATCTACATTTTTGCGTTTGCCAAAGAGTGCGTCAGCTTCGTTGAAAAGCAAGATGGGCTTTAATTTCTCGCTTTTTGACATACTTTCGTAGTCCTCAAAGATTTTTTTGAATAGTTTTTCGCTTTGCCCGAACCAGCAGCTTTTGGAAGCAGCAATATCCACATGATAGACGCTTCGCCCTGTGGCTTTGGCAATCATCTCCGCTGATGCGGTTTTGTCCGTGCCCGGCAACCCGTACAGCAGTATGTTTATGCCGGTGGACATTCCGTTGTCCTTTAAGTCGTTTTGCAACTCCTGAAAGCGTTCTTCCATCAGACAATCTTTTAGAAAATTCAAATCTTTTTCCAGCTGCTCATTAAAAAAGAGTCTGCGTTCAGGGATGTTTTCCGGCCTAATCAAGCGAGTATTTTTGATGCTTTCATTGCAGAACAGCTCGTAGTCCTCCTCCAAAAACAGTCGTTTTCCTTTCTCTGAGAGGGTCGTTTCGGCGTCTGAGATGAAGTGTGCTGGCAACATCTCAACCAAATTTTCTTGTATCAGGATGTGCTTCGTGTCAATCATTGACTTGGCGACCGCAAAGCGTTGGCGGTTGCCGTCATAGATATGGGAAAGCATAGCATCCACAAGAACTTGCCGGTTCCGGCTGTTGACATATCCATCGCAGATATTATAGAAAATCGTGCGGTCTTCCACATTTTGCACCATCTTTTTCAACGCTTGGATGAATTTTAGCTGACGATATTGAACCTCTTCTTCTTCCACCATCATAAACAATTCAGGGGTAACGATATTTTCGTCGTCGCGTTCCTCGATGAGGTTGGTAATCCGTCGGCAAAATTTGTAACGGTCTGTTTGGACGGATTTCTGTTTCTTGAATGGCTTGTTTTCTAAAATACAGCGTTCTGCTGTTGTGCAAACGAAGAACCCGTCTTTACATGCTCTGCTTTCCTTAAGTCGTAAGTGCCCTTTCTTGACTAAGGATTCCTTTATTGCAAGCAGACGAAGAAACTCTATTTTGTTGATGTCAAAAAAGGAGGCAATCGACTGATTGTCCACGCAACCTTGACTCAGTTGAACGGAGTACGTCGCTATGAAGAAAAGGGTTTCCTCGGGTGTGGTCTTCAGAAGCTCCGATAGTTGCAGCACATCCTCTCTAATGAAATCAAAATTTTCCTCTATGGATAGTTGGTCTTCTTCTATGTCAAAAATATCTGAGACATCGACAGGTACGTCGTGCTCAATGTCCCAGTCTGGGTCTTGCATTAATTTCGAAATCTTGGATGGTCGGCTATGTTTCACAGAAACACATTCGAATTCAGGATTGAAGCATTGGAAGAAATGGAATTTGGATTCCTCTAAAACACAGGATGTTTTAGTCAAAGCATTGATAGCGTTAAATGATTTTTTCTTGATTTTTATAAATATGGCATTAAAAATGATTGACTATAATTGAAGCAAATCCTCTATCCAGTCGTGTGTGGCGGATTTTTTATGGTGACTCTTTGACCATTCGCAATATTCCGGAAATTGACGAAGGTAGGCGTATTCAATTTTGAGGGTGGCTTTGTTGTCTTGAAGGGCCTGCAATCCGCTTTGGGTGATGCAATGGCAGCCATTGCGGAGAAAATCCATAAGACCAGCGGCTTTTAGATGCTGTTCATTTGTGGCTACAGATTTGTAGAAGACTTTGTCATTCGGGCGACCTTCATAAGATTCATTGCGTTCGTGCTCGTCCAAGCCGAAGAAGTCGGCCAATTTCTCGGTAAGTTCAGATGGAGTTAAAATTCCTTTCTGTTGAAGCATTGCCAATACCTGGTATTTCAATGCCGCGTGATTATACTTTTTCATTGGTTATAAAATTGGATTGATACTAATTTTTAATTTTCATATTATAACCTGCAGAAACGTATTTTAAAAAGAAGTTTTTAAAAAAAATTTTTTTTGATTCCACGCGGCAAAAATAAAGCGTCACTCTGCCCTAAAAAAACGGCAGAGTGACGCGGAAAAAATTTTTTTCGAGAAAAATATTGTTTGTTCTAAATTTCTTTATAAAACGTGTAAATGCGGTATTCTGACAGAATTGTTTTGTCAGTCTCATCATGAGGCTCAATGCTGTAACATTTGCTTGTAAACGTATTATCAGATCCAAACTTTTCTAGTTTTTCTAAACGACCATCTACGGTTGAACTGCGTTGATTGTTCCTTAGCTCAAATCCGGCCAACAAAACTTCATAATGAATTTTTGTAAATTCTTTATCTTTATCTATTTCTCCGTATCCGGGAATTTTTTTAAACTTTTTAATATCCATAATTCGTTTGTGGTCGTTATCTAAAGAACTTTTACCATTGTCAATAAAACTTTTATCGTAAACTCTTTTCGCTTCAATATAGAAAATGGAAATTTCTTTCTTTTCCATATCTTTATCAATAATGATACTATCAATATGTTCCCTGGGACAGTCTATAAGTGGCATTTCCTGCCATACAATAATATTCTTTATATTATCTTCACGCAATTTCAAATAGTGATGGCAGAAATAGAACGTAAGATTACGTTCAGTAAAACCTATATGATCACGAGTGGGCAAATACTTTTGTCCATTAAAGATGTCTTAAACTGAAAAAAGTTGACACTTTTGGACAAATATTTTATACGATATGTGTCCAAATAAATATATTTTTGTATCTTTGCGGACAATTTAAAAGTCTATGCCAATGAATAAAATCATAGGAAGGGAGTTAGAAATCAATCAGTTGGATCGATTGTATCATTCTGAACGTGCGGAATTTGTGGCAGTATTCGGTCGAAGACGCGTGGGAAAAACATTCCTCATTCGAGAATACTTCGACCATCGTTTTGCCTTTTATCATACGGGAATTTCTCCGGCCGAATTGAAAAGCGATGGCTTCAACTTGAGACGGGAACAGTTGAGAGGATTCTGCACCTCGTTACAGCAATATGGAGGCGAATGGGAAGAGTATCCAAAAGATTGGTTTGAGGCGTTTGACTGCCTCAAGAATTTGCTGGACAGAAAATCGAAAGATGAAAAACAAGTTGTTTTCATCGATGAGCTTCCGTGGCTGGGCATTGGGAATCCCGGATTTCTTTCTGCTTTAGAACATTTTTGGAATAGCTGGGGTGCGGCACAGTCTGAATTACTGCTGATTGTCTGCGGATCTGCCGCATCTTGGATGAATGACAACATTATAAACAACCACGGCGGTCTGTATGGACGTATCACCGATGAAATTCATTTGTCACCGTTCACTTTGTGCGAATGTGAACAATTCTACGAGTCGCGCCACATCAGTATGGACCGATACGACCAGATTCAAAGCTATATGGTGTTTGGCGGGATCCCATACTATTTGGATATGATTCGTCCTGAAAAGAGTCTTTCACAAAACATCGACCATCTGTTTTTTATAAGAACCGGGCGATTGAGAACCGAATTCGAGCGACTTTACAGGTCGCTGTTCGACCATTCGGACAAATATATGGAAATCATTCGTTCTTTGGCTCAACGTCGTTTGGGATATACGAGAAAAGAAATTGCCGAAAAAACGGAAATCGCCTACAACGGTCGATTGAGCAATATGTTGAACGCGCTTGAGAATAGTGGATTTATCATTTCCTACCGTTATTTTGGCGGTAATGCAAAGGATATTTATTACAAATTGGTAGATAATTATTCATTGTTTTATCTGCAGTTTGTTGACGGCAAAAAAAATGTGGAAGAAAACTTTTGGACAAACAATCTACGGACTCCGCAACTCAACACTTGGCGTGGACTTGCTTTTGAAGACGTATGTCTCCAGCATCACAAGCAAATCAAAAAGGCACTTGGCTTTTCGGCTGTGGCGTGTAACACGGGACCTTGGCTGAGTGCGAAGGGAACAGCGCAAGTCGATTTGCTGTTCGACAGAAGTGACCGAGTAATTACACTTTGCGAAATGAAATTCTCAGGAAACGAGTTTTCCATTACGCAAGATTATGATGAACAACTGAGAAACAAAACAGAGCGATTTATCGGTGAGACATCCTGCCGGAAATCCGTACAACTTGCCCTGGTAACAACCTACGGACTGGAAAGGAACAAATATGCGGGCCGTTTTCAGTCTGTTGTCACGCTGGACGCACTTTTCGATAAGTTGTAAAACTTCCCGTCTACGCCTACGGCCGCGAGCTCCTCGTCCACGTATTCACACAGCCCGTGGTGCGTGAGATGAGTGTGGCACAACTTTGTGCAATACAACCTTGTGTGATATATATAATATTAACAGTCAATATATTATAAAAAACCGTTTATTTTTGAAAAAGCAGTAGAAGACACCCGTTTTATTGGGCGTGAACAGGAATGTGAGCGTTTGAGGATGAATTTCACGCACTGGATCAACACGATTCTGATGTCGCCGCGGCGCTGTAAGAGGCGGAGTTGACGCGAACCACACCGGAAGGCATTTTCTTCGCCGCCCCCATTCTGAAAGTGTGGTTTCGACAGAATTTTTGAGTGGAGAACGGAAAGTGGATGTTTCACCTTCGCCTTCAAGTTTTTTTGTATTTTTGCACCTTAAGTATTATTTATGGGATATGATGTTCCTTAACAACGAAAAACTCCACTGGAGTGAAAAACTTGAAATCTGGCTGATAACCTTATTACCAGCGCTCTTTTCCGCTTATGGCGGTGCCGCTGTTGCATTGTTTTGCCTGCTCGGAATTAACATCATCATCAAAAATTTCGCACTGAAGCGCTGGTCTTTTTTTTGTTGGCACCAAGACAAAAATTACAAGTACGACAAATTTCCGTTAGTTTTCATATTTATGATAGCTTACTGGACGGTTTATCTTGTCAGTCTTATCTGGACAGAAAACCTAAGCTACGGCGTCAGAGAAATTTCATCGCAAATATGGATGCTATTGTTCCCTCTGATTTTTGCCATCACCGATTTTCGAGAAATAGAAAAGCATCACATTCGCAGCTCGCTATTATGGATGGTATCGTTTCTTTCAGTCACATTTATTTTCCGCTTTGCCGAATTCATCTACCAATACAGCTGTTCACAAAGCGACAGCTTTATCTGGTATATGCTCAGCCGTTCCTCCGAATTTTACCCTACGCACCACAGCTACATGTCGCTATATTTACTGACGGGATTAGGATTCCTATACTCTGAATTTCAACAGATAAAAAAAGCACATTCCCCAACCCTATTGACCATTACGCTGAGTGTTTGTGCCTGCTGCTTGTGCATGTTTTTATTATGCATCAACTCGCGAGCCGGATTGCTCTGTCTGCTCATATTATTACTCATGTGCTGGATTCATATAGCCTTTTTTAAAAGGAATTACAAGCTGGGCATCGTCAGCTTTGTTGTTGTGGCATTGCTCGTTGCGGGCATTCATTTCGCATTGCCCGCCCACTTCCAAAATCTCTCATCAACGGTGATAGAACTGGTTTCGGGCAACAGCGACGACAGTCGTTTAGAAATCATGAAAAACGCATGCCAGGTTATCAAAGAAAATCCCGTGCTTGGCGTCGGGGCCGGTGATCGGATGGATGTTCTAACTCCATTTTATGAAAATTCAGAGAATGGGAAAACTTATAATCCACACAATCAATACCTTGATACGATGATGACCATTGGAATTCCTGGCATCATACTTTTATTGATGATGATATTTATACCTTCGCTCAAAGCCTTCAAAGAAAGAAAATTCGGCTTTTTCACCTTCTTTGTCATTTTCGCTGTCAGCATTCTTTTCGAATCAATGCTAGAAAGACAAATGGGCATTTTCTTTTTCTGTCTGATGACATTTCTTTTCACTCTTGATTCCCAAAAAAAATCTGTATCTTTGCAGTTTAATTCTATAAAATGAAGAAAAGTCTTTTTACAATATCTTTAAAATGGGGCGTTTTTATGGCCGTCACCTTGGCAGCCTGCGAAGTTGTCAAAATGGTGGCTCGTCAAATTGAATACGAAGCCAGCGCATTCTTCAGTATTTTACTGCTGATTGTGCTCATCATCTTTATCTTCGCTGCCATCAAGGAATACCGTGACGACATGCGAGAAGGATTCATTCGTTTTCCCAAAGCCTTCGCTGCTGGAGCTGCTACCATCGGCATCGCATTTTTCCTTTTCTTCGCCTATATGTTGGTCCACTATCAATTCATTGACAAGGATGGGCTTGACCGCATCAATCAAAACAATAAAGAAATATTTTATGCTAAAATAGAGAAAGACACTATCTCTCAATCATTTCTAAATCAATATGTTGACGGCACTCTTCTGTTAGTTGGCGAAACCAAGGATGAACTTTTGGCTCAGTCGGAAAGCGGCTTTTGCGAAGACTATATCGACAGTAGTCTGGCTCTGATAACACGTGCTTACCGCGACCGACTCCTTCTGAGTTCCACCATTGATACAAACCATTACACCTACAAGACATTCCCAGAACACGCTCAACATACTTTCTTTGATGTCTATCAGAATTTTCTTTCTCAGGGTGAAAATCAAGATTGCGGGCTGCTGCTATCGCAAATTATGAATAATTCGTATAATAAAATACTGAATATTAATATTCTAAATCAAGTTTACGAAGAACGAAAAAGCAAAATTCCTTCCTATACTTCCATCGTGCCCATTGCATTATCAAGTGCATTTTCAGTTCTACTTTTCGGACTATTCCTCAATCTTTTTGTTTCATTATATCTGATGAAAAAGAGACCTGAAGAAACCGCAAACCCTGCTGAAGAAACACCACAAACGGAAGAATCAGGTGAACAAAATATCGAAAATAAAAATTAAGTTGCAAAACCTATTAACTATGAATATTTCTGTTATTGTTCCTTTGTTAAATGAAGCCGAATCGCTACCCGAGCTTACTTCTTGGATTGAGCGTGTAATGAATGAAAATGGTTTTTCTTACGAAGTAATCATGGTAGATGATGGTTCCACCGATGATTCGTGGAAAATCATCGAAGAACTCAATGCCAAGAATCCTGCTTTAAAAGGTATTAAATTTAGAAGAAATTACGGCAAATCGGCGGCTTTAAACGTGGGTTTTGAGGCATGCGAAGGCGATGTCGTCATAACCATGGATGCAGACTTGCAGGATAGTCCGGATGAAATTCCAGATCTTTACAATATGATTACCAAAGAAGGTTATGATCTTGTATCAGGCTGGAAAAAAGTAAGATACGATTCAAAAATCGCTAAAAACATACCCTCGAAATTTTTCAATTGGACCACACGACGCATGTCTGGAATCAACTTGCACGACTTCAATTGCGGCTTAAAAGCCTATAAAAATGAAGTTGTCAAATCCATTGAAGTCTACGGTGAAATGCACCGCTATATTCCTGTCATTGCGAAGTGGGCTGGTTTCTCAAAAATCGGGGAAAAAGTTGTTCATCATCAAAAACGCAAATACGGAGTCACAAAATTCGGTTGGGATCGTTTTGTCAACGGTTTCTTAGACCTTCTCACCATTTCGTTTGTTTCGAAATTCGGTAAAAAGCCAATGCATTTCTTCGGTTTATGGGGCACGATTTCATTCCTCATCGGCGGCATCATAGCCTTGTGGCTCATCATTGCCAAACTTGTCCATTTGCATAATGGCGTCGTTTTCCGCCAAGTCACAGAACAGCCCTTGTTCTACATCGCACTGCTGGGCATGGTTTTCGGTCTGATGCTTTTCTTGGCAGGCTTCCTCGGAGAAATGATTGCCCGGTCAAGCTCAGATAGAAACAAATATCAGATTTCCAAGCGATTGGGCAATGGACGATAGGTCTTTTCGTTTTTCTGAACATACGCTCACCGGGACCGTCATTCACGGATTAAAAAACGGTAGAAAATTCGGTTTCCCAACCATCAACATTCAACTTGACGATTCATGTCAATTTGATGATACGGGAGTATTTGCCGTTACCATACTCCTCCGCAATAAGAAGTATCAAGGAATGCTTTACGTGGGTACGCGTCCTACGCTTCGCCTTCAAAACAAATCATTGGAAATCAATATTTTTGATTTTGATGAAGATTGTTACAACGAAAAAGTTCAGTTTAACATCTTGAAAAAAATCCGTCCGGAAATAAATTTTGAAAGCATCGACTTATTATTGAATCAAATCAGGAAAGACAAAGATGAAATTCTGCAACTATTTAATAATTAGTATTTTATCGATATTATTTATTTTTAATATTGATGAGGTGCTGGCGCAGAAAGTCCGTTACGGCTACAGCCAGGACGACGACGGCACTGTGTACAAGACGCTGAACGACGCATTGAAAAATCCGGAGAAAGTTTATCGGCTGAAATTGACGGGCAAGCGAATGGATTCAATTCCCGAAGCCGTTTTCAAGTTCTACAATCTGCGCGAATTGACAATCAAGAACTGCAAGCTGCAAATTATTAACCAAAACATAGGCAAACTCAGCAAATTAATCTACCTGAATGTCAGCGCCAACCAACTGGTACGCTTACCACGACAAATTGCTGACTTAAAAGAATTAAAAGGTTTGGTCATCAGCCGGAACAAAATATGCGAACTTCCTGAAAGCATCGGCACCATGTCAAAATTGGAAATCATTGATGCATGGGACAACCCGCTGTACGTTCTTCCTGAAAGCATGGCCAACATGACTGAAACTCTGAAAATCATTGATTTACGACAAATTCCACTATGGTCATCGGAAATTGATGCAATGGAGAAGTTGCTTCCAAGGACCAATGTTTTGACAACATCCTACTGTGATTGCAGTATGGGTGGAAGAAAGTGAAAAATATGAAAAAGATAGTTTTACCAATTTTATTGACTTTTATCACAGTGTTTTCCGTGTATTCTCAGAAACTGATAGCATACAGGGACTCGGTGCCGGATAGTTACAATTTCTGGGTTTACGTGCCCGAAACATACGATTCTGTATCAGCAACGACACCGATGATTTTGTTTTTGCACGGACAGAGTTTATGTGGCACCAATCTGGCGAATGTTCGTCGATATGGCCCTTTGGATGCATTGAGAAGAGGACGAAAAATCGATGCTGTGATTGTGGCTCCACAAAGTCCTGGACCGCCTTGGAATCCAGAAAAAATCTGGGAAGTGGTAGAATGGGCAAAGGAACGTTATCCTGTTGACACGAACCGGTTTTACGTTATTGGGATGAGCAAGGGAGGCTATGGCACTCTTGACTTTTCGAGTGTATATTACGACAAAATTGCTGCGGCGATGGCCTTGTGTGGCGGCAGCAATGCAAAATCCTACTGCGGTCTCAATACCATTCCTTTGCGCATCATGCATGGTACCGCCGACCGTGCCGTGGGCATCAGCCAATCACAAAAAGTCATCAATCAAATGAAAGCCTGCGGTGACACGCCATTGCTGATTTTCGACAAGCTGAGCGGTCAGAACCACAGCCAACTGGCCAAGATTTTCTACCTGCCGGAAACCTACGAATGGCTTTTTTCACACTCTCGCTCCGATTCGGTTCGACAAGTTAACCGCAACATTCCCATCACGCCGGCTACAATGCAGCACGCCTATGACAATTTCAGCACAGGCAAACTCATTGTCATCGACCCTTTGACGACCGCGAGTGCCAACACGAATGCTTCAATTGACACATTGAACACACAAAAAACTGTAAATCAGAGTAATACTATTTCAAACAACAATACTTCCAATAGTTCACATTACCACGTCATTCGGAAAGGTGAAACGCTGAGTTATGTTGCCAGGAAATACCACACCACTGTTGAAAAGCTCTGCAAAAAAAACCACCTCAAGGAGACTTCCATTCTTCAAATCGGGCAGAAAATCTATTACTGAGCATTAAGAACAGAGGTCCATTTTATTCAAAAAAATTGTGTAAATTTGCCAATTATTTACATTAATTCATAATCACATGAAAAACATTAAGATTTTAGTTTTGGTACTGACCATTGCAGTTGCCTTTTCTTTTGTTTCAAATTCTTTTGCATCAGCTAATTACAACTTAACATCAGACAATATCGGTTATTTTGCACCAGCCAAGGCAAAAACAAAGTCTCCTGTCATCAAAGGGAAAATCCAGAACAACAAATTTCAGAAGGTGATTTTGAAAGTTGCGTATGGTACAAGTAACGAAACTTTCGGTGAAGCAAGCATTGCTGAAGACGGCACATTCGAACTGCAGTCAACGGTGACAAAAAACGACATTTATATGTTGTCTTTCACTGAAAATGAGAATATGTTGATTGTCCTTGATCAGAATCAAGTCATTGATATTGTCATTGATGCGGACAACCTGCAACTTATTCCGGAAGTTTCGGGTTCTGAATCTATGACTTTCGTTAAAACAATGATTGACAAGATTACCGCAAGCAAAAATCTGCTCGACAGCATTAATTACACTTTGCAACACGACAAGAATCAAATTTTCTTCACAGGCTATACTCAGAACTTCAATAATTTTTATCAAACGAACAATGATGTCAACCGCGACATTCTTGACGTAGCCATGAATCTGGATTCCTTGAAATCCAAAACCGATTTCTGCTGTCCGAAAGGCAAACTCAACCCTAAATATTTGAATGATTACTGCTATTATTCAAATAAATATCTCCGGGAAATTGTTGATGCATACAATCCCGTAGACAATTTCATCCACAATGCCTTCACTTTATATGATTACAGGACGCAGCACATCGATGGTTACGATTCATTTTTCGCACAAGTAAAGGACTATCTTAGCGTTATGAATTCCATACATACCGAAGCCGAAAATGTTTACAAACCCATTGTTGAACAGGCCAAAGATTTGATTGCCATTCGTGACAGTTTGGTTTTCAATGACTTGTTTGACAAAAAAGCTGTCAAAGTCGATTGGTGCCAAAAAGTTAAAGAACTTATTGATTACCAATATAATAAAACAACAACCAATCGTTCTGAATTGGAACGTTGCGTAGCTCAAGAAACCCAGAATGGCAAAGCTATTTTCACGAATTCACAAAACAACGTCAACACCATTGTAAAATCATATCAGACATACTACGATAAAGAAAGTTCCTCCCGCAATACGGAAATGCTGGAATTGATTCAATTGCACAAGGATGACATTGCAGTCCTGATGTTCATTGACAATTTTCCACGCGAAAAATATGCCTCACTGCACAAAGACGTAGTTACTGCTTTGAATGCAAAATATCCCGAACACGAAATCGTAAAGAAAAAATTCGCTTTTGAAAACACTCCAGCCAACTCTACAGCAGTGGGTTCCATTGCTCCGGAATTGGCCTTCAATGATCCTTATGGAAAGGAAAGGAAGTTGTCGGATTTGCGTGGGAAAGTGGTATTGATTGATTTCTGGGCTTCCTGGTGCCGTCCCTGCCGTGGCGAAAATCCACACGTGGTTGCCGCCTACCAGAAATACCATGAGCAAGGTTTTGAAGTCTTCAGTGTTTCACTTGACCGCGAACGCGAAAGTTGGGTAAATGCCATTGCCAAAGATGGTCTGATTTGGGAAAACCACGTCAGTGACCTCAAATATTGGTCATCAGCGGCTGCCAAATTGTATGGTGTTTCTTCCATTCCATGTACCTTCCTCATCGACAGAGAAGGCCGGATTTTGGCAAAGAACCTTCGCGGGGATTCTCTCAATGCCGCTCTAAAACAGATTTTCGGATTCTAAAATCAACAAGGGGTAGAATATTAACCGAATCGAAAAGATGTCGTTTTAAAAATCAGTTATTATGAAAGACCTAAAATCATACATTGAAAATAACAAGGACAGATTCCTTGAAGAACTATTCAGTCTGATTCGCATTCCATCCATCAGTTCGAAAGCTGAAAACAAGGGTGATATGATTCGCTGTGCGGAACGTTGGAAAGAACTTATTCTGGCAGCTGGTGCCGACAAGGCCGAAGTGATGCCCACCGCTGGCAATCCTGTCGTCTATGGCGAGAAAATCGTGAATCCCCAAGCTCCCACCGTGCTGGTTTATGGACACTACGACGTCATGCCGGTTGACCCTGAAGAATTGTGGCATACCCAACCTTTCGAGCCCGTCATTAAAGATGGTAAAATCTGGGCTCGTGGGGCTGATGACGATAAGGGACAGTCATTTATGCACGCCAAAGCTTTTGAATACCTCGTTGCCACTGGCCAGCTGACTTGCAATGTCAAATTCATGCTTGAAGGCGAAGAGGAAATCGGCAGCACCAGTCTGTATGGCTTCTGCGAACAAAACAAAGAATTACTTAAATCAGACATCATCCTTGTTTCCGACACCAGTATGATTGCCACCGATACGCCTTCCATCACTGTCGGCTTACGCGGTCTGACTTATTTGGAAGTTGAAGTGACTGGCCCCAATGCAGACCTGCATTCTGGCATTTTTGGGGGTGCCGTTGCCAACCCCATCAACATACTTTGTCAAATGATTTCCTCTCTCACCGATGAAAAGAACCGCATCAACATTCCTCATTTCTATGACGATGTTTTGGTAATTTCTGATGAGGAGCGCGCACTGATGGCACAAGCGCCGTTCAACATTGAAGATTACAAGAAAGCCATTGATGTGGAAGAGCTGCACGGAGAAGAAGGCTATAGCACCATTGAGCGCACAGGCATTCGTCCAACCTTAGATGTTTGCGGCATTTGGGGTGGCTACACGGGTGAAGGTTCTAAGACCGTTTTGCCATCCGTGGCGCACGCCAAAATTTCCATGCGTTTGGTTCCCAACCAGGATTCTCAGAAAATTGCCGAGCTTTTCCAAAATCATTTCGAAGCCATGGCACCCAAGTGCGTCAAGGTGAAAGTCACGCCTTGCCATGGTGGAGAAGCATACGTTTCTCCCATCGACATGCCTGCATACAAGGCGGCCGAAAAGGCTTACGAAACCACTTTCGGCAAACGTCCCATCCCAACCCGCAGCGGTGGAAGTATTCCAATCATCGCTGGCTTTGAACGCATTCTCGGTGTGAAATCCATCCTGATGGGCTTCGGTTTAGGTTCTGACGCTATTCATTCTCCCAACGAGAATTACAAACTCGAGCACTTCTTCAAAGGCATCGAAACCATACCATACTTCTACAAGTTTTTCGGCGAAATGATGAAAAAATAAAACCATGGAAATAGAGGAAACTCCATCTTCAACCTTAAAGAATGTCGTACACATAGGTTCCATCTTCGAGAATTATTTTCTCGACTATGCCTCGTACGTCAATTTGAATCGTGCCATTCCTGAAGTCACTGATGGCCTGAAGCCTGTACAGCGACGCATTCTGCACTCAATGGACGAGTTGGAAGACGGCCGTTTCAACAAGGTAGCCAACATCATCGGCAACACGATGAAATACCACCCCCATGGTGATGCCTCCATCGGCGACGCACTGGTACAATTGGGACAAAAAGGTCTGGTCATTGACACGCAAGGTAACTGGGGCAACATCCTCACTGGAGACGAAGCTGCCGCTCCGCGATACATCGAAGCGCGTCTCTCCAAATTTGCCATCGAGGTGGTCTTCAACCACAAAACCACCGACTGGCAGATGTCATACGATGGCCGTAACAAAGAACCCATCACGTTACCCATCAAATTCCCACTGCTGCTGGCGCAAGGAACAGAAGGCATAGGCGTTAGTATCGCCACCAAAATTCTGCCCCACAACTTCAATGAGTTGTTGGATGCTTCCGTCGCCATCCTCGAAAACCGCGAATTTGAAATCTATCCCGACTTCCCAACGGGTGGATCCATCGATGTAAGCCGCTACAATGAAGGCGTCAACGGTAAGATTCTTAATCGTGCCAAAATTTCAATCTTAGATAAGAAGACACTGGTAATCACCGAAATACCTTACGGGACCAACACCACCGACCTGATTCAATCCATTACCCCGCAAATTGAAAAGGGCAAACTGAAAATCAAGAAGATTGACGATAACACCGCCAGTCAGGCCGAGATTCTGTTGCATCTCCATCCTGGAGTTTCTCCCGACCAAACCATTGATGCATTGTATGCATTTACCGACTGCAGCATGTCATATTCGCCTAATGCCTGCGTCATTCATAATGGCAAGCCCTGCCTCATGTCGGTTAAAGAAATCCTGCGCATCAGCACCAACAATACCGTCCACCTGTTGCGCCGAGAATTGGAAATCGCCCTTGACGAACTCAACGACCAATGGCACAAGATTTCTCTCGAAAAGATTTTCTTTGAAAAAGGTCTTTACAAACAACTTGAAAAAGATGCCGACAGTTGGGACGACCAAGTGACAAGCATTGAACGAGCCTTCGATCCTTACCGAAAACTTTTCCAACGCGAAATCACTCGCGACGACGTGCTCCACCTCTGCGAAAAGCCAGTAAAGAAAATTTCCAAATTCGACATCAAAGAAGCCGAAGATAAAATCGCTGAAATAGAATCAGCCATCGATGAAGTTAAGAACCATTTGGATCATCTCATCGATTATGCCATCAATTATTTCAAACAATTGAAGAAAAAATACGGCAAAGGTCGCGAACGTAAAACCGAAATCAAGAATTTCGATAACATCGTAGCTGCCACCGTCGCCGTTGCCAACCAAAAATTATACGTTGACAAGGCGGAAGGTTTCGTCGGAACGGCTCTCAAACGCGATGAGAATGTCGAGTATGTTTGCGATTGCTCCGACATTGATGAAGTTATCGTTTTCAGACGCGATGGCAACTTTATGGTCAGCAAAGTCGCCGATAAACATTTCTTCGGCAAGGACATCATTCACGTAGAGGTTTTCAAGCGCAATGACGACCGTACCATCTACAACATGATTTATTCTGATGGCCCTTTCGGCACCGCCATGGTCAAGAGATTTAACATCGGCGGCGTCACCCGCGACAAGGAATACGTCCTTACCAAAGGCAAAACTGGCAGCGAAGTTCTCTACCTGACCTCCAACCCCAATGGTGAAGCTGAAAAAGTAAGAGTTCTTCTTAAACAGAAAAAAGGACTGAAAAAAACACAGTTCGATTTTGACTTTTCAACGCTTGCCATCAAAGGTAGAAATTCAATGGGCAACATCCTTTCCAGAAACCCCGTCAAAAAAGTCGAACTCTGCCAAAAAGGTGTTTCCACCCTTTCTGCTATCAATATCTATTTTGATGACATCGTTACCCGACTAAACACCGACGAACGCGGAATTCTGCTCGGCTCGTTCAAGGAAGACGACAAAATTATCACCGTATATGGCGAAGGTTATTATAAAGTCATCGGCTTCGACGTTTCAGCCCACTTTGACGACAATCTTTTGATAATTAAAAAGTTGAAATCAACACAGATTTTGACTGCTGTTTATTTCAACAAGAAAGAAAACAAATACACCATCAAACGTTTCAATCCTGAAAACACTACCAAAAAAATTGAATTTGTCCCTCAGGAAAAGGATGTCAAGATGGTGGGGGTGAGCATCGATTATTTGCCCCAGTTGGAAGTCGTCTATTATCACAAAGATCCTAAAAAATTAGAAAAAGAAATCGTCAACTGCGCCGAATTTGTTGAAGTGATGGGGGTAAAAGCCAAAGGTAAGAAATTGAACTTCGGTACCATTAAATCCGTGAAATTCATTGATCCACTTCCTTACGAAGAACCCATTGAAGAAGTTGAAGAACCCGATATCGAAGAAAGCACTGAAATGGATGACATTGACATGCAGGTAGCCAAAGAAATTTTCGACAACATAGATAGTGAAAAAGGCGAAAAACCTGAGAAAAATGATGATAGAGTTGATGAAACTGGTGAGCAATTGTCTCTTTTTTAAAAATGAGAAATAGAATAAATTTCTGGTTTTATTTTTCTTTACTACTGATATTCAGTATTTTATATTCTTGCAATAAAACGGAAAGAGTTTTTGAGGCGACACCTTACGATTTCAAAATACCAGTTCATTTTCCCACGAATCTAAACATTCCCGAGGACAATCCCATGACGGTGGAAGGCATTGCCCTGGGTCAAAAACTATTCTACGACGGACATTTATGTGGATATACCGGCAACGATAGCAGCCAAATGATGTCATGTTGTACTTGCCACGATGCCAGCCACGGCTTTGATATCGGTACTGAGCGGGAACGCTTCCCCGGCGGACAGCCAATCGGGCTATCGGGGCAGCCCACCCACCATGTTCCTCTTCCTCTCATCAACCTTGTTTTCAACCATAATGGCTATCTTTGGAACGGTGCTGCCACGAGTATCGAAAACATTGTACTGGCGACATTTACCGATCCCACCGAAATGAACAGTACTTACAATAACGTCGTGGCTGCAATACAAGCCAATGCCGAATACCCGCCACTTTTCGAGAAAGCCTTTGGCACGCGAGAAGTTACAGCCGAACGCATCGCAAAAGCCATTGCCCAATATGTACGAACCCTCGTTTGTTCCGATTCAAAATTTGACCGCTGGCTTAGAGGAGCAGCCCAACTAAGCAACGATGAGCTTGCCGGCTATGTGCTTTTCACTACGGAAAGTGGCGCCGACTGCTTCCATTGCCACGGCTGCGAAGGTTCTCCTCTGTTTACAACTAATTTATTCTACAACAACGGATTATATGCTGAATTTACAGACTCACAAGACCGCTTTGCGGTCACAGGTGATGCCATGGATCATGGAGCTTACAGAGCCCCAACTTTGCGCAACATCGCTAAAACCGCACCCTATATGCACGATGGGCGCTTCAAGACCTTAGATGAAGTATTGGAATTTTACAACTCCGGGCTCTGCAACACACCGTACGTAAGTCCGTTGATGCACCATGTTAGCGACGGAGGCACAAGACTCACGCCCCAGCAAATTTCGCAACTGAAGGCCTTCCTGCTAACGCTGAACGAAAAGAGTGACAAATGAAAAACAAAAAAAATTAAATTATAGAGATGCGCGGCGGTTTGCCTTTCCTATAAACAAAATATTTTTCAACATGCACATTCACAATAACATATCACTTAAGCCATTCAACACCTTCGCCATTGATTGCCAATGCCAAAAGTTGATAGAAATCGACAACAATGAAGATTTTGAACAACTTTTCCTACAAGAAGTTTTCAACGACAAATTTTTCATTCTCGGTGGAGGTAGCAATGTTTTGTTTATCAACGATTTCGAAGGAACGATTCTCCATTTAAAAACCAAAGGAATAGAGATTATTAACAAGACTGACGAAGATGTTTATGTCCGAGCCGCTGGTGGCGAAATATGGGATGATTTTGTAGATTTCTGCGTTAAAAACGGTTTTTACGGCGTAGAAAATTTAGCGGGAATTCCTGGTTTGGTGGGCAGTTGCCCCGTACAAAACATCGGTGCTTATGGTGCTGAAGTGAAGGACGTTATTTATCAGGTTGAAGGGTTTCATCTGCCAGACGGCAAGACCTTTGTATTATATAATGAAGAATGCCAATTCGCTTACCGAGATTCCATCTTCAAGAATGGATTAAAAGGACAATGCTTGATTTCCCACGTGGTTTTCAAGTTAAGCAAAAACGCAAATTACCAACTGAATTACAAGCAATTAGCTGATGAATTAGAACACAGTGGAAAAGAATTGTCTCTGCCATTAATCGCTGAGACAGTGGTTAAAATCCGCAACAGCAAATTGCCAGACATTACAAAAATCGGCTGTGCGGGCAGTTTCTTCAAAAATCCCGTTATCAGTCATGCGGAATTTGAACAACTTTCTTCCAAATTTAAGGACATAGTTCATCATCCCACAGCTGAAGGAGAGAAATTGGCAGCGGGCCAACTTATTGAACTTTGTGGTTGGAAACAGCGTCGGATCGGCGACGTGAGCGTGTATCCCAATCAGGCACTGGTCATCGTCAATTGGGGCAATGCCAAAGGCTGCGAGGTACTTGACTACAGTCGTCAAATCATCAACTCTGTCAAAGAAAAATTCGGCGTAACCATTGAAGCTGAAGTAAGAATCGTTGGTTGAGAAAAATATTTTCAAATTGATGCTTTTCGTATTGAAAAAAATCGTACTTTTGCAAACTCAAAAAATAAAGAGAACAAAATAGAAAAATTTTAGTGTTATGGCAAAGAAAAATAAAGAAGCAAGACAACAGGTGATTTTGGAATGCACCGAACAGAAAGCCAGCGGCGTTCCTGGAATGTCAAGATACATCACCACGAAAAACAGAAAAAACACGACTGAAAGATTGGAACTGAAAAAATACAATCCTTATTTGAAACGTGTAACCGTTCACAAAGAAGTTAAATAATAAAATTATAGAAAAATGGCAAAGAAGGTTGTTGCAACATTGAAAAGAGAAGGTGGCGTCGCATACACTCGCGTTGTTAAAATGGAACGTTCACCCAAGACTGGAGCCTACACTTTCAAAGAAGCTGTAGTTGAATCCACTAACGTAAAAGACTTTTTGGCTAAAAAGTAATATTTTGTTTTCATGGTTAAAAGTCGGAACGTTTTTTCGTTTCGACTTTTTTTTTATCTAATCTGTTATGGTTAAAAAGAAAAAAACAGGGCAAAGCAAACAAACTCCCGTGCGAAAATTCTTCCGTGTTCTTGGAAAAATCATTCTCATCATTTTCATCATCAGCATTTTGCTGCCTTTAGCATATCGATGGATCAATCCGCCATTCACCCCGCTGATGGTCATTCGAAAAGTTCAGAATGGAACGCCCATCGAAAAGGAATGGCGCGACATCGATCAGATTTCCCGCCACATGGTATCTTGCGCCATTGCCTCTGAAGACAACAACTTCCTTTCGCATCGTGGTTTTGATTGGCGTGCCATACAGCGCGCCATCGACGAGCACAAAACCCGTGGCCGCAATCGTGGCGCCAGCACCATCTCGCAGCAAACCGCCAAGAACGTCTTCCTCTGGCCCGGCCACTCCTGGATTCGCAAAGGCGCAGAAGTCTATTTCACATTCCTCATTGAAACGTTCTGGAGCAAAGAACGAATTATGGAAGTATATCTCAACGTCATCGAAATGGGTGATGGCATCTATGGCGCTGAAGCTGCCGCACAGCACTACTTTCATAAAAGCGCCGCCAAGTTAAACCTGTACCAGTCTGCCCTCATTACGGCATGCTACCCTGCTCCACTGAAGCGCAATCCTGCCAAACCGTCAGGATATCTTTGTCGTAGGGCTGGCCAAATCAGTGCCCTCACATACAAATTCGGGCGCATCAGCTTCGACGAAGAATACATCAAGCGTGCCAAAGAACGCTACGCAAAGCGCAAAATGGAATGGTACGAAATAGAGTTTTAATAGATAAAACATGAAGCGAATCCATTACTCATTGCGTTTTTTCACCTCGACAGCGACAAGAAAAAAAAACGGCCCACATTGAGTGACAATATCATCTTCCCTCTTTTACATATTTCCCACTCTCCCGCACAAATTATAACTCATTAGTATATAGTAAGTTACCCCCCCCCCGTGTATTTCCAAAAAAAAAACCACGACTCATGAATTTCAAATGATTTTTTTTTATCTTTGCAAACATATTAAATTTTGTAAAAACTAATACTCAATCTACTATTTGAATTTTTACGACATAAAATAAATTATTACTTCCAACGAGGAAATTGGAATCGGGACTGGGGCAGTTTCGTGAACATAGCCGAAAAAAGGAATTACTAATTGATCGGCGTTCCCATGACCTACTTACTTTGTGGTGGGGAATGGAAGGTTTTGTCAAATACGTGAACATGACAAACGAAGTGCATTGGTACGCATTAAAAGTATTTTATAATAAAGTCTTTGAGATCAGGGACTTGCTGACGGAAATGGCAGTGGAGTCGTATATTCCCGTGACGCATGTGGAAATCGTGCGGGCAGGGAAAAGGAAAGTGGTAGAGAAGCCGGCGGTCAATTCGTTGATGTTTTTCCGTGCCTCAGAAAAGCTGGCATACCGGCTGCAAATAGACCTCGAGGGGCGGGCCTTCGTTTACCACTACATTAATTCAACAAGACCTATTGCCATCGATGACCATGAGATGCAGATTTTCATGTTTGTCACCCGCGCTGACGACAAATATCTTGAATACCTTGACGCAGATGCGACCCGATACTGCCAAGGTCAACGTGTGCGGGTCACCGGTGGGCAGTTCGAGGGTGCGGAAGGCTACATCAAACGCATACAAGGCAATCGCCGCCTCATCGTCTGCATCGAAGGCATTGTGGCGGTTGCCACCTCATATATTCCAAGCTGTCTGCTTGAGCCAATCAACGATTAATAATTTTATCCCGTGTTTTTTTTTGAATTTTCCAATCAACAAAATCATATTAACATGAAATCATATAACCTTTTATTCGCTCTTACCGTTTCTCTCCTGCTGATGTCATCTTGTAAGACGACAAAACAGATTTCTTATTTTCAAGATCTTCAAACAGTGCAAGATACGGCCTCCGTACAGATGCTGTCTCCAGAAATACGCTTGCGTCCGGAAGATAAGATTTCCATTATTGTCAGCACCAAGGATCCGGAATTAACGGCTTTGTTCAACTTGCCTTATACGACTCGTGTTATTGGGCAAGTGTCCTCGGCGAGTGGCAGTAGTCATGGGACTTCTGCTTATATTATCAAAGGCGATGGAACCATTGACTTCCCCGTGCTGGGTTCAATCCCGGCTGCCGGCAAGACCCGCGAAGAGTTGTCCTCCTACATAAAGAATGAACTCATCACCAGCAATTTAGTCAATGACCCTATCGTTACGGTAGAGTTTGTGAATTTACAGTTTTCTGTGATGGGTGAAGTGACCAGACCGGGCACCTACAATATCGAACGAGACCGCGTAACAATCCTTGACGCGATTTCAAAGGCCGGTGATATGACCATCTACGGTCGTCGCGACAATGTTTTGGTACTCCGTCCCGATACCGCAGGTCAATTCTTAGTCCACCATGTTGACATGCGTTCCCTCCAAAACGTACAAAGCTCCCCGGTCTATTACCTCCACCAGAACGATTACGTCTATGTGGAACCCAATAAGAAGAGAGCCAACGAATCTACCGTGAACGGCAACACTGTTCGCTCCGCTTCGTTTTGGATGTCCATTGTGTCTCTGTTGGCATCTTTGGCTACGACCTTCACAGTGATATTGAAGCACTAAGAATTTTACATTAATCAAGAACTTTAGAAAACAAATTCAACCCTTTAAATATGTCAACAAGCGAACAATCTGAAAGCAGTTCTCTGCAGATAAAAACATTTTTCTATAAGTGCCTCGCTAAATGGTACTGGTTTCTAATATCCGTCGTTGTGATGCTGGCAGGAGCCACTTTCTACATTCTTAAGACACCTTCTGTCTATACCCGACATGCGAAAATCCTTATCAAGTCTGAGGATAAAGGCAACTCCACGGCCCATATCAGTGACATTGAAAATCTTGGTTTTCTCAAGACGGGGGTGAATATCAATAATGAATTGAATACGATAAAGTCTCATGACAATATGATCGAAGTGGTTCAACAACTGCACCTTGATATGACTTATACGACGGAAGGTCTATTCCACGACAATATGCTTTACGACAACACCCTGCCCGTGAAGGTGGAATTAGAGGACTTCGCCAATAATAAATCTGTGGCGTTTGATATAAAGGTGAACAAGGGAAAAATCACCCTCTCCGCTTTTAAAATTTACGGTGATGTTATGGACAAAGAAGTGGTTGTCAAACCGAACGAAACGACGGCTACCCCAATTGGATCGCTTTGTGTGCGCACCACAAAATACTTCAGTTGGGAGAAAAACTATCCCAAGATTCATGTTCAACGTTCAGACATCAACAGTGCTGCCTACGTATTAGCCAACAAAATCACCATCTCGCTTGCCGAGAGGAATACCGATATCATCGACCTTTCTGTCAATGACATCAACATTGCGCGCGCCGATGACATCCTCAATATGCTCATCGCCGTTTACAACGGGGCTTGGATCAAGGATAAAAACCAGATTACGGTGAGCACCTCTATGTTTATCAACGATCGTTTGCAAGTGATTGAACGAGATTTGGGTGTCGTAGATGACGATATTTCTTCCTTTAAGAGCGAGCATCTTCTCCCAGATGTGGCGGCTGTATCCAATATGTACCTACAACAGAATAGCGAGACCAATACGCGTATCAACGAACTGACGAACCAGATTTCGATTACTCGTTATATACGCAATTACTACTTGACTAATGAGACGCTTAAAAACCAATTGCTACCCGTCAACTCTGGTCTCAACAATAGCCATATTGAGGGACAAATTGCCGAGTTTAACGCGTTGATGCTTCGTCGTAACAGCCTCGTTGCCAACAGCAGTGAGCAGAATCCCTTGGTGATAGACCTTGACGCGAAACTAAATGCTCTCCGACACACCATTATTTCTTCTATTGATAATCAATTGACGTCATTAAATGCACAACTCACCAACTTCCAAAACACAGAGGAAATAATAAATGCCCAACTGGCTGCCAAACCCACCCAGGAAAAATACTTACTTTCAGTGGAACGACAGCAGAAGGTGAAGGAGGCCCTCTACCTGTTCTTGCTCCAAAAACGAGAGGAAAACGAGCTTTCGCAGGCTTTTACCGCCTATAACACACGCGTGATTGAACACCCTAACGGCAGCAGTGCGCCCACAAAGCCCCGTAAGTCCCGCATCTGGCTCATTGCCCTCCTCGTCGGTTTGGCAATTCCTGTAGCCATCATCTTTCTTATCGAATACTTTAACACCACCGTACGTAGCCGTAAGGATCTCGACAAACTGACGATTCCTTTCATTGGTGAAATACCCATGACTTTCAGCCCTACTGAGATGAAGAAAAAGAAAAAAGAGGTTCGTAAAAACCGCATGAGGAAAAAAGACAAAGAGGAGAAAAAGGGTTTTGGTGAAACCATCGTGGTGAAACATGGTAGTCGTAACATGGTGAACGAGGCCTTCCGCATACTTCGCACCAACATTGAGTTTATGTCCAAGGAGGAACATGCAAACACCATAATGATAACATCCTACAATCCAGGTAGTGGTAAGTCATTCATTACCATGAACCTTGCCATCGCATTGGCTATCAAAAGCAAGAAAGTCCTGGTTGTTGACGGTGATTTGCGCCATGCTTCCTTGTCTGCTTATATTTTTTCTCCAAAGAAGGGTATTGCCAACTTTTTGGGCAAGCAGATTGCCGACATACATAAAGTTATCATTAACAGTGAAGATTACCCAACTTTAAGTTATCTTCCCGTAGGCACCATCCCGCCAAACCCCACCGAATTGCTTGAGGATGCTGCCTTCGGCAACATGCTGGAAATGCTCCGACCCGAGTACGAATACATACTTATTGACTGTCCCCCGGTGGATATGGTGGCTGACACGCAAATCATCAACAACTACGTTGACCGGACCATTTTCGTCATTCGTGCGGGTCTATTGGAACGTGATGTCCTTCCCGATATCGAAGCGCTCTACCAACAACACAAATACAATAACTTGTCTATTATTCTCAATGCCACCACTGCAGCCAGCCATTATGGTTACAAGTATGGTTATCGTTACGGTTATCGTTACGGTTATCGTTACGATTACCATAATTATGGCTATTATGGACATGACTCATACTATCATACGGAAGAAGAATAACCATGTTGTTTTCGAGGCCTACCCTTAAGTCCTTATTGTCCGGTTTTACGGATTATCACTCTCACATCCTGCCGGGGGTTGATGATGGCGTAAAAAACATGGAGATGGCGTTGGACGTATTGGCTCATTACGAGGAAATAGGTATTTCGACGCTATGGTGTACGCCGCATATAATGGAAGATGTGCCGAATAAGACGGAGGATTTGAAGGCGCGGTTTGAGGAATTGCAGGCATCCTACGACGGACCAGTTAAATTGCACTTGGCGGCAGAGTATATGATGGATGAGCTTTTTGAGGAACGTCTTGCCAGTCGAGACTTGTTGCCTTTGGGAGAGGAAGGAAATAAACTTTTAGTGGAAACTTCGTACTTCAATCCGCCAATGTCGATGGACCAGATACTGCGGCGTATCAAAAAGGCAGGATACTTTCCCGTGTTGGCACATCCTGAGCGTTATGTCTATATGGACGAGAATGATTATCTGGAATTGAAAACCTTAGGAGTTCTTTTTCAAATGAATCTCTCTTCTTTGGCAGGAGCATACGGGGGCAATGCCAAAGCCAAAGCCGAGTGTCTTTTGAAAAGAGGCATGTACGACTTTTTCGGTTCTGATCTTCATTCTCTTCGTAACATGGAATTTTGGAATCACCGCAGCAAATACAATAAGTATTTGAAATAATAAATTATTATTAACCCCAAAAATAATATGAAAAAATCCTTTATTTTAGCAGCTCTTTTGTTGGCAGCAATGACGATGTCTTTTGCCCAAGAAAGTTCTTCTCAAGACGAAAAAGAAAAATTCAGAAAAGAAAAATGGCATGGTACCGTTATAGGGAAGGCTTACTTGACCGATTATGGTTTGACAGCAGGTTATGGTTTACCCAGTATATGCTTATGGGGAGACCTTGTTATGGACATCAACTGCAAGAACAACAATTACCGTACACGAATCATGGCCGGATGCCTTGAAAGATGGTATTGGCCCGAACTTTCTGTCAATGCACAGTATCTTTTACCTATTTGCAGAGGTTTCTACTTCTTTCCATCGGTAGGTCTTCATGGAGAATTGCATAATACCATGAGATGGAAAGAAGCATATCAGGGAAAACATCCGGAAGCACAAATTAAGGAGAATCCAAAGTGGGGACCCGGCAGTTGGGGCATGGGCGTCCAGCTCGGAGGTGGATTGGAATATCAGATTAATCAACACATCGCAATCTTTGCTGAAGCCCGCTATTCCTTTATGTACAATACGGTTAGTCACTGGACTGCCAACTTGGGTGTTGTCATGAATTTCAGTAAAGGTCGCCCGACCATCGATAATTTTGAGAATTAATCATTGACATTTAATTTTTCGCAACGGATGCGTCTGGTTTTGTGTGTATGAATATATTCTTGGATAAGTCAAATTGGGGATTTTCAATTTAAATAATGAATCTTGTCGCGATTGTCCTATTATCAAAATTTTCCAATTCTATCTTGGCATCGTTAACAAAATGGTGTGGCTGAAAGAATAAATTTTTTAATTGAACAATCAACAATAAGCATTATGGCAATAAAAAAAAGTGGAAATGAACAAGTCGCTGCGGAATGTCGTAAATTTATTTCTATGAGAAGCATTACAAAGTACGTGTCAGAGTATTTGAGTTCAAAATTGATTTTCGCATTGTGGTGGGTCGGGGGTGCGGCAGTCTTCTCGCCCTCACCTGCGTTTTCAACCATTCTGTTTTATTCGCCCTCATTGTCAATTTTCTTCTCACGCTGGTGATGGCACTGGCAGTTCGTTTCCTGATGGTTGACTTTTACAATTACTATCGCGCCAAGATGAGTGATATCATCCACAAACACCGCATCCTCGTCTACGGCACTTCTAGGAAAGCCGTTGTCGCCAGCTTGCAACCTGGTGATGGTTGCCGCCACAATGAGTACCGGCAACCAAATATTCGTCTTCGACATGGGCGAATCCATCAAGATTGCTGACCTTGAAATGATTTCATCGTGGCTTCGTGTCAGCAGTGACATCGACAACCTCGCTTGAATTATTCCTAGTCGCGACAGAGGATGATGAATTCAAGTTTCGCAAGTAAATGATTTAAAGGAAAAATAGTTCTATTAGTTAGTGATGATGGAAGATGTCTCAAACAACAAGCGTATTGCAAAGAACACCCTTGCATTGTATGCGAGAATGTTGTTTGCTATGTTTGTTGGGCTATATACTAGTCGAGTTGTACTTAATACCTTAGGTGCGGTAGATTTTGGTATTTATAATGTCGTTGGAGGTGTTGTTGTATTATTCTCTTTTCTGAACTCTACGTTGGCGGCTACCACGCAGAGATTTATGGCATTTGAAATAGGCCGAAGTGATGATATTCAGCCAGTCCGTAAAGTTTTCAGTGTCTCGATGACCATACATATCGCGTTGGGATTACTTATAGTGCTTTTATCGGAAACTGTAGGACTATGGTTGTTGGAGACCAAGATGACAATTCCCCCGGAACGGATGAATGCCGCTCGTATTGTTTACCAATTCTCAATCATAAGTTGTTTTCTATCAATAATTCAAGTTCCATACGACTCACTTTTAATTGCCAGAGAAAGACTGGATGTATATGCTTTATTCAGTGTAGGCAATGTGCTTTTGAAACTGGTTTTCGTTATACTGATGACGAAAATCGGTTCAGATAAACTTGTTTTCTATGCATTCTTGATGATGTTAAATGGCATTTTACTCAGAATAGTTTCGAAACTGTATTGCCTCTCCAAATTCAAGGAAAGCAGGTATTATTTTGAGAAGGATTTTACAATATACAAGGAAATCGGCTCGTTTGCCGGATGGAATCTGTCTGCTCATGCTGTACTTGTGGCAAGAACGCAAGGCGTTAATATCTTGCTTAATCATTACTGCGGTCCTATTCTTAATACCGCCAGAGGTATAGGTATTCAGGTCAATGGCACGCTGACTCAATTATCAGGTAATTTCCAGTCGGCAGTTATTCCGCAGATTACAAAACTATACTCGGTAGGGCGGGTTGACGAGATGAATAAATTGGTAGTGAGGAGTTCAAAACTATCTTATATGCTCATCGTCTTACTTGTTGCGCCTTTTATTGTTGATACAGAATATATTTTGACTTTATGGCTCAAAAATGTTCCGGAGTATGCCGTTTTGATTACTAGATTTACATTGGCTGTAACCTTGGCAGATTCTTTATCCGGGACACTAGCGCATGCGGCTTATGCTACAGGACGAATGAAGAAATATCAAATAATCATCAGCAGTGTTTTATCTATGGTGTTCTTCGGGTCTTGGATTGCTCTTTTTATGGGGGCAAAACCAGAGTCTGTTTATATTATTGAGATGGGGCTGCTGCTTGTCGCTGTGCTAGCAAAATTGTTGCTTCTTCGAGGAATGGTTTGTTTTCCTGTGACTACATATTTACGCGAAGTTGTTCTAAAAGGAATAATCTTATCACTTTGCAGCATTTCTGTTGCACATGTTGTTCAAGGATTAATGGATGCATCCTTTTTAAGATTTTGTATGGTGTGCTTCTGCTCTATATTAATGACTTCTCTAGTTGGATATTATGTGGTTTTGAATAAAACTGAAAGAGCGTTTATTGTAAGGTGGATTAAAGATAAATTGCCAAAATTTAAGAAACACTAATTTATGGATCAGGAATATTCAAAGATCATTTTTACTGGAGATATTATGTGCAGTAAAGTGCAGAACGAACAGATACTGGCACATAATAATGGACAGTATGATTATGAACCATTGTTTAGTAATATTTCCAAGATATTTAATAACGCGTACGTATGTGGTAACTTGGAAACACCTGTGTCCAAAGGTCCTACCACACAAGAACTTGCACGGTTCAATACTCCTGTCCAGTTTTTAAAAGCACTCAAAAAATCTGGTTTTTCTTTTCTTTCATTGGCTAATAATCATGCAATGGATAATGGGAAGAGTGGATTGATAGATACAATAGATAATGTTGAAAGGTATTCGTTTGATCACGCGGGAACATATAGAAGTAAAGAAGATTCTGAACAAATTCTTGTTAAGACTATAAATGGCTGCAAGGTGGCTTTATTATCTTTTACCTATGGTTTGAATACAGAGGTGCACAATCTTTCTCTTGATCCCGAGGATGAGTATATGGTTGATTTGTTAAACAGGCAGATAACAATTCAACCAAGTACAAATACTAGTACGTTAAAAAATTTCGTTAAGCAAATCACTCCCGAATTCCTGCATCGATTTTATCTGTATCTTCGAGGTGTATCAGATGAATATCAAGGTCAATTGGACAACATTCCGGATGAAGAAGTGGAGCGCCCGGAAAATAGTAAATACGTTGACAGGTGCATAGCGAAGATCAAGTCAGCAAAAGCCGTATCAGATATATTAATAGTTTGCTGCCATGTAGGCGGGCAATATAACAATGTCATCGGCAAATTTACAGATTACATTACTAATAAAATTGTTGATGCCGGAGCAGATTTCGTTATTTGTAATCATCCGCATTGTATTCTGAAATTTAAGAAAATCAAAAGCTCCTACGTGTTTTATTCATTAGGTAATTTTTCATATACACCTAACTATGGCTATTATGTCACAGACGTTTATTCCGAATGCTCAATTATTCTCTCTTTATATCCGTCATCGAATAAAACTATAGAGCGCATAACATATTCTGTCGCAATTGTTAGGACGGATGGAGATGGTATATCAAGAACGTATTTGCTTTATGACTTGATAGTTGCTTCAAATAATCAACAGGATAAAGAGAGATTAATCTATATTCATAACAATGCTATCAAACGATTTGCGAATCAAACTCCTAAAATTCTATTAAGAGAATATGAATTGTCTATCAATTGACCACTAAAATTTTAATTTATGAGAAACATTCTTTCAATAACCGAAATTAAAAAAACGAATAATTGCATTCGCATCAGATTTGACACACAAGGGTCGCTATTTAAATATTTTAGCAATGATTGGGGCGAATTCTTCGCCGACTATTTTGAAGATATTTCAAGTGCCCCCAATAGTATCGCTGTAATTCCCTTTGTAACTAATGTTTTACCTATCATTTGGCTGACTGACTCCTTGTTAGAATTGGATGAACTTGACATTGATTTTTACCAATGCATAAATAGTCTTCGTGATGCCTATGCTAATATGTATCCTATGCTCAAGTTTAATGGACATGTTACCGTAAATAAACTCATTGATAATAAATCAAGAACGGAATCACAACAAAATAAGGTTATATCACTATTTTCAGGAGGATTGGATGCGTATTCTACACTTATAGCGCATCGCGCTGAAAGTCCACATTTGTTGACAGTATGCGGAGCGGATGTTGGACTAAACGATGTTGATGGCTGGAATTCGATAAAGCAGCAGACATATTATACCACAAATGAGTTTAATCTTCCCGAGCCATTTTTCATTAAATCGAATTTTAGTCGTTTTTTGAATTTTTCAAATTTAGACGCATTAGTGTCGAAATCAAAGGATGGGTGGTGGCACGGATTTCAACACGGTATAGGCCTGCTCGGATTGACCGCTCCAATTGCATATCTGCACAACATTAAACTTATATACATAGCAAGTTCATTTTGGGAAGGCATAAAAATGACATGTGCCAGCGATCCGACAATAGATAACAAACTTGAATTTTGTGGAACAAATATCATCCATGACCAGTATGATTGTAGTAGGCAACAGAAAATCAGATTGTTAAGCGAATTTTTAAGGTATGATAAAAAACAATTATTCTTGCGTGTTTGTTGGAAATCACACGAAGGTGATAACTGCTGCAAGTGCGAAAAATGTTATCGTACGATTTTTGGGCTCCTTGCAGAGGGGTTAAATCCGGAAGACTTTGGTTTCGCTGGTTACAAGCAATACTTATCTGGGGCAAAAAAGACAGTTGGTGGATTTATGAAAGAATCGCCAGTTCTAAGAATTTGTTGGAGAGAGGTCAAGGAGAGATATGACGAACTTCAAATTTATAAGGACGATAAAAACTTCAACTGGATTTACAATTTAAGGTTTGATCAGGAATACTCTAAATTCTATCTGATACTAAGAAGTTTTTATAGATCTACCAGAAGCTTAGGTGGGCAAATTTTAAGAATATGTCATTTGAGATAATTGGTTAGGCTGTTTGGTTAAAAGATGATTAAGGTAAGTGTTGTCGTTGCTGTATATAATGTTGCGCAGTATATTGAACGTTGCGCAGTATCGCTTTTTGAACAAACGTTGGATGAGGTTGAGTATATTTTCGTTGATGATTGTAGTACTGACGATAGTATTGCGGTGGTGAAGAATGTTCTGAAACGGTACCCCGTACGTGCCAAATATGTGAATTTTATTAGCAATAATCAAAACTCAAAAGTGGCATATACACGGGCGGTTGGGATGAAAGCGGCTACTGGTGAATATATCATTCATTGCGATCCGGACGATTACCATGAAAGAAATGCTTTTGAAATTATGTACAATGCGGCAGTAGAAAGCAAAGCGGATATAGCAGTAGGTGACTACTTTTCACATAGGGAGGGTACTGAAATCGTGAAAAATAATCTGTATAATACTATCCCGTCTGAATGCATAAAACATATTCACGAATTTTATTTTTTTCCTTCATTATGGTCTGCTTTGCTACGCCGAGAGTTAGTCGAAAAACATAATTTATACCCATATCCCAACATCAATACTGGTGAGGATTTGAATGTGTTGCTTCGTGCGTTTCATTATGCTGGGTCATGCGTTCATATTGAAAAACCTGTGTATCATTATATTTTTCGTGAGGGGTCATTGACTCAAAACAATGATTATTTGTCGTTATGGAATAATAATATAAGCAAGAATCTTAAGTTGTTGATTGATTTTTTTGAAGAGACTGGGGATGAAGAGTATCGGGTTATGTTGAACTTTTTGAAGTTTAGCAAAAAAATGGTTTTGCTAAGTACAAAGCCGGCACAGGCGCGAATGTGGTATGAGGTATATCCGGAATGTAAAAAGGATATTTTTAAATTCAAGAATATGAGTATTGCACGTAGGGTGATGTATTTTGCTTTTGCGAATTCTTATCCATTGTTGTGGCTATATTACAAAGCATTAGGAAGAATATAAAGAATATGTCATCTAAGATAATCAGCCATTTCATTTTACGGCTCAAACTTAAATTTGCCTATTGGAAAGCCAAGGCAAATGATTTTGTTGTGCCATATAGCGAACGTGAAAAATGTTATTTTTTCCTTGCGGCAGATTATGGGAACCTTGGTGATGTGGCTATCACATACGCTCAGACTGAATTTTTGTCTGAAAGATTCCCCAATGCTGAGATAATAGAAATTCCCATCTCGAAAACTTTTGCGGGAATCAAGGCTATAAAACGCATTGTTAAGAAAGATGATATTATCACTATTGTTGGAGGTGGCAATATGGGTGATATGTATGACGATATTGAATTCTTGCGTCAGTTAGTCATCAAGTCATTCAAAAATAACAGGATTATTTCTTTTCCTCAGACACTTGATTTCTCAAAAACTCTTTCTGGCCGGTTTTCACTTGCTAAAGCAAAAAGGATATACTCTTCTCATCCTAATTTGACAATTCTTGCGAGAGAATCTGTTTCATACCACTTAATGAAACATCATTTTTACAAGAATGATATTAAATTGGTTCCTGATATTGTAATGACTTTGGACGAGCGTCAGACAGGCGAATCGCGTAAAGGTGTCATTTTATGCTTGCGTAATGATTCGGAAAAGAAAACAGATGTAAGAGACGAAATTGTTAAATTGCTTGAAACCTCCAGTATGGAGTACAAGGATTATGATACTCATATAGGTCGGGGAAATCTTTCTCAGGAAGAACGTCTTGGTGAATTGCATAAGATTTGGTCGGCATTCTCTCATTCAGAACTTGTCATTACAGACCGGTTGCACGGGATGATTTTTGCCTTCATTACCGGCACTCCTGCGATTGTATTTCCTAATTCAAATTTTAAGATCCATGCTTGTTATGAGTGGATTAAGGATTGTGGATATATTAAGTTTGTTGAGGAGTCGACACTTGGTGATTCAGATGATAGACTGCTGAATGATTTTAATATGGTACACAATAGTATTCTACAACGATTTAATAATATTTTTTGTGAATAAGGAACGTAGCATACAGATAAAAGGTGTAGCAATTATCATGATGCTATATGCGCATCTTTTTGTCCGCAGTTGTGATTGGCAGTTGATTCAAGATTTAATGATTGATGGCAAACCTTTGTCGTCAATGTTTTGCCCAATAATGTGTCCTGTATATATTTTCCTCATTTTATCTGGGTATGGTTTGTATATTAAAAATTTATGCGGTTGGGATAAGAATAAGTTTAGAAGGATTTTTTTACTGTATCGGAAGTACTGGATCACATTGGCGTTTTATGTACCAATTGGGTTCTTAATGGGAATTAAGGGATATCCTGGCGATATTTTGACTATTATTGAAAATGTCACTGCATTTCATACAACGTATAATTATGAACTGTGGTTTTTATTTCCTTTTGTTTTAGTGTCGCTTCTTGCACCATTTTTTTTTAAAATTGTTCAGCATTCTCGAATTCTGTCGGTAGGTATCATAGCAGTCACCCGTATCATTGATATTTTAATTGCACATTTCATAGGTTATCATGAGGTTATGATGTATAGTTATGCAATCTACGATCTATATATGATTTTGCATTTTATCGCTCCCTTTATTGTTGGTATGCTATTCGCATACTATGCTGAGAATGGAGCCTTCTCCCAGAAAGTTTGCAATATTATTAGTAAAAATAGACTCCTGATGGGGGGGGGTATAGTATGCTTGTTAGTTGTTAGGTGTTTATTTTCAAGATATTTTGATGTGTTGATTTTCTCCTCAATACTTGTCTTGTTTTTAATGTTTGTCAGATTAGATAATAAAATGGGGAGAGTCTTGTCGGTATTAGGAAAATACTCAACCTATATGTGGATGATACATACATATTTTTGCTATTATTTCTTTCAAGAACTAATATATTCCCCAAAATATCCAGTATTAATCTTCGTATTTTTAATACTTGTATCTTTACTGGGCGCTTGTTTTTTAAGTCGAATTGAGAAGTTTGTTTTTAAACATTTTTAAATTACTACTGATGCGACTGATGCAATTATATCTAAAATATACCGAAGCTTAAAAGCCATTTCGATAAGGTCCATAACAAAATAATATCTGCATTTAGGTTATTATGAAAAAGAAGATACTGTTTTTTCATTTCGATTTAGGCAATGGTGGCGCAGAACGTGTCCTGGTAAACCTGGCTAATGCTCTTGATAAAGATAAATATGACATTACGGTCAAGACTTTATTCAATTATGGCGTGAATAAGAATTTGCTGAATAGCAATATCAGACGTCAGTGGGTGTTTGATTTCGCTCCAATCTCGGGAATCAATAAACTACTGACATTATTCCCTCCTAAATTGTTGCACAGGTGGTTCATTAAAGACAAATATGATTATGAAATAGCTTATCTCGAAGGAAGTGCCGCAAGAATTGTAAGTGGTTGTAAAAATCCGTCAGCGAAAATTTTTGCGTGGATTCACGTAGAGATTACTAACTTAAAGAAGTATTTTTCCTCTTTTCGCAGTCTGAAAGAAGCGTCGATATGTTACCGCCGTTTCGATAAAATTGCTTGTGTGTCGGAGAATACTAAAACCAGCTTCATTGAAAGGACGGGATGGCACGATATGAATGTTCAGGTTGTCCATAACGTAATTGACATAGACGAAATTCTCAATAAAGCGAAAAATGAGATTCCAATTCCATTAAGCGACAACGTAATCAATCTTTGCAGTGTCGGGCGATTGAATCATCAAAAGGGATACGATAGACTGGTAAAGGTGTTGGGAAGACTTCATCAGCAAGGATTCAATGAATGGCATCTTTATTTATTGGGGAGAGGCGAAGACCTCGAACATTTAAAACAGTTGACCGTAGAAGGAGGTATATCCGATAAGGTTACTTTCCTTGGATTTGTTCAGAAGCCATACGAGTATATATCTAAAATGGATTTGTTTGTTTGTTCCTCAAGATTTGAAGGATATAGTACGGCTGTGACAGAATCGGTATTATTGGGAGTACCTGTCATTACAACCGAGTGCTCCGGTATGAAGGAGATATTAGGAAATGATTACCCCGGAATTTTCTCTAATGACGAGCAGGGCATATATGAAGCGTTGTTAAAAGTCTTTTCAGATGTTGATTTTAAGATCAATCTCAAGAGATTGTGTGATGAGCGGGCATCATTGTTCTCAACAAAGAAGTTAATCAACGAATTTGAGTCGTTTATAAATGAGTAATCCGGAAATTTCAATTGTAATGCCTGCATACGGTGTTGAAAAATACATCTCTGCTGCTATCGAAAGTGTCCTCAAACAGGATTTTCAGGATTGGGAACTGCTGGTGGTCTTGGATGGAATCAAAGACAAAAGTGACGAAGTGGCAAGAGAATACGAGCAGAAAGATTCCAGAATAAAAGTCCTTGAAAAAGAAAATGGGGGGCTTTCGGATGCCAGAAATTACGGATTGGACAGAGCCGTAGGTGAATACGTCCACTTTTTCGACAGTGATGACACTATAGAACCAGATTTCTATAGTAGAATGCATTCTGCTATAACCACGAACAATAAGGACTTGGTGATTTGTGGTTATTATGTTGATACGGAATCCGGCGATACTACAACACTGACAGAACACAAATTCATTGATTGTCTGGAGCCAGTCCCGGCAAAATTTGACTTGAATCTTGTCGGACAATATGTCAACTTTGCGTGGAACAAGCTTTTTAAACGGGAGTTTCTGGTACGGGACAAATTATATTATCAGAAAGGTCTTTTCGGCTACGAGGATGTCGAATTTATGAGCCGGTATATGCAATATCATCCCGACATAATGTTTATCTCATATTTGGGTTATCATTATTTTAACAGACAGAGGGAGACCTTGAGCCGTATATTCGACCAGAAACTTGTAGAACGTGCTGCAGGGAATTTGCAATGTTACCGTACTCTGCTATCCAGTTTCTCTATTGATAAAAACAGTATAGATAAAGCTGTTAGTCAAGCAGTATTAGGAGCTTATAAAGCACTTTTCCCATTAGTATTTGAGCAGAAACAAAACAGACTAAACCTTATCAGATGGGTTCTGAACGAAAAATCGCTTTTTGAACTTCTCCCCGCTAAAATTGATGGAAACATTATGGACAAGGTGTTTTGTTTCCTTATCCGTTATAGACTTTCTACTATCATATTTTTATATTACAAGTTTAGATAAATATTGATTATGGTTATAAATTGTGCTCTTGTTTCTGCATATATGGGACCATATCCAGCTAATTATATGCATCTTGATTTGGCTTTATGCGTAAGGATGAGAACTCTTGGGCATAACGTTGTTATAGTATTCCCTTCAAATGTGAAATATATGGATTGGATACCTATGTTTACAGACAAGGGATTCGAGGTTCTTTTTGTAGATTACAATCCGTTTTCGAAAAGTAATATAAATACTTTTAAAACGATATTCAAAGAACATAGTATTAATATAATTTACACTCAATTCTGTGGGTGGGAATACACAGTTAAATTAGCGGCTCCCAACATACCTGTAATTTGGCATCAATTGATGAATGTCAATTGTAGTGGTTTCTCTGGACTTAGGAGTTGGATTAAGTATAATTTAATTGGTGCAAGGAATACCATTTCAATAGCAACTTCAAACAAAAACTATGATGCTATCTGCTCGATGACAAATTCAAAGAAAGTTAGATTATTGCACGATGGCATTCAGTTGAATAGGTATAAAACAATTTTTGGACGCAACGAACGGTGTGAACCATACAATCTGCTTCTTTTTAGTCATAATCCTATATTAAAAGGATTGGATATAGCATACGATGCTTGTGCAGAAATAAATAAGAGTAAAGTGATTGCTGAATTGTATGTGGTGTCACTTGGAACAACCCCTGAATATATAAAAAACAATTACCCGGAGTTGCCATCATGGTTCCATATATTACCTCCGGTATCAAATCTCCAGGAATATTATGCAAATGCTGATGCATATTTGTGTGCAAGTCGCGGCGAAGGGTTCAACAACTCAATAATTGAGGCATTGTACTGCGGCTGCTCCATAATCTTCTCAGACATAAAAACTACTCGTCAGATAAGACAATATAAGAATGTTTTTGAATTTAAGTCAGAATCTTCAAAAGCATTGTCAGATGCAATGTTGAAAGCTAATCACAATAGAATTTCTGATGAAGAGATACAGTTCAATGTCGATAAATGTAAAGAGAATCATTCTGTTGAAAAATGGATTAATGGCGTAATGGATTGCATGATGGAATTATTGACTAAATAACACAGCCCGTATGACAACAATTCTAGTTCTTGGTGGATTCGGTTTTATCGCTACTAATATATTAAGATATATTGATAGGAATGCTTTTCATGAATATGAAGCGGTAATATTCGATAAATTTCCTCACCACATCAAAGGAGTAGCCTGCCAATGCGTAAAAAGAGTTTATTCTGGAGATTTTGCGGATGAATTAATTATTGAAAAAATTTTCCGAGAAAATAAAATAGACATCGTGCTACATTGTCTTAGCAATACTGTTCCTGCCACATCTCAAAATGCTCGTTTTGACGTTGAGTCAAATTTGATTCCGACGCTTAACTTGTTGGCAATTATGGAGCGTCACGATGTAAAAGATATCGTTTATTTGTCATCCGGCGGGGCTATCTATGGAGATGCTCTTCAAAAGATACATAATGAGGAAGAGGCTGTTTATCCAAAAAGTTCTTATGGAATTGTAAAACTTGCAATAGAGAAATATCTTCTTTCATTTTCTGAACTATATGGTTTTAGAACGCTGATTCTCAGGTTGAGCAATCCGTTTGGGCCGTATCATTATAATGATAGACAAGGCTTCATCAACATTGCAATAAGAAGGGCTCTTAAAGGACTTCCGATAGAAATATGGGGAAGCGGCGAAGGCAAAAAAGATTATATATACATTGATGATGTGAGTCGCATCATTCATGGGTTCCTTGATAGCGGTATCGAGACTGGAGTCTATAATGTGGCATCAGGCATTGTGTTGTCAGTGAATCAAATCGCAAATCATGTAGCAGCGGAGTTTCAGACCACTGAAATCAAACACATTGATGCGTCCAAAATAGATGTTCAGAGTTTTCAATTGGATATCACAAAATTGCAAAATAGATTCAAGGACCTTGTATTCACAGACTTTCAGACCGCTTTTATTAAGACTGTTGAATGGCAGAAAAACAATATTGACTGATGGAACGAAAGTATTGGATTGATTGGGCAAAGGTTTTCGGGATATATTTGGTTGTGCTGGGACATACGACTGATGGGAGTGAATTGATACGTCCATTAATCTACTCATTTCATATGCCATTATTTTTTATGATTTCTGGTTATTTGGAAAAGAAATACTCCGGCTCAGCCATAAGCTACATAAAGAAAACGGCAAAACGATTACTTATTCCATACCTCATATATGGAATAATCAGCACTCTATACGTTATTTTTATTGTGGGGTCCAAGGATACAATACATACTCTGCTCTGCCTTTGTGTGGGAAGGCCCCAAGGTTTTGCTGGCCCACTATGGTTTGTGCCTGTCTTATTCGAAATCAAAATTATCAATATGTTCCTCGAATATGTAGAATCGCATTTGCGATTACATCGTATTTCAGTGTTAACTATGATAGGGGGGGGTATTTTAATCATTATATTACACGTAATAGGCATTAAACCTCATTGGCTTTTACTTCCCATTGTTTCTTATCCTTTTTTCATAATTGGTAAAATATTCAAAAATAATGAGTTGTATATTGACGCTATACCAAAATCAGCACAAATTCTGGTCTGCTCAATTTTGATTTTAATTCCTTTAATAGGTGCAAAATTCAATGGGTGCGTTGAACTTTACGACTGCAGCCTTGGTAAATCAGTAATCCTGTTTTACATTGTTGGGATATTGTCATCTGTGGGCTTTATGTCATTATTCAGGTTAGCTGGATTACACAGATCGAGACTTATAGAAACATTATCCAACGGCACAATAATGATACTATCATTACACTCACTACTATTAATTCCTTTTGATATTCATAGTTGCTCTTTATGGTTTCGGATTGCTTACAGTGCCGTTGTTGTTCTTGCCTTTTACTATCCAATTTGCTATTCAATTAGATCTTTTCCTTTGCTAATAGGTAAAACAAAAATTAAAATATGAAAAGTGTACTTTTTTTAATGTGGAGATATGATGGCGGAGGAATTGAACGGTTTGCTGACAATTTGCTACAATGTTCAGATGTAAACCGTGTTATGTATGATGTGGCTCTGTGTGGAGAGGTCAACACTCTTGAAAACCAACTAATTAAGTCTATGGGGGGGGGGGGGGTAAAATCTTTCATCTTCCATTGATTGTTGGTCAGAGTGGACTAAAAAACTTTTTGAATGAATTGGAGGTATTGTTACGCCAAAAGAAATATGATATTGTTCATTCAAATCTCGATGGATACAACCATTATGTTATGAGAATGTCAAAAAAGATGAAAGTTCCCATTCGAATATCACATACCCATTCGGTTGGAAGTTGCCGGAACTTGTTTAAAGTGAAAGTTCAACAGATCCTAATGCGATTATGGGCTACAGATTGCATCGCCTGTTCTTTGAAATCCGGCAGTTATTGGTATGGCGGTGAACGTTCTTATAATGTGATACACTGTGGACTAGATACCGATTCTTTAACAAAATGCGCAAATCAGCATAAAAGCAAAAATGAGATACTCATCGTTGGAAGAATGTGCAAGGAAAAGAATCCACTATTCATTGTGGAGATAATGAAAGAGCTCATAAAACTCGACTTCGCCGTACATTTCACGTGGTGTGGAGATGGCGAATTGTTCGAACTTGTCAATAAAGTTATTAATGAATATGGATTGGAAAGTAATGTAAAAATGGTCGGCTATACAAATGATGTTACTAATTATTACAGTAAAGCATCATATCTGCTAATGCCATCTTTAACTGAAGGTCTTTCTTTGAGCGTTATTGAAGCACAAATAGCAGGACTATGTGTCTTTGGATCCGAAGCCATACCGGAAGAAGCAAACTATGGATGCATAAGATTTCTGAACGTCCACCAAAATGCCAATATCTGGGCTCACTTTATATATGATGAGATAAATCAAAATATTCATTATGAGCCAAACAAAAATATCATTGCAGATTTTGATATGAAAATTATAGCAAATAAAATCTTGAAAGAAATATACAAATGTTGATATGTTAGACCCCAAACATTTACACTTGATGATAGCTTCTGATACGAATTATGCTGAATTCGTATCGGTGGTTACTACATCTCTATTTGCAAATAACAGAGATGTATTCGACAAAATCACAGTCCATCTCTTTTCAAATGGTATAATTCCAGAATGTGTCGAAAAAATCAGATTGACCATTCCACAGGACAAAGGCGAATTGATAACATACGACATCAGAGATATCTCTGGCCGTTTAGGAGTCAATGCGGCAGGAGAGACAATGAATATTTGTTCGTATGCACGTCTGTTATTGACCGAATATGTGGATGAAGAAATAAGCAGAATTATCTATGTCGATTGTGATGTTGTCATAACAGGTTCGCTATACGAAATGTGGAATACGGAACTATGCGATAATTTGGTTGCAGGCGTTCTTGATGCCCACATGGACGCGAAGCCAAAAACTGCTATTGGCATGCCTGACAACTATCCATACGTAAATGCCGGTGTACTATTAATAAATATAGATGAGTGGAGAAGAGAAGACATCATCGATAAATTCAAAACTTTCATCCTGAAATACAATGGCAATGTTTATCATCAGGATCAAGGATTGATAAACGGGGTTTGTTCCGGTCGTATAAAAATACTCGGTCCCGAATATAACATGACTTCTTACTTTTTTTCTCATCCCCATAAATTATTGAAGCAATTCAACAATCCATTCTATACAGAGGAAGAACTTGAAAGTGCAAAAGCTGATCCTGTTATTATTCATTTCACGGAAGGTTTTTTAGGCCGGCCATGGGTTAGGCATTGCAAGCATCCGTATGGTTATAAATTCTTGGAATTTCATAATTCCACTCCTTGGCGTGAAGTTCCGTTGCGGGATGATAAACGAAGTTTACCACTGAAAGTTACCAGCTGGATATTTTTGAATATGCCCTATTCGTTTTACGAGGCTATACTCCGATTAATGAATATTATTAAGAGGAATAGATAATGTTATTAGGTATCCCCGGAGAATTATACGCGCCTATATACATAATAGTGCTTGGCATTATTACTTTTGTGGTGGCAAACAAGTATGGTAGATTTGGCGGTGATAGATTTCTTTCAAACGAAGCTGAAAATCAAACGCCATCACTCATACTGGCGTTGGCCGTGACTGTATTCATTGGTTTCAGACCTGTTGCATCGTGCTTTATGGATATGTGGGGGTACGCGATGGGAATAGAGAACCATTGGTTTGATGATATGGATGTCTCGTTGAATTTCTTATTTGACCGCTTAAGGCGTTATGCATCACGTCAGAGCTGGGATAAATATTCATTTCTTGTACTTATCGCAGCAATATATTTTATTGGAATATGGTTCGCCTCCCGTAAGATATTTAAAAAGGACACAATGCTGGCATTTGTAATGTATTTGGCTGCATTTTCTACTTTTTCGTATGGAACTAATGGTATAAAAGCAGGGGCGGCGATGTCATTCTTTCTCGTTGCACTCGCATTTCACGATCAAGGCAAAAAATGGTTAAGTTTGTTATTCCTATTTGTTTCATTAGGGTTTCATCATAGCATGCAATTGCCATTAGCCGCATTCGCGGTTTGCTGCTTTGTGAAAAAACCCAAATGGTTTTTTTATTTATGGGTTGTTTGTTTCTTTATTTCTTTATTCCACATAACTTGGTTTCAGACATTTTTCGCGTCAATAACTGATGCTCAGGGTGCAGGATACCTCGAAGGGGAATCGGGTCTGCAATGGGGGAAGAGAGGGTTTCGTATTGACTTTATTCTATATAGCGCTGTCCCAATTGTAGTTGGATGGATTATTGTGATAAAGAGGAAAATCCATGATAAGAAATACGAGTTCCTTTTGAATTTATACACATTAATAAATGCAATATGGTTGCTTTGTATGTATGGAGGATCCACTAATCGTATTGCTTATCTGAGTTGGGGTATATACCCGATAGTGTTGCTCTATCCATTCTTGCGTTTCGAATGGTTACCCAATCAATATGCCGTCACAAAAAAAGTCGTAATATATCACTGGTTATTTACTTTCTGTATGCAATTCATATATTATGGACTGCTTGATTTAAGTTAATATGAACAGGAAAGACTGCGGGACGTTATGAAATCAAAAGTATCGGTACTTATGGGCATATACAACTGTGCCCCGTATCTTCAGGAAGCATTGGACTCATTGTACGCACAGACATTTCAGGATTTTGAAATCATTTTGTGCGATGACGGGTCATCTGACAAGACTTATGAAATAGCCCTGGAAAATCAAAAGAATCATAGCAATATTGTTCTTTTGAAAAACCCTCATAACTTGGGTCTTAACCAAACTCTCAATAACTGCCTGGCTGTCGCAAAGGGGGAATATATTGCACGGATGGATGGGGACGATATTTCTTTGCCCGATAGATTCGAAACGGAAGTCAGGTTTCTTGATGAGCACCCGGAATACGCAATCGTCAGCTCTCCAATCATCTATTTTGATGAAAATGGGGAGTTTATGCGTGGCCATGGCCGTGGTGAAGTCAAAAAGGAACATTTTATTCCTGGAAGTCCAATATGTCATGCCCCTTGTATGGTAAGAAGGGAAGCGTACGAAGCTGTAGATGGATATAGTGTAGATAAACGTCTGCTGCGTGTGGAAGATTATCATTTGTGGTTTAAAATGTATGCAAAAGGTTATAAAGCATATATGCTGGCTGAACCTTTCTATATGATGCGAGATGACAGGAACGCAACGGCAAGACGCAAATTCAAGTGCCGTCTCAATGAAGCGTATGTCCGTCATATCGGATATAAAATGATAGGGCTTCCGTTGTATTCCCATATTTATGTTTTGAAGCCAATAATACTCGGGCTGCTTCCAAAATCCCTGTATAACTATTTGCATCGTCGTAAACATTAGCCGCTATGTTGACATCAATCAAAGAGGATATATATCGGAATAGTGGGAACGGGTATAAGTCGTTTTCTACCCGGTTGAAATATGTTCTCCATCCTATAAACAGGTATTTATATTATTTGAGAAGATATCAGGCAGCAGGCCGCCTCTGGAAGCCTTTCTGGGGAGCATTACTGTCTATCAGGAAATTCAGAACCGGAGTCCAGATACCTCCACAAACAAAAATCGGACGGGGACTCAGACTTTTGCACTTCGGTAATATCGTTGTTAATCCTGGTGCCGTTATCGGTGACAATTTTAATATTGCACAGGGTTGCCTGATAGGGAACTCTTTTATCAAGGGTGTGGGAGGAGTCCCAACAATAGGCAATAATGTTTGTATGTTTGCTAATTCCATTGTGGTGGGGGGGGTAAAAATAGGCGATGATGTTTTGATCGCTCCTGGTGCATTTGTTAATTTTGATGTGCCATCAAATTCTATTGTGATAGGAAATCCCGGACAGATAATCAAACGAGAAGAGTCCCCAACAAAGAAATATATTGTGTATTCGGTGTATGATTTTAAGTAGATACAAGACGTGATAAAGGTTCTTTTTTTAGGCTGCAGTACGCAAGGCCTTGCCATGGTAAGGTCATTGCGACGTGATAGGTTTTATGTGATTTTGTTATATGGTGGCCGGCATAATTATACCGATATGTCTCGATATGTATCAAAGAGAAATTCTTAAGAGTGCATTTGCAAGATAATGAAGAAAGTCCTTGAAATTGTTCCTCATTTCGGGTTCGCCCGATCTTTTCTTTTTGGCAGGATGAAATACTGTGTCGAAAATGGACTGGAAATGCATCTTGCACATAGTTATGCCGATGGTTGTGATGAGTTGTGCGGTCTTGAAGGAGTAAAACACCTGACAACAGAGATAAAGCGAGTCCCATCTGTCAAAGGCGACATTGTCGCAATATATCGGATATTCAGATATATTCGCCAAAATAAAATTGATCTGATTGTAGGCCATGCGGATAAGGGTAAACTATTGGCGTGTATTTGTGGTAAATTGACAGGTAGAAAAATCATTCTGTTTGCCCACGGAACCAGTTTTGAGAGCAGAACGGGATTGACGCGCAAGCTATTCATATTATTGGATAGGATTGAATCCAGTTGTGCAATAAAAGTAATCTGCGTTAGTAAATTTCTGGTTGAATTGCGTTTGGCCTGCGGCATAGATAAAGCAGGAAAAGCATACGTGCCTCACAATGGCTCATGTCGTGGAATTGACAGTAAATCTCTTTGGAATCCTGAGAAAATTGACATTCCTAAATTACAACGAATGCGTTCCCAATATAATCTGAAAGAGGATGATTTTGTCATTGGATTCTGTGGGCGCTTAGTAAGAGATAAAGGAATAGAGGAGTTGGTTAAAGCATTTGAATTATTCAAAAAAGAATATAATCAAGATGCAAAATTATTGCTGATAGGGCAAAAAGATATCAGAGATTTTATTGATAGCAGGGTTGAAGCAATAATACAAAATGATATAAATATTATTAAAACAGGAGAAATCAGTAAATCCGAAATGCCGTATTTATATTCAATGATGAACCTTTTTGTCTTGCCAACCCATAGAGATGGGTTCGGGATGTGTGTGATAGAAGCGGCAGCTATGGGCGTCCCAGTAATGACTACAAATTTTACAGGAAGCCGCGATACGATGAAACAGGGGTTCAATGGTGAATATATAAACCTGAACCCGTTTGATATTTGTCAAGCGATGGGTAAACTCTATAAAGATAAAGCATTACTAAAAAGGTACGCGCAAAACAGCAGAATATGGGTTGAAAGAAATTTCGATGAAATTGATGTTTGGAACTCAATACTGAATTGTTATGAAGAAGTGCTCTAATAACGTTCTGGTCTTAGGTGGTGGAACCCAGGGGCTGGCAATTGTGAGGAATCTGAAATTGTCAGGCTTCTATGTGGTCCTGTTTGCTGAAAAAGGAAATTATGCCGACGCTTCCAGATATGCGGATAAAGTTATCTACTGCAACCTAAGGGCGTCAAGTAAGGATTATTTGGATTCGGTAAAGAGTATCATTGACCATGAAAAGATAGATGCCGTTATACCTATGGGAGACGTATCCGCTGAATTCTTGAGTAAAAACAAATACGAATTGCTGGAGGTGGTGAAATTCCAGATGCCGGACTTCGAAAATTTCAAGCGTGGTACAGACAAGAATTCTTTAATGGCTTTATGCCGGGAAAAGAAATATCCCCATCCACTCACCATCGGAACAGATGAAATAGATAATACGGATTTGAGCAGTTTGCCATATCCAATGCTGATAAAACCGAATATTACTTGTGGCGCCAGGGGGATGACTCTATGTCATTCATATAAGGAACTTATTGAAGCTCTGCCGACGATTCAGGCAGAGTATGGGGATTGCCATTTGCAGAAATATGTAAAGCAAGGCGGTACGCAGGTCGAATTTCAATTACATGTGAATGCCAACCATAAATTGGTCAATTCTTCGGTCATATATAAATATAGATGGTATCCAGAAAAGGGAGGAAGCAGCAGTTGCGCCACATCTGCAAGAAATGATAAAATGGTCGATATTCTGTACCACGTTCTTCTTGACTTGAATTGGGTGGGATTTGCCGATTTCGATACGATCGAAGATCCTGATACCGGTGAATTGTTGATCATGGAATTGAATCCGAGAGTTCCAGCCTGCGTAAAATGTGCAATTGAAGGAGGCATTGGGTGGGGCAAAATAATTGCCAATGAGTATTTGGGGATTCCTCAAAAGAAATATGAGTATAAAGAAGGAGAAATCCTTCGTCATCTAGGATTTGAAACACTGTGGTTTCTGAAATCCCCTAACAGATGGAAAATGAAACCTTCATATTTCAAGTTCATCGGTAAGCATATCCATTACCAGGATATGAGTGATTGGACAGACCCGATGCCATTCTTTGTCGGTTCTTGGCACAACATTAAGAAATTGTTAACAGGTACTGCAAAATCAAAAATCGATTATGGAGAACGTTAAAAGATTAGATTATCTTGATATCTCGAAGGGACTTGGAATGATTGGTGTCGTGTGGGGACATATCAATTCGTCAGGCCCGCTATGTACATATTTCTATTTCTTTCACATGCCGTTGTTTTTTATTATATCAGGCATGTTGTTCCGTACGGACCGGCAAAAATCTTTCGGCCGATTTTTTGCCCATAAACTTAAAACCCTATTTGTGCCGTACGCCATATTCTCTGTGGCGACATGGTTGATATGGGTATTATATAATACTGTTAGCCATAATGAAGTTGAAAGTATTTGGATGCCGCTGCTTCAGACACTTATCGCTCAGGGCTCTCAGGACTATCTCGTACATAATACCGCCCTATGGTTTGTACCTTGCCTGATGGGTGTACAGTGTCTGTATTATTTTATATCAAAGTTTCCGGCATGGCTGAACGTCGCCGTGTGCTTTTCTTTGGCGGCATTGAATATCGTGCTTGTAAAGTATCTGGGATCCTCGTGGTCTTCTCTTCCTTGGAATATGGACACGGGGCTGATGGCACTCCCATATTTATGCCTCGGGAATGTATTTGTAAAATATTGTGGGCACAAAGAAACTTTTGATTTTGTAAATAAGAAAAAACCGGCATTTTTATTAATTGCAGTAGCAATTACAGTATATCTTGCATATTCTTGTTTCCATAATCCAAAGATTTCTATGGGGCACAGTTATTATGGCGAGAGTATTCCGGCTTTCTATTTTAGGGCAATAGCGGGCTCAGCCGCCGTTATTATTACTTCTTTATTGCTCGAAGGTTCAGATAAGGTTCATAAATATTTTGGCAAAACATACAGTTATTTAAAATGGTTCGGCCGTAATTCATTTGATGCAATGGCATTGAATGTCCCCATTAAAGGCGTAATCATTGTCTTCTATTCAAGAATGATGGGAATCAGCCAAATGGATATATGGACAAACTCTTGTAACAGCATTGTGCCATTCTTGTTGACAATGATAATAGTGACCGGGGTAATGGTCGCCATTGATATAGTCAGGCATTCTTCAAAAATTAAATTTTTACGATGAACATCCTTACCTTTGATATCGAGGAGTGGTATTTAAAAAAAGAAAAAGGTATTTTTCAAGATAGTGAATACCAAACGTTTGACGATTATTTGAGCCGAATTCTGGATTTGCTTGATGAAAAACAGCTGAAAGCGACCTTTTTCTGTGTGGGTGGTTTGGCAAGAGAATTTCCTCATGTGGTCAAAAAAATAGCTGATAAAGGGCACGAAATAGGTTGCCACTCTAACGAACACGCTTGGTTGAGTAAACTTAGTCCAGAAGAACTTAAATTGGATACCGAAAGTGCCCTTAAGTCGCTTGAAGACGTGGTTAGTAAGAAAGTGAAGAGTTTTCGCGCTCCGGCATTCTCCATTGGCAAGAAGAACAAGTGGGCATTTGAGGTGCTGGCAGAATGTGGAATAGAAAGAGATGCGTCTATCTATCCTGCAGTTCGCGACTTCGGCGGCTTTGCCGGATTCCCGGCCGACAAGCCTTGCTTAGTAAAGATTGGCAATGCCACATTAAAAGAGTTTCCCGTCTCACTCACCACATTGGCAGGTCATCAGATAGCCTATTCCGGAGGTGGGTATTTCAGATTCTTTCCACTTGGCTTCATCAACAAAAACATGAAGTCATCCGACTATGTGATGACCTATTTCCATATCAACGACCTTGAGCACCATCCGTACAAGATGATGACCAAAGAAGCATACGAAAGTTATTTCAAGCAGACTGGGACATTCAAAAACCGTTTTGTCAGAATGATAAAAGGAAGCATTGGCAGCGGTGGCGCATTCAACAAGATGTGCAACCTTGTGCGTGCCTTCGACTATGTAAATCTGGAAGAGGCGGATAAGACAATTGAGTGGAACAAGGCGAAAGTGGTGGAGGTTTAGGGTTAAGGTTAAGAATCGTTAATGTGTAAAGAAAATTCCAGAAATCACCTTCTGGGTCGGGGAAAAGTTGTAATTTTGCAGCGAAATCGCAGAACTCTACATAATTTGTATAGAATCGCAAGTTTGATGTTATGAATAACGGTGAATATAGCAGCTGTTCCGAATGGATTGATGCTCAAGAAATGAGGGGGCGCTACTTCTTTACAAAGGAAGATGTGCAGAAAATCTTTCCCGATGCGAAGGAGCATTCTTTAGAGGTGTCGTTGTCCCGCTTGGTTTCCTCAAAAAGGATAATCTCCCCCTGGAAGAATTTTTATGTTATCGTGTCGATGGAGTATCGACTGAGAGGTGTGGTGCCTGAGCATTTCTATATCGATCGGTTGATGCATTTCCTTGGCAGAAATTATTATGTAAGTCTGTTGTCTGCGGCAGCCTTGCATGGAGCTTCGCATCAGCAGTCGATGACGTATTTTGTTATGGCCGATGGTGCCACCTTAAGAAATGTGAGGAAGAAGGGAACCAAAATAGATTTCATCCAGAAGAACGACATTGCCTCGGAATTTGTACAACAAGTAAGGACGCAATCTGGCTATATCCAAGTTTCCTCGCCATTGATGACTGCTTTGGATTTGGTGCAACAGGAAAGAAAGGTAGGCGGCTTGAGTCGTGTGGCGGAGGTGCTTTATGAGTTGATGGATGTAGTGGCTCTGGATGACAAGAGTTTGCCTCTGCTGAGGTGTTTTCCTGCGGCTGTAATACAACGGTTTGGGCATATTCTGTCTCTGCTGGAGTATGAGTCGGTTGCGGATGAATTGTATGCTTTGTGCAAGAATGGTGGATTGAAATTCCGCAAGACGGCGTTGAAGGCATCTACTCCTATTGAGGAAGGTATGCCAGTGGATGAACGCTGGAAAGTGGTTGTTAATAAGGAAATTGACATAGACGAAATATGATACAGGAATCATTTATCAGAGAATGGAGCGAAATGGCACCATGGTCGAAAAACGAGATGGTGGAGTAGGATTTGATTATCTGTAGAGCCCTTGTGAGTATTTTCAGTGATGAGTTCCTGCGGGAAAATCTTGCGTTCCGAGGAGGTACGGCTCTGCATAAGTTGTTCCTGCATCCGCAGGCAAGGTATAGTGAGGATATCGATCTTGTGCAGATTAAACCGGGGCCTATCAAGCCGATTATGTTCAGGTTGGGGAAGGTGCTGGGATGGTTGCCGAACCGCTCGACTCAGCAGAAGCGGCATAGCAACAAGCTGCTGTTCAAGGTGGATTCAGAGATTCCGCCTGTGCAGCAGATTCGCCTGAAGGTGGAGATCAATTGTATGGAGCATTTCAATGTGATGGGGTTGCAGGAGGTGCCGTTCAAGGTGGAGAGCGGCTGGTTTACGGGTGAGGCTCAGCTGACGACTTATCACTTGGAGGAATTGGTGGGGACGAAACTTCGTGCGCTTTATCAAAGGAAGAAGGGACGCGACCTGTTCGACTTGTATCTGGCATTGAGCACGCAGGAGCTGGATGCGGAGAAAATATTGGAGTGCTACCGCAAGTATATCGAGTTTGTGGCAGAACGTGCGCCATCGTACAAGGAGTTTGTGCAGAATATGGAGTTGAAGATGCAGGATGAGGAGTTTCTGGAAGACGTTCAACCCCTGCTCCGTCCGGAGGTCGAGTTTGACCCATTGCAGGCTTGGCAGCTGGTGTATGAGCGGCTTGTGGAGGAGATGCACGGGAAGAGGGATTTTCAGCTTATAGCTGAGAGCTTAGAGAGAGGATTTCTAAAACATTGGAGACCTTCGGGATGCGGGAGTTTGCGGTATCGATGACAAGAGTGGTGAAATACGTCTGCAAAGAGCCATCGACCGAACTGAAAAAAAACGACCAACGGATGTTGGACGATATTCTTTCTCTTGGTCAAAAGAAACGATTCAAGAACGGCCACCTGAATATGGCCTACAATATACTTTTCCGCAATGGATGGAAGTTCAAGGCTTTCGCTAAGGAGAGCAACCTTGCCTGCCTTATCAGATGCGGGTGGAATGCAATATCGAAAACTACAATATGAACTTACTTTACCTTACAATGTCCCCTGTGACTGACATCAATGCCGGGGGCATGCATACTGATTTTTTGAGGAAGTTCCGCGAAATGCTTTCCAAATCCGGTCCCAAGGGATTTCTTTATCGGTCGTTCCGCAGGAAAGAGAAGGACTCTACCGAATCAGCGACTGGATTGGATGTATGAGTCCCGCCAATGTAAAATACGTGATTGAGCATAATCCGAAGGTAAATCCGGCGAAGGTGGAGGTGTGTCCGAATACTTTTGCCGTTTCAGCAAAGAGGTTAGAGGTTAGGGGTTAGAGGGGGCTTCGCCAACGAAAACGAAACTTCGTACGATAACGATACGCCTTTGGCTACGATAACGATGACCATAGTAATGACCACACAACAGAAATTATACATCCGCCTCATCAAGCGCCCCATCGGTTTTCTTGGGGCACTGATGGCGTTGATATTGCTCTCGCCATTGTTCGTTGCAACGATGGTGCTGCTGTTCTTTGCCAACAAGAACGGCTTCAAGGGCATCTTCTTCACCCAGGACCGTCCCGGGAAGAATGAGAAGATTTTCAAAGTTATCAAGTTCAAGAGTATGACGGACGAGAGGGATGCGGAAGGGAAGCTGCTGCCGGATGCTCAACGTCTGACGAAGGTAGGCCGTTTTGTGCGCTCCACTTCCATTGACGAACTGCCACAGCTCATCAATATCCTTAAGGGCGATATGGCGTTAATAGGCCCGAGGCCGCTGCTTGTAAAGTATTTGCCATATTATACAGAAGAGGAGTCTCATAGACATGATGTCCGTCCGGGAATGACAGGATGGGCTCAGCTTCATGGTCGCAATTCTTTGAGATCTTGGGAACAAAGGTTCAAATACGATATTGAATATGTGAATAACGTTTCATTCATAATGGATCTGAAAATTGTCTTTATGACTATAAAAAATATCATAAAATCCGAAGGAGTTGTTGAACCGGGATTTATGGATGATTTTGACGTCTATAGAATTAAGCAGGCTGCGAATAATGAAAAAAAGTGATATAATTGAAGAACTTGATTGGATTCAGAACTATGATACGCCAATAGTGAAAATCAGTGATGACTCCAATGACTTATATATTAAAAAGGAAGAAGCAATTCCGTTTTCTTTTGGAGGCAACAAATGCCGTATTGCCGCAAGTTATTTTAAGGAAATAATTGAAGGAGGGTATGATGTAGTGGTGACATACGGAGCCAGCAGCTCCAATCTATGCCGAGTGATTGCCAATATGGCTTCAAGATATGGTTTGCAATGCGTTATTGTATCTCCTGAAGAAAATTATGTACAGACACCGAATAGTGAATTGGTTTCATTCCTTGGTGCGAGGATTGTCAAATGCTCCGTGAATGCAGTTTCGCATACTATAGATGAAGTTATCTCCGCATACAAAAAAGAACATAAGCCATATTTTATTTACGGAGGTGGGCATGGAGTAAGAGGCACTGATTCTTATCGGAATGTTCTGAAACAAATAGTGCGTTTCGAAGACGAAAATGATGTGAACTTTGATTATATTTTCATTACTCTTGCCACCGGAACATCAATGAGCGGCCTGATTATAGAAAATGTTGTCGGCGGATATAGAAAGCGGCTATATGGTATTACGATAGCTCGGGAAGTGTCTCGCGCTAAGGAAATAATGAGGCAGTCACTTCAGGCTTACGATTCCAGTATTGCCAGCAATATCTCAGAAAAGGACTATACTATTTTGGGCGATTATAGGTGCGATGGATATGGTACATATAGCAAAGAGGTTATGGATATGATTAAGCATCAATTCGCTAAAAACGGTATAAATTTGGATGCGACTTATACCGGCAAGGCTTTTTATGGGATGCAAGATTATCTAAAGAAGAACAATATCAAGGGGAAGCGTATCCTCTTTATCCATACAGGAGGGACACCATTGTTTTTTAAGAATAATTGCAGATATATAAATGAAAAATAATAACGGTAAAATGAATAGTTTTTTATTTTGTAGTTGTGGCCGACGTGGTCGGCTGCTTCGAAATGCCCAGGAATCAATTGGTGATAAATGCAGAATTGTAGCAACTGACAATAATGCGACAGCACCGGCATTGGCTTTTGCTTCGAAGGAATATGTTGTCCCTCGGATAGATGCTCCCGATTATATTGATACCGTAATCAATATATGCAAGGATAATAATGTAAGGGCAATAACAACACTGATAGATCCTGAAATTGAAGTGCTATCACGCAATCGTGACCGATTCCTTGAGGCTGGTGTTTTGCCTCTTTGTCCCGCTGATGACATCACAGCCCGTTGCTGCTTTGATAAGTATGAGATGTTCAAGTACTGCAAGTCTAAGGGCATCCCTACGCCTTTGACATTCCACGATTGGGATGAGTTCGTGAAGGCTATTGAGGATGGCGAGATTGGTTTCCCTGTATTTATGAAGCCTATTTGCGGTAGTGGTAGTGTAGGTGCTCACAAGGTTTATACTATGGAACAGGCGAAGAGCGACTGGTTCAGTGGTGAGCACGACTACATAATCCAGGAGTTGATGGCCGGTGGCGACTGTGATGCAGACGTGTACGTAGATGCTATCAGTCACAAAGCCGTGGCAGCCTTCTCCAAGCGTAAGATTGAGATCCGTATCGGTGGTGCCAGCAAGACAATCTCTTACAAAGATCCTAAACTATTCGCATTCATAGAGAAGATTGCTCTTGCCTTCAAGTTCTGTGGTCCTCTTGATATGGACTTCTTCATCAGGGATGGCGAGTATCTTCTCTCTGAGGTAAATCCTCGTTTCGGTGGTGCATATCTTCATGCCTATGGAGCTGGTGTGGATTTCTTCCCCCTGATTTGGAATAATATGAACGGTATCGAGAACGAGAGCATCATCGGCCAGTATGATGATGATATTCTTATGCTGATGTATGATGATGTTGTAATTCGCCGGAAAAGCGAGTTGGTAAATGATAATTTCTCACTGATTTGATTGAACTATGAAACAGTATGTTAATTATATTCAAAAGGTTATAGGGGGGGGGTAAGAAACTCTCTAAAGAGACTGGAATAAGTCGTTTGTGGTTCTATTTTGACTCTTCATATTGCTTGTTAAAATATGGTTGTTTGATAAATCAGTATATAAAAGGACACTTCTATTTGATGAGTAAGGTTGTACGTAAACATGCTTTTACTCAGAGAAAAGTTGAACGGATTATTAAAGGTTATAATAATCGAAGTTACATTCACCTTTTGGAAAATAAAAATGAATTCAATGCCTTTTTTGCGGAGTTTGTAGAGAGGGAGTGGTTGTGCTCTAAAAATATGGATGAAGGCAAGTTAAAAAAAATGTACGTTGAAAATGAAGAGTTGTTTATTAAACCACTTGATGACATGGAAGGCGAAGGAATTTATAAAATTAAAACCAGCGACATAACTTTTGAACGACTATTAACAGATTTAAAAAATAAGAATTTAATAATAGAAACGATAATACGTCAACACAAGAAAATGATTTTCGGAAATGAGTCAGTAAATTCTGCACGTATTCTTACGGTTCTTGATACAGAGGGTAAGGCTCATGTGGTTCGAGCAGGTTTACGAGTTGGGGTTGGTAATTCAGTGGTTGATAATTATTCAGCAGGAGGTGTACTTTATGAGATTGATGTTAAGAGTGGCATCATTGACCACAAAGGCATTCAGGGTAATAATTATGACATAATATTTCATCCTGGAACCGAAACTTGTATGGTTGGTTATCATTTACCTAATTGGGAACTTGCCATAGAAGCCGTCACAAAGGCAGCAGAAAAAATACCACAATGCAGATTTATTGGTTGGGATGTTGCATTCACACAAAATGGTGTAGAACTCATTGAAGGCAATCACAACCCAGGGATATTCACCTTGGAAAGCCTCGGAACTCCTGGTGCATACGCAGATGTGGTGAAAATCTTAAAAAGTTGAAGAAATGTTGAACAAAAGTCTAAAGAAAGTATTAATCGGTAGCCCTTATTTAAGAACCTTAGCCTTGCGTTTGAACAGGTTCTTGAAATATGGTGAATTGCGTACTATGGACAAATGGTCTTTGGAACACCTTGTAAAGTATGATATGGACCTATTTGAGAAGATGCAGGGGTATCGTTTCGATATTCATCATCCAACTACATTCCCAGAAAAGTGTCAGTGGAGCAAGTTCTTCTGCCAGAACCCAGATAGATACAGAATAACTGATAAAGTTTCCTTTAAGGATTACATAGACGAAAAATTGGGAAAAGGGCATGTAGTTCCAATGTATGGAGCTTGGGATAGTATTGAAGCACTTGAAAATGCGTGGAAAATCACCCCCCCATTTGCCTGAAACCTTTATCTTGAAGGCAAACATGCAGTCTAGTGGACAATGCATAAAGGTAATTAAGAAGAAATCAGAAACAGACTTTGAAAAATTGAAGAAGCAATTGCATGACTGGCTCAAACCAGAGAATACGCTTATGAATTCTTTGGTAACGAACTACTATAAGGCAAAACCGATGATTTTGGCGGAAGAGTATATTGAAAATATAGCTGATCAATTATATGATTACAAATGGTTTTGTTTTGATGGGCTGGTTTATTGTTGCTTATTTGTCAAAGAACGTTTTGGCTCAGAAGGCCCTCTCTTTGCAATGTATGATAAAGAATGGAATAAAATGGATGTACAGTACGAAGATCACCCTTCATGCGATGCAGAAAAACCGAAACATCTTGAACAAATGATAGAATATGCTCAAGTGCTTTCTAAGGGATTTCCCTTTATACGTGTTGACTTCTTTGATACAGATGAAAAACTTTACCTTGCAGAATTGACATTTGATTCTAGTAATGAAGGTTTCGCATCTTTCCATCCTGCTGAGTTCGATATGACTCTTGGCGACTTGTATAAACTTTCTTTGGACAAATAGCATTACGAAATGATTATATTTAATGGTATAAAAAAATACAAATCTGCAATTGATTCCCTCGCTGTTGCCGTTGGGGGGGGGGGGGCAAATTTTGTATGTATATTGATAGTGTTTGGGCACGCTTACGGTATGGATGCGCGCTTAATCACTATGTCGTAGGAAACTTCTACAAAAGAAGCGCATGTGAACGCAGAAAAGTCTTTACCTATAAGAATTGGCGTAAAGTTGTTGCAATAGCGAATAAATCGGATTCAATCCATTATCTTAAAGAGAAGGTGGATTTCAACACTTACTTTGCTGATTTTGTAGGGAGAGATTGGCTCTATTCAAAAACGATGAATTTTGATGATTTTAAAGTCTTCTGCAATAGACACAAATGTGCGATTATTAAGCCAATGAGCGGACTTGAAGGTGATGGTGTTATCTTGTGCGAGATGCCAAATACAGACGAAGAAATAAAGACGGTGTTTGAGAATTGTTGTGCATCAGATGTGATGATAGAAGAAAAAATTATTCAACACCCCGATATGGTATTTGGTAATAAGTCTGTCAATACAATACGTGTTTACACGGTACGTCATGCAGATACGGGAAAGATATCCATTATTAAGACCGTAGTCCGCGCTGGTATAGGTGAGTCGATAGTTGACAATAGCCATTCTGGAGGTTGCGCATACGAGATTGACCAAGATCTAGGTTATATAATCTCTCCATACTATGCCGCCAATGGTAATAGTTCGTATATTCATCCTGGAACAGAAATTTGTATGCTTGGACGTAAGATACCTTATTGGAATGAAGTGAGAAATATCTGTGAACGCGCGGCAAACTTGCTGCCAGATTGCAGGTATATAGGATGGGATGTGGCTATCACAGATAAAGGCCCTTTGTTGATAGAAGGTAATCATCTCCCAGATCTCGATATGATAGAATTTGTAGGATCATACGGTTATAAAGACAAAATAATGAAAGGACTTGGCTTATGAAAATGATAACTTTGAATAATGGCGTTCAGATGCCTCAATTAGGTTTAGGCACGTTTCTTATACCTAATGAAGAAATGACTCGGACCATTGGTGAAGCATACGAAATGGGTTATCGTCAGTTTGACACGGCATGGAAGTACAAAAATGAAAAAGCCATCTGTCAGGCTTTGAAAGATAATGGAATTAAGCGTGAAGATGTTTTCTTGACGACTAAAATTAATGCTGCAGCTCTTAATAGAGGTCAGTATAAGTATGGTCGCAGAAGTATTTTGAATATACCTAATGGGCGTACTATTAAAGATGTAATTCAAGAGTCTTTTGATAATCTCGGGACCGAATATATTGACTTGTTTTTAATTCACTATCCTTATCCCAACGCAGATAAGATGTGGAAGGCATTGGAAGTGTTATATAAAGAAGGACGTATAAAGGCAATAGGAGTCAGCAATTTTTTGCAACCTCATATAGATGCATTGGCAGAGATATCTGATATTGTCCCTGCTGTAAATCAATTTGAAATTAGCCCTTTGAATACGCAAAAATCATTGATAAAGTATTGTCATAATAAAGGGATTGTGCCTCAAGCAATGTTCACATTCAGTCATTTCCGTTCAATAGAACCGAGGAAGGGGATTGTAGAGAACGATGTGTTATTGAATATAGCATCAAAATATAATAAGTCAGTTGTACAAATTGTTCTTCGTTGGATGCAACAACAGGGCATAATAATGATACCAAAGACATGGAATATTGAACACCTGAAAGAAAATATTAGCATCTTTGATTTTGCACTTACTAATGAAGATATGGCAATGATTGATTCAATGGATGGTGGTAAATTTTTGAACTATAATCCATTGGGACAACAACAAGGATTTTTTAGAAAAGTTCGCCAAAGGGAAGAATTTGTGGAATGGAATGCAGAACATCCATCAAATAGTTTGTTTGATATTATAGACTTAATAAGGTATAAGTTATTCTAAAATGCAACTGACGGCTTCGTGGAGAGACCATTGCTTCCTCTCTACTGGTTCCCCAGTACGGCAAGATGTTCTCGAAGAATGATTATCTGATGGAGATTGTTTAGGGTGTATGGTTTATGGTGTATGGTTTATGGGGGATGACTTAGTCAACGATAACGATGGTTCCCTTCGACCAGCTCAGGGTAAACATGGCTCACCAACCAACGAAAACTGCAGGCGGTTGCTGGATTTGAAGGTTGAGGGTGTGCTGCTGACGCACGCGCACTTCGACCATATCTATGGACTGCCTGCGCTTTTAGAAAAGTTCCCCGAGGTGGCGATATACACCAACGAATGGGGCAAGGCGGCATTGGCGGATGACAAGCTGAATTTATCGCTCTATCACGGGTCTCCCGTCAGCATAGATTGCCCCAACGTGCAGGTGGTGAAGGAGGGCGACAAGCTGTGCGGCCTTGAGGTGTATGAAACGCCCGGGCACAACCCCTCCAGCATCTGCTATGCCGATGAAAAGGTAATATTCACAGGCGATGCCTACATCCCCGGTTGTAAGGTGGTGACCAACCTTCCGCATGGCAACAAGGCTCAGGCTGCCGCTTTGGTAGAACGTGTTTTGGCATTGGCTGAAGGGAAGGTGGTATGTGCGGGACACGAGGTTAAAGGTGAGAGGTTAGAGGTTAAAGGTTAGAGGTGGTTCCTGCACCTCGACGAGCTCGGCAACCGATGGTCGAAGGAAGGGGTGAGGGACTCAAATGTTAAAAACGCTTAATGTGTAAGGATTTTTCCGGAAAGGGGCTTCTATATCGGGGAAAAGCAGTAATTTTGCAGCGGAATTGCGGAGTTCTACAAAATATGTAGTGACTTCTAATTAAAACCAATTGATTTTCAGTAATATACAACGTTAAAAAGCGCAATTTCCGTCATTTCATTGCCGGTTTTGTTAAGGAAGTTTTAATTTGATGGGGTCCGCAATCTTGAGGGTGAATTCGCTGAGTCCAACATCGTCACTCCAAACGTTTTTTTTATTAAAAATAATTTGATGTAAATCTTTGATAATCAAATAATTATTTGTATATTTGCAGAAAATTTCAACGACATTAAAATGAAAAGGCAAACCTACAAACGGACTGGAAACCGCGGATTTCGTGCTGCAGCGCATGTACAATCTGAGCGACGAACAGACTGAATACCAGATTGTTGACAGAACGAGTTTCCGGAATTTCCTCGGACTGGCAAGCGGCGACAAGGTGCCGGATGCCCGAACAATCTGGGTGTTCAAGAACCAGCTGACGGAAAAGCACTTGTTTGAAAAGCTCTTCAATGATTTCGACAAATTACTGAGAGACAGCAATTTGATTCTGAACCGGGGCGTGATTATTGACGGCAGTTTCGTGGAGGTTCCCCGGCAAAGGAACACCCGCGAAGAGAACAAGGCCCCTCAAGGAGGGGCACGGCAGCGAGCTTTGGAACGAGGAAGAAGGTGACACTGAGGATGACCTGAAGCAGACAAAGGTGACTCAGCCGGCCGTCTTCCTGCATTCGGTTATCACTGCCCTGTGTATGGATGACTTCAAGCCCGATATGGTGGCCGGTCATTCGTTGGGCGAGTTCTCGGCTCTGGTTGCTGCTGGCTCATTGAGCTTCGAGGTCGGACTCCGTTTAGTGTATGCCCGTGCAATGGCTATGCAGGCTTGTTGCGAGAAGGTTCCCGGAACGATGGCTGCCATCATCAATCTTCCTGACGAGACCATTGAGAAGGTGTGCTCGGAGATTGAGGGTGTGGTGGTTCCTGTAAACTACAACAGCCCCGGGCAGGTGGTAATCTCCGGTGAAGTGGAATCAGTGAAAGAGGCTTGTGCCCGACTGAAGGAGGCTGGCGCAAAGCGTGCTTTGCCTTTGGCTGTGGGTGGTGCCTACCATTCTCCGCTGATGGAGCCTGCACGTGTGGAACTGGCTGCCGCCATCGAGAAGGCGGAGTTCAAGACTCCTTGCTGTCCGATTTACCAGAATGTGGATGCAAAGCCATATTCCGACCCTGTGGTAATCAAGAAGAACCTTCTGGCACAATTGACTTCATCCGTCCGATGGACTCAGACCGTCATCAATATGATTAATGATGGTGCGGAAGAGTTCGTAGAGTGCGGCCCCGGAATGGTTCTGACCGGACTCATCAGAAGGATTCAGAAATCATTGGAAGCATAATGCTGAAAGTTGACCACATCACCGACTCCATCTTCAACTCCATGTCAATGGTCATCAGGGTGTTTGCGGGTCAGTTCTTTTATCCATCATACGATGAAATTATCACGCCTATTGCTTGCCATCGATTGTATTGTCGTATGAGGATTTTTTGGCATTTTTCTTTCTTGCCTTAGCTGCAGAGAAAATCGCCAAACAGCCCACAAAGAAATAAGCTGTTCCATACATACATTCAGTCGTCAACATCATAATGGCAATCAGACTGATGTAAAACACCAAACCGATAGAAATACCCCACAAAGCGTTTTTGCATCTGATGCTGTCGAAGATAATTTTGCCAATAACAAAAAGCAGAAGAATCAACTGGGTTATAATCAATGTCCATGTGGCAAATTCGTGCGTTCCAGTATGACTGAAGCCAATCGCTGCAACACCAAACAAAGAAATATAAACAGCCCATTTCCATTCTTTCCATGGTTTGCCTTCTATCAATTTAGCATGCACCGACATTTCAGCAGTGGTCTGCATCACCGCAATCAACATATTGTAAATCACAATCATCATACCTGCAATACCAATGATAGCCCAAGTCCAACCTACGGCATCTGGGTAGCAGAACCATCCAATGCAAGGTTTTGCAAATGGATTGTGCGGCTCAATGGTCGGCAAATCCGCCTGAAAACAATAATAAAAAATAGAGATGGTTGAAATAGCCAGCAGTGTATACAAAACTGGATAATACTGTGATTTTCCATAATATCTGATTCTATGGTTGAAATAGCCCATAATAGCCACAACCACAAAGATGAATATCAATTCTGCCACTGGAGTCAAACCCAATGGATTGCCGTGATGCAGATTCAAGATTTCGGGCAAAGAATAAAATGTGTTGTTGTTTAAATACTCAAGAATACTCATAATATTTTATCCAATAAATTAAAATGCAAAAATAATAAAAAAAAGAAACAAGAGTTTAGTTGTATGTAAAAATATGAAACTATAAACGAGAGTTTTCTTTACATCCTTCTATCATTGGACCCACAGAATAACGAGTCCGCCAGTGAATAGTTCGTTTAAGTATAGGGTTATTGTTTTTTAATTTAAGTCAAAGCATATCGAAAGAATATCCTTCCACATTACATCTAACTGCGTGGCTATCATTTTGTTGCACAATGTCCCTCGATAACAATACATGCTTTCCAACAAGGCTGGGTTAGTCTGCACACCATAGCGCAAGTTGTTGGAAAACAACAACGATTCTATCAACGGAAGAATAAAATGTGCCAATCGTTGCGTCATAATTTCCGCATTGGTGGATGACATTAAAATATTATCCAACACACTCCAACCATCTTTCCCTTTGATAAAATTGATGGCAACAGCAGAAATCTTTTTCTTTGCTAAAACATTAATATACTGAACGTCCAACTCGGATGGAAGTACTCTCGACACAATAATCTGCCCATTCTGAAGCATCTGCGTCTCTATGTCTGTAAAAGGCGAAAACTTGACCAAAATCTTAGCCAATTGCGTCAATGCCACGAAATCATCTACAATATCCGCACCAACATTAGCGTAATCCATATCCGTCATGGAGGTGTGGTCGGCATAACCACGCTGAACAAAGACCTTTACACCACGCTCCACCAACGCTTTAACAACTTGAGGATGAAACAACAGCACATCAGGAATGGGACGATCACCTTTCACCAAGCCTAAACAAGTGGGATGATGATTTATTTCGTAAAAAAAGGTCTGTTCCTTCGTATGCTCTTCTGGCAAATAATGCAATGCAAATTCCATCGGTAGTATTATGATTAGTAGTTAAACTCTCTTCTTCCGTCTTCCAACACTTTGATATTCACTTCGATATAATCATCCGGAAGCATTTCCTGAACTTTATCGGTCCATTCGATAAAGCAATAGGACCCACTGTACAGATAATCCTCGAAACCGATTTTCACGGCTTCGTCGATATCATTGATGCGGTAAAAATCAAAATGATATATAGGTTCGCCATCATCGGTAAAATACTCGTTAACAATAGCGAAAGTCGGGCTGGAAGTCGTGCCGGAAACGCCGAGCTGGCGACATAGTTCCTTGATAAGCGAGGTTTTTCCCGCACCCATTTCACCGTAAAAGCCAAAAACACGATCGTCGCTGTGTATTTTCAACAGGTCGGCGGCCACCAAGGACAACTCTTCTTGCTTCGTGATAATCATAACGGTATTATAAATTTTCAGTATGATATGCTTTTAATAATGACATCGGCGAGCCGATAATTGTACCCAATGGTATTCCTTTTTCTTCAGCCACCTCTGCGATCACATCCTTGAAATGGAATGAAATCGAGCCCATCAAATGTAGTTGGTTGTATGAATCCTTATCATAATACCCCACTTGATTGTCGAAAAATTCGCCAAAGGAATCCTTGCATATTTTTTTAACGGCCGGCTCTTTCAGATATTTTTCAATAAAGGGAGAAAAGGATGCAAAAAACTTGTTCGGACTGGCTTTGCGATAAATTCGCTGAATCACTTTTTCGGGTGTAAGGTCGAAGTCCTTTTCGATTTCATCAAGGAGAAACATTGGCAATTTACCCATCATATAGCTGGTTATCAACTTTTTGCCAAGATGTGTACCACTGCCTTCATCGCCAATGAGATAGCCAAGCGAAGGAGCTCGCTTAACAATGATATTGCCATCGTAGAGGCAGGAACTGGAGCCGGTACCGAGAATGGCAACAAGGCCCGAATTATTTCCACACAAAGCATGGCAAGCCTCCATCAGGTCGGAATAAATACTGAAAGTCGCTTTAGGGAACCGGCTGGCAATAACGGCAGCAATGCGCATAGCATTCTGTTCGCTGGCACAACCCGCTCCGTAGTAGGTTATTTTTTCAGGTTTATGATAAGCCTTCGGCAAAGAATCCACAAAATGGTCGAACACCTTATTGATTTGCTCATCGGTGGAGTAGTTGGCATTGATGCCAGTGCCCACGAATTCGTGCACCAAGTCCTTGCCGCCCAAAACCGCGAATGCCGTCTTGGTTGCGCCAGCATCAACAATCACCTGAATGAACTTTTCCATAGATTATTCTATTTATTATCAATAATATAAAAGATTAATGACACAGATTTTCGCGAGGAATTGACATTGGATTTTCGCGTTTGTACTGTGAGCGTTTGTAGCGCTGAATCAGCGTGTGGTCTTCAAGACTTTTGTCGCCATTGAAATAAGCAGCGAACAACTTGTCGACCTCGTAATAGTTAGGCATACCGAGTTGCTCGCAGTCGCAGCTGCTGATACCAAGGCCATCGACGGGAGTAGCCTTGATACAGGCATCGAGGGCTGCAAACTGGTCTGGATTGCACTCTGAGAGCAGTACTTTGGCGAGGTTGAAGACTTCGGTTTTCCAGAGGTTCATGATGGGAGCGTAGTCGCCAACATCGCCATGGAGGGTCCAGAATCCAGTCAAATACTCAGTATAATTATCGGTAGAAATAACGATGCCGCGGTTGAGTTGAGCGAGGTCGTAGAGAATCATCATACGCATACGGGCTTTCATATTTCCCTGACGCATTTTCGACAGTTGTGAAGCATCGTAATTGATCAAAAGCTTTTTATTTTCGAAGAAAGTCTCGGTCAGGTCGAGATGTTGGAAGTCGGGACAGAAGGCCTTGCCGACCATCAGAGAGCGGGCAACCTCATCATTGGGATTGGTTTCGATAGTGATGGAGCGGCCGATGAGTGGGATATTGTTTTGTTCGCAGACGGGGCGCAGGAGTGCGGCGCAGAGGGCGCTATCGATGCCACCGGAGATTCCGAGCACGAGTGACTGCAAGTTGCAGTGTTGAATGTACTGGCTCATTGTTTCGCGGATGGTTGCAGCTGTTTGCCGCAACTGGCTTTCATCGGTCATGAATGGGAAGAAGTTTGAACCTGGTATAGTCATTTCCACAAAATATTAATAAAACAAAAGCTCACAAACGTAATATGCAAAATGAAATGCAAAGTTACAGATTTTTTTTAATGTTTAATCGTTTAGGTGTTGAATTTGCACAGTTATATTTTTCAAGAATAAATTTGAGATTTTTTTGTAATTTTGCAAAATCAATACACAGTTGTACAATAAATTGTACAACTGTGTGCTGACAAAAATAAAGTTTCCGTCCGTTGGACGGCAGCAGGCTCGACAGTAGAGAAAGACATCATTCTTCGCCGTTCAGATCTGGGAAATCAAAACAAAGTAGAGGAAGAGATGCGTTGCTGAAGATTTGCTGCGGTTGGGTATGGAAAAAGAAGGTCAATGAATTAGAATTTGAAAAATTATGGCACAAAGAAACCTCTGGACACGGGAAGAGTTTATAACAATTGGCAAATGAAAAATGAATAAGATAAGGAATAAAGTTGAGGTGCAAACCTCAATGATGAATTTTATTGAAAGCGGGGTGCTGAAAAGCACTCCGCTTTTGTTTTGTGATAACACTTATAGTAGGTATTATGGACGATAAAAAAGCACTCCTTGATTTGGGAGAAAAGATAAAGAAATTCCGTTTGCGGAAAGGTTTTACCCAATATGAATTGGCCGACAAGTGCCAGATAAACCGCAACTACATAGGCATGCTTGAACGCGGAGAGCGCAACCCCACCTACTATACACTGCTCGCCGTGGCCAATGGCCTCGAAATGGAACTCTATGAACTGATAAAAGGGTGAGTTATGGCGAAAAAGAAATATACTTTCATCGATTTATTCGCTGGTGCAGGTGGTTTGTCTGAAGGTTTTATTAGGGCGGGCTTCGAACCAATAGCGCATATAGAAATGGATAAATATGCATGCGACACATTGCGTACGCGTGCGGCTTTCCATTATTTAAACAAAAATAATCAACTGAACATTTACGAAGATTATCTTCGCAATAAGAAAGAAAAAGAAGATGGAAGTAAACTTTGGAATCAAGTTCCCAAAGAAGTTATCGATAGCGTTATTCAAGCTGAAATAGGAGAAAATACGATACACGATATATTTGCCAAAGTTGATGACCTTGCTCATGAACAACCTATTGATATTATAATAGGTGGACCTCCTTGTCAAGCATATTCTGTTGCAGGTCGTGCTCGTTTAGGAAAAAAAATAGAAGATGACCCTCGAAACGAGTTGTATAAATTTTATGTTCAATTTTTGGATAAATACAAACCCAAGATGTTTGTATTTGAAAATGTACCATCAATAAGGACTGCGAAAGGTGGAAAACCATACGAAGATTTACAACGTCTGGTTAGAGACTTAGGGTATGACATAAAAGGCAATATTCAACTTGCTTCTGATTTTGGAGTACTACAAAAACGCCAACGTATGATTATCATTGGCTGGAAACTTTTTGATGATAACGGTGTCCCAACCAACTATCACTATCCAGATTTTCAAAAACGAGAAACCCCATATAAAGTAATGAGGGATTTGTTCTCAGATTTACCGACACTTAAAGCAGGAGAGGGAACTTTATGTGGTGCAGTGAATTATGCAAAAGAGTTGTCGGAAATGGAATATTTACAAAGGAATCGTCTTCGTGGTGTTTTGCCATTTACAACACAACATATTGCAAGGCCTAACAACTTAAATGACAGAGAGATTTATGTATGGGCAATTCAGAAGTTTCTTAAAGAGCAAAAACAATTATCATATAAAGAAATACCAGCAGACCATCAGAAACATAAAAATAAAGAAACGTTTTTAAATCGATTCTCAGTTGTAAATCCTGATGGTTGTTGTCATACTGTTGTCGCTCATATTGCAATGGATGGTCATTATTACATTTATCCAACCCCTAAGCCGACAATTGAAAATGTTCGCTCAATATCAATCCGAGAGGCGGCACGTTTACAATCTTTCCCTGATGATTTTTTCTTTGAAGGAAGTCGTAGTGCTGCTTTTAAGCAAATTGGGAATGCCGTACCCGTACTTCTTGCCGAAAAGATAGCACAAAAAATACTTGAACAAATCCCACAATAATAATGTCTATAGATTACAAAAACATAGCAAAGCAATCCGCCATACCCAAAGCCTCATCTATGATTGAGACTTTTCGGGCTATTGGTTATAGTTTGGAAACTGCTGTCGCTGATATCATAGATAATTCCATCTCCGCAGGTGCGAAAAATATTCGCGTAAGTCGTATTTGGAGAGGTGGTAATTCTATAATATCTATAGAAGATGATGGTTGTGGAATGAACAATGACGAACTCGTTTTAGCACTATGTCCTGGTGCTCAAAACCCATTAGAACAACGAAGCGAAACTGATTTAGGTCGTTTTGGGTTAGGTCTAAAAACTGCATCTTTCTCTCAATGTAGAAAATTATCTGTCATTAGTCGAAAGGAAAATTATGCTTCTGTTTATTGGTCATGGGATTTAGATTATATTGCACAAAGCGACCAATGGGAACTTGTAAAGTGGATTCCCGAAGAATTTGAACATTCATTGGATGATAAAAAATCTGGAACTATTGTTGTTTGGTCGGATTTAGATAGAATTGTATCTCTCGACACAAATATAACGAATCAAAATGCACAGGAAAAGTTTTCTCACGCATTAGATAGAGTAAAACGACATATAGCAATGACTTTCCATCGTTTCATTGAAAGCAAAAGCATAACTATCTATTGGGGTGATTTTCCTATAGAACCTTGGAATCCATTTTGTTTAGACGAGCCAGCAACTCAGGTAAAACCAACTGACGCCATAGGATTTGGCAGTGGTGCGACAATGAAGGGGTTTGTATTGCCTCACAAAAATCAATTTTCATCAGAGGAAGCATTCAAACGTGCGGAAGGGACTAATGGCTGGTCTGCTCAACAAGGTTTTTATGTCTATAGAGGCAATCGGCTATTGTTAGCAGGTGATTGGCTCGGACTATTCCGAAAAGAGGAGCATTATAAGTTGGTTCGAATACAGATAGACATACCTAATAATCTTGATTTTGATTGGCAGATTGATATAAAAAAATCAAAAGCCTATCCTCCTGCAAAATGCATCGAGCAACTTAGAGCCTATGCTAACGATGTTCGAGCAGCGGGTTGTGAAGTGTATCGCCATCGTGGAAAAATCCTCAAGCAACGTGCAGGAACTTGTTTTCAACCACTTTGGCTTGAAAAGAAAAAAGATGACAAATGGTCTTTTGTGGTTAATCGTGACCACGCAATGATTCAAAGTATAAAATTGTTGGCCAAGGACAAGCCAGAACAAGCCATTGAGACGCTACTCAAATTTATTGAAGAAGCAATTCCAACGGAAACAATATACATTGATAAAGCACAAAATGAAGTCGGACAAAAGCAACCTTATTCAGATATGGATACCAATGTTGTCCGAAATATGCTAAAAACCATGTATAACAATCAATTGGCTCAAGGAATGTCTAATGCCCAAGCAAAGGCATTTCTTAAAGCAGTTGAACCATTTAATAATTACGAAGATTTAATTGATGAATTATGAACGAGTTGTTTGAAAGAGCTATAAATTTATGCAGATTAATGATACCATTCCAATCTGTAACCGATGACATTATAAAGAATGCTATTTCTAATGTTCTATGCATGCCAGACTACCAAAGTTTGGATGCTAATAGATTGTTTGAGGAACTAAGCACTTTGTATAACACACGTGTTGAGAATTATCAAATTCTAACTGGAAAAGAAAGAAAAGAACCTTGGTTGAAAGATTTTAAAGCAAATCATGATGCAGGCTATTGGAAGTTCTGGATACGTTACAAGAAATACTTGGCTGAGCAAAAAGGCTTTGCAGATTCTGTCATACAAAAAAATGACGATTTGACAGATAGTATTCTTGACCATCTATTTAATCCACAGAATACCGATATTCAAATTTCCAAAAAGGGCTTGGTTGTCGGTCAAGTTCAATCTGGTAAAACGGCAAACTATACGGGGTTAATTTGTAAAGCAGCAGACGCAGGATTCAAAGTTATTATTGTACTTGCTGGTATTCATAATAATCTACGTTCACAAACACAAATTCGTATTGACGAAGGATTCCTTGGCTTTGATACTGGTGCTGATAGAAACTATCAAACTAGGCTTACGTCGAGGATTGGCGTGGGTAGAATTGTTGGATTTGATGATGCAATTGCACATTCCTATACCACAAGTTTAGATAAAGGAGATTTCACAAGTAGGGCGGCAAATGCAACTGGTCTTAATTTTAATGCACCTCAACCTATTATACTTGTAGTAAAGAAAAACACAACAGTTCTAAAACGTCTATATACTTGGTTGAGGCAAAAGAACAACAATTCGCCCATAACACAAAAGGCATTGCTAATGATAGATGATGAAGCGGACAATGCATCGATAAATACGAGAAGAGATCCTGATGCAAATCCGACTGCAATCAATGATGGAATTAGAAATATCATCGGGTTGTTTACACGTTCTGCTTATGTGGGCTACACAGCAACGCCTTTTGCAAACATCTTCATTGCTGCAAATAACGAAGATGACTTATTCCCAAGAGATTTTATCATTAATATTCCTGCTCCATCAAACTATATTGGACCGGATAAAGTGTTCGGGACTTCCGTTAACCCGACTGAGAACGATGATAATCTACTACCCATCGTTACAGCTATAGATGATTATAGTCAATTTATTCCAGAAGGGCATCATAAAGATGATGATAAACCCACTTTCGAGGATATTCCTGAATCGCTTAAGATTGCTATTAAATGCTTCATAATTACTTGCGCCATTAGAATTGTTAGAGGGCAAGAACATAAGCATAATTCTATGCTTATTCACGTTTCCCGTTATCAGGTATGGCAAAATGCAATTAAAGAATTGGTTGACCGTCAATTCAAGTTCTACAAACACGAAATTGAAGCAAGTGATGCCACTATTTTGGAGGAGTTTAGACAGATATTCGAAGAAGATACATATAACTATAGTTCATATAAAACAATCTCGAATAAGATTTTAAATTCAAATCTCAAGTTAATTGACAATAAAATACAAGTTCACGATTGGGAGATAGTAAAAGCGAACCTTTATAGAGCCGTTCAGAAAATCGAAGTCAAATCGATAAATGGTTCGTCTGGCGACATTATAGATTATCAATTGAACGAAGAGAAAGGCATCTCTGTAATTGCAATTGGCGGAGACAAGTTGTCTCGAGGTCTAACCTTGGAAGGTCTTTCTGTAAGTTATTTCTTGCGTGCTTCTAAAATGTATGACACGTTGATGCAGATGGGGCGTTGGTTTGGTTATCGTCCTGGATATGTTGACTTATGCAGACTCTTCACTAGTGGCGAACTTAACGAGTGGTTTAGGCACATTACATTAGCAAGTGAAGAACTACGTGATGAGTTTAACTACTTGTATGAATCTGGTGGTACGCCTAACGATTATGCATTAAAGGTTCGCACTCATCCTGGTGTGCTTCAAATCACAGCTGTAAACAAAATGTATAATTCTAAAACCATTCAAGTTTCGTGGGCGGGACGTTTGATAGAGACTTATCAACTGCCAATGTCAAAAAGTATCAAAAGAAGTAATTTAATGGTTACTGATGACTTTATTTCATCGTTGGGCGAGGCAGAAAGAAAAGGAAACAATTATCTATGGAGGAATGTTTTACCTCAAAATATATGTGACTACTTTAGTAATTTCAAATTACCTGCTGACTTGAAGAAAGTAAATCTTGATTTGATTTGTGAATACATTCGTAAACTATCAAATCAAGGGGAATTAACCTCTTGGAGTGTTGCTCTTTTAAGTAAAGACAATTCGTTATCCAACCATTCTTTCTCAAATGAAATGACGGTTGGTTGCTGGACTCGTAACCGTTCAAAAGACACAAATGATTTAGACACATACTTCATTCGCAAAAATCATATTGTAGGTAATCAAAAGGAAGAGTTCATTGATTTAGATGAGAATATAATCGAAAGAGCTCTTCAAGTTACAATTGAAAGAAAAAGAGAAAAAGGAGAAGATTGGACACACGATTATCCATCACCAGAACTTGTCCGTAAAGAGTTCCGTTCAAAAACAAATCCTTTACTTTTGATATATCCTTTAAATCCTGAAGGAGCGAATGTCAAAGATAATAACGGCAATACAATACAAGGAACAGAAGCTTATACGACACAAGATGAACCATTTATAGGTTTTGCAATTTCATTTCCTCGAACAGATACTGGAGAAGCAGTTTCCTATCAGGTGAATACAATTGCCGATATTGCTTCAACCGAAGAAATTTTTGATAACGATAATGACGTAGATTATGGCAATGAATAACAATCACATACTTGAACTTTGGAATGAATTAGAACAAAGTCAATCAAACGGACACTTTAAAAGGTTGTTTCAAAGCAACAAACCTTTTCATATCTATGTTACATACCAATATCCAGAAAGATATTACGGAATAGCTTTTGTTATCAGTGATAATTTCCGTATTGATATCAGTGCGTTTGAAAACTTAAAAGATTTGAAAGTTTCGTTAGTAGCCGACCATAGTTTTGATAACACACGATTACTTACTATCCAATTATTAACTCCATACAATAGAGATATTTTTGCAACACTTTGTGATAATGTTATACAATCTGTTATAGATATAACTTCAGAAAAGGAACGTGTAAGAACAATTATCAACCAATTGTATAAGTGGAAGTCAATGTTTGACAAAATTAACTTCAATGGGCTTTCTCCAGCAGAACAACAAGGTTTATACGGGGAATTGAATTTCCTTCAGAAAATACTTGTCAAATCAGGACTTCAAGCATCTGACGTATTACGAACATGGGTTGGTGTAGATAAGGCATTGCGTGATTTTCAAGGCTCAAATTGGGCTGTAGAAGTGAAAACAACCGCAACAAGCAACCCCCAAGACGTGAAAATAAGTAGTGAACGACAATTGGACGAGACATTATTGGAGTCTCTATACTTATATCATTGCTCTGTTGAAACTTCCAAGGCAAATGGTCAAACCTTATGCGATAAAATCGCGGATATTCGCAGTATCTTAACTGCGGATATTCCTGCCCTTACAACATTCAATGCAAAATTATTTGAAGCAGGATACACCGACACACAAGCTAATCTATACAAAGACAGATATTATCAAATTCGATTTGAAAAACTATATCGCATTGATGAGGACTTTCCACGCATCAAAGAAAATGAGTTGCGAGACGGTGTTGGAAATGTTACTTATTCCATTGTTCTTGCAATGTGTGACAACTATTTAGTTACAGAAAATCAAGTTATCTCAGATATCCAAAACTTATGAAAGAAGTAAGCAAGTTTTACAAATCTTTTATTCAAGAAATCCTTGCACGTCAGCTCGCAAATGAAGAGGGTGATTCTCAAGAACAGACTTTCACCCGATACGTAGTTGATATGTTAGCAGAATCAGGAGAAACAGAAAATGCAGATATTGCCTATGATGAAAAAGCGTTAGGCACAAAAAATCAGCATAAAATCAATGCTTATGCTATCGCTGACAATTATGAAACTGTTGATCTTTTCATTTCTATCTTTCAACCAGACGAAGAGATTCCCATTATCTCAAAAGACGAAGTAAAGCGTGCTACAACTCGAATCACTAATTTTTTCCGCAAAAGCATCTACGATGATTATGCTAATGAAGTCGCAGAATCTTCTCAAATCTTTGAGTTCGCAAACACGCTGGCTAACTATCCTGATTTAAGAGATAATCTTGTTAGGGTTAATGCATTTATTATCACGAATGGCGAATATAAAGGTGATTTCCCAGAAAGCATTGAAATTTGTGGATATAAAATATTCTACAGAGTAGTCGATATAAACTTCATTTATCAAATATCAGAAGAATCACGTGTTCCTATTGAAATTAATTTTGAAGAAGAACATTTTCAAATTCCTTGCCTTTCGGCGAGCAATGAGAATGAAGACTATCAAGCCTTTATTGCTATTATTCCTGGTCAGTGTTTAGCCAACCTCTATGAGCGTTTTGGCGCAAGATTACTTGAGCAAAATGTTCGTTCTTTCCTTCAATTTACAGGCAAAATCAACAAAGGCATTCGTGAAACTATCAAAAATGAGCCTCATATGTTCTTGGCTTTCAATAATGGTATTGCAGCCACTGCCGACCATATTGAATTAGATGATACTGGGCATTTTATCAGGAAAATCAGCAATTTGCAAATTGTAAATGGAGGCCAAACGACAGCATCAATTTACCATACAAATAAGAAGGACAAAGCAGATATATCCGATATATTTGTTCAAGTCAAATTCTCCATCATAAAAAAACAAGACCAATTTGGCGAAATTGTTTCTCGCATATCTCGTTATGCTAATACCCAAAACAAGGTGAACGATGCTGACTTTACTGCCAATAATCCAAACCTTGTTGCCTTTGAAAAACTTTCTCGCTACATTCTTACACCTATCACTGCACAAAACAATATGCAAACATATTGGTTCTTTGAACGTGCCAGAGGACAATATAAGAATCTTCGTCAAAAAGAAGGGTTTACAAAATCTCGTCAAAAGGCGTTTGACCTTAAATATCCAAAGAAGCAAGTTTTTACAAAAGTTGAATTGGCTAAGTATATCAACGCTTTCGACGAAGTTTATGATGGCAAGAAATTGGCAATTGGACCTCATATCGTTGTTCGTGGTAATGAAAAGAACTACGCTCGATACATTAACAACAATCTCCCAGATAGCATAAGAAAGATGACCAATGTTTACTTTGAAGATGCCATTGCAAAAGCCATTTTGTTCAAAACTGCTGACAGCAGATATGGAACCAAAAAGAACGATTACTGCATTGGTGAGATGAAGCAAGTGGTTGTTCCTTACACAATCGCTTTGCTAAACAAATTGACCGAAGGCAAATTGAACCTATACAAGATTTGGCAAAATCAAGCAATATCAGCAGAATTATCAGATGTTATATATGACCTGATGAAACAAGTCAATCAGTTTATTCTTGAAAATTCACCTGTTTCACACTATATCGAATGGGCAAAGAAGGAAGAATGCTGGACAAAGGTTAAAGAGAATACTTGGGCTTTTGATATAAATGAGATAGCATCTGATCTAATTGATGAAAACAATCCACCAAAGCGTAATATTATTTCTGAACCTGATTCTGACGAAGAAAAAGCACAACGACACGCTATGGGCATCATCACTTCAATTCCGATTTCGTTATGGAAGAAATTTGCTGATTGGGGACAATCTTCAGGCTGTATGAGTATCAACTTGCAAACAGCCGCCCGTGATACTGCTTCAAAAATAAAATTTAAGCATGAATTTACACCAAGCGACATACGGAAGGCAATTACTGTTTACGAAGTAGTTTGTAAAAACAATATTGAGTTGTTGGAAGAAGCGGATACCATTGCGGAACAAGAAGCCGAAAACACGACGGTCTCACCATCTATCAATCAACCAGCAAATGATATGACTTTAGAGTTGGTACAAAAAATGGTTGATTGGGACAGACGAAAACGCATTCTTGAAGATTGGAAATGGAATGTGATGAATGATGTCATTCAAGGCAAGAAACCTTTCACCGATAGGATGAAATACGCATTTTACCTCAATTTAGAAAAGTTAAAAAAATCGGGATTTAACGAAAATGAATAGTGGCATTTATTCAACATTTTAAAGACCACACACGACAACCAAAATTCTATGATTCAACGTATGAGTATTTGAAATCAATAGGGTTGGAAGAAATATAGATTGTAATATAATGTCCGATATCAGCCATGACGAAAAAACAAGAAATACAGCTTTTTGAAGAGAAGAAAGTCCGCACCGTTTGGGATTCTGAGCAGGAAAAATGGTACATCTCTGTGGTTGATGTATGCCATATCCTTACAGATCAACCTGACTATGATCATGCCAAAAACTATTGGAAAGTCCTTAAGCATAGATTGATAAAAGAAGGAAACGAGTCGGTTACAAATTGTAACCAACTGAAATTGGTATCTCCTAAAGATGGTAAAGCATATAAAACGGATGTAGCGGATGTGGAACAGATGTTCCGTCTAATTCAGTCCATCCCATCCCCCAAGGCAGAGCCGTTCAAAATCTGGATGGCACAGGTGGCTTCGCAGCGCCTCGACCAAATGCAAGACCCGGAGCTTAGCATTGATCAAGCTATTGTCGATTACAAACGACTCGGATATGGCGACAAATGGATCAATAGGCGAATCAAGGGTATTGAAGTTCGCAAGGAACTGACGGATGAGTGGGACAGAGCCGGTGTGAAACAAGGACAGCAATATGCTTCGCTTACGGACATCATAACAAAAGAGTGGAGCGGAATGACCACGCGTCAATATAAGCAACATAAAGGTTTGAAGAAAGAGAACCTTCGCGACAATATGAGCAATGTTGAATTGGCATTGAATATGTTAGCCGAAGCTTCTACCGTTGAAATATCCAAGCAGAAAAATCCACAGGGTTTTCAAGAGAGTGCGCAAGTGGCCAAAGATGGTGGAAGCGTAGCGAAGGCAGCACGCAAGCAGTTGGAAAGTACAACCGGCAAGTCTGCCATTTCTGCTTCAAAGGCCAGCGATTTTCTATTGCCTATTGGCGTCGAAATGAAAACCAAATCCGTCGTCGCAGCAGTCATCATACAGAATGGAAAACTTTTCGCCACCCAGCGCGGGTACGGCGACTGGAAAGACTGGTGGGAGTTCCCCGGCGGCAAAATCGAGCCCGGCGAAACGCCACAACAAGCCCTCCGCCGTGAAATTCGTGAAGAACTGGCCACCGAAGTCAATGTCGGAGAACTGCTCCACACCATCGAATACGACTACCCCGAATTCCACCTCTCCATGCAGTGCTTCCTCTGCAGCATCGTCGGCAACACCCCTACCCTGCTCGAGCACGAAGCTGCACGTTGGCTTACTAAAGATGAACTGTACTCCGTCCAATGGCTGCCCGCCGACATCGCCGTTGTGAAAAAATGTGAAGAGAGACTTTAATCAACTTCGCCGCTCCGTTAGGATATATATCCCTAATTATTTGTAGCACCTCTTTCCCACCCTTCTATACTGGCAGGAAACAAAAACCGGGCAAGCATCACAATTCTTCGGGCGCTTTTCCCCACCAATTTTGACAATCCCTGTCATCGATTTGAGGGGAATCATCAGTCCTGATTCTAAAAATGAAATACCTATACGCTCTGCGTGAAGCAATTGCGCAATTTCTTTATTGTCAATGATGGACGTGCCACCATAGCCTGGACAAAAACGGAAACCCATGTTTTTGTATGGCAAAGTCCGTTCAAATGCATCCGCCTTGACCTCCAAAATCACTGACGCCGCCGCATCAAAAACGACGGCATACGACATATCTTCCATCTGCAATCGCTTCAGTCTTTTATCTACAGCCAAGCCCAAAGTCGTGGCACAAAGCAAGTAGGCTTCGGCACCTTTCAAATATTCAGTATAAGCTGTATTATTATTTATAAAAGACTGGTATTCTGTATAATAGGAGTAAATATAATGAAAATCTAAAAGTTCTTCAACATCGACAATGGCCTTATCAAGCAATTCAAGCGTAAAGTCATCTGGTTCAGCAGCACCCGCAAAGCCCAAATGTTTCAATATCTGCCGTTTCATTAGCGGAGCTCTTTTTCTATCACGTTTTGAATACGCCGGTAAATGTCGTGGGCAACTTTGGCATTGTTCATCGTATAAATATGAATGCCATCAGCATCATTGGCAAGTAATTCCAAAATCTGATTAACACTGAAAGCAACTCCAATTTCGTACATTGCCTTTTTGTCGTTTTTAAAGCTGTCGAAAAGCACACGCAATTCGAAAGGGATGCTTGCACCCGCCATGTTCATAATCTTGTTGAACATCGTGGCGCTGGTCAATGGCATAATACCCGGAATGATAGGAATTGTGATACCCATTTTCTTGGCTACGCGGACAAGTCTGTAATAGTAATTATTGTCATAAAACAGCTGCGTGATGAAAAACGATGCGCCCATATCCTGCTTGATTTTCAAGTTGACAAGGTCTTCGTACAAACTTTCACATTCGATATGGCCTTCCGGATAACAAGCCCCCGCAAGACAGAATTTGTGATTCTGATTCAGATAAGCCATCAATTCAGAGGCATGCTTGAAATATTTAAGATAATCGCCATCGAAATCCATGGGCTTATCGCCACGAAGCGCCAACACATTTTCAAGATGCGCGGCTTCCAGTTTTTGTGCCAAATCGTCCACATCAGATTTGTCCAAGGCACCACAAGTGAGATGGACCAATGGTTCAGCGTGGCCATGTTTCTTAATATAGCTTGCCAAATCAATAGTATTCTGACTATAATCGCCAGAAGATTTAAAAGTCACACTGATAAAATCAGGATTCAGTTCTTGCAATTCATCAATGGTGCCAAAAATATCGCTAATGCTGCTGTTTTTGGGATTGGGTGGGAAAACCTCAAACGAGAATGTTTTCTTCTTCTTTAGGATGTCGCTAATTCGCATAATTTGTAATTTTTTTCAAGATCTAATTCGTAATGAACATTTTCAAAAAGAAAGTTTGCAAATTTACACAAATTTCGGAAATCTTCCGTACCTTTGCACAGCTTTTATCATTCAGCATACTATAAATTATTAAGAAAGATTCAAAATCATGAATTCACCGCTAATTCATTCAATGCGACTCCGCACCTTACCACTTTCCCTGGCTGGAGCTATAATGGGAACCTGCTTGGCCGTTGCCGCCGGATATTCAACATCTATTTTGACTTATATTTGTCTTTTTCTGACTACCGTTTCACTACAAATTCTGTCAAATCTATCCAACGAATTAGGTGATTTTCTGCGTGGCACCGACGGCGAACAACGAGAGGGACCACTTTACAGTTTAGCAAAAGGTGCAATTTCCGTCAAGCGATTCAAGCAATGGATTGTTCTTTTTGTCATCCTTTGCTGCAGTTTTGGCTTGGCGATGATTTATACTAGTTTCGGCACTTTTTTTGAAATCAAACCTTTAATTTTGATTCTTTTAGGTGCCGCAGCCATCGCTGCGGCGATGCGATACACTTTGGGTAAAAACCCTTATGGCTACCGCGGTCTCGGCGACATATTCGTGTTCATCTTTTTCGGCTTGGTCTCGGTTTTAGGTTCGTATTTTGTGATAGCCCACACCATCGACCACTGGCAGCTGCTTTTACCTGCCGCCGCCATCGGCTGTTTTAGCGTTGGCGTACTCAACACCAACAACATCCGCGACATGGCTTCCGACGCTGAAAACCGTGTCACCATCCCTTTGAAAATCGGTGAACGGAATGCCAAAATCTATCAGTATGTGCTTATCATTGTTGGCATGGCACTGATGATTGCTTTTATCACTATTACTGATATAACAAGTATCGTATTCGACTGCGCCGTTCCAGTATATGCCTGTCATTTATTTTTGATATCACACACAACGGGCAAGCAACTCGACAAGGCACTGCCATTGCTGGTGATAACGACTTTTGTCTTTGCTTTAGCTCAAGGCATTGCCATGATTATCCAAGGACTGACATTCTAGATTTCTATTTTATTATGCCTCAGCAAAGTCAGATTCGTTCATTGTTCAACAATATTGCGCCACACTACGATGGTCTTAACCACATCATGTCATTAGGAATAGACAGCTGCTGGCGGAGAAGAGCAGTGAAAAAAATCGCTGACAAAAATCGTGTTCAGCGCATTTTGGATATTGCTACTGGAACTGGCGATTTTGCCATTGCTATTGCTAAGAAAGCACATCAAGACAGCAAAATCATCGGCATTGACATAGCGGAAAACATGTTGGAAATAGGAAGGAGGAAAGTGCCGTCACAAGTGGAATTGCATCTCGGCTCTGCCGAAAAGACTGATTTTGAAAACGATTGCTTTGACGTCGTCAGCATAGCCTTCGGCGTAAGAAATTTTGAAAATTTAGATATTGCCTTAGCAGAAATTTATCGGATATTAAAAAACAAAGGGAAACTGGTCATTTTGGAATTATCATATCCCAATTCAAAAATTCTTCTGGCACTATACAAACTTTACGCTTTGCATTTTCTGCCATTCATCGGCGGGTTAATATCTGGAGACAAATCGGCTTATACCTATCTTCCTCAATCGATTTTAAAATTCCCGAAAGAAGAAACTTTCATCCAATTGCTTCAAAATGCAGGATTTCAAAATGCTGAATACAAAAAATTCACTTTAGGTGCGTGCCTTATGTACGTGGCCGAGAAACTTTAGCAATTGTTTTCTTTACCAACATGTTCACCTCATCGGAAATATGCCAATAATAAGTTCCAACGATAACAACGCTGGCAAATAGCAACGTTTTCACAGCGCCATCTATCAGACTGCTAATTAGCGGTTTTATGGACAATGATGCGAACATAGGGTAAACGAAATCTTTCCAAAGTATATTAATCACAAACAGGGTTCCTATCAATACAAGCACTTTGAGTTGAGGCCAAGAGAACGGACTCGTACCCACTTTCCATTTTACCAAAGCCAGCAATAAGATATAGTAAACAACGTAGGATAAGAGATTTGACAAGGCAGATCCGTTCATTCCCATCAATGGTATCAGTTTTATATTCAAGATAATGGCAATTCCCGTCAGAAGAAATGTAAAAATCAAAGACCAATAATAGTAACGGGAATAGCCCAGAGCAGAGGTGCCAATGCTCAAAGAAGAGTTGAAAAGTCTTGAAAAAGCAAGAATAAAAACCACCCACTTACCAGCAGTATAACGTTCTCCATTAGGAAGAACTTGAAATGCCAAGTCTATATTAATCCATATCAGCAAAAAGATGAAAGCACCAGCCAGCAATTGATGGAGGGACACTTTTTTACATAATTCATCTGCCGTGGCAATATCTTGATTTTTAATGGCTTCAGCAATTTGTGGTTGGGAAATTGCCCCAAGTGAACGGTACGGAATTTCAACAACCGTTGCAATATAATTGGCGATGGTGAAAACGCCGGTGTATACCAATCCCATTTGTGCGGAAACGAAGAGGGTGCTCAGCGTTGGCGTAATATTTCCAGCCAAGGCTGCCGTTACCAAAAACAAGGTATACAAGCAAATATCTTTCTTCAACCTTGGAGTCAGGTGTTTCCAGTCGGGCTTGAAAGAAATACGTTTCAGAGATAGCAGATAAATAACATTCAACAATGTCGCCAATCCATAAGTTCCACAAAACCAAATAATTAACCCGTCAAGATTGATTATATCAAAACCCATAAGCAAATACCCAAGCAAAAGTGAGACTCGAACCGCCACTTCCCTAATAAATTTAGGCACAGTAATCCTCATCAACACGTTGGAGTTAACTTCAAACACCGACATATAAAGCATGAAAAATGCTATCGGTATGATGAAATAATAATAATCAACGAGTAGCGGGGCTTTATCAATGTATTGGCTTATGACCCAGCCTTTCCCGAGCAAAAAGACGGACAAGAAAATAAAGAAGCCTATGAACGGAATAACGATACTCCAGAAAAAAATACCATGATCTTTCTCCTTTTCATCCTTGAAATATGGATAAAAACGCATCATCGAAGAGGTGGTTCCCAACTGTGCCAGACCAGAGAAAAGCACTGCCAAATCAACCATGGTTCGGGTTAGTCCGATTTGCTCTTCGGTCAAATATTTCGTCAAGACGAAAAAAGTCGTGACGAAACCCACCGCTATACCAATGTAGTTAGCAATGGTTCCCTTGATGCTTTGTCGCATGATTATTCCCATAGTCGATTTTTAAAAGAAAAGTCGGACAAGTCTTGTTGCCCGACTTATAATATCGTATAATACAATTAGTTATTCAATGCTTCAGCACCACTGACAATTTCAATCAACTCGTTAGTAATCGCAGACTGACGGGCATTATTGTATTTGATGCGGAGTTCCTTAAGCATTTCGTTAGCATTATCGGTAGCCTTAGACATAGACGTCATACGAGCACCATGCTCTGAAGCAATGGAGTCGATGAGTATCTTGTAAAACTGAAGTTTTAGAATACGGGGTGTGAGAGAGCGGAACAATTCTTCCTTCGAAGGCTCAAAAATGTAGTCATTTTTGAGATTGTTTCGTTCTGTGCTAGACTGCGGAACGATAGGAAGGAATTGTTCAACCGTAACTTTCTGAGTGGCAGCATTTACAAATTGATTATAAACGACCACGACACGATCTACTTCTTTCTTGGCAAATTTCGTCATTAAGTCCTCTGCAACAGCAGCCACATCCGAAAAATCCGGTTGATCAAGGATATGCTCATTGGAAAGCATCACAGGAAAAGTCTTTTCGAGTTGTTCTTTACCTTTTTTGCCGATGCAGACCAACTGAACATTGCCAGCCTCGTGTTGCTTGGCATACTGTTCTTTTACCAATTTATTGGTTTCCTTCACAATCGATGAATTGAAGCCGCCACAAAGTCCCTTGTTGGAAGTCAGAACAATAATCACAACATTATTCGGTTCGCGCTTTGCGAAGAGAGGCATATCTTCCACTGAATTGGCAGCATCGGAAATGTCACTCATGATTTCGCTCAACTTCGATGAGTAAGGTCTCAGATTGATGATTGCCTGTTGTGAACGACGGAACTTTGCCGCTGACACCAACTTCATGGCACTGGTCACTTTCTCTGTGGACTCAACCGACGATATACGAGTGCGGATTTCTTTTAGATTTCCCATAGGTTTCTAACTTATTTCTCGAATTTTTTGCACACTTCTTTGCAAATTTCAGTCAGTGACTGCATAATGGCATCATCAATTTTCCCAGACCGAAGTGTATCGAGGATGTCTTGATGGCTTTCGTGCATTGTATTGAGAAAATCAACTTCAAAATTACTGATTCTATTGGTGGGAACATTTTGAAGCAAGCCCTTGACGCCACAGAAGATGATAGCAATCTGTTCTTCCACTTTCAAAGGTGAATATTGAGGCTGTTTCAAAATTTCAACATTGCGAGCTCCCTTATCAAGGACGTTCTGCGTTGACTGGTCCACATCTGAACCAAACTTGGTGAAAGATTCAAGTTCGCGGAACTGTGCCTGGTCGAGTTTCAATGTGCCAGCAATCTTCTTCATTGACTTGATCTGAGCATTACCACCGACACGGGAAACCGAGATACCGACATTGATAGCGGGACGAACACCGGCGTTAAACAAACTGGTTTCGAGGAAGATCTGACCATCGGTAATGGAGATGACATTGGTTGGAATGTAAGCAGAAACGTCTCCTGCCTGAGTTTCGATGATAGGCAGAGCTGTCAGTGAACCGCCACCCTTTACAATGGGTTTCAAACTGTCGGGAAGGTCGTTCATCTTCGCTGCAATCTCATCCGATTCGATAATTTTAGCGGCTCTTTCCAACAATCTTGAGTGGAGGTAGAATACATCGCCAGGATAAGCTTCACGTCCAGGTGGACGGCGGAGCAGCAATGAAACTTCACGATAGGCAACAGCCTGTTTAGACAAGTCGTCATAGATAATCAAAGCGGGGCGTCCCGTATCTCGGAAATATTCGCCGATGGCAGCACCTGCAAATGGAGCGTAGAACTGCATTGCGGCAGGATCGGAAGCTGTTGCCGTTACCACAACCGTATAAGGCATCGCACCTCTCTCAGTCAAGGTCTTTACAATAGCAGCAACAGATGAACCTTTCTGACCTACAGCAACATAGATACAGTAGATAGGTTCCCCTTTTTCATAAAATTCTTTCTGGTTAATGATAGTATCAATGGCGATGGCAGTCTTACCCGTTTGACGGTCGCCAATAATCAACTCACGCTGTCCACGACCGATAGGAATCATAGCATCTATAGCCTTGATACCTGTCTGAAGAGGTTCTTTAACCGGCTGACGGTAGATAACGCCTGGAGCCTTTCGTTCGATAGGCATTTCAAAAAGGTCGCCTTCAATTCTACCTTTACCGTCGATAGGTTCTCCAAGGGTGTTGATAACACGGCCCAGCAGACCTTCTCCGACATTGATAGAGGCGATTTTTCCTGTACGCTTGCAAATGTCGCCTTCGTTGAGCATTTTAGAATCGCCAAGTAGCACAACGCCCACATTGTCTTCTTCCAAATTCAACACTATACCCATGACATTCTTGCCTTCCTGGGTCTCAAACGACACCAACTCACCGGAGCACGCATTGAAAAGACCATAAACACGCGCGATGCCGTCACCGACAACCAACACTGTGCCCATCTCTTCCAACTCCGTTCTGCAATCATACTTCTGCAACTGCTGTCGCAGTATCGCAGTTACTTCTGATGGTTTAATTTCTGACATATTTTTTATTTTTAAATATTATTATTCGAATTCTATTAGAATGCTGCCCGATAAATATTATGTGAAAATTCAGATCTCAGTTTATTGATTCTAGCCTGAATACTTCCATTGAATAGAAAATCGTCAATACGGACGACAAAACCTCCGATAATGCTTTCATCAACTATCTCATGAAGAATGATTGTAGATTGAGTTTCTTTTTCTAAGAGTTGTTTCAAGCTGTCAGCAAGCTTCGTTGATAACGGCTGAGCCGTGGTGACATGGGCAATTTTAATATTGTGATAGAGGTTATAGAGAATCTCATACTCGTCACAAATGGTTACCAAGGAGGGTTCTCGTTTCTTCAGGATAATCAGTGATAAAAATCCAAAAGTCGTTTCGCCTATTTTTTCAGCGAAAATGCCTTTGAAAATATTGATTTTCTTATCGGGAAAAATGACAGGGCTTTCGACAATGGCCTTCAATTCATAATTTTCCAACAAGACATCCTTGACCAAGTCCAAGTCATGGCGCACATTCTCAATTTGCTCTTTTTCCTTAGCAAATTCAAAAAGTGCTTTTGCATAACGACTGGCTAATTTTGTACTTTTCATTTTTTACTATTGTGTATTTGTTTAAAAGATACCTTCCCTTATCAAATCATGGATATGAATCACGCCAAGATATTCATTATCATCATTAACAACGAACAAATTGGTAATGTTTTTTTGTTTCATCAAGTTAAGAGCTTCTATAGCCAAGACATTGGCATTGATGGTCTTTGGATTAACCGTCATCACATCCTGAGCCTTCAGTTCGCTGTAGTCCGGATTGCGTTCGAGCATACGTCTCAAATCGCCGTCAGTAATGGCGCCTACGACTTTCTTGTCCACAATAACAGCCGTGACGCCAAGGCATTTACCCGAAATCTCAAGGATAACCTTTTGCATTGGAGCTTCCGGACCAACCTGTGGCACATCATTGTACTTATACAAATCCGCCACTTTCAGATAGAGACGCTTGCCGAGGATACCCCCTGGATGGAACTTGGCAAAGTCGCTGGAACTAAAGCCCCGCAATTCGATAAGACAACTGGCAAGGGCGTCGCCAATAGCCAACTGTGCCGTCGAACTACAAGTGGGTGCCAAATTGTTTGGGCAAGCCTCCTTTACAACGGTACAGTTTAGCACATAGTCGGCTTCATTGGCCAAAAACGATTGAGTATTACCCACGATGGCAATCAGTGGTGTTGCACTCTGCTTTAGGAACGGTATCAGCACCGAAATTTCGGGCGTATTACCACTCTTCGAGATGCAAATAACCACGTCGTCGGGCTGGATAATGCCCAAATCTCCATGGATGGCGTCGGCAGCGTGCATATACACCGCCGGCGTTCCCGTGGAATTAAAAGTGGCTACGATTTTCTGGGCGATAATGGCACTTTTGCCGATGCCTGTCACTATGACTCTTCCCTTGGAATTTAAAATGACTTCCAAACTGCGAACAAAATCCTCATCCACATATTGTTGAAGATTAAGCAGCGCGTCAGCTTCCATCTGAAGCACGTTTTTCGCCGTTTCAATAATTTTTTGAGTCATTCCTAATCTATAAGAGAATATTATTTTCTATGTCTTTTCTTTCGATCAAGATCCTGGGGCTCAAGAGCCATCTGATTGCCTGCCAACAGAGAAGCCACACCACCAACATTGTGCTTGGCAGCCTGACATTCTGGGCACTGGCATTCTTCGTGGTATTCACCTGGTTCTGTGTAAGTAGTGATGACACCTTCGAAGTTACGAAGGATGACTTTATGAGGACTCTGTGAGATGACGTAGTTAGGCATAACAGGGGTTTTACCACCACCTCCGGGAGCGTCCACAACAAATGTAGGAACAGCATAACCAGAAGTATGGCCGCGAAGGAATTCTATGATTTCGATACCTTTGGAAACGGGTGTGCGGAAATGTTCAAGACCCATAGAAAGGTCGCATTGGTAAATATAGTATGGACGAACACGGATTTTCACCAAGTTCTGAACAAGTTTCTTCATTACATATGGGCAATCGTTAACACCGCGGAGCAGCACTGACTGGTTGCCCAAAGGAATACCGGCATTAGCCAACTTTGCACAAGCGGCAGCAGCTTCTTCGGTAATTTCGTTGGGATGGTTAAAGTGTGTATTCAACCATATCGGATGATATTTCTTCAGCATATTGACGAGGTCGTCGGTAATACGTTGTGGGCAAACTACTGGGGTACGGCTTCCCAAACGAATGATTTCAACGTGAGGAATAGCGCGAAGACGTTGGATTATAGATTCCAACATACGGTCGCTAACCATCAAGGCATCTCCACCTGACAAAAGAACATCTCGAACCTGAGGCGTCGCAGCAATATAGTCAATAGCTTTCTGGATTCTTTCCGAAGGAGATTCGCAATCGTGCTGGCCAGCGAAACGACGACGGGTACAGTGACGGCAATACATTGAGCACATATCTGTGATGAGGAACAAAACGCGATCCGGATAGCGGTGCGTAAGGCCAGGAACTGGAGAGTCTTCATCTTCGTGTAATGGGTCAAGAAGGTCAGCATCCGACTGATGAGTTTCTGCAATAGTTGGAATGGCTTGACGACGAATCGGGCAGTGACGATCGTTAGGATCGATCAAACTCAGATAATAAGGAGTGATAGCCATACGCAGAGTCTTAAGGGACTGTGCAACGCCCTCTTCTTCTTCTGGAGTAAGTTTAATGTATTTCTTTAATTCGTCTAATGTTTCGATGCGGTTTTTAACCTGCCATTTCCAGTCGTTCCATTGTTCGTCGGTAACGTTTGGAAATAATTCTTTTCTTCTACTTGCCATTGGTTTACTAGTTTTAATTTTATATTTTTATTATTTTTTTAACCTACTATAATAAGCGTGCAAATATACAAAAAGTTTTTGTAAGTTTTTACAACATTTTTCGGAGTGCATATCCAGCGTGCATCTCCACACAGTGAGCAGTGTACAATATTACATCGTTGTCGAAATGCAGAAATCACGGCAACAGTTTCCTATTGACAGAGGTATGGCCTATGCCAGTCGTCTGATTAGCAAGATTACAGGGTTAACAGAAAAAGAAATTAAACCTTAACTTTGGCCCCTACCTTCATTGTTGTGACAAAGCATCCTCCACTTCAAACAATGAGCAATGAAAGATGTATTTTCGCAATCACATTTTTATAAAAAAAATATGCTTGCTGTAAAAAATCAAATGAATTCACTCTTGAATTTACTCATAATTTACTCGTGCTTAACGGGATGAAATAACGGAAATCAAAAGCAATGTGATTTATTATTTTGACTTACAACAAATTACACACTTTCATAAAACATTAAAACAAAAAAATAAAAAAAATCGGCAGAGGCGTTGTGGATATTAAAAAAAGTTGTACTTTTGCATCCGCAAATTTGAAGTTCATACTCGTTCTTTGAAGATGATGCCTTGGTGGTGGAATTGGTAGACACGAGGGACTTAAAATCCCTTGCTCATTGCGAGCGTGCGGGTTCAAGTCCCGCCCGAGGTACAAAATGAAAAGCGGAAGTAGCTCAGTTGGTAGAGCACGACCTTGCCAAGGTCGGGGTCGCGAGTTCGAGTCTCGTTTTCCGCTCCACTTCCGCGGAAGTAGCTCAGTTGGTAGAGCACGACCTTGCCAAGGTCGGGGTCGCGAGTTCGAGTCT
>JAKSMI010000006.1 GCA_024400635.1 Bacteroidales bacterium | reverse complement strand
CTTAACAAAACCGGCAATGAAATGACGGAAATTGCGCTTTTTAACGTTGTATATTGCTGAAAATCAATTAGTTTTAATTAGAAGTCACCGAATATTTATGTTGATTATTCTTTTTCTGATAATTCCAACCAGCGCATTGATTTTTCATCCAGAGAACTTTCTACATCCTGGTAGCGTTTGCTCCAGTCTGTCAGTTCTTGCGAAGTGCCGTTGCCGCTGTTTAGCTTTTCTATCAGTTCCGATTTTTCTTTTTCCAATTGTTCGATTTCGACTTCCAAAGTTTCGAATTCTTTTCGTTCTTTGAAGCTCATTTTGTTGGGGTTGGCTGCACGTGTGGGTTTTGTCTTCACGTCTTCCGGAGCAGCATTGTTTTTGGCGATGCGTTTCTGTATTTTCAGCTCCTTGTCGCGTTCAATGCGGTATTCGGTGTAGTTGCCGTAGTAATCCTTGATTTTGCCATTGCCTTCGAAAACGAAAATATGGTCCACCAGTTTGTTCATGAACCAGCGATCGTGTGACACCATCAGGATACAGCCCGTGTAATTTTCTAAAAAGTCTTCCAACAGATTTAATGTGTCAATGTCGAAATCGTTGGTGGGCTCGTCCAAAATGAGGAAGTTCGGATTCTTCAGCAGGGTGATGAGCAGATGCAGCTTGCGTTTTTCTCCGCCGCTAAGGTCTTCATAATAAGTGTATTGTTGCTCATATTTGAATCCAAAATGATTCAGGAATTGCGACGCGCCCATGTAGTTGCCATTGTCCAGGCGGATGACTTCCGCTTGTTCCTTGACCAGGTCAATGATGCGTTTATTGCCAGCGTAGGGTAGGCCATCCTGTGCAAAATAACCGAATTGGATGGTTAATCCGGGAGTGATTTTGCCGCCGTTGGCTTTCAGTTCGCCCATGATGAGTTTCAGTAAGGTGCTTTTGCCTGTGCCGTTAGGCCCGACAATGCCGCATTTCTCTCCCTTCTTAAAAATATAGGAGAAGTCATTTAGAAGGACATTGTTAGGATAGGAAAAATCCAAGTTGTTGATTTCTAATATTTTGTTTCCTAATCTTTCGGTCCTGACCTTGAATCCTTCTTGCTTTTGTTCAGGGGCTTTGCTCACTTCTGCTTTCAGGTTTTCGAAGGCGTTGATGCGGGCACGGGCCTTGGAGGTTCGTGCCTGCGGAGAGGTGTGCACCCATTCGAGTTCCTTGCGGAAAAGCTGCCGCAATTTGTCGTTTTCGGCGGCGGCGTTGGCCAGTCGCTCGGCTTTCTTTTCGACGAAATAATCATATTTCCCACGATAGCGGTAAAGATTGCCGTGGTCGATTTCCAGGATGTCGTTGCATACTTGGTCGAGGAAATAGCGGTCGTGGGTGACCATCAGCAGGGTGACATTGGCGGCTTGGAGGTAATTTTCAAGCCACTCAATCATTTCCACGTCGAGGTGGTTGGTGGGCTCGTCGAGGATGAGCAGGTCGGTATCCGACAAAAGTGTTTTTGCCAAGGCGGCCTTTTTGCGTTGACCTCCAGATAACTCGTTGATATTCTTGAAGATGTCGTTAATCCCGAAACGAGACAGAATCTCTTTGGCACGAGCTTCAAAGTCCCAGGCCTGGAGTCGGTCCATATCAAGCATCGCCTTTTGCAGTCGTTCATGGATGTCGGAGGAAGCCGTGTCGCTCGCACTGAGGGCAAGGCAGGCTTCGTATTCCTTAAATGCCTTGATGATAGGTGCTTGTGAGTCAAAAATGGCGTCCAAGACCGAATAATTGTCGGCAAACTTATCCATCTGCGGCAGATACGAAACAGATATGTCGTTGCGTATCACCACTTGACCAGAATCGGGAACGTCGTAGCCGGCAATGATGTTGAGCAAAGTGCTTTTGCCCGAGCCGTTACGTGCAATCAGTGCCGTTTTCTGCCCCTTCTCCAAACCGAAGGTGATGTCCGTAAACAACTCTTTCTCCCCGATGCTCTTCGATAACTTTTCGACAGTCAGGTAATTCATCTTTCGATGAGTTAATCAGAAATTATAGAATGTAATTATCTAAATGATAATTATTTAGCTGCGATTGTTTCGATTTCAACCAATGCGCCGAGGGGCAGGTCTTTCACAGCGAAAGCAGCTCTCGCAGGTGGATTGTTGGTGTAATATTTAGCGTAAATTTCGTTCATCGGTTTGAAATAAGCGATGTCGCTCAGCAGACAGGTCGATTTAATAACGTTGTCGAATGTGTAGCCGGCTTCCTTGAGGATGGCAGCGATGTTTTTCATCACTTGTTCGGTTTGGGCTTCAATACCATCGGGCATTTTGCCGGTAGCGGGGTCAACAGGAATCTGACCTGAGATAAACAACATGCCGTTGGCTTCAATGGCTTGGCTGTAAGGACCTACAGCTTTGGGAGCGTTTTCGCTATGGATAACTTTTTTCATAATAGTATTGTTTAAAATAATGATTTGCAAATTTACACTATTTTTTTTGAATAGGAATTATAAATTTTGAAAAATGGTTTTTATGATTTGGGCGGTCCCCTCGTTCCGTGTTCGCTGCAATCGCTACTGCGGGTTTTAAATTATGATGTTGAGAATTTGAAAATGAAGAATCTGCCATCGGCAGACGGATTATCCGTTTGCGTATTTTTTATAATTATCATTACAATATTTTATGTACTTTTGCGTTTTTATTGTTTTGGAACAAAAAACTAGAAAAATAAAGGTGTTATGATGATAAAAAAGAGCCAGTTTTGCCGTAATTTGATGATATCGCAGCTATTGTTGTTGACAGTGGCAGTCGCTTATCCTCAAAAGAGTGGCTTTGGCGTTCCAAATCTCCAAAAATACGACAATAAATTATTCCATTTTGGCTTTAGCATAGGTTATAATCTCTTCGATTTCAATTTGAAAAGCAATGCCTACTATCCTGAAAGTGATTCTCTGATGACTATCAATACACGGGCCATCAGTGGTTTTAGCTTGGGTATAGTTACGGACCTCCGCATTTGGAAATATTTTGATTTACGTTTTATACCAGGCCTTTCTTTTGGCGAACGTGTTCTTACTTATGACTTTACAAACACTAAGAAAGTCGATGATTGTCAGCGACGCATAGAATCTGTTTATCTTGACTTGCCACTGCTTTTCAAAATAAAATCGTCGCGTATGCATAATGTCAGGGTTTATGTCATCGGTGGCGTACAGTACAGCCTTGACTTGATTTCCAACCAGAAAAAACAGTCGAAGCGACCTAATGAATATCTTGTTAAACTAAATCATAACGACTTGCAGGGACAGGTGGGCTTCGGTCTGGATTTCTATTGCACCTATTTCAAGTTGACGACGGAAGTGAAGATGGGCTTCGGTGTCTTGAACCTTTTGGTTCCCGAATCTCATATCTATACAACCAATATCCAATCAGTTAAATCTAAAACTTTACAAGTATCAATTATATTTGAATAATTATGGCAAATAACGAAGAACTCTTTAAACAGATTATCTCTCACGCAAAAGAATATGGATTCATTTTCCCGTCCAGTGAAATTTATGACGGTCTCAGTGCGGTGTATGATTACGGACAGTATGGTGTTGAACTGAAAAACAATATCAAACAGTATTGGTGGAAGGCAATGGTCCAATACCATGAAAACATCGTTGGTATAGATAGTTCTATCTTTATGCATCCCACTATCTGGAAGGCTTCTGGTCACGTGGATGCTTTTAACGATCCGTTGATTGACAACAAGGATTCTAAAAAACGTTATCGTGCAGATGTCCTGATAGAAGATCATATTCAGAAGATTGAAGATAAAATCAATAAGGAAGTTGAGAAAGCTAAAAAACGCTTTGAAAATTTCGACGAGGCTTTGTTCCGCCAAACCAATGCTCGCGTAGTGGAATATCAGCAGAAGATGGACGACATTACCGCTCGCTATGCCGAATTGATGAACAAGATGGACCTCGATGGATTGAAAGCCCTTATTGAAGAATTGGGTATTTGCTGTCCGATTTCTGGCACTAAAAACTGGACAGACGTGCGTCAGTTCAATTTGATGTTTGCCACCAAGATGGGGTCTGTTGCCGATGGTGCCGATACCATCTATTTGCGCCCAGAAACGGCTCAAGGTATTTTCGTGAATTTTCTCAATGTCTACAAGACTGGCAGAATGAAGATTCCGTTTGGCATTGCTCAAATTGGCAAGGCTTTCCGTAACGAAATCGTGGCTCGCCAGTTTATTTTCCGCATGCGCGAATTCGAACAGATGGAAATGCAGTTCTTTGTTAAGCCGGGCGAGGAATTGAAATGGTTTGACTATTGGAAACAAACGCGTATCAAGTGGCATCAGGATTTGGGTATCGCTCCCGAAAACTATCGTTTCCATGACCACGAAAAACTGGCCCATTACGCCAACGCGGCCACCGATATAGAATTCAAGTTTCCTTTCGGGTTCAAGGAACTGGAGGGTATTCATTCTCGTACCGATTTCGACTTGAGCCAGCATGAGAAATTCTCGGGCAAAAAGTTGCGTTTCTTTGATCCCGAAACAAATGAAAGCTACGTGCCTTATGTTATCGAGACTTCAATCGGTGTTGACCGTATGTTTTTAGCTGTTTTCAGCCATGCTTATACAGAAGAAAAATTGGAAGACGGCTCTGTTCGCGTTGTGTTGCGACTGCCGGCTAAGTTGGCTCCTGTCAAAGCGGCTGTGCTTCCATTGGTTAAGAAGGACGGACTTCCGGAAAAGGCTCGCGAAATCATGTCGAAATTGATGCCCTATATGATGTGTCAATATGATGAAAAAGATGCTATCGGACGCCGCTATCGTCGTCAGGATGCCATCGGTACGCCTTATTGCATTACCGTTGACAACCAAACGATGGAAGACAACACGGTTACCATTCGTGAACGTGACAGCATGCAACAGAAACGTGTTCCAATTGACGAACTTTTACAGCATATCGTCCTCTAACAGTTGGTCATTAGCCCTATTTTATGCCGCATGCAATTTTTCAGCTTAAAAATGGTATCAAGCTGATACATAAAGAAATAGATTCTCCTATTTCTCATTTTGGTGTACTCGTGAATGCGGGTACCCGCGATGAGGATGAGCATAAATCGGGCATTGCCCATTTTGTGGAGCATACGATTTTCAAGGGCACGAGAAAACGCAGCGCCCGCCAGGTTATCCGTAGAATCGAGGATGTCGGCGGTGAACTCAACGCCAGCACATCAAAAGAAGAAACCTATTTTCATAGTTCCTTCTTGTCAGCGGATTATGAACGTGCCGTGGAGTTGTTGGCCGATATTTTTGGCAATGCTACATTTCCCGAAACGGAGTTGGAAAAGGAAAAGGATGTCGTTATCGAGGAAATCAATTATTACAAGGATACACCCTCTGAATTGATTTATGATGATTTTGAAACATTGGTGTTCCAAGGTCATCCGCTTGGTCGCAATATTCTTGGGACGAAAAAAAGTGTCAAAGCCTTGCGGCAGAAAGATATTTTCGACTTTATCGGACAGAATTATGCTCAAGGAAACGTGGTCATTTCTTCGGCGGGCAAAATTTCTTCCGCTCGCTTGCAGCGAATGGCAGAAAGGTATTTCGCGGATTTTTCCTTGGCAAGTTCTGCAAAAGAAAGAAATCCTTTCGACCAATATCAAGTGCGCCACGAACATGTTAATAAGCACAGCAGTCAGTCGCACGTGATGTTGGGCAATGTCGCCTATGACATCACCGACAGCAAAAAAGATGCTTTCCAATTGCTTACCAACCTCTTGGGAGGGCCGAGTATGAATACGCGTCTCAATATGGCCATTCGTGAAAACAAGGGGCTTGCATACAGCGTTGATGCTACCTATTCGGCCTTTTCCGATAGCGGCTTGTTCACAATTTACATCGGCTGTGAACATGATGCTATTGATCAGTGTATTGATTTGACTTATAAGGAATTGAATAAACTCAGACAGCAGAAATTGGGTGCGATGCAACTGCAGTATGCCAAAAAGCAATTTCTCGGACAGGTGGCTATAACCAATGAGGGAAAACTCAACGAAATGCTCTCCATCGGTCGTGCAGCCCTTTTCTTCAATGAAGTGGAAACGATGGAAGAGGCCTTTGCAAAAATCGAAAGCATTACCGCTGAGGAAATTATGGCTGTTGCCAACGAAATTCTGATTCCAGATAAAATGTCAAGTCTTATTTACGGTAAATAATGAAAAAAATCTATTTACTTCTTCTTGTGTTGATAACCTGTTTGTTATCCTGTAATCGTAAAAATGACGATCATGAAATTTCAACGATTATCCTTGATGAAAATTCAGTAACGGCTTTTGCGGAGCACATTGAACAATCCCTGCTCAACGGTGATCCGGAATTATTGAACAAAGCCTTTGATCGGGATTATCTCAAAAGTATTATCCGCGATAACTCCATCGTCAACAGTAGTCTTGACGCGGATTTCGGTCAGGAATATTTTGATGACAATTTCCATCTTGGCAATGAATTATGTCAGTACATTGATAATGGCGGTGATGTTAAATTTGTTCGTTATTATATTGATAATGAAAATAATGCGTATCATATTGTTTTTCGCTCTTATCACGATTTCATACTGAACTTTTATGATTTTCAGGTGGATACGTTGCAGGATGAAATTGTGATAAAAGATGGATTCGTGTATAATACGGCTTGTCTTTTTTCAGATAATATCAGGGAAAATGTTTTGTTAAATGTGCTTTATCGTACTAATCCTGAAGGTGTTACAAAAGTCTTGGGAGATTTGAAAATGCTGACCGATGAGGGAAAGGCCAAGGAGGCGATGATAGAATTGAAAGCTCATAAGGAGGAACTGAAAAATTTGTCGGTTTATTGGCAGTTTTATATTGTCAACTTGTTTAAAACCAGCGATAAATATAATTTTATCGAAGAATTGGATAGCCTTCGGAATCAAGGGGTTGATGAAAGGATGTTGCTTTTGCACAAGCTGATGTTCCAGCTCAATGAGGGTAGGGTGGAAGCCAATGAAAGTACGATAAACGAGTTGATTAACCATACCGGCGATGATCCCATTTACCTTTTGTTTTTTGGAAAGACATTGAGTAATGCGCATCGTTATGAAGAAGCGGCAACTTGCTATGAAACGGCAAGTGAATATTTACCTCCACTTTGGGACTTGTGGCATGGCACCTTGGAATGTTATCATCATCTCGGCGAGAAGGAAAAGTTTGAAGAGTGTTTGGCCAAGGGCAAAGATAATTACGGCATGAGTGACGATGAGTTGGAAGAAGTTAAAGCGCAATTGCTACGTTAACTTTGCGAACGCTACGCTTGCGGATTTAACCTTGACTATGATTTTTAAATAATAAAAGGCGCCACAATCGTGGCGCCTTGATATTTTAATTTTCTTAAGTCTCGAAATAAAATAAACTCTATTTTAGAATTCGCATGAATTCAATCATCAAATCCCAGCACATTTTAACGGTCTTGATTTCGAGTTTTTCGTCGGGAGAGTGAACTCCGCGAAGGGTTGGCCCGAAGGAAATCATATCGAGGCCTGGGTATTTTTCAGAGAAGAGACCACATTCAAGACCGGCATGAATTGCCAGTACGAGAGGTTCTTTTTTGAAGAGGGTCTTATAGGCTGAAACTAGCATTTTGAGCAGTTCTGAATCTGGGTTGGGAGTCCAGCCTGGATAACCGTCGCTGCTGACCACATCTGATGCGCCCGTGCCGTAGAAAGTGGCGGCTACATTGTCAACGACATCCTGTTTTCTGGATTCCACAGAGCTACGTTGGCTGGTGGTGATAACAATCTTGTCGTTTTCAATTTTGACTGATGCAAGGTTGGTAGAAGTTTCAACGAAGTCTTTGATATCCTGAGACATGGCGATAACGCCGTGAGGGCAAGCGTAGAGGCAGTTCATTACGTCCACTTGCAGTTCTTCGTTCAGAACTCGTTTTGGCGTGGTAGTTGATTTGAAGCATACTTCAACACCTGGGTCTGAAATGTGGAATTCGCTCTTGTAAGTGTCATTCATCTTGTTCAGGTAAGCTTCGAAGTCAGCGGTGTTGGCCTTGGGCAGGGTGACGATAGCGACGCCTTCGCGGGCGATGGCGTTACGCAGGTTGCCCGCTTTGATGTCGGCGATGCGAACGTCCAAATCCTGATATGCATTCCACAAGATTCTGTTGAGCAATTTGACGGCGTTACCACGATTCTTGTTGATGTCGTCGCCAGAGTGTCCGCCTTGCAAACCTTTGACAGTCACTTCATAAGCAACGCTGTCTTTTTCAACGTCTTCCCATTCGCAATCATAAGTCGCCACGGTGTCTTTACCGCCGGCGCAGCCGATGAACAGTTGACCTTCATCTTCTGAGTCGAGGTTGAGCAGCATTTTGCCTTTCATGAAGCCCGGTTCAAGGGCAAAAGCACCAGTCAGACCGGTTTCTTCGTCAACGGTGAAGAGGCATTCCACGGGACCGTGTTCAATATCGTTGGAAGCCAGAACTGCCAAAGCCAAAGCCATACCGATACCATCGTCGGCACCGAGTGTGGTTCCTTTGGCTTTCATCCAGTCACCGTCGATGTAGGTCTGGATGGCATCTTTTTCAAAATCGAATTTAACGTCGTTGTTTTTTTCGCAAACCATATCCATGTGGGCTTGGAAAATGATAGGAGTGACATTTTCTTTGCCTTTGGTGGCGGGCTTGCTAATCAACACGTTGCCAATTTTATCTCGTTTGGTCTCCAAACCAAGTTTTTTACCAGTTTCTACCAGCCAGGCAGAAATTTTTTCTTCCTTTTTTGAAGGACGAGGAATCTTACAGATTTCTGAAAAATAATCAAATACAATTTTCGGTTCCATAATAACAAATGTCTTTATATTTTACGTAATTATTGACTTAATTAATGACGTTGGTTCCCGTTTATCTATTCAAAATTAAACAACTAAACAACTCCAGTCTACCTCACAAAATATGTCAATCTCATATTGATGCTGGCGCGTTTTTCTTTTGACGAGGTGTTGAAAGTGCCGCCCCAAGAGTACTCTTCGTCCGAGGAGTTGGGTGCGGTGATTTGGAATACGCCCATGTTGGCGACTTTCAAGCCGGCGATGCTGGCACCAGCGTTTTGGGCAATGGTTTCGGCGCGGTTGTGGGCATCCTGGGTGGCGTTGGCCAGCATTTCAATCTTCAAATCGGCCAGTTGAGTATAGTAATAGGAAACGGAGTTCTGCTCAATTTGAATGCCTTCGTCCAGCAATTCGGAAACTTCGCGGGAGATTTTTTCGATTTTTTCAACGTCTTTGGACTCAATGCGGATTCTTTGAGTCAGCACGTAGCCTTTAAAAACTTCAAAGCTGCGTTTGGCGCTTTCGTTCCATTCGTAATCGGTTTTGTCGTAACTGGAAACCGCGGAAAAAACGATTTCGTTTTCGGGAATGCCTTTTTCTTTCAGGTAATCTTTAACAATGTTGTTGTAGTTCTTAATTTCCTGGTAGGCGTTTTTCATGTTCATATTGAGAACATCGTAGCTGAGGTCCCAAACGATGAGGTCTGATGTGAAATCAGTTTCTGCCAGGCCGACAACCGAAATGGTTTTGGCAGGTGTTTTGGTTTTGTAGTAATAATGTCCAGCGATGATGCAGGCGATGATGATGGTTAAACTTGCGATGATTCCAATGATGATACTTGGTCTTTTCATAATTTGTTTTTTTATTGTTGAATTTGCAAAGTTACATAAAAAACCGAATAATATGACAAATATTGTTTTGGTAATAATTTTTTTTAGGGCGGCCCGGCTCGCAGGCGCTCGCCGTCGCGCTGTCCGCACTAACTTCGGGCTCATTGCGAGACGCACGGCCGTGCGTCTCTACAATTTCGCCCTTGTAAATGTGCTCCCATCGCTGCCGCGATAAAACCTTAACCTTTTCTTCCTATCTATTAGGATGCAGCAGGTTTTGTACCATGCAGAAATCCGCTATGACTTCCATATCTGTAACTCATGATTGTGCCACGGACGTTTACAGAACCCCTGCGGTCCCTTTGCCTTTAACAGATTGAGAATCTTTCCCAAAGATGGGAAGCGGATTGTGATTGTGGAAGACGTATTGGGTTGGGATGAAACCGAATTCGCTCAGTTGGAATCTGCTTTGTCAAAGATTGTGAGCAAAGAGTATTAGCAGTTCACATTGCCAATTCGTTTCGACCCATATCGCGATAACTGAAATAAGAGTCGCGGCAGATGATGATGTGGTCGGCAACTTTAAGGTTTAAGACTTTTGCGGCGTTGGCAATGCGCTGGGTTATCTTGTGGTCGGGTAAGCTCGGATGAGGGTCTTCAGATGGATGGTTGTGGCAGAGGATGAGTTGTGTGGCCGACAACTCGAGGGCGTGGCGGAGGATGACGCGTTCGTCAACGATGGTGCTGTTGATGCCGCCACGCCCGACATTCACCGTCTTCAACAGCAATAGCGCTTGATTCAGATACAAAACCCAGAATTCTTCATGGTCCAGATAACCGATTTTAGGAAGCATAAACTCGTAAACGCTATTGGAGTTGTCAAATTTATTCATTGATACCTTTTCTTCGGATCGTATGCGCTTGCCCAGTTCAAAGGCCGCCAAAAGGGTGACGGCTTTGGTCTTGCCAATGCCGTTCACTTGCTGTAATTCGTTCATTGACAAGTTCGATACGTTGGCGAGTCGTTGGTCGCACATTCGCATCAGCCGCTTTGCAAGGTCAACAGCCGTCTCTTCTCTTGTGCCGCTGCGCAGCAGTATCGCCAACAGCTCAGCGTCACTTAGTGAATGTGCTCCCAACGCCTCATATTTCTCACGAGGTCTGTCTTCAACACACCATTCTTTAATGTTTAGTTTGCTATAATCAGTTTTCTTTTTCATGCTTACGTCAATGGAAATTCATGTTTTGTTTGCGAAGGAATGCAATCTGACAAATCAACAATGTCGTTCGTTTTGTTGAATTCGAGAAATGAAATTGATGATTGGATGACGAATTGTTGCGAAAATAACAATGTCAATAGGTCAAAATTGGCATAATATTAACATTATACCTGAGAAATGGTAATTTTGCGTGTGGAGGATAAGTCTATTGCAGAATTAGTACTGGCTTTCGCGCTTGAGCAGATACGGTAACATAATCTGATCGAGACCTTTGGTGATGTCAGCGGGAATCATGTCTATTTGGTACTGACCACATTTTAAATTTAGTTCTTCAAAATAATCCCCAATGGCCTGCTTGTAGTATTCCCTGATGGAATTGGAATGAAGCTTGACTTCTTCTCCGTTTTCCATATCGATGAAGCGATATATACGGTTGTCGAAACCAAAATCCTCTTCCATCTTTTTATGATAGGTGTGGAATAGTAAAACTTCGTTTTTGTTGTGCTTCAAATGCCCTAATGCCAACATCAATTCGTCAAAATTGTCATCGGATTCAAACATGTCGCTGAAAATGATGACCATTGAGCGCTTGTTGATTTGTTCCGCAATGCGGTGAAGCGTTTCTGTCACCCTCGATTTTCTTTGCACTTCAGTGCCAATGGGCTGGATAATCTTTTCCAGTTCGCGATAGACCATCTTGAAATGACTGTCACCACCACGGGCGGATGTGTGTAATTCCAATTTGTCGGAGAAAACACTCAATCCGACCGCATCTCTTTGATTCTTAAATATTTGCATCAATGCGGCGGCGGCGTAAGCTGAAAACATGATTTTGTTTGGCTCCGCCAAGGTGTATTTCTCTTGCACGGGAAAATACATCGAGGATGAATTGTCAATGATGATGTGACATCTCAAATTGGTTTCCTCTTCATAACGCTTGACAAACAATTTGTCGGTTTTAGCATAGAGTTTCCAGTCGATGTGTTTCGTCGGTTCTCCAGGATTGTATTGCCGATGCTCGGCGAATTCAACCGAAAAACCATGCAATGGACTCTTGTGTAAACCGGTAATGAAACCAGTAACAACTTGCTTGGCAATGAGTTCCAAATTGTCGTATTGTGTTAATTGGGTATAGTCTATTTGATATGGCATAGTCATCATTTTGAACTTGCAAACATAATCATTTTTTTGCAATCATCCATTCTGTTTGAAGAATGATTTTATTGCTTTTCATTTTGCGTAAATTTTTTGAATGCAGTCATGAAGCCATTTGAATATTCATATTTTGTAATGTCGTCGGTGAAAATGCTATTGGTGTCGAAAATGCCGACAAAGCCGAAATCTCGCTGGTACATATAAATGGCAGGATAGGAGTTGTGGTTCAAAATCGTGCCATAATTGACGCCCTGAATTGTGTATAGTGGGGTGTAATTCAACGGACAGATGTCAGAAAGTGCTTTGGCATTCTGCTTTCGTGTCAGTCCGCTTTCCATATTCTCGAAAAGCATCACAATGCAGACTTCGGATGTGTCAATATTGCTGAATAGTCGCATCAGGTGCTTTTGGCAACCCGAGCATTGGGGTTGTCGATTGACCATCATAATTACCTTGCTTTTAGGTAATTGAGATAATTCGATTTCTTGATTCTTGTTATTGTGATATTTGAAAGGAAGAGAGACTTGTTGCTTCCGTAATTTCAAAACAGGCCAATTGTCCGTGTAATAATCATTTTCCATTTTGCGATACTCTCTTATTTTAATTCCAAGCGAACTTTCATTATCAGTCCATTTTTGAGCCAGTTTTGCACCATAAAAAAACTGTAGCAGATTTCCTTTATAGGCAAATGATCCGAATAGCGATGCACCATCCAATGATATGGCGGGAAATAATCCGTTATCATAAGTCATTGAGTCATAAGTGGTGTCGATACTGCTGAAATCTTGGTGCCAAATTCCGTTCTGACGGTACAAACGCATTATGCTGAACCAACGGATGAAGTCGTTTCCTCCTAAATTTAAAGAAAACAAATATAATGAATCATTGATAGGGACAAATTCTCGGACGAAACTATATTGCTTAAACTGGTGTTTCAAAGCATAACCGATTCTTTCAGTGCCATACGGGCGGGCATAGATTTCGGAGATAAATTCTTCGGAAAAGTCTTTCCAACCGGGAAAATCAATGTTCACACTGTCGAGCAATTTTCCGTCCATCGTGTATTTGTTGATGTATTTTTCCCCATGAGGATGGATGTAAACGAAGTTGTTGGACAATTTTGACACCCCACATTTTGTCATTTGGTCTAGAACTGGAACTTTATCATGAAATTGTGCGATGTTTTGTAATTTGCCATCTTTTTCATTCCATCGTTGCCAACGTGTAATCCCCTGCGTTTTGTCGTAGGTGAATAGATAAATTTTCTTTTTGTAACAATAGGCTTGGGAAACGTTGGTGGTTAATAAATTCGGTGAAAAAATTTGTTTTGAAAATTCAAACTTGTCATTTTTTTTCTGGAAAATCATCGTTTTGTAGTTCGTGGATATCAGCAGTTGGTCTTGATCGATGAATAAATCCGAAGCTGAATATTCTCTTGCGTCGCGTTTCCAGTTGGGCAGGGATGACGGGTAATTCAATAGTATGCTATCGCATTCATAACTGTCTATGTTAATGATGTGGATTGTGCCAGTTTGGTTGTTTGAGAAAAGTTTTACTTTGCAATAATAGAGGTGGTCGTCAACGACTCGGACCAGGTAATCACTGGTGTGGCTTTCGGCAAATTCACGATCTTCAAATACGACGGTCGTGTCCAGTTGATACCAGTTGATAAACAATTCGGCTGGCTTTTGTGCCTTGAGGTGTACACATAGCAACAACAAGGCAATGATTGGGAATACTTGCTTCATAAGATGTTTTTTAGGCAAAAGTACACAAATGTTTTTATTTATATGGGATAAAATTGCAAAAGGGGAAATTGAAATTCCAATTTCCCCTTGAAATTAAATGTTAGAATCCGATGAGGGAAGAGTCCATCTTATAAACGTTGATTTTCATTTTGCCATCACCCTTGCTGTCATATTTCCAATTTGAAGTGTAAACAATGAGCGGACGGCTGTTGACATTGTTGCGACTGACGCTGCCATTGTTTCTTGCTGCGCTGGTGTTGAGGTTGTTTTGTGGTAGCAGTACTTTTTTTGTTTTAGAACCGTCATAAATTCCTGCTTCAAACTTGTTTTCGCTCTCCTCAATCATGGCATTGATTTCATTGGCGAAGGAAGTTTGAGCATTGGCCGGAAGAATACCGGGAAGAACCAGATTGTTGGTTGGTAGTGCGATGGTGCCAGCATCTTCTGGCACGCGACACGGTGAAAATCCTCTGCCGGTGCAACGCAATTGAGCGTCAATTGTATTTATTTGCGTAACGTAATTTTCATTGTAACTTACGTTGCCATATAAATTAAATAAAGCAAAGAACCCACCGTTTGATTTTTCAACACTCAAGGTGTAGACGGGCGGTTCTGCCGCATTGGCGATTTTGTTGAATGCTGGTGCAACCATAAAGGCTAACAAAACTAATAAAGCTATTCTTTTCATAATCCGTTTGTTTTTTTAAAATTATTAATTTGTTAATATGCTAAATTCTATTCATTAGATAAATATTTTGTTTATTTAATGAATATTCCTGATTGTTGACCCTGCAAGCGTTGCCCTCCTTTCCTTTGGTTTGTATTATAAATGAAATATCTTGTGTTATGGATTGCTAGTCCTTTTGATTCGTATTTCATCAACGCAAAAGTATAAAAATAAAAATAATAAAAATAAAAAAATAACCATTTGTAATAAGATTTTTCAAGTGTGATAATCAGTAAATTATAAATAAATTAACAAATTACCACTTTGAGGTTTTGAAATTTTAAGAATTCTTTCGGAGGAAAATCGAGAAATTGTGACGATGTCTTGTTTTGTGTGTCTCTGGAGCATTTGTGATTAGGGGATGTGTGTGATCTGTGATTAGGGAGTAATGGGGAGACGAGATTTTGTTCTGCCTGAAGGGCAGTATTTGAGTAACCGCTTGCACCGACGTAGGAGGTGCTGCCGGTATTGTGACATAGAGGCGGCAGTGTCTGAAAGACACCACAACATAGTAACCGGGGACGGAGTTAAAGAAATTTCCGAGGGAAGTGAAAAGTCCACAAAATTTATGTAAGTTTGCAACGACAATTATAATCCAAAAAACACACCTATGAAACGTATTGTCTTCCTGTCATTATTCGTATTCGTTAATATAGCTCTTCAGGCTCAAAAAAGTGGGATAAATGATGCCCAAACCGATTATGCGCGGTTTGTTAGGCCGTTGGTAGGCACAGATTTTCATGGACATACATTCCCGGGCGCTACAGTTCCGTTTGGGGCCGTTCAGCTTAGCCCAGATACTCGACTTGACGGCTGGGACGGTTGCTCCGCATACCATTATTCCGACAATGTTATCTATGGCTTTAGTCATACGCACCTTAGTGGTACCGGATGCTCGGATTATGGTGATATCTTACTTATGCCTTTTTCGGGCACGCCATCCGTCGTCAACAGTGAATATTGCTCGCCGTTTTCCCATAAAAACGAAATCGCGGAAGCTGGCTATTATTCGGTTTTACTTGACAAATACAATATCAAAGTTGAACTCACATGCTCGAAACACGTTGGTGTTCACCGCTATACATACAATAATCAGAATGCCAAAGGTGTAATCATCGACCTGAAACACCGTGATATGGTCCTCAATAGCGTTATCAAGTACGATAAAAATAATAAAAGCATCATTGGATTGCGCGATTCCAAGGCTTGGAATGAACACCAGAGATTGAATTTTTCCATATTGTTTTCGCAAAATATTGAAAAAATAGATTTTTATGTCGACGACAAAAAGGTGGATTCTGTCGATGCCATACAAGGAACCAATTGTAAGGCAGTGGTTTATTTTTCGGAAGATTGCGAAAAAGTAGTGGCGAAAGTGGCTTTGTCAACCGCCGCACAAAATCTTGATGATGCAAAGTATAACCAAGCGGAAATCATTGATTTTGACTTTGACAAGGTCCATTATGAAGCTCGCCAATGCTGGAATCGTGAATTGGGAAAAATCGTTGTGGAAACTGAGGATGAAACGCTGAAGGAGAATTTTTATACTGCTTTGTATCATTGCTTTATATCGCCCAATATTTTTACAGACCTCAATGGAAAATATCGGGGGCACGATGGTCTCGTATATTCTGCCAAAAATGATAATAAGGTTTATACCGTTTTTTCTTTGTGGGATACCTATCGTGCATTGCATCCGCTTTTGACGCTCATTGACCGTCAGCGTACCAAGGATTTCATTTATACTTTTATGCGAAATTATGAGCAGGGTGGTGTGTTGCCCGTCTGGGAACTGGCCGCCTACGAGACATGGTGTATGATTGGTTATCACAGTGTTTCAGTAATTTATGATGCCTATCAAAAAGGAATCCTAAATGATTATACGGAATATGAAAAGTATCAGTTGCTGCAGGCAATGGTGGCAAGTGCAAAACTCAATAAACTTGGACGTCCGGAGTTGGCCCGCTACGGATATGTTCCGGCTGACAAAGAGCACGAATCTGTATCTAAAACTTTGGAATATGCTTATGACGACTGGTGTATTGCTCAGTTGGCTAAGGATTTAGGACAGGATGATGTTTATAATGAATTCATGAAGCGGGCGCAGTCTTACAAAAATGTGTTGGATCCGGCAGGCTTCATGCACGCCAAAGCCAATGGTGCCTTCATTCAACCCTTTGATCCGACGGAAATCAATAATCATTATACGGAGGCCAATTGTTGGCAGTATTCGACATATGTTCCCCACGATTTCAATACGTATGTCGATTTGATAGGGGGCAGTGTTGTGGCAGAGCGATTCCTTGATACGCTCTTTGGCAGTTCTTCTGTGATGAGCGGCAGAAACCAGTCTGACGTGACTGGCCTTATCGGACAATATGCCCACGGCAACGAACCCAGCCACCATGCCGCCTATCTTTACAATTATCTTGGAAAACCCTGGAAAACGCAAGAAATGGTCAACAAAATCCTCTATACTCTCTATACTCCTGAACCCGACGGACTTTGTGGAAATGAAGACTGCGGACAGATGTCGGCTTGGTACGTCATGAGCAGCATTGGTTTTTACCCCGTTTGTCCAGGCGACAACAAATATATCATCGGTAGTCCCGTTTTTGATAAGGTGACTATCCATTTGGAAAACGGGAAACAATTCGTCATCACGACTAAAAATCGCACGAGAGAATCTTGCTATGTGCAATCGGCAACACTTGATGGAAGCAAATTCAATCGTTCATATATTACTTATGACGAACTGAAAGATGGCGGTCAGATAGATTTTGTGATGGGACTAAAACCATCGAAAAAATGGGGCGTCGGCAAGGGTAATCTTCCAGAAAATCGTATCGAGGCTACCACCACCATCGTTCCTGTCATCGTGGCTGATAAACAAAGTTTTCCAGATGAAATGACTTTTGATATTCAATTGTATTCTTCTGAAAATAAAACTGATAAGAATTTTGTTTATCCGGCGCAAACAGATAAGATTTTTTATACATTGGATGGGAGTACGCCTCTGAAATCGAAGGAGCACGCTTACAACGGGCCCATTACCATCAAAGAAAACACGCATGTGAAAGCGGTAAGTTTCAATCCGCAGACGGGTTTTAGTCCGATTGTTGAGGCTGATTTTTATAAATTTGCTCAAGATCAAAAGGTTACATTAAATGCTCCTTACGAAGAAATGTATCCAGCCAGCGGTGACAATGCGGTTTTGGACGGCATTCGTGGCAGCAGTAATTTCCGTTTGGGTGGTTGGCAAGGTTATTATGGCATTGATTTTGATGCCACCATCGATTTGAACAAAGTGAAAGAGATTGAAAGTGTGTCGGCAAGTTTTTTGCAGGATACGCGTGCCTGGGTTGTCTTTCCGACAGAAATGACGGTGGAAATATCCGATGACAACGTTGATTTTATTCCCTATGGAACCTATGTAAATCGCATTCCCGCAGATGATTATGAAGCTCAAACACAATTGTATACTGTTGAGAAGAAGGCTGAATGTCGCTATGTGCATATCAAGGCAAAGACCTTTGGCACGCTGCCTGATTGGCATATGGGTGCTGGTGGCAAAAGCCACACTTTTATTGACGAAATTATTGTGAAATAAAATATTAGAGACGTCTTTCTTTCAATTTCATTCTTATTTTCTGAAGAATGACGTCATAACGAATGCCTTTCCACGGGTTGAGGGCCAGGTATTGCGGTGGAACTTCCGATGCAAAGCGTTCGATGACGACGTTGGGATTCAGCATTTCTACGAAATCGACCATCAAGTCCACGTATTCGTCAATGCTAAATTGATGAAAATCAGAAGGATGCAATACAAAATCCTTTTCCATTGCAGTATCTTTGAAGATTTGCAGTTGGTGAAATTTGATACTGCCAATTTTTAACTGATTGATTTGTTGAATGTTGTTTAACCAGTCTTGGCGAGTTTCGCCAGGTAATCCGATAATGAAGTGACCTCCGGTGAAAAGTCCGCGCTGCACCGTTTTAGCGACGGCTGCGGCTGAGGTGGCAAAGTCGTGGCCACGGTGGATACGTTGTAGCGTGGTGTCGTTGCAGCTTTCGATGCCGTATTCTATGGAAACGAATTTCTGTTGGTTGAGTTCTGCAAAATAATCGAGCTTTTCGTCGTCGATGCAGTCGGGGCGAGTGCCGATGACAATGCCTCTGACTTGGGGGTGGTCAATAGCCGGTTGGTATATTGATTTTAGTTTTTCAAGTGAGGCGTAAGTGTTGGAAAAGGATTGGAAGTAAGCGAGATAACCATCGCTTTTACGACCTCTTCGCTGGTGAAATTCTATGCCGTCAGAGATTTGTTCGACAATGCTTTTTTTGTTGGAGCAGTAGCGTGGAGTGAAGGCGTCGTTGCGGCAGAACGTACATCCATTCGTCCCCACTTTTCCATCGCGGTTGGGGCAGGTAAAGCCAGCGTCAACGGGGATTTTTTGCACTATTTCTCCAAAACGCTCCATTGAAAACTGCTTGAAAGTCATAACTCTATTATTTACGAATGCAAACTTACATAAAATTTCGGAGTTTTCGCCAGTGAATAAGGAATGTTTTCTTTAGAGGAATGATGGTAAGAATCAAAAAAAACGATGTTAATTCTTGAGTTGAATCTGCATGGAAATAAAAAATTAAACTTCTGTTGCTATTTCATATCTTTGTTGTATCTTTGTACTTTGAAATTCGTTTTTTTTGAAATTTTATTCATTATGAAAAAAATTGTTTTTATTTTGAGTTTAATTCTTTCTGTTTCAGTGATATATGCACAAGAAACCAAAGAGAAAAAGTATCCGACACTTCCTTCTGTCGATTTGAAAACCCTTGATGGAACTGTATTTAATACCAGTGAAATCGCCAATGACGGCAAACCTGTCATCATCAGTTTGTGGGCTACGTGGTGCAAACCATGTGTTGCCGAACTCTTAGCCATTGCAGATGTTTATGATGATTGGGTGGAAGAAACAGGCGTTAAATTATATGCCATTTCTGTCGATGACACCCGTACTGCTGCCAAGGTAGCTCCTTTTGTTAATGGTAGAGGTTGGGAATACGTAGTCCTTCAGGATATTAACTCGGATTTCAAGCGTGCTATGAATGTTCCTGACGTGCCGTATCTTTGTATCCTCAACGGGAAAGGTGAAATCGTTTGGCAACATTCATCTTATGCTCCAGGTTCTGAAGAGGAAGTCTATCAAGAAATTTTAAAACTTGTCAAATAATCGTATATGTCTCATAAAAAACATTTTGTACTGTTTGTCCTTTTGGCAGGACTGACTTTTGCCACGCAAGCCCAGCATGTCGTCGGTAACGGAAAAATCAGTGGGGAATTTGGTTTCAATGGCATGTATTATATTCCGGATTCTCTTATTGGCGCGGAACCTGTGGATTCTAAAGTGCGAGCCAATACGTACCTTAGTCTGATGTATAACATAGGAGGTTTTACCATCGGTGCCCAGTACGAATTTTATTCCTTTCCTTTAATCGACTTTGAAAAAATCAATTATAAAGGTCAGGGTTTGACGCGTTATTATGCGGATTATAAGAATGATTTTATTCAGGTGACGGCAGGTACTTTTTATGAACAATTTGGCAATGGCTTCACCTTGCGATCCTATGAAGACCGCCAGTTGGGCATTGACAATAGTCTGTTGGGAGCCCGTGTGAAAGTTACTCCTTATAAAGGTATATATTTGAAAGGTGTTTGGGGTATTCAGCGTAATAATTTCGATTTCAATTATGCGAATCGCAATGATTACGTTCGTGGCTTGGATGGTGAGTTTGCCTTCGGCGAGATTTTTCCCACCATCAGTGATCATGGTTTTACTGCCACTATCGGGGGAAGTTTCGTGAGCCGCTATGAAAAATCTGAAAGTGACATATATATTACGCTTTATCCTGGCAGCGAAGAGGAGTGTACGGGTATCATTACATCGGATAAGATTCCTGCCAATGTGCCCGTTTGGAGTACCCGACTGAATTTTGGTTACAAGGGTTTCCGCCTTGACGCTGAATTTGCCCAGAAAATGCAGGATCCTAATGCCACGAATAAATTTATCTATAAAAAAGGTAATGCATTATTCTTGTCGGCGACCTATTCGATGAAAGGCCTGGGTGTGTCGGCCTCGTTTATCCGTTCCGACAATATGGATTTCCGGTCACAACGCTTTGCACTCGCAAAAACGCCGGTGTTGGCCATTAATTACATTCCTGCCATTAACCGACAGTATTCGTATCAGCTGATCAGCAATTACAGTTATGCCAGCCAGAACAATGGACAAATTGGGGCTCAGGTGCAAATCAATTACCAAATTCCAAAAAAGACCAAACTTGGTGGCAAATACGGCACGGACATCACTTTCAACTACTCTCGTTTCCACGATATAGACAGGTCGCCAGTCGCTATGGCCGATTCATTGGGAACAATGTCGGGAACTGATGGTTACGACTCCAAATTCTTCAAATTTGGAAAGGATTTGCTGTATCAGGATGTGGGCATCGAATTTAGTCATCGCTTTGATAAAAGGTGGAAATTGATTTTAGCATATAATTTCATTACCTATAATATGGATGTTTTGCAAGGCCATGGTGGAATGATGGCAGGTCATTTGGTCTCTTCTGACTTGACTTGCAAGATTACCCCAAAACATGCCTTGAGATTGGAGTTGCAACATCTTTATACAAAGCAAGATAAAGGTAGTTGGCTGTATGGTATGCTCGAATATTCCATCAGTCCGAAATGGTTTATCTCCGTTGGCGACCAGTGGAATTATGGAAATTCCGAAAAATCAATGCGCATTCATTACTACAACATTTCAGCGGCGTTCGTTTGGAACACCACTCGTATCTCGTTGAATTTCGGCAAGACGCGCGAAGGTATCTTGTGTGTTGGTGGCGTTTGCCGATCGGTACCAGCTTCTTTCGGTATGGGATTATCAATTACAACATCATTCTAATTATTTAAATATCAGTATTTTATTTAATTAAGTAAGATATTTGATTATGGCGAATTCGTTGAAAAAGCTGGCAGGCCAGACTGCTATTTATGGACTGAGTAGCATTATTGGGCGATTTTTGAATTACCTGCTTGTGCCGTTATACACCTATAAGATCACTGCTGCGTCGGGTGGTTATGGGGTGGTGACCAACATTTATGCATATACGGCATTTTTGTTGGTAATGCTTACCTTTGGCATGGAGACGACTTTTTTCTATTTCGCCAATCGCGAGGATGTTGATGCGGACAAGGCTTTTTCGACGGCGGCGAGTGCGGTGGGTGTTGTGTCGTTGCTGTTTTTATGTGCCTGTCTGACTTTCCTGCAGCCCATAGCAAACGCATTGGGTTACGCCGCTCATCCTGAGTACCTTGGAATGATGGCAGCTGTTGTTGCTCTTGACGCGTTTCAAGCCATACTCTTTGCATTGCTACGCCATCAGAATCGAGCCATAAAATTTGTAACACTCAAGCTGTCTTTCATCTTTGCAAACATTGGACTCAACCTTTTCATCTTTCTTCTTGCGCCAACATTATACGTTCGGTGCCCGCAGCTCATGGGGTGGTATAATCCTGATTATCAAGTGGGGTATATTTTTGTCGTGAACTTGATTTGTACGGGGGCCGTTACTTTTGGTTTTATTCCCGAACTGAAAAAATTGCGTTTTGGCATTGATGGAAAATTGTTGAAGCAGATGCTGAGTTACACGTGGCCGTTGTTGCTTTTTGGCATTATCGGCATTTTAAATCAAGTGGCAGACAAGATTTGTTATAAATTCATCGTGCCTGGTCAGGAGGGTGAAGTGCAGTTGGGCATATATGGTGCTTGCGTCAAAATTGCTATGATCATCGCCATTTTTACGCAGGCATTCCGCTATGCATATGAACCTTTTGTTTTTGGTGGACAGCGAGATAAGAACAGTCCTGAAATGCAAGCCGTTGTGATGAAATATTTTGTGATGACGACTTTGCTGGCATTCCTATTGGTGATGATGTATATTGATATTCTAAAATACATTATATCAGATGCTTATTGGGAAGGATTAAAGGTTGTTCCCATTGTGATGATGGCGGAAATATTTATGGGCATCTATTTTAATTTGTCGTTCTGGTACAAATTGAACAAACAGACCTGGTGGGGTGCCATTTTTTCGGCGATTGGCTGTGCCGCTTTGTTGACCATCAACTTCATCTTTGTTCCCAAATACGGATATGTTGCTTGTGCGTGGGGTGGTTTTGCCGGCTATTTCATCTGTATGATGTTGTCTTATATTGTCGGACAAATAAAAGCGCCTGTGCCATACAAAATACTCCCTTTGCTTGGCTATTTTGCCCTGGCATTAGGTTTGTATTTCTTTGCCGGACTGATTTGTCCCGAGAGTATTGTTTGGCGTCTCGTCCTTAATACGGGCCTCGTGTTGGTGTATGTCGTTGTGATGTGTTATTGTGAAAGAGAATTGGTTGGAAAAATCACATCGGCGGTGTTGAGGAAGCTGCCTGGTCATTATAGCGCAAAAAAATAAATTATGAATAAGGTCTCGGAAAACCCTTTAAAAAACCGAAGTTTACCCGCTCTTGTCGTAGTTGTTGGTTTACTCATTACTTGTTATTTGACAGCTAATGTGATGGCTGTCAAGTTGATAGAAGTCTGTGGAATTACCATTTTCGATTCGGGAACCATTATATTTCCCATTGCTTATATGTTGGGAGATGTGTTGACAGAAATATGGGGATTCAAGACGGCGAAGCAAGTCATCTGGCTCACTTTTATTTGTGAAATCATTTTTACCGCCTTTGTCTGGTTGGCGGTAGTGTTGCCCTATCCGCCGGAAACGGAGGCAAATGCGGAGGCGTACCGTCAAGTCTTTAACTTTGTGCCTCGAATCACGATAGCCTCGCTGCTGGCCTTTCTTTGTGGCGAGTTGATGAATGCTTGGACGATGGTGCTGATAAAGAAACGAACCCAAGGCAGGCATTTGTGGATGCGTACCATAGGATCTTCCTTGTTTGGCTACATGGTGGATACGACGATTTTTGTGATTATTGCCTTTTGGGGAACGGTTCCTGTCAAGTCCATTTTGTCGATGATTGGCATACAAATAGTTGTCAAGTTGTTGATAGAAGCCGTTGGAGCCACGCCCTTGGCATATCTGATCATTGGCAAGTTGCGGAAATATGTTGGCGAGGAATGATTAGTCCAGCGACTCGGGTTCTTCAACTCGTATAATTTTTCACCTGAGAATATTTTTTCAATGTGGCAAGGATGAATGGATAATATGATGGTTTTACTTTTCATTGAGTGCAGTATATTCTTCGTTGCTTATTTTTCTAATACTTTGTATGTTTCCCTTAATCCCGACAAACTGAATTTTCTTTCTTGAAATTTCGTGGTCAAGCGGTATGAATCTGAACAAAATTATTAGAGTTTCTTGGCTGAGGATTTTTTCAACATCCGCATAGGTGTAAACAGTTCTCTTGGCAATCTTTGGAAATACTTCTTCCACTTTGTCAGAAATGAAGGTGTCTTCTACGATTCCCATACACTGGATTGATTTTCTATCAGTGCTTCTATAAAACAGAATAACATCCCCTCTTTTTACTGATTTGATTTTGGAATGGCTCAAATATGCTTTTTTTATAGTATTTCCTTGACAAGAGTACATGCTTTGGTTGCTTTCGAACAGAGAGCCTTTCATACTACTGAAATCCGGGAATAGATCTTCGTGAAATCGGGGTTGAATAGGAATGATGTATTTCTGTGTTGAATCGTTGTCTTGAAAGAAAGGGTAATATTTTATCAGCGATTCCAAACTCCCTTTTTGTCCCGATTTATGTCCTCAATCTGCAAAGGGTGAACATACAGACAATGTTGCTGCTCCGCAGCCAATCTCCTCAAATCAGCAAAAGAGGAATCCAGCATTCTGCCAGTATCCTCCAAGGGAATGATGATATTGGTGTCTAAAAGGATGTTCATTAATATATCTTGGATAGTCCTTTCCCACTATATCCATCTAAATCTCTCACAATTATTTAGCATAGTATCTATAATTTGTATAAAATTATTTGTGTCAAGAAAATAGCTAGGATATGCGTCTTGTAATTCTTGGATTTTGGGAACAGAAACAAGAACCACCGCATTCTTTTTTTCTTCAACTGTTTTTTCTAAATAAGAATAAAAGTCAGATGCATCCTTTTCTTTATCTTTTGGGTAAGATTTTATCGTTACTTTTTTTTGAATGAAATCTATTTTCAATACGTAATATCCGTTTTTATGATTTTCTTTTTTTGAATGAATATTGGAAATGGTTAAAGCTTTTAATGTATCGATAAAATTGTATTTCTTATTTAGCAAATACAATTTTTGCATAAGCTGTTTCTTGTCGAAATCTTGCTCACTATGCTCGATAAGTATTGGAGTCCCTTCCTTTATCGCAAACAAAGAACTAACAATTTTAAAAAAATCCATCCATTCATCCTCTCCTTGACCCGATTTTAAAGCTGTTTTTGTGATTAATTCAGCCGTTTCAACAGCCATAGCCCAAGAATGTTGAAGTTTAGTTCTCAACTGAAGTTCCACCTTCATACCATCTAAATCAGGATTTTCAGAATGGTATTTGTAAATAAAATGTACGCTTCTGTAACCACTTTCTTTCTTAGGTTGAATAATATAATTAACGGGATCTTTCGTCAATACGAAATTGGCGGGAACATGGTTTTCCAGTAGCAATAATGCTTTGTTTAATACGCTCATAGTTGAAACCACAATACGCAGACCACCAATATCTTGTAATCCTCCTAATTTCATTTCAGGATTCCGGTCAAGTTTGTTTTGTATAGAAGAGAGCCTTTTTAATCGACGAGAAACCAAATGAATACGAATCCCCTTTTGCTCAAAAATAGGAATGATAGCCTCTTGAAGTTGATCTAATGCTGGAAGATGAAGCATTCTCCAATCATTAATTTTCTCAATCACACTATTAACTTCTTCTTGATTTGAAGAAGTTAATAGGATGTCCCCCGCCTTATTTATTTGATTTCTTCCGTATTTCATATATGTGTGTATTATTTGTTATTTATCCTTTCTCAATCTCCCTTTCCACCATCATCTTTGCCTCTTCAAGCAATCTCTTGCTTTCGGCTTTCAGCACAAAACTCTCTTGAATCTTTGCGGAAATGGTTTCTTGAATTGGCTTTGGCAGTTTGGGAATGATTACTTGTTCTATTTCCGATGGCTTCCAATGCTGGATGATGGCTCCGTTAGAATCACGCTCTGCTTGCATTTGCACCACCTTTGAATTTAAAACCAATGTCAGATAATCAGGGTTGTATTCTTTGTTGAAGACCGACAAATGCAGCAATGCGCCTGATGTGATGCAATCCATATCATTCTCAACTTTGTAGGCAATGCCGACACTGCCATCCTTTGATAATAAAATGGTATCTTTCTTGGGCTGCAATTCCTTCAAATCATAATTGTTTGGCGACAGAAAAATATCAGGCTCAGAAATGCCAAACTTTGTTACATCCGACACCCTGACAAATGGAATGCCGCTATCTTGATATGCCTCACTCCCCGGCTCAACCGATTTCTTGATTGTGGCAATGTTATTGATAGTGTTACATTCAAATTTCGACAATCTGAAAAACAGTTCGTCGTATTTCGTCTGGTAATACTCCGCATCCAAACGACCTGCCGTTTTGCAGACCGAATAGTTTTTGATAGAGTAGTTTGCCGTGATGTTTGTAGTCCATTTTTCGGCATACAATTCCTGTAGCAGTGTCCATTCTGCCAAGCGATAGTAATATGTGCTTTCCTCAATCATTTGATTGTATTTTATAACTAATTGATTCTCAGTCAAATGGGGGGGTAAAAATAGCATCCTCTACTTGAAGTTTCGCATTTTCAAGCAGTTGCTTTGCCTCATTGCGTAGAGAAATGCTCTTTTGAACATATTCCGCAATCTCAGTTTGAATATTCTGAGGTATTAAAGGTATCGGTAATCGTAATATATCTTCATCTTTGATTACAGGATATGAACTGCCAACATTCCATTTCAACAGCCAATCTCTATAAACTTGAGTGCGCAATAGTATTTGCAAGACCTCTTTCTTATAAGTGGTTTTCTCATGTAAAACAGTAAAAGCTCCACTACCAATTAATTTTTCATCATCAAAATCAATAATTGAAACGGCACCTCTGTATGGTCTCACTTTGGAAATCAGTATGTCATTTTTGTGCAATACTCTCTTTGCATTATCTGGAAGCTCTTCTTTGGAAATCAAATTGTATTTTGCCGTTCCATCGCTGATATTTATATCTCCAATTTCAATGTAATTGTATGCTTCTTCTTTAAAGTCGCATACTTCTGTATTTTGAGTAAACAAATCACCAATAATCTCAGTTCCATTCTTGTAATTTTTGATAATGTTTTCAATTTCATCATACTTCGTCTGGTAATACTCCGCATCCAATCTTCCACTTGTCAAAAACGATTCTTTCAGTTGCTTAATATTAACCGAAGCGTTGTTGGGCTGCCAGTCTTTTAAACCAAGTTCGGATAAAAGTATGTCTTCTGCTTCGGAATAGAGATATTTGGATTGCTTTTGTTTCTCATATAAAGATTTGAACATCCTATCTATTTCATTTTGAAATTCTAACGAGAAATTAGGAATAGGTATCCTATATAAGTCAGGCTTGCTTATATACGAGATTAATAAGTTGGTTTTATATCTATCCTTAAAAGCGACACCGTACTTGCATATTAAATAGCACAATAAAACATGTTTGTTTATTCTTTCATTTACCGTTAATTTAAACAGGCTTCCAGAAACCAAGGTTTTTTCAGGGAAATCATTTGGAACAATTGACACTTTTTCCAATTTCCCTTTTACTTCAATTAATATTTCACCTTTTTTTATTCTACCTTTAGGGTAACGATTCCATTCCGACTCATCAACATAGAACAGATTATCTGTTCTTATGAATGGAGTTTCTAAATCTGTTGCTTGTAAAAAATAAGGGAAACTCATTCTTTGCCCAAGATCTGGATCGATGATTTCCGTACTTTCATAAACAACTCTGTAACCATCTTCAACGAAGTTCGCCAATGGTTCTAAATCAGGGACATTTTGAAAGAAATCCAAATACTTCTTTTTAAAATATTCGCTATCAATCCTATTTGTATCATTATCTTTTAGGACTTCGCTCAGCATCACCTCGCTAATTTCCAACCCTTCCAACAACTGCTTATATTTAGCCTCGTTGAAAGGGCTACCTAAAAAAAACTTAGTCCTTCTTTCTTCGCAAATTCGGCGAAGGCTTCGGCGATGCCGTCGCGGGTCAAGCCGTCGTGGTTGAAAAGGTCGTGCTTCACAATCAAATGGCCGTGAGAGTCCAAAAGGTACTCGTTGTTTTCCTTAGGCGTAACTTCGTAATGCGTAACAACGTCGGAAACCATCCATTCGTTTTGTTCTTCAGATGGTTCTACAGCATATGGATAATCGCCTTTCTTCACAAAAATCTTTTCTCCGCTGTTGTCCTTGCTTGGTTCCTGCATGGTGGCAAAGAAAATCGGGTAATCTTCTTTCTTCGGGCAAAGCTTTTCGTCCCATTTCTGCACAAAAAGAACACTTGTCTTGGTTCCCGTATGCGGTTTGAAAACATTGCCATGCAAGCCAACCACGGCCAAAATGCGGCAACGCTCGGCAATATAATCACGGATGTATTTGTCGCTGCTGTTGTTGAAACGGCCTTGCGGCAATACGATAGCCATGCGTCCGCCAGGCTTTAGGAAATCAAGATTGCGTTCAATGAAAAGAATATCACGCCCCACCTTGCTTGCCATTTTTCCAGCAGAGTTCTTGCTCAATTCGTACTTCGACAAGATACGGCTTTCCTTAATATCGCCAGCAAAAGGCGGATTGGCCATCAATATATCAAACTGGAAATCGCGGTTAGAAGATTTGTTCAATCGCATTTTCTTCAACTTATTCCAACCATTGAAATAGGTTTCCTGCCAGTTTTCATCCTTCAGGTTCTCATCCCAACGCTCGTAATCCAATGTGTTGAGGTGTAAGACATTGGTTTGGCCGTCACCGGCAATCAAATTCAAAGTTCTTGCCACACGGACGGCTTTTTCGTCAAAATCGATGGCGAAAACTTTACTTTGCACATAATCCGTACATTCCTGCGGTTTCTGTTCCAAAGTAAAAAGATGGCTTTTTTTCAAGCCCTTGCTTTCCAAAATCTTTTGCCAAACATAAAAAATGGTATGCACTGGGAAACCACAACTGCCTGCCGCTGTGTCAATCATCGTTTCGTTGGCAGAAGGATTAAGCATCCGCACGCACATGTCAATCACATAACGCGGCGTGAAATACTGTCCTTTTTCGCCCTTGCTGCTCTTGTTAATCAAATATTCAAAGGCCTCATCCACCACATCAAGGTTGGAATTAAACAATTTCACATCTTGCAACGAACTCACGCAAACCGACAAATGCGAAGGCGTCAGCATCAGTTTTGCATCCTCAGTAAAAACTCCTGCCCATTTTTCTTTGGCTTCGTTGAAAAGATTTTGAAGTTTCTCTTTCAGTTCGGTTTCCGTATCACCATAATTGCGGAATTCCAAATGGCGGTCTTTCTTGCGACCGCTTTCCATTTCATCATACAATTTGGTGAAAATCAACTTGAAAACTTCTTCAAAAACATCAACACCTGCATTGGCAAGTACTTCGTCTTCCATTTCCAAAATTAGGTCTTTCAACGATTTGCGCTCGTTGACCAGTTTGTCTTTTGCTATCAAGTCGTCAATCGTCCAACGCTCACTTAAAATGTCGGAAAGTTTTTCGTTTGCATTAGGGATTGTCGGAATATCCTCAAAGAAATTCGGATCTTTGCGGTGATAGTATGAAATGCTTTCGCCATTCGTCCAAATGCCAATCGGCGCACCTGTACCATTGCAATAGCTTTTCAACTGCTCTTTTCCGTCCTTCAGTTTCGGACTTTTCAGTTCTACAATGATATAAGGTGAATAGGTTTGGTCTTTATCGAAAATGACAATGTCGGCACGCTTCTTTTCCCTTCCGAAAGTCACCACATATTCCAATTCCATCCGTGAAATAGGATAATGGAAATCATCAATCAGAACCATCAGATAAAGCTGGCGGACGATTTCTTCAGGAGTCAGCTTGATAGACTTGTTTCTTACACGACAATTGATGTAAGGCGTCGGTTTGCCTTTAACATCCTTTTCTTCTATCTGTGATTCAAGTTGAATGATTTTTTCCTTGCTGAACTGCGACAAGCTGTAGTCGCTGCCTTTAAGTATTTCAGAAATGGTGATCATAATCAATAATAATCTATTTATCCTTCAATTTTATTCTTTATTTCTTCATTTAACGTTTCGTCTTTGCCTATCAGTTGACGGACCAACTTGAACACCATCGTGCAGGGATTATGGGTGGCATAACGCTGGTTGGTGTATTCTCGGCTTTGTGCTTCCGCAAACTTAATGGCATTATCCATAGAACCGAACTTTGTCATGATTTCAAAATTGCGCACGTCGTTTTTCGAATAGACGTATTTCGTCTTTGCCTTGAATTTGGGTGCTTTATTGACAGCATCGGAAATGGCTGTTTTGTAGTCTGTTCTGCCCATCCCCGTGGTTCTATTAACAAAATGATACAAATACCACAATTCAAAGGCTTCGTTGCTCCAAGCACAGCAGATGCCGTTCTTTTCAGCTTTTATAATGGCACTATTGAATTTGGCATCAGGAAAAGAATCTTTGTCGAAGACAGCCCAAACTCGGTCGTAGTTCCCTTTGTTTTTCAAGTCAATGGCTTTGTCAACCACGCTGGTTGTGTTAGCACCCAATCCTTTGACTTCTATGTCATAGACATTGGTTCCCCGATTGAATTTTTTGAAGGCTTCAAAATAATTCGGTTCGGTTTTGGTTCCTTCGCATACGATGAGGATTTTGCAGACGATTTGTCTCGTTTGGCGTCGTTTTGCTTGTCTGGCATAACGACGTTCCAAAGCGGGTTCGAGCTTTATTCTGTTCGCAGGCATAGTATCTCGTATTATTCGTTAATGATATAAGGAATAGCACCGTATCGGCCGGCGATATAGTTCTTCTCATAGTTGGCATCGTTGCGCGGCTTGGAGCCATCGGGCAAAACAATGTCTGTCAAACAGAACAAGTCTGTCTGTTCTGATTCGTTTTTTTCGGTGAACCAGATCTGGTCGCGTCGCAACATTTTGGTTGAAAGCAAATGCGTATCGTGCGTCGTAAAGATCAATTGCGCATTTTTCGGATTGGTGTTGGGATTGTTGAACAAGCGGATAATATGCTGTGAAATCAATGGATGCATTTTGGCATCCAGTTCGTCAACAACAAGTACCGATCCTTTTTCCAACGTGTCGAAAATAGGACCGGAGAGGTCAAATAATTTCCTTGTTCCAGAAGATTCCATTTCCTCAAAAGGGAATCGGTCCGTACCACACGCCACACCTTTCGCATTGTAAATGGTGTGGATGGATTCCATTTCAATGCGCTTTTTGCCGGCCATCTCTCGACTGATCAATGGTAGGAGCTCTTTGGGAACATTGTTGGGAATAATCACATCTTCTTCATGAGTTGTTATTTCATTGAATCCCAATTGTAGAGATTTAAAAAATGCCAAAGCTTTTTGGCTTGTTTCATTTCTTTGATGGAATTGAATCTTGGAAAAGTCTCTATAGTTTTGGTTGTTAAGACCAGAAACCACATGAAAATCCGAGCCGAACCAAGAAATCACTTGGTTGGAAATTTCTCCACCTAGTTGGGCACATAGGGAAAGGAACAATCTGTTGTCGTTTGTTTTTGTTTCCAATCCGATGCCTTCCGGGAACTTGTTATCATCAAAAGCGATACCCTTTTCATTACGAATAAACATAGGTTGCTCTTTGGATCGAACGGTGGTCTTGCGGAAAAGCCATTCGTCAATGACAGCATTCTGTTTAAAGGAGAAACCGTAACGATAACAATATTTATCTTTGAGAAATGTAACCTCAAACAAGGTGGGTTTGGTATTCTCCTTCAAAAGTAAAAATGGAGTGAAGGGAAGAGCGTCTTGCGAGTTGAGTCTGACAGAAGTAAGCACGCAATATTGCATCACCTCCATTGCGTTAATTAGATTTGACTTGCCGCTGGAATTGGCTCCGTAAACAGCAAGCGTTTTAAGAATATTGTAGGACAATTGCTGCGTTACGTTTTCCTTTGCCTCCTCACTTAACTTTTGAGATTGCATCGAAAAGGATTTTCTGCTGAAAAACGAACGATAATTCTCAACTGTAAATTCAAGTAACATAGCTATTTATATTATTTTTTATCTTCTAAAAAAAGTACGCAAATATAAGAAATTTTTTTAATATTGTGTTTGATTTTGAGTTTTTTTCTCAAAATAGAACGCGAATTTGTAAAAATCATTCCTTTCATGTATCTCAATAATGTATAGAAGGTCATTTCCCTTATGGTGACGAGTTTTATATCAAGTAGGGAAGTAGGGAACAATTCGTCGGGAAAGTCAAATCGACCTAATGCGCTAAAATGAAAAAAAGCGAACATTTCTGCTCGCCTTTTTCGTTTGATTATCAACAAGATAATCTTAATTCTCTAACTGAATAGAGACGTGGCATGCCGCGTCTCAACATTAGTATTCATCCTCGTGGAAGAAAAAATCTTCTTTGGATGGATAATCAGGCCAAAGGTCTTCTATGTTTTCGTAAACTTCACCTTCGTCATCCAACTCGTTCAGGTTTTCAATTACTTCCATGGGGGCTCCGGAGCGGAGTGCGAAATCTATTAATTCTTTCTTTGTCGCAGGCCATGGAGCATCCTCCAATTTGGTGGCCAATTCAAGTGTCCAATACATATATTTTCCTCCTTTATTGTGGCGGCAAATGTAGTATTTTTTTATGAAAATATGTTGAATTTCGTAATTTTTTTATCTTCTGAAAATCAATATATTGCAAAAAAATAATTATTTTTCTTTCTGATGATTTTCAATGTGGGCGTAAATTTCCTCTTCGGATTTGCCTAAATAGGGTAGGTATTCTCGAATGTTGTCGCACAGACTGTCATCGGGATATTTGTGAAGGAAATCACGATACTCATATTCCGCGTCCAAATACTTGTGAAGTATGTCGTCGTAAATGATGGCACGGTTGATGTAGCACATCTTTACGTCCTTGAAGTCTGGATAAGTTCCTTGAATATTGGTGAATAAATCCAAACCCAATTGTGCGTATTTGTCAATGTATTCTTGGTCTGGAAATTCTTCCCAGGAAGCCTTTTTGGCCAAAATCATGCAGCCGACGCCCGCTTTCCAAAGCATGTCAGGTGCCATTTCTGCATCTGGATAATTGCCGGCAAAATCAATGCTTCGCTTGATAAAATCTTCAAAAAGAGCATTGTCGATAATGTTCTGGTGGTATAACGAATCTGCTTTATTGTACGACTGCATTAGTTCGCTTTGCGCCTGACTTTCGTTTTGAGTGTTCTCGTTTGTTTTCTTTGAATTGCACGAGACGAAAAGAACTAAGATAGCAACAAATAAGTAGAATTTCTTGCTCATTTTTATTTGTTTTTGGTTTTGTAATGAGGATGGAGTTTACCAGTGGCGATATCGGCAAATTTACGTTTGAGCACCATCTTTTTTAGCTGTGACAAATGGTCGGTGAAAACGATTCCTTGTAAATGGTCGTATTCGTGTTGAATGACACGGGCCACATAGCCTTTGAAATGCTCTTTGCGACGTTGTCCGTTTTCATCGGTGTATTCGATGTCGATTTCTGATTTCCTTGTTACGTCTTCGTGAATGTCGGGAAGGCTCAGACATCCTTCGTTAAAGGTGAAATCTACGCCGGATTCGTTGGTAATCTTAGGATTGATGAAAGCACCCTTGTAAATTTCAGCTTCCGGGTCGCCTTCTCTGAATGGTTCCGTATCAATGACAAAAATTGCTTCAGAATGACCAACCTGCGGACCAGCCAAGCCCACACCTTGCGTGTGATACATCGTCTCGAACATATCTGCAATCAATGCTGAATAATCCTGCGTGTCATCCAATAAACTGACTTTTTTTCTCAAAATCGGATGTCCGTATACGTAAATTGGAAGAATCATATTATTGTTTAATTGTTGAGTTGTTTAATGGTTGCGGTTAACTTTTATCTCTCATCTCTCATCTCTCATCTCTTCTTGCAGCAGGTAGGACTGCAAAATGATTGTGGCGCTGATTTTATCGACGAGTTCCTTGTTCTGCCGAGCTTTTTTCGACAATCCGGCGTCAATCATGGTTTGAAATGCCATGCGGGACGTGAATCTTTCATCCATTCTGACTAACGGAATATTGGGAATTTCTTTTTTGATGCGGTTGACAAAGGGTTCGATGAAACGGGCGGAGTCGGATTGGCTATTGTCCATTTTTCGAGGGTCACCGACAACGATGGTTTCAACATTTTCTTTGCTGATGTACTCTTTTAGAAAATCAAAAGCTTTGGAAACGTGGACGGTGTCTAAGGCGTTGGCACAGATTTTCAGTTCGTCTGTAACGGCGAAACCAACTTTTTTCTGGCCGTAGTCGATAGCTAAAATTCGTCCCATGTTTTATTTTGAACTTTTTGAACTTAAAAAATCCGCTCCGGCATCGGAGCGGATTGAGATTATTTCTTTTTCAGTTCTTCGATTTCTTTTTTCAGTAGAGCGATTTCTTCAGCCATGGAAGGCAATTGGCGAATATGAGCCATTTCGCGCCATTTTTTGCGAGCGTCGGTGGCGGGTAGTCCGAACAAAACCTGACCTTCTTCTTTTACGCTTTTATCCACGCCGGTCATGGCGAGGATGGTTGTGTTTTTCGCGATGTAAAGGTCTTTGTTGACGCAGGCACGGGCCCAAATGTTGCAGTCGTCATCAATGTAGGTGCAGCCGGCGATGGCACATTGAGCGCCAATAAGACAGTGTGCGCCGATGTGGGTGTCGTGGCCAACCTGTACGAGGTTGTCGAATTTGACACCTTCGCCGATGTAAGTGTCACCGGAAACGCCCTTGTCAATGCAGACATTGGCGCCTACATCCACGCGGTCGCAAAGGATGGTGCGTCCGCAAGATTCAAGTTTTTTCCATCCGTCGGCTCGTTTTTGGAAATAGTAGGCATCAGCACCAATGGACGCACCCGAATGAATGATGACGTTGTCGCCGATAATGGTGTGTGCGTAAATGCTCACATTCCCATGGATGATGCAGTTCTTGCCGATGGTGACATCTTCGCCGATGAATACGTTGGGCTGAATGACGGTTCCTTCGCCAATTTTGGCGTCGGGATGAATCGCTGTTGTCTGCGGATGGAATTGGACGTAATGGCGTACAACCGTGCAGAAATCGTTGATGGGGTCGTCGGTGATAACCAGTGCCTTGCCCTCTGGACAGTCAACTTCTTTGTTGATGAGGATGACATCCGCTTCGCTTTGCAGAGCCTTGTCGTAGTATTTTGGTGAGTCAACAAAAGAAATGTTCCCTTTCGCAACCGAATGGATCTCGTTAATTCCTGTAATCGCAATGTTTTTATTGCCAACAACTTTGACCGAATGTCCAAGGATGTTGCACAGGTCGTCAAGGGTAATGGTTTTCTTAAATTCCATCTTATTTTACTCTTTCAGCATATTTGTTCGTACGGGTGTCAACTCTGATCATTTCACCGGTTTCAATGAAAAGAGGAACGAAAACTTCAGCACCGGTTTCAACGGTGGCACGTTTTGCCGCGTTGGTGGCGGTATCACCTTTTACACCAGGTTCTGTATAGGTAACCTGAAGATCGACGAAAGCCGGAAGTTCGCAAGTGAGCGGAGTGTCTGTGTCAACGTGGTACATGATTTCTACGCCTTGTCCTTCTTTCAACAGACCAGGGTTGTTGATCATTTCACCTTCGATTGCCAGTTGTTCGTAAGTTTCAGCGTGCATGAAGTTGTAAGTGTTGTCACCTTCTTTATATAAAAATTGGTAAGGACGGCGTTCAACGCGTGCCAGTTCAATTCTTGCACCAGCGTCAAAACGGTTCTCAAGTACTCTACCTGATTTGATGTGTCTGAGTTTCGTGCGAACGAAAGTGTTGCCTTTACCTGGTTTAACATGTAAGAATTCTACGATAGTCCACAATTCTCCATTATGAACAATGCAAAGTCCGTTCTTAAAATCTGCAGTAGTTGCCATAATTATTCTTTTTATATTTAATATATTAAATTAAAATTAAGCGTGCAAAATTACGAAATTTTATGAAATCCTTTTATGCATTAACATTTATTAAGACGGAATTGATTGAAATGTCAAACTTGGAGCAATGAATATTACTTCTCTTCCAGCCATGCTTCAATATCTTTCAAGACATCTTCCGAAAAGGTTTCTTCTATCTTTCCATACTCATTTACCAGGCCAGTTTGGCAATGTTGGAAAAGGTGATTTCTGTCCTCATAAGCGTGTGTCGTCAATTGCCCGTGGCCCTTGATGTATTTGCTGAACAATGCAAAATTAGTAGTCCATTCAACTTGCAAATCCTTTTTTCCATTGACCGCTAACACAGGACATTTTACCTTTTTAAGATATTTTGTCATATCTAATTTGAAAAGCTCGAAAAACCAGGTGGTTCCGAAAGTTCTTAGAATGGCAAATCTGTTTTGGCCTGTCATATTGTATTTTTCTTGCTGCTCTGGCGTCATCGTATTGGCGTATTCGGTCATATAAGTCCGACATTCTTCAACGGCTTTTTGCTTGTTGGGAGCTTTTTTGAGAATGTCGTAAAGTTGACCGGTGATGCGTTGCGATTCTTCCACTTCGCTTTCGTTGAAGTTGTTGGATGTTTCACAAAGTATCCGATTCTGGTATTGCAAGGTTGTTTTGGCATCTGTCATCATGCCTGCCAGACTGACGATAAAGTCGACGTTTTTGTTTTCGGCAGCCAGAATGACGGCAATGCTGCCTCCTTCGCTATGGCCCATAACGCCGATTTGAGAATCCTTGAAATGTTCGTTGAACTGCTTGAAATAGTTGACGATATAACCTGCGGCAATAGCCAAATCATGGGTGGAGTAGTTCGCCAGTTTGGTCCTTGGAAAATCGTCGTAGCGGAAAACCGCATAGCCGCGGCGGGTGAAATAGTCGGCAATGACGGCGAAAGGCTTGTGGCCCATAATGCTTTCGTCACGGTCTTGCCAACCCGAACCTGTGACCAGAATCAACAGTTTCTTGTTGTAATCTTCTTTACGCACGGGATATGTCAATGTGCCTTCAATGCTGAATTCACCAATTTTCTTGTCTGAGAACTTGAGCTTTACATCTTCTTCATCGTAAGGGAATGGAGGTTGTGGCGTTTGCGGACGATTGATAAGAATGCGATTTTCCGTACGATTGAGGTTTAAGGGTAGTTTGCCCTTGCCTTGTCTAAAAGTTCCTGAAAATGAGTCTTTTGATTTGTCGTAAATGCCGATATATGAAGCATTGGTGCTATTGGATTTGAAACGTAATGTGTCATTTCTGAAACTTAATATATCCACTTTGATGCCAGAGGCATATTGGTCTGGACTGTCCAATTCGGCATAGAGACTGTCTCCATCTTGCTCCACCGACAATACCAATCGCAGTTGGTCGTTGCTGGGAATATTTAACTTGCCCATCCAAATGCCTTCAATCTGTGCGAAGCACATAAATGGGATGCACATCAATGTCGTCAAAAAGATTCGTATGCTATTCATTATGTTATAATTATATATAATAGATTTGCTTTATTGATTTCTTTTTGGTACTGTCTTTCAGACAGGTTAGTCGTCCTTGTTGTTCTTCTCCGAGGACTCCGTCCCCGGTTACTATGTTGTGCTGTCTTTCAGACAGCGAGTTACAAGTTTGGCTTTGCTATCTCGTTTTTCCACTTTCCACTTTCCACTTTCCACTTTCAGTTTTCCACTTTCAACTTATTCAGTGCTTTGTGATATGCGGCGGCATTGCGGTTGTGTTCGGCCAGTGAAACGGCAAAATTGTGATAGCCTGTCAGGTCTTCCTTTGCACACATGTACAGGTAGTTGTGATGTCTGTAATGCAGCACGGAATCCATTGTCGATGCTTCTGGAATGCGAATGGGCGCTGGCGGCAAGCCAGGATACAAATAAGTGTTGTATGGGGATTCTATTCTGGTGTGCTCCAATAAGATACGTTTTAATGTCGGGTCGCCAACGGCAAATTTTACAGTTGGGTCTGACTGTAATAACATCCCTTTTTGCAAGCGGTTGATATAAAGACCCGCAATGATTGCCTTTTCAGACGCTCTATGGTTTTCTTCCTCCACGATGGATGCTAATGTTGCGACTTCAACTGGGGTCAAACCAATTTCTTCTGCTTTTTTTATTCTTTTTTCATTCCAAAATTGGTGATAGTAATCCATCATCCTTTCAAAAAAATCACTGGCTTCAATGTCATAATAAAAATCATAACTATTTGGAATAAAGGCGGATATGCATGTTTCTGTATTGAAACCGAAAGATGCCAAATAGGTGGAGTCGTTCAAAAGTCGTTCCAGTTCTTCTTGAGCAAAATAGAATTGATGATCCACTTTTTTGATGAATTGTTCCTTAGTACGTATGTTGTTGAAAGTGAATTTGACGACATAATGCTGACCTCTTCTGAGCATTGTGCTGATTTCCAAATTGTTCATCACCTTGTTGAACTGATAATGGCCTTTTCTGGGGGTGTTGAAGCGCCGCAGTTTGCACGTGACTTTAAAGCTGTGCTCGTTTTTTAGTACGTTGTATTTGCGCAGACTGTCGAGCATCTGCTCAAAGGAAGCACCCTTGGGTATGGTTATAATTTCTTGATAATGAGCAATATTGTTGTTTTTGAAGTAGTGCTTGTACAATATTGTTCCGCTTACCGCAATGGCAATGACGATAATGAGTAATATGGTTCTATTCTTGAGGGTCATGGGTCAGTTGTAAAAAATGTACGTCGGTAAAGCCGTCTTTGGTTCGGATCCAGTCTTTTTTCGTTCCTTGGAGTTCGAATCCGATGTGTTGGAATAATTTCAAACTTATGATGTTGTCAGCCATGACATTGCTGTAAATCGAATGGATTTTATAGGCGACGAAAAGATAGTGGCAGACGCATCGGACCGCTTCTTCCGCATAACCATTGCCGCGAAAATCTTTGGCGATGAGAATGCCAAGGCCTGCACGGAGATGGAACGGTTCGAAGTCGAAAATGTCGATGGTGCCGACAGTGTGCCCCATTTTGTCATCAATCATCAGGCGCAGCTGTCGGGTGGCATAAATGTCCTTACCCGCATTGTTAATGTATTCTCTGAAAGTGAATTTAGAGTAGGGCTGTCGGGTGTTGCTCACAATCCATACTTCGGGGTCGTTTTCCCAAATATACAGCTGGTCGATGTCCCGCGGCTCCATGGCTCTTAGCCGGATTAGTGGTGATTCTAAAAACGAATTCATTGTAATAATCGTTTGATAATGCGTAACTTATGACTATATTGTCCAGATTCCACATTGAAGATTCCAGCTTCATCCAGCGTGTCTATTCGTACTTGGCCCGATGCGTGGATGATTTTGTTTTTCCCGCAGACCATGCCCACGTGGATGATACGTCCTTCTTCGTTTTGGAAGAAGGCCAAATCGCCGACTTGCATTTCAGAAGCGAAGTCAATAGGTTCTCCCAATTCCACTTGCTGTGAAGCGTCGCGGGGAATAATCATGCCTGCGCTTTTATAAATCAACTGTGAGAATCCCGAGCAGTCGATGCCGGCAGGGGTTCTCCCTCCCCAAAGATAGGGCGCGCGAAGGAAAATCGTCGCAAATTTCAGTAAGTCATCGGCAGCCAGACTGTTGTTGAAATGATTTTTTAAATCTGTATTCCAATTCGGAATTTCAAAAATTTTATTACCAAGATGAAATATGCCTTGTTCATTGGGTGTGGGGAAGCTGCAGCCTGCAAAAATGGGAAACAACTGCTGGCTGGATTTTTCTCCAATAATCATCATGAAATCGCGAACAAAGAGCCATTGTTGTTGTGGTAATGTGGCAAAGTCGTTATCATCAAGGGCAAGATGGTATTTTATGCCGAGCCAACCTTCGTATTGGCAGTCTGATGTGCATATTTTTAACCAGTTGCCTTGTTGTTCAAGGACTGTGTAGCAGTCTCCAAAAATGAGTTGGGAAACCATTTCGGAACATTCCGATGGCTCTTTCCGCAATGGAACGGCTGATAGGGTGCAAATTCCGCTGTTCATGTCTTAGAAGGGCAAATCGCTGTTGTCGTCGCTGGAGAATGTGTCGAGGTCGCCCCCGTTGTTAGATGGCATTGTGCTTTGAGGAATAGTGGCAAAAGGCTGGTCTGTTGGAACTGAGACAGCAGGCGTCGGGCCGGCATTGATTGGAGCGACTTGGGCGGCTTCAATTTTCCACGCTTTAACATCGGTATACCATCTTCCGTTAAACTCGCGGGATTCAATGTCAAATGATACGGTTACCATATCACCAATATTGAAATTTGCCAAGGTGTCGACTTTGTCGCCCCACATTTGTGAGCAGACTTTCTTCGGATATTGTTCCACCGTCTCGATGACGAATTGTTGTTTTTGCCATTGTTTGCCAGCTTGGCTCATGCCCGACTGCAAATCCAACTTCATAATCAGTTTTCCAGTAATTTCCATAATTTTTCTATTGTGTTTTAAATTTATATGATGTCAAAATCCATTAGTCTTATGATTCTGTTTTTACCTTTGATACTGTCTTTCAGACAGTTTGGTTACAATTTTGGCTTTACTATCTCGTTTTTCCACTCTCCACTTTCAACTCTCATAGTATCCTCTCAAAATCTTCACATACAGTCTTCTCGGGCAAATCCTCTTAAGATAAACAGATAAAGTTTGCTCGAAGTTGGCCACGATATAGCTGAATTTAGGTCTTTTGGCATTGACGATTTTTTCAATGGTCTTGGCTAAAACAATGGGTTTGAAGCCTCCGTTCTCTTCTGTTTCAATGAGTTGTAATGTATTCTTGAAAACAGGACCATAATCAGGGTCGTTGAGTGTGGCATTGGAATTGACACGCAGCGCGGTGAAATTGGTAGAAGCGTCGCCAGGTTCAACGACAGAAACGCTGATTCCGAAACGTTGTACTTCGGCAGCCAGGGCTTCCGAAAATCCTTCGATGGCAAATTTCGATGCCGAATAAAAACCTTGGTAGGGAAGTCCCATTACTCCTCCAACGGAACTCATGTTGATGATTTTTCCAGAGCGTTGTTGGCGCATATATGGCAGTATTTGCTGGCACACGTTGACACATCCCATGAAATTGGTACCCATTTGAAGTTCAATTTCCTCGGCTGTGGCCAGTTCCAAACATCCGCCAATGCCCATGCCTGCATTGTTGACGAGAACGTCAATATGTCCTTCTTTATCAATGATTTGCTTTACGCCTTGAGCAATAGATTCCTTGTTGCGCACATCCATTTGAAGAAAATGAATAGTGGAGTGGGTGGCTGGCTTTCTGCTGGTGCCATAAACAATGTGGCCTTTTGATGCCAACAATTCGGCAGATGCTTTACCAAAGCCAGAAGATGCGCCCGTAATCAATATGACTTTTTGCATAATTGTAATTTAGATAATTGAATTAAAATCCATTGAAGGTGAAAAATAGAGGAGGAAGCAGTAAAAAGAATCCGACAATGATTAGGAAAATGATAAATGGCCAAATGAATTTTACCCATTGTGCGTATGGAATGCGAGCCACACCTAAGACGCCGATGAGCACGCCAGATGTCGGTGTAATCATATTGGTGATGCCGTCACCGAATTGGAAGGCCAAAACGGTCAATTGCCGAGAAACGCCAATGATATCCGAAAATTCCGCCATCATCGGAATGGTGAGTGCGGCTTTGGCAGAACCCGAAGGAATGAAGATGTTAAGGACGGTCTGTATGCCGTACATTGCACCGACGGCACCTTCCTTGCCTGTATCCGTCATCGCCATGGAAATGCCATGCAGTATTGTATCTATGATTTTGCCGTCTTCCAGAATAATGATGATGCCACCTGCCAAACCAACGACCAAGGCTGCTACCATAATATCTTTGCATCCTTCCAAAAACAGCCGGATGATTTTGTCAAACTTCAAACTGTATGCCAAACCGGAGCAAAGTCCCATGGCAAAAAATAGTCCGGCAATCTCCATTACATACCAACCGTAGCCTAACACGCCTATAATCAAAGAGATAATGGTGAATAGCAAGATGGAGAGGATGAAATGATGGACTGATTTGCGGGCCCCGAAAAAGCCGATGAGAATGAATGCGCCGGCAATGATGGGGAGTAATACAATATTGTAGGTGCCATTGCCGATGGTGATGTCGGTCCTGGGGAAGCGGATGGCGCAGTAGGTAAACACCGCTGTGATGAAGGCAAATATGACCCAAGTGGATATGGTCGATGGCCGGCTTTCGATTGCTGTTTCTTCGGCCTGCTTGTTTCGCCAATAGTCATCAATTTTGTAAGTGATTGATTTGGTTGGATTTTTCTTGACGTAAGAGGCATAAACCAATGTGAAGACGATGGCTAAAACCGTGAAGACGCACCAGCAAAGAAATCGATACTCAATGCCGGAAAATGGAGCCAGGCCAGACAAGCCTTGGGCAATGCCGATGGTGAAGGGGTTGAGCATCGCACCTGCAAAACCGACGTGCGCCGCTACATAGCACATCATGACGCCGGTGATGGAGTCGTAGCCCATGGAAATGGCCAACGGAACAAAAATGACAATGAAGGCGATAGTCTCTTCACTCATCCCGAAAACTGAGCCGAAAAGGCTGAACATCAGCATGATAAGTATGATGATGAGGTTGTTTACCCCTAATTTTCCAAGGATTTTGTTTTGCTGAAGTTTTTTTGTCTTATTCAAAAAGGAAAAGATGCCAACGTTGATGGCGTTGGTCTCGTTCATAATCCAGAAACCGCCGCCAATCATTAAAATGAAAACAATGATGTTGGCGGTACGTTCAAATCCTTTGAAGAATGAGGTGAATATCTGCCATGTTTGCGGCTGGTTGTCAACTTGATGGTACGAGTCTGCAACAACGACATTGCGTTCATTCCCATCAACAGTGACGGTTTGTCTCGAAAATTCTCCGCCTGGAATGAGCCAAGTCATCACCGCACAGAGAACGATGATTGAAAAAACGATGGTAAAGGTATGTGGAATTTTCATTACTTGACGATTTCTCTAATGTCCATCATGATTTTTTTTGCGAGGTGTTCGGCTTGGACTTCGGTGCCGGCTTCGGCGTAAATTCTGATGATGGGTTCGGTGTTAGACGTTCTGAGGTGCACCCAGCCGTTGTCAAAGTCAATCTTGACACCATCGATGCGGTTAACCTCGTATTGCTTGTAGTTTTCGGCAATGGTGTCGAGAATGCTCTTCACATTCATAGCAGGTTGCAGCTCTATTTTGTTCTTGGAGATGAAATAGGCAGGGTAGCGTGAGCGAATTTCGGAGCAACTCTTGCCACAGCGGGCCATAAAACTTAGGAACAAGGCGATGCCGACGAGGGCGTCGCGGCCATAGTGCAACTCGGGATAGATGACCCCGCCATTGCCTTCGCCCCCGATGACGGCATTGGTGGCTTTCATCATTTCCACGACATTGACTTCGCCAACGGCGGAAGCATTGTATTCCACGCCGTGCTGGCGGCTGACATCGCGAAGCGCCCGTGAGGATGACAGGTTCGATACGGTATTGCCTTTTTGGTGCTGCAGAATGTAGTCTGCTACTGCTACCAATGTGTATTCTTCAACGAACATCTCACCGTCTTCCTTGACGATGGCCAAACGGTCCACATCGGGGTCAACGACAAAGCCGACGTCGTAGTTGTGGCGCTTCATTTCGTTGGAGATGGCGGACAGATGCTCTGGAATGGGTTCGGGATTGTGTGGGAAAATGCCTGTGGGCTCGTCGTATAGAAATTTCACGTCGGTAACGCCCATACGTTCAAACAGCGGTTTTAATGCAATGCCGCCCGTCGAGTTAACGCAATCGACAATGACCGACAAATTGGCATTGCGTATGGCTTGGGCATCGACCAATGACAGTTCCATAATGGCATCCACGTGGTCTTTGATGGCATTTCCGTAGGAAGTGTATTTTCCCAAATTTTCAATTTCTGAAAAATTAAAATCCTGTTTGTCAACAATCTCAAGCAATTCGTTGCCTTCTGCTTTGGAGATGAATTCCCCTTTGCTGTTGAGGAGTTTCAAAGCGTTCCACTGCATCGGGTTGTGGCTGGCGGTGATGATGATGCCAGCATCGGCGTGTTGCTTGATGACGGCCATCTCAACGGTTGGCGTGGTGGACAGCCCCAAGTCGATGACATCGGCCCCCATAAACTGCAAAGTGCTGCATACTAATTGATTGACACGTTCGCCAGAGATGCGTGCGTCGCGACCTACAACAATGGTGAGGCGATGATCTGTGATTCTCTTTTGCAGAAATGCTACAAATGCTGATGCAAATTTGACGATGTCAATGGGAGTTAATGCGTTACCTACGCTTCCGCCTATCGTTCCGCGGATTCCGGAAATTGATTTTATCAGTGCCATATTGTTAGTTCTTTAGAATGGCAAAGATACAAAAAAATGTATCTTTGTAACGCAAAAAATATTTGACATGAAAAAAATCAGAATCTTATAGACTGTCAATCCAGGTTTGCAGGCATTTGTAAATTTTATTCCGACAAAATAGAAGATTTTTTTGTAGTTTTGCACTTCGTTTAACTTCGAGTTCGTGCAGCCATGAAAAGAAATACTTCAACATCTATATCCAACATTACTGACTTATCTTCTTGCAAATGAAACGATTAATTTCGCTATTTCCACTTCTGATGTTTGCTGTCATCGCTTGCCATTCACCACAGACTGAAACGGCAAGGGAGGCTTGCTTTTCCTATACAGATTATTATGGACGTACGGTCATGTTGGATTCTGTGCCGCAGCGTGTCATTTCCTTATCACCTGCCTTGACGGAGATGATGTTCCTCTTGGGGGCTGAGGATAAGTTGGTGGGAATTTCAGATTTCTGTCACTATCCATCCGCCACAGATACGATGAAAAGAGTGGGGGGCTTGCTCAATGTCAATGTGGAAATGCTTCTTTCGCTCAACCCTGACGCCATTATCATCGGTTCGATTGTATCGAAGCAGGACGTTGAAAATATGGAACGTGCCGGACTGAAAGTGCTTGTAATTCGAGAGGAGACCCGTCTGCAAGGTCTCAGCGATGCCATTCTCCTGTTAGGCCATATAATGGATAAAGATGAAATAGCGGAAAAACAAGCCGAAAAAATACGGAAACAATTGGATGATATCTCTCAAACTGTTGACACATCGGTTGTTGTGAAAAAAGTTTACTATGTTGTTGGATTTGGAGAGCAGGGTGATTTTACCGCTCCTGCCGGCTCGCACATTCACGAAATCATCACCGCCGCTGGCGGAAAAAATATCGGCGAAAGTTTGAAAACCTGGGAAATCTCCCGGGAATTTCTGTTTCAAAGCGATCCTGATATCATTCTTATCAGGAAGGAAGATGCGGAACGCTTTGTCGGCACTTCTCCTTACAATCTGCTTCGCGCCGTCAAGGAGAATCATGTTTATGCCATTGAAAGTGGTTGGATTGATAACGTGTCGCCCCGAAATGTTAATGCTGTCGAATTTATCAATCAGATATTGAAGTAGTTATGTTGGAATCATTTTCGAAATGTCTTGAAAATGCGGTCAATGAAATCGCAAAACTGCCAGGAATAGGACGCCGTACAGCCTTGCGTTTGGCGCTACATCTCGTCAAAGCCGATAAAACCGAAGTTTCTGCTCTTACATCGGCCATCGATAACATGAAGGAAAAGTTATGCTATTGCAAATGCTGTAATAATTTATCGGATAGTGAGATGTGTGATATTTGTGCCAATCCCAAACGTGACCATTCCATCATTTGCGTGGTTCAGGATATCCGTGATGTTATTGCTGTTGAAAATACAAATCAATACAGCGGCGTTTACCATGTTTTGGGTGGCGTGATTTCCCCGATGGACGGCGTCGGAATCCACCAACTGAAATTGCGGGAATTGTTTGACAGAGTAGAGCAGGGAGGCATTCGTGAGGTGATTTTAGCCTTGCCCGCAACGGTTGAAGGTGATACGACCAACTTTTTCATTTATAAGAATATCGTTGAGTATGTTCCGATGATTAGCACGCTTGCCCGCGGAGTCGGAATTGGAGAAGAACTTGAGTATGCTGATGAAATCACCCTTGGCCGCTCATTGAATGGCCGGACAAATTTCGAACAAGTGTATAAACAAAAGTAATACGGCTTTTATTTCACACTCTTATTGCCACTACTTTGTCAGGAAGTGGTATGTTGACAATTCACTTTGGACAGCCTGCTTTCCGATGCCGAGAACATCGCCGATAACTTCCGTTCTTATCTCAACCATTTCTCCACCAACGTCATCGACATTTTGGAGAAGTTCGACTTTGACAAGGAAATTACCAAGTTGGATAACAACGGTATATTATATAATGTAATACAGGAGTTCTGTTCCAAGAAGGCGTATATGGGTTTGGACGCCATCTCCGCAGTGGATATGGGCTACATATTCGAGGAGTTGGTACGGAAATTCTCCGAAAGTTACGACGAGCAGGCGGGAGCGCACTTCACCGCCCGCGACATTATCTACTTGATGGCGGAACTGCTTGTCGCACCCAGGAAAACGAATATGAAGAACGAAGGTATCACCGCCACGATGTACGATATGGCGATGGGAACTTCGCAGATGCTCGACTGCCTTTCCGAGAAACTCCACGAGATTGACCCCGATGCCAACCTCACGGAGTTCGGTCAGGAACTCAACGAACAGACCTTCGCCATCGCCAAGGCGAATATGCTCATCAAGGGCGGTGATGCCGACAATATGAAGCACGGCAACACCCTCTCCAACGATATGTTCGAGGGCTTCACCTTCGACTACATCATTTCCAATCCGCCCTTCGGCATTGAGTGGAAGAACGAAAAGGCGAAGGTGGAGGAAGAACACAAGAAGGGCGAATACGGACGCTTCGGGGCCGGTCTTCTCGCTATTGGCGACAGCCAGCAGCTGTTTGTTTTGAACGGTGTCGCCAAGTTGAAGGACAACGGTCGTATGGCGATTATCCAGAACGGTTCCCCGCTGTTCAAGGGTGATGCGGGAAGCGGCGAGAGCAACATTCGTGGTTATTTGTTGGAGAACGACTGGTTGGAAGCGATTGTGCAGATTCCCAACGATATGTTCTACAACACGGGCATTGCCACCTACATTTGGATTGTAACGAAGGACAAGTCCGCCGACCGAGTGGGCAAGGTTCAGTTGATTGATGCGAGCAAGTGTAGTGTGAAGAGAAGAAAACCGCTGGGCAACAAGCGTAACGAGTTTGATGAGAATTGCATCGCCCTGATAACGAAGGCCTACAAGGCCTTTGCCAACGACACCTACGCCGATGGCGATTTGGTGGTGGAAAGCAAGGTGAAGGAGAACGAGGACTTCAAGTTCCGCAAGGTGCAAGTGGAATTCCCGTCCGAGAAGGCGAGTGAGGACAAGAAGGCGAAACCCGAAAAGGACACCGAAATCATTCCCTGGAAAGAGGATGTGAAGGCGTATATGGAGAAGAATGTTCTGCCGTTCCAGCCGAAAGCGAAGATTAACGAGAAGCAGACCAAGATTGGTTACGAAATCCCGTTTACGAGAGAGTTCTACAAGTACATTCCGTTGGAACCCAGCGAGAATATCTTTGCCAAACTGAAGGATTTGGAAGCCAAGGAAACCGAATTGATGAACAAGATATTGGGAAGTTAGTAGTTAGGGAAAAGTTGTATCTTTGCGAATTAAAAGCAGAAAACAATATGACTGAGAAGGAAACAGTTAAGGCACAGGACAACAATATTCCGGGAACCATCCGTATTGATGCTCTTTTTGAGAAGATTGCAATCCTGATAGAACGGTCGAGGCAATTTGTCGCTAACGCTGTGAATGTGGCGGAGGTAAGAACCCGTTACGAGGTGGGCAGATATATTTACGAGGACGAACAGCAAGGAGAACGCGCCTCATACGGGAAACAGGTTCTGAAGAAACTCTCTGCCCGATTGATGAGCCGATACGGTGAAGATTGGACTTACGACACTTTGAAACGATGCCGTTTTTTTTATCAGGCATACGCTAATGCGAAAATTGTGGCAACGCCATTGCCCCAATTGGAAGATTGTAGTAATCCTGCTGAAAACAAGCAAGATACAAATTGGAGCAACACCGTTGCCACAATTCAACTGCCCCGTTTCGTCCTCTCTTGGTCACACTATTTAGTGCTGATGCGCATAGAAAACATAGAAGCCCGCAGTTTCTATGAGATTGAGGCGGCACAGCAGCAGTGGTCAGTAAAGCAACTCTCTCGCCAAGTGGGCAGCAGTCTCTACGAACGCTTGGCGTTGAGCCGCAACAAAGACGAAGTGATGAGGTTGGCACTTGAAGGGCAAACCGTAGAAAAACCGTCGGATGTTATCAAGAATCCAATAACATTGGAGTTTTTGGGACTTAAACCCGATGAAACCTATTGGTTTAACTGTTGTAAACTGTAGAATATAAAAATGTGTAACTTTGCGACATCGTTTCCTTTGGGATTTTTGTTTAATGGATTTCGCAAAATTCAGAGGGTTGGCGTGAAAGGAGTAAACATGGAAGTCTTTAATAACAAATCGCATTAAGGCTGACAAAATCAGGTAATCGGATAGCAATAGTTCTGTATATCGCATTAATAGCAATAAAAATATCCCTAATATTTTGAAAAAATATCGGTTTAACTGTTGAAAATAAGAAAATAATTTGTAACTTTGACGCATCGTTTCCTTTTGGATTCTTGTTTAACGGACTTCGCAAGATTCAGAAGAGTTGCGAAAAAAGAGCAAAAATAGAAGTCCCCTGTATTTTAAGCCTATGAAAAAATTATTACTATTAAGCTTGTGTGCTTTATCATTGTTTTGTGCTCAAATACAAACAATCAATGCACAAACTGTTTGGGATGGCACAGTCGACGATTCTTGGTATGACGAATCTCAAACAGATTTCTACATCTATACAGCCGAACAATTAGCAGGTTTGGCCTCCTTGGTCAACAACAGCACTTCCAATTTTTCAGGCAAGACCATCCATTTGGAGGCAGACATTTGGCTCAACGCAGACGATGACAACACCAACAATTGGATTAAGATTGGCGGCTGTACACAATCCTCCGGTGAAATATCGGGAACCATCAAAGCTTTCAGCGGCACCTTCCACGGTGGTGGACACATCATTTACAATATGTACTGCAACAACAGCGGCTATTTCCAGGCTGGTTTGTTTGGCAACCTTCAATATCCCGGTTCCATCGACTCTCTGATTTTGATAAATCCCGTGACCATTTCCAACGGTATGATGGGAGCTTTGGTTGCTTTTATCGGTAACAACAGCAATTCAGGCAACGGCACTGTTAACATTAGCGAATGTATGGTCATCAACGAACAAGTTCAAGGCGTCAACACATCATCCAACAATAATGTCGGCGGTTTGGTGGGAGCAGCATATCCCAACAAACAGAGCGGTGGATATTGTACAACCAACATTCAACATTGCCTTGTCACCGGATCTATTACTGGACAATATGTCGGAGGCATCTGTGGTAACAGCCAAGGTGCCGTCTGCTCCAACTGCTATTTTGCAGGCACCATCAACAGCAGTTACGCCAGAGGAGGCATCTGCGGTTATAGCGGCACGGTCAGCAACTGTTTCTCCACCTTTTCAGGAGACAACTCATCGGGTAATGGCACCACGAAAACCCTCGCCTATATGCAAAGCAACGCATTTCTCAGCGACCTTGACAACCATTTCAAATATGACTTCTGCGACTATAACGACGGACTTCCCGTTTTAACCTGGCTTCCCTGTGAAAACGACCCTGATTGCGGAACGGTAAGTGAAATTCAATTTACCAATATCACGGGTTCTTCCGCTATGGTTTCTTGGTCCGCAAGTCCATACGGAACCCCAATGGAATTCATCTTGGAATACACTATTGCCGGAGAAGAGAACTGGGAAAGTGCCTATGCGGAAAGCAACAGTTACCTGTTAAGCGGACTTGAGCCCAGCACAGAATACGAAATTCGCATTATGACCAACTGCGAGGAAGGCAGCAGCGATTGGCAAACCAGCGGTTTTACCACGCGATGTCTGGTATCTGAAGAATTTGCCATTGGCAATGGTACAAGCACAAGTTATTACTTTCCTGTCAACAATTATTACAACTACACTTACAGCCAACAGATTTTCACTGCCGAAGAATTGGGGAACACCGCCAACAGCATATCGGGTATCAGTTTCCAATATGGTTATTCTTCACCCTCAACCCAAAAAAACGACGTTAAGATATATCTGGGACACACTTCTAAGAGCAGTTTCGCCAGCGGAAGTGACTATGAGCTGTTTGACAGTCTGCAACTGGTGTATTCCGGGGCCTTAAACTGCACCCAGGGATGGAATCGTTTTGACTTTGACACTCCTTTTGAATACAACGGTGTCAACAACCTCGTTGTGGCCGTGGATGACAATTCGGGACATTACAACGGCATGTCCTACGTGTTTAATACCCATAGCACTTCCGGCTATATGACCATTTCCTATTCTTCTGACAGCAATAATCAAGATCCAGCAAATCCTTCCTATGCCGGCAATAATTACAACAGCCGCAACAACGTCAAGATTCACTATTGCGCCGAAGGCACTTGCGCCGCACCCAGTTTAACGATCACCAACACCGATGCCAACAGTGTCGAGATAGAATGGACTCCCGGCTATCAGGAAAGCACTTGGGAACTGCGCTATAAAGCAACGGGTGAAACAGACTGGACCGAAGAAGGATATGTTTATGAAAGTCCCTACCCGCTCTATTCACTTAGTCCAAACACCCACTATACCGTTCAACTACGTGCTATATGCGACGAAGGCACCGAAAGTTCTTGGACTTCCGTCAATTTCAAGACCGAATGCGGTCCTATTTCATCCAGCGACCTTCCCTGGTCCACCAATTTTGACGAAGAAGATTTTTCTAGTTTACCTGATGTCGAAAAATTCCCAGACTGCTGGAATAAACTCACCTCTGACGCTTCTCATTTCCCATACGTCTATTCCGGTTCTTACCACAGTGCTCCCAATTCATTGGATTTCCATTACACACCCAACTGCTATGACGTGGCTATTTTGCCTGCCTTGGGCGACGATGTAGATGCAAACAGTTTAATGCTGACTTTCTACCTGATTAAATCCTCCACCTCCGCCATTATGGAAATTGGAGTTATGGATGACAAGGATGACATTACCACTTTCGAAGTATTAGACACGTTGAACACGAATGAACTGGAAAGCTGGGAATATATTATGTACCCATTGTCGAACTATGTCGGTTACGGCAAATACATCGCCTTCCGCGTTTCCAACGGCAACAGCAGCACATACAGAATTGACGATCTTACCATGGACTTCATTCCAAGTTGTTTACAACCTCTCAATGTCACCATTAGCAATATCGATGCCAATTCTGCTACCATTGCATGGACAGATGCCAATGATGCCAGCAGTTGGATTATCGAATATGACACTACCGGATTCACACCCGGTTTAGGTAATACCACACAGGCCACCAGCAATCCATTCGAATTAACTGGACTTGACAATAGTTATACCTACGACATCTATGTAATTGCGAACTGCAGCGGTGGGGACTATAGCGAATACAGTGAGGTTCGTACATTCACCACTGAAATTTGTAGTCTCAGCGACCAATGCGAATACACTTTCAACCTTCACGACAGCTATGGTGATGGCTGGAGCGGAAACTACATCACCGTTTACAGCAACAATATTTTAGTAGGCACTTACACAATACCAAGTGGCAATGATGAGGCAAGTTATAGCGTCGGTCTTTGTGATATGAGTAACGTTAGTTTAGTTTGGACCAGCGGTTCCTACGCTTACGAAACCTCATTTGAAATCCTCGACCCATCTGAAGAAACGATTTACAGCTGCGCAGACGGCAGCACCCTTACTTCTGGTGTCTCCTTTACCAACTTTACCGTTTCTTGCTCGGCACAAACCTGCTTGAAACCAACAGATTTGGCAGCCACCAACATCACAACCAATTCCATCGACTTGTCTTGGATCGCCCGTAATGGCGAAAGTTCCTGGGATGTTGTTTATGGTCCTGTCAATTTTGATCCAGAAACCTCAGGCACTACCGTCAGTGTTACCAGTACCCCCAATACCACGCTCGGCGGATTGAATTCCAATACCACTTACGACATTTATGTAAAAGCCTACTGTGATATTGATGCCGAGAGTATTTGGAGCAACAAAATCACTGTTACCACGGAATGCGAGCTTACATCTTATCCTTTCTCTGAGAATTTTGATGGAGGCACTATGCCCAATTGCTGGACACAAAACATCATTTCCGAAACACATTTATGGGAAGTTGTCATTCCGTCTTCCAATCCTTCAAGTGCCTACTCAGGCAGTTATGCCGCCCGTTTCAAAACCTCTGAACACGGCCCTGAAACAGAATTTATAAGTCCAATGGTTGATATGACTTCTGCCATCTCTCCCGTACTTTCATTCTGGTATGTCAATCAAATATGGAGTAGCGACCAAGACCAACTCTCCGTTTATTACAGAGCTTCATTTGAAGACAGCTGGACCCTATTGGCTCAATACAACAGCAACATCACATCTTGGACAAATGTAACTCTTCCCCTCCCCGAAGGCTTAAGCTCTTGTCAGATATGCTTCCGCGGGTTGTCGGATTACGGCTACGGTATTTATTTGGATAACATTTCCATTAACGAAAATGGTGCTCCAGAACCAGAAGAATGCGATGTTCCCACGGGTCTGACTGCTAACGATATTGAATACAATTCCGCCAACATTTCTTGGAATGCCGGAAATGCCAACGAATGGAATCTGCAATACAAAGCACAAGGTGGCAGCTGGATTGCCGTTAACCACTTGACAAGCCCAAGCCACAACCTGACAGGCCTGACCGCTGAAACATCCTACGAAGTACAGGTTCTGGCGATTTGCACCGACAGCGAAAGTGACTGGACGACCTCCATCAGTTTCACTACGGGGTCCGCTCCCGTTGCCCCCTGTGAAGCTCCAACAGATTTGCAAATTGGCAGCATTAGCGAAACTTCAGCCGTGGCCAGCTGGAATGCCAACGGTGGCACCAACTGGAAAATCGGTTACAAACAACAAAGTGCTTCTGATTGGCAGGAGTTCACCATTTCCACCACTTCCTATAACATTGAAGGTCTAAGTGCAAACACCACTTACGATTTCCGTGTAAAAACCATCTGTGAAGAGAACGAAAGCGAATTTGTAAGCACAAGCTTCACGACCACTGGCGTAGGCATTGACAACAATCTGTTGTCCAACAGTATCAGTCTGATGCCCAACCCTGCCGATAACCACATCAACCTCTCCATTGAGGCCAATATCAACGTAAAAGAAGCAGCCATTTTCAATGCTTTTGGTCAATTAATCCAGACCATTACGCTGTCGGACAACCACTGCACGATAAATCTTGAGAATTTCGCATCCGGAATGTATTTCATCCGCATTGCCAATGACAACGCCGTTACCACAAAGAAATTCATCAAGAAATAATATGTAGTTGAACGATTAATATTGCTGTTTGATAACAAAGAAATACGGCAAAGAAGATCATCTCCAATCGCTGAATTTATGCGGTTGGAGATGTTTTTTTTAAGCATTGCCAGCCTCAATGCGAACACAACAAGTAACCGGGGACGGAGTCCTCGGTGGGGAAAGGCGTTGTTGATACCTGTTGCCTGAAGGGCAATACCATTCCTGATACTTTCTTTGAAACCCAAAGAAAGTATCGCAAAGAAAGGTTTTCCGCTGCTCAAGCGTTTGCTACAAATCGGGTAGTTGAGACTAAACGCTGAAACTCGCAGGCTCCTCTCCGCTCCGCCTGCTCAAACAGTCTGCGTTCTTAAGGTTAAGTGTTAAATAATTTTGATGAGATTAAATCATTGCTTGCCATTGGTATTACCTTCGTTTTGATGTTGGTGACAATGATTTTGCTTAGGTCATATACTCGCCATGGTCGCGAAGTTGATATGCCCGATTTTGTTGGACAGAATTGTAATGCGTTGATAGATACACTTTTGCCATCTGATTACATCATTGTGGTAACGGATGAAGTTTATGACAAGACGGTTGCAGCTGGTACAATCTTGAAACAGAATCCGGAGGCGGGAGAAAAAGTGAAAAAAGGACGCAAGGTTTATTTGACAGTGGCTACTTCCGAACCGCCCAAAGTCATCATGCCTGAACTTCGTGACGTTTCGGTTAAGTGTTAAATAATTTTGATGAGATTAAATCAGCAGGTGTTCTGCTCCTGTTATTCACATTGCTGTTCTTTCACACACACGTCACAACATCAACAAATACTCAAGTGGAAGTGTTGCAGTGGTCTTCTGACACTTGCTGGGGGAGGTGGTAATTAAATGCTGGTTGAAGACCATTGAAATTGTGTACAATTTGATTTGAAAATGTTGCACAATTTGTTTTGGGGATTATAAAAGTTAACAATTACCACTGAAACAACATTTTTATGTTCATGCCGGAGGCATGAGACGTGCTCTATCTGACGTCTCCATTCTATGCGGATCTGTCGCTTTCTCACCACACTACACGACTACGTCGCTTGTGCGGGATTAATAAAATTCCCTATGCGGCCAATGCAGCGAAACCACAACCTCGTACGGATGAATGACGACATGATGAATGGCAAAACAAAAAATTTGCGGTGGAACCGCAACCGCCGCATAGGATAGGAATACGGATTGTATGTATGGTCGCGGCGCGTAAAATATTTGCACCGATGCACACCAGTTGCCGCCGCGAAATTCACAATCCAGCAATTCGCGACAGATATCGTAATGTAGAGACGGTGCTTGCCACATCACCAAATGAAAAGCCTGACAAAAAACAGGCACTGGCAAATCAATTCACCAGTGCCTATTATTGACACACAACCCCACCAATTCCAACTATTAATCATCAATTGTTCATTGTCAACTGTCAACTGCATCAGTCTTTGACGCAGCGGAGGGAGATAGCGGTCCCTACCTGACCACCAGCGGCCAAGTCCGAAACAGGAGAAAAACAATAGAAACGGGGGGCGGCAATCCACTTATAGTTTACATTGATCATCGTGGTACTCCAAAAGTGCGCACCCAGGTTCTGGTCCATATAATTACCATTGTATGTTCCACAGGGATAAGCAGAGAAGCCCGTGGCATTATTGCTCCATGATTCCCAACCCGGGCAACATTCATAGCCGGTGCCAGCACTTTCCCAGTCTTTGTTAACACACAACGATTTAACAATATGCGCAGGATTGTCATCGCATACATACTGACTTTGGCTTCCCACATAACTGAACAGCTGTTCCCACTCCGCCTTGCTGGGCACATGCCATCCCGTAGGACAAATACCCTGCACACCTGACGGATTGGCCGTGGTGGAACCAGAGCCATGCATTACCGCCGACCAGTTGTACAAATAACCCCATAGTTCAACTTTAGTTTCATCCCCTGCAGGAGCATAACGATAGGGATCTGTGTCGCTCCACTGACCGTCCGTTCCCATCGGAATTGCTGTACCATCGGCATAATGAGTGACACGGAGACTCTGGGCCATCCATTCCTGATTGCCCAACACTACCGTATTATATTGATTCCCATCAGCATCCGTCACACCGTTGGGAATGACATGATCTCCCGTTTCCTCTTCTCCGTCACCGGGATCTTCTCCTTCGCCACCTTCGCCACCACCAGGTTCATCTCCAGGATCCTCACCGCCACCCGGCACTTCAGTGTCAGTATTATTTTGGTTATTGGTCAAATTCTCCTTGTGGCAAGAAACCGTCAGCAACGCCAAAGAGATGAGCAATGACAAGCCTAAAAAAACAAACTTTTTCATATTTCCGTGTTTTCGTTTTTTATAATATGTATATTTTATGTGACGCTTTAAACATCAAAAACGTTACAACAAATATGATTTTTTTTTTGTATTTTTGAAGTTTGAAAAAATTTCATCAGAATCAATAACAAAAAAATAAAAACATCATGGATTATCAAAGAAAAACAAACATGCGCAAAATCTTCATCTGGTCTGTTGTCGGCTTTTTTTGCACTGATGGTGATTTTATCCTCCTTCTATGTCATCAAATCCACTGAACGTGGCGTCTTGAGCACTTTCGGAAAGATATCAGAGACTCCGGTCACAGACGGATTACATGTGAAAATACCTTTTATTCAGACCATTAACAAGGTGAACATCCAGCAAAAGAAATTTGACGGCCACGAAAGCTCTTACACCCGCGATGTTCAAACTTCCGAAGTGGATTACACCATCAACTACGACTTGGTACAGGCCAATGTGAGCAACCTCATCAAAAACATGGTTAAGTGTTAAATAATTTTGATGAGATTAAATCCGCACCTGCCTTTCTTGTGTTCTTCCATTCCTCGTTTAGCCTTTGATACCATCTCGGGGCTATAACCTTGATCGTATTTTTCGGAAGCTCTTGCAACTGTGCCAAACTCCTGCAATTCCTTTCCGATAATATGCAATCCATTGATTATACGTTCGCGCTGTTCCTGGCGCGGTTTGGACACGGCATTGGCGTAATGTGATAACTGTGCATGACGGATACCGGTTGCGCGGCTTAACGCAGCCAGTGTTGTGTATTGCTGTGCCTCGTGCAAGATTGCGCTAACCCTTTTTTCATACACCAGTTCATAGTCGCCATTCTTGATGCTTTCTGGAATAGAGTCGCCGTCGGCGATACAGCCCTCCAGATGGAACTGTAATTCCTCTTCGGTCTCCCTCTTCAGATCTCCGTATGTTTTGCCTGTTGAAACGACTACACCATTGATGCGTGGGTCGCTGATGTATGATGCGTAGTTTTTGCCACACCAATCCACTGTTACTTTTATCTGTTCCATGTTATTGTTTTTTTTATGGGGCTTATTTCAGTCCCGCTTGTTTCAAAATGTTGTCTAAAAGGTCTCCGTCCAAATCGTCCGACAATTTCTTGTTTACCGTCACTTTCCCTTTCTTGGTGGGGTGCTTGAACTGTCGGTGGTCGCCTTTGATTTTTACAAGTTCCCATCCGTCCCTCCTCAACATTCTGATTAAATCCCGCACTTTTATTGTCTTCATATTTTTTTCTTTCAGAATTTGATTATGCAAAAATAGTATTATTTTTAATACTATTTGCTTTTTTTTGAAAATTTTCTAGATTGTAAATCAGCAACTTATCATTATTCTTTGTTATAATAATTTTTTTTTGTCTTTTTTGTGTGCTTTTTGTGTATGGATTGAAATTTTTTGTATTTTTACGGCACCAAACAGTAACAAAAGATGAAGAATCATCAATCCAGTAAACGATATTTAAAAGCCGATATGGTACGCCTTTGGGAAACTTCTGGTGGCGTAGTTACTGACGCGGTATCCCTACGTCGGCTTTCTTTATTACCAAACAGTAACAACCATGTTATCCAACATCAGAATCAGCCCAGCTCAGGCGGTAAAGGAGCAATCAGACCGTAAACTTCGCGCCATAGAGCGCGTGTTGGCCGGCGAGGCCTTCACCATCACCACCGACGTTTAAGTGTTAAATAATTTTGATGAGATTAAATCAGAACCACCTTCTCAACTATCGGGAAAACCTTGTCAAGAAGATAGGAGAGAGCAGGGTGCTGATGCTTGAGGCGAGAAAGAACCTTCCGTGCAAGATTTCAGACTTCGAGGTCAAGGTGCTGATTGACGAGTACAAAAGAAGGATAAAGGAGATAGACAATTGTTAAATTATCAATCATTTGTTCAGTATTTGTTCATAATGAAAACAGAAAAGGTCTGCGGTACACTCGCAAACCTTTGATTTTCGTTGTGGTCCCACTCGGGCTCGAACCAAGGACCCGCTGATTATGAGTCAGCTGCTCTAACCAACTGAGCTATGGGACCCACTCCCCGATGTTTCGGGGAAATTATTTCGGATTAAGCACCCAATTGCAAACGGAAGAATGCGGTGCATTCCAATTTGCTGTCGACTTGTTTCATAACATCAGCAACGGTAAGTTTACCATCGAGGATGTATTCTTGTCCGAGAAGGGTGTTTTCTTTGAAGAACTTGTTCAAACGGCCCTGGGCGATGTTTTCTACCATTGCGGCGGGGATGCTTTTTGCTTTTTCTTCAGCAGCGCTGACTTTGATTTCGCGAGCTTTCTGAGCTTCTTCTTCTGTCAACCAACCCTTGGTGATGTTTGAAGCGATGTGGTCATCGGAATCAACGAGGTTAGGATTGATGTTGGCTTTTTTCAAAGCGGTTTCTACAGCTTTCTGAATCAATTCAGCAACGGTTTTTTCTTTGCCGATAGCCAATTCGTGGTCTTTAACTTCCTGGCTGATGCCGTTAGCGTCGATAGCCATAGGATTCATGGCTGCAATTTGCATGGCGATGTTGTGAGCGGTTTCAGCAACAGTATCGTTATTCATATTGAAACCAGCGATGGAAGCCAAGAGGTTGCCATTGTGGTTGTAAGAAGCAACGTGAGCGGCTTCGATGGTGTTGTAAGCGGGCAATTCAATCTTTTCACCAGTTTTGCCAGTCATTTCGAGCAGCAAAGCGGAAACGGTTTGTCCGTCAATAACCATGTTCAGCAGGTCTTCTCTGTTTTTAATACCAGCGGCCATTGCATTGTCGATGATTTTGTCGGTGAAAGCAACGAAGTCGGCATTTTTGCCAACGAAGTCAGTTTCGCAACCAACCATCAGAACTGCACCGAAAGTATGGTCAGCATTAACTTTGGCGATAACGCGACCTTGGTTAGAAGCGCGGTCTGCACGTTTAGCAGCTACTTTCTGACCTTTTTTACGAAGGATGTCAATAGCTTTTTCGTAGTCGCCATCAGCTTCTACGAGAGCATTCTTGCAATCCATCATACCGGCACCGGTATCTTGTCTGAGTTTATTTACTTGAGCAGCAGTAATTGCCATAATTTCTAAATTTTAATAGTTAATAATTATTCGTTGGAACCAGAAGCGGCAACTTTAGAAGTTGTTCTTCTTCTTTTGGGTTTGTTTTCGTCGTTGCTGTCTTCTTCAACGGCTTTAACTTTTTTCACCACGGCTTTAGCCTTGCTGGCAACTTCTTCTTCTTCTTCGCTTTCGTTGGCTGCATTGCTAATCATTTCTTCTTCTTCCTCTTCAATGTCAGCGCTGTCTTTGTCCATTTTTCTTTCGTTCAAACCTTCGGCGATAGCGTCGCAGACGGCTTTAACGATGATGGCGATAGATTTGGAAGCGTCGTCGTTAGCTGGGATGGGGAAGTCGATGAGGTTAGGATTGGAGTTGGTATCAACGATAGCGAAGGTGTTGATGTTCAATCTGCGAGCTTCGGCAACGGCGATATGTTCTTTCAGCACGTCAACGATGAATACGGCAGCGGGAAGGCGTGACAAGTCGGCGATAGAACCCAAGTTCTTTTCAAGTTTCGCTCTTTCACGTTGAATCTGCAGTTTTTCGCGTTTTGATATGCTGTTGAATTGAGAGCTGGCCATCAGTCTGTCGATGTCACCCATTTTCTTCACAGCCTTGCGGATGGTGAAGAAGTTGGTAAGCATACCACCAGGCCAACGTTCGGTTACGTATGGCATGTTTACGCCCTTGACGATTTCCGCAACGGTGTCTTTAGCTTGCTTTTTGGTGGCAACAAACAGGATTTTGCGACCTGACTTGGCAATTTGTTTTGCAGCAGCACATGCTTCCTGCAATTTGTCCATGGTCTTGTAAAGGTCAATGATGTGAATACCGTTTTTCTCCATGAAAATGTATGGAGCCATTGCGGGATTCCATTTTCTTCTGAGGTGTCCAAAGTGACAACCAGCATCTAATAAATCTTCAAATTTTAATTCTGCCATTTTTTTATTTTTTTTATTTGTTTACTTTCGTTTTGATTAATAAGCAATTGCGGAGTAGTTCACGAAGAAGTCTTCGCAATTTCGATACTAAACTAAACGGCTTTGATAAAATACTAACGTTTGCTGAACTGGAATCTTCTACGAGCTTTTGGCTGACCAGGTTTCTTACGTTCAACCATACGTGGGTCACGTCTCAGCAAGCCTTTTGACTTGAGGGCTGGACGAAATTCCGGGTTGATTTCGCAAAGAGCACGTGAAATGGCGTGACGCAATGCTTCTGCCTGACCAGTGATACCACCACCGTCAAGGTTGACTTTAATGTCATATTCGCCTTCTACTTGTGCGATTGCCAAAGGCTGGGTTACAACATACTGCAATGTTGCCAACTGAAAATATTCTTTATAGTCACGGTTGTTGATCGTGATGTTACCGCTACCTTTTTTCATATAAATACGGGCAACGGCCGTTTTTCTTCTACCGATTGTATTAATTACTTCCATCTCTCTTATTTGATTTCGTTAATGTTAATCACTTTTGGATTTTGTCCAGCATGCGGATGTTCTGAACCTGCATATACGTGCAGATTGCGGAATAATTGGTCTCCCAGTCTGTTCTTGGGAAGCATACCTCTGATGGCATGTTCAACCACCTTGATGGGGTTCTTCTTCAACACTTCTCTCGGAGTAGCAAAACGTTGTCCGCCAGGATACGTGGTGTGATGTACATAAACTTTGTCCGTCATCTTGTGTCCCGTGAATCTGATTTTTTCCGCATTGATGATGATGACATTGTCGCCACAATCAAAATGAGGTGTGTAATAAGGTTTGTTCTTGCCTCTCAAAATGCGTGCTACGGCTGTAGCTAAACGACCTACGATCATTTCCTGAGCATCAACAACAACCCATTCCTTCTTTACGATCTTTTCGTTTGCCGAAATTGTTCTGTAACTTACTTGATCCATTTTTGTTTTTTTGTTTGTGAGGCAATGTCTTCACCCACACGGCCTCGATTTTTTTTACTAATTTTTCCTTTTCTAACCTAAAGGATAATAATCGGTATTTTTTGAGGGTGCAAAAGTACAAAAAAAATCCTTACGAATTTCTTTTCCCTGAATTTTTTTTTGTTTTTTATTAAGCTTAGAAAAAACAACGAACTAACGCAGTTTCACAACTTTACGAATCGTACTCCATCCTCCCAGTTTGAATACGAAAATGTAAGTTCCTTCCGCAAATCCTTGCATGTCTATCGTCGTTTCCGACGGGATTTGTTCATGCATCAGTATCCTTCCATTGAGGTCAAATATTTGCAAATCAGTATTTTGTGCTTTCTCTCCAAGGTTTATTTTCAAATAATCTGAAGTCGGATTGGGATATGTTGCAATGTCTTCTAAATCAATATTTTGGATGTCAACACTTCGGTCTTGATACATTACATAGATGAAATGGTCTTCGGCAACATTGCTGAAAACAACGCTGTCAATCGCTCCACAATCGGCTTCGTCAACGATAACTTGCGCTATGCGATAGTTCGAATGGGCTGAAAATCTTACCGTTACGGTCGTGTCATAGGTTACTTGCAGAAGGTTTTCATCTCTTTCAAATGATCCTCCATTATTGCTATATAAATATATATTGTATGGAGACAGTTTACCTAAAAGTGTTACGCTGTCGCAGAGTTGCGTTTGTTCGGTTCGCATAATCATGTAGCCATGGTAGTCCCCGAGATTCTCGGGATGAAATCGTACGTAAACGGTGTTATGTATCTCGTTTATTTCACATTGCTCGCCCCAATCGTTTCCGTTTGTTGAAATGGAGTAGGGGGCACTGACTTCTAAACTGATGGGTTCTGAAAAGTCTTTCTTAGCGATGTGGATGGCTTGCCGATGGCTGTATTGCCCTAATCGCACTTCAAAGTTCATGGTGTCATTATCTGAGATAATGGTCGGAATGAGTTCTCTGAAAACGGCTGTGATACTATGATTTCCTTGAATATTGCTAAATGTATATGAATTGGTCTCTTCTGTAAAGATATTCTCATCTACATTCAGAAAATTGAATACATGATTGGTATCGGCAGCATGAAAGTAAAAGGTCTTATTGGAGTTTCGTGGAACCAAAATCGTTCCTTCCGGTTCGATTATCGCACCTCCAATGGCAGATGCGAAAATGGTGTCTATGGCGCTGTATCCTTTGACTTTGACATGTTTCGTTGATACATTGTTGCTTGAAATCGTAATGCTTGCACTATCAGCCATGTTGGTGGATGTTAAATACTTGACATAGAATTTGCCACCAGTGCTATCCAAAACGCAATGGCTGTCCCAGCTGTTTTTATCCAAAGATACTAAAAAAGGATGTGCTCCGGCAACGTTGATGTCGTTGTGTAGCAAAACACCCTCCACTTGAACGGAGTCAACGTTGTTTGACGGCGTAAATGTTAATGAATTCGGACTGACCATAATGCTTGCCGTCTGTGTCGGATACAAATTGATGATTGCATTCTGGTTGAGGGAATAGTTGTATTCTCCAGGCGTTAGTGACGTGATGGTATAGTAGGCATTGTAGGCGCCTCTCCATCCCCAGTTGATGTGGAATTGGTGGCTGGCATTATAGCCGTCGCAGACAAATGTGTGTCCTGCATTTTCCGGACTGTAACCTGTCAAAATGATGGGGAAACCATGGTCCAATTGTCGTTCCAATGTGTCAATCCAGGCATTGTCATTGGGGAAAGTGTTTCTTCTGATGCCCATGGCATCGCCATAACCGAAATAGTGGTTCAATGCGTAGACGGCGCTGGGAGCATTGCCTAAAGCGTAGGCGGAACTTGTGGTCGGTCCGTAAACCATGTTTACGGCAACGCCGCAATGGTAAATCAATCTCGCGACGGCATTCTTCTGGTCTTCTGGTGAGTTTGCATTGATCTCATTCGGCATTTGTGGATACAGGTAACTGGTGTTTTCAAAATCGGCATATTGGTATCCGTAATTTCCGCAAGAGTATCCGTTGTTGCCGAACCCGTTGAAAGGGGATTGCCAAAAACGCATTACCTGTGCCATCGCCACCGCAATGCAGCCGGCAACAGCATGGCCTGAAGAAGCGCTGGCGTCAACAGGGCAGAGCATGTTGTATACGGGAGTCTGTCCCCAAGTGGTTTGCAATAAGGGATTTACAGCGGCTGCTTGTCTTGTCCGACTCGCGCCGTCTCTTAAATCCTGCCACTGACGCGCAATTTTTAAATCAATGTTGGAATCATCGATTGATTCAATTTGTGATTGATAGCTTTGTAAAAGAACTTGCAGTCCTTCAGGCATATCTGTACCGTCAAAACTGTTTTCCGTGGAGTAGGCAAGGATGGGGATGGTGGCGTTATTGCCGGAAATGATGACGAACCCGTGGTCAAAATTGCAAATGAAGAATGCGGACTGCCGCTGATTTCTTGTGTTCTGAAAATGGGTTTGAAGCAAATTTACGTTGTCGGCAGAACTTCCCAATTGGTTTTCTATGAAGCTGATGGCTAATTGTTTAGCTTCACTACTGTCGATGGGGGATGCAATTGAACTTGAGATGATGAGTAAGCAGAAGATATTTGATATCAGATTTTTCAATTTCATATACTTAAACTAATATTAATTTTCAAGTTGTAATTTGACATCGTTAAGAACATTCATGAAATTGATGAATGCTTGATATGGGGAAGGATAAACGTCAAAATTACGATGTACGCTCTTTTGTTCGAACCATTTTGTACTCATGAATGCGAAGTGGTCGGCGGCTTGCAGGCGCAGCCAGTTGAGTTTTGCGGTGTTGTTGTGAGATTTCTGATAGAGTTCTTCCAACTTGAAGAGTTGTTCAAAAGCTTCTTTCTGCAATTCGTTCCCCAACCATTCCGATTGGTCTTTTTCATCGCCGCAGGCGGAAATCGGCCAGGGTGCGTGCATCGTTGAACAGGGAACATCCATCGCAGCCACATCTTTAGGTGTTACCATTTTAAATTCTTTAGAATCAATCAACTGAGAAATTAATGCGTCAAAGAAATCAAAAATGCCAGTATCTGCCGTGTAATATTCTCCAATGGTTTCGTAATCGAAATAAAGATTTACAAATGGTTGGTCTTCGGGGAGTTTCTTAAGTTTGTCAATGAATTTTTCTGCTGTCAGTCCTATTCCGTCGGCACCTTTGTCGCAAAAGCGAAGCGTGATGTCGTCGCAAAGCTTATAGCTTCTCAGCAAGAGCTTGAGGTCGGTTTTGAAGGGGTTGCAGTAGAGGAAGCATGGACTTTTCCATCCAAGGATATGCTTGGCACCTTCGGTCAGCACCATGTTATAGCCGGCTTCGTTCAGCCATTCGCCAATATCGTCGGAATAGAGCAGTTCGGTATTGAAAAAGCTGCTGGGATGAATATCGAAAACTTCTTTTAACAACTTTTCTTCCAAATGAACCTGCTCCAGAAAGCACTCTTTGTTGTTTAATGAGGCAATACTGTAGGTATAAGTGCCACCGCAAATTTCAACATTCCCAGTTTGGTGCAGCTCCTTGAAACTTTCAATGACTTCTGGACAGTATTCCTGAAAGAGTTTTATGGAACTTCCTGCAATACTGAAACTTACACGTACTTTATCTCCGTATTTCCGCATGAGTTTCTGTAGCATGTCGTTAGCTGGCAGATAGCCGCGTTCAGCTAAACGATTGGCCAGATAACTGTTCTGATAGTCATCAAAATACTGGTGGTGCTCGTTGATGTCAAAGAAACGGTAGGTCCTGAGACGAAACAACTGACTAATCTGGAAATGGAAACATATGTTATGCATAATATGCTTATTTTTAATTGATTATCAATAGATGACGGATTCGTAAATGCCTTTGAGTTTTCGTGCGACGTGTTCCCATTTTAGAGAATCGACTTCTTCTTTGCCGTTTTTGATGAATAAACTGGAAAGGGCTGGATAGTGGAGCAGAGCGTGAATGGCATCGGCGGTAGCATCGATGTCCCAGAAATCGACCTTGATGGCGTGTTGTAAAACTTCTGCCACGCCAGATTGCTTCGAGATGACGACGGGGACGTTGGCTCTCATGGCTTCCAGCGGGGAAATTCCAAAAGGTTCTGATATGGAGGGCATTACGTAGACGTCGCTCATGCCGAACATCTTGTCGATATCATCGCCGTGCAGAAAACCCGTGAAGTGGAAGCGGTCGGAAATGCCCAATTCGGCTACTCGCTCAATGACGTGCGGCATCATATCGCCATCACCGGCAAGGACAAAACGAACATTCTTGTCTCTCTCCAACACTTTGCGGGCTGTTTCAACAAAGTATTCCGGGCCTTTCTGAAATGTGACGCGACCCAAAAATGTGACGATTTTTTCCTTGACGTTCTTTCTTCGTGCAACAACTTTGTCTGTCGGAATTACGGCATTGTGAAGTGTGACAACTTTGTATTCGGGAATATGATACTTGTCGATGACGATGCGGCGGGTGAGGTCGCTGACAGCGCAGACCTTGTCGGCGGCGGACATGCCCTCACGTTCCATGTTGTAAACCACGTCGTTGATGTTGTTTTCGCCAGAGCGGTCGTATTCGGTGGCGTGAATGTGTACAATCAAAGGCTTCCCGCTGACTTGCTTGGCGGCGATGCCGGCACGATAGGTCAGCCAGTCGTGGGCGTGGATGACGTCAAAGTCTTCGCGTTTCGCAATCTCGGCGGCTACTTGTGCGTAACGGTCCACTTCTTGCATCAGGTTGGGACCGTAGCCGCCTGCAAACTGGAAACGGCGTCGATTGCCCGTTGCCGCATAGTCTAATTTTCCACTATAAATCTGATTGATAACATTATAGTAATCGTCTAAGCCGACATAAGGAATGAGTTTGGAATTGACTTCAATATAGGTGTTTGTGTTTTGCTGGAAAAAGGAAGAATAACGGGTGTCGATTTCGACATCGGAAGCGTTGATGATGCGGATGAGACTTTGGTCTTCGTCGCCAGAAGCTTTGGGCATGACAAAAGTCACGTCAACACCGTTGACGGCCAGCCCCTTCGTGAGGCCGAAACATGCGGTTCCCAAACCTCCGGCAATGTGCGGCGGAAACTCCCATCCAAACATTAATACTCTCATTTTTATCCTTGTTTTCTTATTGGTAAATAACACATCAACAACACATCACCTTCCATTTTAAGTACAGCAGTGCCGCCACGCTCCAAGCCTGGGAAACGCAGCCATTGGGTTTGTAGGGTGGGTCTCCGTCGGTGATTTCGCAGATGGTGGAAATGCCGTAGTCCTTCATGCAACTATCGAATTTGTAATATATCTTTTCGAGGAAAGGAATGGCCTGTTTGCCATAAACGGCAAGCATGCCGTCGCAGAACGGTGCCAGCAGCCACGGCCAGCAGCAACCTTGGTGATAGGCCATATCGCGTTCTTTTTGGTTGCCGCTGTAGTGCCCTTTGTATTCAGGGTCGTTGGGCGAAAGTGTCCGAATGCCTTTTTCCGTCAGCAGCTCTTCGCAAGTTTTGCGCAATACCAATTGTCTTATCTTTTCGCTGATGGGAACGTAGGGTAGGGATACGGCAATCATCATGTTGGGGCGTACCTGGAAGTTTTTGTAGTCGCCGTCCACGTAGTCGGCAAGGTAGCCGATTTCTTTCGACCAGAAAGTGGCTTTGAAAGTATCGGGAAAGCTTTTGGCTATGTTTTCCCATTCGATGACGAAATCATGGTCTTTAGCCAAGCGGGCCATCTCGAGAGAAAATTGTATGGCATTGTACCACAGGCCGTTGATTTCGACAGCGCAACCGGAACGTGGTGTGACGGGCTTGCCATCGACCACGGCGTCCATCCAAGTCAGGGCAACCCCATCGCAACCGGCATAGATCAATCCATTGTCAAGCATCCGTATGTTGTAGAGAGAACCGTATCGGTATGCGTTCAGAATCTGTCGCATCACAGGTCCGTATTCTTTCCAGATTTTCTTTTCGCTGTGGGTGTAGCTGGCGTAATGCTGCAATGCCCGGAAAAACCAAAGCGGCGCGTCAACCGAATTGTACGCCGCGGCATCGCCACTGCCAATGTTGGGAAATAGTCCGTCTTTCATTTCGGAAAGCATATCGTCGATGATACGCTTGCAAAGTTCGGGCTTGTTGACCGTCGAAAGTGTCAGTCCGGCGACAGAAATGAAAGTGTCGCGGCCCCAACGGCCAAACCACGGATAGCCAGCAATGATTTGCATTTTGCCGTTCCGTTCGATGATGAACTGCTCGGCGGCATTTTGGAGGCAGAGTTGGAAGCTGCTTCTTGAGCGGTGAACCGCCAGTTCCTGCTCGAAAATCTTTGCGATTTCCTGAGGATCAATGGGCTTTGTCCCTATTGAAAAGTATAATTCCTTTTGGGTAATGGGCACGTTGATACTGCCCATGTTGAGCAAGTCTTCGTGTCCCTCATAGCCGCGATTCAGTTCCTCTTCGTATTCGAAATCGTAATACCAACTTGGATTATGCTGATAATTAATCGGTTCGGAGGATTGAAGATAAATGTGCGAGTAATGTTCGTACATACAATAACCAACGCCATTTTCCACGGTTTCAAAATTTGTGTTGGCATGGTCGTTGTGGTGCGTCAATTGGTGAATCTGGCGGAAGGCCAGCAGGGGACGAAATTGAATCTGCGCGGAATCAAAATTGTCTTTGATGGTGTATTTTATAATCAGCCGCTCTTCGCTGTCGGAAAACAGCAATTCTTTGGTGAAGTTGAATTTTCCGACGCGGTAGTGGTAAACGGGAATGATTTCGGTTACGAATTTCTGAAGGTATTTGTTGCCTTTGGGGTCGATGATACCGCCGCGGTATTGGTGCGTTCCCAAGTGGAATTCCATGTCATCGATGATGATGCTTTCGTTGAGGCTGGAGACCAGAATGTGTCGCTCCCCGTCAACGTTTTCTTGCGGCAGAATAAACAATCCGTGGTATTTGCGGGTGTTGAGACCGAGTAGCGTAGTGGTGGCGAAGGCTCCTGTACGGCTGCATCGCACGATTTCTTTTTTCTTCGAGAAAGGTATGTTTACCAGGTCGTTCTTGTCAAATTCAATATAGCTCATATAGAAAAATAATTTCTGCAAATATAATATTTTTACATTAAATGAACGACGGGAAATGAAAAAAATAAAAATTTTTTTCGATTAGGGCGTTCCGGCTCGCTGGCGCTCGCCGTCGGGCTTTTCGCTCAAACTTCGCCTGCCTGCGGCAGGCTCGTAACCGCTTCAATCCCTAACGCACGCGTCATGGCCTCGCGTGTCGATTGCGCGGCGGCAGCCTGATACCATCATGGCACCTTCATCCCCGCGCCGCGCCAGGACATCAGAGGTTCATCCTGCTCCGAGGACTTCGTCCCCGGTTACTAATTGTGGTGTCTTTCAGACACCGCCGCCTCACCATCACAATGCCTGCAGCACCTCCAACATCCCATTTATATCCTCCGCCTTACAAGCGCTTTGCGTGACAAATCGCGGCGGGTGAAGGCGTTAAGAACGCAGACTGTTTGAGCAGGCGGAACGGAGTGGAGCCTGCGAGTTTCTGCGTTTAGCCTGCAACTGCCCGATTTGTAGCAAAGGCTTGTTCAGCGGGAAACCTTTCTTTGCGATACTTTCTTTGGGTCTCAAAGAAAGTATCAGAAAAATGGTATTGCCTTTCAGGCAAGAGTTTTCCCTCAGAGCATCCTGCTCCGAGGACTTCGTCCCCGGTTACTAATTGTGGTGTCTTTCAGACACCGCCGCCTCACCATCACAATGCCTGCAGCACCTCCTTCGTAGGTGCAAGCGGTTACTCAAATACTGCCCTCCAGGCAGAACCCTTAAACAATTCAACAATTAAACAATTCAACAGATCACAATTCAACAACTCAACAGCTCACAACTTCCCCACGAACCGGTACGGAAGCAAAGCATCTTCTCCAGCATAGTCAACACCGATGCGCGGACCGATTTGTATCTGTTCGTCTTCGAACTTTACGCCGTGGTCTTCGAGCCAAAGTTGCGGAGAATTGAGCTTGATGCCATTATGTATTATGTTGATGCCTAAAGCCTTACTTAATTTTCCAGGGCCGTTGGTCAGCTTGGACGACATCTTGTTGTAACCCAGACGCTGAAGCATCAGCTCTTCACCATGGGTGGGAAAAATGGCACGAAGGAGAATGGCGTCAGGAATATCTTCCTTGTTGGTAACGATGTTCATCATCCGGTGCATGCCATAGCAAAGGTATACGTATGCCACTCCGCCAGCATGGTACATCATTTCGTTGCGGGCTGTCCGACGTCCACCAAAGCTGTGCGATGCCTTGTCTTTAACGCCATTGTAAGCCTCTGTCTCAGTGATGATTCCGCCCGCCAGCTGCCCGTCAATCTTGGTGAAAATGTATTTTCCCAGCAGGTCCTTTGCCAAACCGACAACGTCATCTTTTTGAAAATAGTCTATCGAAATTCTCATTCTTAAGTTTGAAAAAACAAAAATAAAGAAAAAAATCGTATTTTTGCCGCTATGATGAAACACATTAGGAATTTTTGTATTATTGCTCATATCGACCACGGTAAGAGCACGTTAGCTGACCGATTGCTGCAATTTACAGGGACGGTAAACGACCGTGATTTTCAGGATCAGGTGTTGGATGATATGGATTTGGAACGCGAAAGAGGCATCACCATCAAGAGCCACGCCATCCAGATGAATTACAAGTATCAAGGCGAAGACTATGTGCTGAACTTGATTGATACCCCGGGTCATGTCGATTTTTCGTACGAGGTTTCCCGCTCCATCGCTGCTTGCGAAGGGGCGTTGCTTCTTGTTGACGCTACGCAAGGTGTTCAGGCACAGACTATTTCAAACTTGTATCTCGCCATCGAAAACGATTTGGAAATCATTCCAGTACTCAATAAAATGGATATGCCGGCGGCGATGCCGGAAGAAGTGAAAGACCAAATCGTGGATCTTATCGGTTGTGATCGCGAAGACATCATCGAAGCCAGCGGCAAAACGGGTATTGGCGTTGAGGAAATCTTGGCAGCCATCATCGAGAAAATTCCAGCTCCCGTTGGCGACCCGGACGCACCACTTCAAGCTCTTATTTTCGACTCCGTTTTTAACTCTTATCGTGGTATCATCGCTTATTTCAGAATCAAAAACGGTACCATTAAAACCAACGATTTCGTTAAGTTCATGGCTACTGGAAAAGAATATCATGCAGATGAAATCGGCGTTTTAAAACTCAATCAGGAACCCAAACCAGTCCTTTCGGCTGGTGATGTCGGCTATATCATTTCCGGTATAAAAACTTCTAAAGAAGTACGTGTCGGTGATACGATTACACATGTGGAAAGACCCTGTACGGAAGCTGTCGCCGGTTTCCAGGAAGTTAAACCCATGCTTTTTGCGGGTATTTATCCAACCAATGCTGACGATTACGAAGAATTACGCTCTTCTTTGGAAAAACTCCAGTTGAATGACGCTTCCCTGACTTTTACTCCTGAATCGTCTGCCGCCTTGGGTTTCGGTTTCCGCTGCGGATTCCTTGGCCTGCTTCACATGGAAATCGTTCAGGAACGCCTTGACCGTGAATTTGATATGGATGTCATTGCCACTGTCCCGAATGTTTCCTACAATGTTCACACGACAAAGCGTGAAATTATTGAGGTGCATAACCCGTCAGGCATGCCAGCTCCCAATTCTATCGATCATGTTGAGGAACCTTTCATTTTGGCACAAATCATCAGCAAGGCGGAGTTCATCGGTCCTATCATGAAACTTTGTCTTGATAAGCGCGGTACCCTAATCAACCAAACCTATATTTCAACCGACCGTATAGAGTTGTCGTTTTATCTGCCCTTGGGCGAAATCATCTTCGATTTTTATGATAAACTGAAGAGTATATCCAAAGGTTATGCTTCTTTTGATTATCATTTATCCGATTACAAACCAGCCCAATTGGCGAAATTGGACATTCTGCTTAATGGCGATTCTGTCGATGCCTTGTCATCCCTGATACATGTGGATAATGCCTACGCATTCGGACGACGCATTTGCGAGAAACTTAAGGAATTGATTCCGCGCCAGCAGTTTGATATCGCCATTCAAGCGGCTATCGGTACAAAGATTATTGCTCGAGAAACCGTTAAGGCAGTCCGAAAGGATGTGACCGCCAAGTGTTACGGTGGTGATATCACGCGTAAGCGTAAACTGCTTGAAAAACAGAAGCAGGGGAAAAAGCGTATGCGTCAAATCGGTAACGTGCAAGTGCCACAGTCTGCTTTCTTGGCAGTGTTGAAACTCGATTAATCCGTTTTCTCTATCTTTTAATGTTGTTTGTACTGACAATTTGTCAGTTTGTTCTATTTGGCAAAGTTGTTGCATATTGGTGGCTGTTTAAAAATATATGAAACCATGAATATGAACAACTTGACTATTAAAACGCAAGAGGCAATTACACAGGCGCAGATGATTGCATTGGGTAACCAACAGCAGAAAATCGATAATTTGCACTTGTTGAAAGCCATCTTCGAAATTGATGAAAACGTTATTCCTTATATTATCAAGAAGCAGGGTGCCAATCCTAATGCGATAGCCCAAGAAGTAGAACGTCGGATGAAAAGCATCCCCAAGGTGACGGGGGGAGATCCCTATTTGTCCAGTGGGGTAAACACAGCCATTCAGCAGGCGATGCTGCTGAGTCAGCAGATGGGCGATGAATTCATTTCGTTAGAGCACTTGTTCTTCGGTATTTTCAAAGCCAACGATGATGCATCTAAAATATTGAAGGATAATGGATTGACAGAAAAGGGCATTCAAACTTCCATTCAAGAGTTGCGGAAAGGAAGCAAAGCCACCAGTTCGACCAGCGAAGACACGTACAATGCCTTGAACAAATTTGCCACCAACCTGAATGATGCTGCCCGCAAAGGCAAGCTTGACCCGGTCATCGGTCGTGATGAGGAAATTCGGCGTGTGCTGCAGATCCTATCCAGACGTACCAAAAACAATCCTATTTTGATTGGGGAGCCTGGTGTCGGCAAGACAGCCATCGCCGAAGGCCTGGCTCATCGTTTGGTTAGTGGGGATATTCCAGAAAACCTGAAAACAAAGCAGTTGTACTCCTTGGACATGGGTGCGTTGGTGGCTGGTGCCAAGTACAAAGGCGAGTTTGAGGAACGCCTCAAAAGTGTTATCAAAGAAGTGATTGATGCCGATGGCGAGATAATTTTGTTCATTGATGAGATTCATACCTTGGTGGGTGCTGGCGGCTCGGGCGAAGGCGCCATGGATGCTGCCAACATACTCAAGCCCGCCCTCGCCCGCGGCGAACTGCGCGCTATCGGTGCAACAACCCTTAACGAATACCAAAAGTATTTCGAAAAAGACAAGGCACTCGCACGCCGTTTCCAACCCGTTCTCATCGACGAACCCGACAAGTACTCGGCAATTTCCATTCTCCGTGGACTGAAAGAGCGCTATGAAACCCATCATCAGGTGCGTATCCTTGATGAAGCCATCATCGCCGCCGTTGAATTGTCACAGAGATATATTTCCGACCGTTTCCTGCCCGACAAAGCCATCGACCTGATTGATGAAGCCGCGTCGAAACTGCGTCTCGAAATCAATTCCGTTCCTGAAGAACTTGACGAAATCGAACGTAAAATCAGACAACTGGAAATTGAAAGGGAAGCTATCAAACGCGAAAACGCTACTGAAAAAGTAGAACAACTCAGCAAAACCATTTCTGAATTGCAAGAACAACGCAACGCCATCGCCACGAAGTGGCATAATGAAAAGGAAATCGTTGATGCCATTCAAAATAAAAAAGCAAAAATAGAAGAATATAAACTTGAAGCTTCCAACCAGGAACGTCAGGGAAATTATGGCCGTGTGGCAGAATTGCGCTATGGACTCATCAAAGGGGAAGAAGATGAAATTGTCCGCTTGCAGGAAGAACTTACAAATTTGCAAGCCGACAAAGCTATGATTGATGAAGAAGTCGGTGCCGACGACATTGCTGAAGTGGTGGCCCGCTGGACTGGCATTCCTGTCAGCAAGATGATGCAGAGCGAAAAGGCAAAATTGCTGACTTTGGAAGAGGAATTGCATAAACGTGTCGTTGGACAAGACGAAGCCATCAGTGCCATTGCCAATGCCATCCGACGCAGCAGAGCCGGCTTGCAGGACATGAAACGTCCCATCGGCTCATTTATTTTCATGGGCACCACTGGCGTGGGAAAAACCGAATTGGCCAAAGCACTCGCCGAGTACCTTTTCAACACCGAAGATGCCATTGTCAGATTTGATATGAGCGAATTCCAGGAAAGTCACTCCGTCTCCCGACTCATCGGCTCGCCTCCAGGTTATGTCGGTTACGACGAAGGTGGTCAACTTACCGAACAAGTGCGTAGAAAACCCTATTCCGTGGTCCTTTTTGATGAAATCGAAAAAGCCCATCCCGATATTTTCAACATCCTGCTTCAGGTGCTCGACGATGGACGTCTGACCGACAATAAAGGTCGTACCGCCGACTTCAAGAATACCATTATCATCATGACTTCCAATATGGGTTCAAACATCATCCAAGATAATTATGCCGACCGCAGCAATTATTCGGATGAGGAAGTCTTCGACCGTACCAAAGCTGAAATCATTGATTTGTTGAAACGTTCGCTCAAACCGGAATTTGTTAACCGTATTGATGAAATCGTGATGTTCCAGCCTCTGTCAAAACGCGAAATTAAGAATATTATCCAGCTGCAAATCAATCAGTTGAATAATCTGCTTTCGCAACAGAATATCAAAGTGGAATTTACGAAATATGCGTTGGAGCAACTGGCGGAACTGGGTTATGACCCCTTGTATGGCGCTCGTCCGCTCAAGCGTGTCATCCAGAAACAGATTCTCAACGAATTGTCGAAAATCATCCTTGGAGGTACGTTGGATACCAGCAAACCTATTTTTGTCGATTCCCTGGAAGAAGGTAAATTTGCTTTCTTCAATAAGGAAACGGAGGTTTAACCTTGTTACATTTTCTCTGGAACATCAATGCCGAGCAAAGCCATTGCCTGTTTGATGACAGATGCCACCATCTTGGAAATAACTAAGCGCAAGGTCCTTAAATCGGCATTTTCTTCCTTGAAAATAGGGCAGGACTGGTAGAAACCGTTGAAGTCTTTGGCTAAATCAAAAGCGTAGTTCGCAATGAGGGCCGGACTATAGTTTGCGCCAGCATTGGCTACTATTTGAGGAAAACTGTAAAGGTTTTTAAGTATTTCTTTTTCAGTATTTTGTAATTTGATATTGGGATTGCAGACATTTGTGTTGATGTCTGCATCTGCTGCCTTGCGTAACAATGATTTGATGCGTGCGTGCGTATATTGTATGAAAGGCGCGGTGTTGCCGTTGAAGTCGATGGATTCTTCAGGGTTGAAAAGCATGTTTTTCTTTGGATCCACTTTCAAAATGAAATATTTCAATGCGCCGATACCAATCATTTCGTACAGTTTTTCAGCTTCTTCCGGGGAGAAATCGTGTTTGCCCAATGCTTCAGTACTGTCTTTGGCTTGAGAGTACATTTCATTCATCAAGTCGTCGGCATCAACCACCGTGCCTTCGCGTGATTTCATCTTGCCGTTGGGCAGTTCTACCATCCCGTAAGATAAATGGTAGATATTCTTGCCGAATTCCTTGCCCAACTTGTCGCCTAATACGAGTTTAAGAACGTCGAAATGGTAATTTTGCTCGTTGCCGACAACGTAAATCATCTTTTGAGGATGGAATTCTTCGTAGCGAAGTTGTGCCGTCCCTAAATCTTGTGTCATATAAACGGAGGTGCCATCACCGCGCAAAAGCAACTTTTCATCGAGCCCGTCAGCGCTGAGGTCAACCCATACGGAATTGTCTTCTTTGCGAAAGAATGCTCCGCTTTTCAGGCCTTCTTCAACTAATGATTTTCCTAAAAGATAAGTATTAGATTCATAATATGTTTTGTGGAAACTGATTCCCATGCGGCGGTAAGTTTCATCGAAACCGGCATAAACCCACCCATTCATTTTTTGCCACAAATTGCGGACCTCCTCATCGCCAGCTTCCCATTTGCGAAGCATTTCCTGGGCTTTTAGCATCAAAGGAGCTTGCTTTGCAGCCTCGTCATCACTCATCCCTTGGGCTTTCAACTCTTCGATTTCGGCTTTGTAATGCTTGTCGAATTCTACATAATACTTGCCAACCAGGTGGTCGCCTTTCATTTCAGATGATTCTGGCGTCTCACCATTCCCGTATTCCAGCCATGCCAACATGGATTTGCAAATGTGAATGCCGCGGTCGTTGACCAAATTGACGCGTTTGGGATTTCTGCCGCAGGCTTCCAAAATGAGTGCCACCGAATTGCCTAACAGATTGTTGCGGATATGTCCAAGATGTAATGGTTTGTTGGTGTTGGGCGACGAAAATTCAATAAGGGTAGGGCAGTTGTCAATGTTTGCTTCTTTCCCAAAATACTGATTGTCAGCGTTTATATTGATGAAGTTTAACCAAAAACTATCGGAAATTGATAGGTTGAGAAAGCCTTTGACCACATTGAATGCGACAAGAGAACCTTCGATGCCGTCGGTAGTGGAAAAATGAGATAAATTTTCAACCAAAGCGTTGCCGATTTCATTAGCGACGGCATCTGGTGCTTTACGTGCTGCTTTCACGTATGGGAAGACCACGATGGTAAAATCGCCTTCGAATTCTTTTTTTGTTTTTTGTATTAATGATTTATCTGCTTGAATATCAATATTATATAATTGATTCAAAACATTCTTTAAGGACTCTGCTAAAATCTGTTCTATCATCGTTGGAAAATTTTGGCAAAATTACAGATTTTTTGTCATAGTTTTCTATTAAAAATGTTACTTACATTTATTATATATTCAACTTTCAAACGTGTATAAAAATTCCCCCAGCCCGAACACGGCGCCAGGTCGGCACGAAGCATTTTCGTCATTAACAATATTTAACAATTTCCGAAAGATTTACATGACAAATTGATTTTGAAACGTGGAACGGGACATTTCGCCGGGAGCAAAATTCCAGCCAAATTCTTCCAAGGGCGAAAAGGCGAAAACGGCCCTGATTTCCGCAATTTCGGCATTGCCGGGCCCGTCCTGAGGCAGGGCTTGTGTCCGCAATTGTTTGAACCACAGCTGAATATGCCGGTTAAGGCAAGAAATGGCGAACCAGGTCCCCGTCGATTAAATTAACAAATCGTTTTTTCTTTTTTTGGTAATTTTTACCCCTTGAATTATTTAATTTTATATTTTTGCAGCGCCCATTCATGCCGGACGAGCATCCGGACAAAAGGGTGGGCGGAAAAAATGGTCGCGTTTTCCCTTCTCACAAGTTTGCCAGAACTTCAACACCGGGGAAACGTGGCCGTTTGTGTCGCCGGTGTCCGCAGGGCGGGGCAGTCGGATAAAGACTATGATAAAAACTATAAAGTAATAGTGTAAAATATAATACAACAATAAAACAACACGGCGTTATCGCCGACGGAACGACAAAAAAGGGAAAAAACAAACAAAAACGACAAATAATGCACAGGAAACTATTGACGATTCTAACGCTCGGCGCTGCCCTCTTCTTCTCGGCGAAGGGGCAGACAGTGGAATTCGCGAACGGGTTCGTGACGGCCTACGGCCAGGCGGGCAACGTGTCGCAGTCGTTTGGCGAGGTGTTCCACCACCAGACGAAGAACCCCGGGGGCACCGAGGTAGCCGAGGGCCTGCAGCAGGCACAGTTGCTGCGCGAGGTCTACGACACATCGTTCTGCCAGAACGACGTGAGGCCGGTATACGGCTTCGAGTTCCACTCTGTGGATGCCGACGGGAACCTGATACCCGCCGGTCAGTACGACTCGTCGCACTACTGCGGCAGCTTTTTGAACTACGACAGCCTGACGGAGCTGACGCTGACGGTTTGGCCGATATACGAGCTTTACGACACGCTGCGCCTGTCATACGAGGAGATGCTGGCGATGCACTTCGTCCCGGGCCGCAACGACAGCCTGCTCCGCAGCGAGAACGACTGCGACTCGCTGCTTCACTACATGGTGTACGTGTGCGGCTTCCCGAACGTTGCCGACGCGGACGCGAACAGCTACGGCAACATATTCCTTGGGAACGACTGCTGGCTGAACAGCAACCTCAGGACGACGCACTACACGGCCGAGGCGGCGGCACGCCAGGGGACGGGCACCGAGGCGGCGAGCATGATATACCGTTCGTACGAGTTTCCGGACACGGAGCGTAACCTGGCGGTCTACGGGCGCCTGTACACGTGGTACTCTGGCGTAGGCCTTCCGGAAAGCAGTACCGATGAGCCAGTTGCGACGGACGAGGGCTTCGTACAAGGCATTTGTCCAGACGGGTGGCACGTTCCCAACGATGTGAACATGCGCGACCTGATGGACTTCGGGGCGGTGGCGTTGTCGTCGGACAGCCTGTGGATCGTTCCGACGGGGGACAACTCCAGCGGGTTCAACGCGTTGCCGGCGGGCTTCTACAACCCGGCGACGGGCCGTTTCGAGGGCCTGCTGGGGTCGACGCACTTCTGGTCGTCGGAGTCCGTGAGCGAGATGCTGGCGAAGCACTGCAGCATAGAGATGGGCTGCAACCTTTTGATAGACAGGGACGTCACCAAGAACTACGGCTTCAGCGTACGCTGCCTGAAGGACAACCTGTATTCGGAGACGGAGTGGACGGCGACACAGAGGAAGACCCCCCTGGAATAGCGCGTTTGAGACCAGGCGAAGGAAACACATAAATGGAGATAAAAATAAAAAAACAATATACAATGAAAAGACTGTTAATCATTCTCACGACAATTTTCCTCGCGGCGGCGACGATGACCGCGAGGGCACAGGACAACCCGAAGCTGAGCTACCAGGCGGTGGTTCGCGACAACCAGAACCGGCTGCTGACCAACAGCCAGGTCAATGTTGAAATCAACATCCTCAAGCCGGACCTTGCCGTACAATACACGGAGACGTTCACGGCGGTTCCGACGAACCAGAACGGCTTGATGTCGCTGTTGATCGGCAACCGGCCGAGCTGGGACAACGTTGACTGGTTCAAGGCGAAGATCAACGTGAAGATCACGTTGCCCGGCGACATGGGCATGGTTGAATCGGTATCGGACGTGTCGGCGGTACCGCTGGCCATCAGCGCTCTTTATGCCGACTCGGTGAACCTGGGGGCCGTCCCGCAGAGTGACTGGGACGAGACGAATCCGGCCAAGTGTACGTTCATCAAGAACAAGCCGAACATACCGGACACGATCAAGAACCAGTTGGCTGACGGCAACTCGGTCATCAACCACATCGTGGACACGATCGCCGACAACCACATTCAGTGGGCGACCGACACGCTGATAAGCAACAGGGAGTTGCGCGACACGGCGGGCATTTTGCGGGGACTGATTCATACTGCCACGGGAGACGTGGGAGACCTTGCCATGCGCGTTGACAATTTCAACAGGCACGTGTGCGACAGCGTGAAGGGCTGCGTGACGGGCTGGATAGCCGACAGCATGGAAGTGGTGCGCGATTCCATTTCCGACATTCGCGCCGACATGGGAAACATGAATGATGATATTTTAGACAGCATCGCCAACGTGAACAACCACGTGCGCGACACGATCCGTACGATCAACACGGCGCTCAATACCCGCATCGACACGACGGCAGCCAAATCGATAACCCGAGACAACTCACTTCAGGCCAACATCGACAGTACGAGCCAGCATATACGCAGCGCGTTGGTTGACACGGCAAAGAATCTTCGTGATGCCATCAATGACATCAATACCAATCTGTGTACCACAGTGATGGCCTGCGACGACATCAAGACGATGCGTGACAGCATCCAGACGAACAAAAACGCCATCGTGGCAAATGCCACTGCCATATCAGATGAAATCACCAATCGTACCGCTGCCGACAACGAAATTAAGGATATTGTTAAAGCCGACAGCACCGACATTATGAAGAACGTTTCCGACACGGCCACGGCCATTCGCGCATTGATTACGGGTGCCAGCGGCGACATTAACCACAAGGTTGACAGCTTGAACAAAAACCTTTTCGACACCCTACATATTAAATATGTGACGAACACGGTGTTGGCCGACACGATCAAGGATGTACGCGACAGCATCAGCGCCTTGCGCGACAGCATGACGACCAACTACGTTTCCAACGCAGACCTTTGCGACAAGGTGATGGACTGTGCCGACATCAAGACGATGCGTGACAGCATCCAGACGAATGCGGCGAATATCAAGGCCGACAGCATCTTCTTCGCAGGCCGCGTCAAGAACCTGAGCGACAGCGTGAAGATGAACGTGCAGGCCATCATTGACAGCTCTAAGAACATCCGCAAAGAAATCAAAGACACGGCCTCTACGCTACGCGGATTGATTACGGATGCCAACAAAGACGTGAAAGCACTGAAGGATAGTGTCGAGCACAACTACGTATCCAACACGAAACTCAACGACACGTTGAACCACTATATCAATGAAGTGGCCCTCACCGACAGCATCATCACCAAGAGCGGTCTGGCCGACACGGCTTCAGCCATTCGCACCTTTGTGACGACCAACTATGTTTCCAACAGCGACTTCTGCGACAAGGTTAAGACTGAATGTATTCCAGACGTGATTAGCCAGGTTGCCGCCAACACCTCAAAGATTGCTTCCGACAGCACCGCCATTATGCAACACGTTTCCGACACGGCCACGGCCATCCGTGCATTGATTACGGGTGCCCACGGCGACGTTGGTAAACTCAACCAAAAAGTGGACAGCTTGAACAATAACCTTTTCGACACCCTACACATTAAATATGTGACGAACACGGTGTTGGCCGATACAATCAAGGACGTACGCGACAGCATCAGCGCACTGCGTGACAGCATAGCCAAGAATTACGTTACCAATGACGCTCTCTGCGAAAAGATCGCTCCGTGCATCTCTAATCTCCGCGACAGCGTGAAAAATAACGCCATCGCCATTCACGAGGACAGCACCCTGTTCGCCGGTCGCATCAAGAACTTGAGCGACAGCGTGAAGCTAAACATCAAAGCCATTGCTGACAGCTCCAAGAACATCCGCGAAGAAATCAAAGATACGGCCAACGTACTCCGCGGTTTGATTACCAATGCCGACAATGGCGTGAAGGCGTTGAAGGACAGCGTTGAACACAACTACGTATCCAACACGAAACTCAACGACACGCTGACTCACTACATCAATGAAGTGGCCCTCACCGACAGCATCATCACGAAGAGTGGCTTGGCCGACACGGCTTCAGCCATCCGCAGTGCCTTGGTTGACACGGCGGGCAGTCTTCGTGATGCCATCGATGCCATCAATACAAGTATGTGTACCACGATAATGTCCTGCTCTGGCATTACGACAATGCAAGGCAACATCTTAACCAATACATCCAATATCGCTGCCAACGCTACAAAGATTGCAGAGGACAGCGTCCTTTTCGCCGACCGCATCAAGAACTTGAGCGACAGCGTGAAGCTAAACATCAAAGCCATTGCTGACAGCTCCAAGAACATCCGCGAAGAAATCAAAGATACGGCCAACGTACTCCGCGGTTTGATTACCAATGCCGACAATGGCGTGAAGGCGTTGAAGGACAGCGTTGAACACAACTACGTATCCAACACGAAACTCAACGACACGCTGACTCACTACATCAATGAAGTGGCCCTCACCGACAGCATCATCACGAAGAGTGGCTTGGCCGACACGGCTTCAGCCATCCGCAGTGCCTTGGTTGACACGGCGGGCAGTCTTCGTGATGCCATCGATGCCATCAATACAAGTATGTGTACCACGATAATGTCCTGCTCTGGCATTACGACAATGCAAGGCAACATCTTAACCAATACATCCAATATCGCTGCCAACGCTACAAAGATTGCAGAGGACAGCGTCCTTTTCGCCGACCGCATCAAGAACTTGAGCGACAGCGTGAAGCTAAACATCAAAGCCATTGCTGACAGCTCCAAGAACATCCGCGAAGAAATCAAAGATACGGCCAACGTACTCCGCGGTTTGATTACCAATGCCGACAATGGCGTGAAGGCGTTGAAGGACAGCGTTGAACACAACTACGTATCCAACACGAAACTCAACGACACGCTGACTCACTACATCAATGAAGTGGCCCTCACCGACAGCATCATCACGAAGAGCGGTTTGGCCGACACGGCTTCAGCCATTCGCACCGCCTTGGTTGACACGGCAGGCAATCTTCGTGATGCCATCAATGCCATCAATACAAATATGTGCACCACGATAATGGATTGCCAGGGCATCAAGGATATGAAAACCAAGATGCACGCCGACAGCTCCACATTGGCAACCAAGATCCGCCAGGACAGCACGGCTATCACGGCAATCATTCGCCAAGACAGCACGACACTTACAACGAAGATGCGAGCCGACAGCTCTGCATTGGCGCAGCGCATCTACAACGACAGCACCGCCTTGAAGGGAATGATCGACACGACGAGCACGAATGTCCGCACGGCGTTGGTTGACACGGCAAAAGACATCCGCGCATCCATTAAGGAAATAACCGACGGATTGTGCACCACGATAATGGATTGCCAGGGCATCAAGGATATGAAAACCAAGATGCACGCCGACAGCTCCACATTGGCAACCAAGATCCGCCAGGACAGCACGGCTATCACGGCAATCATTCGCCAAGACAGCACGACACTTACAACGAAGATGCGAGCCGACAGCTCTGCATTGGCGCAGCGCATCTACAACGACAGCACCGCCTTGAAGGGAATGATCGACACGACGAGCACGAATGTCCGCACGGCGTTGGTTGACACGGCAGCTGCCATCCGCGCAAGTCTGGGCAGCACGTCAGCCGACCTGTCATCCTTGGAGACACGCTTCAAAGCGGACAGTGCGAATTTGAAGGACAACTATACTCCGACATCTGGTCTCGCCACCGTGGCCACTTCTGGCAGCTACAACAATTTGATCGACAAACCGACTATCCCTACCGTGAACGACGCCGCCCTCACCATCCAGAAGAACGGTGCCGACGTGGCAACTTTCACCGCTAACGCCAGCAGTGCCGTTACCGCCAACGTGAATGTCTATGACGGTAAACTCTACATCAAGTTCAACGGCGACACCCTCGGACAATTCTCCGCCGACTATAAGGACACCCTGGCCGTGAACATTAATCTCAAACAACTTTCTACCCGACTGATCTTGAATGAAAACACGGTTGATACCCTCGATTATGTTGAGGACGGTCTCGACACGACGGGTCTCGTGCTGTCCATCCCTACCGGCTATACACAAGTGGATACAGCCAATATGCTCATCCAGTTCTACCGCAACGGCGTGTATGTGGCCGATACCAAGGACGGCAGCGACATCGTGAAATTCATCGGTGGAAAACTGTACTATTACCCTGCTCTCAACGACAACAAGGAATGCAAGGTGGGCGACAGAATTCAGGTGGTTTATTGGGTGAAATAAATGATTAAGAAACGAAGAAACGAAGGAACGAAGAAACGAAGGATATCTTTAATTTCTTAATTTCTTAATTTCTTAGTTTCTTAGTTTAAAACAAAAACGTGATTATGAAAAACACAAATAGATATTGGGCCTTTCTCGCCCTGCTTCTCGGCTTGCTTTGGATGCCTAATGCGGCAATGGCACAGGAACCCGTTATTGAAGACGGTACCGAAGCCCATCCCTTCCTCATCGAAAGCGAACAGGAACTCTGGGACTTCCACGAGTGTATGGTGCCGGGCAGCCAGTTCTACTTTGACTATGCCACGGGAACATACACCATTACCAAACCCGCTGGAACGGAAGGAACCAATTACCATACGATTCCTACGGGCTGCGCCGGCACGTACATTAAGTTGACCACCGACATTGTGATTAACAAGGGCAACGTGGCCGGCTGCCAAGGCGTGAAGGACAGCACCTGGAAGGCGTGGACTCCTATGGAAATCTTTACTGGCCATTTTGACGGCGATTACCACATTGTTTCCGGTTTGTACTGCACCGAACGTGACAAGAGTGTCCAAAACGATCGTAACGAACGCGGTTTCTTTACCCAGGTGAACGACAGTGCCACGGTGAAGCATTTGGGTGTAACCAACTCCTACATCTCTGGTGCCAAGGCCGTGGGCGGTATTTGCGGCTGGTTGTTGAAAGAATCCATCCTCGAGGGCTGCTTCTTTGAAGGAACCTTGGAATCTACCGACATTAACTCGGGCGGTATCGTGGGTATTAGCCAGGGTACCTCCGAAGTGAAATACTGCTACTCCACGGGCCAAATATTTTCTACCTCCCGCCACGTGGGCGGTATCGTGGGCCAGAATTTTGAAGGGGCAAATATTTACAACTGCTACTCCAATATGATGATCCAGAGCGAGGGCTCGCTCACGGCTGCCATCTGCGGTTTTAACAACGATGGAGGCGAGATTAGCAACTGCTTCTACGACAAACAGCTCTCCACGCTGAATACCAATACTTTGGCTATGGGTTTGCTGACACGGAATATGACCAGCGGCTCTTGGACCGACTTGGGAGGACAATTTACCTATACCAACGGTATCTATCCCTATATTAATGGTTTTGACATTAGCAATCCCTCCGTGGCGATGTCTGTGATTCCGCTTGTCTTGCAAGCAGTGTCTGACGTTAACTATGATGATGTGGAGCATCTTGACAAGGATTTTGACTTGGGAACCCGACCGGGTGCCACTTGGTCTGTTGACACTTGGAACGACTGTATGAGTGTTGATAATGCGAATCTGAAAGCCACAATTAACAAGGAAGGTATTGCCGACTTGATGGTGAAGATGGATACGCTGTCGCGTACCTACGTGCTGATACCCCATAAAGCCCCTTTCTTGGGCAGTGCTGAAAACCCCTTCTTAATTGAAAACTTGGAACATCTAACTACTTTTCGTGACGGTATTAATGGTGGTATGGACTTTATCTTCCGCCGTTTTAAGGTGGATTACAGCAATTTGGCCAATATCCACTGGAAGCAGGTGAACGACATTGATATGGTTAGCGTACCCAATTGGACTCCAGTGGGTACATCCTATTTTCCATTTATTGGTCATTATGACGGTGGAAAGCACGAAATAAAACATTTGACTTATACATCTGGAAGTGATAGGGCTCTTTTTTGTTATTCAAAAGGTCATATCAAAAATTTGGGAATTCGAGATGCGAAGATTACCACTTATAGTTATAGTGCTGCATTAATAGCATGTATGGAAAGTGGCACTGTGGATAATTGTTATACTACTGGTGACAATGCGCGTTTTGAATTCTCTGGTTATTCGTCAGCAGCACTTATTGCTATTGTTAAGCGTGATGTTAGCGGTTCTGACACAGTATTTATTTCGAACTGCCATAATGATTGCAATATAATTATAAAAGCTATTAGTCATTATGGTGGCATTATCGGATGTATTTCAAGTAATAAATATGGGTGTATTGTGGTTAATCATTGCTGGAATACTGGTAATATTACGACAATGGTAAATCGGACGGACAAGAGTAGTTGGACTGGAATTGGCGGTATAGTAGGTAGATCAGAAAATAAGATTTATTTGTCTTTTTGTTACAATACGGGCAATATTTCGACGGAATGGGGCTTTGTTGCTGGTATTATAGGTGATGGTAGAAATGCTAACGTTTCGTACTGCTTCAATACAGGGCGTATTATGGATAGAATGCGTGGCACTACAAATTGGTGTAATGTATCAGGTATTGCTAGTTATCAAGATAATGGTGTTAATTTTTGTTTCAATACGGGCGAAATTGTAATGTACGGAACCGGAACTCAGTCAAGTTCAGGTGTCGCAGGTATTAATACAGGTTCTTGTAGCTATTGTATGAATTTTGGTAATGTTTTTGATTACGAAAATTTTAACCTAAGCCAAAGTTGCATTAGTGGTAGTAGTAGCTATTCTTATTTTGCAGGGACAGGATTTGGTGTTCGAATGAATCCAGGTGGTAATAGTACCTCCTCTTACGACAAGGATATGTATCCAGAGAGTACAAGTTCTTACGGCTATACTACGGAACAGCTTATTGGCCCTGCTTCTGTAATGAAAGCAAAACTGGGTACCACACACTGGATTTATGAAGAAGGTATGTATCCCCGTTTGAAGTGGACGGATACTTGTGATTGGGCTCGAGACATTGCCATTGCCGCCTGTACACCAGTGTTATTCCAAACTTCGGCAGAGGATGTTGACCACGTAAAATCAGGTATGAAACTGTTCGGCTGTGACAGCAATGTGGTGTGGAAACAAATACCGCAAGAAGATGATGTTCAAGGCGGTTGTCTGTTTGTCAATTTGGAAGATGATGTTCAATCAATGTCTTGTGCCAATAATTCCATTACTCCTCGCTTAAATGATATCTGCATCGGCACCACGACTATTGGCGCCTATATTCACGATACGATGTTGGTGAAAACGCTTACCCTTCGTCGTTATGTGGAACCCACCAAGGACACCTTGGACATTGACAATTTTGCCGATTTGGACTCGCTACGTAAGGGGGTTAATTCCAATGAGCCATTTTACTATAAAGAACATCTTCTGCCTCGTTTTGCAGATAGTGTTCATTTTCGAGTGACTGCAGATATTGATATACCGCTGGAAACCAATTGGGAACCAATTGGAGGTAAGGATTTTAGTGGTAGATTTTGTGGTAATATTTTGGGAGAAGGACACACTATTTCCAATTTAAAGTCGAATTTCACCTATTCTGGTTTGTTTGGAACTTGTACAGGTAAGTTAATTGATTTACATTTGACAAATGTGAACATTACCGGCGGTGCTTATCGTGGTGCCCTTTGTGCCAAACTGCTCAACGGCAAAGTGCTTAACTGTACGGCTCAAGGTACAATCTCTGGCGGTGCTGCGGTAGGTAATAACGTGTTTTATACGGGTGGTATAGTCGGTTGGTCTGCTGGTAAGGACACCATCCAAAATTGCGTGAATAGGGTAACGGTTACAGCAACAAACTCCTATTCCCGTTCGGGCGGTATCGTGGGCTATGCCAATGGCAATACGCGTGTTATCAACTGCCATAACGAGGCAAGCATTACCTCCAACTATCGTGTGGGTGGTATTATCGGTGAAGGCGGAACGGTACAAATCTGTTACAATACGGGAGATGTTTACGGCAATTCCTCCTGCGAATACATTGGTGGTATTAGTGGTACGGGGACGACGGTTTCGCAGTGTTACAACGTGGCCACCGTTACGGCCCAGCCGGGCAACAGCACCTCCAACCACTATGTGGGCGGTATCTGCGGTAGCGGCAGCCCCTCCTACTGCTACAATGCGGGCATCGTCTATGGCAACAATAGAAAGTACGTGGGCGGTATTTCGGGTTCGGACAATCCATCCTACTGCTACAACTCCAACATGGTCCGTAGCACGGGTACACAGTTCGGTGCGGTGGTGGCTACTGGTTCGCCCAACCACTGCTATTATGACAAGCAGCTCTGTCCCGAGGGCGGTATCAACCGTGCCGATGCGGCCGGTAAGGCCGAGGGCAGAAGCACGGAAGAAATGCTCACCGAGGGCTTGAAAACGCTCTTGGTGCCGAGTGGCAGCGCTTCTCCGTGGACCTTCACCACACTGCTCTATCCCCAGTTGACTGCGTTTGTCGGAACTGATCCTTCCCTTTCTTCGGTAATGCCCGTATCGCTCAGTGACAATGAAACCTGGAAATCGGTAACCCGTTCATACCTGATGCACGGCTGCGACGTGGGCGATTGGACGATCCTGCAGGGCAAGTGCGTTGAATTGGACACCGTGGGCAATGCCTGCCAAACCGTTTTGTCCGGAACCGGCGTGGTACAGATGGGTGCCGTGGTGCATAACAAGACTTACCGTGTGGTGCGTCTGCTGGTGAATATCGATGAAAACGCTCCGATGATTGTCAAGAGCTTGCAGGAACTGAAAAACTTCCGCAATGTCATCAACAGCGATATGGGTTACTACAATATGATGGACAGTACCTACCATACGGCACTTACTTCTGACGACTCCACCCACATTGCCGACTTCATTGAAATCCAGAACGGCGGTCTCGACCTCTACTTCAAGCAGGTGGTGGATATCGATATGTCGGGCGAGAGCGGCAGCTGGCAGCCCATTGCCGATTATGCAACCAACACTAACTGGCTCTTCCAGGGCAACTACAACGGAGCAGGTCATACCATCAGCGGAATGAAATTGGCAGAGAACAAGAACTATCGCGGCTTGTTTGGCTATCTCAATGTCGGTGTTGTCCGCAACTTGACGGTAGAGGCCGCCCAGATGAGCAGCAACAGCCAGCACAAGGGCATTCTCTGCGGAATGAGCTATGGCGGCACCATTGACAACTGCGCCGTGAATAACAGCAAGGTTGCTGGCGGCAGCACCTACACGGGTGTGCTGTGTGGCTCCCTCTACTATGGCGACATCAAGCATTGCAGTGTTACCCAGGATACACTCCAGAGTACGGGCGAACGGGCCGGCGGTATCTGCGGCTACAGCGAAAACGGCTTTATTGATTCCTGTTATACCGACCAACTCTATATGACGGGTGCGGGTAGCTACAAGGGCGGTATCTGCGGCTATAATTATCAAGGTAAGATTTATCATTCTGACATTTTGAACAGTAAAATAGATGTAAATGGATCTGATGTCGGCGGTATTTGTGGTTATGGTTATAGTTATAACACTAAAGCAAGTCCCGCCATCATCCAATACTGTACCAACCTCAACACCACGATTAAGTCAACCCAACCAAGGGTGGGTGGCATTTGTGGCAACAATTATTATCCGTTTTCTTTTGTTTACGACTGTCTTGTTACCGGAGGAACCGTCACTTCCACCTCCAACAGCGTAGGTGGTATCTGTGGACAACAACATTATGAAGGTTCTAACAATAAGGTGATGCGCTGCATAAACGAGAACCCTGTCAAGGGAGCATCCTATGTGGGCGGCATCACGGGTTATTTATATTCTGCGTGTATTGACTCCTGTGAGAACCGGGCTTCCGTTAACGGTACCACCTACGTGGGCGGTATCTTGGGGTATGCGGACAATTATTCCTACCTTACCCATACGGTGAACCGCGGCAACGTGACGGCTACGGGCAACTACGTGGGCGGTATTCAGGGATATATGTACAATGACAACAGTTCCCGTATCCTGCATTCCTACAATATGGGCCAGGTAACGGGACAGAACATTGTGGGCGGCATCTTGGGCCAGAACTACCACGGTGCCATCCAGAACTGCTACAACGTGGGCATCGTCAAGGGCGTGGCCCAAATCGGCGGTCTGATAGGCGGTCAAGTCGAGCCCAACGTAAATTCCACCAACTCCTACAATGCGGGTTGGGTATATGGCGTGAGTATGGTGGGCAGCGTCTGCGGCTATTCGCCCATCAGCATCAATAAGTTTGACAAATGCGCGTACGATGTGCAGATGAGCCACAGGGGCGGGGTGAACGATGTAGATTTGGCCGCCACCAAGCCATTGCTTACCACGGAGTTGGCTTCCAACAGCGATATTGTCAAGAACATCCTCGGTACAACCGACTGGGTCTATACGGAAGGTATGTATCCGCGCTTAAGCAAGATAGATACGGGCAAGGTTGCCTTGGCTTCAGCACTGCCCGTCTATTTGACCGCAAGTGCGGAAGATACCGTCTATGCCGACGACGTGCCGGTGGGTCATTATGAGCTATCGGGTTGTGACAGCGTGAGCTGGTTCCGCCATCAGGGCTACGGCCTTTCCATTACCGACTGCGACCTGAACGCCACGGGACGTAACTACGTGCAGGTAACCAACAAGATAGGGGAAGACACCCTCAAGGTGGTCCAATTGGTGTTGGGCATCTCGGAAGAAAACCCCTTGGAAATCGTCAGCTTGGAACAGTTCAAGAAGTTCCGCGACCTGATCAACAGCAACCAGACCTTCTATTTTGATGATGTACACAAGATTTTCTACGCATCTGAAGGAGAAGGATATATACAAATTGATCCCTGCGGTGAACACATGTATTTCAAGCTCACCACGGATATGGCATTGGACTTGGAAAACTGGACTCCGATAGGAAATTACGGGGCATCCAACCAGCTGATGTTCAAGGGCCATTTCAACGGTGACAACCACGTTGTGGAAGGATTGATTAATCAAAACAGCAACAAGAACTATCAGGGACTCTTCGGCTACTTGCGGGGTACAATCAAGAACCTGCGGATGGTCGGCACGGAGATAACCGGTTCGGGCAACTATTATGGAGCCATCGCCGGCTACAATTACGGCACCATCCTCAACTGCAGCAGCATCGGCGGGCAGGTGAAGGGTGGTAGTTATGTGGGCGGTATTACGGGCTACAACTCCTACGATCAGGTGTCGTTCTCTTATAACAGCAGTAATATTACGGGTAATCAGTATGTGGGCGGCATTGCGGGTGCCAATATGGATGCGGGTGTTATTTCCCAGTGCTTCAATGCGGGCATCATCACCGCCAAATCCACGGAAAGTTATGAGGGCGGTATCACGGGTTCTGCCAACACAGAGGTGAGCAACTGCTACAACACGGGTGCCGTCACGGGTAAGAACCGTGTGGGCGGTATCGTGGGTTGGAGCCAGAACAAGTGGATCTACTACTGCTATAACGCGGGTATCATCACTTCACTATCCGCAGAACCTTCCAATGTGGGTGCCATCGCAGCCAGTGATAACGCCGCTTACTATCCGTTTAACTGTTTCTACGACCAGCAGATGAGCAGTCAGGACGGCGGTATCGGCAACGGAACCCTACAGTTGAACAGCACCAACCGAACCACGGCGAAATTCACGCCTGAAATGGTGAACACGGGACTTTCCGGTACAGATGGCTTGAGCGCCACCTACTGGACCTTTACCGACAGCTTGTATCCGCGTCTGAAGGCATTGGAGAATGGTGACGGTAGTATCGTTTCGGTACAACCCTTATACATACCGGAAAACCTGAAATGCACCGAATTGGAACTGCCGTTCATTGCCAAGACCAACGACAGCATCCAGTGGTCACACTACGGTACTGGAAATTCGTTAAATACGGAAAAGTTGTCTGAAGGCAAGGTGGGCATTGCCATTTGCGGTCCGGATACTCTGATAGTTAAAAAGAACAAGGACCTCAGGATCGTGCCGGTGGAAGTGTTACGTATGGCGGCCACCACGGTGGTGGACACCGCCTGCGACGGCTTCTACGTATGGGCGGCCAACGGCCGTGTCTATACCGAGAGCTGCGAGGTGACCATCGCTCTGACAGTGTCGGAGGGCTGCGACAGTATCATGCGCTTGAAGCTGACGATTCCGCCTGCATTGCAAATCAAGATGGATTCCAAGAACTACAACTGCTACGAGGATAATGACGCCTACGCCGAAGCCACGGTAACCGGCGGCTTTGCCGAGGGGTATCTTTATGTGTGGACCAACGAGTCGGGCGACACCATCAACACGACGACCAGGATTGACAACCCGGGACCGGGAACCTACCATTTCAGTGTACGCGACAAGGTTCACCCGGACTGCGAGAAGAGTACGGACGTCACCATCACGCGGCCGGATGAGCTGGTGCTCACGCCGGGCACCTACGACAGCCAATGTTATAACCAGAACGACGGCTACATCGAGTTTTCCGTGGCCGGCGGTTCGATGCCGTACAAGGTGGATTGGGGCACCGGCGAGAAGATGGACGTTTCGCGTGCTACCACCGATACCATCACGGGTCTGGCGGCCGGCACCTATACCGTCCAGGCAAAGGATGCCCACGGCTGTACCAAGAAGTGGGAAAACGTTGAGCTGATGGAAGATGCCACGGAATACGCCATCACCGCCTTCGGCGTGAACAAGATGTATGACGGCGTAGCAGTCAACCCCAATCAATATATCTTGAAGATAGGGGAGAACGCTCCCGATACCATCGCCTCCTGCTCGTTCAAGGAACTGGCCAACGGCGACACCCTGCGCGCCACGGTTTCCTACACGGGCACGAGTGTCAAGGACGTGATGTCCGAAGCCAACGAAGTCGTGACATTCTCCATCACGAAGAACGGCGTGGACCAGACCTGCCGCTACAACGTGACCACGCACAACAGCAACATCATCATCAGCAAGCGCGACGTAATCTTGACTTCCGCTTCTGACCAAAAGGTGTATGACGGCACGGCGCTGACCAATCACACGGTTACCATTAGCGGCAGCGGCTTTGTTGACGGCGAGGACACGTTGAATTGCAACGTCACGGGTTCACAGACCGATGTGGGCGCGTCGGCCAACACCTTTACCTATACACTGAAAGACAATACTTTGCCAGGTAACTACGACATCACCACGGAAGAAGGAAGGTTGGTGGTGGCTACGGATAGTAGTGTCGTGGTGATTGCCAATTCCAATACCAAAAAATACGATGGAACTGCCTTGGTTGATTCCGGTTATACCTATATTCTGCCTGCAGCCGGTGCCAAATTTGCCAACGATACCCTCATCGTGCATATCAGCGGTAGCATCACCAATGTGGGCACCGAGGTCAACCACGTGGATTCCGCGTCGATCGTAATTAAAGACAAAATTTCAGGAGAAGTGCATACTTCCACTTATACTAAGATAGACCCCGTTGTTCACGGCACATTGACGGTAACGCAGCGCAACGTCACGTTGAGCACGGTGAGCGACAGCAAGGTCTATGACGGCACGCCGCTGTCCCGTCCCGAAGTGACGCTTTCGGGCGATGGCTTCGTGGAAGGCGAGGTGACAAGTTACACGGCTGATAACAGTATTACCAACGTCGGCACGGTGACGAATGCCATCACCGTCACGCCGGACACGGGCTATTTAGTAGCCAACTACAACTTACAGAAGAGCGAGGGAACGCTCATCGTCACGCAGCGCCCGCTGACCATCATCGGTGAAACCCGTTCCATCGACTATGACGGACAAGTACATACCCTTACGGGCTTCACGTCACCAAACTTGGTGGCCGGACATACCATTAGCGGTATTTCATATTCAGCCAGTGGTACCCAGAAGGGAACCTACAACGGTGCCTTTACGGGTACGGCCCTCATTGAGGATGCGGACGGCAATGACGTGACCGCCAACTACGACATCGGCTACCAAACGGGAACGCTGTCCATCGGACAGACGATTCTGCCCCTGGTGGTGAAGTCCAACACGAACAGCTTTATGTATGACGGCCAGCCGCATACCTATCAGGACTATACCGTTCTCTATAACGGCGAATCCCTGACGCCGACCAGCGGAACAACCTACACGCTGCCGACGGGAGATGTCTTGACCATCACTCCGACGGGAACTGGCAATACGGGTATCACCCACGTGAATCAGAATGCGGAAAAGAACAATACCTTTGCCGTCAACCTGGCACACAGCGACCACTATTCATCGATTACCTTGGATACGGGAAAGATTGTCATCAGCAAGCGTATGGTCAGTCTCCGTTCGAAGAACGATTGGAAAATCTATGACGGCACGCCGCTGCCTTCTTCGGTTGCAAGTACCGATTTGAGCGTGGAACGTTCTGGTATGGGATTCGTCGGATTGGAAGGAGTCACTTGTACGGTTACCGGTGAGCAAACCAAAGTGGGCAGCAGCGAAAATAGCTTTACCTACGTTCCGAAAGGTTCCACCGATTTGAATGACTATGACATCGAGACGCATTTCGGCAGTTTGACGGTTGCCGCCGCCACCCTGACCTTTACGGCAGTAGATACCTTCAAGATGTACGGTGAAGCAAATCCTCCGTTGCGATACACGATTACGGGCTTTGTACACGGGGAAGATACTACCTCGGCACCATATATAGGTTCAGCACGTCCGGTATTGGCTACTGGCGCAGAAACAACGTCTCCTGCCGGAACCTATCCGATTAACATTGATTTGACGGATGTCCAATTCCAGAATTATTCGGTTGTTCCACAAAACGGAACTTTGAAAATAAATAGAAGACCGTTGACCATCCAGGCATTGTCTGTAGATCACATAACCTACGATGGTACCCAGCACACTTGGCAGGAATCGGAGGCACCGCATTACCAGTTGGTGGAAAGCGACCTCTTGGAGCACGATACCGTGACTTCCGTATTTATCGCCGGTGCCCGTACCATCGCCGGTGTCACCCAGATTGAGTTGAACAACGTATTGGTGAACCACTATGAGGTGAATGACGGCGATACGAGCTGGACGGATGTGACGCAGAGTTACGATATGACCTATCTCAACGGTACCATCACCATCACGCCAGTGGAACTCAAACTCAAGCCGCTGCCATTTGAACACGAATTTGACGGACAAACCTACAGCTCGGCCAACACCGAAGCACCACACTTCGTCTTTGCGGATGGTACTGCCTTGGTGGGCAAGGACTCCATCGTGGCATTGACTATCAACGGTAGCAGGTCCTCGTTCGGCAAAACTCCGTTTGTCATCGATTCCGCATCCATTAAGATTGTGGACACTTCAGAAGTTCACGATTATTTAGACCTGCAACCCAGTCAGTTGCGTAATGGAGGTTACCGAATCGTACTTTTGACAGATACCCTGAGTATCAAGCATCGTGAGACCAAGTACGAGGTTACTATGGTTGGTAAGGATACCACATACGAATACAATGGGGCTGGGCAACAACTCTCCGGTTGGGTGAACAATATTTTCGAAAAAGACGGATTTACCTATCACGTGGAGAATATCCTTTCACAAGTTGAGAGAGAAAACGTGGGCACATATCAAACCGAAATCACACGGGAAGCCAAGGTCTATGGTTCCACGGGAGAAGATGTTACGGAAGAATTTATCGTAAATACCACTCCAGGAACGCTCACTATTACGCAGAAACCGATCAAGATTGTCGCATTAGGAGTTAGCGTTGAATACGACTTCCTCTCCCATAGTTATCGTGACAATCCTTTCCCGTATGCCACGGCAGACGGAATCTGTCCTGGACATTCCATCTCCAATATCAAACTTGAAGGAGAACTTACGGCCGTGGGACGTACACCGATACATATCGTTCCGGATTCCGTAAAGATCAAGCACAATATGTCCAGCATGGATTTGACAGGAAACTACAGCTTCACCTACGTGGACAGTGCCATCAACATTCTGCCTCGTACGCAGAAGGATACGTTTAAGATCGTCTCCAAGTCACAAACACTGACCTATGACGGATTGGAACACACCGTAAGCGGTTTTGACACCTTGCGCTTTATGGTACGTGCCCACGATGTGCAGCAGACACCGGTCTATTTCCATATTGTGGATGTGACGGCCACAACGGGAGCTGCAACGGCTGTTGGCGAATATGAGAATGTCATCACGGGTACGCCAAGAGTGCTGGATGCTAATGATAATGATGTGTCCGAAAGTTTCGTGGTGATTGCCGATACGGGTACGCTCACCATCAACCAGCGTCCGATTACGGTTACCGGCCGCGACAGCACTTTCTATTTTGATGGCAATTCGCATAGCATCACCGATATGCACGCTCCATACTATACCATCGACTCCACGCAGCTGGTGAGCGGCCATAGTCTCACTGCGGTGGTCACCAGTGCCTCTATCAGCGAACTTGATGCCACCACGCCGACAGTAGTCGGAGAAGTGACCATCACCGATGCGGGAGGCAACAACGTGACGACCAACTATGCCGTTGCGAAGGTAAACGGAACGCTCAAGATCGAGGGCTTCCCGGGCACCATCGTCATCACTTCTGCTTCCGCCGAACTCGAATGCACCGGCCAGCCGCAGAAGAAGGAAGAATATGCCGTCAGCTACGACGGTACCCCAATCATGGCTGTGACAGGCAGCAACGGACTGAAGTTCGTGATGCCGACTGCCACCCACGATACGCTGACCGTCACCCCGACTTTCGCAGGTATTACCACGCCGAGCGAGAATGCGGATAGCAACAACGTCTATACCTACGCTCTCCAAAACGATACCAAGTATGTCGGCACGAGAACCATTGTTAAGGGAACCGTCAGGATGTACGACAGCTTGAAGGTGGTCGTCACCCCGACAGCGGTGACCTGCAACGGCCTCAACGACGGCAAGGCCGACGTCACCATCACGGGCGGCAAGAAGAACGCCGGCAACTACTCCTACAAACTGGACGGCGGCACTGCCACAAGCACTGCGGGCACGGTCAACCTGACCAGCTTGACCAACGGCAGCCACACGTTCTACGTTTCCGACAGCCTCAGCTACGACAAGACGGTGACCTTCACTATCACGCAGCCCGACACGCTGACCCTGACGCTGACTTCCGACAATCCTGTCTGCGAAGACGGTAGCGTGATGAGTTTCACCACGGGCGGCAACGGCGGCAACAAGTTCAAGCTCAATGAAGCCGCGGAAGACGAACTCGGCATTTACAACCACCTCTCCGCCGACAGCTACACGGTAACGGTTACGGACAGCAAGGGCTGTTCCGCCACCCAGAGCGTGACGCTGACAGCCGTGGAGGCAACGCCGATAGAGGGTATCACCCGCAGCGGCGAAATCACGAGCTACGCTCCCGACACGACGGTGAATGCGAGCGGCGACCGTACCGACTTCCCGTCATTGACGGCGAGCGGCGACATCATCGCCCAGCCGGCACTGTCCAACTGCACGGCAACGGTTACCGGCCACACGGTGAGTGTCAGCGTGAATGTGGATGCCATCGGAGCCGCACCGGTATTGGAACTCGAAGTGGCCACCGACGACAGCTTCAGCAGCTCTACGCCGATGTACACCCACAAGGTGGTGCTGACTGCGACAGGGACACAAAGCCACGACTTTGACAACCTGCCCGCCGGTACCTACTACGTCCGTGCCAAGCTGTACAACTGCGCCGGCGGCAGCATCACCGCCGCTCCGACGCCAGCTACGGTAACGGTAGAATAACAGAATATTGTAGCGACGCGGCGTGCCGCGTCGCTACATAATTTACGATAAGGGTTTTGCATCCTGTGGATGCAAAACCCTTTTTCCGTTGTTAATCTGCGGTGAACATTTGTCTTTCAGACAATAGATTTCAACAGCACCGCACCTACCGAGGACTTTGTCCTCGGTTACTCAAATACTGCCCTTCAGGCAGAACAACCAAACACGACAACATAGTAACCGGGGACATTGACGAAGAAGGTGTTGTCGGCAGTGTGACACAGAAACTGCGGTGTCTGAAAGACACCACAACATAGTAACCGGGGACGGAGTCCTCGGTGGGGAGGCAATGTTGACACTTCTTGCCTGAAAGGCAATACCATTTCCTGATACTTTCTTTGAAACCCAAAGAAAGTATCGCAAAGAAAGGTTTTCCGCTTGAAATGCGGAGAATATAAATGATTTTAGTTTCTTAGTTTCTTCGCCTTTTTCGTTTCCCGTAATCGGATAGTGGGTTAATGTGGCAAATCGGCTCTACTAATACACTGATTGACAATTAACAATACATTCCTCCGCCAACACAATCTCTACTGGCACCTGTGACAGAGGCAAGACAGTTGCGCCATCCGTTGGCACGCAGGAAGCCCAATAAGGCGAAGATTAATGCTTCTTTGTAGTCAATTGTGGCATTGTCGGGCACAATGATTTCTCCGTGGAATTTGCTTTGGATGAGTTCAACGAGGAAGCGGTTGTGGGCGCCGCCGCCGGTAATTAACATGCTTTTGCCATCGCTCCTATTGGCGGCGGCGCCAATCTGTTCAGCAATGTGTTCGCTCACCGTCCGCAAGCAGTCCGCTATGTCCAGTCCGCAATTTTCTATTAACGGCAGAAAATTCAAATCTATCCATTCCCGTCCTAAGGATTTACATGTCTCTCTTTGATAGTAATCCAACTGATTCAATCGTTCTAATAGAGTATGGCATAGATGTCCGCTGCGGGCCATTTCGCCATCGACATCGTAGGATTTGTTCACCTTTTGTGCCAACAAGTTCAAAACAATGTTGCAGGGCGATACGTCGTAGGCAATGCGCTTGTTGCCTTTACGGAAGGATAAGTTGCTGATACCACCTAAGTTAAGGCAAATGTCGTATTCCGAAAACAAAAGTTCATCACCCATGGGAACGAGGGGGGCGCCTTGTCCGCCAAGCGCAACATCCGTCGTGCGAAAGTCGCAAATAGTAGGTATTCCCGTGATGGCTGCAATGGTGGCGCCACTGCCGATTTGCGTGGTTAGTCCTAACTCTGGCCGGTGAAAAACCGTGTGTCCGTGCGATGCTATCAAATCAACAGGCATTGATAATTCTGTGACAAATGTTTTGACAGTTTCCCCAATGAATCTGCCTAAGTCAACATCCAAAAGTGCCAACTCAAAAGCTGTCATTCCCATTGCTGACGCTAATCTTTCAGATAGCTCCGCTGGATATGCTATGGTCTTGTATTTAAGTATTTTATACTTCCATTTGATGTTTCTAACATCATGGAAAGAAAAAGATTCTGAAACAGATTTTTCTTCCGAATCAAATGTGCAATAGGCAATGTCAAGCCCATCCAACGATGTGCCCGACATTAATCCGATGACATGGGAGTAGGGTGGCATTATCAAACAGGATTATTGAAGGAAAGATAATTTTTCTAAATGAACACCACGAGAACCTTTAACTAAAATCATGGCATTGTCCAATCGATTCTTGGCAAAATATTCGTTGGCCTCATCGACATTGGCAAAGACGTTGTTGCCGTTGGGTAGATGCTTTAGGAATTCATTGCCGACGAAATAGGTCTCAATATGATTTTTATGGCAGAAATCAACGATGCGGGCGTGTTCTTCGACGCTGATTTCTCCAAGTTCTCTCATCTCACCTAAAATGGCAATGCGGTGCCCGTGATTGATGGTAAGCAGATTTTCCAATGCGGCCGCCATGCTCGTCGGATTGGCGTTATAATAATCTGCAATGATGGTGTTTGTACCACAGTGCATCATCTGCGAGCGCTGGTTGGCAGGGCTATAGCTGGCAATGGCTTCGCAAATGAGTTCTTCGTCAATTTGAAAATATTTTCCAATGGCGCATGCTGCCAGAATGTTATTGAGATTGTATGCGCCAGTAAGATGGGTCTTCACGGTACGCCCGAAAATCTCAACGGTCAGAAATCCATCGTTATTCACAATCTTGCCGAAAACATGTGCGTTTTCGTCTTTGGTTGAATAATAAAGCGAATTGTATTCGTAAAGTTTGTTGTATAAAAGCTCGTCGTCTTTGTTGACAAAAAGTAAACCACAACGTCCTAATACTGATGTGTATAGCGCTTTTTTTGTTGAGATGATATTGTCTTTGCTGCGAAATCCTTCAATGTGAGCGGTGCCAATATTGGTGATAACGCCCATGTTGGGCATCGATAGGGAGCAGAGTTCCGCAATTTCGCCGGGATGGTTGGCCCCCATCTCAACAATGGCCAATTCATCGTCGGGCTTGATGGAAAGCAGGGTGAGCGGAACTCCTATGTGATTGTTCAAATTCCCCTGCGTGTAAGTGATTCTAAAACCTTTTGACAAAACGGCGGCAGTGAGCTCTTTCGTGGTCGTTTTGCCATTGGTGCCGGTGATGCCTATGATTTTGGTTTTTAGTTCAATACGATGCTGCTTTGCCAGCATTTGCAACGCAAACAGCGTGTCGTCGCAGACCAGACACCGGGGATTGCTTGCCAAATCCTTGCGTGTGGTCACAACGAATGCGGCTCCTTCTTCCAATGCTTTAAGAGCAAAATCGTTGCCATCAAAATTTTCGCCTTTCAGGCAGAAAAAAATAGAATTGGGAATGATATGTCTGGTATCGGTGCATACCTGCGGATGAGCTAAAAATTGTTCGTACAGCTTTTCTAACATGGTGGGGATGTTTTGTGTTTACGAAATGCAAAATTACACAAAAAATCGTATTTTTGTAATTCCATTTTTTATCAAATTTTGATGAATGTATTTTCCAAAATCTGATAGGATTATAAGTTTGAAACTTAAGAAAAACTTGTTATGCGTCTTGATAAATATCTTGTTGAAAATCAGTTTTTTACATCTCGTGAGAGAGCGCAGGATGCTATTAGGCAGAAGACCGTTTCGGTAAATGGTGTCATTGTGGAGAAGTCGTCAAGAGAAATTGTCGAAACCGACGAAGTTACGGTCATTGACATTTTTAACAAGTATGTGAGTCGCGGAGGTCTGAAACTGGAAAAGGCCATCGAAACCTTTCACCTTGATTTCGCGGGAAAACAAGTGCTCGATGTCGGAAGCTCAACAGGTGGCTTTACGGATTGCGCATTGCAGTATGGTGCCGATTTCGTTACGGCCATTGATGTTGGCAATGACCAGTTACACGAATCTTTGAAGAATAATGAGAAGATTTTGTCTATTGAAAATAAGGACTTTAGAGCGTTGACACCAGAGGATGTTCAAGACAGGAAATTCGATTGGATTGTTTCTGATGTGTCTTTCATTTCGCTGACATATCTTTTCCCTTATTTCAAGAATTTCATGAAGGAAGATGCTCAACTGATGCTTTTGATAAAGCCTCAATTTGAAGCAGGACCATCATTCTTGAACAGAAGCGGTATAGTTGTTGATGAAAAAGGATACAAAACCGCTATTCAACGAGTAATGGCACAGGCAACAATGGATGGCTTTTTCTTGAACAATATTGCTGTTTCCACTCTGTTTGAAAAGAATAAAAATGTGGAATTTCTGACACTTTTTTCATTGAAGGACAATGGGTTCCGTTATAAATTTGATACACTTTCGTGTGAAATTAAAAATCTGAAGACTGGATTGAAATGAAATAAATGAGAAATGAGTCTTCCGTTGCTTTCAACCAATGGACTCAGTTCTTAACTAAAATAAATGAAATGGTACAAAACGAACAAATTAAAGAGATTAACGCTCGCTTGGTCGAGCTGAGGAGGTGCCTTTGACGTCGATGGAAAATTGGCGGAAATAAAGGCAAAAGAAGAGATTACGCATCGGGATGGCTTTTGGGATGACCCGAAAGAAGCGGAAAAACTGCTGAAAGAAATCAGCGGCATCAAATCATGGGTTGAAGATTATGACAAGGCCGTCGCGGATTTTGAGGATTTGAAGGTGCTGTTCGAATTCTTCGAACAGGAAGAAGCCACGGAAGCCGAAACCGATCAGCAATATGCCAAAGCGTTGAAAACGCTCGAACGCTTGGAATTCCGTAATATGATGCAAGAAGAAGAGGATCCTTTAAGTGTCGTTTTGACGATTAATTCTGGGGCCGGCGGCACCGAAAGTTGTGACTGGGCGGAAATGCTGCTCCGCATGTATCTTCGCTGGGCTGAACGTAACAAGTTCACTGTCAAGATTCTGGATCGACAAGAGGGTGACGTCGCTGGTATTAAGCAGGCAACCATCGAATTGGACGGGAAATATGGTTACGGTAATATGAAGAGCGAGATTGGGGTGCATCGCTTGGTGCGTCTGTCTCCTTTCGATTCAGCCAACCGACGCCACACCTCCTTTGCCTCGGTTTTTGCATATCCGATTATCAACGACGACATTACCATAGAAGTCAGTCCCGCCGACATTTCATGGGATACTTACCGTTCGAGTGGACCTGGCGGCCAGAACGTCAACAAGGTAGAAACCGCGGTGCGCTTGCATCATCACCCGACGGGTATTGTCGTTTCCTGCCAGGAAACCCGCTCGCAGATTATGAACCGCGAAAAGGCCATGCAGATGCTTAAGTCTCAATTGTATCAAATTGAACTTGAAAAAAAACGTGAAAAAATTTCAGAAATAGAAAATAGTAAAAAGAAAATTGAGTGGGGCTCGCAAATCCGCAGTTATGTGATGCACCCCTACAAGATGGTGAAAGACTTGCGTACCCAATACGAAACGTCCAACGTCGCCGCCGTGATGGACGGAGAGTTGGACGAATTTATTAAAGCTTACCTAATGCAATTCCACTAAGCAGTGACAGCCGTTCTGGCACTGCTTAGTGAATCACACAATTTATTTGTTGACAACGTGAACATCCAGCTGATTGAAAGGAATTTCAATGCCGGCAGCGTTCAGTGTGTTGTAAACGTGTTCGTTCATATAGAAAACCGCAGCCCAATAATTTTCGTTTTTTGCCCAAAAACGTACTTGGAGATTTACAGAACTTTCTGCTAATTCTGTTACGACAACGCATGGGGCGGGATCGTTCAACGTAAGCTCATAGTTGGTAGCCAGATCCAAGAGCGCTTTTCTTGCTTCTTCGATGTTTGAACCATAGGCAATGCTAACGGGAATGGAAATAAGACGTACGTCAGAACTTGAATAGTTGGTCAGCATTTTGGTGGCCAAGTCGGTATTGGGAACGATGATGACTTTCTGGTCCAAAGTTTTAACTATCGTGTTGAAGATTTGAATCTGAACGACATTGCCTTGGATACCATTGACTTCGATATAGTCTCCAACGCGGAATGGCTTGAGTAGCAAAATGATAACGCCACCGGCGAAATTCTGCAATGTGCCTTGCAAAGCCATACCAACGGCCAGGCCGGCAGCACCAAGAACTGCAATGAAGGAGGTCGTTTGGATACCCACCATGCCCATAATGGCAATGATTAACATCACTTTCAGCGCAATGTCACAGACTGATGATAAAAACGACTGCAGCGATGCGTCGACGTTGCGTTTGTCAAGAATCTTCTTTAATCCTTTGATTAAAAGTTTGATGACTTTTAAGCCAATCCATAGTACAATCAGCGCGATGATGATTCTTGGAATGTCTTTGAAAAGCAATTCATTCAGAAAATCTCCCTTCCCTGAAAACAATTGTTGAACATCAAAAAATTTAAATTCTGCTTTTTCCATAATTTGTGTTTTTATAGTGCGTCCCTTTCTTAGGACCATTTTTCTTGCAAGTTAAGGTGACTCTCTTTGCTGGTTTAACGTTGCAAATTTACATTTTTATTTCATCACTTTTCGGTTCTGATTCATTTTTTTTGAATTTTCGGCGCGGAATGTAGCGGAGGCGTAGCCAGAGCGGAATGAAGCGCCGAAAATTCTACGCGGCGATTTTATTCCTATAAACTTTTACTGGCAGCTGATAATCAAGACTTTGATGCGGCCTCTGATGGTTGTAAAAATCAAAATATTCTGTCAATCCCCTCCATAATTCCAGACACGTCCCGTAGGAATGGATGTAGATATGTTCATATTTCACACTCCGCCACAATCGCTCGATATAAATATCATCCAGCGCGCGCCCCCTGCCATCCATGCTGATTTTTATTTCATTGTCCGTCAGCATCTTGATGTATTCATTGGAGGTGAACTGACTCCCTTGATCGCTGTTGATGATTTCAGGTTTGCCGTAGGTGGCAATGGCCTCGGAAATTACCGAGCAGCACCATTCTGCGGACATCGTATTGCTCAAACTCCAGCCAACGACAAAGCGCGAATACACGTCTATGATAGCGAAAAGGTACATAAAGCCGTGTTACATAGGGATGTAGCTGATATCCAATTCCCATACCTGATTGCAGTGGTTGATGTCCAATCCCTTCAGAAGATACGGGTATTTGTAGGCCTTGGGGTCGGAATGCGTGGTGCGCATCTGCGGAAATATTGTTCGCCAACGCACCATGTTCATCAGTCTCCGCAGCCGTTTGATGTTCCCTTTGTATCCCTGTGTCTGGAGCCATGCCTGCAAGCGACGCTGACCATAAAAAGGTGTTTCGAAATATTGATTATCAAGCAGTTCCATTATTTTCAAGTTATCCTCGCTTTCCGTTGCAGGTGTATAATAGAAGGTTGAGCGGCACAATCCAAGCAATATGCATTGTTGGCGCAAACTGAGTCTCTCGTCAGACGAAACCATACTTCGCCGCTCTTGTACACTCATGGAAACAGCTTTTTTTTAGGAAGTCCACGTCCATCGTAAGCTCTCCGATGGTCTTGTAAAGCTGTCCTATCAGCTTATCCTTCTCGTCTTTACCATTGGACTGCTCTTTGAAAACGCTGGCACTCTGTTCTTTCAGATGCTTCTTCCATTGCGTGATTTGATTGGGGTGAAGTTCGTACTTCTTGCACAGGTCTGATAGGGTTTGACGTTCCGGCATCGCTTCCAAGGAAACCTTTGCCTTGAACTCTGCCGTAAATTTCCGACGGCTCGGTTTTCGTGAATTGTTCATCTTTTTGAATTTTGTGCAAAGATAATCACTTTAGCCATTGGTCCGAAATTTGGGGAGCATTATATGAGTCGGGTGTCCCCATTAAGTACGTCAAGGAATTGGCCGACCACCACTCCATATCCATGACGGAACGCTACACACACCGCTCCAGCGCACGCAAGATACTCGAGCACAATAAGTTGGTGTTTTGACGGCTAAGCCGTTTCACTGCTTTTTTAGCACATAGCCACCGTTCTTCTTGGCTCCCGCAAATTCGACAACAGCTTTTTCTTTAAGCAATTTAATTTTCCTTGCCACAGTGCGAAGTGGAATGCCAAGTTGCTCAGACAAGTCAACGGCACTCACGGGACCGAGTTCGGCAATGTGCAAAATGATGGCTTTGTAGTCCTCGTCTTCGGCAAAAATTTTGGAAAATTCTTCCAAATCCGCCAAATTTATCGTGCCAAAATCTTCTTTTTCGTCATCAGAACGGTCAATTTGTAATGCCAAATCGGAATTTATCGTGCCATTTTCTGTTTCGGGACCAGTTTGCGGCATTGGACTTCCTTCAGTTGGGAGAAACGTCAGATATATCTTTTCCCGATAGGCAAGATTTTGAAGTTTCTCTTTTGCATAATCCGAAACGACAAAGCAAATACTCCCATTTTCCGAATGCCTCATCGTAACGGCCTCACCGTCGAATGATTCAATTTTAGCGGCATTGACAATACAGTTTCTGCTGATTCGTGTAAATGCTTTAGAGTCAATGAGTTCCTCTATCGTTGACAGCGAACATCTTTTGTGAAATTTTTGTTCGTCAGTGTAGATAAATGCGTAGTTTTGGTCTTGGCAGACATAAATAATCCGATTCAGTTTGACAAAGTAGTCGTTGTGGTTTTCATCCTTTACCAATAATGCGCCCTCCATTTTACTGATAGCCTTTTGGATATTCTGATTTTCCATTCGACTATATTCCAACATCTTGAGGATAAAGAAGAAGCAGAACAATCCGAGATTGCGCAGAAAGACAAAGGCAAAATCAAATAGCATAATATCCTTTATTTGCGAAGGATCGTTGATTGAATGCCGAATGAGCGACAAAACGTTGTCTTTCACCAACAGGTACTCGGCACCAACGGATAAGAAAACAGATGCCATTGCCAAAAACCAAAACAACAAGAACTTGCGCCGCAAAAACAGTTGAGGTATAAGTATTAAATAATTGAGATACAGCATAGCTACAGCTATTGCCCCAGTAATATATTCCTTATAAAATGCCCCGTAAGCACCAGGACGCAAATAGCAAAAACGTCCAAAAACAACAATAATTCCAACGGCAAACAAAACATGTATGATTACCCAAATAACAAGTGAATTCTTTTTCATTAATAACGATAATTGAATGTGCAAATATAACAATTTATCGTGCCACTTTTGATTTTTCGTCACTTTTTCGTCACCTTTTGGTTTTGGATGATAAAAACGTATTGGATAATTGTTGAGAAAATAGCAATTTTGTAAAATTGAAATCAATGAAAATTTAATAAAGCTTATATTATTTGCTATGCCATAATAACGATGTAACGCTTGTTATAAAGTAAAAACGAGAAAAAAGGATAAAGTAATAGCAGGAACTCGGAGGCAACTCAAAATTTAACAGGATAATTTCAAAAAAATAAAATTATGAAACTTTTTGTTTTATTATTGTCATTGTTTTTATTGTTAATGTCGTGTCAAAAGACCCATAATCAAGGTGATCTAGTACAACATTTTCCCGCAGTGGAAAAAATAATTGACTCATCTAAAAGTCCTGCAGATTACATAATAAACCTTCAGATTGGTCATTCTGGAGAAAATTGTCCGGGATGTGTTTGTGTGAATGGTAAATGGATTCATCTAAATTGTCAGGGACGAGGGAACTTATGTGAACTGCAGTCTCAAATCACTTTAACACAGGTTGATGAAAACCTATTTTCCGCCACCACGACCGATAGCACGGAACTGACAGACGCGGACTTGTTCAATATGCCGGCAAGGTCGCTCTTTGTCGAATTAGACAAAAATAAGAAAGAAGTGTGGCTGAACATCCCCGCTCAACTGGTTTATCGAGATAGTGCCACCCTGCAATTCACCTTTAACGGGCTGTATTACAGCGATAGAGCCGCATATAGAAATGATTAGCCAATATTTTAGACAACGATAGCATTCCTGTATTTAACGGATTATTTCACACAAAATATTCAGAATTATGCCAATCAACACATATAAATTTGTCCTGACGACAGTCTGCGCGGTTCTGGGACTTTTTGCGTACGGACAGACAATGCCCTTCGGGCCACTTACGTGGCAGCGCGCGGACAGGGCCGAGGTCAACGGCCAATGGTGGCGTGACGTTTCCGGACACGGATTCCACGCCGCCCCGTCGTCGGGCAACCTTTCCGACAGCCTGACACTGATGAACTTCAATCCGTGCTTTTATCTTGACGGAACCGACTGGTTCAACGTCTCTTTCGACAGTTTGTCCACCGGCAGGCCGTCGGCCATTGTGGTTTACGAGGCGGCAGACGACACGTCGGACTACGGCTTGTGGGATTTGCGGATAGACAGCTCGTCGTGCGTTGGACTGACATCGCTGCGCATACTTAACGATCACGGACGGATTACGTACGACAGCCTCAACCGGCGGCACGCGGAGGTGAACTACCTCGGACAGGCTTGGGATGAGGAAGCCGTGCCCAACCATCCCACCCTCAGGTTCGGGATTGCGGACACGATGCCGCTGCACGGGAAACTGGCTGAATTTATGTTTTTCGACCAACATCTTCCCGATAGCGACTGCGTGCAGTGGATCAGCTACATGGCGGTCAAATACGGCATCACGCTTTATGGAACCAACTACCTTGACAGCCGCCGTCGCTGCGTCTGGAACCACGACGCGTATCCAAACTATTCATATTCCATCGCGGGTTTGGGACGCGACGACAGCCTCGGACTATACCAAAAACAGACCTTTTTTGCGGATAGGCAGATCGTCTTCGGCCTGGACAGTCTCGTGGAACGTAACGGGCTCAGTTTCTCACAGTTGAACGACGGTGACTTTATGATTATGGGCATGGACAGCAACGCCTTTTGGATGCCGACGACACTGTATTTGTCCAATGGCGAGGAATTTGACTCGTATGGGCACGGCATCATCCAGATGACGGGGGAGGAAACGCCATATCATCATACGTTTGTCAGACTTCAGACGGAGGCGTTCACGGCCGATTCGGTGCAGCCCGCATTGGTCATTGACCGCAGCGGAAGCGGCAGTTACGACATTTCGGACATTGAGTTTTTCTATCCCGACCGCATCGACAGCGACCATGTCTATTGGTTTTCCGAACTGAACTGGGATCCCGACGGCAACGGAACCGACGCCTTTTGTTTTGCCGTGACGCCATACGAAACAGGACAAGGCACCACGATGTCCTGCGCTTCGCCAACCTCACCGCAAGGTTCGCCTGAGACTTCCACTTCGGGCAATCATAAGACGGAAGAAGCCGCATCGTCGCAGTTGCCCGACTATCTGCTCTATCCCAATCCCAACAGCGGAAAATTCGTAGTGGAGATAAACTATCCCGTTGAACAGGACGTAGTGGTGACGGTATATGCGGCGGACGGGAAAAAGGTTCTGGACATGAACGGAAAGGGACAACGCCAGTACCGTTTGGAGGGATGGACGGAGACTTCCGGACACTACTTGATAGACATCGTGTCGGAGCTGGAGCGCAAGACCCTGAAAATGGTGGTAAACCGCTAATTGCCGTAAGATTTATTAGAAAAATAAAAATATTATACACATAAATTTTAGTCATGAAACAGTACCTGCTGATGGTCATAGCGGCACTGACTGCCCTGATTGCCGCAATGTTGTCCGTGAATATCGCCACACACGGCCTCACCCACGAATATGAAAATCGAAGTCTCCCGAAACGACATATCGTTCCCGAACCGCTTCACGCCATCGGAGAGTCTCCCGAACAGGAGCCCAAACATACAGGAATGCCGACGACGTCGGCTGAAGGAACTGAACTTGACGAAGCAGCAACCCTGCCGCTGCCGTTGATGTCCATGGAGATGATGTCGGAGGTGGAACCGTCGCAGCTGCCGCCGCTGGATGCGGGCATGGTGAACGTGACGGGAAGCCGGGGCAATGTGGACTCACATACGGCTGGGTATCACGTTGGCACCCATCCCTACGAGTTCGTCATCAACGTGCCTTATGACCCCTCGCTACTCCCGCAGGGTTTCACCGAGGACGACATTCAGACCTACGTCTATGATAAGCAGTACCATCGCTGGGTGGCCATACAGCGGGATTCCGTGAACATGGAGGAATTGCTGGTCTGCTCACGGTACAGGACGTGGGAGAAAGGTCTGCCCCACACTCAGAATGACATGAGCAACCCGCAGGACGCGCTTGCGCAGGTGCAGGACATGATGTCGTTTGCCCCACAGGGCGATGGCGGCGGAGACTCCCCGCTGGACTTTGTCAACGCCGTGCTGAAAACGCCCGAGATGCCAGAAACATCGGCCTATACGCCGACAAGCATCAAGGAACTGAAGGCCGCCGACCCGTTGGAGGGCCTGACGCTGATGCAGCCACCCACGGCCAACAACAGCGGAACGGCAAATCTGAGCTACCCGATAGAGATTCCCGCCGGACGGCAAGGGATGCAGCCCAATTTGGCACTGAGCTACAGCAGCGGCGGCGGCAACGGCTGGCTGGGCATCGGGTGGAACATTTCCATCCCGTCCATCACCGTGGAGACGAGATGGGGCGTGCCGAGATACGACAGTGACCAGGAAAGTGAAGTTTACGTATATGAGGGAGAGCAACTGGTATCAAAGGATGCCAATGGTGAGTTCCGTAAAATGCGTCATCGTACCAATGAATATCTTCAAAGAAATTCGGGCAATGTGCAGTTCTGGCCCCGCAAAAACGAGGTTTTCGACAGCATCGTGCGACACGGGACGGGACCAGGCGACTATTGGTGGAGCGTGACGCATAAAAATGGTGTGACGGACTACTATGGCAAATATGCCTCGGATTCGGGCGTAAACGACAACTGCGTATTGCGTACGGGAACAGACAACGCATCGGGAGCCGTGGCGCATTGGGCGTTGGCGGAAAGCGTAGATCCATTCGGCAACAGCGTAAGGTATTACTACGACGTGGTGTTTGCGCACAGCGGAAAGCAGATTTACATCGACAGCATCAGCTACACCTGCTTCAACAACGGCAATTTTTCGGAAGACGGATATTACAGCGTGGTATTTGGCAGAAATAATGACGAAAGGGAGGATGTTATCGTGAGCTGCAACAGAGGGTTCAAGGAGGTGACGGCGGAAAAGTTGTGCAACGTCGGGGTGTATTCCAAAGATTCCATTCTAAGAAAATACTTCTTTATAATGAATTGTGGAAGAGAAAGCAATTACAAAACCCGACTGGAAAACTTGGTTAGAATGGAACCCGGAAATGAATATTCTGCTTCTAACATTGATGGAACAGATTGTTGGAATTCAATAACCGCTATCAAAGAAAAAATAAATTTCACCAATACGCATTTTGAATATTATGATTACCCTGATGCCAATCATTTGTTTACGACTAAAGTCATAATAGAGAGTCTTCCCCAGGACCATGTCGGGCTCAACCAATATGTTACGACGGCATTGGGAGCAACGAAAGGCAAGAGTTGGAGTGCGGGAGGAACTGGTGCGGTGGGTTTGGGTCCTGACATAGCCACGACACTGGTCACCTTAGGGGCGAATGCGGCTTACACCAATTCTCAAAGCGAAGGAGTTATGACACTGATAGATCTCAATGGCGACGGACTTGTTGACAAAGTCTTCAAGAAAAACGGCAGCATTTATTATAGAAAACAAATAAAAACGGACGAATATCATTTTAAATTTGATTCAATTGAAAGACTTGTTCCCGGGATAACCGACTTCTTATGGGAAAGCAGCGATGCGGCCTCTTTGGGTTTGCAGGCTTCTGCTGGAGTAAGTGCGAGTTGTGGTGCCCCTCTGACCTGGACAACCACCACCAATTATTTTGCCGACATCAACGGAGACGGACTCGTTGATTTGGTGACAAAGAACGGTGTATGTTTCAACCATTTGGATTCAAATGGTGACCCTGGCTTTTCGCACATCAACTCCATTGCGACAACTGGTGTTGAATCAGGCAGCAGTACCACTTATCACATTTCATCTTCCAGCTTGGGGACAGGAAACTGCGGGGAATTTATCTATGATGGAGAAGTGAATCCCGACATTGCCTGCGTTTATCCTAACTCAACAGTATCAGTCCCTTATGACGAGTATATAGTAAATCAGCAAAACAATAATGAAAGGTGCGACTCTGTTGTCGTGGGATATTATACACATAACGACAAAATTAATACAGGAGTAACCAGTATAGATACCGTTATTATCGATTCGGTTATTCTTCGTCAATATTGTCATGAACCATCAAATTGTTTTCCGGAAACCGTAAATCCCGACATGGATGCCGTGAGGGTTTGGGTTGTTCCCCGTAACGGGTTCATCAATGTCTATTCGCAAATTCAACTCATTGAGGATACGACGGAAAGCCGCCAGCAAAGCAGGTTTGTGGACGGAATAAGGTATTCGGTGGAGCATTGCGGTGGTTGCAATCTCTACAATGGCGTTTTGCAAGGCTCCACTACTCTATGTTTTGCCGACACAATCGGAAAGAGCTATTATGAAACAAAACTGGACACGATGAGTTACATTCAGGTACATGCAAACGATATTCTGTTTTTCAGACTCCAGTCACAAAACAACCGGTCTTTTGATAAAGTAAATTGGACACAGAAAATAGAATATATTGTGAATCAGCAACGTGTCAGAAATGACATATACAATCTCTCCAGTATCAAGTATTCATCAGCGGATGAATTTGTCTTGACGGGCAAGAACCTATTCCAAGCTCCAAAAAGTGGAACGGTGAAGATCAGAGGTTTGCTGACGGCATCCAATATCAAAAATAAGGCAAAAATACAAATCCTGAAAGAAAATACACCAAAGTTGGTGTTCTTCATTGATACGAATATGCATTATACAGATACAACCATCACTGTGGAATTTGCCGTTGACACACTTGACAAGATCGAAATTAATATTGTAAAACAAAATGTGAACGCCAATCCTGTTTGGTCAAACATAAATTTTAAGCCCATATTGAAGTTTTACCCAATGAACCAGGTGGGTGACAAGTTTGAAATGGACAGTCTGGCATATTATCCACAAGTTAAAATGGACATAAACCATGGCACGGAATCCGATTTGAGGAAGCATTATCACAAGCTTTTCGGGGAACTGTATCGTGGCTGGGGACAGTTCGCCTACAACAACCACGACTCGTTAGATGTCAGAAGTGCCTGTATAGACGTTTCCAAGCTCACATTGCCAAGCATTTATCTTGCAGAGAACGCGAATGATATTGATACCAATGTATTTTATATCAAAGATGAAATTGACACCAACAATCTACAGTCCTCAATGACAACTGCCATTGACAACGTGTATAACCCGTTGTCAACACGAAGTCGTTGGACGGAAATGACTGCCTACGGACAATACGGGGCTTATCGAGGGCATGGATTCAACACCGCAGTTTCAGCAACAATTATGGACAATACGAGCCCGTCACTGCTTCTTCCAGCACTGGACTCAGTCCCGGGAGACATTTCGTATGAAGGTTCCGACATAGACCTTGAATCCATTGACATTTATGACCATCCCGTTCCAATATCTGTAGAAGGAGCTCCCGTGCAGAGCATCAGGAAAAGGAGTTTCAATACTTGTGTGGATGGTTCATTCAGTGTTGGTATGATTGTCGCCAACGTGGGAAGATCAGGATCTAAAAGCACGAACGGCATTCAAAGTGACTATATGGATATGAACGGTGACCGCTACCCTGATCCGATTGGAACAGGCGGCGTGCAATATTCCATGCCGTGGGGTGGCATTGGGGAACTTTCCCAATTAAATATGATTGCGGACAACCATTTGAGTGCGTCCGAAGTTAAATCCAGCGGGGATACATACGGTCGCTGCTATCCCGTTTCTTCAAGAGAACCAGGCAATAATGGAAAAATGAACAAGATGTCGGTCTCCTCGGGGGGAACAAACAGTAGCAGTACTGTTGAAAGTGACGACGAAACGGACTATATGTTCTTCGACATCAATGGAGATGGACTGCCCGATTTCGTCAGTTCTCAGCAGACCGTGTGCCTTAATATAGGCTACGGATTTGTTAACGACAATTATTGGGACATTGAATATATTAGGGATGGAAATAGTATTGCCCAAGGAAGCTCCTCAGGGGCACAATTTGGCATTAGCCAAGACGAAATTGCTACTATTACAAATGGGGTCGGGGAAACTGTACTCAAGAACTATAGTGTAGCACAATGCAGTATCGGAGGCGGTCGTGGCGAAACCTTCACCACCAACGAGACCACCAAACAGTTGTTGGACTTTAACGGTGACGGTCTGCCCGACAAAGTGAATTTTTATGACGAGGACAAGCTCTGTGTCATGTATAATATCGGTAATGGGAAATGGTCAAATTCGGATTACATCGACTCTATGGAAATCAGTAAGAGCTATTCGTATAATGAAAGCACAAACATAGGTGTCACTGCGGGATTTACCGTGTGCGCAATAGCCAAACTTAATTTCGGAGTGCAAGTCTCTCCCAAAAACATGTCGTTTACCACGGATGTCGCACAGCTCACCGACATCAACGGCGACGGTTATGTTGATTACGTGACATCCTCTTCGGAAGATGCCATGACCATACGCTACAGCACGGCGGGTAAGACCAACCTGCTGAAAAAAGTGACCAATTTCACGGGCAGCACCATAGAATTGGATTACGACATGCCGCAGGCCTGCTTCGAAAAACCACAACGCTCTTGGACACTTTCCAGTGTGGTAACCGCGGACACCAATTCTCCACTTCCCGGGAAATATACCCATACTAAATTCTCATACGAAAACCCTCATTATGACCGCTATGAGCGAATGGACTACGGCTACGGAAAGGTTACGGCCGAGCAATACGACACCGATGGCGGCGACACCCTGTACCGCTACACGGTGGAAGAGTACGAGAACCGCATCTTCAACAAACGTGGGAGAAAGACGCGCGACTGTGTGTATGACGCCGCGGGGAAACCCTACGTTGAACATTTGTATGATGCCACACTGCTTGATTTTGCAGGAACTTCTGTTTCTGACGACAGCTGCGCCAGAGCAGACGTGTACGTGGCCAACGAGGCAACACTGACCAATTACTACGAGGGACAAAACACCCCACGGATAACATCAAGAGTTGGATACATTTACGACAACAAACGCAACATCACGCAATACACCCATTTTGGCGACACTACCCGTCACGACGAGTATTTCAAGGCCGAAATAAATTATGCACAGGGTATGCCGCACAACCTTGTCGCACTACCCATACATATAGAGGTGACCGATCAGACCGGAAACTTGTTGCGTAAGCGTACGGCAACATACACTTCAACAGGAAAATTAGACCTGCTTGCACACAATAACAACACACACAACACGGAATATAGATTTAAATATGACCAATATGGAAACCTGGCCTATGTGCTACTGCCAGAAAACCAAAACGGACAGAGACTGGAGTATGAATATCGGTACGACACCATTGTCCATACCTATCCCGTCAGGGTTGACAACCTGTCACTCGGCTTCCATTCCTCGGCAAGCTACGATTTCAGGTTTGGCAAGCCCACCAAGACCATTGACGTAAACGGCAACGAAATTTTGTATGTTTATGATTTTCTTGGAAGAACTTCCACGATAACGGCTCCATACGAGCAGGACAACAACGTCCCCTATACCATAAAAATGCAATATTTCCCAAAAAATTACAGCAAAGTCAATATTTTTGGAACAAATACGTCCCAAAGTTACGCCATAACTCACCATTATGACCCTCAACATCCCACCGACGACATTGCCACCACGATAATGACTGACGGCTGGGGACGCCTGTTGCAGTCCAAGAAGGACGCGGCGATTAACGGTCTGGAAAGGAGCATTGTGTCGGGAAAGGTCGTTTATGACTGCTTTGGAAGGACGGTGGAACAGTACCATCCCTTTACCGAGGATACGGCCTTAAGATCAAGCTATAATGCGTTTTATGATTCTTCCACGAAGACATTGACGCAGTACGACATCCTCGACCGCCAGACCCGTGTTGAATTGCCCACCCACGAGGTAACCGCGACGAATTATGGTTTTGACAACTTCGGAGGAAAAACATACTTCTCCACCATTACCACGGATGCAATGAACAACAGCGTGCAGGTACTGAAGGGTACTCTCGGACAGCAGGTCAAACAGGTTGCGCCCCATAACACGACGACCCTTTTTGAGTATGACTGCCTGGGACAACTGAAAAAAAACACCGACCCTGACGGGTTTGAGACCCGTTATGAGTATGACACCCTCGGACGAATGACTCTTCGCATACACCCGGATGCGGGAAGGGACCGCTATGAATACGATCCTGCCGGGAATCTGACAAAACATACAAATGAGATGGGTGAAATTCTTGACTACCAATATAACTATAACCAACTGACAGACATTTTTTGCTCCCATTACCCAGGCAACAACGTACACTACGAGTATGGCACGGCTGCCGATACCAATACCAATGCGGTGGGCAAGGTGGTCTTGCAGGAAGACGCTTCCGGATGGCAAACGTTTTCTTACGGCAAATTGGGTGAGGTTACGCAAAATATTCGTACTTTTGCACTGCCATTTGAAAACTGGCCATATACTTTCGTCATGAATTTTGGATACGACAGCTGGAACCGCATACAATATATGATTTATCCCGATGGGGAAAAGGTGAGCTATGGTTACGACCGCGGAGGCAAGCTCAACAGCATTACGGGACTCCAAAACGGCTCGTCGTACAAGTACCTTGACAGCATCCTATACAATGAGTTTGAACAGAAGGATGAAGTTTATTACGGAAACGGAACAAGAACATCCTATAAGTACGATATTCTGCGAAGACTTGTATGGTTGTATTCTCAAACATCTGCGGGAGAGCCGATGCAGAGCATTGACTATTCCTACGATGCCGTGAGCAATATCGTCTCTATCGGCAACACCGCCGGAATGCTTTCCAACGGCTTGGGAGGAAAATACCAAAACATATACACGTATGATGACTTATATAGACTTGAACAAGCCAAAGGCAATTGGTACGGAAACAATCCCGTAGGTTACAATCTGGAAATGCGATATATGCCAAACGGGCGCATTGTGGAAAAATATCTCGATGCGGACACCTACACGCAAACACCCTTTTCCAGTAACCAGTCCACTGTCCATTATCATAATGACTACCACTATGACAATCCTATCCAGCCTAATACCCTTACCCATATAACCAATGGTACAATTCAGAATTTCAATTGGGACGTAAAAGGCAACCTCGTCTTTCATCACCGAGACGAAGAGCCCTTGAACCGTTCCTTCTGTTGGGATGATCAGAATCGGTTACAGGGAGTTAAGGATGACAAGTTTCTTTCCTATTATCTTTACGATGCCAATGGCGACAGGGTATATAAGCTGACTGGAAAGTTGGCCGCCCAGAACATAAACGGTAACTGGCAATACTACCACTATATGGATAGACCAACCCTTTATGCTTCCCCATACGTGGTAACCAACCGAAAGGGCTACACCAAGCACTATTATGCCGAGAACGAGCGCATTGTAAGCAAAATTGGAGGTGGGGGACTGCAAGAAATTGAAAAAAACGACAACCAAGAAATGTTTGCCAGACACCGCCAACGTTCAATTTGGCATTTCAACCAAGTATTGGAGTGTCTTGAAACGCAAGCCGAAGTACAGGAATCTCCGCTGAAATTCCTTTACGAATGGAAGAAAATAAGAAAAGATGAAAAGGAATGCTATTGGTACCATCCCGACCACTTGGGCAGTTCCTCCTGGATAACCTTCTCTGACGGTAAGGCCGTGCAGCATTTGCACTATCTCCCATGGGGCGAGAATTTTGTTGACCAGCGGAGTACTGGTTGGAATGCCCGTTTCACCTTTTCCGCCAAAGAGAAGGATGCCGAAACTGGTTTAAGCTACTTTGGTTCAAGATATTACAGCTCAGATTTAAGCATTTGGCTAAGCGTGGACCCGCAAGCAGCGAAATACCCCTCGTTAAGCCCATACGTTTATTGCGCCAATAACCCTGTGAAGTTGGTGGACCCGAATGGGGAAGAAATTTCCACACATATAGATAAAGACGGAAATGTTTTAGCTGTTTACAATGACGCAAACACGGGTATTTACAAACATAATTCAGCTGAAATAACAGATTTTTATAATGGTAAAAATTTTTCAAATAATTATGACAACCTTATAGGTTTCACCTTTTGTGAACAATCATTTAAACAAGGAGATAGAATAAATATTAATTCAAACGAAGCTGAACTGTGGTTGAATTCATTCGAATCCAATTTTGCTAATGCCGTCTCTAATCCTCTTGGTTCATTGCTTTTTTATGCAATGAATGCTGGCAACGGAGACCTTTATGACGTCAAATCTCATATGAATGCTGGATCAATGATTAGTGAAGGGGTTTATGTTTCACCGCGTGATCTTGGGAACTATGCGGCTGGCGCATTTGGCCGCCTTGTCGGATTATCAAAGACAAGAACCCTTGCCTCTTATGGCGCATTTCAATTAGCCGGAAACCAAAAAAAAGAATTCTTCTTTCATTATGGTACGTTCTATCAGAAGGCACTTAATACATTTGGAGAAGGTCTATATCTTGGTCAAAAAACTTATGGTGAAGATGGTATCTCTAATTTTTTTCAAAGATTAGGGTATGAAGGCATTAATACAATTAACAAATTCGAGTTGCGTTATTCGACAATATGGAAAGATTAAATCTAAAATTCGTTATAATCGTATTTGTTGCAATATTGTGTTCAAAATGTTGCAACAATGAGAACACCGTTTTTCCTAAAGACGCACTCCCTTACCAAATATATCCTATTAATGACACTTCTATTGCCGTTTTTTTTTGGTATGACACGTATGGTGAAAATAACGAACTATTTATTAAGTCTGGACATGATAATTTATACTCAACGTATGTTATGCCATATGGTACCCCATACATCAAATATGTAAAAAAAGACACGATTGCATTCGAATGCAACATTACATACAACAATAATGAAATCTGGAATGAATCTAAGGGTATACTATGCTCATACCACATCAAATACGAATATCAACATGATTTACATAGTACATCAATATTTCCGTTTAGAGGTGAAAATACGAAAGACTACGCTCTACTTTTTGACAAGATCCACCTTTCAAAAGACACAGTATTGTTGTTTTATAAAGAAATAAAAATCAGACAAATACCATTAAAGGATTTGTTTCAAGTTAAAAGAAATGGTCGCTTTTATTTGGAATATCGAGATTTTATAGAAGACGATTTGGGGCGACAGATGATATCTTACTATTTTCGACCTTCCGAAAATGAGATTTTGAAAAACTTTTATAATGATATATTGTACAATGAAATACCTATTAGTTTAGATTAGATTATATTGGCCCCAAATTAAACCGAATAAAATTTATATTTCCTCAAAAAACCAAATTTTTCCCTATCTTTGCCCCATCAACCAACCAAACTCCGAACACCCCCAAAATGCCAACACAAAAACCCACATTTTCCCCACCCAAACAATGCGGTTCACAGCTCACAGTTCACTGGTCACAGCCCTCTTTCACCTTCTCGGCGAAAGAACGCGACGTTGAAACAGGTTTAAGCTACTTTGGTTCAAGATATTACAGCTCAGATTTAAGCATTTGGCTGAGCGTGGACCCGCAGGCCTCAAAATACCCCTCTTTAAGCCCATACGTTTACTGTGCAAATAACCCAATCAAGTTGGTTGACCCGAATGGGGAAGAGATATGGATTGTTGGAGATGACGGAAATAAATATAAATACCACAATGGTATTT
>JAKSMI010000005.1 GCA_024400635.1 Bacteroidales bacterium | reverse complement strand
AGCGGGGGCAGGACTCGAACCTGCGACCTCCGGGTTATGAGCCCGACGAGCTACCACTGCTCTACCCCGCAATATTGCATTGCAAAAATACAATATTTTTTTAAAGGGAAAGCAGAATTTTATATTTTTTTCTTATCTTTCTAATAATGAGAGTGTTATTTGTGATAATGGATATAATTCTCAGATTATATTCTTGATTTCCTTCATTAATTGGAAGATGAAATGGCATTTTTTTTCAAAATTTATGTACCTTTGCCGCCTAATCGGTTTTACTATGAAAAAGATGCTCATCACGCTTTCTACCGTTATGGCAACGATGCCCCTGCTTGCCCAAGACAATCCTGTAGGTACTTCTGAAAATAAAGCCTATGTTGAAGAATATGCTGTTAAAAGTCACTGTCCGACGATAGATTCCATTGTCAACTATGCCTATCAGAAAATCCCGATTGCGAGGTATAAATACGGAGCGGCTGGTCCAGATTTTTTTGATTGTTCCGGTTTCGTCTATCATTGTTATGGAAAATTTGGAATAACGCTTCCACGCAGTTCCAGTGAACAGATTTTGCTTGGAAAGAAAATTGAACGCGAAGATATTAGGGTGGGGGATTTGGTGTTTTTCTCACGAAACAATCATTCTGTAGGCCATGTGGGTATCGTAGTGGAAAGCGATATTGATGCTGATCATAATTTTCGTTTCATTCATGCCGAGAATTTCAACACGGGCATTCGGGTTGACCATTCGGCGGCTCCTGGCTATGTAAACCGTTATAAGGGCGCTCGACGTATTTTGGATTGCGATGCGGCTGGCAAAAGTCTCGTGTTGCCCAATGATACCATTTTTATAGATACGCTTGAATTGTCATCGGAATTCGTTCAGCAGGAGTTGGAGAAAGTTGAAAAGACAGCCCAAGTGTTATCGAAGCCGGCTCAGCCATCATCCACGATAAAATATCATAAAGTAAAAAAAGGCGAAACACTGTCCAGTATTTCGCGTAAGTACCACACCACTGTGGCCAACCTGAAGAAGTGGAATAAGTTGCGATCCGATCTAATTAGGGAGGGACAACGTTTGATTGTTCATAAATAAAAAAAGAGCGGCAAATGCCGCTCTTTTTTATGATTTCTTATCAAGAAGATTATTTCTTAACAAGTTTCTGAGTAGCGATAGTGTCATCACCAACGAGGCGGATGAAGTAAACGCCATCAGCATAATTAGCCACGTTCAATGTGAATACGTTGCTGCTTACAGTCTGAGTGTAAATAACCTGGCCAAGGTAGTTGAGAACCTGAACTTCTTTTGCATTCAAAGAAGAAGAAACGGTAACAACTTCGGTAGCAGGGTTAGGATAAACTTCGAATGAAGCAACTTCGCTTTCTACATTTTCAATGCTTACAGGAGTTACGCAGCCAGTTTGATCTGAAATTTCACCGTTTTCGCAAGTGGTTGCAATAGTGTAGCAAGCGCTTAAATCGTAAGGTGATACAACATATTCAGGATCAGTAATACCGTCTTCGATAAGTTCACCATCTTCATAAACCGCATAGGTTACAACAGGAGGAACAACGTTGGCTTTGATAGCCCAGTTGTAGCGCAATGAGGCTTGTAAGTTAGACAATGATGTCCATTCGTCTGAGCTTTCGAAGTGCATAACATTACCAATACCATTGGTGTGGTCGCCAGTTACGCCGCATGGGAATTCATCATCTGGTGCAACCCAATCTGCATTGTAACCAACCCATAACAGCTGGTTGCCGTTGATGAGGAATGGCTGATCCAAAGTGATTTCTGTCCAAGCATTCATTACAACTTCTTCTGGATTAATTACTTGTTCATAAGTGGGGACAGAAGAAGCGGGACCGAAGTTATCTTCATCTTGAATGTCGCTGTTGCCACCAACCCAAATACGGATTACGTAATTAGCGTAAGCTGGTTCAGTGTTGACATAGATGGAAACTTTGTCGATAGTACCGCCATTGAAACCAACGAGGTCAGAGGGTTTGAACAAGTGGTAGCAACCAAAGTTACCAGATTCACCTGTGCCGATGTATGAAGCTAAATTACCATTGCATTGTGTCATAGTACCACCTTCAACGCCTTCCCAAGTGATAATCATATTGTCGTCTTCGATTTCGTATGCTGGGTTAGCAGGAATGATAGCACAAGGTTCTGCGTTCATGTCGATGTTGACAGTCATGGTGCCGGCCTGTTGAGGTGCGAAGCTGCCGGTAGCTTCTTGATAACCATTGGCAGTAGCTGTGTAGTTATAGCTTGCGGCAACAATGTTTTCGAAAGTGTAAGCACCTTGGGCGTCAGAATAAGTGGTGTAAGAGAAACCATTGTCTGATGCAATGACAACCTTGGCATTAGCAATGGGTTCTTGGTTGGAAGCTCTTCTAACAACACCTACGATAGTTGCGAACACAGGAATTTTAATGTTGATGTTGTCAATGGCAAGAGGAGTTTCAGCACCGCTCAAAGAGTCGTTGGTCCATAAGAAATAGATACGTTTTACGGAACCGGCAACGTCTTCAGCTGGAATAACGTATGCGGCGCTTTGCATGGTGGACTGGCCAACGAAACGACCTAACTTGGTCAAACCGGCAGGTGTATAATGAGTTTCGTTAACATCAATGAAGTGAGGATGATTTTCATTTCTGTCGAAGTTGGTAACTTCTGTGGCATTACCGATGAATAATTCGCCAAAGTCATAATCAACTTCACCGAAGCATTTCCAATTCAAAGTAAGTTGGAAACCGTATTCTGTAGTTTCAGGGAATTCGATGTCACGATAAGCCCATACTGTGCTGTATGAAGAAGTGATGGTAGAGTCGTTAATCTGAGTCAGATAAAGGTTTTCAATGCCATTTTTAGTAACGGCCAAACCTTTGCCAGAAGTAGATGCTGGAATGGTCAAATAAGCGAATTTGTTGGCTTGGTTTCCGTTAACCAATACCCAGTTGGCACGGTCAGCGTCATTGTCTTCAAAAGTCTGAGTGTAAGGTAGAGTTGCGGGAACGGTTGTGGTCCAGAAATCAAGAACTTCAGACCATTCGCTGCTATCGCTTTCAGAGCAGATAGCGCGAACTTGCATCTGGTAATGAGTGTTGGCTGTCAAACCTGACAAAGTGGTGTCGGTAGCACTAACGATTTGAGTTGTAGCGGCGTTAAAGTCCAAAGGAGCAACGCCGTAAGCGATTTCCCAGCTGGTTTCGTTACCGCCGGCTGTCCATTCTACGTCAGCAGTGTTCTGAGTTGTGGCCGTAGCTTTCAATTCTACAGGGAACAAGCAGGTAGGAACATATCTAACAATGAAATTATCAATATATAAGTATGCCTTGAAAGATGATTTGTAGTGGACGGCAACATATTTAACGTTTGCTGGAACGTTGGTGTTGCGATAGAGCTGCCAATCCGTGTTGCCAGCGTTGACGATGTCATTTTCCCAAACGAAATCGGAGATGTCGTTGCCTGTGGTTGAATAACCAACGCAGAAAGTTTCGTCTTTCAGTGCGGTAGCATTAGCATAGTTGAACATAACCATCATGGCTTCGGTGGCATTCAATTCAGGAGAAATCAGATATTCATCATAGATGCCCTGAGCATTGTATTTGCTTGAAGAGAAGCGGAATGCTTGATATCCATCGTATGCATAATCTTCAGAGTTGATCATGTCGTTCTGACGGTCGCGATTGTTGACCTTGATGGTGCTCCAGCAGTATTCAGTAGTATTGGGAGCTAAAACAGAATCTTTCGGTGATTCAAATCCTTGAACGAAAGGAATCTCAATGGTTGAGCAGTCGTAAGCATCACCGTTGAGAACGATGGTCTTAACGAAAGTTGTGTCATTATATTCGCTGGTGGCGTTTGAATAAGTACCAGTGATAACAACAGAACCAGTTGCGGAAGTGGCAGTCGTTGGGTTGTAACGAACATAGAGCTGACCACCGATGGCGGGCATTGAAACAGAACTTGAATATCCATTAACTTCGTTAGTGGATACTTCGAAAGGAGCTGTGGTTGTAACAGTGATATTCTGAGTCAAGTTGTGGCCAACGACAGTGATTTCGTTCGCAACAGGGTCTCCGAGGTATGAGAACAAGTTCATTGTGTCATCAGCTAAAACTGCGAAACGAGGATCTGCAAAGTTGCTGAATTTTACATCGGAAATGATAATTTGGTCAGCAGCCAAAGTGTCGGCCTGGTAAATGAAATCAAATACGATATTGTCCATGCCAATGTATGGATCCATATTGATGGCTACAGGATAAGCTGGATCATCCCAACCTTGCCAAGTAGAAGCCATTTCTTCGCGGATGCTGGCGAAGTTCCAAATGGTGTTCCAGTTGGTACCGCCGTCAGTGCTGATGTTTACAAAGAATCTAACCTTACCTTCAATCAAAGCAGGAATGGTTGGGTTAGTTCTTACTCCGAAATGCAATTCAAGTGCGTCTTCAACATCGGTGAAGTTGAAAGTGGGAGAAATCAAATGTTCGTCTTGGTTTGCGTCGTCATCACCGATGACTGCAGCGGATTGGCTGGAACCATACCAAGTGTACTTTTCACCACGGTCTTGACCAGTTTCGTCGTAGTAGTGATGGTGGTCGTTGATAATCTGTGACCAGCAAGCCGGTGGGAATGCTTCACTTGCGAAATTTTCAAACCAATCAATTGTCTGATGTGTGCCGCATTCGATACCATAACCTTTAACGCTAACGATTTTAGAATCAGCACCTGCGGAAGCAATGGTGATTTCTTCTTCGATAGGACCAGTGGTGGTTGGAGTAAATTGAACATAAATAGGAGTAGCAGCCAATACACCGTTGGTAGTGGTCAGGGTGATGGTAGAGGTGAAGTCTGCAGAGTCGTTGCGGGAGATTTTGTATTGTGAGTTGGCTTGCGTGCTAATGGTAACGTTGCCAGTCAGGTTCATACCAGAAGCATAAAAACGCTGAACGGTGGCATTGGCAGTGTCAACGGGTGTGGGAGCATAAATTAAAGATGTTGTACCGCCTAAGAAAGGAGTGGTCACAGGTGTGCCAACGGTGAAATCGTCAACAATGAGGTAAGCTTGGTCTGTGCAATCAAAGTGTCTGATTGCGAGGTAGATGGTTTGGCCAAGATAGGCGTTCAAAGAATGAACTTCATTTCTCCATAAGGTAGTGTCAAGTGTCACTTCGCTTGTGCCGGGAAGCAATTGATATGCTTCAACGTCTGTTGGATCATCGCTGGTGCTTACGTAAATTCCATAATGTTCTGCGGAATATCCAGCTGCGTAAGCGCGTACCCAGAATGACAACTGGTATGTGCCAGTCTGAGGCAGTGTGATAGCTGGCGTAATCAACCAGTTGTCTGGTTCGATTTCAGCAGACAAGGAATACATGGCATGGGCACCACTGTGCGAAGGTCCAATGTAAATAGTCCAGTCTTCGGGTTCTTCGCTGGTAGAGTTGTTCACATAAGACCAACCTTCAGGATAACCATTTTCGAAGCCTGCTTCCAACAAATTTTGAGCCTTGCCGACAAATGTCAGTGCCAGCAACATGGCTACTAATGTCAAAAGTTTTTTCATAGATAATAAAATTTGGTTAATAATAAAAGTTGAATAATTCATTCTAAAAAATGGGTAGCAAAAATACAAAAAAATATTGACATACAGCAATGGACGTATGCATTTTTAGCGATGAAAAGTACTTTTCTTATATGTGATTTGATATGAGGAATTTACAAAATCATAAAAAAACTTAAAGGCCAGACAGCCCTTCCGATATTTCAGCCAATACTTTAACGGATTCCATTTTTCTAATCTGCTCATTATGCAGCATAAAAAATCGTATAAGGCTATTTAACAGTTGATTACGAGTTGATTTGGGCGCTGGCTTTTCTAAGTCGCCATTCATTAGCCGATGCAGAATCAAACTTGTTTCTGCTGGCAAGGTGTCTTCTTCGTCAATCCGATAATTGATGAATGAAGAATGTTGAATGGAAAAATAACATTCCTTTTCGTTGTAATTGTCAATGGGAGCAAAGCCTAATATTCTGGATAACTGCATCATAAATCTTAGATGACTGTCAGGACGGACTTGTTCCGCATCATCCAAAGCCATCAGTTCCCGCTCGACAAAATCGTACAGCTTTTGGTCGGCGGCGCTTTCGTATAGCAAACGATACAGTAACTCGCAATAGAAAAACAGCAGGCTGCTTTTGGCAATGTCGTAAGGAATGTTTCGATAGTGAAAATAGCAGATTACCTCCTTGATGTACATCATCTGGTTGAGTTTGCGGTCATCAAATTGTATCTCGACCAGAGAAAGAGGGGAGAAGAGTGGCAAAAGTCTTCGGTTGGCGGCGGAAAAGGCGTTTCTCATCACGAAAGACTGTGTGCCGTATTTTTCGGTAAACAATTTCAGCACCACGCCTTTCTCATCGAATTGCGTTTTCTTCAGCACAAATGCTTTTGATGAAACGAACATATTTCAATTAGTTGATAAACAGAAGTTTGGCTACTTTTTTTTGCTTGCCTGTCTTGTCAGAAGCAAAAACGAAGAATACGCCTGTGGCGGGGCGTCGACCCTTGAAATCCTTGCCGTCCCAAATCAATTGGCCACCCTTGGCATAGCCTTGCCAGATAAGGTTCCCCGCAGCATCTACGACTTTGCAAAACGAATTCTCCATCAGTCCATTGACGGCAATGGGACCACTATAACCGGAATGAACCGGATTGGGGAATACGCTTACCTCGGAATAGTCTTCCCTACCTTCGGAGGCAGTGCCCCGGTAGGAGCACAAGCCTTTGTCGGTGGCGAAAAACACTTCGCCCGTAATGCCGTCGATGGCAATGTCATAAACGACATTCGACAGTAGGGATGAGTTTTCGGCGGTGAGATGCAGTATTTCTTCGGTGCCGCTTTCGTTCATCAAAAAGGCACCGGCCTTGGCGGTGCTTATCCATTTGCGGTTTGCTCCATCCACCGCGATGCTCGTGATTTCTTCAAATTCAAGCAATACCGATGTGTATCCTCCTTGCTCCAAAAGGATGTTCTGAGGCAGGGCCGTGCCGTCAAAGACTTTCGCCGGGTTGTAAATCACCTTGATGCCTTTGTTGGTGCCAATCCACATTTCGCCATCTTTATCTTCGGTAATGCATTTTACGGAAGATGTTTCCACGTGCGCATTGACATTCATATTGACAGCCCTTAGAACATCATCGTTGGGGTTGTCTATCGTGTTGTTGTCGTAAAAAACGCATAGCGAATGTGAAGAGCTGGCATTTCTTGGAAATGTAATCCATTTGAAACCTCTGGAGTCAACGTAAATGTACTGGGCAACGTCTTCGTCACCTTGCGATGCTAACTTTGTCATGGCTTTCCATGTGCCATCGGTTTTCAATACGTTAATTGTGGTCGGCGAGTTGGTGTTGGTAACCCACAGATTTCCATAGGCGTCAAAGCTTAGTCCCGAAACGAAAATCATTCCGTTGTTGCATACTTTCAGCGTGCTGTTGTTTTCATCGTAATGGGCCACCACTTTGCCGTCGACGCACTTGTATAGGCCGCATCCCCATGATGCGACATAGCTGATGGTGGGGTCGATGGGGCAAACGGCAACGTTAATCATGTCGTGGGAAAATGGAATGTATTGAAAATCTGTGGTGTAACTCCATTTGTTGCCAGAAAAGAAACTGCAGGCCGGATCGAGATAGGCAGGGGCGTAAATGTTGTAACCGCCAGGGACTGCAGCCAGCACACCATGTTCACAACTCAAATTGAAAACCTGATTCGAAAAGGGACCGTCCTCTTCAATGAGTTTGATGCTGCCCGTTGGCCGATGACACATCCATAAGCCGTTATCCCTGTCACAGAGCCAAACAAAATCTCGGTCTATGGCTCCCGCAACCAAATTCGGCAACCTGCCACCTTCGTATATGCCCCATGAATCGGAATTTTGTCCATCATACGCGACAAAATTCTGCCAATTGGTCAACAGCAATTCACTTTCCGTCGCTTCCATCGTTTTCAATTCTTCAATTTCAAATGCTTGATAATGCCAATGTCCATTCTCCAAGACAAAAACCGAGTCTAAAATCCGTTCTTGACTACCGGTGCTTTCTCGAAATGAATGTCGGTTGGCATAGACTTTGCCTTGAAATACGGACAAAATGTTGAATTCTTGATGGGCAAGTTCGTTTTCTTTATTCCAAACGGAAAAATCGGCAACGGAATGGTTGTTGTTCTCTATGCTGAAAACGCCTTGACTTGTGGCCATATAGTATTTTCCATCGGTTTCGGCAAAGTCGTAAAATGACAATTCAGCATCATGTCCTGAATACCAGGTGTCTTTAACCAGAAAAGTATTCAAATCTAAAATCACTGTACCGAAAGAGTAGATGAGGTAACAGTTGTTTCCTGAAAAACGAATTTGCCGCACCTGCTTAGAACCATTGATTTGTTTGTTTTTCACATCAGGGACATTGTACAATTCGTCACCGTTGATGATGTCTATATTGCCGTTCATGTAGGCTATTACCAGGCTGTTCTTCTTTCCGCCGCAGGCGATTTTGGCAATCTCAACATCCGAAAGTCCATTGGTCTTAGACCATTTTGAAAATGAAAAGTCCCATGCATCAGCTTGGCTTTTAGATAGATAGGAAATGCTGTGCTGTGCTGCCACGTAAATGTAATCGTTAGAAACTGCTACCGAATAGAAACGGTTGTTTGCCAAATGGTCGCGGAATTGTCCTATGCCAACCTGAGCTTGTGCCGTCAGCATGAATGCGAATGAAAGCAGGAAAATCAAAATTCGCTTCATAATCGTATTTATTTGTTCCCTAAGACTAACTTTTTAATCTGACGAATAGGAATGTATGATGTTAAAATGCTGATTATTAATATTGTAATAAAGACAATGATAAAGTCAGAGGCATGCATCTCAACAGGATAGTAGTTCATCAGATAGTTGGCGCTGCCATCACCGAGTTTGACAAAGTGGAAACTCTGCTGTAAGAAACAGATGAGCGCGCCAAGTAATAAACCGACCATGCCGCCAAACAATGACACAAACGAGCCTTGTACGAGGAATATCCGTCGAATCAGAGACTTGTTTGCTCCTAATGCCGTCAGCACGCGCAAGTCTTCCTTCTTTTCAATGATCAGCATTGCCAAGGTGCCAATGATGTTGAAACTTGCGACAATCAATATGAATGCTAAAATGACAAATACTATCAGTTTTTCGGATTTCATTGTCTTGTACAATAATTCTTCTTGCTGATATTTGTTTTTTACAATGTGTTGATTTCCAATGATTTTTGTAAATTTATCACTTAATTCAGAATAGTATTTTTCATCTTTGACTTGAATTTCCACCGAAGTGAGTTCGTTTTCATAATCCATCATTTCGCGGGCGAAGGCAATGGGGATGAAAATGTATTGAGCATCGTATTCGGTGTAGGAGGCAAAGACTCCGGAGGGGATGAGCCTGCCCTTGTTGAAAGCCGTGGCCGGGTTGGAGAGGTTCTTTAGATTGCGCTTGGGATAATAGATTTCCACGGGTGCGGGGCTTCTGAAATTAAGCTGAATCATTCCTGCTACCGAGGCTCCTAAAATGACAGCAGGCACGCTGTCATAACTGAGTATAGCCTCGCCGTCGATGAGTAAGGTGTCAATGCCACGTTTTTGAATGTACTGGTCTGAAACACCTTTGATGGCAACCAGCTGCTGCCGTTTTTCGTAGGTGATGAGCGCCCAGTCGCCGACCACTTCGTAAACTGCTTCCACACCCTCCAACTGCCGTAATTCGTCCAATGGAATGCTGTCAACGGAAAAACTTTTCCCTTCTTTTTTAACTATTTGAAAATCTGAATTAAAAGAGTTGAAGCTTTGCCGAACGAAGTTCTCCATCCCGTTGAAAACGGATAGAACGATAATCAAGGCGGCGGAACTGACCATGATGCCCACCATTGAAATGATGGAAATCAGATTGATGATATTATGCTTTTTCTTGGAAAACAAATACCTAAGTCCGATGAAGCTTGCCGTCTTGAAAGAGTTGTTTTTCACGTTACTGTTTCAGGAGATTTTCAATGTTTTCGATGTAATCTAACGAGTCGTCGATGAAAAAGTCCAACTGCGGAATGACGCGCAGTTGGTTCTTCACTTTTTGTCCCAGGCGGAAGCGAATGTCCTTGATGTTGCTTTTTACCGCTTTTAGCACCTTTTCATTGTCTTCGGCATTGAAAATGGAGATGTAGCTCCGTGCCAGAGACAAGTCTCTGGTGACGTTGGTTTTCGTGACGGTTATCATGCAGTCATAAACGGGGATGCCGTCTTGCAAAAAGATGTCTGCCAATTCTTTCTGTATGAGTTTTCCTATTTTTTGTTGTCTTGTCGAGTCCATTGACGTGATATTTGTAAGGTGAAATTTTATTGTTAGATTATTCGCTCAATTCCAGCCATTCCATTTCCTTTTCTTCAATCTTGGTTTTAATGTCGTTGTATTGTGTGTATAGTTCTCCGGAATTGATTTCGGCTTGATATTCGTCGGGGTTGGAGATTTTGACTTCAATTTCCTGCAATTGGTTTTGTAAATCAGCGATTTCAGCTTCGATTTTAGCCAATTTGTTCTTTTGCTTGCGTTTGGCAGCTTCGAGTTCCTTTTTCTTTTCCCAGGAAATTTTGTTTTCGCTCTCGCCTTTGGCGGATATGATATTTTGGTTTTTGCGTTCAAGTTCCTGCAGCGAATCGAGTTTTTTCTTTTCCAGGAAGTCGTAAACATCACCAAGGTAGGTTTTGATGTGATGATTCTTGAATTCGAAAACCTTAGTGCTGAGTCCTTGCAGGAAATCTCGGTCGTGCGATACCAAAATCATACTTCCCTCGTATTGCAGCAAGGCGTTTTTCAGGACGTCTTTAGACTGCATGTCAAGGTGGTTCGTGGGTTCGTCGAGGATGAGCAGGTTGAATGGGGATAGAAGCAGTTTTGCCAGGGCTAGTCTGGATTTTTCTCCGCCAGAGAGCACGCGCACTTTCTTTTCGCAGTCTTCGGTGGAGAATAGGAAACTGCCGAGGATGGTGCGGATCTTAGGCCTGATGTCGCCCACGGCGATGTCGTCGATGGTTTCGAAAACGCTTTTGTTGGGGTTGAGAAGTTGGGCCTGGTTTTGGGCGTAATAGCCGATGACGACTTCGTGGCCCAGCTGCAGTTTCCCGCCTTGTGGCGGCAATTCGCCAACAATAGCTTTGACCATTGTGGATTTTCCTTCTCCGTTACGACCGACAAATGCTACTTTTTCACCCCTTTCCAAATGAAAATCAATATCTTGCAATACTTTTAAATTATCGTATCCGAGATTGAGTTTTTCGGTTTCCACGGTGACACGCCCCGAGTGTGGCGCCGGCGGAAATTTGAAGGCTATGGACGAATGGTCAATGCTCTCCACCTCAATGATATCCATTTTGTCGAGTAACTTGATACGGCTCTGTACCTGTTTCGCTTTGGTGGCTTTGTACCTGAATCTTTCAATAAAACGCTCGATCTGGGCAATTTCCTTTTGCTGGTTTTCGTAAGCGTTTTGCTGGGATTCAATGCGCTCAAGTCGTTGCTCCACATATTGTGAATAGCTGCATTTGTAATCCTGCAGACTGCCGAAAGTAATTTCGACAGTGCGGTTGGTGACGTGGTCAAGGAAGGCGCGGTCGTGAGAAACCAATATCAGACAGCCGGGATAATTGGCCAGATAATCTTCAAGCCATTGGATGGATTCGATGTCCAGGTGGTTGGTGGGCTCGTCGAGGAGGATGATTTCCGGCTTTTGAAGCAGGATTTTGGCCAGGTTGACGCGCATTTGCCAGCCGTTGCTGAATTCCGCCATTGGGCGCTGAAAGTCGCTGCTTTGGAATCCCAGGCCCAAGAGAACTTTTTCGGCATCACCTTCCATGGTGGCTCCACCTAAATGATGAAAACGGTCGGTGGCGTCAGATAATTGTTGAGCGAGGTTTATATATTCTGCCGACTCATAATCAGTTCTGTCAGAGAGCAGATTGTTGATTTCCTTGATTCTCTTCTCCAGACGGCGTGGCTCGACAAAGCAGGCCATCGTTTCTTCCCATACGGTTTTGTCGTAGTTGCCCAGAATCTCCTGCGGAAGATAGCCGGTTTTGTGTCCCGCTGTGATGACTATGGTTCCCGATTCGGGCTCGAGTTCTTTGTGGATGATTTTGAGTAGGGTGGACTTGCCGGCTCCATTTTTGCCAACAAGACCAATGCGGTCGCGGTCGCCCGCAACAAACGAAATGTCTTTGAATAGGTAGTCGCCGGTAAAGTTTACCGATAATTTGTTTAACTGTATCATAACGCCGCAAAATTACGGAATTTTTTTTAAACTGAGCGTTGTGAGTCAAGGACTGAAAATTATCCTTGTTATTTTTTTTATCTTAATTTCTTGTTTTTTTAATTTGTTAATTATCAAATAATTGCCCAAGGATCCCTATTCGTCAATAATTCATGAAAAATTTGTAACTTTGCACTTTCATTTAAATATGGATTTTTATGGCAGAAATTGAAATTGGAAATCAGAAAATCGAACTCGATGGTGATGGCTTCATGGTAGATCCTTCCCAGTGGAATGATGAATTGGCATCCGCCATTGCTAAAATTGATGGTATCGAAGTGATGACCGAGAACCATTGGAAGGTGGTGCGCATCATCCGCAGTAATTTTGAAGAAAAAGGTCTCGCTCCCATGGTCAGAACCATTTGTAAGGAAACAGGTCTCAAGTTGAAAGATATTTACGAATTATTTCCATTGGGGCCCGCTCGTGGCGCTTGCCGTGTGGCTGGACTTCCCAAACCCGATGGTTGCGTTTAGTATTTAAATTGTTGAAATCATGATGATTACGCAAATTGTTGCCTTGCTTGCCTTGGCAATCTGTTTCGTTTTGTTGCTGGCCCATTTTCTTCGAATTATTCATTTGGGAAAACCCAATGACTATTCTGAAAAAAGCGGTAGCGTGGCAAGAGGTGTCGCGTATTCTAATGTCCGTGCCATGATGCCGCAAAATAAGGAATCCGCTTATTTACATCTCCCATCCTACGCGCTGGGCATGTTGTTTCATATCGGCACCTTTTCAAGTTTCTTGATATTTATCCTTTCGTTTTTCAAATTCTTTAACCAGTGGCTGATCCAGGATGCTGGTATTCATTATCTCATTCCCGCTTTGCTGGCAGTAACAGCGGTTTGCGGCATTTGTTTGTTTGTTAAACGGTTGGTAAACAAGAATTTGAAGTATTTTACAAATCCAGATGATTATCTCTCCAATGCCTTTACGACATTGTTTCAGATTGCCACGTGCTTGTATTTGTTGATGCCCGCATGTACAATAATGATTAATATGTATTATGTGTTTGCGGCCGTGTTGTTTCTATACATGCCGTTGGGTAAGCTCAAACATCTGCTTTACTATTTTTCCGCACGTTATCACCTCGGCTTTTTCTACGGTTGGCGTAACGTGTGGCCACCGAAAGGAAAATAGACATGATTGCTGAAAAAAATATTCACATCTCTGATTTTGATTATGAACTTCCGAAAGAAAGGATTGCATATTATCCTGTAAATCAGCGTGATAAATCAAAACTGCTGGTCTATAAAGACGGTCGGATCACTGATGCCTGCTTCTCGGACCTTCCTGATTATTTGGATTCTTCTTATCGACTGATTTTCAATGACTCCAAAGTGATTCATGCCCGTTTGCTGGTGCATAACGCCAATGGTGCCGCCATCGAAATTTTCTGTTTGGAACCAGCGCAGACAACACCAGTAGTCGGCGAAGCATTTCTGCTGACTCGCCGTGCCGCATGGAAATGCTTGATTGGCAACGTGAAACGGTGGAAAGATGACATTTCCTTCGTGGTCGATTTCCCCGACAAGTCAATGACTGTCACCGCGTCCAGAAGCGAAATGCAAGGCGACAGTTTTGAAGTCACTTTCCGATGGGACGACGATACTGTGACTTTCGGAGACTGGGTGGAGCAGTACGGCAAAATGCCCTTGCCTCCCTACATCAAACGCGCTGCCGAAAAAGAGGACGAACAACGCTATCAGACGATTTATGCCCGCTATGATGGCTCTGTGGCTGCTCCGACTGCCGGTTTGCACTTTTCCAATGATGTCATCGCCGCCCTTAATCAAAAAGGCATCGCTACCGATTACGTAACTTTGCACGTCGGTGCGGGTACTTTTAAGCCCGTTTCTTGCGAATGTATAGGCGAACATTATATGCATAAAGAACAAATTGTTATTTATAAATCATTATTAGATAGTATTCTAAATAGTCCCGATAAGAAGATTGTAGCCGTTGGAACGACGGTCGCCCGAACGCTTGAATCCATGTTTATTATCGGTGCGAAATTGTTCCTCAAACGCCCCAATCCGTGGTCCGTCGCCCAATGGGAGATTTATGAAGATGAAGCATTGCAGAAAGTTACAGCTGAACAATCCCTTTCGAGTTTGAAAAAAGCATTGGAGGCGGAAGCTTGTGATAGTCGTATCGCCGATACTTCCCTGATGATAACGCCGCATTACGAACGCAAATTGACGAAAGCAATCATTACGAATTTCCACCAGCCGAAAAGTACATTGCTATTGCTCATTTCGTCGTTCCTCGGCGAACACTGGCACGAGGTTTACAAGCATGCTTTAGACCATGAATACCGCTTCTTAAGTTATGGTGACTCAAATCTTTATCTCTAAAATTTTATTTTAATGTACCTGATTGATAATCCCCTTACTGAACCGTATTTCAATTTAGCTACGGAAGAATATTTGCTGGATAATTTCGATGAAAATATTTTCATGCTGTGGCGTAACGAACCGTCGGTGATTGTGGGTAAATTCCAAAACTCCTTGGCTGAAATCAATTTGGATTATGTGAAGGAAAAAGGCATTAAGGTGGTGCGTCGCCAAACGGGTGGGGGGGCGGTCTTCCACGATCTTGGGAACCTGAACTTTACTTTCATTGAAAGCAACAGCCAAGGTGATTTCCGCAGCTTTACGAAACCAATTTTGGAGGTTTTGCAAAATATGGGCGTTGATGCTCGTTTTGAAGGTCGTAATGATTTGGCTATCAATGGACTGAAATTTTCAGGAAATGCTCAATGTGTTCATAAGGGACGGATGTTGCATCATGGCACTTTGCTTTTCGATGCCTTGATGACGGATATGACTCAGGCTTTGAATGTCAATCCCTTGAAATTTCAGGATAAGGCTGTAAAATCCATTCGTAAACGCGTGACTAATATCAGCGAGCATTTGCCAGACAAGAGCATGACGGTGACGGATTTCGCCCATCGGGTGATGGAACACGTCCGAGCAACCCATCCTGATGCTTGTGACTATCATTTTAGCGAACAAGACCTGGCGCAAATCCAGCAGCTGACGGACAATAAATACTCGAAATGGGAATGGAATTTCGGACAGTCGCCGCGTTATACATTCCACAAAATGGCGAAGACTTCCGCTGGCTTGGTTGAAGTTTTCCTTGTTATTGAACATTCTCAAATCACAGAATGCCATGTTTTCGGAGATTTCTTTTCAAAAACCGATATTGCTGGTCTTGAACAGCTTTTGATGGGCTCCCAGCATCGCGAAGAAATCCTTCGTGAACGTTTGAATTCAATTTCCATCAATGATTATATTTCAGGAATCACCGCGGAAGAGTTTTTGGAACTGCTTTGCTAATCAATTTTGTGCATCTCGATTTGTTATGAAATTTGCTTGTGAAGCAGTGATCTGTGAACTGTGAACTGGAAACTGGGAACATTAAATTGTTAATTGTTTAATTGTTGAATTGTTCTGCCTGAAGGGCAGTATTTAAGTAGCAGGGGACGGAGTTCTTGGTGTTCGAGGCATTGTGGTAATCTGTTGTCTGAAAGGCACCACCACAAGTAACCGGTTTCCTCTAAAAAAAATCATACCGCCAAAAATAGTAAGCAAACAAATTTTTTAGTATTTTTGCTCTTCAAAGATTAAGAATGGAAAAACGTAGAACAAAATAAAATAATACCCAAGATTATGAAGAAATTTTTTTTGTTTTTGACTTTTGCGGCCCTTTTGATTGGCGCTACTTCTTGTAAAAAAAATTGCTATTGCACAGCAACTGATTCTAATGGAAAATCCCTGGATACTTATACATTCGAAGGCTTGACAAATTCAGAATGTGAAGAAAAAGTTGAAGAAGCATCGTCACGAGCTATCTCAAGATATGGCGCTCAGGCCATGGTGGGAGTTCAATTTTCATGCTCTCATATGTAATCGGAGTTTTTTTGGAAAAACTTTATTATTTGATGCTCCTTAGATAAGTCTAAGGATGATGTATTGTCAATAAATAAATTCGTTTATGATGGAACGTATTACGTCAGACCATATTGAAAGTTTGGCGTCCAATGAAATTTTTGTATTTGGCAGCAATCTGGCGGGCGTCCATGGGGGAGGCGCAGCAAGAGTCGCGTATAAAAAGTTCGGTGCGGTTTGGGGGCAAGGTGTCGGTTTGCAAGGTCAAAGTTATGGCATCCCAACAATGCACGGCGGGGTGGCCCGCATACAACCCTACGTTGATGAATTCATTATCTTTGCCGAAGACCATCCCGAACTCAATTTCCTGGTTACTCGAATTGGTTGTGGCATAGCGGGTTTCAAAGATAGTGAAATCGCACCTTTGTTCGAACGCGCCAAAGATCTCGAAAATGTCTGGCTTCCACGTTCGTTTAGAGAATGTTACCAGTAAAACTTGATTATTTTATTGGCAATGCTTAATCGTTCTTTTGCCGGCAGCACCTCCTTCGTCGGTGAGACCGGTTATTAATGGTATTGCCTTTCAGGCAAAGGTTTCCTCCAGAGCATTCTTGTCCGAGGACTTCGTTCCCGGTTACTCAAATACTGCCCTTCAGGCAGAATAATTCAATAATTAACAATTTAATGTTCCCAGTTCACATCTCACGGTTCCCAGTTTACAGCTCACAGATCACTGCTCTCAAACATTTCATCCTTGAAATTGATGAGGTACACTTTCTCTGTGGCACGGGTGACAGCTGTGTAAAGCCACCGCAGAAATTCCCTATCTACGCCATCTTCTGGAAGATACCCCTGGTCTATCATCACGATTTTCCATTGGCCACCCTGAGTCTTATGACATGTTAGCGAATAGGAAAATTTAACTTGAACAGCATTTAAAAACGGATCGTTTTTGATTTTCAAATATCGCAATCTTTTATCTGCAATCTCTTGATAATCAAGAGAAACTTCTTGGTACAAACGATTGTTGTCTTCTTGGGACAAGGCAGCCGCTTCGCAGTCCAGACTTTCTAGGATTATCTTGATATCGATGTTGGGGTATTGTGGGTAATCGCACAAACGGACGGTGACGTCAGCGAAATGAAATCCGTACAATTCTTGTATCTTATTGATGGCAAGTATTTCCATGATATCACCATTGGCGATGAAGCCGACTTCTGATTTTTCATCCACCCAATAGTAATTGTTCTTTACAGCCATCAGGAAATCGCCGGTGGCAATTTGGTTCTCGCGGAAAAGAATGCGGTTGCGGATTTCGCTGTTGAACATGAAGGCCCGCTTATTGGAACGCGTAATGGTGACAATGTCGTCGTAATCGTATTTGCTGTATAAAGAATTCAATTCTTCTTCGAGTGTACCTCCGGAAATACGCTCAAAATCTGGAAAATCTTCATTTTTGAAGAAAGGGAAATCATAATCTGAAGATTTGATTTTCGTGCGCAAATTGTTGGCATTAAATAAGATACCAGAATCCAATGCTTGACGAACGACATCGGTCAGTTGGTACGACTGTATAGACAGATCGAAGGAATTTCGGAGATAGTCGATTTGTAGGGCAGGGCTTTCATCCGAATGAACCGGTGGCAACTGGGCGTCATCACCGATGAAGAGCAGTTTATTGCCCTCGCCTTCAAAAACAAAACCGATGAGATCGTCAAGAAGACTCCGTGATGAAAACCCTTCCAGCCGTTGCGATTCGGAAACCATGGAAACTTCATCAACAATGAAAAGGGTGTTGTTGAGTTTGTTGTCCTTGCGGCTGTATTGTAGTATCCCGTCTTGCATCCTGACACGGTAAATGTGCTTGTGGATGGTGAAAGCTTTGTTTCCGGAATAGACAGAGAAAACCTTGGCGGCTCTGCCCGTGGGAGCAAGCAGAACCGTACGTTGCCTCAGCTGGTTCATCGAACGCACCAAGGCACTTATCAAAGTGGTTTTGCCAGTGCCAGCATAGCCTTTCAAGACAAACAAAGGATGATGCTGATCCGTCGTTATGAATTCTGATAGCATTGAAATGGCAATGTCTTGCCCTGTCGTTGGCACAAAAGGAATCTGCCGCCGAAATAGCGCTTGGAAATCATTTTTAGAAAGCATGACCGATGGCAAATTTGAATCCCTGAGCCCAATTCCATACTTTGTCTAAGTTTGTGGCTCCTTCTGTCCAATGTTTGTTGATCCAAGGACCACCATGTTGGCTTGCGCTAGGATCGTAGAATGGTACGGCATAGTCGAGGCGGATGATGAAAAAGTTGAAGTCAAGGCGGATGCCTACGCCCGCGCAAAGAGCAATTTCTTTGTAAAAGCGGTCAAATCTGAACTCCGCATGCTCCATCCCTTCGTATTTTCTAGATAACCAAATATTTCCTGCGTCGATGAAGACGCCGTACTTGAATGCCTTGTAAATAGTCCCTCGATATTCGAAGTTCATTTCCAATTTGACATCACCAGTATATTCGATTTTTGTACCATTGCTGTATGAACCTGGACCAACGCCTCTAAACGGGAATCCTCTCATACTGTTGCTGCCGCCTAAATAATATCCCGTTTCGTATGGAATGATGTTTCCTGAGAAAATAGGCAATTTGACTCCAGCATTGAAACGCATGGCTATGGCATTGTTCTCGTTGATGGTATGGTTGTACTGCCAATTGAATTCCAAGGCTTGATATGCGGTGTAGTTATACTGTCCCAACTTCCATCGACTACTTGGCGTGAAAAGTGCATTCAGCCCTGTCAGCAACATCCCACTGGATTCGTATGAAATCGTAAAACGCATGTTGTTCTTCTTGTGATAACGCTTGAAAGGTACAACATAATTGAACGAATATTTGAAGGATAACAAGAAAAACCTTTCGAAACGCTCAAGATATGATTTTGTGAAGTAATTGCTGAAAAGGACTTTGCTTCGTGATTCATCCGTGTTGAGTGTCCTAAAGTCAATAGGAGTAATGGTATGGCTGATATTGATGTTGGGTTGGTAAGTATAAAAATAGCTCGCATTGAACATCCATCGGTTGTAAAGTCCTGAGTAGGTTCCACCTAATGTTAGAGAAGTAGAATATTTTAAAGCCGTTGATTTTTCGTATTTTTTGAAAAGAAACAAGCGCGGAAAATCGATTTTAATTGAGGCCCCGAATTCGGGATAATGATATAGTTTTGAATAATAGTAATAACTGCCATTCAAATTCAAAGAGAAATTCTCTGCCCCCTTGAAAATGTTACGATTGCCGTATGTGAAGGACAATCCGCTCTTGTCCGAGCGAACATCAATCTGCCCGCCGATGCTATGGACTTTTCGGCGAACGAGTTTGTATTCCGTGTTGAGGTAGCCGATTTTATTGATGGTGTCACGACGGGCAAGGTCTTCTTCCAACGAAATTTCAATGGTGTTGAAATTGTTGAGGTCATTCAAGCCTTTTTTTGTACGGGAATATAATTCATCAGAATACATTTCTCCGTATTTGCAAAAGATTTTATCCGTGATGGTTCTGAATTTGAAATCACGTTTGGGAATTCCGTTTTTACCGTATGCTTCTTTCACTCTCGGCGTCAGAAATTGATAATCGGTCGAGTCGTTTTGCGAGCGATGGGGAAAGAAGTGCGTGGTGTCGTATTGAATCTCGTCACCATGGGCGAGATTGTAGTTGGTGTGTATGCTGACTTTGTCAAAGTAGTATCGGTAAAGGGCTCTTTCAATGGCGGCGGTGTCTTCCGTGTTGAGGACAAATTTCAAATCAAGGGTACGATGTCCCTCTGCATCCCTTCTTTCATTAGATCCAATCGTATCCACTTCACAATAAAACAACGATGTGTTGGCAAAATAATAGCCTTCATTACGAAGAAGCTGCGTCATCCTGCCTATCTCTTCGGAAATCAAATCCTCGTCATAGCGCATGCCTCGTTTCACTTCATTGCCTCGCATGCTGACGATTAGAATTTTTCGAAATTCATATACGGGAATGTCCATGCTCACGCGACGAATGTAGTAGGGATCGTTAGCTCGAATATAATAGTTGACAACGGCTTTTTTAGGCTTGGGAAATACCACTTCCGAGCGGACTTCTGCATGAAAGAACCCCTTCTTTTTCATTACCGTTTTCAGTTTTGTTTCCGAATTGGTGATGAGCATTGAATCCAAAAGGACTGGCGGCTCGCCGACGTCTTCTCGAAGCCATCTGCGGAACTTGGAGTCCTTGACTTCGCCCGTTTTCTCGTCAACTTTGGGTTGTGTCGAGGCGTACAACGAGGTTCTCGCATTGAAAATGCCCATGAATTTATTGTTGGGCAACGGAAGCACGTAATTGACCATGTCCGAAAATTCATCTCCTTTGACATCTTCCATCGTGACCGTGTTCTTAGTCAGCATATACTGATTCTCAGTCAGGATTTTGGTCGAACTGCACGATGCCAGAAACATCGCAATGAAAAGGAAAAGAAATAGCGGACGAAACTTCATAGGACTGGGTTATCTCATGTCGTTTACTTCTACGCCGGGATGTTGTTTCATATCGAAAACAAAAGTGGTATCATCAATAGATGTGTTAACCGTAAATTTATCAATATGATACGAATATACCGTTGAACCTTTTTCAAAGGCGGAAATGCCATTGATTTCAAGTTTGCTTTTATCTATGAATAATCTGATTTTATAATAAGAACTTGATTGCAAAGGTAGTAGGTCGATAATCTGAACTAGTTTGCCGTTTTGCGTTTCTTCACGAATGAATTTGGCTCGATATTCTTTCTGCCATTCTTTCAGTATTTTTGCGGGATTCAGCAGATTGTCCTCCGCTTCAACATATTCGAAAATAGACACCTCGTTGATGTCCTTCTGATAGTTCCATAGATTCTTGCCATTGCAATAACTGGTTTGATTGCCAAAAACGAAAGTATACTTTTCGCCTTTGATGTTCATCGTTCCTGTTTGCGTGTCAATGACCTTGTCGTTACTTTCGCATTTGTAAGTATAGCTGATTTTCATTGTCGAGAAGCTGGAATATTTGCTTGACAATTTTTTCAGAATGTCAGTGGCACCACCATCGACATTTTGAGCGGATGCGAAAAATGCAAAAAGAAATAAGGTTAACAATATTGATATCTTTTTCATTTTCAATAATTTATGATGGTAATATTTTTGTTTCTTATCAAGAATAATTAATTCATCAATTGGTCGAATTCTTCAGCGGAGAGTATTTGTAGGTTAATGGCGGATTCTCGCAAGGTGAATTTGTTGTCAAAGGCGTGTTGGGCAATTTTAGCTGCGTTGTAATAGCCGATTTTTGGACTGAGTTTGGTGACGAGCATCAGAGAGTTTTTCAAGTAGAGACTGATTTGATTCTCATCTGGTTTAATGCCGGCGATGCAGTGATGGTTAAAGGAATTGACGGCGTCAGCCAGAATTTGGGCGGAGTGCAGAATGTTGACGGCCATTAGCGGCATGAAAACGTTGAGTTCGAGTTGGCCTTGAAAAGCCCCAGAAGTCATGGCGGCGTCGTTGCCAATGATTTGGCAGCAGACCATTGTCAGCGCTTCGCATTGGGTTGGGTTGACCTTGCCTGGCATAATGGACGAACCTGGTTCGTTGGTTGGAATTTGAATTTCGCCGATGCCGCAACGTGGACCAGATGACAATAATCGGATATCGTTGCCGATTTTCATCAGCGAAACGGAAAGACGTTTGAGAGCACCAGAAACTTCCAGGATGCTGTCGTGGGAGGCCATGGCTTCAAATTTGTTGGCGGAATTGGTGAATGGCAGACCGGTAAATTTGTTGATGTACTGCAAGGCGAGTTTGTCGTAGCCTGCAGGCGTGTTGAGCCCGTTGCCTACAGCTGTGCCGCCGATGGGAAGCTCCATCAGATGTTGTAGCGTGTGGCGCAACAATTCCAAACCATGTTCCAATTGAGACTGATGCCCCGAGAGCTCTTCTCCCAAGGTCAGTGGCGTGGCGTCCATTAGATGTGTACGGCCGATTTTTTTGATGTGGCCATATTCAGCAATTTTTTGCTTGTAAGTACCAATCAGTCCTTCGATGGCAGGAATGGTCTGCTCAAGAATTTTCTTGGTGGCGGCAATCCTAATGCTCGTCGGAAAAACGTCATTCGTGGACTGCGATTTGTTGACGTCGTCGTTGGCCGATAAAAGGCGGTTTTTGGGGTCAATGCTGCCTTTGCGTTTTTGTTCGCAACGGTTGACGATAACTTCGTTTACATTCATGTTTGTCTGCGTGCCTGAACCAGTTTGCCAAACGCAAAGCGGAAAATGCTCATTGAGTTGGCACTGGATGATTTCATCGCAGACAGCTGCGATGGCATCCCGTTTCTCTGAAGTAAGCGCGTCCAAATCGCAGTTGGCAAAGGCAGCTGCTTTTTTGACGTATGCCAAGGCGTAAATCACTTCTATCGGCATTTTCTGACCGCCAATCTTAAAGTTGTTAAAAGAGCGTTGCGTCTGTGCACCCCACAATTTGTCGTTTTGGACTTCTACCTCTCCCAGCGTATCCTTCTCAATTCTAACATTTTCCATAATAATTATAAGTATAAATTATATCTTGCAAAGATATGATTTTTTTTATTGCAACTCGATATTTTTTTATTAGCTATTTCATATTCCAATTATTTTATGTAAGTTTGCAACCCAATTCCAAAAATGACGATGATACAACTAAGTCATATCAGTAAAAGTTTCGGCTCGTTAAAGGTGCTTAAAGACATATCTTTGACGGTTCAACCATCTCAGGTCGTGACCATTGTGGGACCATCAGGGGCTGGAAAATCGACCTTGCTACATATTATAGGGACTTTGGATCGCCCTAATGACGGAAAAATCTGGATCAATAACACGGAAGTCAATACTTTGAATGATGACCAGTTGTCGGATTTTCGAAGCCGGCATATTGGATTTGTATTTCAGTTTCATCATCTTCTTCCTGAATTCACTGCCATCGAAAATGTGGTTTTGCCAATGCTGATTGCTGGGAAATCCAAGCCAGAGGCGGAAAAAAGAGCTCACGAGTTGCTGTCTTTTCTTAAGTTGGAAGAGCGAAGCCAGCACAAGCCATCGGAACTTTCTGGCGGAGAGCAACAACGTGTGGCGGTGGCTCGCGCTTTGGCTAACAACCCGGATATTATTCTTGCTGACGAGCCATCCGGGAATCTCGATTCGGAAAACGCCCGCAAACTGCACCAACTTTTCTTCGACCTCCGCGACAAATTTCATCAGACTTTTATTATTGTCACTCACAATGAAGAATTAGCGCGCCTCTCCGATCGCCAGATTATGATGAAGGATGGAGGTTTGGTTAATCAGTAGAAAATAATTAATCATATTAATTCATAAAATTAAAGAAAAATGAACGAAGAAATTAAAAAATTGTATCCCAAACAGTTATGGGAGAATTTTAGCAACATTTGCTCTGTTCCTCATCCTTCAAAGCATGAAGCACAATTGGCTGCTTTTTTGATGAAATGGGCTGAAAAAAATAAAATCGAATGTGTTCAAGATAAGACAGGAAATCTGGTGTTCAGAGCTCCCGCTACCAAGGGAATGGAAAACCGCACACCTGTGATTCTGCAAGGTCACATTGATATGGTTCCGCAGGCCAACAGCAGCAAAAAGCACGACTTTACTAAAGATCCTATCGAAACTATTATCGACAACGGTTGGGTACGTGCCAATGGTACGACTCTTGGTGCCGACAATGGCGTTGGCGCATCGGCAGCCTTGGCAGTGCTTGCTGACAAAAAAGTGGCTCACGGTCCCATTGAAGTGCTCTGCACCGTTGATGAAGAAACCGGTATGACTGGCGCCTTTGGTTTGAAAGCCGGTTTGCTCAAAGGGAAAATCCTCATCAATCTTGACTCAGAAACAGAAGGAGAACTTTACTTGGGTTGTGCCGGCGGCCTTGATGCCAACATCTCGATGAAATACAAAGAAAAAGCAGTTCCAGCAGGTATGGCTGCTTTGCAACTCTTTGTTAAAGGTCTGAAGGGTGGTCACTCAGGAATGGACATTAATCTGGGCCGTGCCAACGCCAATAAATTGATGGTTAGACTCCTGAAGTCTTCAATGGACAAATATGCCGCTATGATTTCTTCTGTTCAGGCTGGCAGCTTGCGCAATGCCATTCCTCGTGAAGCTGTTGCCGTCATCGTTCTTCCAGAAGATAAAGTTGCTGCATACAAGCGTTTTGTGAAGAAATTTGCCGATACAGTGAAGGTAGAATTCGCCGCCGTTGAACCTGATATGGAAATAAAGGTCTCCGCTGCTGAAATGCCCAAGAAAATGATGGTTGAAGACGCACAGAGACGAATTCTCAATATGGTCTTTGCTATTCCTAACGGAGTGCAGCGCATGAGCGATTCAATGCCTGGTTTGGTGGAAACTTCTAACAATTTGGCAATCTTCAATGCTGTCAAGGGCCAAATGACCGTAAAATGCTTGCTCCGTAGTTCTGTGGATTCAGCAAAAGAAGCTCTTGGACAGAAAATGACAGCTATCGCAGAACTCGCTGGCGCTGATATTGAGCTGGCAGGTGGATACCCAGGTTGGAAACCCAATATGGAATCTCCGATTTTTAAGACCTGTTTGTCTGTCTACAAGAAAAAATTCAAGAAAGAACCGGCTGTAATGGCTATCCATGCGGGTCTGGAATGCGGACTTTTTGGCGTTTGCTATCCGGATTGGGACATGATTTCATTTGGACCAACTATTGTTCATCCACACTCACCCGATGAAAAGGTCAACATTGAATCTGTGGGCAAGTTCTGGGATTTCCTCGTTGAAGTTCTCAAAAATGTTCCCGTGAAAAAATAAAAAACGACAAAATCCATACGAAAAGCGCAATCTTTATGGTTGCGCTTTTTTTTAGCCAATGATAAACTTGATGCTCATCCAACTTCGTGTCGCGTTGAGATATCAGTTGCTTTTTTTACTTCCGAGGACTTCGTCTCTGCTTACTGGAGGAGGTGTCTTTCAGACGCCGTGCTATATCTTCAAGTCTCTTTGCCGGCAGCACCTCCTACGTCGGTGCAACCGGTTACTATGCTGTGTTGCCTTTCAGGCAACAGTTTTCCCTCAGAGCATTCTTCTCCGGAGACTTCGTCCCCGGTTACTCAAATACTGCCCTTCAGGCAGAACACCTAAACAATTCACAATTAAACAATTAAACAACTAAACACCTAAACAACTAAAGAGGCGGAGTCATTGAACTGGAATCATGAACCTTACAGTCTGTATTATCCATAGTCCACCATTTATATCCTCCGCCTTACAAGCGCTTTGCGTGACAAATCGCGGCAGGTGCGGGCGTTAAGAACGCAGACTGTTTGAGCAGGCGGAGCGGAGAGGAGCCTGCGAGTTTCTGCGTTTAGCCTGCAACTGCCCGATTTGTAGCAAAGGCTTGTTCAGCGGGAAACCTTTCTTTGCGATACTTTCTTTGGGTTTCAAAGAAAGTATCAGAAAAATGGTGTTGCCTTTCAGGCAACAGTTTTCCCTCAGAGCATTCTTCTCCGGAGACTTCGTCCCCGGTTACTCAAATACTGCCCTTCAGGCAGAACACCTAAACAACTTAACAGTTCACAATTCACAGTTCACAGATCACGGTTCACAGCTCACAGATTCTTTTGGTATTAAAAAAATGAAAACCATCATCTTTTTTTGTTTGAAATCCGTAAATTTGCACCCGAAATCAGTATACCAATAGAATCAACTTAAAATAGAAAATATAATTTAACAAAAAATGGAACAAGTCAAATCTTTCATTGTCATCAGCGTATTGCTGTTAATCTCTTTTACTGCCTTAAGCCAAAATGAAGAGCTTGTCGGAGGAAATTGTACCTCTATCATGGTTGGTTGCAAAGCCTCGACCGACGGCTCTGTCATCACATCTCACACTTGTGATGGAAAGTACCGTACTTGGGTGCGGATGGAGCCTGCGGCAGACCACAAAAAAGATGCCAAGCACATAGTTTATAAAGGTACAATGCATACTGAAACCCCTGGCGGAATGGAAGGTGTTACCATTGCTGGCGAAATTCCAGAAGTTGCCCATACTTATGCTTATATGAATACGGCTTATCCATGTATGAACGAAAAACAACTGGCCATGGGAGAGAGCACTTTTTCTGGTCCTGATACTTTGGTGAACGAAAAGGCTATGTTTTTGATTGAGGAATTACAACGGGTTGCGTTACAACGCTGTGATAATGCCCGTGATGCTGTCTTGTTGATAGGCAAACTGATAAAAGAGTACGGCTATGCAGACGGGGGCGAGTGTATCACCATTGCAGACAAGCACGAAGTGTGGCAGATGGAGATTCTGGGTGAAGGTCCAGACCAAATCGGTGGTATTTGGGTGGCGCAACGTGTCCCCGACGACCAGGTGGCTGTCAGTTGCAATGTGCCTAGAATCGGCAAACTTGACCGCAAAAATAAAGATTATTTTCTTTGTTCAGACAATATTGAAAAGGTGGCCATGAAATATGGTCTTTGGGATGGAAAAGGAGATTTTGTCTGGTGGAAAGCCTTCCCGTCAAGCTATTCGGGAGGAAAGAATTTTAAAGAACGTGAGTGGTTTATTTTCAACGAGTTGGCACCATCGCTTCATCTTTCATTTGAAGCTGACGAACTTCCGTTTTCCATCAAACCAGACTCACTGGTGGATGTCCGCAAAGTCATGGCTCTTTTTCGTGCCAACTATGAAGGTTCTCCGATTTTGGATCAAACAAAGAATCTGCGGATTCCATCCAAAAGCAAAAACGCAGCAGGCGAACTTGAATCCAACATGAAGGTGGCCAATTGTGCCAATCCGTGGATGGGTGCGGAAGAACGAATGTTGTACAATGAATTAAAGCCAGGAACGGTCACTTTTTATCGTGGCGTTGCGATGTCTTGGTGTTCTTATTCCACCATCATTCAGTGTCGTAGTTGGCTGCCTGATGAAATAGGGGGAGTGTGTTGGTTCTCGGTTGAGAATCCGGGACAGAGTCCGCGCATACCTATTTATGCGGGTACGACGGAATTGCCCTCTGGCTTTGAGATGTGTGGTCATGCTCGTTACAACGAGAAAGCTATTCTCTGGCATTACCGCAAAGCCAACAAATTGGCGCAGGTGCGTTGGGGTGTGGCAAAAAAAATGATGATTCCACAAGTGATTCGCTTTGAGGAAAAAGCAGTGAATGAAATGCCTGTCTTGGAGCAAAAAGCAATTCATATGCTTGAAAATGGTGACAATGGAGAAGTCCATCACCTACTCAATGAGTATACATCAGACTTTGCTGGAGCGACCCGTCAGTGTTGGGAAAACTTGGAAACATCGTTCTGGGAAATGTTCTGGACGGGATTTTAAGTTGAGATTTGGAATCGGATTTATCTTGGCGGCGTAAAGCAGATGTAATATCTCTGAGGGAAGAAAAAGAAAAGTTCCAAACATTTTTATTATTTTTGCACTTTCAAATTATTTAAATTTATACTTATGGAAGAAAAGAAAATTGTTAGAGCCGAAGGCGAAAGAAAACCGGCCTCCGCTCCTATTAAAGTGGAAGGTAAACCTAAGGCACTCCGTATCGGAGCCGTCGCATGTTGGGTCGTTGCCATTGTGTTTGAAGTGTTGTGTGTGTTGATTGTCGCAGGAAAAATCAGTATGTTCTCTCAACCGCTGACGGGTATTATCGTCACCTTGGTCGTGGATATGCTTTTTGCACTTGGCGGTTCACTTTTATGGAAAAAAGCCAACCATATAGATCCTGCTTCTGAAGCAAACAAGACCAAATTCTGGTTGTGGAATAATCTCGGCGTCATCATCACAGCATTGGCATTCATTCCTGCCATCATTGTCATCCTTCTCAGTAAGAACATTGATAAGAAAACCAAAACATTCGGTACTATTGTTGCCGTTATTGCCATGGCTATTGCGGGTGTTGGCAGTTACGACTTTAATCCGGTAAGTCAAGAAGAATTACAAGAGACATACGGCAATCCAGATTTGGATGTGTATTGGGTGGCTACTGGTGAAAAATACCACACCCATGCGGATTGTCAACACTTGAAAAGTTCAACGCAGGAAGAAATCATTGTTGGCTCTATCGGTCAAGCAGAAGAGGCTGGCAAAACTGAACTCTGCAAGACTTGCTTCAAACGTGATCAAAAGGAAAAAGAAGCAGCGGCGAACAATGCCTTAGAGACTCCAGCCGTTGAAGAAGAGTAAACTGTAAACTATTTATAGTACGGAATTATAAATAGCCGTCTTGCCAACAGGCGAGGCGGCTATTGTTTATTATCTTTGCAGAAACAAGCAATGATGGACTTTGGTAAGTAAAAGGAAAATTCGTTTGTTGAAAAAATCTTTATTTTTATTATAATATAGTAGTTTGTTTGAAAAAAAATTGTATTTTTGCACCTCAATTTGAAAGAGGCTCTTTAGATTGATTTATAAACTTGATTTATAAATAGTTATCCTCATTATTAACCTAAAAAAGGACCAGACATAAAGGTCTAAAAATTAAATTATGTCAGAAGAATTATTAGAAAACCAGGAAGCAGTTTCTGAAAATCCTGCTACTGAAAACAAGGTCGTTGCTGAAGAACTTCCCGAAGTTGAAGCTAAGCCAAGAAAGAAAACCGTTATCGAAAACGAATACGCAAGTATCGACAATTTCGATTGGGAAGGACTTGACAAAAAAGGCCACAAGTACAACGCTCAAGAACAAGCCAATTTGGAAGACCAGTACACCAAATCATTCAAGTCAATTGACGAAGGTGGTGTCATCATGGGTACCGTGGTTTCCATCAACAGCCGTGAAATCGTTGTCAATATTGGCTTCAAGTCAGATGGCGTTATTGCTGCTTCTGAAATGCGTTATAACCCCAATTTGAAAATTGGTGATGAAATCGAAGTTTTCGTTGAAAGTCAAGAAGATGCCAATGGTCAGTTGCAACTTTCTCACAAGAAAGCTCGCATCCTCAAATCATGGCAACGTGTTAACGAAGCTTATGATAGCCAAGAAGTTATCAATGGTTACGTTAAGAGCAGAACCAAAGGCGGTTTGATCGTTGACGTATTCGGTATCGAAGCATTCCTTCCAGGTTCACAAATCGATGTCAAACCTATCCGTGATTATGACGTATATGTTGACAAGACCATGGACTTCAAGGTTGTTAAAATCAACCACGAATATAAGAACGTTGTTGTATCACACAAGGCTCTTATCGAAGACGAACTTGAAGCTCAAAGAGCTGAAATCATCTCCCACCTCGAAAAAGGTCAGATTCTCGAAGGTACAGTTAAGAATATCGCTTCTTACGGTGTATTCATCGACCTCGGTGGCGTAGACGGTTTGATTCACATTACCGATCTTTCATGGGGACGTATTATTCATCCGGAAGAAATCGTTCAGTTGGATCAGAAGATCAACGTTGTTATCCTCGATTTCGACGAAAACAAGAAACGTATTGCTCTCGGTCTGAAACAATTGACTCCACATCCATGGGATGCTCTTGATCCAGAACTCAAGGTTGGTGACAAGATTAAAGGTAAAGTTGTCGTTATCGCTGATTACGGCGCATTTGTTGAAGTATTGCCAGGCGTTGAAGGTTTGATCCATGTTTCAGAAATGTCATGGTCACAGCACCTCCGCACCGCTCACGATTTCCTCAAAGTTGGTGACGAAGTTGAAGCCGTTGTATTAACTCTCGACCGCGAAGATCGTAAGATGTCACTCGGTATCAAACAGTTGATTCCAGATCCATGGGCTGACATCCTGACCAAATATCCTGTTGGCTCAAAACACACCGCTATTGTTCGCAACTTTACCAACTTTGGTATCTTTGTAGAACTTGAAGAAGGCGTTGATGGTTTGATCCACATTTCAGACCTTTCTTGGTCAAAGAAAATCAAACATCCAGCAGAATTCACCAAGATTGGAGAACCTATCGAAGTCGTTGTTTTGGAGGTGGATACTGAAAACCGTCGTCTCAGCTTAGGTCACAAACAGCTCGAAGAAAATCCTTGGGATGTATTCGAAACCGTTTTCACCGTTGGTTCAATTCATGAAGGTACTATTACCAGCATGACCGACAAGGGCGCTATCGTTGCTCTGCCATACGGTATCGAAGGTTTCGCATTCAACCGCGGTTTGTTGAAGGAAGATAAATCAAATGCTAATGTTGACGAAGTTCTCCCATTCCGCGTTATCGAATTCTCGAAAGAAGCTAAGAAAATCACTTTGTCACATACCAAGGTTTGGCAAGAAACCAAGGATGACGAAGAAAGAAGAGTAAAAGCTGAAGAAAAGAAGAAAATCAAAGACATTAACAAAGTAAATGAAAGCAATGCTGAAAAGACTACTTTGGGAGATTTGAATATTCTTCAATCCTTGAAAGAAGACCTCGAAAAGAACGAACAATAATCTATCTTCAATATCGAAAAAAACCGCTCTTCATGGGCGGTTTTTTTTTGAATTATAGTACCAAGACGGAAATATGTTGAATTGGCAATCTATAAATAAAAGCCATGACATAAAGAATGAACATTTTTGCTGTATGGCGAAGATAATATCATTTTTGTTTTGAAGATGTTCAATACAGGGTTGGCATACGTCGCAGAAAATATAAAATAGTCTCAGTGCAATCCATTGATTCAAAGTTTTCCCTGGTCGATCAGCCATCGCACAACTTTTATAACTTTCTCCTGAGTGAATTTTTTCGAAACTTCCAATATCAGTTCCTTGTAATCTGAAATACCGTTCTGATGGCAGCGCTTCACTTCTTCGGCAATGGTTTCAAATTCCTTCTTCTCAAGTTCGTCTTTGTAAATGTTGCGGCAGACATCACATTTGCCACAGGGCGAACTGGTTGTCTCGCCGAAATATTCCAATAACAGCTGGCTGCGGCAATGATCCGTCGTCTTAACAAAGCGCAATACTTCATACAATCGCTTTTGGGCCACTTCTTTGCGGCGCTGGTAAATGTCAGGACTGAAATACAGATAATTTTCATTGACGCGGTTGGCCAAGAATGTAATCAGCGGGATTTCGGTCCGTGGGGAATAACTCCATACACCCATACGGGCAATCCGCATCAGCATCTTCTGACATGCTTCGACATCCATGCCTGCCCGCTGTGCAATTTCTTCTTCATCGATATTGACAAAGCGGGTGAAAAGACCACTGTATGACCTGAGTATCAACTTGATGAATTCGTCTTCTTCGGGATGCGCGTGTTCGAAATTGGAAAGCACGTCGCCACCGATTTTCATACTCAATTGCGATTTTTTCTTGCCGTCTTCGTTGAGGTAAATGATGCCTAGTTTCTCTAAGAACTTGATGGCGTTGTAGATGGCGATCATATTCATTCCGCAAGGCTTGAGTAGCTGGCCAATGACAAAGGGGAATGAACGGCCTTCTCCGTCACCGATGGCGATGCCGTTGAGGTTGCAAAGGACATTATAGACTTTGCGAATGGCTTCAATGGGTGGGAATGTGAGTTCGAAATTGCGTTTTAGTTCGCGGATGTCGGCATCATCGTAAAGCATTATGGCGACGGAGTCTTTTTCGTCCCTGCCGCCGCGTCCCGCTTCCTGAAAATATCCTTCCAACGTGTCGGGAATATCAATGTGGATGACGAAACGCACGTCAGGCTTGTCGATGCCCATTCCGAAAGCATTGGTGGAAACGATGACGCGGGTCTGGTCGTGCATCCATTCGTCCTGCTTGCGATCGCGTGTGGCTCCATCAAGACCAGCATGGTAGAAGTCGGCGGAAATGCCATTTTTTTTCAGAAATTCCGCTGTCTCTTGCGTTTTCCGGCGATTTCTAACATAAACAATTCCCGTGCCGGGAAAACTATTCATTATCCGCAACATTCGTCCGTTCTTATTTTCTTCGCGGACGACATAGTAGGTTAGATTGTCGCGCTTGAAACTCTTTTGGAAGACATTATATTTAGGAAAATGCAGCTGGTCTTGGATGTCTTTTACCACGCCGGGGGTTGCTGTGGCGGTGAGTGCCAGAATGGGAGTCTTTGGAAAAAACTGTCGCATTTCGGCAATCTGCAAGTATGGCGGCCGGAAGTCATAGCCCCACTGCGAAATGCAATGAGCCTCGTCAACGGCAATCAGTCCGACTTTGAGCTTTTGCAAAGTGGCTCGGAATCGGTCGGTCTTGAGGCGTTCCGGCGAGACATACAGAAATTTGTATTCGGGATCGAAGGCACAATTGTTAAGCACAAGTTCAATTTCGTGCTGAGACATTCCAGAATACAATGCCGATGCTTTGATGCCTCGTTTCCTAAGGTTTGCCACTTGGTCTTTCATTAAGGCAATCAAAGGAGATATGACGATGCACAAGCCGTCGAGGGCGAGTCCGGGCACTTGAAAGCAGATGGACTTTCCTCCACCAGTGGGTAGGAGGGCCAATGTGTCGTTGCCATTCATTACCGACAGAATGATGTCTTCCTGCATCGGACGAAAACTGTCGTACCCCCAATACTGCGTCAAAATCCCCAAAATCCGTGCCTTGTAATCTGCCATTTCTCTTTTAGTTAATTGCAGAGCAAAAGTACAATTTTTTTTAAGTTGTGGGACAAAAATTTCTGCTTTTTAGTGTTCATCTTTCACCTTCTCGTATGCTTCCTCAAACGCATTGAAGAATAAATTCCCAAGCAAGGTATAACCTTTCACCGTGAAATGGATGCGGTCGGTCTGGCCGTAACCGTAATTTTTCCATTGGTTCATAGATTGAAAACCACCCATGATGTCGAATTGATCCCATACTCCGCCTTCGGTAATTCCCGCCAAGCGGTAGAAGACATCGCGAGCTAAAAGGTTGTTTTTGTTGGCAACATATTTTCTACGCGATAATTTCTTATAAGAATCGTTGTTGGTGATAAAGATGAAGGCGCAATCGGGATTGACTTCCTTGATATTGTCAATCAGTTTTAAATACTGATTCTTAAAAGTGATGGTATCGAAGTTTGGACCGTTGGCATCGTTGATGCCGATGCCGAATATGACGAGGTCTGGTTGTAGCAGTTCCAAGTCGGTGCTGAAGTAAGGACATTTGAGGTAGTCGTTGAGGGAGGCGCCATTCACACCAATGGAGTGGAAGGTGATACCTGGGTTGTCGTTGTCAAGCAAAATGCCGGTCAATGTCACGCGGTTGCCAGAATCGCAAGGCAAAATAACCGTAAAGGTGTCGGTAAAATCGGGCACTTCGAAAACAAAGCGACGCAATTCATAATCCTTGATGACGGGCGCGTAATATGAACTGTCAAGGCGAATCCATGGTGCGAATTTGGGGTCTGTGGACTCAGCCAAAACCACGATGCGGTTGGTGCAGAACTCCAAATTCGGGTCGCTGGGACTCATGGTGATGGCCGCTATGGAATCTTGTGCATAAACGGCGATGCCCGTAACGCCCAAAGGCGTGATGTGCTCCTGATAGACATTGCGAATGAGTTTGAATTCTCGGGAACGCTTGACTTTGTAATCAGAGGGGTTGTTGCATTTGTTGGCCGCTGAATACGGGAAAATAATGCCTCGTCGCGCATTGAATTCCGGGAACGACAAAAGTAAGTTCCGACGGATGGTGTGCGACAGCGTGCCTGCCTGGACATGCGACGATCCTAAATGCAATATGTTGATGTTGCCTTTGCCTGTTTCAATGACATTGTCCATCTTGTGGAAAAATGTAGCTAATTGGCCATTACTCGCATTGAAAGTCAAGCTGTCGGCCTCGAAATGAGCAAACGACAAACTGTCAACTTCCACCAGATGCATTTGGGCCGAAAGTTGTAAACTGCAAATCAGCAAGACCAATAGCAATTTTATTTTTCCACCCATAAGGTATCTAACTGTTTTTTGTCGATTTTCTTCCTCATTTGATAAAACTGATAGACTTCGTCGAAAGAGTTGACGATGATGTCGCCCATCTTTTCTGCGCCTTTGGGTGTAAAATGAACATAGTCGGGACCCGCTAAACCAGCTCTAACCCATTGAATCATGGAATTCTTGCCTCCCATGGCTGCGTATAAATCCCAATAGGCAGCTCCATTTTCTAAAGCAGCGGTTTTTAATGAATCAATCAATTGAGGGAGTAGGGGATAGGTCTGCAGATTGCCACCTTTGCGTGTGGACATGTCCGATGGACCGATGTAAACTACAGCAGCTTGAGGGCATTTCGATTTGACATATCGGATTTGTTTGGCAGTGGCTTGTTTAAATTTGCTGATGCTGACATCGTTATAGATGGCGGGCACGGAGTTGCCGCCGAACTGAAGTAGGATGATTCCCACGTCGGAAAGTTGGTAGCAGCGTTGCAAAACGGTGTCTTTAATCTGAGTGAAAATTGTGCCCGAGCAGCCGCGAAGCGGAATGTTGTCAACGTTGACACCGTAGCCGTCATCAACCATGATGCCATAAATGTCGGAATTGCCAGAGAGATGGAGCGTGAGCATCGTGGCTGGCGTGTCGAGCTGGCATTGCAGTGTCTGGATGCCTTTGCCAGTGCTCTCCAACTGATGCTCGCTTTGTCCTTTGGCTTTAACCGAAGCCTTGAAATGTCCGCTGCGGTCGTTGACCAGAATCTTGACCGAGGAAAATTTCTTCACCCTTTCGCGTGCGGCTTGGTGCTTTGACGCGTAAATGTTGATGGTGGCGGAACTTCCAAGATGGTAGTTCTTGGCCATGATGCCGTAATTGCCGCTTGAGGTGCGCTCGCCAGCATCGCCGTAAGGAGCGTATGCGGTCAAGTCACCCGTGGCTCGCTGGGCAACAACTGCTGACGGAATGGTCTGGATGGCGGGCAGCATTCCCGGACCGCCACCGCCAAACCTGCCTTGGAAGTATTCTCGAAGGTTGGCAGACAGACGGTCCATTTCAATCTGAGAATCCCCATAGTGTAAAATTCTGATTATACGATGGCTGCGTTGTGCGTCGCGCATTGCGTCAAATACGTTGTCGAAGAAAGCGACATTGTCGTCAGGGAAATAAAACTGGCCGGCATCGCCGACGAAAACCTCACGGTAGTGCTTTAAGGTGTCTTTCAGCGAATTGAGTTCTGCGGTCTTGATGGAGTCTTGCAACAGTTTTTCAGGATCTATTGGCGCTTCCAACGGTTCACGAACCAATACTTCCTCGATGGATGGAAAACGCAACTCGGTGGTCCCGATTTTGACGCCTTCGCGAGGAAAAAGCCATGCTACCACTGCTAAGATGGCAATGATGGTAAAGATGAATATCAGGATTTTATAACTCTTCATTTGAAGAAAATGGTGGATTAGTGGTGACTGCAATGATGTCCGCAGTTGCTGCAATCGTGATTGCAGGACTGTGAATTTTCACAATCGTCGCATTCGTCATCTTCGTCAACTTCGTCGATGGGAGCGTTGGCCAACTGATAAACGATTTCATCAGCCAGCGTGTTAAAAGCAGCGTCAATTTCAGGATTGTGAAGTTCCATTAAATTTCCGCCTTTTTCAGCTGTTTCTCCAACTTCTTGAATGAGAGGGATTTGAGCAATTAGTTTGGTGCTAAATTCGTTGGCTAAGGTTTGTCCGCCACCTTGGCCGAAAAGAAAATATTTTTCTTCGGGGTGCTGCTTGGGAGTAAACCAAGACATGTTTTCAACGATGCCGAAGAGAGGAACATTCATTTTTTCTGGAGAGAACATTTCTGCACCTTTGCGAGCATCGTTCACGGCGATGACTTGAGGTGTGGTAACGACTACTGCTCCATCAACCTTGAATTGTTGCAATGCGGAAATCAAAATGTCACCGGTGCCGGGAGGAAAGTCAACAACCATATAGTCGATTTCGCCCCAGAGAGTGCGGGTGAAGAGCTGAGCTAAGGCACCACCTGCCAATGGCCCGCGCCAAATCACGGCCTGACTGCTGTCAACCAAGAAACCGATGGAGTTGAGCTTTACGCCATATTTTTCTTTTGGAGCCATGACTTCTTCACCATTGGCATTGACACTCACGCCAACCATTTCGTTTTCTATGCCGAAAATCTTGGGCATTGACGGTCCATAGATATCAGCATCTACCAAAGCAGTCTTGTAACCTTTTTTTGCCAAGGTGATGGCCAGATTGGCAGAAACCGTTGATTTGCCGACACCGCCCTTGCCAGAAGCGACAACGATGATGTGCTTTACATTTTCAGGTCTGATTTTTTTCATTCCGTACTTATAATTATGTGATTATTAGTTAATTATTTTTATATCTAAAAAGATTGATAAGAATTGCAAATTTATGTTTTTTTTTGATACGATTTTTCCTTTTACAATAATTTATTTGGATGCTATGGCTTCCTCATTTTTCACCGCTTCCCTCAGCATCTCCCACAACAACTTCGTCGGCAGTCCCATTACATTATAAAACGAACCGTTGATGCTTTCAATGCCAATATTGCCAATCCATTCTTGTACACCATAAGCACCGGCTTTGTCAAGGGGCTTGTATGTGTTTACGTAATAGCGAATTTCATCGTTGCTAAGCTGGCTGAAACGGACTTCCGTTTTGCGGTGTGAAGTGATGCTTTTGTTTGGTGTCGCAACGGTGAGTCCGCTGATGACGGTGTGCGTGTGCCCCGACAAATCATGCAACATTGCCATGGCCTCATTTTCGTCTTTGGGCTTTTCAAGGATTTTGTCGCCCAAAACCACGATGGTATCGCAGGCGATGAACAAAGTCTTTTCGGGATAGAGACTGTAATCGATGGGGGATAATTTTAGTTTGGACAGGTATTCGGCAACGATGACGGGATCGCTGGTGTCAGGATGCTTTTCTTCAACATTGGTAGACAGGAATTCGAAGTTGATGCCCATGTCGGCCAGCAGTTCGTGTCGCCGAGGAGATTTTGAGCAAAGATAAATTTTGTATTTTTTTAATTCATCTAACAGCATAAGAATCATTGTTTTATAAGTTCTTTTTATTTTGATGATTCAAAGAATTGCGTTCCCAGAAAGTGCCGTCGGCATAACCTTGAATGTGTTTGTCGGTCTCAGCCATTTGTAGGCGTTTGGCTGTCCAGAGACAGTATTCATGGTTGATTTCGATGCCGCAGTAATGGCGTCCGAGTTTTTTTGCTACGACGGCAGCGGTTCCACTGCCTGAAAATGGGTCGAAAACCAAATCGCCGGGCTGGGAAGAGGCAAGGATGAGCTTGGCATAGAGTTTCTCTGGCTTTTGCGTTGGATGTTCAGTGTTTTCGGGCATTGACCAGAAGGGAATGCTGATGTCGTCCCAGAAATTGGAGGGGCAGGTGAGACGGAAATTGCCGTCGTCGCTTTCCTCCCAATCTTTGGGCTGGCCGTTTTGTCGGTATGGGGCCATTACCCGACGTTTCATCATTACGGCCTCTAAATTAAAATAGTATTTTTTAGGATTTTTAACTGCGAACCAGATGTCTTCCATTCCGTTTTTCCAATTCGATTTTGCCCCACGTCCTTTTTCCCGCTGCCATGTGATGCGATTGAGGACGCAAAGCTGCTCTTCGACCACTCTCTGAAGTGAACTCGTACATTTCCAATCACCGCAGATGTATAGAGAACCATCATCGGTTAATTTATCGCAAACTTTTGGGAACCAGCTTTTTATATAGTATTCGTAGGCTTGGGAATCCATCTTTTGAAATTTCTTGCCGTTGAAATCCTTATCCAGATTGTAGGGTGGATCTATGATGATGAGTTTAGCGCTGTGGTCGGGAATGACATTAAGTGCGTCATTGATGTCCGCGTTGATGATTTTGTCGGTGAAACCGTTGTTTTTTGCATCCTCAACTGTAGATATGAGTTCCTGCAAGGCGGGAATTTCGTTTTTATCAACGCTTATCGTCCTGTTTCTGGCCGCTTTTGCTTTTATTGTTTTATTCATATCTAATTGATAATCAAAATGTTGAAAACTATTCGCAAATAGATGGTAATGATTTGCAAATTTAAAGAAATTTTGTAAAACGGAGTGGTTTATAAGATTCAAGTCAACGCACTGCAAATTCAACTTACAAAGTTTAAATGTCGTTTTAAAGTCTGAGAGCTGTTGCGGAGAAAAAAGAAAAATTCCATCAATGGCCATCTATTAAAATAAATTATGTATTTTTGCATTTTGAATGATTTAGATACATTACGGAATCTTACCAATCATTAAGTTAATTATAGGAGTTTCCTGAAAATCCTTTCAAGAGTAGGGACAAAAATTCTCATTATGGAATTTAGCAAAATTGAAAAAGTTTCTATATTGAACTTGGCTATCACGATGGCTTTTATTGATGGCAAAATGACCGAGTCTGAACAAGATGCACTTCTTATCCCCACAAAGACTTTCGGTGATACGGAATTGGATTTTAAAGTGTTGATGAACGAAGCAAAAAAAATCAAATCGACAAATTCTGTTGCCGTTGTTTCTCAAATGGATGATGAAAAAAAGATGTATGCGGCCGCCTACCTTGGCACTATCATTGCCGCCGACGACCATATTGACAAGGCCGAATTAAAATTATGGAAATTGATTACAAATATCTGTGATTTGCCAATCATGACGGCTTCCGCAGCGACAGAAATCATCAGAATCTCACAATTGTAATCGCTCAAGAAATATTTTTTAATTCTATAATCAAAAACTGCAGCGGCAATTATTGTTGCTGCAGTTTTTATTTGATAATTCAAGTTTGCCGTTTTGATTTTTCTGCATCGTTAGGCACGCTTCATGTTGGTATGATGTTTTTTTCCTTCCGCAAGCCATATTAAGTCGAAAAAAACATATACACAAATCAAAAAAAATTGTATCTTTGCAATCTTGTATAAATGGTGTTATCTATGCATACAAAATGAAAGGCAAAGTATTTTTATTAACGTTATAAATAGTTAAAAATGGGAGAATTAGAAAACGAAAACATGGAAAAAGAAGTTCTTGAAGTGGAAAACGACACTTGTGAAAAAAAGAAAAAATGTAAATGTTGCTGCTGTCGCTATATCATTGATGGCGTGTTGATTTTGGCAGTAATAGGCCTTTACATTTTATATTTCTTCTTCCCCAAAACCGGAAGTAAGGCCATTGTGCCTGTGGCAGAAGGAACACCCCGTTCTGGAGAAATCGTTTACATCAATGTTGACAGCATCAATGCCAATTATGAATTGGTGAACATGTTGACCGATGATATTGATGCCGAAATGGCTAAACAGGAAGCTATCTTCACCAACCGGCAAAACGCTTTGGAACGCAAGGCAGCTCAGTTTCAACAGAATTATCAATCTGGCATTCTTACCCAAGTGCAGATTGAAAACGCTCAGCAGCAGTTGATGCAGGAAAGCGAAACTTTGAAACAGGATTATGCCCGCGTGATGGGTGATCTCGAAAATCGCCAGGCTGCCGCCTTAAAGCAGATTACAGACTCAGTCATTGCTGTTACTCAGCGTGTCAATTCGGCGCGCAATGCGTCATTCGTGCTTTCATACCAATATGGCAGTCCCGTAATAGACGCAGATCCCACTAAGGATATTACCAACGAAGTCCTTGAAATCCTGAACGAACCCTATAAAAAGAAGAGATAATGAGACGTTTTGTGCTTCCTTTACTGTGTGCCACTGTATTACTGCTTGTTGTATCTTGCAATCAGAAAAAAGCAGATGCGGTAGTTGAAGATGTTGAGACCGTAGAGGTGAATCCCGCTGCCATCGGCGTTGGAAAAATAGATCAGAACGATACCTTGCCAGGCAAAAAGGTGCAACAGGTTTATGCCGATAATCAGGCTCGAGACGTATTATTTTACAAAGTCGATGGAAACGGGCAGCTAACAGACGAAATCTATCGCGAAGTGCATTATTTCGACAGCACCCATTATAAATACATTGAAGGAAATATAGAAAAGACCCAACGCGACGGAGCATGGTATGCCTATCATAAAAACGGGAATCTTTGCACTGAGGCCTATTACGTTGATGGGAAGGAAGAAGGAGACTATAAGGTTTACCATGATAATGGCATCTTATACTACGCGGGCAAGTATAAAAACGGTATGAAGACAGGTGTGTGGAAATTTTATGGAGAGGATGGAAAGTTGATGTACACCGAAACTTATCGGAATGGACAGAAAGTGAAGACAGAACTTGTATCGGAGAAAAAGTCAAATTAATATCAATAAATAATCATAAAAAATTAAAACTATGGAAATTCCTTTTGCAGAAGCGTGGAAAATCAAGATGGTAGAACCCATTAAGAAATCCACTCGCGAAGAACGCGAAAAATGGCTTGAAGAAGCTCACAACAACATTTTTATGTTGAAATCAGATCAGGTATACATCGACCTTTGCACCGACTCTGGTACTGGCGCTATGAGCGACAAGCAGTGGAGTGCCATGATGATGGGTGATGAAAGCTATGCGGGTGCCCGCAGCTTTTTCCACATGAAAGATACCATTACGGAAATTACTGGTTTCCCATTTGTCATCCCAACACACCAAGGCCGCGCCGCTGAAAACGTTCTCTTCTCTTATTTGGTAAAACCAGGTATGATTATCCCCGGCAATGCCCACTTCGACACCACCAAAGGTCACATTGAAAGCCGCAAGGCATTTGCTATTGACGTTACTTGCGACGAAGCTCACGACACTCAGCTTGAAGTTCCTTTCAAAGGTAATGTGGGGCTTGAAAAACTGGAAAAAGTTTTGAAAGAAAACAAAGGCAATGTTCCTTTTATGGTTCTTACCGTTACCAATAACACCGTCGGTGGTCAACCCGTTAGCATGCAGAACATTCGCGAGACCTGCGAACTCTGCCATAAATATGGTGTTCCCGTAAATATGGACTCGGCTCGTTTCATCGAAAATGCTTATTTTATCAAAACCCGTGAAAAAGGATATGAAAATAAGACCATCGCTGAAATCGCAAAAGAAATGTTCAGCTATGCTGATTCAATGACCATGTCCGCTAAGAAAGACGGTTTGGTTAATATGGGTGGTTTCATCGCTACTCGCAAAGAAGACTGGTATGAAGGCGCAAAGAGATTCTGCATCCCCTTCGAGGGTTTCTTGACATACGGCGGTATGAACGGCCGTGATATGGATGCTCTTGCTGTTGGCTTGAGAGAAAACCTGGAATTCGATATGATTGAAACTCGCGTTAAACAGGTTCAATATCTCGCTGCCAAATTGGATGAATACGGCATTCCTTATCAACGTCCTGCTGGTGGCCATGCCATCTTTGTCGACGCTGACAAAGTGTTGACGAATGTTCCCAAAGAAGAATTCCCAGCCCAAACGCTGACTTGCGAGCTCTACCTCGAATCTGGCGTTCGTGCTTGCGAAATCGGTTATGTTCTTGCTGACCGCGATCCTGTAACACGTGAAAACCGCTTTGGTGGTCTCGACTTCGTTCGTTTGTGTGTTCCTCGCCGTGTATACACCAACAACCACATGGACGTTATCGCAGCATCCTTGAAGAATGTTTACGATCGTCGCGACAGCATCAAACGCGGTCTTGAAATCACTTGGGAAGCTGAATTGATGCGCCACTTCACTTGCCAATTCCGCAGACTTAAATAATCACAACAGACTATTAAACAATGAAAAACATATTTTCAACCATGCTGCTTGCCTTTTTTATGGCAAGCAGCATTTTGGCTGCACCATTCAAGAATGTGCCCCATACCATTACGCAGCCTAATGGTCAAATCATCAGCTGCTTTGTCAGTGGTGACGAATTTTTCAACTATTGCCATGATGCCAATGGTTATACCATCATTCAAGATCCAGAAACAGGTTATTATACCTATGCCATTCAGGATGGTGATGACTTGAAAGCATCTTCCTATATCGTCGGACAAGTGAATCCTTCCGCTTGTGCTGCTCTTGTGCCCGGCTTGGTTGAAAATCCGGAAAAAACGATGGCCCGCCGATTGGAACACGAAAGAATGATGCGCCAAAATCGTCCGATGGGACTTAGAACCCAGAATCAGGGAACAATGAACAACATTGTTGTCTTTATCTCTTTCTCTGACGACACCAGCTTCTATCAGACATTTTCCCAGGTTGAAAGTATGTTTAACGACACATCTTCTGTAAGTGCTTCCTCTATGAGGAACTACTTTAGACATGTATCTTATGAACAGTTGGATATGCCATCCCATTTTTTTCCTGCTCCTGTGGAAAATGTGATATTGTCATATAAAGACCAATACCCAACGAATTATTATAAACCCTATTCCTCGACAAATCCTGCCGGCTATAATGTCGATGACTATTCTTCTCGTCATGAAAGGGAATCCGCATTGTTAGCCAATGCTCTGCATTACGTCCAGAATATGATCCCGTCAGATTTGAATCTGGATTATAATAATGATAATTTTGTAGACAATGTGGTGTTTGTCGTTAATGCTAATGTTACGGAATGGAGTACCCTGCTTTGGCCACACAGATCATCTCTTATCAGTCCTGTCGTGTACCTTAACGGCAAGCGTGTCTTAGATTATAATTTTCAGTTGGCCAATAGCTCCTATTTGAACGTGGGTACTCTTTGCCACGAAATGTTCCACTCATTGAGTGCCCCCGATTTATACAATTACGAAGGAAGTAGCGTTTCATTCGTGGGTACTTGGGATTTGATGGAAAGTACGACGGATTATCCTCAGAATATGGGCGCTTACATGAAATATAAGTATGGATATTGGATCGATGAAATTCCCGAAGCCGACCAAAATGGTCTCTATACCATCCATTCTGTGGCAACGTCGAAGAATTGTGCCTATAAGATTTATCCCGACAGAGTGTATCATCCTAATCAGTTTTTCCTGATTGAATATAGAAAGATGGGAGATCCTTTCGATCAGACCAGTTATGGTACTGGTGCCGTCATCTATCGTATCAACGATGAATATGATGGCAATGCAAGTGTCGATTTTGAGACCATTTTTGCCGAAGTCTATGCTTATCGTAAGGGAGGGGAACCGTATCCGGCTATACCTGCTTATCCTTTGCCGGGAAATATGAATCAATCTTATTTTGGAGAGGAATTTACAGGGGAGTTCAGTGAATATACAGACCCTTATATGTTCTACACCAACGGCACCTCCATTAACGGAGTGCGTATTACAGACATCAAAGTACTTGGCGATAGTTTACAGTTCCGCTTGGTAAAAGGTTCTACAACCATAGACAGCTACCCATGGACTGAATCTTTTGAAGAAGATCATATCCCAGAAAGCATGCATTATGAATTCGAAACCCAAAATCGTATTTGGACCGTGGCTGAAGGTAATGCTACCGGCAGCCTCGACACGGCCCACTCGGGTCATGGTAATGCTCTGTTTTATGCTACAGCCAGTTGCAAAACCAAACTTGTCATGCCGACTTTCGATTTTCGCTTTTTAACTAATCCCAATATGTCATTTTGGTATGCTCAAAAAGGTAGTGGCAACTATCTCCTTAAGGTTTATTACCGTAGTAATCCTGACGATGAATGGATTTTGTTGAATGCCTATCAGAATCAGACACAAGATTGGGTTCAGCAGACCATCACCTTGCCTAATCCGTCTTCTACTTATCAGATTGCTTTTGAAGTTGGAGGTAGTAACGGTACAGGTCTCGTCATTGACGATATCATGGTTTATGGTACGCCTATCACCGAATTTGCCATTACGGCCAGTACCGGTGAGAACGGACAGGTGACACCCGCTGGCCATATCGTGGTGCCTATCCATTGCGATACCACGTTCCATTTTACTCCTAATCCTGGTTACACTGTTGACCAGATTTTGGTTGATGGAGAAAACCAAGGTCAAAGTCTTGATTATACTTTTACTAATGTTGAAGAAGACCACTCGTTGGCAGTTAGCTTCCGCTTGGCCCAACCAGACTTGTCAGCAGTGCCCAATTCACTATTCTTCTCAACTGCAGCAGGTGACATTTCCACTGCGAAAGATGTGTATGTGCAGGCTACAGATATCACAGAAGATATCAATATTCAGGTAGAAGCTCCTTTCCTTATTTCTACAGATCAGAATGATTATGGTTTACAGGCAACATTGCCTTACAGTGGTGGCTATGTCCATGTCGTTTTTGCCCCGGAATGGGGTGGAACTTACAATAAGCAGATGACAATTAACAGTCAGTCACAGTCAGCAATCGTTACTTTGAAAGGCTCTGCAACCGGCATCAAAGAATGGAAATCTGATTTTGAACTTTATCCGAACCCTGCTGGTGATGTTCTTCACATCACTTTCGAAAATAATGATTATCCGGAAAATATCGAAATCCTTGATATTTGTGGACGCCAGATTCTTTCTTATTCAGTGGTGAACAATTATGCAGAAATCAATATCAGTAATTTGAATGCTGGCATTTATTTCCTCAAAGCTGACAACTCTATTCAGAAATTCATCAAGAAATGATAATTGTCGATAATGTATTGGTCTCTGATGAGTTGTTCGAATCACAGTTTTGTTGCGATTTGAACAAGTGCAAGGGAGAGTGTTGCGTCGAAGGTGATGCCGGTGCTCCCGTTGCTCCTGATGAAGTCGGAGATTTGGAGGACAACTATCCTATCTTTAAAAAATATATGTCGGAAGAAGGCATAGAAAAGGTAGAGCAAGAGGGTGCTTTCGATTATGACATGGAAGGTTCTTTTGTTACGCCCTTGCTCAGCGACGAGCGATGCGCCTATGCTTATTACGATGAGGATGGTGTGGTGAAATGTGCTATAGAAAAAGCCTATCGCAATGGGGAAATTGATTTTCCCAAGCCTATTTCCTGCCATCTTTACCCCATAAGAATAAAAACTTTGCCCGATTATGAAGCATGGAACTATCACCACTGGTTTGTCTGTGCCGATGCTTGTGAGTTGGGCAAGAAACTTCGACTTCCCGTTTTCCGTTTCCTTAAAGATCCTATTATCCGCCATTATGGCGAAGATTTTTATCAAAAATTAGAAGCCAATTATGAGGAAATAAAAGCTGCTGGTGGCGTGATTCTAAATTCTGAAAATCAGGTTCTTATGATTTTTAGAAGAGGAAAATGGGATTTTCCGAAAGGAAAGGTTGAAGAAGGTGAAACCATTGAAGATGCCGCCACTCGTGAAGTGCGGGAGGAAACGGGATTGAAACACTTGTCTATTACCATGAAACTCACCTCTACTTTTCATACATATTTACAAGGTGGAAAATGGATTGGCAAAGAAACATTCTGGTATCTGATGCGTGCCGAGGGTGATGATGCTTTGGTGCCGCAGACAGAGGAAGACATTGTCGAAGTCCGTTGGGTGGAGCCCGATAAGGTGTCGGCGATGCTGGAGAATTCTTATCAGAATTTGAAAGACCTATGGCAATCAATAAAATTATAACAAAATAAAAATCAACAATATGAAACCATTGGTAGGAATAGTTATGGGTTCCAAAAGCGATTGGAACACGATGAAGGCAGCATGTGATGTTTTGGACGAATTTGGCGTGCCTTACGAAAAGTTTGTCATCAGTGCGCACCGTACCCCGGAACGTGCTATTGAGTATTCGGCTACTGCCCGTGAACGTGGACTCAAGGTCATTATCACGGGTGCTGGTGGCGCTGCCCATTTGGCTGGCATTATGGCTGCCAAAACAACTTTGCCCATTATCGGCATTCCTATTAAAAGTGCCGCACTTAATGGACTGGATTCCCTGCTTTCCATCGTTCAGATGCCTGGCGGTATTCCAGTGGCTACCGTTGCTATCGACGGCGCTAAAAACGGTGGACTCCTCGCTGTCGAAATGTTAGGCGCCTTTGACGAAAAAATCGCAGCACAATTGGCAGACTATCGCGCCAATATGACCAAGAAAGTTCTGGAAACGACCCTCGACTAATTATTTATGTTCAAGGTCTATAAAGCATCGGCTGGTTCTGGGAAAACCACAAGTCTTGTCGCCGAATTCCTTGCGTTATGCTTGTTGAAACCAGACAGGTTTAGAAATATTCTAGCTGTTACTTTCACTAATAACGCTACCGCTGAAATGAAGGAGCGCATTGTGAAAGTGTTGAATGTCTTCGCTTTTTCACCAATCAGCGACTATTCGAGTTCGGATAAGGCCATTTATGATAACATGCGACAACTGAACCCGACTCTTGCTCAGTTGTCGCCAGCGTCTTTTCAACAAAAATCCCAAATTCTGCTTCACAAAATCCTTTACGATTACCCCGATTTTTCCATCAGTACTATCGATAGTTTTTTCCAACGTATCATCCGCTCTTTCGCTATCGAATTGGATTTGAATATGAATTATGAAGTCCAGATTGATGTGTCGGAGTATTATCAGCAGACTGTGGATTTGCTTCTCAATAACCTTTCAAAAGCAAATTCAGAGCAGGCAAAACGCGTTATTACTTTGGTGCAAAGACAAATGGAAGACAGTGGGAATTGGAGAATCGATGCGGTATTGAAAGCGTCGATTGCCACAATCCAAGGAGAAAGGTCTCATGAAGCGGCAAAGAAATTGTCGGAAATGCACCACAGCGTTTCTGAAAGTGAAGATGGCCCCAAATCAGAATTGACGAAAGTTTTGGAACTAATCTCAAAACAAGTAAAAATATTCAGGGGTGAATTGAAAAAGCTGGCGGATGAACTGATTCAGATTGTAGAGTCCCTGAGTGTAAATCCTGAAGACTTTGTCGGAAAGTCAAAAGGTATTTATAGTTATGTTAATCAGTTGAAAAACAATTTGTTGGCTAATTCAAGAACTACTTTAGTCCAAAAATGTATTGACTCTGATTCTGTTTTGCGCTCTCCTACGGACAAAAGTATTGCGGTTCAGCCACGAATTAGAGAGATAGTGGATCAAATACGAATGCTGGTTTCGGAGATTGCCAATATCAAACCCGTTGAAAAGAATTCTTCCCTTCTTTTACTACTTTTTGATTTGAAGGAGATTATGGATGAAATCAAGCTTCGCGATAATCTTTTCTTCCTGAATGAAACCAATGGTCGTATTTTTGATGAGATTAAAGATAGTGACACACCATATCTTTTCGAAAAAATCGGCAATAAATATTCCTATTTTTTTATTGATGAGTTTCAGGATACTTCAAAAATGCAGTGGGAAGATCTCAAACCGCTCATCTTGAATGCATTATCAGGGCAAAATCAGTTTGGAGATAACGGGGAAACCATCCTTTTCGGAGATGTTAAACAAGCCATATACCGCTTTAGAAATGGCGATTCCACACTTTTAAATCAACTCTCAAGCGCCGAGGGTGTTAGGGATAATTTGAATAGTAATGCCATCGCTGAAGACGATTTCAATTTGAAGCCATTGGATGTGAATTACCGCTCTTCACAAACTGTCGTTGATTTTAACAATTCATTCTTTAAATATTTGATAGAATGCGAATTGTTGAATAAAAATGAATTACTGAAGACCTATTATTCTGATGTGGAACAGCAATCTTCGTCGAAAAAAGATGGTTTTGTATATGTCCGTTTTAGGCAGGAGGAAGATGGTGAAGCGTACATTCTTTCGGAATCAATGAATGCCATTGAAAATGCGCTGTCTAAAGGCTATGATTATAAAGATGTGGCCGTGCTTAGCAAGGATAGGCAGAAAGGGAGTGCTATTGCCAATTATTTGGCTTCCAAAGGTATTCCTGTTATTTCAGAAGATTCACTTTTATTATCTTCCTCGAAGAATATAAAGTTGATAATTAATACGTTAAGGTATATATTAATGCCGAGAGACCTGCTGGCAAAATTGGCTATTGTGTGTCATTTTTATCCGGAAAGGGTGGGGGATTTTGCTTTGTTGTTAGCCCAACGGGATGGATTTTCACAGGCCCTGATGGAATTGAAAGACACTGTCGATGTACAGAAACTTCTGGAAATCAGTAATCTTCGCTCGTATCCTGTTTTTACAATCGTGAAAGAATTGTTGCTGGCATACCGATTGGACGATGCGGATGTTTTTGTGACAACATTTCTGGATGCTGTGTTTGATAATTATAACAAGAAATTTGCCGATTTGACGCAGTTCCTGAATTGGTGGGATGAAACGGGATGCTCAATTTCAGTCAATTGTTCAAAAGATGCCGATGCGGTTACGGTTACTACCATCCACAAATCTAAAGGATTGCAATATCCAGTGGTTGTTTTCCCAATGAATTCATGGAATGAAGGCGTTGGCATAAAGCAGGTGTGGATTAAAAATGATGATTCGGAATGTCAACTTCCTTATTTGCTTTTGGATACGTCAAAATCACAAATTGGTGGAACCAAATTTTCTGATATTGCTGAAGAGGAAGCCCAAATGTCGCAAATTGACAATGTGAATGCAGTTTATGTGGCACACACTCGTGCCAGCGAAGGAATGTACATCATCGCAGGAAAAGCAGAAAATGGAAAAAATTATTCCAAATATCTTTCTCAATTCATTCAAAATAAATCAGAAAGCGGTATTCCAAAGGAATATTGGTTTGGTAATAAGGATTTTAAGCATGTAAGGAAAGATATTGAAAGTCCAGATATTAAATTGAATAAATTACATTTGTCTGACTTTACTTTGGCATCGTCGCAGTTGACTTGTGGAGACCATAGGACCGAAGAACAAGAACTGGGTATTTTTATTCACGATTTTCTGGCGCGGCTGAAATCTTTTCCACAGAATGACAAGGAATTGGAAGAACTGATGCAGACCGTGGCGGGTACGATGGATCGTGAAATTCTGTGTGCTGTTTTGAAACGACTCATGTCCGATGATGATTTGAAACCCTATTTTTCCCCCGAAGCTCGCGTGTTAAACGAAACTTCTATTTTGAACACGGATGGGCATATTTACCGTCCCGACCGCATCGTCTTTTTGGAAGATGAGGTCATGGTCATTGATTATAAGACCGGCAAGGAAAATGAAGCATACCAGCAGCAACTTGACCGATATTGCAATCTTTTGCGGCAGATGGGATACCATAATGTGAAGAGCCGGATTTTGTATTTGAACAACTAACCAGTTGCACCGACGTAGGAGATGCTGCCGGCATTGTGGTACAGAGGCGTCGGTGTCTGAAAGACACCACAACATAGTAACCGGGGACGGAGTCCTCGGTGGAAAGGCGTTGTAGGCATCTGTTGCCTGAAAGGCAATACATGTTTTATCGGACACCAATGTTTGTTTTTACGCTTTACTGAAAAAATAAAGCTATACGTTGCTTTTTTTAGTATCTTTGCAATTTATAAAATTATCGACGTTGTATTATAAATTGCTGATAGTTGATAAGATAAATTGTTAATATCAAATTTAAATAGCGGAAAAAATGGAAATTGCCACCAAGTACGACCCCAAGAGTATTGAAGACAAATGGTATCAATTTTGGAATGACCATCATCTTTTTGCATCTAAACCTGATCATAGAAAAGCTTTCACCATCGTTATTCCACCACCCAATGTTACTGGCGTGCTGCATATGGGGCACATGCTGAACAATACCATCCAAGACGTTCTCGTACGTCGTGCGAGAATGCGTGGCTATAATGCTGTGTGGATTCCCGGAACCGACCACGCATCCATCGCTACAGAAGCAAAAGTCGTGAATATGCTTAAAGAACAAGGCATTGACAAACGCTCTCTGACACGCGACGAATTCCTTAAATACGCTTGGGAATGGAAAGAAAAATATGGTGGCATCATCCTGAAACAGCTTCGTAAACTTGGCGCTTCCTGCGATTGGAGCCGCACTCGTTTTACCATGGATCCCGAAATGTCGGAAGCCGTTACAAAAGTCTTCGTTGACCTCTACAACAAAGGTAAAATTTACCGTGGGGTTCGTATGGTCAATTGGGACCCCAAAGCCCTGACGGCCGTTTCTGACGAAGAAGTTATCTATCATGAAGTGCAATCTAAGTTGTATTATGTTCGTTATCAAATTGAAGGGACTGAAAATGAATATGTCACGATTGCAACCACCCGCCCGGAAACCATCCTCGGCGATACGGCTATCTGTATGCACCCCGAAGATGAGCGTTTTACGCACCTTCGAGGCAAACGCGCCATCGTGCCATTGGTAAACCGTTCTATCCCTCTTATTTTTGATGAATATGTAGATCGCGAATTTGGCACAGGTGCTCTCAAAATAACGCCCGCTCACGATATCAACGACTACAATCTGGGTATCAAGCATAAATTGGATACCATCAACATTTTCAATGACAACGGAACACTGAATGAATCTGCTCAGTTCCTCGTTGGCGTTGACCGTTTTGAGGCCCGTAAGCAGATTATCCCCATGCTGGAAGCTTCTGGTAATATGGTGAAAATCGAAGATTATACCAACAAAGTGGGTTATTCGGAACGTACCAATGAAGTTATTGAACCCAAATTGTCACTGCAGTGGTTTTGCGATATGGCAGCCTTGGCAAAACCAGCCCTTGATGTGGTGATGAACGATGAAATCAAATTCTATCCGGATAAGTTCAAAAACACCTATTCACACTGGATGGAAAATGTTAAGGATTGGTGCATCAGCCGACAGTTGTGGTGGGGCCACCGCATTCCGGCTTATTACTTGCCCAACCGTGAATTCGTCGTTGCCGCTACAAAAGAAGAGGCGCTCAAAATGGCTCAAGAAAAATATCCGGATTTGAATCTGACCCTTGATGATCTTAAACAAGACGAAGACGTGATGGATACTTGGTTTTCATCATGGTTGTGGCCCATGTCTGTTTTTGATGGTGTTAGAAATCCTGATAATGAAGAAGTTAATTATTATTATCCGGCAGCTGTTTTGGTTACGGCTCCCGATATTATCTTCTTTTGGGTGGCACGTATGATTATGGCCGGCCTCGAATGGCGCAACGCTGTGCCTTTCCATCATGTTTATTTTACGGGAACGGTACGAGATAAACTGGGCCGCAAAATGTCGAAGCAGTTGGGTAACTCTCCAGACCCCATTGTACTGATGGATCAGTATGGCGCCGATGGCGTTCGTATGGGCATGCTCCTCAGCTCTCCAGCCGGCAATGACTTGCTGTTTGATGAGTCATTGTGCGAACAAGGACGTAACTTTAACAACAAGATTTGGAATGCCTTCCGTTTGGTGAAAGGATGGCAAGTTGATGACAATATCGCTCAACCGCAGAGCAACGCTACCGCTGTGAAATGGTTCAATATGCGTCTGAACGAAGTGCTGACGGAAATGAATGACCATTTCGAAAAATACCGCCTTTCAGATGCTTTGATGTCTGTTTACAAACTTGTATGGGACGATTTCTGCTCCTGCTTCCTGGAAGTGGTGAAACCTCCGTATCAGAAACCAATCGATGGTAAAACATACAACGAAATTATTGCCATTTTCGATAAATTGTTGCGCATTTTGCATCCGTTTATGCCGTTTATTACAGAAGAATTGTGGCATGGATTGCATGAACGCGGAGAAAACGAATCCATCATGGTGGCTCCAATGCCAGAACCGAAAACGAGTGAGGAAGATGCTGCTTTCCTGGCAAGATTTGCTGATACACAAAAGGTTATCGAGAAGGTACGCCGCGTAAGAGCCGAAAAGAATATCGCACCTAAAAACCCGGTCAATCTCTTTGTTATGCGTCAGAAAAATGCTGGAGACGAAGAAATGGACTGCGTGATTGAAAAGTTATGCAATATCCCACAGGTGGAATATGTGAACGAAAAAGTTCCAGGTGCGGTTCTCTTTATCGAACAGAATACTGAATATTTCGTGCCTTTTGCAGATAATATTGACAAGGAGGCCGAATTGAAAAAACTGAATGATGATTTGGCTTACGCTGAAAAATTTCTACAGTCGGTGGTGAAAAAATTGTCGAACGACCGTTTTGTTCAGAATGCTCCAGAACAAGTGGTGGCCGTCGAACGTAAGAAACAGTCTGATGCAGAAGCCAAAATCAAACTTCTAAAAGAACAGATTGCTGCACTCAATTAATTGTAAATCAAAATGAAGCATTTCTTTAAGCTGGTTTTGTTGTACGCTGTTTTTATCGTTCCTATTCATTTTATGGATATTGAAGATAAATTCATTCTGCAGATAAGTTGTATGCTCGGTGTGACTGTGGCTTACGTTATTGCTGTTTTGATTATCAATAGAAAAAATAAGAAAAATAATGAAAAGGCTGAAGCAAAGGAAGATTAGGGGCGATTTGGCTTTTTTGCCTTCCTTCTTGCTGTTGGTTGCCTTCCTGACAATCAATGTTGCTACTTCTTGTGCCTCTGTGTCGATTCCAAAAGAAATTGGTCACAATCTGCCTCCGAAAAGCAGCGAATTTGAAATCTCCACTTTCAGTTTTTCGGGTCTGCTGACACGGAATGAAATTCCGTCGTTTTCTATTACTATATCTTGTAAGTTGTTGTCTCATCATGTCTTGCAAAAATTGTATTTTTGCAAGAGCATAAATAGGAATAGAATAGTTAAAAGTCTGAACATCATTGACATTTTTGCTGCTCAGCGTCTGTCGCGAGATTTCTACACTCTCGCTGTCGGATGCCTGAGATTGTGATGTGATTTCTTACGCAGATATCTGAATCTTTACTTACAGGTATGGGTACTGCCTTTCAGGCAGAGTACCTTGTTTGGCATTCCCAGCCGGAGACTTCGTCCCCTGTTACTAATTGCATAGTCTTTTAGGCAGTATTAGCGTAACCGGTTTTACCAGCGCCAGAAGGTGAGAGTGAAGTTCTGGGAAATGTCGGGACTGTCTGAAAGACAGCATTAGCGTAACCGGTTGCACCGACGAAGGAGGTGCTGCCGGAAGAAAGATGACCAGATAACTATTCTGTCTGAAAGACAGTACCATTCATCAGTTCACACCGAAGTGAGCAACAATCATAATTAAATCTAAAAATCAAAAATTATGGAAAATTATAAAGATATTAATACTTATTTGGAGGATAACGGAAATCAAAATATTGAAGTGAAAAGCAAAAGCATAGCCTGTGCATTAGGCATCATCATTGTATCTGCTTTGTTGGTGATTGTCGCAGCCACACCTGTCATTGCCAATCAGGTGTTGAGTATGAGCCTGATAGTACTCGGTGCCATCGCCATTATTTATGGCATATTGAAATTGTGGTCGGACAAAACACGTAACAAGCAGGTTTTCATCTATCAACCAACCAATGAAAAAATGAAAAGAATGAGCGTTTATGTTGATTCAAATGACATGCTGAAAGTACAGAATTGTATTGCCAAAAATAATTATGCGGAATTGAGCAATGTGAAAAAACTGATGACATCGGGGCATTACATTGATATATTAGGAACGGGAAGTGGAAAATGCTATGTCTTGCAAATGCTTGATTATGTGCCACATCAGTTTGAGCCTGTATCGGAAGTGGTCGTTTTGATCGATGAGAATGCCCTAATAATCGATAATCTGATAAAAAAATAAAATTATTTGTCTTGACAGGCGAAAGAAAAAATTGTATATTTGCAGTCCGATTTTTGTAATTAAAATTATAAACTCAATAATTAAATTTAAATTACTTTACAATGGAAGTAGCAAAAATTACAAGTAGCCAGCAGGCTATGGATATGGAAGCCAGATATGGTGCCCATAACTATCATCCGCTAGGCGTGGTCATCGCCCGCGGTAAAGGTCCTTTCGTTTGGGACGTTGAAGGTAAAAAATATTTCGATTTCTTGTCAGCTTATTCTGCTGTAAACCAGGGTCACTGCCACCCGAAAATCGTGGGAGCAATGATTGACCAAGCTCAAAAGGTAACCTTGACATCTCGCGCTTTCTACAACGACTGCCTTGGACCATACGAAAAATATGTGACTGAAACTTTCGGCTATGATAAGGTGTTGCCTATGAACTCAGGCGCTGAAGCTGATGAAACAGCTTTGAAACTTTGCCGTCGTTGGGGTTATGACAAAAAAGGTCTTCCCGAAAACCAGGCCAAGATCATCGTTTGTGAAGGCAATTTCCACGGACGTACCATTACCATCGTTTCTTTGTCTATCGATCCAGACGCATACAAAGGATTCGGTCCTTTCACCCCTGGCTTTATCAAAATTCCTTACAATGATGTTCCAGCATTAGAAAAAGCATTGGAAGATCCAATGGTTTGCGGTTTCCTCGTTGAACCTATCCAAGGTGAAGCTGGCGTTTATGTTCCTGATGATGGCTATTTGAAAAAATGCTATGACCTCTGCAAAAAACATAACGTGTTGTTCATCGCTGACGAAGTTCAGACTGGTATTGCTCGTACTGGTAAGATGTTGGCTTGCGACCACGAAGGCGTTCGCCCTGACATCCTCATCCTTGGCAAGGCCCTTTCTGGTGGTACAATGCCTGTTTCTGCAGTTTTGGCCGATGATGACATTATGCTCAACATCAAACCCGGTGAACACGGCTCTACCTTCGGTGGTAACCCCGTTGCTTGCCGCGTAGGTATCGCAGCTCTGGAAGTGGTGAAAGAAGAAAAACTGGCTGAACGCGCCGAATATCTCGGAAAAATCTTCCGTGATGAAATGAGCAAGGTGAACAGCCCGATGATTGAAAAGGTTCGTGGTAAAGGTTTGTTGAACGCCATCATCATTCGCCCAACCAATGGCAAAGAAGCTTGGGATGTTTGCGTGAAGATGAAAGAAATGGGCGTTTTGGCCAAGCCAACCCACCAACACATCATCCGCTTCGCTCCTCCATTGGTTATCTCCGAAGAAGAACTTCGCGAAGCCATCGAAATCATCAAGAAAGCAATTCTTTCTTTTGAATAGACGATAAGATATTCTTTATATATTCAGAAGAGATGCAGTTTTGCATCTCTTCTTTTTTTGCTTCAAAGAGACAATGTTTTCATAATTCATACATTATTTTCACCCTTTTATACTTTGCAAAAGAAAAATTTTTAGAAAGAGAAAGATTAAAACGACATTATGTTTGAGCATTTGATTCGATAATTGTTGTACTTTTGCAAAAAATCAAATTCGATTAAGTATGTTCAAACGTGTTTTCCAATTTTTCAAGAAAAACTTACTGGCGACGGTTGCATTGGCGGTTGTGTTGGGAATTGCCTTAGGCCAGTTTATGCCTCTTTGGTTTGTAAGAATCTTTATCACCTTTGACGGCTTGTTCTCATCGCTTTTGTCGTTTACCGTGCCGTTGTTGATTTTGGCATTGATTACGAGTGCTATTGTGGAAACGGACAAGGGTGTGGGCAAAATGCTTATATGGACGTTGGTTTTGTCGTATGTTTCGACAGTTATTGCCGGTTTATTCACCTATGGTGTTTCCGATTTGATTTTTCCAGTCATGTTGGATGAACAATTAGATTCCACTGTTGATTTTGTGGGTGGCGCATCTTCAACCAGCACATTGGACCCGTATTTCACTATTGCTTTTCCCCCGCTAATGGATACGATGTCGGCCTTACTTTTATCGTTTATCTTGGGTTTTGCCATCATTAAGTATAATCATCATAGTATTAAGTCGGGTGTGATTGAATTGAAAGATGTGGTGATGATGATTATCAATAGTATCATTCTGCCATTGTTGCCGATTTACATTTTTGGAATGTTTTTAAAGATGACTGTTTCCGGTGAAATGGATATGGTGATAGAGGTGTATTCGAAAGTGATTTTAGTCATGATAGGCCTTTTCATCGTGTGGCTATTGATACAGTACGTGGTGGCGGGAATTATTGCGAAACGGAATCCTTTCAAGGCGCTACGCACGATGTCCCCGGCATTGTTCACTGCCTTGGCATCGTCGTCATCTGCGGCAACGCTGCCCGTTACGCTCCGCTGTGCGAATAAAATGGGCGTGAGACGCAACGTGGTGGATTTTGTCATCCCCATGTGTGCGAACATCCATCTGTCGGGAGCGTCAATTCGAACGGTGGCTTTGGCCGTTGCCACGATGTTGATGTATGGTGTCCCGTATAATTTCCCCTTATATTTTACATTTATAATGATTTTTTCCATCACCGTGTTGGCGGCTCCTGGAATCCCTGGCGGCGTGATTATGGCGGCTGCTGGAATGATACAGTCTATGCTGGGCTTCTCTGATCCCATGATTGCCATTATGATTACGTTGAGTATTGCCCTCGACTCTCTGGGCACCGCTGTGAATGTAACGGGCGACGGCGCCTTGATGATGATTGTGGATAAGGTGACATCCGATGATGTTAATTCTTTCTGAACCAACCATTTTGCTCCCGTTTCTCGCGGATGTCTTTTGCCACAAAAACTTTTTCTCCAGTATAAGGGTCAAAACCTAAATAATACATCGCGGTGGCGTAGGTCATTGGTGTAGGTGTAAAATCCTGCACCTGTTCCGTCATCAGATGATATTTTTGCGTGGTTTTCGCCAATGCTTGCATATCAGTTTTTTGACATCCGGGATGCGATGAGATGAAGTAGGGGATGAGTTGCTGATTTTTGCCAGACAGTTTGTTTTCTTTGTTGAATTTGTTTAAGAAAATCTCAAAATGATTGAAATCAGGCTTTCGCATTTTCTGTAAAACCGATGAAACGGTATGCTCGGGCGCCACTTTCAATCGCCCGGAAACGTGATGTTGAACCACTTCGCGAATGTATTCGTTGAGATTGTTTTTCTTCTCGGTTTCGGCATCGCCAATCAGCATGTCGTAACGAATGCCACTGCCAATGGTGATTTGTTTAATTCCTTGAATGTTAGACGCTTTTCTGTATAATTCGATGAGTGGTTTGTGGTCGATATTCAGATTTGGGCAGACTTTCGGGAAAATGCACGATGGCCGACGGCAACGCTGGCACTTGTCGGTGTCTTTGCCGTGAAGTCCATACATGTTTGCCGACGGACCGCCCAAGTCGCTGATGTGACCTTTGAAATAGTCGCGGTGACACAGGTCTTCCACTTCAGCCAATATTGATTTTACAGAGCGCGAGGCAACGAACTTGCCCTGGTGTGCGGCGATGGCGCAGAAACTGCATCCTCCAAAGCAACCTCGATGGATGTTCACAGAGTTTTTGATCATCTCGAAGGCCGGAACAAGCCCCCGCTTCAAATATTTCGGGTGCGGGGCATTCATCATTCTGTCAAAAAATGAAAAACGGTCCATTTCTTCTTCTGTCGCTACTGGAAATGGTGGGTTGATAACGATGGTCTTATCTTTATAAGTCTGAACCATAGTGCATTGCGACATTTTGTTGGTCTCAGTCTCGAATTTTACAAAATCTTCTGCGTATTTTTTCTTGTCTTTTTTTTCTTCTTCGAATGAATGTAAAAGAAGAATATCCTTTTGATCTTTATCAAGAGAATTATCGATGTAGCCGATTTGATGGATATGAGACAATTGGGACCTCCAATTACCATTTTTGATAGCTTCGGCAATGGCGATGATGGGCCGTTCTCCCATGCCGTAAACGAGAATGTCGGCTTCAGAATCACACAGAATCGATGGCTTGAAACTGTCACTCCAGTAGTCGTAGTGGGCGAGGCGTCGCATGGATGCTTCCACGCCGCCGATGACAATGGGGACGTCTGGAAACAGTTGTCGTACGATTTTCGAATAGACGATAGTGGCATAATCAGGACGGAATCCAGCTTGACCGCCAGGTGTGTAGGCGTCGTCGCTGCGGAGTCGCTTGAAAGCGGTGTAGTGGTTCACCATTGAGTCCATGTTGCCAGCACAGATGCCAAAAAACAGCCGTGGTTTTCCTAACTTGCGAAAATCACGAAGGTCGTCTTGCCAGTTCGGCTGTGGTAAAATGGCCACTCGGTAACCGCAACTTTCTAATGTCCTGCCAATGACCGCAGTCGCAAACGACGGATGGTCAACGTATGCATCACCACTGATAAGAATCACATCTACATAATCCCAACCCAGATAGTCCAGCTCTTTTTTCGTTATCGGTAGAAAATGCTTATTCATTGACTTCTTTCTTTATTTTGATTTTGAAAGTTATTTTCTTGATGAAGACAAACTGACCGATGGCGGCTAATATGGTTGCAAACAACTTACCCCAGAATTCATTCAGCCCAATTAACGGAATGAACATATATACAAATATTTGGCTAAAAGTAAAACCTATCACGTTGATGAGCGAAAACGAGAAGAATCGTGACCACATGTGATCTTTGACCTTGAAATTGTATTTTCGGTTCAAGTAGAAACTGAAGACCATTGCCACCAAGTAACTGATGGTGTTGGAAAGCATCCAATGCAGGTCGAAGTACCAATTGGCAAAGACGTTGAAAACCGCCACGTCGATAGCCGTGGTGATGATGCCAATCGCCCCGTACAATATGAAATTGCGATACTTTTGATATGCTTTATTCCAAAATTCTGTCATGAAATCCCTATGTCACATTTTTAAAAGTGCAAAAATACGAAAAAAAACAGAATTCCGATAGGAATGTCATGTCTGTATCAATTGATGGGCAATGTTACCACCAGAACCACTAATGGGGTTTAAGTCGCTGAATTTTTTACCTTTCAGTTCTCACCTCAATCGCATCTTCCATCCGTGTCGAGTAGTTCGGCGATAGATGAGAACGGTTGTATAAAGATTTCGTCCTGAAGCCTTCCGCTCCAGTCCTAACTGTGCCATGACCGAAATGATTGTTCAGAGAATCCATTACTGCCATTAGCTTTTTTTGTGTTTCAGAATCACCGCTGTGGAACAGATTTCCTTGAATGGAATCCTGGTCAACAATGTTGAAAAGCACGACGCCAGCTTTCTTGTAGGCGATGTCTTCCATATAGATGTCTGCCAGTGCTTTGCGTGCTGCGTCGACAATTAATGACGTATCAGCAGTGGCTACGGGAAAAGTATAAATCCTATTGTTGTAATATTGCTGTAAATCGGTGCGGTGGCGGTTTGAGGAGATGAAAACCATCAGACTGTTGGCGGCATTGCCTTCAGAACGCAGTTTTTGTGCCACTTGTGCTGCAAAGCCTGAAACGGCTTCAGAAAGTAGTCCTTGGTTTTCAATCATCGGTGTGAAACTCCTCGAAGAGCAGATTTGCTTTTTGTCGGCGGGATAGTTTTCAAAGTCGATACTGGGCTGACCTGTTAGTTCAAGCCAGGTTCTTTCGCCAACGATGGTCATGTTTTTACGCACCCAGGCCTGTGAAAGTTGCACGAAATCCCAAGCTGTGGCAACATTCATTTCTAACAGTCGTTTGCTGTGACGCCGGCCGATACCCCACACATCTTCAATGGGACACTGTCTCAAGGCAATTTCCACTTCCTCTTCATTCTCAAGCATTACCACGCCGCCGTGGTCGCCTTTCTTTTTCGCCATTTTTGATGCGACTTTTGCCAAGGTTTTTGTCGGGGCAATGCCTAAACTTATAGGCAAATTCAAACCTTTGTATATAGTCTTCACAATTTGCTCACCATAACGCAATAGATCGAAGCGGGCAAACGAACGAAAATCAATGAAACACTCGTCAACGGAATACTGCTCCAGTTCGGGAACATGCTGCGACAACAGGTTGACCATCCGCTGCGACATGTCGCTGTATAAAATGTAGTTGGATGAGAAAACCTGGACTTTGTGTTCTTCTACCAGATTTTTGATTTGGTAAAGAGGTATGCCCATTTTGATACCCAATGCTTTTGCTTCGTTACTGCGGGCGATGACACACCCGTCGTTGTTGGAAAGAACAACAACGGGAACGCCTCGCAATTCGGGGCGGAAAACACGCTCGCACGAAACGAAGAAATTGTTGGCATCGGCAAGGGCAAACATACTTAGCGTCTGATTTTACGGACGATGCTCGTTACAATTCCCCAAATGATAAAATCGTTGTCGGCAGTCACCGTGATAGGCTTGTATTTTTCGTTGGCGGGAATTAGAAGCACGGCATCTTTCTCTTTTCGGATTCTCTTAAGTGTGAATTCTCCATCGATAAAACAAACGGCAATGTCGTCATTGCGAGCATCCAACGACTTGTCTATCACTAAGATGTCGTCTTCATAAATGCCAGCTCCACACATCGAATCACCTTTAACTCTGCCGAAAAATGTTGTGGAGGGATGTCGGATTAATTCCTTGTTCAAGTCGATGCCATTTTCTAAATAATCTTCCGCAGGACTTGGAAATCCGGCAGAAATGGTATTTTCCATGAAAGGCAACGATAATTCCGTGGCGTTATTTACCGGAACAATCTCTATTTTTTCAGCATCCATAAATTATCATTTTGAGATGTTGAGCATGTTTCTAATGGATTGACAAAGAGAAACTTAAATTTTCTGAACTTTAGCTCCTTCTTTGGTGTCGATGATGACGTATCCCAGGTTTTTGATGGCATCGCGGGCAGCATCGGCTTGTGCCCAGTTCTTTTCTGCACGAAAACGGTTTCGCTGATCAAGCAAATCAAGAACTTCGGCAGGAATTTCCATCTGAACTTCGGGTTCTGCATTTACTTCTGTCAAACCGAAAACCTTGTCGAAATCCATCAGTAACGTATATTTTTCATCATTGTTGATGTTTTTGTCATGGATGAGATTCCACATTGTAGCCAAGGCTTGAGGTGTATTCAGATTATTGAAAACACCTTGTTTGAATTCTTCCAAATATTTTACCGCTTCAGTGCTTAATTCATTCAATGGCAACTGTTTTGGATTTTCTTTTTTCAGATTTTCCATAAAGTTGCACCATTTGTTGTAAGCGTTGTTGGCTCCCATTAGAATTTCTTTGCTGTAAAGCAGTTGTTTACGATAATGGGCGTTGAGACATAAATATCTGAAAGCCAAAGGTTTGATTCCATATTCTCGTAATGTGTCCAAATTGACGACGTTACCCAATGACTTGCTCATTTTTTCCTGATTGCTCATGGTCAGAAATTCGCAGTGCAGCCAATAATTGACGAAACGCTGACCGGTAGCACACTCTGATTGGGCAATTTCGTTGGTATGATGGATGGTTACGTGGTCGATGCCGCCTGTGTGGATGTCAAAGGTCTTTCCTAAATATTTCATTGACATGGCGGAACATTCAATATGCCAGCCTGGGAAACCAACGCCCCAGGGAGAGTCCCATTCCATGTCGCGTTTTTCAGTGGGTTTCGAGAATTTCCACAAAGCGAAGTCGGTTTTGTTGCGTTTTTCCGACATGTCCACGCGGATGCCAGCCTGCAGACCTTCAATGTCGAGGTGGGCGAAGTCGGCGTATTGTGGGAATTTGGCGGTGTCGAAATAAATACCGTCCGAGGTGCGGTAAGTGTAGCCTTTTTCTTCGAGGGTCTTCACCAAGGCAATCTGGTCGGCAATGTGTTCGGTAGCCTTGCAGGCGATGCTGACGGGAAGCACGTTCAGCGATGCAGTGTCTTTGGAGAATTGTTCAGCCCATCGTTTTGAGATTTCCCAGGCGGTTTCGTGATTTTCACGGGCAGCTTTTGCCAACTTGTCTTCTCCATCATCGGCATCTGATGTCAAGTGTCCAACATCGGTGATGTTCATCACATGTTTAACATTATAACCGGCATACAGCAGCACGCGTTTCAGCGTGTCGGCAAAAACATAAGCACGCATATTGCCGATGTGAGCACGACCGTAAACGGTAGGACCGCATGAATACATTCCAACTTCACCTTCTTTGATGGGCTTGAAATCCTGCAAACGACGACCCATCGTGTTGAATAAAACTACTCTTTCCATATTGTTTTTGTTATTATTTGTCATTCTAAAAATAGGTCTGCAAAGATACGAAAAAAACCGCTCACTGCTAATTGTTCGCTGATAGAGACAGAATAAGTTTAGCCTTTATAAAAACTTCTTTGTAATCGACCTCTCGGCATTCACAATGTTGGCAGGAATGCCTGCGTACAGTAGCTGGCCGCCATCGTCGCCTCCCCCGGGACCCAATTCAATGAGGTAGTCGGCAGCTTTCATTACGTCGGTGCTGTGCTCGATGAGGATCAGCGTGTTGCCAACTTCGGTCATCTCGTTGAAAAGCTGTAGTAATTTGTGGACATCATCAAGGTGTAAGCCATCGGTGGGCTCGTCAATGATGAAAATCTCTCCTTTGCGGTGCAGTTGGTCAGCTAATTTCACGCGCTGTAGCTCGCCGCCGCTCAGCGTGCTCATACTCTGGTTGAGGTGCAGGTATCCCAGACCGACTTTGGATAAAGCTTGCAATTGCGTTTGAAACGGCTGACCTGCAAAGAAATTAATGGCTTCTTCTACAGATAAGTCCATCACTTCCGCAATGTTTTTCCCATTATATTGATAATGAAGAACTTCTTGATTGTAACGGGTGCCGTGGCAGACTTCACATACCGTTTCAATGGATTCCATAAAAGCCATATCCGATACGATGATGCCCTTTCCTCCGCAGGCGGGACAAGCACCTTTGGAATTGAAAGAAAACAGTTGTCCGCTAACTTTGTTGGCGTTGGCAAAAAGCTTGCGTATGGTGTCGGAAATGTTGAGGTAGGTGGCTGGTGTAGAGCGCAAGTTAATGCCTATGTTTTTCTGTCCGATGAAGATGGTGTCGCGGTCGCAGTGTTTTTGAAAGTCTTCCATCAGAGAGCTTTTGCCAGAGCCGGCAACGCCGGCGATGACGGTGAGAACACCCAACGGAATGTCCAGCGACAAGTCTTTGAGGTTATGAAGCGTGGCGTTGCGGATAGGGAGCCAACCTGTCGGTTTTCTTATGCTGGTCTTGATTTGAGATTGGTGGCGCAGCATTTTCCCCGTAATTGTATCAGACTTTAAAAGGTCTTGATAGGAACCCTCGAACATGATTTTTCCACCATGGCTTCCCGCCAAAGGTCCCATGTCAACAATGTGGTCTGCCATGGCAATGATTTCACGGTGGTGTTCTACGATGAGAATGGTGTTGCCGTGATCACGAAGGTGTAGTAGCGACTTTTTAAGTCTTGTAATGTCCTGCGGATGCAATCCAACACTCGGTTCATCAAGCACGTAAGCCATGTCCGTCAATGCAGAGTTGATGTATTTGGCAATCTTGATACGTTGGGCCTCCCCCCCCGACAAAGTGCCAGTGCCCCGACTTAACGACAGGTAGCCGAGACCGATGTCGACTAATGCTTGCAGCCTTTTTACCAATTCGCGGCGAAGATCAACCGCCAATGGATTTTCTATGGCCGCAATAAACTTGACGGTCTCAGAAATGGGAAGATCGATGACTTCGGCAATGTTTTTGCCATTGATTCGGCAACTGCGTACACGTTCATTGACGCGTGTTCCGAGACATTCAGGACACTCGAAGGTCGAAACCATCCGGTCCAGCACTTTTTGTTGCCGTTTTCCTTCCTTTGTGGTGATGATGCTGCGGTACATTCGTGGATACATGCCCTCGAATTTTGCCGATTTCGGCCAGTTGGAAGGCGGGTTTTTAAGTCGTATCTGTGGCGAGTAAAGGAAAAGGTCCAACTCTTCCTTGCTATAATCTTTGATTTTTTTATTTAGGTCGAAAAGCCCACTGTAGGCATAGCGCTTCCAGCGCCATGCACCAGTCGTAAATGTCGGAAAGTGAATTACATCCTCGTCATTGAGGCACTTGTTGAAGTCTACGAGTTTGTGGATGTCAAGGTCGGTGACCTGCCCTAAGCCGTCACATTTCGGACAACTGCCTTGCGGGTGGTTGAAAGAAAAGGTGTCGGAATAACCGATGAAAGGCTCTCCCACGCGCGAGAACAGTAAACGCAGCAATGCGTAAATGTCTGTGTAGGTACCCACTGTTGAACGGTTGTTGGGTGCCGGTTTCTTTTGGTCTATGACAATTGTCACAGGCATGTTCTCGATGTGTTCAACTTTTGGCCGTCCGTATTTTGGCAGATATTGCTGAATGAAAGTCGGGAAAGTCTCGTTGAGTTCGCGACGGCTTTCAGCGGCAATGGTATCCAAGCACAGCGAAGATTTTCCAGAACCTGAAACGCCTGTGAAAACCGTGATCTTCCCCTTCGGAATTCGCAATGAAACATCTTTTAGATTGTTTTCCGAGGCCCGAATTACGACAATGTTGTCTTTGTTTTTCTCCATATCCAATACCTGTTTAGAATGAACGATGTCTGATTTTTATTATGGTCTTATGGTATGCAAATATAAGGAATTTTCAGGTGGCAATAAAAACAAAAACGCTATATACAAACAATTTTGTATATAGCGCAACACAAAAATATGAAAAAACCAATCAACCCTATAATTGGTTCACCTTTTTCATTAAACCAGATTTCAAGTTGGCAGCTTTGTTCTTGTGGATAATGCCTTTCTTTGCCAATTTGTCAATCAAAGAAATTACGCTAGGAAGTCTTTTTTGGGCTTCAGCTTTTTCTGATACTAATCTGATGTCTCTCAAAGAATTACGCATCGTTTTGGCGTAATATCTGTTCTCTAATCTTTTTCTGTTGTTAGCTCTGATTCTTTTTAATGCTGACTTGTGATTTGCCATTTTTTTGTTGTATTTTTAATTTTTAATCTTTTCAATGAATTGGGTTGCAAAAATACAATTTTTTTTCTTACAATCTCTCTTTTTATAAAAATATTTTTTTTGATGATAATCTAATGTAATTTACTGTTTATTAATAAAATGCGATTTTTATCACCATAGATGTATTTTGGTTTTTCTTATGGATAATCAACATTTTAGGGAGTTTGTGGCGTGTGGTTTGGAAAATTCGTAATGAAATTCAGTTGCGGGAGAATAGGAACTCTATTGTTTATAACTTTGTTGGTTGAATCAATCGTTGGGGCATCTATATCGAAATTTTCCGTATTTTTGCAGCACTAAATCCAATGATAACAAAAAATCGTTCTGATGAAAAAATTGATAACCGTTATTCTGTTTTGTTGTTTGGGAAGTGTGGTTTTTGCCCAGAAAGCTGATGATATTTGTGGTATTTATTATATGGTAGATCCTTTCTCAAAAGAAGGTTCTCAAGTTGAAATGTATCGTGCCTCTGATGGGACTTACGAAGCCAAAGTGATTTGGGTGGAAAATCCAAAGAAGAAACCATATTTGGGCTTGGTTTTTCTTAAGTCATTGGTCTATAACAAGGAAAAGAATGAATATCAAGACGGTGTGGTGAAGTATCCTGGCAAAAAAGGTACTTTCAGTATGACTTTGTGGATAGAATCTTCAACAAAGTTGAAAGTTCGAGGATATTGGGGCTTTGCGGCGTTGGGTAAAACGATGTACTGGACAAAAGAGGCAAAAGTCCGCGTGCAGCACGATTAGTGCAACTTATTTTATCCTTTTCTTTTCGAAAAATTCCTGTAGCAATTCGCTGGCATCTTGTTCCAAGATACCTTTTTCAACTTTTGTTTTAGGATGAAGGATGTTTTGCGAAAGTAAGGAATATCCTTTTTTAGGATCGCTGGCGGCATAAACGATTCTGTCCAATTGCGCCCAAGCGATAGCTCCGGCACACATGACACATGGCTCCAAGGTGACGTAAAGCGTGCAGTCTGTCAAATATTTGGCATTCAGATAATTGGAAGCTGCTGTGATGGCTTGCATTTCGGCGTGTGCGGTAACATCGTGCAAGCATTGCGTACGGTTGTGCCCTTTCCCAATCACTTGACCATTGGCAACGACAACGGCACCTACGGGCACTTCATCCTCGGCAAAGGCATCTTCCGCTTCGTTCAAGGCAATACGCATGAAATGTTCGTCATCCATCATAGCGGTAATTTTTTTGCCAGACGACTGGCGCCAATACGGAAATATTGGTTGTTTAACCATGCGTCGCCTAAAACGTTCTCGACGAGTTTGACGTAAACAAGTGCGGTCTCGGGATCGGAAATGCCACCTGCCGCCTTAATGCCAACCATTTTTCCCGTTTCACGATGATAGTCGGCAATGGCGTCAAGCATGACGATAAAGGCTTCGGGCGTGGCATTGACGGCAATTTTACCTGTCGATGTTTTGATGAAGTCTGCGCCAGCTTCGATGGCAATACGAGATGCTTTGTAAATGTTTTCAGGAGTTTGCAATTCGCCGGTTTCAAGGATGACTTTGAGTTTGGCATTTTTGCAGGCTTTCTTGATGGCTCTGATTTCTGACCCCACTTCTTCGTACTTGCCTTCTAAAAACTTGCCTCTTGAAATCACCATGTCTATTTCATCGGCACCTTCATTGACAGCGTAGGAAACTTCTGCCACCTTGATTTCGATAGGGGATTGGCCTGAGGGGAATGCGCCGGCAACAGATGCGACCCGTGTGTCAGAACCTGCCAGCAGACGCTTGGCCTGGGCTACAAATGGAGGATAAACGCAAACCGCACCCGGATTCTTGACATTTTTTCCAGTAGCTGCAAAACTTAATGCTGTATGACATAAGTCGTTGATTTTTTGTTCGTTATCACTTCCTTCCAATGTGGTTAAATCAATGCAGTTCAGAATGAAACGATAGACTTCACTTTCATTCATGTTTTTCAAAGGAGTCGCCTTTATTTCTTCAATGCGTTGATTGATATCTGTGTAATTCATTATAAATTAAATGTTTACTATTTGTTTGTTGTAGCGTTTTCTTCGATGGCGCTGCCTGGTTCTGATGCTTCTTGATTCTCAAAATACTGTCCGAAAAATTCTTTGACGACGATTCTCAGAATTGAATAAACAGGAACAGCGAAGACCATACCGAGGATGCCGCCAATTTGAGCAGCCGCCAAGATGACGATGAAAATTTCGATAGGGTGAGCCTGTACGCTTTTCCCGTAAATGAAAGGTTGCAATACGAAATCATCAAGCATTTTGACTCCGAGGAAGGTGCAGGCGATTTTGAGGACGTTGTATATGATGTCTGTTTCGCTTGGTGAAAGTGGAATCATTGATGTACATGAAATGATGACGGATAAAACCACGGCAATCAATGGTCCTATATAGGGAATGATATTCAACATACCGGAGATGACGCCGATAAGTACGGCATTGGGTACGCCTAAAAGAAAGCATACAAAGCCGTTTGTGAAGCCGACAATGGCCATTTCGAGCAGCACTCCGCAGAAATAGCGTACAACTTGTTTGCGTGTACTGAAGACGATATTGTCGAAGTTGTTGCGCAATTTTGCGGGGAAGAATTTCTTGGCGGTTTTCAGAATGATGCCGTTTTCACTCAAAGAGAAAAAGGTTAGGAAAAGAATGGCAAATACGGCAATGAAAATGCTGGCGATGATGCTGGCCATATTGCTGAAAATATTGCCAAAATCGAGCTTGATGAGAAAATCGCGAACTTCGCTGGCCAGGACTTCCGAAATTTCTCGGGCAGTTATATCAATGCCGTGTCCGTGGGCAAATGCGGCAAATTGTTTCAAAAATTGTTGATATCCGTCGATGACAAGCTGTGGATCTATGCTGGATATGGCTTTTATTTCTTTGGAAATTAATGGGTTGAGTATGGCAAATATGGCCCAAATGATGCTGAAAAGGGTAGTCATTGAGATGATGGCCGCCACAGGTCTCGGAAATTGTATTTTCCCGATTCTTATTTTGCAAAGCAGATTGACTAAAGGACGACACGCCAGTGTGAGTAGTAAGGCAAAAAATAGATATATCATTATCGTTGAAAAATACCAACAGATGGCAACGATGACGATTAGAAATATGCTGATGGCAATAATGCGGGTGGGGTTGTTGTCCATTTCTATTGTTTATTTGTTGTTTCGCTCTTTCCCTTTTTCTTCGATGATTTTTTGTTTTTCTTATCAAGAACGATTTTCGAAGTTTTAAATTCGTCGGTAAAGTCTTTCTTGCTGTTGAAGTCTTGCTTGTAAAGTAAAGCCAAACCAACGCCGGGAATCTTTTTGAAAGATTCGAGCGCGTATTGGTCGTTGAAATTGTACACCTTAATGCGCCAATTGCCTCGTTCGGTGATGAGGTATTCAAGGCTGAAGTCGCCATAGAAATCCTGGATGCCTTGACGTCCGGTAGCAGTTTTGGCATTGTCGTAATAGCCGATGTTGGTCTCGAAAATCATTCGGTCGTTGAGAAATTGTACGTTTGCGTTAAGACCATACTCGGCGGCGGTATTCTGATTGCCGTTTTTGTACACGATACCTACGCCGCCGTGCTTCATTTGTCGTGACAGAAAGTTGTTCACCATATTGGTTAACAGACTGATACTGCCGCTTTCCACGCTGTTGGAGATGTCATTGGTCGTGGCATTGTCAGGTAAAAACTGGTTGGTGAGGACGAACATGAAGAACTGTTTTGAGCAGTTTTGAGGGTTCGTCGTGTCAATGGCCATAAAGAATTGCTTGTTGACTTCTTGACCGGCATTGGGTAATTCGAAGGAAAATCGGATTTTGGGGTATTTCATCAGCTGCCCGTTCAAATGAATGTAGGCGTTGACGGGTATGCGCGAATTGTTGCCTACATCGCTGATACTCAAGATGTTGTTCATTGATGCCTTCGAACTGTAAAAAGCACTGATGTTGACAACAAAGTCGGCAACGGGACCGTTGAAGACGACGGTTCCACCTTCCACTAACTTGAATTTGGTGTTGATGATGTCTTCCAATGACAATAGGAAAATGCCGGAGGAAACATCGAGCTTCCCGAAAATGTTGAGACCTGACGGCTCGTCATAAACCAAGTGGAGCTTGCCATTCGTATTACCTCGCATGGTGCCGCCAATGGCAAAAACATCAACTTGAACATCCGTCTCTTTTGTCACGTCAAAATTGAAGTCGAAAGTGAGTGGCATCGATTTTTCTTTGGTCGGAACTACCACTACGGAGTCCTGAACTATGGTCTTGAAGCGGATGCTTTCGTTTTCACTTACTGATTGCGAGGATGTGATGGGGAAAATGATGGAACTTCCTTTTAGTGTCTTTAAGTCGTTGCTCGAAAAACGAAGGCCTTTGTCATTACCGGCAATTTTGACATTGCCGGCAACGTAACCTTTCCCGTAAAAACTGCTTCCTGATGCCTTCGGCAGATTGAGAGCCATCAGCCGTTGCGTGTTGATGTCCAAATCAATCTTCATATCCTTAAAAAGATTATGGTAGATATGGCCGGAAAGGGTTCCCGCGTTCATATCATCGTCTGTAAGTTGAACATTATTGAAGACAATGCCTTTGCGATTGAAGGAAATGTCTTGGTCCTTAATGTGATAGAGCGTTCCTAAAGGAGAAATTCCCATATCCATATGGTTGATGTGCGCCTTGCCGTCAATGTAGGTGGAGTCGGTGGTGGCAATGAAGGATAATTCGCCAGATGCGTCCCCGGTGATTTTTTCGCTGAACGACGAAAGAAACTTATTCAAAAACTGAAGGTCCAAATGACCGATGTTGGCATTGATGACAAAACGCTTTTCCAGGGCATCGTGGTGACCTGTGATATTGGCAAGTTTAACTTTCTCTTGCTGGTAGTTGCGAATGCTGTAATCATTGATCAGAGAGGAGGAAATGTTTTCATCGCGGTGGAAAAGCCCGCCTGAGAACCCCATGGAACCGTTTTCTCCAAATCCAGCGGTGAGAAATAGGTTCCCAAAGTGGGCGTCGTTGAAAACCAACCCTGTTGTCAACAATTTGCCAGTTATGTAAGAACTTCCGTTATAATTGCGGATGTCGGCATTCGCTGATAAGTTTCCATCAAAACTAAGCCCATCTAAGAAATTGTTGACAAGGCCGATGTTCACATCATTTACCGTGACGTGCAATTGGTCTTCCTCCCTCTTGGAGTAAGCTCCATCTATGGTAATGTAGCTCTGGGCGTCTCCAATAGTCAAATTTTCAAATGCAAGTCTGTCATCTTGAATGGCTATCGAATTGAGATTGTTGAAGCGAAATTCGTATTGGTCAATGAAAATTTTCGAATCCGTGATTTTCCCAATGAGATTGTGCGGATTTGTGGCATCAAATGTGCCGGAAAGATGGGATAGCTCTCTTTGGGCATCGGCCGCGTCTTTCCAGACTAATTGGAAATTGAAAAACGACTCAATCAAATCAGCTCGCAATCTGAAGTTGTAGAACGCCAATGAGGTCACTTGATTATCCTTTATGGAAAATGAATCCAATAAAGCGTTGATATTCAGTTTTTTATTATCTAATGAAAGAGCGGCAACCTTTAAATCGTTGATAAAATATTTATTTTGATAACTGATTTCTGGAATTGTTATTTTAACTCTATCCTTGGTGGAGGTTTCATCAAAATACAAATCGACGATGCTGTGTTCTTCAATGTCAACATCGGGGAGAAATATGTAAAGTAAAGGATCAAGATTGTATGTTTCTACGTAAAAACTGAAATATTTGTTAGATGAAGACTCTTCTTTCCTGATGCTTTTTTTCTGAACTGATTTTTTTTCTGGAAGTAATGTGGGAATGTATTTGTAGGCAATGTTGACAAGAGAGTCTTTGATATCTTCGTATTTGTAGTTGGTGTTGAGGGTGGCATTGACAAAATTTGAAGAGAGTATGTACTTGTGAAGTCCGGATTCGGTGTTGATGGCTGTTAAGCGCAAACGGTCGCTAACGAAATTCTCTCCGCTATTTTGAATTGAAAGACCGTCAATGGCAACGAATCCGTTCAAATCTTCCAATTCTGAACCGTATATGTTTACGGATAAGGAATCAATGGAAAAATCGACATTGGGCTGGTTTTGGGCGTAAACAATGAATCTTTCTAATCCTTTTGCCTTTGCCGAGTCGATGAGGGGATGGAAAGAAGCGATTTCACTGACATTCATGTTTTTCAGCGACATGTTGACTTGGAAATTGGGCCTTATCAAAGAAAAGTCGGTGATGGCATCCAAATTTAAATTCAGCCGTTTGTCAAATGAGTTCAGGTCGGCGGTGATTTTTTTGTTTTTGTATTCTACATTCAGATCGATATTGGAAAGAGGACACGAAAGGATGTCAAAACGTTTGATATGGCTTTGGATTGAGCCTTTTGTCGTGGCTAAATAGTCGGGATTGTCATCGCGCAAATCACTTTCCGCATCAACATCCATGTCGAAGGATACAATGCCCAAATCATTGTTTTGGATGAGTTTTCCCAAGTTGAAATTGGATGAGCTAATTGAACCGTCAATGTCAATGTTGTTGTAGTTTTCAGATGAAGACAATCCTGCATAAAGATTGCCGACATTTGTGTGGATGTCCAAATCTGTGCTGATGGCTGGCAAATAACCGTTGGTGCTGCCATATAATTGAATGTCACCAAGGCGTTTGACGATTTTTGGAAGTGTAATGGTCTTGCCTTGGGGCAACGTAAACCGTTCGATGTCGTGCAGGCAAAAATTCGATTCGTCAAAAATCAGATTCCATTCCACATTGTTGATGTCAGTGATGTTTTTAAGTGTGAAATTGCCGGCAAAAAAGCTTTTTTCTCCTAAATGGCAGGTGAAGTCGCAGAGCGTCATATTGTTAACGCATCCGTTGACACCGCCTTCCAATTGAATTTGCTCGTCCATTCCACGAATTGCGCCCGCATAGGCGGCTGCATCCTCCATTCCGAATTTCGAAGGCCGGATGTCGGCAGTGATGTATACGCTATCCAAAAAATCACCTAATCTGTCCCAATCGCTGTAATCGAAACGCAAGTCCAAGTCTAAATTGCTGTGTTCTGTAAGTAGCCTGCAATCCTTGAAACGCAAAAGATGGTTGTTGATTTGAAAATCACCTTCGCCTTTCAACAACTTGAAACCGAAATACTGATCGAAGGCAATTTGTTTAATCAAAGCGGATATGTCATCGTTGTAAACTTGGAATTTGCTGGCTTCGAAGTCAATGTGGCGTATCTCAAAAAAACCAGGGTCAAATTCCTGTCCTTCAACGTAGGGTGTTTGTTGCTGTACGTTCTGGTTGGCAATAGAAAAACGCGAGTCGACAAGTTGAATGTCGTTGGAACGTAGAATGAATCCTGAGGATTTGCTGTCAGGATTGGAAATGGCTTTTGCCCAACGAGAAATGTTTACCACGGAATCGCCTTTGTAGGTAATCAACGAGACATCCGCTTTCGAGGCTGTGATGTTAAAAAATTTCAATGTTAGAGGTTCCGTTTCCAATGCTTTGAATCGTGCCTTTACGTTGCCAACGAAAATCATCGGATTGCCCCGCAAATCCTTGATGACGAAATCGTCGGCGGCAATTTTCAGGGTAGGGGTGACGTAAATACGTTTGACACCAATCTCCGCTCCCCATTTTTTGGAAATGCCTTCCGTGACTTTTTGAATGACAAAATTCTGAATCGGCGGTACAAAAAACAAACCTACTACCAATAAATCGAGGGCAATGAAAATACCCACAATCCAGAGGAGCACTTTTGCGATTTTTTTAGTAATTTTGCCTTTCAAAATTTTCAGTTTATGTCAACTTATATTCTTGGTATAGAATCTTCGTGCGATGACACTTCCGCCGCTGTCATTTCGGATACCACCATCCTCTCCAATGTCATTGCCAGTCAGAAAGTTCACGCTGAATATGGAGGCGTGGTTCCGGAGCTGGCTTCGCGGGCTCATCAGCAAAATATCATCCCTGTTGTAGACACCGCACTTAAGCGTGCAAATATACATAAAAATCAAATATCAGCCATCGGTTTTACAAATGGTCCCGGATTACTCGGTTCTCTGCTCGTGGGAAACTCTTTCGCCAAGGCGATGGCCTTCAGTTTGGATGTCCCTCTCATTGAGGTAAATCACCTGCAAGCCCATGTTTTAGCTAACTTTCTCAGCAAGAAAGATGTCGATTCCCCAAAACCTCGTTTCCCCTTTCTTTGCCTTACCGTTTCGGGTGGACATACTTTGCTGCTCAAGGTGAATGACTACTTCGATATGCAGCGTCTGGGCGGCACTATCGATGATGCTGCTGGTGAAGCATTCGATAAAGCTGCCAAAATTATGGGGCTGCCTTATCCTGGTGGTCCAGTCATTGATAAACTCGCCGCCGACGGTGACCCGAACCGATTCCAATTTTCCATTGCCCATCTTCCAGACCTCGATTACAGTTTTAGCGGCCTTAAAACGTCTTTCCTCTATTTCGTTAGAGATAGATTAAAGGAAAATCCTAATTTCATTCAGGAAAATTTGAACGATTTGGCGGCGTCAATTCAACATTCGATTATCAAGTCTCTGACTAACAAGATGATTCAGGCAATAAAACAGTATGATTGTCCCGATGTCGTTTTGGCGGGCGGTGTCTCGGCTAATAAAGGTTTGAGAAATGCCATGCAGGATGTTGCCAACCGCTATCATCGCAATCTCATTTTGCCAACTATCGACCTTACCACCGACAATGCCGCAATGATTGCCGTATGCGCTTATTTTAAGTATCAGAAGAAAGAATTTACGACCCTTGATGCGGTTCCTTATAGTTCTCAGAATTAGAAGATTGGCGTTAAATAGATTTTACTGTGAATAATGATTGAAGAACCCGATTTGGTAAAGATTGACCCCTTGCTGAAACCGTTTCGGCAGATTTTGTCGCGGCGGCATCAGTCGGCGGTTCTGCGTATGCTTGACTTAACCGATGGACGACCTCTTAAGGATGTGGTCAACCATCACTTGTATTACGGTCTGCATTTCGAAGACAATGAATGGGTCTTTCGTGAAAAAGCTCCCGCCGCAAGGCAGCTTTTCCTTATCGGTGATTTTTCGTATTGGCAAGTATCTCAACAATACGAACTTCATCCCATCGGAAATGGAGATTGGGAAATACGTTTACCTTACAACTTCTTGAAACATGGAATGTTATACAAGTTGTGGATGGTGTGGCAAGGAGGTGCGGGCGAACGTATTCCTTCTTGTGCGACTCGTGTGGTGCAAAATGATGAAACCAAAATCTTTTCGGCTCAAGTTTGGTGTCCAGAAAATGCTTACACATTTAATTATTCTTCCCCTTCAAAACCTTCGCACCCATTGATTTATGAGGCGCATATTGGCATGTCGTCGGAGAAAGAAGGTGTTGCTACTTATAATTCTTTCAGAGAAGAAGTTCTTCCTCGGATTAAAGCATTGGGATACAATACTATACAGTTAATGGCGGTGCAGGAACACCCGTATTACGGTTCTTTCGGTTATCAGGTGGCCAACTTGTTTGCTCCGTCTTCGCGTTTTGGTACGCCTGATGAGTTGAAAGCCTTGATTGATGAAGCTCATCATCATCAGATGAACGTGATATTGGATGTCGTTCATTCTCACGCTGTCTCGAATGAAATCGAAGGCTTGTCTCGTTTTGATGGTTCTGAAACTTTGTATTTTCATGGCGGTGAGCGCGGAAAGCATCCGGTTTGGGATTCTCGTTGCTATAATTATGGTAAATCCGAAACGATATTGCTTTTGCTTTCAAATTTGAAATACTGGCTTGAAGAATTCCATTTCGATGGTTTCCGATTTGATGGTGTTACGAGTGCCTGTTATTTTAATCATGGTATAGGTGTCGATTTTGTAGATTACAAGCAGTATTTTGATGATAATGTTGATGAAGACGCTATCGTTTATTTTACTTTAGCGAATAAATTGATTAAAGAGATAAATGCCAATGCTTTATCCATTGCTGAAGATGTGAGTGGAATGCCGGGGATGGCTTTCCCAGTCGAGCGTGGCGGTATCGGTTTCGATTATCGGATGTCGATGGGCATTGCTGATTTTTGGGTGAAACTCATCAAGGAGAAGAGCGATGAATATTGGAGTGTCGGTGAGATGTTTTTCAGAATGACCGACCATCGTGCCGAAGAGAAAAATATTAGTTATGTGGAAAGCCACGATCAAGCCATGGTTGGAGACAAAACATTGATTTTTAGATTGATTGATAGATATATGTATGACTCCATGTCCGTCTTTACGCCTTGTTTGCAAGTGGATAGAGGCGTGGCGTTGCATAAGATGATACGCTTGATTACTTTTTCACTTTGTGACGGTGGCTATCTGAATTTTATGGGCAACGAGTTCGGACACCCCGAGTGGATTGATTTTCCCCGTGAAGGCAATGGCTGGTCTTATCATTATGCCCGCCGGCAATGGTCATTGTGCGATAATGAAACTCTTAAATATCACGCCCTCAAACAGTTCGATATTGCCATGCTGTCTTTGACACAAAATGATGATTTTCTGTCCTCATTGCCACATCGTTCTTGTTGTAATGAAGCGGATCAAGTATTGGCATATCAACGAGGTGAGTTTATATTCGTCTATAATTTCAGTCCCGATAAATCTTATACTGATTATGAAATCCCTTGTGAATTGGTGGATTATGAAATTGTTCTGAATACAGATGCCCCAAAATTCGCCGGCTTTGACAATGTTGACGACAATCAGCGTTATATCCCGATTCGTCGCGGCGAGACGAATTATATCCGTTTGTATTTGCCTGCCCGTACAGCTTTGGTCCTTAAAGAGTTTAGACCATAATCATGAAATTCTTTTCAACAATAATCTGTTTGAAAAAACGTTGTAGTTATGTTAACGTATAAGCTTATGTGTGTTATTTTTGTAAAAAATTATAGAATATGAATATACTGACATTATTACAAGCAAGCACAGTGGCGGCCGACGTTACAGAACAGGCTGTGGAAAAAGAATTGAGCATTTTTGAACTGGTTTTTGACGTCAATAGCTTATGGATTATGATTCCATTGATTTTGATGTTAATTTGGGCGATTTATATTTTTGTGGAAAGGATGTTGGCATTGAACAGAGCCAGCAAAGAAGATCGCAATTTTATGAACAACATACGCGATTTTATCCATGATGGTAAAATCGAATCTGCCGTTGCTCTTTGCAAGGGCAACGACACGCCATTGGCACGAATGATTGAAAAGGGACTATCCCGTCTGGGAAAGCCCCTTGAAGATATAGCAACCGCTATCGAAAACACTGGAAAATTGGAAATTCAGCGCCTCGAAAAACGCGTCTCAACCGTGGGAACCATCTCAGGCGCCGGCCCGATGCTCGGCTTCCTTGGTACGGTTGTGGGTATGGTCATCGCCTTCCACAATATGGCAGCCAATCCTAATAATCTTGATATAACGACCTTGTCTTCAGGTATTTATACAGCTATGATTACTACGGTAGGTGGTTTGATTGTGGGTATCATCGCTTATTTCTTCTACAATATCCTCGTTAGCAAAATTTCCAACGTTGTTTATATGCTTGAAGCCAAAACCACCGAATTTATGGATTTGCTGCACGAGCCGATGTAATTCTTGACGAGCTCAAACCTTGACTTTTACGAAGAAATTAAGAAAATTAATGACTAAGAAATCAAGGAACTGATGCAGTGTGTTTTGGATAACAACCAACTTGCCTGAAAGGCAATACAAATAAAACTAAACAAGAATTATAATGAATATCCAACTTCAAAATAAACAAAACGTACAATTCAATTCGGCCTCCATGTCCGACTTGGTGTTTTTGTTGCTCATTTTTTTTATGATCACATCCACTTTGGTTGCGCCGAATGCCATTAATCTGCTTCTGCCGAAGAGCAATTCGGGCAAGCAATTGGCATCTCGCAACATAGAAGTTTATATTGATGCCGAGAAGAATTACTACGTGAACCCCGAAAGTAATCGCAGTCTGCCCATCGCATACGAAGAGTTGCTTCCAGCTTTGCAGGAGGCTGCTCTCAATGATAATTCGGAACAGAAGTCTATTATCTTGCGTGCTGACAAGTCTGTGCCGGTAGAAAATGTGGTGTCCTTGATGGATGTGCTCAATCAGCTCAACGAGCAGTACGAGGAAGCCGACCGTTATAAGATTGTCTTAGCGACGGAGGCGAAGTAGTGGGTTAAAGTTCTTAATGGAGCGTAAAAGCAAAAATCTAAGGAGATGACAAAAGAAGATAAAGATAAAATCATATCAGCTTGTGTGACGGCGGGAGCAATGGCGTTGCTGACGGTGTTTATGGTGTGTTGTGGTTTTACCGAGACCATACCGCCGCCGCCGGCAAAGAAAGCCCTGCTCATTGAGTTGACTTCGGGCGGCGGCGGTGGTGGCGGCGTTGAAGCACCATCACCGCAAAAGCAAGCCAGCAGTTCCGACCAGCAGGTGGCAACGCAAAACGCAGAAGAAGCCCCAGCTGTGACCAACTCGAAAGCTACCCGAAAAAATTCCAACTCAACTCCAGCAGTGGAAGATCCAAAACCTGATCCTAATGCGGCCTATCGTCCCGGACGTGGTGGCGGCTCTGGTGGCGGAACTGGAACAGGTACCGGTAGCGGCAATGGCTCCGGCCTCGGTCCAGGCACGGGTGGCGGTTCTGGCGGTGGCATCGGTTATGGCACGGGAACTCGAGGCTTTGTCAAAGATATTAATATGTCAGTGAATGAAGATGGTATCGTCTATGTCGAAGTCCATATCGATGCTGATGGCAATGTTGTGGAAGCACGCGTTATCAGCGACAGTAAGCACCCAACCTCCATCACCAATAGAAATATCCAGTCAGAATGTGTGGCCCGTGCCAAACAGGCAAAATATACAAAAGGGAAAGAAGAATTGCGTATCATTATGTTTAAACGATAGAATTTTGAATTTCTGACAAATGTATCAATCCTTATTAGAGAAAATATTCAAAGCTTACCCCATGTATCATCGCGTGGGGTCTGCTGCTTATAAAGAGGGCTTGGAGAACATCGAGGCCCTGATGGAAATCACCCATCACCCCGAAAATAAATTTAAGTCTGTACACATTGCCGGTACCAATGGGAAAGGCTCTGTGGCACATTTGCTGGCGTCTTATTTCCAGGAACGTGGCTGCAGGACTGGTCTTTACACTTCGCCGCATCTCGTTGACTTTCGCGAGCGCATCCGCATCAACGGACAGATGATTCCCGAAAGCGAAGTGCTGCATTTCTTCGACCTTTACCAAACACAATTCGATGAACTTGAACCTTCGTTCTTCGAGATGACTACCGCCTTGGCATTTCATTATTTTGCGCAGGGAAAAGTCGATGTAGCCATCATCGAAACGGGGTTGGGAGGACGCCTGGATGCTACCAATGTATTAAATCCGATGCTCTCGGTGATTACCAACATCTCGCTGGAACATACGCAGTTGTTGGGTGATAGTATAGCCAAGATTGCCGGAGAAAAGGCTGGAATCATCAAAGAGAAAACACCTGTGGTTATTGGTGAATTTCATCCTGAAAGTTTTCCGGTTTTTGAAGACAAGGCCAACCATTTGGATGCACCATTGTTTTTGGCGGAAAATAATTATGAAATAGAAGGCGAAGCTGACGATTTAACGGTGAAAGGTGTGTTGGGAGATGAGCTTTACGAGCATTTGAATTTGCCCTTGCCAGGCGAATATCAACGCCGTAATCTGAAGACTTTTTTACAAGCTGTTGAACTGTTGGAAGAACTGTGGCCAAGTGAAGAGGATATGGTGCCTGCTGCTGTTGAGAATGTGATTGCCAATACGGGATTTCAAGGTCGCTGGCAGGTGCTGCGGAAAGCACCGTTGACGATTTGCGATGTGGGACACAATGTGGGTGGTTTGCAACTGACCATGCGACAGTTGCAACAATTGCCCTGTCGGAAATTGCGTATTGTTTTTGGTATGGTGGCAGACAAGGATATTGACAATGTTGTAAAATTATTGCCGACGAAAGCTCAATATTATATATGTGCAGCGAAGATAGAGCGGGCGATGCCTGTTGCTGATTTGGCGGCGAAGTTGACTGCTCAAGACTTGGATTGCCGTTGTTGTGGAGGAGTAGGGGAGGCGTTTGCCGCGGCTGCCGCCGATGCTGCTCCCGATGACGTTGTTTTTGTTGGCGGCAGCTGCTTTGTCGTTGGCGAACTGCTGGGGGCTGTGAACTGTGAGCTGTGAACTGTTTAATTGTTGAATTGTTTAATTGTTGAATTGTTTATGGTTCTGCCTGAAGGGCAATACAACATAGTAACCGGTTGCACCGACGAAGGAGGTGCTGCCGGCAATGTGACGGTGAGTTGGCGGTGTCTGAAAGACACCACAACATAGTAACCGGGGACGAAGTCTCCGGAGTAGGATGAACCTCTGATGTCCTGGCGCGGCGCGGGGAAGAACGTGCCATGACGGTATTAGGCTACCGCCGCGCAATCGACACGCGAGGCCATGACGCGTGCGTTAGGGATTGAAGCGGTTACGAGCCTGCCGCAGGCAGGCGATGTTTGAGCGGAAAGCCCGACGGCGACCGATAGGGAGCCGGAACGCCCAAATATTACAAAAACCAAGGATAATTATTGACAACATGAATGTGATAATCAAACATGTCCAAAATTAATGTGTGCAGAAAGAAAAAAGAATAATATCAAAAAAAGAAAACATCGTTTTTTTTAGTATTTTTGCATGCCATAAGTTTTAATTATAATGGAGTGTAATAAATTGAAAATCAGATATTTGTATTTAATTATTTTAATAAACAAATCATTAACACGATGAAAAAAACAATGTCCCTAATCATTCTTTCAAGCATCCTACTCATAGGTTGCGGAAAAAAAGCCGATAAAGATTTGGCTAACAATCCTTTCCTTCAGGAATGGGATACTCCTTACGGGGTTCCACCATTTGATAAAATCGATACTTCCGACTACATTCCCGCCTTTGAAGAAGGCATGCGCCTGCAAAACGAGGAAATCGACGCTATCGTTAAAAATCAAGAAGCACCAACCTTTGAAAACACAATTTTGGCAATGGAAAACAGCGGCCAGTTGCTGATGAAAGTCGAATTGGTATTCTTCAACTTAGCAGAATGCCTCAACAGTCCGCAAATGGAAGCAATCGCAGAAGAAATCGCTCCGAAATTGTCAACGCACGGCGACAACATCATGCTGAATGCAGAGCTTTTCAAAAGAGTTAAATCCGTTTATGATGACCGCGAAAATCACGAATATACTCCTGAAGAATCGCGTCTTTTGGAAGAAACTTACAAGAGCTTCGTTCGTGGTGGCGCTAACGTCCCCGAAGAAAAGCAAGCTCGCTTCCGCGAAATCAATGAAAAGTTGTCTTTGCTGACCTTGAAATTCGGAAACAACGTGCTTAAAGCCACCAACGATTACAAACTCGTGGTTGATGACGTTGCCCGTCTGGACGGTATGCCCGAAGACCAACTTGCAGCTGCCCTCGAAGCTGGCAACGCTGACGAAGCTACCAAGGGTAAATACGTTTTCACCATCCATTTGCCGAGTATGGAACCATTCTTGATGAACTGCAAGGACCGTGAACTTCGTCACGAATTATGGACCGCCTACTCCACTCGCTGCACCTCTGGCGAAACCGACAATACCAAAATCATCGATACCATTTTGAATCTCCGTTTAGAACGTGCCCAAATCTTAGGTTTTGACAGCCACGCCGCCTATACCTTGGACGATTGCATGGCCCAAACACCACAAAAGGTATTTGAATTGCTGATGCAGGTTTGGAACCCGGCCATTGCCAAAGCCAAGGAAGAAGCCGCAGAATATCAGAAAATGATCCAAAAAGAAGGCAACGACTTCAAATTGGAACCGTGGGATTGGAGATATTACAGCGAACAATTACGCAAGGAAAAATACGATCTCAACGATGACATCATCCGTCCTTACCTTTCATTGGACAACGTAAGAGAAGGCGTATTCACGGTAGCCAACAAATTATACGGCATCACTTTCAAGGAAAACAAGAACCTTCCCGTTTATCATCCAGAAGTGGTGGCGTACGAAGTGCAAGAAAACAACAAGACCATCGCCATTCTGTATATGGATTTCTTCCCACGTGAAAGCAAACGCAGCGGCGCCTGGATGACCAACTTCAGAGAACAATATATCGATGAAAATGGCAACAATGTCATTCCTGTTGTTTCTTTGGTTTTCAATTTCACCAAGCCTACGGCTGATAAACCGTCTTTGTTGAATTTCGACGAAACGGAAACTTTCTTCCACGAATTTGGTCATGGCTTGCACAGCATTTTCTCCAAATGCCGTTTCCGTTCATTGTCAGGCACTAACGTTTCCCGTGATTTCGTTGAATTGCCTTCACAGATTATGGAAAACTGGGCAAGTGAACCCGAAGTGCTGCGTATGTACGCCAAACATTACAAAACCGGGGAAGTCATTCCTGAAGAACTAATCCAAAAAATTGAAGCCGCAGGCACCTACGGACAGGGCTTCATCAACACGGAATTGATTGCCGCTTCCTGGTTGGATATGTATATGCACAATCTTCCCACTCACGTTAATATTCAACTGCCTGAATTTGAAGACCAGGCCTTGGCAAAAATCGGTTTGATTCCTGAAATCATTTCACGATACAGAAGCACATACTTCCAGCATATTTTCTCAGGTGGTTACAGTGCTGGTTATTACAGCTACACCTGGGCTGCCGTTTTGGACAGCGACGCATTTGAAGCATTCAAGGAACACGGCTTGTTCGATCAGACCACAGCTACAGCATTCAGAACCAATGTTTTGGAACGTGGCAATACTGACGAACCAATGAAGTTGTATGTGGCATTCCGCGGCCAGGAACCATCTATTGAACCGTTGTTGAAGAAAAGAGGATTGAAATAATATTGAAAATCGTAATATGCGCGTTACGTTATTAGGTACAGGCACATCACAGGGCGTCCCCATCGTGGGATGCACCTGCGATGTTTGCATGTCGAGTGACCCCCGCGACCAGCGTCTTCGTACTTCCGCTTTCGTTGAAGTCGATGGCCTGAATCTGCTTATTGATGCCGGCCCCGACTTGCGACAGCAGTTGCTTGCGAACAAAATTACCAACATCGATGCCATTTTGTTGACGCATGAGCATACCGACCATGTTGGTGGAATTGATGATGTTAGACCAGTGAACTTTTTGAATCATAAGTCGATAGATATTTATGGATTGCCAAGAACACTCGGCATTGTCAAGAAAAATTTCGACTATGCGTTCGCAGAACATAAGTATCCGGGGGTGCCGCAACTGCAACTGAAAACTATCAAAGACGACAAATTTACGATTGGAAATACGGAAATCACTTCCATTCATGTGATGCATTTGGCCATGCCCATCTTAGGATATCGAATTCATGATTTTGCCTACATCACTGATGGAAGTTTTATTTCACCTAAGGAATTAGCGAAGATGCATAATCTTGATACATTGGTTATCAATGCTTTGGGAATAAAAGAACATTATTCTCATTTTAATTTGAAGCAGGCTTTGGCAATTATTGATGAATTGAAGCCGAAACGTGCTTTCTTAACGCATATTTCTCATAACATGGGTAAATATGAAGATGTAATTAAAATGCTTCCAGCCAATGTGTTGCCAGGTTGTGATGGCTTAAATTTTGAAGTTGGGGTATGATTTTCTGACGCTGTTAAAATCTTTAATGCTGACGTCATGAAAAAGGGCAAATAAAGAAAAACCCATCACGAAGCGATGGTCATTACAAGCATCAAATATCAGCCTGTCTTTTGTTGAAGACGGGCTTTTTTGTTTGATAATCAATTGATTGTCGTTGATGTCTTGGTATCGGTTAATCTTAATATCCGTGAAATCCATCAATTGTTTGGCAATCATTTGAAGACGGTCAGATTCTTTGTGTCTAAGGTTGGCAATGCCATTGAAAATGAAAGTTCGTGATTGTAGACAAGCCATGCAAGCCATTACAGGCACCAAGTCCAGATTCTGATGGACATCTATGACGAAATCTGAAGACTGTGTGTTGTTTTCGGCAAGGTATTCAATAAGAACCCCATGCTCGGTTTGTTGGCTACATACTCCCAAATTAGTAAACCAATCAGCTAAAACAGCATCGTGTTGCAGAGAATCCAATGTAAGGTCGAGTAAGAGATAGCTTCCTTGTTTTTCGAGGGCGAGGCGGGCATACCAATAAACCGCGGCACTCCAGTCGGCGCAGTGATGAAGATATTGCTGACTCTGGTCATCCAATAGGGCAGAGGTCATCGAAATATAGTAGGCAGAAGGTGGATCTTCGGGAAGAATATTCAATTGTTGGAGGTTGATTTTGTTACCGATGAGCAGTAGCGCACTGGCAAACTGACTGGAACGGTGGCAATCGATGGTCAGTTCTGGAACTGACAAATTTCGACCTTCGACAAGCCATCCGTCGTGGCATTTTTTGATTTTGGCGCCTGCCGCCACGAGGCAGTCTGCCAATTCGTTGATGGGACGCTGTAAGAGGCGTTCCGTGCCGGTAAGTTTCCATTTGCCAGGAGTGACCGCCAGCACTGCCATCAAAAAGCGATAGGCGGCACCGCAATCGTGCACATCTATCGGTACAAAAAAATCGGCATTGCGAGTGCTGCCGATGATTGCCAGACAATCCGCTACTATGCGAACGTCTGCGGGCATGTCTACACTTGCAATGCCAATTTGATTATTATACAGAAAATCTATGATTAATTTTCTGATATACAGGCTTTTTGAAATGGGAAGCTTTACTTCTTTCATCTTTTGCCCATTAATAATAAAACTTCCCGTTCTCATCAGATTGATTAGTCGATTTTGGTAATCTTTTGCATGATTAAACCTTCTTCGCAAGCGATGCGAACGAAGTAAACTCCTGATGCGTAATTGTTCAGTGAAATAGTTAGCATAGAAGAGGTGGGAACTGTTGAGAACAATTGTTGGCCGTTGAGTGCGAAAATTTCAACGCTTTGAGCTTGAATGCCAGTCAAATCGATATTGATGCTGTTGACGGTTGGGTTAGGATAAATGCTAACGCGTTCGCTCATCACATTGCCGATGGAAACAGGTTCAATCTCTACGATGTCGTTGTCGTTGCGAGGATAAAGCTGAATGGTGCCGTTGCTTTGTGCAACAAAGCCGGTAACATTCGCCATCATGCCGGCAGTGATTTCATTATCTAAAGCATTGAAACGATCTGTGATTTGCAAAGTATCGTTGCCTTTGACAAATTTGGTTTCAGAAATGAAAGTGACGGTGTCGATGGTTACGAGTCTACTTTCGTATAGGTTGTATGATGTAATAATCTCGTTGATAGTTGCATTCATTGGTACGATAGGACCAACGGTGCCGGAAGCGGTTTCAGTATTGCGAACGGGAACCATTTCAACCATGCCGTTGTATAAAGAATACGTGCCGAAGACACCATTGCTGATGATATCACCTTCTTCATATTCGGTGCTGATAACGGGTCTGTTGTCATAAATCAGGAGTCCGGCGGTTTCATCTTCCACAAACATGTAAGCTTCGCTGCGGAATACGAAATTCACGTTGCCGGTGATTTTATATACGGTGCTGTTGGTGCTTGAGTTGGCAGCCTTGAAAGCAGCAATGTTGGGAACTTCGGGAGGGAAATTGAATACCTGAGTGGCAACGAAAGAAGCGGTCATTCCGTCTTTCCAAGCCTTGGCTTTAACCGTTGTTGTGGCGTTAATGTTGACAGGAGTTGTGTATTCAGTTGATGTTTCGGTGGGCTCGGTGCCATCGAGGGTGTAACGGATAGTTGCGCCTTCAGTGGGGCAGGTCATGCTTACATCGAAAGCTTCGTAATATACGCCGCCGTTGGGGCTAATAACGGGAATTTCAACCGTATGGCTGATGACGCCAGGAACACCGAAAACAACGACACTGTCAATAGTGAGACGGGATGCGTTGGCAGGTGTTGTTTCAGGCATTGAAACGGCAAATCTTAAACGTACGAAATCGAATTCGCCAGTTTCGCTTACGTTGTAACGATAGTTTGCCTTGTTACTGGAGAGCGTGATAACAGAATCGCCAATGAAGTTGTTGCCGCCATCGATAGAGTAGGAGACAATGACATTCAAACCATTGCCGTTAGATGCGCCATTGTTTTTGGCAACGAAAGTAACGTAGGTGACATTGCGGATGTCGAAGTTGGTGAAGGTGTAGCCCAAGGTGGAGTGTGATGTGTACCAACGCATTTGCATGGATTGTGCACCACAAATGTGGTCAGTTGTGGTAGGCGTTCCGAATACGGTGCCCCATTGTTGGTTGGCATTGCCAGTGAATACAGGTTCGGCATTTTGGTATTGGGTTGCTGCAACGAAACCTTCAGATGCTTCGAAACCAGTACTGTACATAATAGTATCGATGCTTGGAATAACGGGTTCGACGACAGTGAATGTGGCGGAGGCAACAGTGCTGTTTTCCCAGTTCTCTGCCATGGCAATGGCCTTAACGGTATAAGTTCCAGGAACATTCAATGTGATAGGCGAACTGTAAACGTCAGAAGCGTCGGTGGGTTCGGATCCGTCCATGGTGTAATAAATAATGGCATCAGCAGTGTTGCTGCTAATAGCCACTTCTATCAAAGTGTCGGTGGTGCCGTCGGCAGGAGTGATGACGGGGGCTGGCAATAGTGCGGTGGCACTCAGCTGGACTTCGCGCGTCAGAACGTCGTCATTGAGTGAGCTGCTCAAAGTGATGCTTCCCATGGCGGGTTCTGTGGCGTCAAAAGTAACGGTGACAGAGGTGTTGGTGTTGGCCGCAACGGTAGCACTTGACAAGGTGAAGTGAGCATTGTCGCAAGACAAGGTGATGTCGTTGGTCAGGAATGCACTGCTGATGTAAATTGTGCCTGTTGTTTCTGTTGAGCTGAAAGCCAGGTTTTCCGGAGTTACGTTCATCATGGCTTCGTGAGCAATAGTGTAAGTTGCTTCAGTAACAGGACTGTCATTCCATGAAACATTGTGCATGAATGCTTTGGCTTTTACGGTGGCGTTGTCGGTCAAAGTGAAAGAACCAGTATAAAGAGTAGAAGCGTCGGTGGGTTCCGTGCCGTCAACAGTGTAATGAATTTCGGCATTGGCGGTGGCACAGCCCAAGCTGACGACCACACTGTCCGCATACGTGCCAGCGGTGGGTGTGAATACTGGTGCTTCTGCAGTAGGAGCAACAACAGTGAAGTTGACAGTCTTAGAAACAGATGGACTCAATTCCAATGAATCCAAGCCAACCAAGGTCAAGGTGACACTGTGCTCGCCTGCTGGAAGTGGTGAAAATGGCATTTGGGTGAAGAATGCCCATGTCATGAAATTGAAATAAACGGGATTGGGTAAACCGGCTTCAATCAGCAATTCGCTTTCGGCTTTGATGTAACCATCGCTTTGTAAACTGAAGTTTTCAATGTTAACATCAACGTGAATCGTATCCAAGGTTGAGAAAACAGAGCCGTCAGCGGGTGACAAAATGGTCATGGCTGGTTGGGGAACGGGTTCTACATATTGCAAGTCGGCATTGGTACGAGGATAAATCTGAATTCCAGAGCCATAGATGGCAGCGAAACCGGTAATGTTGGTCACTGTACCAGGAACCAAGGTGGTATCGATGTTGAAACGGTTGTATAGATCCAAAGAGTCGCCATCTTGATGGAAATTGACTTGTGAACCATTGAAACCATGGGTGAAAGTGACGTTTTCGATGGTGACCAGACGAGCATCGTATTGGGCGTAATTGGCTTTCAAATCGGCAATGGTAACCACGGTAGGAGTAATGCCAATATTCTCACTGGCAGCATCGGTGTTTAAAAGGGGTTTCATTTCGATTTGATTCTGGTATTTTGAATAAGTGCCAACGATGCCGCCACTGATTATGTCGCCTTCAACATATTCGGTGGTGATGTTTACGGGATTGTTATAAATCAAAAGACCGGCGGTTTCATCTTCAACATACATGTAGGTGCCATTGCTGAAAACGAAATTGACATCGTTGGTGATGACGTATGGCTCGGTTAAATTAATGGTAGCTTGTGAGGAAGTGCTGGCAGCTTTGAATGCCGCGATGTTGGCAACTTCGGTAGGGAATGTGTAAACTGTGGTGATGATGTGGCTGTGGTCGGAACCTACGTACGCAACAGCCTTTACGGTTGTGGTTGTTGAAACGGTGAAGGGCTCGGTGTAAATCGTGCCGTTGGTTACGGGGTCGCTGCCATCGGTGGTGTAAAGGATGGTGGCACCAGCGGTGGCGCAAGTCAAAGCAACTTCCTGTTCGCTATAATAGGTGCCAGCTGCGGGATTGAAAACGGGAGCTTCAACGGTAACGTCAGCTAATTCAGCGTATTTGTAAATGGTTACAGGCTGAATAATGCTACTGCCGCTGGTATAGCATGAGAAAAGATTACTGCCGTTGGTGTTGTTGTAGCGCATGTATACTTGGGTGGCAGTGGCGTGTTGTGAAGTGATGGTGATGGAATCGTTTTCAAAAATGGTAATTACCCAGTCTCCAGCATTGTCGCCAGGGACAGTAGTAGAAGTTTTTAAGTGGTTGCCAGTACCGGGAGCATACAGATAACCGCCATTGTCGTCGAAGTCCACAATGTGGAATGAACCGGTAGTTTCGCCAGTTTCCAATACAAAGACCTGTACTGAAGAAGTGAATGTGGCGATGTCGCCGGTTTTGGTGATGGCGGCCGCGTCGCGGTTGTTGTTTTTTTGGTTTGTGCTGATGGCATAATTGAAGTTGGCGGCAGCAATGATGATGGTGTCGCCTGCGGCAAGGGTGGTTTCGTGGGTGACGCGCTGCCAGCCCTTTTCGGCAAAGGTCTGATTGGCTGCAAACACCATTACCAGTGCTACAGCTAAAATGCTTTTAATCCAGTAAAATTTTTTCATTTTTTTATTGTTGTTATTAATAATTGAATTTACATCAATATGATGTGTTGAAAAAGACTGCAAAATTACAAAAAAAACACATTGAAAAGGACTGGATTTGTCAGAATGTTGAATAAATGTTTTGATGCCCATTTGAAGCTTGCATTTCTCCGGAGACTGTGTCCCCGGTTACTAGCTGTACTGACTTTCAATCAGATCTGGGTCATACACAATATATCAGCGTTCCGAAGGTACGCGATGCGTAATTGTCTAAATAAATTTCCGAAAATCAATGAGTTACGTTAACATTCTTTAGAGAATGTGTTAATAGCCAAGCGTAATTTATTGATTCTCAGCTGCGGAATAATTTTCAACAATTGAGGGGCGAATTTTTCATTCATTTATATTTGTAAATCAAATATGATGTGGCTATGGAAAATAATGTGGAAAATGAGATTGTTTTCTATCAGGCAGAAAATGCTCAAAGAATAGAAGTGAAAATTGAAAATGAGACTGTTTGGCTGAACCGTCAGCAGTTGTCGGTTCTTTTTGGAAGGGATGTGAAGACCATAGGGAAACATATCAATAATGCCATGAAGGAAGAGTTGAAATACATTCCAACTGTCGCAAATTTTGCGACAGTTGGGGTAGAAGGTGATAGAATTGTAACACGCAACATAGATTATTACAACCTTGATATGATTCTTTCTATCGGTTATAGGGTGAAATCTGATAAAGGAATTCTGTTCAGAAGATGGGCTAATGAAATTTTGAAGAGCGTACTATATAAAGGTTATGCTATTTCAAGGCGTGTTGAGCAATTGGAAGAACGAATGGATATGCAAGACAATACCAAAATCGAAATTGGTTTGTCAACAAAAAATTCGTATCTTTGTCGCCTGTTTTTTGATTATCAACAATAAAAAAATAATTACTATGAAAAAATCTATTTTATTAGCAGTTGTGGCAGTTCTGTCATTCAACTTGTTTGCCATCAATCCTCCAGATGAAGGCATGTGGCTGCCAATGTTTATCAAAAACTATAATTATGCTGAAATGCAGCGCTTGGGTCTGCAACTGACTCCGGAGCAATTGTACGACATCAATAATTCTTCATTGAAGGATGCTATCGTTCAGCTGGGTGACGGTTTCTGCACAGGCGAAATGGTTTCCCGCGATGGTCTGATGTTTACTAACCACCACTGCGGCTATTCTTCTGTCGTTGAACTTTCAACCGTAGAACACGATTACCTGAACAACGGTTTCTTCGCCATGAGTCGCAAAGAAGAACTTCGCGCCAACTTCCACGTTAATTTCCTCGAAAGAATGGAAGATGTTACAAGCATCGTTCTGGCCGAAGTTACCGACAGTACCAAAGAAGGCAAGCGCGCGGAATTGGTCAAGAAGGCTATCGAAAAATTGAAGAAAGAAAATTCAGATAACGGAAAGCATAATGTCGTGGTAAAACCTTTCTACGAAGGTAATGAATATTATATGTTCATCTATACAACCTATAATGATGTCCGCTTGGTTTGCGCTCCTCCCGCGAGCATCGGGAAATTCGGTGGCGATACCGACAACTGGATGTGGCCCCGTCATACGGGCGATTTCACAGTTTTCCGTATTTATACTGCTCCAGACGGCTCTCCTGCTGATTATTCAGAAGATAACGTTCCTATGCATCCCAAACATTTTCTTCCTATTAGTATAAAAGGTTATCAGCCTGGTGATTATACTATGATTTGGGGCTATCCCGGTACTACCGAACGTTTTATGACATCATTTGAAGTGAAGAACGCTATTAACATTACTGACCCAGCTTTGTATGAACCTTTCGATATCTTGCTTCCCGTCATCAAAGCTGAAATGGATGCCAATACCGCGGTGGAATTGCAATATGCTGATGATTATGCCGGCTATGCCAATATGTGGAAAAACAAACATGGCGAAGCCGAAAGTTTGAAGGCTCTGCACGTCGTGGAAAAGAAACAGGCTCAAGAAGCTGAATTGACAAAATGGATTAATGCAGATCCAGAACGTCAGAAAAAATATGGCAAATGCCTTGCTAAAATTGAAAAGGTTTGCAATGAATTAGATGGCGATGCTTACCGCGCTGTTATGAATGCCAACCTCTGCCTCTATGGCTGCCCAACCCTCATGACCGCTTTCTCTATCAGAAATTCCTTGAGACTGGAAGATAAACAAAAGAGTTTCTCTGAAGAGAAGATCGCTAAGGTTTTGGCTCAGTACGACAAGGCTCTGGCTAATAAAGATGTAAATACCGAAATCAAGACCATTTTGGCTACCTTCAAAACTTGGGAACGCCTTCCAGAAGGTAAACGCGTTGATGTTCAGGGTATTGTGAATAAATATTTCAAGGGTAACCAGGATGCTTTCGAAAATGCTGTTGCCAATTCAATTTTTGTTTCTCACGAAAATTTGGAAAAATATCTCCGTAAACCCAATGCGAAAACTCTTCAGAATGATCCTCTCAGTCTGTATATGAATGAGATTTTTACACTCTTCCTTGCCAATCAGCAAGTGTTGAGCAGCGATTCTAAAATGGAAGTGGCCCGCCGCCAGTACATCGCTGCCATCAAGGAAATGAAGGCCGCAACTCCTATCTATCCCGATGCCAACAGCACAATGCGTACAACTTACGGCACCGTTTGCGATTATTATCCAGCCGACGGCGTTCATTACAATTATTTTACTACGACCAAGGGTATTCTTGAAAAGGAAATTCCCGGAGATCCTGAATTTGACGTTTCTCCAAAGTTGAAACAATTGATTTTGAACAAGGATTTCGGTCAGTATGCTGACAAGGATGGGACTTTGCACGTTTGCTTCTTGTCAAACAACGACATCACTGGCGGTAACTCAGGTAGCCCGATCATGAATGGCAACGGCGAACTCATCGGTCTGGCATTCGATGGTAACTGGGAAGCCCTGAGCAGCGATATCGTTTTCAATACGGAATTGCAACGCTGTATAAACGTTGATAGCCGTTATGTTTTGTTTGTCATCGACAAGTTCGGTGGTGCCGGCTACCTGCTCGATGAAATGGATATCAGAAAATAATCAGGTTTTGAAAAGATTCTTTATTTTAATATTTTGCACAATGATATCGGTGCTGGCATTCGCCAACACCGATATTGCTATAAAACATTTGCCGGAAAAGTATGCTCATCGTATGGATTCCATTGTCGGCAAAGGCATCGCTGAAGAGGTTTTTCCTGGCTGCCAAGTCTACGTTTTGTGGCGTGGCGAAGTCGTTTTTGACCGCTGCTACGGCTTCCAGACTTACCAGGACGAAATCGCCATCACCGATAGTACGTTGTTTGATATGGCTTCGGTAACCAAGTCCGCCGCAACAACCCTCGCTGTGATGAAGTTGTACGATGAAGGCCGTTTTTCGCTTTCAGATGCCATTGGGAAATACCTGCCCTACCTAAAAGGAACTGACAAACAGCAGATTACGATAGCAGAACTACTAACTCATACGTCTGGAATGCCTGCTTTTATTCCTTTTTATAAGAAATTGGCAAATCGGAAAGAGTATATATCTAATTTGTATTCAGATAATTACGAGATGAAAATCGCCGATGCTTGCTATCTTCGAGCGGATATGCAGGATAGTATTCGTCAGCAAATCGCCCATTGTAAATTGGGGTCTAAAAAGTATGTTTACAGTGATTTGAATTTCTTCTTCCTGAAAGAAATGGTGGAAACAATGACGCATCTTCCTATTGATCAATATCTTACGGAAAATTTTTATGGACCGATGGGATTGAATCACAGCGTTTTTAATCCGTTGGATAATGGCTACGACAAGAACGACATTGCTCCCACGGAGTTGGATACCTTCTTCCGTCACCAGTTGGTGCAGGGGTACGTTCATGACCAGACGGCCGCGCTTTTTGATGGCAACGCTGGTAATGCCGGCTTGTTTTCCACGGCCCACGATATTGCGGTGATTTTTCAAATGCTGCTTGATGGCGGCATTTGCCAAGGTCGAAGATTGCTAAGCGAGAAAACCGTGAAATTGTTTACGGCTACCTATCCGCTGCATGAATGTTCGCGCCGTGCGTTGGGGTTTGATACGCCTTGTTATCTCAAGTCTAATGGCGTGTTGCCAACGGCTGCGAGTAATAAGACATACGGACATCAGGGGTTTACTGGAAATGTGGTCTGGTGCGACCCCGACAATCAGTTGGTGTATGTTTTCGTATCCAACAGGGTTTATCCTTCAACTGAACCTAATAAATTGGTTAAAAGCAAGATTCGCTTGACCTTACACGATGTGGTATATCAGTGGCTGAAGACTGTCAAGTAGTTTTTTTGCTTTTTTAATTATGAAATTATGTTGCTGGAAAAGAAAAGTAAAAGTATTGGAGCCTTGATTTGCATTGCCATTGGTGTGGCCATCTTGACAGGGATGATGTTGCCGAAAAATAAAAAAAATGCAAAAATCAATAATTTGGAAATACCACGCTATACGGTGGAACGCGATGGGTTGCGTGTGGCACATACGGGCTATACCGTTGATTTCAATGCCGATTGGCATATTCCCAATTGGGTGGCGTATGAACTGACTGCTGATGAATTGCAGGGGGAAGAGGAACGTGCCAAAAATTTCCGTCCCGATCCGTCGCTCATTGATGTTTGTCCCGATACCAAAGAGTATTCTCATTCGGGTTATGATCGTGGACACATGGCTCCGGCCGCCGATATGAAATGGAGCAGGAAAGCAATGGAAGAGTCTTTTTATTTGTCGAATGTTTGCCCTCAATTATATAACCTGAATTCTGGCGACTGGCAGGAATTGGAAATTAGAGTGCGTCGTTGGGCCAGCGATTTCGGTAGCGTATATATTGTTTGTGGACCCATCGTAAACCCTGGTTATCAGACTATTGGAAGCATGAAAGTGGCTGTTCCTTCTGCTTTCTATAAGGTTTTGCTTTGCCAAAACAAAGGCCAATGGCAAGCCATCGGTTTTGTCTTCAAACATGAAGCCGGCCATAAAAAATTGGTCAATTATTGCAAATCCATTGACGAAGTGGAAAAAATGACAGGCATTGACTTTTTCTATCTTCTTGATGATAAGATAGAAAATAGTATCGAGGCTTCTTTCTCGGCATCGGATTGGAAATTGTAATGCTAATTTTTGTACTTTTGCGCTTTATTCGTGAATGATGAAAAAAAGTTGCCTTTTAATTCTTCTGGTCCTTTTGATGACGGCATGTGCCAAGATTGTCACACCCGTTGGTGGTCCTAAAGATGTGACACCACCAAAGGTCGTCAAGGAACAACCCGCCAACAGAAGTCTGCATTTTCACGATAAAGCCATCAAAATAACATTCAACGAATTCGTAGTCCTTAACAATCCGTCAAAAACGGTAGTGGTTTCCCCTCCACTTGGCAAAAATCCGGAGTTGGAATTGGTGGGAAAGACCGTCGTTATCAAGTTGCAGGATTCCCTGCGACAAAATACTACTTACAGCATCGTATTGGCAGAAACCATTAAGGATTATACCGAAGGAAACACCATTCCCATTTACAAATACACATTTTCCACAGGCGCGCTAATCGACTCCTTTATGCTCGAAGGTAAAATTATTGACGCCAAGACACTGAAGCCTGTCAAGGATGTGCTGGTCTTTTTGTATGATAAGGATGTCGATTCATTGCCTAAAACGACAAGACCTACTTATCTGACTAAAACGCAATCCAATGGTGTTTTTACCTTCAGCAATATAAAGAAAGATAATTATAAAATCTTCGCCTTGGATGATATTAATTCCAATCTGATTTACGACCTTCCAAATGAAAAAATAGCTTTCGCTGATGAAACCTGTTCCTCTTGGCCGATGCCTTTGCCCAAGGATACAACGGTAAAAGCGGATTCTGTTGTTGTTGAAGAACCTGTAGTTGGTGATTCCTTGGAGTCAGAAACACAACACCCTGAAATCATCCTGTCGCTTTTTGAAGAGAAAGATACGAATCTGGTCATGATGAAATATGTCAATAGTAAGGAAAACATCTACCAGTTTCCTTATAAAACCGATTTCAAATCTTTTTCATCAAGGCATTTGTCTGGACAAGAATTGTCTTATTTCCAAGTTGTTGCACCAACAAGAGATACTGTTACTTGGTATTTGAAAGAGGCAATTGAAGATACTTCATCGTACGAATTTACGGTTGATGAAACCCATGTTGATACGGTTCAAATTAAACCATTCAAAAAGTTAGGTAAAACAAATAACCGCAAACAGGAAATTCCGAAATTGGCAGTGAAATTGCTTAATCAGGGCGATATATTTAAGCCCGTGTGTTTGAGTTTTTCGTATCCTGTCAAACCTACGGGAGATTTTGAAGTAATGCTTGTCAAATTGCTGAAAAGTGGTCATGATACGATTTATCAGCGCTATGCGATTCCGGATACGCTATTGTTTTCCTTGCCTATTGATTATCAATTTGAACAGAAAATCCCATATCAACTGTTTATTCGTGATTCCGTTTTCTTTGGTTATGATGGCACGGCTAACGATACTGTCAATGTCCGTTTTACGACGAAGTCGGAAAAGGATTATGGAAATCTGCAAATGAATTATCTGGTGAAAGATCAGAGTTGCCAATATGTTGTGTTTTTGTTGAATAGTAAGGAATCAATTATCCAACAAAATGTCATTACCAAGGATTGCCGCATTGATTACGAGCATCTGGAACCGGGAAATTATAGCATCAAAGTGATTAAAGATGTCAATGGAAATGGCGTCTGGGATACTGGAAATTATGATTTTAAAATCCAGCCGGAGCCGTTGTTCTTCTATGATAAACCTATCAACATCCGTGGTTATTGGGATCTTGAAGAGGATTTTGATTTAGAGTAAGTCAACTTTTAATCTTGTTTAGCCAAGAAACTAAGAAACAAATAAATCTCAAGTCTCTTGTTTGATAAGCTCGCTTCGTTCGACTGACATATCAATATTTTACGTATTTTTGCAATTTGGACTAATTAAAAACATTAGGGAGATGAATTGTAGGAATTTTATTTTAAGATATTGTGTGATAATATTTTGTGTGGTGTTGTCGTGCTTGTCGGCAAATGCTCAAAGTTCAGATAGAACACTTTTGCAGGTTTGTGATAACCAATTGCCGGTGCAGGTGGGCGATTCTGCTCTCTATGTGGAGGGCAATTATGACATCGTCATCAATCCGGATAGTGTCGCTCATATTCGTTTGGTGGTGAATGTGTCTCCGGTATTTGAAATATCTACAGGACAGTCTTCTCCTTCTGGTTGCCCCGGTTTTTCTGTTTATCTGACAGTCAATTATAATCAGAATTGGAATTATCAATGGAGTGATGGCAATACGGACGATTATAGAAGAATTAATCCCTCACAGACTGCCTATTACGCTGTAACTGTCACAGACCGTCGTAATAATTGTTCGAATGTTGATTCTATTCTTCTGACGGTTTATCCCACCTATGAAATCTATGATACATTGATTTTTTGCCGTAATGAATTGCCCAAGCAATTTGGAGACTTGCAGATTGCCGAAGCCGGTGATTATGTGGCTCATTTCAATACGGTACATTCTTGCGACAGCATTGTCCATGCTCATATCAGTATTGCCGAAAATCCTGTTCCTGTTATTATGGGCGATACTTTCCATTGTGCGAATACTCCAGTTATGGTCTATGTAAACCCAATTTATAGTCATTATCGTTGGAATGATGACAGTGAAAATTATTTTGCCTCTATTTCTGGCGATTACGCATGGGTTCAGGTTACTGATGAAAATGGCTGTGTGGGTAATAGTGCGGTTCGTTCTTTTACCATTTTGCCTGTTCCTACTATTACCATTAGTGGAGACAGTAACATTTGTTATCAGGATACAACTTGCATTGTTGCCCATGGCGGTGTTCGTTATCAGTGGACTGATGCGATGAATGTACTGATGTCTAGGTCGGATACTTTTGCACTGTCTCCAAGAATAAACCAAAATTATCAGGAGAAATTTACGCTTATGGGTTTCGGTGAAAATTCATGCTATAGCAGGATTAGTTTCACAATTTTTGCACATCCGATATTTGATACTGACATTTACGACACTTGTTGTAGTGCTGATTTGCCCTATCATTTCCATGATTATGAATTGCCAGATGAAGGTGTATACGAAATTCACTTGCAAAGTCAATATGGTTGCGATAGCTTGGTGCGGGTCCATTTGCATGTCATTGAAAGCCCGTATGCATTGATTATACCGCTCAAAGATTCCATTTGTCCGGGATTGTCAACTTATCTGATGGCTCAGGGGAATGGTTCTTATCGTTGGAACACTGGAGCTACGACACCATCATTAATGGTTTCAGATACAGGTAATTATGTTTTGGAAGTTACCGCAACTAATGGCTGTAGGTCTTATGATACTATTTATATTGGTTATTATCAGATTCCGATGGTGAGTATAGAAGGTGACAGCAGCATTTGTCTTGGAGAACAGTTGACATTGGTTGCCAAAGGTGCTTCCATCTATTATTGGGACACAGGTACACGTACCGATACTTTGCGTATAACTCCAATGCAGCCGACAAGTTATTCGGTTGTTGGAACTGCTGAAAATGGTTGCACGGCTTCAGCTGTTAAATGGGTGAATATCAAGGAAACGCCTCATGCTCAAATTTCTGGCGAAAGTAGTATCTGTAGTGGAAGTTCCACCTACTTGTTTGCTACAGGTGGAGACCATTTTTTGTGGTCTACGGGAGAGGAAACCCAAGCAATTCTTGTATCTGAAGCTCAGACTTATTCGGTTTTGATTACGGCTGACAACGGATGTTCGGCTACGGCAAGCAAAACGGTCACAATGAAAGATAAACCATCGTTGGTGATAGCTGGAGATACTGCCTTTTGCGAGGGTGGCAGTACAACTTTAACCGTGTCGAGTGATATGGTGGCTCAGTTCATTTGGAATGGGACAATATTGGGGAATAGTATAACGGTTAATGAACCAGGTGTTTATACTGTAATGGCAATCTCAACCAACAATTGTTCATCGACAAAAAGTGTTCAGGTTAGCGAATATGGTATTCCTGAAATAACACTAACGGGAAATCCAGTCTTTTGTACGGGCAGCACAACTATTATGAAAGCTGCTGGAGGTGTTGCTTATTCTTGGATAAATGATTTTGGTACAGAAGTGTCAACTTCAGACAGTTTAATCTTGTCAGAAGAAGGTCAGTATACTGTTATAGTTTATAATGAACACCAGTGTAGAGCCTCTCAAATGTTTACGGCCGAAAAGAAACCGTTGCCGATAGCCGCCATCATTACAGGGGACGAAACGGAAGGTTGCGAGGGGGATGTTCATGCGACATTGACAGCTGTGAATGGTCCGAATTACCATTTCTTATGGAATACCGGTGATACCACCCGCAGTATCAGTGTCAGCACAGGCAATGTATATGTTGTAACGGTCACCGCCAATGCCTGCTCTTCAAAAGATTCTATTGAGGTGATTGTCCATCCGCGCCCAGCCATTACCTTTTCTGGGAATACGGACATCTGTTTGGGTGATACGGCCCACATTACAGCTCACGCGGATAACGCACTGGCTTATTTGTGGACCACCTTGGAGGCAGGTGACCATATCTCAGTGGCTCCTTTAACCAATACAATCTATACTGTCACGGTAACGGATATCTATCGTTGCGTCAATATCAATTCCATACAGGTGATTGTATATGACCGCCCATCGGCGAGCATTGTGGGTCTTGATTCGCTTTGTGGCGGAGACTCATTATTGCTTCAAGCCCAAGGCGGTAGCCGTTATCTTTGGAATGATGGGGATACTTCAGCTTCGAGATATGTTTTTGTCCCAGGAGTTTATTCTGTTCAGGTGTTCAATTCTGGAGGCTGCTACTCAGTGGCAACAAAGCAGATCTATGGTTATGAGACTTCAGATGTGGCTATCAGTGGTCAGATGATAATTTGTACTGGCGATAGCACTACGCTGACAGCTCACGGTGGTGTTTCTTATCTTTGGTCAACGGGCTCTACGGATAGTACTATCGTTGTTGGAGAACCTGGCCTTTATTATGTCTCCGCCTGGAATGCCAAGGGCTGCATGGCATTCGATTCGGCAACCGTTTCATATTACGAAATACCAGAAGTCTATATCTCGGGTGATTCTATTGTGTGTTTTGGCGATAGTACTTTGCTTACGGCTCATGCTTCTGAAGCAGGCGAATTTATATGGAATACACACGTCGTTGACACGGCCATCTGGGTAAATGAAGCTGGCGTTTATTCGGTGGTGTTCACTGATGAACATCAGTGCAAAACCAACGCCGACTTCCAATTCGGTATTATGCCCACTCCAGAATGTCACGTGATAGGGGAGACGACAATCTGTTTGGGTGATACAACCACACTCATGGCTGTTGATGGATTTAACCACTATTGGTCTACTGGAGATACTGCCACAAGCATTACCATCGCTCCAGATACGACAACGGTTTATACACTTTATTTTATTGATTCGTTGGGATGTAATGGAGAGAAACAAATTCAAGTAATTGTTAATCACTATGTTCCATTGAATATTGTTGGCAATACGGATTTCTGTATGGGTGATTCTACTTTGCTTGTTGCCAGTGGTGCCGCCCAATTGGTTTGGTCAACAGGGGTTGAAGGTGATAGCCTATGGGTTAAAGAAAGTGGGGTTTACAGCGTCTCTTCTCGTGATTCCCATGCCTGTGCGATGGCAACACAAATTGAAGTTGCCCAACATCAACTTCCCCAAGTCGGTATTGAAGGGCCAACATTAATTTGTTCTGGAGATACTGCCGAATTGCGTGCCGTCTGCAACGAAAGGGCTACCTATGTTTGGAATAATCAATCTACGGATAGTGTGATTCATGTAACGACGATGGGCGTTTACAGCGTGGTTGCCACAAGCGCTTACGGTTGCGTAAATCAGGCGGCAAAATTGTTGACGGTTTATTCTCGTCCTACTTTGACCATTAATGCTCCGCAACGTATTTGCCATAACGATACCATCACGCTGAGGGCGGTAAGCAATAATGCCATCCGTTTTATTTGGTCCACGGGTGATTCTACAGCCGAAATTCAAGTGGTGGCTGCGGAAAATACGACTTATACCGTAGATGCGTATAATCAATATGGTTGTTCTAATACAGCTTCTGTGGAAACGCATGTGATAGATCTTCCGGTAGTAACCATTGAAGGTGATGCTAATATCTGTGAAGGGGAAACAACGACTTTGACTTGTTCGCAAGCACTTACCTATCATTGGTCAACAGGTGAAAGAACCCAATCTATTACGGTGGATCAGCCGGGAAATTATTCGGTGGAGGTTTCTAATGCTCAAGGGTGCGTCAATAGTGCCAATGTTGAAGTTGCGGTTCATTCGTATCCTAATGCTACAATTCAAGGTGATAGTGTGTTGTGTGCCGGCGAGAGTGAGATTCTCATCGCCATGGGTGGTATAAGCTATTTGTGGAGCAATGGAAGTACAGATCAAATCATCAGCGTAACCCCAACGAACGATACTGTGTATTCTGTATTGGTATCAAATGGTTATTGTAGTGCTACTGCAAGTATTTCAATAAGAATTATTGAAAAACCTCAGATAACAATCATTGGTCCAGATCAACTTTGTGAAGGTGACACGGCTTTCTTAATTGCCCAAGGTGGTAATAATTACTTGTGGAATACCGGCGCAATATCCAATATTCTGCAAATTGTTGATGGTGGTAGCTATCAGGTTGTGGGATATGATGATATGGGTTGTGGAGATACCGCACGTCATGATGTCTCTATTCTTTCTAATCCAGCGATGATTGTTACTGGTACGAGTGAAATTTGTGAAGGGGGTATGGGTTACGTCGCAGCCACTGGCGAAGGGTCATTCGTCTGGAATACGGGAGACACGACGTCTTTCATCAATATTTCAAACAGTGGCAATTATCAGGTCATGCGAACGAATGAAAATGGTTGTGTCGCTACGGGGGCTCATATGGTCGAAGCATTGTTGACGCCGGTCATTACCATTTTAGGTACCCATGACCATTGTTTTGGTGATACGACGATTCTTGTTGCTAATTGCCAGAATGCGACTTCATTCCAATGGAATACGGGAGCAACGGATAATGTAATCGCTGTTTCACCTCAGATTACCACCAATTATTATGTGTCGGCGGTGTCTTCAGATAATTGTACTGCTGTGGAAAACCATGAATTGGCGGTTCATTTCCCATCTTCGGTGTCATTTGTCGATAATGTATGCCAAGGACAGCCTTATACTCAATATGGTTTTAATATTCCCGCTCAAGATGAAAGTGGTACGTTTACTTTTGTCGATAGCACGCAGACTGTCTTCGGTTGTGATAGTATCAGAACCTTAACTCTTACGGTAGAGCCAATCCCTGAAATGCCCGCTAATATAATTGGAATGCCGACAATTTACAGTTTTGGCAATTATGTTTACCAGATTACAGCTGTTGCCGGCGCAGAATCCTACGAATGGATTATGTCTAATCCGAGTTGGCCAGTGCAGTACAATCAAACCGTGGCACAAGTGGCTATCAATACGCCAGGTGTCGGCACGTTGTCAGTATATGCATTTAATCATTGTGGCGTATCCGATCCAGGAACTTTGCAGATAACTTGTAGCACCGGCATTAATGGATACGAAACGACAACGGTTGCCGTTTATCCTAATCCTACTGAGAATGTCGTTAATGTGAAAATTGAAGAACAGCAGTTCGACAATTTGGCATTGTATGATATTTTCGGCCGAATTTTATTTGAGCAAACTATAGAAAGTTCGTTGACAATTGTTGATTTAAGTAATTATGCTTCAGGTATATATCTGATTAAATTAAAAAACACTCGTACGCAATTCGAAACGAGTGTTAAAGTAATCAGAAACTAAAGTGGAGAAGACGAGATTCGAACTCGCGACCCCTTGATTGCGAACCAAGTGCTCTACCAACTGAGCTACATCCCCATGCCATCAGAATGAGATTGCAAAAGTACGTTTTTTTTTCTTGCGATTTGTAAAAAAAATGTATTATGGCCAAATATATTTTATGTAACTTTGCATCCTGGTTTAAATATAAAAAATATTACGATGAATTTATCTGGAAGAAGAGAAAGTACTAATGTCGATGACAGAAGAGGAAAACGAGCCGTCGTTGGTGGCGGTTTAGGCCTCGGTGGAATTATTATTGTTGGTCTCATTGCCATGTTTTTGGGCAAAAATCCGACAGAAGTTATTCAAAATTTGAACACGGGAAGTGTGACAACGGAAAGCAGTTATACGCCCACGGCGGAAGAAGAGGAACTGGCGTCTTTCGCTAAAAAAATTCTGGCAGGAACGGAAGATGTATGGACAGCTGAGTTCAAGAAGATGGGAAAACAATATATTCCCCCAAAATTGGTTCTTTTTACAGGTTCAGTTCAGTCCGGTTGCGGTGGTGCGACTTCATCTACAGGCCCGTTTTATTGTTCCGCAGACCAATCTGTATATCTTGATTTATCATTTTTTAGTACGATGAAGCAACAATTTGGAGCGGCCGGTGATTTTGCATACGCTTACGTCATTGCCCACGAAGTGGGGCACCATGTTCAGTATTTGTTAGGTACACTCAATGACGCACATGGTAAAATGAATAGGGTAAGTGAAACCGAAAGTAACAAAATTAGCGTGCGCTTGGAGTTACAAGCTGATTTTTATGCTGGCGTCTGGGCTCATCAGGATAATGTGATGTTCAATTCTCTGGAAGACGGAGATATTGAAGAAGGTCTGGCCATTGCCGCACGCATCGGCGACGACTATCTTCAGAAACGGGCCCAGGGCTATTCTGTCCCGGAAACCTTCAATCATGGCACTTCTGCCCAACGATCAAAATGGCTGAAGAAAGGCATTGCCATGGGTAACATCAAAGATGGCGATACGTTTTCGCCAGCCTATAATCAATTGTAGTTAGTGATTATATTGTTGTTATCGTTGCGAAATGGTAAACGAGAAAGAAATCCATTCTAATAATTATGATTCAAAGTTACCAAAGATTTGGTAGTGTGGCAAAAGGCTATGTTGATGTCGTAAATGGTATGTGTTTAGGTGAAGAAACTTCCAAAGGAGGAAACGTATTCCTTGAGCGACCAAATGATAAATAATTTTATCGTACACATCCCACCTTTCACCTTTTTTTGTATCTTTGCACGTTTAATTTCAATATCATTGTAATGAAAGAAGAAAAATTATTCAACGAATTTCCATCCGTCTCTACCGAACAATGGGAAGAGGTAATTGTTAAGGACTTAAAAGGCGCTGATTATCAGAAAAAATTAGTGTGGCGCACCGATGAAGGTTTCAATGTGCGTCCCTACTATCGTGCCGAAGATTTAAAGGATCTCGATTATTTGGATACACTCCCCGGCCAATTTCCCTATACCCGCGGAACCAAAAATGATAATAACAACTGGCAAATTGTTCAGGAAGTCGCTACCGACAAACTATGCGAAGCTAATGCCATCGCACTCGACGCTATTAAACGCGGTGCCAATACCATCGCTTTCAACGTTAGATTGGTGAAGGATGCCAATGATTTGGCTCAGTTGCTTAAAGGCATCGACTGTGCCAAGGTAGGCCTGCAATTCAACCATGCCACCAATTATGTTGAATTTTTCACTCTTTTTGTAAATTATCTTAATGATAATAAAATTGATAAGGAAGCGGTGTGCGGAAGTCTCAACTTTGATCCTATCACCTATTTCCTCCGCCGTACCAAATTTTATCGCTCACAAGAAGCCGATATGAACGAATTGCTGAAACTGCATGAACTGGCAGCCGATATGAAAAACTTCAAATTGGTGAATGTCAACGGTATCGCTATGCACAACGCCGGCGCGACCATCGTTCAGGAACTCGCTTACTCATTGGCTATCGCTAACGAATATATTGCTTTCGCTACCGAACACGGCATTCCCGTGGGTAAGGCTTGCAAGAAAATCCAATTGACTTTATCGGTGGGCTCCAACTACTTTATGGAAATCGCCAAATTGCGCGCCACTCGTCTGTTGTGGGCTACCATCGTTGAACAATACAAACCCACTTGCGATTGCGGTTACAAATTGCAAATCAATACCGTTGGTTCAACTTGGAACAAGACTTTGTATGATCCATACGTAAATATGTTGCGTAATACGACTGAAGGTATGGCCGCTGCTATCGGTGGAGCCGATGCCATTTCATTGCAGCCTTTCGATGTGGCTTACAAAGAATCAGACGATTTTTCACGCCGTATCAGCCGCAACGTTCAGGTCATCCTGAAGGAAGAATCCTATTTCAACAAGGTCGTGGATCCTGCCGCAGGTTCCTATTATGTTGAAAATCTGACCGACGGCATTGCCGAAAATGCTTGGAAACTCTTCCAGCACGTGGAGGAAAATGGTGGTATCATCAGTCTGATTGCCAATGGCGAAATCAAACGCGAAATCGAAGCCAGCTGCCAGAAACGTGATATGAATATTGCCACCCGACGTTATGTTTTCTTGGGTACCAACCAGTTCCCGAATGTAAACGAAAAGATGCTCGACAAAGTTCAACGCATCGCTAATGACGACTGTATCGGTTTGCGTACCTACCGTGGAGCTTTGGCATTTGAAGAGTTGCGCCTCGAAACCGAACGCTACGCCCAGAAAAATCGCCGTCCCAAAGTATTCTTGTTGAAGGTTGGGAACCTGGCCATGCGTCAGGCACGTGCCGGCTTCATCACCAACTTCTTTGGCTGTGCTGGTTACGAAATCTCAGAAACTGCTGGCTACAAGACCGTTGAAGAAGGTGTTAACGCCGCTGTTGAACAGAAAGCCGACCTTGTGGTGTTGTGCAGCTCTGATGAAGAATACGCAACTCTCGGTGTTGAATTGGCACAAGGTTTGAAAACGAAGATGCCAGATACACCCGTGCTTGTCGCCGGTAATCCTGTGGAAGCAATGGAAGCCTTGACAAAATCTGGCGTTGCCGACTATATTCACGTGAAAGTCAATGTGCTTGATACATTAAGAAAATACAATCAGCAGTTGCTGAAATAATTGTATTGAAATAATTTTAGAGAATCTTTAATATAGCGACGCAGCATCTTGCGTCGCTATGATGTTTTTTAGTATTTAGCAATTCAAAAAAATATCACTATGAGTTTAGAACAGAAAATCAATGAAGATATCAAAGCCGCCATGCTGGCTAAGGAAAAAGAAAGACTCAACGCCTTACGTGCTATCAAGTCGGCTATACTCCTGCTGAAAACAGAAAAGGGTGGCAACGAAGAAATAAGCGAAGCTGCGGAAATGGCCTTGCTGCAAAAACTTGTCAAACAACGCAAAGAATCTGCAGAACTGTATAAAAGTCAAAACCGTGAAGATCTTTACAATGAGGAAATGTCTCAGTATGAAGTGATTGTGCAGTATCTTCCTCAACAGATGTCTGAAGATGAAATCCGTGCCGCCGTAGCCAAAATCATTGCAGACAATAACATCAGCAGCATTAAAGAAATGGGCAAAGCTATGGGAGTTGCCAGTAAACAACTTGCCGGCAAAGCCGATAACAAGAAAATTTCCGAAATCGTTAAAGCGCTGCTTTCATAGATTGTTGACTTTTTGAGAATCTCTAAAGTTATTTGACAATGCTTTGGGGAAAAGAACGTTGGAGCATTTGACGGTCTAATAAGCGATTATGAAGAAACTGTTGTTTGTTTGTCACGGAAATATCTGCCGTAGCCCTATGGCGGAATTTGTTATGAAGAAATTGGCAAAGGAAGCTGGAAGGGAAGGCGATTTCGAGATTGCCTCGGCGGCCACGAGCACCGAAGAACTCGGTAATCCCGTGTATCCGCCGGCCAAGCGAAAATTGGCGGAACACGGCATCTCCTGCCAAGGGAAAATTGCCCGCCAAATGACGCGGCAAGACTATGATTATTACGATATGATTATTGTGATGGATCGGAACAACGTGCGAAACCTGCACAGAAGGTTGGGCGAGGATAGTGGGCATAAAATCGTATTGCTGATGGACTTTACCGACTGCCCCGGCGACGTGGCAGACCCGTGGTACACGGGTGACTTTGAAGCTACCTGGCGCGATATTCTTGAGGGCTGTACGGCGTTGCTGAAGAGGCTGTGATTCTCACCTTGTGTTGTGTGTCCAACAGAGTCCGACACGGATGAATACCTCTTCGCTTTTGCGGGCACCCTTGTACAACAAAAAAACAGCGTCAAAAGACGCTGTTTTTTTGTCTTGCGGAGAGGGCGAGATTCGAACTCGCGGATAGGTTACCCCATCGACAGTTTAGCAAACTGTTGGTTTCAGCCACTCACCCACCTCTCCAGATGTTCTGTACTGAAATCGTTGGCAAAAATACGACTTTTTTCTTTTGAAACATCATTTTTTTTGTGATTTTTTTTCTTGTTTTATTTTGTTCTGATAATCAGTTTGTTATAATCTGTGTTAACTTTTTTTAATACTTGATACTATATTTTTATAATAATACTCTTTGTTTTTTTCCGTACCTTTGCCAATTAAATATCGCAAATTATGGAATTTACTCTTGCCCAAATCGCCGAAATTATCTCGGCTTCCATCGAGGGAGACGCCAATGCAATTGTTAAGACCGTCTGCAAAATCGAAGCTGGCTTCGAAGGCGGACTGACCTTCCTCGCAAACCCCAAATATACTCATTATATCTACGAAACCAAAGCTACCGCAGCTATCGTCAATAAGGATTTCGTTCCAGAAAAAAACGTTCCCTGTGCCTTGCTCCGCGTTGAGAATTCGTATTTTGCTTTCGCGAAATTACTCGATTTCTATAGCCAGATGATGAAAAACAGCAAGGTGGGTGTCTCTAAAATGGCCTGTATCGCCGAGTCTGCTAAGATTGGCGAAAATGTCTATATTGGCGAATTTGTCAGCGTGGGCGAAAATGTCGTTATCGGCGATAATGCCAAGATTTATCCTCACGTCTGCCTCGGCGATAACGTTAAGGTCGGTAATAACACAGTCCTCAATTCGGGCGTCAAAATTTACGCTGAATGTGTTGTGGGCAACGACTGCATTATCCATGCCGGCACGGTCATCGGTGCTGACGGCTTCGGCTTTGCTGCTCAGGACGGTGAGTTTACCAAAGTACCTCAAATCGGTAATGTCGTCATCGAAGATAACGTCGAAATTGGTGCCAACGCCTGCATCGACCGCGCCACTATGGGCTCAACCATCATTCATAAAAATGTGAAAATCGACAATCTGGTTCAAATCGCCCATAATGTTGAAGTGGGCGAGGGTAGCGCCTGCGCAGCTCAAGTCGGCGTCTCCGGTTCAACAAAAATCGGTAAACACTGCATTTTTGCTGGTCAAGTCGGCGTGGCAGGTCACCTCACCATCGGCGACCAAACCATTGTGGCTGCTCAATCAGGAGTGTCGCACTCTTTGCCTGGAGGTCAAGCTTATCTCGGCAATCCGGCTATCCCCATCAATCAGGAACGCCGCCTTATTATCTATCGCAAAAAATTGCCTGAACTTTTCAAGCAGGTCGACGAACTCGAAAAAAAATAAGAAACGAAGAAGTTTCATCTCTTAACTTTCAACTTAAAAAGTCATGACATACACCCATACCATCAAAACTTCCGTCTCCCTTTCTGGCAAAGGGTTGCATACAGGAAAGTTCGTTAATTTGACTTTCCATCCTGCCGATGAAAATACGGGAATTCTGTTTCGCCGCATCGACTTGCCTGGACAGCCGGAGGTTCTCGCCCATGCCGAGCTGGTTTTTGATACATCTCGAGGAACAGGCATTAAGAATGGACCAGCCGAAGTGCGTACTATCGAACATCTTATGGCTGCCCTCGCTGGTTTGCAAATCGATAATGTTATCGTTGATGTTGATGCTGATGAGGTGCCCATCCTGGATGGCAGCTCACGGCTTATCGTCGAGGCTCTGCAAAAAGCCGGTATCGTTGAGCAAAAACAGGAACGCCGGTTTTTCGTCATAGATCATCCTGTCGAATTTGCTATCCCAGAAAAGAATATTTTTTTCAAAGCAGAACCTTTCGATGGATTCGAAATCAAAGTGGATGTGGATTACGGAACATCGATATTGGCAAGTCAATCAGCTGAATTAAAGGATGTTTCAAGATTCTATCCGGAAATATACAATTGCCGTACTTTCGTCTTTTTGCACGAATTACAGTTTCTCATCGCCAACAATCTCGTTAAGGGCGGCGATGTGGACAATGCCATCGTTTTCGTTACCCAGATGCCAGAACAAAAAGTTCTTGATCAACTCAGCGCTTTCTTCAACAGGCAGAATCTAAAAGTGACTGAAAATGGGGTCCTTGATAATGTCGAATTGCACCACGCAAATGAGCCTGCACGTCACAAACTGCTGGATTTGATTGGAGACCTCTACTTGATGGGTAAACCTATCAAAGGTAGGATCTACGCCAGCCATCCCGGACATTTCGCCAATAATGAATTCGCAAAGAAGTTGCTTTCTGAATTTTAATTTTTCAAGTGTCTGGCTATAAGTTCGTTTTTGATAAATTTTAAGAGATAATACCGATGGCTATTCCTTCTAATTGTACTAAGATCGCACTTACTGGAGGTCCTTGCGCCGGTAAATCCAAGATCTTGAAATGTTTAAAAAAGTACTACGAAGATAGAGGTTATGCCGTTTATGCATTGCCAGAATCTGCCACCATCTTTATTGAAGCTGGTGCGGATTTCCTTACGCAAGACGCTCATCTGTCTTATGTTACAGAATCTGAAAAGTTGAAATTTCAATTGAAGATGGAAGATGCGCTGCTTCAGATTGCTGCCACCGCAGGCAAACCGACGCTCTTCTTTTGCGATCGCGGTACGATGGACACGGCTGCTTATATTCCGACACAAGTATGGGAAAAAATCCAAGATACTGTCGGTATGGACGAAAAACAGCTCTGCGATGAACGCTATCATGCTGTCATTCACCTCTGTACTGCCGCTAAGGGTGCCGAAAAGTATTACTCTTTATCCAACAACAATTGCCGCTCAGAATCCATAGAGGTAGCTCGGAAAGTTGACGACCGACTTCTTTTCGTCTGGCAGCGTCATCCTGTTTTCCATGTGGTAAAGGCGGAAGAAAATATGGATACTAAAATCCAAAACGTGATTACTATCATCGATGAATTGCTGAATTTGTAGTTTGTGGAAAACTTGTTTTAATGATGACTGTCAACGAACTTACTCAGGCTTTTTATCCGGAAAAAAGAAATAAAATTCTAGAGTTTATTCTTAATGAAAGTAAAATCAGTAAGATAGCTCTGACAGGATTGAATGAAACGGCTTTGGCTTTGCTGCTCGCACCTTTGATTCCCAAAATCAATAGCCATCAGCTTTTCCTTTTCCCAGATCGCGAAACGGCGGCTTTCTTTTACAATGATCTTGAGATTTTACTCAATGATAAAGATAAACCGCTTGTGGATAAACGAATACATTATTTTCCAGCATCCTATCGTAGAGCAACCAAGTTCGAAGAAATCGATAATGCCAATGTGAAACTTCGTTCAGAAATTATTAATAAACTTTCTCAGGATGAAGATAATTACGTTATGGTTTCTTATCCCGAAGCTATCGCAGAAAAGATAATTTCAAAGAAGTATATCAAAAGTAATTCATTTACAGTAAGTTGCGGAGAAATGCTACCCATTGATGCTTTCCTTGATTTTCTTTTCGAATACGGATATCAGCAAGAGGATTTTGTCTTCGAACCAGGTCAGTTTGCTTGGCGAGGTGGTATTTTTGACGTTTTCTCCTTTTCAGAAGAGTTTCCTTTCAGAATTGAACTCGAAGGCGAAAAGGTTGGTTCTGTCCGACAATTCGACACATCTACGCAATTGTCTGTAAAAGAAGTAAATAGACTCCATGTCATGCCTTCTATCTCGGATGTCAAAATGATTGAACAGCGTGTTTCCGTTTTCGATTTCTTAGGTCCGAAAACGATTTGTTGGATAAAGAATCCCGGTGATGTGAAAGGTCAGCTGGATTTGCACTTCAAGAAAGTGGAAGAAAGTTTTGAGGAAGACGAAGATTGGATTGCTAAAGGTGTATCCGTCTCAGATTATTATATTGATGGAAACGATTTTCAAAAGGATAATGATAATCGTAAATGTGTGGAAATTAACAATTTGTCTTCATCTGATTTTGATAAAAAAATAGATTTCAATATTCAGGCGCAGCATTCTTTCGGAAAGAATTTCAATCTTCTTTTAGATGAATGGATTGATAATTTAGAACATGGAAGACAAACGATTTTTCTTTCTGAAAATGAAAATCAGCAGGAACGTGTGGAAAAGGTGATGAAGGAATTGTTAGAACAATATAATGCTTCTAATAAAACAGAATATTCTGTAAATCAGCTTTATACACATTGTGATTTTATTCTTCACGAAGGTTTCTTTGACGAGGAATCTGGCTTTTGTGTTTATACCGATCATCAGTTTTTTGAGAAATATCATCGTTTTCTGATCCGTGACCGCTATAAGAAGAGTGAGCAGTTTACGTTGAAAGAGATTTACGATTTGCAACCTGGTGATTATGTGGTACATATTGACCACGGCATTGGAGTTTACGAAGGGTTGCAGAAGATGGATGTCAATGGCAAGGAACAGGAAGTCATCAAATTGTCGTATAAAGATGGTGATTTGCTGTATATTAGCATACATTCTTTACATAAAATCAGTAAATATGTAGGCAAGGACGGCATGGCTCCGAAATTGCATCGCTTGGGGTCGGGGACGTGGGAGCGTGTGAAAGAGCGCACCAAAAAGCGTGTGAAGGAAATTGCCATCGACTTAATAAAGTTGTATGCAACGCGAAGAGCAAAGGATGGCTTTGCTTTCTCTGCCGACACTTTTATGCAGCACGAGTTGGAGGCTTCATTCATTTACGAAGACACTCCCGACCAGGTAAAGTCTCTCAATGAAGTGAAAAATGACATGGAGAGTGTTCATCCGATGGATCGTCTGATTTGTGGGGATGTGGGTTTTGGCAAGACTGAAATCGCCATCCGGGCGGCTTTCAAAGCGGTGGCTGATAGTAAGCAGGTGGCTGTACTCGTGCCCACGACGGTGCTTGCACTGCAACATTATACCACTTTCTCTGAGCGCCTGCAGAATATGCCTTGTACGGTTGAGTATGTCAATCGTTTTAAGACGGCTAAGCAAATCAAGGCTACGCTTCAAAAACTGAAAGATGGTCAAATTGACATCCTCATTGGAACGCATCGTTTGTTGAGTAAGGATGTGGAATTTAAAGATTTAGGCTTGTTGATTGTTGATGAGGAACAGAAGTTTGGCGTGGCCGCAAAAGAAAAGCTGCGTGAACTGAAATGCGATGTTGATACCTTGACGATGTCGGCGACGCCAATTCCTCGAACCTTGCAGTTCTCGCTGATGGGAGCACGGGATATTTCAGTCATCACGACGCCACCACCCAACCGTTATCCCATTCAGACAGAAGTTCATCTTTTCGATGAAACGCTGATTCGTGATGCGGTATCCTACGAAATCAGCCGTGGTGGTCAGGTGTTTTTTGTCCATAATAAGATTCAGAACATCTACGAGATTGCCGGTATGGTCCAGAAATTGGTGCCTGACGCTCGTGTGGCTGTCGGTCATGGCAAAATGGATGGTGAAGAATTGGAAAACATTATGCTGAAATTTCTTGCCGGTGATTATGACGTACTGGTTTCAACGACTATTGTCGAGTCGGGTTTGGACGTGACCAATGCCAACACGATGATAATCAACGATGCCCAGAATTTTGCGCTGAATGTGTTGCATCAGTTGAGAGGCAGGGTTGGGCGTAATAATAAAAAGGCGTTCTGTTATCTGCTGGTCGATTCTTTCGAGGATTTGAATGAACAGGCTCGCAAGCGTTTGCAAGCCATCGAAGACTTTTCGGATATTGGCAGTGGCTTGCAAATTGCCATGCGCGACTTGGACATCCGTGGTGCTGGCGATATTTTAGGAGCCGATCAAAGTGGCTTCATCAATGAGATAGGATTCGAGATGTATCAGAAGATTTTGAATGAAGCCATTTTGGAATTGCAGGAAGTGGATCATCCCAATGTCGAGATGGCGGACAATTCAGCGCTGTTGCTACGTGAGTGTCTGTTGGAAACCGATTTGCGAGCGATGTTGCCCAACGATTATGTGGGTAGTGTGAGCGAGCGAATGAGTTTGTATAAGGAGCTTCAGAACTTGAAAACCAATGAGGAAATTGATATTTTTCGCAGTAAGTTGACCGATATGTTTGGTACGTTGCCTGTCGAGGCTGTGGAGTTGCTGCAGACGATTCCTCTTCGTCGTCGTGGCGCCGAACTCCATGTGGAAAAGATTTCGCTGAAGAACGGAAATTTGACGGCATTCTTTGCCCCCACGGTAAATTCTCAGTTTTATGAGTCTGATACTTTTACTCGCGTGTTGGCATTCATGCAGAAAAACCATCCCAAGGTTCAAATCAAGGAACATAACCAAAAAGCCGTGATGTCAATTCACGGGGTGCCTTCCGTGAAAGCTGCCTGTCATTGGCTGAATCAGATATAGAACAAAAAAGCCGCTTATTTAAGCGGCTTTTTTGTTCTAAAGTGGTGTGTTAATTATAAAGCAAATTTTGCACCAGCTTTGAATTTAGCAACTTTCTTTGCAGGAATGTTGATGGTCTTGTTGGTTTTAGGATTGCGGCCTTTGCGAGCAGCACGTTCGCTAACTGAGAAAGTACCAAAACCAATCAAAGTAACTTTATCACCTTTTTTCAAGGTTTCAGCGGTGGTTTCCATCATAGCTTCCAATGCTTTGCCAGCATCAACTTTGGTCATACCTGCTTTTTCAGCGATTGCGCTGATAAATTCTGCTTTGTTCATAGTCTAATAAATTAAGTGGTTAATATTATAATATCACCTGCAAAAATAATGTTTTTTAGATAAATAGCAAGTGTTTTCACAAAAAAAATCAAAAAAAATATTTTTTCAAATTTTTTACATTATTTTTGGTCATTATGGTTTCCGTGGTTGTGACCACAACTGCTACATCCACCAGTATTGTGATTTCCACCGCATCCACAGCTGCTTCCATGATTGTGTCCGCAACTTGCTGGTTGATTGGGCTTTTTGTCAACTTGGCAGCAGGCGGGAAGTTTTGCTCTTGCCGCGGGATCGGCTTTTACATTGTCGGCATTGTACCCCAATTTGCTAATTTGCTGGCGCAATTGATCGGGGCTTGTTTTCTTTGAATCGTAAGTAATGGTCATCTTTGAAGTCTTGGCGTCGTATTCATAATCCTTTACTCCTTTGAAAAATGGGACATTATCCTTGAATAAAGCTTCACATTTTTCGCAAACTCCATTGGTCTGAATAACCACTTTCTGGATGGTTGTCGTTGAAGCAGTTTTGCTGCTCTGTGCCATTGCGGTCATTCCAAAAACTACCGCAAACATTAAAATCATGATTCTTTTCATAGCTGTGTTTTTTTATTGTTTAATTGTTTTATTGTTTAATTGTTTTATTGTTTTATTGTTGGTGGGTACGATGGTTCGTTGTGTCTATTTCATAGAATATCTAAATCCCACATATCCCATGATTCCCGTGATGGGACTGTGGATGATGGAGGCGTCGAAATATTCGCCGTAGGGATTGTCGGCCGATAAAATCGGATTTGGTTGCTTTTGGTTGGCCAGGTTTTCGCCGCCGATGTAAAATTCCCATCCTTTGTATTTTTTCGTGATTTGTGCGTTCAGCATAAAATAGCCTTTAGATGGTGTCGGCTGATATTCAACTGGGTTGCCGCTCATGTCGGGTAAACGCATCTTGCTGTGGTACTGTAAGCTTACGTTGAATTTCCACTTGTCGAATTTGGTGGCGTAACTTAAACTTAATAAGGCCTTGTGCGGACTCATCAGGGCTTTGTCTTGCAATGTCCTGTTGGTGTTTTGTTTTACCAAATTATATCGGTAGGCCAGAATGATTTCGAAGCGCTTGAAAGGCATCAATGTCAGTTCGGCTTGTGCTGAGTGTGAGTACGATTTGTTGCCTGTGCCATTGTAGTTGCCATTCAGATTATAGATATGTATGCCATGAATATCCTGGTCGATGTCGATGATGGTCTGATTTACGAAGTAGGTGTAGTAATAATCGATGCTGAGGCTGGATTTGCCGCCAGGCAACTCGAAACCCTGTACAAAGCTAATGCCTGCATTGTAAGCTTCTTCCGGAAGCAGCCCTTTGTTGATGCCACCTTGGTCTCCTTGGGCATCATCGAAGACGAAATCACGGTTGCTGATGAGCAGAGACTGGTTTTCGGTAAGAACGTTGGAAACACGATAACCTTTGCCCGCCGAAATACGGAAGGAACTGTTCTTTGCCACTTGCCATTTGATGTGCAGACGTGGCGTCCAAAAGAGTTTGTTGTACGCCACATTGTAATCCAAACGGAAACCAGGCATTATCACCAGTTTGTCTTCAATGGAGTAAGAATATTCGGCAAAAAGTCCTGGCACCAACTCATTGCGGCGGATGATGTCGCTGGCTATCTGTCCCGAAAACATTCTTGGTGAAAGATTTTCGTTGACAAAGTCCATTTGAAAGCTTGCGCCAGCGGTAATCTTGCTTCTTTCCTTTGCTCCTAATCTGTTGGAATATAAAATGTTGGCATATCCGCTGATTTGTCTTCCGTTGTAAAGCCGATCCCCAAACTGCGATTGGTTGTCGTGGAAGGTGAAAGACAGGATGGTTCCGATGCTTTCGTGTTCTCCAGCAAGTAGAAAACCGTTTTTGGTAGTTACATCAACCTTGTTGGTCTTAATGCGCATTCCCCAAACGCCTTCGGAAAGGGTTTCGGCAAAGCTTTTTTTAGGATTGAAATTCATTTGTCCGCCGATGCGGTCTTCAAAGAGATAGCCAATCCAGGTACGGCCTTCAAACTTGCCGGGAATATCGTAATCCCAGCGGTTCATCAGGTTGATTTGGTAATTTTGAGGCACGTCAAGAAAGCCGTCTTTGTTCATGTCGATTTTGGCAAACTGACCTTCACCATGGGCCAGAATCATCGAGGAGGCGTGTTTCGATTTCCCGACATCGAAGCGGCTGTTCAGATTGAACTCGCCTTTGCCCATCGTATTGCCGAAAAGGTTGACAAATAGTCGTTCACGATTGGTTTCAGGCTTTTTGTATTCCACATCAATCTGTCCGGAAATGGCTTCGTAGCCGTTGGTGACAGAAGCAACTCCCTTGGAAACACTGATGCTTTCCATCCATGTGCCAGGCACAAAGGCCAGACCGAATTGGTTTGACAGTAATCTGACAAAGGGGACATTCTCAAGCAGAATTTGAGAGTAGATGCCTGCCAGTCCGAGCATTGAAATCTGCTTGGCACCCGTGACGGCATCGGAATATTCGACATCAACAGCCACAGTGCTTTCGAAACTTTCCGCCAGATTGCAGCAAGCCGCTTTTCGTAGACCTTGTGTGGTGATGACGGTCGTTAAGATGGGTTTGACGGAAACGTATGCGCCATTGCGGGCACTCACGTCCACGGTTGACAGATTGTGCGCCGACGAGAGTATGATGTTCAGCTCGGTTTGGTCTTTGGAAACGACAATGGTGTCGTTATCGTAGGCTTGATACACTACGAGCAAGGTGTCGGTATAAGGACTTCTTGGAAGCGAAAAATGACCCTCGCCATCGCTCAAGGTGCCGATATCAGTACCTTTCCATTGTAAAATCGCTCCGATAATGAAACTCTCCTGACCATCGTCGCCCAATTCTTTCACTGTGCCGGAGAGATTTTGCGCAATCATCGGCATCACAGCGAAAATAATGAATATAATAATGATGATTCTCTTTTTCATTTTTTTTGATTATTGATATTAATTAAGAATGAATTTTAAATAATAAGAATAATCACAATAAAAATTGAGAGATGATAAGGGAAATTGACAGGTTTTCCAATAGGTGTGGGGGTGGAAAATGGTCAGCGTATTTAATGATATTGAAAAAATGAAAGAATTCGGCGATAATCGTAAAATTCTCTGTAAAAAGTGTAATGGCAGAGAGGCTTTCTCCATTGAAATGTGTGTCGCTGACTTCGTAGTTGTCTGTAATTTTGAAGAAATAGGTCTCTTCGTGGCAATGGCGATGGTCGTTAGCGCTGTGGTGGTGTGCTTTGCAATGGCAGCAGTGATGAACGGTAATGAGCAGTCCTGATGAATAGACGATGAAAAACGTCGTCATCAGAATTACAATCACCGATCTCAAAAACTGCTTCATTGTTGTTTGTTATTTGCGAATGCAAACTTACATAAAATTTCGGAATTTTACACCAGTGGATAAAGATTGTTATACTTAGTAGAAAGATGATATTTTCTGCCTTAGACAGTATTAATGGCGATGTTTTGTAACGTCTTAATATACAGTGATTAAGAAGAGTTCTGGCAACTTGGATGACGTATGGTCAAAGTTAGGGAGAGCAATACGACATTGTAACCGCTTGCATCAATGAAGGAGGTGTTGTTGGCAGTGTGGCACTGAAATTGCGGTGTCTGAAAGACACCACAACATAGTAACCGGGGACGAGTCCTCGGAGAAGAATGCTCCGGGGGAAATCTTTGCCTGAAAGGCAATACCATTTTCTGATACTTTCTTTGAAACCCAAAGAAAGTATCGCAAAGCCAAACAATTTAACATTTGAAAAGCTATGCAATCGAAAAAAATCCGTAAATTTGCAAACTTCAAAAATTACAAATTATGTCAGAAAAAATATTATCAAAAGTGAAAGCCGGTTTTGTTTACGGCAAGGATTTACAGGAAATTTTCAGAATCGCAAAGGCAGAGAAGTTCGCGCTTCCCGCTGTCAACGTTGTTGGCACTGACTCGGTGAATGCCGTTATGGAAGCTGCAAAAGTGGTCAATTCGCCTGTTATGATACAATTTTCTAATGGCGGTTCGCATTTTTATGCCGGCAAATCGCTGAGCAATGATGCGGAAAAAGTGGCTATCGAAGGCGCCGTTTCAGGTGCTAAGCATATACACCAAGTCTCGGAATTGTATGGAATACCAGTGATTATTCACACCGATCATGCGGCTAAGAAACTGCTGCCATGGATTGATGGCTTGCTCGATGCTGGCGAAAAATTCTATGCTGAAAACGGTAAGCCTCTTTTTAGTTCTCACATGCTTGACCTTTCGGTTGAACCGTTGAAGGAAAATATCGAAATCTGCAAGAAATACCTCGAACGCATGTCTAAAATCGGCATGACTTTGGAAGTTGAGTTGGGAATTACGGGTGGAGAAGAAGATGGTGTTGACAATACCGGCATCGACAGTGCTCGTCTATATACACAGCCCGAAGATGTGGCATACGCATACGAAGAACTGATGAAAGTGAGCCCGAACTTCACTATTGCCGCCTCTTTTGGTAATGTTCATGGTGTTTACAAACCTGGTAACGTGAAGTTGCAACCCATCATATTACATAATTCTCAGAAATATATTCAGGAAAAATTCCATACCCAGGAAAATCCCGTCAACTTCGTATTTCATGGCGGTTCTGGTTCTGAACCCGAAAAAATCAAGGAAGCTATTGAATATGGTGTTGTAAAGATGAACATTGATACCGATACCCAGTGGGCTTTCTGGTTGGGTGTGATGAATTATTACAAGAAAAATGAAGCTTATCTGCAAAGCCAAATCGGTAATCCCGAAGGTGAAGATAAACCGAATAAGAAATATTACGATCCTCGCGCATTCCTTCGTGAAGGTGAAAAATCAGTGGTGGAACGTCTTAAAGTGGCTTTCAGCGACCTTAATGCCATCGACCGTTGCTAATCTGAGCCTGATTTGAAATTCTTTAAGAAAAAAACGGAAAATTACAAACCTGTTTCTCTTTCTTCTCTAACTTGGAGTCGGTTTAAGAAGGAGAAACAGGGTGTATTTTCTTTGGCCTATATTATCTTGATGGTGATAGTGGCAGTGCTGGGGTATTTGATAACGCCAGACCATACGCCATATTGCAACCACCAGCAACTAGAAATCGCTTTGCAAAGTCCTGGCTTTACCGTTGATTTGCTGCAAGTTCGGCAGAGTAGGGAAGTGGAGCATTGCGGTGTCTTGAAAAAGATGCTTTTCGGTCAGCCAGCATTTTATTCAACCATCCCCATTGACACTTATCGCATCGAAGGTGATTCATTGTATGCCAGCCTTTGGGGGCATGATGACGAGGATATACAAGTTTACGCGTTGTCTGAGCTCGCTCCCGATGAACCAGTCATGAATAAGCGTTTTCTGTTGGGCACTGACCGCTATGGACGTGATGTACTTAGCCAGTTGATGATGGGGACGCGCATCAGTTTGGCCGTCGGACTGATTTCTGTTGTCATCGCTTTGTTGATTGGAATTTTGGTGGGCGCCATTGCCGGCTATTACAGAGGGAAAGTCGATGATGTGCTGATGTATATCATCAATGTTGTATGGTCGATTCCGACGTTGTTGTTAGTCATTGCCATCAGTTTTGCGTTGGGAAAAGGCTTCTGGCAGATTTTTGTGGCGATGGGTTTGACGATGTGGGTGGATGTTGCTCGTGTGGTGCGTGGCCAGGTTATCAGCTTGCGGGAACAGGATTTCGTGGAGTCGGGGAAAGCGCTGGGTTACAGTGGTTTCCATATTATTTTAAAACATATTCTACCCAATGTATTGGGTACAGTCATCGTCATTGCCGCTTCCAATTTTTCTTCTGCAATATTGATGGAGGCGGGTTTGAGTTTTCTTGGATTGGGAGTTCAACCGCCCACACCGTCTTGGGGAATGATGATGAAAGAAAACTATGCGTACATCGTCATCAACCACGCCTATTTGGCCATTATCCCAGGTGTGGCGATTATGCTGTTGGTGCTGTCGTTTATGCTCATTGGCAGGGCATTACGCAATGCTATGGACGTGCGCTCTTAGTCTTTGTTGTTTGATTGTCTTTCCTTGATGATTTCTTCCTGTTTGGCAGCGGGCATAGGCGCGTATTGGTAGAATTCCATGGAATAGTTGGCTCGTCCGCTGGTGATGTTGCGTAGTGCGGTGGCGTAGCCAAACATTTCCATCAAAGGAATGAAACCGTCGAGTTTTTGAGAACCCTTGCGGAAACGGCGCATGTTTTCGATTCTGCCGCGGCGCTTGTTGACATCTCTGGTTACGTTGCCGATGTAGTCATCGGGGGTGTTGACTTCGATTTTCATCATGGGCTCGAGCAGAACAGGGTTTGCTTTTTTGAAGCCCTGCTTGAAGCACATGGCGGCACACAACTGGAAGGCCATATCGCTGGAATCTACGGGGTGGTAGCTGCCGTCCAAAAGGACGCACTTGACATCGACAACGGGATATCCAGCGACGGGGCTCTTGGTCATGGCATTTAGCAAACCTTTCTGTATGGAAGGCATGTATTCGCGGGGAATAACGCCGCCCTTGGTCATGTCCACGAACTCGAAACCCTTGCCAGGGTTGGGTTCGAAGCGGATGACGGTGTGAGCATACTGGCCCTTGCCGCCGCTCTGTTTAACGTGCTTGTAAACGCACTCGCTTTCGCGGGTGATGGTTTCACGGAAGGAAACGGATGGAGCTCCCACAGTGATAGGCACCTTGAACTCGTCGCGGATGCGCTCAACGAGGATTTCCAAATGCAACTCGCCCATGCCGGCAATGATGGTCTCTTCCGTCTCTTCGTCGAAATGCGAGTGGAAAGACGGATCTTCATTGGTCAGCTTGGCCAATGCTTCGCCCAACTTGTTGCGGTTTTTCTTGTCTTCAATGTTGACTTTCATTTCAATAACCGCAGGAGGAACCTGGATGGATTCAAGAAGGACTGGAGAGTTTTCATCGCAAAGCGTATCGCCAGTACGTGTGTATTTCATGCCAACAAGTGCGATGATTTCGCCGGCGCCGGCTTCAGTGATTTCTTCACGTTCCTTTGCTTTGATGCGGAAGATGCGGCCTACGCGCTCGCTCTTGCCTTTGTTGACATTGAGCAAGGTCATGCCGTTGCTGAGTTTTCCGCTGAAAATGCGGATGAAGGTCTGTTGGCCAACGTACGGATCGTTGATGAGTTTGAAAGCCAATCCAGCAAATGGTTCATTGATAGAAGGTTGGCGCTGAATAGTCTTCTCTTCGTCATCGGGGTCATGGGCTATGAAAGCTCCTTTGTCGGTAGGACTAGGCAGGTAGTCAACGACGGCGTCGAGCAGCAGTTGGATGCCTTTGTTTTTATAGGCCGCACCACAAAGAACGGGGGTTACGAGCAGTTTCAGCGTGGCTTCGCGGATGGCCTGTTTCAGCAGTTGTTCGTCAACTTCCTGCTCTGTCAGGTAGCAGTCTGCAATATCGTCGTTGTAGTCGGCAAGTTTCTCGATGAGATTATTGCGAGCCTGTTTTGCGGCAGCTTTCAGCTCATCGGGGATTTCGTTTTCGATGCGATCTTTCTCGGTGAAGGTGATGGCTTTCATCTTGACCAGGTCGATGCAGCCCTGGAAGGTGTTTTCCACACCGATAGGCAATTGGATGGGGAGCGCATTGGCACCAAGATAGTTGTTCATCTGGTTGATGACTTCTTGAAAATCAGCGCCTGTGCGGTCCATTTTGTTGACGAAGGCGATGCGTGGAACACGGTATTTGTCCGCCTGATTCCAAACTGTTTCGCTTTGAGGTTCAACGCCACCGACGGCGCAGAAGATGGCGACCATGCCGTCGATGACGCGCAGGGAGCGTTCCACTTCGATGGTAAAGTCAACGTGGCCCGGAGTGTCGATTAAGTTAATCTGGTGGTCGTTCCATTGTGCTGTGATGGCAGCGGAGGCAATGGTGATGCCGCGTTCCTGTTCCTGCTTCATAAAGTCCATGGTGGCTTGGCCGTCGTGGGTTTCGCCCACCTTGCGGTTTACTCCCGTGAAGAAGAGGATACGTTCGGAGACGGTAGTCTTGCCGGCGTCGATGTGAGCGGCGATTCCGATATTTCTTAGTTTCGACATTCGAAAACTCATAAGTATAAGTATTTGATTGTTAACGAATTAATTGTTTTGATTTGGTTTTGCAAAGATACATAAAATTTCGGGATTTTTGGGTAAGTGAATAAAAATAAAAATCAAGCATATCCTCCGCCTTTCAGGCAACAGATTCCAACAACGCCATTTACACCGAGGACTTCGTCCCCGGTTACTTATTGTGGTGTCTTTCAGACACCGCCGCTTCAGTGTTACACTGCTGACAGCACATCCTTTGTCGATGCATGCGGTTATGATGTTGTATTGCCTTTCCTGACTTTGACCATGCGTCCCCAAAATTACCCGAAGTTTTTCTTCTTAAATATTGTATAATAGGACGTTATGAAAATTTTACTCTTTTCACGCCGTTCCTTTGAATCTTGCGAAGTCCGTGAAACAAAATTTCAAAAGGTAAAGTTACATGTTATTTTCTCATTAGAATCGCTTGGCGATATCATCAATCTTCAGCTTCTGCTGTTCACCACTGTTCATGTCCTTCAGCGTGTACACATTCTCTGCCATTTCGTCGGCGCCAGCCATGATGACAAATGGTATGGCCTTGGCGTTGGCGTAGGTCATCTGCTTGCCGATTTTGGCCTTGTCGGGATACAGTTCGCTGGCAATGCCTGCATTGCGCAACACCTGCAAGCCCTTCAGCGCGTAAAGTTCTTCCTGCTCTCCGAAGTTGAGGAATAATGCCTTGATGGGCGTGTTGATGTCATCGGGGAAGAGGTTCAGTTCATTTAGTACGTCGTAGATGCGTTCCGCGCCGTACGAAATACCGACACCCGACATGTTCTTGAGTCCGAAGATGCCCGTGAGGTCGTCGTAGCGGCCGCCACCGGAAATGCTGCCAATGGAGACGTTTTGGGCTTTCACTTCGAAAATGGCTCCCGTGTAGTAATTCAAGCCGCGGGCCAAGGTAATGTCGATTTCGATGTCGGCGTCGATGCCTAATTGTGCGGCATAGGCAAGCATTTGTCTGATTTCGCTAATGCCCTTGGTGCCAATTTCGCTGCTGGCGAAAATCTGAGCCAGCTGACTCAATTTTTCGTTATTGTTGCCGCTGAAGTTGAAGAATGGCTCCATGCTGTCGATGGCTTGCTGGCTCAGCCCACGTTCAAGCAACTCTTCGCAAACCTTGTCCTTGCCAATCTTGTCGAGTTTGTCGATGGCGGTGCAGATGTCGGTCAACTTTTCAGCTTCCCCGACTACTTCGGCAATGCCAGACAAAATCTTTCGATTGTTGACCTTAATGGTTACCGGAATGTTGAAGGCTTTGAAAATTTCGTCGGTCATCTGCATCAGCTCGGCTTCGTTGAGCAGGCTGTTGCTGCCGATGACGTCGACATCACACTGGTAAAATTCGCGATATCGGCCTTTCTGTGGTCTGTCGGCTCGCCAAACGGGTTGCATTTGGAAACGTTTGAAAGGAAATGCCAACTCGGCTTGATGCTGTACAACGTAACGGGCGAAAGGCACGGTCAGGTCGTATCTCAGACCTTTTTCGCAAATTTTAGAAGTCAGCTGGTTGCTGTTCAGCTTATCGAAATCGACACCCTGCTTGAAATCGCCGGAGTTGAGGACCTTGAAAAGTAGACGGTCGCCTTCTTCGCCGTATTTTCCCATCAGCGTCGAAAGATTCTCCATTGATGGGGTTTCGATGGGCAGAAAGGCATGCTTTTTAAATACCTTTCTGATAGTATCAAAAATATAATTGCGGCGTCCCATTTCTATGGGTGAAAAATCTCTTGTTCCTTTTGGAATTGATGGCTTTACCATAAGTCTTGTATTTAACTGAGAACTGAGGACTAATCTTCCGCTTCCGGCGTTTGTTCTCTCTTCTCGATTTTTTTATTCTTTATTGTTTAATAGTTTTCAACTCTCAACATCATTGAGCATCGCCCAGAGTTTGTCTTTCAGTGTCGACAGGTTTTTCTGAGCGTGAGAGGAGATGAATACAACGTCCACGTCCTTGGGTACTTTTTTCTGGAGTTTCTTGATTTCTTCCTCGGGCATCAGGTCGCATTTGGTGATGGCGAGGAGTCTTTTCTTATCCATCAATTCCGGATTATAGGCCTTGAGTTCGTTGAGGAGGACCTGATATTCCTTTTTGATGTTTTCTGTGATGCAGGGCACGAGAAATAGGAGAGCGGCGTTGCGTTCGATGTGTCTCAAAAAGCGCAGACCGATGCCTTTGCCTTCAGAGGCGCCCTCGATAATACCTGGAATGTCGGCGATGACAAACGACTGAAAGTCGCGGTAGGCCACCATGCCCAGATTGGGTTTGAGTGTGGTGAAAGGATAGTCGGCGATTTTAGGCTTGGCATTTGAGAGTACCGAAATCAGCGTTGACTTGCCGGCGTTGGGGAAGCCCACGAGGCCTATGTCGGCAAGAACTTTCAGCTCAAGCACGAACCAACCTTCCTGGCCGGGTTCTCCAGGCTGGGCAAATCGTGGGGTTTGTCGGGTTGCCGTTTTGAAATGCACGTTGCCCTGACCACCACGGCCGCCAGGAAGTACGACAAACTCTTCTCCATCTTCCATGACTTCTCCGATGAATTCGCCAGTTTCTGCGTCTTTTACGACAGTGCCGAGGGGTACTTCGACGTAAGCGGTCTTACCATTCTTGCCGAAACATTGATTTCCCTGACCCGCGGTGCCGTCCTCTGCCATCACGTGTTTCGTGTAGCGCAGGTGCAATAACGTCCACAGGTTGCGATTGCCTTTCAGAATGACATCGCCACCGCGTCCGCCATCACCACCATCAGGACCCGCTTTGGGATCGTGCGCCGTTCGCAACAAGTGTGCGGAACCAGCTCCGCCATTGCCGGAACGGAAAAATATCTTGACGTAATCTATAAAATTGTCGTTCTCCATAATCTAATTAAAACTTGCGGCTGCCAGGTTTGACATAAGGAATACCCTGCTTGCAAAGTGGACAGTCGGCGGGTTCCCAACTTTCAATGTCTAATTTCACCGCGCCATAAATCGGGTAGGGCAACTCCTGGGTGCAACGGTTGGCAATGCAGGCAATGCCAATGACTTCTGCACCATAACTCTTTAACACTTCAATGGTTTCCAAAGATGACTTGCCTGTGGTAACCACATCTTCAGTAATCAATAACTTCTGGCCTGGCTTGACTTCGAAACCGCGACGCAAGGTCATCTTGCCGTCTTCTCTTTCGGTGAAGATGGCAGGTACGCCCAGCTGACGCCCCAATTCGTATGCTACGATGATGCCGCCCATGGCAGGACCAACAACCATGTCAATTTGTTTGCCTTTCAGTTGCTCAGTCACAACCGACAAAACTCTTTCGGCTCTGTCTGGATACTGCAACAACTTGGCACATTGGCAATACCTGTTGCTGTGTCTTCCCGAGGATAATAAAAAGTGACCTTCCAATAAGGCTTCAGACTGTTTTAATTCTTCAATTACGTTTACCATTGCTGTATGTTTTTTTGTTTAATTGTTTAGTTGTTGAATTGTTTAATTGTTGAAATAAAGATTTAATCTACATTATTCATACTACGGTTCACAGTTCACTGATCACAGATCACTCAATCAATAATTCTGCGCTTCGCTTCACAAACTCGCTCAGTTTTTCGCCGGTGAGGATGTTTTGAGAGAGCAGTGCCAAATCTACGAGTTGTTGCGTCAGCGTGTTCTTTTTTTCTTCGTCACCTTCGTTCAGCAACTGAGATGCCAATTGGTGGTTGCCATTGACAATGAGGTTGTAATGCTCGAAATTTCCGAAGGATGGCTGTCCAGAAATTCGTCCCATATCCTGGTAGCGGCGCATAAATTCGTTCTGCGTAATCATTACAGGAAGGTCGCTTTCGCTCAGATTCTCAATCTGGATGGTGAATTTTTCTTTTTCGATATGGTTTTCGAAGAGATTTTTCAAATTTTCTTTTTCGGAATCTGATAATTTTGAAATCTCTGTTTCGTCCTTGGGGATGAGTTTGTCGATGATATCGGCATCCACACGGGTAAAACGGCTCTTTTCGAGCTTCTGCTCCAGCATATTGATGAAATGCGTGTCCAGAAAACCGTCCATTAACAGCACATCGTAGCCTTTTTCTTTGGCTGCGGAGATGTAGATATGCTGAGTGTTCACATCGGCGGCATACAGATAAATCAGATTGCCGTCCTTGTCTTTCTGCAGGGTTTCAATGTGAGTCTTGTACTCATCCAATGTGAAATATTTGCCTTCGGTATTCTTCAACAAGAAGAATTTCTGTGCTTTTTCATAGAATTTTTCATCGGTAATGGAACCATATTCAATGAAAACCTTGATGTCGTCCCATTTTTTTTCGAAGTCTTCACGGTCGTTGCGGAACATCTCGTCCAACTTTTCGGCCACCTTCTTCGTGATGTGGTTTGAGATTTTCTTAACGTTGGCATCGGATTGCAGGTAGGAACGCGACACGTTGAGCGGAATGTCGGGCGAGTCGATGACACCGTGCAGCAACATCATGAATTCTGGGATGATGCCATCCAGTTGGTCGGTGATAAATACCTGATTGCAATAGAGTTGTACTTTGTTCTTTTGCAGTTCCATCTGATTTTTCACCTTCGGGAAATACAGGATACCTGTCAGGTTGAAAGGATAATCGACATTCAAATGTATTTGGAAAAGCGGTTCCTCAAAAGTCATCGGATAGAGTTCCCGGTAGAATTTCTTGTAATCTTCATCGCCCAATGCTGAAGGCTGCTGTTTCCATAAAGGATTGGTGTTGTTGATGATGCGAGGTTTCTCGACTTCTTCTTCCTTGTCTTTGCCCTCAGGCTTTTCCCATACTTTTTCGTTGCCGCATCGGATGGGAACAGGTAGAAAACGGCAATATTTCTTGAGCAATCCAACAATGCGGCTTTCGTCAAGAAATTCTTCTGACTCTTCATCAATATGCAGGATGATTTCGGTGCCGCGGTCGCTCTTTTCGGCTTCTTCTATCGAGAATTCGGTGGATCCGTCACAGGTCCAATGAACCGCTTTGGCGTTTTCTTGATATGACAAAGTGTTGATTTCTACCAATTTGGAAACCATAAAGGCAGAATAGAATCCCAAGCCGAAATGCCCAATGATGTTGGCAGCGTCCGTGCCCTTGTATTTTTCAACGAATTCTTCAGCACTGGAAAAGGCAATTTGGTTGATGTACTTGTCCACTTCCTCCGCGCTCATGCCGATGCCGTGGTCGATGACGCTAAGTGTTTTGGAATCCTTGTCAACTCTTACTTCGATGGTCAGGTCGCCCAACTCGCAGTTGGCTTTTCCCAAACTCACCAATGCCTTTATTTTCTGAGAGGCATCCACTGCGTTGGAAATCAATTCTCTAAGAAAAATTTCCTGATCAGAATACAAGAATTTCTTGATGACTGGAAATATGTTTTCCGTTTTTACGTTTATTTTTCCTGTTGACATTTGATTATGTTGTTTTTATCTTGTTGAAGAAGATGTTATGCTGTTGCAAAAATACGAAAAATCGTTTATTCGAAAACAAGCTTGCAGATGTCGGCGAAGACTTCCTCTATGCTTTGCATGCCGTTGATTTCCACAAGTTTGCCTTGTTTTTGGTAGTATTCGATCAAAGGGTGTGTCAGTTTGAAATATTGCTCGGTCCGGTTTTTGGCAACTTCCGGGGTGTCATCGGTGCGGCCCAATTCGGCGGCACGTTTCAAGATGCGCTTGATGATTTCCTCTTTGTCAATTTTGATGTAAACCACCTTTGAAATTTCAATAGGCTTGTCATAGTTGATGCCATCAAGCATGTGAGCTTGTTCGAGAGTGCGGGGAACACCATCGAGAATATAGCCTTTGCAATCTCCCAGCTTTGAAAGGTAGCTGTTGAGCATGTCCAAGGTAACGTCGTCGGGGCAAAGTCCACCGCTTTCAATGATGCTTTTGGCCTTGAGGCCGATTTCGGAACCGGAAGCGATTTCTTTGCGGAACATGTCACCGGTGGAAATGTGGAAAAGCTGATATTTTTCCATCAGTTTGGGTGCCTGTGTACCTTTGCCACTACCTGGAGCCCCTAAAAGTACAATGTTGAATTGCTTGTTCATGATACTTATTGTTGAGTTTTTTTTATTGTTTAATTGTTGAGTTGTTTACATTTTAGTTTTCTGTTTTCAACTGATAAATGTCTGGCAAATTCCGTCCCCAACCGTCATAGTCCAGGCCATGGCCAATGACGAACTTGTCGGGGATTGAAAAACCGACGTACTGCACGGGAATGTCCTTCTTGTAAGCCGTTGGTTTGAAAGCCATCGTTGCCATGGCGATATCCTTTACCTTCGCTTCTTTCAGCAGCGCAACCATGTGCTCGTATGTGACGCCCGTATCGACAATGTCTTCTACGATAATGACGCGTTTGCCGGAAATGTCTTCGTTAAGTCCGACCAGCTGTTTCACTTGGTTGGTGGAGGTTGTGCCGCTGTAAGATGACAGTTTAATGCACGATATGCGGCAGCGAATGGTCAACTTCTGCATCAGCTCGGCGGCAAAGATGATGGCCCCGTTCAGTGTTGCCAGTAGAATGGGTTCGTCATTTTTGTAGTCTTCGTTGATTTGTCCCGCCATCTTTTCGCAGGCCGCGTCAATGTCTTTCTTTTCAATATATTTGACGAATGTTTTGTCAAGGATTTGAACTTGATCCATTTTTTTTACAATTTTAGAACGAACTGCAAAATTAAGGATTTTTTTGATGCCGTACAATGATTATATTAATGCAAGTGAATTTTTTCGGAAAAACAGTATTATTAGGGCGTTCCGGCTCGCTGACGCTCGCCGTCGGGCTTTCCGCTCAAACATCGCCAGCCTGCGGCAGGCTCGTAACCGCTCCAATCCCTAACGCACGCGTCATGGCTTCGCGTGTCGATTGCGCGGCGGCAGCCTAATACCATCATGGCACCTTCATCCCCGCGCCGCGCCGTGACATCAGAGTCCCATCCTGCTCCGAGGACTCCGTCCCCGGTTACTATGTTGTGGTGTCTTTCAGACACCGCCGCCTCACCGTCACATTGCCGGCAGCACCTCCTTCGTCGGTGCAACCGGTTACTATGTTGTGGTGTCTTTCAGACACCGCCGCCTCACCGTCACATTGCCGGCAGCACCTCCTTCGTCGGTGCAACCGGTTACTATGTTGTATTGCCCTTCAGGCAGAACCATAAACAATTAAACAACTCAACAATTAAACAACTCACAGCTCACAGATCACAGCTCACAGCTCACAGCTCACAGCTCACAGTTCACAGTTCACAGTTCACGGTTCACAGTTCACGGTTCACCTAGCGTGGGTGAAGCACACGACATTTTCTGGCAAAAAAAAGAGACGCGTTATACTGCGTCTCTTTCTGTATTTTATTGATAGTCAATTATTTCACCTCTTCGAAGTCTACGTCTTGGACTTCTCCATCTCCTGGCTTGCCGTTGCCGCCGCAGTTGCCGTTGTTGCAACCGCCTTGAGCTCCGGCACCAGGGTTGGCCCCTGCAAAGTCCTGAGGATTGCCAGCACCTTGTTGGTACATCTTGGCAGATGCGGCCTGCCATGCGCCTTGCAATTCCGCCGTGGCAGCGTCGATGCCTGCGAAGTCTTTGTTGTCGTGAGCTGTCTTTAACTTGGCAGCCGCAGCTTCGATCTTGGTTTTGTCTTCTGCGGGGACCTTGTCGCCGAATTCCTTCAGCTGCTTTTCAGTCTGGAACACCAAGCTGTCAGCGGCATTCAGTTTGTCGATTTCCTCCTTGGCCTTCTTGTCGGCATCGGCATTGGCTTCGGCTTCGGCCTTCATTCTCTTGATTTCGTCATCGCTCAAACCGGATGAGGCTTCAATTCTAATCTTCTGTTCCTTACCGGAAGCTTTATCTTTAGCAGTGACATTCAAGATACCGTTGCTGTCGATGTCGAAGGTCACTTCGATTTGTGGAATGCCGCGCATGGCTGCAGGAATGCCATCGAGGTGGAAACGGCCGATGCTCTTGTTCTGAGCCGCCATCGGACGTTCGCCTTGCAGAACGTGGATTTCCACTGATGTCTGGTTGTCCACGGCTGTGGTAAAGGTTTCTGTTTTCTTGGTTGGGATGGTCGTGTTGGATTCAATCAACTTGGTCATCACGCCGCCCAAGGTTTCCAAACCCAATGACAATGGAGTAACATCAAGCAAAAGGATATCTTTCACATCGCCACTCAGCACACCGCCTTGGATGGAGGCACCGATAGCCACCACTTCGTCAGGGTTAACGCCCTTGGAAGGAGCTTTGCCGAAGAAATCTTCCACTACTTTTTGAATAGCGGGGATACGGGTCGAGCCACCTACCAAAATCACTTCGTCGATATCTGAAGTTTTGTATCCTGCATCTGCCAATGCTTTCTGGCAAGGAACGATGGTGGCACGAATCAAATCATCGCAGAGCTGCTCGAACTGGGCACGTGTCAAAGTGCGAACCAAGTGCTGAGGAACACCGTCGATAGGCATGATGTAAGGCAGGTTGATTTCTGTTGAATTTGAACTTGACAATTCGATTTTGGCTTTTTCGGCAGCTTCTTTCAAGCGCTGCAGAGCCATGGCGTCTTTTCTTAAGTCGACGTTGAAATCTTTCATGAATTCTTCTGCCAGCCAGTCGATGATTTTGTGGTCGAAGTCATCGCCGCCGAGGTGGGTGTCACCGTTGGTGGATTTAACTTCGAAAACGCCGTCACCCAATTCAAGGATGGAGATATCGAAGGTGCCGCCACCGAGGTCGAAAACGGCAACTTTAGAATCAGATTTCTTCTTGTCCAAACCGTAAGCCAAAGCCGCTGCGGTGGGTTCGTTGATAATACGTTTGACAGTCAGACCTGCGATTTCACCAGCTTCCTTGGTTGCCTGACGCTGTGAGTCGCTGAAATAGGCCGGTACGGTGATGACGGCTTCTGTAACGCTTGTTCCGAGGTAGTCTTCAGCGGTTTTCTTCATTTTCTGAAGTACCATGGCTGAAATTTCCTGAGGAGTATAACTGCGGTCGTCGATTTTGACAACGGGCATGTTGTTTCCAGAACGTTCTACTTTATAAGGTACGCGATCAATTTCTTTAGTAACTCTGTCGTAAGTCTCGCCCATGAATCTCTTGATGGAGAAGATGGTTTTGGTGGGGTTGGTGATAGCCTGACGTTTGGCGGGATCACCCACTTTGCGTTCGTTGTCGCCAACGAAAGCCACGATGGAAGGAGTGGTTCTCCGACCTTCGCTATTGGGGATGACAACGGGTTCGCTGCCTTCCATAACTGCTACACATGAATTGGTTGTTCCCAAGTCGATTCCAATGATTTTTCCCATGATTGTAAAATTTAATAGTTATTATTTTTTTGATTATTTCTGATTTTTTTGCTGCGCAAAAGGGAAAACTGAAGTTTTCAATTTTTTGCAACGCCTCGACTTTTAGCAAATACTGTGCCAAACTCACAGACTGACAAAATGTCAGTTTGAAATGTCGTGCTAAATTGCCAAGTTCGCTAAATCCAACTTTGAAGTGCGATTTATTTGTATGGATATGAAATTTTTTGTATCTTTGCAGATTAAAGTAAAGATACTATGACCGTTGAGACATTGACCACTTGCAATGAAAGCCAGACTTTTGACCGCAAAAGCATCAAGATTGCGGCGAAGGACTTGGCGAGCATCGTGGTGGCTTTTGCCAATGCCGACGGAGGAACGATTGCCATTGGCGTTGCGGACAATGGCGAATTGGAAGGAGTTGACAAACATTCGGAACATTTGAACGAATTGCTCCGAGTTCCATTCGACTTTTGCCAACCTTCTGTAAAAGTATCAGCAGAAAAACTTTCATTCACTCGAGACAATGGTGAATCAGACCACATTCTTTTGATGAATGTGCAACAAAGCCAGAAAGTTCACGCCAATCAAAAAGATGAGGTTTTTTATCGTGTGGGCGACAAATCAAAGAAGCTGACGTTTGATGAACGGCTGCAACTACTTTATGATAAGGGGGAAATGATTTATGAGAGCAAAGCTGTTTTCGGTGCTTCAATTGATGACCTTGACCTGCAATTGGTACAGGATTATTGTGATTTAATAGGGTATGGCAAGTCTCCGTTGGAATATTTGGAGCAAAATGACAAACTGATTGTCAAAGAGGGAGATAACTACAAGATTAGTGCGGCAGCCATCCTTTTGTTTGGCAAGAAACCGCAAGATTTTTTTCCGCGTGCGCAAGTTCGTTTCATCAAATATCAGGGAACGGAAGCGTTGACTGGTGCGCAGATGAATGTGATGAAAGACGTGACATTTGATGGCACGATTTTGGATATGGTCAACAGAAGCATTGCCTTTGTGGGAACGCAGATTCGCGAACACACCTATTTGGGACCTGATGCACGTTTTGTTACCAAGGCGGAATATCCGGAATTTGTCTGGAAGGAATTGATTATAAATGCGATAACGCATCGTGATTATAGTATTTTAGGAACGGATATTCAAATTAAGATGTTTGACGACCGCATTGCTGTGGAGAGTCCCGGCAACTTGCCAAGCATTGTGCGTTTGGACAATATGCGGTATGTGCATTTTTCACGCAATCCGCTCATTGCTAAATTCTTGAAAGCGCATAAGTTTGTGCGTGAGTTTGGCGAAGGCGTAGATAGAATGTACCGGGAATTGCAAGAAGCAGGTAACCCTACGCCCAAGTACGAGCAGGTTGCCTTTATGATTGTGGGAACGGCATATTCGTCAATGTATGAACAGGTGGAGAATCCGCTTGTTGTTGCAGAAAAACATACGGAATATGGAACAACGAAGAAAAATATATCCAAGGACCTAGAAAATCCGCCTGTAAATCTAACAGACAAAGAAACTACGGAGAAAGACCTAGAAAAAGACCTAGAAAACCCTACAGAAAACCCTACAGAAAACCCTATAGAAAACCCTACAGAAAAAAAATCATTAACCCCATTAGAAGCAAAAATTGTTGGAACATTAAAAAAGAATCCGACCTATTCACAAAAGCAAATTGCAGATGAAATAGGTGTCGGATTCACAACAGTTCGCGAGTATATTGGGAAATTAAAGAAGAAAGGTCTCCTTATTCGCGTCGGGCCAGACAAGGGCGGTTATTGGAAGGTGACGGAGGAAAAAGATTAAGAATAAAACACCCCGAACCGCCTGGGGGATTGTGCGGTGGGAGAGAGAAAAGAAGAAGAGACTTTGAAAGAATAAAGAAAGCGAAAACTCAAATTGTATTGAAAATGGCAAGATTTAGACTTTTCATAAGCAGTGTTCAATCGGAGTTCGCCTCAGAGAGGCGAAAGCTGTGCGACTACATCCGGCAGGATGCTTTGCTTGGAAAGTTATTTGTCCCATTCTTGTTTGAGGATTTGCCAGCCGAAGATCAAAATGCTCGCGAAGCATATTTGTCGGAAGCTGCCCGCAGTGAGGTCTATGTCGGCCTGTTCGGTGAGAAATACGGCTTTGAAGATGATGAAGGCGTATCGCCAACCGAACGCGAGTTTGATGCCGCCACGCAACACAACCGTTATCGCTTAGTTTTCATCAAGCAAGTATCTGAACGGCATCCCAAAGAGCAAAATTTGATTGACAAAGCCGAACAGGCGGTCGTTAGAAAATCATTCAACTCATACGAACAACTTCAAATGGCAGTTTATGCTGCTCTTGTCCGCTTTTTGGAAGTGAAGGAGATTGTCCGCATATCGCCATTTGATGCTTCCATTAATGCTAATGCGTCTTTAGCGGATATTGATGAAAGAAAAGTACAATCCTTTATCAATTTGGCCAAGCTGAAACGAGACTATAAACTTTCTTTGGAAAAGGATGGCTTGCTTGCTGTGCTGATGAGTTTGGATTTGGCAACCGATGATGGGCGTATTACCAATTCGGCACTGTTGCTTTTTGGAAAGAATCCGCAACATTTCTTTCGTCCTTCAGAGGTGAAGTGCGCGCAGTTTTACGGTGTGAATGTGCAAAAGCCAGCTCCCTATTATCAGGTTTTTGGTGGTACTATTTTTGAAATGTGCGACCAGGCCGTCTCATTTGTAATGTCGCATATTGATGCCAGAATAGGGAATCATTCTGCGAATGACGATGGGGTGGAGTATGAACTTCCGGTCTCCGCCGTACACGAAGCCATCATAAATGCCATTGTGCATAGAGATTACACGAGTAATGCCAGTGTGCAGGTGATGCTGTTCAGAGACCGGTTAGAGATTTGGAACCCTGGTCGATTGCCAATGGGGTTGACGACTACAAAACTCAAGGCAAAGCATAAATCCATTCCAGTGAATCCGACGCTTGCCTATCCCGCCTATCTTGCAGGATATATTGAGCGATTGGGTACGGGCACAAATGATTTGGTTGAGACATGTGTGGCGAAGGGATTGAAATCCCCGGAATTTATTGAAGATGAGGATTTTTGTACAATTATTTGGCGAAACAGTACGGAAGTAGATACAGCCGAAAAAAATCCGCCTGTAAATCCGCCTGTAAATCCGCCTGTAAATCCGCCTGTAAATTCTTTGGATAGTCAAATTATGGAATTGATGTTGGGAAATTCCAAGATTACGTATGATGAGCTGGTTCAAATAACGGGAAGGCATAGGGATACCATACGAGAACATATCAAAAAATTGCAGGAAAAAGGATTGGTTACCCGCATCGGACCCGACAAGGGCGGCTATTGGCAAGTAACGGAAAAGAAAGAATAAGAAACGAATAAGAAAATACACCCCGAACCCGCCCCGGTGGAAGTGAGGCGGGGGAGAAAGAGAGAAAGTTGTATCTTTGCGATGATTTTTGAAATGGAAAAAGAAGAAAGATAGGCAACGTGCCAGCTGAAAATACGAGAATAGAAAAAGTGATGGGAGAAACTAACATAGAGAAAAACAACGGCAATATGCATTTTGCAGACCAGCAATACTCGATTTGGGTAAGCGATCTAAGTCGTAGGTATAAGCAGAGTCAAGTCCGGGCTGCTATTGGAATCAATGGCGAACAACTCAGGTTCTACTGGACTGTTGGTCGAGACATAGTGGCTATGCATATCGAAGAACGATGGGGACACGGCATTCTCAAACAACTCAGTAATGACCTTTCTAAGCAACTTGACAGGAAGGGATTTTCCGTCACATCACTCGGCTATATGAAACGTTTCTATTTGCTATATCCAGATGCTATTCCCATTTTGCCCTCATCTGGGGGTGAAATGGAAAAGTCTGATTCTTTGCCCCCACTTGGGGGCAAAACAAACAGTCCTTTGTTTTGTATTCCGTGGAGTCACCACAAAGCCATCATAGATGCTGTAGGAGCAGACAGTCAAAAGGGTTTCTTTTTTGTTTGCAAAACTTTACAGAATCAATGGGGACGCGGCATGCTTCTGAATATGCTTGGCACAGACTTATACGAAGTGCAAGGGAAAGCCGCCACGAACTTCAACATAACTATGCCAACGCAAGATGCTGATTTGGCGCAAGACCTTGTCAAAGGTGTTTACGATTTTAGTTTTGCACAAATAAACGAGCATTATAATGAAGCTCAACTTAAAGAGCGACTTGTGGGTGACATTTGTCAGTTCCTTCTTGAATTAGGGCGTGGTTTTTCTTTTGTCGGCAAAGAGTACCGAATCTGTGCGGCAGGCAAAGAGAAGTATATTGACCTCCTTTTCTACATAATACCATTACATCGATATTGCGTGATTGAGGTTAAAACCACGGAATTTGATTTTCCGGATGTCGGACAGTTGGCGGGTTATATGGGAATGGTTGATGAAGTGTTGAATGTTGTGGGTGATAATGATTGCATTGGACTGCTGATTTGTCATTCGAAGAACAATATTTTTGCACATTATTCTCTCTCCAAAATCAATGCTCCAATTGGAGTGGCTGAATATAAATTGGGTAAAAGTACGCTTCCGCGGGACCTGCAAGACAAATTGCCCACGGAAGAAGAGATATCAAAAAGACTTACAGAATTGAAACGGTAATTTATAGAAAAATATTAAACAACCTACATAATACACCCCCGAACCCGCCCCGGGGAAAGTGCGGCGGGGGAGAGAAGAGAGAATCGAGAGTAATGAATAACGTGAGAAAAGACTTTTTGAAATATAAACATTGCATTGAAAATATCAACTAGAACTATGTTGTGATAAATTAACTTATGTAAATATTATAAATTTTATCCCGATACTAAAATTATTTGATTAAAAACATATATATGTCAAAAGAGGAAGATTATCAAGAACAAATTAAACAATATAGGTCTATTCATAGCTTAAAGCTGTTGTGGGAAGAATCGCAAATGGATCAAACTTTTTGGAAACCAGGGAAATTATTAGAATATATAGTTCTAAGAGCATTTGAATTAGAAGGTGCTAAAGTGACTTATCCGTATGAAATTACTTCAGGTGGTAATGTCATTGAGCAAATAGATGGTGCTATTCATTATAATAATATGCATGCTCTTATTGAATGTAAACATTACACAACGGAAAAGATTAATGTGGAACCATTGTCTAAGTTTAGACATTATTTGTCTAAAAGACATAGTACGGTTTTCGGCATTGTTTTTTCAAACACACCATTTACCGAAGTTGCAGAATGGCAGATTCAATTTATGGCGCCACAATTAATTATCTTATGGGATAAACAAGATTTTGAATGTTGCTTGAACGGTTCTGCTGATAATAAACGTTTTTTAGAATGTTTAGAAAAAAAGTACACGATGGCTATTGAGCAATGTGAATATCATTATCATTATTATTTTCAATATCAAAACGAAAAAGAATGGCCGAAACTATTTTAAACGAACAACCTGCCTTATATGTTTTAGCCGAAAGTAATACGGATAGGGCAATTATTAGAACATTATTAGATTGTGATAAATATCGTGTCTATGCTCCTGAAATAAGTGGATTCGCTAATATGGCAACCTTGGCACGAACACTACGCTTAATGATAAAATCCAATGATAAAATTCTCATTGCTTTTGATGCTGAAACAATGAAGAAAGATTCTGCCGATGAGAAAATTGCAAGAATGCGATTTTTATCAAAAGCGGATGCGTCAAATAATATAGGTGTTTTTTGTTTTTTGCCGCAGATTGAAAGCATTTTTCCTGCAAATACAAGATTTAACAAAGAAAATATTGAAGAATTGAAATCTATTTTAAAAACAAACCTTGAGACTATTAAACAAAATACTATCATAAAACAAATGCAAATGTTTGTTAATGGAGAAGAATAGAATATATGCAATTTTGTAATGGTGGTAAATGTCGGAAAGTTTTTTATAACAAATGATTGTCCTTTTTGCGAATATTCTTGTTTGATATAAAATAAAATGATATATAGAAATGTTCTTGAAATTGATGTGGAAAATGGAGTGAAGGATTTTCAACAAATTTAGAAATCAATATGGCAAAATCACGTTTTAGAATACTTGGTTTGAGATTTAACGACAGTTGTTTGATATCACCGATTTTACAAAAAAAAATGTGGTATTGGTTTTACAGCGGCGTGTCTCAAATTGTCGAATCAACTACCGAAACTTTTAAACTTGAGAACCATCTTTTTGCAGACGAGTATCTTTACGATACAGAAGATGTAAGTGTTAGTATTTCAGCAATAGTAGGCAAAAATGGTTGTGGGAAAAGTTCTATAATTGACATGATGGTTAGAATGTTTAATAATGCTGCAGCAGCCATACTTGGAGAAGAAGTTCAATATGCGGCAGCAGAGCATCTGCACTACATAGAAAATGTTAATGGCGATTTATTATATCTTCAAGGTGATGAACTATCACAATTAGTAATAGAAGGACATGATATTTCAATTAAGAACTATACGTCTGCAAAAAGCAAAGATTGTACACTATATTCGTTAATTGGAAATAAAGAGTGGATAAGTTCAAAAACACATTCTTCATCGAAACTGTTGCCAGTACAGAAGGATAAATTTGATTATTTGTCAAGTTTCTTCTATAGCATTATCAATAATTATTCCATTTATGCCTATTATTATAATGATTATTATAACGAAGCTACTTCTGAAAACAAAATAAACCAATTACGTAATAAGCCTAATTTAATAAAATTTCCATTTCAACAAATGTGGATGACAGGTTTATTTCATAAAAATGATGGATACCAAGCTCCTATAGTTATTAATCCTATGCGTGTTGGAGGAGTAATTGATGGGCCCAAAGAAAATCGTCTGGGGAAGGAAAGACTTTTATCATTGCTTTTTTATAAACAGGGTGTTGGCGAGGATTGTAAATTCCCGTTTCGTACGATTAATGGGAATCTTCAGATTGAGGGATTATATTTACCTATTGATAGACGTGTTTTGTCAAATGGGAAGAAAGATTTAAAAAAATGGACGAAAGACTGGATGATTGAGGTCGGATTGTTACAAAAAAGTTCTAATCTCTGTAAACAATACGACAACTGTTGTTCAAGACTATGGGAGTATTTCAACAATACATACAATATCCAAGGCATAATTGCCATTGATAATACAGTCCGAAATTTCGCCGAAGCTAAAAATTATTTGATTTACAAAATCATTAAAATAAGTCTACTATATAAAAAATACATTAAAATAATTAAAAACCTGTCTAAAGAATCATTTAATGATGAACTTCTCAAAAAGCATCTTGAAGAATTACTACAGGATAATTCACATATAACTGTAAAATTGCGAAGAACACTTTTGTATTTGATATATGGCAATAAAATCTATCCTAAAAAAACAAGCCCTTGTCGTGATATTTATTCGTTAACCGATATTGAAAAACCCATACGGGATTGTGTCACTAATTTCAATTCAATATCATCATGTCCTTTTAGGGCTAAAGAAGATGACTTTTTGCCTCCTCCAATTTTTGACTTTGAATTCCGTATAAAGAGAAAAAATGTTGAACGATTAATACCTTTTTGGAAGTTTAGTGCAGGTGAACGCCAAATAGCGTATAGTATAAGTAATTTTGCTTACCATCTTATAAATATTGATTCTGTTTGGAACTCATCAACTGCTAAAGTTGGAAGCCTTCCATTGCTTAAGTATAAATATGTTAATGTTATCTTTGATGAGATAGAATTATACTATCATCCTGATTTACAGCGCAAGTATATATCTTTACTTTTGGAAACAATAAGGTCCATTCATTTGAAGCATATTGAAGGAATTAACATCGTTTTGTCAACACATTCTCCATATATATTGAGCGACATCCCTCGGAGTAATGTTTTAGCTTTGAAGGACGGTCGCCCCGAACAAACAGAATCAGAAACGTTTTGTGCTAATATCCATGACTTACTCGGTCAAAGCTTTTTTATGGATTACACAATTGGTGAGTTCGCTCAAAATCAAGTTGAAAGTATTTTCCGTCTTTATAATAAGTTCCGTGAAATGCCGAACGATGATTCCCGGAAAAAATGTGTTGAAGAAAACAAAGATAAATTCGAATATGTTGCCAGTAAAGTTGCAGATGAATATCTCAAAAAAACCATACGTAGAATGTTAGACGAGATGATTGATAGTACAGAAACTATAGACAGTATTGAGAAAAAAATCCAATTAAAAAAAGTTGAACTTTCTCAACTTGAATCGAAAAGAAAGGAATTAAAGAATGATTAAAGTACATTATGGAGATAAGGAAAAACTCAAAGCTGAATACATTAGTATTTTTAATCTTGAGGATTTGAAATCGAAGTGGGATGAGATTCGTAAAAAGTTTTCTAAAGCTTATCCAAAATTAAGCGGATGCTTCCCAATACAAATTCGGGATTTACTAATTATGGATTTTGAGTCTTTAGTTGGTGTTTATGAAAAATACACTCAGACAATTAGCCCTGAATGTGCAAAGATATGTGGGTTGCATAAAGATCTGGAAAGTATTTTATCATATGATAGTTATGCAAATAAAATAGCTGAGTTCTTTATTAATCACGCAAATGATATGCAGATACATACTTGCCATTATTGTGATATGGCCTATATTAATGTATATTATGATGGTGAAAATGGAAAAGAAAAAAGACAATTTGATATAGATCATGTTTTGGATAAGGGACGTTGTCCTTTAGTCGCTCTGAGTTTATTCAATTTCGTTTTTTCATGCCAAGTATGTAATAGTAGAATCAAAGGGCAAAAACAGGTGACAGAAGTTCTCCGCCCAATAGAAAAGTTGAGTCCAACGAGTGAAAAATATGATTTTGATAACAATGTGACAATTTGCATAAATCCCCAAGAAAGTAATTGCTCAACCGTTGGATTTGAAAATAGAATGAACGATTATATGTTGAATTTTGATACACACTTGGATCGAGATTATGATAATGTAATATCGTTCTTTAAATTAAAAGAACGATATGATTTCCATAAGTGTGAAGCTCTTAGATTATTAGATCTTAAAGAACGTTATACAGACACCAAAATTCGAGAAATGTCACGTATGATTATAGGAGACAATAACTCAAATGTTTCCTCTAATTGTATTGGTGCTTTTTATCGCATTAAAGAAGACATTTTTGCTGATGATTTTATGCAAAAACATCATCGAGCTCTTGGCAAATTACATAAAGATATTATGGAAAGAAATTGATTTTTTACACAAATTAAATGATAGAAATAAAATGCCCCAACCTAAAATTACCGCACTTATCCCAACTCGCCACCAATCCTCCCGCTTCCCAAGCAAACCGCTGGCAAGCATCTGCGGAAATTCATTAAAACGAAAGCATAAATAGTAACAAACCCCGAACCCGCCCCGGGGAACGTGCGGCGGGGGGAAAAGAGAGAAAATAGAGAAGAAATAAAAGTATGCAGGCAATAATTTTAGCAGCAGGAATGGGCAAACGCCTCGGTGACCTTACCAAGGACAATACGAAATGTATGGTGAAGGTCAACGGCGTAACACTTATTGAGCGCCTGCTGAACCAATTGGATTTATTAAACCTCCACAAAATTGTGATGGTGGTGGGATATAAGGCCGAGGAACTCAAATCCTATATATCTTCATTGAATGTACAGACTCCTATTGAGTTCGTTGAAAACAAGGTTTACGACCAAACCAACAACATCTATTCTCTCTATTTGGCCAAACAACAACTAATAGCTGACGACACGCTGCTGTTTGAGTCGGATTTGATTGTGGAAGATTCTGTTATCCGTAAACTGGTTGATAATCCATATCCAGATTTAGCATTGGTAGCTAAATTTGAAAGTTGGATGGATGGCACGGTGGTTACTTTGGACGACGACAACAATATCTTACGCTTTATTCCAACAAAATCTTTTAAATTTGAGGAAATTCCTTCGTACTACAAGACAGTTAACATCTACAAATTCAGCAAGGAGTTCTCTGCCAATTTGTATGTGCCGTTTTTGGAGGCATACTGTGCCGCATTAGGCAAGAATGAGTATTACGAACAGGTTCTTCGCGTGATTACATTGTTGGATAAGCCGGGAATAAAAGCACTTCCATTGCAGGATGAACATTGGTATGAAATAGATGACGTTCAGGATTTGGATATCGCGGAGTCTATTTTTTCTGCCAATAATAACGCCTTGAAGAAAATTTCTTCCCGTTTTGGCGGCTATTGGCGCTACCCTAATATATTGGACTATTGCTATTTGGTAAATCCCTATTTTCCGAATGAACGCCTGATGGCTGAAATCAAAGCTAACTTTGACAGACTTTTATGTGAGTACCCTTCTGGATTGAGAGTGAATAATTTATTGGCTTCTAAAGATTTCGGCGTTTCACAAGATTATATTTGCGTAGGAAATGGTGCCGCCGAATTGATAAAGTCTGTAACGGAATGGATGAAAGGCAAAGTTGGCGTGATTCGACCGACTTTTGAAGAATATCCCAACCGGTTAAGAGAAGAAGATTTGGTTGTCTATCGTGTTCAGAATGCCGATTATCATTATTCTGCACAAGATATTATAGATTTTTATTCGGACAAAGATATTCAGAATTTGATTTTAATCAATCCGGATAACCCATCAGGAAACTATATTGCGCATAAAGATGTGTTGATGCTTTGCGATTGGTGTGAGCAAAAGGGGATTTTCTTTATTGTGGATGAATCCTTTGTTGATTTCTCGGAAGAAGGTGCGACCCTGCTTCGGAATGACATTTTAGAAAAATATGCTCATTTGGCAGTTGTGAAGAGTATTTCCAAATCGTATGGCGTGCCGGGACTGAGACTGGGCATTCTTGCATCGGGCAACAGAGAGTTGATACGGTGGATTTGCAAAGATGTTGCGATATGGAACATCAACTCTTTTGCGGAGTTCTACCTACAGATTTACGGCAAGTATCAGAAGGACTACGAACAGGCTTGTGAGGATTTTAAAAGAGAAAGAAGTCGTTTTGCTAAAGCGTTGTCTGAAGTACCCTATTTGCGAGTAATCCCAACGCAAGCAAACTATTTCCTTTGTGAAGTCACAGATAAATATACACCCGAAGTATTGGCTGCCATTCTTTTGAAGCACTATAACATCCTCATTAAAGATTGTTCCTCCAAGACGGATGGCAAGCCATATATTCGTTTGGCTGTAAGAAACACGGACGACAATAACACATTAATTAATGCCTTAAAGGAGTTGTAATGAAAAAAACGATTTGCATTTGTGGTGGCGGAAATTTAGGACAGGTTATTGCTGGTGTCATTAGCGCAAAGGGTAAGGCTAATGTACATATACTTACGCGCCGACCTGAAGACTGGAGTTCTGTACTTCAAACAATCTTACCTGACGGACAAGAAATAAACGGACATTTGGATGTTGTTTCTTCTGATCCAGAGCAAGCGTTGAAAAATGTGGATATAGTCTTGTTTTGCTTACCTGGCAATGCAAATCGTGAGATGTTGCAAAAGACGAAACCATATTTAACTTCAAAAATGTATGTTGGATGTGTGTTTGCCTCATCTGGATTCTTTTTTGAAGCAATGGGCATTTTGGATGAAAATATTCCTTTGTGGGGGTTTCAACGTGTTCCATTCATTTCCAGAATAGAAGAATATGGAAGAAAAACCAAACTGATGGGATATAAAAGCAGTTATAACATTGTTGTAGAACGGACGGAGAACAAGGAAGAATTCAGAAAAACGATAGAATATCTTTTTGAGCGCCCCACAAAGTTGTTGACGAACTACTATGAGGCCACATTTACCAATAGCAATCCATTATTACACACCTCTCGACTTTATTCTTTGTTTAAAGATTGGAAAGAAGGCGTGTATTATGATCATAACATTCTTTTTTATGAAGAATGGACGACAGAAGCTGCTGAATTGTTGGCCGATATGGATAAAGAACTATTCTCCATTCTGGAAAAACTTCCCGTTAGGCAAGGTTATTTGACACCGATTTTAGAGTACTACGAGAGTAGCAACCCAGAGCAGATGGCTAAGAAAATACGAAGTTTGGACGGATTAAAAGGAATAGAATCTCCAATGATTCAAACAGAATTCGGATGGATACCTGATACAAGTAGTCGGTATTTTCACGAAGAGTTTGAATACAGCTTGAAATACATTTACGAGAAAGGTAAAGAACTAAACATCCCCATACCCACCATAGAAAAGGTCTTTTTGTGGGGGCGAGGAATGATAAAGAAATAGAATAGTATGAGAGATTTTATTGTAAAAATTGCATTGAGACTTGGATTATACAAGTTTTTGGTAAAAATTGACACATACTTTATAAACAAAAAGTTATGTAGGAATTTTAAAAAATATGGGGTTGAAACATTTGTTCATTTGGATGAAGTCTGCCGTAATATGGGTGTGAAAATGTTTCCCATTTTTGGGACCCAATTAGGATTATTTCGAGACAACGGTTTTATTCCATTTGACAACGATATTGATGCGGCGGTTTTCGCAGATCAACGTCCCGATAACTTTGTGGAAATTATGGCCCAAGGAGGCTTAAAGTTGAATAAGGTGTTTTATTTTAAAGAGGATGGAAGAGAGGTTATTGAACAATATTCTTCCGAAAAAGGTGTCCACGTGGACATTTTCAATGTGTATGAATTATCCGAATCAGATTATTATTGCTATGTAGGTCGCCGTCACGAAACGAAAGAGTGGAAAGAAGCTAATGAGACAGATGGGTTCCCTTGCGTGATTTGGCCTTTTGAAAAATGCGGACTGATGGAAAAAGAATATTTTGGACATAAATTCTTTATACCCGAAAAAACAAAAGAATGGCTCCAAGGTGTCTTTGGCGAAGATTTCATGACCCCAATTAAAAATTGGACTGTAGGAGAGAGAAAAACGAGAATGATAAAATCTGATAAACGATTGTATCGGAGATATTTCAATTAACAATAATTGCCTCCAAGTATAGAAGAATTATTGAGTGCAAAAACATTTTAATTATGCAATCAAAAACTAAATTGAAGCCCCACATTTGTAGGATATGCCATTCATCTTTTTTTTCAGAATCATATATGGCACATGAAACTAGATATGGATGGAATACGGAATTTGAATATGTACAATGCCCTAATTGTAAAACCATCCAAATAGCAGAGATCCCGTTAGACATTGGTAAGTATTATTCAACACAATACTATTCCATGAAGAAATTATCAATTAATGAAGGAAATGATTGGTTGCATAATTTTGTACGTAAAAGAATATTAAGATATAAAATTTCTCATAAAGGAATTTTAGGAAAAACACTTTTGAAGTTTTCACCCGATGCTTTTGAATGGGTACAGCCTCATATGTTTGATTTTAATTCAAAAATCATTGATATTGGATGTGGTACAGGTAGTGTGATTCTAAAATTAGCGCAATGTGGATTCGAAAATGTTGAAGGAATTGATCCGTATTTGCAAGAAGATATTGTATATGAAATTAATTCTCAAAAACCACTTTATATCAAGAAAAAAACATTAAATGATATTAATGATAAATATGACTTTATTATTCTAAGTCATGTTATAGAACACATGGAAGATCCTTGCGGCGCATTGCATAAATTATCAACTATTATGCATTCTCATAGCGTTTTAATGATTGCTTTGCCTTTGTTTAGCAATTTCGGTTGGCAACAATATGGGATTAATTCTCTTCCATTTGCAGATGCCCCGCGTCATTTCCATATTTTTACATATAAGGGTATGATTGAATTGGCTGAACAATATGGCTTTCAATTAATATATTCTAAACCCTGTTTTACAGAGAGAATTTTGCACGATGCATATGGAAACTATTCTGATGAAGTAAAATCAATGAATTTTGCCGATTTGAAGCAGAGATTGTTACAGCAAGAAGATACAGGAATAGCATACTTATATTTTCGTCTGAAACAATAACTCAAAATGGTTTAATCTTATTTGAAATGATAATTAAAACGCTAAAAAAGATTGGTCTTAAATGCACCCTGCTGAAACTGCAAAGCAGATTAATGCCTCACGATTCTGCGGTCACTAGTGCTTGTGATAGAATTGGTGCATACAATTATTTGAAAAAATATGAATATCTTCTTGATAAGAATAAGTATTCGTACAAGTGTTATGTTTCCAATGAACCTAAAAAAATCTGGTTGTTTTGGCAACAAGGTTACGAAACTGCTCCAGAATTAGTGAAGAAATGTAAAGATTCTGTATTGAAGTATAATTCAAATTTAGAAGTTGTTGTCCTTGATAATTCTACTGTTCGTAATTACATTTCAATACCATCTTTCATTGATGAAAAACATGATAAGGGAATTATCCCTAATGCCCACTTCGCCGATTATATTAGAATTTCACTCTTGGCAAAATATGGTGGCATTTGGATTGATGCAACCACATATTTGACGGACATTCTTCCTAATTATATCGTAAATGCAGATTTGTTTTGCTATAAGGATGAGACCATTGGCAAGACTTGCGCTAGTAATTGGTTTATAGCTGGAGGTGCCGCCCATCCGTTTTTTGTCCAAATGAAAGATTTATTGGAATCATATTGGAACAATGAAAACAAATTGGTTTCCTATTCTATTTTCCATTTATTTTGGTTTATGATTATTCATCACAACGATATGAATAATAGGTTGTGGAGGAGAGTGCCTTATTTTCCCGATATCAATTGTAAATTGTTACAAAAAAAAATGTTTGATGATTTTTCAGAAGAACGATATGAACAAATTAAACAAATGTCAAGCATTCATAAGTTGACATATAAATTTAATACAGAACAAGAACAATTATCAAATACATTTTATAGTGTTTTGTTTGTTCGCTAAAATATTTATCAAACTGAAATGAGTACTCCAAAAGTTAGTATTGTAATTCCTATTTACAATCCAGGTGAACGACTGAGAATTTGTTTGGAATCATTGCTTAATCAATCTTTTAAAGATATAGAAATAGTGTGCGTATTAGATTGTCCAACCGATGATTCTGCTCGAATTCTCGAATCTTATGCAAATAATGACAATCGCATAATTCTTTTTGAGAATAAAGAAAACCTTCATATAGGATTAAGCAGAAATAAGGGGCTTGAACATTCACGAGGAGAATATGTGATGTTTTTTGATGATGACGATTATTGCGAATCCAATATGATAGAGCTATTATACAATGAAGCTATCCGAAAAAATAGACCTGTTGCAGGATGTAATAGAGACTATGTGTCAGTAGATGGTGAAGTTATTGTTGACTATAAGGTGGCTCATAAAGTTGAGAACAACACTTGTGATTACTTATTAAAAGCAATCATACAAAGAGATGGCCTTTGTAACGCAAATGGAATTTGGACTAAACTGTTCAATCGTAATTTTTTAGTTCGTCATAACATTCTTTTTGTAGATACCAAAATTATAAGTGCTGAAGATTCCCTATTTAATTTCCAAGTTTTCCTTGCCTTAAAAGAAGAACAGACAGACCTTGCTTTTGTAAATGCAACTTTATACCATCATGTTGACCATCTTCACAATACCGCAAAAACTGATAGTTATGAAATTGGATTGATGAAATATCGAGAACAGTTGATTTCATTAGTCCAAAAGCATGAACTTAATATGTTTGATTTTGAACTGTATTTAGGAAATGTCGCACAATTATATACAATGTTCAAAAAAGTCGTACTTAAAAATCGTCTCTCTAAAAATCAATTTTTCTCTTTACTTTATGATTGTCCTAAAATTGTAGATACCATTACGAGATATCACAAATTTTACACATCAAATCTTACCATTCCTAAAAATATATTTTCTAATTTTTTATATAGGGAACTAAAGTCATACAAACAAAAGGAAACAATGTTAAGTAACAACATTCCTTAACACTATGCTATCCTTCATTCTCCGCCCTACAACCGCAACCCATTCATATTTCAAACGCTGGACTATCTCCCTACTAATCCTTTCGTCACATTCCATCTGAACTGAATCAGTTTCCAACCTTTACTCGGTTTGAGTGTAAGGGTGTGGCCGATGTAGAGTACGATAGAGGCAACCCATTTGAGGGACTAAAAGCCCTTTTTTTTGCATTGTGTCTGGAAATCATACAACTCATCAATAAATTCTTTTGCATTAAGGAAATAACTCGGATAAGCTTCTCTAAGTTCGCGAACATCTGAAACAGCAACTAAAACAACCGCTGCTTCTTCTCGCTTGATGCCAGATTCCGCTTTAGCATATATGGCATTTGCCAAATCCTTTTCCGTTTGGGTGAAATGTTTTAAATTTGCTTTCTTTTCAACATAATTGATAAAGATCAATACGTAGCCTCCAGAGAATGAAAGGTTTTCCCTGGTTTTAACAGCACCGACTAAAGCCTGCAAATTGTCAATGAATTTGTTCTCTTCATTCAAATGCGAATATCGTTTACAATAATTTTCGTCTGAGAAATATGCGTAGTCGGCATGAACTGGCATCATTTCTCTTTTGGCGAAAATGGCACTCACTAATTTGAAAAACTCCAACCAGTTCTCATCACCTATTCCTGCTTTTAGCGAAGATTGGGAAATGAGTTCAGCTGTTTCAACTGCAGTTGCCCAGTCATGTTGCAATTTTGTACGAATTTGTAGTTCCACCCTCATACCGTCTTTGTCGTCTTCCGAATGGTATTTGAGAACAAAATGAATACTACGGTACCCGCTCTTTTTGGGAGATGCAACATAATCATAAACGTCGTGGTCAAATGAGAAGCCATCAAATTCCGCCATAGAAATACATTCTTTCGCTTTCAAAAGTGTGGAAATGTCGTCAAAAACCAGTCTGGCTCCTCCAATGTCCTGCACGCCACCTAAACCCATATCAGGCGTTCTTTGTAGTTTCCCTTGGATGGAATCCATACGTTTGAGCCGCTGCGAAGAAAAGGCAGGCTTAATATTGTTTTTATCAAGCAACGAAAGTACTTGTGTCATTAAAATTTCAAGAACGGGAAGATGAAGTTTTCGCCAATCGTCAACAATTGCTAAAGCTTCAGCATAATCCAGATTCTCTGCGTTTTTTGCTGCAATAATATGGCCCGCTTTGTCTATCTTTTTTCTGGAATATTTCATTTTTTATGTATAATTGATAGTTTTTGATATTTACCGACCATATAATTACCTCCCTACTAATCCTTTCGTCACATTCCATCTGAACTGAATCAGTTTCCAGCCTTTACTCGGTTTGAGTGTAAGGGTGTGGCCGATGCAGAGTACGATAGAGGCAGCCCATTTTATCATTTCAGAAATGATACGTTTGGTATATTTGCCCTTGCCAATGGCCAACGTACGAATACGCTCGCTTTTGCCGATGGAATAGGTGAGCTTATCGAAATACTCTTTGGAAAGTTTCTTTTCGGGAATCAAGTGATATAGGATGGCGGTTGGCAAGTAGAAAAATCGCATTCCCAAAGAGGTCATCTTGTCGAAAATATCCTTTTCTTCTGCACCTACCAAACTGTCGCCTTTACGACCCAAATCTACATTGAACAAACCGACTTTTTCAAAAACCGAAGCACGATAACCGGCATTCCCACCACCGGGAAAATCTTTCCCAGGAAATTCCTTTACACTATTTCCATTGTACTTGTAACCCGTAATCAGACATTTGGTAAAGTGGCTCATCCAAGCGGGCTCTTCTGTTTCGTACTGGGGTATAATAGGACCTCCTGCGGCATCAATTTCTGGATGCGCAGCAAAGAAATCTGCATACGTGCGCAAATATTCCTTGTTCACTAAAGCATCGTCATCCACATAAACCAAAATGTCGCCCTTGCTTTCCTGTATGCCGCGATTGCGCGCATAGGATAGGCCTTGGTTGGTCTCCATAAACTCGCGCATCACCACTTGCGGGTAGTCGGCCTTGAAACGGGCGCATTCGCTTTGAGTGTTGTCCGTGCAGTTGTTGTTGACCAAAACGATTTCATACTGGTCGGTAGGAAAATCGTTTTGAGCAAGGCTTTGCAATACATTATAGATGTATTTGTCGCGGTTGTAGGTGCAAATGATAACGGAGAGCATAAGTGTTGAGTTTGGATATCAATTATTTATTTTCTTTGAGATTACTTTTTTGGGGAGATATGGCATTTATTATTTCCCAATACCCGTTTTTGCTGCTTCCTTGTCTAATTAAAACACCCTTCTCCTTCAATAATTTTATGTGATAACGAATGCCATCTTTGGATATATGGCATATTTCAGATAAATTTTCTATAGTAATGGTTGGATTTTTTTGTATGTTCTTTAAAATTTTATCTCTGGTTTTTGCGGTAGTTTTTGCGGTAGTTTTTGCGGTAGTTTTTGTGGTAGTTTGAATGTTAAACGGTAACACTATCCTGATGAAATTTTGCATAAAGTCAAAGCATTCCTTACTGTATTTTTGTAAAACACGAGGTATTTATTGAAATATTATGCTTCCTTGCGCTTGCGGTAATAGAGAAATAAGGAACCAGCTGCCACTACTACAAACAGGATTGAGAAGCAAAGGGTAACCTTGTTTAATTTGTACATTGTCGGAGCTTCGCATTTGAACTCAATCTTGTGCTCGCCGGCCGGAACGACCATGGCACGCAAAATGTAGTTCACACGGAAATATTCTGCTGGTTTGCCATCGATATAGGCACGCCAATCAGGAGCATAATATACTTCAGAGAATACAGCCAACTGCTCTTTAGAGGTCTTGGTCTTATACACTACATAGTCTGGGTTGTAGGGCTTTTGATGCTCCATCGTAATCACGGAGTTGCTGTCGCGTTCTAAGTTCTTGCCTTGCACCATAGTGGCAAAACGTTGGTCGATAATGGCGGTGTCGGCAGCATTGAGCTTGTTCAACGCCAAAATCTCGGCATTGGCATCCTTCACCAACTGATACTGATCCACAAACCAGCAGTTGCCTAAGGCTTCGGGGTTGCGCTGCACCTGCGGCTGACCGTCTTGTCCTGGAACGACAAAGTAGCGGGCATTGAGCATGTTGAGTACGCCCATATTGATATGGCGGGAAATGTAGAAGTCGATGATGTCCTGATAACGACGCAGTTTGGCTGCGTTATATCCGCCAATCTGATGATGGAAGGCGGAAGGACGAGCATCGTTGAAGGTGTTGACGGAGAGGTCGAGCACGCGGTAGTCCTCATCCTTGAATTGAGCGGCATATTGGTCAAGGGTTTGATCGACTTGCGTGGGTTTCAGTTTTAATTTCTTTTCGGTAATGAAATTCTGGTCGTTGAGGTAGCGTCTATCCACTCCCCAGAGATCTATGAGAACCAAGCAAGCCAAAACGCCGATGATGATGCCAGATTTCTTGATTTTCTGGTTGATATAGAGCCAGAGTAGGCCGAAGGCAAGCAGAATGAAGATGAGGGAACGCCAAGAATCGGATATAAAGAGGGCTTTACGGTCAGCCATCAGGATGTCTTGAATGCTCTGCCATTGCGCACCATATTGTTTAGCCATTTCCACATCGCTGACACCGGTGAAGGCGAAACTGTTGGAGAAGACCATCATCAGCAGGATGAAACCAGCGGAAATACCTGTGGAGATGTAGAGCGCACGATTGAGTTTCTTGGTTTCAATGGGATTCTTTTTATCAAACACGGCTTTGAGGGCCAAAGCGGCCATCAATACCATCGTGACATTGGCAATGACCAAACTCATAGAGGGCGTGCGGAACTTGTTGTAGAGCGGTAGCTTGTCGAAAAGGAAGCTGTTGAAGCCCATCAGGTTCTTGCCCCAGGCCATCAAAATAGCCAAGAGGGTAGCCAATACCAGCCACCAGCGGTCGGGACCTTTAACCACAAAGAGGCCGAAGATGAAGAGGAAGATGATGATGGCACCGAAATAGACGGGACCGGAGGTGAAGGGTTGGTCGCCCCAGTAAAGCGGGGCCTGCTCTTGTCGGAAGTTCTTGTAGAATTCGGATTCGCGACTGACTTTCTCGCCAGAACCGCCACCGTAGGCACCCGGTACCAAAAGGGTGTAGGTCTCGCCTTTACCATAGCTCCAGCTGAAGGCGTAGTCTTTGTCCAAACCGTTGGTGCCGGCAATGGATGCAGGCTCACCGTCATTATAAAGGTCTTCTGGCGTGACGGAAATTTCGGAGCCGCCACGCATCGTGTATTTCATATATTCTTGGTTGACGAAAAGTTGACGGGCATTGCCGCCAACGGCCAAACCGCAGCCAATGAGTAGCACGCCCACACCGATAAGGAATTGTTTGAACCATTTGTCTTTGAGGGAATATACCAAATAGGACATTCCCAAGAAAATGCAGGCTAACATCGTATAGTAGGTGATTTGAATGTGGTTGTTGGCAATCTGCATACCCAAGGCGAGGGTGAAGAGGATGCCGCCCCATACGTATTTCCGTTTAAAGGTCAGCATCATGCCGCCCAAGATGGGGGCCATTAAAGCTATGGCGTGCGCTTTAGTAATATGTCCGGCTTCAATAATAATAATATTGTAACTGCCTAATCCAAAGGCCAAGGCACCCAATAAGCTGAGCCACGGATTGCAACCCAAGGCAATAAGGCAGACGTAAAAACCGAGCAGATACATAAACACAATGCCGATATTACCACCATATCCGATATGTTGCAATTTGAGAAAAGAACTTATCTTGGCAAAAATATTAGGGGCGGGTACAGATGTGGTGATTTGGTAACCCGGCATCCCGCTAAACATAGAACTGTTCCAAATAGTAGGACCTCCTGTTTTTTTGTGAAAGTCCATTTGTTCTTTGGCCATGGCCTGCCAACTTAACGTATCTCCTTGTTGGATGACTTTGCCATCGAAAACGGGAGACATATAGATGGCGGCAATAATGAAGAAGAAGAGGATAATACCCGCGTGCGTAAGGATTTTTTTTGTTGTAGGTTTCATATAATATAAGATTTTTATTTTTCTTGTTTCAGTAATGATTTTTTAAGCGATTCTCCTATTGGAGTAAGTCTGTATTTTCTATGAATTTTTTGCTAATATGGGAAATGCTTCTATCGTACGCTGATAATATTCTTCCCATGTCTGTTCCTAAATGTTCTACTAACCGCATATCACGGAAGATTCTCATAAGTTTTCGTTTGAGTTCGGTTGTATCGGATTCGATCATTTTGGAATGCTAAAAACAAAATTTCACAGAGCAAAAATAATACTTTTATTTTGAATAATATTACATTTATATGTAATTTTGCAATCTAATTTTTGTTTCTATGAAAATCATCATTGTCGGTACAGCATATCCTTATCGCGGCGGTTTGGCCACTTTCAACGAACGCCTTGCCACAGAATATGTCAATCAAGGTCATGAAGTTGAAATGTACACTTTTACACTGCAATATCCAGGATTCTTATTTCCTGGGAAAACACAATTCACTACAGATCCCGCTCCTGAAAATCTTGTAATCCGTAGAAAAATAAACTCCTGTAATCCTTTCAATTGGTTGAAAGTGGGTCGAGAAATCGCGAAAAAGAAAGCCGACCTCGTTATTTTCGCCTATTGGATGTCGTTTATGGCTCCTTGTTTCGGCACTATCGCCCGTAAAGTGAGAAAAAATGGTTGCTCTAAAGTCATCGCGCTCGTCCACAATATGATTCCTCATGAGCCGAATATCCTCGACAAACTGTTCCCGCCTTATTTTGTAAAATCAGTTGACGGTTTTGTCGCTCTGTCAAAATCCGTGGTGGATGACATTAGCAAATTTGATAGGCGTAATTGCCCGAAGACTTTCGCCCCACATCCTATCTATGACCACTACGGAGAAATTACATCACGAGAGGAGGCCCTCAGACAATTAAACTTGACAGGAGATTATCGTTATGTCCTTTTCTTTGGCTTTATTCGAGCATATAAAGGTTTGGATTTGTTGCTTCAAGCTTTTGCCGATGAAAGACTTAAAAGCCAGAATGTCAAATTGATAGTGGCAGGTGAATTTTATGAAGACGAGCAGCATTATCAGGAATTGATTGATCAACTGAAAATTCGTGACAAGGTTGTTCTTCATACGGATTTCATTCCCAATGAGCGAGTGAAATATTACTTTAATGCCGCCGATATTGTGGCCCAACCGTACAAAACCGCTACGCAGAGTGGGGTGACGCAAATCGCCTTCCACTTCGAAAAACCTATGCTGGTAACTAATGTGGGCGGTTTGGCGGAAATTGTCCCTCACCAGAAAATCGGTTATGTGGTGGAACCCAATCCTCGGCAAATCGCCGATGCCATTGCGGATTTCTTTGTCAATAATAGAAAAGAATCTTTTGAAAGCAACGTGAAGGAGGAAAAGAAAAAATATGCCTGGAGTCGTATGACGGAAGCAATTGAACGACTTTAGAAGACCATTGTTCAAATATTATAGGAAAAAATCAAAATTTTCCTCTCCATCCAAAATTCTTACCAGACTCTTTTTGCTAATTATCTGGCAATGCTGAATTTTCGGGTGGCGGTGCCTTGGGAAGTGCGGATTCTCATCACATACATTCCTGCCGCCAAATGGGAAATGGACATTTCGACACTATTCCCATTGCTATTCATGTCTGCCACCTTTTGTCCGGAAATAGTGAAAATTTCGATATGGTTTATGTAGTCCATGGATTTGATGGTAATCATATTTTGAGCGGGATTGGGATATATTTGCATTCCTAAATCCAATACATCCGCAACAGCACTCTGGCCAGGGTCATAAATTCGAACATCGCTAAAAGTGACTTGGGCCAATGAACCTTCATAGACAAAGGATAGTTTGACATTGTTTTCGCCGGCAAGATTGCTCAAATCTATCGTGACAGGGGTGCTGGTCCAATTTTCGAATACGCCAAAATCACTTAATTTCCACAATGGCGTTTCGTCAAATGTCTCGCCTCCATTCGTGCTTGCGAATATTTTCAAATCTATATAGTCATTATCCACGTATGAATAATTACTCATAAAGTTGAAATCCAAATGGACTTCTTCATAATTGCTGAAGTCTAAAGTCCTGGTGATTAATTTTTCCGTTCTGTCGTAAGAAGTTCCCGAACAAGATGCCCAAGTTCCATTCAAATAAAAGAGCTTCCAGGTGGTGTCAATGTTGGTAAAATCAATATCCCAACATTCTGGAGGGAAACACCCTGAAGAGAAATCTTCAGTCCATGGTAAAACCGAAACAGCTTCGGAACAGTCTTCTTCTGCATTGGCAATTGTCAAATTGTCAATATAGAGATAAAATTTATCAGCAGAGGCATATTTAATGGCAATGAAGGTTGTCCCAGCCGGAAAAGTTTCGGAACAAACACCTCCCGAAACGGGCACACTTGTTGCCGACAGCCAAGTGAAAGAGGCAATGTCATCGGTAGTGGTGGAATACCCCAATTGCAGACTTTGACTTTCATACAAACTCTTTGCATCTAAAGAAATGCTGATAGATGACGCGCCAGTCGGCAATTCGGGTGTAATCAGATATTGTACATAATTACCAGAATTAACATGTATCATAGAACTGAAACGGAAAACATAATTCTCGCCATCCAGACAAGGACCCAAAACGGAATTATTGTTATTATTGGGGTCGTCACTAAAATATTGCCAGCAATCGGCCAAGTCATCGAATGTTTCTATGATTGGAAGACTCACGTGTTCACAGTCGACGGTGACCGTGTTTCTCAAAGAGTTGTCAATTTCTGTCAAATTGTCATTCTTGTTGTTGTTTTGAGCGCTTAAATCCAAACTCAAGGCGATGAATACAATCAAAAAAATAATATTATTTTTCATCAAAGATAATATTTAATTATTAATATTATTAATGAATACTTCTATAAAGTATTTCCAAAATTTCCATGGTTCTATCTTAGAATGTATATCTGATACCGAAATCCACGCTCCAGTCAAAGCCACCAACCGTCGCCATTTTGTTCTCAGAGGTTTTGCTGAAGAAGGTGCTGTAACCCGGTCTGAAATCAATACTGATGGACACGGGGGCTTCGAAATCAGAAAACTCAAAGCCAATGATGCCGTGGGCGCCGGCTTTGCCCGCATTGTAAAATACGTCCACGGAACGACCGACTGGAATGGTGAACGGCAATGGATAGGTGTATCCCCATCGGCCGAAATGCCAGTCCCAACCTTGAATATAGCCGTCAATGACCTGACACCTCAATTTCCAATTGTAGCCGAGGGCAAAACCAGCGCCAACAAAAAAGGACGAGTGCTCGCTCATGTTAAGTTGATACATGAAATTTGTATTCCACTCAAAAGTGTATGTGGTGAGGTTCGCATTGTTGACTGGAATATAGTTGAATTTGAAACCCAAGTCGGTGCTGATGGCAAAATGGTCTGTTACTAAGGCTTTGTATGAAACGCCGTTAAGCGAGCCTAAGGTTACGCCCAGACTGTGAGTGTAAGGTTTCTGTGCATTGACAAAAATACTAAATCCTAAAAATAGGCTCAGTAGGGTAATGGTAAGTTTTCTCATAGTGCTCTGCGAAGTCGGATTAGTTTTTCTAAAAGTGGACGCAATTCGTTAAGTGGTAGCATGTTGGCGCCGTCGGAAAGTGCTTTGGCTGGTTCGGGGTGGGTTTCCATGAATAGTCCGTCAAAGCCGACAGCGACGGCGGCTTTGGCCATCGTTTCAATAAGGTCGGGGCGGCCACCGGTAACACCCTTAGGTTGATTGGGTTGCTGCAGCGAGTGTGTGGCGTCAAAAACGACGGGGCAACCATTGCTTTTCAGTTCCTTGATGCCGCGGAAATCCACAACCAAGTCCGTGTAGCCAAAAGTGGTTCCACGCTCGGTGATAAGTACTTGTTCGTTGCCGGCAGCACGCACTTTCTCTACGGCAAAACGCATTGCTTCCGGTGACATGAACTGGCCTTTCTTTATATTGACGACACAACCTGTGCGTGCCGCCGCAACTAATAAATCCGTCTGTCGGCATAAAAATGCCGGTATTTGTAGCACGTCGGCCACCTGCGCCGCCCAGGCTGCTTCCGGCTCGCTGTGTATGTCTGTGACAATGGGAACGCCAATTTCTGATTTTACCTTTGCCAGCACCGTCATGGCAGCCTCGTCACCAATGCCGGTGAAGGAGTTCAATGACGAACGGTTGGCTTTCTTATACGAGGCCTTGAAATAAAAAGGAATATCTAAATCATTACATATCTTATTGATTTCATGTGCGATATGAAGAGTGATTTCTTCTCCTTCAACAACACAAGGCCCTGCGATGAGGAAAAAATTGCTGTCCATTGTTCTTTGTTTTCTTTGAAATTTGAAATGGGTGATGTTATTTGTTGAATTTCGATCCGAGGAAGATGAAAATGCTCAGGAAGGAATAAATCAGGTCGATGGGAAAAAGATGGGGTATGATGTCTTTTTCCTTGAGTTTCCCAGCGGAAAAGCCGAAGACAAGATGTTGGCAGATGGTCTTGAATGCGAATACCGATAAAACCACGATGAGCATGGTCAATAAAGGAATAGAGTAGGCGAGTGCCAAACCGAAAAAGGCGTAAAATAAGACGTTGGTGAGGCTGTAAAGCCCTAACAGAAAGCGAATTCCTCCTTTATAGAAGGGTCGCGTATAAAGGTAACCTTTCTTTTCTCGAAACCACCGGCGGAAAGTGGCTTTAGGTCTTGCCATCGTAAAAGACTCGCCGAAATATTCAATCTCGCAGTTTTTGGCAGTGGCAGCTTTGCCGATGAAAATGTCATCATCGCCATATTCCAGATGGTTGTGAGAGGCAAATCCGCGCTGCTGAAAAAACAGGCTCTTCTTGAAAGCAAGATTGCGTCCGTTGCCACGGTAGGTCATCTTGCAGATTGAGTATGAAAAGTACTGGATGGCAGTCTGCAACGCATCGAAACGCAGAAGTCTGTTGAACAGACCTGGTTGTTTTTCTAAAGTGCAATAGCCCAAGACAATTTCCTTGCCTTTCCCGAAATGCTTGGCGATGTTTTGCAGCCAATAGGGCGATACAGGCATGCAGTGGGCATCGGTAAGTACGATGATGTCATTTTTAGCTTCCTTAATACCTACCGACAAAGGGAATTTCTTTCCTTTGATTGTGGAAACCGATGAATCAAGATTGACGAATACCAGATTGCTGTATTTTTTCTGAAAATCTTCAATGACCTGGTCGGTCTCGTCGTGCGAATTGTCGCTCACCACGATTACCTCGAAATTGTTGTATTGCTGTTCGAGCAAAACCGGCAAGGTGTGGATGAGATGGTGCGCTTGGTCGCTGGCCGTGATGATTACCGATACGGGATCCTGATGGTAATCTCTGATTTTCTTTGCTTTAGAGAATGCAAAGCGTGAAAAGATAATGGCATAATACAATATCAAAATCAGTGCCGATACGCATAGGCATATCGTGAAGATGAGAGGCAGAATTGGTACAAGTTCGGACATGTTGCCTGTGTGTTTTTTTATTTGTTTATTGAAAAAAGGCGGTCGGAATCGACCGCCTTTAATTGTATTAAATACCAAATACTATTTGTTTACTTGGAATTTCTTGTCGCCATTAACGAAGAAGTTAACAATCTGGTTGGCAGCGGCCAAACCGGCGTTGATGTTAGCTTCAGCGGTTTCGGCACCTTGTTTCTTAGGAGTGGCGAAGAAGCGTTTTTCGTAGTTTTCGAAGAGACCCATTTCAACTGGAGCGATATCGGTGCAGTATTTAAGGTCTTCTCTTTCGGCCATCAAAGCGGAAAGTTCTTCTTCATTGATAACTTCCTTACGAGCGGTGTTGATTAAGCAACCACCCTTAGGCATTCTGCCAACGAGGTTCTTACCGATTGACTTCTTAGTCTGATCGTTAGCGGGGATATGCAAGGAAATGTAGTTGCAGTTTTCGTACATTTCTTCCAAAGTGGCGGGAACATGAACGCCTTCGGCTTCCATTTTTTCCTTTGGAACGAAAGGATCGAATGCCCAAACTTCCATACCCATGGCCTTAGCTTTTTCAGCCACGAGGCGACCCACGTTACCGTAAGCCTGGATACCGACTTTCTTGCCTTTCAATTCAGCACCTGTACCGGGTTTGAAAGTGTTGCGAGCCATATAAATCATCATACCGAGGGCTAATTCTGCCACAGCATTTGAGTTCTGGCCGGGAGTATTCATAGCCACGATGTTGTTGGCGGTGCAAGCGGCAAGGTCCAAGTTGTCGAAACCGGCGCCAGCACGAACGACGATTTTGAGGTTTTTAGCGGCGTCAATAACTTCTGCGGTAACTTTGTCAGAACGAACGATGAGAGCGTCAACGTCTGCTACTGCATCATAAAACTGTTGAACGTCGGTGTATTTTTCTAATAAGCAAAGTTCATAACCTGCTTTTTCTACGATAGCGCGAATGCCGTCAACGGCGGCTTTTGCGAAAGGTTTTTCTGTTGCGATTAATACTTTCATGATTTTTGTTATTAGTGAGCTGTGAACTGTGATTAGTTATGAGAGTGCTACGCATTCAGATCGTTTTTCTGTTGTAGATGATTAATAAAACCTGATAACAATTTTCTAACCGTCGTTATCTGATCAAAAATATCATTATCAGACTTTATGTATTTCAAGTCTGCCGATATCAGCAGCTGTGTTTCCAATTCTGCCAGCGAGCCATGAGAAATATAACAAAAGTGTATTGCTTCCTTATCGCTATTTCTACCACAACCTTCCGCAATATTTGACGGAATTGAAACCGCAGCTCTTCTCATTTGTGAACATAAACCAAATTGTTCGGATTGTGGAAAACCTGCAAGTAATAAATAAACTTTTTTCACTAAAAGCATACTTTCCTTCCAAACATTTAAATCCTTATGATTCATAAAATCTGATCACTGTTCACTGATCACTGTTCACTTGTTAATAATTTATTTGTTTGCTTTTTCAAATTTCTGCATGCAGTCAACGAGAGCTTCAACGTCTTCAACAGTGCAAGCATTGTAGAGAGATGCGCGGAAACCGCCCACTGAACGGTGGCCCTTGATGCCGATCATACCGCATTCCTTAGCAAATGCCATGAAGGCGTCTTGCTTGTCTTCGTAACCAGGAGCCATAACCCAGCAGTGGTTCATGATGGAACGGTCGCCCTTGTCGGCAACGGTACCAACGAACATGCTGTTGCGATCGATTTCTTCGTACAACATATTGGATTTCTTCATGTTGATCTTGTTCATTTCAGCAACACCACCGATAGTGTTCTTCAACCAAGTCAAAGTTTCGTGCATAACGAAAATAGGAAGTACTGGAGGAGTATTGAACATAGAGATGTTCTTGGCTTCTTCAGCGGCGTGGGTGCGGTAGTCAACCATCGTTGGAAGCGGATTCATATAAGCGCGGTCACCGATGTTGCCGAGGATGTCTTTTCTAACGATAACGAAAGTAACGCCGGCAGGACCCACGTTCTTTTGAGCGCCACCGTAAATCAAACCATATTTCTTAACGTCAACAGGACGGCTCATAATGTCTGATGACATATCGGCAACGAGCATGACATTGTTGATTTCGCTGGCATCAAAATCCTTGCGGATTTCAGTACCGTAGATGGTGTTGTTGGTAGTGATGTGGAAATAGTCGGCATCAGCAGGAACGGTCCAACCCTTTGGAATGTAGTTGTATGTTTTATCTTCTGAAGAAGCAACGACTTCAGTCTTACCGAAATTCTTAGCTTCCTTAATGGCTTTCTTTGCCCAAACGCCAGTCTGCAGATAAGCAGCCTTGGTTTTCATCAAATTTGCGGGAACAGTGAAAAACTGGGTGCTTGCGCCACCACCAAGGAACAATACTTCGTATTCATCGGGAATGTTGAGCAAATCACGCCATAACTGACGGGTTTCAGCCATAACGCGTTCCCAACCTGGAGTACGGTGTGAGATTTCCATCAGACCAACGCCGGTGTTGTCGAAGTTGCGGATGGCGTTAATTGTAGATTCAATTGCTTCCTGCGGAAGTTTGCAAGGACCTGCATTAAAATTGTGTACTGCTTTCATAATTAATGTTTTATGTTATTAAATATGTGAAATTGTTATATTTTAATCTTTACTTTAAAAACAGACGCAAAGGTAGTGAATTATTTTGAATAAAAAACGATAATTATGAAATATTTTTGGGAATTAAATCTCTGTCGGCAGTATAAAAGGTCGCATGCCTTTGGTATACTCATGTTCAGTGTGAATATCGCATTTGTAATCTAAATGCTTATGTAAAAAAAAGAGACTCACGATATATCGTAAGTCTCTTTTTCGTGGGAACTACTAGATTCGAACTAGTGACCCTCTGCTTGTAAGGCAGATGCTCTAAACCAACTGAGCTAAGCTCCCTTGCAAAATTGCGATGCAAAAATACGATTTTTTTTCACATATCCAATAATCAAAGTTATTATTTTTATTTTTTTTATAATTTCTTGATTGTTAATCTGTTTGAAATTGAAATTTATGGGTTTTATGTGGAATTTCGTATCTGATGCACTGTCGTTTCAATCTTGATTTCGGAGAAAATGGGAAGATGTGTGCGATTTTAGTACGCATGTTTGCCACCAAACCAAACGTTCACTCCAAAATAAGTCATCAGTAAAAGGCAAAAGGGAATTAGCATTAGTAAATGATAGGTGAGAGGTCGCGTTTTCGATTTAGAACCGAAAGAGATTGCCAGCACTATGCCATAAGCCAATAAGGTTAGCAGGGCGCACGTTTCTTTCGGGTCCCAGTCCCAGTAACTGCCCCAAGACATACTTGCCCATATCGAACCCACCATGATGCCTATTGCGAGCAAGCCTTCTCCCCATAGACCGCAAATTTGGCTTATTTGAGTTAGGTGTCGTACTTTTTCTTTATTTATATTTCTGAAAATGAAAAAAATACAAATTATTGATGTTAGTAATGTGAAAGCGAAAAGACTGTATGCCATCATGATGAACGACACGTGAATGGGCAGCCAGGACGAGTTGAGTATGGCTTGTGTCGGCGATGCCGTCGAGCCACCCGTCATGAAGCCTGCCAGGATCGCAAATCCTGCCACCGGTAGTGAGAGAAATGCCAACATGGTACTTCGTCTGCAGACAAAAATGCCAACAATTGTGATGCCTAAGGCAAATAGTAACAAACTGTCAAACAGATTACTAAAGGGATTGTGCCCCCGGAAGAAATAACGAAAGATTATCAATCCTAATATTGTCAAGGTGAACATGACGGTGCTGATGAATGCGGCGCATTGGTACTTGCTGTTTTTGAATGAGGCGCCCTCGCTCTGTAGCAATTGTCGAAATTGACCGTTTGGCGAGGCAAAGAAGCCCATGATGAAGACGGTGAAAATCAGGTAGGCGGCATATACAACCCCCAGGCCGGCAGGGTCACGAGTGACGAGTAGGGTACAGCCTCCCAAATCCTTATCTGCCGCTTTTAGAAAAATGCGATTCCCTTGATGCCATAACATTCGGTTGGCACGCACTTCTCCTTTCCAATATCCATTGACATCATGCACGTGCAAAAATGCTGAAAAATTTATGACTTGATTGTTGTTGATGATTTGGAAATCAGTAAGTTGTAAAGATAAATTCAATGGTGCTCCTAAATGGTTGATTTCTCCGATTCGCAAATGGAATTCCTCTTTTTGCGCTGTGAAATGCGTCAGCAAACCTCCAGACATTAGCAGTCCCACGGCAATGATAAAGAGGATTCGTTTTATTTTCATGTTGAGATGTTTAAGATATCCACATTTTTCCAGCTCTCAGCGGCAAAGTTACAAAATAATGGCGAAATAACGATTCTTAAAAATAAATTTTGAATATCTGTTCTATGGTCCCAAAAAAAATTGTAAATTTGCATTTTTGTTTTAAATCAATAAATAAAATGAATATGACTTTACAGGAATTTCAAAACGACCTCAGACAGGGGATTCCGGCACAGCTTCCAGCTCCGAAACCGTACGATAATACTGTCAATCATGCTCCTAAAAGAAAGGACATTCTGACGAAACAGGAAAAGAAATTGGCATTGAAGAACGCTCTTCGCTATTTCGATCCGTCACTGCACGCTACTTTGGCTCCCGAATTCATGAAGGAATTGCAGGATTACGGCCGCATTTACATGTATCGTTTCCGTCCGGATTATGATATGTATGCCCGCCCCATTGAGGCATATCCGGCACGTTGCCGACAAGCTGCTGCCATTATGCTGATGATTCAGAACAATCTTGATCCCGCAGTGGCTCAGCACCCTCACGAACTGATCACCTACGGTGGCAATGGCGCTGTTTTCCAAAACTGGGCACAGTATCGCCTCGTGATGAAGTATTTGTCAGAAATGACAGATGAACAGACTTTGGTGATGTATTCAGGTCACCCAATGGGTTTGTTTCCCTCTCATAAAGATGCTCCGCGCGTCGTCGTTACTAATGGCATGGTGATTCCAAATTACTCGAAACCAGATCATTGGGAACGCTTCAACGCGATGGGCGTGAGCCAGTACGGTCAGATGACTGCGGGTTCTTATATGTATATCGGACCTCAAGGTATTGTTCACGGCACAACGATTACGGTGTTGAATGCATGCCGTAAGATAGGTGGAGGTGCTGCCGGTAAACTCTTTGTTACCGCGGGTTTGGGTGGCATGTCGGGTGCTCAGCCTAAAGCTGGCGATATCGCAGGCGTGGTTTCCATTACCGCTGAAATCAACCCTTCCGCAACACAGAAACGTTATGCCCAAGGTTGGGTCGATGAAGTTTGCGACGACCTTGACGTGCTGATGACCAAGGTCGCTGAAGCTCGTCAACAGAAAATCGCCAAATCTTTTGCCTATCAAGGCAATATTGTCGATTTGTGGGAATATTGCGCGGAACATCATATTCAGGTTGACTTGGGCTCAGACCAGACCTCATTGCATAATCCCTGGGCTGGCGGCTATTATCCCGTTGGCTATTCTTTCGAAGAATCGAAACGTATGATGGCGGAAGAACCTCAGAAATTCAAAGAAGCGGTACAGGCAAGTTTGCGCCGCCATGTGGCAGCTGTCAACAAATTGGCAGCCCAAGGCATGTACTTTTTCGATTATGGCAACGCTTTCCTCTTGGAATCAAGCCGCGCCGGTGCCGATATTATGAAAGAAGACGGAACTTTCCGTTATCCTTCTTATGTTCAGGATATTATGGGACCTATGTGCTTCGACTACGGTTTTGGTCCTTTCCGCTGGGTTTGCACTTCAGGCAAAGCCGAAGACCTCGATGTTACCGACCAGCTTGCTATTGAAGTCCTGGAAGAAATCGCCAAGAATTCACCGTCAGAAATCCAACAGCAGATGCACGACAATATCACTTGGATCAAGGGTGCCAAGGCCAACAAACTGGTTGTCGGTTCTCAGGCTCGTATCTTGTATGCCGATGCCGAAGGCCGTATCAAGATTGCTCAGGCCTTCAACGATGCTATCAAGTCGGGTAAGTTGACCGCTCCTGTAGTCTTAGGTCGTGACCATCACGATGTTTCCGGTACGGACTCTCCATTCCGCGAAACTTCCAACATCTACGACGGATCGTCCTTTACCGCCGATATGGCCATTCAGAATGTCATCGGCGACTCTTTCCGTGGCGCCACCTGGGTGTCCATCCATAATGGTGGAGGCGTCGGTTGGGGCGAAGTCATCAACGGTGGTTTTGGTATGCTCCTCGACGGTTCCGCGGATGCCGACAGACGCCTCCAGAATATGCTCTATTGGGATGTCAATAATGGTATAGCCCGCCGCGCTTGGGCCCGCAACGATGGCGCTATGTTCGCTATCAAACGTGCTATGCAGCTCAATCCTATGCTCAAAGTGACTATCGCCAATATCGCCGATGATCAGCTTGTTGACCAATTCGTAAAATAATTGATGATGAATAAAGAACATCGAATGAAATATTCCACTTTGTTGGTTGGGATGATGTCCAGTCTCCTGTGTCTGACTTGCTTCGTGGCCTGCAGGCACAAAACGGCTGAAATCGTTATTGTCCCCGATGTTCTGAAAAATCATCTCCAGCGTAATCATATCTACGGAAATGTTAAGGAGATAACGACTTATACTTTGCTGAGCCGCGCACTAACTTCTTCTGAAGATACTGCTAATGTGGAAGAAGCGATTTTTGATACGGCTTGGGTTTTCGTGCAGCTTTACAGCAAAGACGGCTATTTGTTGTCAACCTGCAAGTTGACTCCCGAAAAGGATACTTTGTTGGCCCGAACATACCATTATCTTTCAGATGCCCGCATGGAATCGTGGAAAGAAATTGATTTTCAGTCAAATACAACGGTTGAATGCCGTTATGAGTATGATGTTAATGATTTTCTTTCCGCAGAGAAAATCTTTGCTGACGATTCACTAATGCAGACGACAACCTACAAGACCGACGGGATGGGCAATGTGATTGAAATGGTGCGCCATTACGATGGCTATTCGCTCAAAAATTGCTCTCAGTACAATGAAAATGGCTTGTTGAGTCGTGTCGAAGAGTACGATCCTTCAGGAAAAGTTTATAAGTATGTGACGATTGAATATGATAACTTTGGCGATGAAGTTAACCGTAGAGCTTTCAAAGGTGAAAATGACCTGATTGAATATACTTATACTCAGTATAATCAGGACGGTTCATTGTCGAAAGTTATTTTTGAGGATCGTCTCCATGATAGTCGTGAACATTATGATTATGCTGATTACGATCAGGAAAATAATTGGACCGTGGAAACGAGAACAAAAGACAAAAAATTGATTTACAAAAGAATAAGAAATTATATCTATTATTAATCATCTAACAAATTATAAAATGGATTTATCAAAGATTTTATCTGTAACAGGAAAAAGTGGTTTATTCAAACTCATCTCACACAACAGCACAAGTTTTATTGTTGAATCATTGACTGACGGCAAGCGTTTGCCCGTATTTCCCAATGACGGCGTGGCTACATTGGACAATATATCGATTTTTACCGAAGACGAAGATGTTTCATTGCAAAGCGTTCTTTTGTCGGTATTCAAAAAGGAAAATGGCGCAAAATGTGAAGTTAACCTTTCTGATGGCAAGGCCCTGAAAGCTTATTTCGCAGAAGTCCTTCCCAATTATGACCGCGACAGGGTTTATGTTTCCAATATGAAGAAAGTCATCCTTTGGTATAACCAGCTTGTTGAAAAGGGATTGATTGACGATAATGAAGAGCAAAAAGACGAGCAAAAGTAGAGAATTATGAGTACGAATGCAAAAGCATGGGGTATATCTTTAGCCTGCGTGGGTGTTGTGTTGGTCGCGGTGGCAATATTCTTTTATGTCAATTTTTTCAGACAGACCAACGCTCCGCTCATTGAGACCGTTCCGGCAGATGCCGCCTTTGTGGTGGAAATTAACGACAACGAACAGTTTGTCAAGTCTTCAGCATCGCTCATGCCATACCTGACAGAGCTTTTTGCCTTGGACGGCTTGGCTGGTTTTGAATCGTTTTTGGAAAAAATGAAACAGAAAAACGGTGAAATCGTGGTCTCTGGCTTCGTGGAAGATGGCAAAGTCATTCCTGTCTTCTCTACCCGTATGGATGAGCATTATTTCAAAAACATGCTTAAACTTTTGCAGATAGACCCTCGTAACCACATCCAGTTCGAAGAATATGAAATCTATTCTTATGGAACTCACTATAAGGACTTTAAATTCGTTTTCCATAATAGCGTGTTTTCTGTTTCCGAAGATGTTGAATTGCTGAAGAAAACAATTGTCCAACTGGAGTATCCCAAAGGTTTGTCAAAAGATCGTACTTTTAAGAAATTGCATAAGTTGGTGGAGAAAAATACAAAACAGAATTGGCTTTTGATTAATGCAGAAAAGTATGCTTCTGTTATAACACAGCATAATAATGAAGAATATGCTGCTTTGGTAGAGTCTACGCTTCAAAAGGCAAGTTGGTGCGCTTATCAAATTCGTTTTACGGAATCCGAAATTTTCCTATCGGGTTACATTTTCTCCGATAATGCCGATTTTCAAAAATATGTCAATGCTGAACCCGATAATGAATTTCCTCAACGCGTAATACCATTGGATGCCAATAATATTACGATTATTGATAATGATAAACATAAAAAAACAGCTGAAAATCTTGCTGACCTCAAAATTTTCAATCCGGAAGTTATTGCCAATTATCAACATTTGGCGCCAGTGCAATCGGTATATTTCACATTGAAGCAAGATTCTGATGAATATCATTATTGTGTATTGAAATTGGATACCAATGTGGCATCTATGAACTCTTTCTTTGCTGAAGGCATGAATGTGGACTCATTGCTGAATAATACGCCAAAATCCATATTTGATTGTGAATCAGTTTCTTATTCTGGATTGTTTTCTTCAATTTATAAAAATGATGAATACCGAAGTTTGATGGTTTCCAGGGATTATTTCATTTTATCTGATACCACTACTTCGATGGAATACTATAAGAAAATGATGAAAAACAGCAATTATGTTGAAACGGGAATGTCATTCAAGTTTGCCTCAACGAATACTCCTTCGAATGCTGTTTTCAACTTTGTCCTTTTGAATGATAATGAGGAATTGCTTCAATATATGACAGCCGATTTTAAGAAGAAATCTTCTTTGAAAGCTTTGAAAGTTTTGTCATTTTCTCACGGCACTCCTTCTGATGATGTCATTGGTAGCAATATCTATTTGAAATTCTAAATGAATAAAATCGCAAATTATGAAGATAGGTTTTGATAACGCGAAATACCTGACCATACAGTCAGAGCATATCAAAGAAAGAATCGCCCAGTTTGGCGACAAGCTTTATCTTGAATTCGGAGGAAAATTGTACGACGATTTTCACGCCAGTCGCGTTTTGCCAGGTTTTCAGCCCGACAGTAAATTGCGTATGCTGATGCAGATGAAGGACGATTGTGAAATCGTTATCGTCATCAGTGCTGTTGACATCGAGAAAAATAAAATTCGTGGAGATTTGGGCATTACTTATGATGAAGATGTTCTCCGTTTGCGTAATATCTTCATTGATAGAGGTTTGCTCGTTAGTTCGGTGGTCATTACGCATTATAATGGACAGGCGAGTGCCGTTTCCTATCGCGAACGCCTTGAACGTCTCGGCATCAAAGTCTATTACCATTATACCATCGAAGGTTATCCAACCAATGTTGATTTGATTGATTCGAAGGATGGTTTTGGCAAGAATGATTATGTTGAAACTACGCGTCCATTGGTGGTGGTGACAGCTCCAGGGCCGGGCAGCGGCAAAATGGCGGTCTGCTTGAGCCAGCTCTACCAGGAAAATCAGCGCGGTGTCAAAGCCGGTTATGCCAAGTTCGAGACTTTCCCTATCTGGAATTTGTCGCTGAAACATCCTGTCAACATTGCCTATGAAGCGGCTACCGCCGATCTTGACGATGTGAATATGATTGACCCATTCCACCTTGAAGCCTACGGAAAAATGGCAGTCAACTACAATCGTGATATTGAGATTTTTCCCGTTTTGAATGCTATTTTTGAAGGCATATATGGCGAGAATCCCTATAAATCGCCGACGGACATGGGCGTTAACATGGTGGGAAATTGCATTTGCGATGATGAAGTTTGCTGTATCGCATCTAAAGATGAAATTATAAGACGTTATTTTTCTGCGCTTTGCAATGTCGTTGATGGAAAATCCAATGAGAATGAAGTCAACAAGATTTCTCTGTTGATGAAGCGAGCCATGATTACGGTGGATGAGCGTCGTAGCATTGCTGCCGCTCGTGCTCGCAAGGAGGAAACTGGTGTGCCAGCGGCTGCGATTGAGCTTGCCGACGGTACCATTATTACCGCTAAAACCAGTGACTTGCTCGGCCCCAGTGCCGCACTTTTGCTTAACGCTACCAAACATCTGGCTGATATCGATCATTCAGTTCAATTGATTCCCCAGGAAATGATTGAACCTATACAGAGAACCAAAGTCCAATTCCTTCATGGTCATAATCCACGACTCCATACCGACGAAGTGTTGGTGGCACTATCAATGCTTAGTCTTAACGATGAAAATTGTCGTAAATCATTGGAATGCCTGCCTCAACTTAATGGATGCCAGGCACATACGACGGTTATGCTTAGCGAAGTGGATTTGAAGATGTTTAAACGTTTGGGCATCGGTTTGACGAGCGATCCAGTAAAAAAGAGCTGATTTGAGTGTGTTTGTTTTTGCAACTATTTTAGATTGAGAAAAATGCTAAGAGAAGAAACGGTTTTTGGCCCCATTCATTCAAGAAGATTAGGCAACTCCTTAGGAATTAATATTTTGCCTTCTAATGGCAAATTCTGCAATTTCGATTGCATCTATTGCGAGTGCGGATGGAACAAGGATGGACGTGACGATCAGTATTTGCCGAAGGCTCAGGAGGTGAAGTCGGCATTGGAAGCCAAATTGCAAGCCTGCTTGGAAGAAGGGACACCTATCGATTCCATTACTTTTAGTGGTGATGGCGAATCCTCACTGAATCCCGATTTTTCGCAGATTGTGGATGACACACTGGCTCTTCGCGACAAGTATTTTCCTGCCGCAAAAGTGTCCATTTTGTCGAATGCAACCCGCGTTCATATTCCTGCGGTCTTTGCCGCTTTGTCAAAAGTTGACAATCCTATCTTGAAAATTGATGCTCCGACCAATGAAATGGTGGCAAAAATCAACAATCCTACCGCTGGCTATGACGTGCGTCGTGTGGTGGATGCTCTTAAACAGTTTAATGGCAACTTTGTGCTGCAAACAATGATGCTTCGTGGCCCACATTTCGATTCAACGGCCCCGGAAGTTATTGAGGGTTGGATGCAGATTGTCAGGGAAGTTAGGCCTCGCGAGATTATGGTCTATACCATCGATCGCCCAACACCAGCTGAGGGCCTTGAGAAAGTGAGCGAGGAAGAAATGAAAAAAATTGTACAACCGCTTGTCGATGAGGGATTTAAAATCCAGATAAGAGGGTGATTTAATATGTTAATACTATGTCAAACGAAAAATTCGCTATCATAGGAGCTGGGCATTTTGGTTCGGCTATCGCTACCGCCCTTTCAGAAAAAGGCGCGGAAGTGCTCGTTATTGATTCTGATATCAATGTGGTACAGGAAATCGCCGAAGACGTTTCTTATGCCGTCTGCATTGACGCTACTAACAAACGAGCTCTCTTAGGTGAAAATATTCAAGAATTTGATGCTGTTATTGTTACCATTGGTAATGATTTTGTCAAGCGTCTGCTGTGCGCAGCCAATCTGCTCGACTTGAATGTGAAGCGTATCATTTGTCGTACGATGGGGGAGAATCAGCGTATCATTTTAGGTAAGATGGGCATTACGGAATTCCTTTCGCCTGAAGACGAAATTGGAAAACTCTTTGCCGAAAGGTTGCTTAATCCTAATATGCTGTCATACCTGCAGTTGCCCGATGAATATAAAATTGCTGAAATCCTTACAACCCAGCGCTTGGTCGGTTTGACTGTCGGAGACATTAATTTCCGAGACAATCACCATTTGAGCCTTATCACTATTCGTCGTGCTTTTGAAGAAATTGTCGCAGACAAAATCGACAAGGAGGAACATATTCTTGGTGTCCCCGAAAATACAACCGTCATTAAAGACAAAGACGTGTTTGTCCTCTTTGGCAAATCTCGTGATTTGGAAAACTTTATCAAAATAAACCAATAGAATGTTCGTTACGCGCTTTAGTCAGGCCAGAACCAAAATAGACTTGCACATTGTCAATAGCAAGGACAAGGTGACCCGCACAATGCAGTGGCTCAGCTTGCTGGTCTCTATTGTCGCTATTTTTTCCATCATCATCTATCACGGCTGCTATCTAAGTCTTGCCGCTGTCAATGTACTCTATATTATCGTATACTCCAGCCTTGCTTTTTATATCTTCAAGTATTTTTTACTGATGTTCTATTCTTTGCACAAGTGGGATTACATCAAGAATTCGTGGCTCGAGTTTGGCTTGATTGTTTTCTTGTTGCTGCATTTTATTCTATATTCATTATTTGGCTTCGATTTGTTCCATTTCAATGAATATGCGAATGTTTATATGATATGCATTCAGTTGTACTTCTTGATTATCATGGCGATTGAACTATCGAAGGTTAGCACCTTGCTGGGTAAACTCAATCTCAGTCCGCCGATATTGCTGATGTTGTCGTTCTTTATTTTGATAGTCGTAGGAACATTGTTGCTGATGCTGCCTCGAATGACGACGCATCATATCTCCTTCATAGATGCGTTATTTACAGCAACAAGTGCCAGTTGCGTTACGGGATTGACGGTGTTAAGTACCGCAAATGATTTCAGTTTCCAAGGCCAGGTGGTCATTATGATTCTGATGCAGTTGGGTGGTATGAGCATCTTATCCTTTGCGACGTTCTTTACCACTTTCCTGTCTCGTTCGATGGTGGGCTTGCGTTATCAATATTTGATTAAGGATATGATTTCCGCCAACAAGTTGTCGGATTCGTTTAGTCTGCTGCGGCAGATTATCTTGGCCACTGTGGCTATCGAATTGTCGGGTGTGCTGATGTTATATATGTATTGGCGAACAACTGGTTTTTTTGAAGGACAGGGAACGACTTTCTTCTATTCCATATTCCACGCTATTTCTGCTTTTAACAATGCCGGTTTCGCCTTGTGGGATTCCAGTTTTCGTGACGCTCAAATCAGCAACAGCTTCTTCCCGCAGACTATCATTATGATATTGGTGTTTTTGGGAGGTATAGGCTTTGTAACCATCAGCGAATTCTTCAACCCTGTTATGATTCGTCAGCGAAAAAAATACCGCTGGAAAAAATTGTCCCCTGGCACAAAAATCGTTTTGTTGACCACGTTTGGCATTATTGTCGTGGGTACACTGCTTTTCTTCGCATTGGAATACAATCATTCCTTGAGAGAACGAAACACATTGGTGGATAAGATTTTTGCGAGCATGTTCCAGATTATTTCCGGCCGAACCGCTGGCTTCAATATCATTGATGTCAATGCCATTTCTTTGCCGGGTATGTTGTTGGTTATGCTAATTATCTTCATTGGTGCGTCTCCTGGTTCTACCGGCGGTGGTATCAAAACCACAACCTTTTTCGTGCTGATGAAGTCTGTATTTGCTACCATTAAAGGTAAAGAACATATCGAATTTGAAAAAAGAACCATTCCCTTTAGTCTCGTCGATAAAGCGTATTCTATTGTGGTTCTGTCCATTATCATTATTTTTACCTCTACTTTCGTGTTGGCAATTATTGAACCCCTAACCCCATTCGTGAATCTGTTGTTCGAGTCGGTGTCTGCTTTTACCACCTGTGGCCTGTCCACAAACTGCCAATACGAATTTAGCGATGCTGGTAAAGCTGTTTTAGTAGCGGACATGTATATCGGTCGTATTGGTACATTGACTTTCGCATATGCCCTGAGCCGCCGAAATGTCGAATCACGACACAATTATCCGGAAACCTATTTTATGATAGGTTAATCAGTTCATCATTATTAAAATGAAAATCATTATCAGCAATAATATCCTTAAGACTTACCGCAAAATCGTGGTGCTGTTTTTGTGCTTGCTGATGTCCGGATTGCAATTAAATGCTCAGTTCTACAATGGCTCAAACCTCTCGTTTGGCAAGAATCGGGTTCAGTATCAGAAATTCAATTGGGAATACTTTCGTACAGAACAGTTTGATGTCTACTATTATAAAACGGGTAAGGAATTAGCAAAATATACGTTGTATAAGGCGCCTCAATTTATTAATGAAATTGAGAAAATGCTGAATTTTACTTCGACAAAGAAGATTCAGTTTATTGTCTATAATACGCAGGCAGATTTCCGCGAGTCGAATTTTGCTTATGATGATGATGATTTCTATAATCAGGGCGGTGTTACAAATATCTATGGTACAAAGGTTTACTTGTATTTCGATGGAAATCATGCCAATTTTGACAAGATGATACGAGCTGGTATCATGAATATTTATGCTCACTTGTTGGTCGAGGGTTCCACAATGGCATCGAACATGCGCTCAAGTTATTCTTCCGGTATGCCCTTGTGGTATTATAGCGGACTTTCATCATACGAGGGAAGGAATTGGGATAGTGAAATTGATGCTCATGTGAAGGATGGTATTTTGTCGCAGCGCTATGCTGACTTTGACGAACTTTCTCCAGTGGATGCTACCTATGCGGGACACTCCTTTTGGAAGTTCATCGCAGACAGATTTGGTGAAAATGCCATTGCCAATATTTTGCACGTTACCCGGCAGGCTCGCAATTACGAACGCGGCTTCTTCTTGGTAACAGGACAAGAATTCCGCCAATTGTTGACGGATTGGTACAGGTATTATTACATATTGTATGCCAAAGATTCGCAGCGAACAATGCCTGAAGGGGACGGTTGGGTGAAGCATCCCAAAAAACAAAGAGATTACAATCAACTTTGTTTTTCTCCTGATGGAAAAAGTCTTGCATTTGCTACCAATGAAGCAGGACAAGTTAAAATCTGGATTCAAAGTGAGGATATGAAAAAACCGAAGGTCGTCTTTCGTAAATACCACAAAACTGAAGATAATCCGGATTTGAGTTTCCCATCCTTGTGTTGGCATCCCAATGGCGAAATTTTGGCTTTTACCTTGGAAGATAAAGGCCGCTGCTACTATTATCCTTATGATGTTGAAAATAAGAAGTTGGGAAAAAGAATCCTGGTTGATGTAGAGAAAATCACTGATTTTTCATTTGATCAAGATGGTAAATTCATGCTTTTCTCAGGATTTAAAGATGGACAGTCTGATATTTTTATTTTCAGTTTCTTATCCAAATCATATCAAAATATAACTAATGATTTTTATGATGATTTTGGTCCTGTTTTTCTGAATAAAAAGCATATTGTTTTTTCTTCCAATCGGCCTGTCGATTCCATAAAGATAAAAGATGCTTTTTATCAAGCGAAACCGCAAGATGCGTATGATCTCTTTTTATATTCTTATGAAAAAAAAGATGAGAAATTGCTTCAGCTGACGCACACACTCCGCTCAAATGAAACCCAGGCCCAAGTGCTGAGCCCAAATCAATTGTTGTTTTTGAGTGACGAAAACGGTATCTATAACCGAAAATTGGCTCGCTTGGATAGCAGCATTAGCAAAATTGATACGATTATCCATTATGCCTATTATGCCAAAATCAAAAGTTTGACCGATAACAATTACAGCTTGTTTGAACATGCTTATAATCGTGAAACGGGACAGACGGGTAATATTATCCTCTATGATAAGGTTAAAAGGATTTATGTTCAAGATATTGAAAATCAGATTATTGAAGAGAAAATCAAGCCGTCGGCTTTACAAGTTCAAATAGCTACGAATCGTTTGCTGAAGGATAGTGTTGAAGAGGAAAGACTGAAAAAGAACAAACAAGAAGCGGAGCGAGTCCATCATGGATTTTATCAGTATCGACAAAGCGATTTAGTGAAAAAAACATCTCAGACTGTTGATACGTTGGGGAATGCGCCTGCATTAGCTCAGATGGGTTTGCAAAAAAACATTCTTACCGATGGCTTGTCTTATGCACATCCGATTTCTAAGAATTATTATACGCAATATACGGTCAATAAATTGGTGACGCAAGCAGATTATGGTTTCCTGAACACAACCTATCAGCAGTTTTCAAGTGGAACCAGCCCTATTTATCTCAATACGGGTATTACGGCTTTGTTTATGGTGGGGATCAATGATTTGTTTGAAAACCATAGGATAACAGGGGGATTCCGTTTTGGCTTGGACCTGCAGAGCAACGAATTTATGCTGAGTTACGAGGATTTGTCGCACCGTGTTGACCATCAGTTGGTATTTTATCGACAGTCAATACAGTCTTCCATTGACTATTATATGGTGAAATTGCATACTAATAGTTTGTTTTACATCATTAAATTGCCTTTTGATAAGTACAATAGTTTGCGTTTTACGATGACGGGGCGTTTGGAGCGTGGTATTTTGTCTGGGGCCAGCGACGAGGCCTTGAAAACACAAGATGAATGGCATGCCTGGGCTGGCGTTAAAGTGGAATATATCTTTGATTCTTCAAAAGAATTGTATACGAATTTGTGGAAGGGAAGTAAAATCAAGATTTTTGCAGAATACAATCAGCGATTGGAAAAAGAAACCCAAAATCTCCTGGTCTTAGGTTTCGATATTCGTAAGTCGGTGAAAGTTTATAAGAATATGACTTGGGCATGCCGATTGGCGGCGAGCACGAATTTCGGTTCTTCGCGATTGGTGTATTATATGGGGGGCGTCGATAACTGGATAGGGGCTAAATTCAACAGAGATATCTGGGTGGATTTGAGCAAGGATTACGCATACCAGACATTGGCAACGAATATGCACGGCTTCGAACAGAATATTCGAAATGGCACTTCATTTGTGGTTTTTAATACCGAATTGAGAATCCCTTTCATTCAGTTGATTGCCGGACATCACGTGAAAATCAATTTCTTCGATTCGATGCAGTTCCTGGTTTTTGGCGATGTAGGCACGGCATGGACGGGTTTAACCCCTTATTCTGAGGATAACTGCCTATATACCAGATATGTTACCAACGGGCCTATTACAGCCAAAATCAAGCGTCAAGTGGATCCCTTTGTTGGTGGTTTTGGATTGGGCTTAAGAGCCAGTATCTTCGGCTATTTCCTGCGCTTTGATTATGCCTGGGGTGTCGAAGATATGAAAATCTACAATAAAAAAGGTATGTTTAATTTTTCAATAGGAGTAGACTTCTAAATTGTCAGTATTAGATTATAGACAACGGCTCATCCCAAGGGGCGATAACGTTGATGGACTGGTGAGATACGGGGTGCTCGAAGATGAGCTGATAGGCGTGAAGACTGATGCTCCCGTCTGGGTTCGAGCGTTTGGCTCCATATTTCAGATCGCCTTTGATGCAGTGTCCGATGGCGGAAAGTTGCACCCGAATTTGATGATGCCGCCCACTGTGTAGTTCTACTTCAACTAAGGTGTAATTGTTTAAATGTTTCAGGACATGGTAGGATAGGGTGGCTTTTTGAGCGTCTTTGTCAGTCTCGCTGACGCAGAAACTTTTGTTCAGTTTCTCGTTTTTGCGCAAGAAGTGAACGAGTGTGTCACTTTCTTTTTCCAAATGTCCTTCCACTATTGCCCAATAAATCTTTCTGATATTCCGATCTTTGACCAACGCATTCATCCTTTCCAGACCTTTGGATGTTTTGGCGAATATCACTGCGCCACTGACAGGTCGGTCAATACGGTGAACCAGACCGCAGAAAACATTGCCTGGCTTTTGGTATTTATCTTTAATATAAGTCCGGACTACCTCCAACAATGGTTCATCGCCAGTCTTGTCGCCCTGGACGATTTCGCCTGCTATTTTGTTGACAATGATGAGATGATTGTCTTCGTAGAGGATGCGTTCCCTAATATTGCTCTTTTTCATTGGGGAAATCGACAGCTTTGACATCGTGGATATAATTGCTGACGGCGGTAATGATTTCTTCGCCGAGGTTGCTGTAGCGACGGAGGAACCGTGGCGAGAACTGTTGGGTGATGCCCATCATGTCGTGGAATACGAGAACCTGTCCGGAAGTGTCGTGACCAGCACCAATGCCGATAGTGGGAATGTTGATGGCTTCGGTAACGCGTTTGGCTAAGTCCGCGGGGATTTTTTCAAGTACAAGCGCAAAACAGCCGTGCTTTTCAAGTATTTGTGCGTCGTGCAGCAACTTTTCGGCTTCTTTCTCGTCAGTGGCTCGGACAGCGTAAGTGCCGAATTTGTTGATGGATTGCGGTGTCAGTCCAAGATGACCCATGACGGGAATGCCAGCACTCAGAATACGGTCGATGGATTCCGAAACCTCCTCTCCGCCTTCCAACTTGACAGCGTCAGCACCTGATTCTTTCATGATGCGGATTGCGGAGTGCAGCGCCTCTTTCGAGTTGCCTTGATACGTGCCGAAAGGCATATCCACAACGACGAATGCTCGTTCAACGGCACGAACTACCGAGGATGCGTGATAAATCATATTGTCCAAAGTGATGGGCAGTGTCGTTTTATAACCAGCCATCACGTTGGCGGCAGAGTCGCCAACAAGAATGATGTCGATTTTGGCTAAATCCAACAGCTTTGCCGTCGAATAGTCGTAGGCGGTGAGCATGGCGATTTTTTCCCCCTCGTTACGCATACGCTGCAAAACGTTGGTGGTGACCTTGTTCACGTTGCTAGATAGATAATCTGCCATAATGTCGTTAAAATTTGTTAATTTCGAAAAATATAGTTCTTTATATCTTCTTAAAATTTGTTAAAACAAACTGATGGAAAGACCCAATGACATGGGATAGATGGCAGGTCCTTCGCCATCATCGAAAATCTTGGTCACGTGTACCGAGTAGAAAAGTGCGAACGCTTTCCAGCCAATGCGTGTATAAACCTCCACACTGATGTTCTGTGTATTGTAGATTTCTCGGTTCTTGTAATGACGGCCAATGCTTCCGCCATCAGGATCGTCACCTTTGTAACTTTGAGACACTTCCGCAATTAAACCGACACGCGCGCCCACAGAGAACTTGAATCCGCATTTGTGACGATATCTGAATTCAATGGGAAGATTGCAGTTCATGTAATTGATGCGGTTCAACTTGTATTTGATATCGGGGTTGAGAACGTTGTATTTCATAATCCATCCGTCATCAACTTTGAGAAGGGCATCCGTGAATTGCGAAAAATAGGAAAATCCTAAGCCGACGCCGAATGAAATGGGGCTTTTATTCGGCAATTTGAAATCCCAAATGGCGGAAATGGAAAAGCCCGGGTCGAACTTCATGTGATTCACACCTTTAGGCATGCCAAACCAAAAAGAGTGGTAAATGTCCATTACCAGACGGTCGCGGATGATCTCCGGCTTTTCTTCGCCTGTGGGATTGTAAATCTGTTCAATCTTTTCCTTTGCCTTATTGACTTTTTTTGTTGCGGTACTGTCTTCCTGTGCTTGGAGTGAAGTAATCCCGAATAAGAAAGTGGCTATTATGATGAGCGTTTTTTTCATTATCTTTCTGAATTGAATTTGCAATGATAAACGTTTTTATTATTATTTGTTATAGTCTTCCTGTCAAAGCGAGTAATTCATATTTGGCTTTGAGGAGTTGTATGTTGTGAACTTCTTGATTGATAAGTGAACTGGTTTCATCACTTTGTTGTTTGATATAATCGTACGCCGTGATGGTCCCGTTGAGCAGTTGTATGGAGAAGGTTTTGGTGATTTCGTTTTGCTTTTGTGTGATTTGCTTGTCCAATACCAGCATGTCTTCGATACGGCGAATTTCAAAGCGTTTTTCCTGTATGGCAATTTCGTTTCCTTTGACAAAGTCGCGTTCCTGGCTTTCTAAAATCGACTTTTGCAATTCAATGACATTGGCTACGCCAGAGGTCTTGGCCCAGTCGATGATGGGAACATTCAAGCGAACGCCCAAAGCATAATACCATTTGAAATTCGGAGTGAAGTAATTGTAGGTGGGCCTGCCGTAACCTCCTGTGGCAAAGACTGATAATTTTGGGAGACTATTGGTGAGATGCAGCTTACGCTGATAATCTAAGGTCTGTTTTCCGTTTTCAAAAATCTGATATTCTAAGCGTACAGATGGTGAATTGATGTCGACGGAGGGGACAATCGGCGTTTCAAATTCGGCTTTTGATAAGTCTTTGCCAGTAAGAATGGATAGCGATGAAACCAATGACTCCCGCTTGGCTTTAAGTTCGCCTTTGCTTTGTTCCACTTTCAGCACTTCCACTTCAAGTTGCGATACGGTGCTGGCCGGAATAATCCCATTGTCTTTTAAACTTTTCAATTGGTTGACTTGCCCTTGCAGTGTGTTTTCAGCATTAGTCAATATTGATAATTGCTTGTCTAAGATTAAGAGGTTGAGATACAGATTGATGATTTGTTCCTTCATTTCATTGATGGAAAGTTCAACCTTGTAGATTTCTGCTTGGTTAGCGAGTCTTTCATAGCGGCGACCGTAGAATGATTTGCCTCCGGCGAAAATCATCTGCTCGAAATCCAGCCCGATGAAGTATTGGTGGTTGTTGAAGGTGTCAGCCGCGGGCACGTAGGGATACAATTGGGGCACATCTGAACGGTAGGCCGCTTCTCCATTGATTTCCAATTTGGGGAACATGTGCGATGCCGCATTGTTCAACTTGACTTTTAGCAACTTGTCGTTGAGCTCTTTCTGAACATTTGCTGATGATTGAGACACAGCCCATTCCTGGCATTGTTCAATGGTGACGGTGTTTTGTCCCATCGTAAGGCCGAAAATCAGTAGGAATAGTATCGAAAGAACAATTTTTCTCATAAGTAATATCCTTAATATTAATATCTTAAGGTATAATTTTTTCTATTTATAAATATTGCAAATATACAAAAAAAATGAATGTCGAAAAAAATGCGTAATTTTGCACTTTATAATTTTTGAACAACTATATTTACTTTAAGATTTATGGCATTTATTTCTACGAAGAATTTGAAAGGCGACATTTTTGGAGGTATAACAGCCGGTATTGTGGCGTTACCTTTGGCTTTGGCATTTGGTATTCAGGCATTTGGAGGTATTGACGATCCTGCGGCAAGTTCCATGGGAGCATTGGCGGGGTTGATTGGTGCCACCATGTTGGGCTTTTTTGCATCCCTCTTTGGTGGAACCCATTCGCAAATTAGTGGCCCTACCGGCCCAATGACTGTTATCACCGCAGCTTTAATAAGTGGCGTTTGGGCATCCCATCAGTCTTTTGAAGCTGTCTTGATCAGTATGTCACTGGCTGGTTTACTGTGTGGTTTGTTCCAAATCATTTTTGGTATTTTGAAAATTGGCAAATATGTTCGTTATATTCCTTATCCTGTACTGTCGGGTTTTATGAGCGGTATCGGTATCATCATCATTTTACAGCAAATCTATCCTTTGATAGGTCTCAAATCACCTGTTTTGGTGGTGGATATGATTACCCAGCTTCCGGACAAAATCGCATCAGGTGTTTCATTGACCGCTTTGCTCTTGGGTCTTGGGACTATTGCTGTTATTTACCTTTTCCCACTTATTACCAAGAAGATACCTTCAACATTGGTGGCTCTGATTGTGATGACGGTGGTGGCGCTTTTCTGCAATATGGATGAGAAATTGCTTATCGGTAGTATCCCCGCAGGTTTGCCTATGCCTTTCTTCGCTAAAGAAGGACTCTCTTTGCAAGGTCTGGATTGGGCTGAAATCCTTAAAGCCTCTGTCATTCCAGGTCTTACACTGGCGGGCTTGGGCTCTATTGATACATTGCTCACTTCTGTCGTGGCAGATAATATTACCAAAACCCACCACAATAGCAATCGTGAATTGATAGGGCAGGGCATCGGCAATATGGTCAGTGGCCTGTTCTGTGGTATTGCTGGTGCTGGCGCTACAATGCGTACGGTCGTCAATGTCAAGAGTGGTGGTCGAACCCAGATTAGCGGCATGGTTCATTCTATACTGCTTTTTGCCATCCTTCTCGGTTTGGGCAGCTTCGTCCGTTATGTGCCACTTTCAGTCTTGGCCGGCATCCTGATTACTGTCGGCTGGGGAATCATCGATTTCAAAGGATTCAAAGATTTGCTTAAAATTCCGAAGGCCGATGCGGTTGTCCTTATCATTGTTTTCCTGTTGACGGTTTTTGTCGATTTGCTTACGGCTGTCGGTATAGGTATGGTCATTGCCTGTGTCCTGTTTATGAAACGTGCCAGTGACCTTGTCGAAGGTGGTTATAGTTCCAGCGAAATGACAAATTTCGATAAGGAAAGTCCATGGAACGATGAGGGCGGTATTCCTGAAGAAATGAAGCATCGTATTTATATTCAGCGACTTAATGGTCCTATCTTTTTTGGAACTATTACGAAATTCCAAAATGTGATGAATGATGTGCCAGACACCGCAAAAATCGTCATCATTCGTATGCGTCTGGTAAGCTTTATGGATCAGTCTGGCTTGTATGCAATGGAAACCGCTATTAAGGACATGCAGGAACGTGGCGTGATGGTGCTGATGACCATTATTCAGCCCCAGCCAATGTATATGCTCACAAAAATGAAACTCATCCCGGAACTCCTTCCCGAAGAACATACATTTAAAACTTTTGAAGACTGTACGGAATTCCTTAAAAAACTTAATAATTAAACATATAAAAATTGACGTTTATGGTCAAAAAAATATCGATTCTACTGGTTTTATTGTCGATTTTAAGTGCTACGTATGCACAGAATTCAACAAAGCAGAAAAAAAACAACAGCACTTCGAAAAAAACGACTGAAGTGACGACGGCGAAGGGTTTGTCCCCCAAAGCTACCGCCTTGCTTGGTGATTTGGTCTTGTTGAACCACCCCTTGTCAATGGATGATTTTGATATGATGAAAAAGTATGGCATGGAATTGATCGAGGGCTATGTTTGCGTTCCCGTTGTGGCTACATTGAAAGAAAATGTTAGCATTGATACGCTTTTTACAATGGGGCTTCCCGTGAAGTCCATTGTGGATAAAAGTGTGCTAATTGATGTTCCTGTGATGGAATATGTCAATGTTGCCCGTTTGGGTTTTGCTGAGAAAATAACTTTGAGTTGTGAGTTGAGTGAAACGCAACGTAAAAGATTGATGACGCTTTCCGATACCACAGAACTATCTAATAAGCAAAAAGAGGAAATTCGTTATGAAAACATGGTGGAACGAGTGAAAAACTACTATAATCCAGAACAGGGTTTCTTCCAAAAAGCTTATACAGATGCGGGCGATCCTCATTTCATGATTGAAGATAAAAAAGGCAATTTTACTTTTGGTATTGGCGGAAACGTCCATTTTACTATGTTTTATGATTATTTGGGTTCTGTCGACGGCCTGGATTTTACAACAACCAATATTTCTGTGCCAACCGATTTTGCTCCACATTTTGGACTGACATCGGGTTCTACCAAGCTTAATTTCCGCGCTACAGGTAATGTCGGCAAACGAAAGTTGTTCGCTTTCATTGAAATGGGAGTGGGAACGTCCTCTAATAATATTACAATACGACACGCATACGCTTCTTACGCTGGTTTTACCATAGGTCATACGTGGTCGTTGTTTATGGATTTGTCCGCTGGTGCTCGAACCGTTGACTTGGAAGGACCTAATACACAGATTTCCAGACGTCATCCACTTATCGCTTATACACTGCCCTTGGGTGATAAATGGCACATGGCCTTTTCTGCGGAAGCTCCTTCCTTGGCTTACGTTTTTGGTGGAACAGATTTGTCTGTAGAAGAAGAATATCAAGCTGCTCCTGACATTGTGGTTCATGCCAAGTATAAAGGTGATATCGGACACGTACAAATGGGTGCTATTTTCCGTACCTTAGCGTACTATTATAATGATTCTGAAAAAGGTGGACGGAGTGTGTACCGTTTTGGTTGGGGCGTTTCTGCCAGCGGTTCGGTGCTTATTGCTAAAAAGTGCATCTTTGCCGGTCAAGCTGTCTTGGGGCAGGGTATCGCTACCTATATCCAGGATTTTAATAGTGATAATGTCAAACTCGACTTATTGGTTGTGCGTGATGAAAATACGCATGGAATCTTAGACTTGGCAGCGGCTCCTGTGTGCGGATTCTATGTTTCTTTGCAAGCATTGTGGACATCACGCCTCAATTCCTCGTTTATATATGGCTATACGAATTTGTTGCCAATCAAAGGAGTAAGATATGCTGAAGATAGAAATGGATTCCTCCTGGGAAGTACACATTATGCAGCCGCAAACTTGTTCTTTGATATTAATCCTGATTTTTCAATCGGCGCGGAATTCCTCTTTGGCTTGAAAAAAGGAACTTTATCTGGCGAAAAGGCTCAAGGCTTTGCCAATCGGTTCAATTGTATGCTGAATTATAGGTTTTAATGGCCTTGCGTATGTAAACTATCTGTATTCCAGTTTGTTGATAAAGAATACATAACGTTTTCCCCTGGAAGATTTTCCGTTGTTGTTGATTTGCTGATACCCTGTAATGACAAACTTATTGTCGTACCATCGCTGCATATTTACGTCTCTTGAATATTCTACGACGTCTTTCTTGTATAAACATTCAATAGGTATTGAACCGACTTTTTCAATCACTTCGTATTCGTTGACCAAGGTGGCGGTGAGCGTTGAATTGTATGGGTAGAATATGGCAGTTCCATAGGGCGTATAATGAAGCGAAACACGGCGTGTTAACCGCTTGGTAATGATGTTTGAAAATGGAAAATAGTTGTTCCACAATAATTTGCCATACCTGTCAAAAGCTGTAACGTATGCATTGACATAGCGATATCCTAAAAACGTCGTCATTGCCGGATTGTATGTCGAACCATAATAATACGATGAATTGTCGTAATAACTTGGCGAGTATGAGTATTCAGGGTAATAAACTTCAGTGATTAGACTGAAACAACTGTCGTTGGCAATGATGTCTCCTACAAGCATTTGTAAATCAACTATTTGTTCTTTCTCCGCCGCGGTGTGTTGTCTTGAATTCTGACTTAAATTTGAATAATTGAGAAATAATGGTTCGCTAATTTTGGCATTGTGATACGTCATCGTGTAAACGCCCGTATGATAGTTCCCGTTTTTATTGCTTTTGGAGATATTGTATGTCCCAATGAGTAAAGAGTAATCCTTGTCGATGACTGCCATTCTGACCGAATGATAAATATATCCTGTCGTAATAGGAAGTGCTGTTTCATTAATGAAAATTCCATCGTAATTGGTTTCAAAAATGGCATATGTTGAAGCTTTGTTGTTGAACAGAACTCCTAAGCCTAAATATACTTTACGATTGAAAGTGTCAATTTCAATAAATTGTTCGGAAATGATAGCTGCGTCAGGAATGATGAATTCGTTAAGTTTTTGATTGTCAATGTTGTAGAAATAGATATGATAAGTGTCTTCATTGAATACTGAAAAAATCAGATGATGGTTGATGGATTTGAGTTGCGAATATTCAAATTTGGGAATACCAAATAATTCAAATCGTTGATTTTTTAATGAATGAATGTCAATTGAAGATATGAATGTGCGAGGTGTTTCTTTTTTGCCTACCACTTCTTGAAACAATAGGTGCAGTTGCTCGTCTTGATAGGTGGAATTGCGGTAGGCTGAGGCTTTTGAAAGCGGAATGGTGAAGGTGTTTTGCCTTTGCAAATTAGTATCGTAAAGCATTACAATCCATTCCGTGGTATCGGCATTGAGGCTGTTGCCTTCGTAGAAAATGGATAGTCCTTGCGAGTCTAAAAGACAATAATGATAGTCGTCGGCATCCTGTGCGGTGGGAAGTTCAATACGCAATGGTCCATCACTTTGAGCCACCGTCAACATTGACGCACAAAATATTACCATAAATATCAAAAACCGCCGCATAATTATAAATTAAGATGTTAAGTTCAGTTTTTAGATTCCCAGTAGTAGTCCGATAACCCCGACAATGAGTCCGACAAGCATATTGATGCCTTTCATCAGCAAGAAGTTCTTGCGGGATTGGGCGAGCAAGGGTAGGGCGCCGTGCCCGTCCTGAACGATGGAACTAACCAACAGGATGCTGAACGGAATGGCACCACTGAAGAACATGATGACAAATACCAAATGAGGTCCCGACTCGGGAATGATTCCGATGAGAATGGCCAAAAACATCAATCCCCACAATGCCCATGGGTTGTCGGCGATGAGGGTGTTGACATCGACGAATAGGTAGAGGACTTTCAGGAAAATCAACACGCCAAAGGTCCAAAGAAAAACTGTGAGAAAATGCTGTTTGATAACATGCTCCCAGAGGTGCGACTGCAGGAAGTGTTCCGACGAGAGGGCCACTACGACCAGCGTGATGCAGGCCAGGACAAGAAAGAAGATGTTTTCCCAACCGCCAAGGCCATGTTCGTGGTGGTGATTTGTGTTGGCGTCAGCTGCAGTGTGTTCGTAATGTTCGCATTCGCAAGTGGCAGCATCGCAGTCGTGGTGATGCACGGCGGTGGCAACTTCAGTACTGTGCTCGTGATGCTCGTGGCTGCCGCCGCCGTGATGGTGCGACAGCGCTCCAGAAGACAAAGCAACAATATAGATGATTAGACCGAAGACCAGTAGCGCACGAGGAAATGAAATGTTCTTGAGATTGGCAAACGATAACTTGGCCCGCAAATGCTCGTGGCTATGTTCGTGTCCATGCTCATGCTCATGCTCGAACTGTTCTTTATGGAGCTCGAAACCATGAGGCTCCAATACAAACTTCTTTTTTCGGAAAATCCAATGCGTAACGCATCCCGACGCAATGGCAATGACAAAAAGTGCCCCGGACAAAATCAAGGTCCATCGTGGACTGTATGCCATGATGACGAATGCCTCATCTCCAAAAGTGGCAATCATCCCTGCTACTAATGCACCAAATGATAGTAGGTTATGCGTAAACATCGATACGATGGCAAAACCACCAATGCAGCCTGGTGTCAACCCTAACAGCGTGGCAACAATGATTTGTAGAAACGGCTTGTGCTGCAATTTCTCCAGCCATTTGCCCGCAGACCCCACATTCACAAATTCTATCAGTAACATCATAATCATCACCAGACATGTGACGGTCAAGGTCTCTTTCAGTGTGTCTACCAGTATCTCCATTTTTCAGTTTTTAAAGTATGCAAAAATACAAAATTATTGGTGATAATGTTTAATCGTTTTATCGTTTAATTGCCTTGATGGCTGAATATCATTTCAAAGAAAGTTTTATGTCCTAATCTTTTCGACATTCCATCAATTCAACATTTTTTGTATTTTTGCTTTTTCTATAATCCTATGGCAACGCAAGCAAAATCTACAGTCAAGAAGGAGAAAAACAGCCTCCCTTTAATCGAAAACACAAAAAAATACAAAATATTTTATCCCATCATTTTTGTTTTTGCGTTTTTGTTGTATGCCAATACGTTTCATCACGAATGGGTATTGGACGATTATGGCAGTTTTAAACTCAATATCTACGTCACGGCTGGTGCCAATGGCTATCATGACATTCTGACTAAAAGTTATCGGCATGGTTCCGGTTTCTATACCGACCAACTGTACCGCCCTTTGTCTCAGCTTATGTTCGCCACAGAGTGGCAAATGTTTCCCGATAGCCCGGGTCTGTATCACGCCATAAGCGTTATCTTCTTTGCCTTGGCTTGCGTGGTTTTGTTGGCATTTTTGCGGCGCTTGTTCAAGGATTATAATCCATGGATTCCTTTTCTCATCGCTTTGCTTTTTGCCGCTCATCCCATTCATACCGAAGTGGTGGCCAATATCAAGAGCCGAGATGAAATCATGTGTTGCCTTTTTGTTTTTCTAACACTATGGTTCTCACTATTATATGTTGATAGAAGAAAGGTGTTCTATCTGCCGTTGATGTTTGTTTCTTTCCTTCTGGCAATGTTCTCCAAGGAAAGCTCGATTACAATATTGGCCGTGCTGCCATTGACACTCTTTTTCTTCCGCAAAGCTAATGCTAAAGAATATGTTCTTACACTGCTGATGTTAATTGTGCCGGCAGCCGTTTATCTTATGGTGCGGCATTCGGTCTTGGCTCCCTATCGGGAAATGTCGGATTTTTCTGTTTCTTTAGTCGATAACTATTTTTATGACACTGATTTATGGACGGGATGGGCTACGGCGATTATGCTTTTGGGGCAATATCTAATCAAGCTGATTTTCCCGTATTCGCTGGCTTGTGACTATTCCTTGAAACAATTCCCGATTACTACTTTCGCCGATTTTTCAACCTGGTGCTCGTTGCTGGTACATCTGGCTTTATTGATTTATGCCATCTTTGGCATACGCAAGAAAAAACCAATGGCATATGCTATCCTCTTCTATATCATTACGATGAGTGTTTATAGCAATTTGGTTTACCGTATTGGTTCTTCCTTTGCCGAACGTTTTCTCTTTGTGCCTTCCTTGGCTTTTTGCGTTGTCATTGTTTTCTTGGTGTTCCAAATATTTAAAATTGATAAGAAAGAAGAAAAACAAATTCAAGGTATTCGTCAGAATAATGATAAAAAAATGAAAAACAATAAATTGGCCGTTCCTGTGGCTGTCTTTGTTGTGGTTTTGTCGTTATTCTCTTGGCGAACTGTGACGCGTGCAGCAGAGTGGAAAGATCAGTTTACGCTTTTCGGCGCTGATGTGAAAAAGTCGGACAACAGTGCGCACATGCGTTTGTATTGGGGCTTGGCATTGCGTGATAAAGGCTATGATTGCCTTGACGCCAACAAGAAGGAAACCAATTGGGCAAAGTATCAGGAAAATGAGAAACAGTATAAGGAATGGATGTGGAAGGCCATAGAACAATTCAAAAAGGGCGTGGAAATTTTTCCGGAATATGCGGATTGTTATGAACAACTGGGTGTGCTTTACGACCAGTATGGTGTGAAAATCAATAATATGACTTATCGTGATACGGCTGAGTATTATTTCTTGAAAAGTTTGCAATACGTACCAAGCAAGGCAACTTGCAACAGTAATCTGGCTAAAATATATTTTGAACGTGGTGATATGATGAAAGCCAAACATTATTATAAAGAGGCCGTCTTGTATGATCCTTTGTTGGCTGATGGCTATTTTAATTTGGGAAGTACTTATGGCACCTTGGCAATGTATGATTCATCATTTTATTATTATCATAAATGTTTGGAAATTGATCCCAAACGTGTGGATGCGATTACTTTTCTAGGCTTGAATTATTTCAATATCGGCAAGCCGGATTCAGCCATTTACTATTATGACAAGGCGATAGCGATGGATCCTTATTCCTCGTCGGGGTATGTCTTGAAGAGCAAAGTGCTGTTGCTGACTGACCGCTGGAATGAGGGCGAAAAGGTGCTGGACAAAGCCCTTTCCCTATTCCCATATAATGGCGAAATCTATTTTTACAAAGGGCTGGTGGAAAAGAATCGCAGGGACTATGCCAAGGCATTGCAGATGATGAACTCTTGTATTCAATACCAATCCAACTTCTTGGAGGCGTATCGCGAGAAAGGTTTGTTGTTCAAAGAGTTGGGAAGTCCTGACTCCTCTGCTTATTATCTGAATTTTGTACGCCAGATAGATGAGGCTTTGGCCGCTCAAGCGGCAGCGCAGGCGGCTGGAAAATAATTTTAATGAGAAAAATATTCTTTGGAAAATATAGTTTTGATGATTATGAAAGAATTGATTTGTCCTAATTGCGGAAAGCCATTCAAGGTTGATGATGCCAGTTATGCTTCAATCTTAAATCAGGTGAAAACAGTTGAATTTGATGCTGAATTGGATCGCCGTTTGTCAGAACTGCATCAACGGATGAAGGCGGAACAGGCTTTGTCAAAATCAGAATCAGAAAAAGACTTTCAGAATAAATTGTCGGCACAAAATCAAAAGTTGAGTGAAAAGGATCAGGAAATCCTACGATTGAAGCAGGCTTTGGTGAACAAAGAAAGCGAGAAAAACAGTGCCGTTCAATTGGCTGTGGCTGAAAAAGAAAAGCAAATTGCCAATTTGAATGGCTTGATAGGACAAAAGGATAGCGATATTAAAATCGCAGTCATGCAGGCTCAAAAAAATGCGGAAAATGCATTGAGTGCCAAAGAATTAGAAATATCAAAACTAAAAAATGCAGCCGAATTGAAAGCTCAGCAGGCTTTGAATAATGAAGCTGCCCTTCGCCAACGCTTCGCAGAAGAACTTCGTGTGAAACAGGAACAGATTGACTACTATAAAGAATTGAAGCTCAAAATGTCGACGAAGATGATAGGCGAGACCTTGGAAATTCATTGTGAGACGCTGTATAATCAGAATTTCCGTCAGTTGCTTCCCCATGCTTATTTTGAAAAGGATAATGATGCTTCTGAAGGCAGTAAGGGCGATTTTATTTTTAGGGATTATGCAGACGATGGAACGGAGTATGTGTCCATTATGTTTGAAATGAAAAATGAGGCGGACGATACGGCCAAAAAACATAAAAACGATGACTTTTTCAAGAAATTGGATGCAGACCGCAAAGCAAAAAACTGCGAATTTGCCGTTTTGGTTTCCATGCTTGAACCCGAAAGCGAACTGTATAATGGAGGTATTGTTGATGTTTCTTACAAGTACGATAAAATGTATGTTGTTCGTCCACAGTTCTTTTTGCCGATGATTTCGTTGTTGGTTCAAACATCGAAGAAAAGTCTGGCTTATAAGCAACAGTTGGCAATTGCCCAAAGCCAATCGGTGGATGTGACGAATTTTGAAAATCAATTGCTTGATTTTCAGGATAAATTTGGCAGAAATTATCGTCTGGCAAGTGAAAAATTCAAAAAGGCAATTGAAGAAATTGACAAGTCGATAGATCACTTGCAAAAAATCAAGGAAGCGTTGGTCGGCAGTGAAAACAACCTCCGAATTGCCAACGAAAAGGCCGAGGCATTGACGATTAAGAAGCTGACCCGAAATAATCCAACCATGAAGGAAAAGTTTGAGGAGGCGAGACTTGCCAATGAAAATGTGGTGGTTGATGAAGAGTAGATAAATAAAAAAAATCAGCAAATTTTAATTTGCTGATTTTTGGGCGACTGGTCGGATTCGAACCGACGACCCTCGGAACCACAATCCGGTACTCTAACCAACTGAGCTACAATCGCCGTATTGAGATTGCAAAAATACAAAAAATATCTTTCAAGCCACGCTTTTTTTTGTTATTATAAAATATTGATAATTAACGAAGTATAAAAATTGTAGTATGGCTATGCATGAAATTTCCACATCCTTTTCGGAAATTTGTTCTTTTGATTTTCGGCAGTTGATTTGCGAAGAGGGCAGCAAGTCGCAAGGTTGTAGCGAAAAAATCCTAAAAAAACACTTAGATATATCGAAAAAAATCGTATTTTTGCCGACGGAAAGTTGCCAGAGTGGTCGAATGGGGCAGACTCGAAATCTGTTGACCCCTCCGGGGGTCCAGGGGTTCGAATCCCTTACTTTCCGCCAAAATGCCGTAAAACTCTGACAATTAGTGTTTTACGGCATTTTTTAAAGACAGCCGGGACAGTACCGGGACAGTGTTTCACCATCCTTTCAAATGCCAAAAACATAGAAAGGATAAAAAAATATGTCTGATTTTTTGGTTAAGTTTAGACCCGCACAATATTTCCCCGGGAAAGATTCTTACGTGGGTTATTACGTGGTTAATCCATTCACAAACAAGATGGTAAGAAAAAAAATCAAGCTTAACCACATAGCCAATGCAAGGGAAAGAAAAAGGTATGCGTTGCGACTGGCATTTGAAGTAAACGTAAAACTTTACGACGGTTGGAATCCGTTTATCGAAGAATCCAACGCCAACTCAAAAAAACTGTCTGATGCGGTTGCTTTATTCCTTGATGACAAATCTAAATCAATAAGACCTGACAGTTTCAGGTGCTATAAGTCATACGGTAAAATATTCCTGGAGTGGTGTCGTTCAACTCGTATGAGTGATGAATACTGTTTTTCTTTCGACAAAATCCACGCCACTCGATTATTGGAAAGCATGGAAAACAAAGGTGTATCCAACAAATCTTACAACAACTATCTCTCGTTCTTCTTCACACTCTTTGCCTATTTCACTGAGCGTGGTTGGTGTGCAAAAAATCCTTTTGATGGCATAAAGCACAAAAGGGTTGATGAAAAAAGGCGCATGACCATTTCATCCGATGACCGCAAAGCAATTGTGGATTATTTTGAACGGCATAATCTACACGGATATGTCGTAATGATGCGCTTATGTTTCCAGTGCCTGATACGCCCAAAGGAAATGTTGATGTTGCGGCTTTCGGATATAAATGTTGACAACGGCATCATCACCATCCGTGCCGATGTGGCCAAAAACCACCATCAAAGAGAGGTGGCATTGCCTAAGGACTTGATCGAGTATTTCAAACAGTTTTCAAACAAAAATCAACGCCTTTTTGCGTTTTCTTCCGGTTATGTTCCTGGATCAAAAATGTTGTGTTCACGTGATTCAGGCAGAACCTGGTCTATAATGCGTGACGATTTGAAATTTCCAAAGGAATATCAGTTTTATTCGCTAAAGGATAGCGGCATTACTGAAATGCTTGAAAAAGGCGTTCCTGCAAAATTCGTAAAGGAATTGGCCGACCACCACTCGCTGGAGATGACAGAAAAATACACGCACCGTTCCAACGCAAAACGTATAATGGAGGAAACCAATATAGACTTTTAAAAAGAATTGGCCCGCCTTGGCGGGCCAACACTCCAAATCAATAACAACTATTTATTAATCCCATTGTTCATAGTCGTAATTATCGATGTAGTCGATCCAGTAGTCCGTTTGTTCATCTGTCAATCCGTAATTTGTGTTTGTTTGTGGAGTTATTGCATTGGTGATGCTCGTTTGTTTTTTGCCCGCAATGCCGCTGATGGAGTCGGCTATGCTGCCAAATATGGATGTGATGCTGTCCATTATTGTTGGCTGGCTTTCTTCTATTTGCTGTTGTCGCTTTCGGATGGCTATGATAACCAGTGCCAAAACTGCCACGATGGCAACGACGACAATAATAGTAATAATGTCTTTTTTCATGATGTTTGATTTTTACGCGTTAAAAAGTTCGTCCCAGTTTGGATCAGGCGATTGTGATAAATATCCACCCTGGTATTTATTTATGATTTTAGCGGATGATGCCTTGGTGACAATTTCACCGTTCCCCTTCACTTCAACGTGTGTTCCGCTGCAAAGCTTAAAGACTTTCCCGTTAACCTTGATACCATCCACGCCGTACATTTCAGCGTGTGGGGCGATTTGTACGGGAGTGTTTCCCGTTTCAGGCTTTGCCAATATAGGTTCATCCATATTGTTTGTCACCTTGCTTGGAATGAGTGGATTCTTTGGGAAATACTCAAGGAATAAAAACAACCCCATTAATCCCATATCAGCAGCCAATAATGCTATTACTTTTTGATTTCTATAATGAAAGAACACAAACAGTAATACAAAAAACAACACCGCTAATACATCGATGGCGTAATACCAGTTCAGCTTTTTCATAGATTTATTTTTACAATCCAGCAAGTATGCGTTCGTACTCATTTTCTTTCTTTTCGTGTGAAAAATATAATATTAAAGCTATCAAAGCGAATACGAATACAACCGCGATTAATATTGTTACTGTTCTCATTTGTGATGCCGTCATAATGTTTGCTTTTAATGATTATTAATTTATGCACAAGCGGCTATAATTGAACTAATAAAGCCCCAAAAACCGCCACGGGAGTTATTTTTGCCACTGTTTTCTTTTTCAGCAATTAAGCGTTCATACTCGGCCTCTTCCTTTTCGTGTGCGTAATATAGCACAAAAACAATCAAAGCAATTACAAAGATAACGCCAATGGCTATTAATAATGTTTTGTTTTGTGATGCTGTCATAATGTTTGTTTTTTTGTTACGCGTTAAATAGTTCGTCCCAGTTTGGATCCGGTGATTGGCTGAGATAGCCTCCAATATTTTTGTTGATGAATTTTGCCGATATAGTAAACGGAGATTAAACGTGTTTTATTGTTTCCAAATGTGAAGGGTTAAATACCTGCCTTCTTTGTCAGTTTTGGTTTTATATATGGTATAAATTCCGCATCTGCCGTCATAATGAAGACCACCAAGTTCCGTTATTCCGTATTTGTCGCTAAGAAGTTTGATAAGTTCGGCGTTGCTTGAAACTCTTACAGATCCTGAATTTAAAGTTTTTAAGGTCGTATTGTTAAAAAGCCGCTTACTAACGATCTTCATCCCATAAAGTGCATATTTTACTGTTTTCTTTTTAGCAAGGCTTTTGTCTGAGCTTCTTTTAGTTTTTGTCATAATGAAGGATGTTTTGTTATATAAATTATTTCTATTTCTTTGCCGCGATTTTTCCTTTTCCAGTTACCGTGTGTGCCTTCACGTTCATTTTCTTGGATATTGCATGAATTAACGATGTCATTTCCGGCAAAAAACTAAAAAAATCATTCTCTGTCCAGTAGTGTTCCATCGTGGTATAGAATGACCAGCTGTTGGTTAGGAATTTATCACGGATACCGTTACATTTAAGAATGTAGCATACGTATTGTTCAAAAGCCCTCGCAAAGGTTTCGGTGCGCTGTGTCCAATAACCGCATAATCCGGGTGACATTTTTTTAAAGCTGTCGGTGTCGGAGGCCTTCATCAACAGATTTTCCATCAGACTCCTTATTTCTCCCACATTGTCTTTTAATCTGTTTTGGGCTGATGAACATTTTCTATTGATGGTAATCCTACCACCTGACAAAAAGGCGTGCTTTTTATTCTGGTCAACAAAACACCCGATATTGTAGTCCAAAGCATGGCCGTATTCGTGGGCCATTGTGCCAATTCCCTTTTCCTTGGTAATGTTGATCATGTTGTAACTTGGTTCGTAATGGGCCAACGCCTTAGACTTTCCACGTGCGCCAAATGCGATACCGACAAGATAGTCCATGCCGATATTCTTACTTCCTATGATGCCGGAAAGATGAGCTAAGGCAGAACTACAAGCCAACACTCTGTCGTATCTGTCGTTATTGTTCAGCCAGTTTCCAAATTCAAAGCCCTTGATTTTATAACTTTTCAGGATAAGCTGCAAATCAACCTCGTAATTTCCACCCCCACTCCAATTGTTGGGTTTTGGAGATTTCGCATACCAATAACGGTTGGCTCTCCCGCCTTCCATTATGTCGATGTTCGTGTCAACGATTTTACGTTTCATTTTTTTCTCTTTGCTGTTTTCTTTACTTTCTTTCTTTTCTTATCGACAATGAATTTACTCTTTGTCAATGTCTTTGTTTCCTGTTTTGCAATGGGCTTTTTCAGTTTCATAATGTTTCCTTTATTTTTTACAGTTGAACATAGTCGGTGATGATGTAATCGGTCTTTTGATTGTATTTGGTGACAGTGCCGTCAGCATACCACAGTTTCTTTATGGGTATCATCGTCCAGTTGCCGTCAACCCCATTGTGGTAGTTGTACGCAAACACCTTCCGTTGGCGTGACGGGTCAACCATCACTGTTTGCGCTCCGGTGGCGTATGACACATCGACCTCTCTATTGGCATCGTCCAACGTGTAGATGTTAATGTGGCTTTTGCCCTCCTCCGTCAATTCGTATTTCTTGAATTTACGGTTGGCAATGATGACGATGGCCACAACAATTGCAACCAACACAAAAGACACGGATATGATGATGGTTTTGCTTTTCTTTGTCATTTTTAAATATAACTTAATGTGTGCTTCACCAAATGGATTTCTTTTTCTTTTGTCTGGTATAAATCAATTACCCCGCTGGTTCCGGCCTTGATAATCGAGTCAGTTTCATTGGAATATTTTTCAATATAATCTCCATCGGCAGCATAAAACTCAAACTCAATGTTTATTGAATTACTATCATTCAATGCGACAAAAGTATATTTTCTTAATGGTCTGTCGCATTGAATACGAATTGTTATATTAGATTTTCCGCCTTTTCGGTAAAAATATATAATGTCCGAGCGGAAATCAGACAGTCTAAATGTCATATTTGCCGAAAGACCTATAACCTCGATTTCATTGCTGAAATTGATGCGTTCAGGTGGATTTGATTTTGTGTTTTTTTGCTTTGCCGAAATTAACTTCATGGTTACATTCTTTTAAGTTCGTTATACTTTCTTTCAAGTTCGACGTATTTGGCTTCCAGTTCGTTGAACTTCTTGTCTAATTTCGTGTTGATGGCCTGGAGCTCGTTGTTGCGTCTTTCCGCCTCTGTCAGTTTGGTCATCATGTTTTCAAGCCGCTTGGTCAGGTCGCTGATGAGGATGTCGTAAAACGCTATCCACTCCTTTTCGTTCTGGATCGACTTTGATTCGGCCTGTTCCTCCATGTCCTTTGCGCTTGCCGCCTCTTTCCGCCGGGCGAACTTAAGGCAAAACAACACGCTCAGACCGGAGGTAATCCCCCCGGTCAGAACGTGTGAAAGTATGGTGTTTAGTATTTCCATACGGGGATTGGCTTTTAGCTGTTGATTTCCTCGTACCAGAAATCTCCAACATTCATTGATGAGGGTTCGGATGCTGCCACAACGATTTTCTGGATTGCCGGTTTGTCGGTCAAGTCATTGTAGCTTCCGGTCTTGGCCACCTTTGCAAGGGTGATGTTGCCTGCCATGCTTTCAGCGGCCTGATCGCCACAAGTGAGGTTGCCGGGGGTTGGGACTGTCACGGCTCCTGTCTGGCCGTTGACAGAGGTAACTTCACCGTGGGTATCGGTGTTTACCCATCCGCTTTTATCAGATTCGTCATTCCATACCCAGATGGTGTCGGTTTCACCAACGATGGCGAAGTCTCCAGCCGTTGCCGTCGGATAAGCGGCTTTCAGAGCGTCCACTGTGGCATAGTAGCCCTTGTTGTGTGGATCCTGTACAAATGATTTGAGTTGGGATGCTTTGATGTACGACGCTTTGTTAGAATCCTCTGAATTGTTGATTGCTAATAGGTCATTGTCAACAATTGTGGATTTTTGCGAATAATTTTCTGAAAAACTTTTATATAGTTTTTCGTCAAGCGCGGATTGAAGACCGCTAACCTGTTCAATGGTGGTTGCTGGATGCAGAATGTCGTAACCTTGCGACGTTTTCTGCTTCATTGTAATTTTTTTTGTTGCCATAATAAAAAAATTTTTTTGAGTTTATAATGATTGTGAATTATCATGAAACCAGTAGTCACCGGCTTTCATTTCTTGGGGTTCTTCCTTTGACGTTATGACTTGCAGCCCGCCCTCCCCACCACCTGTGGCGTTGATCTGCTGGACTCCGTTGCTCACTTCTTCAAAGTCAACGTTTTCACCTGGGGTGAGGTTTTCAAACCTTGGGGATGGGACAATCCTTTTGTGCGGGATTTCCAACTGCTGATATGTGCCAAAATACGGGTTTTCCTTAATGGTTCCCATGTTAACTGTATTTGAGGTTCTTGTAAATTGTCCAGACGCAAAGTATAAGTGTTAAGACTGCGGCGGCTATTTCAAAGTATTTCATTGCTTTTTTTTTTGGTCGTACTGCTTGAGGTTGTTGCTGTTGATTATGCTGATGAGCTTGCTGGCATAGTTTGGGTCGGTGGCGTAACCGGCATTCTGCAACGCCCGTGCCTGTTCTTCCGGCGTGGCGGCTTCCAGTACTGGTTTGTAGCGGCTCAGTGTGTTGATAAGGTGGCTGTGGTCACGGATGCTGTCGGTGATGCTGTCGTATGCCCTGAAGTTGGAGCTTTGCGGGTTGTAGCTTCCGTTGGCGTACTCCGTTGTTCCGGCGGTGACGAAATCACCGTGCCAATAGGGCGTTTGCTGCCCGGTGGCCTTGATGCCGTACAGGTTATTGCCCACAATGTGGTTTCCCCACCCGGTTTCCAATGCCGCCTGGGCGATCTTGACGGACGGAAACAGCTTGGTGTCTTCACAGGCCACGACAAAGTAACCGGCATATTTCTTTAGGTATTCGGATGGTTTCATGGTGTTATCTTTTGGGCCATGATTTGCTGATTGCGATTAATGCTATTCCAACCACGAACACGCCTAATGCGATGTAAACAATGGTTGTAATGTCGAGTGAGATTGACAGCTTCAGACTTTCGTTGCCGCTGATCACGTCCCATAATGATGATGGTTGGTCGTTGTTGTTCATAATGTTAGAATTGATAGTTAATGCCTTTGTTGGCTAAAATCGTGTTGACTTTCTTTAATTCGCTGTTGTTGAGCTCGTTAACCATTGCCTGGTCAAGTGTGAGGTTTTCACGGGTTCCATATACGGATATGAGCTTGTGTAGGTCCGCACCGTTGTTTATGCGGTTGAACACGTCATAAACCGCATCTTCGTCCGTGCCCCATCCGAAAAGTCCGCCGTAAAATGCGGTATAGAGCTTGTTGGCCAGCTGTCTAAGGTCGGAATCCGACAATGTGACCTGCTCTCCGGTTGTGGATATGTAGTTGTTGAGTTCCGAATTTTGCTGGTATTTGTTGCTGATTTCAGAAAAAAGCGTTTTAAGCTTTCCCCAGAACACCCACACCAGCACCACCAGTATCACGATGATGATAACGATGATGAGTATTTTCTTGGGGTCGTCAACCAGTTTGTCGATTGCGTCTTTTTTCTTTGCCATGGGTTATAGATTGATGATTTTTTTCTTTTTCAGGATGATGAATACAGCAATAAGAGCTACAATGGCAATGCCGATGAGGAGGTATTTTTTTGTGGAATTGGTATTGTCTTCCGAACTTGTGTCTGGAGGGATAAATTGACCTGTTTCCTCGTTAACGCCGGCCGAGGCTGGATCTTTCGTTTTTTTAACATCTCTATCAACTGCATCCAAACGAACCAATAGCCCTTTTTCTGTTACACCGATAATTTCACCATCGCTATCAATGTAATATTTTGTGATTTTCCCGCCATTGACTATTTTCATAATATCTGTCTGCATCTGTGCCGCTCCGGCTGTATATGTGTGGGCTCCACCTGTATTACCATTTTTGCCTGGAGATTCCAGTTTTAGCCACTTATCAGTTTGCCAGGATCTGTCATAATAACCAAACTCTGTGAATATTTCACCAACGTTGGCATCAATTGACGCTTTCAGCGAACCAGGGTTTTTGTGATAAATAAGAATCACGTCACTTGATATTTTTACTTTTGATGCGGATGCTATATTGTTATAATCTGAAGAGGACGTGAAAAAGCATCGTCTTTTCGGATTGAAGCAATTGCGCTTTTCAGCTGCGGTTTCCCTACCCTTATATGCTCCCCTGTAGACAAAGTATGGGGGTTTTAAAGCCGCTTTCATTATTTCTTCAATTTGATAATCAGGATCAATGCGATGGCAAACAAAAGGATGTTGGTGTAGCTGAAGTAGTGGTCGGAAACAACAATGCCGTTTTGCTTGTGGCTGTGTGACTGTGAATTTGATGATCCCGTTGAATTGCCGTCAGCTCTACAAAAGTTTCTTCTGGTAACTCTTTGTTTGTTTTTCGGGGTATTACCTGTGATGTAGGTGATTTGCGTTGGTCTGTTTTTCATTTTTTCTTGATTTTTTGGTTTGTTAACTGATTTAATGTTGTTTAATTCTATGGCTGCAACCGGGTTTCCGTTTTCAGCGTCTATTGCCAACGCTTCCCTGTAAAGTTCGGTGTACCGTTCATCATCTTTCACGCCTGCCTTGTCGAGGGCCGTAAATGATGACTTCAGACTTTTCTTGACCTTTCCGAAATTTTGCTTGAGGGCGTATTGGTCTGATAGTGTTTCGCTGTCGGTTTGTTGTTCATAATGTCCGATTTCGTGCTGGATGATGAATTGCTTTTCGCTTTCGGTGTAGTCGTCCCAAACGTCACGGTTGATGTAAACATCACCCGTTTCCATATCAACGGCAGCCGGGCAGTTTTGCAAGTCGTTTTTGTCGGTGTCTATGAATTTCATTATTTTCTTGAAACTAATAGTACAATCAAGATGAGTAGGATCAATCCAGCACCGCCAAAAATCAGATACTTGGTCGTATTGGATTGATTATCGTAAGATCCTTGTATGTAAGCCGTCGATGCGTTGTCCGGATAGGTGCCGTTTTTTGCCTGGATAATTGATGCGGTACCGCTCAAAATACCGGACAAAGTGTCTCCAATTCCCGTCCACCATTTGCCATCAGCCCAAAACTCGGATCCATTATACCCGTCAGCCCTATTTATTTTCAATGTAAGTTTCTGGTCCATGTCTTTTTCGTTAAAAAAATATGCCTCGCCCAACTGGGCGGGGCATACCACTTAAATTCAAATCGATTATTCCTGGTCGGGGTCTGTCTGTTATGCAAAGCGTAAGATGAATTTCATCGTCGTGTTGGCCGGAATAACGGCGGTCAACAAAGAGAGGTCGTTCAACTCGACGTTGTTGTTGGCAAAGTCGATTCTTACACGGTCTGTGGCTTCCTGATACAGTGAGTAGAAAGTTGAAAGGTCGATGTTTTGCATTGCATTCTTGAAGAATGGGTTAACGTAAGTCAACTGCATGTTGGTGTCGAATGCGTTGGCGTTGGCTGCCACGATTTCCATTGATTTCAACTTGCTTGGGTTCAATTTGATGTAACGGAGGAAGTTCTTGATGGTTCTGGCTGGATCAGCACTTTCAACTGCATAGTTAATGCCTTTAGCGGAGTCTGAATAGCTTCCGTCGTGAGCAACGCCGCTGATGTTGAATCCGGCTTTCTGCATTTCGGCACAATTGTTTTCTTCCAGGTCAACGGCTACAGAAGATTCTGATGAAGTGACCTTAGCTCTCAATGTGTCAAAGTTGGCTGGTATGATTGCGAATGGCAATGCGTTTGTCGAGTGGTTGTTCTTGACAATGATTGTCATGTGGTTGGCGATGCCTTCGGCAATATTCTTGTCTGCATACTCAATGTTGATGTTTTCAGCATTTCCGCCAAAGCGGTTGGTTAAGCGTCTTTGTGAATTTTTCATTACTGTTTCTTTTTTCATGGGTTAATACTATTCAGCGGCTGCGGTTGTGGTTGTGGTTTCTGAATTTTCGTTTTTGTCCTTTTTGGTGATGCGATAAATGGCATAACCTGCTGCCACCAATGCCACGATTACTAAAATGTGGATGTTGTCTGTGATAAATTTTTTCATTTTATATTGTTTTTAATGTTGTTGTCTTAAGTTGGGACCTCTATTATCTTTGTTCATGGCCATCGGTTCCCATCGGCCAGAGGTTGCCCAACACTGATTAATTTAATATAAGTTTGTAGTATGATGTTTTTTTGTTTTGTGAAAAACAGCGGCAAAAGTATAATGATGGATTTTAACGGGTTCCCACATTTGCCCACATTTACTCACAATTGCCTACAATTACCTACAATTGCCCACATTTGCCCACAATTTTTTATTATTTTGGCACAAAAAAAGGCGGCCGTAATTGGTCGCCTTCTTGGGGTAATATAGTTTCTATGTTAATTGGCTTTCCTTAGTCGGATAGTTTCTTCAAATCCTTCAAACCAAGCACGACCAACACAATGCAATTTTATTTCTTTCTTTGATAAAAATTCAACATCCCATACTTCATCATAAAAATGCAATTTATCATTATCTAAATACCATTTACCAGACTCATATGCAGTAGGGTCATCAATATAATCAATACCAGTCATTTTCCACTGGCCATTGTCATAAAAAATCAGTTGATCAATTAAATCAGCAATTTCATCTGTAGAATTATCTGAAATAAAACGTTCTTGCCATGATACCACATTCCATCTGCCAAGTAATTTGTTTTCGGTTATTTTGTTGCAAGAAACAAAAAGGACTGTTGCTACAGCCATCAGCATTAAGCAAAATAATTTTTTCATAAGTCGAGAATTTAAATGTTAACACGGCAAAAATAGTAATTATTTCTTACATATTCATTTTTTTATATGAATATTAAGTTTTTTTAATCATTACTTCCCAGATGGTCAACGATAAGTTTCACCTGGGCAATGGAATAGTAGTAGCCGCTTTCGGGCTTTATGCCGTTCAGTGTCTTGCAATCCAACCAGTTTTTGAACGTTTTGGGGCTAACCTGGTAATAATTGGCCAATTCCTTCAGGGTTCGTGGCTTTGACGTTATGCTATCCATATTATAACCTTTTATCGAGTTTTATTATTTCATAATAATACGGATTAGACGATATGTGCTTTTCAATACGCTTTTTCGCGTCCTGGATCAATGCGAAGTCTGAATCATCCACATAGTCGCCGCGCCGCTTGATATTGTCCTTGGTATAGAACAGGATAAGGTTGGTGGCAAAGGTGAAATAGACCGGCGGCACCTGTGTGAGGCCGTGAAAAACAGAAAACAGGTCGATACCCGCCTGTCGGCGGCGGATCTGCAGCCACTGCATGAAGTCGTTGGACTGTGCCCGTATATATACGCGGCAGTCGTCCAGGACCAGAACGCCGTTGCTGTAGTGCTGCTGTATGCGTTCCATCACGCCGGGCGAATACACCAGGCGGCGAATGCCTGAAAAGGTTTCCAACTCGCTCCAAATCCGAATCGGAGCGGCATTGTCCCACTCTATCGGGTCGGGGGTGACAATCAGCACGCGGTTCCCGTTTTCAATCATGTTGTCCAGTATCTTTTTCAGCAACGTGGTTTTGCCCGTGCCGTTGATACCGCAAAGGATGGAGCTTATCGCATATCGGTTATTCTCGTTCATCGTCATCCGTTTTGTTTTCCAATGCCTTAATTTTCTTTTTTTGCGCCTCAAGCTGGAGTTTGAGTTTTTCGTTTTCCTCGTTGGCCTTTCTCAGTTCCACGGCCTGCCATACTTTCGGGGCATAGATAACCAGTACCATCACCACCAGCATGGAGCCGGGCGAAATGTCGATGTCCTTTTCCTTCATGTAGTTGGCCGCCGCCTGTATGAGGCTTTCCTTTTCGTCGCGGCTCGCGCCCTCCATTTTCTGCTTGGCAATCATGCTGTTTACCTGTGTGAACGCGATGTCAACGCAATTCACCAGCGTTTCCGCCGGTATCATCGACAAGCTGTAACGCTGCTTTTGTTCCTGTGGGCTTTCCAGTTCATCGCCCAAATCGTCCAAATCGTCCAAATCGGGTTTTTCCATTGGAAGTTCGTCAACCGGTGGAACATCCATTGCATTGGCATCCATAACCTGGCGCGGCTGCTTCAGAGAATCCAAGAAGTCGTCGAACTGGTCCTTATCGTGTTTTAGTCCTAATCCCATAACTTTAAATTTTTGATAGTATCTGAATAACCATTTCCGAAAGTGGAATTTGCGTAAGAACTTTCTGTATGGTCTGGCCGTCGTAAAGAATAACCAGTGAAACGTATTCTTTTCCGTCCTCTTCGGTGGTGATCATGATTTCGACCGTTTCACCCTCCATCAGGTACAGGCCTTCCGACCGTTCCTTCTTGATGGCCTGGAAGAAACCGTCAATCTTTCCACCTTCGGCAATCTTTTTGATTGTCGGTGCAAATGTCTTAACAAGTAGGTTTGCTGTTGGCTTATTCATCTTCATCTTTCAGTTCCTTATGAAATTTTCTTTCATTAATGATTTGTATTGTTTTTTTTTGTATTTTTGCAGTGTTGATAAAGGGAGTATCTTTATCGTAAAATCATCAATGTCAGTCCTACTGATGATTTCAAGATATGGCCAGACTTAGTCTGGCTTTTTTCGTATATCAAATGCGGTTAATAGAAAAACTTTCTTTTTATTATTCCAAGTCGTTTTAACAACAACTCTACAATTTGTATTTTCCATAACAATCCTATTTCTAAGAATTTTCTTTGTTGACAAATCCGCATATTGAATAACAATTGGGATAAAATCCTCAATTGAAAACCCTAATTTCTTAATCGATTCACCATGTTTTTCAATAATGTGCTTTAGTCCAAAACCCTTGTTTGTCTTTGGATCATTTTCACCCCACACAATATCGATGTAACCAATATCTTTTCTGTATAAGGAGTTGGTGCATTCTCCACCCTTAACTTTCATCAGGTGCTTTATGGCCTGTTTAGGTTTCCCCTTGAATTGTGGATAAATAATGCCAAAATCGCCTACTTTCAAATTGTTCATAATAGATGGTTTTTATTCTTCATCTTTCAGTTCCTTTTCAAATTTGGCGATAACGGAATCGGGCACGCAATTGATTGAAAACTTATTGCCCTTGATCAGCATTTCGGAAAGCACATACATAAAGAACACGGGCGGCGTGATGTCGGTGCGGCGGCGGTTCTTTCGTTCGCGTTCCGTGAGATATTCCAGACATTTTCTTTCCAATGGTGAAATGGGTACCAGGATATGGCTTTTGGAGGTTTGCTCCTTTTCCATACGGTCGTGTTCCTCGCTTTGCTGATAGTTGGTGATGTCGGCCTTCAGCCTTTCGATTTCCTGCTGGTTGAGCTGCCCGGCATCGTCCATCCGCTTGGCCAGGTCGATATTCGCTTCTTTGAGCTTTTCGTTTTCGGCCTGCAATTCCTCCAGCTTGGCTTTTAATTCGTCGTTGTTTTTATTGGCGACAATGGGATCAGAATATCTTTCAAGCAATTCTTGCATGAAAAGTTGTGCTGTGGGATATTGTCCTTCGGTTCTCAGTTGCTGGAACTCATCGTAAGTTTTCGACGTGACTTTCAAGCTCAATACGCGTCCATTGGTTGCTGTTTTTTCTGTTTCTTCTGGCATGATAAAAAATTTTTTATGTTTATATGTTATATATTATAATTTTTGTATTTTTGCGGTGTAACTGATGGAGTAAAAGCGTAGTGCCATCGGCAGAAGTTACAAGGTAATTACCTTAAAGGGGTTCGCTCCCTTTTCCATATCAGTTTACGAGATAAAACAACGGCTTTCCGAATAGGCAAAGCCGTTTTTATTTCCCAAAAACCATTGTCATTATAATTCATTGATATTACGGCAACAAAGAATTTTTCATTATAATTTGCCAATACTAAATTATACGCATAATCAGGGGCTTCTCTAATTTCATTAAATTTACCAACTATTAAGGACACAAAATCAAGGCTCGACATTCCCAAAGTTGACAACTCGATGTTGTGTTTTTTCTGAATGTGTTTCAAATGGTTGTCATCAATTAAAATATCAGCACATTTAATATGGGCTTTTTTTGAAATGGTCATATTGATACGACCAACTTTATGATATTTATTTGGTTGTTTCTTTTCCATTGTCATTGTTTCACCTTTTTTCATTTTTCGGAATTTTCGGAGTTTTTTACGCAAATTTTGAACATCAACGGTTGTTTTTTAATTTTAGTCATAAATAGTTGCAATTCAGCAATTTATAATGCAAATATTATTTTTTCAGCTATAAGCGTTATATTTTAACGTTCTGATTGTTAGCTTCTTAAATATACGATTTTTTTTGAATTTACCGGTATAGTCAATTTTTATACCGGTATATTTTATTTATATATCGTCAACCATTAAAAGTTTATCATATTTATATGCCTGAAAACTGGTTTAAGCGGTTTATCTACCATAATGCCGGATTTGTTTTCCGATGCCATACCAAAAATAACCAGCGGTAGAAAAAAAATTACCTGAAAAGTGTAAAAGTGTAAAAAAGTTGTTTTGTGCGAAAACTACCAACTACCTAACTACCAAGCCAAAATTTTAAATTTTCAATAACAAAAAAAATGTCACTGCTAACTACCCTAACTACCAAACGACCCAAATAAAAATCATAACTATTTAAAAATAAATATAATGTAAAATAGTAGTTAGGTAGTTAGGTAGTTTTTAGAAAAAAAGATATTTGCAAAAAGTCTTTTTTTGGGTAGTTGGCGGTAGTTAGAACTTTTTGTCTTTTTGCCAACTACCTCAAAAAAAAAAGGAGGATGGCCAAATGGCCACCCTCCAGAAACCGACGCTTTTTTCTCAGGCTTTTTCACTTATACAGTTCATCCATCTTGCTCCCATAACTAAAACTCTTCCAAATCGTTATTGTGGTAATTTCATAAACGCCAACCATATTGTTGGTCCTCTTCGATGCCCAAATAATGGTTGGTAGTCTATTATCTTCAGAATTGAGGATAATTTAATTTGTGATTCACTCCATTTAAAGATCAGTACTCCAAAGTCATCCAATACTCGCATGCACTCGTTTATTCCCAAGCGAATTTGTTGCCTCCAATCGTCCAACTTACCATATCTCTTGTATAGGTTGCACGTTTTCCCTTCCCAAACCAAATGCGGAGGATCAAATACTACCATTTTGTAGGTTTTATCTCCAAATGGCATATTGCAGAAGTCTCCAATTATATTTGGATGCACCATACATATCTGACCATCGCTCAATACACAATCTTCATCTCTGATATCCATGAAGTCAACTAAAGGATTGTTCTTGTCGAACCAAAACATCCTTGAACCACAACAGGCATCTAAAATAGGTTTTTCTTTCATAATTAAAATTCTTAAAATCGTTATACTCATTCTCAATATCCAGTCCAAGTGCCTCGTAGTTGAAGCAGTCCATACGCTTTTATCATATATACAGTTCATCCATCTTGTTTCTCAGCCATTCCAGCTTTGGATTGATGAGTTGCACCGCATACAGGTTGCGCGGCTGGTTGTTGAATCTTGATTTCTTGTACGACTTCACCGTGTAGCCGTATTTTCGCATGGCCGTCTGCAGGTTGTACGATTTCAGATAGTTGTTGGAGGAATAAAGCTTTAATATCCCTATCATCTCGGTGAATGAAACATAATACACGTCCCTGTCTTCCAACGGCTTATCTACAACTGGCATAAAAACGGCCTGGAGCGTTTCGGCTTCCTCGGTGGGTGCCTCGAAGTTGGCATTCATACAGTCGATGGTGATGTAGTCTTCACGGCCGAAAATGTAGTTCGACTTGAGTTGTTCGGCCTCATACTTCACTTCCGCCCACAGTCCGTCAATATCCACCTCTGTATAGTCTCTCGATATGTCGGTGATGGCAAAGCAAAGATAACGCCGGTTGTTGCTGTCACGCAAAAATCGGCTTTCGTTCACCGAACCGCAAAAGTTGGCTATTCGTCTCCGTCGCTGGTGGGTGGCCTTGTACAGTTTGCGGTTGGTGATGTCGGGGGCCGAAACTATCGCTTTCATACAGTTATAGTCCTTGCCAAATATAGTCTCCATCTGGTCATCCACATTGATCATGAACTTTTCGGCCAGGTAGTTGCTGGTGTTGTAGTCGGTAAGCGACGGATTAATGTGGCTGCAAACCCTGTAATCCATCAGTTCCTTGGGACAAAGATTGTTCAAAAACGACGTTTTGAACCTGCCTTGGGCTCCGATCAGGATAAGCATCACGTCATTCACGGTCTTTCCTGTGCTGCACAGATAGCACGCCAACAGCCATTTGTGCAGATATTCCTCAAAGAGGTCAGTGTATTTCTTTCCACGGATAATCTGGTCGGGCTGGTCCAACTTGATACACTTCGACAGCTGCCTTATATAGCCAAAGCCCTTGAACCTGATTTTCCCGAAATAGTCAACGATGGGATTATAGTCGTTGATCATAGAGGAATTGAGGATGTCTTCCAGGTCCTCTTTCGGCTTGGAAAAGCGCATTTCCTTCAGCTTGATAACGATGTCGGTCTTCATTTTCTCGTTGAACTGGGAAAACACGTCGTTTTCAACGCTTCTGTATTCAATTTGCTGTGTGACGGTGTTGTTCCTGAACTCGTAGTATCTCATCAGCCATTCCTGTATCTTGGTTATCTTGGCCTTTTCCTGTCCGTATTCTTCACGGTTTTCTCTGTTTTCGCTGTTTTCCTTTTTTTCCATAGTTAAAAAGCAATTGGCACAACGGTTATCATATTCAAAAAGTCAGGTATCAATCTGAAGTCCATATAGATTTTGTCCGGATGGTAATTGGTAAAGCAGGCCGCCGCCGGAATCTGGTCGGGCTGGGGGTCTTTCATGTGGTAGTAGTACAGGATGCCGTTGAATATGGAATTGTTCTTGTAATTGGCCACCTTGGCCATATTGAGGTCAAAACACTTGCTGAACTCGTTTAGAAACAGGTTCTTGGACAGTATCATCGGCAAAATGTCCTGTTCCAAAAATTCCACCTCAGACAACAGGTACTTGTACTGCATTGTCTTTGGATCCAGTTTTGAGAGATACTGTTTCTTCGTATCAATCAGGCGTACCAGTCGCGTTGCCTCATAATCCAGCACTGAATTTACATTGAAGTTTTCCATACTATCTGATTTTGATGTTGGTCGAATCGATTTCCAAAATGTACTTCCGTTCCTGAGGCTGGGATATGGAGCCCTTGTTGTAGCGGCCATAGATGATGTTTTTTGATTTGTCGGTCACAACCAGGTGACAGTCGATAAAGGTTGTTCGCCTGTTAAGAAGAGAATCAATCACCTTTCCCTGTTCCTCGATGCGTTCTTGCTGGCTTTTGATCATCTTTTTGTCGCCAACGGAAATCACCGACAATATCGCGATGGCCGCAATGGCTATCGATGCCGCCGTGAATTTAATCCAGTTCTTCATCTTGATATATCTTTTCTCTAAAAATAACATTGATGGCTTTTTGTTCCAGCCTGTTTGGAACGGTTACGCCCTTTATCCAGTTGTCGATGGTAAAAACCGACTTTCCAAGCCTTTTGGCGATTAGCCGCTTATAATTTCTACGCGCCGCCCGGTTACTGAGACGGCTTATTTTGCTTTGATAGAAGTTTCCAAATTCATTCATAATTGACTTTTCTTAAAAAAACGGTGGAGGTATCACTTATTCGGTCTTTTTATCCATTCTTCATCCCACGACAGGAGTGCAAGGCTTTAACCCATGGTCATGAACCTATTCCCAGCGTGCTCCACCGTTATGAGGTTATTTGTATATGATGCGTTTCTTCAATATCTTTGCCCACAGCCATTCTACCAAACAGGCGGGCGATAGCAGGTAATGCTCAGTAAACACCACGAAATCGGCCTTCTCAACGGCATTAAGGCGTTGTTTCAAGCAGTGCCTGTAATGGTTTCTGTGGGCAATCTTCAGCGGGTTTTCATCGTCAATCTTCTTGCAGATGACGGATGATGCCGCAATGGCGTTTTGCTTGCAGATGTCGAAATAGAGCAATGTCCTTGAATATCCCATTTTCCTCATCAACAATCTGTAGGGACCTGTTATGTAAAATAATGGATAGTTTTTGTACATGGCTTTAGTTTTGTTCTAAGATTTTCTTGATGTTGTTATCCTGTTCGTCAACCAATTTGGCAATGTCGCCCATTGCCTGGATAAGCTTGTAGGTGGGTGTTGCCACGCCGTTCAGCTGTTTATCGATATAGCTTAACGAATATCCGGTTTTGAGTTGCAGCTCCATTCTGAACTTGGGGAACTTCTTTACTTTTTCCTTCATCCGGCAAAACATTTCCTGATTAATCGAAGTAGGTATATTTCTTCCATTCATGATTTTGTGATTTGTTTTTGTTAATATTGATACTTTTATTGTGCACTCTCATTTCGGTACCCGGAACGGCGTTTTTGGGACCATATCCCAGCAGCTTTATACGGCTGGTCTTTTCTCCAGATTCCAACACTTCCGCCTTCACTTCACGGCGTGTTTGGCTGAAGTAGTCTAAAAATCGGTAGGTGACGATGTTGGGCATGATTTTTATTTTTATTGTTCTATTTCTTTACCTAAATCAAGAATGATCACAAGCCCTTCCGGAGCACCCCATTCCGGTTTTCCTAAGCCATTCCTAACCCGTACACACTCGCGCTCATGAGTTACGTTGGTGTATCCACGGTGAAACACGACTGAATCTATAATTTGCTTTTCAATTCTTTGATGCCAGTGAAGACAGTGTTTCCTGTATTCTTCATTTTTTCACCAGATTTGATCATGTCAAACCATTTTGCTTTTACGACTAAATGAAGTTTCATAATTATTCTATTGAAAATTCTACCATTGTGTTATCTCCGGATATTGTTCGTATTGTTATTTTATTTTCATCTTCATAAATGTTGACACAATTTAGTCTATACAAAGACATTTATGATTCTTAATCAAATCTATTGCCTCTCTGTCACGTGCTGCTTTTGTTGGATACACCTTGAATGTCCTCCAAACACCCCAATCTTCGCATATCTTTATCTTTGGTTCATTTGACAATGATCCACCATCTTCTGTAAGGCGGATAAAACAATATCCGTCTTGGAGCAACTTCTTTCTTGTTTCTGTTAATGCATTCATAATTTTAATTTTTTACGACAAAACAATAAGCGGACTTTTTTTGTGTTATTTTATTATTATATTTGTACGGTTTTATTGTCACTTTTGTACGAGGCAAAAATACACAAATAATTGAGTAAAAACACATAAAAAGTAATTTATTTTAGTAAAAAGTATGCAAACAACTGATAGTCAGGTAGAAAAAATTTTAGATATGCTAAATAAATGCCCTTTGACAGCTTATTACATTGCCTCAAAAACTGGCATTAGGGAGCAGACTATACTTAATTATCGGAATAAAAAATCAATTCCGACACAAGCAAATGCTAAATTATTGGAGTACTTTTTCTCTGACGAAAAAGTCAATAAAGGAAAGAAAAATTCCGAAAATGCCATCAATGGTAATAACAATGTGATTGGTGACAATTCCCACATCGACAACCGCCAATACTACAGTGACAGTCCCGACGTATTGCGAGCCCAGATAGACATCTTAGATGAACGTATCAAGGAAAAAGACGCTCAAATCAAGGAAAAAGACGCTCAAATCAAGGAAAAAGACGCTCAAATCAAGGAAAAAG
>JAKSMI010000004.1 GCA_024400635.1 Bacteroidales bacterium | reverse complement strand
CTCAAATCAAGGAAAAAGACGCTCAAATCAAGGAAAAAGACGCTCAAATCAAGGATTTACACGAAATCATAAAGGGGTTAACGGGGAAATAAAGGAATAAATATGTGGATTGAAAAAACATCAAAAATGTCAAAAAACAGCATCAATTACACGGGTGAAAATTGCTGTAAAATGTTTGCGGAGAGTAAGTTACTTTCCGCAGTCACGGTACTCCAACGGGACGAAAAACGGCATTTTTCAATTTTTAAATCCCTGACAATCAATAACTTAATTTTTAAAAATTGGCTTTGGAAATTCCCTTACTTTCCGCCAAGGCAAAAGAACTCAATGAGAAATCGTTGAGTTCTTTTGTTATTACTGGTGTTGGCATCAACGTATTGCTGCTGGGGAAAATTTAATTTTGATTACTTCGAACTGTCCTTGTAACTTAGCATTGCCGCTGAATTCAATATCACCGCCATCACACTCAAGACAATGGTCTGATACTTCAAGTCTGCCCACTGGCAGCCCTTCAAAACCATCTTCTTGATGACTTCCATGTAGAATGACATCGGATTCAAATAGTTGATCTTTTCGGCCCACTCTGGCATGCCTTCCGTTGGAGTGAAAAGTCCGCTGAGCAAGACAAATACGATGAACAGGAAGAACACGATGAACATGGCTTGCAGCTGGTTTTCGGAAACTGCGGAAATGAAAAAGCCCAAACCTAACATCACCAATAGATAAATGGCTGTGATACAAAGCAATGCGGGGATACTGCCTTGTACGTTGATGCCGAAGATGATTTTCATCAGAATTAAGCCTAAAATGAATTCTGCCATGCCTAAAATCCAGAAAGGTATCATCTTGCCCAGCAAAAATTGCCATTTCTTGATCGGTGTGACATTAATCTGCTCAATGGTACCTATTTCTTTCTCTCTTACAAGGTTCAAAGCCGTAACATACGCGCCAATCAGCGTTACCAGAATCACCAGAATGCCGGGAACAATGAGGTTCCTGTAATTCATCTGCTCGTTGTACCAGTAAATGTTGGTGGTGAAGAGTTGCGCCGTATTGGATAATGTTGTCAATCCGGTGTTTTCAGAAATTTCTTTCAGATAATCGCCAATGACCGTCTGCACGTAACCGCATCCGATGCCCGCTTTCACCGTGTTGATGGCATTGGCGGTAATGGCTATCGTCGTGCCGTCCTGGCAAATCAAGTGCTTTTCAAAATCCAACGGGATTTCTACGAGGAAGTCTATCTTGTCGGCTTTCATCAGCTTGTCGGCATATGATTTAGAATCGATGATGCCCTTGCTCCTGAAATGTTTTGAGGCACTGAATTCATTGATGAGATTGTGCGAAAGGGTAGAGTTGTCATTGTCGATGAAGGCAATGTCCAGCACCTTGATTTCGTAGTCGGCGGTGAAAGGAAAAAGAATGAACTGCACCATGGGAGCCACAATGAGAATGCTCAGCAACAGCGGGCTTCGGAAAACCTGCAGAAATTCTTTCTTTATCAACATCAATATGACTCTCATTGTCTATTTTCTTTTATCAACATTTCCTAAACTGAGCGCAATCAGCACAATAGCCATCAAAATCAGAATACCCAGATATTTCCAGATGTCGAAGAATCCAGAGCCTTTGATCATCACGTCCTTGATGGCTATGATGAACCATTTGGCGGGGAAAATGTCTGCTAAAATCTGGAATATCATCGGCATGTTGTCGAGTGGGAATAGAAACCCTGACAACAGTACGGTGGGGAGGAACAAGCCCATCATTGTCACCATCATGGCGTCAATCTGTGTCTTGCTGATAGCCGAAATCATCATGCCGAATGATGCCGCCGTAAACATGAAAATAATGCACAACAGCAGTAATAGGGCAATGCTTCCGTTGATGGGCATCTTGAAAACAAATACGCTGATGACGATAATCATAATTGTGCTGATGAGCGATAATCCCATATAGGGAATCACCTTCCCAACAATGACATATACTTTCTTCACCGGTGTGATGAGTAGCATTCGCATCGTGCCAGTCTCTTTTTCTCGAGCTAAAGTAATAGATGACATTAGAGCCGTTACGATAATCATTATCAATGTAATAATACCTGGAACAAACATATAGACACTGTTTGCTTCAGGGTTATATAGCATATTGGTCACTATATCAATGGAGCCGTCTTCCAATCCTTGTCCGTTGTACTCGTTGATGAAATCGTGGCAGATGGCCAGAATGTAATTGTTGAGAATGGATGCCACATTCAAGTCTGAAACGTCATCGATGATTTGGAGCGTCGCCATTTTTTCGTTTTCCAGACTGCCTTCGAAGTTGGGAGGGATGATGATGGCCAACTTGATATCCAGATCCTTGAAGTCCTGGTCTATTTCAGATTCTGTCTCGGGGTAGGCCACCACCTGGAAATAGCCGGAAGAGGAAATCTTATCTATCAGTGTCTGCGATTGGCTGTCCTTGGCCTGGTCAAAGATGGCGATTTTGGCGTTTCTGATTTCAGTACTGATGGTAAAACCAAAGAGAAGCACCAACATAATTGGAATTGCCAAGACCAAAAACAAAGTGATCTTATCCCGCATGATGTGGATCATCTCTTTGTGTAATATCATTCGCAATTCTTTCATAATCAGTATTCTATCTTTTTACGAATTTGACAAATACATCATCGATGGTGTCGACGCCCATTTGCTGTTTCAGTTCGCTCGGCGTACCGATGAGCTTCAGAGAGCCTTCCGCCATGATGGAAATGCGGTGGCAGTACTCGGCTTCGTCCATGTAGTGCGTGGTGACAAAGATGGTGATGCCTGAAGCGGCAGCCTGGTAGATGAGTTTCCAGAATTCGCGGCGGACGATGGGGTCCACACCACTGGTGGGCTCATCAAGGAAAACAATTTCCGGACGATGAAGGATGGCGGTCGCAAAAGCTAATTTCTGTTTCCATCCCAATGGAATGGAGGCTACCAACGAATTGGCCTGGTCGTCCATTTTTAACTTGCTCAAACTTTGATGAATACGATCTTTCAGCTCTTTGGCTGGAATGCCATAGACCGTTCCGAAAAGCTGCATGTTTTCAAAGATTGTCAAGTCATTGTATAGAGAGAAACGTTGGCTCATATAGCCGATGTGACGTTTGATTTGCTTCGAATCTGTGCGGATGGAATAACCGCCGACAATGGCGTCTCCTGAGGTCGGAAGCAGTAACCCGCTCATCATCTTGATGGCTGTGGTTTTGCCAGCCCCGTTTGCACCCAAAAAACCGAAAATTTCACCCTTTTCAACCGAAAAATTGATGTGGTTTACGGCTGTGAAATCACCGAACTGCTTGGTCAAATCTTTGGCTACGATACTTTGCATTACAATTTCATTTGTATTAATTCGATGAAACAGTCTTCAATGTTGGGTTGTATGGATGAGATTTCTCCATGGACACGACCGTTTTTTTCTAAAAATTGTTCAAAAGCTGGCAAAGCCTTTTTTATGTCATCATAAAAGACAATGTGAAAATGCTCGCCATAAGGGTAGTAATTGCATTTTAGCTCGAACCGGTCCATGATTTTCATCAAGCCGAAGATATCACTGGTCGGCATTGTGCAAAGGTGTCCTTTGAAATTGGCTATGATATTGTTTGGAGTGTTGATCTCGATAATGTTTCCGTTCTGAATGAGGGCGATGCGATCGCAACGCGTGGCTTCATCCATATAAGGCGTTGATACGACGACGGTTACGCCTTTATGTTGGATGTCTTTCAAAATGTCCCAGAATTCACGTCTTGACACGGGGTCGACGCCGGTGGTGGGCTCATCGAGGAATAGCAGACTGGGTTTGTGAATCAGGGCGCAACATAATGCCAATTTCTGCTTCATGCCGCCTGACAATTTTCCAGCCGGACGATCCTTGAAAGGTAGTAGCTGGTCCCATATCGGTTTGATAATGTTCATGTTGTCCCTGATGGAACTTTTGTACATCGCGGCAAAAAAGTCAAGGTTTTCCTGTACCGACAAGTCGGGGTAAAGCGAGAAGACGCCTGGCAGATAGCCGATGGATCGACGGATTTGGAGATAATCGTTGATGATGTCCATACCGAGGATGGTGGCCGAGCCTGAGTCTGGCAGGAGTAGGGTGGTGAGGATGTTGAACAATGTGGACTTGCCAGCGCCGTCAGGACCAACCAGCCCGAAAACTTCACCAGCTTCTACGGTCAGATTGATGTCCTTTAGGGCTTCAACCTTTCCGAAACGCTTGTTTATATGTTGAATGTCGATTTCTGACATAATATTCTGAAAATACTATTTGAAAACGACGTCGCCGGGCATGCCTATTTTGGCACTACCATCGTTGAAAAAACTGATTTTAACGGCATATACCAAGTTGACGCGCTCGTTTTTAGTCTGAATCATCTTGGGGGTGAATTCAGCTTTTGGTGAAATCCAGGAAACGATACCGTCGAATACTTTTTCCTGGCCGTTGGAAGCATCAAGGCGTACGTCGGCATGCTGACCGAGGTTGATGGATGAGAGCATGTCTTCGGTGATGTACACTTTGATGAACATATTGGTGAGGTCCGCTATTTTGAAAAGAGGTTTGCCTTGGAAGGCCAATTCGTTGGCTTCGATATATTTTTTTAGAACAATACCATCAATAGGAGCCGTGATGTGGCAGTCGCTGATAGCTTCGGCCAATTGCATCTGTTGGAAGCGCATGGCTTCAACTTCACCGAGAATGGCTTGCTCTTGGGTGCCGAGAGCCGATTTTGTGGCAGCCAACTGGCTGTTTGTCATCGTGATTTCCGCTTGAATGTCGTCCAGTTGTTTGGAACCGGCAGCTTGGGCCTCAACAAGGTTTTCCACACGGATTTTTTCTTTCTCAAGGGTGGCTAATTTCTCTTGCAAAGTCCGGATTTGGGATGGCATGTCTGGACGTCGGGCTAAAGCGGCACGCATGGAAGCATCCAATTGTTGCATTTGCAGATACAGCTGAGTGGTGTCAATCAGCCCGATTTCATCACCTTGTTTGTAAGAGTCGCCTTCTTTTACATTGAAAACAAGCATACGACCATTACTTTCAGAAGAAACAGTGATTTCAGTAGCTTCAAAAACACCGTAAGCATCAGCGGCGTTTTTCTTTGAACGGCATGAGTCAAAAGATAAAAGTAGGGTTATTGCCATGAACGTACCCATTAAAATTCTCATTTTTGTCGTCAAAAAATTCATCATATAATCATTGTTTTAGTTTGCTACATTTTTGTAATACATTTATTTGTAATACTTTAGAATGCTAAAAAAATAACAACAATAAAGCCATAATAGCAAGCAAATTTACAGAAATTTTCTATAAAGCCATGAGAAATGTTATTTCTTCTCACTCTTTGGTTTGTGGATGACGATGCGGTCACACGTTGCCAAAACACCTGGCAGTACGAAAAGTATTAACAGCACGGTGACGAATGAACCGACGGAAATGGACTGCAAAATGGCCGAAATTGTAGGCTCATCAACCAAAAACGTCATGATTGCGGGCACCAGAATTAGAATTGAACCGGAGGTCAAAATGGTGTGGGTCGCACATCGGTAAGTGTCGGTGAGAGCCTCGATAATGCTCATGTTGACACGCTTCTTTTTATAGTAGTTGGCAAATAAAATGCCGTAGTCGATGGCTGCACCCATGAGGATACTTTGGACAATGAGGTAGGCGATGTATAAAATCGAACCGCCGCCAACACCGTTAACCACAACATTCACAAATACGCCCGACATAACGGTGCACACCAAAATGGCCGCCAATAGCAGCGAGCGGAAAGTAAGCGCAACAATTAGGAAGATGGCTGCGATAGTCAGTAAAGTCACCAAAAGCAACTCTTTGTTGAAGCCAGCCTTCATTTCGGAAAGCATTACCGATTCACCAATAGCATAATACGGCTGGCTTAATGATTTCTGGCAAACTCCGTGAAGATGGTCGATGAATGAGTATGTTTCCGGTGATTCAGTGCGTAAGTCGGTGATTATCATAGCAATGGAATGTTCCTTGCCGCGTAGTTGGCCGACACCTTCCAGCAAATTCTTCTTCACTTCGGTAAGCCCTTTGCGCATAGAACTATCCATTATGCTTGCCAGACTTGGGTCAGCCAGCACAGAATCAGCAAGGAATGTTACCAATTCTTCCAATGTCATGGTCCAGGTCGAATCATAATCTGTTCCGCTGGCGTGGTAAATATAAAGCAAGTTGATAAGCGCTTCGGGAATTTCTTCGCCCAACAAAGACATGTTGTGTACCATCTGCTTGGCTGTGTATTCTTTTTTGCCAGAAAGCATCTCGTCTAACACGACAATCGGGTCGTTAGGGTTTTGTTTGACGCGGATGACTGGAATCTTTGGTTGTTGCTGCGCCACTTCGGGCTGCACAGGAATGATAATGGGTTGTTGTACAGAATCTTGAGAGACGATAGCTAAACTGTCGTCAGTGTTTTCAACAATCTTTTCTTCAGGATCTGGGGTGGTGGGTTGAACATCGGTAGGTTTGCTTTGTGCCGCGAGAATTGCCGCATCCATCGTTTCTTTAAGTGCTAACAACTGAGACTTTTGTTCGCCTTTAATCATGCTGCCAAGTCCTTTGCGTTGCATGATGTCATCGGTGAGGAAGTGAACGAACTGAATCGGGGCCATAGTGCTACCGCCGCGTTTGGCCAGTTTGTATACCATTTTTGCTTGACCAGCATCCATGGTAAGGTATGAAGCCATTTCCTCTGATGTCATCGGCGTGTTGAGTAGGGTGACGTTGGTATAGGACGACGACTGAGGCGTGCTGCTCGATTGCGTAGGTGTCTTGGATACTTGCGTCGATTGAATTGGTGTGTTAGAGGCTGTGTTGTGCGTTTTAGTAGGTGTTGGAGCTGATGCAGTATGCGTAACGGTCGGAGTTGTCGAGTTGTGTGTGACTGTTTTGGCTGGTACAGGAGCAATCTCTTTTATTTCTTCTTCAGTAGATGAAAACGGATTGCGAATTTCATCCAACATCCCGATTTGAGCTCTTGTCTCATCATCTAACTGTTTGCCAAGAAGAGAATTTGGGTCGTTGGCTTGAGCAATGATGAAGTCCGCCATCTCGTTGAAGTCCATGGTCAGCTCTTGGTGTCCGTTGTGTGCGGCAAAATATACTATCTTGAAAATTTCGTCGGTGAGCATGTCCATATTCATAGTTGGGTCTGCTTCGGGGACCATACTTCCCATCATCGCACTGAGGTCAGTAATGGTTTCCACCATTTGTGGTGCCGTGCATTCGCGGTGTAACAGTGTGGGGTAGGAAATGACCATTTCTACGCCAGAATCTTTGGAAATGGAGTCCAAGAGCGGAAGCATCTTCTTTTCATCTGCATTGTCATAAACCAAAACCACAGGATTCTTTTTCGGAAAGTATTGCTCAATCTGAGATTCTGTGGCATTGTAAAAGATGATATTCGTTTGATTATGAAGTATGTATGAACCGACAAAAATTACAATAAACAAGATGGTGAGTGGAATGTGAAAACGCATGCTGAATTTCGCCAGTTTGTCAGTCGGAATTGGCAGTACCTTTTTTGCTGATTTGTAAATGCCCTTTTCAAATAGGAGAATGAGGGCGGGAAGGACTGTGAAATTACAAATCAGACTGCATAAAACTCCTTTGGAGAGCACCACGCCTAAGTCGGCGCCGATTTTCAACTTCATGAAAACCAACATGATAAGTCCGACGATAGTTGTTAAGGCGCTACTGATGATGGGTGACGCGGCGCGGCTCATCGCTTTGCGCATTGCTTCAACGCTGTCGTCTGTGAGGGCTTTGTCTTGCCTGAAGTGGTTGAGTAAAATGATGGAGTAGTCCATCGACAGCACCAACTGCAGTATGGCGACGATAGAATTGGTGGTGACGGAAACGCTGGGCAGCAGTGCGTTAGTGCCGACATTAAGCAATACGGCAATGCCAGTTGAGCTAAGGAAGAGTACAGGCTCAAGCCAAGAACGGCACATGGAGAAAAGGATGATCATCAGGAGCAAAACAGCGCCGATAAGCATATAACCACCAGGGACAGCTCCGTCTTGGCTGGTTTCTATTGCTTCTGCGTTGCTAAACTGCTCGGAAATTTCTTCTCCTATCGCCATTTGGTCAACAGAGTTGGAAACGCCCAACTCGAAAAGTGTGCGGGAACCGTTTTCCTGCGTGATGACGCTGTTGACATCTTTGATTTCACGCAACTTGGTCTTAATTTCCGTTTTTTGCTCTTCGGATAGTTGGTCAAACATGACCCGAATGCCTCCACCGTTGTTTTCTGCCAAGTCGCCAAATTCATCGCTCATTATTTCCAGACCTGCTCGCATTTTAGAGTCGTCGGGAAGGTATTTCGACATGTCGGTATTGATGTTGACATGTGGAATTAGCACCGCACACACCGCCGAGAGGACAAGCGTTACGACGAGAAACCAGTGTCTATATTTGATTAAAATATTGGTCATTAAATAGTTGTGTTCATTTTGGGGCACAAATTGCAAAGTGCCTAATAAATTGCAAATGTACGAAAATTTTTACTTGGCACGGCAAAATTTCATTATTGGAATCTGTTGCCTGAAAGGCAATACCATCTTTCTGACACTTTCTTAGTTGAACTTGCATTCGTAATATCAAAATACTCAGAATGCATTTTTTTGTAATTTTGCACATGAAAAAAATAAATGTAGGCAACAAAAGAAACACACCTGCGTCATTATAACAGTTGGTGATAATGAAAAAGAAAATTAAACTAGGGAATATCGTGGCGGGCTGCAAGGCCAATAACCCGTTGAACCAAAGACAATTGTACGACAATTTCTGCGGAATGGTTATGGGTGTAGCCCTACGATATACCCAAAATCAAAATGATGCGGAAGACTTGGTACAAGAGGTTTTTATTAAGGTGTTTACGCGAATCAACTTGCTCCGTGATGAAAAATTGCTACCTAGCTGGATTAAAACTGTCGCAACGAACACCGCCCTGGATTTTTTGCGTGCAAAAAAACAACAAATCGTCCCACTTGACGAAACTTGCAATGAAATTCAAGATGTGTCGTGCGAAAAATATGATGGTATCCCAGCGCAAAAACTACTGCAGTTTGTTCAGGAATTGCCCACTGGCTACCGCACCGTTTTTAACCTGTGCGCCATCGACGGCTATCCATACGAAGAAGTGGCCCTGATGCTCGGCTGCACTAATTCGACCGTGAGGTCTCAGTTATTTAAAGCAAAAAAAGCATTAAAAGAAAAAATTCTCAACTATGAATAAGGAAATAAGCGACATTTTTAAGGATAAATTGGAAAATTTCGAGGGTGACGTTCCAGAAGGATTATGGTCGAAATTTGAACAGAATACAAAATGGCAAAGCCATCTTCGTCGTCAGAAACTTCGTAATATCACTCTCTATTCCGTTTTTGTCGTTGTTGCTGTTGCTACAGCTATTTTATTGATAAATAATAGAATAGGTAACAATGTCTTAAGTGATGGATTAGTCGAAGATGAAGCAGTGATGGCTCAGGAAAGCGTAATGGAAAAGGCTGTTGCAAAAACTGAAACCATTGAAGCGGCTTTGCCGGAAGAAACTGATGAAATTGCCGCAAATCCTAAACCAATCATATCATTTAGTGACGATGTCCCTGTCGTCATTCCATCTTCTGAAGAAATTTCGGGAAATGCGGTCTCCGTTGAGGCAAAACCTGCTCAAATTCTTCCTTCTGAAAATGCAGCTAAGCCCGATGCAAAACCGGCGCAAACCGAAATTTCCGGGAAACAAAATGTTACAGAAAAAAAATCAGAATCTCATAATTTGTCATCTACTTCCGAATCAGCCGCACAACAAGCAGTGTCAGAAACGGAAGAATTCTTCTCGCCCTTCCTTATCCCCAACGCCTTTACACCTAATGGCGATGGACTCAACGACATATTTATTCCTGTTGCCAATGGTGATGTGCAATCATATCAGATGGACATCTATTCGCGTTCTGGACAAAAGTTGTTCTCTACCAGAAGTTTGTCTCAGGGATGGAACGGAGAATTTCAAGGCGCAAACCAAACGACCGGTGCATATGTGTTTATTATAAAGTATAAAGATGATAAAGGCAAAGAACATATTGAAAAAGGACAATTGACGTTGATTCGATAGTCATATATATTGTATAAAATTGTATATTTGCACTTTAAAAAATTATACAATGTCAATTCTCGATCGCAGACAGGCGCCACAAACACACGATTTTTCGCATTTCTCCTTATGCACGCCTTCGATTGTGACGTTGAATAATGGGGTTGAATTAATTCAATTCCTTAATAGTCAACTGAATCTGATACATTTTATTTTCAAATTAAAAGCTGGGAGTTTTTTCGAAGAGAAAAAACAAGTGGCTGCATTTTGTTACCTGTTGCTCAAAGAAAGTTCTGCTTCACACAACAGTAGTGAAGTGGATGAGTTTCTGGATTTTTACGGCGCAAATTACAATGTCTCCGTTGGCATAGAAAATGTCAACATCAATCTCGTGGTCCCGAAAAGCAATTGCTCACAAGTTCTGCCTTTTGTTTTCGAATTTTTGGCTCATCCTGTATTTCGTCAGGAAAATTTGGAGCGTTTCAGCAAGCGTAAAATCATGGATTTGGCTACGAATCGTGAAAAATTAGGCTATTGCGCTTCTCAATTAATGTTGAGTCAAATGCTGGGTGATAGTTGCACTTTAGGCCAGATTCTGACGGAATCCCATTTGAAAGATATTGATATACAAGATATTGAACAGTATCATAAAACGACATTCGTCGCGGAAAACATTACGATTTATGCCGCGGGAAATCTTGATGATGAAATCATTTCCTCGTTGAGCAGCCTTTTTGAGAATGTCCCGAATGGCAAAAAAAGTTGCAATCAGAAACCGTTGCCACTTCCTAAAAAGCAGACTTTGCTGGATACACACGATGATTGCCTACAGTCATCATTTCTTATTTGCAAGCCGTCATTGGCCTATGCTGATGAGGAACGTCGTGATTTTCAGATTCTGTCCACACTTTTAGGAGGCTATTTTGGCTCTCGTCTGATGAGCAATCTGCGCGAAAAGAATGGATATACATACAATGTGGGTTGCGGTTCGATGTACTTGCGTGATTTTTCAATTTTCTATATCGAATCGGAAGTGAATGTGGATGTCACACGGCAAGCTATTGATGAATGTTATAAGGAAATGAAACGCTTGCAAGATGAATGCCCCCCCGCAGGGGAATTGCAACTGCTGAAAAACTATTTGCTGGGACAGCAGCTTCGTCGCGTTGACAATACGGTTTCGTATATGAAACAATATTCGAACTGGGACAATTTTGGTTTGAAGGAAAGTGAATTTGAACTGAATATGCGCGCCATTGATGCTTTTTCAGCAGAAAAAGCATTGAAATTGGCTCGCAAGTATTTCGTTATTGATGATTTTGCAACGATAATTTCGGGAAAATATTGATGTGATTATATATTATCTATGTGGTGTATCCACCGCATAATAGATAAAAATGAATGAATAATATGAAAAAGGTGGTTTTAGGATTGGTTTTGTGCTTGTCGGGCCTGGCGATGTCATTGTTTGGCATTGTACCACCAACATTGCAATGCATTCATTTGAATCATAACGCTACGGATGCTCAAATATATTGGAATCACCCAAGTTTGTATTCGGGTATTCAAACCATTGAGGTTTATGTATCTACAACGTCAAACGGTCCCTTTGTGCTTGCTTCTACTGTAACCGCTCAAGATACGGTCTGTTCGACACAGTTTAATCTTACGGCATTATTGGGTGACGCAGACAATCTATATTGTTATTTGAAAGTTATTCCCAACGCTGCTCATGCCTCAGAAGGTGTTGCCTACTCTGATACCATGCAAAGTATGCGAATGACGTTGACCCCAACGGGACCTAATCCTACACAGAATAGCATTGCCTTGCTGCAGTGGGAAAATCCAAATCCTTTTCCTTCCACTTGTGCAAACCAACAGTTTTCTATTTGGAGGAAACACAACACCGACATTGCATACACGCGTGTGGGTTGGGTAGATCAGTCAGTTCATACTTTCCGAGATACTATCGCTGAGTGTGAGGCGATTTATGACTATTATGTCAGCATATACAACTATGCTCAGGATATCAATCCGGCGTGCCAGATGTCAACTCGTGCAAAACGTGGAACTTTTTCCGATGGCACGCCTCCTGCCACACCCACACTCGACAGCATCAGCGTGGATGTGGCGACGCAGCGCATCGTCCTGGGCTGGTCTCAGAATTCTCCCGACGCCATTGGTTGTATCATTTTCTACAGCCCATCCAATGGTCCCGACTGGCCCGCCATAGATACAGTTATTGGTACGCAATGGACGAGCCCGCATAACGCCACAGGCAATCATTATTACCGTATTGCCGCCATCGACAGATGCTTCGACGGCGAACAAACCATTGCTGGCAATATGACATATCCTGCGCAAAACAATATGGTGCTTTATTGTAATGGTATGGATGCCTGCCGTAAAATCATCAAATTGAAATGGGATGTAAACCAATATTTTACGAGTGGTGTCGCCCACTACGAAATCTATTATTCAAGCGATGGGGGCAATTGGCAGTACCTGGATCAAGTAGATGGCAATCGGAATCAGTATGACTGCAATGGACTCCCCACCAATCACGTTTATGGTTTCTATGTCAGAGCTATAGGTAATGATGCGAACATCACGGCAACTACGAGCAGATGTAATGTTACCGATTATAACGAAGAGGAAAGTTCTGATATTTGTTATATTACGCATGCTTCTGTCATTGAAAACCAGTATGTCGAAGTTAAAATCCTGACAGATGGTGCCAATACTCCCTTTACAGAACTTCATCTCTATAAAAGTGTAAATAATGATCAGAATTTCAATTATTTAGCCACTTTGTCCTACGTTCCGGGACAGTCGTATTACCTATATGATGATGAAGGTGCCGACATTCAAGGAAGCGTCAATTATTACAAGGCGTCGTTGCTGAATGAGTGTGGACACGAGTCTGCCGGATCTAACATAGCCCATACCATTTTGCTGTCCGGTGAGGCCAATCCGTCACAGGAAAATACTATCCGATGGAACAATTACGGTGCTTTTAGTGGTGGAACAGCTTCCTACAGTGTGTATCGCAAAGTGGAAGTTGGGACCTATTTCGATAATGTAGAAAACGGACTTCCTGCTTCAGAATACAATACATATGATGATAATGTGAGTTCGATGTTCGAATTTGGTTCGCATTTCCAGTATTATGTTGAGGCGCACGAAGGACCGAATGAATATGGTTTTTCGGATGTCAGCACCTCGAATTACGTGGAAGTTGAACAGATGCCCAATGCGTATATTCCCAATGCTTTTTGCCCGTATGGAACCATCGTCGAGAATCAGTCTTTTAAGCCGGTCAATTCGTTTATGAGTACAGTGGGTTATCTGTTTACCATCTATTCTCGCCAGGGCGAGATTGTTTTTCAAACGACAGATATAACGATGGGGTGGGATGGAACCGAACAGAAGAGTGGCAAGGATGTGCCAGCGGGAATGTACGTTTACCGATTGCAATACACTACGCCTACGGGCGAGAAAATCGTCCGCAACGGCACGGTAATGCTATTACGATAAAATCAGTTGAAAACAATATTATTAACCCAAAATTCAAACAACCATGAAAGATGAATTAAAATTGGAAACGGTGGCAGCCACCAATTTTCCAGCAGAAGCAGAGCTTATCCGTACCATTCTTGAATCCGGTGGATTTGAAGCCTATGTTATTAATTCCAATGCACCTACTTATGTCGGCCTTGCCCAAAGCGTGTTTGTCCAAGTAGAATCTTCGCAGGCCGAAGCCGCCCGCAAGTTCTTGGAAGAGAATCAATCAGAAACTGAATAAAAACAAAGGTTCCCCGCTGACGAGGGGAACCTTTGTTGAAATTATCAAACGGAATATTTCAGTTCCGCAGGATTATTTTTCTGTTGGGAATGTGATGTTGACATTGCCTTCCTGCTGAATCAGAGTCGGATTGTTGAAATACAAATATTTCTTAACAGTTTCCATGTCAATCTTTTCAAAGGATTTGACATCGTTGTATACAGATCTTGGATCTTTATAGTAACCTGCGATACCAGTCAATTCGATTTTAGCTTTGTTTTTGCCTTTGAAAGAAATTTTGTAAACGGGATCAACAACGACGTCGATGTTGTTTTGCATAATGCAATTGTAACGTGCAGCTTGCAATGCGCATTCTTCAACTTGATTTTTGCCAATGGCTTGGGGATATTTTACGAAATGTTGATCAGAGTATGAGACTCTCTTGGTCAAATCAACATTAATGTCCACAACTGTGGGTGAACTTACGATATCTCTGTTGATAACATCAACATTTCTTGCTTGATAGGATACGGATTTGCAAGATGTGAAAAGCAAAACTGCAATAATAACTGCTACTAAGGTAAATATGTTCTTTTTCATAGTATTCTAAATTTTTGACCTATAGGTCGAAAATTTAGTTGAGATTGAATTTATGTGCCTGCGAATATCTTATTTTTGAACAATGGATAATGCTCGGTAAATTATTTCAATTTCATTGATTTCCAAGTATCAATCGCGGCGGCGGATGTTGCGGCTTGTCGTTGACCAGTTCGGCCACGTCCTTTACGTTTTTATAAATGTAGGCATTCAATTCCTCATACGTTACTATAGTTTTTGTTTTACATTCCGCCATTACACTCACGAACAGCTTCGTTGCCGGCCTTCACAGCAGCATCGTATGCTTCTTTGAGAGCTTTGTTGTAAGTTTCAAGAAAAACTTTTAAGCCCATATGTCTACATTCTTTTGAATACGACTTGTCACGCCATAGCTGTTCCTGCTTCTCGTTCCTTAATACCGATCTTTGCCGTTCTTCGTTGGCAGAACCGTATGGTTCTTCTCCCTTAATAGGGCTGGCATCATAAGCGGGAGTCCGTGGCAAGCTTTCAAATCTGCCATCTCCATAAAGTACGGCTTCTACATTATTGCGGGGAATTGAAATGGTTTTGTTCTTTTGTGTGTATGTGACCTCGCTATCAGAAATACTCTGCACTTTAACATTTTCTATATTTGTTCCATCACGAAGCGAGATAATGTCTTGTGCAAAGACACACCCTGCACAAGACATTAGTATTAATAGCAGTAAAATATGTCTCATCTTACTCCTCCTCCTTCACCAATCTGAATAAAGCGCTTATTTCCTTTTCGTCGATAACAGAGAGTACGTTGAAGCGTTTGCTTTGGGTATAATATCCCGTTTTTTCACACTTTACCTCAATCTGCACATCTCCGGCATTGTTATATGTCAATCCTTTGATGTCAAACGTTTCAGTGGATTCATAGGGCGTTGTCTTCAGATAACGGTAATTTTGGTTTTTTACATTCGGTGTGGAAGAGACCACGCGCCACGATACATCTGCCCCTTGCGGACGAGAATCGACATCCCAATGTATCGTCAGATGCTCCAGAGCCGTATTCCCTTCGCCCTGCACCTGTTTGTTCGCTTCCTGCTTGGGCGATGAGGAACGATGCAAAAAATAGGCAATTCTATCCCAATCAACATCGGCGAGAGCATTGGCGAAAGCGTTATTGAGAGCAGAATTTGCCACCTCGTTGGATGTCGAACTGCCGCTCACCGCCGCCCGACCAGCTATCTCTACAGTCGGATAGACAAGGGTACGGTCGTGGTCAAACACTTTCAAATCCATAATCACTGTTCCATTCCAACCTACCCCCGAGAGGTAGTCCACATGAAATTCCTTGATATCCAACTGCATCAGATAATCGGTAGCTACATCTGCATCAAGATTGAACCCCATCGTGCGCATATAGCGTCGCACGCTTTCGGGCACGAATGAAGAAACAGAGGGGTTTGTAGTGGCAGCAGGAATAGTGGTGGGGCTTGCATCATACACCTGAATGATGCGATTGTTGGCTCTGACATCCTGCACATTGAGTCGAATGCCATATTCAAGGTTCGCATATTTATCGGCCTGCGGTTGCTTTACCAAGGCAAGATTAAATGTGCGTACTTGTGGCTGCGCCGGTGCAGTGCTTACCGTCTTCTTCCAAAACGAGCAAGAAGTTCCGCCAAACATTAGTACTACAGCGAGTACAAATAAAATACTTTTTTTCATAATTATTCTTACTTATTGTTTATTATTACTTGCCATCAACTTTTATTTTAATGACTTTGGCACTTGCCGTTGTTTTGTAAACAATATCTCCCTTGCCTCTTCCCTGTTCAACGTTGGTTGATATTGTGGGTTCAATCACCCCATCACCACCAGAAACCTTTGCTGCATTGATAAGGCGATACATAGCCAGACGGCGGACAATCCAATACGGATAAGGAGGAATGTCCATAAGCGACTCTGAATAATCATTGCTCAAATAACCCAAGCACATAATTCCTTTGATTTGCGTAGGTGACCAAACTCCTGTTTTCAAGTCCTTCACCCAAGTAATGCTAAATTCTTCATTTGGGTCTTCCACCCATACCGTTGTACTCGTATAATGAGCAGTCAAGGTTGCTTCTGCACTAATTGTATTGAGGACGACATAATCTTCGCGTTCAAGATTAAGGTCTTTGAAACTGGCTGTCGCCACAGTATTTGTTGCCTGCGGAATTACAGGAAGTGCGCTACGGCAAGAGGATATTACAATTGCACACACTGCGGCAATCACGATAATAGATACTTTTTTATACATAATAAATATGATTATAATTTTCTGCCTACTATGCAAAGGGGTTCGGCATTCCCTTTGTGCCTCGGAAGTATGAAAAGAATACACATAAAAAAAGCGTGGCACTTTTCGCCTTCATTGGAATCACTGAGGTCTTGGACTACCTATTCTTCCCAATTACAACGAGTAAAGCCCACGCCGTTTGGCGGGAGCGTCATCGCCTTACTCTGGGAAGAATTTCTGAAAGTGTCCAAGTTTCAGTGATTCCAGTGTGAGCTACTTCGCTTTTTCCTATTCTATGATGTGCATAAAATTATGTGATTATTTCATAGGCCATACATTTTAATTGATAATCGTTTGCTTATTTTTGAATTTAAGGCGACAAAGATATGAAATATTTCAATACTGTCCTAAATAATTTCCCCAAAAATATTATTCTTCGATAAATAGGGCAGTTGTGGGAGAAAAATCAGAAAATTGAAAGTTGAACCCCCTCATTGGGGTTGCCAAGCGTGTCGGGTGGCGGGGTGAACGGTTCGTTCAGCCATTTCCAGAGGTCCATTTTGGTGAAGGTGTTCAGGCGCAGCGATGCGACGAGGTTGGACAGATTCCAGTCGTATGATGCCCTGAACTGGAGATATTTGAGCATCAGTATGGTGATCAGGGCCGTCCAAAGCTGTATCTCCACCGCGTTCTGCGACGTGCCGACAAAGCTTTTGATGTGCAGCAGCTGCTTCACGTGCCTGAAGAATATCTCTATCTGCCACCTTGACTTGTAGAGTTCGCCTATGGTACTGGCCGCCCATGTGAAGTTGTTGGTGAGCAACTCGACGGTGAACCCCTTCTCCTCGTTGTAAACGACCACGCGACGCAACTGTTTGGGGTATTTCCCGCTTGTTTGAGTGCCGGTAAGCTCGACAATCTCGTCTATGAGCACATTCTGATGCCTGACCGGTGGCAAGTTGTTCTCCATCACCTTCCTGAACGAGAGATTGCTCTTGTGCCGCACCACGAAAAACACCCCGTTGCTGTCCCAATGGTTCAGGAGCTCGAAATCACAATAATAGCGGTCGGACACCACCACCGTCCCCTTGTCCACGGGCATCTGCTTGGCAGCCGTGTTGTCCCCCCTCTTTCCGTCCGTGATAAGGACGTAATGCGGAAGCAGCATGTCGTAGTCCAGCAGCGAGTGCATCTTTACGGCCCCCTTGTGGGTCTTGTAATGCGCCCAGTCAAAAACGGAAAGACATAGGGAGATGAGTGTCGAGTCCAGCAGTTTTATGGGGTTCTTGAACCTGAACTTCTTCCGTTTCCCGAACGCATGCTGTCCAAGATGCTCAAGGCAGGCATAATAGATCTCCTTGAACACGTTGGAACTCCGATGGCGGTTCTGGTAGGCCACGGTGGACTTGGACGGGGCCTCGCGGATGCCAAGGTGGTTAAGGTTTCCCGTGGCGGACCTCAGCCCGTTGCTGATGTCTCGGACTGAGGTGCTGTTTTCTCCTCATGGAGAAACTTCCATCGGGAAAAAATGCCAGAGATGTCGCTAAAACCGTCGTAAAGCTGTTAAAGCCGTATAAAAGGCATGTGAAAACCATTACCACCGACAATGGAGGGGAATTTGCTATGCATCAATACGTTGCCACTAATTTAGGTGCATCCGTTTTCTTTACCGACCCCTATTCTTCTTGGCAAAAGGGAACTGTGGAAAATACTAATAAACTAATCCGACAATATATCCCTAAAAATATGAACATCAGTAATTTAAATAACGATACCATCGCAAATATCTTGTTGAAAATCAATAACAGACCACGAAAATTATTGCAGTATAACACTCCCAGTTCTATTTTTTATAACTTTGTAAGTTGAATCTGCATTTGCCGAAGTAACCCTAAAAAACACTATGAAAAAAAATCCACCTTTAGTAATTCTGGCCATGTTTTTTTTACCCTGTGTAATGGCCCAAACAATGAATGTTTCTGAATTAAAAGAGAATGCCGCTCAAAAGTTATCCCAATCCGAAATGAACATTGCTTCATCTTTCGTTTGTGGTGAAAGTCAAATCTCAGATTATGATGGTAACACTTACAATACTGTAAAGATAGGCAAACAATGCTGGATGAGGGAAAATCTTAAAACCACTCATTACAGCGATGGAACGTATATTGAAGCATCTGTTTCCATGGATGTAAATTATCAGTATCGTTTTTCTCCACAAAACGAACCCGCCCATGTCGCAAGTCGTGGTTATTTATATAATTGGACAGCGGTAACTCGTGACAAATTCAACACTTCATTCTTGAATCCTAGTGGCATACAAGGTGTTTGTCCTACGGGATGGCACGTTCCAAGCGATGAAGAATGGACAGAACTGACAGCCTATCTCAGTAGTCATAGTGAATACACTTGCGATACCAAAAGTCAACATATAAGTCCTGATGTGTATAAACATTACATAGCCAAAGCAATGGCTGCAACAACCGGATGGCGAAGCAGTAAACATAAATGCGCTATAGGTTATAAAATGGAAGAAAACAATGCTTCTGGTTTTTCAGCACTTCCCGCAGGACAATATACAGGATTTGAAGGCTATGACAATTATGGTGAAGTGGCTGCCTTTTGGAGTTGTACGCAGCAGGACTTGGGTAATGCTTTTTATAGAAGACTGCATTTTGACGAAGAATTTGTGTCTGGTTCAGGAATTGGTAAGACAGGAATCAAACAACAGGAAAATGATATTGCTATTTCAAAAATTGATGGAGGTTGTATTTCCAAAACCGTTGGATGCTCAGTGCGGTGCCTGAAGGACTAAAATTTCATGTTGATATAATTATAAATCCGGAACAGAAATGTTCTGGATTTTTTTTTGCATTCTCTAATGTCACGATTCATCGTTGCATATAGACGTCTTCTAAATATAAAAAATTTTTTTCGTGCGTTTTCTGCTGTTTTTTATCGTTTTTTTGTCACTTTTTATCTGAAATGTGTAATTTTAACTATTTATGTATCAATATGTTAAATGTATTTTGTAATTAAAAATCTTATATCTTTGCCGACAAAAAATTATTGATGAGAAATATATCCTATGTTGTTGATAAAATTGTTGATAAAAAAATATAATTAATAGTTGCTGTAAATTAAAATTTTTTATACTTTTGCAGCGGCTTATAACAAAAACAAAAACAAAAACGTATGAAAGTTTGTTATAAAACCAAAAAGCTTGCAGTGCTGGCTGCAAACGAAAAGAAACAAGTGAAGGAGATGGGTGCGTTATGTGCAAAAATTTTTGCTAAAAGATTGATGACAATGCACGCTGCAGAGAACATGAAAGAACTGATTCTGATGCCAGGGCGCTTTCATGAACTAAAAGGAGAAAGAGCGGGACAGTGGGCCTGTGATTTAGAACATCCATTACGCCTGATATTTTGTCCGCAAAAAGAAGGGGCCGCAGTTAGAGAAATTGAAAATGCGGATACCATAGAAATTATCGAATTAATGATAATGGAAATATGTGATTACCACTAAAAAAAGAAAGGAGTTATTATGGTCTATTATGTTGAAGAAGAAAAATTAGCGGCTGTTCACCCTGGAGAAATCCTCGCTGAAAAGCTTGAAGAAATGGGTATGAGCATTAAGGAGTTTGCTGTCAAGTCCACAAAGCCAGAACAAACAGTCATAGCCGTTATCAGTGGCAAGAGTTCCATTACGCCAGATATGGCGGTCGGTTTCGAAATCGTTACGGGCATCAAAGCCGATAGCTGGCTCAGAATGCAGCGAATCTACGACGAGTATAAGGCCAGGAAACGTCGCGAAGCACTTATAGAGGAATCTGTCGCGTGGGCCAGAAATTTTCCTTATCTTGAAATGTCTCGTCATCATTGGCTTGATGCGACAACTGTACCAGAGGAACGGGCCGAAAACCTGCTCTCATATTTCGGTCTCAGTTCTCCTAAGGCGTGGAACGATTATTACATTAATCAAAAATTGAAAGTGGCTTTTAGTCTGTCCTTGTCGGCGACTCCTAATCCATACGCTTTATCCGCTTGGCTTCGCCAAGGGGAATTGCAAGCAATGCCGATGCCTGTCAACACACCCTATTCTGCCAATAAACTGAAAACGGGAATTTCGCAAATTGTTGAATCGTTGGTGGATGATGCCGAACAATTACGTAATCTGATGGTGTCTTTTTGTCAGCAACAGGGAATTTGCTTGGTATTTGTATCGTCTTTGCCAAAATTGAAAGTTCTGGGTGCTGCTCGTTGGATAAAAGGAGTACCTTGTATACAATTGTCCAATAGCATTCGCAGCGCTAAACAATTATGCTTTGTTTTTTTGCATGAATTGGCTCATATCCTTTTGCATGGCAAAAAAGACATATTCATAGAATTCGATGGCAATCATATCATCGATGGATATAGAGAAAAAGAGGCGGAAGCTGATGACTTTGCCTCTAAACTTCTTAGTTCTCGTCAACAATGATTGGATATGATCCTTTGTAGATGATGCCATTTTGGCCATCGATGGCTACTTCATCGAAAAGTTTGAATTTTGTGCCATTGATGCTGCAGGTTTTTTCTAAATCGTTGACCATCAGTGCGTCACAGTTGACGACACAGATTTTTCCTAACGAAGATGCGGTTACGGCGGCGTGAGATGTTGCACCACCACGGGCGGTTAACAGGCCGTCGCACTCGAATATCAACTCAATGTCGTCGGGCACTGTGTCGGGGCGTACCAAAACCAGTTGTTTTTCATTTTCTGGGTCACTCTTAATCTTTTCGATGTCCTCTTTGTCGAAGACAATGATGCCGTTGAGCACTCCCTTGCCAATGCCAATGCCACTGCCGACTTTCTCCATGTTTTCTCTTGGCGTGGCGAAAACTTCGACACCGCTTTGCTTGACAGCCACCATGTTTCTTGTCTGCAAAATGTACAGCCCATCAGCATCTGCCGTCTCAAAGGTGAATTCAATTTCTTGATGGATGAAACCGTCTTTCTCAATCATTCGCTTGGTGACTTCTTTCAATTTGTTGAAGATGTCGGGGTAGTGGCTTTCGAGTGAGAATGGGGCATTCTTATAGCTGCGCTCGCGTTGAGCTTCGCTGATGGGTAAGGTGTTGACCAAACCGCCGACAATGTCTTCGCCCTGGCTTAAGAATGAAAAGTCGCCGTTGAGACTGATAGCCGACCGGTTGCTCTTGATATCGCGGGTGAACAAAACCCCGGAACCGGATTCGCGGTGGATGTTGCCAAATACCATTTTCTGAACGATGACGGCTGTTCCCCATTCGTTGGCAATGTGCATGTGTTCTCGGTATACCTTGGCACGCGGCGAATTCCAAGAATCGAAAACAGATATGATGGCAATTTTCAATTGCATATAGGGATCTTCTTCGAAATGAATGCCGTTGTCAATCAGTAATTGCTTGTAGGCAAAGGCAATTTCACGCATGTTTGCTGGCGTGAAACCGATTTTCTGAGCTACATTGTATTTTTTCTTGTAATCCAGAATGATTTGGTCAAAATCGTCGCGTTCCAATCCGTACGACATTCCCCAGGTCTGCAACAAACGTCGGTAACAGTCCCAGGAAGTCCAGCCGTAATTGTCTTGCTTGCTCAATTCTTCTGTGATTTCATCGTTCAGACCGACATTGAGGAAAGTGTTCATGGCACCAGGCATGGAAATGGCAGAACCTGAACGCACGCTCAGCAGTAACGGATTGTGCGGGTCGCCAAAAGTACATCCCGTAATTTTTTCAATCTTTGTCAGATGATGCTTAATCATCACATCCAATTCATTGTTGATGGATTCGACTTTCAGAATGGATTTGATACGTCTGAAAATTTCCGTCGTGATAATGAATCCGGGAGGTACAGGGTAGTTGTTCAAATACAATTTCTTTAGATAATATGCTTTTGAACCAATAAATACTTGATTGTCAATGAGTGGCGTTTCTTTGTACAGAGGACTGATGGCCAGTTTCTGGTCGTAGGTCATGATGTCGCGGGCCTCATCGGAGGTGAGAACATTGACCTGCTTGCGCAGATTGTTCAAGATGTCGCCCATGAAATTGTCAAGTTGCTGGATGATGAATGCTGATGATAGCAATTCGCGGTAGAAAACCTCAGACTTTTGAGCAATCGTCTTTTTCATCATATACTTATCCGTGATTTCAGGCTGTTGCTGCGGAATGATGGTCTTAAGCAGCATATCGTAAGGTCTGATGAAATAGTTGTTGATGATTTCCTTGATGCTGCCTTCCATGAATTGGAAGATGTTGATATACTGATCGATGGTAAAACATCCGGAAGTTAAGCTGTATTCCAGCATCTGCAGGTTGGAGTCGAAACTTTGGTCGTGGATGCCGTCCAAACTCAGACCGTCGCGCAGCAACTTGATGATGTCGCAGATTTCCTTGAAAACTTTCAGCGTGAAGAATTCGGTATTGATGCCCATGATGATGCGTTTAACCAATACCGATGCGATGCGTTCCAGACGGAAAGTCAGTCCCAAAGCATCAAATTTCACTTCTTTGTAATAGCCGTACATTGAAGGAATGCCAAACGCAATGTGGCGTTTGTAGAACACGTTTTCCCAACCTTCACTCTTCTTTTCATCAAAAATAATGTCATTGAGTTTCTTCATCAACGAGAAAATGTGCTTCAACGTGGCAACGGGCTCATCTTTATCCAACAACATCTCAAGTTTGTCAATGTCTTCTTTGTCAACAAAATAGTATTTCTTCAGAATGTTGATGATATCGGTGGAATCGAAGATGTATTTTTCTTTTAAGAGCTGATAAAGTTCAATGATCAGACATACGCGTTTAATGTCGGTTTCGTTGTTGTGATCAACGGTTTTTATCAGTTCTTCAACTTCGTCCTTCTTTTTTTCGATGAGTTGTTCAACGCTAAGATTATTCTTATCCAGCAACTGATTCAGCACCTCGTGAACACCTTTTACCCAAATGCCCTTAGGATCGACTAAGGAATAGACATTCTGAGGCAAAATCTTCTCTAGATGCTTCATGTTCAAATCTTTCCAGAAATATATGACATCAAGTGTGATTTGAATGTGGGAATTGTTGCCTTCGGTATGAATTTGTTTTCTGAGGAAGTGAATGAGTTTGTCGTTGCGGTGCGAGAGTTCGTCGATTTTCGTGGAAACGTCCCTTAACACGCCTTCTGCGCCGATTTCGTTGAAATAGACGGGAAAAATTCGTGCCAACTGCTTGGTCTGCTTGTAAATTGGTGATATTCTGGCATTTAACAGCTTTGTGATATCTTTCTGGAAGAAATCCGTGTCAAAAATGAAGATACCTCCAACGCGCAGATTGATAATCAAGGCGGCAAGCAAACGCTGCATGGTTTCGGGATCGTGTTCAATTAAATCCAACCAAACGCGGATGTTTTTCACGTGGCACGGGTTGACCTTCAGCTCCCAGTCGTTCGTCATATACGTGATGCCCGGGGTTACAAAGCCGAAAGCAATGATTTTCTTTTCTAAATAATGAATCAGATTGTTGTTCTTCGTATTGATGATTTCTTTGCCTAATGTCAAAATTGAATCCAAAATCAGGTTGATATGGCTTTCTTTGAAATCCTCGAACTGCTCGAACAATTCGTTCATTGATTCTATGCACTGGTCTTCATCCAATTCGTTGCTGATACGTTTGATGACCTTGTTCAATTCAATCAGAAGATATTCTCTATGATATTTAACTCCTGGAAGATGAAGAAGATAGAAAATGTAACAGAATTGCTCGCTGGCTTTGTCAAAGATTTCGATTTCTTTTTTGTAGGCTTCGATAATGTCGGCAAAAGTGAAAGCGTATTGGGTAAGTTCTTCAAAACTGCTTGCCTCATCGATTTTTTCATAATAGTCAGAATACAAAGATTTTCCCAATGGTTTTAGGGCATCGCTGTAGTCTTTTGACATTTTGTTGCGATTTTTTTCATACCATTGCTCAATCTGGGTGCTTTCTTCCCAGAAAAGGACATTATCTCGGAGCAGTTTACGGAAGAAATCCAATGTTGCGGCGGCTGTTGCTTCATTTTGTGCGGCTTTTTTCAATTTTTTCTTGAAATGGCCGACATTATAGAGATAACTGAATCGGTTTGCTTCAAAATTATCATTGAGCATTTGAATGAAATCATTAGCGAAATGAGAGTTCTCCAATGTTTCGTATGCATTGCTAAAGAAATCTAAGTATGTGTAGATTAGTTGTTTGCATAAATCATCGGCCAATTGTTTCTGCAATAATTCTTTATAGATGTCGAAGATGATTTGCAGAGCTTTTTCCTTGTTGTCTTCGGGGAGTTCTTTGTAAAGCCAGAAATCTGAAATGGTAACACTCACCAACTGGTTGACAATTTCTTTCCGATTTGAAAAAGGGTGGTGGTATTCGTTGAAGAAATCTGTGATTCGTTTGTGAATTCCCCAGTAATTATCGGAAAGAGCCATAAACCACTGATGTTTTTCAGGAATGGTGTAGGGCATGTTTTGGGTTCTTGACAGGTTCGCTTCAAGAGCCTGCGATTTAATCATTTCATTATTCATAGCTGTTGCAATATTTAATGAGGTCGATGATTCGTGATGAGTAGCCGTATTCGTTGTCGTACCAAACGAGCAGTTGGATAAGGTTTCCGCCGATGACTTTGGTGCTGATGGCGTCGAAAATGGCGGAGTGTGGGTTGTTGGTCACGTCGCTGCTGACGATGGGATCTTCGGTATATTCCAAGTATTTTTTCAGGTCTGTTTCGGCGTGGTGGCGGAAAGCGTCGCGAATTTCTCGTGGGGTCACGTCTTGGTGCAGTTCTGCTGTCAGCTCTACAAAGGAGCAGTCGGCAACGGGAACGCGGGTGGCGAAACCGTCGAAGATGCGTGCCATTTCAGGGATTACCAGCTGGGTGGCGCGCACGGCACTTGAAGTGGTGGGAATGATGTTCGCCATGGCAGATCTTGCCCTGCGATAGTCGCTGTGAAAACCGTCTTGCAGGTTTTGGTTGTTGGTGGTTGGATGTACCGTGTTCATAAAGCCCCGCTTCATGCCGAACTCATCGTTGATAACTTTGATGGCCACAGCGATGCAGTTGGTGGTGCATGAGGCATTCGAGATGATGCGATCACTGTCGGTGATGGTTCTCTCGTTAACGCCCATCACGACTGTGCGTTCGATGCTGGCATCATCGGGTGGGCAGCTCAAGATGACTCGTTTGACGCTTCCGCGGATGTGTGGGGTGAGTAGGGGGCCGGTCTTGAAACGCCCTGAAGAATCGATGACGTACTCAACGCCAGTTTGCTCCCATGGAATATCGCCCGGTTGCATTTGATTGGTTACCAATATTTTGCGATTGTTGACGATGAGATGATTATCGTCAAAGTCGATGTTTGCGTCGAAACGGCCGTGGATGCTGTCATATTTCAGCAGGTGTGCCATCAGCCGTGTGTCCATCTTGTCATTGATGTGTGTGATTTCTATGAAAGGATCGTTTTCAGCCAGGCGGAAAACCATTTTCCCAATTCTTCCAAATCCGTTAATGCCGATTTTCATAGTTCTATGTTGTTCTATAATTTAGTCTTAATCTGTACAAAAAAATAATTAACAAAAATACGAAATTTTTCTCAAATGGTTTCTTGGTAGTATTCTTGAATGATTTTCACTGCCAGTTCGGCATGTCTGAGTTCGGATTCAAGGGTCTGACCGCCCACGTGAGGCGTCAGAATGACGTTTCCCATCTTGGCTAAGCGCTGCAAGTCGGCTGGCCATTGTTCTTTCGGTGGAATTTTTAGGCGTGTTGATTCAAACTCAAGAACATCGAGGCATGCGCAGCTTATTTTCCCATTGTCAAGGGCGTCTATCAGGTCTGCGGTGTTGACGGCTGAGCCACGAGAACTATTGATGAAGATGAAAGGCTGTTGTGCTTTCTCTATGAGTTCTTTATTTATAAAATGGTGGTTTTCAGGAGTATAATTGATATGAAGTGAAATGATACTACAGGTGCTTAAAATTTCATCAAGCGAAGCTTCTTTGGCATTTTCGTCACCATAATTCTGCTTGTAGCGGTCGTGGCAAATAACATCGCATCCCAGGGCTTTCAGCAGGCGTGCAAAGGCAGGGCCTGTGTGTCCGTAGCCGATGATGCCCACACGCCGTGAGCCGAGTTCAGTGCCTTTGTTCACCTCTCTCAACCATTCACCACGACGCACTTCATTGTTGGCATTGGGGATGTGGCGCAATGCCGACAAAAGTAGTGCAAGACAATGTTCTGCCACGGCGGGAGCATTGCCATCTGGAGTGCTGTGGCAACGAATATTGTGATTTTCAGCGTATTGTGTGTCTATATTTTCCATGCCAGAACCTATTCGGATGATGAAGCGAAGATGGGGCTTGGAATCGATGATGGCCTTGTCTACTTCGAAACGGCTGCGAATGACCAGGCCGTCAATATTATCGGGCAATGCAATGAATTTGTCGTAAGTCATGTCGCGGTCGGTGCGGCAATCGAATCCGCTTTTTCCCAATGTTTCAGCAAGCATCGGATGAACCTTGTCAACAATCAATATGGTGGGCATAATTTTTTTTGCAAAAGTACATCTTTTTTTGGTATCTTTGCCAATTGATTTTTACCAATCATTCTGTTTTGTTTTATAATTATTATTTATATTAATTATTTGAAAATCAAAATATTATGAAGAAAATACTGATTGCTACGGGAGGCGGTGACTGTCCGGGATTGAATGCGGTAATCCGTGGTATAGTGAAAAGTGCCGCTCTCGAAGGTGGTTGGCAGGTTTTCGGTTGCATCGAATCCTTTAATGGCATATTGAAAGATGAAATAGAGATTGTGGAACTGACGGAAGAGCGTGTTTCCGGTTTGCATGTTAAAGGCGGCACTATCATCAAGACTACCAACAAAGGCGGCCCATTTCAGTTCCCTGTTCGTCAGGCTGATGGCAGTTGGATTGTCGAAGATCGCTCTCAATTAATGAAGAAACGTTTGGAAGAACTTGGCATTGAGGCAGTTATTAACATTGGTGGCGACGGCTCCCAAGCTATTTCTTTGGGGCTTAGCAAGATTGGAATTAATGTCGTTGGTGTTCCCAAAACCATCGATAATGACTTGTCATCTACCGACTTTACTTTCGGTTTTCAGACGGCGGTACAGATAGCCACAGAATGTTTCGATAAGATTGTAACGACAGCCGAAAGTCATAATCGCGTTTTCATTATGGAAGTGATGGGACGAGATGCTGGTTGGATTGCCTTGCACACGGCTATCGCTGGTGGCGCGGAAGTCTGCATCATCCCTGAAATTCCATATGATCCGCATAAGATTGTCGAGAAAATTGAAACTCGTTACCAGCATGGCATGGGGTTCTGTAATATCGTCATTGCCGAAGGTGCCAAGGCTCTGGATGGCAAAGTCACGGGGACGGATCCGACAGCCATTGGCGACAGACACATCAAATTGGGTGGCGTTGGTGAAAAGCTGAAGCATGAATTGTTGGATTTGGGTATAGAACATGATGTGCGTGTAACCACTTTGGGCCACTTGCAGCGTGGTGGTACACCTATCGCTTTTGACCGTATTTTAGCGACCGAATTCGGTGTGAAAGCATTTGAATTGGTAAGAGATGGTAAATATGGAAACTTGGTGACTTATCGTCAGCCAAATATTTCGTATGTGCCTATTGAAGAAGCTCTTAAAGAACCGCACTTGGTCAATCCAGATAAGGATTTCCTCATTCACACGGCTCGTCGCATCGGCATGTCGCTGGGCGACTAACAGCCAATTAGTTGACACGGGAATAGCAAGAGAATTCGAGGCGCCAGTGGTTGCCAGATTCATCATCGTATTCGTAAATCATCTGTTGCTTGCTTAAGTATTTGAGTCGAGCAATGTAAGTGTATTTTTTATTGATGAGATTGAAATCTATGGCGAGACTTTTACAATTGTCTTGGAACGACCAGAAACCGTAGTTGGAGTAGCGGATGGTATTGTTGTAGAAAGTCAGCACTTCCATCACACCATCGTTGTAAAATTGGTAGTAGTTGGTAGGACGATTGGCGATGGTGGAAGTCTCTTCTATGCGGTTGTTGTTCATGTAAACTTTGTCAAGAGTCCAGTTGGCAATAATGCGGTATTCTGGAGCGGTGAAGCTAATGCCAGGACCTTCCTCGTAGCGGCAGGATGTGCAGCAGACGACGGTGAGAAGTAGTAGGGTAATAATCTTTTTCATTGTAAAATATTTTCTGCAAAAATAGTAAAAAATGTAACTTGTGATAGATAAATTGAACACTGGTCAGTTCTTGACGGATTTATCTCCAGAGACGCTGTCCCCAGTTATAAGTTGTGCGGACTTTTAGTCGGAGGCGTGTTATTCGATTTAGAAACACACTTTTCATACTAAATGAGGCCAAACTCAATGAAAATGGGAAAAAGTGCAGTGTTATTTGAAATGACACATGGTAAAAATACCAAAAAAGCCTCACGATGTGAGGCTTTTTCTGTGGCGGGATCGAGAGTTGAACTCGAGACCTCCGGGTTATGAATCCGACGCTCTAACCAACTGAGCTACCCCGCCGTTTTTGAGATTGCAAAAATACAATTTTTTTCTTTATCTACAACACCCTAGTTAGATTTTGTCGATTTTTGCGGAGGAGGATTTCAAGTTGTTGATAATAAATGTATTATCTTGTGTTGATGATATGGCTTTATGAAGAAATTGTTGTGTTTCATATTACTTCCCCCTTCCTTCTTCCTAAAAAAGAGGGGAATTTTCTTTGGGAAAATATCGATAGTAGCGCCTCTTCGAGGCGCTAAATCTCAAGGTCGTTTTGCCCCCCCCCACAACACTTCGTTCGTGTGGGGTTATTGAGATGAAACCTCTCCGAGGTTCATGCCATTACCGCCACGATTTGTCACGCAAAAACTTGCTGATGCGGAAGAAATGTTTTCCAAATCCACCGTTTCCAGCTCGCTATTTTTCAGTATCTTTGCCAGCGGAAAATTTTATGGATTTATGACATTCGATAATCGCGATAGCATAGATTTTGGTAAGACTAAAATCAGTAAACTCTTTAAGAGTATTTTTGTCCCAACACTGATGGGAATGCTTTTCAATGTGGCATTTACCCTCACTGATGGCATTTTTGTCGGCAATGGTATAGGCCCCGAAGGTCTTGCGTGTATCAACTTGGCTTGTCCTATTATGCTGATAATCACTGGATTTGGAATGCTGTTTGGTGTAGGGAGTAGCGTTGTGGCTGCCATTCACTTGTCACGACAGAACGTCAAGGCTGCCCGTATTAACGTAACGCAGGCATTTCTTGTCTCAAGCATATTGGCTCTCCTGATGATGATTTTCCTTTACGCTTTCCCCAAACCGATTTATCGACTTTTGGGCGTGTCCGATAATCTGATGCTTCTCGAAAGTCAGTATTATCTGTGGTTCATTCCCACTTGCATTTTCCTGATGTTCCAGATTGTCGGAGAATTCATCATCCGTCTTGATGGCTCGCCCATTTATGCCATGATGGCCAACATCATTCCGGCAGTGGTCAACATCATTCTCGATTATGTTTTTATTTTCCCTTGTGGAATGGGCTTGAAAGGTGCGGCCCTCGCCACCGACATTGGCACGGGTGTTGGTTTGCTGATGACGCTTTACTATATGATATTCAAAGCCAAAGACTTGCAATTCTATAGACTGAAATGCTCTATGACCAGCTTGCGACTGACGCTACGTAATACGGGATATATGTTTAAGGTCGGCTTTTCGGCTTTCGTTGGCGAACTGGCCATTTCGGTAATGATATTAACTGGCAATATCTCATTTGGTAAATATTTGGGCGACAGCGGTATAGCGGCGTATAGCGTCATTTGCTATCTGTTTCCCGTAGTCTATATGGTTTACAGTGCTGTCGCAACATCGGCGCAGCCTATCATTAGTTTTAATTATGGTGCCGAACAAAAAGAGAGAGTGGGGCAGACTTTCCGCTTCAGCGTTGGACTTAGCATTGTTTTTGGCTTGCTCATCACGCTGATTTTCTGCTTCTTTTCCGAAAGTATCATCTCCATTTTCCTTGAACGTGGCAGCAATACCTTTGTTCTTGCCGCCAAAGGATTGCCATTGTATGCGTCGGGATTTGTCTTTGTGGCGTTTAATGTGTCGGCCATTGGCTATTTCCAAAGTGTTGAAAAAACCTTTGATGCCACAGTTTTGATGTTGTTGCGAGGGGTCGTCCTGCTGATTGCGGCTTTCATCCTCTGTCCTCTTGGGTGGGGCGATGCCGGACTATGGCTTGCCGTTCCGGTGGCGGAATTCATCACGGCCATAGTGAGCATCATCTGTTTAATCATTTCATCAAAAAAGTCATTAGTTAGCAAATTATAGTATAAAATATGTCTCTGAAAAGTCATTATTCAGAAGAAAAAATCATCGAATGTGGCTGTGACGAAGTTGGGCGGGGCTGCATTGCCGGACCGGTTTTCGCTGCCGCAGTCATTTTGCCGTATGATTATCGAAATGAGGAAATTAATGATTCCAAGCAGTTGACAGCTATTCAGAGGGGGAAAATGCGTGAAATTATTGAGCGAGATGCCGTTGCCTGGGCGGTAGGGCAGGTTTCCGAGCAGGAAATTGACAAGATCAATATCCTCAACGCTTCGTTTCTGGCAATGAACCGCGCCATTCAACAACTGAACACCAAGCCGCAACTTTTGCTGATTGATGGGAATCGGTTTAAAAATCAGACCGATATACCATATAAAACTGTCGTCAAAGGTGATGCTACTTTTTTGTCGATAGCGGCCGCTTCCATTTTGGCCAAATGCTATCGTGATGAGCTGATGGAGAAGTTGCATCTTGAATATCCTCAGTATGGTTGGAATCAGAACAAAGGCTATCCGACGCCTGCGCACCAGGAGGCGGTTTTGAAATTTGGATTGACACCTTATCATCGTCGCAGTTTCCAGCTAAAACGTCAGCTGCGGTTGGAATTTGACTAATATCGTCTTTGTCATCAGATGATTATGAAAAATAAGAAAAACAAAATTATAGTAATATCTTTCATCGCAGTCGCCTTGGCAGCCGCGGCAACCACATTGATGCTGAATCAAAATTTCGTGGAGAAGGTGAAGCAGGAAACAGCCAAAATTTTGGTTTATGAATACATTCCAAGTCAGAATGTAAATCTTGATAGTTGTTTGGCTTCATTGCAATGTGATTCAATATATAAGGATTTTAGAAAGAAGTATCGTTTTCATTATCAGACTATTGGATTTGCCAGTTTTTCTGATAGCAGTCGTTTTATTTTGCTGAGCGATTTGCCGCCGCAGTTTGAATTGGATTCCATCGCCTCTATTTTTTCTGGATTTGCACATCGTGTTGATGTTCGCCGTCATGGCATAGGTTACGATGGTTTTGTTACCGATGTGCTGATTTGTTTAGGCAATGCTACGCGGGAAAACTGTGATTTGCGTATCAAAAGGTTGAATAAATCACTATTTTATTCAGATTACAAGCCTGCCATTACATCATTGCCTGTAAGTGAAAAACGACAATATTTTGCAAAACAAAATATTGATTATCAGATATCTTTGAATGAGTTTAACACATGGTTCATAGAAGATGGCGAGTCGTTTTTCGATCTGAAGGACACAACGATGGAGATGACGATTATGGATATGTTTGACCAACAACAAAGAGGCGTTTTCTTTAGCGTGATGCCTGGTTTTGTGGCTTGGTCCATTGCCAAAAATACGGATTTGAGTGAGCAGTTGTCGAGCATTCGTCAATTTACCCTTGATGCGGACTTGATATTAGGTGCCTTGGCGGATGATAGCACCTTGGTCGTCATAGGTCGCGAACGTCAGTCACCCCTTAACGAACTGCCGCCACTGCAGATTGAAACCATTCTGCTTTTGGCTTCAACAACAGAGAAAGAACTTTCGCAAAGTCTTGACATTAATGATTTTATGGCGGGAAAGATGAATGATGGTCGTGATTGGTGTCCAACATACCTGAGTCGTGAATTGGAAAATACCGAATTTGGTGATTTGATGACCATGACCGATATTTTGTTAAAAGATTGGTCGGAGCGTGGCACTATCAAGGAGGGCAACTATTCGTATCCCAAGCCGGGTTATTATCCCTTTGACCGTCCATTGTTTCGAAAATTGGGACTTAACGAGTTGGTTTATAACTGGAATACGGCAGATGCTATGTATGCCATCGATTTGGATGGATACACTATTTATACACTCAACCGAACGGGTTCGTTGCCGGTAAGTTATTTCAATTCGCAGGAGCGTAGCGAGTCTATTGGCTACCGCTATGAAAGTCAGGCTTACCATTATTTTGCTACGCTGATGAATACGGATTTGGCTCGTGTGGTACAATATACTGCTTTGTATCAGTTGTTTATAGATAATAATATCACTTATTCGGGTGAGACGTATAGTGCATTTCCGAAAAACAAGCCCTTTTTGCTTTGCCAGCCGACGACGGAGTTGCTGAACATTTTCAAGAATCTGACGGCTGAGCAGATAGTCGCACTTTCAGATTCGCTGTCTCATCGTAGTTTTAATAATTTTCAAAAAGAACAAGTCGATAAGCAGTTGAGAGATAATGAGTCTCAGTATAATTTCACTTATACCGATGATCGTCGTGATTTTATCTATCAGGATGTTCACAAGAACACGAAATCCGGGTTTATCAGTGATTTGACGGAGATGAAGAACTTGCTGAATTCGTTGGATGCGGACCATTTCAAGAAATTGGCGAAATATTTGTCGTATCCGCGAGGCATCACCATCAACAGTCAGGAAAAATACAACACGATGATGCAGGGACGCAAGATAAACCGCATCATTCGGATGATTGGCAAGAACAATTTTGATTTGCTGGGTTTGGATTTGAAGGATGTGAAGAATTATTTTGTCGGCAATTTGTCGAAGCAGAGTGGCAAGTATATGAAGACGCCGTCTATCATCATTACTTTCAATGATTTGCTAACGACGGGCGGGCATAATTTGTCGTCGAGGATCAGCAGGGTTGGTTCGATGACGAACTACAAGCGCAGCAAGGGAAATTATGTGCCGAAGGACTATGAAAGGCCAGTGGAAGATGAGCCGGTAGATGCGACGCAGCCGACGGCGAAAGAGTCGGCGCCCGCGGGCAAGCCGGTGAGCAGTCCAACGAGTAGTCAGCCGCGGGCGTCGAGTCCGGGTTCAAGTCCAAGTAGCTCGGGTAAGCCGGCAGTAACGGCGAAACCATCCGTTTCCCGACCTACGAGCAGCGGTTCCGGTAGCCTGGCGCCAGGGGTAAAAAGTACTACAGTGACAAAGAGTAGTGGGACGGCAGGTGTCCGCAGCCGCAGCAGTGTCATTTCCGCCGCCCCGCGAAGCCAACGGGGGTTTTAACCTCTTTTTGCTATGATTTTGTTTCTAATCAGCGAAGCGAAAATGCTGATACCTAAAATGCCTATAATGACCATCATCGAGGCAAAGGTGCCAATCTCTATGCCTGCCAGAGGAAGCAGCATCTTGATACCGATAAAACTCAACAATACTGACAATCCGATTTTCAGGTAGACAAACTTGTCCATTACGCTTTCCAACATGAAAAACAGCGAACGTAAACCCAAAATGGCGAAGATGTTAGAGAAAAAGACTATGTACGGGTCTTGGGTGATGGAAAAAATGGCTGGAATTGAGTCGAAAGCAAAGATAATGTCTGAAAATTCGATGATGAGCAATACGATAAACAATGGGGTGCAGAGCCAACGACCGTCGATTTTGTGAAAGAAATCGTGACCGAAAAATTCAGAAGTCGACAGTTTGCGCTTGGCCATGAATTTGACCACAGGATGTGACGAAACATCCATGTTCTCATGTTTATTCCTATCTAAAAACATTTTAACCCCCGAGAATATCAGGAAAACACCAAAGATGAACAAAATCCAATGGAAACGTTGGATGAGAGCACTGGCGGCAAAAATGAAGGTAAAACGGAGAATGATAGCGCCTAAGATGCCGTAAAATAGAACCCTATGATAGTATTTTTTATTGACCCCGAAGCCCATGAAAATCATCAGCATTACGAAAATATTGTCGATGGAAAGCGATTCTTCAACCAGGTAGCCTGTTAAATATTCCATTGCCAAAGCTTTGCGATATTGCTTAATGTTGGCGTCGAGTCCTTGATCCCAATCAAATTGCAGCCCATGTCCGTGTTTTGCATTGATGGTTATTAGTTGCTCTTGAGTCTGAACGCTGTGAATCATTTCACCTTTCAGCAATATGAATAAGCCGAAAACGATGGCCAAAGTAACCCAAACGCAAGTCCATTTCGCTGATTCTTTGAATGTTACAATATGATCATCTTTGTGAAAAACGCCCAAATCAAGCAGTAAAAGTCCTAGGACACATATGATGAAAATAATCAGAAACAACACTTGATTCATAATGGTATTTTTGTAAATTGTTGTATATCAGTATTTTGCAATGTTATATTTTGAATATTGATTAAAAGGCAAACTTACATAAAATTTCGGAATTTTACGCCAGTGGATAAAGATTGTTTTCATTAGACGAAAGATACCATTTCTTGCCTTAGACAATATTAATGACAATTTTTTTTGTAACGTCTTAATATACAGTATTTAAGAAATTTTTTTTTGGGTGACTTGGGTGACGCGTGGTCAAAGTCAGGAAGACCAATACAACGTATTAACCAGTTGTACTGACGAAGATTGTTCTTTTGGCAGTGTGGCACTGAAACTGCGGTGTCTGAAAGACACCACAACATAGTAACCGGGGACGAAGTCTCCGGTGGAAGTGGCGTTATGGCATCTCTTGCCTGAAAGGCAATACCATTTCCTGCCTTTAAATATTATGGTTTTGTAACATCCCGATGAGAACGTAAAATCAATGTTCACTCTTTGCAGCTTTCAAGACAATCAAAACCACTGCGCTGATAATTAAGATGATACCCATAACAAGCGATGTCGAGAATGCTTCATCGAATATGAAAATACCTATCAATACCGCCGTCAGTGGTTCCAACGCACCCAAAATTGCCGTGCTTGTCGAGCCGACATATTTGGCTGCATATACCATCAATACCAAAGCCAAAATGGCAGGAACTATGGCTAACCATCCTACATAGAACCAACTGGCAGCATTTTGTGGCAGTGTCAATGGCTCTCCTGCAATAAAAGAATAGATGAGCATGCCTAATGCACAGTAAAACAGTACGTAAAAGTTTATCTTAAAAGATGACATTTTCAGATTTCCCTTGTTGACCAGGATGATGTACAAGGCATAGGACAATGCCGACACCAAAACCAAAACAACCCCTGTCATAGGTAGCGGTCCAGAGCCATCGCCCCAATAGAGTAGGGCAACACCAACTACTGACAGTAACAATGACAAGAGCATTTCCCAGCTTGTCTTTTCGTGAAAGAACACCGCCATAATGACGGCTGTCATTACTGGATAGGTAAACAGAATGGTTGAGGCAACACCTGCCGCCATCAGGTGGAAACTCATGTAGAGCGTTAGCGAGGAAATGATGAACAGCAATCCTAAACCGGTTAGCACTTTAAATTCGGACAACGAGACTTTGATGCTTTCTTTTCTCAAAAGCATTACGAAGCAAATGATGATCCATGCCAAGCCGAAACGGTAGAAAAGCACGCTGCTGGTCTGCATCCCTTCGGCATATAGCTTGAGCGCGCCCAACGGGTTTGTACCGTAGCAAACAGCAGCAATGATTCCTGCTAAAATTCCAAGAACTCTTTTGTCTTGTGGAATATGCTTTTTAACGTTTGATTTAAGCTCCATAGCTTGGTGAGTTAGTAAGGGGAGCGCTGGTGAGAAGTCGGTGATTATACCAAAGCGGAAACATTTTCTTCACTGTTGCCAGGAAGCATGTAGACGGGTGGAACTTCGATAAGGGTGAACGCGCCGAATTTGCCGTCAGCACGAAGACGGGCGGCAGCAAGAGCTTCTTCTGTATATTTTCCTATATTGCCGTAGCCTAAAATGGTAATACGCAATACTTCTTTATCTATTTTTAATTCTTTATTCATTTAGTTAAATGTTTGATGTTTAATATCTTATGTTAAAATTGAAAATAAATGAACGGTTGCAAATCGGCAGTGATGAACTGGTAGATAACAAAAATGCAGACACATGTGACAATGACCATCAGCCAGATGGGCATCAGAGCGAAATTGAGACGGTACCAACGTTTCCAACGGGTTGGCAACCAGTGGATTACCATGCCAATGACAAACAGAATAAAAACGTATCTGTATTCGTATAAAATTTGCGGAATAAGGTCGAGACGCCACTTGCCACCGATTTGGCCAACCATATCCTTGGCGGTGTTCCAGGCCAACGTGTTGGCTTCTGCTGGATCAAGATTAGAACCAGAACGGAAGAACAAACGGGTGAAGCTGATGAATACGAAAGTCTGGAAGATGGCCCAACAATTGCTTAACCATGCAATGTGTTTGCCACGGTGGAAGCAGTCGCGTAAGGCTGAGATTAGTGTGCCGAAAAAGACGATTCCTGCCCAGATGACAGCCATATTAAAGAATGGAGCGGGGTACAGGTAGTCGATGATGGCCAAGATCATGAATACGCTGAAGGTGAGCAGTGTTTTCTTGAAATACGATAAATTCCGCCAGAACTTATAGACGAGGATGCCTACGCCGTTGAGTCCGCCCCAAATGACGAAATTCCAGCTGGCGCCGTGCCACAAACCACCCACCAACATTGTGGTCATCAGGTTTATCTGCGTTCTGACCTTGCCTTTGCGGTTGCCGCCCAATGGAATGTAGAGGTAATCTTTCAGCCAGTTGGACAGGGAAATGTGCCAGCGTTTCCAGAATTCTCCTGGATTCTTGGCTTTGTATGGCGAGTTGAAGTTGACGGGCAGATAAAAGCCCATCAGCATGGCAACACCAATGGCAATGTCGGTGTAGCCGGAAAAGTCGGCATAAACCTGCAACGAATAGGTAAACAGTGCCATCAGGTTTTCAAAGCCCGTGTACATCGTCGGGTTGTTGAAGACGCGGTCCACGAAATTGACGGCTAAATAATCGCTGAGGATGATTTTCTTAAGCAGACCGTTGAGAATCCAGAAAACGGCAATGCCGAATTGTCGTCGTGACAAGAAAAACGGCTTGTACAACTGTGGAATAAACTGGTTGGCGCGGATGATAGGGCCCGCCACCAACTGAGGAAAGAAAGTGGTGTAAAAGCCAAAATCCAGAATGTTGTTGACAGCTGCTACTTGGCGGCGATAAATATCTACCAAGTAGCTGATATTCTGAAAAGTATAGAAAGAAATGCCCACTGGCAGTAAAATCTTGCTGGCATCGAACCGATTTGAGTTGGTCCATTCGTCAGCCCATTTAGCCAAGTGGTTAACGACTTCTATCTTGCAGTGAAACAATGAGTTGTAGACATCGGTGAAGAAATAGGCATACTTAAAATAGAAAAGAATGAAAAGGTTGACGACAATACCTATGGTTAGCAGGAATTTGCGGCAGCCATTTTTTTCGGACTTGTAGATGCCTTTCCCGACAAAGAAACCGAAGATGGTGGAAAATATGAGGATGAGGACGAAAAGTCCGGATGTCTTGTAGTAGAACAGCACGCTCATGAAGAAGAGGTAGCTGTTGCGGAGCAGTCGTTTGTTTTTCAGTAGGCAAAAACCAGCGAAAACGAAGGCAAAGAAAGCCCAAAAATAGAATTGTGTAAACAATAATGGATAGTGCTCATCAAAGGAGAAAATGTTGATGAAAAACTGTTTCAGAATATCGAGATCCATTACTATTATAGCCTAAAAATTGAAGGTGCAAAAGTACGAAATTTTTTTTGAATCTAGATGGCTAATAATCTACGTGTAACAAACTGATTGATAATATATTGCGTGGTGAAGATGTATATGGAAAAATAAATAAATTTTGGGAATGGGAAATTCAATTATTCGCTGTCCCCACGCATTCAAATTCGGCTTCGCCAATAAAGTCATTACTATCTAATACAATGTGCTCATCTCTATATGCCTGTCTGACAATGTTTTGTGCATCATTAGCATTTTCCGCCTCCACAACAACCATGCGTTGCAATACTTCGCTTACTTCAACTATGTACTTTTTCATGACAAATTTTATTGGTAATATGTGAATTGACAATATTTAAATTGTATTTTTCAATGCTCTTGTTTTACACATTAAATTGTACTGCTCGCTAATTGTCTCATAACTGTGAAATTTGACTCGTCCATTTATTTCATGGAAGGCGGTTCTTGACATTACCTTTTCAAATTGTTCTCGACGTTTTTCTGGTGCGATAATAATAAAACGACTATTAAAATCTTGCAAATCACAGTATTTAGTGATTGAATTTTGAATATCTGTAGAATGTTCAATTTCAAAAAAACTATTTGGCATTAATCTATCATTAAACCAGATGACATCAATAGTTTTAGCTCGATTTGTTAACTTTTCGTAACTGAATTCAGGAATCTCAATGGTAGAACAAATATTAGATAAGGGCTGTTCTAAAAATTTCCTGTTTTTATCTTGAGCGGGAACATATGTTGTGAAATGATTCATATTGCCAATTTCAACAACTAATCCTTGATAATAACTGTGTGTAAATATTTCTTCACTTAGAGGTTCATTTTCAACCAGATCGAATTTTTTTAAAATTTCGTTTTTGAATTCATTTAAGGCCCACAAACCAGGTTGGATTTTGAAAAAAGCATTTGATTTTTGAACAATTCTACGAATAGATTCATTGGGCGTTTTTGTTTTCCACTCGGAACTGTCTACAGCGTGATAAAGATTTCCCAATGTGGAATACCCTCCTAAAGAACGCATTGTATCAATAACTTGATCGGTTTGTGACATCGTATTTGTAATTGTTTGTTTCAATTGAAAATCATTATTTCAATGGTGAAAATAGTATTTTTTATTCTATTTCAAGCGACAAATATACAACAAAAAATATTATTTTGCCGCAAGCAAAATAATATTTTTGAACGATGCAATGTTGTCTTTTGCAACCAAAAATGAAAACAAAAATACCCTTTATTCTATAGTCTCAATTTCCTCTTCCAAAAACTTCACCACCAACGTCGGGAAAGCATATTCCTTGATTTTCTTGAACGAAATCCAACGACGCTCCAATTCACTCTTCGGCAACGATTCCTCATCTCCAATCTCGTAAAATACCGCTTCCAAACTTTGATGCGTCAACTGATGCTTTTTCTTGCATAAAACTTTGAAATCTAACAACTTGTCATTGTCGGTCTCGAGCATCGGCAATTGGTACAGATTTGCCCAGATGTCGTTCTTGCCGCGTTTTTCTATCAGTATTTTATCATTCTGAATCAGAAGAAAATAATGAAAATAACGCTTTTTGATTTTAATATTTTTGATGCTTACGGGCAGCAGGTCGACAGAGTTGTGCTTTTGCGCGTAACATTCGCTTGCCAAAGGACAATTCCGACAGTCGGGATTCTTGGGTACGCATTGCAGTGAACCGAAGTCCATCATTGCCTGGTTGAATTCTGCCGGGTTGCAGTCTTTTATCAACTTCTGACACAGCTCTTTAACCTGCTTTTTTGTGCTTTCGGCCATGATGTTTTCCGTGATGCCAAAGATGCGGCAGATGACCCTCAGTGCATTACCATCAATGGCGGGGTAGGGCTGCTGGTAGGCGAAAGCGCAGATGGCAGCGGCTGTATAGTCGCCAATGCCTTTGAGTGCACGTATTTCATCGTAGGTTTTCGGGAATTGTCCGTGGTGGCGTTCCATAATCTGTTGGGCGGCGGCGTGCATGTTGCGAGCCCGCGAGTAGTATCCCAGGCCTTGCCACAGCCGCAATACCGTTGCCTCGTCCGCCGCCGCCAACGACCGCACGTTTGGAAACGCCTCCACGAAGCGCAGATAGTAGTCCCAGCCTTGAACGACGCGCGTCTGCTGCAGGATGATTTCGGAAACCCACACCCTATAAACATCGCGTTCACCCCGCCATGGGAGTGAACGCTTGTTTTCTTCATACCAATGAAGCAGTATATCGGTAAACTGCATCGTCTTTAGTTGTTTTCGATAATTTTGAACAACTGGTCGAGTTTCGGGGTGAGGATGATTTCAGTACGGCGGTTCTTTGCCCTTGACGCTGCACTGTCATTATCTTCAATGGGATAGTATTCGCTTCTACCAGAGGCCGATAAACGAGCAGGATCGATGTCCGTGTTCTTCAACAGCGCTTTTACCACAGCTGTGGCACGCATTACACTCAAATCCCAGTTGTCTTTAACTGTACCATTGCCTTTGTATGGAACATTGTCGGTGTGGCCTTCAATCAAGACGGATATGTCTTTTTCATTTTCAAGAACTTCTGCCAATTTGCTGATGGCTTGCAGACCTTCAGCATTGATGACCCAACTGCCTGATGAAAACAATAGTTTGTCTTCCATGGAAACATAAACCTTGCCGTTTTTCTCGGTGATGTTTAAACCGCTGCCTTCGAAACCTTTCAATGCGTTGGTGACAGTCTCTTTCAACTTCTTGACTTCTGCATTTTTCTGATCTAAAATCTGTTGCAGTTCGTTCATACGGCTTTCTTTGTCAGCCAATTCCATTTCTGTCAAGTTGAGAGCGTCGCGTTGGGCGTTGATTTCTGCTTCGCGTTCGTTGAGCTGTGTTTTGATTTTTTCAATATCGCTCAACAACTTGTTGACCTGTGTGTTATTGGTCATATTCAGTTCTGAAAACTGCTGCAGAAGTTCATCATAGTCGCGGGTGGCCTTGGCCAAATCCTTTTCCGACTGGTTGAGTTTCTTTGACAAAGAAAGAGTGTCGGCACACAATTGCTTGGTGCGGCTTCTTAAAGTTGTCACTTCTTGTTCCAACTGTTTGTTGGCGTTGGTGGTGTTGATATTGTCTTGATTCAGCACTTCCAAATTCTCGGAACATGTTTTGTAACTTGCTTCCAATTCTGCGTATTTTTGTTTCGTAACGCACCCTGAAACTAGTAGCGCTGTGGCTAATAAGCTGGAAATCAGTAGTTTTTTCATTTTGTAATTGTTTTAATGATATTGTTATTTGATATTTATTTTCTAATCAATTCAAAGGTCATTTGTTTCTTTTGCAAATCAACTTCAACCACTTTGACGTTGATGCTGTCTCCGAAGCGGATGTCGTGTCCGTTGTGAAGCCCTACCAAAGTATAATTTTCTTCATCAATATAATAGAAGTCGTCGTTGAAACTGCGCATTGGAATCATGCCTTCACATTTCGATTCATCGAGTTCGGCATAAACGCCCCATTTTGAAATGCCGGAGACGGTGGCGGCAAAAGTCTCTCCGATTTTGTCGGCCAAGTATTCGGCTTGTTTGAATTTCACAGACTGGCGTTCGGCTTCGGTGGCTTTCTGCTCCATCATTGAACAATGCTGGCAGTATTCTTCAAATTGCTCCTTGTTGGCAGACGGCTGCTTGTTAATATGTTGATCCAGAAGACGATGCACCATCAAGTCTGGGTATCGGCGGATGGGTGATGTGAAGTGGGTGTAGTAGGGGAAGGCTAAGCCGAAATGGCCGATGTTGTCGGTGGAATAAATGGCTCTTGCCATCATACGAATGGACAATTTGCTGAGCATCGAGTATTCGGACTGACTTTTGGCAGCGTCAAACATTTTGTTCATAGAGTTGACCAATGCCTTTTGCGTTCCTGTTTTCAGTTCGTAACCCAACTTGTGAACGAAGTTCTTGAAAGTTTCAAGTTTGTCGTTGAGCGGCTCGTCATGGATACGGAAGACAAAAGTACGGGCGGGCTGCTTGCCGGTGCGCTTGCCGACTTTTTCGGCCACACGCCGATTTGCCAACAGCATCATCTCCTCAATGAGAAAGTTGGCTTCTTTCTGAACTTTCAAATAAACGCCAACGGGCTTTCCATTTTCGTCAAGGCGGAACTTCACTTCTTCCGTTTCAAAATTGACGGCATTGTTCTCGAAACGTTTTTTTCTTAAAGTTTGAGCCAAATTATTAATGGTGAGAATTATGTCTGATAATTCCCCCTCTTTTTTTTCAATGATTTGTTGCACTTCATCGTAGTTGAAGCGGCGGTCCGAGTTGATGACGGTATGTCCGAACCATTCTTTGTGAACCTTGGCATCGTCATCGAGGTCGAACACCGCGCTGAAGCAGAGCTTGTCCTCGTGAGGACGCAACGAGCAAAGATTATTGGACAGCACTTCTGGAAGCATGGGTATAGTTCTGTCAACCAGATAGATGGATGTACCGCGGCTGTAGGCCTCCTGGTCGATTTCGGTACCGGGTTTGACATAGAAGGAGACGTCTGCGATGTGGATGCCGATGCGGTGCATGCCGTTCTCGAGTTTTTCGTAGGAGATGGCGTCGTCGAAGTCCTTGGCGTCAGCTGGGTCGATGGTAAAAGTAAGTGTTTTACGGAAGTCGCGGCGGCGGCCCAGCTCTTCTTTGCTGATGGAGGTGTCGATTTCGGCCGCCGCCTTTTCCACCGTCTCGGGAAAATTCAACGGAAAATCGTTGTCAGCCAAGATGGCCTTCATTTCGACGTCATTGTCCCCTGGCTTGCCCAGCACATCTGTAACTTCGCCCAACGGACTGCGCGTGCCGGCTTCCCAATCAACGATGCGGATGACAACTTTCTCACCGTTTTTGGCATTTTTAAGCATTCGTCCAGGTATCAATACGTCACGACGGAAATTTGGATTGTCGGCAATGAAATAGGCGATTCCCTTGTTAATGTGGATGGTGCCCACAATCTGCCGCCGACTGCGTTCAATAATTTCAACGACCTGACCTTCAGGACGTTTCCCTTTCCTCGTTGGAAATACTATTACCTTAACGATGTCATCGTTGAGTGCGTTCCCCAAATTGCTGTCGGCAATGAAAATGTCCTCATCTTCGACCTTGCTCTTGCTTTTTTGTGGATCGATGACGAGAAACGCCATTCCGCTGGCTTTGGTCATCAAGCGACCGACGGCGTAATTGTTGCCCGTCGTTTCCTTGGTCAAGTATCTGGGGTTGATTTTATAATGTCCGCGCCCCACCATCAGCACAATGTGTGCATCAACGAAGTCTTGAAGGATTTCCTTGATGGTTTCGCGTCCCTGCCTGTCATAGATGCCCGCTTTGGCGGCAATTTGCTTGTAATTGTACTTGCTGCCAACGGGACCTCTTGATAATATCTCAATGATTTTGTTTCCTAAGTTACTTGTTTTCATGGTTTTATCTTACTTGTTATTTTTCAATGTCTAACAATTCCACTTCAAAAATAAGAGTTGCACCCGGTTTGATGTCCTGGCCAGCGCCACGATCACCATAGGCCAAATCTGAAGGGATGTAGAAGATGAATTTTGAACCGATAGGCATCAACTGAACACCCTCTGTCCAACCTTTGATAACACCGTTTAGAGGAAATGTGATGGGTTCGCCACGTTCAACCGATGAGTCGAAAACCTTACCATCGATGGTGGTGCCGTGATAATGAACTTTTACCTTGTCTGTGGCTGTCGGCTTGGCACCAGTTCCCATCTTAACAACTTTGTATTGCAAACCAGAGGCTGTCTCGACAACATCTGGATTTTTCTTGTTTTCTGCCAAGAAAGCAGCACCTTTAGCCTTTTCATTGTTGGTGGCATCGTTTTGCTTAGCCATCATCATTTTCTGGAATTCCTCGAAAACCTTCTGCATCTCTTCTTGAGTGAACTGGTTCTTGCCTTCATATCCTTCGCTGAAACCTTTGATGAAGGTGTTTAAATCGATTTCAACTCCTTGTTGCATAAGGTATTCGCCATTGCTTGCACCTAATGCGTAACTGATTTTTTCTTTTAATGTCATTTCGTTTTGTGCTTTAATGTTAGTACTGAATCCAATGATTGCTGCCAATAGGCAGAATGATAAAATCTTTTTCATTTTTCTATTTTTTTAAGTTTATAAACCTAAAGTAATATATAACTATATAAAAGTTGGCAAAATTACATAAAAAATCGAAATGATGGAAAATAAAATTATTTCCATCTTGAGACGCTGTCTTCGGTGGCTGAGGCGTTGTTGGCATCTGTTGACCGAAGGGCAATACCATTTTCTGATACTTTCTTTGAAACCCAAAGAAAGTATCGCAAAGAAAGGTTTCCCGCTGAACAAGCCTTTGCTACAAATCGGGCAGTTGCAGGCTAAACGCAGAAACTCGCAGGCTCCACTTCGTTCCGCCTGCTCAAACAGTCTGCGTTCTTAACGCCCGCACCCGCCGCGATTTGTCACGCAAAGCGCTTGTAAGGCGGAGGATATAAATGGTGGGGGATGGCGAATGTAGACTGAAAATCCAATGATTCCAGCTCAAAGTCCCCGCCTCTTTAGCCGTTTAATTGTTTAATTGTTGAGTTGTTGAGAAGTTCTGTCTGAAGGGCAGTATTTGAGTAACTGCTTGCACCGACGAAGGAGGAACTGCCGGCATTGTGACGGTAAAACTACGGTGTCTGAAAGACACCACAACCAGTAACCGGGGACGAAGTCTCCGGGTTGAGAGTGGCGAGTGGGAAACTTTGCCTGAAGGGCAATACCATTGAGAAAAAAATCTTATCTTTGCAAAATTATCATCAGATAATATAACTTTTTTATTATTAGTATTTTAGAAAAATATAAAACCACAAAAATCAATCCCATGTTCCAGAAAATCATCAGAGCTTGCGTCCGCATAGTACAAAGATATTTGCCCGAGCCCTTTATTTTTGCTATCATTCTAACCTTGATAGCGGCTATCTTGGCCATGCCCATCTGTCAACAGAATCCGATAGAAGTAATCGAACATTGGGGCGATGGTGTGTGGGGATTGCTGGCTTTCTCCATGCAGATGGCTTTGGTGCTGGTCTGTGGTTCTACTTTGGCAGCAGCTCCCGTCGTGAAAAAAGGCATCGGCCGCTTGGCCTCGCTGCCCAAAACACCTGCCGGTGCAATCGCTTTGGTGACGGCGGTTTCGGCAGTGGCTTGCTGGATTAACTGGGGGTTCGGACTAATCGTCGGGGTTATCTTTGCCAAGGAGATAGCCCGCAAACTCAAAGGCGTGGATTATCGACTGCTCATCGCTTCGGCCTATAGCGGTTTCGTGGTTTGGCATGCGGGGTTGTCAGGCTCTATTCCTCTGACCATGGCAACTTCCGGCGATGCGCTGACCAACGCCACCAACGGCATTCTGACCGAGCCGGTGGCTATCAGTCGCACCATCCTCGACCCGCACAATATTGTGATGATATTGCTCGTCATTGTGGCTTTGGTTGTTGTCAATGCCTTGATGCATCCCAAAGGCGATAATGTGGTTAGTGTAGATCCGGAATTACTGTATGAAGCTGAAAATAAGTATATTAAAATAGAAAATCCGACTCCGGCTGAAAGAATGGAAAACAGTCGTATCCTGTCATGGATTGTTGCCTTGATTGGTTTCGGTTATTTGGTCGTCAAACTTGGATTCCGAGGTGGTTCGTTGGATTTGAACACTGTAATCATGCTGTTTTTATTTACGGGTGTGATTCTTCACGGAACGCCGCTGGCATACGTGCGAGCCTTTACGAAGGCGGCGTCGGGAGCGGCTGGCATTATTCTCCAATTCCCTTTCTATGCCGGTATTATGGGCATCATCACCGGGGTGGGGGAGTCTGGAATCTGCTTTGGCACGGTCATCAGCGACGCCTGCATTTCAATTTCCACACCCCAAACCTATCCGCTGCTGACCTTCTTGTGTGCTGCCGTCTTGAATATGTTTGTGCCATCGGGTGGCGGTCACTGGGCAATTCAGGCGCCCATTATGTTTGCTGCCGGCGCCAACCTCGGTGTCGATCCCGGTTTGACGGGCATTGCCATCGCCTGGGGTGATGCGTGGACCAACCTCATTCAGCCGTTCTGGGCTATTCCGGCCTTGGCCATCGCCAAACTGAATGCCAAAGACATCATGGGCTTCTGCATCATCGATCTAATCGTTTCCGGCATCATTATTTGCGGCGGCCTGCTGCTGTGGGCGTGGTAGCTTTTGAATGAGCCGTGGATTATCTGTTCTCCTCTTTCTTTGCAATCCGAAGAAAAGGTTTTCCCGCCTCAATTTGTCACGCAAAGCGCTTATAAGGCAGAGGGTGATGTTCGCCCTTTCGCCAACTACAACGTCTATCCCGCGGTGGCGGCCCTCAAGTATGACGAAAACTCCGATGTTTATGCCAGCAAGAAGGGCTTGTTTGTGCTGCACGCCAACGGCGAGGATATGTTAGACTTGGTAGAGCCGAAAGTTAGAAAAGAATACTAAATAGTTCTTCAATCTTTACAATTTAAATCGGGACGCGTTTTCCAATGCGCCCCGATTTGATTTTTTTTCTTGCGGATTTAAAAATATTGTGTATTTTTGTCAACTGTGAAATGTTGAAAACCAAATGTTGTTGTATGGAAAAATATCTTACTGATATTCAGAATGTTGTTATTGAAAATATGGATTTTTCTACTAATTTTAGTAAGGGAAAATCTTCTTTTTCTTGTGTTTTTTAGGGTTTGAAATTGTATGCCAAATGTTCAAAAGTGTATGTCAATTATTTGCTGCAGAGTGATTTAGAAAACAATAAGGAAATGGGAGTTTTTTTTCGAAATTTTGAAAAATTCTTTTAGAAAATCAAATACGATGGCATCAAAAAAATTAGAATAATAAAATTAATTCACTTAATATTAACCAAATTAAAAAATTATGAAAAAGCTTCTATTAATTTTGCTGACGGCTTTGCTGATGCTGCCGGCAGCGATGCGAGCGCAGGAAACCCTGACGGTCGCCGATGGAACAACGACAAGCAGCTATGTTCCAGTTTATGGTCTGTATTGCGATAATTATCTGAAATGCGAATATGTATTTCCGGCATCAGATTTGTCCGATATGGCTGGTGGCAGCATCTCAAAGATGACGTTCTACCTTTCTACTCCTGCTTCTGCTGGTTGGGGAAGTGTCAATTTCAAAGTGTTTTTGACAGAAGTTTCCTCTACAACAATCTCAAGTTATTATGGATATGCCAATGCCACCATGGTTTATGAAGGATCTTTGGATGGCACAGGTACTACCATGGAGGTTGTATTTGATGAACCGTATGAATACGGTGGCGGCAACTTGCTGGTGGGTTTTTACAATACAGTAAAAAGTACTTATAAGAGTGCTTCTTTCTATGGTGTTAGTGCTACTGGTGCTTGTGTTCAAGGATACAATGGCACCTCTCTTTCAGATGTAACTGCTAATCAAAGAAATTTCCTCCCTAAAACGATGTTTACATACGTGCAGACGGGTGGTTGCAGGATGGTACAAAACCTTACTGTTTCCGACATTACCGACAATAGCGCTTCTTTAGCTTGGACTGATGAAAACGCTACTTCTTGGGATATATATCTTACTGATGATGCGACAGATATTCCAGATTCTACCACTAGTCCAACAACTTCAATTACTGTGACAAATTATGATCTCGTAAACTTGTCACCAAGTACTCATTATTATGTTTATGTGAGAGCTGTTTGCAGCGATGCTACTGTGAGCCGTTGGAAATCAGCATCTTTCCTTACTCCTCAAATTCCTGCCGAACTTCCTTATACGCAGGATTTTGAAGACCCGACTGAAAATGCCAACTGGACAATAGTTGAAAATGGTATCAACCAGTGGGTGATTGGTGCCGCTGTCAATACTACTCCCGATGGCGAAAATGCTCTGTATGTTTCAAACGATTATGGTGTAACAAACAACTACACTAATTCAAGTACTTCTACTTCATGGGCTTATCGTGATATTGATTTCGGTAATGATTACGCTGAATATAATATCTCTTTCAAATTCTTAGGTTATGGTGAATCTGCATCCTATGACTATCTCAAAGTATTTTTGGGTGACGAGACAACTCTTCCGAGTTCATGGAGCTACTCCAGCGCTGCTCCTCAGGGTACTACCTTATTGGGTACCTATAATCTTGAAGCCAACTGGACCAATGTCTCTATTACGGTAAATAGTCAGTTTGCCGGCATTCAACGTCTTTATTTGTTGTGGTGGAATGATGGCAGCCAAGGCAGTAATCCAGCTGCTTCTGTTGATGACCTTACCATTACGGGTACAAACTGCGGCAGACCTTACAATTTAGTTGCGGGTACTGCTATAACCGAAAGCAGTTTGTCTTTCTCTTTTACGCCTGCTTTACCTACCGATAACAGTTGGGACGTTGTCGCTGTTGCCGTTGGTGATTCTTTAGATGAAAGCAATGTTATCTACGGCATTACAGATCTTACTTACGAATTCACAGGATTGAATGCCGATACGCCTTACGACATCTATGTTAGAACCGACTGTGGTGGCGAACATAGCTTCTGGTCAGAACCATTGCGCATTCGTACGGCTTGCCCAGAATATATGAGCATCCCTTATGCTGAAAACTTTGACACATACGGTGCAGGTTCAAACTCGAATTTTCCATCCTGTTGGCAAAGAACAACAAACTATTCGTCTCAATATCCATATATAAGTTCTTCTTATAAGTCATCTGTTCCCGGTAGCCTTTGTTTCTACAATTCAGCTTCATCGAATTATTGCTATGGAATCACCCCTGAAGTAGATGTGAATACAAATCCTATCAATAGTTTGTCTGTCTATTTCAAAATCTTGAAAAGCTCAACGAGTACTGGTTATGGTGCATTGGAAGTTGGCGTGATGTCGGATCCTACAGATCTTTCCACCTTCACCACAGTTCATTCATTTACAGGCTCCGAATTGCAAGCGACTTCAACTTGGTATGAAGTGGAAGTCCCATTGACAGACTATGCCGGTACTGGTACATACATTGCATTGCGTAAACCGACATCCTCTACTGGATATACTTACGTTGATGATTTCAGCGTATATCCAACTCCTACCTGTCTGAAACCTATGTCAGTGACTTGCTCACAAATCACTGACAACAGCGTAACCGTGGCTTGGACTGCTCGTAGTGGTGAAAGCCAGTGGGACGTTGTAGTTGTTGAACACGGCACCGATCCAGATCTCGGAACCCCCGAACCTGCATACGAAAATCCATATACTGTTTACAACTTGACCGACAATACTCATTACGATGTGTATGTTAGAGCAAATTGCGGTGGCGGAGATGTAAGCGTTTGGTCATCTGTTGCCAGCTTCAACACGCGTTGCTTGCCTACGGATGTTATTCCTTTCGTTGAAAACTTCGATGATTATGGTACGACAACCTATACATCATATCCCAACTGCTGGGATCGTATGACCAACAATTCATCCAACTATCCTTATATTTCTTCTACCCATTACTCTGGCGTTGGTTCATTGTATTTCTATTCTACTTCTGATTATTATTCATTGGCAACTTCCCAAGCTCTCGATTTGAGTGGCTATGGCGCCAATACATTGATGCTTTCATACAAGGCCAAAGTTACAAGTTCTTCTTATGGTCGTATGGATGTGGGTATTATGACGGATCCAACAGACCTTAATACGATGACTGTTTTGAGATCTATTTATTCTACGGATTATTCCAGCACTTCTGATTGGGAGACTTTTAATGTGATTTTGCCTAATGCCTATACCGAAGGCAATGTTTACTTGGCATTTTTGGCTCCAATCAGCGGAACAAATTATATATATATTGATACGGTTGTTTTGGATTATGCTCCCGACTGTATGTCTCCAGCCAATTTGGAAGTATCTGAAGTTACTGGTGCAACAGCTCGCTTGACTTGGCAAGCACCTGCTCTTCCAATTGCAAGTTATACTGTTGAATATGCAGAAGCCGGTACGGAAAGCTGGATTACCGCAAGTTCTGATGTTGCCGAAACCCACTATGTGCTTTCAGGTCTTGAACCCGAAACCGAATACGATGTTCGTGTATCATCCAACTGCGACGCCGGTACTGCTGATCCTATTACAGCAAACTTCACCACAGGCTGTTTGTATGGTGGTGATGTTGAATTTACTATGGGAACAAGTTCTGGCTATTATGTTCCAATTAATAATTACTATAAATATTCTCTTACAGAACAGATATTCTTGGCATCCGAACTGGGTAATCGTCCTAATACTTTTAGTAGCATATCTTTCGAGTATAATTATTCAACGGCTACGACCAACAAAACCAATGTCACCATTTATCTGGCACATACTACCCAAAGTTCATTTGCTTCAACCAGCAATTATATTCCCGAAAGTAGTATGCAACAGGTTTATACTGGTAATCTGAACTGCCACCAAGGTTGGAACACTTTTACATTCACCACACCATTCCAATATAATGGTACAGATAACTTGGTATTGATTGTTGATGATAACTCTGGTGACTTCGATGGTGATTCTTATGTATTTAAATACCATACGGCTCCTTTCAAAAGTACTGTTTATTACTATAGCGATTCCCAAAATCCAAGTTTGAGCAATCCGACTTCTGGCAGCCCCAATATGACAGCAAACTCAACTCGCAGCAATGTTATTTTCGGTAGCGAATGTGACAACACCGTCACTTGTATTGCCCCTGTGGTTCATATTGATGAAATTACTGCTGAAGAAATTACTGTTAGCTGGGTTCCTGGTTATACCGAATCTTCTTGGGAATTGGAATACAAATCCGCCAATGATGCCGACTGGACTCCATACGGTTCGGTAGCGGCTTCTCCTGTGACATTGAGTGACCTTACCCCCAACACCGCTTACAGCATTCGCATGCGTTCTGATTGCGGTGATGGATACAGCTATTGGGTTGGCTTGACTGCTGAAACAGAATGTGCTGCTATTGCTACGTTGCCCTTTACTGAAAACTTCAACTCAGCAGGCGGTAGTGGTGCCACTTATTTCGTTGATTGCTGGAAGCGAGGTACCAACTACAGCACTTCATATCCTTACACTTCTTCGACCCATCATGGTGATGATGGCTTCTCATTGTATTTCTACGCTTCTTCATCATATTATAGCTATGCCGTCACTCCTCGTTTCGATGATGGAATTGACATGAGCAATCTGCAAGTAGCATTCTACGCATATCATACTTCTGCTTCTAACATTGAAGTTGGTATCATGACGGATCCTACGGATTATAGTACTTTCCACGTTGTTGGTAGTTTTTCACCAAGTGCAACCAGCACCTGGGAATTGGCCGAAATCAATACTGACAGCTACACTGGCAATGGCCATTACGTTGCTTTCCGTATGCCTATTGGTGGTTCTAACAATATGTACATTGATGATGTCGATATTCACGAAATCCCATTCTGCGGTCGTGTTGAAAACATCACGGCTTCACAAATTACCACTAATACGGCTACCATCAGCTGGACTCCTGGCGGTAATGAAAGCAACTGGGAAGTCGTTTACGGCACTTCCGGCAATGTTGATTTTGATAACCCGACAGCTGTTACAGAACCAACCACTGATTTGGATAACCTTTCTGCAAACACTGTTTACGAGGTGTATGTACGCATTGTCTGCGAAAATGGCGAATATGGCGCTTGGACTCAGGCCAACTTCAGAACCGCTTGCGGTATGATTGACCAGCTGCCATTCTCCGAAAACTTCGACAGCTACACGGCATCAACATCTACACAACCCGCTTGCTGGTTTTTCCCCATTATGTATGGTGACGCTCCTTATATTGTAGCTAATTCAAGCCATTGCCATTCTGGTGCAAATACACTGTTCTTTAAGTCTGCAACTACAAATCCAACAACCGCGGTAACTCCTCAGCTGGATGTTGACATCCACACGTTGCGCGTGAAATTCTGGTTGCAGGCAGAAAGCACTACTTCATCCGGTACATTTGAAGTGGGTGTTATGAGCGATCCTAACAACACCGCCACATTCGAATCCGTTCAGATTATCCAGCCGGCCAATACAAGCTGGAATGAATATACCTTCTCATTAGCAAACACAACCCTGACAGGTACAGGCAATTATGTTGCTTTCCGTCAGCATTCTAACGCTAGTAATTACTATTATTGGTTGGATGATGTGGAAATTTCATTGATTCCTTCTTGTGCAGCTCCTACAAACCTTCAGTTCGACAATATTACATCTACATCTGTTGATGTTGAATGGACAGATGATCCATCAGAAGGTACTTGGGAATTCTACTATTGCCCAGCAACTCAGACTCCTCACTACAATGATGCAGAAATCGTTACTACCAACAGCGTCAGTTTGTCAGAATTGACACCGGCAACCACTTACAATGTTTATGTACGTACCGTATGCTCTTCCGGCGATGGTTATAGCGACTACCTCATGGGTTCTTTCACGACAGAATGCGCAGCTCTGACCACATTGCCTTACACTATGAACTTTGACAATGTACCGGGTACTTCGTCAACCAGCGTATCTGTAAACAACCTGCCCATTTGCTGGAATAATTTCAACAATGGCACAAATGCCTCTTATACGGGTTATCCTATTGTTTACAACAGCACAACAGACGCTGCCAGTGGCTCTAACAGTATGCGTTTCTATGCATATACACAAGATTATGGACAACAGATTGCCATTCTGCCTCCAGTAGATGAATCTCTCTATCAGATGAGTGATTTGGCTCTGGAATTCGCAGGCCGTGTAAACAGCACTTCTTACCCATTCATCGTTGAAGTTGGTGTGATGACCAATGTTACCGATCCAAACTCATTCGTTTTGATGAATGCTTTTACATTCACTTCATCTACATACGAAACTCAAGAATGTTATTTCGATGGCTTTACAGGCACCAATGGTCGTATGGCCATGAGAGTTCGTTATGCAGCTTCTAACCAAGCAAACTATGGTTATGTTGATAACGTTGTCATTAAGTTGGCTCCTACTTGTAGAAAACCAATGGGCGTTACTGTTCAGGCTGTTGGCTCCGACAATGCCACCCTTGCTTGGAATGGTGATGAATCTGGCAACTATACTATTGCTTTGGGCTCAACCGCAACCTTCGATCCTGATTTGAGTACTGATGTATATACTGCTACTGGTACTTCTTATCAGATTACAGGTTTGAGTTTAAATACTACTTATTATGCTAAAGTTCAGACTGACTGCGGTGGTGGTGATGTGAGTGAATGGACGGATGCCGTTGCTATTCTTACAGCAGCTAATGCAGCAGATCTTCCATACTATACTGATTTCTCTGATCCTTTGGATGCGGAAGACTGGGTGATATTCAATGGAACACAGGCAAGTAAATGGTATATTGGCACTCCTTCAGGTGCAACCGATACTTTGCTTTACATCTCCAATGACAATGGCGCAAGCAATAGCTACGATGATGCAGCTTCATCATACGTATGGGCATGCCGTGATTTCAACTTCGGCGACTTCGCAGAATTCAACCTCGATATCAGTTGGAAATGTGCTGGTGAATCAAGCTTTGACTATATGTATGTTTATGTTGGCAATCCAGGTGTTGTAACTCCAGGTTCTGGTAGTGCTCCAGCTGGTGCACAACTTTTGAGTGGCTATTTGAACCAACAAACTTCTTATACTCATTTCACCGCTACTTTGGATGGTTCTTATGCTAACTCAACCAAACGTCTCTATTTGATGTGGAAAAACGATGGTTCAGTGTATCACGATCCTGCTGTTAGTGTTGAAAGTATTGAATTCACCGCCACCGATTGCGGCCGTCCAATCAATGTTCACGCAAGCAACATTACTCAGACATCTGCAGATGTTGCCTTTACACCTGCTATGAGCTCTGACGCTTCTTGGGAATATGCATACGGTCCTGCCGGCAGCAATCCTGACGATTTGACGGAATATCCGATATCCGACACCTTAATCCAATTGTCTGACCTTGACGCAAACACTGAATACGTGGTATACGTTAGAACTGTTTGTGCTGATGATTATTCCTCATGGTCAAATGCTTGCAACTTCTTCACTTTGTGTGACGTTGTAGGTATTCCTTATACGGAGAATTTTGACAGTTATGGTACGGGAGAATCGGCTTATCCCAATTGCTGGAGTAAGATAAACACCTATTCAAGTAATAGACCATACATTTACGGTTCATCCTCTTATAGTTCACCAGCTTCTTTGTATTTCTATGCAGGCACTTCCAGTACTTATAATATTGCCATTACTCCTGAAATCGATGCTACTTATCCTGTCAATACATTGCAGGCTACCTTTATGTATAAAGCAAACAGCTCAACAGACAGACTGGTTGTTGGTGTTATGACGGATCCTACCGATGCTTCAACATTCGAGGAAATTGAAACTATCCAACCCGAAGCAACTGCATCAACTTGGACTGAAAGAACCGTTGTCTTCAACAACTACGCTGGCACGGGTGCATTCATCGCATTCAAGAATGCATATACTACAACCAGTAGCTATGCTTATATTGACAATTTGGTTATTGAAGAAATCCCATCTTGTATCAAGCCAAATCAATTGAGTGCTTCCAATATGACAGCCAATTCCGCAGATTTGAGCTGGAATGAAAGAGGTACAGCGACGGCTTGGAATATCGAATACGGTCCTTCCGGATTCACTCCTGGCACTGGCACTGGTACCGTTGTCAATGCGACAACCAATCCTTATACCTTAACGGGACTTTCTGCTTCAACGACATACGATTTCTACGTACAGTCTAATTGCGGCGGCGGTGATTTGAGCGATTGGTCAAATGCTTGCAGCTTCTTTACTTTGTGTGACGTTGTAGGTATTCCTTATACGGAGAATTTTGACAGTTATGGTACGGGAGAATCGGCTTATCCCAATTGCTGGAGTAAGATAAACACCTATTCAAGTAATAGACCATACATTTACGGTTCATCCTCTTATAGTTCACCAGCTTCTTTGTATTTCTATGCAGGCACTTCCAGTACTTATAATATTGCCATTACTCCTGAAATCGATGCTACTTATCCTGTCAATACATTGCAGGCTACCTTTATGTATAAAGCAAACAGCTCAACAGACAGACTGGTTGTTGGTGTTATGACGGATCCTACCGATGCTTCAACATTCGAGGAAATTGAAACTATCCAACCCGAAGCAACTGCATCAACTTGGACTGAAAGAACCGTTGTCTTCAACAACTACGCTGGCACGGGTGCATTCATCGCATTCAAGAATGCATATACTACAACCAGTAGCTATGCTTATATTGACAATTTGGTTATTGAAGAAATCCCATCTTGTATCAAGCCAAATCAATTGAGTGCTTCCAATATGACAGCCAATTCCGCAGATTTGAGCTGGAATGAAAGAGGTACAGCGACGGCTTGGAATATCGAATACGGTCCTTCCGGATTCACTCCTGGCACTGGCACTGGTACCGTTGTCAATGCGACAACCAATCCTTATACCTTAACGGGACTTTCTGCTTCAACGACATACGATTTCTACGTACAGTCTAATTGCGGCGGCGGTGATTTGAGCGATTGGTCAGCAAGAGCTTCCTTCGATACTGAATGTGATGCTGCTATAGCACTGCCTTACGTCCAAAACTTTGATTCTTACAATGGCACTGCTTACAATAATGCGGGTGTTGTTCCTGTTTGCTGGCTATCTACGACCAATAGTTCGGCATATCCAGCTCCTCACATTACGAACGGCGGTACATACTCTTATCCTCATTCAAATCCCAATGCTTTGACTTTCACTGGTAGTTCCCCATCAACTGATGCTTACGCTGTACTTCCTGAATTTACCAGCGACTTGAATACGATAGAATTGGCATTTGCTTATAGAGTGGAAAGTACATCTTATGGCACATTGACGGTGGGTTATGTTACAGATGTTGATAATATTTCCACTTCATTCCAAACAGTTGCCACACTTACTAGTGTTACGTCTATCTCATTAGATACCGTAAGCTTTGCAGAAGTCCCAGCTGGAACAACCGGTCGTCTGGCATTCCATTGGAATTATGTAGGATCTTCATTCTATTCTTGTGCTATCGATGATATCTCAGTTTATGAATCATCACCAGTGGGTACTTGCGACGTTCCAACGAACTTGGCTTCCAGCAACGTACTGTACAACTCTGCCGATATCGCCTGGACCGCGGGTGGCAGCGAAAGTGCTTGGAATCTCCAGTGGAGAGCACAGGGCGGCACCTGGACTCCTGTCAACAACCTGACGACCGCCAGCTACGGTTTGAGTGGCTTGACCGCCCAAACCACCTACGAAGTACAGGTAAAGGCCGTATGCGACGGTGGTACTCCCAGCGCTTGGACAGCCATCCACAGCTTCACCACACCCGCAGCTCCGGCAGAACCTTGCGCCGCTCCTACCAACCTCCATGTCGACAACATTACTGCCAACGCAGCAACCGTTACTTGGAATGCCGGCGGTAGCGAAACCTCTTGGGAAGTTCAGTACAAGGCCCAGGGCTCAGGTTCATGGCAACAGGCAACCGTTCAGGCCACGAACTACACCATGGAAGGCTTGACCCCTGAAACCGCATACGAGGTTAAGGTGAGAGCCATCTGCTCAACCGACAACATGAGCGACTTTGTATCTACGACATTCACCACCATTGGTACTGGCATTGACAATGTCACTTTGGCCAACAGCATCAGCCTGATGCCCAACCCGGCCGACAACTATGTCGTATTGACTGTCAACGGCAATATCAATGTGAACGAGGCAGCTGTTTACAACGCCTTTGGTCAGAAGGTTCAGGAAATCCAGTTGACTGACAACCAGGCCCGCATCGACCTGACCAACATGGCATCCGGCATGTATTTCGTACGTGTAGCTGGCGACAACGCCATGGCCACGAAGAAATTCATCAAGAAATAATCACACCCGAAAAATTCCGTCCTAACTTAGGATGGAAGCCCGAAGGGCAGGGTGGTAACACCTTCAAGAGGCGACCTGAAAAGGCCGCCTCTTTTTATTTGGAAAATTTTTGTACTTTTGCACCGTCAATAAAAATTAGGAAATAAATAATAATACCTATGAAAAAGATTCTCGTTATTGCTGTTCTCGCACTTACCGGATTATTTATCTTCAGCTCTTGCGATACGCAAAAGAAATGTGCTGCTTACGGTCATTATTCTGATAATGTGGAAGTTGCTGCCGAAAGCGATCAGATTTAATTTGTCACTTCGTTTATCCGACGAAGATAAATTTCTGCGACAATCACGGCTGCTGCTGTTGATGGTGTTTTTGTGTGTTGTGCCTTTGATTCAGTTGCGAGCTCAAAATGTCGGAGATTCTGTGCAGCAGCAAGTTACTGTGAAAGAATGGAACGTCAATCTCGAAATCAATACTTCCGGAGGAGGCGCATGGTTCCAACATGGCTGGACCCCAGACTATTACAATAAACATTTTATTGAAGTCGGACTCGTCTATAATAAACATCCCAAAGCCGTGCGTGTCCGAAATACTTATTACAATAATGGCACATCGTTTTGCTACGGGAAACTTTGCGATTTGTTTCTGCTTCGCTTGGGCTATGGATACCAGCGAACTCTGCACCATAAACCCTACTGGGGCGGCGTAAGCATTCGCTATACACTTTCCGCCGGTGTGTCGTTGGGCATCGTTTTCCCTACTTATCTTCGTGTTTACGATCAATATGGCGCTGTTTCCGTTGAAAAATACGATCCTGATAAACATGACCCTACTGACATCATCGGTCATGCTCCATTCTGGACCAACCTGTCTCATATCAGCTATCCGCGCCCTGGGTTCTACGGAAAAACCGGCTTCGTCTTCGATTTTAGTAAACAAAACAAATCCATTCACGCCCTCGAAATCGGCGTGTGCGTCGATATGATTTTTCCATTCGTACAACAAATGGCCTTCAATAAAGCCAAACCTTGCTATTTTGCCTTTTATCTGTCCTATGACGTAGGACAAAAGAAAACTGTCTATGAATAGCTGTCGATAATATTTTTTAACATTTTTATTTTATTGAAAATTAGATTATTAAATAAATTTTCTGTGAGATTTTACTGATGATATTCATTTTATTGCTATTTTTGCAAATTATTTTAAATAGGGTATTAATATACACATATTATATAAGAAATTTATGATGAGAATTCGACATATTATCCTTGCTTTGACATTGTTCTTTATTGCTGGAAATTTGTTTTCGCAGAATGTGGTTACAGGCGTTGTTACAGATGGAAATTCAGAACAGCCTCTTCCTTACGTTCGTGTTACCGCTAAAATCTTGGATCTTGGAAAAGAATTGATTTTGGAGCCTGTGTTTACGGACGATAAGGGCAAATATACGCTTAATATCCCCAAAGATAATTGTACTCTTTATTATGAATTTATGGGCTTCTCCAAAGAAACCCGTGTGATTACTTTTTTGCCTAAAAAGCGTACGATAACTCAGAATGTGAAGATTTATTCAACCGCGATGGTGCTTGATGTGGCTCAGATTTCAACGACAAAATACGAAAAGGATGTCGAGAAATCCACTTCGTCTATCGCTAACGTGAAACCCAAGCAATTGGAAACCAGAAATATCGTTAATGCAAGCGATGCTGTCAATACCGCAGGTGGCATTGCCGTTGTGGATAACGAACCGCAAATTCGTGGTGGTAGCGGTTTTAGCTCGGGTATGGGTAGCCGTGTTATGATTCTGCTGGATGATATGCCTTTGCTTCGTCCCGATGCCGGTCGCCCCATGTGGAATTTTATTCCCATGGAAGGCATCGAACAGATAGACATTATGAAAGGTGCCGCTTCTGTCGTATTCGGCTCTTCAGCTCTGACTGGCGCAATCAATGTGCTGACAGCTTATCCTCGCAGCAACCCCACCACCAAGGTGAATGCTCATTTCAGCATTTATGACAAACCTAAAAATGTGAATGAAACCAGCTGGAATGGCCGAAATCCGGTAAAGTACGGCGTCAGTTTCCTTCATTCACGCATCATCAAGAACAACTTTGATTTCGTTATCGGTGGTGAATTTTTCAACGACGAAGGATATATCGGTCCAGAAGAAAAAGTTGACGAAACCCGTGCCAAAAACGGCAGTACATCAGGCAAGTATGAAATGCGTGCCCGCTTGAACTTCGCCACCCGTTACCGCTTTAAAAAAGTCAATGGATTGTCCGTTAGCCTCAACGGTAACTTCATGTATACGCAAAACGCACAGTCTTTCTTCTGGAATGACGGTTTTGACAACAAGTACCGTTCTTATAAAGGTTCTTTGTCCTATTTTAAGGATTTTACCTTCTATGTGGATCCTACCGTGAAATACATCAGTCCAAGAGGCTATGTTCATTCATTCAACAACCGCGTCATTTTCAGTGACAATGCCGAAGTCAGTGGTGCCCAAAGCGCACGCTCGGTATTGGTTTATGATGAATACCAGTTGAACAAGGGCTTCAAGAAAGTGGGCGACAATGAAAAGGTTGATATGAGCATCGTTGCCGGTGTTATCAACCAATATACCAATTCCAATGGTGCCGTCTTCAACGGTATCAAAGGGTCAAACAAGCCTGCCTCTATCAGTTCCGACAACATCTCTGTCTATGGTCAATGGGAAGGTAAATTCTTGAATAAGAAAAATTTGACCTTACAGTTTGGTGCTCGTTGGGAATTTTATAAAATGTATGGCTCAGCCATTGATGCTCAAAAATGGGAAAACAAACCCGTATTCCGCGGCGGCATCAACTATCAGATTCCAAAGAGCAAGACATCTTTCCGTGCTTCTATCGGCCAAGGGTTCCGTTTCCCGACTATCGGCGAAAAGTATATCGCCATTTCTGTAGGACAATATGGATTTTATCCCAATACCCAACTCAAGTCAGAATCCAGCTGGAATGCCGAAATCGGTATTATGCAGCCCTTCATGATTGACAGTTTCCGAGGAATGTTTGACATTGCCGGCTATAATCAGGAATTTAAAGACTTTATCGAATTCAGTTGCGGCTTGTGGGGTACAACCGGTGGCCTGCTCGACAAGCTTGGTTTCATGTACCTGAATACCGGCCCAGCCCGTATCAGCGGTGTTGACATTACTTTCGGTGGAGAAGGTAAAATCGGTCCCAAGGTGACATACAATATCATGCTGACCTACACTTACAGTAACCCTGTCACCAAAAATCGCCACGGCGTTTTCTTTACCCATCCCACTTCCGGAGAAGAATACACATTTGTGACCCAATCAACAGATACTACCAGAAATGTGCTGAAATACCGAATTGAACACATGTTCAAGGGTGACGTCGAATTTACTTTCTGCAAGACCATTTCTATCGGATTGTCGGTGACCTACCTGAGTGCAATGAAAAATGTGGATAATATTTTTATGGATTATGATGGCGCAAATCCTGAACATACCGAATATAGAAATGCGACATTGGCTTCATTAAATCTGCCATTCTATGGTTATTATCAAGCATTTGAACAAATGAAAAAAGGAACCGTGGTTTTGGATGCCCGTATAAGTGCAAAGATTAAAAACTGCACCTTGTCGTTCGTGGTGAAGAACCTGCTCAACAAGAGTTACTTCATCCGTCCTATGTATATGGAATCTCCAAGAACATTTAATTTCCAATTCAGTTATGATTTACATTAATATTCACATAAATTAATCGAAAAATGAAAAAAATTCTATCTTCTTTGTTGGTTTTGTCTTTGTTTGGAGTAGCTGTGGCTCAAAGTGACATTCCTGATGGCGGTTTCGAAAATTGGACTGATAAAGGAAGTTACATTGACTATGGAACAGATTTGTTGATGACACTCAATGGATTGTATGACATGAATGGTGTCGAAATGGAAACAGCTCTGACTGCTTTTCGCGAATCTAATGCTTACGAAGGTAACTACGCTATTCGCCTTACGTCAGTTTGGTTTGGCACAGATGCCATTTTTGTTCCTGGTGCATTGGCATCATTGAATGAACCTGAAACTGATAACTATGTTTCCGACTTCCTTGATTTGCATCGTATAAAATTGACCGAATCATACGAATTCAAACCTTGGCGTTTGACTGGTTATTATAAATATGCTCCCGTTAATGGAGATTCCGCTGCTATCGAATTGAAATTCTACCAACAGAACGGCAACGTTCTTTCAACTTGTGAAAAATATGTCATCACCGAAGCTGCAGATCAGTGGACGCCATTCGATATTACTACCGGTTTGCAGAATTCTATCTATGGCGTAGCAGAAATCAGTTTGGTCTTTGCGTCAAGTGCTGCTTACGATTTCGCTGATTTGGAACAATGTGAAGGTCAAGCAGGTTCAAGTTTATATCTTGATGGTCTTGCTTTCCGTTATGATAACGAACCCCTCGGTTTAATTGAGCCTTTGATTCCTGTTGTGAAAACATCAGTTTATCCAAACCCAACTACTGAAAACGTTAATTTCGACTTCAATAAGGATGTAAACGCCAACTTGGTGATATATAACATCAACGGTCAGCAAATTGCCACATCACAAATCAATGGTAACCACGCTGAATACAATGCTTCAGCATTGGCAAACGGTACCTATTTGTATCGCATCATTGATGGCAACACCATTTTGTCAAGTGGCAAATTCGCTGTTGCAAAATAATTCAAATGAAACAACTGACACACCCTATTTATGAAATAGTATCACAAGTCGCCGATGAAGTGGGTATCAAAGCCTATGCTGTTGGTGGTGTTGTTCGTGATTTGTTAATGAATAGGATGTCAAAGGACATCGACATTGTCGTTGTCGGCAGTGGAATCGCATTTGCCAAAGCTGTGGCGAGTGCGATTTCGCCGCATATTGAGGTCAGCGTGTTCAAGAGTTTCGGTACGGCACGTTTCCGCTTTATGGATACGGAAATCGAATTTGTCGGTGCCCGCCGCGAGTCATATTCCGCAGACTCCCGTAAACCAGCGGTCGAAGACGGTACATTGCAAGACGACTTGAACCGCCGCGATTTTACGGTCAATGCTCTCGCCATTCCACTCAATGGACCTGATAAAGGCCAGCTCATAGATTGTTTCGGTGGAGTTGACGATATTAGCCACAAACTGATTCGCACCCCCTTGGATCCTGACATTACTTTTTCCGACGATCCTTTGCGCATGATGCGTGCGGTCAGGTTTGCTTCCCAATTGAGTTTTGATATTGTTCCCGAGACTTTTGCGGCTATTCAACGTAATGCCCATCGATTGGAAATTATCTCGCAGGAACGTATCGTGGAAGAGTTTAACAAGATTCTTTTGTCCCCACATCCTTCCAGGGGTATCAATCTGCTGAAAGATGCTGCTCTGTTGCAGTATTTCCTGCCTGAATTGTTGGAGTTGCAAGGCGTGGAGACCATAAACGGCCGTGCGCATAAGGACAATTATCTCCACACACTTGAAGTGGTCGACACCATAGCTTGGCAAACAACGAATGTTTGGCTCATCTGGGCCGCCTTACTGCACGATATAGCCAAACCCATAACCAAACGTTACGATGAGAAAGTAGGGTGGACGTTCCACTCTCACGAATTTGTCGGTTCTAAAATGGTGGGCAAGATTTTTAAACGACTGAAAATGCCTGCTAACGAGAAACTGAAATACGTCCAGAAACTCGTTCTAATGCACCTTCGCCCCATTGCCTTGGTGGAAGACATTGTTACAGATTCGGCTGTCAGACGGCTTTTATTTGATGCTGGCGACGATATTGACGACCTGATGTTACTCTGCAATGCTGACATCACTTCCAAAAATCCTGAAAAAAGGCGCCGCTATGCCCTGAATTTTGAAAAAGTACAGCAGAAGCTGGTCGAAATTGAAGAAAAAGACCGCCTGCGCAATTTCCAACCGCCAGTCGATGGTATCGAAATAATGGAAGTCTTAGGCATTGGTCCATCCCGAGAAATCGGCATTATAAAAACCACTATCAAGGATGCGATTTTGGATGGGACTATCGCCAATGACCATGATGAAGCCTTCCAATTAATGCTCGTCGAAGCCGCTAAACTGGGTCTAAAGCCCGTGAAATGAAGTAATGGAAAAAGCCTTAAAACAACAGCATTTTTACTGGCTTGATTTGTTGAGATTTCTGGCCGCATTTATGGTGCTTTTTTCGCATACCAGAAATGATTATTTCGTTGCTTACAATTTTCTTCCTGCCGACCAACAAGGTCCGTTCGCATTTTTATTTTATGCCTTGGGGCGTTTAGGCCATGAAGCCGTGATGGTTTTCTTCGTTCTTTCCGGTTTCTTGGTCGGAGGTCGAGGCCTCGAAAAAATCAGCAATGGCACTTTCCAAAAACGAAGTTACGTCATCGACAGATTCGTTAGAATCATGCTGCCGCTGATAGCTTCCGTATTGCTGTATTTTGCGGTTTGTATGGCAATGGGCCTGCCATTCCCGTATCTGAGAGCCTTGGGTAATTTGATGAGCTTACAGGGCATCTTTTGCGATTCTCTGGTCGCTCCTTTCTGGAGTTTGAGTTATGAAGTGTGGTTTTATATTGCACTTCTTGCTATCTCATTGATATTCAGTAAGTCAAACTGGGGTGGGGTGGCGCTTTCCGCCCTTTGCATCCTCGTTTTCTCCTGCTGCCTGAAACCGCATTACTTCTTCATTTGGCTCATTGGTGCGGTTTGCTATTTGACTAAACCACAAAAGATAAACGTCTGGTTATTCATTGCTTCTGTTGTAGGCATCATCGCCTTTATTGGCTTGTGGCAGATTTCGTCCGAGTCGAATGCAATGTCTTTCCATTTCAAAATCGAAAACAAGGAATTTATTGAAGTGATGCTGGGCCTGTCTTTTGGCATTTTCATCCAGCAAATTATCCTCTGTGAACCCAAACATAAGTTTGCGGTATGGCTTGACACTCTTGGTACAAAGTTGGCTGCATTTTCCTATACCTTGTACCTTGCCCACTGTGTCATTTTACTTCCCATTTACAAATATTTATTTGCGGAAAATTCAGGCGTGATGAACTTGAAGAGTTTTATGATTTGGCTCTCAATCCTCGCCATGACAATGATTTCCTGCTGGCTCCTTTATCTTGCTTTCGAAAAACACACCGCCACTGTGAAGATGTGGCTGAAAGGTAAACTTTCTATCCAATAAGAGTTACTCCCCAATATACTCATCTTTCTCCTCTTCCAATCGCTGTTTGCATTCTTCGATGAAAATAGGAGTGTTCACATTGTCATTCATATAATATTCTAAAGAATGAATGAACTGCTCCTTGGTAATATTGTGTCGCTTGAAGAAATCATTGTAAAAAGTAACTGTTTCCTGTTGCTGTTTCTCATATTTGCCCCCAAAATTATGAATTGCACTCTCCGCTAACCAACATTCCACCACGTAATCTACCATCGTGTCATGGTCAATCAAATTTTCAGGAACTTCTTTTTCTGCATTTTTGCATGAAAACAAAAACAACAATAGAGAAGACAATAGAAGTGCTAATCTTTTCATAATTGTGATATTTGAAAAAGGAAGGTCTTGAGACCTTCCTTTTCGTATTTGTCGGGGTGACAAGACTCGAACTTGCGGCCTCTACGTCCCGAACGTAGCGCGCTACCAACTGCGCTACACCCCGCAAATGCGATTGCAAAAGTACGAAAAAAAATCGTACCTTTGCCCACAAAATCATTATTATGAAATTATCTGTCGTCATCCCCGTATACAATGAAGAGAAAACTATTCATCTTATTCTTGATAAAGTATTGGCTGTCAATTTAATAAGTGGATTTACGAAGGAAATTATTTTGGTGGATGATGGTTCTATAGACCAATCTAAGACAGTGATTTTGGACTATATTTCCCATCATCCGGAAACTGAAATGCGCTATATTGAACAAGAAAAAAATAAAGGCAAAGGTGCTGCCTTGCATCGCGGCTTTGAGGAGGCAAGCGGTGATTACATCATTGTTCAGGATGCCGACTTGGAATACGACCCGGAAGAATACAATATTTTACTGAAACCTGTCGTTGACGGGTTCGCCGATGTGGTTTATGGTTCTCGCTTTATGGGTGGCAATGCTCATCGCATTCTCTTTTTCTGGCATTCCCGTGGCAATCGTTTCCTGACCTTTCTTTCCAATATGTTCACTAATTTGAACCTGACGGATATGGAAACCTGCTATAAGCTATTTCGGGCTGATATTGTCAAAAGCATTTATTTTCAAGAAAATAGGTTCGGTTTTGAGCCCGAAGTGACGGCAAAGATTGCTCGCTTTAAGGGTATTCGAATCTACGAAGTCGGCATTTCGTACTACGGAAGGACCTACGAAGAAGGCAAGAAAATTGGCTGGCGTGACGGCTTTCGTGCCATTCATTGTATCCTCAAGTATAATATCTTTTCAAGGAAATACCTGAAATAATCAAATACTTATACTAAAAAATCCCGTCGGCAAAACCAACGGGATTTTTATCAGAGATAATCGAAATTATCGATTAGATAATGCCTTGAGCTAACATGGCTTTTGCAACGCGCATGAAACCAGCGATGTTTGCACCCTTAACATAGTTGATAGAACCATCAGCTTGTTTACCATATTCAACGCACATATCATAAATATCATTCATGATCTTGTGGAGTTTCTGGTCAACTTCAGGAGCAGTCCAGTTGATGTGACCTGCGTTCTGGCAGATTTCAAGACCTGAAGTAGCTACGCCACCAGCGTTAACGGCTTTGCCAGGAGCAAATGGAATACCTGCGTTCTGGATAGCTGCGATAGCACCAGGTTGGCAACCCATATTTGAAACTTCAGCAACGTATTGAACACCGTTTGCGAGAAGTTCTTTTGCATCTTCTTCAGCCATTTCGTTCTGGAAAGCGCATGGGCAAGCGATGTCGCATTTAATACTCCAAGCTTTCTTACCAGCAGTGAATTTAGCCTTGCCAGGGAATTTGTCTGCCATATCCTGAACTTTGTTACGACGTGAATCACGCATAACGAGCATATAGTCAATCATTTCTTTATCGATACCGTTAGGCAGTTCGCAAACGCCATCAGGACCTGATAATGCAACAACCTTAGCGCCGAGTTCAGTAGCCTTGGTAGCAGCGCCCCAAGCAACGTTACCGAAACCAGAGAGAGCTACTCTCTTGCCTTCCATTTTGTCGCCTTTTTGTTTTACCATGCGTTCAACATAGTAAATAGCACCGAAACCGGTAGCTTCTGGACGGATCAAAGAACCACCCCAACCATATGATTTACCAGTCAAAGCGCCTGTGCTGTGTTCACGAGCCAATTTCTTGTATGCGCCATAGAGGTAACCGATTTCACGGCCGCCAACGCCTACGTCACCAGCAGGGCTGTCTTGGTCAGCACCGATGTTTCTCCATAATTCATACATGAAAGCCTGGCAGAAACGCATGATTTCAGCATCTGACTTGCCTGTAGGATCGAAATCAGCACCACCTTTACCACCACCAAGAGGCAGATTGGTCAAAGAATTTTTGAAAATCTGTTCGAAACCTAAGAATTTCAACATTGAAACGTTTACCGCAGGGTGGAAACGAAGACCGCCTTTGTATGCACCCAATGCGGCATTGTATTGTACACGGTAACCGATGTTGTTTTGAACTTCACCTTTATCGTCAACCCAAGTTACACGGAATGTGAAGATACGATCGGGTTCTACCAAACGTTCGATAATTTTTGCTTTTTCGAATTCGGGATGTTGGTTGTAAACATCTTCGATAGTTACGAGAACTTCTTCTACTGCTTGCAAATACTCTTTTTCACCGGGATGTTTGGCTTCCAGGTTAGCCATGATTTTTTTTACTTCCATAATTATTTTTTTTAATGGTTTGTGTTATTTTATGGTGTTAATTCTTCTTTTTTTGCGAATGCAAAGGTATGAAATTTTTATCAATCTTTGTCATCATTTACAAATTATTTTTCATCATTTAAAAATGAAATATACCGCCAATATCATAAAGACAAATCCAATGAGATGATTAACCGTAAAATGTTGGTTCTTAAACACTAACAATGTGAAAATGGTAAAAACGGTCAGTGTGATAGCCTCTTGTATTACCTTTAACTGCCACAAGTTGAACGGACCGCCATTTTCAACGAATCCGATTTTGTTGGCAGGAACTTGAAAGCAGTATTCAATGAAGGCAATGCCCCAACTGATGACAATCGTGAGAGGCAGACCAATGTTTTGCAACCAACTTACATCTTTGAATTTCAAATGACCATACCAAGCAAAGGTCATGAATACATTAGCAATAACGAGCAGTATAATGGTATAAACAGCTTTCATTAGGAGAGGGTAGTGTAAATCTTATTCTTCGTTGTGTTTTTTTATGTCTTTGATATTCAACTGAATAGTAATTTTTCCGTTCCAATTGTTTTCTTCCACGTGATAAACGATGTCGAATTTTTGTTTGTTGGTAATCAAGTCGTATTTTTCGCGGAGATTATAGCCGATACCGTCAATGGGGGGCGTGTTGCGGTCGGGATACAGCACGCGCATCTTGATGTGTTTGCCCTCTTGCTTGCCCTGCGGTGTCTCTTTCTTGCCTACAATACGGCCGTTGCCATCTTCCACAACCCCGGAGGATTTGAAAATCGGAGCCATGTTGCCAGGACCAAAAGGCGCAAATCGGTTCAAATTATTGATAAAACTTGCGGTGATGTCGGATAAGTCCAACGGAAGGTCTACGTTGATTTCTGGAACAAACGCCTCTTCTTCCAGATTCTCAGCCACATATTGCTCAAATCGTTCCTTGAATTCTTCCAGATTTTCTTCTTTCATTGACAAGCCCGCGGCAAATTTGTGCCCGCCAAAATCTTCCAACAATTCCGAACAACTGTCTATGCCATCATAAATGTTGAATTCCTTGACCGAACGGGCTGAACCGGTAATCAATCCGTTTGATGATTTGGTCAAGACAATGGTGGGCTTATAAAATTCCTCAACCAAACGAGAGGCAACAATCCCAATGATGCCCTTGAACCAGCTGGGGTTATATATGACAATACTCTTGCGGTCTTGATATTCATGCTCTTCCTTAATCTGCTTAATGGCATCTTCTGTAGCCGTACGATCCTGAACCTTACGTTCCTCATTCTGCTTGTTGATGACATCTCCAATATCCGCAGATTTATCCTCGTCTTCGCAAATGAACAAGCGGACCGATTCCTTGCCGCTTTTCATTCGACCCGCCGCATTGATACGCGGCCCAACGTAAAACACCAAGTCGGTGATGGATATGACACGTTGGAAAATGGTTTCTTCCTTAAGTGGGAAATGAACCTTGATTCCAGCTTGCTCAAGGATGGATTTAATGCCAATGCGCGGAAATTTGTTGATCATTTCCAAACCATAGTGGGCCAGAATTCTATTTTCACCGGTAATGGCCACAATGTCGGACGCGATACTGATGGCAACCAAGTCCATTCGTGACAACCATAGTTGGTCTGGCAAATCAAATTGCTTGCAATAACCTTGGATGAATTTGAAGCCGACACCACAACCGGAAAGTTCTTTATATGGATATTCACAATCTTTACGTTTGGGGTCAAGAACGGCAACGGCATTGGGAAGTTCATCGCCTTCCAAGTGGTGGTCGCAAACAATGACGTCAATGCCGTATTTATTGGCAATTTCAATTTTATCGTTGGCTTTGATACCACAGTCAAGGGATATCAGTAAATTAATGCCACGTTCATAACAGTATTCAACACCAGCTTCGGAAATCCCATAACCTTCAGCGTAGCGGTCGGGAATGTAGAATTCAACGAAATTTTTGGCATCTGCGCCAATGATTTCGCATAAAAATGAATAAAGCAAGGCTACGGCAGAGGTGCCATCAACATCATAGTCTCCGTAAACCATAATCCTTTCGTTGTTGATAATGGCTTGGGACAGTCGATCCACGGCTTTGTCCATATCCTTCATCAAGAACGGATCATGTAACTTTTCAATGTCGGGATTGAAGAATTCTTCGGCCTTCTGGACCGTATCTATGCCTCTGGAAATCAATAGTGAAGCTAAGGGCTTCTCAATTTTGAGACTCTTACTTAGCTCCTCGGCTTGATGGTCATCGGCTTGCTCTGAAATTATCCACCGCTTATTCATTTTTTTTATTTATTGAAGCTGCAAATATACAAAAAAATATATACAATAAATAAAAAAAATTTTTTGCGTTATTTCGTCTAATAAGTAAATTAAACGATAAGATATTGCAATCAAAATGTTATCGCTCTTTCAACAAACCTCAATTTCCTAATTTACTAATGTGTTAAAGGTCAACTTTCACCATCCCCTTAATATCCTCGTATCCAAAGCCCTTACTCAAAAGATGTCTAAACAATTTTGGTAGATTCTCCTTGTTAATTTCGCCGTGAAGGCGCTTCCACTTTTCAATTGCCACTTGCAAGTTTGCTTGAAGCTTTACTTTATCAATATCTTGCAAATATTTGTCAATCAATGAATTGTTTATCTTCTTTTGTAATAGATGCATTCTGATTTTATTCGGTCCCCATTGTCTTGTTGATAGCTTGCCGCGTATGAAACTCTGAACAAAACGCTCATCATCGATGAATCCCTCGATTTTAAGATACTTGACGATGTCATTTTGAAGTTCTTCGTCAATTTGCAATGTTTTCAGTTTGGAAATGACATCTGACGTACATCTGTCCTGATAGGCACAATAGCGTTCCAGTTTTGACAAAATTTCAGTGTGGGTCATAATTATTCAGCGACAGGTGTACTCCAAAGGATGATTTCATCACCATCTTTGTTAAAAATCTTATGCTGAGTAAGATAATATTCCTGATGGGCTTGTAGCCGTACCCACTGCCCAAATTTGAAAAGCCATTTGAATCGGATGGAAATCAGTTTGCGTGTCAAATAGGCATACAAGATAGGGTGGAGCGCAATGGTGAGTTTTTGCTCGCCTTGTCGGTTGATAAGAAAATCCAAGGTGTTTTCAAGGTCTTCCTGAATAAGTATGGCCGGCTTGATTTTTCCGGTTCCCTGACAGGCCGGGCACTGTTCGGTGGTTTCTATGATAGTAGCTTCCTTTACGCGCTGGCGCGTGATTTCCAACAGGCCGAATTTGTTGAGCGGCAGGATGGTATGTCTGGCTTTATCCTTTGACATGAATTCCTGCATTCTCTTGTACAACAGTATTTTATGAGAGGAATCGTGCATGTCGATGAAGTCTATCGTGATTATCCCCCCCATGTCACGAAGACGCAACTGCCTTGCGATTTCTTGTGCGGCAATGATGTTGACATCGTAAGCGTTGTTTTCCGGACTCTGGTCAGACTTAACCCTATTGCCACTATTGACGTCGATGACGTGCATGGCTTCGGTGTGCTCAATAATCAAGTAGATACCGTTTTTAATGGTAACTACTTTGCCAAAAGAAGCTTTGATTTGCTTTGACACATTGAAATGCTCGAAAATGGGCTGTTTTTCAGTATAAAGCTTGACAGTGTCAGGTTTTTCAGACGCAAAAGTGTGAAAATAGTTCGTGACTTCTCTGTAAATCGCAGGAGAATCAATATATATGGCATTAAATGAGTCGTTGACAAGATCGCGGATAAGAGCAGAAGTCTTGTCTAATTCGTCGGCAATTTTGCAAGGTGCCTCGGCCTTGTATAGTTTTGAAACCGCATTGTCCCAGCGCTGCTTAAGTTGTTGTAAATCAGCACTTAATTCATCCAAATCTTTCCCTTTGGCAATGGTTCTGATGATGACGCCGAAATTGCGTGGTTTTATGCCCGCAACGAGTTTCTTCAGTCTCTTTCTTTCTTCTCCACTTCTTATTTTTTGGCTGACATTTACCTTGTCCATAAAGGGAACTAAAACAAGGTATCGTCCGGCAAAGGAAATTTCGGTGGTGATACGCGGGCCCTTAGTCGAAATGGCTTCCTTGGAAACTTGTACCAAAATGCGTTGACCAGTCCGAAGCACGGAGCCGATTTTCCCATTTTTCTCAAGGTCTTCTTTCAACTGTAATTTACTAATATTTCGTTTGTTGTAAAGAATTGCCTCTTCTGTGAATTCGTTAAAACTAACAGTTTTAGCTCCAAGATCCAAGTAGTGAAGGAAAGCTTCTTTTTCGCTGCCGACATTGACGAAAGCAGCATTGAGTCCTGGCATGATTTTCTTAACTGTACCAAGATAAATATCACCGACAGAGTGACAATCAGTAGAAGTTTCCCGATGAATTTCGACGAGTTTTTTGTCTTCGAGTAGCGCTATTTGTACCTCATTAGGATGAGCGGTAATGATTAATTCTTTAGTAATCTCGTTGTTATCCATTTATATATACTATATGTATAATATGTATCTTTTGCATCCTCACTATTCTTATCACAAGTATGTAAAAGAATAAATTAGAATTATCATAAATGAAAAACTAAATGATACGGATAACCATACCATTTAGTTTTTTTTGTTGAATTGAAACCCATAAGACGATTATCTCTTCTTATGTCTGTTCTTTCTGAGACGTTTTTTTCTCTTATGGGTAGACATCTTGTGTCTTTTTCTTTTTTTACCGCTAGGCATAGTAAAATGATTTTAGGTTAATTATTTGATTTTTTTAACTGAGTTCATGAAAGTTTTGCAAGGTTTGAAAGCGGGGATTTTGTGAGCTGGAATCACGATGGTCTGCTTTTTAGAAATATTTCTTGCGGTTTTTTCAGCTCTTTCTTTTACGATGAAACTACCGAAACCTCTCAAATATACGTTTTCATCTTCTGATAAAGAAGCTTTAACGCTGCTCATGAAAGCTTCAACGATGGTTTGTACTGCATTCTTTTCGATTCCCGTTTTGTTGGAAATTTCATTTACGATTTCAGCTTTTGTCATAATTATTCTTTTTGTTTGGGTTAATGATTAAAATTTTGGACTGCAAAAATACACATTTATTTCATTCAAATGCAACATTTTACAAAAAAAACGAAAAAAAATTTTCTTTATTCTTCAGGGACACTTGTATCCAAAAGAGAACGCAACAGCTGCGCTTCATCACCCTGGGCTATAACTTCATAATCAAGAGCGGGTTTCAAATGTACGAGAATGGTGTTTTCATCAATGTTTTTGTAGCCTAAAATACAATCGACTGAAGCATAAAGTTTAGGAGTAACTTTCAAAAAATCAAGCATGTCTACCCATTCAATGGCATCGGTCAAACTTTCCGTGATTTCCAATTTGTTGCCATTTTTCAAAATGACTGTCGTACGGGTTTCGCCGATTTTTTGAAAATAGGCAACCTGGTCTTTGTTGATTTTCTGCGCCTGAGTTCCCATATACAAGTATATATATGATTTGAGCAGATGCCCGTTTTTGTCATATTCTTCACTGCGGCGCTGTTTGCCTTTGGTGTCATTCAATTCCCACACGCCAGTCTTTAAGCCATTGTAATACAATCCTTTAAGTGCAACAATATGCCCTGGATAATAGCTTGTGGACTCACCATTCAATTTTCCGTTGACATAGTTGGTTTCGGTAAATAGTTCTTCTTTTTCATAATAGGTCCTGCATACGCCATCCTGGATGTCGTTGGTAAAATGTTCTTCCTTGAGTTTGTACCCGTCGGTAGAGTAGGTGATAAAATCTCCGTTTTTCTTTCCCATTTTATAGTTTTCAACGGAAAGTAAAACTCCTTTCTCACTGAAATACCGCCACTTACCATCTTTCAACTGATCAATAAAAATACCTTCGGAAGCGGTTTTGCCGTTGGGATGATAAGTGGTGACTTTAACTTTTGACACCCCCTTGAGGAATTCGCTCACGCTTTTTAGTTTGCCATCAGGGAAAAAATATTTGAAAGTACCTTGCGGAACATCATTTTCAAATTGTCCTTCGTAAACCAGTACACCATTTTCATATTTTTTCCATGGACCTTGTTTCTTTCCATTCTTGTCGATTTTGTTGATAACATTTTGAGCACCAGCAGATAAACAAATTATTAATCCAAGGAAAAATGTGAATAGCTTTTTACAATAACAAATGTTCATAATTATAGTGTTTATGAGTGCAAAAATACAAAAAAAATCAGTACTTTTGCTATCATTAAAATTATGTAAAATGAAAAATATAGAAGCTTATTTTCAGGACTTTACGAAGGGACTTGAGCCCTCAAACCTGTACGAGCCGATGCGATATATTCTAACCCAAGGGGGCAAAAGACTGCGCCCTCATTTGGTGCTATCAACCACACAGGCCTTGGATGGCAATATTATAGTAGCCGAATATGTGGCTGAAGCCTTTGAAATGCTGCACAACTTCACGCTCATCCACGACGATATAATGGATGATGCTCCTATACGTCGCGGAATGCCCACGGTATACAAAAAATGGAATTCCAATATCGCCATCTTGTCTGGCGATGCGTTGGCAACCATGGCCTTGCGCCGTCTGCTCGTTACACCTTGCCCAGAAACCATTCGTCTGAAACTGATTGACATTTTCACAGAGACTTCTCTTTTGGTTTGTGAAGGTCAACAGTATGATTTGGACAACGAAACCGATGACACTTGCGATCTGGCCGCTTATCTGCTCTGCATTGAGAAAAAGACCGCTGCTCTTCTTGTCGGTTGTCTCCGTTCGGCTGCAATTCTTTCAGAAAGAGAAGATTGCGAACATGCACTATCAGTTTTCGGCACCAATCTTGGTATTGCTTTTCAACTGAAAGACGATTATTTGGATTTGTATTCTGAAAATATTAAGTTTGGCAAAACTAAAGGTGGTGATATTTTAGCCAATAAGAAAACGTTCCTTTATTTTTCAGCATTGAAACATGCATGCAAAGAGGATAATAACGCTTTGATTCATTATTTTTCCATTTCCGATATGAATCCTGATGAGAAAATCAAGGCTGTCAAGGAAATTTTTGATAGGTGCAATGTTCAAAAAGATGTTGAAAAGTGGATTGACATTTATATTTCCAAAGCATACGATGCATTGCGGGACACAAATCTTCCAGAAGAAAAATTAAGTGACTTGTTCCAATTACTTGAACAATTGAAAGTGAGGACGGTATAATGTCGAATAATAAAAAATTCCTTGCTATTGTCACTGTACTTCTTGTGCTGGCGGTCATCTATGCCATTAAATTGTTCAGTCTGCAAGTCGTGAGTAAAGAGTATGCAGAAGCTGCGAAAAACAACGCGCTACGACAGATTATTGAACACCCCGACCGCGGTCTGATATACGATAGAAACGACTCTTTGCTGGTTTTCAATGATGCCGCATACGATTTGATGGTCGTCCCTAATGAATTGCGTGAATTTGACACGGCTTATTTGTGCAAGATTCTGAATATCAGTCAGGAAGATTTAATGAAACGTATTGAAAAGGCTGCGGCCTATTCGAAAATCATACCTTCCGTGGTAATGCAGCAAATGTCGAAAACAGACTATGGACACCTGCAGGAAAAGATGTTCAACTTCCCTGGTTTCTTTGTTCAAACGAGAACACTTCGGTCCTATCCAGATGCTGTTGCCGCTCACATTTTAGGTTACGTTGGCGAGGTAAATGATCGCATTATCGAAGATGATCCATACTATACATTAGGTGATTATATCGGCATTAGTGGCATTGAAAAGGCATACGAATCGGAATTGCGTGGCGTAAAAGGTCGTCGTTTTGTTTTGGTGGACGTGCATAATCGCGAAATCGGCAGTTACCACAATGGGGAAGATGATGACCCCGCAGTTCCCGGAACCTCGCTGTGGAGCACTCTTGATCTGCGCCTGCAGCGCTATGGTGAGCAACTGATGGATAATAAACGCGGCAGTATTGTTGCCATCGAACCTAAAACCGGTGAAATTCTCTGTATTGTTTCCAGTCCAAGTTACGATCCGAATCTTCTTGTCGGGAAGGATCGTGGTAACAACTATATGAAATTGTTGCGAGACTCTGTTAAGAATCCTCTGTTTAACAGAGCTTTACAAGCAATGTATCCGCCAGGTTCCACTTTCAAGCTGGCCAATGGTTTGATTGCCGAAGAGGAAGGTGTGCTTGATGCCAACACGGTTTACTATTGCCCTCACGGCTATCAAGTGGGTAGTCATAAAATCGGTTGCCACCATGCGGGTCCGACAAATCTGGTTTCAGGGGTGCAACATTCTTGCAATTTCTATTTCTGCAAGGCATTTTACAATATTATTAGCAATAAACATAAATATCCGACCATTCAACAGGGTTATACGGCCTGGCGTGACCACATGGTGAAATTGGGATTCGGAACCACTTTCGATACCGATCTTCCTTATGAGAAAAAAGGCATCCTGCCTACGGCAGAATTCTTTGACAAGAAGTACAACAAGTCTTGGAATGGTAATACTGTGGTGTCAATGGGGATAGGGCAGGGGGAAGTGTGCGTTACGCCAATTCAAATGGCTAATTTGTTGGCTATCATCGCCAACCGTGGTTATTATGTCCGTCCTCATGTCATTAAAGCTATCGGCAGCAAAGACAATCTAAACGAGCACTTTATGGATAAAATTGATGCCGGCATAAAACCGCAGTATTTTGAGCCCATTCTCCAAGGAATGGAAATGGCTGCTTTGGCAGGAACTGCCCGCGGGGCTCAAATTCCAGGTATTCGTGTCGCAGGCAAAACGGGTACGGCCCAAAACCCTCACGGCCGCGACCACTCTGTTTTTGCTCTCATTGCCCCTATCGAAGACCCGCAAATCGTGGTCTTTTGTCTTGTCGAAAATGGTGGCTGGGGGGCTTCCGTTGCATGCCCAATTGCCAGCCTTATTGCTGAACTGTATCTTACCGGCGAAGTGAAACGAAAAGACCTTGAAGAACGTATGATTAACTATTAACGCGAGAAATTATGGCTCTATCCTATAAATCCGGACCCACCAATGGCTTAGATGGCAGACTCATTCTCTACTATCTGCTCCTCGTCACTTTAGGATGGATGACAATTTTCTCCACATCCTACAATCCTGACGCTATCCATACTTTCAGTTTCTCATTACCTTATGTCCGACAGCTGATTTGGATTGGAACATCTCTCGTATTTGCTATTGTCATTTTTCTTCTAGATGGAAAACTTATTCAGCATTCATCTTACGTGATGTACATATTGTGCTTACTACTAGTACTTTCCACCTTCTTTTTAGGTTCTAAAATCAATGGCGCCACATCATGGATTAAGATTGGCGGGTTTAGCATACAGCCTACTGAATTCATGAAATTGGCAACCGCCATGACTTTGGCCAAATTCTTTTCCGAAGGAAAAACCTCTTTCCAGAAAAGACAAAAATGGCTCATTGCCTTTGCCATCATTCTGATTCCGGCTATCACAATTTTATTACAGCAAGATACTGGTTCCGCCTTGGTATTCTTCTCTTTTATCGTACTTTTTTACCGAGAAGGAATGACCGGGGGGCTTTTTATTTTAGGAGCAGTAGCCATCTTCCTCTTTGTTTTTACCTTGCTCACCAACGAAATCTATGCCATTGCCCTGCTGATTTTCATACTTGTCATCGCATGGATCATTGATAGAAAAGACAAGAAAAAGGTAATTCGGGATATTATCGCTTTTGCGGTCGCTGTTGCTTTTATCGCTGCGGTAAATATTGGCTACAACCACGTTTTGCAGCCACATCAAAGACAACGTATCGATACTTTATTGGGAAAAACAGTAGATCCCAAAGGCGCTGACTTCAACTTGATACAGTCGAAAATCGCTATTGGCTCTGGCGGATTTTTGGGGAAAGGATACCTGAATGGTACCCAAACCAAACTCAATTTCGTACCAGAACAAAGTACCGATTTTATTTTCTGTGCCATAGGTGAAGAATGGGGTTTCTTTGGTAGTATGGTTTTGTTTTCATTATTTTTAATGCTGGTAATCAGGATTTTGCGACTGTCTGAAAAACAAAGGAATCCTTACGTCCGTTATTATGGTTATGGGATTGCGGGTATCATAGCCTTCCACTTCTTCATCAATATCGGTATGACCATCGGCTTGGTGCCAATTATCGGAATTCCTTTACCATTTATCAGTTACGGTGGTTCTTCATTGTGGGCTTTTACGATGATGCTGGCCATCTTTATAAAACTGAATGACAATTAGTTATATAACAATAAGGTATGAATAAAAAAATAGGACTCTTCTTCGGCTCTTTCAATCCTGTTCACGTGGGACATTTGATTATTGCCGAATTCATGGTCGAGCATACAGACTTGAAAGAGTTGTGGTTTGTTGTTTCACCTTGCAATCCGCTGAAAAAAAAGCAAAGCCTGCTTCCAGAACGTCAGCGCTTGTATATGGTAAATCTGGCTATTGAAGATGATCCTCGTTTCCGCGCTTCCGATATAGAATTCAAACTTCCTCAGCCCTCATATACTGTTAACACCTTACTGCATTTGCAGGAAAAATATCCGGATAAGGAATTTTGTCTTATTATGGGCGAGGACAATCTGGAATGTATTGAAAAATGGTATAATTATCAGTTCATTTTAGACAATTACTCCATTTATGTTTACCCCAGGGGTAATAACAATACAGAAGATAAGCTAATTTCACCTCGCATTACTCGCGTCAATGCTCCTTTAATGGGAATTTCCGCGACAATGATCAGGGAAAATATCAAGAATGGACATTCCGTCAAGTATCTCATGCCCGAAAAAGTAGCTAAATTCGTTGATGAAATGAGTTTTTTTAAGAATTAAATTATTACAATTTATAATGAAGCCGTTTATTATTGAAAATTTGGAAATTATTGATGCTGGTTCCGAAGGGAAAGCCATTGGAAAACACGAGGGCTTAACCGTATTTGTTCCTTTTGCAGTTCCTGGTGATGTTGTTGATGTTCAAGTTTTTAAGAAGAAAAAAACTTATGCGGAAGCGTATATTGTGAATCTGAAGAAGTCATCGCCTGATAGAATTGATGCCCAATGTGAACATTTTGGATTGTGCGGAGGTTGCAAGTGGCAGATTATGCCATATGAAAAACAGCTTTTCTACAAGCAAAAACAAGTTTTTGACAATTTTAAGCATCTCGGAAAGTTTGAATTTCCTGAACTGCAACCGATTTTGGGTTCTGAAAAACAATATTTTTATAGAAATAAGCTGGAATTCACATTCTCGGATCTTCGTTGGCTTGATGATATTGATAAACAAAAGCAGTCCAATGGCGAATCCATTGAAACAGAAGGTCTCGGATTTCACATTCCAGGAAAATTCGATAAAGTGCTGGATATCAAAAAGTGCCATTTACAGGCTGATCCTGCCAATGAAATCCGCTTGGCGATAAAGCAGTTTGCCTTGAAACACCATATCCCATTTTTCAATGTCAGAAAACATGAAGGCGTGCTTCGCAACATTATTCTGCGCAATAGTACAACTGGAGAATGGATGGTCATAGTTGTCATGACGGAAATGAATGAACAAACCCGTCATCTGATGCAGTTCCTCGCCGACAGCTTCCCGATGATTACTTCACTTCAATATTGCATTAATACAAAATTTAATGATAATATTACTGATTTGGAGATAGTTACTTTTAAGGGAAGCCCGTATATGATGCAAGAGATGGAAGACCTTAAGTTTAAGGTTGGTCCGGTTTCTTTCTATCAAACCAATGATGAACAAGCCTATCGTTTGTATTGTACCGCCCGCGAATTCGCACAGATTTCCACAGAAGATGTTGTTTATGACCTATATACGGGGAGTGGAACCATTGCCAATTTCGTGGCTCGCCAAGCCAAAATGGTGGTCGGCATTGAATATGTTGACGAAGCTATCGTTAATGCCAAAGAAAATTCTAAACTCAACGGAATCAGCAATACGCGCTTTTATGCAGGAGATATGGCCAAGGTTTTCACCGCTGATTTCATCCGACAGAATGGCAGGCCAGACATTGTAATTACCGATCCTCCGCGCGCCGGCATGCATGACAAAGTGATTGAGCAACTGATTTCCATTGCCCCCAAACGCATTGTCTACGTGAGCTGCAATCCTGCAACCCAAGCTCGAGATATTACGTTGTTAGACACTGATTATAAGGTGGTTAAAGTTCAGCCTGTGGATATGTTTCCGCATACGCACCACGTCGAGAATGTCGTGCTTCTTGAACATCGTTAGTAAAACATTGAAAAACTAAATATTATGAAACTTGATTTTTTAGGTGCTACTGAAGAAGTTACGGGTAGCAAGTTTATGATAACCACAAAGAAAGGAACCAAGATTCTCCTGGATTGTGGTATGTATCAAGGTAAAGGTTTGGAAACCGATAGTATGAACCGTGATTTGGGTTTCAATCCGGCAGAAGTTGATTATCTGCTTCTATCTCATGCCCACATTGATCATTCCGGGCTAATACCGTATATTTGCAAGTTGGGTTTTAACGGCACGATTTTCTGTACCCACGCCACCCGCGATTTGTGTTCTATTATGCTCCCAGACTCTGGACGCATTCAAGAATCTGATACCATTCAATTCAATAAGAAAAGAGACAAGCAAGGACTGCCCCCCGTTGAACCAATTTATACGATGCAGGATGCCGCCAACTGCATGTCAAACTTTGCCAGTTTTTCTTATGATCATGAATTTATGATAGAAGAGGGCTTCAAGGTGAAATTCATTGATACCGGTCACATGTTGGGCAGCAGTGCCGTCTATATGACTTTTACGGAAGATGGTAAGGAAAAGACGCTGTGTTATACGGGCGATATTGGACGTTTCAACAAACGCATTTTGCCTGATCCTAAACCTTTCCCGCAAGCAGATTATATCGTGACAGAAGCCACCTACGGCGATAGATTGCATACCACGATCGATAATGCGGAACAGGAATTGGCCCTCGTGGTTAAAGATGCCTGCGTTCAACGCAAAGGCAAATTGCTCATCCCTTCATTCGCCATCGGCAGAACTCAGGAAATAGTTTATGCTTTGCATCGCCTAAAGTTGGCTGGCGTTTTACCTGATATCGAAATTTTTGTAGATAGCCCGTTGGCTGTCTCTGCCACCAATATTTTCAGACTTCACAAGGAATGTTTCAATGAGGAAATGCAGGATTTTATGGAAACATCTTCCGACCCGTTTGGTTTTGAAAAACTGCATTATGTCCGTAGCGTTGATGATTCAAAACGTCTGAATACTTACAATCGCCCCTGCATAATCATTTCTGCATCAGGGATGATGGAAGCTGGTCGTATTAAGCATCACTTGGCCAATAACATCGAAAATCCCCGGACTACAATCTTGAGTGTCGGCTATTGTTCCCCGACAACCTTAGGTGCAAAAATCATGCGTGGCGATAAGATTGTGTCGATTTTTGGTATGAATTTCAAAGTTAAAGCCACGTTGGCTTCTATCGAGTCATATTCTGGACATGCTGATTATAAAGAACTTATTGAATATCTTTCTTGCCAAAATAAGAAAAAAATCAAAAAATTGTTTGTGGTACATGGAGAAGCCGATGTGCGTGACCGCTATGCTCAGCATCTTAAAGATGCCGGTTTCGCCCACGCCATTGTACCTTGTTTTAGAGATAGTGTTGAATTATAGAAATTTATTAATATGGGAACGTTGTTCTTTTACTTATTTCTTGCTTTAGCCATTTCGTTCATTTGCTCCCTGATGGAATCCATTATGCTTTCCACACCCATTTCTTACATTAATATGTTAGAAACAGAGGGACGAAAAGGTGCTGAATTATTGCGCAAATACAAGGAAAATATTGATAGGCCCTTGGCTGCAATTTTGTCGCTGAATACCATCGCCAACACGATAGGCGCTGCTGGCGTTGGCGCTCAAGTGGTTAAATTGTGGGGCAATGCTTATTTTGGAATCGGCTCTGCCATACTGACTTTACTGATTTTGATTTTTTCAGAAATCATCCCTAAAACCATCGGTGCCAATTACTGGCGCAAAATGTGCATTTTCGTTGCGAGAGCTGTCAAAGTGTTGATTATCATCATGTTTCCTTTTGTTTTGCTGTCAGAATTGATAACGAGATTGATTGGCAGTAAAGATAAGGAAGCTACCGTAAGTCGTGAAGAAGTATCAGCAATGGCAGATATGGCTGCCGAAGAAGGTGAAATCCAGCTGGCGGAAAATAAAATCATCCAGAATATTGTCCGCCTTGAATCTGTTTTGGTGGAAGACATCATGACACCTCAAATTGTGGTTTCTACGGCCCCCGAAGAAATGACTGTTTCTGAATTCTACAAAAACAAGGACTACCTCCATTATGCCAGAATTCCAGTCTATGCCGACAATGACGAAGATCATATCACGGGCTACGTTTTACGCCAAAAAGTGCTCGAAAATGTTGCCAACGACAAATTCGACACAAAGTTGTCGGAAATTAAACGTATGATTGTCGCCGCAGAAGAAGGGCAGAGCATTACGAAGTTGTGGGAGACCTTGCTCAATGAAAAGGAACACATTGCACTTATCGTTGACGAATATGGAACTTTCAGCGGAATTGTTACGCTGGAAGATATCATTGAATCAATATTCGGTCTGGAAATCGTGGATGAAACCGACAGTATTGAGGATATGCAGCAATACGCCCGTAGCAAATGGAATGAGCGTAAAGAAAAATATAAACATATTATCGAATGATAATGCGTTTATTATCAGTGTCTTTTAATTAAACTGATAATAAAATCCGAACATCATTACGTCGTTGTACTGCTTCTTTTGCAGTCGATTCATCACGTTATTGGGGACTCGTACTGGAATGAAAGAACCTGAATAACGGAAAAAAATAGCGTAATGGCCTTTGAATATGTAAGATAACCCAACCAGACCTGCGAATTCGTACCAGCGGAAAGGTTGCACATGATGATCGACATCACCATCAAATTTTTCTTGATGGAAAACGTTGATATTGAAAGACGGACCCGCTTCAAGAAGAAAGCCCTTCCAGAAATTCCACTTGAAAACAACTGGTATTTCGAGATACATCAATCGCAGTGAATAAGTCTGACTACCTTCACTCAGGCCTTTGGGGAAATAAGTGCGACTGCCTTTCATGTTGAAGTTCAGTTCTGGCTGAACCATCCATTTCCAATTTTGCGACAGCGGAAACGTAACGTATAACCCCGCATAAACCCCAGGTTGATGGTAGCCTGTTAGATTATCGCCGGAAATCTGTGAGCAAGTCATACCTATACGCGCACCACCCTTGACATTACTATGCTGTGTCGAAACATTTCCTGTTATTTCCTGAGCATCAAGTCCTACGGTAATCAGCAAAAACAATATGATAAATGCGATGCGTTTCATATTAAAAATTTGAAAACTAATTATTTGCTTGATGTTCAAACAAACTCAATCCAAAATCGGAAATGCCAACCAGATTTTCATCGCGCATGGCTTGACGTACAGTGAATTTGTACTGACCACAATGGGCAAAACGGATGTTGGAGCGAAATAAGAATCGATTTTCTTTCAAATCTCCTTGACCTTTACCTGTCCATTTGCCATACTTGTCACATAGAATGAATCCCAAAGTATCTTGCGCACATTGTCCGTTGGGGAATTCCGTGGTGAAAAAGACATAGAAATTCTGCATTGGATAATCGCTGTTGTTACGCACGTATAGATAAAAATCATAATACTGCATTGAATCTGTGACATCGAATTGGAAATGCAAAGCCGAATCCATATTCCAGGCTTTAGGGTTCACACTCTGTATGTCTTCATAAAAACGCTTCGGTCCACAGGAACAAAGCAGTATGACAATGGCCGAAAACAATAGTAACTTTTTCATTATTTGTCTTCTATACGTTTTAATTCGTCCATGCTATAGCTGACACCTTCTTCAACTTTAGCTTGGTTGACAACAGCAAATTCCTCCAATGTGTCAGGATATTTGCCTTCATTATTCATGGCAATGATTTCATTAACCTTGTCGAGGGGTATTGCAAAAATCTTGGTATTATCATCGGCATACGAATACCAAACGATTTTCTTGAAAATATCGATTTTATTATAAAATCCTTTGCCTTTTTTGGTCTTAAGATGAACATTGGGAGCTGGAAATCCCTTGGATTCCTCAATATAGGTGGACTGCTCAAAATTAAGGCAACATTTCAATTTTCCACACATGCCGGCAAGTTTCTGTGGGTTGAGGGAAAGTTGCTGCGTGCGGGCTGTACTGGTCGACACCGACTGGAAATTAGTAAGCCAAGATGAACAGCATAATTCGCGACCACAAGTGCCTATACCTCCCAAACGTGCGGCTTCTTGGCGAACGCCAATTTGTCGCATTTCAATACGAATACGGAATTGCTCTGCCAAAATTTTAATCAATTCTCGGAAATCAACCCGTTCTTCTGCTGAATAATAGAAAATTGCTTTTGTTCCATCTCCTTGATATTCAACATCATTGACTTTCATTTTCAGATTAAGGTCCCAAGCGATATATCTTGAGGAAAGCATTGTCGCATGTTCCAAATCTATGGTGGAGACCCATTTGTCGATATCGCTGACGCGAGCAAGACGATACAATTTTTTGCTCACATCTTCAGCTTTGATGCGCTTGTGTTCCAGTTGTTTTTTCACTTGTAGTCCTAACATCGAAATAATGCCGATGTCGTGACCTGGGTTAGCTTCTACGGCAACAATGTCTCCCACGTGAAACACGCCTTCCCCCGGCAAAATAAAAAAGTCCTTGTGGCTGTTCTTGAAACGGACTTCCGCAATAGGGAATTCCAAATAGTCCAAAGAGATGTTCATCTGCTCAATCCAATCGTAGGAGGCTAATTTGCAGCAATTATATCTATATTCGCTGCAGCGAGGTGTTTCGATGTCTGGCCTTTCATGCATACCCCGACTCAAAAAGATGTTGGCTGCAATGGCTTCGGCTTCTTGATTGCTTCCTGTCTGGATATTCATTTCCAAGTATTGCTCCCAGTTTTCCACTTGAGAATGGTCCTTATCAGAGAATTTCTCTATTTTCTGATTTTCCTCACGGATACGGTTGGCTCTGTGTGCCCGCGATTCAGCAGCCACCTTGGCAATGTCTTCTAAAGAAGCAACTTCATTATCTAATTCTTCATTCTCTGCATTTTGGGGAGAATCAACAACTTTATCCGCAACCTCTTTTATTTGACCTTCAATATTTTTTTCGATAATTTCTTCAGAATCAGTATTGATTTTTTCTCCTGGCTTATTTTCTTTGGGCCTGTTATTGTTGTGATGATGCCCATAGTTGCGGCGATGAAAATTCTTAGAGTGTTGCCGCTGTTCGGAATTTTGTTGATTCTTATGGTTGTTATTATTTCCTTCAGACATATAAGATGATATATTTAGCGTTAATTATTCATGTATTTTATAAAATTGCAAATATACGATTTTTTGCGGGAAGACGATATCAATAGTCATAAATAATTATTAAAATCTCGTTTCTCGACTTTATCGTTTCTCGAATTCAATAATTAAATAGTTCAACCATATTCATATTTTATTTAATTTTGCAGCATCATTATACAATTTATGAAACGATTAATTATTATTGCTTTATTGTTTTTTTCGGCAGGGTGGTGCTTCGCCGAAAATTCACAATTGCTTACTGTTCCAAGTGATTCAGTCAAATTCCCCAATGAACGTTATTCCATTTCTTTGATGGGAATGTACGGATATAACTACACGTGGCATAGTTATGGAGGTATTGACATCAATGGACATATGCCTATTAATCAGCACTTTGAAATGGATGCGGCTTTGGAAATTCATTCGGCTTCCGTTTGTGCCCTTACTGTAGTTGCGCGACCCAAATTTCCAATTAAAAAAGGCGAATTTTTCCTCGATGGATCAATTCATAGCCGCATATTTTGGGGATATAAAACCACAATGCTTTCATTTTCAGGAAGTTTTGGCTATAGAATGGATTATGTAAGCGTACAAATCGGTCTATTGTCCAATTTTATCATGGACATGGAACTCGATTATAGAACTAACAACTCACATGTTTACGAACCTTTCAATATTCTTTATCGTTTGGCTGTTAACGTGCGTCCACAGAGAAGTTGCTGGAATCTCCAGATTGCCGTTGCCAATTATACGGATTATGAATACGAGCGAACTTGGTTGCCAATTTTTATGCTGAGAGGCAATTACAACTTCCTCAATCATTTTTCAGCGATATTGGATATAGATTTCAAATCCGCTGGCAAATTCCATTTGAATAATCAGTTTTGGGGTGTTAATGTTCGTACTGGTATTAAATATATGTTCTAATGAAAAAGATATACATTGTTTTCACGTCAATTCTTTTCTTATTCAATGCTTGCACTTTGGATATAATCGGTTTGGAAAAAGGTCAGAGTCCAGACGTTAATGAACGTTTCAGAGAATCGATAATAGCCAATACGGAATATCCGATTCCAGATTATAATGCCACACGCAATGATTATCAGATTTATATCTCTACAGACATCCATGCTCGCACTCATTCTGAACGACTGGATAAATATGTTGACATTATGAATAATGACACCATGGCTGAACGATTGGGCCTTTGCCTCGGTGATTTGATTACCGGTAAGGACTTGCATCCCATGGTTTGGGAAGCATTTAAGCCACTTCGCGATAACGGCTACCAATTGATGGTTGCCATAGGCAATCACGATCTTTATTTCAAACAGTGGAAAACCTATACAAAATATTGGCCATCAACGGTTTACTATTTCAAGGTTAACACTCCTTCGGACGGTGCGGACTTATTCATTTCATTGGATTCGGGAGAAGGGACATTAGGACTTTCTCAACGAAAATGGTTGGAGGATATATTGAGTAATGCCTCTCGACAGAACTATCGTCACATCATCGTTTTCACCCATACAAATTTCTTTAAACGTGACAGTTCGCAGGGAAGTACAGGGAATTTTTCATTTGAAGAAACTGCGGATCTTCTCTCTTTGTTTTCTCGCTATGGCGTCGATTATGTTTTTACCGGCCATGATCATTATTTTGAGCAAACGATATATAATAATGTTTGCTATTACACTCTTAATTCAATGACCGAAGTGGAGTCTAATCCCATGTTTTATCGCTTCCGCATAGGCAATGTACTGACGTTTGAAGAAGTTCCCTTATAAAAAAAACGGCGTCTCGTTGAGACGCCGTTTTTGGTTCTTATGTTTTTCATTGATTAGTACAAGAAACTCAACAGGATACCGGCAGCAACAGCACTACCAATAACACCAGCCACATTGGGGCCCATAGCGTGCATCAACAAATAGTTGGTTTTGTCGTATTTCAAACCCTCAACATTGGAAACACGGGCACTGTCGGGAACGGCAGATACGCCAGAGTTGCCGATGAGCGGGTTGATTTTGTTACCTTCCTTCAAGAATAAGTTGAAAATCTTAACGAACAAAACGCCGCAAGCGGTTGCAATAACAAATGAGAAAGCTCCCAAGATGAAGATTTCAACAGACTGCCATTTCAAGAAGGTGCTGGCCTGGGTTGAGCAGCCGACGGTCAAACCGATAAGGATGGTAACGATATCGATGAGGGCGTTGGAAGCGGTGTTGGCCAAACGTTTGGTTACGGAGCTTTCTTTCAGCAGGTTACCGAAGAAGAGCATACCCAGCAAAGGAAGGCCTGTGGGAACGAGGAACGCGGTCAAGAGGATGCACAAGAGAGGGAACATCACTTTTTCTCTGTGGCTGACGGCTCTTGGAGGACGCATGCGAATCAAACGTTCCTTCGGAGTGGTGAGCAGTCTCATGATAGGAGGCTGGATAACGGGAACCAATGCCATATAGGAATAGGCCGAAATAGCAATCGCACCCATCAAACTCGGAGCCAGTTTTGAAGAGATGAAGATGGCGGTAGGACCATCAGCACCACCGATGATGCCGATTGCGCCAGCTTCCATTGGAGTGAAACCCAATGCCAATGCCGCGGCGTAAGCAGCGAAAATACCACATTGTGCGGCAGCACCGATTAAAATCAATTTAGGATTGGAAATCAAGGCCGAAAAGTCGGTCATGGCACCAATACCTAAGAATATCAGTGGCGGATAAACGCCTTTCAATACGCCAAAATAGAGGTAGTTGAGAACAGAACCATTCTCGTAAACACCTACCTGCAAACCATCGGTGAAAGGAATGTTACCTAAAATAATACCGAAACCGATAGGTATCAGCAACATAGGCTCATATTCTTTCACAATGGCAAGGGTGATAAATATCAGTCCAACAACAATCATAATGAGATTTCCAGGTTCACAGTTGGCAAAACCGGAATAGTCAAAAAATTGCCTCAGACCGTCAATAAAAAATTCCTTCATTGTTTTTTTATGTTTTACGGTTAATAATTCTGTTATTCAAAAACGATTAATACATCACCTTCCATGACGGAATCGCCCTTTCTGGCTCTGATTTGTTTAACAACACCATCCTTGGGAGCATCAATGTTGTTCTCCATCTTCATGGCTTCAAGCATCATCACATGCTGGCCTGCTTTGACAGCGTCACCTTCGCGAACGAAAACATCGAGGACTACGCCGGGAAGCGGAGACTTGATGGTTGCACCAGAAGCGGTTGGAGCGGCCGGAGCCTGTTTAACCTTGGCCTGCGTGGTGCCTGCTTTAGGAGCTTCTGGGGTTGCTACTTTTACAACCTTGGGTTTCTGAACGGGAATCTTGATGTCTTCCATGTCCAATTCCACCGTGTAAGGAGTGCGGTTAACTTCAACCTGTGCCTTGCCGTCTTCAATATCGTTGATGTCAACAGTATATTTGTTGCCGTTTATGGTAAATTTATAGGTTTTCATTATTTATGATTTGTTTTTTTATGATTGATTACTATTTGCGTCTGTTGACTCTTTTCATTACCAAACTCTTCTGAGCCCATGGTGAATAATGTGCCGATGGACTTTCAATGGTGATGATTTCACTTTCCTCATCGTGCTGGCCTGTGAGGTGTAAATGCAATGCCATTGTAATGGCTGCCAATTCTTCACCAGACGGACCTTCATCGATATGCTGTTCATCTATTGGATTCTGAGCTACTGCAACTGTATTAGCATTGGCTTCCGATGCTGCTTTGCGGTTCTTGCGTGTTGATACATGACCGAAAATCTTCAGCATCAAATAAATCAGAATCAAAGCAACAAAAACGACACTGATGGAAATGATTGCCAAACCCAAACCGTAAGGGTCGCTCTTCTGCAAATGCTCTTGCTTGGTAGCCCCAATATTAACTTTGTTTGCTGAACCAGGAGTGAAATATTCAAGCATCCCTATGCCGCTGATTTCCTTGCCGTTTTCATCGATAGTGGTTTTAATACCATCATCATAACAGCCGTAAGATTGTTCAACATTTAAGAGCGCATCTGGATAATAGAATATGTCAATCAGAGTTTTACCATTGGAATTAATCAAGGCAATGTAGCGGGTCTTGGATTCTCTAGGATTAAAGTTGGTGTGATAGGTACCATACAAAGGATTGTTGTCGAGAAAGAAAACCAATGAGCTACGCTGTGGAATCAAAGTGGTGGGGTCGGTAGTGGGTATACGGTACCAGTTGCTGTAGTCGCCAACAGAAAGACCTGTCGTGTCGTCTGTCAAATAGCAACCTGCAATGTTCACGCTGTTGTAAGCCGTGTTGTAAATTTCCAACCATGGCACGTGACGTCCGTATTCATCAGTATAATTTGAATCATTGGCGATCAGCAATTCGTTGATGCGCAAGTCTGAAACTTGCTGGCCAAAAACGGCAAAGCTGCTCAGCAAAACGATGCAAAATATTAATATTCTGTTCTTTATATTCATAATTAAATTCCTTTTTTAGATTGATATTTAATTATAATGGCAGATTATCATGCTTCTTGGCAGGATTTTCAAGGCGTTTGTTACGCAGTGATTCCAAAGCTCTGATGATGCGGAAACGAGTGTTGCGAGGTTCGATGACATCGTCGATGTAGCCATACTTGGCTGCCACATACGGATTGGCGAAAGCGTCTCTGTATTCGGCTTCTTTTTCAGCGATGAATTCGGCTTGCTTCTGAGGATCTTCGATGGCTTTGATTTCCTTGCCCATCAGGATTTCGACAGCACCTTTGCCACCCATAACGGCGATTTCCGCGGTTGGCCAAGCGTAGTTGATGTCGCCACGAAGGTGTTTAGAACTCATTACGCAGTAAGCACCACCGTAGTTTTTACGCAAGATGACTGTGATTTTGGGAACCGTGCATTCGCCGTATGCGTAAAGCAATTTGGCACCGTGCAAAATGATTCCGCCATATTCCTGTGCCGTACCTGGCAGGAAGCCGGGAACGTCAACCAAGGTTACCAATGGAATGTTGAAAGCGTCGCAGAAACGTACGAAACGAGCACCTTTGCGCGAGGCGTTGATGTCGAGCACGCCGGCCAGATATTTGGGCTGGTTGGCAACAATACCCACGGACATGCCGTTGAAACGAGCAAAACCAATGATGATGTTCGGTGCGTAATTGGGCTGTATTTCCAAGAACTTTCCATTATCAACAATGCCATTGATGACTTCCTTCACATCGTATGGCTTATTTGGATTGTCTGGTATGATGGCGTTGAGGGAATCTTCCAAACGGTTGATGGGATCGTCGCAGGGAATTGTAGGAGGTTCCTCCATGTTGTTGGAGGGAATGTAGGACATCAATTCACGCAACAAGGCAATACCTTCTTCTTCGCTGTCAACGGCAAAGTGGGCAACACCAGATTTTGAGGAGTGAATAGAAGCGCCTCCAAGGTCTTCAACTGTTACATCTTCGTTGGTCACGGTCTTCACAACCTTTGGTCCAGTAACGAACATGTAACTGGTATTCTTTCTCATCATGATGAAGTCGGTAAGGGCAGGGGAGTAAACGGCACCGCCGGCGCAAGGTCCAAAGATGGCTGAAATCTGAGGAACCACACCTGAAGCCAGGATGTTACGCTGGAAGATTTCGGCATAGCCGGCCAAGCTATTCACACCTTCCTGAATACGTGCTCCACCGGAATCGTTGAAACCAACGACAGGAGCACCAACTTTCATGGCCTGATCCATCACCTTGCAGATTTTCTGAGCGAAAGTTTCTGATAAAGAACCTCCAAATACAGTGAAATCCTGTGAGAAAACATACACCAAACGACCTTCAACGGTACCATAACCGGTAACCACACCGTCTGATAAGTATTTTTCCTTTTCTAATCCGAAATTGGTACAGCGATGAGAAACGAACATGTCGAATTCTTCGAAACTACCTTCGTCAAGGAACATAAGGATGCGTTCACGAGCGGTGAACTTTCCTTGCGAATGCTGTTTGTCGATACGCTTTTCGCCGCCACCCAAGCGGGCTTTTTCGCGCAATGCCAGCAATTCGTTTATTTTTTCTTGCATTGTCATAAGTTGATAAATTTTAATGATTTATATTAATTTTAAATATTACTTGTATCTTACAAAATTTTAAGGTGCAAAAGTACAAAAAAAAATCGACATTCCCAAACCTTTAAGAATGCCGATTTTGAAAATAAAAATCACCTAATTATAAAGGGGATTTTTGTATTACAGAATGCCATTTGTCCTATTTCGCATATTCATATTCGTACAATCCACCTGTGTAAGTATATCCACCACTTGTTTCGGTTTCTCTTTTTGAAATAGGATAATTGCTTTTGTCATAAGAGTAATTATAGGTGACTGTCCAATTTTCCACCTCTCCATCTTCCATTTCTGTGCAATCCATCTTGGCAATATTGTGTTTGCTATAACTACCGTCACCCATGTTATCTTCAAAATCGAAATTGATTAAGGCTCCTGAGAAAGGATTCTTTTTCTTATCATAGGTGATTTTTGCAGTTACTTCTTCATAATAACCTTCACCTTGAAAACTTGTCACACATTGACTGATTTCACCATTTTCCCAAGTAAACTTGAGAGTTTCAATGTATGTGCTTTTCCCATTGTTTTTGGCAGCAAGGATTTTTTGAGCTCTCTCTATGGATTGGCTGATTTCAGGTCCGAATACAAAGGTCAAAGGATCGATCTTCATTTCTGTCCTTGTTCCTTTACCTGTTGAAGTACGGGTCATACTTTCTAATTTTCCACTTTTGTAAGTGAATTTAAAAATGTATTCCAAAGACCCAGCATAAAACACATTGGCTTCGCTTAAATGACTTCCGTCGTATTTGTATTCGATGTATTCATTGTATTTATAACAGTCCATACGCGTTAAACGCTTACCGTCGTAAGTGAAGTTGTTGGTGTAACTAACTGTTCCATCATTATAATAATCAATTTTATCCAAAAGTTTACCATTCCAAGTCCAGATTTGCTTCAGGGATTTGACACCGGAAGTGGAAGTGTAATAAATCTTGCTGATTTTCTTGGATGGGTTGTAAACACCATCTTTCTGGCAGCCTGCAAATACCAATGCAACACAGGCAATTGCAAAAATTGTGAGAATCTTTTTCATAATTGTTATTTTTTTTTGAATTAAAATGCAAAAGTACAAAAAAAATCGACATTCCCAAACCTTTAAGAATGCCGATTTTGAAAATAAAAATCACCTAATTATAAAGGGGATTTTTGTATTACAGAATGCCATTTGTCCTATTTCGCATATTCATATTCGTACAATCCACCTGTGTAAGTATATCCACCACTTGTTTCGGTTTCTCTTTTTGAAATAGGATAATTGCTTTTGTCGTAAGAGTAGTCATAAGTGATTGACTCAGTTTGCATGGCGCCATTTACCATATATGTATGATCTATTTTAGTGATATTGTGTTTACATAAGCTACCAATATTATTTTCAGGATAAAACTCTATTAGAGCTCCGATAAATGGATTTTTTTTCTTGTCGTAAGTATATTTTATGGTATGTTCTTCATAATAACCATCCCCTTGATAACTTATGACACATTGGCTTACTTCACCGTTTTTCCAAGTGAACTTGTAATTTTCCATATATGTACCTTTGGCGTTGTTTTTGGCTGCATAAATCTTTTGGGCTCTCTCAATGGATTGGCTGATTTCGGCTCCGAATACAAAGGTCAGAGGATTAATTTCCATCTTTTCGTTGCTTCCCTTGCCTGTAGAAGTGCAGGTCATACTTTCCAACTTTCCACTTTTATAAGTGAATTTATAAATGTATTCCAAACTTCCGCTAGAAAACACATTGGCTTCACTTAAATGACTACCATCGTATTTGTATTCAATGTATCGATTGTTGGCATAATTGCTCATACGGGTCAAACGCTTGCCGTCGTAGGTGAAATTATAGGTCTTATAAATGCTTCCACCATCATAATAATCGATTTTATCCAAAAGTTTACCATTCCAAGTCCAGATTTGCTCCAGGGATTTGACACCGGAAGTGGAAGTGTAATAAATCTTGCTGATTTTCTTGGATGGGTTGTAAACACCATCTTTCTGGCAGCCTGCAAAAATAAAGGCAACACTAGCAATTGCTAAAATTGTGAGAATCTTTTTCATAATTGTTATTTTTTTGAATTAAAATGCAAAAATACGCTTTTTTCAATTAGCGACACATAGTAATTGTTGAAAAACGAAAAAATCACTCCGATACTTAACTAAGCAACACAAACATTGCACACCGCACACTATTTTAATTGTTGTTTACGATTATTTTCTCTCCGTTAGGCAATGTTATAACTTGCATCGACTGCGAATAAATGAGTAGGGCAGAGATTACTTTACGTGAGGGAATTTCTTCGGTGTTAATGAAATTTTCTGTGGTAAGTGTATAATTATGTTCCATAGGCATTTTTTTTATTTTACAATATTCCAACGTTAAAAAATGATATTTATTTTAAAAAAACAGGTTGATTTCTAAATATAGAAGCCAACCTGCTGATTATGAATAAAATAAAATTAATCTTTATGAGAGGACAACGTGTTTTTCTTCCATCAGCTTACGCAAATTAGCGATGGCATAGTGCATTCTTCCCAACGCCGTATTGATACTGACATTCGTTTTTTCAGCAATTTCCTTGAAACTGAGGTCGTGATAGATTCGCATTTCCAAGACTTGCCGTTGCTCCTGCGGCAAATGTTGCACCAAATCCCTTGCATCCTTGTAAATCTGCTCTTGAATGATTTTCTGCTCTATCGACGCTTCTTCAATGCCGATATTGTCTAAGACATTGAAATCGTCATTTGAATACATGGGCAAATGCTGACTTCTCCGGAAATAATCAATCTTCAGATTATTGGCAATGCGCATCACCCATTGCACAAAATGTCCTTCATCTTTGTATTTTCCCAAGCGTAAAGTATTAATAACCTTTACAAAGGTATCCTGAAACAGATCTTCCGCCAATTCTTTGTTCTTTACCGACGATAAAATATAGGTGAAGATTTTTCGTTCGTGACGCAAAATCAAATTCTTCAGCGCACTTTCGTCACCCGAGAGATATAAACTAATTAACTCGCTATCGGTTAACATTATCGATTCCATAGGGGCCTCCCTTCTTTTATGTGATTATAAAAAAAGTAAAAGTCTAATCGATAATGTCCCTCCTATGTTTTTGGTTGTTAAATGAATATCAGCGGCAAAAATAATAATAAAATTTCATACAATAATCATTTTTTTGAAGAAAATCTTACAATTTATTGAAAATCAGTAGAATATTTTTCACATATTATATATTCATTACTGAAAATTCATATATTTTCATTGTCTCTTTATATTTTATTTTGATGTTTTTCGGATTTTAATCGTAATTTTGCCAAAATTTTTGATGATGCTGAAAATTATACAATCCAACTTCATTTTACAAATGGCTGCCCTTGTTGCAGTTCTCGTTTGGACAGTATTGCAAATCGTTGGTTTTTCATTGCTTCCGACACCAGAAGGCACCTACTGGATTTTCGATCTCAACATGTTAAACAATACAAACATTGTTAACATCGTATTGCTTTCCGGATTGCTATTCCTATTTATCGTACTCACCGACATCTACTATTTTCGCTGCGGTTTTGCCGACAAGCACCATTTTATGATTTTTGTTTTTTCATTATTGGCGATGTCAAGTATCGGTATTGCCTCTTTTTTGTCGCCCCTCGGATTTTCAATGCTGTTGATGGTCTTGCTATTAATGCTCAATTATAATTACGATAGTGGAAATGTGAAATGTCGCGACCTGTTCTCAGGGATCCTCATAGCGATGGCCTGCCTGTTTTATTTTCCCTGCATTTTTCTTTCTTTCTTTGTCGTCAGCTCGTTGATTATCAATAAATATAGCAAAACGAAGGATATCCTCGCCTTCCTTATAGGGATTTTGTTGGTCATAGTTTATTTATTCAGCTATTTCTATTTCACTGACAACGTCTCCGGATTGCTTTCGCTAATACCTGGTTTGAAATTGTCCAATTGTTTTGATGCGACAAAAATATGGTCTTGGCGGGAAATTCTACTGCTAACGACAACTGGCATTGCCTTGCTTTATGGCATCGTCGTTGACAAAATCCATTTTGACACTCAACCCATTGCGTTGCGCAAACGAATGGCCACAATCAATGTTATGACCATTTCTTGCATTTTGATGTTTGTATTTTCTCCATACGACATCAAACAGTCTGTAGTGTTTTTAATGTTGCCAATAATATTTTACTTCACCATTTTATCACAATTAAACAAGAATCGTCTGGTTAACGACTTCATCGTATTGCTATATATCGTTTCATTATGTCTGTAGAAATTGTCAACTTCAACTTTCTTGCGCCCATTCAAGTAAAAATGAGCGATTTGGACCCATTCAACCACGTCAACAATGGCGATCAATGCCATTATTTTGATTATGGACGAAGCTGCTACTTCGAACACGTCCTACAGCAGAAAATCGACTGGCTAACCTTCGATTTGGTATTGGTTCACATTGATTTGGATTTTCATCAGGGAATTGAATTTCACGATGAAATAGTTTGCGGTACCAAAGTCTTGGAAATTGGAAATAAAAGTTTCAAAATGGTACAGCAATTGATTGACAAGAATACTGGGAAAGTCAAAACGACCTGCCACAGCGTACTATGTGGATTTGACCGTGAGAATCAGAGTTCTATTCCAATTCAAGAACTCTACCGCAAACGTCTGTGCAATTTTGAAGGACTCTAATTTCATTAGCAATCCCTCTTCTGAGGAAATTATTTATTCGTAATTTAAAGAGCATCCATATTAGGTGCTCTTCCTGACTTTGATTAAGCCACCCGAAACTTTTTCTTAAACATTGAATATCAGAATATTACAGACAATTCGCATCAAGGCTGTCAAAGTCAGGATATTGAGGTGCTCTTTTATTGTTGTAAAAGAACGGCTCACAGTAGGCGAGGGGAGGACTTAGAGCTTCATTTTCTTTTCAATTTCATCAATGGCAGCCTGCATTTTCTTGTCAGTTTCATACAAGTTTCCAATGGTGCGGCAAGCGTGAAGAACGGTGGCATGGTCTTTGTTACCACAATACATTCCGATGTTAGCCAATGGAAGTTTTGTATATTTCTTAGCGAAATACATACTCAGCTGTCGGGCCTGAACAATCTCGCGTTTACGCGTTTTAGAATTGATCATATCCGTAGAAATATGGAAATAATCACAAACGACTTTCTGAATGTATTCGATGGAAATTTCCTTGGCGGTGCTCTTGACGTATTTGTCTATCATTTCGCGGGCAAGTTCTACGGTAATCGGCTTTCGATTGAGGGAAGCCTGTGCCAAAATAGCAATCATAGCGCCTTCCAACTCTCTGGTATTCGACACTATACGAAGTGCCAAATAATCAATTACTTCAGGTGGAAATACGATGCCGTTATTGTCTAGCTTTTTGCGTAAAATGGCAATTCGGGTTTCCAAATCGGGCACTTGCAAATCGGCAGTGAGCCCCCATTTGAAACGGGAGAGCAAGCGCGGTTCGAACCCCGCGATTTCAACGGGCGACTTGTCGGCAGTGATTATAATCTGTTTCCCTTTTTGATGCAAATGGTTGAAGATATGGAAGAATGCTTCCTGGGTTTTGCCCTTGCTACCGGAAATGAATTGAATATCGTCAACTATGAGCATGTCAACGGATTGGTAAAAATAGATGAAGTCGTTGACATTGCCATTTTTCACGGCTTCAATGTATTGTTGGAAAAACAAGTCCGAGTTGACGTACAGGACAGTCTTTTCGGGATGAAAAATCTTGGTCTGTAAGCCAATGGCGTGAGCCAAATGGGTCTTTCCCAAACCGACTTCAGAATAGATGAACAAAGGATTGAAAGCAGTTTTGGGTTCCTTGGCAATAGCCCAGCCAGCCGAACGAGCCAAGCGATTACAGTCGCCTTCAACATAATTGTCGAAATTCAAAGACTCGATAAGATTTGAATTGATTTTTTGTTTTTGAAGGCCCGGGGCGACAAACGGATTGGGGATGGTTCTATTGGGTTTGTTGTACACGTCAATCGGCGGCCTCACCGCTGGATTGTTAACAGCCGGACGGTTGCTTGACGGCAAAGTAATAGACTTGGAATCATCGGGTTTAGATTGTTTCTCCATCAGGACTTTATATTGAAGTTTGCCAGTGGCGCCCAACTCTCTTTTAATAACCTTTTTCAAAAGATTGACATAATGCTCTTCCAGCCATTCGTAAAACAAATGACTGGGCAATTGGATAACCAGCGTCGAGTTTTCCAGCGCCACTGGAACAATCGGCAAAAACCATGTCTGGAATGCAACTTCATCAACATTGTCTTTAATTACTTCCAAACAATTTTTCCAAACCAGATTGAAATCCCTTGTGAGCGTATCCATGTTCTCTATATAAAAAAAATTTAACCGTTTATATGACTTGTTTTCAACGAATTAACAATAATAACATCTTCGTTTTTTGCGATTACAAAAATGAACAAAAAAAAGTTTATAAAAATTCATTTTCACTATTGATTTTTAAAAATAATTGTATAGACTAAAAATGCGAAAATCGATAAAATCCATCGTAATCAATTCTGGTTCAGTGAAATAATTTTTATTATTGTTGAAAAAATCACCTATATTATTAATAATCAATTATTTATAATAATAATTATTAACAATTTGCTGTTGAATGATAAAAAAATGTATTTTTGCAGACATGAAAATAATATAAAAAAATAAACAACATTAATAATAACCAAAAATTCAAAAAAATGAAAAAGTATTTTGTAATCATCGCCGCTGTTGTATTGGCATTTGCATTCACTTCTTGTGATAAAAATTCAAAACCCTACAATGGAACCTATGTGGGAACTTACTCTTTCTTCAAAGCAGGCGGACAGTCTTCCGATCCAGACTCAACCAGAACCAACAAGAAACTTCCCGTTCTGCAGTTGAGCGACGCTTCTGTTTCTGTTTACGATGTTATTCCATTATCAAAAGAATCCGAAGGTATTTATAAAACGTCTCAAGAAGGTGGCGCTCTTTTATCCACTTTATTGGGAATGATCGGCGTTGGCCAATCAACGACTGAAAAAATCAACGCCGTTAAGATGACTGCGGATTTCACTGTGGAAAACAAGCTTACATTTACGGTTTCTTACGATGTCGAACTTGGCATTGGAGCAATTGAAGTGCGCGTATTGCAATTCGAAGGAACTAAAAAAGAGAAATAATCAATATCATCTACTGATTACTAACAAGTTAAACAATTAACAATGAGAAAGTTTTATTTATTATTACTTGCTTGTATCTTTACTTTGGGCGTAACAGCTCAAACCCAAGTGACATTGGCCTATTTTAGCTTTTCCGGTTTGAATGGAAATAGCGACGTAATGCCCAATATGCCTAAATTATACATGGCAGATGATGGCATGCAGGCTGGTACCGCCGGGCTGTATGCTGACGGCACCCACGGTTCATCACTTTTGTCCGACTCTGCCCTTAACAATTTTTCAGGCTCTACTATCAATTTGTGGAATAACGCAGCAAAATCACGAGACTTTGCCGTGGTAAGCGAACATGCCAATGGCAAAAGCATCGTTTTCCATTTTTCAACTACCGGAATATCTGCCGTCCAAATGACGTATGCTTATAAAAGGACCAACACAGGCTTTAATTCCTTGGTGTGGTCATATAGCACTGATGGTGAGAATTTTACGGAATTTCTTTCAGAAACTACTTCTGGCGATACTTATGAAGCAAGGGGTCTTGACCTGTCAACGGTTGCCACTATTAACAATCAGGAAAATGTCTATTTGAAAGTGACCTTTGATGGCTGCACGAGCGGTAGTGGCAACAACCGTATCGACAATGTCAAGATTGACGGTATGGCTGCCGAAGACAACTTTCCTCCTGTATATCAAAGCAGGGTCAATTATAACGATAGCATTATGACCCTGACTTTTAGTGAGGATTTGAACACGAATATCAGTACTGCCAACTTTGTATTGACAGACAATGTTGGCAATGCCGCCATTTCTTCTGCCACCGTTACTGGAAATGTCGTTTTGCTGATTTTCAACCCGGCTTTGACCGAAGGCAATTCCTATACTTTGGAAATGAACAACATTTCCGACCTTGCCGGCAATGTGATGAATCCATACACCTTGAATTTCAAGTATGGCGTAGCACCCGAATTCCATGTCGCCACCATTGCCGAATTGCGTTCAAAACTCAGTTGTGCTTCCCACACCGGCTCGATAGCCGATACTGTCGTTTACAAACTTACAGGACATGTTGTGGTTACCGCTTACGACCGCTGGTACCATCAAACGTTCATCCAGGATGAAACGGGAGCCATCATGCTATATGACAATATCAGCGCCAATGGCGACAACCCAACTCTCGGTCAAGTCGCTCCTGGTGACGAAATCAGCGGAATCTATTGCAAATTGACCAACTACTGGGGCTACCTCGAAGCTATCCCTCAAAGCGCATATCTGCAATGGCATGATTCAGATGTTGACGTTGAACCTATGACCATCACACTTGACCAAATCAGTGATCAGAACTTCATGATGGAACATCAAGCTGAACTGATCAAATTGGAAAATACGTCCATTGATGCTACAGGCTCATTCAACTATGGCAAACGTTATGTTTTGAGTCAAGGTGGTGTAACAGACACAGCTCTTTGCACCTACTTCCAATATGCCAACTATATTGGCAACACCATCCCTTCTGGCAATCAGACCATCGTTGGTGTAAACTTCGCTGCAAGCAAGATTTACAGCAACACTTATGGGTTCCGCTATTACATTGTTCCCCGCATCAAAGCCGACATAAGCGGTCTCGTTGGCATCATCGATGCTACAATGGACAAGATTGCCATTTATCCCAATCCGACTGCCGACATCGTCAATCTGAATGTTGCCGGTGCCACGATGGCTGAAATCTATGACATGAACGGTCGAAAAGTTGCCGCATACAGCATCGGTGACAATGCCGTCATTTCATTGCAGAATCTATCACAAGGTTCTTATATTATGAGGGTTATGAGTGATAATCAAGTATTGGGTTTCACTAAGCTGATCAAGAAATAAGAATTTATATTTCTTAAACAAAAAAACGGGGCCGACTAAAAAGTGATTTTACAGTCGGCCTCGTTTTTATTTCTTTATTTTGTCCAACCAACTTCGGCTGTTGGTATTGACATAATTGTCAAGTTTATCAAAGAGCTCGTCCAAATCTTTGGCCACGACAAACAAATCGTAATGGAATGACCTAAGAAAACCATATTCGCGACAGCGCTTGAGTTGGTCGAGTAGGGGATCGTAGTACCCATCGGCATTGAGAATGACCACGGGCTTGTTGTGCAAACCCAACTGCGCATCTGTCATCATTTCAAAGAATTCGTCCAACGTACCATACGAACCTGGAAAAATGACGAATCCGTCGGCGTATTTTTCCATCAGTTGTTTTCTTTCACTCATAGAATCCACCAGAATCATTTTATCCAAAGTGGGGTCCAGGACAGCTCCTTCGGCGAAAAATTTTGGAGCAATGCCAACAACACGTCCACCTTGAGCACGCATTTCCTTTTCGGCCGCCCCCATCAGACCAATACATGCGCCCCCATAATACAATGTCAAATTACGCTGGGCACAACGACGACCAAATTCTTTAGCCAGCTCAATGAAATTTGGATTGTTTCCTTCGGATGAACCACAATACAGGGCAAGGGATTTATAGTTCATAGCATCTGTATCTTATTTAATGCATAAAGAGTGACAGAAATCAGCAAATAACATAAAATGATGATGGGGAAGGAACCCAGACGGAAAAATGCGAACAATATCACCGCAATTCCTATAAAAATATAACGAACTTGATTTCCCTTCCATTTAAAATGCTTGAATTTGAGCGAAAACATTGGTAATTCGCTGATTAACAATATACTAAATAATAAAGTAAAGCCTAATACAATCCAAAAATTGTTCACGAAAGTCAATTTGTCGGCCGAAAGGGGCAAAAATCCCAAAAATAGGGCATTGGCTGGGGTAGGGAGCCCCAGAAAATCATTGTGTTGCCGGTCATCGTGATTGAACTTTGCCAAACGGTAGGCAGAAAAAGCAGGAATCAAAAAGGCCAGGAACGGTAAAACTTTAACAAAACCGTTGATGTTTGCCGGCGGCAGATTTTCCAAACAATGCTGCAACCAGACAAAGATAATCATTGTTGGAGCACCGCCAAATGAAAAAACATCTGCCAAAGAATCCAAATCGACACCCAATGGTGACTGAACTTTAAGCAAGCGGGCTGTAAATCCATCAAAGAAATCAAACATCGCTGCAAAAATGATGAACATCGCTGCCAGTTTCAAATTTCCGTAATGCAAAGACAACACGATTGATATTGCCCCGCAGATGATGTTCATGCACGTAATACAGTTCGGAATTTGTTTTTTCATTTTCTAAATTCGCTATGTTTTCTCCTATATTTAAATAATTATAAAGATGCTTGTTTTCGACTCAACCTGTACGCTTTCTTTCTTGAATAAAATCCTTATAATTTTTATTATGTTAAATAGGACTTATTTCAACCTATTCCCGGCTGCTTGTTTGACAGTTTTCGGACTTACGTTCCCATTTTCTGAAAATGCTTCGTAAACGCAAACCAATGACGCCAAAAATCGCTTCCTTGAAAATCCCGCCAGACATTTTAGAAGTTCCCAATTTTCTATCCTCGAAAACAATCGGAACTTCAACAATCTTAAATCCAAGTTTATAGACATTGTATTTCATTTCAATTTGAAATCCATAACCAACATGATGGATTTTGTCGAAATCAATGGCCTTAAGCGTTGTGCTGCGATAACATTTAAAACCAGCGGTTGTATCGTGCACTGGAATTCCAAGCATAATACGAACGTATGCTGAACCATAATAAGACATCAACAAACGAGACATCGGCCAATTGATGACATTGACACCATTGCAATAGCGCGAACCAATGGCCAAATCAGCATTCTGATCAACACAAGCTTGGTAAAGACGAGCTAAATCGTTGGGATTATGCGAAAAATCGGCATCCATCTCAAATACGAAGTCATAATTATGGGCCAAAGCCCACTTGAAACCATGAATATAGGCAGTTCCGAGGCCCAATTTGCCTTTTCTTTCCTCAATAAAAAGTTTTTCAGGGTACTCCCCTATCAAATTCTTCACGATTTGGGCGGTTCCGTCTGGTGAATTGTCTTCTATAACCAATATATGGTAATCTCCCAACGAGAAAACCGTACGAATGATGTTTTCAATATTTTCCTTTTCGTTGTACGTTGGAATAATGACGAGTTTCTTATCCATAAGATATTGATTTTCAGTTATTTTTCAAGAATGATATAAACAGGAAAATGGTCACTGTAACCGCCTTGGTATGAACCTGCCGCATAGGTCCTGAACGGATATCCGGTATATGATCCCGTCTGGCCTAACATAAAATTCTTGCGGAAAACCTTGGCTGACACAAATTTATATGTATTACTTACAGGATTGACCAGATTTGATGAAATAACGATTTGGTCGATAACATCCCAAGTGTCGTGGTAAGCATAAGTTCCGATGCCTTCCTGGAACATCCACCACATAGGATTGAAAAGGTCACCCTTTTCAACCTCTTTAACTTTGTTTTTGGGTTTCAGATATTCCTTTAGGCTCTTTGCTGTGGGATTGTCATTAAAGTCGCCCATGAAGATGATATTGGCATTAATATTTGTTGCCAAAATCGAATCTGCGATATGTCGAGCCGTCTGTGCGGCAGCTGCACGTTTGGGCATGCTCCGTTTTTCACCTCCAAGTTTCGATGGCCAGTGCATGACAATAAAATGGACTGTATCTGTACCGTCAACAATGCCTGTCATCAGGAAATGGTCACGAGTAATGAAGTTCGGATCTTCGGTTTTCACAGGAAAATAATTTGTTCCGATAATTTGGAATCTATCTTTGCTGTATAGGAAAGCTACGTCTACCCCACGCCTATCCGGTGAATCATGGTGACAAACGCCCAAATTCAGAGGCTTGAGATTATCAGTGGCTACAAGATCATCCAAAACGCGTTTGTTTTCGACTTCAGAAACACCCAAGACAACAAATCCTCCGTATTCCTTACCAATAAGGCAAATTACCGACGACATATTCTCCAGTTTTTTCTGATAGCGTTCCGGCGTCCACTGATAGTCACCCTCGGGCAAAAACTGTTCATCGTTTTTTGTTGGATCATTTTCTGTATCAAACAGATTTTCAAGGTTATAAAACCCTACAACGGCATTTTTTTTGTTTTGTCCCCAAAGCATCCCAACGGTCAATAGGACTAATGCTGCAAAGATTAATAATTTTTTCATTCTCATTATTCTGTTCAACTTGCAAATATACGTTATTTTTTTATATGCAAGTCGTTTTTTCTACTCTTTCATTGTTGCCAAAGACCAAACATACCGTTTTTCAAAATCCACGTGGGAATGTATTGTAATCTTCTCATTTTGAGGAGCTAAGACCTGTGGTAAGTTATCAACAATGCCTGTGCCCTCCAACTTTAGCAAAGCCTCTTTCCGCGTCCACAAGCGCGTGAATTCCACATCAGGATGCGGTGATGATTTGATTTGATTAATTTCCGTCACATTCATTGTGCGTTTAAGCAAGCCTTCCGATGGTTCACGAAAACGTTCAATATCAATGCCAATACTCTGATTATCAATAGCTACGGCAATCCCTTTAGCACAATGGCTGATATTAAATTCCACGTTGGGGATAGACACCCCGCTTTTCCTGCTTTGTAAAAACGGCTTACCGTGCTCATTGAATACAAATTCACCCGTCCAGTCGCTTAAATCAAAGTCCACTCCCCTATCCTTTTCATCAATGCTGAATTTCTGAATACACTGAACCAACAGTTCATACGATTTGGCACAACAATACTGTCCCAAAAGATATTTGTATGCCAAAGTTCTTTCCCGACGCTGTTGACTCAACAATGGCAATAATCGTTGAATTTCTTCTTCGCCAGCCATTTGCATATTGTCAAAAACGACAAAGATACCCATATTCAAGAATTTACTTAAGAACCCAATAGTTGCGGCCACTTTCACGGCCAAAGTTTTCGGCTGCTTGTTCGGTTGAAAATATGCCGATGCAAACGCGCAAATTCTGTCCAGACTGACGCACTGCCTTAGGATGATATGACTCCAAGTTTCTATCACTGATATGACGACGCACTTCCTTCTCCGTTCTAAAACTGCCTACAATCACATAATATCTTCCTTTTTCATAATCGACAATAAAATCACCATCTTCTGACAATAAATTTTCACTTAAAGCATCTTGATAAGTGGAATTTGCAAATTCCTCATCTTCAATAACTTGACCTGTTACAAAATCAGTGTCTGCTTCCATGATTGCGGTATCCGCCAAGACAGGTTCTTCCGCAATATTTTGGGTTTCAACATCTTGCGCTACTTCTACTTGATTCTTGTCAAAATATTGATGATACAAATCGGTCAGCGGAGTTCTAAAATAATAGGCAGCAGCAGCCAGCAATGCCAAAATAAGAACTACGATAATGGTGATTATCAAGCCACGGTGTTTTCCCTTTTCATCACTTTCCTTTCCATCAGAAGAATCATCCTCCATAGACTCGTCCATGGGTTGAAGTTCCTCTGGCTCAGCTATTTCTGTTTCGTGAGCATCAATAGTAGTTTCATCAACTTCGGGTTCTTCAACAGGTTCTTCCACCACTATGGCAGCATCCCCTTGAACATTTTCTGTTTCTTCTTTCACGACATCTTGATGTTCAACGGTGGAATTTTGTTCTGTTATATCTTCATTTTCAGACCATTCTTGAACGGTCTCTGCTGCGACATTTCCTATCGAAACCGGATTTAGACCTTCAAATTCAATATTGAGTTCTGGAATCCTATCGCAAGCAAAAGCAATCACACCTTTTGCATCCTTTGCGAAAGTACCGAAGTTTTCAAAACTGACACTTTTGTTATTGTCAATGGCATTTTTTAAATCCTTGACCCATTCACTAATGGTTTGACTCGTTTCACTGATTAACTTACCTTCCTGCTGTGCAACAAACATCTCGAAATTAAAACCATTTCCATCAAAATTCGGATCGAATTTTATACCGTTATAGGGCGGATTTATCTTATCATTAATAATTTCTGCTGATTGATAATACTTCTCAAACAAGCCCAATCCTGAAACAAAAACCGTGTCTCGCTGTTCTAATGACTTAACTATATATTTAATTATCATCTTAAAATACCTATTGGTTTAGATGTCGTTTCCGATATCTTTCGATTACTCATTATTAATTAAATGCAAGTCTTCAGGAGTATCAATGCCTATGCCATTATACTGACATTCAGACACATAAATTGAATAGCCATTTTCCATCCAACGAAGTTGCTCCAACTTTTCACACTTCTCGAGCATGGATTCAGGCAGTTTTATCAGTTCCTGAAGAATTTGTTGACGATAGGCATAAATGCCGATATGCTTGTAAAACGTAGGTTTAACCTGCTCTTTATTACGGAGATATGGAATGCAATAGCGGCTGAAATAAATAGCCTTATCGTTTTTGTCAAAAACCAACTTAACCTTATTGGGGTCATCAATTTCCAATTCGCTGACGATAGGCGTAGTCAAGGTGGCTATATCAACCTGTGGATTATCGAACTTACTGATTAGCAAATTGATAACATCTTTAGTAATAAAGGGTTCATCGCCTTGGACATTGACAACGACGTCATTTTTCCCGAGATTTAATAAGCGGGCGGCCTCTCCGCATCGGTCGGTGCCTGAAGGCAAATCTGGTGAGGTCATCACCGCATTTCCTCCAAATGAAAGCACACAATTTTGGATTCTAACGTCATCGGTAGCTACCACCACTTTGTCGGCATTGGCTTTGGAAGCCTGTTCAAAAACATGCTGAATCATGGGCTTACCTTTAATCAGCACCAATGGCTTGCCTGGGAAGCGCGTCGAAGCATATCTTGCTGGAATAATGATATTAACAGACATATATTATTTAAAAAGACCGTATAGTTCAGCATTAATCTTGTCAATAACGATACCAAAATCCTCAGGACGTTCTGCAAACTTGATGGTATTTACATCAATGACGAGCAATTTTCCCTTGTAATTTTCGATCCAAGCATCATATTTTTCATTCAAATGCTGCAAATAATCGATACGGATGGTATTTTCATAGTCGCGTCCCCGTTTATTGATTTGAGCCACCAGCGTAGGAATATCAGCCTTTAGATAAATGAGCAGGTCTGGCATTTCCATAAACTGAGACATCAATTCAAATAATGACGTATAATTTTCAAAATCACGAGTCGGCATCAACTGCATATCGTGCAAATTGGGAGCAAAAATATAAGCATCCTCATAAATGGTACGATCCTGAATGACATCCCGTTTCTTTTTTCTCAATTCGATAACCTGGCGGAATCGGCTGTTGAGGAAATAGACTTGGATGTTAAAGGACCAACGTTGCATATCTTCATAAAAACTTGCCAAATATGGATTGTTTTCCACGCTTTCATACATAGGTTCCCAACCATAATGTTTGGCAAGCATACTGGTCAGGGTAGTTTTCCCCGATCCAATGTTTCCGGCTACTGCTATGTGCATTTTATTTCTATTATTAATTAGTAATGGATATTCAAAAAAATTAATTATCTGAGAATCAATTATTTTCTTTTCTTTTTAGGCAATTTTACCTCTTTTCTTTCTTTTTGCAGTTTCTTCATCATCTTATCATAATTTTCAACGGCATCCGCGGCGGAAGAAGCAGCTTCAAGAATTGGCTGAACAGACAAACTTTGACCAACAGCACGCTGCATCCAAATATCGGGAGTCAGGCGGCCCATAGAATAGATGCGTTGTACTTCCTTACCGATATTTTTGCCTTCGAGATAGTTTTCCAACTGAAAATCAATAAGATGACCAATAGGATATGCCGACAGGTAAAGTGGATCCACAATCATGTGTGAATAGCAGGCCAGAATAGTTTGGTCTTCAACTTTAAATATGGGAGCATAATATTGATTCCAAACACTCTTCGCAATTTGCAAAACTGCATTTTTCAGTTGTTCAGCATTAGCTTTCGGGTGAGCATACATCCACTGCCATGTCTGGATATCCACCAATGAAACGCCCATGATTTCGTAGCATCCCCAGAAAATATCAAGCGTATTCAAATAACTATTGATAGTGTCGTTGTTGGACAGGCCAAGCAAATCGAGATCGCGGTTTTGGAAAGTGAACGCCAAAGCTTCAGTAAAAGCCGTATTGGGCACGCCACGTAGAAAATAATTGTCAACATCATGCAGCGAAATAGTCTGTTCCACATTATGGCCAAATTCATGAACACCAATATTATAACCCTTATAATCCATACCATGGTCACCGATACGGGTGCGAAGCATGGAATTGTCTGAACGCATTTGAGATTCCCAGGCATGACCGGCACCTACGGATGGGTCAACGGTAACGTGCTGACAGATGAATTGAGCTTTTTCAGCAGTAAAGCCCATCTTTTTCAAAATGTTTGGAAGATCAGCAGCAAATGCTTCGGTCGTAGGATACTTACTCATCGTAATGCTATCAAGCATGCGCTGATCCATCGTACTACGGGCTTTGAAACCATCATACCAAATGTCGAAAGGTTGCAGCTTACGCCCCAAACGTTTAGAAATCAATTCAGAAACATCTTTCACCTGTGGAGAAGAAAGCAGTTCTTTGAACAGTTTTTCGGTCTGTTCTACCGAAATTTCATATTCATCTTCAAATTTTCGTGTAATGAAATTACCATCTTCATAATATTCGTCCGCCGACTTTTCCGCCTTGAAATTCTTGAGCAGATATTCATAGCGTTTGTTGTTTTCAGACTTTCCTTTAATTTCCACACGTTGTACAAAAGTTTGATTAGTAGAAGGATACCAAATATATTCATCCTTATCGATAACATCTTCGGCGATAGTCTGGTCAACAATGCGTGTCAGGATATTATAGATGATTTTCTGTTTTTCAAGGCCATCAACAGGATCGCTGTAGCAAGCCTTCAACTCATCGCGCAAGCCCCAGTGAGTGATAAGTTTCATATTGCGCGGCCAATAAGTGATGTTTTTATCACTCCAGACCATACCCATGTGAATATTGTAGTTGGCAATATAGTTTTCAGCGGCAGCGGTTGCAGAACTGATATGCTGTTCAACGGAAGCGGGAACGCGATTAGTGAAAACATCGCCAAGGCGAACGTAGCCCCATTGGCGAACCGTCCAATTTTCGCCATTATTAACTTTCTCTTTCAACGTAAAATGAGGAAAATTCAGAATCACAATGAAGGCGAGTTTGTTATTAAACATATCCTCATTGAAATGCGCCAAACCACTATAAGCTCCAAAAATCTCATCCACGGGCAAAGTTTCATATCCACGCACGTGAGATGGACGCAACAATTCGATGGTGATTCGATTATTGTGACCTAAAATAGTTTCGAAATTATCACAGATTCTTGTAAACAAAAGATCTTTTTCTTCCAAAGTTTTGCAAAAATTGTTTGCACAAAAGTTGACAAAATCATCGCTTGAACCATCTTGATTCGTCCAAAATGCGGCAGCTTGTGACAGACCGCGATCTATAAGTTGTGTAGGTATGGAACACCCGTTTTTCTGAATGGCAGCCTTAGCTTTTGAACATGTGGCCTCAGTTATATATCTATTTGGATTATTGGCATTTGCATTCATAATGATAGCAATAAAAAAGAGTAATAAGAAGTTGATTTTTTTCATTAGGAAATGTTTTTTCTAAATTAATTTTATATTGAATATATACTAAATTTATTAAGCAGCAAAAATAAGAAAAAAAATGTAGATACGTTGGTACAACGTAAGAAAAAAAGTTGTATTTTTGCACCGCTTTTGAAACGAAAGTTCGGGGTGTGGCGCAGTTGGCTAGCGCACTTGCATGGGGTGCAAGGGGTCGAAAGTTCGAGTCTTTTCACCCCGACAGAAAAAGCAAAAAAGGCTGTCAAAGTTGACAGCCTTTTTTGCATTTCTTCTATAGATAAGCTTTCTTTCATCCATTTGCCACAATGCTTAAGGAAAGATGCCATTCTTTAAGCCCATTCCTTCTATGCATTATAAACTTTAAAGGTGTCGTCATCAAAGAAGAAAATGATTTTCTCAATTTTTTTCGAAACCGGTTTTGAACTCTGATGGTTTGGAGCCGTTGCCATCGCTACGGCTGAAGCCGTGTTTTCATCTACATGAGAATTGGAAATTTCAGGCTGAGGGTCGGGTTGATGCTGAATTTTCGATTCTACAAAGGGTACCATAGACTGTTTTTGTGTTTTAACTTCTTTTTTATCAACGTGTTGTGGTACAATTTTTACTTGTGGCTCCGTCGTTTCAATTTTACCTTTTTTCTCTAAAGCGGGTTCCGTTGCCAAATGTTCATCATTATTTGCAACTACAAACTCGGGAATTGGAGATTCCGTTGCTTCCAACATTGGCGTTGGGTCAACTTGAAGCGATGCCTCTTCAACAACCGCTTCTTTCACTGTTTCTACCTCAGGTTCATTATCCTCCATTTCAAACAGATTTGTCTGTATAACAGACTTTTTCTGTGATTCCGCTGCCACCTCGGCCGGATCTTTAATCATAAGACCAACACCCATAATCAACCATTCCGTACTAATCTCTGGATATGCTTTTAGTACTTTCTTGGCAAAATCCAGACTCGGCTGGTTTCTACCAGAAAACAGGTGTGTAAGATTAGATCTGTTAATACCCAATTTTTCGGCAAAGCCAGCTGGAGTCTCGTCATAATACTCCATCACTTGTTTAATTCTGTCAACCATAATTTTATTTTTTATATTATACATTATTAAATTTTCCAGACCATTATTTTACAATTATACACCGTTAAAACATTTGTCAATATCGATATGTTTACAAAACTCAATCCACTGTAGATTATACATTTTTCACAAAGGTAAATTCAATATTACAAACGGCATCACCGTTGGTATAGTTGTAAAGTCTATCAACACCACAATATCAATTCCGAAGACCTAACACTACTGCACCGCAAAAATACACTTTAATTCTTTACAAAATTAACACTATGTTATTTTGTTGATAACTATATTATCAATTACATTAGATAATATTCATAATTGGTTGTAAAACAATAATATAATACAAAAATAAATTACAATCGCATAATTGTTGACAACAGTGTGTGATTATTTAAACAATTACATTAAACAAACATTATATTATTATGGGTATCAATATGTTACAATAATTAAAATTTAAATTTATCCTAAAGTGCAAAAATTGGCATAAAATCACACATTGCACCACTAATATTGACACATGTATATACCTACACCTCCTTTAAAAACAAAATGTAAACAACAGAAAGAGTGCACTGGTTGACACACCACTTAGACATAGTGGTATACAAATGTAAACAAACATAGCGTCGATTCAAAAAGTGTCTATTTACAAGTATTAACGCTGTGGGTTTACACTTGTAATGTTTAGGTGTTTTACAAATCTAAACAGGCGCAACCGTATACCCCGCCCTATTATATTTAGATTTTCTCTGAGTGGGGGTAAAATACAATTTGTGAGAATTGAAAAATTCTTACCACATCTCAATGCGATAGCAAATTTTCAATTCTCGTGAAGTTGGGAAAAAATCATATCTTTGCAAAATAAAAACATCAAAAATGCGTTTAACGTATGATAAGTGACAGTCTCTAAATAAGATTATTATGGATACTAAAATATTATGGGCAGATGATGAAATAGATTTATTGAAACCACACATTCTATTTTTGAAATCTAAAGGATATGAAGTTATTCCTGTTGTGAGTGGCGATGATGCGCTTGATGTCCTTCGCAAGGAAAACATAGACATTATTTTTCTGGATGAAAATATGCCTGGGATGAGTGGCATTGAGACGATGAAGCGCATCAAGACCATCAATCAGAACATACCGGTGGTTATGATTACCAAGAGTGAAGAAGAAAACATTATGGAAGATGCCATCGGGTCTAATATTGCCGATTATCTTATCAAGCCCGTCAATCCGAACCAGATACTACTATGTCTGAAAAAAAACATTGACAATAAAAAGATTATTAGTGAAAAGAGTACTATGGCGTATCAGCAGGCTTTTCGCGAATTGGCCATGAAAATCTCCGACAAGCTATCTCTTTCTGAGTGGGAATCCTTATATAAGGAATTAGTATATTGGGAATTGGAATTGGAAAAAATTGATGACAGCGGTGTTGCCGACATTCTTATCAATCAAAAAGAAGAAGCCAATACGCAGTTTGCCAAGTTTATCTCTCGCAATTACATCAGCTGGCTGACGGGAAAATGTGACGAAAAACCCTCATTGTCGCATACTGTCCTAAAAGACAAACTCTTTCCCCTACTCTCCCCTGACCGTCCCATATTTCTTTTTGTCATCGACAATCTTCGCTTTGACCAGTGGAAAACCATTGAGCCAATGGTTCATGAATTTTTCCGCATTGAGGACGAAAGCATTTGCTACAGCATATTGCCGACGGCAACGCATTATGCCCGTAATGCCCTGTTTTCCGGACTGATGCCTTCTGTCATTGCCCAAAAATATCCGCAACTGTGGCTCAACGAGAACGACGAAGGTAGCAAAAACCAATATGAGCAACAATTGTTAGGTGAATACTTGAAACGCTATGGAAAGAATGTCAAGTATTCGTTTTCAAAGATTTTGAATTTGGATTTCGGGAAAAAAATCTTCGACAACTTCCACCAGTTCATGAACAATCCGTTGAATGTGTTGGTTTTCAATTTTGTTGACATGCTGTCGCATGCGCGGACAGATGTTGATGTCATTCGAGAATTGGCGGATGATGAAAAATCGTATCGGAGCATTACGGCATCGTGGTTTGAGAATTCCATACTCTTCGAAATGTTAAAATATTTGGCGGGAAAGAAAGCGATGGTCTTCATTACAACGGATCACGGAACCATTCGCATCGACAATCCGTTGAAGATTGTTGCGGACAAGACCATAAACAGCAATCTACGCTATAAAGTCGGCAAGAGTACGATGGATTATCCGACGAAAGATGTATTCGAGATTAAGAATCCAGAAGATGCATTCTTGCCGAAAGAGAATCTGACATCTCGTTATATTTTCGCCACGAAGAACGATTTCTTCGCCTACCCCAACAATTACAACCATTACGTCAATTATTACCGCAATACGTTCCAACACGGCGGCATATCCATGGAAGAAATGATGACTCCCTTCATAAGATTGATGCCGAAATGAATTTAATGAAATAGGCAGGTGCTCGCACCTGCCTATTTCATATATTAGATAACGATGTTCACTATCTTTTTCGGCACAATGATAACCTTTTTCGCAGGTTTGCCATCCATCCATTTCAGCGTATCTTCATCTGCGAGAATAGCAGTTTCGATATCTTTCACGCTCATTTCCAAAGAGAATTCACGTTGGAAGCGTGTCTTCCCGTTGAAGGAGATTGGATACAGATAAGAACTTTCTTTAAGGAATGACTCGTCAAATTGAGGGAATTGCGCGTCCACAACGGAAGAATCGTGCCCCAAAAGATGCCACAATTCTTCGGCAATATGGGGAGCATAAGCTGACAACAACACTGTCAACGGCTCAAGAATCTGTCGTTTGTTGCATTTGGCGTCATTCAATTCGTTCACACAAATCATGAAGCCGCTGACTGCGGTATTGAATGAGAAGCGCTCGTTGTCGTCTTCCACTTTCTTGATAGTGCGATGGAGGATCTTGTATTCGTCTTTCGTTGGTTCATCATCACTGACATTGAAATTGTTGTCATTGTCATGGAACAATCGCCAGAATTTGCGAATGAAACGGAAGACACCTTCGATGCCGTTCGTATCCCAAGGTTTAGCCAATTCGATTGGACCGAGGAACATTTCGTACATACGCAAGGTATCCGCGCCATATTTTTCGACCAAATCATCTGGATTCTGGACATTATATTTCGATTTTGACATTTTCTCGACTTCCCAGCCACAAACATATTTATCGTCTTCCAGAATGAATTCGGCATTAGCAAAATCAGGTTGCCAATTTTTGAAAGCATCCGTATCAAGAATATCGTTCTTGACCAAATTGACATCTACGTGAATAGGCATTACTTCGTAATTGTCTTTCAATCCGAAAGACACGAACTTATTTGTTCCCACCACCCGGTATACGAAATTTGAGCGGCCCTGAATCATCCCCTGATTAATCAATTTTTCGAAAGGTTCTTCCTTGCAGGCCAAACCGATGTCAAAGAGAAATTTATTCCAGAAACGCGAGTAGATAAGGTGACCGGTCGCGTGTTCAGCTCCACCAACGTAGAGGTCCACATTCTGCCAGTATTGGTTAGCTTCCTTGGAGAAATATTCCTTATCGTTGTGGGGATCCATATAACGAAGATAATAACCGCTGGAGCCGGCAAAGCCAGGCATTGTGCTGGCTTCCATTGGATATCCATTGTAGGTCCAGTTGGCAGCGCGCGCCAAAGGAGGTTCACCAGTTTCCGTAGGTTTATATTGGTCGATTTCCGGGAGCAGAACAGGAAGTTCGCTTTCAGGAATCATATACGGAAGTCCATTTTTATAGTACACGGGAAATGGTTCACCCCAGTAGCGCTGGCGGCTGAAAATGGCATCTCTAAGCCTGTAATTTACCGTGCCATAACCAATTCCCATATCTTTAACTTTTTCTATAATCAGTTTTCCAGCCTCCTTCACTTTCATTCCGGAAATAAATTCGGAATTAATACAGGTGCCGTCTTTGCTCTCGAAAGCAGCTTCGCTGATGTCGCCACCATCGATAACCTGACGGATAGGCAAATTGAAATGTTTGGCGAAGGCGTAATCGCGGCTATCGTGAGCTGGGACTGCCATAATGCCGCCGGTACCATAACCGGCCAGAACATATTCAGACACCCATATAGGAATCTGTTCGCCATTGAACGGATTGACGGCATAGGCGCCGGTGAAAACGCCACTAACCTTACGGACTTCGCTCTGTCGTTCGGTTTCAGAACGGTTGCGAGCCCAGGTAACGTATTCATTGACAGCTTTTTCCTGCTCTTTTGTACTTATTTTACCGATGAGTGGATGTTCTGGGCAAAGCACCATGAAACTAACACCAAAAATAGTATCTGGACGGGTCGTAAAAATGTCAAGTGTTTCTTCGAAGCCATTGATTTTGAAGCGTATGAACGCACCTTCACTACGGCCAATCCAATTGCGTTGTATTTCTTTTAGCGAATCGCTCCACGCCAAAGCCTCCAGTCCCCTAAGTAATCTTTCCGCATAAGCGGAAACTCGTAAAATCCACTGTTTCATCAGCTTTCGTTCCACAGGGAAACCGCCACGTACAGACAAGCCATTCACGACTTCATCGTTAGCCAAAACGGTTCCGAGTTTCGGGCACCAATTCACCCAGGTATCGGCGATGTATGCCAAGCGGTAGTTCAGCAGTATGATTTGCTGTTCTTCTTCGCTTTTATTTTTCCATTCACTTGCCGTAAAATGCAGTTCGTCGCTTTGGGAAGCATGGACGTCAGCGCTGCCATTTTCTTCAAAATGACGAATCAGATTGCTAATGGGAAGCGCTTTATCTTCTTTCGTATCATAATAGTGATTAAAAAGCTGTATGAAAGTCCATTGTGTCCACTTGTAGTAGGCGGGGTCACAAGTGCGCACTTCCTTATCCCAGTCGAAGGCAAAGCCGATTTTGTCAAGTTGTTCGCGGTAACGTTTCACGTTGCGAGCCGTGGTTACTGCCGGATGCTGACCGGTTTGGATAGCGTATTGTTCGGCGGGAAGGCCGAAGGCATCGTAACCCATGGGATGCAAAACATTGAAACCTTTCTGACGTTTGTAACGAGCATATATGTCAGATGCTATATAGCCGAGGGGATGTCCCACGTGCAAACCAGCTCCTGATGGATACGGAAACATATCCAAAACATAGAATTTCGGTTTATCGTTTTTTATTTGACTCTGGTAGATTTTGGTATCTTTCCACCACTGCTGCCATTTTTTTTCGACCTCGACAAAATTATAATCCATTGTGTACTAATATTTTGTATATTAAAGAAAAGGAAAATCAAAGATACTACTTTTTTCTGAAATAGAAGAAAGAAAAATACTGTAAAAAAACATCAATTATAATGAATTTCATATTGAAAAAAAGTGTATTTTTGCAAACTTTTTTTATTAACCAATTTAAACTTTAAAAGTTATGGCAACAAGAATCAGATTACAGAGACGTGGTAAGAAGAATCAACCTTTCTATCACCTTGTAATTGCAGATGGTCGGGCACCACGTGACGGACGCTATATCGAAGAGATCGGCACCTACAACCCGCTGACCAATCCTGCAACAGTTAACTTAAACTTCGACAGAGCATTGTACTGGGTTGAAAAAGGCGCAGACCCATCAGACACAGCCCGTTCGATTCTTAAACACGAAGGCGTTTATTTGATGAAACACCTCCGTGGCGGTATTGCTAAGGGAGCTCTCACTGAAATGGATGCTGAACGCAAATTCGAAGCTTGGAAACAAGAAAAAGAATCTAAGATCAACAACATCAAACGTGAAGACGCTGACAAGAGCCGCAACGAAATGAAAAAGCGTTTGGAAGCAGAAGCCAAAGTCAGAGAAGCCATCTCTGCCAAGGTTGCTGCCAAATACGCTGCTGCTGCTGAAGCTGAAGCTGCCGCCGCAGCAGAAAACGCTGAAGAAGCTGCTGCTGAAGCTACCGCAGAAGAAACTGCCGAAGCAACTGAAACTCCTGCTGAATAATCCCTATTATTCACGGAATCTTATAGACGCGACCGGTGTCGCGTCTATATTTTTTTAAATCATCATTTTCATGGACAATAATTTCTTCTACCTCGGTCACATCACCAAACCTTTCGGCATCAAAGGACAAGTTTGCTGTTATTTCGATACCGACGAACCCGAAAAATATCTCACTCTTGACAGCGTTTTCATCGACCTTGATGATGAAAAACTGCCTTATCTCATTGAAAATATTCAATATAAAGGGTCAAACACGTTCATCGTCAAATTCCAAGATGTGGACGAAGTGGAAGCCAAAGAACTCATCAAAGCCGAATTGTATTTGCCATCAAGCCTGCTCCCGAAGCTCACGGGAAACAAATTCTATTATCACGAAGTTATTGGCTTTCAAGTTATTGACAAAGAGAAAGGCAATATTGGCATTTGCAAGGATTTCATAGATATCAGCAAGAATCCCATCATGCAAATCGACCGTGACGGCACTGAGATTCTCATTCCGGCCATTGATGAATTCTTCACGCAAATCGACCGTGAGAACAAAACCATCCACATTACCGCCCCTGAAGGTCTGATAGACGTGTATTGTTAATTCCACGCACACGGAAACAATATATCAATTTTTCAGCGGAGCAAAATGTCAAGTCATACCTTAATAAAATAAAAGCAAGCCGTATTCTATCGCTTCGGTTTGACGATTTCATCATAAATCAAGACATCTGTTTTGGCGGCATAGCCACACCACAAACCCGATACATTATCGCCATGGATATTGGAGATGATAGGTGCCGGATTCATAAACGGATTCTGCCCCATGGCCGCTTCATTGCCACCTGTATTCCAGAACTGATAACTATCATAATCCATCTGGCAGTGTTTCACATAAACCGTATCGCCAGGACGGCATGTCATGCGAAAATATTCTCTTTGGGCTTCTTCATCCATCTTCGGCATGAAAAATGTAGATGGATTGGAGCGCAACACTTCGTAGGTAAACTGCTGTCCATTGAATGTGGCATCATCAAAGGCGACAGGCAATGCCGTCACCCAGATGTTGTCGTGCAGTTTTCGTCCGTGAATCTTGATAAAAAACTGATAATAATTCATTTCCGATGCATCGTCAGTCATCAGCACACGTACAGTATAGGAGGTGTCTGCCAAGGTTTCCAGACTATGATCCAAACCTATGGAATCCAATTCAAACGTATGCGAAATCGAGGTTCTGGATGTGTAGGTCTTTCCTGCCCATTTGATTTCCAAATCGTAGGTTGTGTTTTCCTTTCCCACCATATTGCTAACGTAGGCAAAATAAAATGGAGATTCTCCGTAAGGCATCAGCGACAACTTTTCAGTTTCACCATCAGAGGATGTGATGGTAACATCTGCATCCAAAACCAAGACATTGTTAATGATATACTCCAAGTCAATACCCTGAAAATAAGGAATGCTACGCGTAAGCATCACATAGGCACGTTGTCCGTTTTCGATATAACCTTCTACTATCAGTTTCGGCTCATAATCGGGCAAATCCACCTCAATTTCGGTCTGGCAAGCAGCGAAAATCAAAAACAATAAACTGAATATTAACAACTTATACTTCATCTACTTGATTTTAAAGGTCCAGGTGATAGAAGGCATAATTGGAATCAGGCTCATCTGATAAGCTTTTGTTTCCACTTCAAAAGCGCCTTGCGAAACATCAACATTCGTTTCAGTTTCATAGAATATGAAGAAAGGATTCTTTCGATTATAAAGGTTATATATCGAAAAGTTCAGTCCTGTCTCAAAATGCTTTCTTTTAGCGATTTGCCAATCGACGGAAAGATCGAGGCGATGGTACGGAGCAAGTCTATAATCATTGCGCTTGCTGTATTCTGAAACCATTCCGCCATTGAAAATATAGAAGCCCACGGGCACTGTCATGGCATTGCCCGTAGCATAAACCCAGACAGCCGAAACCGTCAATTTATTTTTGATAATTTCATACGAAATATTGATAGACACATCATGGCGGCGGTCATACTTGGCATAAAACTCCTCTCCCCCATTGAGTTCTGGGAATTTGCGTTTTGTATAAGACAACGTATAGCCGATAAAGCCTGTCAATCGGCCTTTGCTTTTCCTGAAGAAGAATTCGATTCCTGCCGAATAGCCCTCGCCAAAAGTGTACATCTGGTCTGGATTAATCATCAATGAGCTAAATGCCAAGCCATCCTTGTATTCCGCCAAGTTATACATTTTCTTATAATAACCATCGACATACGCTTCAAACATATTTTTATAGAAGTTTTGATAAACGCCCAATGAAGCCTGTACGCAAGTTTGCGGTTTTATCAAGTCTGTGGAAGGCATCCACACATCAACCGGCAGGGAAATGGTTGCCAATGGAATCTGGTGTAAATACTGATAATTCAGTGTTACAGAAGCTTTTATGGAAGTATACTTAGCCACCTGAAAACGCATGTTCAAGCGCGGTTCAAGCCGATTGTACTGCTTAATAATTTGTCCCGGCTTATAGGTGATGGAATCAATGATCTGATCGCGTTCATCAACAATATAGCGGGTAAAAGGTCCCACGTGTTCGAAGTGGGAATAACGCAAACCGAAATTCACTTTCAGCCATTTGGCAATATCCCATTCATCGGAAGCATAAATGCCAAGTTCATGGGCATAAAGCGGCTTACATTCAGGCAATGACAACTGGGTTTGATCTCCAGCTTCAACATCGTATTCGTTAGGGCGCATCACATGATAGATATAATGCAAGCCAAAACGCACATTATGTTTTGGCGTTGGCAAATAAGTCAACTCGCTCTTCAAAGCATAATCTTCCAAACCAGACTTCAAATCAAAACCATAGACATCCATTCCCATGGAAGTTTTGAAATCGTAATGGCTAAAAGTGAAAGAAGTGTTGAGGAAGAGTTTGGGCGAAATGATATAGCTCCAACGGGCGCTGGCCATTGCATTGGCCCAGTTGAACTGGACATTGGTGGAACCTGATTTCGACTTGAAGCCATAACAATCGTTGCCGTAATAGCCACCGAAATAAATGCGGTGTTTATCGTTGATGACAACGTTAAACTTGGCATTCAGGTCGTAGAAATAGAATTTGGTACCTTTCATCACATGATCTTTGGGCAGAAATGGCTGGATGAGCCAGTCAACGTATGTACGGCGTCCAGAGATGATAAAAGAGCAGACATCTTTCTTGATGGGACCTTGCAAGGTAAATTTGGAAAACAGCAAACCAATGCCAGCATCGAACTCATATCGCTTCATATTTCCTTCATTTTGAGACACATCAATAACAGAAGATAATCGGCCTCCGTAATTGGACGGCATGCCAGACTTATAAACTTCCACATTTTTGACGGCATCAGTATTGAAGACGGAGAAAAAGCCGAAAAGGTGGTTGGCATTATAGATGGTTGCCTCATCGAGCAGGACCAGGTTTTGGTCGGAACTACCTCCGCGGACATAGAATCCGCTATTACCTTCGCCACCGGAAGAGAAACCCGGAAGGAGCTGGACCGTTTTAATCACGTCGGCTTCGCCAAGAAAGGCGGGCATTTTTTTGATGGTCTGCACTTTCAGTTCCACTTTACCGACATCCGCGCTGGTTACGTTATGGTCTTCTTTCTGGCCTGTAACCACAACTTCATCGGCCATAATAGCAGCGGGGTTAAGGGCAATGTTTAGAGTCTTGTTTTGAGTCAGTTTCAAAAAGGAACTGGAGTCTTTATAGCCCATAAAGGATACCTTGAAAAGATATTCGCCCTTGGGTACCGAAATAGAATAAAAACCCGCCTTGTTGCTAACGCAACCTTGCGGGTTAGAAGGATTGGTCGTGTCAACCAAAATAACATAAACTCCCATCATTTGTTCACCGCTGTAGGCGTCAGTAACAGTTCCAGATAATGTAACTTTCTGAGCAACAGCGAGATGCAAACTTACAAAAAAAGCTACAAAGATTAGGAGTTTTTTCAAGTTTATTCTCTCACTTTCAAGATGAAGCCTGTTCCATGGACATTGCAGATTTCGACCTTAGGTTCATAGCCAGGCATATATTTATCGTGTCGGCCACCATTGGGGTTCAAATGAGACTTGTCGACAGGTTCAATATTAATATAGGAGCGCAATTTGGTAAGGAAAACATCCATACTGCGGCCCACAGAATAATCTTCATCGCCCCAAATTTCTTTCAAAATGACTTCGCGAGGAAGAAGTTTGTTCTTGTGTTCACACAACAGCTTGAGCAATTCGGCTTCTTTACGGGTCAATGTTCTGGTTTTCTTTGGATGGATCAGCTGCATCGCACTGTAATTGAATTCGAAATCACCGAATTTATAGATTTTTTCTTCATAGAGTGATTTCTTTTCATTCTGGAAACGTCTAGTACGTCGAAGAATAGCTTCGATGCGCAATGCCAATTCCTCTGTACTGAAAGGCTTGGCCATATAGTCATCGCAACCCAATTTAAAGCCCCTGATTCGATCCTCTTTGCTTGCTTTGGCTGTCAGAAAGATAACAGGGACATCTGCATCCAACTTACGGATATCCTGAATCAAAGCGAAACCGTCTTTTTCAGGCATCATTACATCAAGGATACAAATGTCAAACAGGCCTTGATTGAATGCTTTTCCTGCTGAAATACCATCAGCAAACTCAGCCACTTCATAATCTAACATTTCGAAGTAATCGCGCAAAACATTGCGAAGATTCTGACTATCTTCGACTAACATTATTTTACCTTTTTTCATCCTATATAAATTTTTATGTTATTACTTTCTACAAAAAAAACAAAAAAGTTCACTAATACTGATTCACAACTTTATCAATTATTTATTTTAATAATGTTTGCAAAGATATAAAATAAATCAGTAAATTAGTAAAAACTTTTTAAAAAAAATTCGTTATTTCACACTTTTGATTACAGAAAACACAACAAACTAATTATCAAATAGATGCGCTGATTAACAAATGGAATTTATTGATTTCCAAATGGTTTCAGCAGCAGTATTCCAAGAAAAAAGCCGCATTCTTTGCCATCCTTTTTCGATGGCTTCGGAGCGTTTTTCGGAGACAAGAACATCAGACATCGCTAACGAAATCGATTTGACATCAAAAGGATCCACCATCAATGCCGCATCTCCAGCAACTTCGGGCATAGCAGTAACATTGGAAGTAATAACTGGGACTTTACAGCGGAAAGCTTCAAGGATTGGAATGCCAAAACCTTCAAAATAGGAGACGTAAACCGAAGCCAATGCTGCCCCTGTGACCAGACTCAAATCTTCCACACCCAAACGACCTGTAAAAATGACATCACTCTGAAACTCCATTGAATCATATGCTTCTTGAATTGTTGAAGTCCACCAGCGTTTTTCCCCGACGATTAGCAATTTCACATCGTTATGATTATGGCTCTTAAAATCATCGAATGCGAGGAAAAGTCTGGCCAGATTTTTACGAGGATGCAATGAGCCCACAAACATAAAATAGGGATTTCCATTGGCATATTTTTGACGCACAGCGGCTATTTCAGACTCGGTAAGTGGCTTAAAAATCTCATTTACGCCATTATATGCCACATCGATTTTGTCGGGATTTATATGATAACATTGACATGTATCCTGTTTGGTAAACTCTGAAACAGCAATTATCCTGCTTGCCTTTTTAGCGAATTTCGGAAAATAGCGTCGGTAATGCCACAAGTCGATTGCCGGCATATCTTTGGGGAAATGTTCGAAATTCAAATCGTGAAAATGAACAATGGTGGGAACATCGGTATGAAGGCAGGCATATCCATCTGGAGAATAATATACGTCCGGTTTGATTTTCCGCAGTGCTCGGGCCACGGAAATCTCGAAGTAAATGATGTACAGGAACGGATGCCTTGCCTGCGGATGCAAGACCACAGGTTTCACATTTTCAGCAAAAACAAACATCGGATCTGGCTTCCTATCAAAGAGAAAATAAAATTCCACCTCTGGATGGGCTGTCACCATACGCCGTAACGTTTCATAAGCCACCCGGCCAATGCCCTCCAAGCGACCTTTCAACAGCAACCTCGCGTTTACCGCAACTTTCATTATAACCTACTGATTATCAATTATTATTCAACCACTATTTCATCGCAGAAAATCCAGCACGGATTACCAACCGCACGATGCCACTCTGGAATTTGCGACAATGGATAGGCGATAACCCTCACATAGCGGGCCTTTTTGCTTTTGAAATTCACCTGGAATGTCTTAATGAACGCCTTAGCCAGCAGCTGCGGATTTTCGACACTTTCCTCCCCTACCTTTTCCCATTTTTTCTCATTCTTTGACACATAAACCTCCACCTTTTTCGGTAGGAAAATCCAAGAAAGCGGATAAAAATAGAAATCCAAACTTACTTTTTTCACGCTTTGCACTGTTTCGAGATCAATGTCTGCCCACAACGGCTCTCCATAAAAGCCCAACCAATTGTAATTGTAATTAAGAATGCCCGAAACACCATCGGTAAGAGCAGCAGCCCCACAAGTGGCATCATATTTCGGGCTATAATGGGTATACAATTTCACCATCTTGCCGGCAGCAAGATTGGGTATGGTGCTTTTCCTAAGGTAATTGTCTATATTGGCACGGAATTCCTCTGGAGAATAGCCCATTTCCTCAAGATTCTCGATACCAAAACGATGGCAATCGCGAACAAAATCATCAGCTTTCCGCAGCATGGCTTCGTTAATTTGACGACTTCCGTCATTTTGTGGAATAAAAAATGACAATTCGGAAGACACATTGCTCATTGCCAATTCCAATACGGCAAAATCCAACGACAATTCCAAATATCTAACCCTATCCGTCAACACGGGATCATTTTTCACCTGCTGGTAAGCATTCCTAATAAGACTTTGATAATAAGAAATTTGCGAAGGACTCAAATAACCATCTTTCCCATGAATGGGATAACCGTATATATCAAGCCGTTTTCCTGAAGCCAACAACGACTTTGTCATTTCGGCAAAAAAATCCTGGATATAAACTGAGGCGGGGCCATAATAGCCATTGCAAAAATCAGTTGTCAAGGCACTTACATCGGCATTAGTATTCCATAGTAGTTTCGCCAACAGATAGTTACGCAATTCCATCCAGGAAGTCTTGTTATCGGCTCCCGTTCCCTGTTCAAACATCAGTTTAACACCGTGATTCTTAAAGAATTGCAGATTAGGTTGAAGTACATGCAAATTGGGGAAAGGATTAAGCATATTACGGAACTGTACAACATAATCCCAAACAAAAATATTGTTAGTCAGCTTGCTCCATTCTTCCATATCTTTTCTGAAAGATGCTTCGGATGGTGATGTTTCGATGGCTTCCTGGCGGCCACACTCAATGGAGCAGAACATGATGTTGACGTTGCTATCGGGGACGATATTTCGCTGTGGCGCTTGGCGAGTGTACTGGTAAGCCAAGGTTGAGATGGTCTTGTCGGGAAAACGGCGAGCCACCTGATTGATGAAATTGACGAGTGTGCCAGCCGGCGAGCCGTACAACGAATCCATGCGGTGACAGTGTTCACAAGTGCAGTTGTTGTAGTTGTCATTGTTAGACACAGACCAGATTTTCGCATCTGGATTCAGCTTCATCATCGAATCGAGATTCCGACAAAGCGTTTCCAACACCTGCGGATTCGACAAACACAACTGACCGTCTTTTACTCGTTTGCCGTTGATTTCGGAAAACCATTCCGGATGTTCTTCGAAATACCGTTCAGCAGGAACTAAATGCCTGAAAGTATGGACAAAAATCCCCCATTCTTTTTTCATGTCTGCGCGGTTGTGCAAATGATGCCAATCAGCATAAAGCTGAGAGTGGTTCGGATAATAATAAAGCACTTCCCTATATGAAAAATCTGGATTTTCAATTCTCTGAATATTAGGAATTTTAAAATCATCACCTAATGGAATACTTAAAGCGGTTGGGGCATAAAGCCTGAATCCCATTTCGTGTTCCAGAAAATCATATACGGCATACAATGTTGATTTTTTTTCCTTGCCAGCAAGATAAAGCCTACAACCATCGGCAACCACAACGAAACCATCATCGCAAACACTGTCGAGAATGCCAGCTGGCAATAAGTTTGTCAAGCCCACACTTACAAAAGTAGAATCTTTTGCCGGCAACTGATTCTCTTTTAAGATAGGCAAAGTACAATGAGCACATTCCGCAAGCAAACGCTGCAATTCGTTTGCAGCATAAACTTCAACACCAGAAGCAGAATCAGAAATAACAATTTGATAATCAGATTGTTTGTTTTTATACAAATAATTCTGAGCAGAAAGGACATTAGCCCCGAGCGCTAAGATCAAGAAACTGAGAATACGAAAAAAATTATTATTCATCTTTTCAATCAAATATTAGAAAACAAATATGCATTAATCTTTATTCTTTAATGAATGGCACACTGATTTGTTTGCCCTCGGAGGTCCAAACCGATAGCAGATAAGTTCCTGCCGACAAATGATGAAGATTGACATTTCCATCATTGTCATTTATAGTATATGAAGCAAGCTGTCGAGCATTCAAATCATATATACTAATCAGATTCATAACATCTTGACAATGAATGACCAATTGGTCATGAGCTGGATTGGGATAAATTCTCAACCCGGGATCCGAGTTGCTCGAACGAGCATTGCTGCGAATGCCCACGTCTTCACCTGGCACAGCAAAGGTATATTCGCCAGGGCGAAGACTATCGGTGGTGAAAGTTCCAGACAGTTCACCTGTACGAGTCGCATTGACAAAGTGCCAATCATCAGCGCAATTACGGCGATATAGCAACACCATGTCTTCATGGGCAACGCCTTGCAGAAGAGAATATTCTGGAGCGTTGCTATTGGTACCATCGTAAGTGAATTTGAATTTCCCCTTAATCTGATGGCAATGGGTGTATTCAATACGCCAGTAGCGATCATGAACACGATAATGCTGCTGGGGCTGCTGCTTAAAAGGATCCGCATGAACCAGATTGTATTCGACACGCATCTGAATGGAATCGCTGTTGCTCGTTGGAACGCATGAGACTTTTGCCTGAGTAAAATTACGCGTTCCCGTTGTCGTCAACATGGCATTGTAATCAATAACGGCATCACTGATTTCATTGTTGAAATCAACCACGCCGAAAGCAGGCTCAAAGGGAATTTCAATATGAGCCACACCGTATTGCCCGGAAAATTCAAAATGTTGATAATCAAAACGTTGATTTTGACTATTAAAAAAAGTCAAATTCACCAAGTTGCTATTTCCATAATGATGGGCATGCCACAAGCGCTGCCTGAGATAAACGGCATACTGACTTCCACCTTCCGCGACGATAGAATCGATAGCAAAATGAAGGAAGCCCGGCTGATTGACGTACGCTTCAAAAAAATCGTCAAGGGCGATCCCACTCGTCTGGCTCATGGAAGCGAAAAACTGTTCGGAATTGGCAGTTTGCCATGCATATTGCCGCAGATAGGCTTGCAATCCGGCAAAAAACAACGAATCTCCCATATAGTGTCTGAGAGTGTGAGTCACCAACTCACCTTTGTCATAGGAATGCGTACCATAGGTGTGGCTTTGGGGGACATCATTCAAAGCATAATGACCTCCATCATTTTTCGCAATTTTGTTCAAGACATCAAAATGTAAGTCATTGATATGCTCATCATAATCTTGACGCGAATACAAATGTTCAATATAAGTTGCCGTAGCATAGGAAGTTATACCTTCGTTAAGCCACATTTCCTCAGCACGTTCGCAAGTTACCAGATTGCCGAACCAGGAATGAGCAAATTCGTGCGCGTACAAATCTTCATTAGTGAGGTTTCCCTGAACAGCAGATTGAGGATAAGCAATGTTGGTAGCGTGCTCCATTGCACCACCATTGAAAGCCACCAAAACATAACCGATATGGTCGAACTGCAATGGTCCGTATAGATTTTCGTAGATGGCTGCAATATTTTTCAAGTTAACAAACGACCCTGCCACCTTTGAAAAATAAGATGGTGGCGCATAAATGCTTATCGGAATATTCGCTTCCATTCCATGGAAAGTATCGGTATAAAGCGAATAAGTCCCCGTAGCCACGGAAGTAAGGTATGCGGGAACAGGTTTGTCGAGTTTCCAATGCCAAACCGTCATTCCCATATCGTTTTGACTGCTTCCCATCAAAGTTCCGCCACAAATGGCCTTGTGAGACGGATAAGTCGCGATATGGAAATCATAGGTTGATTTATCGGAAAACTCATCGATACATGGGTACCAAGCTCGGCCGAAACTGTGAGGCGATTCGTACATGCTAACCCCGATATTGTAACAATAGCCGTTATTGGTAAAAGAAAATCCTCCCCAATTATTGCCTGCTGGAACACCGTGATAACTAATCGCAAGTATCAGGGTGTCACCAAGTTGATAGTTACCAGCAGGTATTGTCAGCGATTCTCCGACATGGCTGAAATTAACGGAAAAGTCGCCCAATATTACCGAATCCACGGTCAGAGATGACAAATCAAGACGAATCTCACTCAATCCGGCCATTTTCGGCACCACATTCAATGTCGTTGTGCCTGAAATCGTATGCGCATACGGATCTATGGTCAGATTCAAATCGTAATGGGCGACATGAATGCTATCGCTGCGATATTGTCCGAAAACAGCAACAGCCATTATAGATATCAATAAAGTAAAAATGATTTTTTTCATGTGGTTTGCTTTGATTGATTCAAAATTTACTTTCCGATGCAGAATTTGCTAAAGACAAGATTCAAGATGTCATCCGTTGCGATTTCGCCCGTAACGAGCCCCAGACAATGCAAAGCATCACGGACGTCAATAGCCACCAAATCCGTAGGAATTTGATTGGCAAAGCCCTGTTCTATACGTTCAATGGCATCCCTGATTCTCAGGAACACATCATAATGTCGGACGTTCGTCAGCAACACCTGATCTGCCATATTGCATTGCGACACATAACTTGACAAACGCTCTTTCAACAAATCTATATTTTGACCATTTTTTGCCGAAATCATCAAATAGTCGTAACTTGTTTTAATATCATCAAGATGCTGATTGTCAGTTATTTTATCTATTTTATTCATTAAAATCAAAAGATGTTTATCCTTCAATGAAACATTTTCTTGCAACTGATGAATTTCATCTTCAATTTGACCAATATTAAAATTCTGTTTATCAATTAAATAAAGGACAATATCAGCTTGTTTTATAGCTTTATAACTACGTTCTATGCCACAATTCTCAATAGCATCATCAGAATTTCTAATTCCGGCGGTATCAATAAAACGGAAAAGGGTACCATTAAGATTGAGCGTATCTTCGATGGTATCGCGGGTTGTGCCGGGGATATCCGAAACGATAGCTCTTTCATCATTCAACAATGTATTGAGCAACGTTGATTTGCCGACATTAGGTTTACCAGCAATGGCAACGGGCACTCCGTTTTTGACGGCATTTCCCATCTTGAACGAAGCGATGAGCGTATCTACTTCATTTTTAAGATCTTCCAACAGTAATTGCAAGCGATCTCGGTTAGCGAACTGGACATCTTCTTCGCTAAAATCCAATTCCAGTTCAAGCAACGATGCGAAAACCATAAACTGAGCTCGCAATTCCTTGATTTTATTAGAGAATTGTCCTTTGAGTTGGTTGACCGCCAAACGATGAGAGGCCTCGGTATGAGAATCTATGAGGTCGCCCACGGCTTCGGCTTGCGGCAAATCCATTTTGCCATTCATAAAGGCACGCATCGAATACTCGCCCGGATGAGCCATCCGGCAACCGTTTTCAATGAGCAACTGCAATATTTTCTGCTGAATATAAACCGAGCCATGGCAAGATATTTCGACCATATCCTCTCCTGTATAAGAATGAGGTCCCTCGTATTTGGTCACCACCACCTGGTCTATAACATTCTCATCATCTGCGAATTCCGCATATTTTGCCATTCTTGCCTTCAAATTAATAAAATCGAAAGAAAAGAATCGGTCTGCAATATTGAAGACCTTATCACCAGACATTCTAACTATGGCGACAGCTCCAATTCCCTGCGGTGTTGATATTGAACAAATAGCTTCCACTATACAGATTGTTTTTGGGGGCAAATTTACGAAAAAATTGTGTAAATTTGCACTCTTAAAATTACATATAGCATACATGAAATTCACCATACAAGATAAAGATCCCAAAAGTTCAGCCCGAGCGGGCGTCATCAAAACCGATCACGGAGATATTGAAACCCCTATTTTCATGCCTGTGGGGACTGTCGGGGCCGTCAAAGCCGTCCACATCCGCGATGTCCGCGACGACATCAAAGCACAGATTATTCTCGGCAACACCTACCATCTTTATTTGCGTCCGGGGCTTGACGTGCTTGAAAGTGCTGGCGGTCTGCACAAATTCAACGGCTGGAATCGTCCCATTTTGACCGACAGTGGAGGATTCCAAGTGTTTTCGTTGAGCCAGTGCCGTAAAATCAAGCCTGACGAAGGCGTTTGGTTTCAGTCGCACATTGACGGTTCTCGGCATCTTTTCAGTCCTGAAAAAGTAATGGACATAGAGCGTAGCATTGGGGCAGACATCGTGATGGCTTTTGACGAATGTACGCCCTACCCTTGTGAATTTGATTATGCAGAGCGCTCCATGAAAATCACCCACAAGTGGTTGGAACGCTGCTGCAAGCATTTCGACAACACCGAGCCCAAGTACGGCTATTCGCAAACCTTGTTTCCCATTGTTCAAGGTAGTGTTTTCCCGGAATTGCGCAAGCGTTCTGTTGAATTCATCTGTTCGATGGAACGCGAAGGCAATGCCATTGGCGGAGTTTCCGTTGGCGAGCCCACCGAACTCATGTACGAAATCACAGATTTGTGCTGCAGCATGTTACCGAAAGACAAGCCCCGCTACCTGATGGGAGTGGGCACTCCCGCGAACATCATCGAAGGTATTGCCATGGGCATCGACATGTTCGACTGCGTAATGCCCACCCGAGACGGCCGCAACGGTAGAATATTTACCTGGGAAGGCATGATGAATATGAAAAACGAAAAGTGGAAATACGACCATACGCCCATTGATGCCAACAGCGACCTCTTCGCCGACAGAGAATACACACGTTCTTATCTGCGACATCTTTACACTGCCGATGAAATTTTAGGACCTATGATTGGTAGTATCCATAACCTGCACTTCTATTTGGACCTCGTCAAAACCGCACGCAAAAAAATCCAGGATGGCACTTTCGCCTCGTGGAAGAACGAAATCGTTCCCAAACTTTCTCGTAGGCTGTAAGCCATTTATTCTAAACAAATTAAGATGATAGTATGTATCGCAGAAAAACCGAGTGTCGCTCGGGAAATTGCTAATGTATTGGGAGCCAAACAATCTCACGACGGCTATATTGAGGGCAATGGCTATCAGGTCACCTGGACTTATGGACACCTATGCACACTGAAAGAGCCTCACGACTACACGCCCCTTTGGAAACAATGGTCGTTTAGCAGTTTACCAATGATTCCACCTCGTTTCGGAATAAAGCTCATTGACAGTCAGCATATTACAAAACAATTTCACATTATAGAAACGCTGATGCAGAAAGCCGACCGCATTGTGAACTGCGGTGATGCCGGACAGGAAGGTGAGTTGATTCAGCGCTGGGTAATGCAAAAAGCCGGTGCCAAATGTCCCGTTGACCGGCTTTGGATTTCGTCATTGACAGAAGAATCCATTAGAGAGGGATTTAAAAATCTCAAGCAGCAATCTGATTATCAATTGCTTTATGAAGCAGGATTGTCGAGAGCCATAGGCGATTGGCTATTGGGAATGAATGCCACGAGGCTTTACACGCTAAAATTCGGCAAAAACAAGCAGGTATTGTCCATTGGCAGGGTGCAGACCCCCACCCTGGCCTTGATTGTCAAGCGGCATTGGGAAATCAAAAATTTTGTTCCCACACAATACTGGGTGCTGTCAACCCTATACCGTGACACAACGTTTACCGCGGTCAAGGGAAAATACGAGACGGAAGCTGCGGGGCAGGAAGATTTGCAACGCATTACCGGCAAGGATTTTACGATTACCAACACAGAAACCAAGAAGGGAAAGGAAGCGCCACCACATCTATACGACTTGACATCTTTACAGGTGGAATGCAATAAGAAATATGGTTTTTCAGCAGATAAGACTTTACAGTTGATACAGACTTTGTATGAGAAAAAGCTGACAACCTATCCACGTGTTGACACGACCTATCTGAGCGATGACATCTACCCCAAATGCCCTGGAATTTTGCGGGGGCTGACATTTTACGCCACTTTGACAGCGCCATTGGCGGGCAAGAAACTGCCGAAAAGCAAGAAGGTTTTCGACAATAGCAAAGTCAGTGACCACCATGCCATCATTCCGACAGGTTTATCTCCCAAATCAGCATTGCCGAACGATGAAGCGTGCGTTTACGATGAAGTTTGCCGACATTTCATTGCTGTTTTTTATCCTGACTGCATCGTTTCCAACACGACAGTTCTCGGAGAAGTTGAACAAATCCAATTCAAAGTCACTGGAAAACAGATTCTTGATCCTGGCTGGCGGGTGGTCATCAAAGTAGAAAAAGAAACTGAGAAAAGTGGCAAAAACGGCAGTGATGATGATGAAAAGAATGCGGAAGTGACGACATTGCCCATTTTCACGATTGGAGAGCACGGGCCACACGAACCGAAATTGGCGGAAAAATGGACCAAGCCGCCAAAACCCTATACAGAAGCGACGCTGTTACGAGCCATGGAGACCGCCGGAAAATTGGTTGATGACGACAGTCTGCGCGAAGCGATGAAAGAAAACGGAATTGGCAGGCCATCCACACGAGCAGCCATCATTGAAACCCTTTTTAAAAGGAATTACATCAAGAAGGAGCGCAAAAGTTTAGAGCCAACGGAAACCGGCTTGGAATTGGTGAGATTGATTCGCAACGAGTTACTTAAAAGTGCCGAGCTGACAGGCATTTGGGAGAAAAAGCTACGTGAAATCGAACAAGGAAAATACCCCGCCACACAATTCATTGCGGAGCTCAAGCAGATGGTAAATGAAATTGTGATACAAGTGCTGAGTGACAATGGAGAATATCGCAATTGTTAAATAAAATACAAAAAAACGCCATTGGTTGTTGCTTTTTCCTATTTTTTTTCATTTTTCTTTGAAAAAATATTTGATATTTAAAAATAATGTTTATTTTTGTCGAATATTTTTAACTAAAAACAAGAAAACATGAATGAACAAGAATCGAATGTAAGTTTTTTCAGATTTGAAGATCTGAGAATTTACGCTAAGGCTCACGACTACATTCTCTGGGTACACAACGCCACCAACAATTTTCCAGTTGAAAAAAAATGCACCGTAACTGATGCTTTTGTCAAGGCAGCACAAGGAATTGCACTCAACATGGCAGAAGGTTCAGCCCGCAACAAGACCCAATTCGTTTATTACCTTAAAATGTCGAAGAGTTCGCTTCGCGAATGTGTCGTTTATACGGAAATCGCCGCAAAGTTAGGTCTGCTTAATGACGAACAGAGAGAATATTCAAGAAATCAACTGATGGAACTCACCAAAATGATTGGTTCGTTAATTTCATCATTGCAACGCTCAACCACGACATTCGACCGTACAGACGAGTTGGATGACATGGGCGACATCATGTAAATTTCTCGACAGCTCTTTTGAAAATGCCTGTACAATAGGCAATTGCCATCCCATAATTACTGATGGGAATGTTTTCTTTTTGGATTTCTCGCATCCGATTTTCTAATTGTTTTCTTGTCACCATACACCCTCCACATTGTATTGCCAATTTGACTTTTCCCAAAGGAGGAAGTGGAGATAAAGCGGCGACAAATTCAAAATTCAAATGCTTTCCTGTAAATTTTTCAAGAAGTCGAGGCAATTTGTGACGGCCAATGTCGTCGCAAGAGCTTGTGTGTGTGCACGATTCCAAAATCAAAACCGTATCGTCATCTTGTAATTCGCTGATTTTTGGTGTTCCCTTTAAGAAACTATCAAAATTCCCCTTCGAACGGGCCAGCACAATGCTAAAGCCTGTCAGTGGAATATTTTCAGGAACAATCTTTGCGACATCCTTGAAAACCTGACTATCGGTAACTACAAAATCACAGTGATTTTTCGCTAAATAATCTTTCAGTTCATCAGGTTGCAAACAAACAGCTATTGCTTTGTTATCCAATATATTACGTATAACTTGAACCTGGGGCAAAATCAAGCGTCCTTCGGGTGCTTCGCTATCTTGGGGCATCACTAATACGATGGTTTCCCCTTGATGGATCTTTCCGTCCAGTAAATTTTCAACTGGTTTTGTATTAGGCGCCAAAGCCACCAATGCGTTTGTCAATTCCTGAATTCCGCAATGCTCCTTGGCACTACATTCCAATACAGGAGCACCGTATTTTAGCAATAGATTTTTGAATTCACCATTCAAAGGATGAATATCCATCTTATTGTAAACGATAACAAATTGAATATCTGCATCTTGAAAATTTCTTATCAGGTTTAATTCCGATTCGTCAACAGTGTCATCTCCGACCAAAAGAATAGCGACATCAATATTTTTCAGCATCTCCATACTTTTGGAGACACGTTTTTCGCCCACATTGCCGGCATCGTCAATGCCAGCGGTATCAATGAGCACAACGGGACCGAGTCCGAGTATTTCAATGTTTTTCTTCACTGGATCTGTAGTTGTTCCCGGCACATCCGAAACAATAGCAATCTCCTGCCCTGCCATCGCATTGATGAGAGAGCTCTTTCCTCGGTTTCGTTTTCCAAAAATTCCAATATGAAGACGGTCCATGGTGTTGAGTTGTTGAATTGTTAAGGACTAAGAAACTAAAGTGTGAAGTTGTTTAGCTATTTCCCACATCACGATACCTGCGGCGATAGTAACGTTAAAAGAATGTTTGGTCCCGAATTGAGGTATTTCGATGGCGCCATCAACGACATCGAGCAAACGGTCGGAAACGCCAAAAACTTCATTGCCCATTACAATTGCAATCTTTTGATTTTCAATCACTTTAAAATCCTGAAGCATAATTGAATCATCGGTTTGCTCCACCATATAGACTTTATAACCATCGGTTTGCAATTGTTTGACAGCGGTCACAACATCTTTTTCGTAGGTCCAGGCAACACTTTCGGTAGCACCGAGTGCGGTCTTGCTGATTTCCTTGTTTGGAGGGCAGGCTGTAATGCCGCAAAGGATGATTCGTTCTGTAGCCAGACCATCGCAAGTACGGAAAACGGAGCCCACATTATTCATGCTGCGGATGTCATCAAGGACAACAACCAACGGGATTTTCTTCTGGCTGGAAAATTCTTCAAGCGTTGCTCTATGCAACTCTGCCATTGATAACTTTTTCATAATTAATATGGTAGATTTGAATCATTATCATCCCCCATAAAACTGTCGGTATCATCGTTAAAACTTGCGTTGAAAGTGCTGAAACTTTGGCTGGGAGCATCAAAATTGGCATTGGGAACGATGCCGGCAGAGGAATCGACAAAAGTTTGGTTTTCACCAGTGGTTTCAAAATGAGGCACATCATCAATGTCAGTAAACTTGGTATACTGGCTTTGGAAGCGCACTTTGATATTGCCACCGCTACCGTGACGATTCTTCTCTATCATAATTTCGGCCATGCCTTCAGAAGGAGTTCCATCTTCAAAGCTTTCATATTTGTAGTATTCGGGACGATAAATGAACATAACCATATCCGCATCCTGTTCTATTGAACCAGATTCGCGAAGGTCGGACAACATAGGACGTTTTACACCGGGACGGCTTTCCACGGCACGGCTCAACTGAGAAAGAGCAATGACCGGAACATTCAAGTCCTTTGCCAAGGCTTTGAGAGAACGAGAGATATGACTGATTTCCTGTTCGCGGTTGCCATTAGGTTTTCCTCCTTCCACATTACCTTGCATCAACTGCAGGTAGTCTACGATGATTAAATCGATATCGTTATGGGCTTTCAGGCGGCGACATTTAGCGCGAAGGTCAAATATGGAAAGAGCTGGAGTATCATCGATAATCAGGTTCGGACTATAAAGCACATTGATTTTCTCCATCAGGCGGGTCCATTCACTGGCATCAAGTTTCCCTTTTGAAATTTTTTCGGAATTGATACCTGATTCAATAGAAAACAATCTGTGGACCAACTGTGTAGCAGACATTTCCAAGGAGAAGAAAGCGACTTTCTTACCGAAGTCGAGGGCCGCATTTCTGGCAATGGAAAGAACGAATGAAGTCTTGCCCATACCAGGACGTGCGGCCAGGATTATCAAATCCGAACGTTGCCAGCCACCGATTTTTTCATCGATAGCGCGAATGCCCGTACGCACCTGCAGTTCGTCGGTACTCTTGTTATTCATCTCCTGCAATTCATGTATAGCACTCTGTACCACTGACTTAAGTTCCTTACTATCTCTTTTGAAATTTTTTTGAATAATATTGAAAAGGTCCGTTTCGGCTTTATCCATCAGTTCAAGAACATCTTTTGAATCATCGTAAGCATCGCGGGAAATATTTCCGCAAACAGAAATAAGTTCTCGGAGAACAAATTTTTCCATCACGATACGGGCATGATACTCGATGTTGGCAGATGAGGAAACGCGATTGGTCAAAGCCGCCAAATAAGAGGCACCGCCCACCAATTCCAATTGTTTTTCCTTTCGCAACTTATTGGTAACCGTCAGCAAATCAATGGGTTCTGATTTTCCAAAAAGATCATACATCGTTTTGTAAATCAATTGATTGGCTTCACGGTAAAACATTTTCGGTGAAATTGAATCGACAACAATGCTGATGGCATTTGCATCGATGAGGATAGCGCCCAAGACAGCCTCTTCCACTTCCACGGCTTGAGGTATCACCTTACCCATGTTTCCCAGTGCGGCATCTATATTGTTATATGACAATTTATTCTCAACTTTTTTCCTTGTAACAGATTGATTTTCCATTAATTAAATATAAATTCTGATTGCTAAAACTTTTCAGCAAAAGTAGCATAAAGAAGCATAAAAATTCGAGTGCAAATCAAAAAGATATTAACAATTCCGATAAGATATTGAAAATGAAGATAAAAAGTTATCAACAAATCATAATTATCTACCAATCAACAAATTTCAGGAATAAAATTATTGTCGATATATTTGTATCGCAGCCATTTTTACATAACAGTCTGCGTTCTTAACGCCCGCACCCGCCTCGATTTGTCACGCAAAGCGCTTGTAAGGCGGAGGATATAAATGGGATGGTGTTGGTGTGTTGTTTAAGGGTTTAGGGGTTCTGCCTGAAGGGCAGTATTTGAGTAACTGGGGACGAAGTCCTCGGTGGAAAATGGCGAGTAGGAATGTTTGCCTGAAAGGCAATACCATATAGTAATTAATAACGCCCTAATATACAGTGTTTAAGGGGAAAGTATCGGGTGATTTGGGTAACATATAGTCAACGTCAGGGCAGCCATTTTTACATATTAAATATTTTACATTTGTATATGTAAAAAAAAAATTGTAAGTTTGCAAACTTATTTTTGAATATAAAATTTTAGTTTAAAACATATCGTTATGAGTAAAATTATTACTGTAGAAGAGGCCGTTTCCAAGGTAAAAAGCGGAATGACCTTAATGATTGGCGGCTTTTTGGCTGCTGGCACTCCCAACAAAATCGTTGAAGCTCTTTCAAAAACCGATGTCAAGGATTTGACCATCATTGCCAATGACACAGCTTATCCAGACAAAGGTATTGGTTTGTTGATTACCAACAAGCAGGTGAAAAAAGTCATCGCATCACACATTGGGACGAACCCCAACACGATTCAGCAGTTCAACGACAAAGAACTCGTAGTTGAATTTTCGCCGCAGGGCACATTGGCGGAACGCATCCGTTGCGGCGGTGCTGGTCTGGGTGGCGTATTGACCCCCACGGGCTTGGGCACAGTCGTAGAAGAAGGCAAGGAAAAAGTCATGGTTGACGGCAAGGAATACCTGCTTGAGAAACCCCTGCACGCGGACATTGCTCTTTTGGGCGCCAACATTGCTGACGAAAGCGGCAATCTGATATACAAAGGCACCACTCAGAACTTCAACCCGATGATGGCGACAGCTGCTGACGTTGTTATCGCTGAAGCACAGGAAATTGTCAACACCGGTGACATTCCAATGGAAAATGTCCATACTCCTGGCATTTATGTGGATTACATCGTGAAATAGAGTCTGGAGAGGTTAAATTAAGAATTAAGAATTAAGAATTAAAAACTATAAATTAGATACAATGGAAAAAGTAACATCAATGATAAGATTGAGAATGAGTTCTCAAGATGCACATTACGGTGGAAATTTGGTTGACGGCGCGCACATGCTGGCTTTGTTCGGCGACGTGGCCACCGAATTGCTGATTATCCAGGACGGAGACGAAGGTTTGTTCTGCGCATACGACAATGTTGAATTTTTAGCTCCCGTTTTTGCCGGTGACTACATCGAAGCCGTTGGCGAAATCACCCACGTGGGCAACACTTCCCGCAAGATGGTGTTTGAAGCTCGCAAAATCATCGCTCCACGCACCGACATCAGTGCTTCTGCTGCCGACGTACTGTCCGAACCCATCGTGGTTTGCCGTGCCAGCGGTACTTGCGTAGTTCCCAAACAATGTCAACGTAAAAACAAATAAAGTATGGATAAACTGATTATTACAGCCGCCATCTGCGGCGCGGAAGTCACACAAGAACAGAATCCTGCGGTACCTTACACCGTAGCCGATATCGTTCGCGAAGCCAAGTCTGCCGTTGACGCCGGCGCAGCCATCGTTCACTTGCACGTTCGCGAGGACGACGGTACGCCAACCCAAAGCAGAGCACGCTTCCAGGAATGCGAAGAAGCCATCTATAAAGTTTGTCCCGACGTTATCCTGATTCCTTCCACCGGAGGCGCAGTAGGAATGACTCCCGACGAACGCTTGCAATCCACCGACACCAATCCAAAGCCGGAAATGGCCACTTTGGACTGCGGTACCTGTAACTTTGGCGATGAAATTTTCGACAACACCATGCCCACCATGCGTGCTTTTGGCAAAAGAATGATTGAGCGTGGCATCAAGCCCGAATATGAATGCTTTGAGATGGGTCATTTGGACACCATTTTAACGATGGCTCGCAAAGGCGAGGTTCCCGGTGCCCCGATGCAGTTCAACTTCGTGTTGGGCGTTCCAGGATGTACGCCTGCCACTGTGGGAAACCTTTGCTGGTTGGTGAATGCCATCCCTGCCGGCTCCACATGGACAGTAACCGGCATTGGCCGTCACGCTTTTCCGATGGCAACAGCCGCTATCGCCATGGGCGGAAACGTACGCGTGGGCTTCGAAGACAACTTGTATTTGTCGAGAGGCGTTTTGGCAAAATCCAATGGAGAATTGGTAGCCAAGGTCGTTAGAATCGCCAACGAATTAGGTCGTGGCATTGCCACATCCGCTGAAGCAAGAGAAATTTTAGGATTAAAAAAATAAAATAGATCAATTATGGATTTCAGTTTAACAAAACAAGAAACGCTGTTTTTGCAGATGATTCGCGAGTTTGCCGAAAACGAGGTAAAACCTTTGGCAGCAGAAGTCGATGAAGAAGAGAAATTCCCGATGGAAACCGTCGAGAAAATGGCAAAAATCGGCATCATGGGTATTCCAATCCCAAAACAATATGGTGGCCAAGGCGGCACCAATCAGATGTACGGCATGGCCGTTGAAGAACTGTCACGCGTATGTGGCACCACGGGTGTCATTGTTTCCGCACACACTTCTTTATGCATGAACCCCATCCTTGAATACGGTACAGAAGAACAAAAGCAGCAATACCTACCCAAGCTCGCCAAGGGCGAATGGATTGGCGCTTTCGGCCTGACCGAACCCAACGCCGGCACAGACGCTGCCATGCAGCAGACAACCGCCGTTGACGCCGGTGACAAATGGATCCTCAATGGCACCAAGATTTTCATCACCAACGCCGCTTATGCCAACGTATTCATCGTTATGGCCATGACCGACAAGTCTCAGGGCACCCGCGGCATTTCCGCATTCATCGTGGAAAAAGGCTTCAAAGGCTTCTCCATCGGTAAAATGGAAAAGAAAATGGGTATCCGCGGTTCCGCTACCTGCGAATTGATTTTCGAAAACTGCGAAGTTCCAAAGGAAAACCTCTTGGGAGAACTCGGCAAAGGTTTCAAAATCGCCATGCAGACCCTGGACGGTGGCCGTATCGGTATCGCCGCACAAGCTCTCGGCATTGCACAAGGTGCTATGGATGAAACAATTAAATACACCAAGGAACGTAAACAATTCGGCAAAGCCATCGCTGCTTTCCAAAACACACAGTTCCAATTGGCCAACCTCGAAACCAAGGTTCAGGCTGCCCGTCTGCTTGTTCGTCAGGCTTCATACAAGAAAGATCAACACCAGCCCTACTCTGTAGATGCTGCCATGGCAAAATTGTTTGCCGCAGAAACCGCAATGGAAGTTACTACCAAGGCCGTTCAGCTCCACGGTGGTTACGGTTACACCCGTGAATATCCTGTTGAAAGAATGATGCGTGATGCTAAGATTACCGAAATTTATGAAGGCACATCTGAAGTTCAACGTATGGTCATCGCTGGTAAATTATTAAAATAGAAAAAATTATGAAAATTGTAGTATGTATAAAACAGGTTCCGGATACCACCGAAATTAAAATAAATCCGGTTACAGGCACCCTCATCCGTGATGGCGTTCCCAGTATTATGAACCCAGATGACAAAGGCGGTTTGGAAATGGCACTCCGCTTGAAAGACCAATACGGAGCGGAAGTTACCGTCATCACGATGGGACCTCCACAGGCAGAAGCCATCCTTCGTGAAGCATTCGCCATGGGCGCAGATCGCGCTATCTTATTGACAGACAGAGCATTTGCTGGCGCTGACACTTTAGCTACTTCCAATGCTTTGGCTGGCGCGTTGCGTTGCATGGACTACGACCTTGTCATCGGTGGTCGTCAGGCTATTGATGGTGATACCGCACAGGTAGGTCCTGAAATGGCAGAACACCTCCAATTGCCACAGATTTCTTACGTTACAGGCATTGAATATGATGGAAGCAAGAATCTGACCATTAAGAAAGAAACGGAAAATGGTTATCAGATGCTTTCTGTGGAAATGCCTTGCCTTCTCACTGTTTTGGCTACCGCCAACAAGGCTCGCTACATGAGTGTTGCCGGCATCATGGAAGCCTTCGACAAAGAGGTTGAAATCTGGACGGCAGACAAGATTGACGTTGCCAAAGAAAAATTAGGTTTGTCAGGCTCCCCCACCCGCGTGAAGAAATCTTTCACCAAGGCGCAAAAAGGTGCCGGCGAAACTTTCGAAGTCGATGCCGAAGAAGCTTGCAACATCATCATCAGTAAGTTAAAAGAAAAACACATCATCTAATCGGCAACAGTCGGTATAATATAATATTGTAATTATGGAAAAGACAGATTATAAAAACGTATATGTTTTCGTAGAACAACGCGAAGGCGAAATCCAGTCCGTTGGATTGGAGCTGTTGGGAAAAGCACGCGATTTGGCTGCTGACCTGAACGAAAAGGTGGTGGCTATCCTTGCTGGCGACCAGGTGAAGAAACACGCCCAATTCCTCATCGAAATGGGTGCTGATGAAGTCATTTGCATGGACACTCCAGAATTGAAAGACTATCTCACAGAACAATATTCACAGGCCATCTATCAGATGGTTCAGAAATTCCAGCCCAGCATTCTGATGTTCGGTGCCACAACCATCGGCCGTGACCTGGCTCCAAGATTGGCAGCCCGCCTTGGTACTGGTCTGACTGCAGACTGCACCAAATTGGAAGTATCAGAAGACAAACAGTTAATGATGACCCGTCCCGCATTTGGTGGCAACTTGATGGCTACCATTATGTGTACCGAACATCGTCCTCAGATGTCTACCGTACGTCCTGGTGTAATGCAGAAAATGGTTCGCGATGCCAACCGCAAAGGTGAAGTCATTGATTTCCAACCTCAATTCGACAGCAGCAAATTCAAAGTCAAATTGCTGAAGACCGTCAAGGAAGAAAAGAATGCCGTTGACATCCAGGCTGCCAAGATTCTGGTTTCTGGTGGACGTGGCGTTGGCTGCGCCGAAGGTTTCAAGAAATTGCAAGCTCTCGCTGACGTTCTCGGTGGACAGGTTTCTTCTTCACGTGCCATGGTCGATGCCGGCGTTATGCCTCACGACCGTCAGGTTGGACAAACCGGTAAGACCGTACGTCCAAACGTTTATTTCGCTTGCGGTATTTCCGGTGCCATCCAGCACTTGGCAGGTATGGAAGAATCCGACTTCATCATCGCCATCAACAAAGACAAGTATGCTCCTATCTTCCAGGTGGCAGACCTTGGCCTCGTTGGCGATTTGAACAAGGTTATTCCTTTGTTGACTGAAAAACTGGCTAAAGAAATGCAAAAATAAGCATTCAAAATCGTCCTGATGAATATCGCGATTGTCGGTGCTGGTGCTGCAGGCTTGTTTTTAGCAAAACTTATTGCCAAAAATAAGGATCTTCAGATATACATCTTCGAGAAAAACAGCAAACCCGGCTTCAAAATCAAAGCATCAGGCGGCGGAAAGGCCAACATTTTCAATACACACATCAGCGGTGAATGCTACAACAATTCAGCATTCATCGCTGATTTATTATGTCGCGTGACACCTCAAACCATAGCTCGGGAATTTGAAAACATGGGACTTAGGATGAGCACCGACGAAGAAGGAAGAGTCTACCCTGCCACTTTCTTTTCTCAAACTGTCCTTGATGTTCTGCTCGAAAATCTACACCAGAATGTTCATTTTGAATACGACTATTTCGTGTCAAAATTCGTTAAAACCAATAATTATTTCAAAATCAACAATTTAGAAATAAAGTTTGACAAATTGATTTGGGCTACGGGCAGTCCGGCAGGAGTCATTGCCAAAAACAGAATTGATATAGGAGACTGTTTAACAGATTTTAAGATTCAGAAAAATGAATTTCAACCATCTTTGGTAGGTTTTAAACTCTTAAAATATCCTAAATCGCTATCGGGTTGTCGCTGCAAAGCCCGTTGCAGTTTGTTCCAAAAGCAGCAACTTATATATTCCGAAACCGGCGAAATCACCTTCAAGGATGATGGGGTTTCTGGAATTGTAATTCTCAATCTTTCAGCTTATTATAATCGATTGAAAGACAAAGGGAATTGTTCTATTCACTTTGATTTGATACCTGATGATCCTGATTACGATGAGCGTCGTCATTGGCAGCAATTCAACAGTTTCAAAGGATTGATTCACCCAAAATTAGTTCAATATTACGAACGCAATCCTTTCAGTATCAGAAATTTGAAGTTTGACATCAAAGGTGTTTACGATTTTGAATTCGCCCAGGTATGTCATGGGGGCATCAAAGTGGAAGAAATAGATAAAAACTTCGAGTTAAAAAAACTAAAAAACGTCTATGTCCTTGGAGAAATGTTGGACATAGACGGTCTATGTGGGGGATATAATCTGTTTTTCGCCTGGGCAAGTGCCTGGATAGTGGCACAGCAGTTTTATTCGCCAAAAACGCGTTGAGCTTCCTTCATTCTTTCGCGGATAGAAACGCCGAATGGGCAACGGCTTTCGCATGCGCCGCATTGCGTGCATTCACCGGCCTTATGAGCCAATGCTTTGTATTCTTTAACTACGTTTTCAGGAACTTGGTCTCCAGCTGTTGCCTGGTCGAGCAATTCGTTAACTTTTGCAATGTCAATACCTTGCGGACAAGGAGAACAGTGATTGCAATAGGTGCAGGCACTTTCGCCACTATGTTGTCCTTCCCCATTCAGCACGGCAGAATAGTCTTTGTCGCTTTCGGAAGCCTGTTCGTATGCCAAGTCTATTTTGAGTTCATCGATGGTCTTAGCGCCGCAGACAACAGTTGCCACGCATGGCTTAGCCAAAGCGTATGCAAGGCACTGAGCTGGAGACAAAGCCACTTTCAGAGGAGATCTTGACGCATCCATCAATTGTCCGCCGGCACCACCGAAAGCCTTCATAACAGTGATGGCGATGTTGTGCTGTGCGCAATAGTCGTACAACTCAACACGGACAGGATCGATGCCGCTCATCATCTGAGTATAACTTGTGGAATCCCAAACACTTAAACCAGAAGGAATCAAGTCGAAGGCAGGATTCAAGCTGAACATGATGACTTCAACGAGACCACTTTTTGCAGCAGCAAGAGCCACTTCCGCATTATGGCTGCTCATACCGATATGTTTGATTTTACCTTCATCTTTCAGTTGCTGAGCATATTCAATCATAGGACCATTAGCGATAGCATTCCAGTCTTCCATATCATCGCTGATGTGAAGCATGCCCACTTCAATATGGTCAGTTTCAAGACGTTGAAGTAGATCTTCGAAGCCGGCTTTCACCTTATCCATATCACGGGTACGTTCGTACTGTCCGTTGTTCCAATAATTGCCGATATGGCCTTGGATGTTCATCTGGTCGCGGCGGCCACGAAGAGCATAACCGATATTGCTGCGTACCGTCGGATCTGCATCGTATAAGTCCATATAGTTGACACCGCCTTCAAGGGCAACCGTCATAAATTCGTAGCTTTGAGTGGTATCCATGTAACCGAAGGCAGAGCAACCGATACCGATTTCAGCCACTTTGATGCCAGTAGAACCGAGTTCACGGTACTGCATATTGGGATTAAGAGCAGGTTCTTCTGCAGTTTTCTTGTTTCCGCAAGAGCAAATCATAAGCATAACGCTTACGAAAAGGATTGAAAGTTTGAAGTTTTTCATAATTATAAATATTGTTTTGGCCCCGAAAAAACCGATGGATTTTTTGTTATGAATTGAGTTGCAAAAATACAATAAAATCATTATACGGCATTCTTTCCGAGAAAAAAAATATTGCACTTCTAAGTAGAACTTAGCAATAATTATAAATACGTTTTGGAGAACAGATGTAATTATATTAAGGTAAGCCATTTCCCCGCTCACGCATGGAAATGGCTTGGTTTATTTTGATGATTAGTCCCTTAGACAGCGGACGGAAAAGCCGGTGCTCTTATTGGTGTTGTTCTGGTCCTCGATGGCTGCGGCGTTGAGCAGTACCAAAAGCTCGTCGTTGAGGATGCCGGCGATCTGCCGGACGATGTCGCGCGACTTGGCCTGCGACATTTTTGCGGAGACGAGGCTGCTGTGTTCGTAATGGCTTGCCGCCATAGCCTCACCGTACTCCTTGAGCTTGTCCACGGCCGCCGGCAGCCCGGGTATCAGCGCCACCATGTCCTTCACCCCGTCTTTGCCGAGGTCCGTCACCAACGATTCCACCGCCACAGGCTTCTCGTCATAGCTCTTCCTGCTGAAATGTCCGTATTCCGAAACCATGCCATACAGATGTTTCGCGGCTGACTGGACATCAGCCTCCGGCCATCGTGAATACGCATCAGCAAGCATCTTCACCGTGCGGAACATCGCATCGACGTTCTTATCCGCCGCACGCATATTGCTGCCGTCAACGAACTCCTTGTTGATGTCCACAAACTGGTCGCACAAGACACCGAGCCTGTCCGTCAATGCCTTCACCTGTTCCTTGTTGTCATAACTGTTTACAATTGTGATGATCGTGTGCGTCGCACCTACAATCTTGAAATTCTGGATTATCCTTACAAGCTGTTTCATGATATGTTTATTTTAAGGTTTTTTCATTGTCTGTTTATGATATTGACATTAATGTCTATTCCTGCGCACCGTTTGACAAATTTTTCGACATTAATGTCTGTTTTTTTCGTCGCCTGACAGTTTTTGCCGACATCAATGTCTGTTCAGCCGTGTCAGCTGACGGTTTTCATTAACTGAATATGTAATTGTTAATTTGACTGAAAAAATAGAAATAAAAATAATATATCACGTAAAATGTAAAGAAAAATTTTAACTTTCACAAGTTTTAAAACCGACCGGCAACTTATATCCCATGCCTGTTGATAATTTTTTAGAGAATCTCTTACAGATGTCAGGAAATTTTGCGAACTTTGCAGCCAAGTTGCGCGTGTTAGAGACTGTTGGTCGTTTGGTTTTATGCACTAAAAAAAGCACTTGTAATCAATGATATACGCAACTTTTTAAACGAAAATAATCAAAATATTTAAGCGGGTTTTATGCCGCTGACGTTTTGTAAGATTGAAACATAGATAATAAGGTAAAGTGATGACTGACTACGAGAAGAAAACCGATTTCATTGTGGCGCAATTGCTCACAAAGGCTGGCCTCGATTTTACGATGAATGGCAGCCAGATTGAGGAAATCAATGAAGCCCTCAAAACGTCTTCGAAACGAGGAACGGGCAAAACCGGATTCCCTGAATTTGTCGCTCAATCTGGCGAGTTTATCATCGTCATCGAGGATAAGGCCGACCAGACGAAGCAGGCAAAATACATGAACGAAAGAGAGGACACGCTTCTAATGGACACATCAAGCGTGACTAACTATGCAGAAAACGGTGCCTTGCATTATGCCCTGAACATCATTGAAAAGACGCATTTCAAAAAGGTCTTTGCCTTTGGCTGTTCGGGCACGCAGGATGAAAGAATCATCATTCGTCCTATTTTCGTGAGTGAGAACGGCTATCAGATTCTCAAAAAAGTAAAGAGTTTTGAGAATTTTACGGCTGAAAAAATCACCAATTATTATCGCACTGAGGTCTTGGGCAGCAAGACTGTGGAACAGGCGGAATTGGAAGTGATTCTGAAACGTGCCGGACAACTGCATGAGGATTTGCGCAATTACGGACAGTTGGGCGATTCGGAAAAACCTTTGGTGGTGTCTGCCATCTTGCTTGCCTTGCAGGAACAGAATTTCGACACTGAGCAACTGACCGCTTCGCGGGAAAACGGAGAGACTGACGGCGACAAAATTTTTGATGCCCTTTCAAAACACATGGACAGCGTTCACGTTCAGCCGCAAGTGAAAAAGGAAAAGGTTCTCGACCAGTTCCGACTGATAAAAAACCGTCCGCATTTATCGGAGTTCAGTTCCAAATTGGGCAAGTCACCATTGCGTTATTTTGCTGAATATCTTTATTCTAATATCCTCACCGCCATTTGCAACAATTCGCCTGAAGATGTCTTGGGGCGTTTCTATGGCGAGTTTATCCGTTACAGTGGTGGCGACGGACAGACATTGGGCGTTGTGCTGACACCGAAACACATTACGGAGCTTTTTGTCGATTTAGCCGATTTGAAACCGACCGACAAAGTCTTTGACCCTTGTTGCGGCACGGGCGGCTTCCTGATTTCGGCCATGCACCGAATGTTGAAAAATGCGAGCCGCGACGAACAGCACACCATAAAGAAAGAGCGTTTGCATGGCATTGAGTTGCGTGACGATATGTTTTCGATTGCCACAACCAACATGATTTTGCGCGGCGATGGAAAAAGCAATCTGATTTGTGCCGATTTTCTGAAACAGCCAGCCGAGGAACTGCGAAAGAAAAACTTCACCGTCGGTTTCATGAATCCGCCTTATTCGCAAGGCAAAAACAAAACGACAGCCGAACTTACGGAATTGAAATTCATCTGCCATTTGCTTGATTCGTTGGCCGATGGCGCACGTTGCGTGGTGATTGTGCCACAAAGCACTATGGTAGGTAAAACCAAGGAAGACAAAATCGACAAACGCTATATTCTGGAAAACCATACTTTGGAAGGCGTGATAACCTTGAATCCTCAGACTTTCTACGGCGTTGGCACCAATCCCGTGATTGCCGTTTTCACCGCTCATCGTCCGCACCCGAAAAACAAATACAGTAAGTTCATTAACTTTAAGGATGACGGCTTTGTGGTGTTTCCGCATTTGGGGCTGCTGCCGACCGAGCAAGCCAAGGAGCGCAAGAAACTTTTGTTGGAATGTTGGCTGATGGGCAGGCATACCACCAACGACTTCATGGTGACTTCCACCGTTGAAGCCGAAGATGAATGGCTGCATTCGTTCTATTATTTCAACGAGGACATCCCGACCGAAGCCGACTTTGAAAAGACAATGGCCGACTACCTCACTTTTGAGTTTAACATGATTGCCCACGGACGCGGGTATTTGTTTGATAATTCAGAAAGAAGGGAACGAATTGGTGAATTGCCGAAAATAGAACGAATTGATAATAAAGAATGGAAACCTTTTAGATTAATAAAATTGTTCACTCCGAATAAAGGAAATCAAACAGATATGAATTCTTTGCAAGATGGAGATGTGCCTTTGGTTTCTGCAAGAAAAGTGAATAATGGTTTGAGGTCTTTTGTTGAGACACAAAATTTGTATCAGGGACATTGTGTCACTCTCAACAATGATGGTGACGGTGGTGCAGGTTTAGCCTACTACCAGCCATTTGATTTTGCGTTAGATAGTCATGTTACGGCTTTGTATCCTAAACAAGAACTGTCAAAGCACATACAGGTGTTTTTGTCTCGTTGCATTTCCATGCAAGAAGAGTTTTTCGGGCACGGACATTCAATAAATTCAAATCGCTTAAATTCGTTTACTATCATGCTTCCAGTAAATTCCAAAGGCGAGCCGGACTATGTTTTCATGGAAAACTATATGAAACGCAAGGAAATGGAGATGCTGAAAAGGTATGTGGAAAGAATTGGGAAATAAAAATATACGGAAATAACAACAAATAAATAAATCAAATAACTATGGGTGAATGGTCTAAAAAAATAGGAGAATACGGAGAATCTGTCGTCGAAAGATTCTTATCCGTAATAGGATGGTCAGATTTGGCAAAAGGAATTCAAATTGATTGCTCTCAACAGAATGGGGAACATTTAAATTCTAAAGGAGAACCAGCAAGAACACATGGGATAGATTTCTTATATTCCTACATGAATCCTCTTGTTGATGGACAATTAAACAATATCGTAATATCATCAAAATATAGTAATGATAAATATCCCAATAGTCCACAAAGTACTTTTAAAAAGTATATGCTGGACTTAATTAACACTATTGAATGTTTTGATTGTTCTCCGCAAAAAGATTCAATAATACCCAACTTTCATCCAACAACAATTAATGATGTTGGAGTACTATTTTGGTTGAATAATAGCGAAGATGGTTATGATGATTTAATTAATGCAGTGTCAACTGTACGAATTGATTCTTTCAAGAATAATACTATTTATATCATGGATAACAAACGAGTTGGTTTTATCTTAGAAGTGATGAGTTATATCAAATCAAAAACAGAATATAACTATTTCTTTTATTATCCAGCAACAGGTCAAAATTTAAATCCACAAAACAGGAATAATACAGGCTCAATCCTTCCTGTTGAATATCTGAATTCAAGTATCATTCCAATAAAGTTGATGAAAAAGAGCAACGAAAAAGAAATAGCTTTGTTATTGGCAAGTATAGATAATTTTGAAGCCGCAGACCTGAAACGTTTAATGGGACTAGCAAAAGATATATCATCAAATTGGGTAGGAGATGTGATTATAGCTTTCCCAGATTATAATAATTTGTTGCATAAAAACATTGTAGCAGAATCGAAACAAGGTTTTCAGGATAATGAATTTACAAAAACTGTTACCGTGGAGAATTACAGAAATCTTTTAAATGTGTATTAATATGAATGTAAGTCAAAACGATATTGATAAGATGTTGCCTTTTGGAGAAATGCTCCGAGGTTTTGTTAACCAGAGTTCTATTTCTAATGCGGAAATACACCGGATATTAAAAGAACGTGGAGTATTTGCACTTAATAACGACAAATCATACACCGTACCTATTCTGCAAACACTTTTATTGTCGCCCAAAGAATTTGAAGAAGTGAGATTGTCGTTATCTGAGAGAGAAGATAATGAAAAAAAGTTTTCAAGAGAAATAGAATTTAATCCAAATGCAACATTGTTTCACCCTGATTGTAATAATGTTGATATTAATGATTTCTTAAAGAAAAACTTGCCTTCTTGTGAATTAAAGTATCCAACTCGTTTTACGAAAGTTGACAACAATCCAGAACACTTAATTGCTGACTTTACAATTATTCGCTATGATAGAAATAAATCATGGTATGAGCAGAAAAATGAATTTCCAGGGAAAGTCGAAATTATTAATGAGAATGGTAAGGGACATATTAAAATAACTCATACTGCGCCAGAAACGAAAGAGATTGCAGAACAAATTATTAAACAACAAATTCAAAAATTTAAAGAGAAAGGAATTGTTGCGCAAGATGCAAAACTAAAGAAAATTATTTTTTCTGAATTTTCAAATAATGAGAGATTCGCGTTTTTTTACCGGTTGACAACTCATTTAGAAAATGACAACTTTACTTGCGAAAACATAAAGGATATTTCAATCAAACCGGATGATAATTCAGCCCTTCCTGAAGAAATTATTTGGATGGATAAAATGAAAAAGATTCTGTTGTCTGGAGAATCATTGAATGATAAGTTTTTTATGAAAGATACCAAATATCATAATTCCATTATTCTATGGAATATGGATGCCGTATTTTCATATAATTACAGGGGAGAAAAAGGTAAATTTACTATCAGTTTAGGCTTTCCGGATTATCCTAACAAATTTGGTAATGCTGAATTTGAAATGAATATTTCACAATTAAGTTCAGAAAAAAGACTAAGCACAACTGATAAAAACAAACTGAAATCAAAATTGCTTTCAGAGATGGATAGACAAAAAAATGTTGTATATAACAACTTTTTGGAATACTTAAAACAGCAAAAACGATGAGTGCAATATTCTTGGAATCAAAAATTCAAAATGTTACATTACATTTTGTCGGAAATAAAGTTGCGGATGATGGAATAATATTATCTAATACATTTGTAAATATAGATGATAGATTAAAAGACCTTTTATTATTATATTATATCTCACCTTTCACCACCAACGAATATTTCGAATTTTTTCACGAAAGCGAGCTTGAACTTAACGCTGTTTACACCTACGTTTCCCGTATTTTCGACAATCCCGATGCGCTATATGATCAGTCGGTGAATCTGGCAAAGCATCTTTACGAACAAAGCACACATCCGAAAATCAAAGGCGGTGAGTTTTATACCGTCTATTTCAAGGATTGCATTTTGGATGGCGAAACAATGGATGCGGTCGGCTTGTTCAAGTCGGAAAACAAAGACACTTTCCTCAAGGTGCTGCACGAAAACAACAGTTTCAATTTGGAAAGCGAAAAAGGCATCAATATCAAGAAATTGGATAAAGGCTGCCTGATTTTCAATAAGGAAAAGGAAAACGGTTATGTCGTGGCGGTAGTTGATAATACCAACAAAGGCATTGAAGCGCAATATTGGGTGGACGATTTCCTGCACGTGCGCCAGCGTAAAGACGAATACGCCAACACGCAGAATTTCATGACTTTTGCAAAGGATTTTGTCACAAAGGAACTGCCTAACGAATTTGAGGTAACTAAAGCCGACCAAATCGACCTGCTTAACAAGTCATTAAAGTTTTTCAAGGAAAAGGACACTTTCGACATTGAGGAGTTTGCCAACGAAGTCATCGAACAGCCAGAGGTGATTGAAAAATTCCATCTGTACAAGCGCGCATACGAAGAAGAAAGCCAAATCGCCATTGATGACCAATTTACCATTTCTGAATCGGCACGCAAGAAGCAACAACGCAGCTACAAGCGTGTCATTCGATTGGACCAGAAAATCCAAATCATCATCGACGGCAACCGCGAGAACGTGGAGCAGGGCGAGGACGAAAGGGGCAAGTTCTATAAGGTGTATTACCAGCAGGAAATGTAAATTAAGACAGCATAAATATGAAAACAGAAGAAATAAAACAGTTGTTTGAGCAGTTTGAACAAGCCGCCGCCGAGGTGGAAGAATTAACAATGAATAATTAAGGAGGATTGAATATGAAAAATAGAGTTTATTATGGAGAATACTCACTAAAACATTGGATTGGTTTAATGTTGAGTGGCAATATTGAATTACCGCGTTATCAAAGGAAGTTTTGTTGGAATCAGGAAAGTATAAAAAAACTAATTCAGTCTTTGAGAGATAAAGACTTTGTCCCGCCTATTACAATAGGTGCTTTTACCGCAAGCGATGGCAAAACGCACAATTACATCATTGATGGGCAACAACGCCTAACAAGTATTCTCCTTGCTTGTATAAAAAAGTATCCTAATGCAGGAAAATTCAAATTAAAAGAAAATTCTCTTGCTGAGGGTGATGATGGAATGGACTCGGAAGGTGAAGACAAAACTATTTTGGAATGGAGATTTGATGAATTGTTAGGGATGGGCAAGAATATAGAAAACATAAGACAAAAGATAGCAACTGACGACCGATATGATGATCTAGCGGAGACAATTTCTGATGAGGTTTTGGAAGATACTTTTTTAGGATTCTCTTATATCGTATCTAACACTTCAGACCAAAACGAACAACAAAAATATTATTCACGTATTTTTAAGCACATCAATACATTAGGAAAAGTATTGCTACCAGAGGAGAGCCGCCGAGCATTATATTTCCTAAATGGAAAGTACACGAAATTATTGGATTCAGGTGTTCTTAAGAGTATTACAATTATGCAAAATTCAGAACCTAAAAATCCTGACTTTGTGCGTTATTTGGCATATCTTTTTGATTTTTGTAAATTAAATGATCCCAATACTACAAAAGTGGCTTATGGCTATGGCAGAAAACGAGAAGAATATTTTTCTGAATTTATTACAACTATTGTGGAAGAGAAAAAAGACCACCAAAAATTCCCAGCAATAACATTTGTTTTTCCTAATCCAGATAATGATATTACGAGCAGACTTGACGCACTAAGGTCAGCGTTAAACAATTTATCAATACCAAAGGACTTTAACACAATCATTGATGCCGACATGTATTTACTCGGGTTGATTTACTATGTTATTATTAAGGGGAAAACTATTGATATTACAAACAAGGATGATCTCGATTCTGCTATTAAGAATAAAATCAATGATGCCAATTTTAAATCAGAGGCCCATAAGCGAGCACCAAACGCTCTAAAATATACTGTTGAGAGAATCAAAGCATCAATCAATATCTACAAAGACTATGTACAAGAGCCAGCATTATAAATTCATAACAACGCCTCTCTCAAAGATTTTGGAAGATAGTGTTAATGCCATCCGAGGTATTGGAAGCGGTATTGAAACATATCCATTGTGCGATTACATTATGCAATCGGTTTTCTTAAAAATGACAGGTGCGCAAGAGCAAAAAATGAAGTGTATATGCTGGGAAATGGCCACGAATGATTATGAGTATCGGTATGAATATCTGAATAATAAGAATTACGGAGAGCATTCTGATTATTGTAGTAAGAACAACATATATAAAGATTTAATCAAACGAATCCCCCAGTTCGATATAGATGTTATTACAGCAAATGTTAAGGACGTTAAAAATATAGTTCTTAATATTTTAGACAATCCCAATCTGTTACGAGCCGCTCAACAAGAAAGTTTCTCATATTTTAAGTCAAACAACACAATATTAAAGGATAATCAGATCAAACAAAAACAAAAAGATACTTACATACTATTTCAATCCGACCTACATAAATCATACGATGAAATTGTTTATAAGCACCGCAACCGTTGTGCCCATAACCTAACATCATATCAACAAAACTTACCAACACTTGATACATTAGCAAGTTCCGATTACATCTATCATAATTATTTCTTTCGTTTTGCCATTTTGATATTAATTGACGAAATTTTCATCTGCCTGTACAAAAAATACGTTGAGGCGTTGGAAAACAATATAAATTGGTAATCGTAAGCTCAAACCATTGCACAGTGTTCATTATAAATTGTAAATTGAAAAGCACATAAATTCTTTCCAATCTTTAAAACATTGGAAAGAATTGGAGTGAAATAAAATGAAGATAAAACATTGGATATTTTTGCAGAACCAATCATACAATATTACCAAGATGGCGATAACAACGGACGTTAGGGGAAAATTGAGCAGCGATGTTCCCCTCCTTAAACAGAATTGGCTGTATTTCAATGGCTATCCTCGCCCATTCAATGTGATGGAGCAGGGCGAGGACGAAAGGGGCAAGTTCTATAAGGTGTATTACCGGCAAGAAATGTGAACCAAATCAAAATAAATATGAAAACAGAAGAAGTAAAACAGTTGTTTGAGCAGTTTGAGCAGGCTGCGGCCGAGGTGGAAGGCGTGGAATGTTGGAGCGCAAGAGAATTGTATCCGATTTTGGGATACTCGCAATGGCGTAATTTTATGAATGCGGTTGACAAAGCAAAAGAATCATGCCGGAATGCTGGCAATAAAGTATCGGATCACTTTGCTGACGTCAGCAAGGTGATAGAAGCAGGTAAAGGTGCTCAGCATGAGATAGATGACATCCTTCTGACTCGTTACGCTTGCTATCTTATTGCACAAAACGGAGACCCTCGGAAACCGCAAATCGCATTTGCACAGACTTATTTTGCCGTGCAGACGCGCCGCGCTGAACTTGTGGAACAGAGACTGTTGGAAGCGGAGCGTGTGAAAGCGCGTGCAAAATTGCAGGAAACGGAAAAGAAGCTTTCGGGTGTGCTTTATGAAAGAGGTGTGAACGACCAAGGATTTGCCATTATCCGCTCGAAAGGCGACCAAGCCTTGTTCCATCTGACCACGCAGCAACTGAAAAGAAAAATGGGTGTGCCAAATAGTCGTCCCATAGCCGATTTTCTACCGACAATCAGCATTAAGGCAAAGGATTTTGCAGCCGAAATGACAAGCGTCAATGTTCAGGCTAAGGATTTGTCGGGCGAGCAAAGCATTGAAAAGGAACATGTTGACAACAATCTTGCCGTTAGGAAAATGCTGATTGAAAGAGGAATCGTGCCAGAAAATCTTCCACCGGCTGAGGATGTGAAAAAGGTTGAACGCCGTTTGAAAAGCGACGAAAAGAAAGCCCTGAAAGGCGAAAAGAAATCGAAAGACGATGATGCCATTTGATTCAATCAGGATAAAATCCAAATCACCATCGACGGCAACCGCAGGAACGTGGAGCAGGTCTTTAAATAAAATTCTTTCCAATCTTTAAAATATTGGAAAGAATTGAAAAAAAAATCAGGAAAACAAACCATTGTACATTATAAAACACAAATTGCAGCATGACAGACATTATAATGACAGTAGCGGTTGTCGCACTCCTTATCGCTGTATCTTTCAAGATATATCTTACGATAAAGCAAAAAAGGGAAGACAGAAAATTACTCGCAACTGTCACCCGCTTGGATAGAGGAACATGGTCGGAGCGGGATTTGGTTTTACAATTGTTGAAACATGGGATTCATCCAAAGGCAATTTATCACGACCTGTATGTAAAAAGAACTGAAGGAAAATATTCTCAAATAGATGTTGTTGTCGCCACAAAAGCAGGCATCATCGTTTTTGAAGTGAAAGATTACAGCGGATGGATATTTGGGAAAGGGAATCAGGAGCAATGGACTCAAGTTCTGGCATACGGGCGGGAAAAACACCGGTTTTACAATCCCGTAAAACAGAACGATGGGCATATACAAGCATTGAAGCAACGTTTCACCAAAAACAAAGATGTCCCATTTTATTCAGTTGTCGTATTTTACGGAACTTCAATATTGCGGGATGTCAGCAATATCCCCGAAAATACGTTTGTCATCTACCCAAATCAAGTTGTCTCCATTTTAGATTCCTTGCAAACGGAGAGATCCGCCGCCTACGGCGATAAAATGGAAATAATTTGCGAATTGGAAAAAGCTGTTGCAAATGGTGATAACACAACTATCATACAACAACATGAAGAGTACTGTCGCGAAATATCAAGCAAATGGGGAATATAAAAAAGATAACGTCCGATAGACAATATAATCCTAACGCCAAAATGCTAAATAAATGTAGATTGAAATGAAAACCTTCATCCGCCTGTATAACGACCGTGAAGTGCGGGCCTATATAGGACGAGGAAAATAAACAATAAACAATTAACATTAAACACCTTTGAAAAAAATACGATATCTTATTCATACATAAGCAATAAATGTGTATTTTTGCCTTTGCAATCCTGTAAAATGGAATATTTTTGAATTTCAATAATTTACAAAGATAAAAATATGGAAAAGAAAGGACAGTCAACTTGGGTACGTTGGTGGCGGAATCTGCTGGCATGGTTCAAGAAGACCATACGCATTCACGAGGACACTGATTATGAAGCCACCGTCAGCAGCATTAGCAGTTCTGTAGTTTTCAAAGGGGTGAATGTATGGATTTTGTTTTTTGCCATCATCGTCGCCTCCATTGGCTTGAATGTAAACTCCACGGCTGTCATCATTGGTGCCATGCTCATTTCCCCTTTGATGGGGCCTATCAACGGCATCGGCCTTGCCATTGGCATATCGGATACAGACCTGCTGAAGAAATCCCTCAACAATCTATGTATCATGGTGTTAATCAGCCTATTGGCATCCTTTGCCTATTTTTTGTTATCACCATTGGGCGATGCACAATCGGAGTTGTTGGCAAGAACAAGACCTACCATTTTTGATGTACTAATCGCCTTCTTTGGTGGCGCAGCCGGTATCATTGCCACCTCACGCCGCTCGCAGAACTTCACCGTCATTTCTGGCGTCGCCATTGCCACCGCATTGATGCCGCCATTGTGCACGGCGGGTTACGGACTTGCCACCGCGCAGTTCAAATACTTTTTCGGAGCCTTCTATCTATTCTTCATCAATTCGTTCTTCATTGCCCTATCTACTTATATCATAGTCAGATATTTACATTTCCCAAAGACAAAATATCAAGATGCGGCAAGGGCAAAAACCGTTAAACGATACATCAGTTTGTTTTCGATAATCGTCATCATTCCGAGCATCATTATCGCCATCCAAGTGGTCAGGGAAAGTTCGTTCAACTCATCAGCCAACAAATTCGTCACAGAGATTCAAGATCAGCCCTATTTCGAAGATTCACAGATAGTTGCGGTAAAGAAGGAATACAGCCGGAAGAATCAAGAAATAACCCTATCCATCATTGGACGTGAAATTTCGGAAGAAGATGTTGCCTTGATGCAGAGTATTATGCATAAGCAGTACAGCTTGCCCAAGGCCAATCTGATAGTACGTCAGACGAACAATACTTTTGATCCGATTAATGAATCAGAATTGATAGGGAATATGCTTGAAAAGAAAGACGCACTGTTGGCAGAACGCAATGAAAAAATCAAATCATTGGAGAATGAGCTGAACCGTGTTGGCACCAATTCAGAAACCAACATGCAAATTGCCAAAGAATTAGCTGTTCAATATCCGCAAATCACATCTTTTTCCGTTTCGCGTTTGGTATATACCAACACCACGACAATGAAACCTGACACCATCCCCACCCTATTCATAGAATCAAAACAAGACATGAGTGAAGAGCAAAAAGCCGCGTTGTTGAAGTGGATGCGGATAAGGTTGAATGAGCCGAAGTTGGTGATAAATCATTAATTTTTCACACAACGGACTGAAAAGGCATATTCATAGTTCAGGAAACTTCTGTTAACGAAGGTTTGAAAGTAGGTCAAACGCCGACAATAGGCATGATTGCTATCATACTGCGTAGCGGACAAAAATACGCACCGTAACGGAAACTGCTGAAAATCTGTCCGTAGTAACCGGCTGGAACAACAGAAAATCCTGTAGCATTATTTTCAAGCGTATCATGGCCTGGAGAATAATCATTAGTTTAGTTCTTCTCTCCACCGTGCCCACATCAAAACGCCACGCAAAGTGAGGAAAATCAAGAAGGCAATCCACAAGCCATTATTAAATAAAAAAGGATTCAAGGCGTAATAAGCCGCAAAGAAGGCCGCCGTGGCAATAAACATAATATTTCGCATTGATTTAGAGGCGGTTGCACCAATGTAAATACCGTCAAACAGAAATGCGCTAAAGCCCGTAATCGGCACGAGCAGTGTCCAAAGCATATATTGCATGGCTTCAGCAATGACATCGGCATCATTGGTAAGCAGCGACAGAATCGCTTCGCCCCAGAAAGCATACAGCACTGTAAACAAGAGCGTCAGCAGCATTCCCCAACGCAACAGGCAGCGTATTGTTTTCGCCAGATTCTGCTGGTCCTTGGCACCGATAAAGCGTCCCACCAACGACTCGCCCGCATATGCAAAGCCATCCATAATATAGGAAAATAGGGTAAACAGCTGCATCAGCAAGGTGTTGGCCGCCAAAATGCTGTCGCCCATCGAAGCTGAAATGGCTGGAATGAACGTGAAGACAGCCACCAAGCAGAGTGTCCGCAAGAAAATATCGCCATTGACTCTGAAAAATCGTTTCATTTCCGTCCAATGCAAACTGCCTTTGATATCGAAATGGTGGCGCAAATGACCATATTTCACGCGCCACAACACCAAAGCCATCAGCAGTCCGGAATATTGGGCCAGAACGGTACCCAACGCGACACCTTTTATCCCCAGGTGCCAAACCATGACGAATAGCAAACTGAACACGATATTGATGATGTTTAATATGATAGCTATCCACATGGGATCTTTGGAGTTTTGCATTCCGATGAACCAGCCTTTGAAAACGTAGAGTCCGAGGGTGGCAGGTGCCGCCCAAATACGGACAAAGAAATACGTGAGGGCCAGTTCCATGACTTCCGGACTGCTGTTGATGAGGCGGCGGCACAAGAGGGCGATAGGATACTGCAAAATGATGAGCAGTGCCGCCGCCGACAGTGCGATAGCCACTCCTCTGACCATAATTCGCAATGCTTCATCAAGATCTCCAGCGCCATAAGCTTGCGCCGTAAAACCACTGGTCCCCATACGCAAAAAGCCGAAATTCCAATAAATCAAATTGAAAATCATCGTCCCCAAAGCGATGGCACCGATGTATGTGGCATTGCCAATGTGCCCCACAATGGCCAAATCCACCATACCCAACAAAGGCACCGTGATGTTGGTGATAATATTAGGCAAAGCCAAGCCTAAAACGGTTTTGCTTAGTCCTGTCTTCCTAAAAATCCGAATCCTTTGCATAAAATATTGAAATCGCTTCCGATGGAATAATCCTTCACATACATCATATTGATTTTGTGAAGAATAGAGGCATCTTCCTGTGCCAGATGAAAGGCGTCGGCTGGGGACAACACCCCGTTTTTAATTTCAGACAGTTGGTCCGCATCGGCACTACCGCGCACCCCCACCCAACTCTTGCGGCCACATAGCACTTTCACAATGTTGCGAACGAAACCTCCCTTGTCGCTTACAAACCAGACATCAATGGGTAAAAACAGTCCCAATAAAAGCGCCGACAGAATATCAAAACAACGTTTCCTGCGGCGATTTTGCGGCGTTGTCAAGCTGTTGACCGATACAGCATAAATTTCATCATAAGTATTGATACTGTTGCTGCCGATGATCGAATCGCTTTCCTCTGGCGCAATCTTGTATTCCACCTGGCAATCCTGAAGCTGCGTCATCAGACTGATAATCGCATCCGCTGTCAAATCCTTTGAACAAAAAACCAATTCGTTAATGCGATAGATGCTGATGATATCCTTCAGTTGAGATTTTTTACCTAAATAACTAAATTTATTTTCTTGATTATCAGAATCATAATCATCAAAGACAAGTCCGATAAAATCACATTTCCTATTAACGATTCGAACTAACGTTGCCACACGCTGTACCTCGCCATTACCACCGACGACGGCAATACGGCGTTTGTCTTTGCCTCCGAAAATCGCACTTCCTATATTTAATTTACGCATCAGATAGCGTACCATATTCACGCCGAGAATGGTCCACATTGCACCGAAAATCGTCACGGCACGAGAAAATCGGTAGGTTTCGGGAGACAAGGAATAAATCAGCAAAATGATGACAGTACCTATCAGAATTCCCTTGTTGGCTTTACGAGCGGCAAATGGTTTCCGATAACCGCCACAGCAAGCCATCGACAATATCCATATAAGAATGTATAACGGAATAAACACTCTTCGATAAATTGGAGGAAAACTGCTATTCCTTTCCATTAAAATATTGATTTCCCAATACTTAGACAAAGCGAAGACGCCTCCACAAATCACCGCGGCATCTACCAAAGGCAAAAGAACGGCTTTAAAAAAACGACTCAACACAGCCAAAGACGCGCGAAAAGCAATGGCCAAATTGATAAGCCATCCGAAAAGGCGGGCATTCTTATTGGAAAAATGCTTTTCAGCAAAAATCCGCATTGCATTGTAAAAAACATAAACGTAATTGACACTGCTTTTCTTGGTGCTTTCTCCTTTATAATGGATAATCCTGGTCTTTGGAAAATAGTAATTCTTATAGCCGCCCAAAGTAATACGATATGACAGGTCAATGTCTTCACCATACATAAAATAATCCTCATCAAGCAGCCCAACCTTATCCAAGACACTTTTACGCATCAGCATAAAAGCACCGGACAGTACATCGACGGAATGAATTTCGTCCTTATCAAGATATGTCAAGTGGTAAGCTCCGAATTTCTTTGATTTCGGGAAGAGCTTCGACAGTCCGAAAATCTTGTAAAAAGCCACGGAAGGCACGGGCAGGCCTCGTTTGGACTCGGGCAGGAAATTGCCGTTTCCGTCAAGCATTTTGACCCCCAAGCCACCGGCATCAGGAGTTTGGTCCATGAAGTCGAGGCAAAGTCGAAACGTATCGGGTTCGACCAATGTATCGGGATTGAGGAGGAGCACATATTCGCCGACAGCTTGGCGGATGGCCTGGTTATTGGCACGGGCGAAACCCACATTTTCCTTGTTGGCAATGAGTTTCACCTGTGGAAACTTCCGCTCCAACATGGCCAAGGAACCATCAACGGAGTTATTGTCCACCACCCACACTTCACCATCAATGCCTTCCAAGGCAACAAATACCGAGTGCAAGCATTGTTCCAGAAAATGCTGTACATTATAATTGACAATAACTATGCTGATTTTCATCTCAGAAATAAGCTAAGACGCTTTTTTTCGATCTGACACTGTCACCGATTTTCACTTCGACAGTGGCATCAAGAGGAAGGAACACATCCACGCGGGAACCGAATTTAATCATTCCCATTTCATCGCCCTGCTTAACAATCATGCCCGGTTCGGCATAACAAACGATGCGGCGGGCGACGAAACCAGCAATTTGACGGAAAAGCACCACACGGTCTTCGCTCTGTTTGACCACCACGGAATTATGTTCGTTATCAGTTGAAGATTTCGGCAACTTGGCGATGAGATATTTTCCCGGATGATAGCCGACATAATCTACCACGCCATCAATGGGATAGCTGTTGACATGAACGTTGTGGGCCGACATAAAAATCGACACAATGATGCGTTCGTCTTTGAAATATTCCTTTTCATAAACCTTTTCGACATTGACAATCGTACCGTCAGCAGGCGAAAGGATACCGTCTTCTGTTCTATTAACGATACGTTTGGGATTCCTGAAAAATCGAATAATCATATACAAGAATGCCAACAGAGCAATACTAAGAATTACGCTGACGCACCAATGGAGAGATAAAAAAAGAAAATCGAAGCAGAGAATGACCGCTATTAAAATGGTCATAATGCAAATAATGGGAAGCCCTTCCTTTTGAATCTTCATTACAGTCTAGTCTTGATATTCACTAAAGTAATGGATATATGTTTTGAAAGCGATGCCCGCATCCTTGCTTGACGCAGAAGTGAACATTCGAGGATATTTGTCCTTATTCACATCTTTGTAATCGTAGGCAATAATTTCTGATTCTGTTAAATTGCCACCATAATAAGTGGAAATTGTTTTTTCAGCAGGCATGTTCCGAGAAAATCCCAGCAGTTCGTCTGAATAAGCATAATTGAGTCCGTAATAAGGATTCATGACATCCGCATAGGAAAAATTAACGACCACCTTCTTTAGCAAATCGGGATATTCTGATTCGAGGGAAACCACATTCTCACCCTGATAAGTGACCGTCTTATTGCAATATAGAGTTAAAGCCTTACTATTCATTGATGTTGATAAATCTCTCATTTCTTGAAGATTACCAATAAAACGATTATAAAGGCTTGTGGCACTCAAGAGATGCATATCTTCGAAAAACGTATGGTCATAAACCTCTGTGATACGGGTGATTTTTGCCGCTTTTTCATCATCACGATAAAAGTTGCACAATAGTCTAACTTCGCCATTGATGGAATAGGACATATATTTCACGTACTTGTTGAGATAGGCAAAAGTAATGGTTTCTTCTAAATCACCATCAGTATAAAAAACTTTACTAACGGTTTTATCCTTATTGTATTCAAACTTATAATTCTCAGCAAGAACTCCGCCAATATGCGCAGTATCAAGGATGGTTATGTCTGTCAGCAAATGATGTTTGTCATAGGTAAAGGTTTCGTTAGGATCGCCAACATTGCTTTTGTACCAGACATATTGAATCTGATGTTTTGACTTGTTATACATCGACTCCTCGTATTTATTGCATGAAGAGAAAAGGACGCACGAAAGTACGGCTATCAGGAGGAGTGTCAACGTTTTTTTCATATTAATTCCTATTTAATGATAATAATCTGCAAAAGTACAAAAATATTAAATACGAACACCAATTTTTATCAGATTTTTGCCGAGAAATAAATCAAAGATTCATCAATTAAACACAATTCATTATCTTTGCACTTTCAAATTTTTAAAATCATGAATAATATTTTCAAAGGAAAACTAGTACAAATCATTATAGCACTGACGATTACGTTCATCAGCTTCCTACCGGCAACGAGTTTTGCCCAGTTGGTTTATTCGACTCAGTATAAATACGATGCTGATGTAAAAGTATATGTAACGCAGTACAAGTACGAGGCGGACCTAATCGTTTACAAATGCAATTACAAATACGAAGTTGAAGGCAACAAAGGTTTATGGTATTTTACCGACTATAAATATGATGCCAAAAAGAAGATTTATTTCACTGATTATAAATACGATGCCGACATCAAAGTCTATTTCACGAGTTACAAATACGAAGCCGGCTGGGTAAATAAGAGCAAGCAGCATCTGTTTTATTAAAAATAAACCTTCCGCTCGCTATGCTCGCTAAATAAGACACAGGGACGGATGTGCGTCTCTACTAAACGATTCACAATTCACTGCTCACTGTTCACTGCTCACTAATTTCAGTTCTAAAGACGATTCTAAAGCTGCCGCCGGTTTCCAGAGGTGTCCAGGAGGTGGAAGTGATGCGGAAAGTGCCGATTTCCTTGGTTGAAGCCACATGCGTGCCTAAGCAGGCGCAAATGTCGTAGTCGCCAATGCGTACCAGACGCAAGGCGTCGCTCGCGTTCTCTGGAAGTTTGGCAAGGGTTACGCCTTCGGGAATATTGTCGCGAGTGACAAACTCGTAGGTTACGGGTAGGTCCGCGGCAATGAGTTCATTGATTTTGCTCTCCACGGCAGCCACTTCTTCTTGCGTAAGCGGTCGTTCCAAGAGGAAGTTGATCTTGCTTTTCTTGCGTTCGACGTGGGTATTGCGACTGCGCTCGCAGCCGAACATTCTTCCCATGGTCTGATTCAGCAAATGCTCCGCCGTATGCGCTGGCGGAAATTCGTCTTTGTTGTGGGCGTTAAGTGTGGGTTCTTGGTTCATATCTATTGATATCATTGTGGATATTTTATTGAGAAGGCAAAAGTACAAAAATTATCCGCCAAAAGAGAAATGAAACATATTTTTTTGTAATATTGCATTTGTTTATTTATCGTAATTAAAAATTTTAATTAGGTATTAATCAAGAATATGAAAAAGTTAAAATACATTAATTATGAAAGATTACTTCTATGATTCTATTCCTGAAGATGAAAAAGCAAGGCTGCGTTATATTCCCACTGTTTCTGAATTTTTGGAATGGATTGAAAAAGAATATGCAGAACTACCTGCTGTTTCCAATTTGGAAGTCACCTATAATTATAAAGAGAACACCATTGTCTTGCCAACGGCAAAATTGCCCAAATCAGCGTCCGCAAAGAAGATTTCAAACGCACCGGCAGCATGAAAGTGGCGAGAAATCAGTAAACTGAATTAACCATTAAAAGACTTACAACTTTAAATCAAACAACTAAACAATTAAACAACTAAACAATGAAACCTTCGTTACCGAGGGTGATGTGCGCAACTATATCCGCACAATGTAAAGCATAATTTTATGGCTAAATTTTTCGTTTCCATCTACTTGTTTTTGGAGAAACATCCGGTATTCATGTGGTGTTCAATGATCATCACCACTCTCGTTTTTGCATTTTTCGCTTTTCAGCTAAAATATGAAGAAGACATCGCCAAATTGCTGCCCAAAACCGAGCAGTCTGAAAAAGGCGTCCTCGCTTTCGAGCAGATGAGCATTAAAGACAAGATATTCGTCCAGTTTACGACCAAAGAAGGCCAGTCGCTTTCTGCCGAAGAACTAGCCCTAGCCAACGACGAATTCTTCGAAATGCTATTGGCAAGAGACAGCTCCCAACATTTCATTGCCAACGTTTTATATCGTATTGAAGACGACTGGACCATCAATGGGTTGGACTATTTGCTGTCGCATTTTCCCAGTTTGATAAACGAAGACGTCTACCCTGCCTTCGACACCTTATTGACAGCTGAAGCCATTGAACAACAGATGGAACAGAATCTGTCCTTGATGAGTGAGGATTTCACGGGAAATGTTACCACGATGATTTGTTACGATCCCGCCGGACTTCGCAACGCCATGATGGGACAAGTTAACAATGCCACCAAACAAATGGCAGGATATACCATTATTGACAAACATTTGTTTTCATCCGACAGCACCGTTTCTTTGGCCTTTATCACACCAAGTTTCAACTACTTGGACTCTCGTTCTTGCGCCAGTCTGATTGCGATGATCAACGCCACAGCTAAGCAGTATGAACAAAAACATCCGGGCATAGAAATCCTTTATCACGGCAATTCAGTTCTCAGTTCCGGCAATTCCAGCCAGGTCCGCAAAGATTTGGCTTTGACAATGAGCATCTCTCTGATTATCATTATTCTCGTCATCTTATTGTGCTACAGAAACAAATCCACCATACTATTACTACTCTTCCCATTGGTTTATGGTTTGCTGTTTTCCATGGCATGCATGTATTGGTTCAGAGGTTCGATTTCAATGCTAGCCATTGGCGTTGGGACTGTGGTGATGGGCATCGCAATGAGCTACGTCATGCACATTCTAACACATTACAAGTACGTCACATCGCCTGTAACCGTATTGAGAGAGCAATCAACACCTGTTTGCTTAAGTTGCCTCACCACCATCGGTGCCTTTGCCGGCTTATATTTCACCAGCAGCGACCTGCTGAAGGATTTTGGTCTGTTTGCCACTTTTGCCCTCGTTGGCACAACTTTGAGTGCCCTGATTTTCCTACCACAATTCTTTTACAAAAACAGGAATTTGCACAACAAGCGCGCTTTCCAGATCTTGGAAAAAATCAACACGATTACTTTGGACAAATACCACGTCCTTATCGGCATCATTGTGATATGGAGTGTGGTTTGTATTTTCGCTTCGCGGAAAGTGCAATTTGACAACGACCTGAACAATATTGGCTACATATCCAAACAGACAGCACGTTCGCAACAGATTTACAACGAGAAAGTCAACAAGGGATACCAAGCCACTTTCTATGCCGCCTCGGGAAAGACTTTTGATGAAGCCATGTCCCATAACGCCCGCATTGACGATGTGCTTGATTCTTTGCAAAACAAAGGCATTGTAAAACAGTATTCGAGTGTCGCCGGTCTGTTCCTGCCATTGGACGAACAACAGGCCAACATCGACCGATGGAAAGCATACTGGAGTCCACAGAGAATCAGCGAAGTTCGTGCTCTTGTCAGCTCCGCCGCCCAAAAGAACGGCTTGGAACCCGACATTTTCGACCCGTTCTATGCCTTGGCAGAAGCCGATTACGAAGCAGAATCGCTGATGGAATCTGGTATTTTTCCAGTGGAACTATCCAGCAACTTTGTTGAGAAGGTCGACAGCAACTATCTGGTTTTCACATCGGTATTATCAGAGCCATCCGATGTGGATGAAATCAGTGACGTGGTAAGCGTACAACCCCATGCCATCGTTACAGACCCATTTTATTATACCGATGGAATGATAGCCATCATTCACGACAATTTCAACGTTGTACTATTCATCTCTTCGATTTTCGTATTGATTGTACTACTAATATCGTATCGAAGCATCACATTGGCTCTATTGTCCTTTTTGCCGATGTTTCTCAGTTGGTATATTGTTCAAGGCATGATGGCGATGTTAGGCTTGCAGTTCAATCTCATCAACATCATTGTAGCGAGCATCATTTTCGGTGTCGGCGTTGACTACAGCATTTTCATCATGAGCGGACTTATTGCCAGTGAGCAAGGCCATTCCGACAGCATTCTCACCTACCACAAAACCGCCATTTCATTTTCAGCATTCATTCTCATCGTAGTACTGGTTTCACTGCTTTTCGCCAAGCATCCAGCCGTCTATTCCGTTGGTGCATGCACTCTCATCGGCATGAGTGCCAACATTTTGATTTCCTATAGTTTACAGCCATTCTTATTTAGACAGTTAAATAAAATAGACTTCGTTCACAAGAAAATTCTAAAATTAAATACCAGAAAGTAAAAATGAAAAAGACAATCAGTTTTTTGATGATTTTTTTTCTTGTCATTTCCCTTTTTGCAGGAAATGACAATGACATTTTGAACAAGATCAGTGCTGCCGGCAAAAAACACACATCGGTAGAAAGCAAATTCACGCACATCCGTACCAACGCTGCCAAGGTCAAGGTTGAGATGAACGGCTCTCTAACGTTCAAAGCTCCCGGTCAGCTAAAAATGACATACACAAAACCAGCCACAGACCGTTTCGTATTGGATGGCAACAAGATGCAAGTCATCGCCAACGGGAAAGAGGTCAAATACGACCTCACCAAGAATGCGCCAATGAAAAAACTGGCCAACTTCTTGTGTCAGGCATTTACCGGTCAAGTTGAGAGCATTGCCACCGCCAACAATGCCAATTACAGCATCAAGGATGATGGCAAGTATTATGTCGTCACCTTAACTGCCAAAAAGAAGGCGGCACAAGGCTTCGCCCGCATCGTATTGAGTTATAAAAAAACTGATTGTGCTCTAATGAAAATGGAGATGGAAGAGTTCAACCATCTTATCAACAGCTATGAATTGCATTAACATTCTGCTGTTAGCATTCTTTTTATTATTATACATATATAAGTAAAAATTAACGTAATTTTGTGGTTTCTTAATAAAAAAAGAATCCATAAAATCATGTATAAAGCACAACATAGCACCCATTCTTCAAAAAAAGTCACCAACCACGCCAAAGCCAAGGCTTCAAGCAAGAGAAGCAAGGCCAAGGAAAGTGGGAAAAGTGCTGGTAAAAAAACTAATTCCGAAGGTATTTTCGGCACCAAAGCCTGCCAAATCTACGGTATCATCCTGATACTGTTTTCATTATTGCTGGCCGTTTCTTTGGTTTCGACATGCATTCACCATGCGGAAGACCTGTCTTACATTTCCTCAGCAACAACACCTGGCAACGTAGCTGGTTCGGTAGGTGCGCACATCGCCCACATTTTTGTCGACAGCTGCATGGGCATCTTTGCCATCGGTTTTGCCTTTCTATTTTTCCTCTACGGTTTGAATCTCACCTTCAAGAAAAAGCCACTACCTCTTGTTCGCACCACCCTTACCACCCTGTTGACAATGGCATGGCTTTCTATCACCATGGGCGTCGGCTTGGTACTCTTCCACTCTGATGCGGAATTTTTAGCTGGCACATTTGGCGTATATTTTTCCGACCTACTCATCAGTTATACTGGCAAAATCGTAGCCGTGCTTATCGTTGCGGCCCTGCTCCTCATACTGCTCATTTTGTGTTATAATGTTTCCATAGAATGTCTGCTGTCATTTTTCTCAAAGAAAGATAAAGAGAGTGATAAGAAAGAAGATGCTGATAATCAGAAAAAATCCAACAAAAATGGACTTTTCAGTTTCTTAAAAAAGAACAAAAAAGACGCTCCGAAATTTGAGCCTCAAACTGAAGACACAAAACTTGGAGATCAATACATTAGCAATCTCAACGAATTAAGCGACGAGTATCGCGGCAAAGTTTTCACCTTTGATGAACCTGAAAAACAGCAAGTTGCACCAGAACCAATGACAGAGCAAGAAGACATCTTCCAACCTAAACTTGTCGAAAGCAACAAAAAAGTCTATGACGAAGTTCCTTTCGACATCAAGATTGCCGATGGCGGAAACGATGCCAATGTTGAAGATATTTTTCCTGACGACGAGTCTTCGGATATGGAAACCACTGAAAACGAAGAAGTTGCCGAAGACAGTCAAGTACCACAAGAGCCATTGGAAGATTACGACCCACGCAAAGACTTGTCGTTCTATGAATTTCCCTCTTTGGATTTGCTGGAAGATTACCCCAACAAGGAAGCCAGCGAAGACCAAATGCGTAAAGAACTGACCGAAAAGAAAGTTCGCATTGAGCAAACACTCAACAACTTCGGTATCAGCATTCAAAATATCACGGCCACCGTTGGTCCTACGGTTACGCTTTACGAAATCGTCCCAGCCCCAGGCGTGCGTATCAGCAAAATCAAGAATTTGGAAGACGACATTGCCTTGAGTTTGTCCGCTTTGGGCATTCGTATCATCGCTCCGATTCCCGGTCGTGGAACCATCGGTATCGAAGTGCCGAACAAAACTCCCAACATCGTTTCGATGAAGGAAGTGCTGTCATCAGACAAATTCAAAAACAACAAGTTCGCCCTGCCGATTGCTTTGGGCAAGACCATTAGCAACGAGCCTTTTGTCGTTGACTTGGCCAAGATGCCACACGTTTTGATGGCTGGTGCCACCGGACAAGGCAAGTCCGTCGGTTTGAATGCCGTCATCACCTCATTGCTTTACACCAAACACCCGTCAGAACTCAAGTTCGTGCTTGTTGACCCGAAGAAAGTTGAGTTCACCTTATACGCGGCCATCGAAAATCATTATCTGGCCAAATTACCCGATGTTGACAAGGCCATCATCACCGACACCAAGAAGGTTGTCCGTACACTCAATTCATTATGCGTTGAAATGGATCAGCGTTACGATTTGCTGGAATTAGCAAAGACCAGAAATATCAAGGAATACAACGCCAAGTTCTGCGCACGCAAATTGTCACCGGCCGCCGGTCACCGCTATCTTCCCTACATCGTGCTCATCATTGACGAATTCGGTGATTTGATCATGACCGCGGGCCGCGATGTGGAAATGCCTATTGCCCGTTTGGCCCAGCTGGCCCGTGCCGTTGGCATACACTTAGTCATTGCAACCCAGCGTCCTTCCGTGAACATCATCACGGGTACCATCAAGGCCAACTTCCCCGCACGTATCGCCTTCCGCGTAACGTCAGTGGTCGACTCCCGCACCATTCTCGACGGCAGCGGTGCCAACCAGCTGATTGGCAAGGGCGATATGCTCATCTCCACCGGCAGCGATCTAATTCGTTTGCAATGCGCATTCGTTGACACCCCTGAAGTGGAACGCATTGCCAATTTCATCGAAGAACAGCAGGCCTATCCAGAACCGTTCTACTTACCAGATGTCCCCGATACCAGCGACGACCGCAACTCTGACAATGAAGGCGAAGAATTCAACTCCGACGAAATTGACTCTTACTTCATGGAAGCAGCCACTTTGGTTGTCAATTCACAGCAAGGATCAACATCAAACATTCAACGCAAGTTGAAATTAGGTTACAACCGTGCAGGACGAATCATGGACCAGTTGGAAGAATTCGGCATTGTCGGTCCCGCCGAACGTGCCGGCAAACCCAGAGATGTCAAGGTTAAAACCACGGAAGAATTGCAGGCGATTTTACAGAGAATGGGGCTGTTGGATTAAGAAACTAAGATGTTAAGGTTTGTTTTCAGTGAAACTAAATTCTAAAAATCAAAGCTATGAAAAAAGAAACTCCAGTGCTGCTTTTGACAGGATATTTGGGCAGCGGAAAAACGACATTGCTGAATAGGATTTTATCCAACAATCAAGGCATCAAATTTGCGGTCATCGTCAATGACATTGGCGAAGTGAATATTGATGCGGACCTAATACAAAAAGGCGGTATTGTCGGCCAAAACGACGACAGCTTGGTCGCATTGCAAAATGGTTGCATTTGCTGTACGCTGAAAATGGATCTCGTCAAGCAAATCACAGACATCATTGCGATGGAACGATTCGACTACATCATAATTGAAGCCAGTGGCATTTGCGAGCCCGACCCCATCGCACAGACCATCTGCTCTATTCCCGTGATGGGTAAGGATTTCATCCAGCACGGCGTTCCTCGTCTCGACTGCGTTGTAACCGTTGTTGATGCTCTACGCATGCAAAGCGAATTTTCTTGCGGCGATGATTTGTTAAAAACGAATCTTGGTGATGATGACCTCGAACGCTTAGTTATCCAACAAATCGAATTCTGCAATATCGTCCTGCTAAACAAAGCTTCTGAAATCGCTCCATCAGAACTAAGACGCCTGAAAGAAATCGTTCGTGCATTGCAACCCTCGGCAGAAATCATTGAATGCGATTATGGCAATGTGGATTTTGATAAGATTTTAAATACGAAGATGTTCGATTTTGAAAAAGTCGCCACCTCTGCCACATGGATTCGCGAAATAGAAAAACATCACGACGACGATGATGACGACGATGATGAACATGAACACCATCACCATCATGAAGACGAGGAGGAAGAACACGATCATCAGCATCATCATCACCATCATGACCATGAGCACGAAGGCGGCGAGGTTGAAGAATACGGCATCGGTACATTCGTTTATTATCGCCGCCGTCCTTTTAACTTGGGACGCTTTGATGAATTCGTGTCATCACTGCCGAAAAATGTCATCCGTGCCAAAGGTATCTGCTATTTCAGGGATGAATATGACCGTTGCTATCTATTTGAACAAGCGGGCAAACAGCTTTCACTCAAAGATGTCGGTTTGTGGTACGCCACAATGAGACCTTCTGAACTTGCCGAAATGATGGAAAAGGAACCCGGACTCCGCCGCGATTGGGACGATCAATACGGAGACCGAATGCAAAAAATCGTATTCATCGGACAACAACTTGACAAGCAGGCACTTACACAAGCATTGGACGATTGTTTATCCTTATAGAATAGGATCAATTTTTCACAAAATCAAACATTGCAAAATACAAAAACACAAAGGATACCCCAATGAATATTTTTTGTATCTTTGCATGCAATTTTACGATGAAATTTAATCATTAATTACCAATATAAAAACGAAATACAATGACAAGAGACACTCAAATTTTCGATCTTATCCAGAAGGAAAGAGAACGCCAGACCAATGGCATTGAACTGATTGCATCAGAGAACTTCGTTAGCGAACAAGTGATGGAAGCTATGGGTTCAGTGATGACCAACAAATATGCTGAAGGATATTCTGGAAAACGTTATTATGGTGGTTGCCAAGTAGTTGATCAAAGTGAAACCATCGCCATCGAACGTGCGAAAGAGCTTTTCGGTGCTTGCTGGGCTAACGTTCAACCTCACAGTGGCGCACAAGCCAACATGGCAGTTTTCATGGCCTGCCTTAATGCAGGTGATACTTTCATGGGTATGAACTTGAACCACGGTGGTCACTTAAGCCATGGTAGTGCTGTCAACTTCTCCGGTATCATGTTCAATGTCGTTGATTACAGCGTAGAAGAAGAAACCGGTATGATTGACTATGACAAGATGGAAGCTCGCGCACTGGAAACGAAACCCAAACTCATCATCGGTGGTGCTTCCGCATATAGCCGTGACTGGGATTGGGCACGCATGCGTCAGATTGCCGACAAAATCGGTGCAATCCTGATGGGCGACATCAGCCACCCCAGCGGTTTGATTGCCAAGGGCTATCTTAACAATGCCGTTAAATATTGCCACATCGTCACCACTACCACACACAAAACCCTTCGTGGACCTCGTGGCGGTATGATTCTGATGGGTGAAGATTTTGACAACCCCTGGGGCAAAACCACACCCAAGGGCGAAATCAAGAAAATGAGCGCACTCCTCGACAGCGCCGTCTTCCCAGGCGTACAAGGTGGTCCGTTGGAACACGTCATCGCTGCTAAGGCTGTCGCATTCGGCGAAGCATTGACCAGTGGTTACGATCAATACATACAGCAAGTGATGAAGAATGCCAAGACCATGTGCTCCGCATTCATTGACAAAGGCTACAAGGTCATCAGCAACGGCACCGACAACCATTTGATGCTCATCGACCTTCGCACCAAATTCCCCGAAATGACAGGTAAGGAAGCTGAAAACGCATTGGTAGCAGCAGACATCACCGTTAACAAGAACATGGTTCCATTCGACAGCCGCAGTGCTTTCATGACCAGCGGTTTGCGTATCGGCACACCTGCCATCACCACCCGAGGATTGAAAGAAGCCGACATGGGCGTTATCGTTGAACTCATCGATGATGTTCTCTGCCACCTCGGCGACACCAGCGTTGTTGATAAAGTAAGAGGCAAAGTCAATGCCATGATGTCTCAACGTCCTTTGAACGCTTGGTAATAGACAGTTCATCACAAGCATAAATTTTACATACTTGAAGTCGGCCCGTCCGATTTCAAGTATGTTTTATCAATAAGAAAACAGTAAAAATGGCCAACATCGACATCAAAACCATCAAGCAGCGCTTCGGCATCATCGGCTTCAACCCTGAATTGGAGCGGGCGATACGTATTGCCGTACAAGTGGCCCCCACGGACTTATCGGTTTTGGTGACTGGTGAAAGCGGCGTCGGCAAAGAAAACTTTCCGAAAATCATCCACGAGTTCAGCCGCCGCAAACACGGACCCTATTTTGCTGTCAACTGCGGAGCCATACCCGAAGGAACGATCGATTCTGAACTTTTCGGGCACGTCAAAGGTGCCTTTACCGGAGCCACGGAAGACCACAAAGGTTATTTCGAGGTGGCCAACAAAGGTACCATTTTTCTCGATGAAGTCGGCGATCTTCCCATCGCAACACAAGTTCGCTTACTCCGTGTGCTCGAAACTGGCGAATTCATGAAAGTCGGATCTGCTCAGGTTCAAAAAACCGATGTCCGAGTCATTTCTGCCACCAATGTTAATCTTGCCAACAGCATCGCCAACGGAAAATTTAGAGAAGACCTGTTCTATCGTCTGAATACCGTACCCATCTCCGTACCATCGCTGAGACAAAGAAAAGAGGACATTTATCCTCTATTTATATATTTCGCATCAGAATGTGCCGAGAAATACAATTTCCCACAAATCAACCTCACCGATGGCGCCAAAGAGGCTCTCGCAAATTACAGTTGGCCCGGCAATATCCGACAACTGAAAAACGTCACTGAACAAATGTCTCTGATTGAGCCACAAAGACTCATCAACGAAGAAACCCTCAGCCACTATCTGATTAGTCCAACAGCTTCACAACTGCCAGTTTTGGCTCATTCTGAAAATCATATCGACAATCCCTTTGAACGTGAAATCATTTTCAATCTGTTGGCAGATATGAAACGCGAAGTGACAGAACTACGAGAATTGGTAAAACACATCATCAACGGGGACATCAAACCCACACAATTACAACAGGATTTCCAACAGATTCACAACATCAACAGTACCAGATTAATTAATTTACAGCAGGATGGAACCACAATCACCTACCCTGCCGCAGATGAAGAAAATAATCAGTATTGGGATTCTGAAATCGTAAGCGAAAGCAATGCAAGCACTAAAATCAATAATGTATCTGAAGAAGATAATGACACAAGCTTATCATTAGAAGATCATGAAAAAGATTTGATTATCAAAGCATTACTGAGAAATGGAAATAAAAGGGCTGCCGCTGCCAAAGAATTGGGAATTTCTGAAAGAACTCTATATAGGAAAATTAAGGAGTTGGAGATCTAAAAAGGGGTGATTTATGATGTTTTTTATGGGGAGGATGTTTTTTAACTAAGAAACGAAGAAACGAAGAAACGAAGAAACTAAAGAACTAAGAAATTAAGGAACTAAGAGATTCGAATTATGAGCTGCCGAAATCTGTCTGAAAGACAGTACAATTAGTAACCGAGGACGTAGTCTTCGGGGAAAGAAGTTAAAATCAATTATCTATCTGAAAGACAGCACCAATAAGAAATAAGATAAAAAAAATGATGAGAAAATTCGGGGTATTAATGGTATTATGCATATTGCTGACGGGATGCCGATTAACAGTATCTTTGACCGGCGGCACCGTTGACCCACGGGCGAAAACGGTGTATGTACAAACTTTCACCAACAATTCCTCACTGGTTAATCCCACCCTGAGTCAGGATTTTACCACCGCATTGAAAAACAAGATTCAAGACCAAACACCTCTGACCATCATCAATAATGTGGGCGGTGATTACAGCATCGAAGGCGAAATCACGAACTACTCCATTTCACCTATTGCCATTCAAGGCAACGATGCGGCCGCCATGAACCGACTAACCATTTCAGTACGTGTGCGATTCACCAACACTTTCGACGAAGAACAAGATTTCGAACAATCCTTTTCCCGCTATGCCGACTACCCCAGCAATCAGAATTTCACCTCCGTTGAATCGTCGTTGGTTTCAGAAATCAACGATGCTTTGTCAGACGACATCTTCAATAAAGCATTTGTAAATTGGTAAATATGGATAAAATCATACTTTCAGACTATTTTCCAAACTCATTGCAAGACAGTCAAAAAGAACTTGAGCAAAAGCTGATCAACCTTCATCACAAATATCCGTGTGCAAACACACTTAACCTACTGTATCTCAAATTACTACAGCAAAACAATTCCAAAGAATACGACCGAAACAAAGCAAAATTACTATTAGGAATTTACAATAAGCATCGGTTTCATCAGTTTCAACTCGGACAAAAGCCAAGTGCCATTGACAAATTATTGAAATCGACAGATGTTGATTCACAACATGCACAAGAAGAAAACTCAGGACCAGTTTCACAAGAAACGAAATCCAATGTTGATGAAATACTTCCTGTTGAGAATCAGCTGGTTCAAGAGCCTGCGGCTGAAACAAAAGAACAAACTCATGTCATCGATTCATTGATTGAAAAATTCAGCAATGATCCTCCGACAATCAAAAAAACTCCTATAAACCACGATCCGCTGGCAAACTATTCCGAAGGAAGTCTTATAGAAGATGAAGAAATCGTAAGTAAAACATTAGCAATAATTTATGCAGATCAAGGATACACTGGTAAGGCCATCAAAATGTTGAAAAAATTAAGTTTGATTTATCCAGAAAAAAGTAGTATCTTTGCAGCCCAAATTGAGAGGATAAAAAACGAAAAAAATAATAATCAAGAAAATTAAAAAAAGATGTTGACATTTGTAGTTGTATTAATCATTTTAGCATGTATCATCTTAGCCTTTATCGTTCTGATTCAGAATTCAAAAGGTGGTGGTCTCGCTTCGAATTTTGCCGGTTCAAACCAAATTATGGGTGTTAGAAAAACTACCGACTTTCTTGAAAAAGCCACATGGGGGCTGGCAGCATTCATTATGGTAATGTGCTTTGTTTGCGCTTTCATGGTAAAGAATGAATTCAAAGCCAACGATCCTTACGCTTCACAACAGCAAACCGAATTGGTTGACGAAACCGCAGAAGAGTAATCAAATTTATCATCCATAAAAAAGAGGATTTCTGCAATCCTCTTTTTTTTTGTCAAAAAAATGAAAAACAAGGATTGGATTTTCTATTTAATGCTGGTATGCTCAGCCATCTTTTGGGGCAGTTCCTTCATTTTCACAAAACGACTGCTCCTGAGTGCCACACCAGTGTGCATTGTCTTTGCCAGACTTGTCGTAGCCAGTCTGTTTTTCTTAATCATCAGTCTGCTTTTCTTCAGAAAAGAAATGAAAATCAAAAGGAAAGACCTGTGGACATTGGTATGTTTCAGTTTTTTCGAACCATTTTTATACTTCATATTTGAAACTTACAGCCTACTGCATTGCGATGCGTCCGTGGTTTCAATCATTGTGGCCACCATTCCCATTGCAACGGCATTTTTATCACTATTTTATTTTAAAGAAAACTTTAGCAAACTAAATCTTTTGGGGGTATTCTGCACATTCATAGGTATATTTGTGCTACTTTTCCCATCTTTCAAGGATGCATCAGCAAGCACATTAGGTGTTTTATTGGCTTTTGGTGCTGTTTTGGCATCGGTTGGTTATACTTTTCACCTGCGTAAATTTCCAGAACACTACAACCCCATTGTGACCGTCACCTACCAGAACATGATTGGATTGGCATTGTTCACGCCTCTCATATTCATTTTAAACGATTCACAAAGCCTTGACAATCAACTAATTTCACTATTTTCAGCTCCCAATATCTACTGCATCATTCCCCTTGCCATTTTCTGTTCAGCAATGGCTTTCATGTTTTATTTGCAAGGAATGCGACGTTTCGGCATTGGCAAAGCCTGTATTTTCACCAACCTAATTCCCATTGTCACAGCCATTTTATCATTTTTTATATTGCAGGAAGATTTTCCGCTTTACAAAATTCTCGGCATAATCATCGTTATTGTTGGAATTTTTCTTGTCCAGAAAAAGAAAGTTCCAAACAACAATTTATGCTGATTATCTTGTTTTTAATTGTCACAAATGTGGCGACATTAATACTTTTCCATTATAAAAGCATCAAATGCAAGCAATTGGAAAGCATGTTATTACGCATGAGAATGACTCCACATTTTCTATTCAATCGTCTCACCAACATCCACGTCAACCTATATAATATCAATAAGGAATTATCCACCATCATTATCGATACGGCCAATTACATCCGGTACTATGTTGAACATATTGACAAATTGTTGGTACCGCTATCTCAGGAATTAGCTCATTGGGAAGAATCCATTCACTTATATACCAAACAATTAGCAAAAAACGTTGAATTTAAATATACATTTCCAAATGATTTCAATCCTGAATTAATGATTGTTCCAGCTCTTTTAGATGACATCATCAATAATTGTTTCAAAAGAGTAAAAAAACACAACGGCTACATTCACTTGAACATAACCGTTGAGGATCAGAAATTATTATTCGTCTGTGAAAACAATTTTGACATCTACAAAAATCATTCTCTGCAATCTGGTTTGAAGTCATTACAAAAAATGCTTCAACTTCATTATCGGCACAAACATCGATTAAACATCATCGAAAAGAATGAATATTATCAGATTCAAATCATGTTGAGACTGTCTTAATTCTTAATAGCAGCAATTTCTTTGATAGCCTTGATGGCGGTATCGATATCGGCCTCGGTGTTGAAGGCACCTATACTGAGACGCACCGTACCATGTATATCGATTGTGCCAATACCCTGATGAACCTTTGGAGCACATTGCAAACCCGTACGGCAAGCGATATCGTAGTCAACATCCAGCATCGTTCCCACATCACCAGCCTCGAAACCATTGATATTGAGAGACATCACAGGATTATGATTCTCCACGGATTCTGCACAATACAACGTAACACCAGGAACGTCCTTGATACCGAGACGAAGTTTTTCCCAAAGTTTCATTTCCTGGTTATGGAGATTTTCCACACCATGTTCCATCACCCATTTTACACCTGCATGCAAACCGGCAACGCCAAGAAGATTCATGGTTCCAGCTTCGAGACGATAAGGATATTCCTCAAGATGAGCTGGATATGCCGAACGAACGCCCGTACCGCCAAAGCGGGTATGATTAATGGTTACACCTTCGCGAACATAAGAGCCTCCAATTCCGGTAGGTCCCATCAAACATTTATGACCCGTAAAAGCATAGCAATCAACACCATAGTTAATCATATCCATTGTATTGGCACCCGCGCCCTGACTACCGTCAACAACGAAAATCAGACCATTTTCCTTACAGATTTTACCGATGGCGGCAATGGGTTGAACAGTACCGATGACGTTAGAGCACTGCGTACAAACCACAAATTTCGTATTGGGCTTAATAGCTTTCTTCACGTCATCAGGATCAACATAGCCGTGCTTATCGAAAGGGAGATAGGTAACCTCAATCAAGCCACGCTGTTCCATCACATACAAAGGACGAAGAACAGAATTGTGTTCCAACATCGTAGTGATAACGTGTGCACCTTTTTCCACAAGACCTTGAATCAGGATATTCAATGAATCTGTCGCGTTATAGCTGAAAGTCAAGCGATTAGCATCATCACCACCATTGAAGAGTTTGGTCAGCATTTTGCGAGTATTTTCGACCAACTCGCCAGTTTCTATAGCGGCATCAAAGCCGGAACGGCCAGGACTAACACCGTGAGTACGGTAATAATTATTCATAAAATCGTAAACCTCAGCAGGTTTCGGATACGTGGTTGCGGAATTGTCTAAGTAAATCATAATACATTCTTTTAAACAGATTGCAAAGATACAAATTTTTAAATTACGAAATCAAGAAAGCAAAATGATAAATTGAGAAAGATATAGATCACGTTGCTTCGTTCGTTTGTTTCAATTCGGCCGCACTATTATTCTCTTGATCAGTCCGGAGAGTACTGTTCCAGGGCCAAGTTCAATAAAATCGTCAAAACCGTCATGGTGCATTTGCAGAATGGTTTGTGTCCATAGGACAGGCGATGTCAACTGAGACATCAAATTTTGTTTAATGTCATCGACATCAGTATGGGCATGGGCATCGACATTTTGATAAATTGGGCAGCGGGGTTTTGAAAAAGTTGTAGCAGCGATGGCTTGAGCCAATTCCAGACGGGCAGGTTCCATCAACGGAGAATGGAAGGCGCCGCCGACCTTCAACGGCAAGATTCTTTTCACTTTTCCCTTCAGTGATTGGGACACTTTTTCTATACCTGACAAGGTGCCAGAAATAGCGATTTGCCCCGGGCAGTTGAAATTGGCGGCGACGACAATTTCATCAACGGCGTTGCAAGCAGCAATAACATCTTCATCTGTGCCTCCGACTACGGCCGCCATTGTCGACTTCTGGGATTCGCAAGCCTTTTGCATGGCGGCGGCACGCTTTGCCACCAGGCGAAGTCCGTCGGCAAAAGAGAGGCAGCCGATGGCCGCCAATGCGGAAAATTCGCCCAAGGAATGACCGGCCACGGCTGCCGGACAAAAATCTTCCAGCGCCATAGCGGCAATAACCGAATGAATGAAAACCGCTGGCTGCGTCACCTTAGTCTGCTTCAAATCATCATCGGTACCGGAAAACATCATCGATGTAATGTCAAAACCCAAAACTTCATTAGCTTCCTCAAACAATTGTCGTGCCTTGTCTGAAGAATCGTACAAGTCCTGCCCCATTCCGACAAATTGAGCGCCTTGACCGGGAAAAACATACGCTCTACTCATCTTAACGCAACTGACGGAGATAATCCTTAACGGTTTTTTCAAGACCTAAATAAAGAGCATCGCAAATCAAGGCATGACCTATGGAAACCTCAAGCAATCCTGGAATATTCTGATTGAAATACTTCAAATTCACCAACGACAAGTCGTGGCCGGCATTCAGTCCAATTCCCTGTTTTTGCGCCTCCTTTGCCGCTGTCACGAAATCGCGAATGGCACCCTCTGGATCCGCGGGATAATTGCGGGCATAACTTTCGGTATATAATTCCACACGATCCGTACCCGTTGCCTTTGCCGCAACAATCATTTCCGGATTGGCATCAACGAAAATGCTGGTACGAATACCTTCTCGATGAAACCCCTCGATGACCTTAGTCAAAAAATGAGCATTTTTAATTGTGTCCCAACCGGCATTGGAAGTCAGGGCTTCTGGTGGATCGGGCACCAAAGTCACCTGGGTCGGTTTCACATCCATCACCAAGTTGATGAATTTCTCACACGGATAACCTTCTATATTGAATTCCGTAGTGACAATTTTCTTCAGATCGTAGACATCCTGATAACGAATATGACGTTCATCCGGACGAGGGTGAACCGTAATCCCCTGAGCTCCAAAACGTTCACAATCCATTGCCACTTTTAGCACATCGGGCATATTACCACCGCGAGCATTTCTCAGCGTAGCCACTTTGTTGATGTTGACACTAAGCCTTGTATTATTTTTCATATTAAAAATTGGTTCTTAAATGAATAAAAAAACAACATTTTTGCAAAAATAGAAAAAAATGTCATAGAGCAACAAAAATAACATTTTTTATATTGATTTTTATCAAATTTTGAAAGCGAAATCTTCAAAATTTTGATTATATTTGCATTCGTTATCGAAAAGCGATTATTCTTAACATAGAATACTCATTATCAACACTATAAATAAAATAACAATAAGGATTTTATCATGGAGAAAAAGAAAATTGAATTTTGTTTGGTATACCGGGACATGTGGCAGTCATCAGGGAAATACGTCCCCCGCGTGGATCAGTTAGAGGAAATTGCGCCTGTCATCATCGAGATGGGGTGTTTCAGCCGTGTTGAGACCAATGGCGGTGCTGCCGAGCAAGTCAATCTGCTTTATGGTGAAAACCCCAACACCTCAGTACGTCGTTGGTGCAGACATTTCAACGAAGCAGGCATCAAGACACAGATGCTCGAACGCGCGCTCAACGGACTGCGAATGAATCCAGTGCCTAAGGATGTCCGCCGTCTGATGTTCAAAGTCAAGAAAGCACAAGGAGTTGACATTGCCCGTTCATTTTGTGGACTCAACGACCACCGCAACCTCGAATGGTCCATCAAATATGCCAAAGAAGCCGGAATGATTTCTCAAGCCGCACTTAGCATCACCTATTCTGAAATACATACCGTAGAATATTATATGGGCGTTGTCGACAAGTGTGTGGAATACGGCTGCGATGAAATCGGCTTGAAGGATATGGCTGGTGTTGGTCGTCCCGTCATGTTGGGACGCTTGGTAAAATCCATCAAGGAAAAATACCCGCACATCCGCGTACAATACCACGGGCACACAGGTCCGGGGTTCTCTATGGCTTCCGTTTTGGAAGTATGCAAAAACGGTGGCGACATTATCGACGTTGCGATGGAGCCCCTTTCTTGGGGGATGGTTCATCCTGACGTAATCACGGTACAAGCCATGTTGAAAGACGCTGGCTTTGACGTTCCCGAAATCAACATGAATGCCTACATGCAGGCCCGTGCCCTCACCCAGAAGTTCATGGACGATTTTCTTGGTTACTTCATCAACCCGAAGAACAAAATCTGCACCTCACTTCTTGTGGGTTGCGGTCTTCCCGGCGGCATGATGGGCTCGTTAATGGCCGACCTTCGCGGTGCGCAAAACGGAATCAACATGTTTCTCCGCAACGCCGGCAAAAAAGAATTGAGCGAAGACGAACTGCTCGTTGCCATGTTCCAGGAAGTACAGTATGTATGGCCCAAAGTAGGCAATCCCCCATTGGTAACGCCTTTCAGCCAATACGTTAAGAATATCGCTTTGATGAATATCATGCAGATGGCGCAAGGCAAGCCCCGTTTCTCGCAAATGGACAAGAACACATGGGATATGATTTTGGGCAAAACCGGAAAGCTTCCCGGCACACTCGCTCCAGAAATTATCGAACTCGCCAAGGAAAACGGCTATGAATTTTTCACCGGCGTTCCTCAAGACAACTATCCCGATGAACTTCCCAAATACATCAAACTGATGGAAGAACAAGGTTGGGATCGCGGCCAGGATGACGAAGAGTTGTTTGAATATGCCATGCATGAGCGCCAATACCTTGATTATCGATCAGGCATTGCCAAGAAGAAATTCGAGGCCGAACTGGAAGAAGCCAAGAAAAAATCCAACATACAAGTTGTCATTAAGGAAATCAAAGCCCCAGAGGTTACAAGACAAGAACTCATTGCCAGAGTGGAAGAGAAACATCCCAATGCCAAGGCTGTTGTCGCCCCCGTCTCTGGACAGATTCTCTGGGAATTGTCTGTCAACGAGCCATCTATGAGTAAACCATTGGGCAGCAATCTCAAAGAAGGCGATATCGTTTGTTGGGTCAATGCGTTCTACGGTCTCGAAGAAGTCCATACCCTTTACAGCGGAAAACTCGTAGAGGTGGTTGTAGACCAGGGACAGAAGGTAACAAAAGGGGAAATAATTGCGTTTGTCGAATAGGGATTTTCAACAAATCAGTCCCTTAACCTCTTGATTTTTCAAACATCAGTTCTCTTATAACAATTTATCATGGCATCATTTTTTGAAGGCAAAAACCGTTTCGTACAGATTTGTTATTTTCTGCTATTTGTATTTGCAGGAATGTTGATTTTTTCAGCATTGGGAACCCTGATAGCCAGTTTGGTTTATGGAACTTTCATCTACTTTCAATTACCGGAAGCACAGCAGGCCGGCTTCATGCGCATCAGCCAGTTTTTCGGTTCTGTAGGTACTTTCATGGGGCCAGCCCTATTGTTTGCGTACTGTTCAAACGGCAATTTCTTTTCATACAACAAATTAAACAAGAAGCCCAATTACCGGATGATGGACATTGTCATCGTGATGTCGTTGGCAATATTGCCTTTGGTTTTAGGTCTTGCCGAATGGTTTGACGGGCTACATCTCCCCGACTCCATGTATCGCATTGAAAAATGGATGCGAACGATGGAAGAACAGAATCAGGAAATCATCATGCTGATGTGCAAAGACACTCGTATCAGCATTTTCCTCCTCAACATTGTATTGATGGCCATTATTCCCGCCTTGGGCGAAGAGTTGCTATTCCGCGGCACTCTCCAACCATTTCTACATCAATGGATAAGGAATCCTCACGTCGCCATCTGGATTACGGCATTCATTTTCAGCGCCATACATTTTCAAATCAGCGGGTTCATTTCCAGAATGTTGTTAGGAGCCTATTTGGGATATTTGGTTTACTGGAGCGGCTCTATATGGCTGCCTATTCTGGCTCACTTCATGCACAACAGCATGAGTTTGATTACCGAATTCGTCATGTTGCGGCGCGGTTATGACACCGAATTGTTGCAGTTATCCGACATCCATTATTACAAGTACATCTTAGCCGTTTCTTTGATTTTAACGGTAATAGGCATTTATTTCATTTGGAAAAACAGATGTGTTGAGCGATGAGAATTTTGCTCATTCCTTTGTGGTGACTTACGGCTTGCTTGAAGCAAAAATCTCTACTTTTTTTATAAAAAAAAGTTCTATATTTCAAAAAAAAATCGTATATTTGCTTTTTATAGAAATTAAAGGAAGATACTGATTATGAGTGAATTAGAAAAAGACAAAACACAAGAGCAAGAATACACAGCCGAAAACATCCAGGTGTTGGAGGGTTTGGAAGCGGTAAGAAAACGTCCAGCCATGTATATTGGCGATGTCGGCGTCCGAGGCCTGCACCATTTGGTATATGAAGTGGTTGACAATTCCATTGACGAAGCTCTCGCCGGCCACTGCAACCGAATAGAAGTCACCATCTACGAAGACAATTCAATTTCCGTTCTGGACAATGGGCGTGGCATTCCCACAGGATGGCACGAAAAGGAAAAGAAATCAGCATTGGAAGTCGTTCTTACGGTACTTCATGCCGGTGGCAAATTCAACAAAGATTCCTACAAGGTTTCCGGCGGTTTGCACGGCGTTGGTGTATCTTGTGTCAACGCCTTATCAAAGAGTCTGCGCGCAGAAGTCTTCCGCGAAGGCGTTCACTATATGCAGGAATACGAATATGGCCATCCCAAATATCCCGTCAAGGAAATAGGGAAAACCGACAAGCGCGGCACGCTCATCTGGTTTAAGCCTGACGATACCATCTTCATCGTAAACGAATACTGCTATCAGACATTGGCAACCCGCATGAAGGAACTCGCTTTCCTTAACAAAGGCATCACACTGAGCATTACCGACATGCGAGTTAAAGACGACAATGGCAATCCGATGAGCGAGACCTTCTATTCCAAAGATGGACTTAAGGATTTCATCCAATATTTAGATGGTGGGCGCGAAAAAATCATGGAACACCCCATGTACATGGAAGACGACGGCGCCGAAACAGGCGTTCCAGTGGAAATCGTCATGCAATACAATACTTCGTTCACCGAAAACATCCATTCATACGTCAACAACATCAACACCATAGAAGGTGGAACACACCTTTCTGGTTTTCGCACAGCCCTTACCAGAACTCTGAAAAAATATGCTGACGAAAGCAAGATGCTTGAGAAGTTGACCAAGCAGAAAATCGAGATTTCCGGCGACGACTTCCGCGAAGGCCTTACAGCCATCATCTCGGTAAAAGTGGCAGAACCACAGTTCGAAGGACAAACCAAGACCAAGCTCGGCAACGACGAAGTCAAAGGTATTGTTGACCGTATTGTTGGTAAAATGCTGACTTACTATCTTGAAGAGAATCCTAAAGATGCCAAAGAAATTGTAGAAAAAGTAATTTTGGCAGCAACCGCACGCAACGCGGCACGCAAGGCTCGCGAGTTGGTACAGCGTAAGAGTGTTTTCAGTGGTGGAGGTCTTCCTGGCAAATTGTCAGATTGTTCTTCAAAGAATGCTGAAGAATGCGAATTGTTCCTCGTCGAGGGTGATTCTGCTGGTGGTACGGCAAAACAAGGCCGCGACAGCAAGCACCAGGCGATTCTGCCATTGCGTGGTAAAATCCTGAACGTGGAAAAAGCCATGCAACACCGTGTTCTTGAAAGCGAAGAAATCAAAAACATCTATACCGCCCTCGGCGTAACCATCGGGACAGAAGAAGACAGCAAAGCATTGAATATGTCGAAGTTACGCTACCACAAAGTCATCATCATGACCGATGCTGATGTCGATGGCAGTCATATCGCGACTTTGATTTTGACCTTCTTCTTCCGCCACATGAAAGAACTTATCGAAGAAGGTCACGTTTACATAGCAACTCCCCCACTCTACCTTATCAAAAAAGGCACCAACGCAAAATACGCGTGGTCGGATGAAGAACGTATCGCGTTGGTGAACGAAATGACCAACAACGGAGCCAACGAAGCAGGCTTGCACGTTCAACGCTACAAAGGTTTGGGTGAAATGAACGATGAGCAACTGTGGTCTACAACCATGGATCCTCATAGTCGTACGTTGCGACAAGTAACCATCGAAAACGCAGCAGATGCGGACCGTGTCTTTGCCATGCTGATGGGTGACGAAGTTCCACCACGTCGCGAATTCATAGAACAGAACGCAAGATATGCCAACATCGATGCATAATCGGATATACACATCGTATTAATCATCATCAATTTTCAGAGCTATGGCTGACGAAAATATCGAAACCTTGGAATCGCAAGAACAGCAGAGTGTACCGCAGACTCAAGAATTACAAGAAACATCCAAAGAAGAATTGGTCATTTCATTAAAGAATGTTGACATCTATCAACGTAACATTCTGATTCTTCCACAAGTAACCATGAATGTCAAAAAAGGTGAGTTTGTCTATCTGATTGGCAAAACCGGCAGTGGAAAGTCTTCAATATTGAAAACGTTGATTGCAGAAGTTCCAGCCCAAGGTGACGAAGCCTACATCAACGGATACAACCTGCTGAAACTGAAGAAACGCCAAATCCCGCAACTCCGCAAAAGCATGGGCATGGTTTTTCAAGATTACCAATTATTGTCAGATATGACGGTCTTGGAAAATCTGATGTATGTCTTGAAAGCCACACGCTGGAAAGATAAGGTTGCCATGGGTAATCGTTGCGAAGAAGTTCTTGAAATGGTCGGCTTGGCCACAAAGGATTTCCGTTATCCACACCAATTGTCAGGTGGCGAACAACAACGAGTCTGCATTGCCAGAGCCTTGCTCAACAATCCCGAAATCATCCTTGCCGACGAACCCACCGGGAATTTGGATCCGATTACTTCAGAAGAAATCTTCAAGATTTTCCACGAAATCAACAAGACCAACCATACGACCGTTTTGATGGCCACGCACAATTTCAGCATGATTGATAAATTTACGTCTCGAACCATTTGCATCGAAGACAACAAACTCATCGATTCAATGCTGTAATCGGCAACTGCCGCCTGTGAACTGATAAATTTCATAACACTATGACTATTCATATCGGGAATGTCAAGTTAGGAGACGGAAATCCCGTTGTGGTGCAGTCTATGACTAACACTGCCACAGAAGATGTTGACGCTACGGTAGCTCAATGCAAACGAATGATAGCCGCTGGAGCTGAAATGGTGAGACTGACTGTTCCTTCAATGAAAGAAATAGTTCCTCTGCGTCAAATCAAAGCACAATTGAGAGCTGATGGAATTGCCACGCCTCTCATTGCTGATGTTCATTTCAACCCTAAAGTTGCCGAAGCCGCCGCTGCCATTGTTGAAAAAGTAAGAATAAATCCTGGAAATTACACCGATAAACGAAATTTCAAACATTTGGAACTCAGTGATTTGGAATACAAATCCTCACTGGATGCGATGGAAGCCAAAGCCAAACCACTATTTGAAGTTTGTCGGCAACACAACACGGTATTACGTATCGGCATCAATCACGGTTCTATGAGCGACCGCATCGTCAGTCGCTACGGGAACACGCCGAAAGCCATGGCCATGTCTGCGATGGAATGGCTGGACATCTGCAAAAAAAACGACTTTCACAACATGGTCTTTTCCATGAAAGCCAGCAATGTGAATGTAATGATGGAGGCAACTTTGCTCCTTCACGAAATGATGAAACAGCACGGCAGCGTTTATCCCTTACATCTTGGCGTTACCGAAGCTGGCAACGGTTTAGATGGTCGGGTAAAATCCGCAGCAGGTATTGGTGCCTTGTTGATGATGGGCATCGGTGACACCATACGTGTTTCGCTGACTGAAAAGCCAGAAAACGAAACGCCTTTTGCCCACGCCTTGATTGAAGCAGTAAAAAACGTTAAAGATGAAGATTATCATATTGATAATCACATTATTTATTATACAAAAAAAGAAAAAAAACATGATCTTTGGATTGCTGGAGCTGCTGCTGTTTGCGGTTTTCATCATTATCAGAAAAATATAGAAGACATCAAAATTGACAATCCATATTTTTCAGAAGATGAAAACAAACAATTGACTGAAAGCATTTTGCAAGCCTGTCGGCTAAAGATGACGAAGACAGAATTCATTGCCTGCCCATCGTGCGGACGAACACAATACGACATTGAAAGCATATTAGCCAAAGTTAAAGAAAGGTTTTCAAGCTATCCAGGCCTAAAAATCGGCGTAATGGGATGCATCGTTAATGGGCCGGGCGAAATGGCCGATGCCGACTACGGCATTGTTGGTGCCACCAATGGTTTAGCTGCAGTTTATAAAGGCAAGCAGCGCGTCTCGGAAATCATTCCCGTAGATGAGGCTCTTAAAATTCTGGAAGATTGCATTTTGCAATCAAAGTAAACTATTTCACGCCACTACTTCCGAAACCACCGGCGCCACGTTCAGTATCCGATAATTCATCCACTTCAATCCATTGTACTGTTTCGTGTTTTGCGATGACCATTTGTGCAATGCGTTCTCCGTTTTGGATTTCGAAAGGAACATTGGAAAGGTTGACTAGAATCACCTTGATCTCACCTCGGTAGTCCGCGTCGATTGTCCCGGGACTATTAAGCACGGTAATACCCTGTTTTGCAGCGAGACCACTACGCGGGCGAATCTGAGCTTCATAGCCGACAGGAAGTTCTATATAAAGTCCCGTAGGAACAATTTTCCTTTCTAAAGGTTGAATAATCAATGATTCTGACAAATCGGCTCTCAAATCCATACCAGCACTTTGTGCTGTAGCGTATGCCGGGGTCGCATTTTTAGACTTATTGACAATTTTGCAATTCATCATTTTTAGAATAAATTTTTTATGAATGCAAAAATACACTTAAATAAATCAAAAAACACAAATTCAATTCATCAAATGTAAGAAAAAAAATCTTATATTTGCAATTTCAAATATATAAGGAATTAAAATCAAAGTTAATAATCAATAAAAAAATTAATCCCATGAAAAAAATTTTCGCATTTGTAATGTTTGCCATTATAGCATCAGGATTTGCAATGGCACAGACTGTTGAAGAACAAATCATCGATTTTAACAAAAGCAAGGCCAATGGTTTTGTAATCAACATTAAAGGCGTTGATAGCAAAGTGGCAATGAATTCTGTTCAAAACTATTTCAAGGAAATCAACTTTGGAAAAAGCAAAAACGCCTCCGGTTTTGTCGTTTACCAAGGACAGGCCTGTCCTTTGATTGGTGACAACAAATACGACATTTATCTTACCACAATTCAAAAAGGAAAGAAAAAAGACCTTTCTTCCGACATTGTTATGATTGTCAGCTATGGTTACGACAATATGATTTCATCATCGTCAGATGCCAATACGGCCAACAGCATCAAAAATTTCATGTCCACAAAATTTCCTCAAGCCATTGAAAAATATCAGTTGGAAGAAAAGATTGCGCAATTGAAGAAAGATTTGGAAAAAGCCAACAAAGAAAAGGCAAAAAATGACAAAGCGATGGAAAAAATGAAAGCTGCCATGGAAAAAAGCGAGAAAGAACATGAAGCATTAAATAAACAAATTGAAGAATACACCAAATCGCTTCAAAACCACAACTTGAAATAAGATTTTTATTCAACATTTCGAAAACGCCGCTGAAGATTTATCTTTGGCGGCGTTTTTTTGCCAACAGTAAGATGTTTTTCTCCTTGATTGGTGGAACCAGTTACTATGTTGTGTTGCCTTTCAGACAAAACAACTCAACAATTCAACTATATTTATCACATAAAATATTATAGTTTTTTTTTGTAAATTTGCAATCTAAACATTATTAACACAACAACTTATATATCAATTAGATAACACAAATAATACTAAAAATATTTTTATAATGACGAATGAAGATAAGCTGAACGAATTGCTCAAGCAGCACGGCATTGAAATGGAAGAAGACAAGTATTCGGCATTGGAAAACATTCCGCAAAAAGCTGAAGGATGTGAAAAGCTGATGGAGATTTACTATACGCTGAAAAACACAGTGGACATGGAGTACCCGTATTGGTACAACCGTGTTTGGCAAGAGAATGATGGAGACATTACTATTGTAAGGCGTGCCAAAGCCATGGCGGCCGCCTTATCGCACCTTACACCAACGATTCAGCCATACGAAAGATTGGTGATGAACAAAACCCGCAACGTGCGTGGTGCATTCCCATTCCCATGGGTAACCGCCAGTTTTTTCAATGCTCAAGCAGAGGCACTTATGGCCGAAGCCGATGCTCCGGCAGAATCAGAAGCTGATGCCGTTTCCATCGTTGGCGATGGCGGAGGCAACGTAACCAAAAGCTATGGCAATATCATCTCCATTGCCAAAAAATTCGGCATGCGCAAAGAGGAAATTCCGGTGTTGGTCCGCGTTTCGAAACCTTGGGACGGCAATTCAGTGGAAGAGCTGAGTAACAAATATGCCCAATACACACCCGATTACGCGTTGGAACAAAACATCATGGAGTCTGTGCTTTGCATGTTCGACTCCTACTGCATTCCGCAAGGTCGCGAAGTGATGAACTACTATCTTCCTCTGCAATACGGGTGGGACGGCATCATCGAACTTTGCAATCAACGCATTACAGAAACGATGGGCGAAGCCGACAGCGACGGTATTCTCGGCATGGGTCGCGGATACTACTATGTTGCCATGAAGATTTTGGCCCAGGGAATGAGCAAATGGTGTCAGAATTACGCAGACCGCGCACACTATCTTGCCAGCATTGAAACGGATCCTGCTTTCAAGAAAAATTACGAAGATATAGAAGCCGTGATGTCTCACATCGCACACAAGGCTCCCTCCACCTTCCGTCAAGCTTTGCAGCTGACACTTTGCTGCCATTACGGTGTTGTCAACGAAGATCCACAATCAGGACAGTCTATCGGCCGTTTGGGTCAAGTGCTTCAACCATTCTACGAAAAAGACATTGCCGACGGCATTACCACAGAAGAAGAAGTTATAGAACTGCTTGAATTCTACCGCATTAAGATAACCAGCATTGAATGTTTCGCATCAGCGGGTGTAACGGGTGGCGTGTTGTCGGGCAACACTTTCAACAACCTGTCACTGGGCGGCCTCAACCGCGATGGCCTGACTGCCGTTACTCCACTGGAATATCTGATTATTGAAGCTGGCATGCGCTGCCGAACAACACAACCGACCTTGTCTATCCTTTATGACGAAAAAACTCCTGAAGACTTTCTGATGAAGGCGGCATCCTGCACAAAACTCGGCATGGGTTATCCTGCATGGATGAACAATCAAGACGGCATTAATTTCATGATGTTGAATTACGGTCCGGAAGGCATGAATCTGCAGGACGCACGCGCCTGGTGCTTGGGAGGCTGTCTCGAATCATCTCCAGGATGCTTCCTGCCGCTCAACTACAATGGCAAAACCTACTGGATTCCTGGTGGAGCTGGACCAACGGCCGGTTCCGGCGTTCACTTCGTCGGGCTGCCCAAAGTTCTTGAATTGGTGCTCACCAATGGCTACGACCATCGTATGAAACGTCAGATTCTACCAGCCCACAACAAAGAGCTTGATAGTTTGGAAACCATTCAAAATGAATGGGTTAACTATCTCAAAATGATCATCAACGCACTGAACAAAGTCAACAATTTGCAGATGGACATCTGGCGCAAGCACTGTATGCCCATTGTTAATTCATTATTAAAGCCCGACTGCTTCACCAAGGGCCGCGACCTCGGCATGATGGGTGGACGCTACAACGCCACCATCAATTTCGAATCATGTGGCACCATTACCTTCATTAATTCTTTGGCATCGTTGTACAAGAATGTTTTCAAAGACAAGAAATACACATTGGAGGAAATGTTAGATGCGATGTTGCATAACTTCGGTTTCAAGACTTCTTACGAAACCGGTGTTTTCTCACCCGATTTTCGTGAAGCCACAGACTTGGCCGGCAAATACGAACAAATTTTCGCCGACTGTATCAATGCGCCGAAATTCGGCAATGCCGATTGGGAAGCTGACCAATTCTTAAAATGGTATGAAGACACCATGTTTGACTTGACACGTTCATACGAATCCTATTATGGCAAGCCACTTTACATGTGCCAGATTTCAGTTTCAACACATGGTCCACAAGGTTTTGTCACTTTGGCTGATGCCGCAGGCCGTTTGGCCGGCACGACCTACTCCGATGGTTCCGTTTCCGCAGCGGCAGGCACCGACAAGAACGGCATCTACGCCATCTTCCAGTCGGCAACAGTATACGATCACGGCACACAGCAGAATGCTCAGATGAACCTCAAACTTCACCCATCTGCCGTAAAAGGCATTCAAGGCACTCGAAAACTGCTCGACATCGTTCGTTCCTATATGCGCAAAGGAGGCTTCCACGTCCAATTCAACATTGTGGATTCTAACACTTTACGGGCGGCACAAGCCAAACCTGAAAATTATAGAGACCTGATGGTGCGTGTGGCAGGATTCACCCAATATTGGTGCGAAATCGGAAAACCCATCCAAGACGAAGTTATTTACAGAACCGAATACGACAACTAATAACCCATTGAAAAACTTTCATAATGAAACATATAGATTGCAAAAATTATACTTATCTGGATTGTGAAAAGGGCATGTGCGCACTGACCAAAATGATGTTGCCGATTGATGGCAAAGGCAGCGATGCTTGTCCCAAATTCGTGATGGCTCCCAAATGTGGTTGCTGTACTCACTTCAAAGATCCCGACAGCCATGGTTTAGGCACCTGCGAAGGTTTCGAAAAGCCCAATTGGGCATACGCCTCTTGCGGTGCTGGATCTTGCGAATACTTTGAAATGAGAGATGAGAGATGAAAGCGTTTTAGTTACATTTTTTTCGTTTTCAACAATTAACATTTATGGCGCCAAAGGGAATAATTTTTGACGTACAAGCCTTTTCGGTTCATGATGGACCGGGTTGTAGGACGACAATATTCTTCGCTGGTTGTCCGTTGCGTTGCCGATGGTGTTCCAATCCTGAAAATTTTGCTTTGAAGGCGCACCTGATGTTTGCCGGGCGTGTTTGCAAATGGTCGTCGGGCTGCCGTGCCTGTGAAAACAAATGCACCCACAACTCACTGACATTCAACGAGGATGGTCCACAAGTCTCATGGGATATTTGTCAAGAGTGTACTACTTTCGAGTGTACCCAAACGTGCGCTGCCAATGCTTTGCGTGTCTGCGGCAAGGAATATTCCGTAGAAGACGTGATGACGATTTTGCGCCGAGACTTTTGCCATTGGGGCAATGATGGCGGCGTCACTTTCAGCGGCGGTGACCCGATGTTACAACCGCAATTTTTGAAAGCCGTGCTACAAGCCTGCAAGAAAATGCAAATTCACACAGCCATAGAGACATCAGCGTACATACCACAAAGTACTTTTTTAGATATCATGCCACTTGTGGATTTCGCTTTCATTGATGTAAAGAACATGGATGACACACAGCATAAAGCAGGAACTGGAGTTTCCAACAATCTCATCCTTAACAATATTGCCACACTAAAAACAAGTCGGTGGAATGGCCGATTGGTATTACGCACGCCCATCATTGGAGAATACAACGACTCGGAAGACAATGCGTTGAAAACTATTGACTTCATGAAAGAAAATGGATTGTATGAAATAAACTTATTGCCATTTCATCGTTTGGGACAAACCAAATGGGAGCAATTGGGCTTAAGCTACGATTACGCCACAGGCGGCGATGTTTCGACTGAAAAAATGCAGAAATTACAATCCATCTATTTGGATAACAATATTTTATGTTATCTCGGCGATAAGACTCCTTTTTAATTTTGAGTGCTTTGGCAACCGCCCTGCCTAGAAGGGTGCACAACTTCACAACTCACTCATACCCCTAATCACAAATCTCAGTTCTCATTTCTTTATTTTCCACCATCCACTTTTCTTCCACCCATTTCAAAAGGGCATCGAAACCCCAACCTGCGGCCACGACCATAGGAGGGTAGGCGAACATCGCATGACGCCAGCCGCCATAAACATTGGCGTGGGTATAGACAATCCAGAACACGGGGAAGAAGAATGTGAAGAACACGACAAATGCCCAGAAGCGGTCTTCCTTTTTGCGCCAGCAGAAAATGAAAAATAGTAGCAATCCGACTATCACGGCGATAGGAATAGTCATCAAAATATATTTTGGGGTGTAGTACCACGGAAGTGCGTCGGACCACTGCAAAGTACCCTCGAAGAGCTGGCGGAGAGAAATAGTATATTGAGACATCTCGGTAAATATCTTCATCGTAGTCTTTATGGGTGAAGACATGATATAAGGCCATAATGCGATACTTATACCAAAGGTTACTATTCCTATGCCAGTTACATAAAGAATATATCTACCAATGGTTTTAGCATTTTCTTTTTTTAGACTATTTTTCTTATTTAATCTAATGTGGTAAATAATGAGGAAAAGTACTAAGTAGGCAAATAACAAGTATCCAGCAAAACGAGATACAATAGCTAAAGCTGCGAATACAGAAAGCTTGATCGATGTGGATATTTTAGGTTTGGGATACTCTTTTATCAAGCATGCGACATAGTATATGCTTGCCATCATTGTAGAGGCAAAAATTAAGTCTTTTGGATTGTTGAATGCGTTCCCAAGATAGCGCGGCGAAAAAAACATCAATAATAGTGTGAAAACCGCAGCTCTCCAACCAATGAGTTTGTATGCTAAAAGTCCTGCAAAAAGAATGCCAATCCATCCGAACAAAGCATTGCAGATATGTCTGAACTGACTGTAATCATCTATATTGAACCATTTCACGAAAGCGTATGTCATTTGGTCAAAAAAACCACCATGCATACCCATATCATCATTTTGCAGGCAGGTGGTATCTTGGCCGCCAGAGGCATAGTAATTATAAATCTGTTCAGCATATGGCCATTGGAACCCGTCTTCATCGCCACTATTGCCGGCATCAAGACTTAATATTGGCATTGCGAATAAGAGAACTATGCTTAAAATAGTAAATGCCCAAAACCACGGATTTTTTTTGTTTTCTTTGAAAAAGTTATTCATTTTAGGCGTTATTAAAAATTAACTTTGTTTTTAATGATATATTCAGGTCTGTCTTTGGCTTCATCAAACATATTGGCCAAATATTCGCCAATGATACCAATTGTGATAAATTGCAATCCTCCAATAAACGAAATGAGTAGTGCGATATTTCCTAAGCCGACGACAAAATCAGGATTACACAATTTGATAATTAACAGGATAATGGCACATAAAACACTCAATGTGACAAACAAAATGCCCAGTGCAGATGCAAGTTTAAGTGGCTTTTTTGAAAAGCCAAGCAAACCTGTAAGGGCAAACTTAAGCATTTTTTTCAGTGGATAATGTGTTTCACCAGCGAAACGTTCCTTTCTATCATAATAACAAGGAACTTGTTTATATCCCATCCAACTGATAAGCCCCCGAATGTATTTGTTTTTTTCATGTAAACTATTGAACAAATCAATGATATTGCGGTCAATCATACGGAAATCGCCTGTGTCAACGGGGAAATGGACTTCTGACAATTTGTTCAAGGTGCGATAGAAGTATTTTGCCGTTACCAACTTGAACCAAGTTTCGCCATCTCGTTTTTTACGTACGCCATAAACCACATTAGCATCTTCTCGCTTTTGAATCTCCAGCATATCCAAAATAACTTCAGGGGGATCTTGCAAGTCGGAATCAATGATGACGGCAAGGTCTCCTTTGCAATTATTGATGCCGGCCGTGACGGCACATTGGTGTCCGAAATTTCTGGCAAAATTGATGATTTTGACGGCAGTGTCACTTTGGGATAGTTCCTTTAATATAGAAAACGTTTGATCTTTGCTTCCATCATTGATAAATATCAATTCGTAGTCCATGTTGGTTTGACGCAAAACATCTGTAAGCCGCCTATATGATTCGCGGACCACGAGTTCTTCATTATAGCAAGGAACAATTACGGATAGGAGCATGTTGTTATTTTTTAAAGGTAAAGTATTTAACAAAGAGGAATTGGCAAATGACAATAAGTGCGGTGGCAAATAATTTACCAAGTAGGTGTGGCAAGCCAAATGCCGTGACAAATAGATATAGTAGTCCGGCGCTAAGAGCCATGGCCACTAAACTGGAAGCGTAAAAAGACAAAAAACGATGCACGGGTTTGTCCTTAACCTTAAAATTATAATACCTGTTAAGGAAAAAACTGCAAAAAATGCCGCAATGATAGCTGATGACGTGAGCTATGATGTAATAGAGCCCTGCCCAATCCAACAATGCAAACACGCCGAAATCCACTCCCGTATTAATCACACCAATACAGCAATACAGAATGAAATTGCGATATTTTTGGAGTAGTAACTTGAATTTTTCTATCATTGCGAGACTGCTTTTTGCTTCGTTCTTTTATGTTTTTTTAACCTAAATATAAACTGCAAAGATAATAAAAATTCTGCTATGTGGAAAATCGTGTATTTTTAGATTGCTTTGGAATATTATTTTTTCAAGGCAATGCATTCTTGCAATGCCCCATTTAACTGGGGATATTGGTTGAGGCAAGCTTGTAGGTAAGGGATTTGTATGTCAAATTCAAAATCTCTTCCCGTTTATTCATTGTTGAGTATTATTTGCTGAATTTGTTTCCCCTTAGCCGTAAGCCGATATTTTTGCGTAGGACTATTGGGACTGTCAGGCTGAGACATTTCTATCAACCCATCTTTGAGGGCTGGAGAAATGTATTTTTCGATAAAATTCCGTCTTCCAGACAATTGTAATAAAGTCATCAGTTCGTTAGTTGAATGTTCTTTAGAAATCACAGACAACAATCGTATGACACATTCTGTTTCTATTATCGTTACTTGCTCCCCTACTTGTTCCTCTACTTGTTCCCTTACTTGTTCCCCTACTTGTTCCTTTACTTGTTCCCCTCTGGTAGTAAGCCGATATTTTTGCGTAGGACTATTGGGACTGTCGGGCTGAGACATTTCTATCAAGCCATCTTTGAGGGCTGGAGAAATGTATTTTTCAATAAAATTCCGTCTTCCAGACAATTGTAATAAAGTCATCAGTTCACTGATTGAATGTTCTTTAGAAATCACAGACAGCAACCGTATGACACATTCTGTTTCTATTATCGTTACTTGTTCCCTTACTTGTTCCCTTACTTGTTCCCCTACTTGTTCCCCATCAACAAGCGGTATCTTCACTTCAAACATATTGTCGTCCTCAAAGATTGGAGTGGAATGGGCGTAAGCTTTTGAGTATTTGACAATGTTGCGAATGCCTGTTCCCAAAAATTCAGCACGTCCTATTTGAACAAAAAACAGTGCAATAGTCGGATTTTTAGGGAAGGATTGGTATTTATAGGTTTCAAAATTTTCGTAATGTAGTGGTTTATTTGCATTGACTGCCAAAACTTTGTCCTTTTCGATGGTGATCATTGAGACGGAAGGATTCAAATACTCTCTATGTATCAACAAGTTTGCGACGATTTCCCTAAACAGCTTTTCCCTAATGGAGATGCGCTGATCCTTTTCCATGTAGAAAGTATCTGGCAAATGTTTTCGGATAAACTCCATCAATTGTTCGTGGGCGTCAATCAAGTTGCACATTACCGTAATACGGTCATCGTATCGCTCCAAATTTTCTTTCCGCACAATGGCTTCTATTCGGTAATAGGGCAATGTACTATGAATGATTTCATCCTTCCCAAACAGCAGCAGTGCGGCAAGGGTAAAGCCTTCTACGTGGTTTGTAGTATCATATCTGTATAAACCAGCAGCCTTGTAAAATTCGCTATCTGACAAATCCAGCCATGGATGTCCTGGATGAAAACTATGTATCAAGTTTCTCACCTTATTAAGTAGGCCTGGCTTGAAATGTTCTTCGTAAAGATAAGGATATATGATGTTTTCGCTGTAGAAATTGTTTTTTTTCAGATATAGTTCTGAGATTTTCGTATGGCTTTTCAGAACGAAATCACCATCGCTACTTCTGTCATACACTTTTCCACAAGTTTTATGCACTTGTGAACTTGAAGGAACAAAAATGTAAATGACATTTTTGCCTTTTATATCAAATTCTTGCGGTTGAAGTAAAAAAGGCGGGTCGATTTTATTAGGATTATTGCTTAGGTTTGACAATTCCTTGCACATTTCAGCAACGTTATCAGAAGGAATGCCTTCAATAGTTCCATCATCCTTAACGCCTAACAAGATATGACCGCCGTTGTGGTTTAAGAATGCGCAAACAGTCTCAAAAAGATTGTTAGGAAGACTGTGTTTCGCAGTTTTAAATTCCACGGAAACACCTTCGCCTTGCTCTATGAGTTTTATTATATCTTGCGTATTCATATTCTTTTACCGTATTCGCCAACTAAATGACGACTTTCATTTTATATCAAAAGTATGATATATATTCTAACTTGCAAAACTACATAATAATTTTGAATTTTAGGATAGTTGGTAAAGAATAAAATTTTCTTTGGATCAAAGATAATAAAAATTCTGTTATGTGGAAAATCGTGTATTTTTAGATTGCTTTGGAATATTATTTTTTCAAGGCAATGCATTCTTGCAATGCCCCATTTAACTGGGGATATTGGTTGAGGCAGGCTTGAAGGTAAGGAATTGCGTTGGCATAGTCCTTTTCATTGTAATAAGCCAATCCGATATTTGCTCTTATAAAACTTTGTTCATTGGCGTCTTTGGACATTCTTTCAGCTGTTTGTAAGGCTGGAATAGCTTCTTTATAGCGTTTTAGCGCGTGCAGAGACAATCCTTTATATTCGTTGCCAATTCTGAGTTGATCTTCATTCGGGTCGAAAGCCAATGCCTTATCCATAAAGGTAATGGATTGTTCATATTTGCCAATTTGGTAATTGCCATATCCCATCCAAAACCAGATGCCGAAATTGTTGGGATCAAATTGGTAAGCCGAGTCGAGTAACTGCATTCCTTCCGCAAATTTTCCTTCTCGTACTAACTTAATACCCTTCGAATCCAACTTGTTGCGCTTGACAACAGCACAAATTGGATTTCCATCCACATATTCAACGTGGATGGTGCCTTTGGGCGGGAAGAAATTTTTGATGTATTTCTTGGTTAAAAATTGAATGGATAAAATAGAATAATCACAATCGGATTCGGCAAAACCTTTATAACTTGTTTGAAAGACAGAATCTGTGGATAATTCTAAGGTTTTATAATATTTAACCGCATTATAATTCTTGCATCCAATAAGACATTTGTCGTGATTGTCGGATAGTTCATTTTTTAGTAGCCAATCTAAACATACAGTTTGTGCTGTTTCAAAATAATCAATATCATATTTAAGATATGGGTTCGCAACTAAACTGTTATAATATGAATAGCAATATTTGTTATTGCGAACCATCCATATAAATGTGGGGGATAATACTCCAACTAATATTAGAGGGAATGCAATATTCCACCATTTCCCCCATTTCTTTTCAGCAAACCAATTCCACGTTTCCAATAGGCCAATTGATGCGATAATAACGACACCAGAATAGATAAATGTTTCGTGCCTCCACCCATTATAAATATTGGAATCGGATTTTAATATCATAATAATGGGGAGTAAAATGGTGAATAATAAATAAATAATGGCAGCCTTATCGTATTTTTTCCAAACACTCATAATGTTGACTAAAAATAGCAGGAGACTGGCGAAAATGAATAATGGAATAGTGTATAAAAAGCTTTTAAGTAGGTAGTTATCAGGTAAATTTAAAGAATCAATGGGTTTTCCTTCCCAGAGCATAGGAATTCGTTGTGGGAATTTTGATACTAAGGTTAAAGCATTGTGAATATGATTAAATGGCCCTTCATAAAAGAAATTAGGATAAAATGACAGCCCCAATAAGCATCCGAAGAATACAATTCCTGTGCCAATACCTAAGGATTTTAATATGAGATGATTTTGATTTGAAAAAACAAGTTGGCGAGTAGGTTTGTTAAAAATAAGATAGAATATAAATATCACAACAAGGTATAGAGCAAGAAGCATTCCCCCTATGCGGATGCTGACAGCCATAGCTATACCAATAATTGCCAATATTATGTCTATGATTCTAAATTTAGGTAAATGTTGGAAAATGGAAATAAAGGCGTAATTGGCGATGGCAAATCCGGCGGCAAAGGGTATGTCTTTGGTCGCGAAGAATGATAGACCAAAGACCACAGGGGTTAAAGTAATGAGTAACAATGCTATCGTTCCCCCTCGCCAATCTGATAGTTTTTGGGCTGTTAAAGCTGTGAAAAGAAAAAATAAAAAGCCGAATAAGGCACATAATAAGTGCCTAAATGGGTATTCATTTGCTGGAGACAAGTGAAAATATTTTAAAAAGACAGCAGGAATGATTTCATAACCAACACCGTAATATTTTTGATGAAAAGGTATTTTTAATTCTTGTATTTGCGAATAATTTGCAAAAGTAGTATCTCCTTCGGTATAATATTCCAAGGCATACTTTCCATTAGCTCCGTCAATAAATTCATCTCCTGTGATTCCTATTTTTGTTGAAGTTATAATTAATGATAACAAAACAATACTCGCCAATATGTAAAACGCAATATGCCAATAAAATTGTTTATCTAAAGGTTTTTCATAAATTGATGCTGATTTCATAGGTTCTCGGTTTAATTATTTATATTTTCTAATGATTTTCCATAGTTCATAGGGTGCTTTGAAGAAGTCTTTTGTCTTCACTTGCGAACCATTTACGTCTTCCCATGCCAATACAGGATATTCGTAAATTTTATTAATTGTTTGTTCTATGCCAAAGGCTTTTTTGTATCGTGCTAACAATTCTACATCAAATAACCAGCGGGTGATAAATGGTTCTGAAAAAAGAGTTGGGACTATGGATGTTTTATAAAGTTTGGCGCCACATTGGGTGTCATAAACGGGAAGTTTAAGAGCTATAGCCGCAGTGGTGGCAAAGCAACGTCCGAGGTAATGACGAGATGATTTTCGTTTCACGTCTGCCCCAAGTCGCATTAAGCGTAGTCCCGTTACGATATCGAAATCTTTTCGTTGAATGTTGTGAACAAAATTTTCGATTTCAAATAATGGTGTTGCAAGATCTGCATCCCAAAATCCAATAAAATCCGAAAAATGGTTTTGTGCGGCGTACATCATACCTTTTCGAACAGCTTCTGCTTTTCCTCCGTTTGGCTGAACATTCAAATAATGAAGATGTTCATACTTTTCAGAAAGCTGTTGCAAAACGAATAATGTATTGTCAGTACTTCCATCATTTACAAAAAGAAAATCTATCTGAGGGTGTTCGGATGCAAAACGAATGAATTCTTCTTTTTTCATTCTGGAAGCTTCATTGTAGCAAGGAATAATGATTGTCGTTTGCATTGGCTAATTGTTGAATATGAAATGTTTGAAGAAAATGAATTGACCGATGGCAATTAATCCTATCAAGATATATCTCGCAATGATATTTCTCAAACCTATGATGTTAACGAGCGGACATCTTTTAGTTTTTTATCTTCAGACATGAACTTATCTGGTATAAAAGACAACAAAAAAAAACGTGAACTCATTTTATTTGTCTTTCGAGGCCTTAGGAAACCCTGCTATCAAATAAAAATAAGTCCACGCAGCACGCGGACGTTATTCTTTAGCTCTTGATAGCATTTGAAAGTTCCTAAGTTTCGAAAGACAAGACTAAAGCTTAACGCTTTTTGTAATATGTAATGTGTTTATTCTACTCTACCATGTATTGCTTTTTCGTTAATACTTATTTATGTTTGCAAAAATAAAAAAAATATTGTTAGTACAATCATAATTTGCAAATCTGCAGATTCAACTAGCAAGTGCAAAAACACTACAAACGTAGATAAAAATCGCGAACAGGTGTTGAAAAATTGAGTTTTTTTCCCTGACTTTGACTACGCGTCATCCAAGTTACCCGAAACTTTTTCTTAAACGTTGAATATTATAATATTACAAACAAATCGCATTAAGGTTGTCAAAGTCAGGTAGCCATTTTTATTGGATCCCATCCGAGTTATAAGTCCTTTTTCTTGTAGTTTCTTAATATGAACGCGAATGGTTTCTTTTGCCACATTCAGTTGTATAGATAATTCCGTATAAGTCGTTTTCGGATTTACGGCAAGGATTTGCAAAATAGCATTATCTAATTCGGATTATACAAGCAGATTTTTGGGCAGATTTTTGGGCAGATTTATGTCTTTGGGGCCATTGGTTTCGTAAGATAATTCTTGGTTTTGCTTTAGTGGCATTTTCACCTCAAACACATTGTCGTCCTCAAAACTTGGAGTGGAATGAGAATATAATTGTGTGTATTTAAAATTGTAATGATAAGCAATTCTTTGATAGACTCGTTGAAAAGCAATAAAATTGCTGAAAACAATCAGCAATAGAAAAGCAAGTAAAAGCGAACTTTCAAATCACAACACTTCGTTGGCTTTGAAACACTTGTATATCGTATCGACAGCGTAATCCACCTGAGCCTTGGTATGCGTTGCCATCATCGCCATACGAATGAGCGTATCTTCAGATGGCACAGCTGGAGCAACGACAGGGCTTACAAACACTCCTTTTTCCAACAATTCGTGAGTGATACCGAAAGTCTTTTCATTATCGCGGACAAATAAAGGAATAATAGGAGTTTCCGTATTGCCGATTTCAAACCCCAACTGGCGAAATGCCTGCATCGCATAATGTGTAATGTCCCACAACGCCTGCTGTCTTTCAGGTTCGGCTCGCATGATATGTAATGCCGCCAAAGCCGAAGCGGTAGATGCTGGCGAAATCGATGCCGTAAAAATATATGGACGCACGTTGTGCTTCATATAGTTTGCCGTTTCCTTGTCGGCAGCGATGAAACCTCCTACAGATGCCAAGGATTTAGAGAACGTTCCCATCACAAGATCCGCTTTCGGCAAAAGGTTGAAATGGTCACAAACGCCCCTACCCTCGCGGCCGAAGACTCCCAAACCGTGAGCTTCGTCAACCATCAAGGTCGCCTGGTATTTGTCGCAAATCCTCACCAATTCCGGAATCGGGGCAACATCTCCTTCCATTGAGAAAACGCCATCGGTGACCACCAATTTTGGCAATTCCACCGGATATTTCCGCAGAAGACGTTCCAGATCCTCCATATTGTTGTGTTTGTACTTGAATGTATTGGCAAAAGTCAACTGCTTACCTTCAATAATGGATGCATGGTCGCGTTCATCAAACAGAACCAAATCATTACGACCTGTCACACAAGGAATAACTCCAGAATTAGCCTGAAAACCTGCCGAAAACAACATTACTTCATCCTTCCCCATAAATTCAGCCAGTTCATTCTGTAACTGAATATGAATGTCCAAAGTGCCATTCAAAAACGGGGAACCTGCGCAACCTGAACCATATTTGTCGATGGCCGCCTTTGCCGCTTCCTTGATTTTGGGATGGTTTGTCAGTCCCAAATACGAATTAGAGCCAAACATCAACACCTTTTTCCCATTCACAACGACTTCTGTATTTTGCTCGGAAGATATCGGTGTAAAATAAGGGTAAACGCCCTGCTCTTTGAATTGTTGCGGCAATGTATATTTAGACAGTTTCTCTCGTAAAGGCTTCATTATTTTAACACTTTTTAAGAGTGCAAAATTACAAAAAAAATCTTTTGGGCATAAATAAAAAAATTCATCACCTACCTTGCCCTATATAGTCACTTAACAATCGGTAGATTTCCTTTATCTTATCATCCTTGAGAGCTTTTTCGTGAAAACGCACGACATTTTCATCGTGACGGTGGGCTGGTCCCGTCTGCACGTCGTGCGGATTATTGGTTTTAACCTTATCCAAAGTATTCTGCAACAAAGGGATAAGCAATTGCCAGTCCACACTACCCTCTTCCATCAAATCGTGAGCAATACCATACATCACATTGGTAAAATTACAGCCGAAAATGGCAGCACGGTGTAGTACAAAGCGCTGTTGTTCATTCACGGCCTTGGCCAACGGACTGATTCTCGATGCAAATTCCATCAATTTTCCCAGTGTTTCAGCATTATTTCCTTCCACACACAAGGGAACCTCAACGCCTTCAAAATCCATTCCTTTATTCAAGCTTTGACAAGGATAGACAATGCCATAGTTTTCCGCATAATCTTTTAGCAATGAAACAGATAAGGCGCCAGCAGTATGTACTGCAAGAGACAATTTGAAAGGCAACAGCTTCAAGACATCCTCCAAACTGTCATCCTTGATTGAAAAGATGTACAAATCGGCACTGGAATCCAATTGCGACAAATCATCAATGGCAGAAGCTTTATACTTTTGGGCAAGCGACTCCGCATGCTCCATCTGTCGGCTAAAGACTTGCTGCAATTTCATTCCCTGGCATGTGATAGCATAGGCCATCCAATGAGCAATGTTGCCAGAACCGATTATCGACACCTTCTCCGTCATACTATTTCAACTTAATCTTATAATCAAAGGGCAAATGCAACGCTGCCATAAATGCTTCCGCATTAATTTTTAACGAAACATTGCCAAAGGCCGTGCTATATTTTTCATTCCCATCGAAAATCTTGACAAAGAACGGAACTTTAGCCTGTTCCTGTGATTTTTCAATAGCTTCTTTAATCAAATATGCCGAAGAAATAGAGACATCATTGACACTCATCTCCAGTGTCACCGAATTGCACAGATGATCATACGCGTCTGCCAAATAGCATAATGAAAGTGGCTTCTGATTATAAAATTTCGGTCCGTCATAACCCTTCCCCATATAACGCTCATCAATTTTCATTTTGACAAAAACGAAACTTCCTTCTTGGAAAAGATGCTCGTATTTCGTGAAGTCCTCGCTAAAAAGTCGCCATACCCATGAAGAATTATAATCTTCAAATGTCACAACGCCCATAGGTTTTCCCGTTTTTGTCGTTGCATGATCCACTTTGACGACCATAGCCGCAAAGGAGACATCCCTTCCCGAATGTTTGGCAAAGAATTCAGGATCTTTGAAATCCTCCAATTTCGCTGTAGTAAAATTATCAATGATGTGCTTATAAGTATCCAGAGGATGACCTGTAATATAAAAGCCAGCCACTTCTTTTTCAACAGATGCCTTATGAATTGGATTCCAAGGTTCGCACTTCGGGGGCTCAGGAACCAACTCTTTGGCACTTTCCTCGCTTTCTCCGAAAATCGAGAATTGCCCCTGGTTTCTCTGTTCGTGATCAACGTAAGCAATCATCTTTTCGATATAGTTGCGATTGTTACTATCGGGAGTTAGCAGCTGGGCACGATTCAGCCCATCGAAACTGTCAAATGCCCCACCTTGAGCCAAGGATTCAAGCAAACGCCGACTACAGCTGCGTAAATCCACACGGCTCATAAAATCATAAAAGTTCTTGAAAGGTCCGTTAGCTGTTCTTTCCGCCACGATACCATCAACGGCACTGCTGCCCACATTTTTCAATGCAGCCAGGCCGAAACGGATATTTCCGTCCTTATTAACACTGAAAGCCGCTTCTGATTCATTAATATCGGGTCCCAGCACCTTGATTCCGTGCTTTTGCACATCCTCAATGTAAACACTTATTTTTTCGAGGCTGGTAATTTCGTTGGTCAAGTTCGCAGCCATAAATTCAGCCATATAATGGGCTTTGAGATAGGCGGTCTGGAATGCCACCCAAGAATAGCAGGTCGCGTGTGATTTGTTGAACGCATACGAAGCAAATTTTTCCCAGTCGGCCCAAATTTTCTCCAGCACTTTTTCATCATGACCATTGGCTTTGCCTCTGGAAATGAATTCCGGTTTCAACTTATCCAGCTTATCTTTTTGTTTCTTACCCATTGCCTTGCGCAAAGTGTCGGATTCGCCACGGGTAAAATTTGAAAGCAAACGAGACAGCAACATCACCTGTTCCTGGTAGACTGTAATGCCGTAGGTATCTTTCAAATAGCGTTCCATAATTGGAATGTCGTATTTGATTTCCTCGTCGCCGTGCTTTCTTTTGATAAATGATGGAATATAATCCATAGGTCCTGGACGATAGAGGGCATTCATGGCAATCAAGTCTTCGAAAGTTGTCGGCCGCAACTCTTTCAAACTCTTTTGCATGCCAGGAGATTCAAACTGGAAAGTCGCCACCGTATCGCCTTCGCAGTAGAGTTTGAATGTTTCAGGATCTTCCAGTGAAACATGGTCGATATCCACATCTTCTCCTTTCGATTCCTTGATCAGTCGCAAAGTTTCTTTGATAATGGAAAGTGTCTTCAGACCGAGGAAGTCCATTTTTATCAAACCGACATCTTCAACGACAGAACCTTCATATTGGGTAACGATTTCCTTTTCTCCTGTGTTTTTATTTTCGATGGTTGCCAAAGGAGCAAACTTTGTCAAGTCGTCGGCGCCAATGATAACACCGCAAGCATGAACCCCGATTTGACGCACCGTACCTTCCAATTCCTTGGCATATTGCAACACATTGCGGACCTGTTCACTTCCCGACTCGTAGGCACTTTTCAATTCCGGCACCAGCTTCAAGCAAGTATCCAAATTGACCTTTGGGGCTTTTTTTGTTTTCGGATCTTCTGGAAATTTCTGAGGCACGAGATTTGCGAGACGGTTGGATTCTGCCAGCGGCAAATCCTCCACACGCGCCACATCCTTAATACTTGACTTCGTCGCCATTGTACCGTAGGTGATGATGTGGGCCACCCGCTCGCGGCCATATTTCTGCGACACCCAGTCCAACACTTTGCCACGACCCTCATCATCGAAATCCACATCAATATCGGGTAGTGATATACGGTCAGGGTTCAAGAAACGCTCGAACAGCAAATCATACTTTAGAGGATCTACATCGGTGATTTTCAAGCAGTAGGCGACAACAGAGCCGGCTGCGGATCCACGACCTGGACCAACCGAGACGCCCATGCCACGGGCGGCGGCGATAAAGTCCTGCACAATTAAAAAGTAGCCGGGGAAACCCATATTGTGCATAACTCCCAACTCGAAATCGATGCGTTCCATAATGTCTTCCGGAACAGGATTGCCATAACGTTGGTAAGCGCCGTCAAGCGTCAGTTTTCGAAGATAATCAGACTCCAGTTTAATACGGTAGGCGCGGTCAACGCCACCCAGTTTCGCGATTTTGGCTTTACCTTCTTTCCCGCCGCCAAAGGAATTCTCAAGGTCTTCCTCTGTAAAGCGTTCTTTATACTGCTCAACCGTACCAAAATCCACAGGAATGTCGAACATGGGCATAATCGGCTCATGTTTCAGCTTATAAAACTCCACTTTATCGACAATTTCCTGAGTATTGGCAAGCGCTTCTGGAATATCTTCAAAAATGGCAGCCATCTCTTCTGGCGACTTCAACCATTCCTGCTTGGTATAGTGCAAGCGGTCGATATCTGAAATTTTCGCGCCCGTGCTAACGCAAATCAAATGGTCGTGAGCTTCACCATGTTCTTCCAAAACGAAGTGCACATCGTTGGTGGCAACGACTTTCACGCCAATTTCGCGAGCCAGTTCCACAACGTGGGCATTCACCACCTTCTGCTGCTCATAAACGCTGGTATCGCCACCGGGTTTATTCGTTTGGTGTCGTTGTATTTCAAGATAATAATCTTCTCCAAAAAGATTCTTGTACCACAACGCTATTTCCTTTGCCTTTTCATAATCGCCATTGCTGATGGCTTTAGGCACCTCTCCGGCAAGGCAGGCGGAACAAACGATAATTCCCTCGTGATATTCTTCCAACAATTGATGGTCGATACGTGGTCTGTAATGATATCCTTCCATCCATGCGGCGGAAATAATCTTACACAAGTTATGGTAACCCACTTCGTTTTTCGCCAACAATATCAAGTGATGACCATAGCCGTTTTCCTTACCCGTGCAGACTTTGTGATCGCCGTCTGGGTTACTTTTTGTCACCTTCGCCACATACGCTTCACAACCAAAAATCGGTTTGAAAAGTTTCTGTTTCGTTTCAGCAATTTTCGATTGGATTTCGGATTGTTTTTCCAGATCCGATTCTTCTTTCAATGATTTTTCCAAATCAGAAATTTCACTAAAAACCGCTCCATTCTGCTTGTCCACAGTATCAAAAAACTCCTTGATGCCGAACATGTTACCATGGTCTGTAATGGCCATGGATTTCATTCCCAACTCGTTGCAACGGTTCACCAAACCCTTAATTGTCGACATGCCATCGAGCACAGAATAATAAGTATGTACATGAAGGTGTGTAAATTGCGTCATAGTTAAAATTTTCGTCAAAGATACAATTTTTTAGCGTAAAATTTTGTTTTCAAGATAAAAAAATCGAACCATGTTCAGTGGGCAATAAGCAAAGAATTGATTGTTAAGAAAATAAAATATCAACAATTTCATGTCCATAAATTGACTACACGACCACCACTTCTCGTTTCTCATTTTAGAAGCATCGCCTCTCCACCGAGGACTTCGTCCCCGGTTACTTGTTGTGGTGTCTTTCAGACACCGCCAACTCATCGTCACATTGCCGCCAGCACCTCCAACATCCCATTTATATCCTCCGCCTTACAAGCGCTTTGCGTGACAAATCGTGGCGGGTGTGGGCGTTAAGAACGCAGACTGTTTGAGCAGGCGGAACGCAGTGGAGCCTGCGAGTTTCTGCGTTTAGCCTGCAACTGCCCGATTTGTAGCAAAGGCTTGTTCAGCGGCTGCCCCTTTCTTTTGCCTCTTTTCTTTGGGGCTGCAAAGAAAAGAGGAGAATAGGTATTGCCTTTCAGGCAAGAGATACCAACAACGCCATTCCCCACCGAGGACTTCGTCCCCGGTTACTTGTTGTGGTGTCTTTCAGACAACAGATGCCACAACGCCTCTCCACCGAGGACTTCGTCCCCGGTTACTAACTGTGGTGTCTTTCAGACACCGCCAACTCTCCGTCACATTGCCGCCAGCACCTCCTTCGTCGGTGCCAACCGGCTACTTAAATACTGCCCTTCAGGCAGAACTATTAAACAATTCAACAATTAAACAATTAAACAACTCAACAATAAAAACAATTCAACAATTTTTGTATCTTTGCAAATCTATTTTAAAATCGTTTAAATATGGAATATAGTTACTTGAAAGTCAAAAGTGAAAATGCGGTCTGCACACTGACGATTTCCGCCCCGAAATCATTGAATGCCCTTAATTCCATCATTTTGAAAGAGATTGACAGTTTTCTCGATCAATTGGACAAAAATATCAAAGTGCTCGTCATCACTGGCGATGGTGAAAAATCCTTTGTTGCTGGAGCCGACATTTCAGAGATGTGCAATCTGAATGACGAAGAAGGTGAAACTTTCGGGCGCTTAGGAGCCCGGGTTTTCCGCCGCATTGAGACATTGCCGATTCCCGTCATCGCCGCTGTCAACGGTTTTGCACTGGGTGGTGGCTGTGAGTTGGCCATGGCCTGCGACATTCGCATTTGCTCCGACAACGCCCGCTTTGGTCAGCCAGAAGTTGGCTTGGGCATCATCCCTGGTTTTTCCGGTACCTATCGTTTGGCTAAGCTTGTAGGCATGGGCTACGCCAAGGAAATGATTTACTCCGGCAAGGCCATCAAAGCCGATGAAGCACTTCGCATCGGCCTGGTCAATGCCGTTTACACACAGGAAGAACTTCTTGAAGCGGCCTACAAGATGGCCGCCAAAATCTGTGCCATGGCTCCTATCGCCGTCCGCTATGCCAAAGAATGCATCAATGCCGAATACGACCTTGATGCTGACGCTGCCATTGCCTACGAAAACAAAGTTTTCGGCCAGTGCTTCGCCACCCGCGACCAGAAAGAAGGCATGGAAGCATTCCTCAACAAAAGAAATGCCGAATTCAAAAACGAATAATCCTCTGAAATCATCCAGCAAAAATGCTTGCATTTTTGCTTAAGAATTCAAATAAAATCACATCAAATAACAACCTAAAAAATATCATCATGAAAATTTGTGTTATTGGAACAGGTACAATGGCAAAAGGTATCGTCAAAGCATTTGCAGCTAAGATGCCCGTCGTTATGAAAAGTAGAACTCAAGCCAGTCTTGACAAAGCATTAGCTTCATTTTCAAAAGGTTATGCCAAATTAGTAGAAAAAGGCAAGATGACTCCAGAAGCTGTCGACGCCATTATGAAGAACATCACCACGACTACCGATTATGCCGCTTTCGCTGACGCGGACCTCGTTATCGAAGCCGCTGTTGAAGATATGCAGCTCAAGAAAGACGTGTTTACAGAACTCGACAAGATTTGCAAACCTGAAACCATCTTTGCCACCAACTCTTCATCATTGTCAATCACTGAAATCGCGGCTTGCACTACCCGCCCCACACAATTCATCGGCATGCACTTCTTCAATCCGGCAGACCGTATGGCTTTGGTTGAAGTTATCAAAGGCCAGGTTACTTCTGAAGAAGTCTGCAAACAAATCGTTGACTTGGCAAGCTCTATTGGCAAAACTCCAGTATTGGTCAACGAAGCTCCCGGTTTTGTAGTCAACCGCATCCTCATCCCAATGATTAATGAAGCTGTAGGAATTTTGGCTGATGGCATCGCTTCCGCAGAAGACATTGACAAATGCATGATGTTAGGTGCAAATCACCCCATGGGTCCTCTCGCACTTGCCGACCTCATTGGCAACGACGTTAACCTTGCTATCATGGAAGTCCTTTACAACGAATTCGGCGATCCCAAATATCGTCCTCATCCCTTGTTGAGAAAGATGGTTCGTGCTGGTTTACTCGGCCGCAAAACCGGTGAAGGTTTCTACAAATACTAATAGATAATAAATTTAAAGATTAAAATTCAAGAAATTATGAGTGAAATTATTGGAATTGTGGGTCGTCAGATTCTCGACTCAAGAGGAAATCCGACCGTAGAAGTTGACGTTTATACCGCTGCTGGCGCAATGGGTCGCGCCGCTGTTCCCTCAGGAGCATCCACCGGCATCCACGAAGCTTGCGAATTGCGAGATAATGACGATGCTGTTTATATGGGCAAAGGCGTTCTGAAAGCCGTTCAGAATGTCAACAAAGTATTGGCCGAAGAACTGAAAGGCATGTTCGTTGAAAACCAAAGCGAAATTGATGCCCGCATGATTGAATTAGATGGCACCCCAAACAAGTCTAATTTGGGCGCCAACGCTATCTTAGGTGTTTCTTTAGCTTGCGCCAAAGCTGCTGCCCAGGAAGCCGGCATGCCGTTGTACCGCTACGTTGGCGGCTGCACCTGCAATACCCTTCCTGTCCCGATGATGAACATCCTCAATGGTGGTTCTCACGCCGACAACTGTATTGACTTTCAAGAATTTATGATTATGCCCGTTGGAGCGACTTCTTTTGCAGAAGGTCTTCGCATGGGCGCTGAAGTATTCCACAACCTGAAGAAAGTTTTGAAAAAAGCCGGCTATTCAACCAATGTCGGTGACGAAGGTGGTTTTGCTCCCAATTTGAAATCAAACGAAGAAGCCTTGGAAGTTATTCTGCAGGCCATCAAGAATGCCGGCTACGAACCTGGCAAAGACGTTTGCATTGCCCTCGACGCAGCCGCATCAGAATTCTTTATTCCTGAAGAAAATGTATACCACCTCCACAAATCCACTGGCGAAAAGCTGACTTCAGCTCAAATGGTGGATTTCTGGGCTAATTGGGTTGAAAAATATCCTATCGTTTCCATCGAAGACGGCTTGGCAGAAGATGACTGGGAAGGTTGGAAACTGATGACTGAGAAACTCGGAGAAAAAATCCAACTTGTTGGTGATGACTTGTTCGTAACCAATGTTGAACGTTTGGCTCAAGGCATCAACAATGGTGTTGCCAATTCTATCTTGATTAAGGTAAACCAGATTGGCACCCTTACCGAAACTATCAGTGCTGTTCAGATGGCTCACAAAAACGGTTATACCGCAGTTATGTCACACCGTTCCGGCGAAACTGAAGACACGACCATCGCCGACCTCGCCGTTGCTTTGGGAACTGGCCAAATCAAGACTGGTTCTGCCAGCCGTACAGACCGCATCTGTAAATACAACCAGCTGATGCGTATCGAGGAACAATTGGGAACCCAGGCCTACTATCCCGGTACCAATTTCCCTTACATGCCTGAAAACTAATTCAAATAGTTTCAGATAAACAAAAAAAAGCTGACTTCATCGAAGTCAGCTTTTTTATTTTATCATAAAATTCAAACGGTTTACAAAGCTCTGATGACTTGTTCAAGAATAAAAGTTCCCGCACCAGCCAAATAGCCTAACAAGGCAATCCAACTGATATGCTTCAGATACCAAATAAAATCAATCTTTTCCATGCCCATGACAGCAACGCCTGCGGCGGAACCAATAATCAGCAAACTACCACCTGTACCAGCGCAGTATGCGATGAAAGTCCAAAAATAGTGGTCCATCGGAAAGTCGTACATTCCCATAGTTGCTGCCACCAACGGCACATTGTCGACTACTGACGACAACATACCAATAATAATATTGATGACATAATATTTGCCCGGTTCTGCCATTGGGATGGTGTCCAGACTGTTAGCTAAGAGTCCGAGGTGTCCAACAGTTCCCAAGGCGTTTACAGCCAGCAAAATACCCAAAAAGAAAAGTATGCTGGGCACATCGATTCGGGTAATAACATTAGAGATGGCAAACTTGTCCTTCATATCTTCCGTATCCTTGCGATGAACGATTTCGGAAGTAATCCATAGGATGCTCAAGCCACCCAACATGCCAATGTATGGAGGAAGGTGGGTGATGGTTTTGAAGATGGGAACGCAAACCAGACAGCTCACTCCCAAAATCAAGAACAAAGTACTACGCATTGGATTAATCTGCAAACTTTCGCTGGATGAGGAAAGTTCCGGACGTTGCACTTCGCCTTTCATCATAAATGACAAAACAACCAACGGCACGATAATGGAAACAGCACTTGACAGGAATGTAGCCTGGATAATATTTGCGGCGGAAACATCACCTGCAATCCACAACATAATGGTAGTCACATCACCGATGGGCGACCAAGCTCCACCTGCATTGGCGGCAAGGATGACCATACCCGCATAAAACCACCGGTCGTGGCGGTCGCCTATGAGCTTGCGCAGCAAGGCAACCATCACGATCGACGTGGTTAAATTATCCAATACTGCCGACATGAAGAACGTCAGTATAGATAAAATCCAAAGCAGTTTTACTTTATTGGTACTTTTAATTCTGTCGGTAATAACTTTGAAACCTCCGTTCGTATCAATGATTTCAACGATAGTCATGGCGGCAAGCAGGAAGAAGAGAATTTCAGAAACTTCTCCTAAGGCATGTATCAACTGTGATTTCGTCAACCAGTCGATGAATGTCGAACCTTCGTGCGAAGTAAGATAGGCTTGCATCGGAGCGGTATCAACCAAAATACCGGCACCGCCAATGACAGCGCACACCCACAGCATAACACCCAGCAACAATGCCGTCGCGGTCTTGTTTATCTTCAAAGGATGCTCCAAGGCGATGAGCGTGTATCCTATCACGAAAATGATAATCATCAATATGAACATAGTAATCTTGCTAATATTAGTAATTGATTATGATTGTCTATGATTATTCTTTAACCAAAGTTTTGGTAATGATGCCATCTTCGGTATACATTTTAACCATATAGTTGCCGGTAGCCAAACCGCTAACGCTGATAGTATTTTCAACGTGGCCATATGATTTTACCAATTTACCATTAACGTCATAAATTTCAACTTGGTCGATGGCTTTATCGTAAGCGATATTTACGACATCGGTGGCTGGATTTGGATACATCGACAATTCACTATTCAGTTCAACGTTTTCGATGTTCGTCAAGTCATGATCAGCGACAGTCACATTGTCAATCCAAACATTGTTGCCATAGCTGCTGGTAAACTTGAAAGCGATTATCACTTGTCCAGCACCGGCAAACTGCAGCAAATCCACCGCATCATAAGCGTATTGAGAAGAAGAAGGCTGGAATGAACTTGAAGTTGTACCTGAAACCGTTGCCAAGCTTGTACCACTCTTTTCCCATACGGTCGTCCAATTTTCGCCGCAATCGGTACTAACCACGACCTGTAATTTTTCATTACTGCTTGAATTGTATTTTCTATAGGCATAAGCGAATTGCAATGATGGATGGGGATTGTTTGAAAAATCCAACATTGGAGCATACACGTAACCCACTCCTCCACTAGCAATTTGATATGCATAGAATACGACAGCACTACTTTGAACTGCACAATATCCATTTTCAGAAAACCAATTGGTTGGCCAAGATGAACCCGTGAAAGTTTGTTTCGTCAAAGTACCAGTAGTAGGTGCTGACTGTACAACGAACGACTGTGAATATTTGTTAACATTGTTAGTGGGAGTCAAATTTGTTCCATTAGCACTAAGCAAGGAAATAGTATATGAATGCGTACCATGTTCTGAACCAGTAAGAGCGGGCAACTCGACAACTTCAGTAGCCAATGGAGCCAAATTACCAGTCCAGGTAAAACTTTGTTCCGTACCATCACCCATCGTTATCTTATAGCCAGCGGTTGTCAAATTGTTTGTTCCGGAGTTTTCAAGTGTAAATGAAGGTGTGAAATTATAGTTACAGAAATACCCACCTTTAGGCTTGGAAACTACAAAAAGGAATGCATTATCAGCTTGTGTCATTGACGGACATTTGCTGGCAATTGAATTATGCAAATTTGCAGCAGTTTGTTGACCAACTTCAAATACGTGACGAGAAGGGCAAATCATATAAACAGTAGGGAAATAACCAATATTGTAATTGTTCATAAAAGAAGCATAACCATTGGAATAGTTTGGTTCGAAGCCCATGGGAATAACAGGATAAGGAACAGGATTGCTTGTACCAAAGGCATGAACGCAATCCCAAGTTCCAGAGGCGCTACCTGTCAATTGTGCCCAAGTAGAGCATGTATAAGGAACACCTTCAATAAACAAAACGCGTGAATCATTGGCAGCTGTTCCAGGGCCATAAGTTTCATACAAGGTTTCCAAAGCTCCTGACTGGTGGTAATTATAACATGGTCCACATGTCGTAGCAGAAACATCAATGAAAACGGTCTTGTAATCATTCAACATTGAATAAAGATTAATGGCCTGATCTGTAATCATAGCTCCCGTGGTCTTATTGATTTCATAAAGGGTGAAATCCTTAGCTTCTGAATAGTCGGAAAGCTGAGCAAATGAAGCTCCGACCAACATCATAGCTGCGAAAAAAGTAAAGATTTTTTTCATATTAATGTATTTTGGTGAATAATTATTTTTTACCATGCAAATATACACAAATATTTATTTGCACGATAATTTTTTTTTACATTTGTGCAAATTCAGTCCTCGCACTGCGGCAGATGTTGCCATGGCAGACAAAAAGCATCTTTTTTCCACGCTAATTCATCTCCAGCATCCTGACAATCGGGCGTTTGCCTTTTTCTATGGTTTCGCCATCCAGAAGCAATTCAGGCTGTTCATTCAGCAATGCCGCATATATGTTTTCCAGATTATTCTGTTTCATATATTCGCATTCGCCGCAAGCACATTTTTCAGCAGTATAGAATTGTTTATCAGGATTCTGCTTTTTCAATTCATGAAGAATTCCATTTTCTGTAATGACCACGAATTCCGATTTTGGACTAACAGCCACGTGTTTCAGCATCGCTGCGGTTGAGCCAACGAAATCGGCACAAGCCAACACTTCCGAACGACATTCGGGATGAGCAACGACTTCAGCATTGGGATGTTCTTTCTTAAGCTGCTCCACTTTTTCAGCGTTCCACTTGTCATGGACGTGGCAAGCACCATCCCAAAGCACCATTTCACGACCTGTCGTCTCGTTGATAAAGGAACCCAAGTTGCGATCCGGGACAAAAACGATTTTCTCGTCCTTAGGCAAAGCATTGACAATTCGCAAAGCATTGCCGGAAGTAACGATAATATCGGCCATGGTTTTCACCTTTGCCGAGCAATTGATGTAGGCCAACACCTTGTGGCCCGGATAATCTTTGAGAAAGCGTTTCAGTTCTTCCGCATCACAGCAATCGGCCAACGAACATCCGGCTGTCATATCCGGAATCAGTACTTTCTTATCAGGATTCAGCATTTTTGCCGTTTCCGCCATGAAATGCACACCGGCAAACAAAATGATATCGGCATCCGTTTGCGCGGCCTTTTGGGCCAACGCCAAGCTGTCACCCACGAAATCAGCCACTTCCTGTACTTCCGGCAAGGTATAATAATGAGCCAAAATGATGGCATTCTTTTCCTTTTTCAGTTTTTGAATTTTATCAAGCATAAGGATATTGGGAGATAATTGTTTAGTTGTTTAATTGTTTAATGTGCTTGTGCGTTTCCGTCAGGCTTCTGGGGCACAAATCCAAATAATAAGATATATAAGGAGTCCACCACCGATAATCAACAACAATATCAGAAAAATTATACGGACCAAAGTCGGATCTATATTTAAGTATTGCGCCAAACCACCACAGACGCCAGCAATTTTCCTGTCGGTTCTACTTCTTGTAAGTCTTTTGTAATCTGCCATATTATTAAAATTTTGATATTCTATTCAAGATTGAAAAATAAATACAAAGTGAAGGTTTTACAACTGCCAATCGATTTCAGTTTTTCCCATTTTCTTTAAAATCTCGTTGGTTTTGGAAAAATGCTTGCAGCCGAAGAAACCACGGCTGGCGGAAAGTGGCGAAGGATGGACCGTTGTCAGCACATAATGTTTTGAAGTGTCAATGATTTCGATTTTTTGTTTGGCATAATTGCCCCAAAGTAGGAAAATCAATCCTTCTCGTTGTTCCGACAATTTTTGGATAGCGGCATCGGTAAAGCGTTCCCAACCGTGGTTCTGATGAGAACCGGCTTCATGGGCGCGCACCGTTAAAGTCGCATTGAGCAAAAACACGCCCTGCTCCGTCCATTTTTCCAAATTTCCGCTTTGCGGAATGACAAAGCCCACATCTGTTTGCAGTTCTTTGAAGATGTTAATCAACGACTTGGGATGTGGAACGCCATCCTGTACGGAAAAGCACAGACCGTGAGCCTGACCTTCTTCGTGGTACGGATCCTGACCAATAATCACCACTTTTACTTTATCGAAAGGTGTTTTATTGAAGGCATTAAAAATCATCGGTCCTGGAGGATAGACTTTGTATTGCTGTTTTTCCCGAATCAGAAACTGCTTCAAATCAGCAAAATACGGCTGTTGAAATTCATCCCAAAGGACTTTTTTCCACGATTCATCTATATTAGGGCTAATCATTGATTGGTGGTTTTGTGTCTAATTTTTCAGTTTCTTTACCCAAACTGCAAAGTTACACAAAATATTTGAATAATCATTGATTGAAAATAAGACAAAAAATCATTTTTTTCACACAATGGTTTGCCGTTCCGTTTTTTTATGTAAATTTGCAAAAAATTGAAATCATGGGTTTATTTTCGTTTTTTTCAAAGGATAAAAAAGAAGAACTGAACAAAGGTCTCGAAAAGTCAAAAGAAAACTTTTTCGCCAAATTAGCAAAGACTGTCGCTGGCAAGTCCAAAGTCGATGATGACGTTTTAGACAATCTGGAAGAAGTACTCGTCACTTCGGATGTCGGTGTTGAAACAACCCTGAAAATCATCGACCGCATTGAAAAGCGCGTATCAAAGGATAAATACCTTGGAACCAGCCAATTAAACATGATACTAAGAGAAGAAATCGCTGGTCTTCTATTGGAAAACGATATGGAGGGCAAACAGGATTTCACGATTCCCGAAGATAAGAAACCTTACGTTATTTTAGTTGTGGGCGTTAACGGCGTGGGCAAGACAACCACCATCGGCAAGCTGGCCTACCAGTTTAAAAAGAAAGGTTACTCTGTAATGCTCGGTGCCGCCGACACGTTCCGTGCCGCAGCCATCGAACAACTCGAAGTGTGGGCCCAACGCGCTGACGTACCCATCGTTACACAAAAGATGGGGTCGGATCCCGCAGCTGTAGCCTACGACACTGTCGCTTCAGCACTCGCCAAGGGTTCTGATGTCGTTCTCATCGATACCGCCGGTCGTCTGCATAATAAAATCAACTTGATGCACGAGTTGACAAAAATCAAGACGGTCATCGCCAAACTCGTCCCTGACGCCCCTCACGAAGTTTTACTTGTCCTTGACGGCTCTACAGGGCAGAATGCCATCGAACAAGCCCGACAGTTTACCGCGGCAACAGAAGTCAACGCATTAGCAATCACAAAGTTGGATGGCACAGCAAAAGGCGGTGTCGTTATCGGAATCTCCGACCAGTTCCAAATTCCAGTCAAATACATCGGCGTAGGCGAAAAAATCGAACAGCTTCAAGTCTTCAACCGCAGCGAATTTGTTGATTCGCTATTCCCTGACAATGAATAAACGCTAATGAAAATCGTCATCGACAAGGATTCCGGTTTCTGCTTCGGCGTCATCAACGCCATCAAAACGGCTGAAGAATACCTTTCGCAACATAGTCATCTTTATTGTTTAGGTGACATCGTCCATAACAACGAAGAAGTCAAACGATTGTCAGACAATGGATTGGAAGTTGTCACCAACGAACAGTTCGCGAAACTCCACGACACTACCGTTTTGATTCGGGCACACGGCGAACCTCCAGAAACCTACCAACTCGCCCCAAAAAACAACATCACCCTCATCGACGCCACCTGTCCCGTAGTGCTTCACCTGCAACAAAACATCAAAAAAGATTACGAAAAATCACTCAACCAACGTCAGATTCTTATTTTTGGCAAAAAAGGTCACGCCGAAGTAACTGGACTGCTGGGACAAACACAAAGAAACGGCATCGTCATTTCCTCGGAAGATGATTTGCAAAATATTGATTATCAAAAACCTGCGACAATTTATTCTCAAACAACACAAAGTCTTGAGGATTATTTTCATCTGATTGAAATCATCAGAAAACGATACCAAGAAGCGGGACATCCCGAATTCTTTGAATACCACGACACCATCTGCCGCCTAGTCGCCAACCGAGCGAATCACATCCAACATTTTGCTGGGCAATACGACATGATAATCTTCGTCTCAGGAGAGAAAAGTTCCAACGGACTCTACCTCTTTGACATTTGTAAGAAAAGCAATCCTAAATCCTTCTTCATATCCCACATCGAACAATTGAAGCAGATTGATTTTTCAAAGGTGGAAAACATCGGCATCTGTGGTGCCACATCTACTCCCATGTGGCTGATGGAAAATATGCAAAAAGCTGTAAAACAATTGATTAATAATGAGATTTAAATTTCCATTCATTCTTTTACTTCTCTGTTTTTGTGCTTGTCATCATCCAAACACATCTTCGGAATTTGAAGATTTTGTATCCAGACAAACTCAAAGCAAAGGCTTCGTATATATCGAAAATCAGCATTTCATGCTGGATGGGGATGAATGGTTTCCTCTGATGCTAAACTACAAAGTGGACATTCGAAAAATCAATGATTCTTTGTACATCCTACCGGCAAGTTATTATCAGAATGATGATTTAAATACTGATTTCCAACAAATTTCAGCAATGGGGTTCAATACGATCCGCATTTGTCTGGACATTATCGATGAGGACGAAGACTCGCTACAACTCTATCGAGCCACCGAACGAATGTTGGATGCCGCTGAAGCTTCGGGACTAAAAGTCATGCTGCTAATAAAAAGGCCTCTGGAAGAATATTGGTTGTCATATACGGAAGGTTTGTTGAAGCGTTTTCAAGACAACACCACACTTTGGGCATACGATTTCTTCAATGAACCTCTATATTTTGATCCGGTGGAAGGCCGAGGCAAAAATGAGGCTTACCATATAGTTAAACATTGGCGGCAAATGATGGATGATTTTGCACCGCATCAACTGTTCACAATAGGATTTGCCGAACCGATTGAGGTTTTCGAGTGGGATCCGAGCATTCTACCCGTGGATTTTGTCGAAATCCACACCTACAACCCCATGCGAGTCGCTGCTGAAATGCGCTGGTACAGTTATATTTGCACGCAAAAGCCCTGGATGGTGGGCGAAACGGGCCTGCCCGTGGATAACGACAGTGTACCGTATTGGGAACAAATACAATTTTTGCAAACCACCTATTTGCTGGCACGGCAATATGGGACCGCTGGCTACGGATGGTGGGAATACCGCGATTGCCCCCAAGGCGTCAACTTCGAAGCCCAATTTACAGGACTTTTCGATGCCAACGGGCAAGCCAAACCCGCCGCCGCTTTGATTTCGCAACTAACTTCTTTGTCCTTCCCCAAAGATGATCATCAAGTTCCCACAAATTATTATAATATGTTGGGCTACAAAAACATAAGACTAACAGGCAAAGTCGTTGATGCGAAAAGTGGTCATCCCCTGCCCCACGCCTTAGTACGCGGCTGGACCGAAACCTGGATCGGCATGAACACCTATAGCGACAGCCTGGGAAATTTCACCTTGTACAGCAACGATTACATCCTACATTTTGAAGTATCGGCACCGGGGAAAAACACCATCAAATTTGACAAATCCAAGGACATTTACGGCATCTCAGATGTCCATAATCATAAAATGACAAACAAAGACTTAGAATACCAAAGCATTGATTATCATTGGCTTCTAAATGATGATACAGATATCTTCAGTTTTGATAAAAAAGAATTCGAACAATCTCTCCTTGTCATTGATATCGGAGAGATTCGTATTTAATTTTAGCGAACTTTCATCCACATTTGGCACACCTCACGATAATCATCTTGCGCATAGATGGTATGTTTCCATTCATGCTCATTAATTTGCTGTTGCGAGATATAATATTGATTACCAGGCCAAAGCTGTGAAATAAAATGGATTGAGATTTCTTCAATCGGATGCTGCATGCAGAAATCGTGTCCCCATTCATCCAAAACCCATTGCAAATATTTGGTATTGTTAACGTGCTCGTTCAGGTCGATGTCGGAATGAAGAACCGTTTTGAAAGTCGGATTTTCAAGTTTCGGAGCCGCTGGCATTCTTGGAAATGCCTTAGTTGTCAAGGCATCTTCATCAATTGGAGTTCTTATGTCCATATCAAAATCTTCCAGCTTTTGCGGTTTTGACTTAGCATCAATGATGGCCCAGATGGACGCTGCCCTGACAATGACATTGCCTTGTTCATCAAGAACCTGAAAATCTCGGGGTTGTGATATATAGCTGTGCGGTTTTTCCCAAGTACGGACCGTCAGTTTTTCGTGCCAGAGGGGAATACGTTCAATCTGGACATGCATTCGGCTGAGCACCCAAAACAGATTCAGCGGTTTCAAATCGATGCCGCTGAGTTTGAAGACGGAACAATGTGACGCGGCAACTTCCTGAAGTTCAGCCATAAGACACACCGGAGTTAGCTGAACATAACTATCAAGCATATAGGAAGGAACCATGAATTCCTGATCGAATTTTCCGTCTTTCAGCATACTAACGTTTTTTGAATAAGGCAATTAGATTTTTTACATAATCCTGATCCGTATAAAAATCCGCCATATCGACACCGGTTTTCTGGAACAGTTCGCTTATTTTGGCATTTTGGATTTTCCACCAATGTTCGTACGCATTGCGGGTGACCTTGTCGGAAGTGTCGGCAAGAACATATTTTCCAGTTTCAGGATCTTTGAGTTGCATCACACCAAGGTCTGGCAACTGGGCTTCACCGCGATCTACAATATGCAGAGCAACAAGGTCGTGCTTTCCCGCGGCAATCTTCAAAGCCTGTTCAAAATCGCAGTTGACGAAATCGGAAATAACAAAAGCGGTACATTTCTTTTTGATGGCATTCGTAAGATAACGCAAAGGCTCCGCCAGATTTGTCTGTTTTGCAGAAGGCTGATAATCAACCAATTCGCGAATAATACGCAAAATATGGGAACGTCCCTTTTGTGGTGGAATGAACTTTTCGACCTTGTCGCTGAAGAAGATGACACCGACTTTATCGTTATTATTGATAGCCGAAAACGACAGCACGGCGGCCAATTCGGTAATCAGTTCTGCTTTGAATTCATTGTGCGTACCGAAAAGATTGGAGCCGCTGACATCAAGGAGCAACATCACCGTCAATTCGCGTTCCTCTTCAAAAATCTTGACATACGGATGATGCAGTCGGGCGGTCACGTTCCAGTCGATGAAACGCACATCGTCACCATAGTTATATTCTCGGACTTCGCTGAAAGCCATACCACGCCCTTTGAAAGCGCTGTGGTACTCGCCAGCAAAAATCTGCTGCGACAAGGCCTTCGTCCGAATTTCTATCTTGCGGACTTTTTTCAGTAATTCCGTTGAATCCATAATTCTATATTTTACATTTAAAATAATGAATGATATGGAAAACGATTATGGAACTTCGACCGTATTAAGGATTTCGCTAATGATGTTGTCTGTCGTCACGTTTTCGGCTTCTGCTTCGTAAGAAAGGCCTATGCGGTGACGCATCACATCGTGGCAGATGGCACGGATATCTTCAGGAATAACATAACCACGACGTTTAATGAATGCGTATGCCTGGGCTGCCAATGCCAAATTGATGGTAGCACGTGGTGATGCCCCGTAGCTAATCATATTCTTGAATTGGCCCAAATTAAATTCTTCAGGATAACGGGTTGCGAAAACAATGTCGGCGATATAATTTGCGATTTTCTCATCAATATAAACTTCCTTGACAATCTGTCTTGCCTTGATGATATCTTCCGGCTTGATAACGGTATTTGTCGTTGGGAAACTATTGGTCAGATGTTGCGAAAGAATGTTTTTCTCTTCGCTTTTCGTAGGATATGAAATGACGACTTTCATCATAAAACGGTCCACCTGAGCTTCGGGGAGAGGATACGTACCTTCCTGTTCAATGGGGTTTTGGGTAGCCATAACGAGGAAAGGCTCTTCAAGTTTGAAAGTCGTTTCGCCGATGGTTACCTGACGTTCCTGCATGGCTTCGAGCAAGGCACTCTGCACTTTTGCGGGAGCACGGTTAATTTCATCCGCCAAGATAAAATTAGCGAAGATAGGGCCTTTTTTGACGACGAAACTTTCGTTTTTCTGGCTGAAAATCATCGTACCGAGCAAGTCGGCAGGCAGCAAGTCTGGGGTAAACTGGATACGACTGAATTTGGCGTCTATCGCATTTGCCAGCGATTTAATAGCCAATGTTTTAGCCAGACCTGGAACACCTTCCAAGAGAATGTGTCCGTTGGCAAGGAGGCCTATCAGCAGACGTTCTACCATCGTTTTCTGTCCGACGATGACCTTGCTCATTTCCATATTGACGAGGTCGACGAAGGAACTTTCGCGTTGAATACGCTCATTGAGTTCTCTGATATCAATTGAATTATCCATAGTACATTAAGTTAATACGTTATAAGATAACGGCGTAAAATAATTATTATTGTATAAAAACATAATTTTTCATGGCATAAACATTCATTGCCATTTCAACATCCAAGTTATCTTCGTTTTGTCGCCGTATTGGTATAAATATAACCCCAATCCATATCATAGGTCAAGACATGTCGTTCCGAGCGAAATACGAGTGGATTTTCGGGGGCAATCGGTCCGTATGTAAAATCATACGTAAAATCACCGACCAAAGAGCTTGGAGCGGGTTGTAAATTTCCATGGGCATCCAAGACGGCTGTCGTATTATAATATTCCATACTATCAGCGCCAACCAATACTTTACCAACAATCTTAAACACGTTGTCATTTTCTTTGGAAATTGTCAAGCGTCCATAGAATGGTCCCTCGTGTTTACCAGTCATTTCTTCGTAAAATTCACGGGTAAACCAAGTTCCATCACTTCCGATACTATCGGCGACCATCACCAAATCATAGGTGCCGACGAAAGAAAATTTGTCACTCGGAACTTCATCTTTTTTCACCTCGTCCTTTTTACAAGAAACTAAAGTACAGCAAGCTACTGACAAGAAAAGCATCATTAATTTTGAACCGATTGATTTCATAAAATTTAGAATTTAGAATTTAGAATTTAGAATTTAGAATTAACTTACATTCATTACAAAAAAAGGATGAAAGAGCCTATTCATTTCATACTTTTTAATGGCTTGCAAATTTACATAAATCTTTTAGAAAAACAGAATTTTTTTTAATGACTTCTATAACTGCATCAATACTTTTATTTTTCATTTTCTTTACTTGAGTGTCAAGTTCGATTGCATTGCCAGCAGTAACTGTTTTTTTGAAAATTTCTTGATTTGAAATAATTGTTTGCAGTTTTTGAGCAGCCTTTTCGTCGGATGACCATGACATATCAACCCCTTTGAAGTAGGTTGAATAAACTTTTACAATGTTCTTGCAGGATTTGCTATGACTATTTGGGGTCTCCGCTTGAGCAAGCTCAACGGGGAAAACATCCACTCCAGCCTGCGGGGTCAAAAGCTTGCTTCGCAAATGCTGATGCCAGTGTACCGCCGAAAACGTAGTGCCTGGCTGACAATGACAATAAATGATGTTTTAGCACGGATTCGAGCATTAGTTCCTGAGACAACGGACACTGAACCCGTGGTACTTACTGTAGTAGTTACGGCCCACGCCGGCATTGTGGTAGTACAAGTAGCGGTAGTAGGCGTAGTCGCTATCGTCCTGGGTAGCCGACCAAAAGTAAGCGTTGAGGCCGAAATTGTAGTAGCTACCGATGTAGTAGCCTGCCGGAACGGCAGCAAAGCCCGTGGCGTTGTTGGATGACGGATCGTTACCGGGAGTGCCATAATAGTCATACGATTTCCAGCCCGAAGTGGAGGCCAGCGCCTTGGCTATGCAATTGGTCGTCCTTTCGTCATCTGTTCCTGAACATCCTTCGCACACGTATTCGGGCTGAGACTTGACGTATGTGGTCAGCTGCGTCCACTCCGCGTCGCTCGGCACATGCCAGCCGTTTGGACAGATGCCCTGCACCCCGCTGGGGTTGCTGCTGCTGGAAGAGGAGTTGCCCATCACCGCCTTCCAGTTGTACAGGTAGCCGTAGGTGTTCACATTGCCGCTGTTGTCGTTGGGATAGTAGAGGTAGGCCGTCGTGGTGCTCGTGATGCTGCCCAAGGAGATGGAGGTGCCGTCGGCGTAGCGCGTGGTGCGGAGGTTCTCGGCCATCCACACCTGCTCGCCCAGCTTCACCGCTCGGTAGGTGTTGCCGTCTATGTCGGTTACAGCATTCTCTATAACCTCGCCGCCGGTGGGACTTTCCTGTTTCGCGACCTCGTCCTTCTTGCAGGATCCAAAGGCCAACACAATGGCCATTGCCGCCATAATAATCGTAAGCTTTCTCATCTTCATACTATACGTTTTTGTCATTGTGGGCTTCCGTTTTTTACGTTTTCCTCATCGTTCCTCGGTGTCCCGCGAAGCCCGTCAGGCTAGACCCTCGGAATCGATGCCGCAAAGTTACGTAAAATTTTCAAACTATGAAACAGGCGATTGGGGATTTTTGCGTCTGCACAACCACCTGCCCCACACATCACTATCAATCTGAATAAATCATTTATATCCTCCGCATTTCAAGCGCTTTGCGTAACAAATCGAGGCGGGTGGAGCTTGATTGGGTTATCTGCGCAATACGTAAATGGCGATAGATCAGGGTATTTCGCTGCCTGTGGATCCACGCTCAGCCAAATGCTCAAGTCGGAGCTGTAATAGCGTGAGCCAAAGTAACTTAGACCTGTTTCCGTGTCGCGTTCTTTCGCTGAGAAGGTGAAAGAAAACTGTGACCAGTGATCTGTGAGCAGTGAACTGGGTTTTGGGGGTGGGGAAAATACGTGGTTTTGTGTTGGCATTTTTGAAGCGTTCGGTGTTTGATTGAGGATGCAAATTTACGGAAAAGTTCTGAAACTACACAAACCACCGAAAATTTAAACGCTATTTTTTATAATGACTATGGTTGGGGGCGATTGGTTTAATTTGGAAGGGGTATATTTTAACATGTGACACAGATTTTTGAAAACTCCCTGCTATATTAATCCCAAAACCGTTTATGTCTCCATTTCACTCCTAAGTTATTAAGAATTTCAGTTTCAAACTTCTTCTTAATTATTTTGTTTTTTTTACGGGATATTTCTTTGTAGTTGTTAATTCTCTCCCAATGACGAAACACAGACCCTTCATTAATGGCATACAATTTTATTAAAGGATGATTTTTAGAAGTAACTTCAGTTACACAAGAGAATGTTAAATTAATATCCTTCATATAGAAGAAAACCAAATATTGATCGTTTCGGTTATCTATTTTATCTGAAAAGTTATGATATATATTCCCTTGTGTATCTGTGTCCATTAATTTAAATTGAGGATGCGAAGACTGAAAACCATATAATAAATCAAGGATGTCAGCAGAATTAAGGGGTCTATCACTCGTATTTGTATTAATATCAATTACGTATGCTTCCGATTTACCGTATGTGTCTCCATGAAAAGTGGCGACAAAAAAACAGGCCCACACTACATATAGCAATGTTCCGACAATAACAATATAAAAAACAAACTTAATCGATTTATTCAAGTATCCCATTGTTTTCATACTGCTTTTTAAAAACGTGGTGTTTTAAATATAAAATCTATACAGGAAAAACCAAAAGCGATTTTTCTCGCTCTACTTCTTTCTGATGTGTTTATTTTAGGGTTTTTTGCAATTTTTTTACACTCATAAATTAAACATTGGTCTGCGCATTTTGTGCGTTGGTCCAACAGTGCTCCTGACACACCTTCGGCTCCAACTGCATCATACGCCTTGTCATGAAGATAAGCTGCCATTTCTGTTGGACTCCATATGGGTTGATAATCATAATTGTCTTTCCCTTTATAGTCTTTGGGATTGTCTGCGCCAATATAACTAGAACCAAACATATTATTGTGTAAAGATTTCGCATCTACACTTTCATCGGTCACACCAGCAAAAAGTGTGTAATCATTTCCATATATTATAGTTCTGTTAGGATTAAGTGCATTGCCGTTTGCATCTTTCGCTACGCCGTTTTTGTTGTTAATGTGGTCGTTGTAAACAGTGTATTGTCCATTGCCAACCTTTGAACCATCGGCAAGATGTCTTATTCCAGAATTGTTTCCATATTTTTTATCCACGTCTGCTTGGGATTTAACGGTTCTGTCATAAAACACTTCTTTTCTGCCATTCACTTTTCGTTCAACCCAATCTATCTCTTCCCCATTCGGATCCACCAACTTGATTGGGTTATTTGCGCAGTAAATGTATGGCCTCAAACCAGGGTATTTTGAGGCCATCGGATCCACACTCAGCCAAATGCTTAAATCTGAGCTGTAATATCTTGAACCAAAGTAGCTTAAACCGGTTTCGGCATCCTTCTCTTTGGCGGAAAAGGTGAAATTTTTTAGGGTATAGGGCTTAGGGTGCAGGGAATAGAGGGCTGCGAGGTGATATGTGTAGTTTTGTGTTGGCATTTTTGTGTTCGGTGTTTAATTGAGGATGCAAAGGTAATAT
>JAKSMI010000039.1 GCA_024400635.1 Bacteroidales bacterium | reverse complement strand
AAAAAAAGCAACGCCTCGGCGTTGCTTTTTTCTTTTGTAAAGCGAAGGATTACATCCCTTTCTTTGCTTTCTCGGCAATAGCCTTGAAAGCTTTCGGCTCATTCATTGCGAGGTCGGCAAGGACTTTACGGTTGATTTCGATACCTGCTTTCTTCAACGCACCCATCAATTGGCTGTAGCTAACGCCTTCGAGGCGGGCAGCAGCATTGATACGTTGAATCCACAAAGCGCGGAATGTACGTTTTTTGTTCTTACGATCGCGATAAGCGTAAAGGAGACCTTTCTCCCAAGTGTTCTTGGCGACAGTCCAAACGTTGGCACGGCCACCAAAGTTACCTCTCGTGAGGCTCATAACTTTCTTGCGACGTGCGCGAGAAGCTACATGATTTACTGATCTTGGCATAATACTGTAAAATTTTGGTGGTTAATTACTATCGCAGCAAGAGCATTTCTCTCAAGCTACGCATGTTCGTTTGGTCAACCAATGCGAAGTGGTCCAAGTTGCGTTTCTGCTTCTTGGTCTTCTTCGTCAAGATGTGACTGTGGTAAGCGTGTTTACGCTTTACTTTACCGGTTCCGGTAAGAGTGAATCTTTTTTTAGCACCGGAATTAGTTTTTACCTTTGGCATTTTGTTATTAATTTAAATTGTTTATAAATATGTAAGTCGTAGGCAGCCATCGGTGGCCTATCGACTATGGGTTAACAATGCACGATGCACAATTATTTCTTGGGCGCAATCATCACAATCATCCGCTTGCCTTCCAGTTGCGGAACGGCTTCGGGCTTACCCACATCCTCCAAGTCGTTAGCAAAACGCGCGAGCAGCAGTTCGCCTTGCTCCTTGAAAACGATGGAACGACCGCGGAAGAACACATATGCCTTCACTTTGTTACCGTCTTTCAAGAACTCCTGAGCATGTTTGAGCTTAAAATTGTAATCATGCTCATCAGTTTGCGGTCCGAAACGAATTTCTTTGACCACAATCTTCGCGGAGTTTTGCTTGATCTCCTTCTCTTTGCGTTTTTTCTGGTACAAGAACTTCTGGTAATCCAGGATGC
>JAKSMI010000038.1 GCA_024400635.1 Bacteroidales bacterium | reverse complement strand
GGCCTATATGACATTTGGGTACCTAAATTCTTTCTAAGCCCTTGCCACTAAAGGCGTTAGAGCAGATTTTTCTTTTATGGGAAAAATCTGCTTTTTTTGTGGTTCTAAAAAGGTCATCAAGAAGGGTCTCAAGCTGGGTAGGCAACGCTGGCTTTGCAAGGACTGTGGACGACTCTTTTCATCAAATTTTCGGACAAATACAGCCCAGGTCGTAGATTTATACGCACAGGGGAATTTGACAATAAGACAAATTGCTGGGGTTTTCGAAGTCAACGAAAGAACCATCTATCGACATCTGGCAAAGTACAAACATTGCAACAAAAAAACGCGTCTGCCAGACAAAATCATCGCCATGATGGATGCGACCTACTGGGGTTGGAACTTCGGGGTCGTGGCGATCAAGGACCACATCTCTGGCGACGTCGTCTGGAGCAAATTCATCAACCGCAAGGAGCGGATTGAGGATTACGCGGAGGGAGTAAGGGCTCTAGAAAAAGAAGGCTGCGAAATCATCTGCATTGTGAGCGATGGCCTGAAGGGCTTGAGAGAGCGGCTTGCCGGCTACCGTTTCCAATATTGTCAGTTTCATCAGCTGCAGACGATAAAACATAAGTTGACGAGTCATCCAAAACTGCCCGCATCCATAGAACTTCTGGAAATATCCAGGTTGCTATGCAGGACGGACAAGGAGTCCTTCACCGGTGCGTTGGAAGATTGGCATGTTCGTTGGGAAACGTTTCTGAAGGAACGTTCGAGGGACGAGAATGGCCGATCCCATTACACCCACAAAAATTTGAGAAGCGCCTTTTTGAGTCTGAAGCGCAACATGCCCTGGCTATGGACTTTCTACGACAATTATGAGTTGGGCATCCCGAATACGAACAATGAAATGGAATCCCTGTTTTCGTGGCTTAAGCGAAAATTGAACATCCACAACGGGATGTCTCAGGAAAGGCGAAAAATGCTGATTTTGGAACTTTTTTCAGTCCACAAACCGCATAGATAAAGGGTTACAGCCAATTTCAGGTACCCAAATGTCATATAATCAAAAAGTACCTGTTTTTCAGGTACCTTTTTGTCATATAAGCC
>JAKSMI010000037.1 GCA_024400635.1 Bacteroidales bacterium | reverse complement strand
AGTATTTATCTGATTCTGAATCGCATCCATCACACGCAGCCCAGAACCAGCTGTTCACGTAGTTCAGGATTCTTTCCGGCTTGAATGAATACCAGAACACCTCTCCCGGTGTTTTTCCCTCCAGACTCTTGTGTGGTTTGATATAATTCTGCCAATAGATCACTGCCTCAATCGTCTTCATTCTCCCAAGACGCTGATCTACCTCTCTAAAGAACCGTTCGACTTTTCCATTTGTTTGGGGATGACTTACTCGTGATCTGATATGTTTTATACCGTGTTCAATGAGAAAACGCCCAAAGGCATGATTGTAAGGTTCACCTCTCCGCATAGTACAGTATTGAGATCCATTGTCAGTTACAATTTCCTCAGGACAGCCATACTCGTTGATACCCATCTGTAAAACCGCAATGGAGTTTTCTGTCGTCATCATATCAAACACGCCATAACACGTAATAAAACGCGAGTGATCATCAATATAAACCGTCAGATATTTGCGCTCCCCTTCCTGATAAAATTCCTTCCAATCAGTATGCCAGAGGGTCATAGAATGGTTTCTTTCATACCGGCAGTATTTACGCTGACGTTTCTTCCGGGCACATTCTGATGCATTATGGGTGGCGAGAAGATAAGAATGGATTTTATTGTGAGGGATATGGATTCCACGGGTATTTTCGATATAAGTTTCAAGACCGACTGCACCAAGATAACACTCATCAAAACACGCCAGAATCAATGATTCTTCAGCAACGGTGAGCTTGGTGTTCTTACGACCAGCTTTCTTTTCTTTAGGAACACAACCCGTTTCATGATATTCTTTGAGAATCTTGTAAATCATACGTTCAGAGACACCATATCGCTGAGCAAGAGAAGCTGCAGATTCTCTTCTTTTATGACGATAGATGATGTTATTCCGGTCTCTTTGGGTCAGCTTTTTCACATATGATTATTCGGTGGAGAGAATATAGTTTCCCCTTAGAAAATAGATAGATTATTATAGGATGGTAAAAATTTTTGAAAATCAAGGACCAATTTTTGGATAGTTCTTGAAACAAAACATAATTTCGGATTTGATTGGTCAAAAACTTGTGAACTAATTTCGGGATACT
>JAKSMI010000036.1 GCA_024400635.1 Bacteroidales bacterium | reverse complement strand
GGCAATGTTTAAGAAGCGAAAGCATAATCTCTAGTGTATAAAGAATCTCTATTTATGACAGCGAACATTCTAGAGACGATTTTGGCACGTATCACATTTAAGATGCACATAGGATGTTTCCCTTCCTTTTTCCTCCTTTCATAGTATTCCCTGTACTCGCTATCCGCCATACGTGTGCCTGCACTAACAGCACACAAATGGAGAAGAGATTTGATATGTTTGTTAGCACGTTGAGAGACTCTAGATTTGGAGTAAATACTTTTCCCCGACGTGTATTGGAACGGAGCCAACCCGGCATAACAGTTGAATTGTCTGGCGTTGTCGAATCGAGTAAATCCTTCGGTAATCACAATCATGTTTATTGCCAATTTCTCACCGACTCCGTCAATAGATTTCAACAATTCCATCTGGTGTTTGATGTTCGGATCATTTTCGGCAATGTTTCCCATTTCTGTTTCAATCTCATCTATCTGATTTTGGATTGTCTTTATCACAACCTTCCATCTTTTGGATTTGCGTTTATAATCGTCATTGTCCATGTAATTTTTCTGGTCTGAAAGCTGAGCCTTGTATTTTTTAAGGTCAGAAAGGAGTAAGTCTCTGTCTGACAGCAAGTTTTTTAGTGACACTATAGACTTTTCTTTCATTGAATATTCGACAGCCTTGTCATTGAATCGGAAAGCATATTCGGCTATGCGTCGGGCGTCCACAGTATCGTTTTTGCCTCTAGCAACACCAAAAGAGTTCTTGATTCTTGTAGGGTCTTCTATCCATAGGAACACTTCCAATTCATGGCACGAACATGCCAAAGGGTAGATGTATCTGCCAGTGTATTCAGCACACACAAGGACATCCGAGATGTCTTTTCCAAGATCCTTCAGCCCCTTCTTGATTTGTCTCTTGATCGATGCATTCGTGTTCTCAATTTCTGTCTCCAACAAGATCTCTGTCGAAGTTCTGAAGCAAAGGTTTAATTTTTCTTTGCTGATGTCGATGCCAATAAAAAAATTCTTCATAACTTGCAGCGTTTTTTGAGGGACTTTGGAATGTTGATCCTTTACCTACTAACCTTATTGAGGCTAAGGGCATATTCTTATTCAGGTCTTGGAATCAACGGACCGGACGGTCTAAAAATTCATTCGGGTCTATCCCATGCGAATTGCTTGTTCACCGCCCGGTTTCCATTGTCTTTCCTCAAT
>JAKSMI010000035.1 GCA_024400635.1 Bacteroidales bacterium | reverse complement strand
TTGCCTATGATCCATTCTTAGGAAAAGGTACTGTTACAATTTCCCAAATCTTCCATAAATCACCAAGCCGCTGTGCAGTTGCTGATGGTTGCTGGATTTCACTTGATAGACGTTTAACAGTTGGTGAAAACGATAAGACATCAATTGCCGAAATCGAAAACTTACCAGCAGTTAAAGCTGCTAAAGCAGAAGTCACAATGTACGATTATGAACGTCCAGCCTATACTGGATTAGTTTATAAACAAGAATGTTACTTCCCAACTTGGGTTATTCCAGAGGAATCAATCTACGTTCAATCCTTAAAACAAGGTTACGAAGGACTCTTTGGAAAAGCTCCAGTTATTGATAAGTGGACATTCTCAACCAATGGCGTCTCTATTTGTGGACGTTTTGGAATTCCTTGCTTAGGCTTCGGCCCAGGTGATGAAAAAGAAGCTCACGCACCAAATGAAAAGACACGTAAACAAGATCTTGTCATTTGTGCAGCTTTATATGCAACAATTCCAGGTCTTTACCTTGAGAATTTAGCAAAACAAAAATAGGAGTATAGAAAATGGAAAAAATCGAACCAAGATTCGCTGGTCGTCATCTCATTACCTTAGAAGATTTTACTAAGGAAGAAATCGACTACATGCTCAAAGTATCCCACGATATGAAGGATGCTTTCTATGCTAACGAACCAATGCCTTTCTTAGAGGGCAAAACAGGTTTCTTGATGTTCTTTGAACAATCAACACGTACAAGAAACTCATTTGAATCTGGTATGGCACAATTAGGTGGCCATGCTACATTCCTTGATACATCAATGATGCAAATTGCTCACGGTGAATCAGCAAAGGATACAGCTGTCATTCTTTCAAGCTTTGGACATATGATTGCCTGCCGTTATTGCAACTGGGGACTTGGTAACAAGTACATCAGAGAAATGGCAAAGTATTCAACTGTTCCTATCATTAACTTACAATGTGACTTATATCACCCAATGCAAGCACTTGCAGATTTAATGACCATCGAAGATGAATTTGGAAAAACAAAGAACTTAAAAGTTTCTGTTATTTGGGCTATGGCTACAACACATAAGAAACCAATTTCAGTTCCAGTTTCACAAGTTTTGCTCTTCCCACGTTATGGTATTGATGTAACACTTGCTTATCCTGAAGGATATGATTTACCAGAATGGGTCATTGAGAAAGCACGTAAGAATGCTGCAGAAAACGGTGGTTCATTAACAATCACCCACGATATGGATGCTGCATATAAAGATGCTGATGTCGTCTTCCCAAAGAACTGG
>JAKSMI010000034.1 GCA_024400635.1 Bacteroidales bacterium | reverse complement strand
ATTACGCAAGAAAAGCAAAATTACTCAAGGATGATCAATCAGACCTTGAAACATCCGATATTTTGGAAGGTTTAACCGCAATTATCTCAGTTAAACACCCAAACCCACAATACGAAGGACAAACCAAAACAAAACTCGGTAACTCTGAAGTTCGTAAGATTGTTTCACAAATCGTTGGTGAACAGCTTGAGAGATTCTTGCTCGAGAATCCAAAAGTTGCCGAACAAATTGTCGCAAAACTTACAATGGCAGCAAAGGCTCGTATGGCTGCACGTGCTGCACAAGAATCAGTCCGTCGTAAAACAGGACTCGAAGTCACAACTCTTCCAGGAAAATTAGCTGACTGCTCCAGCAAAGAACCAGAAAGATGTGAACTTTATATCGTCGAAGGTAACTCCGCTGGTGGTTCAGCCAAAAACGGACGTGACCGTGAGACACAAGCAATTCTTCCACTTCGTGGAAAAATCTTAAACGTTGAAAAGGCAACACAAGAAAAAGCCTTCGAAAACGCTGAAATTGGTAACATGATTGTCGCTATCGGTGCTGGTATTGACCCAGAATTCCATATCGAAAAAGCACGTTATCACAAAATCGTTATTATGACCGATGCTGATGTTGACGGAAGCCACATTAGAATCCTCTTATTAACATTCTTCTTCAGATTCATGAAGGAATTAATTGAAGCTGGTTATGTTTACATCGCACAACCACCTCTATACAAAGTCGATTACCATGGTAAGTCATACTATGCTTACAACGATGATCAACTTGAAAACATCAAAAAACAACTCGCTTTAAAACCTGGATACCCATTCCAACGTTATAAAGGTCTTGGTGAAATGGATGCAGAACAACTTTGGGAAACAACAATGGATCCAAAAGCACGTAAGATGCTCCGTGTCACAATGTCTGATGCTATCGAAGCCGACAAGGTCTTCACAGACTTAATGGGTGACGAAGTCTTACCAAGAAAAGAGTTCATTCACAAATATGCTAAGTTCGTTAAGAACTTAGACATCTAATGAAAGGAGAGTAAAATTATGGCAGACGAAATTAAAGAAAATGAAGTAGTCGAAGAAGAAAATGCTTCTGAAGCTCCTACTATCGAAGCCGGTGTCGCAGCTGGTCTTGAAGATACAGATTTAGCTCAAGAAGTTAGAAATTCCTTCCTTGATTACGCAATGTCAGTTATTGTTGCTCGTGCTATTCCAGATGTCCGCGATGGTTGTAAACCAGTCCACCGTAGAGTTATTTATGGTATGCACGTTACAGGAATGGTTCCTGGAACTCCTT
>JAKSMI010000033.1 GCA_024400635.1 Bacteroidales bacterium | reverse complement strand
TATTTTCCGGAAAGCGAATTTCAAAACACATTTCAGCAGTTCCAAGTATTGATTTGAGTAGGAGCAAAAGAACCTTCATGGCTCTTTTGAAGTTATAAGCTGCAGCAGCCAGAATTACGTTTATAGCATCCCCCTGCAATCCCTTGTAGAAATTGCGTCCGAGTCTGTAGTCTGATTTAAGATGTCCTATCGTTGGCTCAATTCCAGCTCTCTTGCAGAACAAATCGTGTTTCTTCTTTTTCTGATACCTCGAGTCTTTTTTTTGTGGAACGCCAGGTATCAGTATCTCTGTGTTGCCGACTATCTTTTGACCCCTATATCCCCTGTCACCTGCCAATTTCTCCACATCTTTTCCGCTGATGCGCTTAACCTGTGCCAGTGCGTCACTAATTGTGTGACCATCATACTCATTACGGAAACTCTTGGCTCCGATAATAATGCCAGTGACGGATCGTATTATAGACACTTTGTTGCCGAATTCATACTTCTTGTGCTCCTTGCCTTTACTGATGCATTGGACTTCTGGCTCATGCAAAGAATACACCTTTTTCTTTGTCCCTTTCTTTTGGGACAGTATCTTGTCCGCCAAACCGAAGAACTCGAGATATTCGTTGTTTGTGGGTAGTAGGCGTTGAAGTTCTCGGACCAGGCGGCCCGCTATTGTCCTCATCTTCCGGTCTGCACGTAACGCCTTTTGACGGTTCTTCGGATGGTTGCGGAAACGTTGGTCTCTGCACAGGTCCTTTAATGTGCGGGTGTATGACTGACGAATTTTTAAACATTTGTCACTGATGATATTCCAGCACTTTTTGATGATCTTTTTATGCAACTTCGCGTCTGTGGGATAGGTGACGTTCTTTTCTTGCACCGTAGAATCTATGAATGCCATTTTGTGGTTGTCTTCGTCCGTATGGTCGTCGTTTACCCTTATACTCTCTTTTAAGATGACTTCCATCCCAGCCTCTCCAATCCTCTTCCTAAAGTGAACCAATTCAGACGGGGTGCATGGCGGGGTTGTCTGAAACTCATTTTCCCCACAAAAGTATTGGTAATAAGCGTTTTCTGTCCACTGTAGGACGACAGACTCATCTGACAGGTTCCTTAAATGTTTCAATATCAACAAACCACACATCAGGCGAATCGGTTTTGCTGGACGACTCCATTTCTCTGAATACTTGGACTTGAACGAATCTTCGAACACTTCCCAATTGATTTTGTTTGCCAACTTATATAGTTCGTGTTGAGGATTCAAGGTGTCAACCAATCCAAAAAACAGTGAGGTTTGAGCCTCATTTTTCGCCTTTTTTGATAGCATGATTTGCAAGTTTTGTTTACT
>JAKSMI010000032.1 GCA_024400635.1 Bacteroidales bacterium | reverse complement strand
ATTTATGATGAGATACACGTTGAGGTGGCCGACTTTGCGATTGGCGAAGGAGTAACCGCACCAAAGATTGCGTTACCTAAGGATTATGAACTGATAGATAACCATCGATTATATTGTTTACGCAAATGAAAAAACAACTATTTTATATCGTATTCATCGGCATCCTAATGACCGGATGCAAATATATCAAAGCACACCAGACCAATGGTGTTGCAGCTGAAGCCAATGGCGTTTTTCTATATGAAGATGAGGTTCAAAGAGTGATTGGCACCCAAACAGGAGAGGATAGTGCCCATGTACGTGAAGCCTATATCCACGCGTGGATTATTGAGCAACTGATCAATGCCAAGGCGGAACAATATTTGACCAAAGAGATGGAGCAGATGGTTGCGGATTATCGTCGCTCCCTATGTAATTTGGCGTATGAGAAAGAATTGATAGAGGATCGTATGTCAATGGATGTTTCCGATTCTATTTTACAGGAGTTTTATAACACCCACACCCAACAGTTATTACTCAAAGACGATATTTTCAAAGGGGTCTTGTTGATTGTACCCACCGATGCTCCGGATATGGAAACGGTTCGCCGTAGTTTGAGTCAACTGACGGAGGACGATTTAGAGTTTTTAGAGAAATATGCCTATCAAAATGCCTCCGGATACGAACTGTTTTTAGACACTTGGACCACCGCTAACCGGTTGTTGCTTTGGCTTCCGTGTGATTACACAACATTAGCTAAAGAAATGAACCGCCAGCCGTCTTCGTCTAATTTTATTATCCTCCAAGACTCTACTTCCAAGTATATTCTTGAGATAACGGAAAAACAATGGAAGGGTCGGGTGATGCCCTTTGATTATGCACAAGAGACAATGACAAAAATTATCTTGAACCAACGACAAACCGAATTTTTGAATAAGGAACACGAGCGTCTATATCGAGATGCTCTGCGCCAAAAGAAGATTAAGATTTATGAATAAGTTTACATTTTTCATCTGCGTTTTTCTCTGCTCCATCCTTCGTGCACAAGCAGACAACATTATCGATGAAGTAGTATGGATCGTCGGTGACGAGGCTATCCTCCGTAGCGAAGTCGAGGAAGAACGACTGCATGCCCAATATGAAGGTATTGAGATTGCCGGCAATCCTTATTGTCTTCTTCCCGAACAGTTGGCTGTCCAAAAACTCTTCTTGCACCAAGCCGACTTGGACTCAATTATAGTAAGTGAATCTACGGTAAGCAAACAGGTAGATATGCGTATGAATTATTACATCTCTCAAATTGGTTCGAAAGAGAAGATGGAGGAATATTTCCGCAAGTCTTCCGCAGAGATACGCGAGGAGATGATGACGACGGTCAAGAACCAGATGACCATCCAGCAGATGCAGGCCAAA
>JAKSMI010000031.1 GCA_024400635.1 Bacteroidales bacterium | reverse complement strand
TTAAGTTCCTTAACTTGATTAATAATGTCTGCCATTTTGTAAATAGCATTGTCGCCACGTTCTGGTGCAGAACCATGGCAGGAAATACCACGGACGTTGACTTTGATTTCCATACGTCCACGGTGACCACGATAGATTTGGCAGCTTGTTGGTTCAGTTGAAACAACGAATTCTGGTTTAATCTTATCTTGTTCAATAATGTATTTCCAGCAAAGACCATCACAGTCTTCTTCTTGAACAGTTCCTGTTACAAGAAGTGTGTAGTCATCTTCAAGGCCTAAATCTTTAATGATTTTGCCTGCATAGACCATTGAAGCCATACCACCTTCTTGGTCTGAAGTTCCACGTCCACCAATGTAGACATCATCTTCAAAACCTTCGTATGGATCGAACTTCCAGTTCTTAATTTCACCAATACCGACAGTGTCGATATGTGCGTCCATTGCGATGAGGTGTTTACCATGGCCAATATAGCCCATTACGTTGCCCATTGGGTCGATTTCGACTTTGTCGAAGCCAACTTTGAGCATTTCTTCTTTAATGCGGAGAACGACATCTTTTTCTTCACATGATTCAGATGGAATCTTAACCATGTCACGAAGGAATTTTGTCATATCAGCCTTATATGATTCGGCTTTCTTGAGGATTTCTTCGAATGAAACTTTCATTATTTGATTTCCTTTCCACGCATTGCAAGAATCTTCTTATCGTAATCGAAAATCTTGTTGTATTCTGCTTCCCAGAATTCTGGTTTTCTCATGGCATCAAGATATTCTTGTTTGTAGCCGAATTTTAACCAGTCTGATTCTTTTTGTTTGAAGAGTTTTTCTTTAGCTTCTGCTCCACGTGTATCTAAAACATAGGAACCATCGGCGCCCATGAAGACGTCGTTGAACCATCTTTCTAAAACGTGATCAGTAACTTCGAGTTCTCTATCATGGAGGTTCTTAATGACTGATGGATATCTATCAAATGAGTCGGTTGCGATTGTAACGACGTTGTCGTTTGGACCGAGTTTGAGATATTTTGCCATCTTGATAGCTCCAAGAATATTACAAATACCGGAGACACCAAAGAGGTCTACCATTGAATCTGCAACTTTTGCTGGAACACCATGTGCTTTAAGGATTTCTTTACCTTCATGAATAACTGCTAAACCACGGACACAATCATCGTCGATGATTTGGGTGATGAAGTCAGTTGTTAAGGCGTTGTGAATAAGAGTAATCATCTTATCGCCAATACCTTCAATTCTGTGTTGTCCTAAACCACCATTTGTAAGTGTTGAACATTCATGTGGTTCAAGAGCGACAATTTTACATTCTGGGAATGCAACTTTGATTTGATCGCCTGCTGCTAAAGTACCGGCTGAGCCTGGTGCTGAACAGAAACATG
>JAKSMI010000030.1 GCA_024400635.1 Bacteroidales bacterium | reverse complement strand
GGCTGCCAGCAGCACGCCGGCAATAAGGATTATTATTTTCGATTGCATCTTCATATATATCGTTATCTATGATTTTCTGTCAGGAAAAAAGACCACGGTTTCAAATTCAGCAGGTCGGCATTCACTTTAACCAACTCGTTGTAGGTTGTAATTCTTGCTGCAAAATCGTTTGTCCTCAGAAAATGATATTCATCCTTATCCTGTGTGAGCAATAATATGTTTTTTTCATTTTTTTTATCTTTTTCATCAACAGTATAGGGCTGCCAGATATCATTGTCGCCGAGTTTCCCATATTTGCAGAAATCGGCAATATATCTTTGGAAATTCTTAGAAAAATGAACCGCATCTCTCGACCCGTGACACTTGCGCCCGTCAAAATTCCCAAACAGATAAAAACAATCCACACCATGGGCCGCTTCTATTTTACTATATAATGAATATAACCCCGTATCACCTTCATAAGGAATGTCAAATGCATAGGCATAAGTCCGTCCCGTGTTACCTATCAATCCCAACTGACGGTAATTTATTCCCTGCAGAGCATAGTCATTGGTCAGCTCAAGTTTGACGATTTCCTCTTCACTTCGGGTGGTACTCGGATGCATCTTCTTATAGAGGTCCACAACTGCTTTCTTATAATCATCGAGAACCTTACCTCTCGAAGTGACGAGCTTATCTACATTTGCGCATATTGTATTGAACTGCTCATCCGTAAACGCACTCCTGTAGTACGCGAACTCATTCGTCGTTGCCCCTTGGATCATCGGGATTTCCTTGATTTCCGGTGAGGAAAATTTTGCATACAAAGAATCAATATCCTTTGGCAGAACTATCCCGTCAAGAATCGGGTAATTCATCAGTATATGGTTATTCTGCCACCAGGCGGCAAGTTCCTCGAAGGGCGCATCCAGAAGCATTTGCAGGCTGTCATATTTGCAATCCTCCATCAGCCGTTGAGTAAGCATTTTACTGTCTTCCCAAGTCGTCACCTGATTGATACCTCCGCTCATCGCGATCGCATTGTGGAAAAGAGTAAAATAACGCCCTTTCTCATAATCATCTTTTCCCAGGAGGCACTGTAAAGAAACTGACCCGCCACCTGCAGATTCACCGCAGATTGTCACATTTTTGGGATCTCCGCCGAATTCTGAAATATTATCCTGAATCCAGCGAAGGGCACACCTTTGGTCAAGCAGTCCATTGTTGGTGGAATATTGGAGTTCCGTCTCAGAAACATTACCAGGAAGCCTTATCTGCCCCATCAGCCCAAGACGATATGTAACGCATACCACAATAATATCAGGATTATTGTGCACGAAAGTCGTTCCGTCGTAAATAGGCTCGCAAGTGGAGCCGTACGACCATCCGCCACCGTGGAAGTACACCAGAACGGGGTGAGAC
>JAKSMI010000003.1 GCA_024400635.1 Bacteroidales bacterium | reverse complement strand
AGTAGCTCAGCAGGTAGAGCACATCCCTTTTAAGGATGGGGTCCTGGGTTCGAATCCCAGCTGGAACACAAGAGCCAAACATTGTTTTGGCTCTTTTTTTTATAAAAAAATTATGGGATTGAGTTGGACCTTTTTCTGGAAATTTTTCAAATTCTGCATAGTGGGCGGAAGTGGAATGATTGTGGATTTTGGTGCGACCTATGTATGTAAGGAGTGGCTTAAGATTAATAAATTTGTGGCTAATTCAATAGGATTTATTTTGGCGGCCACATCCAATTATTTCTTGAATCGAATTTGGACATTCCAAAGTACTAGTCCTGAAATAGGAACGCAGTATTTTACCTTCATCCTTATTTCCATCGTTGGACTGGGTATCAATAACGCGGTTATCTATTTGTTGAATAATAAGTTGAAATGGAATTTCTATTTGTCCAAACTCATAGCCATCGGTGTTGTGACTTTCTGGAATTTCTTCATGAATTATTTCTTTAATTTCCGATAGATTATAGTGGTCTGTTGACAATGTGCCCGCGGTTGGCTCTTATATAATGGCACACTTATTGCCATAATTAAAGCTCACTATTCCCTTTTTTTTATTATTTTTGCAGTTGTAAATTTGTTTTTTATACTTGAAAAATGAATGTTTATGGACGTTGAATTTATTATAACCATAGTGGTTCTGGTAGTGGTTTTTGAATCTGTCAAAGTGGCGAGAAAGCTTAAACAAGAAGCCGCCAAGCAAGCCCGGAAACAGACCGAGAGGCGTGAACGGGATGATTTTGAACAAGGTGATTCCGTTGAAAAATCACACCTGGATGATTGGGAAGCCGAGGATGAACAAGAAAACGAATTTTATGAGGTCTTCCCTGACGAATATGACAATTTGGAAATGCTTTCCGAAGAGGAACTTTATAATGTGAAAAATGAAAATTTTAAAGTGAATTCTTCAAAATCCAGCTCATATTTTACTTACGAAGATGAGAATAGGGGGCAAGAGAAAGTACAAGATAAACCCTCGAAAAATATCTCTACGCAACAATTTGACAATTTGCAAAATGTTGATAATGAGGACAAAAAGAAAGAAATTAACTTGCAGGATCCTGATGAATTACAGAAGGCCATACTATATAGCGAAATCTTGAAAAATCCTTATAATTAGCATTTTAGATTTTTTTTTAATTGGTCAATGGACGGTATTTTTTTTTTTTGTAAATTTACCGCCTAAAAATGTAGTGAAATAAAATGTTTAATATAAAATAATAGCTATGATGAAAAAATTACTCTTTACACTTGGAGTGATCATCCTTTTTTCTGGAGCGGTCTTCGCCCAATCGGGAACGATTAAGGGTGTTGTTACCGACCATACGGGAGAGCCATTAGCGTTTACCAACGTTTATCTGAAAATTGAAGATAAAGTTGTGAACTACGCTATGTCCGACCAAAAAGGAGAGTATCAGTTGTTTGGCATTCAGCCAGGCACTTACGACATTGAGGCTGATGCTGAAATGACTTGTAAGAAGAAAATGAAGAAAACGGGCTTGGTGGTGAAAACCGACCAGGTTCAGTTCGTTGACTTCAAAATCAACTGTGCCACCGACTTGGATGTTGTTGAAGTTACGTGGGAACCGCCAGTGTTTGATGCGGATAACACATCTTCAACGACTCGTTTGAGTGGTGATGCCGTAAGAAAAACCCCTGGCCGTTCTATCACTGCGGCACTTTCCAACCTGGAAGGTGTTACAAGTGTTGATGGTGCTATGACAGCAGTTCGTGGTAATCGCTCTGATGGTCAGCAGGTGATTGTCGATGGTGTGAGAATGCGTGGTAATACAGGCGTTGCCATGAGTTCTGTGGAAGAAGCCCAGTTGATCCAGGGTGGTATTCCCGCAGAATTGGGCGATGGTACCAGCTTTACTGTAATCACGACCAAGCCCGCATCAAAAGATTTTCACGGTTCTGTTGAATTGCGCGGATCTTTGGAAGGTTATAACAATTTTCTTGTAGCCGCTAATTTGTCGGGTCCAATCTTGAAAGGCAAGAAAAGAGACGATCCCGCCCGTATCGGTTTCATGATCACTGGTGAAGTTGAGTATGTTAAGGACGGTCATCCCGCGGGTAAAGGTAGCTGGGACAAGCCTGGCACGTGGCGCGCAACTCCTCAGACGGTTCTCGATATGACCGAATCACCCATTACCTACCCACAAAGTTCTTTGGGCGTTGTGAAAACCACTTCGGAATTCTTGACTTCAGATGCTTTTGTCAAGCAAAGAGTTCGCGATCATGCTGGCTATTGGAATTATTTGGCCCAGGGTAAAATCGAGTTCCTGTTTGGTAGAACAAACAATATTCGTTTGGCTTTCAATGCTTCTTATGAATATTACAAAGGTAGAGGTTGGAGTACAACGGGTGCTTTGTTCAATGCTCAAAACAACTCGGAATCCATTTCTAACACTGCGCGTTTTAGTGCACGTTTAAATCATAGAGTTTATACTGATACCACTGGTGTTGCCATCTTGAAGAATGTGATGTATGATATTAACTTGAATTTTACTCGTACAAATTCTATCACGCAGAATGCCATTCATAAGAACAATTTCTTCAATTATGGCTACATAGGACGTTACAAATCACATTTTGCAGAAAAATATTCGGAACTTGAAAATTCCTATACCGACCCACAAACAGGTATTGTATATTATGGTAATATATATAGAATGAATAACCGTTTGGATACATTGTTGACTTTTGAGTCTGGCAATATGAATCCTGGTTTGATTTTCTATACACAAAATTTTTATGATCAGTTTACTCCTGCTTTTATTGCAGAGAATTTCGGTCCGGATCAACCATACGATGATGACTTGTACTCGACTTTCGGAGCATTGTTGAACGGTCAGGGCGCTTCAGGATCTCCTTATAGTTTCTATAGTGCTGCTAATATGCCATATTCGGGCTATAGCAAATCACAGCAGGATGTTTATGGTGTTAGAGCAAGCATAGCGATGAACTTGACAAACCATGAATTGAAGTTTGGTTTCGAATTCGAAAAAATCGTTTCACGCAGTTGGTCAGTATCCCCATTCGGCATCTGGTCTTTGATGAGAAACAAAGCTAACCAGCACAACAACGAAATCGACATTACCCATCCCGTTTATCTGGATGCCCAAATGCCTTCATGGTATGACGAAGATCAGAGAAATCAGTTCATAAGTGAACATTCTATCGATTTCAATGGCTATGACGGTGATATCTACATTTGGTTTGATCGTTCACTCGGTGATATGGCAGAAGGTGGTTTCGCACGCAATATTCGTGAACAATTGGGCCTCGGCTTGAGAGAATGGGTTGACGTTGATGATATCACCCCAGCCCAATACAATGATATGGGAGGCTTGGGCTTGTTCTCAACTGAAGAATTGGTTGTCGGTACAGGTCACGGCGGTATCGTTTCTTATACTGGTTATGACGCGTTGGGCAACAAATATAGAGGAAATGCTTCAACCCGCGATTTCTTCACCAAGAAGAATGGCAAGAGAAGCTATGAAATCAGTGCTTACCAACCGACTTATTTGGCATTCTACCTGCAGGATAAGTTCTCAATCAACAGTTTGCTCTTTAGCGTTGGTGTGCGTGTGGACTACTTCGACGCTCATCAAGATGTTTTGAAAGATCCTTATTTGTTCCGCGATGCCTATACTGTTAAAGACTTGAGAGCTTTGGGATTTGGCAAGGAAACCATTTTGGATGGTGCCAGCGATGACTGGTATGTTTACGTAAGTCAGAGAAGCTACTATAATGAAAATCTGACCCCTGAAAATATGGATGTGTCGGTTATCGGTTATCGTAGCGGAGACAATTGGTATGATGCCAACGGAGACTTGGTTACCGACCCGGAAACGCAGTTGTCACTGAATACGGCAGGTCCTATCCTCAAGAACAGATTGGATGAAACAGACGTTACCAAAGTTGAAGCTGAAGCTTTCACAAGTTATTCACCTAACTGGTCGGTAATGCCTCGTATCTCATTCTCATTCCCAGTATCTGACAATTCTTTGTTCTATGCTCACTACAATATTGTGACCACACGTCCCACCCAGTTGGCTATCAATCCTATTACTTATATGTTTATCGAAGATTATGCTACCAGCTTGATTAATAACCCGAATTTGAAACCCTATCGTAGTATTGACTATGAAATTGGTTTCCGTCAAAAGATTGGTGAAAAATCAGCATTGAGTTTGGCAGCATACTATTCTGAAAAACGTGACCAAATTCAGTCATTCCGTTATACAGGTGCTTATCCAACCACTTATTACTCTTTCAAGAACCAAGACTTTGGTACCGTACAGGGTTTCTCTATCAAATACGAATTGAGAAGAATGAAAAACATCTCATTTAGTGCCAACTATACTTTGCAATTTGCCAAGGGTACAGGTTCATCAGAAAGTTCAAACTCGGCAATTATCGCTTCAGGTCAACCTAATTTGAGAACCTTGACAAACTTGGATTTCGACCAGCGTCATAGAATTGGTGCGACAGTAGACTATCGTTTTGATGGTGGAGTTGATTATAATGGACCTGTTACAAGAAGAGTTAAGAAAGGAACCAATACAGTACGCGAAATCAAATGGTTCCAGAATGCTGGTATCACCCTCTTGTTCTCCGCTGCATCAGGTATGCCCTACAGCCGTTCGAGCACACCTAATTCTACTTTCGTAAGCGGTACAACTTCTCGTTTGAAAGGTACCATCAACGGTTCACATAGACCTTGGATTTTCCAGTGCGACCTTCGTATCGATAAGACCTTTATGTTGAATCTTTATGGTAAGAATGCTAAGGATAAAGATGGCAATTCAAAGGGCGTGAAACCAGGTTATTTGACCGTGTATTTGGATATCCAGAACTTGTTCAATATCAAAAACATTCTGTACGTTTATGACTATACCGGTAACCCAGATGATGATGGATTCTTGTCAGCTGTTGAATACCAGTCAATCATCAATGCTCAGACCGATAGAAGTGCATTCGTCAACTATTACAATATGATTATGCAAGATCCTTATAATTATAGCCAGCCTACCCGTGTAAGCTTGGGTATTCAATTCGGATTCTAATGCTGAGTTACATTTGAAAATAATAAAAATAAATAAATATGAAGAATACATTTAAAAGTTTGTTTTTGGTAGCTCTGACGCTTCTGCTTGCAACGGGAACAATGCAGGCGGAAAGATGGGTTGGCGATCCCGCGAAACGGGCAAAAGCAAAAGCCGGCTCAGCAAAGTGTCTCTCTGCCACCAACTCTAACGAGTTGACAATCAATAATGTGCGTGCTTATATTGAGACCAATGGTACTATGTGGAATAGAAATTCATTGGCCCAATATGAAGTTCCACAAGGTTCCAAGAAAAGTTCCATGTTTGCGGCAGCGCTTTGGATTGGTGGTTTGGATGACAACAACCAGTTGAAACTGGCTGCAGTACGATTCCGCCAAGTTGGTGATGACTTCTGGACGGGCCCACTTTCGGTTGATGGTTTGGCTCAGATTGCACAGGAAGACTGCGCTGCTTGGGATAAGATGTTCAAGATGACACGTGCTGAAGTTGATGAACACATCAACACCTATAACACGCATAATCATACTGTTCCTAATCCCTCATTGGCTATTAGAAACTGGCCTGCCCACGGTGATTATGATAATAAAAACCAGTCGTTCTATTTGGCTCCTTTCAAAGATGTCAATGGTAACTTTGAATATGATCCTGAAAACGGTGACTATCCTTATTATGACATCGACAATGAACTCTGCCCCTGGACCGAAGCTAACAAGTCAAGGGCTGCTCATGGTTTGTTGCCCGTTCCTTACGAACAAGAACGTGTCGCGGAATTTCCACTTTATGCTAACTCTATTGGTATCGATGGTATGGTTTACGCCGATCACGTACTGAAGGGTGATGAAACCTTGTTCTGGATTTTCAATGATAAAGGCAATGCTCACACTGAAACTGGTGGCGAAGCAATCGGTTTGGAAATCCGTGCGCAGGCATTCGCTTTCCAGACGAATGATGATTTGAACAACATGACATTCTACTCCTATGAAATTATCAACCGTTCAACTACCAACTTGAACCAAACCTATTTTTCACAGTGGGCTGACCCTGATTTGGGCTATTCTCATGATGACTATGTGGGTTGCGACGTTGCCCGTGGTTTAGGATACTGCTACAACGGTTCATCTACTGATGGTGCTGGTTTGGCTCAGCACTATGGCGCAAATCCCCCCGCCGTTGGTGTTGACTTCTTCCAAGGACCATATATTGATCCTGATTATGAAGTTGATGACTCAACAGGTGAAATGATTGGCCGTGATAATCCTTATTTTGATATGAATTTGGTCGGTACTGTTGGTACAGTTGCCAATAAATTGTACTGCGATCAATTCTTAAAGAGTGAATATACCAATGACCAATTTGCAATCAATGGTGTGAACTTTGGTGATAGTATTGCTAACAATGAACGTTTTGGTATGCGTCGTTTCGTGTTCCATAACAATGACAATACCGACCGTGGCGACCCTGGCAAGGCTACTGAATACTATCAAATGCTTCGTGGTATTTGGAAAGATGGTACTCGTATGAGATACGGTGCGTTGGGACACCCCAACTTTGGTGGTTTGGTTGGTCCTGAATGCGACTTCATGTTCCCTGGTACCAGCGATCCTTGTAACTGGGGTGTTGAAGATCCCGCACAGCGTGATGTGTTTAACTATCAGGATTATGGTGGAAGCCGTGGTTGGGTTGAAGAAACAGTAGTCGGTAATCAACCAGGAGACCGCCGTTTCATGCAGTCTGCAGGTCCTTTCACACTTCGTCGTGGTGCTGTCAACTATATTACCGTTGGTATTCCATGGGCACGTTCTTTCTCAGGTGGTGCTTGGGAATCAGTTGAATTGCTGAAAATCGCCGACGATAAGTGCCAGGCTTTGTTTGAAAACTGCTTTAAAGTGCTCGACGGTCCTGATGCTCCAGATGTAACCATCAAGGAATATGAAAACGAGTTGATCATTTATTTGACCAATGATAGAGATGATTCTAACAATAAAGATGAATCCTATTCAGAAGTAGATCCTCAGATTAGTGCTGGTTATACCACTGATTCACTTTATATGCAAAAATTCTATAGAACTGATCCCGAAGATCCAACACATCTGATTTTGGATTCTGTAATGGCTGTTGCTTCCGTTTATAAACAATATCCAGAGGGCAGTAATAAATATAATTTCGAAGGTTATCAGATTTATCAGGTTGCTGGTACTGATGTCAGTGTTTCCGATTTGGGTGATGCCGACAAGGTTCGTTTGGTAGCCCAGTGCGACGTTGTCAACTACAGACCCGATGGTACAGCCATTGGTCAGTTGATTAACTGGGAATTCGATCAGTCATTGAATACCAATGTCGCCGTTGAAAAGGTTAATGGTGCCAATACCGGTATTCAGCGTACATTTAGAATTACTGAAGATTTATTTGCTACTGGAGCAAACAAGTCTTTGGTAAATCACAAGACCTATTACTTTATGGTAATTGCTTATGCGTATAATGAATTTGCTCCATTCTCAATTGACGAACAGGTCCAGGATGGTCTGAAGGGGCAAAAAACTCCGTATTTGGCTGGTCGTAGAAATATCAAAGTCGTTTCTGCCGTTCCACACAGCCCTAAAGCAACAGGCGTTGACGTTTCTAAATTGCCTGCTTATGGCACCCAACCTAAGATTACTCGTGTTGAAGGTCAAGGAAATGGTGGTTTTGTTCTTGAATTGGATGACGAAACCAAAGCTAAGATCCTTCGTGGTGGCGATAATGGTGACTATACACCGGGAAATGTTACTTACAAGAGCAATTATGGACCTATCAACGTTAGTATTATTGACCCGTTGCAGGTTAAACCTTTGAATTACGAAGTCAAATTTGTGAAGAATGGTGAAGAAGTTAATGCTGATACACGTTGGGTATTGGCGGTAACTGGTGTTGATGGCGTAAGTTTCTCATCACAAGAAGAATTGTATGCTTATTTGAAAGATACTTTCAATATTACTAAACCTGTTGATACATCAAACTTCTCTATCAGTGTCGCAACAGAACAGTTGTTTATGGAATTGGGTATTTCAGTAGGTATTAAGGATGTTCCGTTTACAATCAATGATGATCAGCAGTTGACATGGCATACCCAATGCAATGGTGGTTCCGAAGTCAGTGCCGGTGGCATGATGATGGCTGGTCAGGTTAAATTCCTGGGTTCATCATTAAGCTTTACCAATGATGCTAATCCTTGGATTCTGGGCCAGGTAGATGCAGAAGGCGAATATCCAAGCAACTGGATTCGTTCAGGTATTCAGGCATCTGGTTCTTGGGAAGAATGGTCTAATCAGGATGGTGCGGAAAATGAATATATGGTTTGGAGAAATGAAGATGCTTGTGAAATCTATCCACCTAATGGTGAAGAATCTCCCTATACTACTCAATCTATGCGTGCATTCAAGGATCCTATCAACCAATATGAAACTATCAACTATGGTACCTGGGCTCCTTATGTAATCACCTCTCCTTATTCAGGAGGTATCAAGGCAAGCTTCTTCACTCCTGATACAGTTTATTATGCTGTGAATGCTGGTTGTCCACAACCTCGTTGCTATGACTTCGCTGAAATCATCAAGACTTCTGCATATACTGACTATTTGCCATTGGATGGCAGCGGACATGATATTTCACATACATCAACGAAACATAACCAGTATGCTTTGGGTACGAATATGACTATGACCAATCTCTATTCTGTGGATGTTGTTTACACTTCAGATAAGAGTTTGTGGACTCGTTGTTTGGTTTTGGAAGCTGGTTCTGATCCTAGTGGTTTTGTTACAGTTGAAACTGCTGATGGACAAACCGTTCAGAATGTACGCCATGAACCCAAGAAAAATCCTTCAGTGGACAAAAATGGTAACATTGATGGAACGGGTACTACTGGTTTCGGTTGGTTCCCAGGTTATGCAATTAACATTGAAACCGGTGAAAGATTGAATATTATGTTTGCTGAAAACTCATTGGATTCTATAAACAATGGTAATGATATGATTTTCAATCCTACAACCAACTATGCACATTATATTGACCCAGAAACCGATTCCTTGATTCTCTTGAATGAGGCTGAATACCAGACCCTTTGGGATCATTACGCTATGATGGATCACGGTATTGATAGTCCACATGCTATCCACGAAATGCCGGAACCCGCATTCGGTGGTCGTCATTACCTCTATATTTGCAGTAGTTCTGGTAATACAGCACCTATCGAATATGAAGATAAGAATGCAAAACGTAACTACAACGACAATGATCAGAAGCGTCCTGGTGCAGGTAATCTTTCCACTTCGGGAGCTCACACCAACTATCAACACGGCACGCAGATTCGTGATTATGTGAATAGCGATGCTCCTGTTACTGATGCACAGGGCAACACATACAATTATTATGAATGTGGTCCTTATGATGAATGCGAATGGTTGGCAGCTAAATTCCGTTCTATCGTAAATGATAGCAATCTAAATCGTCCACAGCGTCGTGCCGTGAAGATGCAAATCTTCAACAATGTAATGTGGGCAAGCATCCCAATGCCGTACCAAGGTTTCGAAGACAAATGGTTGCAGCCGGGCAACGATGCTACCGTTAAGATTCGTGTTTCACGTCCTTATATGAGATACAAATCTCGTTGGTACAGCGAAGAACAGCGTGCTGAATACGAAATGACTCATGGCGCATTCCAAAACGAAGGATTCCCGCTCTATACTTTCTCAACTGCTGACTTGGCTCCTGTCATCAACAGATCACAAGAATATTGCGATGAAATCTTGAAAGATATCAATATCGTTCCCAATCCGTACTATGGTTTCTCAAGCTATGAATCAACAGCATTGGAAACTTATGTTAAGATTGTGAATGTTCCCGCTCCTTGCGAAATTTCAATCTACACTGCTAATGGCACACTGATTCGTACTTTGAGCAAGAAAGATTCTGAATCCGCAACTACCTATGTTGATTGGGATTTGAAGAACCATGCAAACATTCCTATCGCTGGTGGTGTTTACATCATCCATGTCAAGGCTCCCGGCATTGGTGAACGAACCCTGAAATTCTTCTGCACTATGCGTCCAACCGACTTGAATGCGTTCTAAAAAGTTTTTTATTGAAGAATCTTAAAAATTACGACTATGAATAGAATATATAAAACATTTATCATTTGCGCAGTAGTGGGGCTTCTTTCTTACGCAGGACAGTCGTTTGCAGGTAACCGAGACCGTTCTGGTCAGGCTGGTGCATCCAGCTTCTTGATTGACCCTTGGGCTAAGACCAATGGTTGGGGCAATGCCGGCGTTTCTGAAATCCGCGGTATGGAATCAATCTACTCTAATGTCGCAGGTATGGCTTTCGTGAACAAAACAGAACTGGGTTTCTCTAGAACCCAGTATCTGGTTGGTTCAAATTGTGGTATGAATATCAATTCTTTCGCAATTTGTCAGTCATTGGCAAAACGCGATAAGGCCACTGGCAGAAAACTCAAAGATTTCGGCGTAATCGGTATTTCAGCTCAGATTATGAACTTCGGTGATGTCGATATCACTACAGTTGAGCAGCCAGAAGGTAATATGGGTACATACTCACCCCGTTATCTGAATATTGCCTTGCATTATGCAAAATCGTTCAACCAGTATATCCATGGTGGTATTAGCGTCAAGGTTGTTAACGAATCAGTATCAGATCTTAATGCTACAGGTGTTGCTTTGGATGCAGGTGTCCAGTATCAGGCCGGTCCATACGAAAACTTCAAAATCGGCGTTACATTGAAAAATATCGGTCTGCCTATCAGCTATAAAGGTGATGGTATAATGCAGAGAGCCACCATTACTAATTCTGCCCACGAAATGACCCTCGAAACCCGTAGCGCTGAATATGAAATGCCATCATTGCTTTCATTGGGCGTTTCATACGATTTCTTGTTCTTCGGTGGTATCTATAAAGATATGGATAAAGAAGAAAGAAAAGACGAAGGTTTAACCCGTTATGATGCAGATCACCGTTTGACTCTTGCTGGATCTTTTACCGCAAATTCCTATACCCGTGACATTTTCGCCATTGGTTTGGAATATGGATTCAAACAGTACTTCATGGTTCGTGTGGGATATGCTCTTGAAAGTTTTGGCGTAGAAAGGAAGGATTCTCAGAATCCAGAAAAAATCACTGCCATCACTGGTGTCAATCCTGAATCGATTTATGCTGGTCCGTCAGTGGGCTGTTCAGTAGGAATTCCTTTGGTGAAAAAAGACAAGGGTAATCAGAAACTGTTCCTTGACTATGCCTATCGTTTCACCAACAAATGGAGAGGTAATCATTACATTAGCATCAAGTTGTCATTGTAATCATTTCTTCTACATATTACTAAAACAAAAGGGGCTTTTAGTTAAGCCTCTTTTATTTGTATAAAGAAACTAAAAAATACTTTTATGGATCAGATTAAATATTATTCAAAAGAAAGTCTTGAACAACTCAAAGAAGAACTGAAACAGTTGGAAACAGTGGAAAGGCCCCGCATTTCACAAGCCATTGCAGAAGCTCGAGACAAGGGCGATTTGTCGGAAAATGCCGAGTACGATGCTGCGAAAGAAGCCCAAGGCTTGCTCGAACTCAAAATCGCCAAACTGAAAAACCTTGTCGCAAATGCCCGAATTCTGGATGAATCAAAAATAGATGTGACTAAAATTTTGATTTATTCGAAAGTACAGGTGAAGAATTTGCAAAACAATTCGGTAATGACCTATACCTTGGTGCCTGAATCAGAGTCGGATTTAAAGACGGCAAAAATCTCTGTCACCTCGCCCATCGCAAAAGCATTGATTGGCAAGCAAAAAGGTGAAATCGTAGAAGTTACCGTCCCAGTTGGCGTTATCAAATTGGAAATTTTGGATGTCTCAAGATAATCAATCATTATGGAAACAATTTTTTCAAAAATCATTAAAGGAGAAATTCCCTCCTATAAAATTGCTGAAAACGATAAGTTTTATTCATTCTTGGACATTAGCCCATTGGCAAAAGGTCATACCTTAGTGGTGCCGAAAGTGCAGAATGACTATATTTTCGACCTTGACGACACGACTTTGGCAGAGATGATGGTCTTCGCTAAAAAAGTGGCACTGGCAGTTGAAAAAGCTATCCCTTGTAAACGCATCGGAGTCGCAGTCATCGGTTTGGATGTCCCTCATACCCATATTCACCTTGTTCCCATCAACAATGTTGGAGACTTGGATTTCAAAAAGGAAAGAGTAAAACTGACAGAAGAAGAATTCAAACAGACGGCAGTTGCAATTGCCGAATGTTTCAATAAATAAAAGATTATGGCATCAATATCAGAATTAAAAGACATTGCGGCCCAGGTGCGTCGCGATATCATCAGAATGGTTCACGGGGCAAAGTCCGGTCACCCTGGTGGCTCGTTGGGTTGCGCTGATTTCTTGACGGCATTGTACTTCGAAATCATGGATATCAATCCGGAGAATTTTACAAGAGAGGGTAAGAACGAGGATATGTTTTTCCTTTCCAATGGTCACATCACTCCTGTGTTTTACAGCGTGATGGCTCACCGTGGCTATTTTCCAGTTTCAGAATTGGCAACGTTCCGTAAATTCGGTACTCGTTTGCAAGGTCACCCGACACCGGCAGAACATATTCCAGGCGTACGTATCGCTTCGGGTTCTCTCGGACAGGGACTTTCAGTGGCTATTGGCGCCGCTTTGGCAAAGAAAGCCAACAACGACAAGCACGTGGTTTACGCCCTCACTGGCGACGGAGAACTGCAGGAAGGTCAAGTGTGGGAGGCATTGATGTTTGCTGGCGCAAAAGGTGTTGATAATCTAATAGCAACTGTTGACTTCAATGGCAAGCAGATTGACGGACCAACCAATGATGTATGCTCGTTAAACGACCTTAAGGCCAAATTTGAGGCTTTTAACTGGCACGTGATTGAAATGGATGGAAATGATATGGAAGAGGTTGTTGTCACGCTGAAAAAAGCAAAAAATGAGCTTTGTCATGGGAAGCCGGTATTAATTCTAATGAAAACCGAAATGGGCATGGGCGTCGATTTTATGATGGGAACTCACAAGTGGCACGGTTCTGCGCCTAATGATGAGCAAGCTGCCGCTGCCTTGGCTCAGCTTCCCGAAACTTTAGGCGATTTCTAAACTGTAATCGTGAAAATCTGTTATCGCTACATCCTGAAAAATTTCATAGGGCCATTGGTCCTTACCTTCTTTGTTGCCGTCTTCATCCTTCTGATGCAGTTTCTTTGGAAGTATGTCGACGACTTGGTGGGCAAAGGTCTTGAAATTCATATTCTTTTAAAATTTATGTTTTATGCGGCGGGAACGCTGATGAATATGGCTCTGCCGCTGGCTGTCTTGTTGGCCTCTTTGATGACTTTCGGCAATATGGGAGAACGGCTGGAGGTCGTAGCGATGAAGTCTGCAGGCATCCCTATCAGCAAGATGATGCTGCCATTGGCCATCACTGCACTCCTCATTACTATTTTCGCTTTCTGGTATGCTGATAAGGTTATACCGAAAGCAAATTTGAAACTGCGGACGCTGATATACAATGTCCAAGAACAGAAACCAGCTCTTAATATCGAAAGTGGTGTCTTCTACAATGGTTTTGATGACGTTACCATCAGAATTGGTAATAAGAAATCTGATAATGCGACCATTGAGGACGTGCTGATTTACGACCACTCAAGACATCAGGGAAATGTTACGATGACCTATGCCAAATCTGGCGTAATGAAGATGACAGATGATGAGCGGTATCTTCTTTTCATTCTTAAAGATGGTTATTTCTGGGACGAAAGTGTGAATATGGAAAGCCAAACGGCTTCGAAACCGTTAAATCGTGCTAATTTTAAAGAACAGTATAAGCGTTTTGATTTGTCATCTTTCCAATTGAAAGATGAAGATGAAGAGTTCTTTGCTTCTTCGCAGCAGGCTATGCCGCTGCGAATGCTGTCTGAAAAAATAGACACGTTGAAGGTGATGATACAAGACTCTAAGCGAGAAATCTCAAGGGGCTTTATCAATAATTTGTACTATTTTTCCAATTTTGTCCGTGATGTTGACGTTCTTGAACCGAAACTGCCCTTAGACTCTTTACCTCATCTTACCAAATCTCAAAGGTCTCTGGCTTATAATTATGCGAAGATGAATGTGGAAACTGTGCAAAGTTCTATCAAATTCGCTTGTGATGATGTTTATTATCGAAATCTTTCACTGTATTCTTACCAGGTTGAATACCAGAACAAGTTTACTTTCTCATTAGCTTGTCTGTTGTTTTTCTTTATTGGTGCGCCGTTGGGTTCTATTATCCGTAAAGGTGGCATTGGTATCCCATTGGTGATTACGGTGGCTTTTTTCACTTTCTATTTTATGTTGACTGCCTTTGGAAAAAATATGGCAGTAACCGGAGAAATGTCGGCTTTCGCGGGTGTATGGCTCTCCACATTTATATTGATACCGATATGTTTTTTCCTAACATACAAGGCCACAGTGGACTCAAGTCTGATGTCAGCGGATACCTACCATAAATTGTATAAAAAATGGAAGGTGAAGATAGCGTCTTTAATAAAATCCAAAAGGAAATGAGGATCTTGCAGTTGTGTCATAAACCACCGATGCCAGCCGTAGATGGAGGGTGTATCGCGATTAACAATATCACGCAGGGATTGTTGAGTGCGGGACATCAGGTGAAGGTACTTTCAGTGGCGACTCCAAAACACCCGTATCGTCCAGATGCGCTACCTGAGGATTACCTCGAAAAAACGCGGTTTGAAACTGTTTTCGTCGATACAAGAATCAAGTATTTTGAAGCTTTGTCTTTCCTGCTCCGCGGCCTATCGTATCATGTTTATCGCTTTTTCTCGAAAGAGATGTCTAAGAAACTGATACAAGTACTTCAGGATCAGAATTTTGATATTGTCCAGATAGAATCGATATTCGTTACCCCATATATTCCCATCATTCGTCAGTATTCAAAGGCAAAAATCGTGGTGCGTTTACATAACATAGAGCATTTGATTTGGGAAAGAATCGCTCAGAACCACCTTTCATGCGGAAAGAAAATTCTGCTTGAAAAGATGAATCGTCAACTGAAGAATTATGAGTGTTCGTTGATGTCGAAAGTGGATGGTTATATGGCCATCTCAGAAGTTGATGATAAATTCTTTCGTGAAGTAGCTGGCGATACTCCTGGCCGCGTGATACCATTTGGCATCAATGTGGATGATTATGAATCAGAAGAAGATTATATTCCTTCTGACAAACCTGAACTTTTCCATATTGGAAGCATGAATTGGCTGCCTAATGTAGAGGGATTGGAATGGTTTTTGGATGATATTTTCCCTTTGATATTGCAACATTTTCCCCATTTGACTTTTGATATTGCTGGTCGTGGAATTCCTGAAAAGATTCGGGAGTATCGTTCTGATAATGTCCATATTGTTGGTGAAGTGGAAAGTGCCAATGAATTCATGCTGGAAAAGGACATTATGGTGGTTCCTTTGCTGTCGGGTAGTGGTATCCGTATCAAGATTATTGAAGGAATGGCATTGGGGAAAACCATCATTACCACCAGTGTTGGTGCGGAAGGCTTGGAAGTTGAAAATGGCAAGAATATCTTTATTGCCGATACGGCAGAGGAATTTTTGAAGGTGATAGAAAAGTGCGTTAACACTCCTGATATTTGTGCCATTATAGGTGAAAATGCAAGAAATTATGTAGCTTTGCATCATAATTCAGAATTAATCACACACGATTTGATAGATTTTTATAATGAAATATCTCGATAAGATTGATTCACCGGCAGATCTGAAGAAATTGTCAGTCTCGGAATTGCCTCAACTTTGCGAGGAAATCCGTGATTACATCATTTCTGAGACGTCTCACAATCCCGGCCATTTAGGCTCGAGTTTGGGTGCCGTGGAATTGGCGGTGGCAATCCATTATGTATTTGATACGCCTAATGATAAGTTGGTGTGGGATGTGGGGCACCAAGCCTATGCTCATAAAATCATTACCGGACGCAGAGAACAATTCCATAATAACCGCAAGTATCATGGAATCAGTGGCTTCCCGACAATGAGTGAGAGTGAGTATGATGCTTTCGGAACAGGACATGCTTCGACGTCCATCTCCGCCATTTTGGGAATGGCCCAAGCCGCTCAACTTACAGGCGACCAAAATCGTAGTCACATTGCCGTCATTGGAGACGCCTCCATTGGAGGGGGAATGGCTTTCGAAGCTATCAATGAAGCAGGCATCCGTAATGTCAATATGCTGGTCATCCTCAATGATAACAAGATGGCTATCGATGATAATAGAAGTGCGATGAGTTCATACTTGTTGCACATCACTTCGTCACCGGGATATAATAATTTTAAGACAAAAGCATGGAATTTTTTTACTTCTAAAAGAAAGATTTCCAATAAGATAGCCCGTTGGATTAGCGAAGTTGGCAATGGAATTAAAGGTTTCCTCTTGAGTGGAAGTAACTTGTTCCAAAGTTTGGGCTTCCGATATTTTGGACCGGCTAACGGACATGATGTCAAGGTTTTGGTTAAAACGCTTCGCGATCTGAAGTCTATTCCAGGCCCAAAATTGCTGCACGTGATTACAGTGAAAGGCAAAGGACTGAAGTTGGCGGAAGAGCATCAAACCACCTATCACGCGCCAGGGCAGTTTGACCCGGAGACAGGTTTGCTGATTAAGTCGAACGCGGTGAATCAAGCACCCAAGTATCAGGACGTTTTTGGAGAAACAATTCTGGAATTTGCCCGTATGGATGAAAAAGTCGTGGGCATTACACCAGCCATGGCTACGGGTTGTTCTTTGACCATTATGGACAAAGTCTTTCCCGAACGTGTTTTTGACGTCGGCATTGCCGAACAGCATGCAGTGACTTTTTCTGCGGGTTTGGCCGTGGGGGGATTGGTGCCGTTCTGTAATATCTATTCCACGTTTTTACAGCGTTCTTATGATCAGATTGTTCATGATGTGGCTTTGCAGAAGTTGCCAGTCATATTTTGTATTGACCGTGGCGGTGTGGTCGGGGAAGATGGTGTAACGCATCAGGGAATTTTTGACTTGGCATTTTTGCGTTCCATCCCCAATATGATTATTTCTTCCCCGCTCAATGAACACGAACTGCGTAATTTGATGCTTACGGCATATCGCAATTCACAGCGTGGCGGACTACCTTTCGCCATTCGATATCCAAGGGGTAGGGGAGTATTGAAGGATTGGCACAATGAACCTGAAGAATTGCAGATTGGTAAAGGCCGCGTTTTGAAGAAAGGTAGTGATGTTGCAGTGCTGACCTTGGGGCCTTTGGGCAACAATGTCGCTTCGGCTTTAGAGATGTTAAAGCAACAGAATATTGAACCGACGCACGTGGATATGCGTTTCCTCAAACCTATAGATGAAGACTTGTTGGCAGATATTGCCGCACGACATAAGGTGTTGATTACTGTAGAAGATGGTGTTGCACAAGGAGGCTTGTTCTCTGCGGTTTCAGAATTCTTGAGCAACAGAAAGCTCGATAACAGACTTGAGCATGTTGCCATAGAAGATCATTTCGTTCCCCATGGCGATATTCCTTCCTTATATAAGGAATTGGGCTTTGATGCGGATAGTTTGGTAGAGAAGATTGCCAAGGCAAAATCGGAAATTCAATAGCAAATAGAAAAAATGTGTAATGAAAAAGGGTTTGACCATAGTCAAACCCTTTTTTGTGGTTCCTTTTTGTGATTCCGCCGCGACTCGAACGCGGAACCTGCTGCTTAGAAGGCAGCTGCTCTATCCAGTTGAGCTACGGAACCTCCTCGTCGGGATAGCCTGATTCGAACAGGCGACCTCCTGCTCCCAAAGCAGGCGCGATAACCGGACTACGCTATATCCCGTTTTTTTCGAGGTGCAAAATTACAACTTTTTTCAATACAAAACACATTTTTTGAAAATTTTATTTTTTTGCTTGAAAAAATGCCATTATATACTTGTTTGCATTCAAGGGGCAGCAGTTACCACGCCTTGATGCGCTTGCCGTGTAAAGGCCGTTCAAGGTGCATGTTTTCACCAAAGAGTAAGGAAAAGAAAAGTTTAGGTTAATTCTTCGGTTTCCTGACGTAATGCGGCATTTCGAAAGGAATCTCCATCGACAATTCAATGTAACCGGCAAATTCACCATCCTCGAACCATGGCGCTTGGTAAATCATCTTTTTAATGCCGTTTTTTTCGATGGTGTAGCAGTTGACATTGTGATTTTCCAACAAACCTAACAATTTGCTGCGAGCGGGTTCAGGATGGCAGTCCAATAACGAATTTCCGATGATGCTTTTGCCGTCCTTGACAAAAGTGGCAACGGATTTGTCGTTCATGTCCAAGATTTTCCCATTTTTATCGCAGATGGTTACTGAAAATGGAGCTTCTTTGAAAAATTGCATTGTATTTAGATTTTTGATTGATTATCAATTGAATGATTTGATGATTTTTGTGGCTTCAGCCAATTTCTCATCCAATAGCTGTTGCGTTTTGGCTTCCATCAGGAGACGCAGATAGGGTTCGGTGTTGGATGGGCGCACGTTGAACCACCAATCGGCAAATTCAATGCGGTATCCATCAAAGTCCATCAGTTTTTGATATTGCTCTTGCTTGCAGAAATGGTCTTTCAAGGCTTCCATGGCCGACTTTTTATCTTCGATTCTGAAATTGATTTCCCCAGTGTTTTTATAGTTGGCAATTTCGTCAATTAATTGGGAAATAGTTTTTCCTTCTTTTTTTAAGTCGCTGATAATATGGAGAATAACTTGTGATGCAATCATTGCGGAGTCGGAATAGAAAAAGTCGCGGAAGTAATAATGTCCGGCAAATTCTCCACCGAAAGCGCCGTCGATTTCTCTTAACTTGAGGGCTGCGTATGCTCTTCCCACACGCCAGGTGTAAACTTCACGTCCGAGTTTTTCAATGTATTCACTCACCGATTTTGAACTGCGGATGTCAATGATGACTTTGCCCTGCACATTCTTTTCCTGGATGAAATAGCGCCCCAAAACGGCAATCATCAGGTCTGGGGGGATGAAGGTTCCGTTTTCATCAACGAACATTACGCGGTCGGCGTCGCCATCAAAGATGACGCCAATGTCGGCATGTTCCAGCTTTACCCGACGTTGCAAGTCTTTGATATTTTGTGGCTCGAGGGGATTCGCTTCGTGGTGAGGGAAAGTGCCGTCCAATTCATTGTACATATATATCGGAAGCTCGCCGAAAATGTCTTTGACTAAAATCGAAGACATTCCGTTGGAACAGTCCATTACGATTTTCAAGTTGGAAATGTCGTGGTGATATTGGCTAAGGAATGCAAGGTATTCATCCTTGACGGGATAGTCGATGATTTTGCCTTTCTCTGTCGCGGGAACAAGCGGCTTTTCCTTGACCATCTTCTGCAGTTCGCCAAGTCCGGTGTCAAAGCCGACGGGGAGGGCATCGTGCCTCGATATTTTCAGTCCGTTGTGCTCTTTGGGATTGTGAGAGGCGGTAATCATCACTGAGGCGTCAAAGCCGTGTTTGGCGGTGAAGTAATAGACCATTGGTGTGGTGCAGAGCCCCATGTCACACACATCGGCACCTGCATCGGTAATTCCCTTGCTCAGACTCGCAAACATGTCTGGCGATGAAAGTCGCATGTCGCGACCTACCAGCACGCGTTTGGCATTGAGAAGCTGCGGAAGGAAATAACCTATGCGGTACACATCTTCCAAGGTGAAATCTTCGCCATAAACACCCCTGATGTCATACGATTTAAATGCTCCCATTTGAATGTATTTTATAATGAAAATACTATGATAGTTCGGTCCTGACCATATTCTCCCAACGGAGGTAGGCATATTTCTGAATGTCGAAAAACAGATTGTAAAATACTCTGCCCCAGTAGTTCCTCAAGTTGAATCCTCCTGGCGATTTCATGAATTTCTCGCATAGGACTACTCTCTTGACCTCCATATTAAGGATAATCACCCAGACTGTTCCCAATTTCGTGTGGTCGTCAAATGACTCTACAAGATAAAACAAAGCGTAGGTGCTGTCGCAAGAGACATTCTCTAAAGAAGATTCAACGTGTGCCACCATCTCCTCGTCGGAATAAACGGCGTTGACAGTGATGAAATCACAAAGCAGGTTGTTGACTTTGACCGATTTATTACGTTTTGTAACCCACGACAGGTCATATTGCATGATGGGCTTTCTAAAACTCATCCGCACATCGTACTTTTTCTGGTCAGTAATAATCAATGTGTTCCAGTCTATGAAATAGCGTTGCAAGGCGTCCTGAGGCAAGGAAAATCCCGAACGCGTAAATTTCGCTTTCGAGAAATCCACACCTAACCACGTGATTTCACGATGGTTGAGAAAATCCTTAAACAACTCCGAATTTAGATACACATTATTATTTTTTGAAAATGCAAATTTACATAATTTTTTGTATTTTTGCCATCCTTTTTACATACCCATATGAAAAAAATCATAATCTTATTAGCCTTGGCAACAACCCTCTTTTCTGCTTGCAAAAATCCCGAAAATCAACCTGTTAATGATGATGCCGATTTCGATTTCGTCATTGACCGCTTTGCTGACATTGAAATCATGCGTTATCGCGTCGATGATTGGGACAGCCTTTCGCTGCAGCAGAAAGAGCTTGTTTATTACCTGAGTCAGGCGGCATGCTGCGGTCGCGATATTCTTTTCGACCAGAACTGCGAAGCCAACCTCCTTGTGAAATCAACCATCGATAATATTTTTCAAAGCTACAATGGTGATAAAAACAATGAAGATTGGATGAATTTTGTCGTTTATGCCAAGCGTTTCTGGTTCTCCAATGGCATTCATCACCACTATGCCAATGATAAGTTCTTCCCGGAAATCAGTCGTGAATACTTTATTTCCTTGTTGGATAATTCTAATCAAAATGAATTTGAATTAGATGATTATCAGTCGTTTGAGGAGTTTAAAAACGATATTGTCGATATTGTTTTCAATCCCCAAAGGTATCCTAATAAGATTTGTCAGAATACTGATGTTGATTTGGTGAAAAATTCCGCTGTGAATTTCTATAGTGGCGTTTCCGAAAAGGAAGTTGAAAGCTATTATCAGCAGTTGAAATCCAATTTTCCTTTGGCAGATCCAGAACGAGCCATTTCATACGGATTGAATTCAAAGCTTATTAAAAATGCTGACGGTCAGGTTGTTGAAGATGTTTATAAAGCCGATGGCTTGTATGGTAAGGCTATCAAGCAAATTATTTACTGGTTGGAGAAAGCTGCCGCTGTGGCTGAAAATCCGGCGCAAAAAGCACATATTGAAAAATTGATGGAATTTTATACCAATGGCGATTTGAAAACCTGGGATGATTACAATATTTTGTGGGTTCAAGATACGATTTCTCAAGTTGATTATGTCAATGGTTTTATTGAAGTTTATAATGATCCTCTCGGCCAGAAAGGCGCTTGGGAAGGTTTGGTCAACTATAAGGATTTCAAGAATAATAAACGAACAGAAATCATCAGCGAAAATGCCCAGTGGTTTGAAGACCATTCTCCAATTGAAGACCAGTTCAAGAAAAAAACGGTTAAAGGCGTAATTGCCAAGGTGATAACCGTTGCGCAGTTGGGCGGCGACAGCTATCCGGCGCCTCCTATCGGTATCAATTTGCCCAACGCCAACTGGATTCGCAAAGATTACGGCTCAAAGTCAGTTACGATTGAAAATTTGATGTATGCTTACGACCAGGCCCGCCAAAGCAATGGGGTGGGGGCTGAATTCTATTATTCCGATGAAGAAGCCGAATTGATTCAGAAATATGGATATGTGTCTGATAATCTGCAAGTTGATATGCACGAATGTTTGGGACATGGTTCTGGACAAATGTTGCCAGGGGTGAGCGATGCTGCCCTCAAGAATTATCATTCCGTGATTGAAGAAACCCGTGCCGATTTGTTCTCTCTGTATTATATTGCTGATCCACAGATGGTTAAATTAGGTCTTCTGCCTGATAATGATGCTTATAAGGCTTGCTATTACAAATATATCCTCAATGGTTTGATGCTTCAACTTAACCGCATCGAATTGGGCAACGAAATTACCGAAGCTCACATGAGAAATCGTGCCATCATCGCTCGCTGGTGCCTTGAAAATGGTCAAGCTGACCATGTTGTCGAATTGATGAAACGCGACGATAAAACCTTCGTGAAAATCAATGATTATGAAAAATTAAGACAGCTGTTTGGTAAGCTTCTCAGCGAAATTCAAACCATCAAATCAACGGGAAATTATGCGCAGGCAAAGCAGATGGTTGAAAAATATGGTATCAAGATAGATGCCGATTTACATCGTGAAGTGAAAGATCGTTATGCACTGTTGGATATCGCTCCTTATGGTGGCTTCGTCAATCCAACTTTCGATGTGAAAGAAAAAGATGGTAAAATCGTTGACATACAGTTGGTTTACCCTAATTCCTTTGTCGATCAAATGCTGGAATACGACCAGAAATACAATTTTTTGTCTAAATAATTTTATAACTCAATTAAATTAAAAAAACTATGATTCAAAGAATTCAGACCGTTTATTTGTTTGTGGCTTTTGTCGTTACGATTGTTTTGCTTTTTATTCCCATTGGAAAGATATATACTCCTGATTCCGCTTATGTTTTCACTTGCTTTAACGTGAAATTGATTCCCCCAATGGAAGGCGTTTTGATGAATACGCTTTATATCGCTTTGATTCTCATCGTTTCCGCATGCATGTCTCTGTATGCCATTTTTAAATTCAAAGACAGAATGAAGCAATCTCGTATTGTTTCTTTCAACATGCTTGTCTTTTTGATTGCCATCGTGATGATGATATGGATTTTCCCTGACTATATTTTCAAAAGAAATGCTGTCTTGGCGAATAGCACGTTCCGGTTCAACAAATGGATTATGATTTTCGTGTTGCCGCCTGTGGCCATGTTTTTAGCCAATCGTGCGATTCGCAATGACGAAAAGAAAGTGCGCGCTGCCGACAGACTTCGTTAATCTATAGGAAAATGGCAAGTCCAATGGTCTTGAGTGTTGCTGAAGTGCGCGAAAGTGAAGCACTTACGATGTGTCAAGAACCAATTTCCTCTTTGGATTTGATGGAGCGTGCGGGTACACGTTTTGCTGAAACGCTGATGCGGGAATGTGACTTGCATTGCTTTTCAAATGTCGTTGTTTTGTGTGGTACTGGCAATAATGGTGGCGATGGTTTGGTCATTGCCCGTTGCCTGAAACGGCAAAACCTGCCGGTTAAAGTTGTCTTGGCCAAAGAAAGCGATACCCGGTGCACGGAAGGTTTTAATATCAATCTGCAGCGTTGGAAAGAATTGGTTGGTGGTGATTATCAAAATCTTACGCAAAATTATGTTGTTGGGAATCATTTTGATTTCGGTGAAAACACCATGGTCATCGATGCGATTTTCGGCATTGGTTTGTCACGACCGCTGACGGGATATTTTGCCCATCTGGTGGAGGATGTCAATGAGGCCCACTGCTTTGTTGTGGCGGTAGATGCGCCCTCCGGCTTGTTTATGGACGCTCATACTCCGGCGCAGAATCCTTGCCTTCAAGCGGATTTGACCTATACATTCCAGTTTCAGAAACTGGCCTATTTGCTGCCTGAGAATGCCAAGCGTTGTGGTCGGGTTGGCATTATCGACATAGGATTGCAATCGCCCGTACGAGATGTTTTGATGCAAATTGTTGAAAATAAAACAATTGCAAATTTGTTGCATCAACCATATAAATTTGCTCATAAGGGAAGCATGGGGCATGGCTTATTGATTGCGGGGAGTGCTGATATGCCGGGAGCTGCCATTTTATCTGCCATGTCGGCTTTGCGTGGCGGTATTGGCAAATTGACGGTTCACGCACCTGGAAAGGTTTGTGATTATTTGCCCAACAGTATTCCAGAAGCTATTTTGAGCCGTGACGAAGATGATGATTCGTTCAGCGGTGTTGATTTGGAAAGGTATCCGACTATCAATGCGGTGGCAGTGGGTTGTGGTTTGGGACGCGGCAAAACGGCCGAGAAGGGGCTGAAAATGCTGTTGGACGAAGTGGGCGGCCCATTGATTTTGGATGCTGATGCCTTGAATATATTGTCAGAGAACAAGACTTGGCTGGCATTTCTGCCGGCGAAATCGATATTAACGCCACATTTCAAGGAATTCGAGCGTCTGGTTGGTTATTGTGAAAATGATTTTGAAAGGATAGCGAAGTTGCGTGAATTTTCGCGCAAGTACGAGCTCATAGTGATATTGAAAGGAGCCAACACCGCCATGTCATTTCCCGATGGACGTTTATATTTCAATTCGACGGGCAATCCGGGGATGGCGACGGCTGGTAGTGGCGACGTGTTGACTGGGCTGTTGTTGGCGTTGTTGTCGCAGGGTTATGCGCCCGAGGCGGCGGCGATGCTTGGCGTGTTCCTTCATGGCTTGGCTGGTGATATCGCCGCCGCCGAACTGGGACACCCCACCGCCCTTATCGCTTCCGACTTGCCTCGCTTTTTTGGGAAAGCGCTCATGGCACTGGGTCATAACCACTTCCGCCCCACGGATTGCAGGAAAGAACGCGTTTGAGTGTGAGCCACCCTCCTTTGAATGGTCCGTGTTTCCGAATGGCTTCCAATCCGTAGTTGGAACACGTGGGCTGGTAGCGGCACTGGCGACCAATCAGCGGCGACAAGGTCCACTGATATGCTTTGATTAGAAAAATCATTATTGCCGCTAAACCTTTACAGAAATAAAACCATGTTTTTTTTAGAATTTTCATCCTATTAAAAAGTGTTAATTGAAAGGTTTGCTGAGCGTTAAAAAATCTTAATTAATGGTTTTATGTTTGTTGATTTGAGTTTCTATCAAAGCGAAAATCTGGCAAACGGAATTTTCTATGCGTTGGTAGGACAAGTTCTCTTTGCCGATACAAACAAATAGAAGTTGGATAATGAGTGATTCCTGATTGAGGGCCGGAGCGATTTTTTGCTTGTTGTTGAGTCGGTAGGCTTCACGCGTCCAGCGTTTGATGCGGTTTCTTCCGACAGCGGTTTTTTCGATTTTTTTGGGTACGCTGACAGCCATTTGTGACAATGGATGGTCTTCGGTTGTCGAAAGAAATCTATAATAGCATTTGAAAGGATAAGAAAAAACGGATTGCTTCTGCTGGAGCAGTTGCTCTATTTCGAGGCGCGAGCAAAGACGCTCGGCTTTCGCAAAGGAGAATGTAAGTTCCTTATCTCCTTTTGGTTGCATTATCTTTCAGGAATAAGTCAATGGCGGAAGTGATGGATGGAGCCTCTTTCGTCGGGGCTTTCACATTGACGGTAAAACCTTCCATTTCGAGAGCCTGAGTGACAGCTGCCCCCAGCGCTCCAATGGCAATGTTCTCGTTTTGTTTGAAGAAAGGAAAGTTCTTTTTGAGCGACTGAACACCAACGGGACTGAAAAAAACGAGCATGTCGTATTTGGTGATGTCAATGTCGTTGCTGACTTCGGCCGGAATGGATTTGAAAACGACAGCGTTGGAATAGCTGATGCCGTTTTCTTCAAAATATTCGGCATACTTGCTGCCTTGTGATTCAGAAGAGCAGGGAATCAAATAGGATAATTCCGTATTCTTTGAGAAAAGTTCGAAAATGCCGGCTGGCGTATTGTTCTTGGGAAAGAAAATCTTTCTTTTCCTAAATTGAATATAACGTTGTAGATAATGAGCTATGTTTTCAGTTGGACAGAAATATTTCATTGTCTCAGGAATTTCAATACGCATATCCTGAGCCAACTGAAAGAAATAATCAATGGCCACTTGGCTGGAAAAGATGATGGCAGTGTGGTTGAGAATGTTAACTTTGCTCTGCCTGAATTCGGCACTGGAAATGGCTTCGAATTTGAAAAATTTATAAAAATCTATGTTGACGCTATATTTTTTTGTTAATTCTGCGTAAGGTGATTTTGCAAAATCTACAGGAGCATTCTGCGAAATAAGGATATTTTTGACTTTCATCTGCACATGCTAATTAGTGTGTATTCTATTGTAACTTACTTATTATCAATGTATAAAAACTAATTTTATGCAAATCAAATACGGTAAGATTTCAAGCGTGCAAAAGTACAAAAAAAATTGAAGTAAATTGACTTTCGAAGATTTAAAAAGAAATTTTTTATAGGTTTTTAAAACATACAAAGTGACAATGATGGATAAGGTTCCCCAATATAAATTAAAAAAACCGGTAAATTCTACAATTAGAATGCTTGTCCATAAAACGATGGCGGTATTGCATAAATAGGAGTAATCCAAAAACAGGAAGGGAATTTTATTGTCTTCACAATCGAAAATCTTGAACAAGAATATGCTGATTAGATATTTCGCGGCAAAGAGAGCAATAATAGCCAAAAAGATCAGCACAAAACATTTGAAATAGTGGTAATCCAACATGATGTTGGGAGCCAGGTGCTGCATCAGTTGGATGACGCAGACTGGGAATGTGAGAAATACCGCTGGGAAAATGAAGTCAAACGAACCTTCGCTAAAGAAACGGATTTCCTTGGTGAGTTGAGAGAAGGCTCGTTTGGAAAAGAGGGATTTGAGCAGCAGCAGAAATTTGTGGCGAGAGAAAACAGTGACCAAGGTTGTCAATAACAATGCCAATAATAAAATAAACATTGTCCAATGACTGTTGGATATTGGGATCGCCGAAAAATCAAATTCGTTTCCGCCGAGCTGCCACATGGTAAGTGTCAGGAAATGCTATTTTACCAATAATTTCTTTGTCGTTATAGGTCTTCCGTCGGCTTCGATGGAGTAGAAATAGATGCCGGAAGCAAAATCGGAAATATTGAGTTTGACGACATTGCCGTTGGCTGGGACAGCTTGGCTGGTAATGGTGGCACCCATCAGATTCTTAACCACGAGATTGACATTTGAGGCATCTCCTTTGTAAGAATAAGCAATGTTTACAATTTCAGATGCGGGATTTGGATATGCTCTTAATTCGCTGACAGATACATCGTTGCGGATTGATGTGCCGGTTTGCGTGGTGATGGCGAAAGTTATTTCGCTGAAATCGGTGGTCTCTGTTGCGTTTTGGGGCGTAAACTGGAAGCTGATATAAGAAGTCCCAATGCCAAGATAGGGATAATAGGAGATGTGGAATGCATTTGTTTCGTGGGCGTCAATGTTGATGTCGGATATGAGTTCTACTGAAGGAGGATAGCAAACAGAGAGGCACATTGAAACCTGGGCGTTGTCAATCATCTCCATATTGGATCTCCAAATGTTATAGGTTACAGCTTCATCTGTATTGTTGGTGATATAAAGATAAAAATCAAAATAGGAATTGCTGTTGTGTTCTGGAGTGTATGTAATGGTTTGATATACGGTATCAACCGGATTCAAAACATTATCATCGTATTTTATGGATAAGGTATTAGATTGTGCGTAAACGCCAACGGTTACGAACATCAGCAAAAGCATAAAAAATCTCTTCATAATATTATTTTGTTTTTAAATTTAATCATGCAAAGATACATATTTTTTTGAAAAAATGAAGGAGTGTATTAAAAAAAATTCACCGACGACTTGAGGCAAAAAATAAAAATCTGACGTTTCAAAAAAAATTGTATTTTTGCCACCTCAAAAAGCAAGGAATATTAATGTATATATAATTGTATAAATTTCTAATATGAGCAAAGATTTAATCATCGTAGAATCTCCTGCGAAAGCTAAAACCATCCAGAAGTTCATCGGCAAGGATTTTACAGTTGTTTCAAGCAAGGGGCACGTACGTGATTTGCCGCAAAAGGATTTAGGTATTGACATAACGAAAGGTTTCAATCCCAAATATGAAATCCTTGATGAAAAGAAAAAACTGATTCAAGACATAAAAAAATGGGCAAACGAGGCAGATACCGTCTGGCTTGCCACCGATGATGACCGTGAGGGGGAAGCCATTTCCTGGCATTTGATGGAAGTGGCGGACATTGCTCCGGCGAAAACAAAACGTATCGTATTCCACGAAATCACAAAACCCGCTATCGAAAAGGCTTTGGCCAATCCCCGTCAGTTGGATGTCGACTTGGTGAATGCCCAGCAGGCCCGTCGTATTCTCGATCGTCTTGTGGGCTTTGAATTGTCACCCGTGCTCTGGCGCAAAGTGAAACCGCAGCTTTCTGCCGGCCGCGTACAGTCTGTCGCTGTCAAGCTCATCGTTGAACGCGAGCACGAAATAAAAGCTTTCCAAAGTACTTCTTCTTTTAGAATTACTGGCGATTTTGTTTCCAATGATGATGTTAAAAAGACTTTTGAGGCCGAATTGGACAAGCGTTTTAATGAAAAAGAGGAAACACTCAAATTTTTGAATGATTGCAAATCTGCAAGCTATTCAATTTCCGCGGTTGAAAAAAATCCAGGAAAGAAAGTTCCCGCGGCTCCTTTTACCACTTCAACGCTCCAACAGGAAGCTTCTCGTAAATTGGGCTTCTCCGTTAGCAAGACCATGGTGGTTGCCCAACAGCTTTATGAACAAGGTTACATTACCTATATGCGTACCGATTCAGTCAACTTGTCACAATTGGCAGTCAATAGCGCGAAGGAGGAAATCGTCAAGTTGTATGGGGCTGAATATTCGCACCCGAGACATTATACCACCAAAACCAAAGGTGCCCAGGAAGCCCACGAGGCAATTCGTCCGACCGTGATGAGCAACCAGACGGTTCCCGGTGATACTTTTGCCAAGAGACTTTACGAACTGATTTGGAAACGCACCATCGCTTCGCAGATGAGCGATGCCCGAACCGAAAAGACTGTCATCACAATTCCGGTTTCCAATAGACCGGAAAAGTTTGTCGCAACGGGAGAAGTCGTTTTGTTCCAGGGCTTCTTGAAGGTTTACATTGAATCAAAAGACGAGGAAGTGGAAGAAGTCAAAGGATTGCTTCCTTCAATGTCTGTGGGTGATTCGCTGAATGCGACAGAACTGACAGCGACTCAGAAATATAGCCAGCCACCTGTGCGCTATACAGAAGCGAGTTTGGTGAAAAAGTTGGAAGAATTGGGTATCGGCCGTCCTTCCACTTTCGCTCCTACCATCTCTACGATTCAGAAGAGGGAATATGTGGTTAAGGAAACTCGCCCGGGTTCCGAACGCGAATATGTCCAACTGAAATTGAAGAACGGCAATGTTCACGAATCCGTGAAAAAAGAAAAATACGGTTACGAAAAAGACAAGATTTTCCCTACCGACATAGGTATCGTCGTCAATGATTATCTCCAAAATAATTTCAACGAGATTATGGATTATGGCTTTACGGCTAATGTGGAAAAGGAATTTGACGAAATAGCCGAAGGTAAAATGCAGTGGCAGAAGATGATAGAACATTTTTATGGCGACTTCCATAATTCAATTGAAGAAGCTATTACACATTCTACCAAGGCCAGCGGTGAACGTTTGCTCGGGACAGATCCTAAGACCAATGCCAATGTTTATGCCAAATTGGGAAAATATGGCGCCATGGTTCAAATCGGAGAGAATTACGAAGATGAGAAACCACGTTATGCTCGCATGAAATCATCGCAATCCATCGAAAGCATTACTTTGGAGGAAGCTTTGGATTTATTTAAACTTCCTCAAAATATTGGAGAATATGAAGGCGAAGCTTTGGTTATCGGTATTGGTCGTTTCGGCCCTTATGTTAAATATGGCAATAATTTTGTGTCAATCCCTAAAACTGAAGAGCCAACGGAAATCAGCTATGAACGTGCTGTTGAACTTATCGAAATGAAGAAAAAAGTGGATCAGGACAGAGCTCCTCGCCTTTTGGGAGAACACGATGGCAAGGAAGTTTATGTTGCTGTCGGCAAATATGGTCCATACTTGAAATATGATGACAAGAATGTTACATTGGCAAAAGGAACAGCCGTTGCGGAAATGACGCTTGAAGACGCCGTTCAATATCTTGAAGGTGCCGCCACCCGCAATGTCTTGGCTTCTTTCCCTGAAAACGAAAACCTGAAAGTGATGAATGGCCGTTATGGCGCATATATCACTGACGGCACAAATAATTACAAGATTCCTAAGACTCTCATCCCAGAAAACATTACCTATGGGGAATGCTTGGAAATAATTGCGAATACTGCTCCTACTGCTAAAAGAACAACATTTCGTAAAAAGAAATAAAAATGGATTTGTCTCCTTTCTTTGAAGCTGTCGATTTCGATAGGATTGGTTTTCCTAATGGCAAATATGATGCCGCGCAGTTGGTGGGCAATGTCTGTTTCTTCGATCCTGAAGGCAGTGTGGATTTGGAAGGTGTTGAATTTGCTATTCTTGGTGTCCCCGAGTCGAGAAACGCCGTCAACAACAGTTCCTGCTCCATGGCCCCGGATGAAATCCGTAGCCAATTCTATAGACTATATTGTTGGGACAAACCAGTAAAAATCCTCGATCTGGGAAATCTGATTTTAGGGGAAACCGTTGAGGATACTTATCAGGTTTTGTCTGATATTTTATCATATCTTATTGAAAATAAGATAATTCCAATTATTATGGGTGGAAGTAATGATTTGGCGTATGCCAATTACCGCGCTTATGAGAAATTGGAGCAACTGGTCAATATCGTTGCGGTTGATGCTCGTTTTGATTTGGGTAACGAAGAAGGAGAAATCCGTTCGGATTGCTATTTGAACAAGATTGTCCTTCAGGAGCCCAACTATCTGCTCAATTATGCCAACATTGGTTATCAGACCTATATGAATAGTCCTGAAAGCATCCATTTGATGAACCAATTGCATTTTGAGACTTACAGAGTAGGAATGATGCGTCAGGAAATGGAAGAGGTAGAGGCCATTGTCAGAAATGCGGAGATGATGAGCATTGATATTTCGGCGGTGCGTCGCCCTGACGCCCCAGGCAATCCCAACGCGTCTTCCAATGGCTTTTATGGTGAAGAAATCTGTCAGGTGGCGCGCTTCGCTGGCGTCAGCGACAAACTTTCCTCGATAGGTATTTATGAGTATGATCCAACGCTGGATAGCGGTTTTCAGACCGCCCAGTTGATAGGCCATGTCCTTTGGTATTTTATCGAAGGTTATTTGAACCGCCAAGGTGATATTTTCTTCAAAGATAGAAACATGTATATCCGTTATAGCGTTCCCGTTTCGGAAAGCATCGACGAGATGGAATTCTATTTCAGCAAGAAAACCGGACGCTGGTGGGTGGTTGTACCTGTCATCAATATTAAAAAAGATTTGGAACAAAGGTATTTCTTGCCTTGCTCAAAAAAAGATTACGAAACCGCCTGCAAGGATAAAATTCCCGATCGCTGGTGGCGTGCTTATCATAAATTGAATAGATAAACTAAAAAAATATTGCTTATGAAAAAAATTCTATCTTTGATTTGTGTCATTTTGGCATCTTGTGTAATTGTAAATGCGGCAGAATCAGGCATTGGTTTTGCTCCAGCATCTCAATTGAAACCCCTCTTTAAGAAAAATGTGGATCCTAATCTTCCAAAGGATTCAACGGATTGGCAGAAATACTGGAAATTGACGGGTATTGTTGGTTTGAATGTTACGCAGACTTCATTCACAAACTGGGCTGCCGGTGGTACTAACAATGCTAACGGTGTCCTTTTCGCCAACTTGAATCTGGCTTTTCAAAAAGGCAATCATTCTTGGGAATCGCATTTGCAGACTGAAATTGGAATGATGTTCTCATCGGGTGCTCGCAGTTTTGTCGACCCACAGGGAAATCCCGCAGAAACCAAGTGGCGTAAGTCTAGTGATAAAATAGACTTCAGTACCAAGTACGGTTTCGAGTTCAAGAAAACATGGTTTGTTACGGTTATGGCCGGCTTTAAGTCACAATTCGCCCGTGGTAATGATTATGCTAAATTCGATAAAGAGGAAGTTCCTTATCCAGAGTATGTATCCAATTGGCTTTCACCATCTTATACCGATATTTCTGTCGGTATCGACTGGAAACCCAAGAATTTCTTGTCATTGTATTTCTCACCGGTAGCGGGCCGTATTACCACTTGCACGGTTCCTATCCTCGCAATGCGTCAGTCATACGGTATTGGTGTTGGTGATACCGAATTGGGAAAATGTTATAAAGCAGACTTCGGTTTGACATTCAAGGCGCAGGTTAATTATACTTATAAGAATTTGAATATAATGTCAACGTTGGTGCTCTTTACTCCATATGCCGGCAAGGATGCATTGCAACCTTTTGGCAATTTCGATGTTGACTGGGATTTCTCGATTTCCTATCAGTTCCTGAAGGTCTTGAACGTCAGCTTGATGACCTCATTGAAATACTATGACTTGGTGAAAATTACTGACGCAAAGGGCAATGTGGGTCCACGTGTGCAGTTTAAGGAAGTCCTGGGCGTAGGTATAGGTTACAGCTTCTAATTTGAATGTTTTTTTGAGGCAAATATAGTTTGTTCTCACACTAATGAAAATGTCATATCGTTATCTGCGATATGACATTTTTTTTCATCAATCAAACAATTTTCCGTATGTTTGTACGTTAATTTTAAATGCTTAATTTGAAAATAATGAAACCTGGAAAATTACTAGCAAGATTTTTAATAACATCCTTATTATTAATTATATGTGCAACTTCAATGGCGCAGGTGTCGTGCACGGCGCAGGCTCCGTCAAGGGTGGCGGCCGGACAGCCGTTCCGCTATCAAGTTACATTGAATGAAAAACCATCGAAAATTCAAAATACCAACTTTGGAGGACTTGATGTGTTGAATGGGCCAAGTCAGGGCTCTTCTTCATCAATTTCCATCATCAATGGTCAGGTGAATAAGTCGTCATCCTATACTTATACCTATACATTGGCAGCGGATAAGGAAGGCAGTTATACCGTGCCCGGCATTACATTTGTTGTGAATGGTTCTCAGGTTAAATCGAATAGTGTTACCATTACTGTCGTTGAAGGTGGCGCTGATGCGGGCGGGGCTGCGTCTCAAGGCCAATCACGGAATCGTAAATCCAATCAACAGTCTCAGAGTCAGGGATTTGACAAAAGAGAAGTTTATGTCAAGGCCTATTGTTCCAATAGCAATCCGTATGTTGGAGAGCAAGTGATTATCACCCACAAACTCTTTGTCGGTCCCAGTGTCAATGGTGGATACCAAGTTACCCATGTGAACGCTCCCGCACTGAGCAATTTGTGGTCTTATACTTTGGGTGATAATGAAGGAGAGGCACCGCGTACTACCGAAGTAATTGATGGCAAGCGTTTTACTGTATTTGAAGTTAAGCGTACCGCCGTTTTTCCGCAGAAATCGGGTAAAATAACCGTCACGCCTTTTGAAATCGGTTTTGTGGCCCGTATCATTTATACGCAGCAGAGCAATGATCCTTTTGATATGATTTTCGGGGGGCGCCAGTATGCTCAGGATTATGAGTTGGATCTTAAATCCAATAGCGTCGAATTGAATTGCAAGGCCTTGCCGGAAGCCAATCAGCCTGAAGATTTTAGCGGCCTTACCGGTAATTTTACCATTAGCTCGAATATGAGTCGTACAGAACTTAAGACCAACGATGCGGCGAATCTCACCATCACTGTCAGTGGAACGGGTAACTTGCAGCACATCGAGGCTCCAATGTTAGAATTTCCTTCGGATTTTGATGTTACGGATCCGAAAATTACCGACAACATCAATACTCGTGGGAATACGGTAACTGGAAGTCGTACTTTCGAGTATGTTATCATTCCTCGTGAAGCGGGGGAATTTACTGTTCCCGCAGCCGTGTTTTCATTCTTTGATGCTAAGTCCCGCAGTTATAAAACCATCACGACGGAGGCTTACAATATGAAGGTAGCCCAAGGTGAGGGTGGGGGAGTCAGCACTTCTTCCTCCAATCAGAAAGATATCAAATTCTTATCGAAGGATATTCACTTTATCAAGACTAACAATAATGCTTTTCATCCTAAACGTGCTGAGTTTTATGGCTCTCCCTGGTTTATTTTAGGTTTGATTCTGCCATTTTTGTTACTCATCATCTTTATTATTGTTTGGAGAAAAACGATGGAGAATAAGCAGGACGTGGTGATGATGAAAGATCGAAGGGCAAATAAGGTGGCAAGAAAGCGTTTGAAAAAGGCGGGACAATTACTCAATGCGGGTCAAAAGGAGGATTTTTACGTGGAAATTTCGCAGGTGCTGTGGGGATATATGAGTGATAAATTCCATATTCCGCTTTCGCAGTTGTCGATGGATACGGTAGAAGAAAAATTGAAAGCCAAGAATTTGAATGACGAAGCCATCAAAGAATTTTTGGCAACACTTGACCAGTGTGAGTTTGCTCGTTTTGCGCCTGGTGATAGTACGCAGATGATGAACGATATGTATCAACGTGCCAGTCAGTTTATGATTCAAATTGAAAAAAGATAATGATTATGAAAAAGATATTGCTTGTCATCGTTTTTATTGTCGCTTCTATTTCTTCCTATGCCGGAACAGCTGATTCTTTGTTCCAGAAGGGTAATGAGGCGTACCAGAAGGAGAATTATGAATTGGCTATTGCGTGCTATCAAGCCATTGTTAAAGATGGTTATGAAGGAGCTGTGCTCTATTATAATTTAGGCAATGCTTATTTTAAGGCAAAGCAAAATGCTGAAGCTATTTTATGGTATGAAAGAGCTTTGCGTTTGGATCCTTCCAATGAAGATATTAAGCATAATATTGCTTTTGCCAATTTGCAGATAACAGACAAAATCGAAGTGTTGCCGGAGTTGTTTATAACCCGTTGCTGGCGTAGCCTGTCGCAAAGTATGACGGTGACGGGCTGGGCTATCATGGCCGTGGCCTTTGTCTGTCTTTTTGCATTAGCCATTGGGACGATGGTGGCGTCTCGTCGTCGGGGCATAAGCATCGCTGCATTCGTAGTGGCTTGCGTTTCCCTGATAATTGTTGTTTTTTCGCTTGTTTTTGCATCACAGGAAGCAAAACGCTATGTAAACCAGCCTGAAGCCATCGTCATGCAGTCGGTGGTGAATGCCAAAGGCGCACCCAACGAAACGGGCAATACATTGTTCGTCATTCATGCCGGACTGAAGGTGGCTGTTACCGACCGTGTTTCCAACTGGATGGAAATAAAATTGCCCAATGGTGAAAAAGGTTGGATAGAAGCCTCTACTGTGGAGATAATTTAGAGCGATTTGTTATTTCCTGATTTGATTAACGACTTCGTTGATTACTTCTTGAATCATTGATTCTGGAAAATCGGGAATCAAGCCTTGATTTTGCATCATCTCACTCATGCGATGAGCTTTTTCGATGTCATTTTTGGCTTGTTGATATACGGTATCCCAGGAGAGATTCTTGATGGCAACGCCATCTTTGATGGCTTGCATGGCCACGTCGGCGGCAACTTGTGGAAACAGGTCGCTTTCGAGCATGTTGGGCATGATGTTGTCAACGGAGATGCCACGTTTCTCGGCAAAGTCGGCGATGGAATGAGCCGCGCAAATGGCCATCTGGTCGGTGATTTTGCGCGCCGATACCAGCAACGTGCCTTTTAATATGGCGGGGAAGCAAACTGAATTGTTGACTTGGTTGGGGAAATCGCCGCGACCGGTGGCAACGATATAGGCTCCTGCTTCTTTTGCCTTGTAAGGGTAAATTTCCGGAACGGGATTGGCGCAGGCAAAAACAATGGCCTTATCTGCCATCAGCGAAATCCATTCGGGCTTGATGGTGTCTGGTCCCGGTTTGGAAAGGGCAACTAACAAATCGGCGTCTTTGAAAGCATCTTCTTCTTTAGTAATATGCTGAGGATTAGTGATTTTGCACAATTCCCATTGACGGTAGAATCGTGGATCGCTGCTGTAGCGTTCGCGGCGGTCGTGCAGCGCTTCCTTACTGTCAAACATTACGATTTTGGCAGGGTCGGCACCATCGCTAATCATCAGTCGGGCGATGCATGTGTTGGCTGCTCCAGAACCATATAAAACGGTCTTGATTTCTGACAATTTCTTGCCTGTCAGTTTCAATGCGTTGAGAATGCCGGCCAAAGTAACGCAAGCGGTACCTTGTGCGTCGTCGTGCCATACGGGAATGTTGCATTGTTCGCGCAGTTCGTCCAAAACTTTGAAGCAGTTGGGCTGAGAGATGTCTTCCAGATTGATGGCACCAAAAGATGGCTGTACCATCTTGACAAAGTCGATGATTTTATCTGCCTGGTGTTCTCCGTTTTCATCGCGACTATCGACGCAGAGTGCGATGGCGTCTACGCCACCGAGATATTTCATCAGCATGGCTTTGCCTTCCATGACGCCGAGACCGCCTGGAGGAGTGCAGTCTCCATCACCCAAGACGCGTGTGCTGTCACTAACCACCGCCACTAAATTCTTTCTGTTGCTGAGGTCAAAAGAACGGTCATTGTCGTCCCGGATAGTCGTTGATATTGCCGACACACCAGGAGTGTACCAGACATTGAACCAGTTGAATCCATAAATAGGCGCCATCGGTATTGTCTGAATCTTGCCACCATAAAAATGATGAGCTTTTAAAGATAATGTCTTGAAAAATAAGGTTTTAGCTTTTGCTTTTTGTTCTTCGGAAAAGTCTTTCGGGAAGAAATTCTCAATATTGTTCAGTGTTTTCATATCTGTTTTTTATTTCGTTTTTCGTGGACTTTGTCTCCGCTTACTATGTCGTGGTGTCTTTCAGGCAGATAAATTTCACATAGCATACACTGGGTTAAGTTCTCCGTTTTCATCTTTCATCTTTCATATTCATTTCTTAGTCAAGTTTAGTTTTATAGATATATTTCCAGCAGTCTGCTTTTCTCCGTCGGAATGAGATTGAACTCGTTGGTACAGGCGGGAATCATGATTACTTCGCCTTGGCTCATTTCAATCTGTTCATCTTCTGTAAACCCATGAACATGGCCTTCGATACACATGTAAATGACGAAAGAATCAATTTCCGAGTAGTTTTTCTTTAATGGCTTTTCGAAATATATACTATTGATATTGAAATATTTAGATCTAAATAGGGTAGAGGTGGTATCAAAATTTTCTTTATAATCGACTTTGCCGGCAGGAATTGTTTCGTCTTCTTCGTTATTATCTTTTTCTTGATTTTCTTCTATCAATGGATCATCAGGGAAGACGATGGCATCGAATGCTTCGTCGATATGAAGGTCTCTGCCAATGCCATTCTCATCGGTGCGATTCCAGTCGAAGATGCGGTAGGTTACATCGGAGGGCTGTTGGATTTCTGCGAGAAGAACGCCCTTGCCAATGGCATGAACCGTGCCGGCAGGAATGAAGAACAGGTCACCTTTTTTGACAGTATGAAAATTTAAAAGCATGTCGATAGTACCATTTTCCACGGCATCCCAATATTCCTGGCGGGTCACGCCCGACTTGAAACCCACATAAAGTCCTGCACCTTCTTCAGCATCAATGACATACCATATTTCGGTTTTCCCATTCATGCCATAACGTTTTTGAGCAAGTTTGTCATTGGGATGAACTTGTACCGATAAATCATCCGTGGCATCGATATATTTGATAAGCAGAGGGAAGCCAAGTCCAAATTTGTCATAAACAGTGTCGCCTACGAGTTCACCCATATATACTTCTATCAGTTCGTTGAGGTCATTTTCGTTGGATAGAAAACCATTGGCTACTACAGAAACATTGTCTTCGATGGCGGAAATTTCCCAGCTTTCGCCGCAGTTTTCCATATTTCCGACAGGACGTTTCAGCAGCTTTTCAATTTTGTTGCCGCCCCAGATTTTATCTTTGAAAAAAGGCTTGAATTTTAATGGATATAGCATGATGTTCAGTAAAAATAAGCTTTGTTAGTTGATAGGTGTGTAAATATTTCTGTTTTTGTGTTGGTAGGGTTTCAGATCTTTATCCGGATTTCGGCGATTGACACTCTTGACAAAGAGCCATTTGCCTTTATCTTTAACAAAACCTTGGTTCAGACTGGATTCAGGAACCATAAAGGAGGGGAGGTTGGCAACGCCTTCGTCAAGGGGAATCAGTTCGTCGAAAACGATCATCGGAGCGAAGACTTTGTCGTAGGTGACCTGCTTGGTTTTGGGATCGCGTTTCCCGGCACCAATATTGTATGATTGGTATTCGTAATTCAGGCTCATGGTGGCATCTTTCGAATATGAAATGATAACACGATTGCAGCGTTCCGAATATTTCTTGAAAATGTTGGCTCCGAAAACAGGAGTCATATCAGGCTTGAAATGAAGTACCTCAATGATTTTCTCGCTGGTGAATATGTCATTGCCATTCCACCCCAACAGCGTATAGTAGGTGCGGTCTCCATTATCAATGGGAATGATTTTGTAATAGACGGCTCCGTACCAGCGGTTGTGATTTCCAACGTGGGTTTTAGGATAATCGATGGAATAGCGCTTGTCATATAAAGGAATTACGACATAGTGTTTTCGGGAGTCAATGTAAACCTGCATCAGCCCGAAATTTTCGTAGCTGTAATCGTCTTTGATGACATACCATGTGAAGATTTTGAATAGTTTGTCAGGTGAATTGGTGACGGCGAAATTGCTGACCGAATCCCATTGGAATTTGAAAGATCCGTTTTCCATCAATATGGATTCGAGAAGGTTCATGAATTCCTCGTTAAGGCTTAATCTTTCGGTTTCGTTTGGATTGTACATCACTTCGTTGCGCAAGCGGATGAGAGAATCTTCCCAAAAACGAAAGTCAAAGCCCTTTTTCTGCTTCTGGGCATTGCTGCAGAAACAAAAACATAAAATCCCGATCAACAATATACATTTTCGCATAATCAGTTGCAAAAGTACGCAAAAATATTGAATGCGAAAAATTTTATCTGCCAAATTCGCAGCCGCAAAATAGTTGATTGTAAAATCCGTTTTCTTTGAGTAGGGCGTTGCGTCGGTCCTGCAAACCGCCTTTACGCCAGTTCTTGTCCCAGAATTTCACGCCTTCAACTTGACTTTCAGCCCAAAATCCAGCTTCATTGATTTGCTCCAGATTCTTCCATCTCGAAGAAGCCAATGTTGTTGTGAATAAATTGATGTTCAGTTCTTTAGATTTTTCTGCAGCTTTTAAAAGACGCAGTTTGAAGCATTGCAGACATCTCTTTCCTCGTTCTGGTTCGTTTTCTAATCCTTGAATGTAGTCCAGCCACTCTTGATGGTTGTAGTCGCCGTCGATCATCTTTACGCCGAGTTTTGCGGCATAGCGAGTACATTCGTTTTTGCGAATTAAATATTCTTCCAAAGGGAAAATATTGGGATTGAAATAGAAAATTGTCGGTTGATAGTCATTGGCTAACAGCCATTCGAGAATGGCTGCAGAGCAAGGTGCACAACAAGAATGTAGAAGGACTTCGGTCATTTTAGAATTTAGGTTTCATGCCGAGGTTATACATGATGAAGGCGTAGATATCGGTGTATTCGTCAATGACTTTATCGAGAGGCATGCCGCCACCGTGTCCAGCTTTGGTTTCAATGCGGATGAGCTTGGGTGCGTCACCCGTATTGGAAGCTTGCAGTGTTGCCATGTATTTGAAAGAGTGGGCGGGCACTACGCGATCGTCATGGTCAGCGGTTGTGGCTAAGATGGCAGGGTAGGGAGTGCCGTCGTTTTTGATATTGTGCAATGGAGAGTATTGGTAGAGGTACTCGAACATTTCTTGGCTGTCAGCACTGGTGCCGTAGTCGGGAGCCCAGTTCCAGCCAATGGTAAACAGATGATAACGCAGCATGTCCATTACACCGACTTGTGGAATAGCCACCTTGAAAAGATCAGGGCGCTGATTGACGCAAGCGGCCACCAAAAGACCCCCATTGGAGCCTCCCATAATGGCCATTTTTTGCGTATTGGTATAGTTCTCGTTAATCAAATACTCCGCGGCAGCGATAAAGTCATCGAAAACATTTTGTTTCTGCATCTTGGTGCCTGCCAAATGCCATTCTTCACCGTATTCATTGCCACCGCGAAGGCTGACCTGTGCGTAGATACCACCGTTTTCGAGGAAAGGAATGCGCATCGCGGAGAATGCCGGTGGCACGCTGATGTTGAAGCCACCATATCCATACATCAGTACGGGATTGTTGCCACGCAAGTTCAACCCACGCTTGTATGTGATGAACATCGGCACTTTCGTACCGTCTTTGCTGGTGAAAAATACTTGCTCCGTCAAATAGCCGCTGCCATTGAAATCTATCTTCGTTTCCATATATAATTCCGACTGATTGGCTTCAGCGTCGTATTTGTAAATGTTGGTGGGAAAGGTAAAAGAAGAAAAACTATAGAAGATTTCCTTTTCGTTTTTGCTGCCGCTGAAAGAACAGTTCCCGATGGTCGGCATTTGAATTTCGTGTATTTTTTCACCTTCCAAAGTGAAAACATAGGCATGAGACGCACAATTTTGCTTGTAATTCAGAATGAATTTTCCATTGCAAATGCTTGCGCTTTCCAACACGTGTTCACTTTCCGGTACAACTTCTTGCCAATGAGAGCGTTGCGGATTGTTGACATTGGCTTTCATCAATCTGAATTTTGGAGCATTATCATTGGTGATGAAATAGATGTCCTCACCAATAACTTCAACTACTTGATACAATTCGTTTTTTGTATCGGTTAAGGTGATGAATGGTGAATTTTCTTTTCTTAAATCTTTGAATATTAAATTGTTGCCATTGCAAAAACCATCTTCACTAATGAACAGGAATTGCTCATCTTCATCACTTGTTGCAGAATAGAATCGTCTTGGGTACTGTTTGTTCTCATAAACAAGAACATCTTCCGCTTGATTGGTGCCGACTTGATGGTAGAAGATGCGGTGACCTTCGTTCACATTGGAGAATTCCTTGCCCGCTTCAGGGGAAGGATAGCAGCTGTAATAGAATCCGTCACCATGCCATGTGGCAGAAGTGAATTTTGCCCATTCGATATGATCTTCTGTGTTTTTTCCGGTTTCGAGGTCCAAAACGTAGATTTCTGCCCAGTCGCTGCCACTACGCGAAATGATGTAGGCCATGTATTTCCCATCTTTTGAGAAACTGATGCCGTTTAAGGCCACTGTGCCATCATCTGATAATTGATTGGGGTCAAGCACGACTTTGCTTTTGCCATTTAACTCATCTTTCTGATACAGAACGCTTTGGTTTTGTAAGCCATCATTTCTGAAATAATAATAATGGTTGTTTTTCTTATAAGGAAGTCCGATTTTCTCGTAGTTGGAAACTTCGGTCAGACGTTTTTTCAGTTTGTCTCTAAAGGGAATCTGCTGTAGATAGTTCTGGGTGATTTCGTTTTGTGCTTTTACCCAAGCTGCCACTTCCGAGGTGGTGTCGTTTTCCATCCAACGGTAAGGGTCTGCAACCTTTGTGCCAAAATAAACGTCTGTATCACAACTCGTTCTGGCTTCAGGGTATTCAATTTTTGCCATTTTATGATTACATTGTGTCAAACAAAACAGCATTCCTACAGAAATGCAGAAGATGAATATTTTTTTCATTATTGTTGATTAAAAGACTTAAGACTGATGACTTGAGACTTCTGAAAAAATGTAAAGCGAGATTATTCCACTTTTTAGTTTTTACCTTCCACTTTTTGAAAGTCTCTCCAATTGTACTTTTGTTGCACGATGCCCTTGTCGATGATGATGAGGCCCGGGTTGGAGCGTACGGCGTCACGGACCATAAACGGACCCTTTACAGGATCGATGGTGTTTTCGTAAATCGGGAATTCAATATTGTTTTCCGCCTTGAATTTTTCAATGGCTTCTTGGTTGCTGTTGGTAATGCCCACAACGACAAAACCATTTTCGTTGCAGTATTTGACAATGTTATTGAAGTTTTCGTTGTCAATGCCTTTCAGATTTGTTTCTTCAAGATTGTGCATGAAGAAAATGTAGGCGGGAACATTGCCGAGGAAAATTTCGGATGCGTGGTCAGAGCCGGTTTCGTCAAGCATGTTGAAGCCATCATGAGGTGCACGTTCGTATTCGGAAATGATGCTATCTTTTCTATCCAAATATACATATTGTTCATAAAAATCTGGAATACTGTCCGTTATGTTCATTATTTGGTCTTCGCTGAGATTGATGATGGAGCTGTCGGATGCATTCATATAAATGAAAACCATATCTTGAACAGCGGGTTTTTCGATGAAGTTGTCCGCAACATTGTCACCGATTTTCCAGTTGCTGTAATCTTTGACGGGAAGGTGGCGGAAGCAATAGGCTTGCAGTCCGAAAACGAGAATGGCACCGATGGCGGCGAAGCACCACTGACCGAGTTCTGTCAAGTTGATGTCGGGGATTTGTTTGCGTTTCAAGAAGATGATGATGGTCGGGATGATGATGACCACGTTTTTCAGGAAGGTTTGCATATTGCTGAGTTGAACGGCTTGGCCAAAACATCCGCAGTCACGAACTACACCGAAGTTGTAGCCATAGTGGATTTCCAGATATTCTGCGATGGCAAGCCATAATGTCAGCAGGAAGAAGAAACCCATAAAAAGCAAATAGCAGATGGATGTGAAGCGGATTTTAATGCGGAAAAGCATCATGAAACCCAATGTGAATTCGGCGGCTGTCATGCAGAATGCACAAACGATGGACAGCGGATGCAGAAATCCCATGCCAAAGGAGGCGAAATATTCGTCGAACTTGATGCCCGTGGCTACCGGGTCGATGGCCTTGGTAAAACCAGAATACAAGAATACGCATGCCAGTAATATGCGTACGATTTTAACCCAAATCTGCTCTTTTTTCTTCATAGTCTATATTTTTTTATTTTAGTCTTTACAATCTCTGATCAATGAAAACATGGCATAATTGATGATGTCGTAGTAGTTGGCATCAAGTCCTTCGGAAACAATAGTGTTTCCGTCATGGTCTTCTATTTGTTTGATTCTCAATAATTTCATTAGAATGATGTCGGTCAGCGAACTAATTCGCATTTTGCGCCAGGCTTCGCCGTAATCGTGGTTCTTGTTCATCATCAGCGCTTTGGCATTGCTGATGTATTTGCGATAAAGTTCGATGGCTTTGCTGGCTTCCAGCAGTTCGTCCATGGTTTCGGCAACTCCAATCTCCAACTGGATTAAGGCCATTATCGAGTAATTGACGATGCCGATGAATTCGGGTTCAATGCCTTCGTTGACTTTAGCCACGCCTTTTTCCTGAATGCTGCGGATGCGCTGTGCTTTAATGTAAATCTGATCAGTCAGCGATGGAAGACGCATGATATGCCATGCCGTGCCATAATCTTGTGCTTTTTTAGCAAAGAGTTCGATGCATTTTTCTGCGATATGGTCAAATTGAGCTGAAGTATCTTCCATTTCTATTATTTTTTGATGATTTTTTGTGTTAGGACGGCATTGCTTTCAGTTATAATTCTCACAAAATAAATGGATGCATTTAAATTGCTGATATTCAACTGACAATTGTTGTCTGTAATGTTATTGATGATCTGGATTTGTTTGCCATTCATGTCGTAGAGTTCGATTTGCTTCATGTTCTGGTCGCAGACGATGTTGCAAATATCTTCTGTCGGGTTGGGGTAGATGCTGGTGGTGACACCATGTTGTACGCTAACAGAGCAAGGCGTATTGTTTCTGATAAATTGCAATGCAATGGGGAAGGTGATGTTGTTGCTTCCCCCAGTCAGTGTGAAATTGAAATCGAAAGTTTGATGAGCGGTGATGCTGGCGGGCAATGAAATGTTATAAGCAACGGTTTTGCTTTCTCCAGCGGCAATACTGGTGAAGTTTTTGGTGCTGCTGGATCCGCTGTTGTCGATGGATATGCCGTGTTCTGTAGCGCAACTTAAGGTGGCGTTAACATTGCTGATGGCTGTTATTCCGTCGTTGATGAATTTTACCTTGATAATGGGTTGGTCGCCGTTGGTAACGATGTTGCCAGCCTGTGTGTTTTCAAAGGAAACTTCTTCTATGGATAATGGCTGAATATTGTCGATAATGGGTTCCCCAGAAATGGGAAATTCGATGTTGTCAATCCAGGCACAGTCTTGTCCGGAGGATTGCGAGTAGTCTTTTTCATATTTGAAAGTAAAAGTGTGGGTGCCGCTTTCAACGGGAAAACTGGCTTGAGCCCAACCGACTTCACCGCTTAATTTTTCTTTTTCATCATTGTCGATAGAGAAAGTGAAGAAATCGTAGCTTGATTCGGAAGATACTTTTCGGAAATAGGAAATTTGGCCGGGTTCTAATACATTCATTGTGATTTGAAGTTTTGAACTGCGGCTGTTGTTTAGGTTTTGCTTGCTTCTGGCACTGTAATTGCCAGCATATTTCACGTCGCTGGTGATTTCCCAAGGCCTTTGGTTGTCGTTCTGCCACTCGAATTTTGAGAAGTCACCGGTTTCAAAGTCTTCCATGGTAGTACCAATGGCCAATGTGTATACTTTATTCAAATGGTATTCATCATTGAAAATGTAGAAATGCAAGGCATAAGTGGCATCGTCTTCGGCTTCTGCTGAGATATTGACATTGAAGGAAACATCTACATCGTCATCGCTGTTGATGCTACCGACATTGACACTGTTGGTTAAGACTGTGATGTCTGAATTGAATGATTGCAAATTGGCAACGAGTCCATCAATGAAGTTGTGTCCGGCATTCTTGACAATGAAGTGGATGTCAACGTTGTCGCCAGGAGCAACGGCTTGTGACCCGCCATTGTTGAGGTAAACATCGGAGACCTCAAGTTGTGGGGCATTAATATTGAAGGTAAAGTCTCGCGTATTGTAGGTGTTGTCATAGTATGTGGTAACTTTGATTTGGAGTTCTTCATCATCTAAAACCGAACCTGCAACTTGCCCACTGAAACCACGTTCAAAGTATTGGCTTTGTCCGGCATTCAAATTGCCGACAACGACAGAGTCGATGGAGAAGAAAGCGTTGCCACTGGTGGCTTCGATTTTAACTCTTGCATTTTGCGCTGCATCATTGCCCATGTTTTCAACCGTTAGGTCAAAGTTGATGGGGCTACTGTTGGCAATGGTTGTAAAATTTGATAAATTAATGGAAGTGAGAAGATATGCACCTTCTGCCGCAATGAATTGGATGGTATGGAAATATTGGACATAATTCTGTGCGGAAATGGCTATTTCGTAATTGCCGGGGATGATGGTAGCTGAAGAAAGATCCAAAGTGGCGTTGCCAGTAGCATCGGCAAAAGTGCTGGCAATGAGTTCGTTGTCTTTGGTTAAAGCTATGAATGCGTATGGAACGGTTTGAATGTCAATGTTTTGCATCCCTATAGGGTAAGCGTCTGGCAAAGTCGGATTCATTACCGAAGGTTTGGCAATATAACTCTTGACGGAAGGGTCTCCAAAAAGATGGTAGATTTCCCAATAATAGAGCTTGGAGGAGGAAGAAGATGCTTCTACTGCCAAGTTACCGGCGGTGATGATGCCGCCATTGGTGACATACCATTTGCTGTGGTCTTCGTTGTGGGTGTGGAACCAGCGGTCGTATGCTCCTAAATGAGAAGCGTCATAGGATGGTGAACTGGTAATGGAATTTCTAACGCCAACGGACCAGTAGAAATCTTCATCCCAAGTGGTGCTGTTGGAAGCGCCAATGTATGCCATGGCTCCCTTACGAGGCGTGCGCAGCAAGTTTTCCGCAAAGCAGGAGTTTTCTTCAAAACGTGCCGACTCACAGCAGTTGCCAATCATTAGGCCATATTTGTTGGCATTGTTCATCGAGGATATATGTCCACTTTCAAATTCAGGGTCTGCCCAACCGGCTGAGCTGCAGTGTGCCGTATAGGTGGCAAATCCAACACCTGCCCCAATTTCCTGACGGATGGCGGCAGCTTGGCTACTGCTGTTGTACAAGTGTTTTTGTATCAGTACATAGCCATTGCTGGAATTAACATACTGCGAACTGAGATAATTAATCTGCCCATTGGCGTGAGTGGTTGACCAGTAGGAGTCGCTGCCGGCAACCAAAACTGTTGCTTCCAAATAGGAATCGTCGGGCATGGTGTATTGCTCATACATCAAGGTCTTCTCCACCTGTGGGGTCAATTGACTGGCGTTTTGCGCGGAAAAACGTCCGTAAAAACAGTCTGGCAGATTATCGCCACTGGTCCAGCAGGCATAATACAAGTCGGTAATGTGGTTGGTTTGACTTACTCCTGTGAATGCTGGAATTTGTGCCTTGTCGCCAACCAACAATAAGAAGGTGGGCGCAGGATTTTGAGGCGTGGCATTGTCGTATTTAGATTTGATGAAATTCTTGATGCTTGTAGTCGTGGTGCCAACATTGCTGTCATCGGTATAAGCCACTTCAACAAGGTAGCCGATACGTTTTTTCCAATTGATGAATGCTTCCAAATCTTCGTTGTTGCGGAACATGGAATGAGCCACTATCAAGTATTTGATGGGATTGTTGTTGAATTCGGCACGGGTGCCTTCCGTCATCATTGCATTGCAAACTGCACTTTGCACACCTTCGTACATCGCGTTGCCATGAAGCGATTTGATTCTCATTGTGGCAGGGATATCAGCGTTTTCGAAACTTATCTTAAGGGTAAGATGCGTATATAATTTGATTTTGTTGGTTACAGGATTGTATTCGACTGGTGAAACGCTGACAGTCCCTATATTGATGCTTCGGAGAACGCCGTTGATTTTTCCGCTTGCTAAATCAATGTGGTAGAAAGAATCAGTGCTGTATGTATTCTCGTCAATGTCGAAAGGAAATGGCCCATCTTGAGATTTGGGATATTTTGTTTGCGTTGGCAAAATCGGATGTTCAATTCCCAATTCCTGAGCATCATATATTTCGTATTCGCTATCCTCAATGGTTAAGGTCATATTCTGGCAAATGGGTATTTCCAGAAGTTTTGTGTTTACCGGCAATGCCGGCTTCCCGATTTCCTGAGTCGGGGTGGCATCTGGAAACGTAATTGCGGAATACATGCCATTGGTCGTCTTCACGTCGCTAACTTGCAAATCATGAATGTCGAACTGATATGCAATCTTGATTTCGTCATAGTTGTTGTTGATAAGACGGGATTTGGTGTTTTGAGCATTGAGTGTCAGCCCAAATCCAAGAATCATCAGATTGAGAATCAATAAAGTCTTTTTCATTACGAGAGAGTAAAATATTATTGCTATGAGTTATGTATGTTAATAAAGAATTCCGAATTTTACGCCGGCGAAGTGGTAATGATGTTCTTTTTCACTGTTGGTGAAATATTCAGAATTGTCAGGTTCGTTGGGATCGCTGACGCTGTATTTTATGTTGGAATGTTGCATCTTGTAAGTGCCCAGAATTAGTAACGATACTTTTTCAGAAACTTTAATGTTTATACCCAAACCAGTCTCAACAAATGGTCCGGGATTAGCGCCATGAATGACTTTGGTGTTCTTTTCCGGGGTTTGATTCATATACCATTTGAAAGAATAACCCATATTGGCATACCAATGGGGAGCTATTTTAGTTTTTGTGAAATTGACACTCAGGTTTAATGAAACAGGAATAAAGGCTGTGTATCTCCAAAAATCCATTCCTAAATTCACACCCATGAAAAAATTCTGATTAAACTGATAGGCCAGCAACTGGTTGACTTGTATGGCAAACAGCCTGTTCTTTATGGTGCGGTTCGGAATCTCAATGTCCCCGATGCCACCTGCGACACCAATGGTGGTCATAAAGACGAACTTGCTGTCTTTGGGGTCTTTATAATTGTCTCTGGTTTGTGAAAAACCATTGGCGAAAATGATGAAGCATAAGCCAATAATCAATATTGTTTTTTTCATAGTAAAATGTTGTTTTTCAATTCTTTTGCTGTATTTAAAGCAGCTTCGCTGATATGGTCCCCGCTAATCATTCCCGCAATTTCCCGGATGCTTTCATCGGCATTCAGACTTCGGATTTGAGTATGGGTCTTATCTTCGGAAAATTCTTTGTATACAAAATAATGTTTGTTGCCTTGGGCTGCGATTTGTGGCAAATGGGTGATGACCAAAAGTTGGTGTTTTTTTGAAATTTCACGCATCATTGTGGCGACTTTGCTGGCAACTTCGCCAGAAATGCCCGTGTCAATTTCATCGAAAACAACGGTCGGTAAAAGCGAACTGTCATTGATGACGCTCTTGATGGCCAGCATCAGCCGTGAAATTTCACCGCCAGAGGCCGTCTTCCCAATTTCATTCATTTCGCTGCCTTTGTTGGCGGAGAATAAAAAGCAAACGCGGTCGATGCCATTGATTCCGGCATTTTCCATTCGAGACACCTCAATGTCGAAGTTGCCGTGCTCCATTCCCAAAAGTCTGATCTTGGAAATCATTTCGGCTTTGAATGCAGCAACCGCCTGCTGGCGTTTTCTCGAAAGTTCCTGGGCAATGTCCATCATTTGATTGAAGGCGTCAATGCAGAGTTTCCGTTGCTTTTCAACGGTTTCGCCTTCATCGCTCATGGCTTGCAGTTTGCTGTCGGTATCCGCAAAAATCTCCAGCAGTTCCTCGTTGTTGTTGGCGTGGTGTTTGTGCTGCAAATTCATCAGCAAATCAAGCCGTTCTTCGCAACGAGACAGTTCTTGTGGATTTACTTCAATGTTGTTTTCTTTCCTACTGATATCTTCGGAAATATCTTTGATTTCTATCAGACAGCTTTCAATTCTTTGGGCGATTTCTGTCATTTCACTGTCTATATTGTTGAAATATAGACAATTGTCTTTCGCAATCTGCAACTGTTGAATGATGTTGTGTTCTTCGGCTTCCGCCAAAATAAGATTGCTTTCGTATAATTTTGATTTGATACTTTCAGCATTCGAAAGCAGTGAAATCTGTTGTTCCAGATTTTCTTGCTCACCGGCTATCAGCTTTGCGTTTTCCAGTTCTTGGAAAACATATTCCAAATAACTGCGCTCTTGCTCATGTTGTCGTTGTTGCTCTTCAAGTTGCTGCAACGATTGTGCGGCTTTTTTATAAGCGTTATAACTGGTTTTATATTGATTGAGTAAGGCGGTGTTATGCGCAAACTGGTCGAGCAGGCTGATTTGGAAATCTTCGTTGTTGACAAGCAGGTTGTTGTGTTGTGAGTGGATGTCAACCAACTTTTCTGCCAATTCTTTCAGCACATTCAATGTTACGGGCGTGTCGTTGATGAAGGCTCTTGATTTTCCTTTTTCATTGACTTCACGGCGAATCGTAATGCTTTCATCGTAATCAAGGTCGTTAGCTTCGAAAAATTCTTGCAGGTGAAGTCCGCCGGCATCAAAAACGCCTTCTACAAAACACTTGCGGTTTTTGTCGTACAGAACGGTCGTGTCGGCACGCTTGCCCAAAAGCATCGATAGAGCTCCGATGATGATGGACTTTCCCGCTCCAGTCTCGCCTGTGATGACAGTGAAGCCTGCATCAAAATCAATCCGCAAAGAGCGGATTAAAGCATAATTCTCGATTTGCAGGTATTGTAACATCTTATTTTGTACTTGCTGTTATGGCATCGTATTTCGACGAGTTGGAAGGATCCAGCTGTTTCATAATGTTAACGACCTGCGTTTTTTCATTGGCGAGACCTTCTTTGAATATGTTAATGATTTCGTCAGATTTTGCGGAAACTAAATATCTGACCATCACAAGGTTAGATTTCTGTTTATAGACTTGCTGCAGCGTCTTCAGACTTTCGAAGATGGCGGCGCGGCCTTGGTCGGGATTGTCTACCATCACATCCAGTCCTAAACGATGGTAGTTGTATAGAAATTCGTGGAGCTTGCTGTAAGTGCCGTTGGTCAGGTTTTCCACAATCCAGTAGCGGTTGTTCTGCCCCGACTCGAACGATTGCCAACCTTGTTCAGCCGAACTTTGGTTCAAGCTGACAATGCTTTGGCATTTGTCGAGATAGGGAGCGCCCCCGTTCATTGAAAATGTGTCAAAGTCAAGAGCCAGAAACAGATTCAGGTAATAGGCAATGAGCGAAGTGAACTGATTTAGGTTCACACCGTCAGAGTATTCCAGGGGTTGCCCTTCTTCGTAGGTGAATTGTATTTTGTTGTCTTGGAAATTCAAGACGGTGGTTTTGTAATTGCTCTTGAAGACAGGTCGTTGCAGTTGGACGGTCATGGTGCCTTTCAGCACATCACCGGAAACTTCCGTCAGATTAATCATGATACCACATTCGATACGCTCGTTGGTTTTCAGATTGTACTGGCACCATTTTCTTTCGTTAATGAAGTTGTAAACTTCCTGTTGCAGAGAATTATAACGTTCTCGGTTCGACCCGCTAATCTTCGATGAGTTGATGGAAACGTTGCACTGGAAATCCTGTGCCGACAAAGTTGATACGGCTATAAATAAGATTAGAAGGGCGAAAAGGCGTTTCATATTATATTATTTAAACATATTATTATATCTCTTGATAATCAGATTGACGATATCTTTAGCAACGTCTTCTTTGCTTTTGGCTTTGCCTTGCAGCACGATGCCGTCCTTGTCGATGATAGTTACCTGATTGGTGGGCTTGTTGAAGCCAGCCTTGGGATTGTTGACCGAATTTAAAACGATGAAGTCGAGATTTTTATTGTGAAGCTTGACTTTCGCATTCTCAATCTCGTTTTCGCTTTCGAGTGCGAAGCCGACAACAAATTGATTCTCCTTTTTGTTGCGTCCCAATTCCAATAGAATGTCTGGATTCTTAGTCAGTTCGATATTGAGGTTTTCGTCGCTTTTCTTGATTTTTTGCGAAGCAACAACGGCTGGCCTGTAATCGGCGACAGCGGCAGCCATGATGATGATGTTGGCGTTTTGCGCGTTTTCAACACAATGCTTCCTCATCTCAATGGCGGAACTCACGTTGATACGGCTGACATTGGAGTTGTGGCACGTCAAGTGTGTCGGTCCGCATACAAGACACACGTTGGCACCATTATCGGCCATTTCGTCGGCGATGGCAATGCCCATTTGCCCAGATGAATGGTTGCCGATGAAACGCACAGGATCGATGGCTTCGTATGTGGGACCGGCACTAACCAGAATGTTGACGTTTTCAAGGTCGCCGCCTTGATGAAAGGATGAACAGACGAGATTGAAAATGTTTTCGGGTTCTTCCATTCGGCCGTCCCCTTCGGTGCCGCAGGCCAATGCCCCAGTTCTGGTTTCAATGAAATGAAGGTCCTTATAGCGTCGTTTGAGAATCTCGATATTTTCCTGAACACCGGGATTCCTGTACATGTCATGGTTCATGGCTGGAGCCACGAAAATAGGTTTCTTAAAGGCGAGGAACAATGTTGTCAGGGCGTCATCGGCGATGCCGTGGGCCATCTTGCCGATGAGGTTCGCTGTGGCGGGGGCTATCACGAGACAGTCTGCCCATTCCGACATGGCAATGTGCTGAACGCTGTGTTCAAAGCCGGTTTCAAAAAGGTCGGAGCAGAGCTTATTCTGCGACAAGGTCTCAATCGTTAGTGGCGTGACAAACTCCAAAGCGTTACGAGTAGCTACCACCTTTACTTCACAACCTGCTTTCTTGAAAAGCCTGATGAGCGTCAGCGTCTTATAAGCGGCAATGCCACCGCTAATGCCAATGACAATATGTTTCGCTTGACAGTTAGTCATTGAATCTGTCTTCTTCTGGATCCCTGAAATAAATATCCTTGTTCTGATATTCGTGAACGGCCAAAAGAGTTGGCTTGGGCAGTTGTTCGAAATATTTTGCCAATTCAATCTGACCGATGTTTTCGTTGTACTCTTCCAAATTGTCCGTCGAACTGACAAATTCCTGCGATCTTTCGTGGAATTCTTCCTTCAGTTCGGAAGCGATTTGGTTAGCGCGTTTTGACAACACTACGACTGATTTGTAAATGTTACCAGTCTGTTCGTCGAAGTTTACGATGTCGCGGGTTACGGCATAATTGTCAACTTTCAGTTTTTTGTAATCTGCTGATTTCATTATTCTTTATTTTGATTTTTGATTTTATTGATCTGGGCTATGGCGTCGTCGGCCAGTTTCTTGGCGTCTGAATAGAAAATGGAATCCGGGAAACGGGCTCTCATTATGCCGAAGGCGTCAATACAGGCCTGATAACGCTCTCTTTTTTTCGAATTTACGCTTTTATGAGCAAATTCATGGTTGTTTTTTATCAAAATGAAAACCGCCTCATCAGCGTATTTTGACGAGGGATAGTCTTTGAGAAAATTCTTGACGGCAATTTGTGCTGCCTGGAAATGGTCGGTGTTGTAATATAACTTGGCAATTTCAAAGTCTTTCTGGGCAAGCTTTTCACGCAGCAAGTCAAGCATTTTATTGCATTCTTCCACGTGCTTGCTGTAAGGATAAGACTTGATGAATAGGTCCAACTCGTCAATGGCAAACAAGGTTGAAGACTGGTCGACACTGTAAACGGGTGATACTTCAAAAACGGATTTTACGCACATGTAATGAGCTTCTTCCGCACGGTCTGTCCCAGGATAGTGCTTGGCATAATCCTTGAAGTGAAACGCCGCCAATTCATAGTCTTTGTTTTTGTAGTAGCAGTCTGCAAACAAGTACAGCATTGTGTCTGCATTTGGCGTGCCTAATGACAATGGATACAACTCTTCAAATAGACGTGCGGCAGAAAGGTACTGCCCGTTTTCGTAAAATTTTAATGCTTTGGCATAATTGACGTCAAAAGTTTCAAAGGTGACTTTTTTTGAACTTTTGCTTTTTTTACCCTTTTTGTCTTTTTTTTGAACTGAATTATTGTTGTCGTCAGGCATCGAAGAACTTGTTCGCAGGGTGTCAGAAGCCGTACGCGTGGCGTTTTCTGACGTAATCTCTTGCGAATACGACGCTATTGGAATCAGCAATCCAATGATTATCAATAAGTTGAATACCTTTTTCATCTTTTAATTCAAGATGACAAAGGTACAACTTTTTTTGATTATATATACTATTATAATGTGATTATTTTTCTTCCAATAAAAAAGAATAGGAACCCGATGACGATGCTTAGAATTAAATAGCCCAATGCGGCTATGTTGTTGCCGCCTTCCATTAGGCGGAATGTGTCGGCAGTGAAGGTGGAAAAAGTGGTGAAGGCACCGCATAGACCAACGGTGAAAAGCAGGTAGGGACCTTCTGCGAAGTTGGTGTATTTTTGTCCTAATCCAATGAGGATTCCTAACAACAAGCATCCAACGATATTGACTGCAAAAGTGGCTATCGGCAGATTAGAGAATCGAGAAGATGGGAGTAGTAATCCCACGCCATAGCGAAATGCGGCTCCTAAAGCGCCTCCGCCCATCACCCATAAAAAATTCTTTATCATAAATGTTTGAAAATCAGAAATATGAAAATATGTATTTATAAAAATCAATTGCATAATTGCCAAAAAGCGACGGCGCTTGCCGCGGCAACATTAAGGGAATCCACATTACGTTGCATGGGAATCCGCGCAACGTAATCGCAAGCGGCAATTGTCGTTTTAGGAAGTCCGTCGCCCTCAGTGCCCATCACAATGGCGAGTCGTTTTTCGGCCAATAATTTGGGATCATTGATGTTGACGGAATCATCGCTCAGGGCCATGGCTACAGTCTTGAATCCCATTTCGTGTAACTTTGCCATGCCGAAAGTGGGCCAGTCGTTGATATCGTCGCCGATGAATGCCCAAGGCAGTTGGAAAACGGTTCCCATACTTACGCGTACTGTCCTGCGATTCAATGGCGTGCAGCAGCGGCGGGTCAATAAAACTCCGTCAATGCCAAGTGCCGCGGCAGATCTAAAAATCGCGCCCTCGTTGGTGACGTTTGCAATGTCGTCCATTACTACGATGCGACGGGCGCTGTGGCATACTTCTTCCATTGTCTTGTAGATGGTGGGGAGTCGCATCGCACAAATCATTCCTTTGGTCAAATGGTAACCCGTGATAGAGGCGAGCGTGTGTTCATCGGCAGTGTAAATCGGAATGGTCGGACATTGTTCAATAATGTTTTTGGCCTGCTTGTCAACAAATTTGTTTTCGATAAGCATGGCTACAGGTTCATAACCCGTTGCCAGGGCAACTTCAATGACTTTGGGGCTTTCAACTAAAAAAATGCCTTGCTCCGGATGTAGCTTGTTGCGCATCTGGGCCTCCGTCAGCATCGAAAATATTGATAATTCTGGAGATTTTAAATCGTTGATTTCTATTATATTAGACATTCTTTACCTTAACCTTGACGAAATTTTTTCATCTTGCTTTTCAAGTTTTAAGTTTTCTATGGTATTAACAGTTTCTGACCCACATGAATGCTGTTCATATTGCCGATTTTGTTGAAGTCGGCAATTTTTCGAGCAGTGGTGCCGTAACGGCTGGCTATGGCAGTCATGGTATCGCCTTTCTTCACGTAGTAGGTGATGGGACGTTCAGGAGCGCTATTTTGTTGGGCAACAGGAACATTCAGCATATTGGTGGTGGAGTCTTGTGGCATAAGCGTGTCTGAAACCAAAGGTTGAGCGGGTTCGATAGGTTTAGGTGGTTCTACATACTGGTAGCCTACCAATAAGCGTTGCTTGACTTTGACATAATTACTGGACAGTCTGTTCATTTTTTTCAATTCTGTTACCGAAAGATGGTATTTTGCTGCTATTTTAGAAAGATTATCGCCGCTTTTAACGGTATAATAGATTTTTTTAGAGCTTCCCTCGGCTAATGGCTGTCCGGTGAACTGGCTGGTATAAACCTTGGCAGGCGTGAAATATTCGTCGTAATGGTAATTGTAAATGGAATCCTCAAGTTCGATAAAGCGCGGTAAATCCCTGACGCGAAGTCGGATGGGGTAGGACTTTGAAAAGGCGGGGATAATCAGTCGTTTGTATTGCGGATTCAAAGTTTTCAGTTCTTCGATGTCAAGTTGCATAACCTGGGCCACTTGCTCCAAATGCAATTCTTTTTTCACCATAATCGTGTCAACAGCACTTGGAATTGCGATTTCGGCTGCCTGGATACCGTACTCGTTGTGGTATTTCATCAGGTAGAACGCCCCGATGTAGAGTGGAAAGTAATTCTGAGTTTCGCCGGGAAGGTAGGGGCTCACTTCCCAAAAAGTCTTTTTGCCTCCGGAGCGTGCAATGGCTTTGCGAACGTTACCCGCACCGCAGTTGTAAGCGGAAATGGCCAAGCCCCAGTCACCGAACATGTTGTAAAGGTCGCGGAGGTGTCGGGCTGCGGCATCGGTGGCTTTATAGGGGTCGCGGCGGTCGTCAACGAAAGTGTTGACGTCTAATCCGTATAGTTTGCCGGTGCCATGCATGAACTGCCAAATCCCAGTAGCGCCGGCTTTTGACACGGCGATTGGATTCAGCCCGGATTCAATGATGGTCAGATAGATGAGTTCTTCGGGAACATTGTATTTGTCGAAAATTTCTTGCATCCAAGGAAAATAGTATTGAGCCAGACCCAACATGGCCGCTGAGGCTTTTTTGCGTTTGATGGAGTAGAGCTCGATAAAACTGGCGACTTTCTTGTTGTAGCCAAGGGGGACAACTGTTTCGATTTTTTTGAGACGGTCAATCATCAGCGAGTCGTTATGGCAGACTTCTGACGTGTCGTCGCTGAGCCCGGCGAGAACGCTGTTGGCACTGATAATCTCCCGTTGTACGTACCAAAGATGAAGCATTTGGTCCATTTTGGACGTTTGCTCGTCGATACTGTGGCGCAGAGTTGATTTTGAAAGACTGTCTAATTCATCGTCGTCATTTGTGTCAACTTGAGCCAACAATGCTGGTGACAATGAAATTAGGATTAGAAATGTAATTATTATATTCCTAATCAATGAATTAAGATTATCAATCCTTAATATCGTAAGTGTTCCATTTGATTTCTTTTCCATCTTTGTACAAAGTTGTTAAAAATAATTGTCCCTCCTCGTCGTACTTGAACCAAGCGCCATCGCGCAGACCGCTAACGTAGCGGCCTGTCATTTTGACGCGGCCATTTTCCCAATAGGAAGTGTATTTTCCATGCATCACATCTTGTTCATAATGAATGACAAAGGCCGTATTGCCATTGGGGAACCTGCTAATCCATTCGCCCGTCCTCATTCCGTCGTAATAGTTTCCTTTTTCGCTATAGCCATTGTTAAAGTATTGCCATTGGCCGTCTTCCGTTCCTTCAACATAATGGCCTTTGGCCACAATTTGTCCGTCTTCGTCGTATTCTGAATAATCCCCATCGAATTCTCCGTCGGTGTAGTTGGCGGCAATCATCGTGTTGCCGTTGCTGTAGTACCAGAACCATTCGCCGGTTTTGCGACCTTTGTTGTCGAAACTGCCTTCGATTTCCACGGATTGGTCTGTGAAATAAAATTTCCAATCTCCAACGGGGTTGGAATTGAGGTATTTGCCTTTTGAACGCAGCTCGCCGGTAGGGTAGTACTCTTTCCATGGTCCTTGGCGTTTCCCGTTCATGTCGAGAATGCCTTCGTAGCGAAGCCAGCCGTTTTCGTAGCCATAGGATTGGGTAACCTTTCCGTTTTCGTCAAACTCGCGGCGGAAACCTTCAGGAACACCCTTGTAGTAGGTGGCGATGATGGAAGGCTGACCATTAGGATGGTAGGCGACTTTTCGCTCCAATGTCTTAGTCTCTTTGGCATCAACAATGAGTTGGTCGTGGTCGTATTTTTCCACGGATAAAAAATCTCCGTTTTCATCATATAGTTTGAGAAAACCGTGGCGCTTGTCATTGAGATAGGTGATTTCCATTTTCAAATTGCCGTTAGGCCAGAAATACTTCCACGGACCCTGTTTCAGACCGAAATTGTCGGTGCGGTTGATGCTTTGACGACGTGTGAGAACACCGCGGTAATATTGTGCTACGGCGATGACCAACGCGGTGTCGTTGAATTCCTTTTCCATGCCGTGGGGGACACCAGACTCATACGGAGTGGTCTTTTTTAGCGAACCCGTTGTGCTGTATGTGTTAACATTGCCGACAAGCGTATCCTCATTCCAAATTTCCACAGTGTATTCATTGGCGAAATACTGAATCCTTTGTCCGTGTTTGATGCCGTTTTTATAGTTGATTACCAGCGTTTTATTACCATTTTCGTTATAGAAAGTCCAAGTGCTGTCCAGTATGTGGTTTTTGCGGTTTCCCTCCGATGCGAGCTGCCCGTTTTCGTGGTATGATTTCCACCAACCTTCGGGGTGACCATCTTGGAGTGCCCCCTCGGAAGACTTGACACCGTTAGGATAGAAGAATACATTGTATCCGTTGGGATTGGGTTCTTGGGCAAGAACAACCTGAAACAGGCAAATCGACAATAAGAATGACAATGTTTTTTTCATTTCTTTAAATGTAAAATACAAAAGTAAAGATAAATTCTGTGCGAAAATTCTATGGAGACCTTAAATATTTAACACAAAATTGTGAATAGGTGCCAGTCTATGATTCTGATTTTTAAGCAGGTAATGTATGTGTTGTCGATAATTTCGTATACCCGTTTTTTATTAAGGTATATTTATCTAAAAGTCGTATCTTTGCCAATTAAATTTTTTGAAATTGAAAAAAGAAGATATTGACAAAGCAAAATCTCTTATTGAGAAAGCTCAGAAAATTGCGGTTGTTTCTCATTTTAATCCAGATGGAGATGCAATAGGTTCAACATTAGCTCTTTATAATTTTATGGAAAATGAGGGTAAAACTATCAATGCCGTTTTCCCTACCCGCCAGCCTGAATTCCTTGACTGGATGCCAGGAGTGGAAGATGCTATCATAGAAACAGAACGCCCCGCCGAAGCCAAGGCCGTTATAGAAGAAGCCGACCTGATTTTTGTCGTCGATATGAATGCGGCCCACCGTGCCGGCAAAAGTCTCGAACCGACTATCAAAAACGCAAAGGGCAGAAAAATCCTCATCGATCATCATGTTAGCCCAGAACTCGATTGCGATGTGATGTATTCGAGCATCGAAACGACTTCCGCCAGCGAGTTGGTTTATCATTTCCTGTACGACCACCTTAACTATGGCGAGGATAAATTGTCACTGGCTATAGCCCAATGCCTCTACATCGGAATTATCACCGACACGGGCTCTTTGACCTACTCCTGCAATTATCCGGAAACTTATGCCGTCATAGAAAAACTTATCCGACGTGGTGTCGATGGTGAAGACCTGCACCGAAAAGTTTACGATAATTATTCTGAAAATCGCATGCGGCTTTTAGGCCTTCTCTTAAGCCAACGAATGAAGGTCATATCTGAAAGATCAACTTCTTACACCTGGCTGACCGATGCGGATCTTAAAGCCAACAACTACAAACAGGGTGACACGGAAGGTTTTGTGAATTATGGACTTTCCATCAAAGGTGTGATTTTTACTGCTTTCTTCTCGGATCGTATTGACTATATCCACATCTCTTTCCGCTCTAAGGGCTTGTTCGATGTTAATTTGTTTGCCCGCAAGTATTTTAATGGTGGCGGACATCGCAATGCTTCTGCGGCCAATTATTATGGCAGCTTGGAAAATGCCATCGCCTTGTTCGAAAATGCGCTTAGTGATTATGAAGGCGAATTGTATTGATATCTTGCTCATTTTGCTGGTTGTTCTCTCCGTCGCTTGCAAGCAAAAACCGGTAGAACAGGTCTCCATTAATGGCGACAATGCCGTTGTTGAAGAAGAATTTGACCCTTATATTGAGGGTAATAGGCGTATTTTGGCTCTTGAAAACGAAGAAATAGATCTTGTCGTAAAACGTCACCATTGGAATATGATGGAAACGGGAACGGGACTGCGATACCAAATCCTGGAACCTGGCAATGGACATCTCTTCGTTGAAGGCGACAGCGTGGCCTTCAACTATACCATCTCTTTACTTTCTGGAAAAGAAGTATATAATTCTGAAACTGACGGTGTTAAAACCTTCAGGGTCGAAAAATCAGAAGAAATTCCAGCCCTTCACGAGTTGGCAAAACTCGTTTCTCCAGGCACAAAAGTCCGCGCCATCGTGCCTTCACATCTTGCATACGGAGCTGCCGGCGATGGCAACAAAATCGTTGGCCGCGAGCCGTTAATTTATTCGATAGAAATTATAAATCATTAATACATAATAATTTAAAAAGAAAAACAAATGAAAAAAAGTATTTCAATTATCGCAATTTTGCTCTTGGCAGCAACTTTCGTTTTCAATTTCACTGCTTGTGGTAAATACAAAGGCTTTAAGCAGGATAAGGAATCTGGCATTTATTACAAATTCCATATCTTGAATAAGGATTCCGTCAAGGCTGAACTCGGTGATATGTTATTCTTGGATTATCAATTGTCAATGAAAACCGCTGACGGTAAGGATTCTATTTTGGTTCCTCAATTTCCAATCCAGGAAATCGTTCGTGAATCTGTTTACAATGGCGACGTTTATGCTGCTTTGGGTATGTTGCACGTGGGTGACAGCGCTACTTTCATCCTCAATGCTGACACATTCTTCTACTATATGGGTGGCGAAAATCCATTTGAAACCAATGATTTGTATTTCACATTCAAATTGAATAAACTTGTCCCTGCTGCTGAAGTTGAAGAAATGATGAGACAAGAACAAGCCGCTTACGAAGCTAAAATGGAAGAATTCAAAGCTGCTGAAGAACCCGCGTTGAATAATTATCTTGCTGAAAATAAAATCACTGTGAAACCAACGGCAAGCGGTTTGTACTACATCCAGACGAAGGCCGGTAATGGTGCGAAAGCTGAAAATGGTAAATTTGTCAAAGTTCATTATACCGGTAAATTGCTCGACGGTACCGTTTTCGACAGTTCAATTGAACGTGGCGAACCCATCAGTTTCCCCTTGGGTCAAGGTCAGGTTATCCCTGGTTGGGAAGAAGGTATTGCTATGATGAAAGAAGGTGGCAAGGCTACTTTGATTATTCCTTCAAGCTTGGCTTACGGTGCTAATGGTGCGGGTGCTGTTATTCCTCCTTATTCTTCTCTCGTATTTGATGTCGAACTGATTGAAGTCACCGATGCTCCAAGTGCTCCGGTTGTCGCTCAGTAATTGTATTTCTTTCAATGTTTTTGGAAATGATTATTGACAAATTATACGAACGTGTGGCCCAGCGTGGTCACGTCTGTGTCGGTTTGGATACCGATTATGCCTATCTGCCAACAGCTTTTGCCCAGCAGTTCACTACCAAAGGAGAAGCCATTTTTCAGTACAATAAAGCTCTGATTGACGCCACTTTGGATGTGGTGGCTTGTTATAAAGTGCAAATCGCTTATTACGAAGCTCTCGGAATTGAAGGTTTGGAATGTTACAAAAAGACATTGGCTTATCTTCGTGAAAAAGATGCCATCATTATTGCCGACATTAAGCGCGGTGACATCGCCAAAACTGCCGAAATGTATGCCAAAGCTCATTTTACCGGTGATTTTGAAGCCGATTTCATTACCGTCAATCCTTATATGGGTATGGATAGCATTTCTCCTTATCTTCCTTATATTCAAGATAATAATAAAGGAATCTTTGTGCTTATCCGTACTTCCAACGAAGGCGCGAAGGACATTGAATACGTGGAAACTGCCGACCAGCGTCGCGTTTATAATGTCGTTGGCGAAAAAATCAATGCTTTGGGCAAGGACCAAATGGGACAGTGCGGCTTTTCCTCTATCGGTGGCGTTATGGGTTGTACTCATGCCGATGAAGCAGCTGCCGTTCGCAAAACTCTTGATAGCACTTTCTTCCTGATTCCAGGTTATGGTGCTCAAGGTGGCAAGGCTGAAGATATCGCTCTCTACCTGAAAAATGCCAACGGTGGCGTGGTCAATGCTTCACGCTCCATCCTGCTGGCTTACCGCAAGGTGGAAAATGGCGAGGCCAATTTTGCTCAGTGCTCACGCAATGAGGCTATTCGTATGCGTGACGACATTTTAAAATATGCTAAATAATATTCCTAATGAATTATACAGAAGAGAAAGTAATTCATAATCAACGCCTTATGAGCGACATCTTCGTTGTTGAAGTCAGTCGCCCTGAAGGCGAAATCAAGCCGGGACAGTTTTTTATGCTGAAGGCTTGGAATGAGGAACTCAGTCTGATGCGTCCCATCAGCGTCTATCGTGTGGATGCCAATAGTGTGTCGTTCATGTACCGCGTGGTGGGCAAAGGCACACAATGGATTAGCCAGCTCAGGCGTTTCGACCGCATCCGCCTGCTCGGAGCCCTGGGCAATGGTTTCCCTTGCGAAGAGGTGAAAGGGAAAATCGCTCTTGTGGGTGGTGGCGTCGGCATCCCTCCATTGTACGAAACCGCTAAACGGCTTAGCAGCAACGCCAACAGCGTAGATGTGTATCTTGGCTATAAGGACGTCCTTTTCGCTTTCGAGGAATTCGAGGACGTTTGCAATGACATTTTCATTTCTTCAGAAACAGGTATGGAAGGATACAAGGGATTTGTTACCGACCTGCTGAAACCCGAAAAATACGACGCGGTTTTCACTTGTGGCCCGCTGCCGATGATGCGCAAAGTCATCGAAATGTGTAAGAAAACAGGCACGCCTATCTGGTGCTCCATGGAAAACCATTTCGGTTGTGGCATCGGCGCATGCCTCGTATGCAGCTGCAAAACCGTCCTTGGTATGAAACGAGCCTGCAAAGACGGTCCCGTTTTTAAAGGTGAAGAATTAATTTTCGAATAAAATGGCAAAAATGAATTCTGATAGATTAAAAATTTCTCTTCATAATCTTGATTTCAAGAATCCGTTGATTGCGGCTTCTGGCTCTTTCGGCTTTGGCAGGGAATACAATGAGCTGTATCCCATTGACTGCTGGGGAGGCATTAGCAGCAAAGGTCTCACATTGAATGGCCGCGATGGCAACAAAGGTCAGCGCATCGTTGAGACCGCCAGCGGAATTATCAATAGCGTTGGTTTGCAAAATCCTGGTGTCAAGCATTTTATTGATGAAGAACTGCCTTGGATGAAACAGCATGATACCGTTGTCTTGGCCAATCTCGGAGGCAGTTGCCCCGAAGATTATCTCACGGCAGTGGATATGCTCAACGAAACCGACATTGACATTTTGGAACTTAACATTTCGTGTCCGAATGTTAAAAGTGGCGGTATGGCCTTAGGCATCAAAGCCAGTGTGGCCCACGATTTCGTAAAGCAGGTTCGTGCACATTGCCGCAAGCCGCTGATGGTGAAATTATCGCCTAATGCGGAGAACATCATTGACATGGCAAAGGCTTGTGAGGATGCTGGCGCAGACTCTCTGTCGCTGGTCAACACATTTAAGGCGATGGCCGTAGACATCCGTCGCCGCAAACCCGTTTTCGAGAACGTGTATGCTGGTTTGTCGGGCAAGGCCATTAAGCCCATAGCTTTGCGCATGGCTCATGAAGTCTGCCACAACGTTAAGATTCCCGTTGTGGGCATCGGCGGTATCACCACGGCGCAAGACGTTCTCGAATTCATGATGGTAGGTTGTACGGCAGTACAAATCGCCACGGGCAATTTTACCCATCCCACCATTGGTCAAGAACTTCCTCAGCAGTTGATTCAGTTAATGGATGAACTGAAAATAAACCACATCAATGAGGTGAAAGGAATCATCTAAAACACCTTGCGTTAAATATGCTGATTAGGATAAAATGCGAATCTGTTATTTGTATTCGTAATAATAGATGTCGTTATAAGTATCCTCTCCTTCGTAGTGCTGGTTATGAGAGGCCTTGATAGGGTATTTCCCTTTATATTCGTATGTGATATTGTCAATGAAAACTTGATTGATAATATCATCAGGTGTTATGTAGAAATTTTCTTCAAGGTTGATTTTTGTAATGTTGTTTTTACTCATAGATAGCATTCTGCCATAGCCAGCATTCATCAGCACTTGAAATTCAGAACCTAAATCGGCCCAATTTATGGCATATGGATTAAGCTTGTTGTCATATTGATATTTATAAGTCCTTCTCATCACAATATTATCGTCCTGATACATTTCAAATATACATTCAGACACATTATCCTTATCCCAAGAGTAAATCAAATTAGCAGAAGATACACCCATTGTTTTCGTTGACGACTGCATGGCTTTGCTGATGGCTTGAATTTCAGATTGAGAGACAAACATTCTCAAGAATTTTGCCATAGAGGTCTTATCCATAGATTTGTCTGGACTGAAGTGGATTTTGGATATTTTTCTATTCTGATGTTCTACGGTCACTTCGGATACCATATTGTCATTATGACAGATAAGTTTGGTGAGAAATTTTCCATCATAAAAATATTCAACATATTCACCAGATCTTTTTTCATCTACGCGGACAATGCGTTTGCCTTCGTAGGTGGGAACCAATTCAAGTTCATCATTATACAAATCTACAACAGGACCATGAAATAGTTTGCATTTCAACAAGTCGCCATCCCAAAAATACTCTTCAAAAACTTCTTGCTGCTCATTTCCATCACCTTGGTAATAAACGGTGGCGATTTTCTTTTTTGGGGTATAAACACCCTCTTTGTTGCAGGCACAAAATAGAAAAGCCAGTGCAAAAAATACGAATGTAAGTTTTTTCATAAATTATTGATTAAAAGATAATTGGTATTTATTCCTGTTTTGAAGCCAAATTTGACAATTCATAACGAAGGTTGTAGCCCATAAGTTCACAAGTGAGTGTTGACGTAAAAGATAGTGGATTGCCCAGAGAAATCGATCCATAAGAAACCTCCAATTCAACACCAGATGCAGCGGTAAAATTATTTTTTGCCAACACCAAACGACCTTGAGCATCCAATGTACCGGTTGTATTATAAACCAGAAGGATTTCGCCACCACCAAAATTGAAATATCCCTTCACCGTAACCTGTTCCACCCCATTCACAACTTGTGGATCGCTAATATCCATTGTGCCATCAAAACTTTCCATTTGGGACTCGGCTTCCTCGTCGTCAACGTAATATCCGTCCACGGAAACGCTGAGTTGATAATGTCCCGTGAATGTTGCCAATTGGGAAACTGGTGTGGGTTCTTCGGACTGTGTCTCTTGATTATCCGGCTTCGGATTTTCCTTTTGACAAGCGGTAAAGGCAAGAGCAAACACGCATATAAGTGCTAAAAGCAAATTTTTTCTTTTCATCGTGATAAATTTTATTGTGTTATTGATTTTCCAATATTTGTAGGCAAAAATACAAAATTTTACCATTGGGCAAAATTTTATTTTGGCATTTGGCTTTTTCGAGAGCAACAGAGACGTTGCGCACCACATCCTTACATTCCCAATTCTGTCTTCTTTCTGTTTCTCATCCATCTATAGAACCAAGCGATAATCGTTATCGTGGCGACGGCGGCTATCGTTTGCGCAATCCAAGGCGTGAGACCTTTGCCCGGAATATAGGCGCCTGTCGGAGCTTCGAGGATGAACGTGATGGTGACGAAACTCATAAATATGGCGGGAATGAGCGACACGAAGTTGTTCTTGCCCCGTTGGGTGAGATAGACAGAGATGGCCCAGAACGTGAATGCTGCTATGACTTGGTTACTCCATGTGAAATAGCGCCACACGATGGCGAAATTTTGGGTGTCGCCTAAACTGAAAACGAGGAATGCGGCGCAGACGGTAAAGACGGGAATGCAGATGAGCAGTCGGTTTCGGATGCTTTTCTGTTCGATATGGAAGGTGTCGGCCACGATGAGACGCGCCGCGCGCAGCGCCGTGTCGCCCGTGGTGATGGGGGCGAATATCACGCCGAGGATGGCGAGTATGCCACCGAAAACACCTATCCAGTTGTGGCAGATGAAATTCACCACCTGTCCCTGGGTGAAGGCAGTTCCGTTGTCCTGATAGAAAGCTGTCGCAGCCGCGGCCCAGATGAGTGCCACGATGCCTTCGGCGACCATGGCTCCATAAAATACCGGCTTGGCGTCCTTCTCGTTTTTCAGGCAGCGTGCCATCAGTGGCGACTGCGTGGCGTGGGCACCGCTGACGGCACCGCAGGCTATCGACACGAACATCATCGGGAATATGGGCGACGGGTCGTATTTCGTGCCGAAGCCCTCCCATATCTCGGGCAGTGCCGGCCATCGAACCAGCAAGGCCACCAGTATCACGATGGCCATGAGTAACAGGAAAATGGCGAAAATCGGATAGATTCTGCCGATGATCTTGTCAATCGGGAACAGCGTGGCGACAAGGTAATAGCAGAAGATGACGGCCACCCAGAAGTAGACATTCATATAGAACGGCAGCGACGTACTTCCGACAGCTGCTTCCGGCGCATTCAGCGCCCCGACGATAATGTTTGCCGGCTGCGAAACGAAGACCGCGCCTGCCAACGTAAGGAAAAGCAGCACGAGGACAATCATCACTTTCTTGACATTTTCGCCGAGGTAACGCCCGATGAGTTGCGGCAGGCTCTCGCCGTCGTTGCGCAACGACATAAAGCCCGAAGCGAAGTCGTGGACGGCGCCGCCGAAAATGGTGCCGAACACGATCCAGAGATAAGAGGCCGTACCGAACTGCGCGCCCATGATGGCACCGAAGATTGGCCCGAGCCCCGCAATGTTGAGAAACTGAATCATGAAGACTTTCCAGGTGGGCAAGGGAACGAAATCGATGCCGTCGGTCCGTGTCAGGGCTGGCGTAGGGTTCTGTGGATTGATGTCAACGATACGGGCAATGTAAGCTCCGTAGATAAAGTAACCCGCTACGAGGATTGCTATGGCGATGAGGAATGTGTACATACTTAGTGTTTTTTGTTGTATTCGTCAAGATACTTTCTGAGAATAAAATTCAGGTGTTTTGATATGCCATCTCTAATGCAGCTTGTCTTATTACAGATCCAGCGTCACTCCATAATCGTGCAGCCACTGTTCGCACTCCTTGTAATTGGGCAGCACGCTGAAAACAGCATCCCAAAACTGGCGGGTGTGCTGCGGATATTTCAGGTGGGTGATTTCGTGGACAATCAGATAGTCGATGACCTTTGGCGGAGCCATAATGCACTTCCAGTGGAAATTGATTTTCTGTTGAGGCGTGCAGCTCGCCCAGTGCGCGCCCAGTTCCCTGATGGAAATGGCTGACGGCGCGCGTCCCACCATTTCGGCAAAATGCGCTATGCGTTTCTCAATGTATGGCCGTCCTGACGTCTTGTAGAATTTGATGAAAGTCTCACGCGCCTTAGGCAACTGTTTTTCGTCCAAAATGAATTTGTCGTCGTCGATGTGCAAGGATATTGGACGGCATTTGTTGACGATTTTTACAATTTCCAAATTATACGATTCCCCCATATACAAAAACGACTGTCCGTTTACGAATTGGCGGTTGATCTGGGCCTTGCTCACGGCTTTGCGATTGGCGACGTGCTTGCAGATGGTGTATTCGCGGGCAAGCAGTTCCTTGTATATGGTCTCGTCGGGACAGTCCGCGGGAACCACGGCATTCACACTGCCGCCCCGCTCGATGTTCACCGAGATGGTTTTCTTGCGCGCCGAGCGACGGATTTCTATGTCTAAACTACCGATTTTCATATTGCTAATCATTTTCAATTATCCAACTTCCACTCTTGTTGCTGCCTTCGTGACAGATTACGCCTTTTTGTTTCAATGAGGCCAGAATTCGTTGTGCTTGCCGTGAACTCATTGATAGACGTTCGGCCAGTTTTGCGGCGGAAACGGATTCTTCGTTTCTCAGGATTTCCAAGACTTGTGTCTCGCGCTCATTTATTACGACATTGGCATTGAACTGCCGACGGTTTATTACGACATCGCCGTCAATTGATTTTTTGTAATTCTCAATTTCTGCCTTTACATTGGAGATGTGTTCCTCCAACATGAATTGGCAGAAAATGTTTATGTCATCGTTCTCTCTTGATTCTTGTAAAGATTTGATATAATTGATTTTATGTTCTTTCAGAACTTTGGAAGGCAGCACGCCGAATTCCATTTGTATCTGGTTCATTACCAAGCGGGCCATTCGCCCATTTCCGTCCACCCAGGGATGGATGGAAACAAGGTGGTAATGGGCTTCGAAACTCAGTTGATAGATGTTGTCAACAGCACCGGCGGGGAGACGATGCCGCTGCTCATTGAGCCAAGTACAGAATTCTGCGAGGCGAGTTGGAACCTTTTGGTAAGATAGATACGACGGCCCGCCAATGCCAGCAGAAACGTTCAGCAAACGCAGTTCGCCTTTGCTGGAATCGAAATCGCCCAAGGCGGTATGATAGATGCTGCCCGTATTTTTCATCACCAGGGCAGACAACCGTTGCAGCACTGCAATATCAAAATCAGTGTGCGCTTGGGCTAAACGGAAACTCTCCTCATACGCCGCTTTGAGGTCCATATTCATCAATTGCTCCGCCATCGGACGGTTGGGTGCGGCAATTCCTTCATCGAAAAGCAACTGGTTTTCCAGCTCCGTCACCGTGGAACCTTCAATAGCCGTGGAGTGGGTAATCAGCGAATACAGATAGAATTTGGAATAATCCACCTGATCTGCAATACCTATCAAATTATATTCTTCCAGTAAATCAACAAGTTGCGAATAGTTTTTCATCGTAATGAAATTTTTGCAAAGATACAAATATTACGACATTTATTACGACACTACAGAATATTTATTACGACATTATGCAATTTTCTTACGCCTCCCTCCTCAGCACGCTCTCGTTGCTCTTCGCCAACTTGATGAGCTCGCTCACGATGGCGTCGCTGTTCTGTTTCAGCACCGGAATGCCCGAGAATCGCAGCGTTGTGCCGAGCTTGCCGCGCAAGGCCTCCACGTCCGTCGGCTTGGTCCACAGGTTCGGGATGCTCATTGCTTCCAGAATGATGCGCATCACGGTGTCGGTAAGGGCTACGATGTGGTCGTGTTGCTCCTCGAAATCCACGCCCGCCCACTGGCACAGCTTGTCGTAGAACGGCTCTTTCTCTTCGCTCACAACCGATGGCTTGGGATTAGCCATCTCCTGGCGCAACTGCTCCAACTCCGTAATCATCGCATCCCAGTTGTCGGCGTAGATGGAGAGGATATTGTCCATCCGGTCCTTGAACTTCTGGTACAGCGCGGTGTTGCGTCCTTCGCCCAGTTTGATGATGATGCGGTCGCGGATCTGGTGCGCCATCGCGGAGGCGATGGTCTGCGGGTTCTTGTACATCTTGTTGATGATTTTCGGGAAGTCGTCGGAGAATATATCCACTTCGGGAACGGTTTCCCGCACGCCCTCCGATTTCAGGTATTTGTCCAACAGGCGGCGCACTTTCTCGCTCGCCCATTTCAGGTCGAGTGTTTCATCCTTGTAGTTCCAGCGGATGAGTGCCACTAAATAGGCCAAGCGCTTGGCCGGCACGTAGTAGTTGCCGCGCGTCGTGGGCTCGTTGAACAGCAGGTCGAAGATGTCGAAGAAGAGACGCAGCAGCGCGTCGAACTCGGAGCGGAATTTCACGCTCTCGGCCACTTTCACAATCCGCTCGCAGATGTCCTTCTCCTGTTCGCGGTTCATCTTCTGTTCTAAGAAATCCTGAATGTCGGCGATACCCTCCTCTTCAAAGCGTTGGAGGATTTTGTTGTAGCGCATCTCCAGCTCGGGAATCTCCTTCTCGATGGCCTTGAAGTAGGTCTCAAACTCCCGCAGGTCGTCGGCAGCAGCCTTTTCATCGTCGGCGTTGTAGATGCCGAGCGCCTTGTTCAGGTTTTTGGTCACGCCGAAGTAATCGACCACCAAGCCGTGCGTTTTGTTCGCCTTGGTACGGTTCACGCGGGTGATGGCCTGCATCAGATTATGCTCCGACAGGTTCTTGTCGAGGTACATCACCTGCTCCACGGGCGCGTCGAAGCCGGTGAGCAGACGGTCGCACACGCAGAGGATGCCGATGCCCGTAGCGGGATCTTCGGGGTTGAAATCCTTTTTATAGTTGGCGATGGCGTCGTCAGCGGCTGCCTGTAAGCGTGCATCGCGGATGATGGCGTCTTCGTTGTTTCCCTGACTCGACACCACGGCACGTACTTTCAGCATACGCAGGCGTTGCAGCATCACTTCGTCGCGGTCGGCTTCCGATTTGGTCTCTTCGGCTTTGATAAATTCGGGGATAAGGCGCTCCAACGCGATTTTGTAGCGCACGGCGGCCAAGATGGACGATGCCACCACTTGGGCCTTGAAGCCGTTAGGCAAGATATCGGACACGAAGTGCGTCATCATATCGCGGGCGTTCTTCATCACGCGGTCAGCGCTTTCAAGGTAGGCGATCATAGTGCCGTAGCGTTTCTGTATTTCGATACGCTCGTCGGAAGTGCAGTTGCGGAAGGTCTGCTCGAAGGCCTCGTCGAACTCGTCCTTGTTGGGGATGTGGTCTTCGCTCTGGCGGCCGATGTACTTGATGTCCACGGTGGCGCGGTCGCGCACGGAGTCGTTCATCTTGTAGGTATCGATGAAGTCACCGGCCTTCTGTCCGAAGCGTTCGCAGGTGGTGGCTTTGTGGTGCGGGGTGATGAGCGGCGTGCCGGTAAAGCCGATGCGTGCGGCGTTGGGGAAGGCCTGGAAGAGGTTGTCGCCCATCTCGCCGCCTTGCGAACGGTGAGCCTCGTCGATGAGGATGAGGATTTTGTCGCTGGCGTTGATGACCGGGAAGGTTTCGTACTGCGGAACGATGCCCGACTTGATGAGCGATTCGAGGGAGTATTCTTTGTTCTCGCCGAATTTGTGAATCATCACGAGATTCAGGTCCGCGGAGTCGTCCTCGAGTTTGACGAGTGCCTGGCGGTTTTCGACGATGTTTTCTATCTTTTTGGTTTTAGGGTCGTGGCGAAGTTCGCCGGTGTCTTCGGCGGTTTCGGCCAGCTGGTCTTCCAAATCCTGGCGATCCACCACCATCAGGATCTTGTAGGTCCGCAGGTCGGCGATATGGCGCATTTTGCGGACGAGGAATACCATCGTGAGCGACTTGCCGCTGCCTTGGGTGTGCCAGATGACGCCGCTGCGGCTTTTCCAGTCGGTGCCCTTTTGCAGCTTTTCAATCATCTTGCCCACGGCGCGGTACTGCGGATAGCGGCAGATGAGCTTGATGGTGTTGTCGCCTTTCTGCTTGAAGAGGGTGAAGTTGCGGAAGATGTCGATGAGGATTTCGTGGTTGAACATTCCCTTGATGAGGATTTCCTGGCGGCCGGAGGGTTCAATGTTGACACCCTCGGCGTACTCTTCGGGGAAGATGTCGCGCCAGTTGAGGTAGAAGTCGAAGTCGGCGGACAGGGTGCCGCAGCGGGCTTCGGTGCCGTGCGTGATGACCGAGAAGAGGTTGGTGTGGAAGAGGCGTTCGCAGCCCTCCTCGATGCCGGCGGCGAAGGGATCGTCGGTGGTGCGCCGGTTGGCGTAGCGCTGTATCTGGGTGAAGGCCTCGCTCATCGGTTCCGAAACGTCCTCGTCCTTGCACTCGATGACCACGAGGGGCAGACCGTTGACAAAGCATACGATGTCGGGGATGATGAAGGGCTTGGTGTTGTGGGTGTTGACGCGGAACTGGTTGATGGCGATAAAGGAGTTTTGCTGGTAGCGGTCGAAGTTGATGATTTTCGCGGTGGGGTTTTCCTCGCCGGTCTGTTCGTTGGGCGTGCGCAGGTGGATACCTTCTACGAGCAGTTTGTGGATGGTCCGGTTCACGTCGATGAGTGCGCCGTGGTTGTCGGTGATTTTTTCGTAGCAGTAGTCTTTCTGCTCTGCGGTAATCCAGGGGTTGAGTTCGCCGAGCATACGGTAAAACACGTCTTTGAGGACGACCTCATCGAAAGAGGTGCGCAGGGAGTCGGCGGGGTCTTGCGGAATGCCACAAGCTCCTTTGTCTATCACAGTCCACCCGATCTCGCGGAGTTTGTCGAGGAACGGGCGCTCAACGTTGGTGTATTCGGACATGATGGTATTGAAAATTGATAATGAATAATTAACAATGAATAATTATTTGATGTTCTTGGTCTTTACTCGCTCTTGGTTAATCCGTTTTGCTTCAAGAAATCAACAAAGGTATTGATAATGTTGCTGTTTCGGTTTTGAATGTCGGTTTCGGTGAAATCAACGTTGGAAGACAATACTGAACTTAATTCATAGATTTTAGTACCTTCTTTAATCTGTCCTTTGGCATTGGTAAAACCTTTGTAGTATTTTATTTTGTCAGAAAAACGATAATCAGAAGCTCGGATATTGATACGTTTTTCCAACAAAGCTTTGTTGCCTAAAACTTCCAAATTCTTCTTGTCGCTTAACGAATTTTCTGTTTCTTGTCTCTTTCTGGCAAATATGTGCTCTATTTCCAATGTGGTTTCCAATGGTATTAAACTTTGTTCTTCTTTGTTGAAAGCCCACCAAGTGAGCATGGATTTGGTTATCGTTCTGTTGTTTGAAAAAACGTAATTGTTGAACATTGATTTGACTTTTTCGGAATCAAATTTGAATTCGCCAAAAGTCACATCTTTGTCTTCAACAATATTTATCATTTCAGAATAAATTGGGGTACGAAGAGCATTAACACCAGGATTTGTAACGGCGTATGTCCATACAAAAGCAGTCGTTTTTTGTAAAAATTGGTAGAATTTTTCATCATCCAGTTTGCCTTCTGCATCTTTGTTCTTCATAAAGTAAACCGAAACAAAATAGTTCCACATACCGTTGGGAGCATAGTTCAATACGAATAAACGACGTAATACTTTTTCGGAGAATCGATCCTTATCCTGATCGGCAACATCATTCCAAAAATCAGCTAAAAGTTCCAGATTATAAAGTGTTTCTTCTCTGTTTAAAAGAGCATAACTATTCTTTTCATAGAATTTTCGCAAAGCTTCTGTGGTAGAAGATTTGATTTTTTGTAAAGCTCTTTCATAATACATATAGCGGGTGAAAAGCTCGTCCATCGGAGTGCCTTGTATGGGATGGAATATTTTGTTGACTTTCTCTTCCAGTTCTTTCCAACGGTTGATAAAATCGTTTTTTTGATTCTTCTTTGCGTAATACTTATAGAATTGAGCTTTGAAAATATCGGCATCCGACAAAGGCAAACCTCTATCGTTCAATGTGGAAAAAATTCGCAAGGCGGTATTCTGTGATTCTGCTTCAATAGGAAGAAGAATGCAATTGTTCAGAATTCTATTGGGCATTAAAGCGTAAAAAGTAGGGAAGTTATGCAACAGTTGTTCGATTTCCTGCTTGAAAAATTTGAAGTTTTTGGCATAACGACTCTTTTGGTCTTTATTGCATAATCCTGTTTTTAGGATGGAAAGAAATTCTTCCTTGTCTTCATCGGTGGCGACATCAGAATTGATTTTCAAAACATCCAAATTGGGTTCATCGTACTCATCTGTCTTCCAGATGCATTTTTCAATTCTTTGTCGTGTGGAAACCGATTTCTTATCGTTGGCATTGGCAAAACCATCGTAGAAGGCACGGAGCAGAAGCATCAACGTGGTCAAACGTTGCTGACCATCTATGACCTCCATTTTGCCATTATCATTTTTAAATGTAACAATGGGACCCAAATAATATTCCTCATTTTCATCAAATTTGTCGCAGTCATTATCTGGGAAAGCGAAAGTGAAAATGTCATCCCACAAAGTCTTGCATTTGTCTTCTTCCCAAGCGTATGGACGCTGATAGTCGGGAATTAAAAAATCTGCTTTCTTGTCTGAAAACAGTGAACTGATATTTTTCTGATCTACATTTAATTTTGACATATTATGAATATTTGGTTAATCTTAATTTATTGAAAACGGGCGCTCGACGTTGGTGTATTCGGGCATAGTTTTCTAATTAACAATGAATAATTATTCGTGATTTTCTGCATTACTTGGGTAATCAAATCTTTCCTTGGCGGCTTCCAGCGATTTTTGGATTTGGCGCATCAGCACTTCGCGAGGTGGAAGTTCCGTCATATACTGGGCAACCTTGATGCCTGCCTTGTCGAGTTGCAGAAGTTCAATCTGCTCCTCTCCGCCTTCGGTGCAAAGCAACAGACCGAGGGGCGTTTCCTCGCCGGGTTCCATTTCGTTTTGTTCCAGCCAGCGCAGGTAAAGCTCCATCTGACCCTTGTATTGTGCCTTGAAACTGCCGAGTTTCAAATCTATGGCGATAAGGCGGTGCAAACGGCGATGATAAAACAGCAGGTCGAGATAAAAATCCTCACCATCAATAATCATACGTTTCTGGCGTGCCACAAAGCTAAAACCGTTGCCCAACTCTATGATGAACTGCTCCAAATGAGCCAACAGACTGTCTTCCAAGCTTTTCTCGCTGTACATTCCCTTCAGACCGGTAAATTCCAAAAAATAAGGACTTTTGAACACCAAATCGGGAGAAAGCACATTGTCATCGCGCAGTTGCGAAAGTTCCTGTTTTATCAGCGCATCAGGTTTGGAAGCGATGGCCGTGCGCTCGTAAAGCATCCCGTCGATTTTCGCCTGCAAAGTTCTCACGCTCCACTGTTCTGTTGCAGCCATTGTAAGATAAAACTCCCGTTGAATTTCATCTTTCAAAGTCATAACTATCAGAAAATGAGACCACGACAATTTTGACAACAGTGTTGACACAATTTGAATGTCAGGAAACATGGCGGCAAATTGCATCATTCTACGGATAGTGCGTTCTTCAAATCCTTTGGCTCCATATTCGGCTTGTAATTGTCGCGACACTGTTGAGACAATCTGCTTTCCATATTCGGCTCGCTGATTGTCAAGCACTTCGCGGTTGATGCGTTCGCCGATGTGCCAATACATCATCGTAAGCTCGCTGTTGACTGTGACTGCCACACGACTGCGTGCCTGCTCGATAATCTGCCGCAAATCCGTAACCAAAGATTTTGACACCACTGGTGCGACAATTTGATTGTTTTGTTCTATCTCGTTCATTTTCAATTCTGTTTGTTATTTATTCGCCCTCGCGGAGTTTGTCGAGGAACGGGCGCTCAACGTTGGTGTATTCGGACATAATCTTATTTTAATTGATAATTGACAATTGATAATTATTTGTAACTTTTCAACAAGGACATCAACTGGAACATTTTATTATAACATTCTAAATATCTGCAAGTTTAACTTGGACATCAACTAGGACATTTAATCGTATGCGTTTACTTTCCTACAATTTCCAACCCCAGATCTGTGCAAATGTATTTTTGATCTTTTGCAGTTGGTTTTTCCGGTTTTGTCATTCGTATCAAATTCATATCTAATAATTTATCAATATATTTTCTTTTTTTCTGTTTGTATGACGTCACTTCAATATCTTCAAGCAGTTGATGCCCAGAAATTTCGTTTTTGCACCTTAAAAGACAAACTGCCATTTTTTTCAGGATCAACTGGGACACAACTGGGACACAACTGGGACACAACTGGGATATTTTTGATGCAACACTCTGAATTTCCGACGATTCAACTAAGACATCAACTGGGACATTAACTAGGACATCGTTGACGAAATCTGGGTGACAAGGTATGTCAATCAGAAAATATGTTCTGTTTTCGTCAGTTTCGATAGTTGCTGCTGCAGAACCGTTTGTGGCAAGTTTTTTTTGGATGGTCGGGATGCCAGTGGCTCTTCCCTCCGTCAAATCCAGTTCTTTCAGAAATTCGCCCAATCTTCTGTTCCTGTATCTTCTGGAACGCAAGGATTTTGCTTCCTTGATGGCTTGCATACTGATTGACCTGTCTGGACCGGAATAACTGAGGATGCTGATTCTATTTGGTTCGATGGTGATTTCAACAGGTTCTCGTTCTTGGTAATTTCTATGGTAAAGGGCGTTTACCACAGATTCTTCCAGGGCCTGGAACGGGAAATTGAAGAATCTGATGGATTTTTCACTATCCTTTGGTTTTACTATTCGTTCCATGATAACGTTGGTGCGAAGATAGTTCAAAGTGTTGGCAATGATTTCAGGAACGGGACCTTTTATAGGTGGTACTTCCATCAGATTATCGGGATTGTTTTCGCGACCGTCGGGAAAAACGACAATATCCACCTGAGTTTCTTTGAAAAACTTGGCGGGGTTTTCTGAAAACATCATGGCTGCCACGTTTTTAATCTGTCTTTTTTCAACTGGGCCGTCAAGCAAATCCATCTGTTCCAGAATGTTAGCCATATCGCCAGTAAAGTTCGAATCGGCAAGCCGACTGCCGACTTTAACAAGATAGTCTTTTAGTAACAATGGGGAAATATCATTTATGGATATGTTTTCATTTCCTCTGTCATCAAACGGTATGCGGTTGGCTGTGTCTCTCAATTGATCAAGGAGTTCGCCTTTGGCTTCAATGGAAGATGAACCATAGCGGACGTAGAAAACCGGCTTCTTCAGTTTTGCGGTAACATCGGCAGGTGCCGAGTAGGGGCGATTGTTGCCGGAAGCCACCCAGATGACAAGGATTTTTTTGTTGTCGATGTCTTCTACCGAAAGACGCGGAACATACAAGGGTTCCAACAGTTGGTTGTATTGGTGGATTTCGCGTTGGATTTTATCCAATGCGTTTTCGTGGATTCCGCAAACAGGACGTTTTGCGATACCGTTTTCTTCTTCTACACCAATAAGGATATACCCCCCGCCAATGTTGTCGATATCGTTGGCAAAGGCGCAGACAGAGTGATAAACCGTCTTAGGATTCCATCCTTTTTTGAACTCGATTCTATCCGATTCAATTCGGTTTTTATTCAGCAAATCCTCAATGTTGATAGGTAACGCCATATTGATAATCGTATTAAAGATGACTAAAATTTTCCAACTGCAAAGATAACATAACTTTTCATAAACTTTTGTCTATCACAGTCCACCCGATTTCGCGGAGTTTGTCGAGGAACGGGCGCTCAACGTTGGTGTATTCGGACATAATCTTATTTTAATTGATAATTGACAATTGATAATGTGTAATTATTTGATATTCCTGCTTTTAACGTATTTTTCGACATTGTCAAGCTCAATGATGTCGTCGTATTTGCTTTTGACTTTACCGAGTTTGCAGTCTTCGGAAATCAATTTCAGAAAATCACAGAAATCGCTGTTTTCTGTGCAGAGCCGGTTGACGGTGTCCCAATCGATTTCCGTATTTGTTTTTGCAGGGAAAAGGATTTGGCTTTCGGCCAGATTTTCCGGGTCGAGTTGGATGATGCCGATGCCGAAGGCGTTGTTGAGGCGGCGCATTTCGTCTCTGAAGTCGGTGTCCTCATCAATGTGCAGTGCTACGAGATACCCTTCGTTGGCCCAACTGGAATTGGAAACCGCCTGGAAGAAACATTCACGCAGATTAGTGAAAGTGAGGTCGATTTTCATCTCAAACGAAAACAGTTTGATGGAGGAAACGGAAAGGTGGTTCTGCATTTCTAAGGTTTCCCGACTATATTCATCAAATGGGAATTGTACACCCACCAAATCGGGATGCAGCCATTTGTTCTGGCCTTTTTGTTTTTTGGAAGAAACTTCGTGGAAGATGGTTTTGACGCGGGCTTTGAAATGGGAATCGGCGTAAGCGTAGGCCACCAAAAGAGGGTGCAAATCCCGCTCCTGGAACTTGACTTCCGGAGCTTTGACTTGTTTGACCGTAGTTGTCGTTTCGCTTTTAAAGAATTTTCGTAGAGCGAAGCGGGTGGGTTTCAAGCTGGCTTTCACAATTTCTGAGCTATCGCCATTCTTTTTCATTTCAACATAGCAGTAGGCGGTAATAGTGGCCTCAGGTGTTTTGCCAGTGGTGCTGAAATCGTCCATCAGATCCAATTCGTGGGCTTTCTGCCAAATTTCTTGCGGTGTCAATGGCGTCTTTACGGCTTCTAATGTTCGGATAATGATATCCCAAAAGGTGGTTTTTGACATGGTATGGTGGTGTTTGGTTGTTATTTCAATTGTTTGGTTTTAGTGAGGAACGGGCGCTCAACGTTGGTGTATTCGGACATAATTAAAACTACTTTTTTATTTCAACTTTTGAAATATTTTCAAAAAAGACATCATGATTATAATTTGCTTTTTTCGATATAGCATCAGACCATTTTTTTATTTCTTCTAAGATATATTTCTCATTTTTAGGATCTATCATAAATGCTATGAATTTTTTCATGACATCACTATTTTGTTTTTCTTGTTCTTTCACTGCTATTATATCTAGAATTTTTATAAATACGCTTTCTATAGGTAAGTTGGATTTATTAGACTCCATTTCATTATACTCTATAGAGTCTAATTGCTGTTTTCTTATAGTTCCCAATGCTTTAACCATCTTAGAATCTTTGGCTTCTTTATTTCCAAAAATAGGAGAAATTATATCAAGTAACGATTTGACTTTGCTTGATAAACCGAAGCTTTTATCCGCATAAATATAAATATCATTGGTTATTGCTGAAGAATCTATATTAAATAATTCTAAAGCTATTTTATTTGATAATTTTGCAGGATTATAAATTGGGAAATATTTATACTGATTATTATTGTCTTTTAGATTATCCCTAAGTTTCGACAATGACATATCCCAAGTTATGAAAACATTATTTTCATAATCCTCTGTATTTAATAAGAAAAGTATTTGTCTAACATCATGAGTTATAGCAGCATCAGATTTTTGTTTTCCATATAACTGTTTTTCATATGCAATTTTTGCACTATTAAAATCATCGAGTAAAGGACAATATGCAATATTAACTTCTATATCTTCAATGATTTGACATAATCTTCCAATTAACAAATTGTCATTACATAAATCCGTTTCTTCAATACCTAAGTTGTCAAGAAAATCCTCAAAATTATTAATTTGGTCATAAAAATCACTTAATTCATTATCTTTTAATTGTCTGTAATAATTATAAAACGTGTTTTTTGTATTCCCTAAATTAGAAAAACACGGAGCATTTTCCAATTGTGCAATTTGAAAAGCTTTTTTCAGTTCGCCGGCAACTTCTCCAACATAGTCAAACATTACATTGAAATGTAATATCTCTGAATTTTGATTTTTAAGGTTATTAAGAGATTTAACAGAACGGTATAGCGAATCTCTCCAATCTACAGAATCATCAACTTGAAATATCGCACACAATAAATAGACAAGAACAGGAGTATCAACAAACAAATTCTTTTGTTTTTGCCCGATATACTGTTCTAATCTATCCGATTTATATAGACTTAGAAAGGATTCACTTGCGCTAATTCTATTCAAATATGTATTATTTTCACATAATTTTTTAATTTCACAAACGAAAGAATCCTTTAAGTTGGTATCTTGAATTACAGAACTCAAATAAGTGTTAAAAGATTTATAAATATCATCATCAGTTTTATGATGAGAGGTATTGAATTCTTCGTCAATGTCATTTTTATAATAACTTTGATACAATAACTTCAATTTTTCTAACACCTCGGAACCATTTGATAAATTATACTTTAATATAATTTCTTGAAACCCTTTATTAAACTCATCTTCCATCAGAGAGGCATAAGCAAAAATATTTTTTGCATTCTCATATTCTGACTCAGAAAGCTTTATCATTTCTTTATTGGATGAATCACTCTCCACCCTATGTGCGGTTTTTAAAAGGTTTATAACATGAATGATATCTGGTATATTTTTTTGCAGTCTGCTTTCTAATTCTGTTTTTAGTGAAGTGATTGACATCAACCCTTTCTCATATAAAATTGAAACAATAAAAGAATTTAGAATGTCGTTTTTTATATCCGTTGAACCTTTGCCAACAGTTAGAAAATCATACAAAGATTTAGTAGCTTTACCAAGGTTCAATTGATTTGGTTTTAGAATAATATCATCATGCAAAGTATATAGATGATTTTTTAATTCTACACATGGTAATTGTGACAGTCTATGTGCCTCGTAAATAGTCAAATCAATAGAATAATCATTCAATGCATATTGCTTACACTCTTCAATCTTGGATTCGGAAATAACCGAAGAACAGAAAAAATCATATTTATCAGAGTAATTATATTTTGTGATTAAATTATTTGCATTTTCTAATTCTTTTTTTAACTTATTTTCCCAATCTTTTCGAACTGTAACTTGAACACATTTTTTTATTTCTCTTGTATTCTGGTATATTTTAATATCACAACCGCCATCATTAGTTCCATTTACATTAACGATTTCGTTCTTAAGATAATATTTTTGAAAAATGCTAACAGCTTCATCAAAACCTTCTTGAGATAAACCTTCTATTGCTCTCTGTAAAAACGAAGTTTGTTCTTTCTTTTTTTTCATAATTATATTTTTTATAGATTCTTTTTATTCATCATCTCTTCCATCAGCCCTTTCTTCACGCCTTTGTATTTCTCCACCACCTTCTCCTCGGCGGCAATCTTCGAAATAGAATTTAGAGTTTGACGATAAAGATTTGTTCTGTGCTTATGTTAGCACCTAACTATTTCAATTTTTTCTAAATCACTACTCGTATATCCTAATTCTTTACGTATCTCATTTATGATTTTTGTTTGATAATCCATATGTTGCTCTTTTGTGAGTGGTGTGGTAGTTGTTGATTGTACCAAACGACGGATATAATCATTGACGATGTTCGCTAAACCTTTGTCAGCAAACATCAAAATTTTTATAGTGCTGGACTGTAGAGCACTGAAATTATCAGGATTAGAATTCTGAACCATATTTTGTAGAGTGTTGAAATATTCTTCGTAGACTTGAATTTTTATTTCATTAAGCCTAACTTTCTTTGCATTTTTAAACTCTTGTCGTTTCCCTAAATATGAAAATACACTTGGTACTAATGCGCCAAGAAAAGCGGAACCTGCCGCTATTAATGCTGTTTGAATGCTCATATCCATAACCTAATAACTTTAAAAGTTGTATTCTAATTATTTACAAACAATTATTTTCTTTCATCATCTCCTCCATCAGCCCCTTCTTCACGCCCTTGTATTTCTCCACCACCTTCTCCTCCGCCGCAATCTTCGCATCCACACTCGACAATATCTCCGCAATGCGACGCTGCTCGGCAAGGTCTGAGGGAATATTGATTTCTATTTTGTATATTGTTTCTTTAGAAAGCGAAGGAACACCAGTAGCTTCGTTGTATCTCAACCAATCAATACAACAAAAAGCATAGTACATAAATAATGGCAATACATTGACATATGAGTGGGTGTAAAACAACGTGTCAACCGTCCAGATTTTGCCACAATGAAAAATCGGTTTGTTAATTGTTCCTTTTCTCCCAATGCAAACAGTTTCACCTTCGTAAAGATAATCATCAACGTAAGTCATCACACCACCAGTTCCGTAAACTGGAATATCACCTTTATGCAAATGCTTGTAATCTTGTCCGTTGCCGATAGTCAAGCATTCCCCCAGCTTCACCTTCTTCCACCCCTCTTTGGGTTGCAGCAGGGTGGCGAGGAGGCCGCGCTTGATGTTGCGGTACTTCGCTATCAGCGCCTCCGATGCCGCTATTGCCCCGTCTGCACTGCTCAATATCCCCGCTATGCGACGCTGCTCCGCGAGGGATTCGGGATAAGTGATAGGCATTTCAGTTAATGTACCCATTTTAATAAATGGTATGCTGCCAGCATTCATTTCTTTCTTTATTCTATCTCTTAAAAAGTAATTGAGGTAGCATTGAAGAAAATGTATGTCAATGGAGAAATTTCGCAAAACATATGTTCTTTGATAAGCATTGAATTTTCCTTTGTAATAATGTACGTAGCCAACATATTCACCATTGCCAGAAATCAATAATGCTTCATCATCAAAAGCATATTCATCAATGAATGAATAATTTTTAGCACAAGTATAAAATCTATATGCACCGCCTTCAACCATTGCATTGGCATCTAGCTTGCCAGTACAAATGCTTTTCACTAAGCCTTCTCCCAACTTTTTAGTAACCCATTTCGTCATTGTGCTGCTTATTTAAATGTGTATCCCAGTTCCTTCAGATAAGCGTCCAATTGCTCGGTGGCGCGCTGGCGTTCGGCAATCAGGGCGGTGAGCGTTACGGTGTATTTGTCGTACAGCAACTCAACGTCCTGCTGCAACTTGCGGGCGTGAGTTTCTAAATATACTGCTATGGTTTCGTGCAGGGTGTGCAGCCAGCGGGCGGTAATCAGCCGGCGGGCGTCGTTGTCGGAAATCTGCTCGCGCGCCTTGTCGGCCAGTTGCTCCTTGCTCTGCTCAATCTCGCGGATTTTCTTGCGGCAGTCTTTCAGCTCCTCTTCCAACGCCATGTGCTTGGCAATGCCCGCCTCCTTGTCGGCAATCTGCGCATCCACGGTGCCCAAAGCGGCAATGCACCGGCGCATTTCGGCATCCACCACGGCACCAGCCTTGCGGCGCTTCTCTAACGCTTTCTGCTCCTTGCCCAACTCGCGCTTCTGCGCACGCAGTTCCTTCAGCTCGGCCTTCACCTCCGCAATGGCAGACTTCGGCATCACTTCGTACTGCGAGGCGTCCCACTCTTCGGGTTCCATCTCGGCAATCTCCACAAACTTGGCCTCCAGCTCGTCGCGGCGGCTCTCGAAACGGCGAAGGTCTGCCAACACTTCAGGAAACTCGTTGGCAATCAGCTCGTCGTCAGGAATCAGCTCCGCGGTCCAGCCGCTGGATTGCACGCTACGGAAGTCGCCGCGCAAGGTGTCTGCATAATGTGCGAACGAGCCGCGCACCTGGTTTGCATCAAGAACCGAGAGTTTGGTAAGCTCCGAAACAAATGTATCGGTCAACGTCTTGTTAAAATTGAAAATATTGCCATTATGCAATGAATCCAAATCGGCTTCCGATTTCTTCCAGAACGCATCTATTGCCTTTGCATAGTTTTCAACAACCTCCTTCTTTCCTTTGCTTTCGGCAATAATTGTTTTTATGGATGCTTTTTCGGTTACCGATGCTGCAAAGTTGGCATACCCGTTTTCAGCATTAGTAAATAATTCCGTTTGCAACCCCTTGTAGCAGTCGAACTTCGCTTTCAGTTCGTCGATTTCGCTTTGCGGGATGCCGCCGTTGATGTGGGCGCGCACGTCCTGCGGAGTCGGCGCCTCGGAGTTATCTACGTAGCGGCGGATGTTGCAGTTGTAGTCCTCCGCTGCCAGTTCCTCGCGGGTGACTAAACGGCTGTAACCGTCAATTTCTATCTTTTCGTGATATACGGTGCTTATCTTTTCGATGTCTTCGGGGCGCAGGGCGTTCTGGTTCTTGCCCTCCTTGTATTCGCGGTCGGCGTTGATGAAAAAGACACCTTTGCGCCGGCTTGCGTCTTTCTTGTTGATGATCAACAATGAAGCGGGAATCCCGGTGCCGTAGAAAAGTCCCTGTGGCAACCCGATGACGCATTCGAGAATGCAGGCGGGTTGGGTGGCATCGCCGTTGATGAGGCGTTCGCGCATCTTCTGTTCCTCGCCGCCGCGGAAGAGTACGCCGTGGGGCATCACGACCGCCATACGGCCGTTGTTCTTCAGCACGGCAATCATGTGCTGCACAAACATAAAGTCGGCCTGTTTCTTCTTGCTCATCCAGTTGTGGAAACGCTCCTTGAATTGCATATTGGCGGTGGTGTAGTTCTGCGAGAAGGGCGGGTTGGCCACCACGATGTCGTATTGGTTGAGCGTGCCGCCGGTCACCAATTTGGGCGTAGTGAGCGTGTCGCCCTGCTCGATGCGGGCGTTGCGGATGTTGTGGAAGATCATGTTCATCTTGCACATCTGGTAGGGACTGTCAAACTTCTCTTGCCCGTGCAGGGTGAGTCTGGCGGCGCTGCCGTAGCGGTTTTCCACGTAGTTGTGCATCGTAATGAGCAGACCGCCCGAGCCGACGGTGGGGTCGCAGATTTCGTCGGTTTCCTGCGGCTGCAAAATTTGGCCCATCAGATAGACGACCTCCGAAGGCGTGTAAAACTCGCCCGCCTTCTTGCCGGCGCTTTCGGCGAAGAACTTGATGAGGTATTCGTAGGCGGCACCCAACAGGTCGGGAAATTCGAAGTTGGCGTCCTGCAGTTTCGGGAATTTGTCGAAATCGCGCAGGATGTCGCGGATGGTCTCCTCGTCGAGCACGCGTTCGCTCTTGGTGTTGAGTTCGTTGAACCTGGTTTTGCTGAGCACGCCGGAGAGGAGTGCGCTGTTGGCGATTTCCACCTCCTTGAGCGCGGTGGTCACCGCGTCGCCCAAGCTGACTTCCTCACCGTTGTCGTCGGTGGGGTTGAGTACAAAGTGCCAACGTGCCTTTTCGGGCACGAAGCAGTTGTATTTTTCGGGCACGTCGAGTTCCTCCTCGATGTCGCTGTCAGCAGCATTTGGGTATTGGCGTTTGAGTTCGTCCTTGAGGGCTTCGCGGTCAATCTCGAACTGGTCGTTGATGCGTTTGAGGAAGAGCAGCGCAATGATGTAGTTCTTGTATTCAGCGGCGTCCATACTGGTACGCAGACGGTCGCATTGTGCTTTGAGGAAAGACTCGAGTCGGGCAAGGGATATCTTTGATTTTAAGGGCATAAAATTGTGTATTTAGCATATAGATTTGTGCATTTTTTTATAAAAAATGCACATTTGCAAAAATAACAATTTCTCGCTAATATTTTACAAATTTTACACAGAAAAAAGCAGAAAACAAACAGAATTTCACTTATCCCGTCACCATCAAATTTTAGATAAAAACGGCAACGGAAAGGAGGACTACCTATACGAATCCCTTAGAATTCTCACGATTTCCTCGTGCGTGAGGGGCTGGAGGTCCTGCGTGTAAAGACGGGCCATAACGGTCATCGCATTGCTGGCCATCTCGTCAAATTCCTCGGGGACGATGCCGTAATCACTCATTTTCAAATTATCGACACCGCAGAGTTTTTGCAAATCGTCAAGCGCGCCGATAAAATCCTCGGGACGAGTCGCATCTTCCTTCCCCATATATTGGGCCATCCGAACCAAGCGGTCGTCGGCCACGTGCTGCCGTAAAATGGCGTTATAATAGGCCTTGCTGATCATAATGAGTCCGGCCCCGTGCGGCAGACTTTCGTGGTACGCGCTCAACGCGTGCTCAATGCTGTGTTCCGCAGTGCAGGTGCTGATTACCATAGAATAGCCCGAAAGCATCGTGGCAAAGGCCATTTTTGCCCGCGCCTCCACATTTTTACCATCTTGATAGACTATCGGCAGGTTTTTCACGATGTGGCGAATACCCGTCTCCTGCAACATATCGCTGTACAGGTTGGCAGACCGGCACAAACAGCCCTCCAACAATTGAAAGAGCGCGTCAAAACCCTGGTAAACCGTATATGCCTGAGACACCGTGGTTTGCAATTCCGGGTCAATGATGGCATAGGTCGCGAAAGTTGAAAAAATGCCCAACTTCTCCTTGGTTTGGAGGTTGGTGATTACGCCGCCGGCATCGACTTCGGAACCCGTTCCGGCCGTGGTTGGAATCGCAATCCAAGGCAGCGGCTCGTGAGTCGGAGTCTTTCTTTTGCCCGTTCCGCTCATCACGTAATCCCAAAGGTCGCCTTCGTTGGTCGCCTTCATCGCCATCACCTTGGCCGAATCCATCACGCTGCCGCCTCCTAAGGCGATGATGAAGTCGCAGTGCTCGTTTTTAGCCAGTTCGGCGCCCTCCTCCACGGTTTCTTTCAACGGATTGGCCTGAATTCGGTCAAAAACCACATAGGCACAACCCCATTGCCTAAGCTCGTTTTCCAAGCGGTCAAGATAGCCATTGGCCCGCGTAGATTTACCTTGGCTAATCACGACAAGTGCCTTTTGTCCAGGCATAGGAAGAGTGTGAAGGTCGTTAAGCCGCCCGGCGCCAAACAAAACGCGTGCGGAGGATGGAATATTAAAAGACAATAGTGATGACATAATCGTATTTTTAATGTATTTTAGATGAATTCAAGGATAAATGCGCCTTGGGGACAGGCAAATTCAATTATTTGTAGTGATGAGGTGCACCATTCTTGCAAAGTCGTTTTTTTGTCGTTTCAACTGCAGAAGCATGTTGCGTCTCTACAAATTTTCAGCCCTGAAAAAAGGGTGTGTCGTGATGGGAAATTTTGCCATTGGATGGAAATCGCCTTGCAATCCTACTGTCTCGGCATTGCGGATATCGTGAACCAATGTGATGCTTTTCCGCGATTCGGCAATGCCAAAGCCGTGACCCGACAAAATCTGTCGGTAACTCTCGGTATGTAAGTCTGTAAAGCCATTGCTGAACTCAAACTCTTGATTTTCAACTAAAATGGAGCGGTAAGTCATTTGGCCTTTCTCTTTGATTTCGTTGGGTAAATGCTCTGCATTGATGCTCAGAAAATAGCGAACATGGGCACGTTCCAATTCCAGAAAACCTGCTACGCGGTCGTGGCTTTTGACGTGTACCACATTGCTCTTCACGTCGCCGAAAATGTAAATCAACATATCATACAAATGAATGCCGATGTTTGTGGCAATGCCGCCGCTCTTCTGTTCGTTGCCTTTCCAGCTGGCATAGTACCACTGTCCGCGGCTGGTAATATAGGTCAGGTCGATATTGTAAATCTTGTCTTTCGGACCTTCATCCACCTTTTTTTTCAATGCGATAATAGAAGGATGCAGGCGCAATTGCAATATCGTAAACACTTTTTTGCCAGTGCTTTGCTGGGCGTCTTCGAGTGTGTCGAGGTTCCAAGGGTTCAAAACCAACGGCTTCTCGCAGATGACATCAGCGCCCAGACGGAGTCCGTAGCGGATGTGGGCGTCGTGCATGTAGTTGGGCGTGCAAATCGAAAGCCAGTCGATTTGTTGCTTCGTGCCTCGCAGCTTTGAACAGTGGCGGTCAAAGACTTCCTGCTCGGTGAAAAAACTGGCATTGGGAAAATACTGGTCAATGATGCCTACGCTGTCGCTGCGGTCGTATGCTGCAATAAGCTGATTTCCAGTATCTTTTATGGCTTTTAGGTGGCGTGGGGCAACGTAGCCGGCAAGTCCGAATAAGGCGAAATTCTTCATTAAAACAGGATGGAGATGTTAGTAGATGTACGGAAAAATCTTGTAGCGGTTCAGCTTGGTGAATTCTTCACCGAAGAACTGCGTGTAACGTTCATAAACGGCCTTGGAGCGCGGAACGATGTTGGCAAAACTCCAGATGACGAATACCAGACCTGCCACTGACCAGCACAGGATGGCGAAGCCAATCCATTCGAGAATCTCACCGAAATAGTTGGCGGAACTCACTTTCTTGAATGGCCATCCGTATGGAATGTAATAGTTGTTGTCGTTTTTGTCTTTTCTTAGTTTCCTGATGATGCGGTCGGCGTGCATGTTGATGGTCATCCCCAGGAAGAAAATGATGGTGCCGATGATGAATTGTGGCGACCAGAGCCAGCTGATAGGGTAGTAGTCATCGGGTGAAAGGTAGAACAGCCAGCCACCTTGCATCAAGGCATTGAAAGTATTGAATACGATGCCGGTAATCATAATCGAAATGGGCATCATGCTGGTGCCGCGCATCAGTGACGGAAAAATGAAAGATCGCTGCAGATAGTGTAATTCAAAGAAAATGAACATTGTAAAGCTTACCCAGTTGAAACCGTGTCCGTAAAACATCGAGACGATGAACATGATGAGCATCGCGATGAATACGGGGGCTTCCATAATGAGCCAGGCTTTGTTGCTACGGATGGATACACCCCAACGATTGTTGTAGGTCATACCGTAGGCTGGTGTTACAAACTGCAACATGATGAATACAATGACCCCCAGTATGGTCATAATCCATAACAAATAGGTATAAAAAATCCTGAAAATTTCCATGGGGCAAAGATTTTAGGATAACTTTTTTCCGTCAAAATATTTTTTACGCTTGATAAAACGGGCAAAGACGATGGAGTGAGGATAGGTCATCTTGAAGGCTTGTTCCGAGATGGTTTGGCGTTTTTTCTTCATCTTTCGGAAGCCTTTGCGGAAGGCATTCATTGCTTTGAAAACCGCCACGAAATCCTTGCGGTGACCTTGTAGCAGGAAAACAAAAGCCGCTAAAATGTCTAAAAAGAAGCGAATGATGAAAGTAATGCACAAACGATGGCTTGGCAGGTTCTTGAGCAGTAGGAACAAGTCGTTGCGGTAGTTGAGGAACGTCTTGAACGAGTTTTCTTTGGGCAGCGTGCCACCACCGATATGGTAAACCGTCGAATCAGGGTTGAACATGATTTTGTAACCCGCATTGTTGATGCGCCAGCAGAAGTCGATTTCTTCCATGTGTGCGAAGAAATCATCGTCGAGGCCGCCCAATTGGTGGTAGATTTCGCTGCGGACAAACAAGGCGGCCCCCGATGCCCAGAAAATCTGTATGGCACTATCGTACTGGCCTTTGTCTTCTTCCAAAACATCGAAAAAACGACCACGGCAGAAAGGATAACCGTACTTGTCGATGAATCCGCCAGCGGCACCGGCATACTCGAAACTCTTGCGGTCGTGGAAGGCTATCAGCTTGGGCTGTACAGCGGCAATCTGTGTGTCGGCGTCCATTTGAGCCATTATGGGGTCTGTCCAGTGCGGCGTCACTTCGATGTCGGAATTCAGCAGACAATAGTACTCGGCTTCAATCTGGCGCAAACCGACATTATATCCCTTGGCAAAACCGTAATTCTCATCATTGACGATGACGCGTAATTGAGGATAGGCCGATGCCAGAAATGCCAACGAATCATCCGTTGAAGCATTGTCAATAATGTCAACTTCAGCATAATCAGGACAATTCTCTAAGAGTGTCGGCAAAAAACGCTCTAAAAAACGCTTCCCGTTCCAATTCAAAATGACAATTGCCAGCTTTTTCATCAGCCTGTTCTTTAATACAAAGTGCAAAAATACAAAAATAAATTAAGAAAATCAGATATTTACGAGTCTTCTTCGTGCTTTCACAGCTTAGTCGTCTAATTCTTAATTTCTTATCTTTTACATTCTTACTTCTTTTCCCTTACAATTACCCCATTAAACTGAGCTGTCGGGGTGATGATGATTTCGTTGATGCACATGTGTGGTGGGCGAGTGAGGATGTATTCCGCCGCGTCGGCAATGTCTTCGGCAACAAGTGGATCGTAGCCTTCGTAAACCTTGTCGGCCTTGGCCTTATCGCCGTGAAAACGGATTACGGAGAAGTTGGTCTCGGCAGCACCTGGAGAAATCTGTGAAACTCGGATGCCGTAAGGCAGGAAGTCGGTGCGCATGCCGGCAGTCAGTGCCTTGACCGCGTGTTTGGTGGCACAATAAACGTTGCCTCCGTAATATACTTCGTGACTGGCAGTTGAACCCAGATTGATGATGTGTCCGTGTTTCTGCTCGATCATCTGCGGCGAAATCAGCCGAGTGACGTACAGCAGCCCTTTGATGTTGGTGTTGATCATGCGTTCCCAATCTTCGAGGGCTCCTTGATGAACAGGGTTTAACTCAACGGCCAGGCCGGCGTTGTTGATGAGCACGTCGATGGGCTTGAACTCTGCGGGAATGCTGTTGATGGCCTCTTCGCATTGCGCATAGTCTTGAACGTCGAAAACCAAAGGCAATACTTTGGTTTTCGTGGCCTTTTCAATATTTGCGGCCACTTCTTTCAGCTTCGATTCCGTACGCCCGGTGATAATCATATTGACATTGTGCTGTGCTAATCTGTAGGCGATTGCCTCTCCGAAACCACTCGTGGCTCCTGTGATAAAAACATTTTTCATATTTATTGGGTGTTTAATTGTTGAATCAAAATTTTAAGTTCACACTGCAAACTTACAATAATTTTTCGGATTAATAATTAGAATACCTTTTCTTGAAAAATAAATTTCACAAATCAAAAAAAATAGTGTAAATTTGCAATTTAATTTTTGAAATATGAAAACATTGATTTGTAATGACTTCAAAGATACTCGCTCTGGTTTTGGAGCGGGCTTGACAGAGGCTGCGGCCACTAACGATAGCATTTTCGCACTCTGTGCCGATGTTACGGGCAGCTTGAAAATGGGCGATTTCAAAAAGGCACACCCCGAAAGATTTATCCAGACTGGTATTGCAGAAGCTAATATGATTGGCATTTCCGCAGGCTTGGCTCTCAGCGGCAAGATACCTTTCGCAGGTGCTTTCGCCGGCTTCATCACAGGTCGTGTTTATGACCAGATTCGTATGACCGTTGCCTACTCAAACCTAAACGTTAAAATCGCCGGCTCCCATTCAGGTATCACTGTCGGCGAAGATGGCGCCACTCACCAGATTATGGAGGATATTGGTCTGATGAAAGGTCTTCCTAATATGGTGGTCATCAATCCTTGCGATTACAATCAGACTAAGGCTGCCACCATCGCAGCTGCAGAATATGTGGGCCCCGTTTACCTGCGTTTCGGACGTCCTGAAGTGCCTAACTTCACTCCCGCCAGCCAAGAATTCATCATCGGCAAAGCCAATATGCTGAACGAAGGCAAAGATGTAACCATCATCGCTACCGGCCATTTGGTATGGCCAGCATTGGAAGCTGCTGCCCAATTGGAACAGAACGGCGTCTCTGCCGAAGTTATCAACATCCATACTATCAAACCGTTGGATAATGATGCTATTCTCAAGAGTGTGGCAAAAACCCGTTGTGTCGTTACCGCGGAAGAACATCTGATGAACAATGGCCTCGGCGATTCCGTTAGCCAGCTCCTGTGCCGTCATTTGCCTGCACCAGTGGAATATGTCGCTGTTGATGACCATTTCGGAGAGAGTGGAAAACCTTTCGAACTGATGGCGAAATATGGTCTTGATAAAGATCATATCATCGATGCCGCCATGAGAGCTATTCAACGAAAAGCATAATCTGACTTATGCCAGCTACTGATCAGGAAATCATAGAACTCTTCGGACAAGATAAAACCAAGGAAAAAGGTTTTAACTTGCTGGTTGAGAAATATAAGCAGGATATTTACTTCAATATCCGACGTCTGGTGTTCTCTCACGAGGATGCCAACGATATTTCCCAGAATGTTCTGATTAAAATCTGGAAGCATTTGGATCAGTATCGCGGCGAAGCCGGTTTGAAAACATGGATCATTAAAATCTGCGTCAATGAATCGCTGACCTTCTTAGAAAGAAAGAAGAAGATGCTGAATATCATCGATGAAGAGGGCTATAATGATTATGTGACCAAGACCGTGGCAGAGGATCGATTCTTGTCTGGCGACAAAATCCAGCATCTGCTCCAAGAAGCCATTCAACGACTGCCGGAAAAGCAAAGAGCAGTCTTTACCCTTAGATATTATGAGGAAATGCCCTATGAGGAAATGGCCAAGATTTTCGGTGGCAGCGAAGGCGGCCTCAAAGCTTCCTATCATTTTGCGGTAAAAAAAGTTGAAGAATTTTTATTACAATATTAAACCATACATGAATCATATGGTCTATTCCAATGTTTTTTGTGTCAAAATTAAGGTATGAATAGTCTTGAAGAATTAAAAAAGGAAAATCCTTTCACCGTTCCAGAGGGTTATTTTGAGCAGTTGGAGAAAAATGTGATGTCACAGGTCGCCCGCCATAAGAAACTGGTGCTGCGCCGTAAAATCATCACTTATTCTGCCGCTGTGGCTGCCGTCGCTGTTCTGCTGATATCTGTTAATGGATTTATTTTTAAGTCGGAAACTCCTGCCGAAAACCTTGCTCAAGTGGAAACGACCACCGACAAATTGCTGGCAGTCGATAATGGAAATCTTTCCGCGCTTTCAGGGCAATACCCGGAAGTGAATTTGGATATGGTCGGTTTTGATAATGTCGATTATCAGATTCTTGATTTTTACGACGATGAAATGTCCGATTTTTATGACGAAATGTCTGATGTTGAATTATAATATTACTTTGAAATGAAAAAAATAGCATTCTTATCTCTGATTTTCTTATTCTCGGTTTCAGTATCTTCATACGCCCAAACTCCCATTACTGTAAAAAAAGATAATAAGGAAACTTCTGTGGCTCAGAAAAAATCTGATTTGGCTGAAATCTTAAAGCTTAAACGCAATTATATTTCCGAAAACCTTTCTTTGTCGGATGAGGTAGCTAAAAAATTCTGGCCTATCTATGATCGTTACACCATTGAAGAACAGAAATGCCATAAAAGTTTTAAAAGTGCTTTGGAAAGTAAGGATATCACTCGCGATAAAATCAAAGATGACAGCAAATTGAGCGATGAACAATTGGATTTTTATTTGATGCAGAAAATGCAATACAGAGAACGTATGTTCAATATCGACAAGCGTTTTTTTACTGATGCAAAAGTGGTTTTGTCACCCAGAGAACTGAAAAAATTCTATCAGTTGGAACAAAGCTTCAAAAAACAGTGCTCCCAAAAAATGCATGCCAATAGCTCTAAACAATCTGAAAAAGCAAGTCCGGTAAAGTCTCAACATAAAAAGTAAATGAGCGGAATTTACGTCCATGTTCCCTTTTGCCGTCGTAAATGCCTCTATTGCGCCTTCTATTCTGTCGCCCTTCTCTCAAAAAAATCAGATTATCTTCATGCACTTCAATTAGATATTGAAAATAATAAGAGTTATTTATCTGATAATAAAATAGATACAATTTATTTCGGAGGCGGTACGCCTTCCTTGCTTTCTGCAGAGGATATTAAATTTATCTATAAACTTATTGCCGATAATTTTAATCTTTCAAGTGATTACGAATGGACTATTGAAGCCAATCCGGAACAATTGACGGATGTTTATTTAGCTGATTTATTTCGTTTGGGCGTTAATCGTTTGAGTATAGGTGTGCAGTCTTTTGATGATGACACCTTGCATTTCCTCGGTAGAAAGCATTCTGCCGAACAAGCGTTCTCGGCTGTTGAAAATGCGGTTAAGGCGGGTTTCGAAAATGTCTCCATTGATTTGATTTATGGTATAACACAACGGGGTAAAGGTCATTGGAAAAAGGATTTGCAAAAAGCTATGGCTTTGCCAATCAGTCATCTGTCGGCCTATGCTTTGACGAATGAAGAGAATTCGTTACTGTGGCGGAAAATCCGCAAGGGGGAATTGCCGGAATTGGATGATGAATTGGTTCGCGATGAGTTCTTTGAATTGCTCGAAATATCTCGCGGCGGCGGATTTGAGCAGTACGAAATTTCTAATTTCGCTCGTGATGGTAAAATATCAAGACATAATTTTAATTATTGGCAACAAATTCCCTATTTGGGCGTTGGACCGTCAGCGCATTCTTTCAATGGAGAATCACGAAAGTGGAATGTCGCACAACTCGATACTTATATTTCAGCCTTGGGAAAAGGCGAAGATCCTTCTGAAAGCGAATCTTTGACTATCGAAAATCAATATGATGAATATGTGTTGTTACAATTACGTACGCGTAATGGATTGAAATTTAGTCAGATAGAATCGCAATTTGGTAAATCTTATTCTCAATATGCCTTACGGCAGATAGAAAAATTGAATCCCGCTCATTATCTTCATTCCGATGATTGGCTTGTCCTTACCGATGAGGGGAAACTCTTTGCCGACGGCATTGCCGAGACGCTATTTTTGTAGAAATTTATTTTATAATGAAAAAATCTGCACCGATGAGTCTGTCATATAAAGAGGTTTCATCGGTCAGATACACGAAAACGCCATAGTCATTCCCTGTTTCCCAATGGCTTCCCTCTATGTAGCAGGCGTCAATATCTGTCTGACCGTCGCGTACATACACATATTGATAATTGTAGTACCCCTGCTTGAGCAAAAGCGTCGTTTCCCAATAATTGGTTTGAGGGTTGTATTTCAATTGAGCATCTTCTTTAATTTGCCAGTCCGTCAATTCTCCAAAAACGTATATTTTTCCGTCTGTAACCGGAAAATCGCATTTGAGGGAAAAACGTGTGTTGACGTAATCTTCTCGGTTCTTATCATCGAAATCATCAGTAGTCCAATAGCATTTCCCTTTGAGAGTCGTAGTTCCTTGGTAAGCGCCATAAGGTCGGGCAATGTCTTCTAAAACCAGGGCGTGGTAGGCGTGGCCGTCGTAGCGGATGGAAGCCATTCGGTCACCGTTGTAGCGCAGACTTTTCAATGAGAAATTTCGGAATTCGGAGCCGCCAAAAAAACTGTTTTCGTTGTCGTCATAATCGAAGTTGTATTCGCCGGGTTTGCCGTAGCGGTAACGTAATCCGATGACCGCATTATCCCAACGGCCATTCTGCATAATTGTTGCTCTCAAACTCTGTGCCGGATTGTGAATGGCGTAGTCGCCGGTATGCACCACGAAGTCGACTTCCTGTCCCGTAAAACGATAGGTGACGTCCGTGGCGGAGTGAACATAGCCATTGATGGGCGCCGATGCAGCCTCACGCACCATGAACCGGCGTGTCAGAATCGGATTGTCGGGTGTTTCATCATAGACAAAAAGCAAATAATTTCCCGATTTCGTAATGTTCAGCATATCATTCGGAAACAATAACTCGAAATTGACATAGCTTTGAACGGTGTTGAAAGAGTTGGAGTGGGAATAGATTTCATCTTCAGTGAAACCGTCGATATAATCGAATGTGGTTAAATCTGATGGTTTCCAATCGTGTGTGCAGTGAATGACCGTGTATTTCAGATAACGTGTGTCGTTGCCCGTCAAATCATCGAAAACCAGTTTTAGTTGCTCTCCACTGCCCAAATCGATGATGGGATAACCTAATGGCGCTGTCGCTGGTGTCAACTTGATACTTGCCAGACCTTCCACGTAGGTGCGGTTTTCAAACGCGATGTTATCATAATTTTGAGCTTGTATGCTGAAAATCAATAGCATACATAAACAAAATGCAGATAATGTTTTTTTGTTTGTTTTCACTTTGACTATATTTTTCTTCCAAGCAATTCGGCGGCAATGTCCCAATTGTTGTTGGCGATGAGTCTGCGAATTTGGGCAGAACGCACCTTGACATCGTTAAGCACGTATTCTGGAATCTCAATGATGTCGATATTGTTCTGGGCGCACAATTCAGTTATTGCTTGCTGATTTCCTTCGCGGTTATGGCCGAAGGAATGGCTTGGCCCCATCACAATGGCTTTGGCCTGAAGTTTGTTAATGATGATGTCTTGCAGAAATTCGTTGAAGGGAATCTGAGAAAAAACTTTTGTGAAATGAATCACAACAAGATAGTCAATATCTTCTTCTTCAATGAGCCGCATGTTCTCTTCCAAGGGAAATATTTGAAAGAAATCCGAATTTGGATGGAGTACAACCTGTGGGTGTGGATCGAAGGTTACGATGACACTGACACCGCCAATCTTTTTGGCGTGAGCTTTAACCTGGGCGAAAATTTGTCGGTGGCCTAAGTGAATGCCATCGAAAGCGCCTACCGCAACTACGGCGTTTCGCAGCGGAGGAACCGCATCTAAATCTGTGATAACTTCCATTTTTATTGTCTTAATTTTGCTCCGACTTCACGCTCGAAAGCAGCAATCAACTTGCTCATTACTTTGTTGATTTCTTCTTCCGTAAGTGTTTTTTCAGCATGCTGCAAAATAAAATTCAAAGCATAGGACTTTTTTCCTTCTTCAATCTTATCGCCTTCGTAAACATCGAATAGACTGACTTTCTTCAGAAGCTTGGAGCCGAATTTGAAAGCAATATTCTCCAATGTCTGATAGTCAATGTGCTTGTCTATGATGAGCGCCAAATCACGCTTGACGGCTGGATATAGGGCTATCGGCTTGTAGTTCACTTCCTTACGGCTGGCAGCAAACAGCACTTTCGTATCGATTTCAGCATAATAAACATTCTTTTTTATGCCGAAATATTTGATAATGTGCGGTTGAACCATGCCTACGCGACCTAAGATGTCATCGCCGATTTTATATACTAATTGGTTGAGTAATGCGGAATTTTCTTCTGTGCCGACTACAATATTTTCTACTGGAACGTTGATTTTGACAAAAACATTGTTCATCATGTTTTTCAAATAGAAAAGATCCAGATCCATGGAATTATAGTTCCAAATGTCTTCGTGAACCTTTCCAGTAGCGAACATGGCAAGATTTTCATGTTCGATAAAGCGCTCTACCACGGAATCTTCTTTCTGACTATCTGGATTGCGATGGTAGGTTTTCCCAAATTCGAATAAACGCAGAGAGGACTGCTTGTTGTTGAGGTTCCTGGCTATGTTTTCCAAACCGGAGAAAAGAAGTGTTTGGCGCAGTACTCCCAGTTCGTTGCTGAGAGGATTAAGTAATGTAACGGTCTCGTTTTCAGAAATGAAATCGAATTTCTGTGTATATTCGGATTTCGTAAGAGAATTGTTCATCACTTCGAAGAAACCGGCATCGGCCAAATATGTCGAAATTTTCTTTTGCAGTTTGCGGTCGGTTTGTGTGCCGAGACCGCTCATTGGATAAGAAATGATTTCGGGAATTTCGATATTGTTATAGCCATAAATTCTGAGTACTTCTTCTATCAAGTCGATGGGACGCGTCACATCTGCACGATTCAAAGGAACGGTAACCATTAACTGGTCTTCACCTTGAGCTCTGACTTCCATTTCCAGAAGCATTAAAATCTGATTGACAATCTGTTTGTCAATAACCTTTCCCGCAACTTTGTTGATGTCTTCGTAGCGAAGCACAATCTGTGGGCGTTTAACTTCGGTGGGATATGCATCCACAATGTCAGAGGTGATGCGGCCACCTGCCAGTTCGCGAATGAGAATGGCGGCACGTTTAAGCGCATATATGCAGACATCGGGGTCGCAGCCGCGTTCGAAGCGGAAAGACGCGTCGGTTTTCAAGCTGTGGCGTTTGGCCGTCTTACGGATACTAACAGGATTGAAGTAGGCACTTTCAAGGAAAACCCGTTTGGTGCTGTTGGTCACGCCAGAGTCGAGGCCGCCATAAACGCCGCCAATGCAAAGACCTCCCTTGGTGTCGCAAATCATCAGGTCGTCCTTGCTCAACTTGATTTCGTTGCCATCAAGTGTGGTAAAAGGAGTCCCATCCGGCAAGTTCTTGACGATGATTTTGCCGCCTTGAATTTTGTCGGCATCAAAGGCATGCATCGGCTGTCCGATTTCGAACATGATGTACTGCGTAATGTCAACGATGTTGTTGATGGGACGAACACCAATGGATTTCAAGCGGTTCTGAAGCCATTCCGGAGACTCTTTCACCGTAATGTTGTCTAATGTTAGTCCAGTATATCTGGGACAGGACTGGGGATTTTCAATCGATACATCAATAGGCAGTGTGCGTGAATTGACGTTGAAGTCGAAATCGTTGGGCAGCATGAGTGCCGAACATGGAATGTGATTGATTTCGAGGGCTGCGTGCAAGTCGCGGGCAACACCATAATGGCAAATGGCATCGCTTCGGTTCGGCGTCAAACCGATTTCGAAAATCCAATCGGATTCGACGTGAAACAGTTTTGAGGCCGGTGTCCCGACTTTCGTGTCTTTGGGCAACACCATAATGCCGTCGTGGGAAGTGCCAACACCAATTTCGTCTTCAGCACAAATCATGCCTTCAGAAGGTACCCCACGTAATTTCGATTTCTTGATGGTAAATGATTCGTCACCATTATATAATACGGTACCGATGGTCGCAACAATGACTTTCTGTCCCTGAGCCACATTGGCAGCACCGCAAACGATATTCAAGGGAGTTTCGCCACCCACATCAACTGTGGTGACGTGCAAATGGTCGGAATCTGGATGCGGCTCGCAAGTGAGAACCTGCCCAACAACCAACCCTTTCAAGCCTCCTTTCACACTTTCGAATTCTTCCAATCCTTCAACTTCTAACCCACAATCAGTTAGGTATTTACCAGCGTCTTCGGCACTCAGATCGCAGTTTACATACTGCTTCAACCAGTTGTATGAAATCTTCATTCTTCTTTAATTTTAAATAGTCTGCAAAAATACGGAAAATCTTGCATTAGTTGCCCACTTCAGACAAATATTTAATACGCATAATCCTTACTTCTTCCATAGTATATTCATTCTCACCGAGTTCGGCTAAAGCGTCTTGTACGGAATCAGATTGTGCGTTGTTGAAGTAGTCAAGAATATCTTCCTGATGATATGGATCAACCACTTCGTCAATGTAATAATTAACGTCCAATTTCATTCCTGAAGAAACGATGCTTTCGATTAACGAAAGTAATTCATCCATTTCCAAACCTTTGGCAATGGCAATGTCTTCCAATGAGATTTTCCTGTCGATATTCTGAATGATATAAAACTTGTTGGCGGATTTGTTGACAACGGTCTTTACGACAAAGTCTTGCGGACGTTCGATTTCGTTGTCTTCGACGTATCTTTTGATAAGTTCGATGAAAGGTTGTCCGTATTTTTGAGCTTTGCCAGTGCCAACACCCGTGATATGTGTCATCTCTTCGATGTTGGTCGGGTATTGGATGCACATGTCTTCCAACGATGGATCTTGGAAAATGACGTATGGCGGAAGCCCTTCTTTGTTCGAGATAGATTTGCGTAGATCCTTCAGAAGGGCGAACAGGTTTTTGTCCAATGCGTCGCCTTTGCCTGGCATTGGTTCGTCAATGACATCGCCGTCATCGTCAAAATCTTCTTCCTTCTTGGGTTGAACCACCATGATGGAGTAGGGGTTGGTGCAGTATTTTTCACCTTTCGGTGTGATTTTCAATAAGCCGTAATTTTCAATATCCTTGACAATCAACTTTTCGAAGATGGCCATTCTGATGACGTTGGCCCAGAATTTCTTGTCGAATTCTTCGCCTTCGCCGAATTGCTTGAGCTTGTTGTGCTTGAATTTTTCGATGGATGTGGTTTTGTCGCCTACCAGTATGTCGATGATATGGTCTTCTTTGAATTGTTGTTTTACAGTCTGGATGACTTCGATGGCGAGGATGACTTGCTCTGAAGCATTCTTTTTCTGATGTGGATGAACGCAGTTGTCGCAGTTGTGGCAGTTCTCTTCGTCGAATTCTTCACCGAAGTAATGCAGTAGGTGCTTGCGGCGGCAGCACGATGACTCGGCGTATGAAGCGGTCTCTGCCAACAGCTGTTTTACGATTTCTTGTTCTGCCACCGATTTCTTGGTGGAGAATTTTTCTAACTTATTCAGGTCTTTAGGATCGTAGAAAGCGATGCAGATGCCTTCACCATCGTCGCGGCCGGCACGGCCGGTCTCCTGATAATAACCTTCCAGACTCTTGGGCATATCGTAGTGGATGACATAACGTACGTCGGGCTTGTCGATGCCCATGCCGAAAGCAATGGTCGCCACGATGACATCGGCTTTTTCCATCAGAAACGCATCCTGATTTTCGACGCGGGTGTGGGAGTCTAATCCAGCATGGTAGGGCAACGCCTTGATTTCATTGGCTTTCAGAAATTCGGCCAAATCTTCTACTTTCTTACGACTCAAACAATAGATGATCCCCGATTTCCCAGGATGATTCTTGATGAATTTCACCAGTTCCTTGTCAACATCTTTCGTCTTTTCTCTGATTTCGTAATACAGGTTCGGACGATTGAACGATGAAATGAAAACCTCCGCCTTTTCCATGCCCAGATTCTTCTGAATGTCGGTCTGGACTTTCGGCGTGGCCGTAGCTGTCAGTGCAATGACGGGAACTTTTTGTCCTATCGTATCGATGATGTTGCGGATGCGACGGTATTCCGGACGGAAATCGTGACCCCATTCTGAAATGCAATGGGCTTCATCGATGGCGTAGAAGGAAATGTTGATGTCTTTGAAAAAGTCCACGTTTTCTTCCTTGGTCAGTGATTCGGGAGCCACGTAGAGCAATTTTGTCTTCCCTTCGCGTATGTCGGTCTTTACTTCTTTGATTTCCTGTTTTGTCAATGATGAATTCAAAAAATGGGCTATGCCGATTTCAGTACCAAAATTGCGAATGGCATCCACCTGATTCTTCATCAGTGCAATCAACGGTGAAATGACAATGGCAGTGCCTTCACTCATCAGCGCGGGAAGCTGATAGCACAGCGACTTGCCTCCACCGGTGGGCATAATCACAAAACAATCTTTTCCCTTCAGTAATGATTTGATAATCTTGAGTTGATTTCCTTTGAATTTGTCAAAGCCGAAAAACTTTTTCAGCATCGAAGAAATTTCTTTTTCAGTTACAGTTGCCATACTGTTGAAGCTTGATAGGTTATGTGTTTTATCTGTTTTCTTATAGTTAAATTGAATTGGAATAACAAAAGTATAAAAAACTTTACAAATATCAGCACTTTTTTTGTTTTTTTTTGATGGTTAATTTTAAAATGCTGATAATCAATCAAATAATTTTATCAAACGAGGAGATGTTACGATTAAGATGTTAATGATTAAGGTTATTGAGCGAAGTGTGGGGGATTTAGATTGAGTACCGCTCTCTATATTTCGGCTACCACGCCGGTGTCTGCAGCTCTTGCACTTTCCCACTCTTTAATTCCTGGGCAGAATAGGGCTTCACATTCTTGGTCTGGACATCCAGCACCCTTGTCTTAATCTTGCTCGAAAAATTGATTTTTTGGTCTTTGTTGTCTACAATGTAGCCGGAAGCAGTGAAATTCTTTTCGCTTACTACCAATTGCCCATCTTGTCTAGTGAAAATGTTATTGCGGCAACTTGTCCCCTTGAATCCTTTCAATCGATACTTCTCGAAACCATCGCCATCAAGGACAAAGGCATTGAGCAGTGCCAGTTCGGCAGAGGTCATCTTGTAACCGAAAGGTATGTTGACTTCGGCACTGACACGCTCGGAAACAGTTTTGATGCTGTAAGTGTTCTTGTCAATGGCATAAACTAGTTTCTGAACCAGATTGTAAATGCCAGGCAACTTGTGTGTCAATGTGAGGGTGAGTACGATGGTGTTGCCATCCTTTTCAACCATGCTCCAATGCTTGTTGTCAGACAGATAACGGTAAAACAATTGCTGGATGTCCAATTCCCATGCGATGAGATGGGGTTTAACCTTTTTTAGGCTATTGACATCGACCTTATCGACAATACGTCGCTCGTGTTTTGTGTAATTATCTGGATTATAGCTGTTTAATGATTGCCTGACTGCTGAGTTTAAATAGCGTTTGTCCAGTTGCATCTTCATTTGGATGGAATCGTGGGGACCGCGATAGTCACGTATCTCAACGATGTCGCCAATCCATTCATCAAACATTATGACTTGGTCTCCGCTACTGGCCGTTAAGTCGGAAACCACACTGAATTTGACATTATTGGTCGGAAAATCTTTTTCTATCCGTTGGTATACTTTTGCTAAAATTTCTTTTATTTCAGCACGTTCTTCCTTTTTGCTTTTCTTTTTGTTTTTGCCTTTTTCTTGAACCGAAACCACCACTTCGTGCAAAATGATGGCCTGCTCTTTCATGGTGATTTTTAAGTTCTTGCTGAGATTGATTTTTTCAAGATTGATGATGACGGTTTCGTATCCTACCAAAGCGACAATCAGGCTGTCGTGCTTATTGCTGATTTCTAACGAAAAACGCCCATTGATGTCGCTGATGCTGCCGGTTTGCGGGTCATTTTTTAAATATAGACTGGCATAGGCCAAGCCGTTGCCTTTTTCGTCCACGATGCGGCCGGAAAGTGTCGATGCGGACAACTGCGTTGAGATTCCTAACAAAATGATGCCGATGATGATTCTGATAGCTTTCATAATTTTCTGATTTTTGATTGATTATGAAGTTACTCTGCCTTGTGTGCCCTGATGATGACTTTTTTGTCTCCAACAAGCGAAACACCAAATAAATAGACGTCACCACCGTCTGTAAGTTTAAGTTTTTTCTTCAATTCATCGGCTGTGAGAGGAAAATTACGGACGGCAATATTCGCTTTGGCAATGCTTTTCAGTTTTTCCTTGCTTTCTTTCATCAGAAAATGATCATCGATTATAAATGTTCTGCCTTGAAAATCAGAATGATAAATTTTGGAAGTATAAAGGTGTGTATGAAGATGCAATTTTTTCAGTTCAAAATGTTGGGCCGTCATTTTAAAAGCTCCTGCTTTGAGCAATGCGGTGTTGGGCTCGTACAGATAGGTTTCCAGCTCCGTTGCAAATTCAATTTCAGCACCAGCTTCTTCAGAATCATCATATTCAAAAGTATCAGTCTTGTCTTTTAGAATGTTGATAGCATGATATTTAATGTTTTTTTTATCAATATTATGTTGAAGAATAAGAATCAATTCTTTACATTCGTTGTCTACGGAAAGCACATAAACATCGCTCGTTTCAGGAAGCAGGCGTAAACATTGTCGGATGTCGAGCATGGGCGACAGTTTCAGCATGATTTTGGGAGATATTTGCAACAATTGTTGTTTGTACTGCAAAATGTTAGGCGAGCATTCTTCCAAATTGACGACGCGCTTGCCATTGGCGTCTCTTCGGGAAGGGTCGAGGTATAAAAAATCAAAGTTCTTTTGATTGTTGACGAAGTATTCCAAATCAGAATTGTGGATATCTATATTGTTGATGCTCAAAATTTTAATATTGTGTTGAAATATTTCGCACAATTCTTTTTGAGGCTCAACATAGTGGCAATGCCGGAATTTTGTGGCAAAGTGGATGGTGTCGATGCCGAAGCCTCCGCTGAGGTCGGCCATGGTTTTACCTTCGACCAAAGAAGCCTTGAATTTGGCAGTAATTTCCGACGAGCATTGTTCCATTGACACGGTGGCGGGGTAGAGCAGCCGTGGAAAAAGTGTCAAGGACGGCAGTTTGCTGAGTGCTTTTTGTCGTCCTTGTATCTGCCGTAAGGCAAAGTCATAATTTATTTCAGGATGGGATGTTTTTTTTAGTGCCAAGGCACGAACGTCATCATTGAGATGAGCGTCGATGAACTTCCAGGTTTCGGCATCATTGGTCATTATACCAGATTAGCGAAACCCATAAATGCCATGGCAAGGATGCCGGCAGTAATCAGAGCGATGGGAACACCTTGCATTCCTTTGGGAACTTTTACCAAGTCGAGTTGTTCGCGGATGCCTGCGAAGATGACGATGGCGAGGATGAAGCCCAGCGCTGAAGAGATGGCGTAGAGAGTGCTTTCCATAATGTTGAAATCCTTTTGGGTAACGAGGATGGCAACACCGAGAACTGCGCAGTTGGTGGTGATTAGGGGAAGATAAACGCCCAATGCCTGGTATAGTTTCGGACTGATTTTCTTCAGAATGATTTCAACCATTTGTACCAAGGCAGCGATGACGAGGATGAAGCAAATCGTCTGCAAAAATGTGATGTCCAAAGGGATGAGAACGTAGGTTTGGATGCAAGAAGTGACGAGGGTGGCGAGGGTCATCACGAAGAGAACGGCTGCACCCATGCCAGCGGCGGTTTCAACTTTGCCAGATACGCCGAGGAACGGACAAATACCGAGGAACTGTGCCAAAATGATGTTGTTGACGAGTACCGCTCCTATTATCATCAGTATATATTCCATAATATTCTATTTTTCGTTGTTATGATTGATTTTAATTCTTTGATGATGAATTGATGATCAATTTTTATGATGAACTTTAGATTGAATGAAGCGTACCAGGGCAATCGTCAATCCGAAGATGATGAAGGCGCCGGGGGCGAGGACGAAAACGAGGATGCCGTCGCCGGGAATGAACTTGTGTCCGAGGAATGATCCGCTGCCGAGGATTTCGCGGGCGGTGGCGATGATGGTCAACGCGATGGTGAAGCCGATCCCCATGCCGATGCCGTCGAGTAAAGAGTCGAAGACTGAATTTTTGCTCGCAAAAGCTTCAGCCCTACCCAAAACGATACAGTTGACGACAATCAACGGGATGAAGATGCCCAGACTGGATGCCAAAGCCGGAATGTAACCTTGAATCAGCAGGTCGATGATGGACACGAAAGTGGCGATAACCACGATGAAGGCGGGAATGCGCACTTTGTCGGGAATGACATTCTTCAGTAATGAAATGATGGTGTTTGACATCATTAGAACGAAGGTGGTGGCGAGGCCCATACCAAGGGCATTGTTTACCGATGTGGTTACTGCAAGTGAGGGACAGGTGCCCAAAACGAGAACCAAGGTCGGGTTTTCCTTGAAAAAACCTTTGGTTAAGATATTCATTTTACTCATGATCATCCTCCTTTACTTGTTTGAAAGCCTCAGTGGCACGATTGACAGCGTCGCAGAAAGCGCGTGATGAAATGGTGGCTGCGGTGATGGCGTCAATGTCGCCACCGTCTTTTTTAACTTTCAATGCATCCATAACGGCACTTTTGCCTTTGAACTGTTGGATGAATTCACTTTCGCCATCATTGATTTTTGCACCCAAACCAGGGGTTTCGCTGTGTTTGAGCACTGCCGTTCCCAGAATTTTTCCTTCGGCGTCCAAACCGACCATAATGTCGAAACGACCGCTGAAAGCTTTGTTGGTGTAGGTTTCAATAGCCGCACCGAAAAGTTCGCCATCAACGAGAGCCAGATGAACAATGATGGGATCCTTATCGCCTTCGAGAAGGCATGTCGTGTCGGTGAGTTCGCCAGAAAATCCCGGTAGGACCTGATTGATAGCTTCGTTTTTCTTCTGCTGTTGGGCGGCTTCTATGGGAGCTTTCGTTACTGTATAAACCGCAGCCAATGCAACACCCGCGATAACGGTAATCAGCGTCAAGGTGATGACTAACTGCAGTAATGTTGATTCTTTTTTAGCCATATATTGTAAATTTGATTGTCAGAAAATTATTTTGCGAAGGTTTGGGGTTTGAAGCCTTTGTTGATGAGCGGTACCAATGCATTCATGATCAGGATTGAGAAGGAAACACCTTCCGGATAAGCACCAAACATACGGATGATAATGGTGAGCAGACCACAACCGCAGCCGAAGACAATCATGCCGCAGCGTGATGTCGGTGAGGTTACCATATCCGTAGCCATGAAGCATGCACCCAGCATCAAGCCGCCAGTTACCAAGTGAAAACAAGGATTGACATAGGTGCTTGGATCAACGAGGTAGAAGATGCCTGAGAACAGGAATGCCGTGAGAATGAATGAAACAGGAATTTCCCAGGTGATGACCTTGCGGATGAGCAAGAAGATGGCGCCAATGAGGATGGCAATGGCAGAAATTTCACCAAAACTGCCCCCCATCTGACCGAAAAGCATGTCGGCATAGCTTGGCATTTTGTGCATTAATTCGTCAACGGCTTGACCGTTTTTGACACCTTCTTTGAGAATGCCGAGTGGCGTGGGGCCAGTGATTACGTCAGTGCCGAAATTCCAGATGGGAGTTGGCTTGGGCCAAGTGGTCATCTGAACAGGAAATGAGATGAGCAGGAACACACGACCAACTAATGCCGGGTTGAACGGGTTTTTCCCCAGACCGCCAAATGGCATTTTAGCAATGGCAATGGCAACGATGGCACCGACAATCATCATCCAAACAGGCAGGTTGGCGGGCACGTTGAAGGCCAGTAACAAACCAGTGATGACCGCGGAGCCATCACTGATGGTCGTCTCTCCCTTCAGCATGAATCTCTGGATGAGGTATTCGCACAAAAGGCAGGTCGCAACGGAAACAAGCGTCAGCAGAATGACGGGTAAACCGAAATAAAATACGGCCACGCCGAAAGCTGGTAGCAGCGCAATCACTACCGACCACATGATTTTTTTTACCGATTCTGTGCTGTGTACGTGAGGAGAACCGGAAACTTGTAACAATCTATTCATCAGTTTTAATTTTATCCTTAAAAAAGAATGCAAACATACGTAAAAATTTTAAATCTTGTTTCTTTTCAACACTTTTTTATGTGGAAAAATGCTGTATGTGAAAATGTGCAGATATGAAAGTGTTTTTTTCAGTATCTTTGCCATCGTATTTTTTAAAATAGTGAATATGAAAAAAAGATTGATGCTGTTGCTGCTTTTGGGAATGATGGTGATTTTTCAGGTCCAAGGACAAACCAATCGCTTTACGTTGGAAGAGTGCCTGAAATATGCTGAAGAACACAATTATTCTCTGCAAAATGCCCGCCTTGACAAAACAGTTTCGGAAATCAACTATAAGCAAGCCAAACTGCAGATGACGCCTACCATTTCGGCTTCTGCCAATCACGGCTATGGACATTCTCATAACGATGGTTCCGATTGGACGGGCAATTATGGCGTTTCGGCAGGAATTACGCTTTTCAACGGCTTGAGTATTTACAATAACATTAAGCAGAGCAAACTCGGTGTCACTCAGTCAGAATGGTCATATAATTATGAAAAAGACCAACTTGATATTCAAATCGTCCAGGCATTCCTGAATATTTTGATGAATGAAGAACTTCTTGGATTCCAGAAGGATGTGATTAAAAAAAGTCGTGAACAAATGGAACAGGGCTACCATCGTTATCTGGCTGGACAGATTTTGGAAAGCGATTATATGTTGCTTGAAGCCCAATATGTTTCGGATTCTACAAATTACGACAATACGCTGATTTCACTGAATAACAATTACATTACGCTGAAGGGATTGTTGGCAATCAATACCGCGGCAGGTGTGGAGGTCGTAAAACCCGATACGGCACAAATGATAGAGAATCTTCGTATCCCGGAAATGCAAGAGGTTATAGATAAAGCCTTTGATTATCTTCCTGAATTGAAACTCAGTAAAAGCCGCATCGAAAGCGCCAATTATGATGTTAAAATTGCAAAATCCAATTATTGTCCAAGTTTGAACTTGAATGCGGGCGTTAGTACAGGTTTCAGTTCAAGTTTGGGTGATGTGGGAAGCCAATTCGGGGATCGCCTTTCTGAAAATGTGGGCTTGTCGCTCAATATTCCAATATATAATCAAAATAAAGCCAGAGCATCAGTAAAATTGGCGAAAATTAATGTGCAGAAAGCCGAAAACGATTTGCAAGAAAAACAACTCGATGTCTTGCAGGAACTGCAAAAGTACTATCTGTCTGTAACAGAAGCAGAAAATAATTATAATGTTTCTTCAATTAAGGCAAAAGCTTATCATGCTAATTTTCAAGCATATAATATGAAATTTATGTATGGAACCATTACTGCTGCCGATTTGTTGACGCAACAGAACAATTATCTCTCGGCATTGAATACGTACATGCAGGATAAATATTCGTTTGTTTTGCAGCGTAAAATCCTTGACATTGTGATGGGTATTCCTGTGACTTTATAATAATTGGAAAATTAATTAAATATCAATATCTATGGATAGTAAAAAGAAGAAAAGGTGGATTGTTATCGGCATTATTGTCGCCATCATCATTGCTTTCATTATCGTCATGAACGTGCTGAAAGCGAAAAAGTCGCATAATATGGTTTTCAATACCGAAGTGGCAAAAGTTGACAGCATTGAAATAACGGTGACTGCAACGGGGGAAATTCAGCCCGTTTACAAGGTAGATGTGGGTACGCAGGTCTCAGGTATAGTGAAGCGTCTTTATGTAGACTTCAACTCTCGTGTTGAAAAAGGCGATTTGCTCGCTGAACTTGACAAATCGACCTTGATGGAACAGGTGCTTCAATCAGAGGCTGCCGTTTCCAATGCGCAGAGTAATCTGAATTTGGCCCAGCGAAATTATGATAGGACCAAAACCTTGTTCGACAACAAAGCTGCCACGCAAGAAACTTTGGATGCTGCGGAAGATGACTTGACTCGTGCGAAAAATCAGTTGGTCACGGCAAAGTCTAATTATCAGAAATCGCAGGTCGACCTTGGGTATGCGATGATTTATTCGCCGATTGCGGGGGTGGTTTTGAACAAGGAAGTGGAAGAAGGACAGACGGTGGCTTCATCGTTCAGTACGCCAACACTTTTCACCATTGCCAACAACCTGACGGAAATGCAGGTGGAAGCCAATATTGACGAAGCGGATATTGGTCAAGTGGTCGAAGGTCAGCCGGTGACATTTACCGTTGACGCCTTCCCTGATGATGTTTTCTCGGGTACTGTAAAACAAGTGCGTCTAAACCCTACGGTAACTTCTAATGTTGTTACTTATACCGTCATTATCGATGCCCCAAATCCAGATGAAAAACTGTTTCCCGGCATGACTGCCAGTGTTTCTATCATTGTTAATAAGGAAAAAGGTGTTACTATTCCCATGGAAGCGTTTTTCTGCAATATTGAAAAAATGACCATGACGATGATGCAAAAACAAGGCTACACCTTCAAGGAACTTTTTAATAATCAGGAAGATTTGACACAAAGTTTGAAAGATGTAAATACCAAGACGGTTTGGGTGAAACGCCAGAACAGTCTGGAACAAGTCAGTGTACAGACTAGTCTGAACGATGGTGCCAAATCCATCATTACCAGTGGTCTTCGTGAAGGAGAAGAGGTCGTTTTGTCGGTGATGGAAGCGAAAGCTCCTAAAGTTCAAGAAAAAGGCAAGAGCACATTCCACATGGGTCCGCCAGAAGAAAGGAAACGCTAATCATTGTAAATTATTAATAATTAATAGATTATAATGAATGAAATTATTAAGATAACGGATTTGAAGCGCATTTTCAAGGTGGGAAACGAAGATGTTCACGCTTTGAATGGCGTTTCTTTTTCGATAGAAGAGGGCGAGTTTGTGAGCATAATGGGAACGAGCGGCTCGGGAAAGTCCACTTTGCTGAATATTTTGGGTTGCCTCGACCGCCCGACGTCAGGAGATTATAAGATTGACGGTGTTTCCATAAGCAATTTGTCGAAGAAGGAACTTTCAACACTCAGGAATCGCAAAATTGGTTTTATCTTTCAGAATTACAACTTGTTGGCAAGAACTACGGCTTTGGAAAATGTGGAGTTGCCCTTGATGTATAATTCGTCGATTTCTGCCAAAGAACGCCATGAGCGTGCTATTGAGGCCCTCAAAGCTGTCGGCTTGGAAAATCGTATGATGCACGAGCCCAACCAGTTGTCGGGTGGACAGCAACAGCGAGTGGCCATAGCCCGTGCGTTAATCAATGATCCGGTCATTTTGCTTGCCGATGAAGCAACGGGTAATTTGGATACTAGAACATCTTACGAAATTATGAGTTTGTTCCAGGATTTGCACGACAAAGGTAAAACGATAGCTTTTGTAACCCACGAGCCTGATATTGCCGTTTTTACGACTCGCACCATCAAACTTCGGGACGGCAACATCATCGAAGACAAGGCCGTTGAAACGCAATCAGCAGCAGAAGCTTTACGTAATTATAAAGAATTCAAGATTTAGGAAATGAATATTTTAAACCTCATAAAGATTGCCATTCGCGCACTCCTTCGAAATAAAAGTCGTGCTTTCCTTACGATGTTGGGTATCATCATTGGTATTGCTTCTGTCATTACGATGGTGAGTCTGGGGCAAAGTTCCACCAATAATGTCAGAGAACAGTTGTCAAGTATGGGTTCGAATATGATTATGGTCATGCCTGGAGAGCAACGTCGTGGTGGGGTCAATATGGGCTCTTCTAATGCCAAATCGTTGGATGAAAAGGACTTCCATATGTTGGAGCAAAATGTTCGTTATGTGACGGCCATTTCGCCCTATGTTACCAGCAGTGCCCAATTGGTGTTCGGCTCAAACAACCATCCTGGCTCCATTCAAGGTGTGGCTCCTAATTATCTGGGAATTAGAACTTATAAACTCGAAAGCGGAATTATGTTTTCTGATGAGGATGTGAAAAAGTTTAATAAAGTTTGCGTCATCGGGCAGACCGTCGTGAAAGATTTGTTTACCAATGGCGAAAATCCAATTGGGCAGACCGTCCGTTTTGGTTCTATACCTATGAAAGTCATTGGCGTTTTGGAATCCAAAGGTCAGAGCCAAATGGGTCAAGATCAGGATGATGTGGTTTTGGTGCCTTATACGACTGTGCAGAAGCGTTTCTTGGCCATTAATCATTTCCACATGTTTTTTGCTTCGGCGACATCAGAGGAGGAGTCTGAATTGGCTGCTACAGAAATTACGTATATTTTACGAAATACACATCATATTGGCAAAAATGATGATGACGATTTTGAAGTCAGGACGATGGAAGAATTGCTTACTACTGTCAGTTCGGTAACGCAATTATTGACGGTGTTGCTGACAGCCATTGCCGCTATTTCCCTAATTGTTGGAGGTATCGGTATTATGAACATTATGTATGTGACTGTAACAGAGCGTACCAAGGAAATAGGTCTGCGTATGGCTATCGGAGCTCAGAATCGAGATATTATGATGCAGTTCTTGTCTGAGAGTGTGATTCTGAGTTTGATAGGCGGTCTTATAGGCATTGTTTTAGGTTTGTTATTATCCTTTGTTTTATCAAAAGTGTTGCAATGGCCGTTTATGGTTAGCCAGGGTGCTATTGCAATCTCGTTCTTGGTATGTTCGGCTACGGGTATTTTCTTTGGCTGGTATCCCGCCAAGAAGGCCGCCAATTTGGATCCTATTGCTGCGTTGAGGTACGAATAGGTTTTATTGTAATATCTCTGCGCATTCTTCGATGCTTAAGGCCGACATCAACTTGATTTTCCGTTCCTTAAAGTGTGGAATTCCCTTGAAGTAATTGGCGTAATGTTTACGCATCTCAAGGATGGCAGTGCGTTCACCTTTCCATTCTTTGGCCATTTGCAGGTGTTTTAGGCACACATTCACTCTTTCTTCGTAGTCTGGACATGAAGGCTCACGACCTTGCAAATAGTCTTTGATTTGCCTGAAAATCCAAGGGTTTCCGATGGCGGCGCGGCCAATCATGATGGCATCAACGCCGAAGCGTTTCTTGTATTCCACGGCTTTTTCTGGACTATCAATGTCACCATTGCCTATGATGGGAATGCACATTCGAGGATTGTTTTTCACTTCGCCGATGAGCGTCCAGTCGGCGGTGCCGCTATACATTTGCGAGCGTGTGCGACCGTGGATGGTGAGAGCTTTGATGCCGACATCTTGCAGCATTTCGGCTGCCTCTACAATTGGTTTCTCTGCCTCTTCCCAGCCCAGTCTCGTTTTGACAGTGACGGGTAAACTGACCGCGTCAACGACAGCTTTTGTTAGCCGTATCATTTTAGGAATGTCTTTCAAAATGGCAGAACCGGCACCCTTGCTCACGACTTTTTTCACTGGACAGCCCCAGTTGATGTCGATGAAATCGGGGTTGGCACTTTCTGCCAGCCGAGCTGCTGCGATTAACGAATCTTCATCATGACCAAAAATCTGTATTCCGAAAGGGCGTTCGTCTTCGTCAAAGTGCATTTTGCGAATGCTTTTTTCCACTTCCCGTGACAAGGCATCCGAAGAAATGAATTCCGAAATCAGCACGTCGGCGCCAAAATCCTTGCACAAATGCCGAAAAGAAGGGTCCGTAACCTCTTCCATGGGGGCTAAGTAAAGTGGGAATTCATATTTTTCGAGCAACTGCTGAATGGGATTCATCATTGCGAAGCAAAATATTACAAATCAAGTCCTTCAAACAAGTCGATAGGATTATCGGCAACGACCACGTCGGTTTCAATACGAATGCCAATGCCTTCTTCGGCGATGTAAATGCCGGGTTCGCAGCTTAAAACCATGCCTGGTTGGAAAACCCAGTCGCGTTCTCCTACGTCGTGAACATCCAAACCAATGAAATGGCTGGTGTTGTGCATGTAGTATTTTTTGAACAGCGGTTTATTGGGGTCTTGATTCTTAACGTCTTCTTCGGTATATAATCCTAATTTAATCAATTCTTCATCCATTCTTTTGAAGACAAAATCGTTGATTTTGTGAATGGTCATACCTGGTTTGAATTTAGGAATTGTGTCTTTGTAAATTGAAAGAACAGCGTCATACACGGCTTTTTGTCTGGGCGTGAATTTGCCATTGACAGGGATAGTGCGACTGCAGTCTCCGGCGTAGTTGGCATATTCTGCGCCAAAATCCATCAGCAATAAATCCCCGTCTTGCATTTTTTTGTCGTTTTTGATATAATGGAGGATGCAAGTGTCGGCGCCGGAAGCGCAGATGGGAGCGAAGGAGTGGCCTGAGGCACCATTGCGAATCATTTCGTATATCAGTTCGGCTTCAACTTCGTATTCGTACATTCCAGGTTTAACGGCAGCTTTGGCGCGACGGAAGGCGGCGGCGGTGATGTCGCAGGCCTTTTTCAGCGCTTGCAATTCTTCGGGCTGCTTTATGGCACGCAATGGATAAAGAATCGGTGCCAAACGGCGGAAATCGTGCAGCGGATAGTCGCGTTTCAGTTGCTCAGCCAAGCGTATTTCTCGAGTCGCAAAAGAGTTCTTGGAACGAGAACTTTCAGGAATATGAAGATAAATGTGTTCTGCATAGAAAATCATGTTGTTGAGCACGGAATCCATCTCTTCAACAAAAACAACGGTTTGGATGCCTGATATTTTACGAGCCTGCTCCTTGCTGAGACGATGCCCGAACCAGGTAATCATTTCCGGACTTGGATTCTTGATAAATAGTACTTCGCGGTAATCTTTGTTGGGATGCCAAGGCGCAAGTGCGAGGCATGTTTCTTCCTGGTCGATGCCGCAGAGATATAACAAGTCTGAATTTTGACGGAAAGGGTGCGTGGTGTCGCCGCAACGTGGATATTCGTCGTGGGAAGTGAGGATGACCACGGAATTTTGTTCGATTTCAGCGACTACGTTTTTTCTGTTTCTAATATAAAAATCTGAATTTAAAGCTTGGTAACGCATGATATGTTTTATTTTCTGAGTTCGAAATTGCTACCGAGATATACTTTTCTAACCTGTGGGTCGGCAGCCAGTTCTTCGGCGGTGCCGGATTTTAAAACGCTTCCTTCGAAAAGCAGGTAGGCGCGGTCGGTGATGGAAAGTGTCTCATGTACGTTATGGTCGGTGATAAGAACGCCAATATTTTTGCTCTTCAATTTTGCCACAATATTCTGGATGTCCTCAACGGCAATGGGGTCAACACCAGCGAAGGGCTCATCAAGAAGGATGAATTTCGGGTTGGAGGCCAGACAACGGGCAATTTCGCAGCGGCGGCGCTCGCCACCAGAAAGATTCTTTCCTTTGTTTTTCCTGACTTTCTGTATGTTGAACTCTGAAATCAATTGTTCGAGACGCTCTTTTTGTTCTTCTTTTGAAGTAAGACTAAACTGAAGTATTGCCATGATATTGTCTTCAACGGTCAAGTCGCGGAAAACCGATGCTTCTTGCGGCAGATAGGCGATGCCTAATTGCGCACGCTTGTACATTGCCATTCCTGTAATGTCTTCGTCGTTGAGGTATATTTTACCTTCCATGGGTTGTATCAGCCCGACAATCATATAGAAGGATGTTGTCTTTCCCGCTCCGTTAGGTCCTAAAAGTCCTACGATTTCGCCTTGGTTGACATTGATGGAAACATTGTTCACAACTCGGCGATGCTTGTATTCCTTGATCAAACCTTCAGTTCGTATGGTGCTTATCATATTTAATTGTTGATTAATTATGAAACTAATATTTAAAGTTAATTTTCAACTCTCAGTTTTCAGTTTTCAACTTGTCTGCAATCATGTCAACTAAGTTTTGCAGGGGTTTTTCAACCATCGGTTTTAGGAAAATGGGAATATCGGCTTCGATCTCGGCGAAAATATCTGTTTGAAGGTCATTGCCGTTCATGTTCAATGAAATATTTATGGGAATGTTTTTGTCGTTGTTGGCGGCGAAAACAATTTTTGAAAATTCGACTTTTTCAGCAATGTTAACTTTGAGAGAAGCAATTCCTGGAATCGAAAATTGACAATAATCTTCGGTGGATTGCCAGTCCTTAATTTGGTCTGGAAGGAACTTGCCGAAGTTGTTGCAATTGCAGAATCTGGTGAAAACGTCACGATTGGGAACGTTTAATGTCGTGGTCTTGCCTGTTACTTTCATGTTCTTATATATTTTGTGGCAAATTTACAAAAAAATATCAATGAAGAAGATAGAAGATTGTTTAATAAAGAAATTCTGAGAATAAGAAATTAAGTTGCTAATTGCCAATTGTTAATTGTTAATTGTTAATTGTTAATTGAAGTGCCGTAGTCTCTTCCAAAAAATCTTTTAAATTATCTATAATCAGTAAATTATGTATCTGATTTTCGTTAAGACGGTAAATGTGGGCAAAAGAGTGCCACAATTCTTTCAGCGATGCCAATGTGCCACTTTCAGACCGTACTTCCAATAAACTCGCAACTAAATCCTCATAAAATTCGTTAAAATTTTCAATTTTTTGTTTTTCGCTTAGTTCTGATGTGTTTTTGATTTCTGAAGCAAGAAAAGGATTTCGCAATATTCCACGGCCAAGCATCCAGTCTTGAATCTGATTGTATTTTTTAGAAAGGCATTGATAATCAGATAATTGAAAAATATCTCCGCTATAGATGATTTTGTGTTGGCATTGGCCTAGAAAATTGTCAAGCGCTTCAAGGTCGGGTTGTCCTTCGTATTGCCAGTCTCCCAAACGAGGATGTATGACAATGAATTCGAGCGGATATTGGTTCAGCCTGTTGGCGATTTCCAAACCTTCATTGAAAGAGTGCAATCCGAGTCGCATCTTTACGGAGAATTTGAATGGAAGTTTGCATGCATTTTCAACGATGGCTTCCACATCGTCGGGATACGGCATCAGTCCGCAGCCCCGTTTTTTTCGCACGATGGGGTGCATTGGGCAGCCCAAATTCCAATTGAAGTGCGTGTAGCCCAACTCATCGTGAAGGGCGTTCATTGTGTCGGTGAAAAAAGAGGGAACCGTTCCCATCAGTTGAGGAATGAGAACGGTTTCTTTGTTATTATCTGGCAGGAGATCTTTCCACTTTTTTACGTTCAGTGTGGCAGTGCTTTGCACTGGAACGAAAGGCGCAATGGTGGCGTCGATGCCCGATATGTGCCGAAATAGGCAGTTTCGAAAAGTGTAAACCGTAACCCCGTGCAGTGGGGCGAGCCATAGTTTCGGCATTTTAAATCTTATTCAACCACCAGTTTTTGTAAAGATGTTTCGCCGTCTTGGCGAAGTTTCAAGAAGTAAGCCCCCTTGGCAATATCACCGAGAGACATTCGGTAATCGCCTGTCAGTGAAGATTGTTGACGAATCAGTCGTCCATTCATGTCAAACAATTCAATCGAATATTCGTTTTGCTGATTCTTTGGCAAAATGTTCACGTATTGAGCCGCGGGATTGGGATAAACACTCATCAAACTTTCTTCAAAGCTATCTATGGATGATTCATCGAACTGGAAAGTGATGTCATCAAGGAACAGTTCTGTATTAGCTTTGAAAGGATAGGAGATTGAAGAGAGGAAGATGACAGCCAAGGAGTCGCATTGATAGTCGGGGTCATATCCGTCAATTCCGAAAGTGACTTCAGTGTAGTTTTCGTGTCTTTCACTCATCGTACGGAATGCTAATCCGGCGGGGTATTCGTTACCGCTGAGGAGGGAAAGGACGCTTTGCCCTTGGTGGTAAGCAACGACAGCTACAGCCATGGTATCGGATTCGCCCACGGGAGGAAGATATTTCATCCATACTTTCATGCTTCTTGGTACTGCAGGAAATGGAACTCCTCTGGAAACTACATTGACAATGGAGCCCAATTGTTCCCAGTCGATGTTTTGCAAGTCTTCCATTGTGGAATTCGTGTCCAGACTGAAAATTTCCATCAGTGTGGAAGCATCAACATTAAAAGTGCCTGCGGTTCCCAATTGGGCGATGCCGGGCAAAGTGATGCTTTCGGGAATTTCATAATTGGGAATGTAGCTGGCGATAGCAGATAGATTAAGACTATTGGCTTTTAATTTTAAGGCATAGTTGCCAGAATGAGCATCCGTGCTTTTGGAACCGAAATTGAGGTTTAAGGGAATGGGAATATTGATGTCTAAAAAGGACACGTTGATAGTGCCACCAAGACTTGTGGTCCAATTGTTTGGTGTTCCGCTTGTCCATTCTTCAAAACCAGGGTTGGGAATGGATTGGGCTGACAATTGCAGTCCGAAAGCTATGACTATAAGGCCGAGAAAAATTTTTTTCATAGTTTATAGTGTTTTTTACGTATTCAATGTGTTCTAATTAAACTCTAATCGTTAAAGCGCCAGTTTTTATCCATTTGATTCCCGAAATAGTCAGCTGGTTGAGTTTGCTGGTAATCTTCAGGTTGGTTGAAACGTTTGGTAAGTTTCATCTGCCAATAAGGATCGTGTAATTCGTTGTTCTTGTCAGAATGAAGCAACTCGTAATCGTTGGTGACTTCCGCAGGACACCAGAAGACAAATTTGACATTGTTTTGGTCGGGCAGATGGTAATAATGCCAAATTTGATATGGATAGGTGGCGGGATCCATAGGAGTATCCTTGATATCAGTAGGCGGTCCGTATTGCAGATAAACGCGGCCGCGGTCGGTACGATAACCTTTCACCAATTTGCTGCCGAAGGCTTGTTGGACGAAATCCACTTGTTTTTTGTATTCCAACCAGGCACCCTCTGGATCTATTGGATTACGAGAGAGCCAAAAAGAATAGAAATATTTTTTCAGACTTTCGTCATCTATTTTTTTCATTCTTTTATCAAAAAAATCGCGCTCAATGTTAGTGGCGATGGGGTAGAGACAGGCGACATAGTCGTTAAGCACTTTCTTGTCGGTGATTTTGTCCACGAATGTGTTTTCGGTATTGACGTGGGCATAGTTTTGCAGTTCTAAAGAAAGCACGTTGGGATTGCTACGTTGAAAGAAGCATCGGTTTGTATGATAAATAACGGAATCTTCCCCAATGATGTCAATCACAAGATTATAGTTGCCGGAAGGTACTGAATAAATGTTGAATTGTCCGAAAACCAAGGCAACGGGAGCTGTTTTAACTTCAAGACTGAGTGTGGATTGTGGGGTGGCAAGTCTGTGACTTACATTATCTTCGATATAGCACTTGGCTATGAATTTATTTCCTTTTCCAAATGTTTTTTCAGTATTGTAGACTTCCATGATAAAGGGAAGACTATATACATTATCGCCCGCGTAGTTGTAGAAAAGCGGGGTGAGCGAGAAACCATATTTGACATACAGGTCTCCAGGTTCGGCTGAGCGAACGTCGCTCATCAGACCGATGCCGGAAGTGCAGAGTGAATCTTTGGGAAAATTCACAGTGATGGCATCGAGATATTCGATTTTTGAATTGGGATTGTTTACATCCTGAAAGGTGAATTCCAGGAAATAGCTGCCATTGTCGATGGGCAGATTGTGAACGTCGCCAAAGTCGGGGCGGCCGACCATGATGGTGTCGGCAAAGGTTTCGCTGGCGAGAATATAGTGGATGTTGGCAACGACACTATCGTTCTTTTTCACGTCAACGTTGATGAGCACGTCTGCTTCGTATCTGTGTTGCTCATTCAAAGCGTAGGCGACTGTAGTTCCGCCAACGCGAAATGTAAATTCTATGTAAGGCTGAATCTTATCTGTACAATAGGCCTTGTGATTCAGCATGACTTTCATGTTCTGGGCGAAAGTCATCGCCCAGAAACATAAAAGTGTAAGAATTAAAAGCGTTCTTTTCATGCTTTTTATTTGATATTCAATGATTTGATGTTTTAGTCACCGAGAGTTGCAACCATGACAGCCTTGATGGTGTGCATGCGGTTTTCTGCTTCGTCGAAAACAATGCTGTTTTTCGATTCGAAAACTTCTTCGGTAACTTCGATGCCATCGAGACCGAATTGTTCGTTGACGTCGCGGCCCACTTTGGTCTCAAGATTGTGGTAAGCAGGAAGGCAGTGCATGAATTTGCAGTTGGGGTTGCCAGTCTTAGCCATCAATTCCTTGTTCACCTGGTAAGGTTTCAGCATTTTGATACGTTCTTTCCATACTTCAACAGGTTCGCCCATGGATACCCAAACGTCGGTATAGATGAAATCGCAACCTTTGACACCCTTTTCAACATTGTCGGTAACGGTAACCGTTGCACCGGTTTCCTTGGCGATTTTCTTGCAGGTGTCGATTAATTCCTTGTTGGGTTGAAGTTTTTTAGGAGCCACGATACGTACGTCCATGCCCATTTTAGCGCCACCGACCATCAGTGAGTTGCCCATGTTGAAACGAGCATCTCCGCAGTATGCGAATGTAACTTTGTTGAGAGGCTTGTCAATGTGTTCCTGCATGGTGAGGAAGTCTGCCAGAATCTGAGTGGGGTGGAATTCGTTGGTGAGGCCATTCCAAACTGGGACGCCAGCATATTTACCGAGTTCTTCAACGATATCCTGACCGAAACCGCGGTATTCGATACCATCATACATGCGACCCAATACGCGGGCTGTATCTTTCATGGATTCCTTAATGCCGATTTGTGAACCCGTTGGTCCCAGGTAGGTAACATGAGCGCCTTGATCTTTTGCGGCAACTTCGAATGCGCAACGAGTACGAGTTGAAGTCTTTTCGAAAATCAAAGCGATATTCTTACCAGTCAAGCGTGGTTGTTCGGTACCAGCATATTTAGCGGCCTTAAGGTCGGCGGCCAGTTTCAAGAAAAATCTGATTTCTTCAGGAGTGAAATCCAACAGTTTCAAAAAGTTTCTGTTTCTTAAGTTAAATGCCATAATTTTAAATTTTTTAAATGATGATTATTAATAAGATGATTTGTAACTGTTTAATTTTTAGTATTTTATATGGTTTTGAATATCCAAACCCAATTTATCGTACACTTTGTTATTTCAAATTGCAAATATAATAAATATTTTAGATGTGTTTTTAGTCATAAAACTTCCAATTGATGCCAATTTGGAAACGGCGGTCCATGGCTGGATAGTAAGGTGTGGAGAAATAGGAATATCCAGCGATTCCAGATAAGAAATGTCCAGCACGGAAGAAAAATGATATTCTCTTGATTTTCAATGTGATATTAGCATCCAGATAAGCATAATTGCCGACAAGCATTTTTTGTTGGCAATAAAATTGATGCAAAACGGGATCGTAGCCGTCTGCGTAATATGAAGTGTTGTACATTAAATCCAAACCGATTTGCATCTTCAACTTTCCTCTTAAGAAATTGAAGACATAGTAAGGAGATGCTTTTAAAGCCAGCAGTGGAACGGTCAGCGATGTGCTGTTGGAATATTGCAAGTAAGCATTGAGATTTAACCCAAAGCCCTTGATGCGTACAGGTGCAAAAATGTGGAGTTGCACCAGGTTTGCCGCTTTCTCGGTAATGAAGGGTTCGTATATTTCATTCAATCGAACCAGATTGTGAGCCATGAAATAATTCAGTTCAACTCTGTATTTCAATATTGACCAGAAAGCACTTAGTTTCAGGGTGTTCTGTTTTGGCCAGTCTTTGCAGAACCACACATTGTGATTGCCATAGTAGTTTTCATAGATGTAGTCGGGAGAATTTCTATAGAAGTCGGCCTCCAAGCCAAGAAAATGATTCCATTTTTTCTGAATCATCCATTTAGTGCCAATGGCAGCCACCATGTCGTTTTTATTGTAGCCGTTAAACGAGTAGGCAATGCGTCCATACAAGTCCATGACACCAAAAAGTCTTGTGTGAAATCTTCCAAAAATGGTAAACGTATTGCCTTGATAATAAGGCGTTATGGCATTTACATATTCGTGCATGATACCACCAGCAACTCTGAAAAAGTACTTTTTGTCGGGCAAGGTGTCCAAAGGTTTGAAATTAGACCATTGCAAAGAGTTGATGATGCTGTAGTATTGAATCGTGTCGTGGGTGCTGTCTTTCCCCAAAATGATGGGCTGGTAAAAAAGAGAGTCGAAGCCCATGTCAATATAGTCGGTTTTCAGTTGCTTGAACTGGAAACTATGGGTGATGGTGCCGAAATAATGTTTTTTCTTGTTGATAATATTGACATATTGTTGGAAAAGCAGGTCGTGAGTTTGTATTTTCGAGTAGCCGGAAACTGATTTCACAGGATAACCGGTCAACTCTTGAGCTTTGTTCTGAACAAACTGTGTAATGTCTTGTAATCCTCCGTTTTCTTGGGCCTTGATGCGGTTGTAAAGGTAGGAAACAGTAAAGCCGTAATATTGAGATGGTATTTCGTAATTGACGAAGGCGTTGATGCGGATATTATGAGTTTCCTGATTTACGTAGTAGCCGGTATTCGAGTAGGCGTGCATGTCGAAAGCGGCGGTCAATCCCTTGTATTTCTGGGCGTGGGTGGCGTCAAATTCGTACATGTTGGCGATGCCGAAGGTGAATGCCAAATCGGTAAAGGATGTCGGGACATTGTAAAATTTGACATCGTTTTGGTCGTAGATGTAATAAGGGTAGGGGAGGGTTATCATTTTGAAGCCCGGGTCACGATGATAGTCGTAGTTGATGGTCTGGTGTGCCTGACCGTAGATTCCCAGGTTTTGCGTAATGTTTTCTGTTCTGATAAGTGGGTCGGATTGGTGCACTTGCACCGTGGAGGTGTCAACTGGTTTCATAATCAAAGGTTTGTGCCAGTGCGATGCAATCCGAGCGTATGAGACAGGCATATAGTCGGGCGACATGGCCATGGCGGTGTCTATCTCGTGTTTGTGGAATGGGGATTTCTCCTCTGTTTCTTGGTTTTCGTCAGAATCTGTTGTTATGACCTGTGCCGATGCCAGGAACGGCAAAGCCAGCACAAGAAATAGCAAAAGCAGACGAATGGTTTTCATGGTTGTAGTTAGTAGTTGATTTTTTGTTCCAGGTTGATCCATCGACGGAAGACTTCTTGGGCAGGTTCGCTGTCGTGCTGTTCCGAGGCGATTTTCCGCTCCATGGCGGGGCGGTCGAGTTCTTCGTAGATGAAAGAATCGTCAAAGCCAGCGACAGCGGCGTCATTCTTGTCGGCGGCGTAGTAAATGCGTTCGGGGCGAGCCCAGTAGATGGCGCCGAGGCACATTGGGCAAGGTTCGCAGCTGGTGTAGATTTCGCAGCCCTCGAGCTGGAAACTGCCCAAATGCTGGCACGCTTCGCGAATGGCCATCACTTCGGCGTGTGCCGTCGGATCGTTCAGCAAGGTTACACTATTGCTTCCCCGACCGATGATTTCGCCGTCCTTGACCACCACGGCCCCAAACGGACCACCTTTGCCCGTCGCGAGACAACGTCGCGACAGGGCAATGGCTTCGTCCATGTATTTTTTCTGATACATTAGAGAATTTGTTTATGTATCAATAAATTATCCTTTGTAGAATGGCATTTTAACGGTAATGGCCTTCACCAATTTCTCGCGGATTTTGATGTAGATTTCCGTGCCGGATTTTGCGAATTCGGGCTTCAGCCAAGCGGTACCAACAGATTTGTTGATGGAGGGACCGAAGGTGCCAGAGCGAACGATGCCGATGTTGTTGCCTTCAGCGTCGCAAACTTCATATTCCAAGCGAGGAATACCGCGTTCAATCATTTCAAAGCCAGCCAGTTTCTTTCTCATGCCGTTGGCTTTCAGATCCAACATGAAATCCTTATCAATAAAGTCCTTGCCGTCAACAAATTTGGTAATCCAACCCAAACCTGCTTCAACAGGAGTAATGGTATCATCAATTTCGTGACCATAGAGGCAGAAACCCATTTCGAGACGCAAAGTGTCGCGAGCACCCAAACCGATAGGTTTGATGTCGAATTCTTTGCCAGCTTCAAAAACGGCGTTCCAAATCTTGTGGGCGTCTTCGTTCTTGAAATAGATTTCGCAGCCACCGGCGCCAGTGTAACCGGTTGTTGAGAAAATGACGTTGGGAATGCCTGCGAAAGTGACGGTCTTGGTGGTGTAATATTCCATATCGACGACGGGCGTTTCAGTCAACTTTTGCATAGCTTTCAGAGCCAAAGGACCTTGAACTGCCAACTGGGAAATATTGTCGGAGATGTTGGCGATTTCGGCACCGAATTTTTCATTTTGTTTTGAAACCCAAGCCCAGTCTTTATCGATATTGGCGGCATTAACTACGAGAAGGTAATCGTTTTCGGCGATGTTGTAAACCAAGAGGTCATCAACGATACCGCCTTTGCCATTGGGGAAGCAAGAATACTGAACTTTTCCGGGGAAGAGGGCTGCAACATCGTTGGAAGTGATGTATTGGAGCAAATCCAAGGCCTTAGGACCCTTAACGGTAAATTCGCCCATGTGGGACACGTCGAAAACGCCGACTTTACTTCTTACGTGCAAGTGTTCAGCAGATACGCCTTCGTATTGGATAGGCATATAGAAACCTGCAAATTCAACCATTTTTGCACCCAGTTTTTCGTGAGTTTCTCTAAATACTGTTTCTTTCATTTTTATTTTTATTAATGTTAATAATATAAAATTCTACATTTTGCAAAAATACAAAATATTTTGATTGACGGAATAAAAATTCACAGTTGAAAATATTCATTGTAATTGCATTTTGCAGATGCGAAAAATCTAGAAACATCGTCTTTGCTTCTGGATTCGTTCATGTTTTAAACTCGAAAAAAACGAGCCTTGCGTTATTATTTGAGTTATAAAAATACGATTTCCCCATTTCTGACAAAAATGAAGATTTTGAGATTTAAATCAAAAACCAGAAAAACATTTTGAGATTTTGTGTAAAAACAAGCGAAAACATTTTGAGATTTTAATTTATTGTGTGATTTTGCAACTCAAAAATCAGCTGCTATGACAGGGACCTCAAGGATATTCAAAAGGAAGATTTACCAGCAAATGCTGGATTGGAAAAATGCCAAAAATGGAAGTCCGGCGCTGCTCATTTTCCAGAGGTCAAAAGTTGTGGCCCGTAGAGGTCAAGTCTTCCGGATATGCCAACCATAAGTCGCTGGATGAGTTTTGCGGAAAATATTCCCAATGGGTTTCAGAAAGAATACTTATATACACAAAGGATTTGCGAAAAGATCAAGAAACATTGATGCTGCCCGCATTTATGGCATCTTTCTTATAATCTACAATCACTCTATCCAAGTGCCTTTTGTTTCCACCAGAGTCCAATTTACATCCCGTTTTCCCATAATGGCATAACCTCCGCCATAACGGAAAGTAATCGGCATTGTTCTACAAAATCTTTTTCACAGAAAAAAGTCACATGATTACTTTCAAGACTTTTACCTAGTTGACCATACAAACCTTTTTAATTTGCTGAGCCATAGAGAGAAATTCAGTGACATTCATTTCTTTCATATAAATCAAGCCATGAGTGGCGCGGATAAGCGGTTTGTCGTTTTCGTAGAAGAAATCCTTGCCTAAAATCAACTGCACTTCCTTGAGTTGCTCACCCCAAATACTCTCTGCCAGTTCGCTAAAAGGACCGTCAAAGTTGGGACTTGGAAACTCGGCTTTCACCTGGGTTAGGTAACTGGTCTTGAAAGACTGTTCGAGGACGGCGCAAGAGTTGAGGGAAACGGGCACCAAAGCATTGGCTTCTGCCAGATGGAAAGTGAACCAGACGTTGCGATAGCCCCAGATTTTCAGTTGACTCAGGTCGGTTTCCCGGCTCCACATTTCCACCGCCTTTGCCACGCTTTGCAGCACCTTATAGTGGGTATCGGGGCCAATACCTTCAGGATCGACGACCACGGCCAGCACTGTCGGTTTCAATGTCCTTAACTGCTGCAAAATCGGCATTACATCCCGTTCCACGTTGGGACCTTCCTCAAACAAGGCACTTTGATAGAAGCCCAGCCGCAGATGGTGAATGTTCTTCACCGGAACGCCCATATAGGCCCACAAAAGTTCCTCTTCAAATTCGCGCACCGATCCTTTCAGTTTTTGGATTTCCGGAGAATTTTTCTCGCCATCGTAACTGTTTTTCAGTATTTCGATTTCAGATTTGAAACGCCGAATCAGTTCATCCGCATTTTGCAATTTCCACAAACCGACAGCGTTTCTCAGCAAACGATGGCAGAATCCACGACGCATTTCGTATGGATTTTTGCGTGCCGCATTATCAAGATAATGAGACACATCCTTGTCGTACTTCTTTTGGTAACCGCAAATGAAAAAATCAGGATAATGAATCATCTGAATTTCATCTTTGCAAAGGAAATCCAGCGTATCTTCCATCGCCTCTATCAAGAAATTATTGGTAACCGAATTAAAACCGGAAGTCATCACGGCGAAATGGACTTTGTTGGTAACAGAACGCAACTGTCTGGAAATCAGCGGTTGTATTCCTAACATAATGTCATCGTGGTGTGGGCCGGTGATAAAGAAGTTCTCGGCTTCAAAAGCACGACAACCCTTTTCCAATTTATGGCGGACATCATCAATGACATCCTGTACCACTTTCAAACCGAGGTTGGGAATTCGCTGACAGTAGATATCATTTTGCAAGTCCTGCAAGGTCAAATTATGCGCATAGCTGTCCAGTTTTTTACACAAGTTCAGGACGGCACGTTCGGTTTTTTCAAAAGACCAATTCTTGGAATCGAAATAGCGATCGTAGGAATCGTGCAATTTGGATGCGGAGCCGGTAGTGAGGAAAAAGCGACCATTTTTCAGGCGTTGCAACACGGTGGCTGGATAATTTGCCGTAATGGGCGATTCGAGTGAGCATTGCACCATTTTGGCATTGGCCTCGCCTGCCGCGTAGGCAATGGCCACAGCCTCCGGATTGGCCGTAATCGTATGCAAACCGATGGTTAGCACAAGTCGTTTTTTTGACACGCTCAAGCCACCCAAATCGGAAGCCGCATCGGCCTGGGCAGCATAATTGGTTTCGGTGATACGCGTCACCGAATGGGTATTGGAGCCACAGACATTGAAAGCCAGCCTTCCGTCGGTGCCGAGCGGACATAGAAAGAAGCCGATACCTCCCCATTCCCGTATCTGTTCTTCGTAGCGAGCACACCAGTCCTCAATCATAAAGATAGAGCGAGTCTGAATTTCTTCCAAAGGAGTTAGCGGTTGCCGATAACGCAAGCTCAAATCCACAGACAAATCGGGGAAAACCTCGGTATAGGAACGACCATCAGCCAAGGCAATGTCGTCGGAATTCATCAACAGCACATTCTTCGGATCAAGTCCAAACCCCTTGACGTATGTTTCTGTGACATAATGACAAAATGAATTATGTTGGGCGGGATTAATAGGATAAAATTCATCCATTTGGACAAAATGCAGGTTCTGAAATTTGGGTTTTTCCATATCGCCGAGACCATATTTTCCAAGCAGATTTTGAATATTTTCCGTATTCCATCCATCTAAAATTTCATGGACATAATGAATAAAGTATTGTGGCGTTTTTCCTGTAGGGAGACTAATAACGCCCTTTGGATTTTTTCCTACCCATTCAACAAAACGCAAAGCCATCAACAGTCCGAGTTTTTGGACGCTGTCGGTCACCACGTAAGGTGTGGTGGTGGTCATTTGTACAATTCCAGACTCCTTTTGAAACGATTTTTCCACTATTGAGTCCAAACATACCATTTCCGTATCCATTTTTATATGTATAAAATTCAGATTTGTAATTAGTTACAAATAATTTTTTTTTATTCGTTTATTTTGTAAAGATACAAGATTTATCTTGATAGAAGAACAATAAATGAAATAATGCAGATTTAACTAGCGGAACCAAACAATGTTGGGGAGCATAATTGCGGCAAATAAGCATAGTGCCCACCAATCAAAACGATATCGATATATGTACTTCACGCTGTACTATATGATTTTATTGACGAATGCAAAATTATATATAATTTCATTGTCGATAGGATTTTGTGAAGTCTTCCGCTTTTATAAATTTCCCACATAAGTGTTTTGCCCACAATGTACTTGGGAATCCGGTTGGCTCCCGTCTGGCAGTTGGTCATCGTCTTTCAAACGAAGCGGGAATAAAAATTTTCAATGGAATTTTATAAGCGTGGCGTACACACTGCATAAGTATTCATTTCGGCCATCTCGGTCCAGATGCAGGAGACCGACAAGCGTATAGAGGCATCATCGTCATCCACGTCAGCAACGATGTCTTCACCATCGAACCCATTGACAGGGAAAAACTGAAAAGGTTCTGAATACTTACTGATTAGGCGGCGTGACGGTGAGTGATAGCGAAGCCGGGCCGCCCGAATCAAAGAAAAAATACGCTAAATAATCAGACTGGCAATCAAAAAGGCAATCCAGGAGAAAAGCCAGGCGATAGAGCATTGGAAAAGGACGACACCGAACGCCCATTTGCCACCTAATTCGCGTTTGATGGCGGTAATCGTGGCCACGCAAGGAGTGTAAAGCAGGCAGAAAACCAACATGGGAACAGCCGTCAGTGTGGAAAAAATGGAAGCGCCGCCCAGCACTTCCAACGTGGCGACCACGCTTTCCTTGGCCATCAGGCCGCTGACCAGGGACGTGACGATGCGCCAATCGCCTAAACCCATAGGTTTGAAAATCGGAGCGATAAATCCGGCAATGCAGGCCAGCATACTGCCTTCGCCATTTTCCACAACGTGGAAGGTGAAATCAAAAGTCTGTAAAGCCCAAATTACCAAAGAGGCAATGAAAATGACGGTGAAGGCGTTTTGAAGGAAATCTTTGGTTTTGCTCCAAAGCAGGTGCAATACGTTTTTGAATTTAGGAAGACGGTAGTTGGGCATTTCCATCACAAAGGGCGAAATTGCCGATTTTGAAGAGAATATTTTTTTCAGCCAGGCAATCATTAGTCCTGTAAAAATGCCTAAAAGGTAGAGACTGATGAGTACCAAGCCGCCGTGATTCGGGAAGAAATAGGAGGAGAAGAAGGCGTAAACGGGAATCTTGGCGCTGCAACTCATAAACGGGGTTAGCAGAATGGTTAAGCGGCGGTCGCGGGCAGAGGGAAGGGTGCGGGCAGCCATGACGGCGGGAACGGAACAACCAAAGCCAATCAGCAGAGGAACGATGCTGCGTCCGGAAAGGCCGAAACGTCGTAGTAATTTATCGGTGACGAAAGCCACTCTCGACATGTAGCCGCTGTCTTCCAGCAAGCTTAAAAAGAAAAAGAGCAGTATGATGATGGGGATAAAGCTGAGAACACACCCGACGCCACCGAAAATGCCATCGGTAACGAGCGAAATGAGTGTTTTGCTGGCGCCCCAATTCGCCAGGGCATTGCCGCAGATTTCAGAAAGACCTTGTATGCCTATGGCGAGCCAGTTTTGTAACGGAGAGCCTAATACATCAATGGACAACCAGATGATGAGGCATAGGGTGATGATAAAAATTGGTATGGCTGTCCATTTGCCTGTTAGTATCTGGTCGATTTTCTTGCTGCGGCGATATTCGAGGCTTTCGTTGGGCTTGACGATGGCTTTGTCGCCTAATTTTTTGATGAAGGCGTAACGCATGTCGGCCATTGCCGCGGCGCGGTCGATGCCTCGTTCTTCCTCCATTTGCAAGATGATGTGTTCGAGCATTTCCTTTTCATTCTGACTGAGGTGCAGCTGTTCGAGTATCTGATGGTCACCTTCAACCAGTTTGCTTGCCACGAATCGCACGGGTAGCTTGGCTTTTTCGGCGTGATCTTCCACCAGGTGCATGATGCTGTGCAAGCAGCGGTGAACTGCGCCGCCGTGGTCATCTTTGTCGCAGAAGTCTTGGCGGGCGGGAGTTTCTTTGTATCGTGCCACGTGGATAGCGTGTTCAACAAGTTCGTCGATGCCTTCGTTTTCCGCAGCGGAAATAGGAACAACGGGGATGCCGAGAATCTTTTCCATTTCGTTGACACGGATGGATCCACCGTTATTTCTCAGTTCATCCATCATGTTGAGAGCCAACACTACTGGGATGTCCAATTCCATCAATTGCATCGTCAAATACAAATGGCGTTCTATGTTGGAAGCATCTACAACATTGATGATGCAGCGAGGTTTTTCATTGAGAATGAATTGCCGTGACATTTCCTCTCCGGAAGTGTAGGGCGAAAGAGAGTACAAGCCGGGCAAGTCGGTGACCAATGTGTGGTCGCGACCGAGAATGGTGCCGTCTTTCTTTTCTAGAGTGACGCCAGGGAAATTGCTGACGTGTTGTTTTTCGCCCGTCAGTTGGTTGAAAAGCGTGCTCTTGCCGCAATTCTGTTGTCCGACAAGTGCGAAGGTGAGCAGTGTGTCTTTGGGCAGCGCTTGTTCGTGGGTGCTGTCGTGGTATTTGCCTTCCTCGCCAAAGCCTGGGTGGCTGTTGTGTTCGTGCAAGGTTTCCGCCACGCGGAGATCGGGAGATGCGTAGGTCGTTTTAGATGTCGTTTTGGCCATGTCTGGAGAAGGATCCTTGACAGGCTCTATTTCAATCTTTTCGGCATCGGCCAGCCGAAGGGTTAAGGAGTAGCCGTGAATTCTCAGTTCAACGGGATCTCCCATCGGAGCATACTTCACCATTTGGATGTAGGCTCCTAAGGTGATGCCCATATCCAAAAAGTGTTGCCGTCCGTGGCCGTCGCCACCAACTTGCAACACTTTTCCCCATTGACCGATTTTCAGATCTCGAAGAGTCATTTTTTTTAATTAAGAAACTAAGAAACGAAGAAATCAAGATTGTTTAATTATCAACAGTCCAAGTCTCAAGTCTTATTTTCTTAAATTTAATCTATGCTTGAAATCACGTGTTCGGTAAGGCGGCCCAAGCAGGAAACGTAGCTGCCGAATTCGTTGTCATACCAGCCCATGATTTTGGCGTGGGTGACAGGTATGTTGATTTCAGGAATGTCGTGGATGCCCATGCCTGCCAAGATTTCGGTAGGAACTTTGATGAAGCCCGTACGGGTGTGGATTTCCTTACCTTCGATGACGATGGCAGCAGGCATTCCCAGCAGGTCCATGGAAACGTTTTGTTGCATTGAGAATTTCAGCAGACCTTTCTGTTCGTTTTCTGAAACTTTGCGATAGATGTCGCGGATATAATCACCGCTGATATAGGGAACACCATTTTCGTTGAGACGAGAGTTGAAGGTGATGTTTAAGGCGATGAGAGAAACTGACGGGGTCGGGATGCGGATGGAGTCGGCCATGAAACCGAAGTGTGTGGTTTCGGGAATAACTTTTTCCAGCGTTTTGGCGGCGCCCGTGGTTGACAAAATAATGTTGTTCAAAACCGAGCGGTTCTTGCGCAAGTCGGTAGCACCTTCTTTAGGAACACCATCAAGAACGTTTTGAGTGTTGGTTGCTGCGTGAACTGTTGACAGTGAAGCGGTTAACACATTGCAGGTTTCTTTATTGTCGAGCAATGGCTTAATCATGTGAGCCAAGCCCGTAGTAGTACAGCTGGCCGCAGAGATGACATGGTGTTTCTGAGGATCGAAGCAGTGGTGGTTGATGCCGTAAATCAAAGTTGGAGTGTTTTCGGTATTGAAGTCACTCTGTTTGATTTTGAAGGGGGCGCTGGCGATAACGTGTTCGGCGCCCGCGGTCAAGTGACCTAAAATGCTGCCTTTGCCTTCATTGTCGGGAAGAGATGGATCCAGGAATTTACCGGTGCAGTCTACGACAACGCGAACGCCTTCAGCTTTCCAGTTGATGTTGCGGGGGTTGCGTTCGGTAATCAAAAGCTTGATAGGGAAACCATCTACTTCGATCATGTTTTTGTCGTGGTCGATGATTTTAACTTCCACCTGTTTACCTGCGCGACCATAGAGGAAGTAACTCAGGTTGCCGTAGGTTGAGTCGGTGCAGAGTTGCTGGATATAGTCTTCCAGGTGTTTGCCGACTTCACGTCCAACATTAACTACCAAACCGTCAACTTTTCTTGACAGCAGGTGATGCCAAATCGTTAACTTGCCGATTCTTCCAGAACCGTTGATGCCTAATAATTTTTTTTCATTAATGTTAATCATGATGTATAATTTTAATTTCTTAAATTCTTACAATAACAATCAATTCTCTGATTTTACCTCTCCAAATCCCTGGGCACGAATTTCGATTTGTCTGTCATCGTTGGTGACGAGGTTGTTGCCAGCCGCTGCTTCTTTGATGTAGCCGATGACCGACACATTCGGAATCGTCTTGAGTTTTTCGTAGTCTTTTTGAGCCAAAGTGAACATCAGTTCGTAGTCTTCGCCGCCGTTGAGGGCGATGGTGGTGGCCACGATGTTCAGATCTTTGAGCGTTCTGAAAGTCAGCATGTCGATGGGCAGTTTGTTTTCGAAGATGACAGTGCCGCATTGGGATGCTCGAGACATGCGGATTAAAGCTGAAGCCAGACCGTCGCTGACGTTGATCATGCTGGTGGGCAGAATGTCTGCTTCCTGCAATTTCTTGATGATGTCGATGCGGGGCTCTGGTTTGAGTTGGCGTTCCAACAGATAGCTGTATTCGTCGAGTTTGGGTTGTTCTTCGGGGTTGACTTCGAAGACTTTCTTTTCGCGTTCCAGGAGGATGAGGCCGGTATAGGCGGCGCCAAGGTCACCCGTGACGCAGATGAGTTCGTTTTCTTTGGCGCCGCCGCATTGCGTCAGATGATTGTCGGCAACCTCGCCAATGGCGGTGATGGTGATGATGAGCCCCGTTTGCGACGACGACAGGTCAAGGCCGGCCAAATCAATGTTGTAGCGACTACAGCATAACTGCATTCCGGAACTCAGTTCGTTGATGGCTTCCAGCGAAAAGCGGTTGGAGATGGCAATGTTGACGATGACTTGATAGGGAAGGGCATTCATCGCCAATATGTCTGCGACAGCAACGGCTATTGTTTTATAGCCTAAATGCTTTAGCGGCACATAGGTCATATCGAAATGCGCGTTTTCGACGAACAACTTGGTGCTTACCACCATATCACTGTTGCCGTTGGCAATGACGGCTGCGTTTTCTTCGAGGCCAGCAAGGGTGGAACTATTGAAGTGGTCGAATTTTTCACCCAATAGTTTGATTAAACCAAATTTGCCTAATTCTTTGATTTCTTCAACCCTATCCATGTTCTGCCAATTTAGATGTTAGACATCGAAGTGTGATGAGATGGAGGTCTTATCCATTACGCTGCGGATAACATCGGCCAGCAGTTCGGCAACGGAAACCACTTCGATGGATTCTGACGGGCGTTTCAAAGGAATGGTGTCTGTAATGATGAGTTTTTCGATTGCGGAATTCTCAACGTTGTCCATGCCGCTTCCTGAAAGCAGTCCGTGGGCGCACATGGCCATGACGTGTTTTGCGCCAGCTTCTTTGCAGCGGGCTGCGGCTTTGCAGAGTGTGCCACCGGTATCAATGATATCGTCAACGATGATGACGTTTTTGTCTTTTACGTCACCGATGATTTGAAGGTCGGCAACGACGTTTTGCTTAGCACGTTGTTTGTAACCAATGGCGAGGTCGCATTTCAGTGCTTTTGCGTATGTGGAAGCGCGTTTTGTCCCGCCGGTGTCGGGAGAAACGATGCAGAGATTGTCGAGATTCAAGTTCTTGATATAGGGTAAAAACACGTTTGATGAAAACAGATGGTCCACGGGAATTTCAAAAAATCCTTGAATCTGATCTGCGTGCAAGTCCATGGTGATGACACGGTCAACACCGGCAGCGGTAAGCAGGTTGCACATCAATTTGGCGCCGATGGAAGTTCTGGGTTTATCCTTGCGGTCTTGTCTTGCATAACCGAAGTAAGGAATGACAGCAATGATCTTGTATGCGGAAGCTCGCTTGGCAGCATCGATGAGCAGCAAAAGTTCCATGATGTTGTCAGCAGGAGCAAAGGTTGGCTGAATGATGAAGACGTGTTTGCCACGAATCGTTTCATTGTAATAAACTTGGATTTCACCGTCTTTAAAGTGTGGAATATCCACCGACAGCAATTGCATTTCGAGGTGTTCGGCAATCTTTTCTGCCAAAACTCGGTTGGCACCACCCGAAACTAATGCGACTTCTGAATTCATAAAAGGTTGATTTTTAAATGTTTAATTTTTATGTTGCGAGATGACAAACATACATCATTTTTTTGACAAAAACAACGATTTATGATTTATTTTTGCAAATCTCGTTCATCATCTCCACGATGGCGGCTCGACTTTTGACAGCATTTTTGTAGCGGTAGTCGCCACGATACCAGAAAACGAAGCGGCGTATGCGGTTGTATAATTTTTTGATTAATGTTCTGCCACGGAAATAGTAAATGACTGTTAGCAGGCAGGCGACAAACAAAATGGGAATCGTCCACCATAAGTTCGTGGTAAAGCCGATGATTAATGACAAAATTATAAACCAGATGGGATAGGAGACAAGTGTCCAAATGGCAAAGTGGAAAGAGGAGTGCAGCATCTGGTCTCCGATTTTGCGTGTGATGAGGTGACTGGCGTTGAATGGAATGAAGTAAAGCAACCATCCAACGATGACAATGGGCGCTAAAATCAGGGATAGTAGCAGGTTTGCCAGGAAACTTGCAAACGACATGTTTTTGGCAAAAATCCAGTCACGCAAATGCAATTTCTCTATCGAGCGGATGTATTGATAAGTCTCCTTCATTAAATCGGAGTGCTTTCCCGGCTCTTCTTGTTCAAGTGATTCCAAGCGGGCGACAATGCGCTTGCTGGCATCCAATTGAAGCGGGAGATTGTTGAAAGCCTTCCCTTCGCTGATAAGCATTTCGCGACTGTAAATCTCGCAAAGCATCTCATACTCCTCGTAGTATTCTTTCGTCTTGATGTCGAGCATCAAGTTTCCCACGCTTTCTCTGGCCCTTTCGGTAAGCGTTTTGAGAGCCATAGAAGGATTTTCCTTGTAAGTGTCGTAAAGATAGGAAATGTCAATGGGCTCGCCAACCGTCATGACGAGCTGTCCTTGAACGCTGAAGTAGTTGGTGTAGTGGTTTGACATCGGCAGGACGTAGACAGGATCTTGGAAGTTGCGGAGTTCGGCGGCGCGGAAAGCCATGCGGGCAAAGCCTTTCTTGAAGGTGCCCAGGAAATGCCGGTCTTGATGTCCTGCTTCTGGGAAAAGTGCAACCACGCCGTTTTCATTCAAAATCTTGGCCGATTGGTCAAAGATTTCCTCGTTGTGCTTGACGTTGGCATAACCAACATCCTGACGACGGAATGCTGGCATGATTCGTAAAAAATGTAAGCCTTTGGCCGCAATCCTGTTTTTGAAAATGTCGCCTCTGGCAATGAAAACCGGACGGCGTTTGTCTTTCGAAAAGGTAAACAGAATGCCCAAAGCGTCGCTCAAACCATTCTGATGGTTGGAAATGGCCACTATCGGACAATCCTGTGGAATTCGTTCGCGATGCAGTACGTAAAAATTCTTGTAGAACACGAAGTTGTGCATCAACTCGATGTACGGTCTTATGGCATCGTATTTCCAATTCGGCTTGTTGATGTTTTCAAAACTTATCATCACATTTGGGTTTAAAATAACTTGTTCTTGATCTGCGAAGTGTTCGTTTTCGGAACTATTTTGAAAATGGGCTGCAAAGATATAAATATTTTCGATTAGGGCGTTCCGGCTCGCTGACGCTCGCCGTCGGGCTTTCCGCTCAAACTTCGCCTGCCTGCGGCAGGCTCGTAACCGCTTCAATCCCTAACGCACGCGTCATGGCCTCGCGTGTCGATTGCGCGGCGGCAGCCTGATACCATCATGGCACCTTCATCCCCGCGCCGCGCCAGGACATCAGAGGTTCATCCAGCTCCGAGGACTCCGTCCCCGCTTACTTGTTGTGGTGTCTTTCAGACACTGCCGCATCATCATCACAATGCCGGCAGCACCTCCTACGTCGGTGCAAGCGGTTACTAACCGTACGCCTTTCAGGCAGAACAAAATCGCACCTTCCCATAACTTTCCAATTCCCGCTCTCAGATCACCGCTCACAGATCACAGATTTTTATATCAGATGCCCCACGGAACACTATCGTGTAGAAGGTGCTCAAACTGAGGCGAAAAAAATCAGGTAGGATAATTTTAAAGTAAAGAAAAGAGGTTGAAGAAGAAAAAATCGAAAAAAAATTGTATCTTTGCCGACTAATTTTTAATTGAATGGATAAGAATACAATCATTGGTTTACTCCTCGTCTTTGCCCTTTGTATGGGCTTTAGTTTCTTCACATCCCATAGAAATGCCAAGCAACGCGAAGCTGCGGAACAGGCAGCTGCGGAACAACAGGCAAACCTGGCCTCGGGTGCTGAAACTGCGCAAATCGAAGAAGATTACCAGACAATCGAAAATTCTGAAAATTTGTCTTCGGATACCACAGGAAATGTACGGCAGGCAAAAAAACTTCCTCTTTATGCTACCGCTTTTAGGATTCCAGAAGATGCTGCCAATGGCGATTTTCAGGTCAGCACCAACAGGGCCATTTATTCCTTCGCTCGCAAAGGCGGTTATCTCAAACGCGTTGAACTGAAAAACGTATATAAGTTTGCCCCTAAGGATTCCGTCAAGCCTCAGGTTGTTCTGTATGAAGATGATGCCAACAGTATGAATATCGACCTGATGCTCAAAAATCAGGCTGTCATTCATTCTAAAGATTTGACCTTCTCTTCTGAAGTGAAAGATACTTTGATTGTCGATAAAGACAGCGCGGTTCTTTCATTGAAAGTTTATCCTGCCGCGGGAACTGATTCTGTTGGAAATCAAGACAGCTATATCGAATATCGCTATACATTCTTCGCCGATGATTATCATTTCGATTATAAAATTAATTTTGTGAATATGTCTGATTATTTGTATGCCAATAATTCAGGATATTCATTGGAATGGGATGCCCGTTTGACTTGCCAGGAAAGAAATTATCAGATTGCCCACGATATGACAACCGTATATTTTATGGATAATGTTCAGGATGTGGATAATTTGGATGAACGAAAAAGCGACAAGAAAGATTTTTCTTCTCCATTGAAATGGGTGTCTTTTAAGCAGCAATTTTTCACATCCATTCTGGTGGCCAAGTCTGGCGATTTCTCAACCGCAGCCGTTAGTGTAACCGCTCCCGACAAAGCTGAAAAATCGATTCTAAAGACCATGAGCGCTGAGTTGGATTTCCGCGTCAGCGATTTGGATAACGGCTCTTTCGATATGATGATGTATGTCGGTCCTAACCAGTATAAAATATTGAAAGGCTATGATTTGAAACTGGAACGTCTGGTTCCGCTCGGTTGGGGATTTTTCTTGTTGCATTGGATTAACCGAGGTATCATTCTTCCAATCTTCGACTGGCTGCAAAGTTATGGCATAAGTTATGGTATCATCATTTTGATTTTGTCAATTTTTATCAAGTTGGTGGTAACGCCATTGAACTACAAAACCTACATTTCTTCAGCCAAAATGAGGGCGTTGAAGCCTGAAATCGAGGTGATTAACAAGCGCTATCCTCATTCGGAAAATCAAGATGAGATGATGAAGAAGCAACAGGCGACGATGGCGTTGTACAAGAGTGCCGGTGCCAGTCCGATGGCAGGCTGCCTTCCCGCACTGATTCAGATGCCTATCTTGATAGCAATGTACCGTTTCTTTCCGTCGGCATACGAATTGCGTCAGCAGTCATTCCTCTGGGCTGACGACCTTTCCGCTTACGACTCAATCCTCGACCTCAGTTTCAATATTCCGCTTTACGGGAATCACGTCAGTTTGTTTACTCTTTTGATGACTATTTCTACCATATTATATACTTATATGAACAATAAGTTGATGTCCCCCAATGTGGATAACAATGATCCTCAGCAGAAGATGATGAAATGGATGATGTATCTGATGCCCATTATGTTCCTGTTCATGTTCAACAGTTTCTCATCAGGTTTGACCTATTATTATTTGTTGATCAATCTGATTACCTTTGCGCAGAATGGTATTTTCATATTGGCAGTAAATCAAGACAAATTGCGTGCTAAATTGTTGGAAAACATGAAGAAACCAGTACAGAAGACGAAATGGCAGGCTCGCATGGAGCAAATGATGAAACAGCAACAGCAAATGGCCAAACAGCAAGGCCGCAAATAAAATACTTTAAGAAAACTAATTCACAATTTATATTAACGAAAAAGATTAGAGATGGAAAATTTAGAAAAAAATGAAGTGTTGTCAAGAGCAGTTAGAGCAGGGAAGAGAACCTACTTTTTCGATGTAAAGACTACAAAAAGTGATGAGAAGTACTTGACCATTACGGAAAGTAAACGTAAATTCAATGCCGAAAATGGTTCGTTCTTCTATGAAAAACATAAATTGTTCCTGTACAAGGAAGATTTTACCAAATTCCAGAATGCATTAGCTGCCGTGCTGGATTTCATTGAAACCGGCAATATTCCTGATGACATGCTATTCGATACGGCCGAACCTAAGTCAGACGACATCAGTTTTGAAGATTTGGAGGCCTAATGGGAAAGATAATTGCAGTCGTTAATCAGAAGGGTGGGGTAGGAAAGACCACGTCGGCAGTGAACTTGTCGGCTTCGTTGGCAGTTTTGGAGCACAAAACCCTGCTGATAGATGCCGATCCTCAGGCCAATGCCACTTCCGGCGTAGGCGTTAATTCCGATGAGGTAGAAAACAGCATCTATGATTGCATGTTAGGCAATACATTTGCCAGCGATGCCATCGTTAGCACCGAAACTCCTAACCTGGACATTTTGCCTGCCACTATTGATTTGGTTGGTGCAGAACTGGAAATGATTTCCTTTGACCGTCGCGAGTATCGTATGCGTGACGCATTGTCTTCTATAAAAGATAATTACGAGTTCATTATCATTGATTGTGCTCCATCGTTGGGCCTGATTACCGTGAACGCACTTGTCGCTGCCGATTCGGTCATCATTCCTGTGCAGTGTGAATACTACGCCCTCGAAGGTTTGGGAAAACTGCTCAATACAGTGCGCATCGTGCAGTCCAATATGAATCCCAACCTCGCCATTGAAGGTATTCTGTTGACCATGTACACTTCACGACTCAAACACAATAACGCTGTTGTTGAAGATGTTAGATTACATTGTCGAGGCATCGTTTTCGACACTATCATCAGTAGGAATGTGCGTTTGAGCGAGGCCCCAAGCTATGGACAGCCTATCGTTCTGTATGATGTCCAGTCGAAGGGCAATACCAACTACCTGAACTTGGCAAAGGAAGTGCTGCAGAATAACGGTTATTCATTCTAATTAAAATTTGAATCATGAAAACTAATGATAAGAAAAACCAAGGGCTGGGAAAAGGATTGGAAGCCTTGTTGGGAGGAGTGCCCATCGCACCAACGTCTGTGGCACGTATCAAGCAGGATTCCAATGCCAACATTCGCGTCGATTCCATCGTTGTAAATCCGCACCAGCCTCGTACTCATTTCGATGAAGAAGCGCTTAAGGAGTTAGCGGAATCCATTAAGACTTATGGACTGATTCAGCCCATTACCGTGCGGCCGGTTCAGGGAGGTAAATATGAACTTATTTCAGGAGAAAGACGTTTGAGAGCTTGCAAAATTGCTGGCATCCAAGAGGTTCCTGCCTTCGTTCGCACAGTCGATGATTTGCTGTCCATTCAAATGGCTCTTGTTGAAAACATTCAACGGGAAGATTTGAACGCGCTTGAAATAGCGTTGTCGTATCAGCGTCTCATTGAAGAGTGTGGCTTTACCCAGGATGAGGTGAGTTCCAAAGTGGGAAAGAACCGTTCTACAATCACCAATTACATCCGTTTGCTTAAGTTGTCGCAGCCTGCGCAAATCGCTATTCGTGATAACCAGATTACCATGGGCCACGCAAGAGCTTTGGTCGCTATCGAAGATAATAAGATTCAGGAAAAAGTGCTGAAACAGGTTTTGAGTGGTGCCCTCTCAGTGCGTCAAACCGAAGCGCTTGTGAAGAAATATTCAGAGGATTTCAAGAAGCCAAAAACCAAAATAAAAATCACCCTTTCGGATGAGGTGAATAATTTTTCCACGGCATTGTCTCAAAAAATCAATGCAAAGGTTTTGGTTACAAAGGATTTGTCGGGGAAAGGGAAAATAACGATTCCCTTTGCCTCTGATGAGGATTTGAGAAAGATAATTGAAAAGTTGAGTTAAAACACATTCGATGATGCATTTCGCGAAACGATTGTTGTTGGTGGTCTTTTTGTTGGGACTGATGCAAGGAGGATTTTGCAGTACGGTTGCAGATAGTACAACGCGTGCTCTTCCTGATTCTGTGTTGCGAAAAATGCATAGCCCTGTCGTCGCTGGTTGTTTGTCCATCATTCCCGGCGGTGGACAGATTTATAACAAGAAGTATTGGAAGTTGCCTATTGTCTATGCGGCCATAGGTATCCCCGCCTATTTCGTTTACGATTTTGCCCACAACATGGTGCTTTATCGTAATGAATTCATTTATCGGCGCGACGGAATTACCGAGAAGTTGAATCCCAAGTTTGCGCTTTATACGAATGAAAATATTCTGGCAATGCGCAACTATTACCGTCGAAATATGGAAATTGCCATTGCGGCAACAGCCATCTTGTATTTGCTAACCATTCTTGATGCCGTTGTCGATGCTCATCTATATTATTTCGATATTTCTGATGACCTTTCAATGAATATATTCCCACAAATCAACAATAATTTTTATCGATCTTCGTTCAGTACACATGGGCCATCATTGAATTATGGCGTGGGGTTGACTCTAAATTTTAAATAATGAAGAAATTTGCAATTTTAGGCTATGGGAAAATGGGCAGGGAAGTCGAGAAAATCATTCTTGCCGGAGGGGATGTAATTGTGGCAAAAATCGATAATGAAGATGATTGGAAACAGCAATGGCAGCACTTCCTCACAGCCGATGTTGCCATTGAGTTCTCTATGCCTTCAGTGGCCATTGGGAATTTTAAGAAATGCTTTGATAATCATATTCCATTGGTGGCAGGAACCACTGGTTGGTATGACCAACTTGATGAAGTGACGGACTATTGTCAAAAGACTTCCAATGCTTTTATTTTTGGCTCAAATTTCAGTATAGGTGTTAATGTATTCTTCAAAATCAATGAGCTTTTGGCTGATATATTGAGAAATCATCCTGATTTTTTGATTAAAATTGAAGAAACCCATCACATTATGAAGAAGGACGCACCAAGTGGCACAGCCATTCAGTTGGCAAAAATCATAGAAAGTCAGTATGGAAAGCCTTTGGATATACCTATTCAGTCTTTTCGCTTGACTGATGTCCCTGGTATTCATAAGGTGATGTATCAGTCTGAAAATGAAACTATTGAACTGACGCACACTGCGCATAATCGTATTGAGTTGGCTCGAGGGGCGGTTAAGGCTGCCCATTGGCTGCTGGAGCATCCCGGCATTTACAATTTTAAGGATGTGGCGCTTGATATGTAACCGTTCGTTTGCTGACCTTGTGAACCGAGAAATTGACTAAATGGAAAAACTAAGGGATTTAGAAACTAAGAAACTAAGAAACTAAGAAATTAAGAGCAGCAGAAATCTGCCTGAAAGGCAGCAAAATTAGTAACCGGGGACGAAGTCCTCGGTTGATGGAGAAAGACAAAATTGAAAAAACAAAAATATGGTAATTAGTGAAATTGGTGTTTATTTATTTCTGATACTTGCCTATGTGGGGTTGCACATTGGCTTGTGGGGAATATTTAAGAAAGCAGGCGTAAATCCTTGCTTGTCGCTGATCCCTATGGCGGATTATTGGTTCTGGCTTCGCAAAGTGCTGTCGCGCCCATGGTGGTGGATGTTGCTCATCGTTTTCCCATTTATCGGCGTTTTCATGTTCTTTATGATGGTCTGGAAAACGATACGACTTTTTGGTAAAACAAGCTATTGGCCGTTAATTTTCGGCACCGCTTTCTTTTTCATTTATTTACCATATCTGGCTTTTTCAAAGAAAGAGAAGTTCACTCACTTGGCAGATTTGCCGCAGTTTGTGAAAAGCAAAGCCCGTGAATGGGGTGATGCTATCATTTTCGCGGTTGCCGCTGCCTACATCATCAGGATGTTTTTGGTGGAATTCTATGCCATTCCGACGTCCTCCATGGAAAGCACTTTGATGGTGGGAGATTATTTGGCTGTGGGTAAAATGGATTATGGCGCACGCGTCCCGATGACGCCAATTGCAATACCTTTTGTCCATCACACCGTTCCCGGTACGCAAAAGGTGAAGTCATACGTGGATTGCATTCAACTGCCTTTTATGAAGTTCCCAGCTACACGCCCGTTAAGACGCTTTGACATTGTGGTTTTCAACTATCCTGATGGCGATACCGTGGCTATAGAACGCCAAAGTGAAAGCTACTATGCCATTGTACGCGAGTTTGAAACGATGCTCAATCCACAGTCTTCCCGAAAGGAAATGGAAAGTCTTTATTACCGATATTCTCCCGAGAAAGTCCAGTATTATCAATCAAAATATGGTTTGAATTATTATTCTGGCAAGGGTAGGGACGTGGTGAAACAGGAATATACGGTGACATCGCGCCCTGTCGATAAACGGGAAAACTACGTGAAGCGCTGTGTGGCAATGCCAGGCGATGTGCTGCAGGTTGTTAATAGTGAGCTGCTTGTTAATGGCAAACCCGCTTTCAAACCCGAAAGAATGCAGTTTATGTATTTCGTTACGGATCCAGCGGGCATAGGCCTTTCTCCTAAAAAACGTAAGGAATTGAATATCAATGAGGAAGATATGCAGAAAATTGATGCTAACACTACCGTTTATTGGATTAATGAAGAACAGAAATCTCTTATTGAGAAAAAAGGTTTGGAAGTGCAGAAAATTGTGGAGGAACCCAATGTTTACGATAGCAACATCTTCCCACACGACGCTCGATATGCTTGGAACAAGGACAATTTTGGACCGTTGGTGATTCCTAAAAAAGGTGTTACTGTTGAAATCAATGATTCTACCATTGTGCTTTACGATAAAATCATACGAAATTACGAGTTGAATGACTTGAATGTTGAGAATGGAAAGGTTTATATCAACGGGAAAGAAGCCCACGAATATACCTTCAAGATGGATTATTATTTTATGATGGGTGATAACCGACATAATTCCGCCGATTCTCGGTTCTGGGGTTTTGTGCCAGAAAATCATATCGTTGGACGTACACTCTTCGTATGGTTGTCGTTGGATAAGTTTAAAGGTCTTGGCGAAGGTAAAATCCGTTGGAATAGGATGTATCGCACCATCCATTAATCTTAAATCATCATAAAAAAACAAGAGAATAAAAAAAATTGTATTTTTGCACTCGGTTTTGGAAAATAATATTAATTAAAGAATACGACTATGAAAAAGATTTTAATTGTTTTTGCAGTAGCAATGTTGGGTTTGTTAACCTGGGGCAATGCCCAAAAGCCATTTGCCGGCACTATCAAAAAGCATTCTTTCATTGAAGGAACTGATGATCCTAATATTCTCGCTCAGGGCGAAAGTGAAAGTAGCGTTACTTTGTTCGGAAATTATACAAAAACCGTTATTACCCCACAGGAAGGCTTTGGCATTATTACTATCACCAATGGGGATGCGAAGACCGTTACCATGATTTTGGACATTATGGGCATGGGCAAATATTACAGTGAAGTACCTGCCGATAAAATTGCTGAAAGATTGAAAAACACCAAGTATGAATACCAAAAAACGGGTGAAAAGAAAACCATCGCAGGCTATGAATGTGATAAAGTAAACGTAACCGCCACGGATTTGGAAACCGATGAAAGTTCCGAAGTTGTGGTTTATATATCTACCGCTATCAATCCTAACCCAGAAATCAATTTTGTTGAACTTCCGGGCTTGGCTGGTTTTCCATTGAGAATAGAGCAGAAAACCAGTGTTGATGGGACAGATGTGACTGTTGTTGATGAAGCGTTAGAAGTTATTCCTAACAAGAAAATAAAAGTTGTTGACTTTATGCTTCCAGCTGACGCTCAGGATATTAAGAGCAATCCTGAATTGATGAAGATGCTCGGTATGGGCGATGAAGAAGACGAGGAAGACTAAATTCTATTAGATTTTTCCGCGATTATATTTGCATCGGGATGCATTTCGCATCCCGATGTTTTTTTTGACAATTAATAATCGAATAATTCAAAAAAAATCGTAAATTTGCATTTTTTCCATTATAACGAAAGAAGTTAATATAATTAATTGATATTCAAATAATTAAAAATGAAAAAACTTGTATTTCCAATTATGCTTTGCGTAGTTTTAAGTTTGACATGCTGTAAATCGAAGGAGAATGCTGAAGTTTCAACGCTGACTTCGGGTATCGACTTTGCGAATTTGGATACCACGGTATCTCCTGCTGAAGATTTTTATCAGTATGCTTGCGGTGGATGGATGAAGAACCACCCCCTCACTTCGGAATATTCACGTTATGGCAGTTTTGATGTTTTGGGCGAAAACAATCAGCTGCAATTGAAGGACTTGATAGAAGAGACCGCTGCCACCACACACGACAAGGGAACAGTTGCTCAGAAAATTGGCGACTTGTTTAACATGGGTATGGACAGCGTGACCATTGAAAAACAAGGGGCAGAACCTCTTGCCAACGAATTGCAAACTATCGCCAATGTCCAATCTAAGAAGGAATTGACGAAATTGATGGCTGATATGAATCTTGATGGCATAGATCCTTTCATTGGCATTTTCGGAGAAGCCGATCCCGACAACAGTAGCATGAATATTGCCTGGGTTTGGCAGAATGGTCTTGGCATAGGCGACCGCGATTATTATCTTCAAGCTGACCAGCAGGAAGTTCGCGACCAGTATGTGGCTCTGATGACTGAGATGATGTCTGCTTCTGGCTATAGCAAAATGGTGAACAACGAAGGTAAGGAAGCCGATATGGCTAAGGCTGTCATGAAGATGGAAACGGCAATGGCTCAGGCATTCATGGATAAAAATACGCTCAGAGATCCTTTCAAGACCCACAATATCAAAACTATTGATGAATTTCAGCAGTTGATTCCGGCTATCGATATCAAATCTTATCTTGATATCCAAGGTCTGGGCAGTTTGGAGACTGTTAACATTGGGCAGGTGGATTATATCAAGACTTTGAACAACATCTTGAATACTACGGATTTGAATACCATCAAAGCTTATTTGGCTTGGAATGTTATCAATGAAGCAGCTCCGTTCTTGAGCAGCGAATTTGTCAATGCCAATTTCAATTTCTATGGAAAAGTATTGTCAGGCAAAGAAGAAAACAAGCCTCGTTGGAAACGTGTTGTAAGCACTGTCGATGGTTGTCTGGGCGAAGCTGTGGGCCAGCTTTATGTGGAAAAATATTTCCCTGCTGAAGCTAAGGACCGAATGATGAAACTCGTTGGCAACCTGCAGACTGCTTTGGGAGAACGTATTGCTGATGCTTCTTGGATGAGTGATGCCACCAAAAAGTTGGCAAAGGAAAAACTTGATGCAATGATAGTTAAGATTGGCTATCCTGAAAAATGGAGAGATTATAGTGCCTTGGAAATAGAAAACGACAGTTATTATGCCAATGTCGTGCGTGCTCGTCGTTTTGAATGTGCTTATCAAATGTCTAAGATTGGCAAACCTGTGGATCCGACAGAATGGTTGATGACTCCACAGACGGTCAATGCCTATTACAATCCTACGACTAACGAGATTTGTTTCCCCGCAGGTATTCTTCAGCCACCATTCTTTGATATGAACGCTGATGATGCGGTCAACTATGGCGCAATCGGTGTTGTCATCGGTCACGAAATGACTCACGGTTTCGATGATCAAGGTCGCAACTATGATAAGGTTGGCAATTTGAATAACTGGTGGACAGAAGAAGATGCGGCCAACTTTACTGCTCGAGCTCAGGTGCTGGTTGATTATTTCAATGGCATCGAAGTCGCTCCTGGACTTTTTGCTAATGGACAGTTCACCTTGGGTGAAAACATTGCAGACAATGGTGGTGTGAATATTTCGCTTCAGGCCTTGCAGAAAGCTAAGAGTGAAGGCACCATTCAGGAAGAAATGGACGGATTCACCGCTAACCAACGCTTCTTCTTAGCCTATGCCAATGTTTGGGCCGGCAATATTCGTGATAAGGAAATCGTTCGCCGTACGACGGAAGATCCCCATTCGCTTGGCAAATGGCGTGTGAATGCAACGTTGCCACACATTGATGGTTTTGCGGAGGCATTTGGTATCAAGGAAGGCGATAAAATGTTCGTGGCCCCTGAAAAACGGGCTCATATTTGGTAATGGAATTGAAATTCTTGATCGTTTTTGTTATTTGTTTCAAGAATTCAAAAATAGAACTTAAATAAAACAATAAAGAAAGATTATGTCAAAACTCGCAGTTATTGCATTTGGTGGAAACGCTTTACTGAGAAGCAAGCAAAAAGGTACTTATAAAGAACAAATCGATAACGTTACAGCTACGTGTAAATCTTTGCTGAATTTTGTAAAACAAGGTTACAATATTGTTATAGGACACGGCAATGGTCCGCAAGTGGGTAACGTGATGTTACAGCACGAAGCTGGAAAGAAGGTCTTTGATTTGGAAGTTATGCCGATGGATTTCTGTGTTTCGGAAACGCAAGGCTCTATTGGCTATTTGATTGAACAGGGATTGCGCAATGTTTTTGCCAATGAAAATATTCGAAGGAATGTGGTTACTTTGGTGACGAGCGTGGTCGTGGATAAAAATGATCCGATGTTTAGTAATCCGACAAAGCCTGTGGGTCCCTACTATGAAAAGGAAGAAGCAGACGCCTATGCTAAAGCGACGGGGGCGATTTTTAAGGAAGACCCAAAGGGGAATGGATGGCGTAAAGTTGTTGCCTCTCCCAAACCCTTGAAAATCACGAATGTTGATATTGTCGAATCATTGGCCAAACAGGGAAATATTGTTGTAACCGTGGGCGGCGGCGGAATTCCTGTCGTTGTAGAAAATGGTTTCTTCCAGGGTGTAGAAGCCGTTATCGACAAGGATTTGGCTTCGGCATTGACCGCTTCACAAATCGGCGCTGATGAGTTTTATATCTTGACCGATGTCCCAAAGGTTTACATCAATTTCAAAAAGGAAAATGAGCAAGCTCTGGACCTGATTACAGTGGCACAGGCCAAACAATATTTAGCTGAAGGTCATTTTACAGAAGGTTCCATGGCTCCCAAGGTTCGTGCTGCCATTTATTATATCGAACACGGAGGCACGGAATGTATCATCACAGAAGCCGGACAGTTGGAAAATCCTTCTTGTGGAACACGAATCGTAAAATAAAAAATCATGGTGCAACTAGATTTGAGCAGCAATCTTTTTTTTGCTGATAAGGATTTGAATGACAATAAATTGGCAGCAGAAACAGCATATTCAAAGCTGCTTGGTCGAAGTGGAAAAGGCAATGATTTTTTAGGCTGGATAGACTTGCCGGAACAAGTAGGCGATGAGTTGTTGGAATGCATCGAAACTTGTGCGGAACGTCTGCGGAAATCTTCGGAAGTTGTGGTCGTGGTGGGCATTGGCGGTTCCTATTTGGGAGCGCGTGCCGTCATTGAGGCATTGCAGAATTCTTATGCCAATTTCCGCTCTCACGCGAAAACGGATAATCGCCCTGTCGTTGTATATGCTGGCAATCACATGGCGGCTGACGTTGTAACGGAACTTTTTGATTATCTGAAAGATAAAGATTATTCCGTCGTCGTGATTTCCAAGTCTGGAACAACGACGGAACCTGCCATCGCTTTCCGTATGTTGAAAGGCGATTTGGAACAGCGCTATGGCAAAAGCGAAACTCAACATAGGATTGTTGCCATTACCGACGAACATCGTGGCGCTTTGAAGAAACTTGCTGATACAGAAGGCTATGAAACCTACGTCATTCCTGATGACGTGGGAGGTCGCTATTCTGTTTTGTCCCCTGTGGGATTGCTTCCCATTGCTGTTGCGGGTGTTGATATCCGTGCCTTGTTGAATGGCGCCAAAAGTATGCGCCAGCAGTTGATGAATCATCAAGATTTCTCTGAAAACATTGCCCAACAATACGCTTTGATGCGTTATCTGCTTTACCAGAAAGGCAAAAAAATCGAATTGATGGTTTCCTACACGCCTAAATTGAACTTTTTCATTGAATGGTACAAGCAACTTTTCGGAGAAAGTGAAGGTAAGGAAGGTAAGGGCGTTTTTCCAGCCGGTGCAATTTTTTCAACCGATTTGCACTCTTTGGGACAATATATCCAACAAGGCGAAAGACATATTTTTGAAACTGTTATTTCCATCAAAAATAGCAATTCAAGAGTGTTGATTCCAATGGATGATGAAAATCTTGATGGTCTTAATTATTTGAAAGATAAGACATTGCATGATGTTAATCTAACTGCTGAAGAAGGTACGCGTCAGGCTCATGTTGATGGTTGTGTCCCCAATCTGAAAATTGCCATCGATCAATTGGATGAGAATCATTTGGGACAGTTGATTTATTTCTTCGAGATGAGTTGTGCTATTGGCGGTTATTTGCTGGATATCAATCCGTTTGATCAGCCTGGTGTTGAAGCTTATAAGAAGAATATGTTTGCTCTTCTTGGTAAGCCTATGTAATTTACTGATTAATAGTATTTTATATGCAATTTTTCTACCATCCGGAATTGAATCAGAAGGTGTTTGAAATGCTTCCTGACGAAGCAAGGCATTGTGTAAAGTCGCTTCGCAAAAATGTTGGTGATGAAATCTTCATAACCGACGGAAAGGGTAGGTTGGCAAAAGCACAAATCTTAGATGCTAGTTTATTACATTGTTGTGTGCAAATAGTTGATATTCAAGAAAATTACGGATTAAGAAGAACACATTTCCATTTGGCGATTGCACCTACTAAAAATGCGGATCGTATTGAGTGGCTGGTGGAAAAAAGCATAGAAATCGGCATAGAGGAAATCAGTTTTTTGAGATGTGAACATTCTGAGCGAACGAAGATTGATTTGGAACGTTTGCAACGCCTTGCCGTGTCTGCATTGAAACAGTCGAATACGACCTGGGTTCCTTTAATGCAAATTATTGATTATGAAGATTTTATAAAATTTAATTATGCTGATGCAGACTTGTATATGGCTTGGTGTGACGAGCATAATGAAGATCAGTTTGCCAATTGTCCATTGCAAGATAAAAATGTGATTTTGATGGTGGGACCGGAGGGAGATTTTAGCAAGGAAGAAATTGCATTGGCACGTGAAAATGGCTTCCGCGAGGTAAAATTGGGCGGCCGGCGCTTGAGAACTGAGACGGCAGGCCTTTATGGTGCTGTCGTGTATGCCGCAGCACAAGTTAAATGAGGATTTGAGACTGTACTGATTCATTCCTTGTTAACCTGAAAACGTTTATTTTGACGATAAGACATATTGACGTCACTGCTTGCATCTATGAAAAATGAGATGCTGTAGTTAAAAGACTCTCTTTTTTTTTATTGAGAATAATTAACACAAGAGTGTTGAATGTGTTGTTTTTTTTATTATTTTTGTCGTTTGTTATCTTTTATAATTATAATATTTATATACGCGAAAAAAATAAAAAGTAATATTAACATAACGCTCTGAAAATGAAAAAGTTATTATTCTCACTGTCAGTTATCCTTTTGCCGTTTTTAGCTTCGGCACAACTTATGGACACTAACGTGGTATTCTTGGAAAATTTTGACGTGTTGCCAGTCGCATCAATGACATCGTCAACATTGTTCAGTGAAACCAACTGGAGAGCCGACCAGACTCTTTTTGTTTCGGCACCAAATTCGTATCACGTTCCTTCTTATGCAAGCCAAGGTAACGTGTTCCTTGCATTTGCCACGGGGTTGGAGATGAATAGAACGAAACCGTATGTTTATCTTAAATTTGACCACATTTGCAAGATGTTCAATAACGATCGTAGTCAGATTACTTATTGTACATCAACGGGTACGCAAGTACAATATGGCGTGGTTACCGTTACTTATACGAATTGGAAGTTTATGAGTTTTTCTCAAACCAGTCCAAACTATCATGGTGGCGCCTCAACCATTACCGATGGTAACTTCTCTCAGAACTGTTATACGGACTGGGTGCCCAGCAGCAACCCGGCTGTGCCTCAAAACACCTGGTGGAAAACCGAATTGATTGACATTACTGAATATGTTGATGCCGATACCAATGACTATTTCAAATTGCGTTTTTATACCAACCACACATCAGGTTCTGGTTCCGGTTCAGAAGTATGTGCAGGTTGGTATCTCGACAATGTTCAGGTAATATACTCAAATGTGGAATTGGTTCCTCCTACAATTACTTTGCAGCCAACCATTTATCAAGGTAATGTGAACAACAATACCGGTCCTTTTACCGTAAAGGCAAAATTGATGGATAATGATACCATCAACATGAATTCAATCGTTTTCTGGTACCATACTTCTAATGGTGATGTTGATACCCTTCCAATTAACGTGACAAGCAATACTTTTACGGGTGGAAATCATGTGGTTATGGCTGAATGGACTATCCCACAGCAGTGTTATGGCACGACTGTCGATTATCACATTTCTCTTAAGGATGTGCATGGCAGTGAAAACAAACTTGACAAGAACTTCTTCTTGAACACGACGGTCTCTTATCAGGTGAACGATGCAAAAATGGAAAGTTTCAATGACCTTCCACTTTATCCGGAAATGATGACAACAGGCCAGAGTTATCCTATCAAGGTCACCTTCAGAAACAAAGGTAAAACAACGGAAACAGAACCGAACCACATGACTTCTGCCGTGTTTGGCTGGAGTGTCAATGGCGTTCAGAAACCAGACAAAACTTGGACGGGAGACCTTTGCTTGGATTATACGGATACGATAGTTGTAGGTAGCCATGTTGCCTTGGCCGATTCAAATTACATCAAAGTTTGGATTAAATCGAGAAATGGTGTGTCTCCATTGGTTAATTTTACTGATGATACGATTTACTATGATGGCTATGGTTGTTCTTCAGCATTGTCAGGTACCTACACTTTGGGTGGCCCCAATGCGGATTTCCCTACGGTTAGATATATGAAAGAGCGTTTCTATCGTTGCGGATTTGATGGTCCTGTCACTATCAATATCAATCCTGGAACCTATACTGGTTTTAACTTTGACTATATTTACACGGGTTTGAGCAGCACCAATACCATCACCTTCCAAGCTGCTCCTGGTGTTGACCGCAGCGCCGTCATTTTGGTTAACAACGGAACAACCGCCCCGTTGTCATTTACGGAAATGGGTTATGTTACCGTTAGGAATGTCACCATCAGAAATACTACGGCCAACCGTTGCGTTGATTTCACGGGCCATTATTCACAGAACATAACTATTGACAACTGTCTGATTCAGGGAACTAATTCGAGCACCACGCCGTACACCAACTCTGTCGGTATAGGTAGGACAACGGCTCCGCAACCCTTTACCGGTGGCTCTGGCGATAAGAATTTGACTTTTACCAACAATACCATCACCAACGTGAATTATGGTATCAGTTTTATCGGTGGTAGTAATGCCGCTTATAAGGAAGAAAACTTCGTGGTGACAGGTAATGACATTACCACTACGGTTGGGGGTATTAGTGCTTCCCAAGCCAAAGCGTGGACTATCGATGGTAATGATATCAAGCAGGCAGCTACGGCCTCCGACTTGAACTTCGTTGGTATCAATGTTCAGAATGCCGCAGATTTTGCCAGCATTTCAGGCAACAGCATCCGCATGAATGAACGAGGAGGTACGGGTCTCTCGACTTCCACTTATGCCAATTCTACGGGCGTTACCACCATCGTTAAGGTGGCTAACAATGAAATCATTAACAAGGTTACAACTACTGGTCGCTACAATATTCAGTTGCAGAACACCAAGCAGATGAATCTTTACCATAACAGTAGTTACATGTACTCATTGACCAATGTTACACAGTCTGCACCCCTTTACATTACGGGTTCATCAACTGCCACCAATACGCTGAATGTTTTCAACAACATTTTCTATAATGCCAGTACGTCAGCAGAAAATAAAAACTATGCTATCTATTTGAATTACACATCATTGACAGCTCTGGCGCCAACAATCAAATTGAACAACAACGAATATTACACTGTTGGTAGTTCTCTGGGTTGGTTTATGGCACCGCGTAATACTTTCGCCGAATGGCAGTCTGCTTTGGCAAGTCGAGGCGAAGACACCACTTCCGTGAACATTCCTTTGGATTTCGTTTCTGCAACTGATTCCTTGGTTCCCATTAATTATGAAGGTTTGGAATGTTTGCCTGTGTCAGGTATTACAACCGATATCCGTGGTACGGCACGTTACAACACCATTACTTTCATGGGGTGCTATACTCGTTCGATTCCTGCTACAGACTTGGCCATAACAGAATTGACTTCGCCGGTGTTGGGCAATGAGTGTCCTGCGGTTAATTATCCAATTAAGATTAGAATCAAGAATACTGGTAGTGCGGTAATCAACTTTGCCAGCAAGCCTGCTACCATTGCTTATACGGTAGGAACGACCTCCGGTACAGCGACTGTTAGTACGGGTAGCATTGCGCCGTTGCAAACCAAGGAGGTTACGGTTGTTGCCAACTTCCCAGTAACGACAAATACGGTCTACAATTATGTTTTCAATATCACCATCAATGGCGATGCAAATCATTTGAATGACACGTTGACGGGCTCATTTGAAATACAGGCAGCTTTCCCATATTTTGAAGAATCTTTCTCCTCTGTAGATCTTTATCCTGCTTGGCAGTTTGAACAGATTAGTACGACTGGTGCCGGTAACTGGACGGTTGAAACGGGTGCTGGCGTCAATCCAGCTATTGCTCCCAACTTTGGTTTAGGTCGTTTGTTCTTTAATTCCAAGAATTTTGTTTCGGGTACGGAATCAAGAGCTATTATGCCCGTAACCATTCTTCAAGGTGCAACCACTCCTATTTTGGAATACTGGTTTGCTCATGACAACACGGGTAGTAGCACAACAGAAGGTATTACCGTTAAGGTCTCTGTGGATGGAGGTTTGACCTATACTGCAGTAAACTCTGTCAATTCAGCAGGAGCTTCGTCAACCTTTGTGAAACGTTACAACAACGCTTATACCACTCCTGCCTGGGAAAAATACATGGTGGATTTGGATCCCTATTCTAATCAAAGTTGTATATATATAGCATTTGATGCGAAATCTAATGCCAAGAACAATATCAATATTGACCGTGTCGTCATTAGAAATTTCTACCATAACGACTTGGCGGTAAATGATATTTGGGCATTAGGTCAGAATCCTGTACAACACGAAATTTCTCCTGTCATTATGGCCAATATCACCAATGAAGGTAGAGATGCGAAGACCAACTTCAAGATGATGCTCGAAATCACGGGTGCTAACACTTATCGAGATACGATTACCGTTCCTTCATTGGCATCCCGTAGCAGTATGGTGGTAACCTTCCCCGGTGCCCATTTGTATAATTCTGGCGACAATGACGTTCGGGTTTATTGTGAAGATGATATGAATAACGATAACAATGAAAGTCATTGGTTTATGACCACAAGTCCGAATGTCGTTGCTTACGCTGTTGATTCACTGCAAGGCCAACAGCATGTAACTTATTCATCCATTGCCATTGGAGGTACTGATGATATTTCATACACTGCTCGTTATCAGGTTGCTGAAACTCTGGTTGTACGCAAAGTCATGGCTTATATCACCAATACGGCAAATAACAGCAATATCGGACGACACTTCCAATTTTTCGTGGCAGATGCCAATGGCAATGTCATTGAACGTTCGGAAGAAATGACGGTTACGGCTGCAATGGAAAACACTTGGGTAAGTGCCGATATCCACAATTTGGCATTGACAAGTACATCAACGGATTTCTATGCTGGTATTGAAATGCTGGACGGCGGTACGTATCTTGGCGTTCAGGAAGAAGCTCCTTTGAGAACCGGAACTTTCTATACCTTAAACAATGGAACTTATACTCCTGCTACCAATGGACGTTTAATGATTGGAGCAGAAGTCGATGCTTATATGCCATCGGAATTGGCAATCTTAACATTGGATAATCCTAATACAAACTGCGATTTGGGTCACGAACATATTTCGGTTACCATTACCAACAACGGTACAACAGCAATTCCGGCGGGAACACCAATTCATTATACGGTTAACAATGGCACGGTCGTAAATGAAACGATTACCCAAGCTATCGAAAGTCACGAAACTATTACTTTTGCTTTCAACACCGTTTATGATTTCACTAATAATGCAGTGAATGAAGATCATAACTACAATGTGAAAGTTTGGGTTGACTCTGTGGCTACCGACCGTTTGCGTTTCAATGATACCTTGTCACAACTTGTCATCTCTTACGGCAAGGCGCCTATGCCTACGGCAGCAAGTCCCGTCCATGCTCAATATCGTACACCTGCCACTTTGACGGCCACAGATGTCTCTGGTGTTACGAGCACGGCTCAATTCTGGTACACCAATGCGGGTTATGAAACTTGGGAACTGCAATATGTTGGCAATCCTTTCATAACTCCTGATGTTTATTTCGATACTACCTATTATGTGACAAGTGCGCCTGCAACGTTCTATGAAAGGACTGTTGGCACGTTGACACCATCAACAACAGCTAATAATATTACTCAGCCATTCGTTTATACCGCTGGTTATTCTCGTGGTAAATTATTGTATAAAGAAGATGAATTGAACGGCGCCGTTGGTCAGTTGACACAGATTGGTTTGTATGTGACCGATGAAGCAACAGGAGAAGATGGCATTCCGATGCGTTTGTATGTAATGCCCACCGATTTGACGACTTTGACAGCTTCGTCAGTTACAACTTGGGATGATGAAATCGCCCAGGCAACGCTGATTTATGACGGTAACTATTTCTTCGGAACAACAGGCTGGCATTATTTCAACTTGCCAACGCCACTCCAATACGAAGGTGGAAACTTGTTGATTTTAACCGAAACCTATTGCGGAGGAAGCAGCTGCGCTGAAGCTTCAGGCTCTTCTACATATCCTAAATTCAATTCTACTTCTGTTTCTGGTGGATGTTTGTATAAATCAGTAAATACAAATCCAAACTTTACTGGTAACTATTCAACAAACGCCAGACGTCTAAATATGAAATTCCAGTTTGTGGATGCCGACTGCCAGAGTGAAAAAGTACCCGTTCAGGTAATTGTTGACGGCGTGCCTACTTATGACGTTGAACCCGTTGAATTGGTGTCACCTATTACCAATTCTTGTACTTTGTTGGATGAAAATATTGTGGTATCAGTTAGAAACTTGATTAACAATACTATTCCTGCCGGTACGGTTGAAGTTAAGGCGAAATTCAATAACCAGACGGTTTCACAGATTGTCAATGAACCTTTCGCACCTAATGAAGTGAAGAATGTGACATTTACACAGACCGTGAACTTGTCAGCTCCGACTGCGGATGTTACCTACAATTATACTATTGTAACCGACCTTATTGGAACTCCCGCATACCGTGGCAACGATACTATCACTGGTTCTTTGGTCTCTTGGAAGACGGCTTCAGTTCCAGATGATATTGAAGTTACTGGTGAATATTTGCATACTTATACAATCCAGCGTCAGAATACTACTTTGACAAAGTGGATGTATGAAGATGCGGCTACAGGAACTGTTACAACGGTTCAGACAAACCCATACTCATACACGACGCCTATCCTTTATGATACTGCTGTTTATTATGTATATGGTATCACGACGGGACATAACTGCGAAACACGACACCTGCGTTATCAGATTGATATTGCAAAGCCGTTGCACGATTTGGCAACCAATGCTCTTGTTGAACCACTTTCATTCCAGTGCGGTGTTAGTGATGCTCACTTGAAAGTGAATGTCAGCAATACTTGGCCAACGGCTGACACTATCCCGGCTAACACCTTCAAATTGAAAGCAGACTTTACAGGTGCCGGTTCTCAATCTGTTCAGCATACCATCGCCCAACCTATTTACAGTTCTGCCGACCAAGATATCACCTTTACCAATACGGTGACCTTAGGCTCAGCTACACAAAATAAGATATACAATTATACTATATATTCTAATCCTGTTAATTCAAGTATGTATGTTTACAGAAACAACGATACGATTTCAGGAACTTTGCATGTGCCAGCCACTCCAGCTGCTCCTGCGAATATCACAGTGACCGCTCCTTATGGTCAAACTACAACTATTACACCAACTTCTACCATTTTGAATCAGTTCTATTTCTATGAACAACAGACTGGAGGCTCTGCAATTGCCCAGGGAACATCATTTACGACTCCACCAATTATGGCTAATCCGACACATTATTATTACAGTGGTCGTATTTTAGATCCAAATTTCGCTGGTGATGTCACCGTTGGTGCGGGTACAACAGCTCAGGCTCTGCCTTTCAACTTCACAAAAGAACATTCACAAGGTATCATCATGTATACAAAGGATGATTTGGGATTCAGTGAAGGTGTGATAGATACGATTAAAATCTATGTTCAAGCTGCTTCAAGTGGTGAAGTTCCAATGAAGTTGTATTTGAAGAACGATAATGCTTTGGTAGTCAGCGGTTATCCAAACTTGACTCCAGCTTTGGTTACCTCTACTTATAACAATAACTGGACAAACATTACCAATGGTGCACAAGTCATTGTGGAAGGTCCATTCGATTTCAGTCAGGCCGGTTGGTACACCTTTGTAATTCCTGGCGGTTTCCATTATGATGGCAACAGTCTGTTGCTGATTACAGAACATGACGGCAGTGCTACTTCATTTGGTTATTCAGCACCGACATTCCGTTCGACTACCGTTCCGTCGGTTCCTAATGCAACCTATAATAAACGTGTGGTTCACCGTTCTGGTGACGCTGCTTTGTCCGGTTCATTCACTCAGGCGACGGTTCGTCTTAATACAAAGTTCAGCATCAGCTATGCTTGTGAGTCTGCAGACAGAGGTGTTATTACCATTAACACAACAGTTCCCCCATGCGACTTGGAAGTTGCTGAAATTACCAATCCTATCACTCCAGACCCGGCTTATACCAACAATGAAACGGTTACGATTAAATTGAAGAATCACGGTAGCCAGGCCGCAACAAACTATACTTTGGCTTATCAGTTAGCCGATAATACTCCTGTTACCGTTACCAATCCTATTTCCGTTCCTGCTGGTGGCAATGCTGTCAACTACAGTTTTACTCAGCATGTCGACTTGTCGAATGTATATTTCCCAACAGAATTCAAAGTATTTGTAACTGCTTCGCAAGATAACAACCATAGCAATGATACTTTGAGAATTATGTTGAGAAAAGAAATCTGCGAATCTGGCTCTACTACGGCTGTAAGTCCGAGCATTGCCAACATTAAAGTTGCAGGTATTGACAATGAACCACTTCCAGCAGACTGGACTCCATTTGGCACTTCAGAAGACGTAACCTATACCAATTATGCCAATACAGTTGCTCCAGGTGTTTTTGTCAAAGGCCAGAGTTACGAAATGAGCATTACCAATGCATTCCCTGGCACGTCAGGTACAAAGGTTTATAAGTATGTCTTCATCGACTACAACAGAAACGGTCAGTGGGAAGTGACGGGTGCAAATGCAGAGCGTGTTTTGGCTATCACCAATGCCAATGCTTTCGATGCTCAGCATCCTGAAAAAGCTACCAGCTTCGGTACATTCACTGTTCCTGCTACCGCAACGGAAGGCTTGACTTTGATGCGTGTTATCGGTGCTGGAACCAATCCGGCTGCCGTTACCAGTGGTTGTGGTTACTATCCTCAGGGTGAAACCGAAGACTATGCCGTAATTATACGTGGTGCTTTTGATAACGACTTGGCAATCACAGGTTATATGCAGCCTATTGGTAGTGTTTGCCGCGATAGCCGTGCCAATATCAAAGTTTATGTGAAGAATACGGGTGTCAATGCGCAAACCTTATCAGAAACCAACGCCTTGACATTGACGGCTACCGTAACTGGTGCTGTTGATGGCACTTATACCGAATCATTTATGTTTGGCACTATTGCACCAGGTGAAACCAAAACCTTTACTATCCCCAACGTCAACTTGAGTGCTTCTGGAAGTTATCATATTACAACGGCATTGGCTTATACTCCCGATGAATATGCTGTCAACAATTCATGGTCAACCGATTGTTCTGTGGCTAATAGCGTTACCGTTGATACGGTTTCTCACCTGGAAACTTTCGATGAAACCATCGTTGATCCCGAGTCTCCGTTCACTTCATTCTGGACACCTAATCCGACAACGGGTACTTATCTTTGGGATATTCACATGGGTGCTTCTGCAAATAATCCAACGGCCGGTCCTGCTGGTGACCATACAACAACCAACAATATGGACCAATATGCTATTGTAGCGGGTATCAGCAATCAGACTTCTTTGACGAAGACAGCTTCATTGACGACCAACTGCATCGACTTGCATTATCGCAATGGTTATCCTATCCAGATGGAATACTTCGAACACATTATGGGTGCGGCTAACGCTACTGCATCATTGGTTGTTGAAGTGTCTACGGGTAACAACTTCGTAACTGTTGACTCTGTTGCAGGCCCAACGCAGAATGCGCCAACAGATCAGTGGAAACAGCGTGTGGTTATGTTTACTGACAATGACGAAGTTGCAAAGGTTAGATTCAGAACCATTCGCCATACCCGTTTGATGGATATCGCTGTTGATGATGTATATTTCACCAATGGTACTCCTGACATCGGTGTTGCCGATATCATTTATCCTACCAACTTCCAGGATCCTGAAGGTGAATGCCTTGTCTTTGGTGATACCATTCACCCGATTGTTGCCATTGAAAATGCAGGCCGCGCTCCTGTTTCATCTTTCGAAATCACGGCTCGTCTTAAAGTGGGTAACGAAATTTGCGAACATACTGAAACTTGGAACGCAGAAGTTATTGGTGGTGTGCCCCAGTATTTTATGCCTGGTGACACAATGGAATATACGTTCGAAAACGGATTTGGCGTGTTCCAGAGCGCTTCATTCATGGATTTCGAAGTGCTGGTACATCTCGAATATGATTGCAATCCTTATAATGATCATTATACTATTCATCCTTGCGGTGGCGTTGGTATCGAAGATTACGTTAAGGAAGGCGGTTTGGTATTGCAGCAGAATGTTCCGAACCCCGCTGATGAAAAGACTCGCATCACCTTTGTCGCTCCCAAGTCGGGCAACGCAGTCATTGAAATCTTCAACGTCGCAGGACAGCGAGTCTATTCAGAAGCTATTCACGCTGCTTATGGTGAAAATTATTTAGACATCAATACTTCTTCATTTTCTGCAGGTACTTATGTTTACACATTGCAGTTTGAAGATGCCGTATTGAGCAGGAAGATGATTATTCAGAAGTAAAGGAAATAAACTAATTCAATCAATAACAAAAAAATAAAAACTTTTATGGCTAAACAAATTATCGAAACGGATAGTGTGGTCGTTAAGTTTGTAGGCGATTCCGGCGACGGAATGCAGCTTTCCGGCACACTGTTTTCAGATGCGGCTGCCCTTGGCGGCAACGACATTGCCACTTTCCCCGACTACCCTGCAGAAATTCGGGCACCGCATAACACTATCGCTGGCGTATCTGGTTATCAGGTACATATCGGTTCACACATCTACAGTTCCGGCGATAAATGCGATTTCTTGGTGGCTATGAACCCCGCCTCTTTCAAATCTAATTTAAAATGGGCTAAGAAAGGTGCTACTATTATTGTTGACATCGATACTTTTACCGACGAAGCAATGACTAAGGCTGGTTACACTTCAAATCCTTTTACAGATGAACTTGAACGAGAATACACCATCGTAAAAGCCCCTGTAACGTCCTTTACCAAACGTATTGGCGAAGAAAAGGGCGCCGACCTTAAGACTACGGAAAAATGCCGTAACATGTTCGCACTCGGTATCATTTTCTATGTCACCAATAAGACTTTAACTCAGACTGAAAAATATCTGGAAAGAAAATTTGCCAAGAAACCTGCCATCGTTGAATTGAACAAGGCTGTCTTGACCGAAGGTTATGAATATGCAGAGAAGCTGGAACTCATCCATTCTCACATTGTGAAGGTTTCCAATGCCAAGATGCCTGCTGGAAAATACCGCAATATCACCGGTAATGTTGCTACGGCTTGGGGTTTGTTGGCTGCTTCTGAACGTTCGGGACGTCAACTGTTCCTCGGCTCATATCCTATCACTCCAGCCACTGACGTAATGGTCGAATTGGCAAAACACAAATCATTGGGTGCAAGAGTTTTCCAGGCTGAAGATGAAATCGCAGGTATATGCTCCGCTATCGGTGCTTCTTATGCTGGCGCTTTGGCTTGTACTTCAACTTCTGGTCCTGGCTTGTCGCTGAAAAGTGAAGCTCTCGGTTTGGCTGTTATGACCGAACTCCCGTTGGTTGTTGTTGATGTTCAGCGTGGTGGTCCATCTACAGGCCTTCCTACCAAGACCGAACAAAGCGATTTGAATCAGGCTTTGTATGGCCGTAATGGTGAAGCTCCCCTTATCGTCGTTGCTGCTTCAAGTTCTGCCAACTGTTTCTATTGGGCTTATACCGCTGCCAAGTTGGCTCTTGAACATATGACTCCGGTTATCCTCTTGACTGATGGTTATCTTGGTAATGGCTCTCAGTTGTTCCGCATTCCTAAGGTCGCTGATCTGCCGAGCATCACACCGCGTTTGGCAACTCCGAACGATCCTAATTACCGTCCTTTCCGTCGTGATGAAAAGACGTTGGCACGCGAATGGGCCCTCCCCGGAATGGAAGGCTTGAGTCACCGTGTCGGTGGTCTTGAAAAATGTCCCGATGGTCCATTGAGCACTGATCCTGAAAACCACGCCTTGATGGTTCGCAACCGTCAGGAAAAGGTTGACCGTGTGGCTAACTATATTCCTGATCAGGAAGTTACTGGCAATCCCGACGCCGACCTGCTCGTAGTAGGTTGGGGCGGTACTTCAGGAGCTCTGACTCTGGCTGTTGAAGAAATGAACGCCGAAGGCAAGAAAGTGGCTTACACACACTTCAATTATATTTGTCCTCTGCCGAAAAATACGGGTGACATCCTTCGCAAATACAAGAAAATCGTGGTTTGCGAACTCAACAATGGTCAGTTTGCTGGCTATTTGCGTACCCAATTCCCCGAATGCCCAATGCATCAGTACAACAAGATCATGGGCTTGCCTTTCGAGGTTGGCGAATTAAAGAATTGTTTCACTAAAATTTTAGGAGAATAAGTTATGGCAGAAAGACATTTTGTCCCCCAGGCGGACTGCGAATATACAAAAGCTGATTTTCAGAGCGACCAGATGGTGAAATGGTGCCCAGGCTGCGGTGACCATGCTATCCTGAACTCATTGCTTGCCACTTTCCCGAAGACTGGCCACAAGAAAGAAAACATCCTGATGGTTTCCGGTATCGGCTGCTCATCACGTATTCCTTATTATGTTGATACGTATGGCTTTCACAGTATCCATGGACGTGCTTGCGCAATCGCAACAGGCGCTAAATTGGCTAACCCTGCTTTGAGTGTTTGGGTAAACATGGGCGATGGTGATTCAATGGCAATCGGTGGTAACCACCTGATTCATGCCGTTCGTCGTAATCAAGACTTGAACATCACCATCTTCAATAACGAAATTTATGGTCTGACCAAAGGTCAGTACTCACCAACTACCAAGTTCGGTCAGGTTACCAAGACTTCACCTTACGGAACAATCGACTATCCTTTCAATCCTGGTGAATTGGTAATGGGTGCTCAGGGCACATTCTTTGCCCGTGCTCTCGACTGCGTGCCTTTGCTCACAACTGAAATCATGACCCGCGCTGCAAAACACGATGGTACCAGTGTTGTTGAAGTTCTTCAAAACTGTATGATCTTCAATGATAAGACTCACGCTGCCATCACCGACCGCGCTGTTCGTGACGACCGCACCATCATCCTGAAGCATGGCCAACCCATGATTTTCGGTAAGGACAAGAACAAAGGTCTCCGTTTCAACGGCCGTTGCCTCGAAGCTGTCACTATCGGTGAAAATGGCATTACCATGGATGACATTATGATTCACGATGAAACTACAGAAGATACCGGTATTCACATGATGCTGGCCCGTATGAGCGGCGATCTTCCCGTAGCCATTGGCGTGATTAGAAATGTGAAGAAAACCTCATATACGCAATTGTATGAAGACCAGATGGACGAATGCAAGGCCACCGGCAAGTACAAATGCGTTGATGACCTCCTCAATAGTGGTGACACTTGGATGGTTGAATAAACAAATTTTTCTAATATTTTTGAAGGATGGTTGTCATTTCAGCCATCCTTTTTTTGTTTTATTGCTGTCCGCTAAAATGTGTACTTATGCCCATGTTATTTTTAATTTTGTAGTACAGCAGAAATAATGGCTGATTTCTGTTTGGAAATTCAGCCCTTATTTTTTGCACTCAAAAAAAAGTTTTATCGGACACCAATAAAACCGAATATTTTTGATTTAGGAATGTAGGAATCGTATCAGTTCATACAAAATGCCACTGTCTTTGACAAATAAGTTGCGGAAGAGTTTGAAAAAATAGCAGTAAAGCTTAAAGTTACGAACAGAACGATTATCAACTGGTGCGAGAATCTGGCGAAAAACGGTTTTGTCAGGCCGAACTTGTCAAACAGCGGGTGAAGTCATATACGGTGACGGGGTTCGGCGAATAAATTCATTATTTACCGAAAATTTTTCGGTAAATATGGCGGTTATTCGACGAAAATATGTATTTTTGCCGAAAATATAGAGTTATGTATTTGCATGAATATGAAAATTGGTGGAATTTTTCATTCGACACATCAAAGGTGATGAACAGATTGGCGGCAGTCAGAGCAATGCAGGGACGTCTGCTTGGCGAGTTGTCATCGATGGGTTTCTCATTGCAGAATGAAGCACAGTTGGCAAACATGTCAATTGAAATCGTGAAATCTTCGGAGATTGAAGGAGAGATGCTTAATCTGGAACAGGTTAGGTCGTCGGTAGCGCGATGGTTGGGCATTCCAACGGCAGGTTTGGTCAGAACATCGAGATATGTGGATGGAGTTGTGGAGATGATGCTTGACGCCACACATAATTATATGGCACCATTGACGGATGAAAGACTTTTTGGTTGGCATAATGTGCTGTTTCCCAACGGAATGAGTGGTCTCTATACGATAGATGTAGCTAAATATCGCACGCATGTGATGCAGGTGGTTTCTGGTCCGATGGGGTTTGAGACGGTTCATTATCAGGCTGTTGAGCCGGAAAGAGTTCCTGTGGAGATGGATCGGTTTATAAAATGGTTTAACGAAGATAATACTAATGACAGTGTGTTGAAGGCGGCGATAGCGCATCTGTGGTTTGTCACAATTCATCCGTTTGATGATGGGAATGGCAGAATCGCCAGGGCTTTGACAGAGATGCTGCTGTCGAGGGCGGATGAGACATCGAGACGGTTTTACAGCATGTCGAATCAGATACAGCTCGACAAAAACCGTTATTATGAAGTGTTGGAATCTGCTCAAAGAGGTAAAGGCGACATAACCGAATGGCTGCTGTGGTTTTTGGATTGTCTGGAACATTCGATAAAAGCCACGAGTGATACGCTGTCGTCGGTTCTGCGGAAAGCCGGTTTTTGGAAAAAACATTCTGAAACGAAGTTCAATGAGCGTCAGAAGAAACTGATAAACATGCTTTTTGACGGATTTTTCGGAAAACTCAACACGAGCAAATGGGCGAAAATAGCGAAATGCTCAAACGACACTGCTCTGAATGACATAAACGATTTGATTGGCAAAGGAGTTTTAAAGAAAAATGCGGAAGGAGGAAGAAGCACAAATTATGAATTAGTGTGATGTTTTTTGTCTGAAATCTGCTGGTTTGTATCAAATAAAATCATATTTTTGCCGAAAATTTAAAAAAACAATATTATGTAGAATAGGGAAAGAAATTAATGTGTATGTTTGCAAAATGAAAAAAAAACAAGTGTTGGAAATTGAAGGATTGGATGGGTGTCACTTGTTTTTGTAGGTAATATAGAAACGCTTATAATTAAGAATCTAATATAACCCCCAAAAAACGTAAAATTATGAATTGGTATTTAAAATGTTTGAAGCAGTATGCTGATTTTGGTGGACGTGCACGAAGAACCGAGTACTGGATGTTTGCCCTGTTTAACATTCTTATTTCATTAGTGTTTTTTGTGCTTAATCTTCTTTCCAAAGGCTCATCGGTGATATCTGTGTTATCAATTATTTACTCACTGGCAGTTTTTATTCCTGGTTTGGCTGTCGCAGTACGACGTTTGCATGATATAGGCAAGAGTGGCTGGAACTATCTTTTTATCCTCATTCCGGTAATCGGCGTCATCCTTATGTTAATATGGTTCTGCACTGAAGGTGAGCATGGTAGTAATGCGTGGGGAGAAGATCCGAAAGCGCATGCAATATAATAAGGATAAGAGAATATAATTTTGCAACATTAATTAAAATATCAACTAAAAAAAATTTTTTTATGAACGACAACAAATTTTTGAAGATTTTTTCACTCGTTGCTTTTACGGCGTTTGCAGCTGTGAGTTGCTGGTCAACGACTGAGTCATTATCCTTGACATTGGAGCATGCAGAAATACCTAAATGGGTGTTTTGGATTGCCGTTGTTGGATTATATGTATTGACTTCTATATGCGTAATGTTAGTTATTAATTCTTTTAATCAAAATATTTACATGGAGCATAGAAGAGTGAAGTTCGTTATTGGCTTATTGGGTGTATTATTACTTTGGATTTTTTTTAGTATGCCGACCAATGCCCATACCTATTTTTATAAGCAAATGGCGAAAAACACAGCAATTAAAGAACTCAAGCATATTGATGGTGAACTCCAAAAGTTGTCAAGTGAAAATGTTTTCCTTGAAACATACAATGCTGAATGGAATAAATATGAAGCGGATGTTCTTAATGCTCTCGCAGGAATTAAACGTGAGATTAATGATTTCCAGAATCCAGGGACTGCAGAAAAAACGGAAGCCCGTATCGTTGACACAGAAGATTTACTTGGGCTGAAAACAGGTACAATAGCACGTATCAAAGCTCGTAACAATACCCAAAAAGAGTTGAATAAAGTTTGTGAGTACTATGATAAGGCTGTTAAGGAGCAACTTGACATAAAGAAACAGCAGCATGAAGCAAAAGTCTCTCAAGCATTGGAGGATTTTCAAGAAAAGATGAAAAATGTTGCCCCGCTTCGTCATGACATAAAAGCCACACTTGAACAATTGGATGATGATCAATACGATAAGGAAAGCGTATTGAAAAATGCTCGTAAAGTCATAGGTGTTGCCTATGCCGAGTTGGAATCACAATTTAATGGAATATATACCTATGATGAAAAAGTGTATCGTTCCGACCGTCTGGTAAAAGTGACAAAAGTATGGGGAGACTATTTCAAAGGAAAATTCAAAGGTACGGATTATACACTTTGGTATTGGATTCTACTTTCAATCATTGTAGATATTGCAGCCTTTGCGTTCTTTGATATTGCTTTCAAAAAAGAAGAATAACATATTAATTTATTAATACAAAACAGTAATATTATGGCACAAGTTACTATTGGAGAGGAACCGACTCCCATTACCTCTATTGAACCGCAACAAGAACCCATTCAGGAACAGCCTCTTGCTGGTCCAAGTCCGGAGTCCCAAAAAGCAACGGAAGATGAACTACTTCCGCCAAGTGATAAAATTATGGGACTGACAACTGAAGAATTAAAAGATCCGAATAAAATTAGCGTGACAATTGCTGATAAGGATGCGCCAATTGTTGTCTTGTTTGGACCTCCCGCCTGTGGAAAAACAATGACTCTAGTGCGTTTGACTCGTTTTTTACGAGAAAACGGTTATACTATTACGCCTATTCGGACTTTCCGTCCCACATACGATGCCAATTATTCTGAGATTTGCGACAATTTTGATATAATGATGAATCAAGATGATGCCGCAAAATCAACGAACAAGATTAGTTTTATGCTGGTTAAGGTTAGTAAAAACGGAAGAACCATTTGCCAGATATTGGAAGCTCCAGGAGAGTATTATTTTAATCCCAAAGTTCCCAAAAGTCCTTTCCCAAGGTACTTTAATGCTATAAAAGCGAGTAGGAATCGTAAAATATGGGCTATAATGGTTGAACCGGATTGGGAAAATGAATCAGATCGATTGAATTATGTTGACAGAATAAAGAAGTTAAAAACACAGATGGCTGTGAGGGATAAAACCATCATTGTTTACAACAAAATAGACAAAACCGATTTTTTGATTGACAATAGCGGGAATGCGCACATGAGTTTAGCTCGCAAAAATATTCGTGATTTATATACAAATATTTTTGAACCATTCAAAAATCCGACTCCTATAGTGAGATGGTTTGCCCCATATAAATTGGATTTTACGATATTCCAAACAGGAGACTATTCTCCTGCTGCTGACGGAACATCATTGTTTGAACCGGGACCAGATGTGTTCCCGCATCGTCTTTGGAACATCATATTAAATAAAGTAAGAGGATAAGATTATGTTAGATGTAGAACTTTTAGTACATGGAGTCCCTGATGGTCAAGACTATTACGGGATAAAAGAAGAACAGACAAATATGGGGTTGTTTTATGACAATTCTACGGAGTCTGTCAAGTTTATAATCGAAACGAAAAAAAATGGTGGCAAAGCCTATGCTTATTACACTTATCTTCGATATAAGGGATTGATCGGAGCTGGTGGTCGCTCTGGTTCTTATTTTGGGCTTACACTTCGTGTTGATAAGTATTATCAAGGTGCTTTACATATTTATAGCTTGCTTGACATGTTGTTTAATCGATATTTTGTGGGCGCTTTGTTAGCTCCTTCAGGCGATGGTTATAAATATCTTGTTACTAAATTTGCAATAAAATCCGCAGAAATAGAGAAAGCTCAACAAGCACTTGTTCAACTTGTTCAGACAGCTTGTGTGCCTACCAAGTTTTTGGATATAGATTCAACATTCATTCACCCTATCACTGCTGCTCCTAATGGTAACATTGCTGATGTTGGGGATCTGGCCGTGTTAGCTTCCATAAAGAAATACTCCAAAGTTGTTCTCTCTCCCGATTATGAGCTGAATTTAGAAAAGGATTATAAAAAGAAACTGCAGGATGCGGAAGGTAAAGGTGGCAGTATTTTAGCTGATAAAGACAAAATTATTGCTGAAAAAGAAAATACAATAAGTACTCTTAACACTACTGTCAATAGTCAATCCACCAAAATATCGGCTTTAGAACAGGAGGTGAAGCAACTGAAAAAGAATGGAGAACTAACACAATTGGCATCTAACATAAAAGAGCCAATAACCGCATTGGCAGACTATTTTAGAATAAAAGATTCTCAGCCTCCGAAACCTGAATTTGGACACAAAATTTTCAGATTGGGGTTGATTGGTTGTGCATTGTCTATGGTGATACTTATACTTTGTGTAGTTACTTTGTTCAAAAACCCTAAAGGCTCAAGTGAAGCTATTTCGCAATTAAATGAACAATTGGCCGCACTTGTTAAAGAAAACAATCAACTGAAGGCTGAAATTGCTCAATTAAGTGAAAATTCAACACCGTCAGAGCCGGTATCTACTGTTGTTCATAATTTGATAATAGATATTGCAGGCTATTCCGGTAGTGGTCCTCTTTCTATTGATAAGACCTATCCCATTACTATCAAAGAAGGGACTCAGCAATATTCTGGGGGAGGAAGTTGGAAAATAGAAAATGCAACTATTAAGTCAGGAAAAGATACAGACGCACAGATTACGATTCAACCTAATGGGAATGGAAGTGTAACATTGAACTATGTTGCGACTAATTGCACTTGTGAACCTCGAACAATCCAAATTACACAGGCATCAAAACCTACAAGCAGTCCTATAATCATTATGGAACCGAAAGTAACTGAGGTGGAAATAGATAAAGAATATACCTTCTCTATTTCGGGCTATGATGGTGAAGGAACATGGGGGGTTGATGGCTTCTCTGCTCCAAATAACAAAAATGATCGAACAATAAAAGTGAAAGCAATAGATACTGGTAAAGGGGCTACTCATGCTACAATCTCTTACACTCCTAAAGGTGGTTCAAAAGTGACAAAAAAATTCAACATAAAAAAAGCAACAGAATAGTATGAAATCTGTAATTGTATTAAAGAGCATGCTTTGTCTGTTTCTTGTCATTGTAACTTGTTCTTGTGGTGGCAAAAAAGCGAAGCCAGAACCATTGGCTAGTAGTAGTTATTATGGCGATAATGACTATGCTAAAATGGTTGAAGTGCCATTCAAGAAGCAGGACGGTGTCCGTATAATTCAAGTTAAAGTTAATGATTGTGCTGAATTTCCGATGATCTTTGACACTGGCTGTTCAGGCATGTCCATATCTATTTTGGAACTTGCTACATTGGTTAAGCATGGCTATATCACCGAAGATGACATTGTTGGTATTACACAAGCGCAAATTGCAGATGGCACTGTGATTAATGAGGCGGTCATCAATTTGAAAAAACTGAAAATTGGTGATTACGTGTGTTATAACGTAAAAGCATCCATTTCTGAGAATGAAGATGCTCCGCTATTGCTTGGTAATGGAGCTTTGAAAGATGTGGAGTCATTTAGTGTGGATGATGATGCTTGTATTATTAGATTTTATCTTAAATGAATTTTAATAAAGAGGAGGACGCAAATAAACGCTCTCCTCTTTTTTCTCTTTTTATGAAAGCAACTATATACATTTTTGGCAATTTTGCTAGTGGATATTCTCAATATCCTGACAATTATACTCGAGATATGTTTACTTTGGTCTCCAAATCACGCAAGAGCGCGTCAGAACTGGTGTATCGTCGTGAAGGAGCTCTTACATATTATATTTATACTCGAGAAATATCACGCTCTGCAGGTACCTTTATTGGATTGTGTTATGTGTTCAACGGTATTCTAATTACAGACTTTACTTATCTTTTTGATGTTTTTGAGGATGCCATTACGAATATAGTCGTCAAGGGTGAATTGCTCGAATTTACAAACGATGGCTATCTTACCACTAAAGTTAATCAACTATACACCAATACAGAGGAATTGCAACGGGTGTCAGATTATTTGAATATTAAACTTTCCTCATTGGGCAAATATGCGGAAAAATTACCACCAGCGAACTTTTCTATTTCAAATGCAGAATGGAAGGTCTTTACTTTTGATGAGATAACAGAAGCTAAGGATGCAATTAAAAACTATTCTAATATTCGAGTTCTTAAGGGGGAAAATTATGATGCAGATGCATTACAAGGATATGCACATAAGTTGAGATTACAAAATGCTGAAATAAAGGCGCTAAACAAAACTATTTCCAAACAGAGAGATGAAATTACTTCTCTGGAAAGACAAAAAAAACAGATAAAATGGGTCGTATTTTTATTGGTGTTGATTATTGTTGGTGGTGTTGTTTTTTATTTCTATGCACAGGATAAGATACAAATCATTCAGAACAAGTCTGAAGAGATTAAACATCTTAACGAGGAGGTTCAGAATAAAAACATGCATATAGAATCACTCACGTCTGATTCCATAAATCTTGTAAGGCAAAACAATTTGATAAAACAAAAGTTGAGAGATGTTCATGATGAACTTGAAAACACGATACCATTATACACATATTTTGACACGTGGACATCTACAAATCATAAACAGCCGAACTCAACGTCTCAGGTTACTTATTCGTTATATGCGTATGCAGGCGACGAGCTTCATCTCTCCTATTTTGTTTCATCAGAAAGTGGTTATGACTTTCTGAAAATATCGTTGAAAAGAGATGGGTTTTCTGCGCAGCAATTGATTAAAGAGTCTGGTGTTAGATCGGGCACGTACAATCATACTTTCTCTGCCAATGATACGTATCAACTGACCGTTTCTTACTCAAAAGATGGCAGCAATGATAGTAATAACGATAAAGCAGGTGTAAAAGAGTTATATATATATCGGCCGATAGTGAAAAAATTACGGCAGATGTCAGAATATCAGCAATAATATTTTGCCATGAAGACAACCGTACATACCATACTTTTTTTTATATTTTGTTCATTATCCTTTTGGTCTTGTAATAATAAGCCAAGTCCCCCTCCATTAGGTGGAGGGAATAGTGGTGAAGATCCGTCCTATAGTTTTGTCGGAGGAAAAACAAGCATGAATTCTAATAGCCAATCTGCTTCTGACCCTCCAAAATATGCAGAGCAACCTGAAAAATATTTGCAACAGGTGTGTGATATTTGGTCTTATACTTCGCAAATTGTAACTATTCCGGAACAAACCACAATGGAACGAGCTGTATGTAATATATCCCCTAATATGAGAAAATGTTATAATTACGACAATGTCGGTGGAGTCAAATTGATAGGGGAAATGTGTGCGGATAGAGCAGGTTATAATTATTCTTTATATACTTATCCCATTACCTTGAAAATTTTATCCCTTTCGCAACTTCATTTAAGATATGTATCCTCATACTGTAATGTTATATGTAAAGTGCTTGATGGCCATGTCAAAATTGAATCCGCAAAAATAATTAGCAGGTCAGGTGGCGAAGGATTGTGTGTTGAGGTGGAGGTGAAAAACATCTCTCAAATATATCAAGAAGTAGAATTTGAACAAGGACAGCTTATTGAAGTAAACGAACTTCATGCACAAAATGTTGTCATCACATCAAATGCAAAAGCTCAATTGAATCCCAATGAAGTTTGGCAGTTCTCTCTTCCTGCTTTGTGTGCAGCCCACCATCGAAATTCTCCTAAAGGTTTTGGGGCACGAATTACACCATATGTGCTGGATGCTCCTGCAAAAACATTTCAGTCTCAACAAAAAGTTTGGGATGTTTTAGAATCTAACGAAGACCCCGATAGTTATGTTACTTTTTATGTGTGGGAGAAAGGTACCATTACTTCGTCAGGACGGCGTAGTCGAACAGGACACACTTTTGTGCGTATTCCGAAGGTCGGAGTTGTTGGTTTTAGTTCTTTACATGGTGGTATATTGGATGATGAGGGTTATATTTTTGATTACACATCAGACATGAAGTATGCAACAGATAGTTGCCGAATAAAAGTATCCGAAGAGGCGATGAAAGCTATGACAAGGAAGTTGAGACAACTTCAGCAAGAAGTGCCTAAATATAGAGTAGGACATTATGATTGCACCTCATTCGTGATGGACATCGCTGATGCCGGAGACGTTCATTATGGTAAACGAAACTCTATTCGAACACCAGAGGTCTTTATGCAGGAATTAAAGAAACATAATTACTCGTACTAAAGCAAGTTAAGAGGGCTTTGTTCAATGAAAGAATGGATGTTGGAACATAAAGATGGACTCATTCGCTATGGATTGTTGTTCATTGCTTTTTTTATTGGGTTGATGTTGCCTTCGCCTTTTTTTCGAAACGAGATTGAGAAGCAGGTAATTGTTGAAAAGAAACAGGAGGATCATGTAGATCAATACTGCCCTAAATAAATTTCCAAAAAATATTATTCTCCGATAAATAGGGCATTTGTGGGAGAGAAATCAGAAAATTGAAAGTTGAACCCCCTCATTCGGGTTGCCAAGCGTGTCGGGTGGCGGAGTGAACGGCTCGTTTAGCCATTTCCAGAGATCCATTTTGGTGAAGGTGTTCAGCCGCAGCGATGCGACGAGGTTGGACAGATTCCAGTCGTATGATGCCCTGAACTGGAGATATTTGAGCATCAGTATGGTGATCAGGGCCGTCCAAAGCTGTATCTCCACCGCGTTCTGCGACGTGCCGACAAAGCTTTTGATGTGCAGCAGCTGCTTCACGTGCCTGAAGAATATCTCTATCTGCCACCTTGACTTGTAGAGTTCGCCTATGGTACTGGCCGCCCATGTGAAGTTGTTGGTGAGCAACTCGACGGTGAACCCCTTCTCCTCGTTGTAAACGACCACGCGACGCAACTGTTTGGGGTATTTCCCGCTTGTTTGAGTGCCGGTAAGCTCGACAATCTCGTCTATGAGCACATTCTGATGCCTGACCGGTGGCAAGTTGTTCTCCATCACCTTCCTGAACGAGAGATTGCTCTTGTGCCGCACCACGAAAAACACCCCGTTGCTGTCCCAAAGGTTCAGAAGCTCGAAATCGCAGTAATAGCGGTCGGACACCACCACAGACCCCCTTTCCACGGGCATCTGCTTGGCAGCCGTGTTGTCCCCCCTCTTCCCGTCCGTGATAAGGACGTAATGCGGCAGCAGCATGTCGGAGTTGCACTTGTTTATGATGCTCTTGATTGTTTTTTTCGGGAGAGTCGCTATTGCTTGCTCAAAAAGTGTTATATTTGCGGTCATAAAGATAAGTTTTTTTTTCTCACCGCAAAGGTCGGAAAAAAATCCCGACCTTTGCCCTTATCTTTCAAAAAAAAATATTTAGGACGCTATTGATTGCATTACTAAGATGTGTTCAAAAGAATAATTCTTTGCCATTGCTAAAACTCATGACTGAAAACCAAGGGAGGGCTGGTGTGGCACTCCTTTTTTAGCACACTTATGTCCGTCAAGCTGTGGCGTGCGCATGAAAATTATTTCTTGGCATAAAGTACAATGTTATAATTTTTTTATTATCTTTGCCTTGTTGTTTGTCCTGGATTCCTGATGGGAGGAAGGCAGGCAACAAACATAACAAAAAGGCGTTGAGTCAACGTCTTATCTGCGGCTCTTTTGAATCTCGCAAATTCAATTCTCCAACCGCACGGTAAGGCAATGACCAATGCCCATGGGTTTGTATATTCAAGGCATGACGCGTATTTTGCGTTAATGTGTAGAGGGTCGAGGTGTACCGTGACCCCACAAAACGGGAACCCCCATTCCCGTTAAATATGCAACAGCGTGGGCTTCGGCATTGCTTATCCTCGGTTGGAAGGCGATGCGAGAGTCTAAAAGAGCGGGGTGAGCGATGAAACTCGGATTCCTGCGCTTTTTTTTATGTTTTTTTCGGAGATATTAATGTAAAAGTCCGTATCGGGAATCTGCGGAAGGGGATACTTTGTTATTGCCTTGAAGAGTAACTGTATAAACGATTAAATAACCATATTCAGAAAACTATGCAAAAATCAAATAGTTGTTTTTTTAATTTGATTCTGGTAGCGTTTTTTTCCTTTTTTACTGCTTGTTTGTCCGGACAGACGGCCATTTTCGTGTCACCGTCGGGCAACGACAGCAACAGTGGAACCTCGTGGGGTGATGCCAAGAAGACTTTGGCAGGTGCGTTGGAGGCGGCAAGCGGAACTGCAAACATTTACATGATGGTTGGCAATTATACCTGTGCCAATGTGTTGATTCCTGATGGGGTGACGGTGAAAGGAGGCTATGCTAGTTACGATACCGTAATTGTGATGGGAATGGTACTGCTGGTGGATGTGTCAGGTACCGACACCACGCATCGGCGTTATCCCGGCTCCAATGCTAACTGGACTCAAGCGACTTTGTGTACGATATTGGATGGCAATAACGCCTCGCGTGTGGCCACGGTGAATGCCGGTGGAAAGCTGGAAGGTTGCGTGATTACCCATGGGTCGGTGAGCGGTAATGGCGGTGGGGTGCTGATTAATGGCGGTACAGTGCAGCATTGTGTCATTATCCATAACTCGGCTCTTGATAATATTGAGCTCAATGGTAAGGGTGGTGGGGCATACGTGCAAAATAATGGTTTTTTGTTGAATTGTGTTGTAGCGTATAATTCCGCAAACAATGGCCCTGGGGTGGCAGGCATCCATGGCACACTGATAAATAATACTATTACTGAAAATTCTGCTATTGTTTTGCCCGTTGTTACCACCAATGATGTCGCCAACATTACTACCACCACAGCATCCTGCGGTGGTAACGTTACCTCCGACGGGGGCTCCTCAGTGACTGCCCGAGGTGTGTGCTGGAGCATCTCGCATAATCCAACAATCAGCAACAGCCACACAAGTAATGGTACAGGCACAGGAAATTTTACCAGCAATCTCATAGGATTAAGCCCTAATACGACCTATTATGTGAGGGCGTATGCCACGAATGGTGCGGGAACAGCTTATGGGGAAGAGAGAGCTTTCACGACCAATTGCAATAGTGTGACCGTAAACATTACAGGTTCCACCACGATTCCATACGGTAACAGCACAACGCTGACAGCATCTGGTGCCAGCAGTTATGTTTGGGCGGCAGACAGCAGCACCATTGGCACAAGTGCCAGTGTCACTGTTCATCCAACGTCCACAACTGCCTATACGGTGACGGGTACCAACACATACGGCTGCACTGGTACGAGTAGTGTTACCGTGACGGTTTACACCCAACCAACTGTGATAACCAATAATGTTGCCAACATTACTACCACCACAGCATCCTGCGGTGGTAACGTTACCTCCGACGGGGGCTCCTCAGTGACTGCCCGAGGTGTGTGCTGGAGCATCTCGCATAATCCAACAATCAGCAACAGCCACACAAGTAATGGTACAGGCACAGGAAATTTTACCAGCAATCTCATAGGATTAAGCCCTAATACGACCTATTATGTGAGGGCGTATGCCACGAATGGTGCGGGAACAGCTTATGGGGAAGAGAGAGCTTTCACGACCAATTGCAATAGTGTGACCGTAAACATTACAGGTTCCACCACGATTCCATACGGTAACAGCACAACGCTGACAGCATCTGGTGCCAGCAGTTATGTTTGGGCGGCAGACAGCAGCACCATTGGCACAAGTGCCAGTGTCACTGTTCATCCAACGTCCACAACTGCCTATACGGTGACGGGTACCAACACATACGGCTGCACTGGTACGAGTAGTGTTACTGTGACGGTTTACACCCAACCAACTGTGATAACTAATAATGTTGCCAACATTACTACCTCCACTGCATCCTGCGGTGGCAACGTTACCTCCGACGGGGGTTCCTCAGTGACAGCCAGAGGTGTTTGCTGGAGCACCTCGCATAATCCAACGATTAGCAACAGTCACACAAGCAATGGTACAGGTATAGGGAATTTTGCCAGTAATCTCACAGGATTAATTCCTAACACAACCTATTATGTGAGGGCGTATGCCACGAATAGTGTTGGGACAGCTTATGGGGAAGAGAGGACTTTTACGACCACTTGCAATAGTGTGACCATATATATCACAGGTTCTACTACGATTTCATATGGTAATAGCACAACACTGACAGCATCCGGTGCCAGCAATTATATTTGGGATGATGGCAGCACCACCATCGGCACAAGTGCCAGTGTCACTGTTGATCCAACTTCCACAACCGCCTATACAGTGACGGGCACAAACACATACGGCTGTACTGGTACGAATAGTGTTACTGTGACGATTACATACACCAGACCAACTGTGATTACAAATAATGTTACTGACATTACTACCACCACAGCATCCTGCGGTGGTAACGTTACCTCCGATGGGGGCTCCTCAGTGACTGCCCGTGGAGTGTGCTGGAGTACCTCGCATAATCCAACGATTAGCAACAGTTACACAAGCAATGGTACAGGCACGGGAAGTTTTACCAGTAATCTCACAGGGTTAAATCCTAACACGACATATTATGTAAGGGCGTATGCTACGAATAGCATAGGTACTGCTTATGGGAATGAGGTGTCTTTTTCTGCATTACAAGATGGACAACCTTGTCCGGGTGCTTCTATTGTAGTTGACTATGATGGCAATACATATAACACGGCTCTAATTGGCAATCAATGTTGGATGAAACAAAATCTGCGAACCACGCATTATTCGAATGGAGTTAGTATAGAGTTGGGCTCTAATACAAGCGACACAACACCATATCGTTATTATCCCAATAATAGTAGCTCCAATGTAAGTGCATATGGTTATTTATATAACTGGTACGCTGTTATGTATGGTGCCAATTCCTCCGAGACAAATCCTAGTGGAGTACAGGGAATTTGTCCGACAAACTGGCATGTTCCGAGTGATGCAGAGTGGACACAGTTGACTGATTATGTTAGCAGCGTTCCTGCATATACATGTGGAGGAAACACAAATTATATAGCTAAAGCATTAGCCTCAACAACAGGTTGGCGTAGCCAATCAAGTACCTGTTTTGTTGGTAATATGACGAACAATAATGCTACGGGCTTTGGTGCAATGCCAGCGGGTGATTACCAGGCAAATTTCAGCTATTATGCGTATTTCTGGAGTGCTACCGAGAACACTTCGACTGCGTTAATTCGTTATTTGCGTAATACTGCTCCTACAGTTCTCACTAACTATGGCAACAAGATGCGGGGTTATTCTGTCCGTTGTCTCCGTGATTAATGATGTAAAGAACAGAACGTTGATAATGAAACTTCTAGGAGCGGGATTTATGAAAAATACAGAATGGGAAAACCCCGTTGAGAATTTGTCGGAGGAGAGGCTTTGTTATTGCCATGAAGGGTAAATGTACAAATGATAAAATAACTAAATTCAGAATACTATGCGAAAACTATATGCCTGTTTTTTACAATTGCCTTTGATAGTGCTTCTTTGTTTTTTTACTGTTGGGTTGTTCGGACAGACGGCCATTTTCGTGTCACCGTCAGGCAACGACAGCAACAGTGGCACCTCGTGGAGCAATGCCAAGCAGACTTTGGCCGGTGCGTTGGAGTCGGCAAGCGGAACCACACACATTTACATGAGGGTAGGCAATTATACCTGTGCCAATGTGTCGATTCCTTATGGGGTAACGGTGACAGGTGGATATGCCTCAATTTCTTCAGGTACCGACACCACGCAGCGGCATTATCCCGGCATTAACACCAATTGGACTCAAGCGACTTTATGTACGATATTGGATGGCAATAACGCCTCGCGTGTGGCCACGGTGAATGCTGGTGGAAAACTGGAGGGCTGTGTGATTACCCATGGGGCGGTGAATGGCAATGGCGGTGGGGTGCTGATTAATGGCGGTACAGTGCAGCATTGTGCCATTATACACAACTCGGCCCTAAACAATGCTGATGGACTCAATGGTAAGGGTGGTGGGGCATACGTGCAGAACAATGGTTTTCTGCTGAACTGTGTGGTGGCGTACAATTCCGCAAACAATGGTCCCGGGGTGGCTGGCACCGACGGCATTCTGACGAACAATACCATTACTGAGAACACTGCTATTGTTTTGCCCGTTGTTACCACCAATAATGTTGCCAACATTACTACCTCCACTGCATTCTGCGGTGGCAACGTTACCTCCGACGGGGGCTCATCAGTGACTGCCCGCGGAGTGTGCTGGAGTACCTCGCATAATCCAACGATTAGCAACAGCCACACAAGCAATGGTACAGGTATAGGGAATTTTGCCAGTAATCTCACAGGATTAATTCCTAACACAACCTATTATGTGAGGGCGTATGCCACGAATAGTGTTGGGACAGCTTATGGGGAAGAGAGGACTTTTACGACCACTTGCAATAGTGTGACCATATATATCACAGGTTCTACTACGATTTCATATGGTAATAGCACAACACTGACAGCATCCGGTGCCAGCAATTATATTTGGGATGATGGCAGCACCACCATCGGCACAAGTGCCAGTGTCACTGTTGATCCAACTTCCACAACCGCCTATACAGTGACGGGCACAAACACATACGGCTGTACTGGTACGAGTAGTGTTACCGTGACGGTTTACACCCAACCAACTGTGATAACCAATAATGTTGCCAACATTACTACCACCACAGCATCCTGCGGTGGTAACGTTACCTCCGACGGGGGCTCCTCAGTGACTGCCCGTGGTGTTTGCTGGAGCACCTCGCATAATCCAACGATTAGCAACAGTCACACAAGCAATGGTACAGGCACGGGGAGTTTTACCAGCAATCTCACAGGATTAAGCCTTAACACGACCTATTATTTGAGGGCGTATGCCACGAATAGCGTAGGAACAGCTTATGGGGAAGAGAGAACTTTCACGACCAATTGCAATAGTGTGACCGTAAGCATTACAGGTATCACTACGATTCCATACGGTAACAGCACAACGCTGACAGCATCTGGTGCCAGCAGTTATGTTTGGGCGGCAGACAGCAGCACCATTGGCACAAGTGCCAGTGTCACTGTTCATCCAACGTCCACAACTGCCTATACGGTGACGGGTACCAACACATACGGCTGCACTGGTACGAGTAGTGTTACTGTGACGGTTTACACCCAACCAACTGTGATAACTAATAATGTTGCCAACATTACTACCTCCACTGCATCCTGCGGTGGCAACGTTACCTCCGACGGGGGTTCCTCAGTGACAGCCAGAGGTGTTTGCTGGAGCACCTCGCATAATCCAACGATTAGCAACAGTCACACAAGCAATGGTACAGGCACGGGGAGTTTTACCAGCAATCTCACAGGATTAAGCCTTAACACGACCTATTATTTGAGGGCGTATGCCACGAATAGCGTAGGAACAGCTTATGGGGAAGAGAGAACTTTCACGACCAATTGCAATAGTGTGACCGTAAGCATTACAGGTATCACTACGATTCCATACGGTAACAGCACAACGCTGACAGCATCTGGTGCCAGCAGTTATGTTTGGGCGGCAGACAGCAGCACCATTGGCACAAGTGCCAGTGTCACTGTTCATCCAACGTCCACAACTGCCTATACGGTGACGGGTACCAACACATACGGCTGCACTGGTACGAGTAGTGTTACCGTGACGGTTTACACCCAACCAACTGTGATAACCAATAATGTTGCCAACATTACTACCACCACAGCATCCTGCGGTGGTAACGTTACCTCCGACGGGGGCTCCTCAGTGACTGCCCGTGGTGTTTGCTGGAGCACCTCGCATAATCCAACGATTAGTGACAGTCACACAAGCAATGGTACAGGAACAGGGAGTTTTACCAGCAATCTCACAGGACTAAGCCCTAACACGACCTATTATGTAAGGGCGTATGCCACGAATGGTGCGGGAACCGCTTATGGAAACGAGGTGTCATTTACTACTTTGCAAAATGGACAACCTTGTAATGGCGCACCAACTGTTAGTGATTACGACGGCAATACCTATAATACGGTCCAAATTGGCAGTCAGTGCTGGATGAAAGAGAACCTGCGCACCACGCACTATGCCAATGGCACGAGCATCGCTTTGGGCAGCAGTACCAGCACCACAACAGCTTATCGCTACTATCCTGCCAACAACAGTAGCACTGTGTCTGTATATGGCTATTTGTACAACTGGAAGGCGGTCATGCGTAATTCTTCCTCAAGTGGTGCCAATCCCAGCGGAGTACAGGGGATTTGTCCCGATGGTTGGCATGTTCCGAGTGATGCGGAGTGGAGCCAGCTTACCGACTATGTGAGCAGCCAAAGCCAGTATTATTGTTCGAACAACCCGGAAAATATCGCCAAGGCCTTGGCAAGTACCAGTAATTGGACCAGTAGTACCGGAACATGTGCTGTGGGAAATTCGCAAAGCACTAACAACGCCACAGGTTTCAGTGCGTTGCCTGCAGGCGGCTACGACTATAATGGCTCCTACAATTCCGGCTCCGGAGCGTACTTCTGGTCGGCTACGCAGAACAATGTTGGCAGCGCGTGGGGTCGTAATCTGTCCTCAGGTACGGCTGGAGTTTACCGCTACAGCGGCAACTACATGTACTACGGCAGGTCGGTTCGTTGCGTCCGCGATTAAATTATTCCAAATTGTTGCGCCATGCGTCAGCGGGCGCAACAATTTGACCTTATAAAAGATAAAAGCCCGCCATGCGATAGCGGGCGGGCAAAAAAAATGATGGAATTGAATTTAGTGAAAATATTTGATAGTATGATATTTCAACGAGAAATTAGGGTTTTGTTCACGCTGGTTATACTCCTGACAGTGTCTCAGGCTTTTGCTCAGGATCCGACGTTTGCCGTGTATCATGACGGGGCGGGGACACTGACGCTATGCAACAATCTCATCCTCAACAATAATGTGGATTCTGTGACCAATGTATTATCCGTTCCCCAAAACAATATAACAGGAGAAGAAACAGGCATCTTTGTGGATGATCAGTCGAATTTTAACATAAATAACAACTCGTCGGCGGTTGATGCTGGTTCCGACGCATGTGTTTCATGGTTGTTGGACTTTTGTGGAGTGAAACGAGTGTATGGTGAGGCGGTTGATGTGGGAGCATTTGAAGTTCCCGTGATAGATACTTTTGACACCTATACAGTTTTTCAGGAAGATGGAGGAGAATTGTTACTATACAACAATATTGTTGTCAACAATACAGGTGTCACTTCCAACGCAAATGCAACGAGTGTTCACCATAGCAATCTGCTGCAAGATATGGACAATGTGTTTGTAAGTGCTGAGGATTTCAATCTGGCGGAAACATCCCCAGCAGTGAATGCTGGTGATAACCAATATGTTGTATGGATGTATGATTTGAAAATGGAGGAACGTATTCCTTGTCAGGGAGTCGTTGATCAGGGTGCTTTTGAATTGCAACCGGGAGAACGCTCCGTTTCTTTGACTGCCACTACAGAAATGAATGCCCAGTGCGGTTACATCACCACTATTGTTGCTACGGGCGGACAGCATTACCGGTGGTCGCATAGTAACGAGACTACTGACACGGTGATTGTGAATCCTTTGGTGACTACTTGTTACACGGCAACCGCCTATTGGGATGGCGACTGCCCATGGAGTGATACGGCCACTATCTGTGTGGATCCCACGGAATCGGTGGAGAACACTTTGGGCTCGCCTTCCACAGCAGGTCAGCGATTCTGGGTGTCTTTCATGAAGAATTATACAGGTTCGCCATCATTGTCGTTGTTGGTATCTGCACAGACCGCTTGTACGGGAACCATCACAAATCCGAATACAGGGTGGAGCAGGTCTTTTTCTGTTGCGGCAAACCATACTACTCAAGTGTCGATTCCCAATGTACAGGCTTATTGCAGTGATGCCAGTGCAGTGGGTAATTATGGTTTGTTGGTGACTGCTACTGAGAATATCTCACTGTATGCCTCAAACTTTGAGGACTACACCTATGATGTGACCAATGTGCTGCCAGAACCCGCCCTTTCCTCCGAATATGTGGTGCAAACTTATACACCTCTGATCAATTCGGAGTTTATGATTGTTGCCACGCAAAACGGTACAACGGTGAAGATAACTCCATCGAAGTCCACCATTGACAATCGTCCTGCTTTTGTTCCCTATTATGTGACGTTGAACGCAGGACAAACCTATCAGGTGCTGTCCAAGTATAACGGGATTAATGGTGACTTGTCGGGTTCCACCATCGAGTCACTGGATGCTGCCAAGCCTGTTGCCGTGTTTAACGGGAATGTGTGTGCCAACATACCTGAAGGAAACCGCTGGTGCGACCATGTTGTGGAGCAGGCCTTTGGTACTCATTTTTGGGGACATCAGTTTGTGGTTACAAATACCGTGGGTATGCCATACGATAGGGTCAAGATCACTGCCTCTGCTGACAATACTGTCATCACCAAGAACGGGAATTATCTGACGACTTTGCAAGCCAATCGTTCTTACGAGTTCCGTCTTACTTCGGGAGAAAGGGCCTGCTTTCTTGAAGCGAACAACGCTTGCGCTGTGTATTTATATGTTGTTGGAGGGGAAGTCAACCCTCATGCTGATTTTCGAGGAGATCCTTCTATGGTGTGGATTTCACCGTTGGAGCAGCGCATTCAGGAAATCACCTTCTCCACATTCAACAGCACCAACATTACGTCGCATTATGTGAATGTTATAGTGCCTTCCACTTCTGTGTCTTCCGTTACATGTGATAATGTCAGTGTATCCAGTCAGTTTCAGTCAGTTCCCTCCAATCCTGCTTTCTCCTATGCTCGTTTGCATATTAACAATGGCACTCATACGCTGAACAGTAGCCAGGGCTTTGTGGCGCATGTGTATGGTACCGGTCATTGCGAAACATACGCCTACTCGGTCGGCTCGAAGGCAGCGGTGTTAAGTCAGAATATGTATGTGAATCAGGTGATAAGTACAGAATTGGAAGACAATAACTTCTGCACCTACGAGACCATTACTTTTGACGCTTCGGTGAATTATCAGTGCGACAGTGTAGTATGGAACTTTGGTGACAGCTATGACAACTACAATGGAATGCACTTTACACATTATTATGAGACAGGGGGAATCTTCCCGGTATCAATGACCATCTTCATGTATGACAGTTATGGCCAGCATTGTACCACCATTTATTCTCAGTTGGTAATCCATGAAGGTGAGCATATGGTGTATTATGACACGGTGTGCCAGGGTACGCATTATATGGCGCATGGCTTTGATTATATGGCCAATACCGAAGGACCAACAACTTTGACCCGGACAGTGGATATTCCGAATTTGGATTGCGACAGCACATACGTGGCGGAACTGTTTGTGACCAAAGCTGTTTTTGACCTTTATGACACGATTTGCGCAGGCAATGATTACCATGGTTATGGATTTAGTCTGCCTGCTGTTGCGCAAGGTGTTTATACTTTGACAGATACAATCTCAAGGGCCTCTTGCGACAGCATTGTTGTGCTGCACCTTTTGGCAACGCCAAACACGAACAATTTGTATGGTATCCATGGTATGGAATATGTTTGCCCTGGCGGAGTTTATACCTATTGGTTAGATACTTTGTCAGGTTTGACAAACATTAACTGGACGATGCCACAAGGCGCTTACCTGCTGTCGGGGCAAGGAAGTGACCATGCGGAGATTACATTTTCGGATGAAGCTGTGGATGGAGATATTTTGGTGTCGGGTACTAATTCATGTGGGGTGGCTTCGTTCTCACTCACTATTCATCCGAAACCGATGTATTATTTTCAGCTAATGGATACGGTGTGCGGAGCGGGACAGCCGTATCATCGTTATGGCTTTGACATTGACAGTGTGACAGAGGATCATACTGTGTTTGTGAACAACATGGTTTCCGAATATTGTTGTGACAGCACGGTGTTGTTGACATTGGTGGTGATTCCCATGCCAGAGGTTTCCATTCAGGCGGATGCCTACCAGATCTGTCAATATGATACACAGGAGTTGTCGCTTGTTGTTCAGACCGAGTCAACTGCATGGGAAGACAGTGTGAATAACGTTCATTATTCCTGCTTGTGGAGTACGGGAGACAGTGCAAGAACAATTGTATTCTCTTCAGACACTTCTGCATTGGTAAGTGTCGAGGTTTCAAATATATACGGTTGCAGTATCACTGTCGATACCTTAATGACAGTTTTCCCTGTGCATGTCATTAATGACACGGTGGATATTTGTGAGAATAGATTTCCATTCACGTATGCAGACACGGTATTCGGGGAAGGAACCCTCTCTGGAGATTATATGTTTTCGGGCGTTGATATTCATGGTTGTGACAGTGTTCACAGCTTGCATTTGACGGTTTTGCCAGTGTCAAGCCATAATATCACAGATACGATATTGGCACAGTATTTGCCCTATGTGTTGAATGATAGCAGCTACACGGAAACGGGGGAATACACACAGCATCTGGTTAATCAGCATGGATGTGACAGCACATTGACTTTGCAGTTGTATGTCTCTAATGCGGTTCAAGTATATGACACCAATACTGTCTGTGCAAGCGAGCTGCCATTGATATGGAATGAGATTGTTTTTGATGCGGATGAAACAGACCCTATAACTCAAAGTATTGTTCATACTGCCACATTGACTGCTTCGAGTGGAGTGGACAGCATCGTGGTGATGACTTTGTGGGTTAAGGCGGTTTCTTATACGGAGGTATATGAGTTGGCTTGTGACTCGTTAACGTGGATAAACGGCATCACTTATTATGAAAGTACTGACACAGGCAGGTTAGTGCTGACGGCGGCAAACGGTTGTGACAGCATAGTTGCCTTGCATCTGACACTTCATCATGGTACACATCATGTGTTGGACACAACAGTCTGCGAAAGCTACACGTGGGTTGATGGCACAAACGATACTTATACTTCCACAGGCACATATACACACGTTTACGCTAATGAGTATGGTTGTTCCAGTGTGGATACACTTCATCTTGTCGTTAACTTTGCCACGCATGAGGATACTATTATTGTAGCATGCGATAGCTGTGTGTGGCATGACTCAACCTATTTTACATCTGGTACTTATACCTATGCATACGCCAATGAGTATGGGTGTTATAGTGTGGATACTTTACACCTCACAATAAACATAGTTTCTCCTGTGTATATAACTGGTTCGTCGTTATTGTGTGAAGACTCCATGGTGGTGTTAGTTGCTGATAGCTCTGCTTCGTATCTATGGAGTACAGGAGAGAACACACGTGCAATTCAAGTGGAGAATGAAGGTTCCTATTCGGTGACTGTGACAGATGGTAACGGTTGTACCAGCACTGCATGGCATCATATAGCCATGATGGAGAACACAATATTATCTGTGGATATTCCTGAAATATGTTCAGGCGAATCATATACGTTAACAGTAGGATATGACTCGGAAAACAATATTCAACTATATAAATCTGAAACGTCCTTGTCGAGGGGAGAGGTGATTTTTTTACCAGATGGTATTTATTGTGAACCTTATGGTTCTTCTTACCGCTCGTATGTTAATTTTACTGCTTTTGCACCAGATGCAATTATCACCTCCGCGGATGATATTTTGTATCTTCGCATGAAGATAGAACATTCAGCCATTGAAGATTTACGCATTTCATTGGTTTGTCCCAATGGAAGCAGGTGTAAGATAGTCCCCGATTACCAATACGACTGTTGGGGCGGGGTCCCCCACAACTTCCGGACCAATTTAGGTGTTGCCAACCGTTTGCTGGAAGTTGTGAGTTGCAATGCCTCGCAAAACCCCATGGGAATCGCATGGAATTATGTGTGGTCCAATAACACTACTTTAGGTTACCAGTATGCCAACACCCCCAATAGTTACTGCTATGAGCCCGGCAACGTACACTCCTCCGCCAATCCCTATTGGGATGATGGCTCCACTTCTTACAAGATAGACTCCACCGATGTTGCCAATATGACACAAGTGTATCACCCATTACAGTCTTTTGCTGGTATGGTGGGTTGTCCGCTTAATGGAAATTGGTACATCGAGGTTGAAGATTTGTGGGAAGCTGACAATGGCTATCTGCAAGAATGGGAGTTGGCATTGAATCCGGAAACATTGCCTATTGCATCATTGGAGTATGATTATGTGGAAGTAGAAGGTCCATGGGGGAACACACTCAATGATTCGTCCTTTGTTATTAATCCGCCAGCCGATTTGGAACGTGATACGGTAATGCCCTATACATTTACGGTGTATTATGAAAATGGATGTAGATTTGATACAATTGTGGAAATAACCTTCCATGCGAAAAACCATACGCTGATAGATACAATGGTGTGTGACATGTTTACATGGAACGGAGTGGTTTATACGGAATCTGAGAGTATTAGTCAGACCAATACCAATATATACGGTTGTGATAGTATCGTTACCTTGCATCTTACTGTCAACCACAAAAGCTACGGAGACACCACCGCTGTTGCTTGTGAATCTTTCACTTGGCATGGGGTAGAGTACACTGAGACACCTGCAATTGCTCCGACATACACGATTGTAGGCGGCAACCACAATGGTTGTGATAGTATCGTTACCTTGCATCTAACTGTCAACCATAAGACCTACGGAGACACCACCGCAGTGGCGTGTGAATCCTTCACATGGCACGGAGTCGAGTACACAGAGACCCCTGCAATTGCTCCGACATACACGATTGTAGGCGGCAACCACAATGGTTGTGATAGTATCGTCACGTTGCATCTTACTGTCAACCACAAAAGCTACGGCGACACCACCGCAGTGGCGTGTGAATCCTTCATTTGGTACGGGGTAGAGTACACCGAGACCCCTGCTGTGGCTCCGACCTACACCATTGTGGGTGGCAACCAAAACGGTTGTGATAGTGTTGTTGCTTTGCATCTTATAGTCAATCACAAAAGCTACGGCGACACCACCGCAGTGGCTTGCGAGTCTTTCACTTGGCATGGAGTGGAGTACAACGAGACCCCGTCTGTGGCTCCGACCTACACTATTGATGGCGGTGGTTACAATGGCTGTGACAGTATTGTTACTTTGCATCTCACAATCAATCATGCCACTAATGGAGATACCATGGCTGTGGCTTGTGAGAGTTTTACTTGGCATGGTGTCGACTACACCGAGACCCCTGCTGTGGCTCCAACCTACACCATTGTTGGGGGTGCTCATAATGGCTGTGATAGTATTGTTACATTGCACCTCACTGTCAATCATAAGACTTATGGCGACACTACAGCTGTTGTCTGCGAGTCCTTCACATGGCATGGTGTGGAATATACTGAGACACCTGCTGTGGCTCCAACCTACACTATTGTGGGTGGCAACTACAACGGTTGTGATAGTATCGTTACCTTGCATTTAACTGTCAACCATAAGACCTACGGAGACACCACCGCTGTTGCTTGTGAATCTTTCACTTGGCATGGGGTAGAGTACACAGAGACACCTGCTGTAGCTCCGACATACACCATTGTTGGGGGCAGCCATAACGGTTGTGATAGTGTTGTTACTTTGCATCTTACTGTCAACCACAAAACCTACGGTGACACTATTGCAGTGGCCTGCGAATCTTTTACATGGCATGGAGCAGAGTACACAGAGACACCTGCAATTGTTCCAACATACACGATTATAGGTGGCAATCATAATGGGTGCGACAGTATCGTCGCTTTGTATCTCACGGTTAATCATGCCACTCATGGTGACACTACCGCAGTGGCTTGCGAGTCTTTCACTTGGCATGGAGTGGAGTACAACGAGACCCCGTCTGTGGCTCCGACCTACACTATTGATGGCGGTGGTTACAATGGCTGTGACAGTATTGTTACTTTGCATCTCACAATCAATCATGCCACTAATGGAGATACCATGGCTGTGGCTTGTGAGAGTTTTACTTGGCATGGTGTCGACTACACCGAGACCCCTGCTGTGGCTCCAACCTACACCATTGTTGGGGGTGCTCATAATGGCTGTGATAGTATTGTTACATTGCACCTCACAGTCAACCACAAAACCTACGGTGACACTACCGCAGTGGCTTGTGAGTCTTTCACTTGGCATGGTGTGGAGTACAACGAGACCCCGTCGGAGGCTCCTACTTACACCATTGTGGGGGGCAACCACAACGGTTGTGACAGTGTTGTTACTTTGCATCTTACTGTCAACCACAAAAGCTACGGTGACACTACCGCAGTGGCGTGTGAATCCTTCACATGGCACGGGGTCGAGTACGCCGTGACTCCTGCAGTCGCTCCAACATACACGATTGTAGGCGGCAACCACAACGGTTGCGATAGTACCGTCACCTTGCATCTCACAGTCAATCACAAAACATACGGTGATACTACCGCAGTGGCTTGTGAATCCTTCACGTGGCACGAGGTAGAATATACCGAGACCCCTGCTGTGGCTCCGACCTACACCATTGTGGGGGGCAACCACAACGGTTGCGACAGTATCGTCACGTTGCATCTTACTGTCAACCACAAAAGCTACGGTGACACCACTGCGGTGGCTTGTGAATCCTTCATTTGGCACGGTGTAGAGTACACCGAGACCCCTGCTGTGGCTCCGACCTATACCATTGTGGGTGGCAACCAAAATGGGTGTGATAGTATCATTACCCTGCATCTTACTGTCAATCACAAAACATACGGTGACACTACCGCAGTGGCTTGTGAGTCCTTCACATGGCATGAAGTGGAATATACCGAGACCCCCGCTGTGGCTCCGACCTATACCATTGTGGGCGGCAACCATAATGGTTGTGATAGTATTGTTACATTGCACCTCACAGTCAACCACAAAACCTACGGTGACACCACCGCAGTGGCTTGCGAGTCTTTCACTTGGCATGGTGTGGAGTACAACGAGACCCCGTCGGTGGCTCCTACTTACACCATTGTGGGCGGCAACCACAATGGTTGTGATAGTGTTGTTACTTTGCAATTGATTGTAAATCCAGTGTACGAGTTGAATTTAGAGGATGTGGTCTGCGAAGGCGATGGTTATGCCAACCATGGCTTTGTCGTGTCGGCATTTCAGACCATTGGTGTATCGGATTTGAATTTGACAAAGAATTTGCAGAGCCAGAGTGAGTGTGATAGTGTGGTGAACCTGCATTTGACTGTTGTGGACACCAACATTGCCATTGTCTCTCTAACTCAGGACTTCTGTGATGAGTTCTTTGCGGAATTATCTGTAGAAACTAATATGACAAATTATGTATGGAGTACGGGAGAGACCTCTTCGACTATTATGGTTACGCAACCGGATATTTATACGGTAACTGCCACACAAGGCAATTGTTCTGTGTCGGCATGGTATCAGATAGAAAAATGTGAGTTGAATTTTTATTTACCCAATGCTATAACCCCAGGCTTAGGTGATGGACTGAATGATTATTTCTGTATTCACGATAAATATAAGTCAATGATTACTGACTTCGAAATTCACATATATAGTCGTTGGGGAGAATTGGTGTTCTATTCCAATGACAAAGATTTTAAATGGAATGGAGAGTGCAATGGTCGCATCAACAGAAATGTTATCTATACCTATTTGATCAATTTTATTGACAATACCGGAATCCCATACCAATTTAAGGGTAGTATTACAGTTTTATAGGTGACTTGTAAAACAAAGAAGATGCCTCCCATGAGGGATGTTTGTTTGCACTCGATGCTGATCTTAACGTGCACAATGACAAAGGCCGTCCATTGATAGAGAAATACGAGGAAGCCACCAACGATATCATCGATCGCTGCGCCTCGTGTTGTCCCCCCTCTTCCCGTCCGTGATAAGGACGTAATGCGGCAGCAGCATGTCGGAGTTGCACTTGTTTATGATGCTCTTGATTGTTTTTTTTCGGGAGAGTCGCTATTGCTTGCGCAAAAAGTGTTATATTTGCCGCCATAAAGATAAGGTTTTTTTTTCTCACCGCAAAGGTCGGAAAAAATTCCCGGCCTTTGCCCTTATCTTTCAAAAAAAATATTTAGGACGCTATTGGTTCATAACTTAATTTTTAATGGAAGAAAATTCTTTATCTTTGCCGCATGATTTACACAAAGATGAGAACTTTTTATTTATTATTGTTATCCCTTTTCCTGTTGTCCACTTCTTTTGCACAAAATAATGCCAAGGGACGGCACAAAATGCCTGCAGAAGTACATCAACACCTTGATAATGTCATCGAATCTCCCGACGGTAAAATTATCGTTAGTTTCCAACTTGAAAACGAGACACCTTGTTATTCGGTGATTGTTGATGGCCAAGAGTTTATACGTAAATCAAGACTCGGACTGGAAATGGAAGGGAGTCCACGTTTCAAAGATGCTTTCAAAGAGTTTTTTACAGAAAAGAAATATAAGAAACCGTATGTCTGGGAACAACCCTGGGGCGAAAATAAAGTGATTCATGATCATCACAATGAGATGACTGTGGTACTGAGCCGAACACCCAAGCATTTGCGCAATGATTTGTATATCACCTTCCGCATTTTCAATGACGGCATTGGTATTCGATATGCTTTGGGAGAAAATCGTTGTCTGACGATGAATAATATTGACAGTCTGATAATTACAGATGAATTAACGGAATTCAACTTTGCTACGGAGGCTACCACCTGGTCCATCCCCGCCGATTACAATTCCTACGAGTATCTATACGCCAAAGCACCTTTGTCATCGCTCACGCACGTGAATACGCCAATGACATTTTGCACGGCACCTGGACTTTATGGCAGTATTCACGAAGCGGCGCTCGCCGATTTCCCTGAGATGACTTTGAAACGTGTTGACTCGCTTTGCCTTCGTTCAGAATTGGCCTCCTGGCCTAATGGCATCAAGGCTTATTGCACCCGTGAACAGTTTGTATATGATGCTTCTGGAAACCATTTCTCCGCTGCGGACTCTACGAAAGACCATTATTTTTGCACGCCGTGGCGCACCATTCAAATTGGCCGAAAAGCTGTTGATTTGATTAATTCCAACCTGATTCTGAACCTCAATGAACCCTGTCGATTGCAAGGTGATCTCAGTTGGATTCGTCCGATGAAGTACATCGGCATTTGGTGGGGTATGCACCTCGGCATCCAGTCTTGGACCATGGACGAGCGGCACGGTGCCACCACAGCCAACGCTATCCGTTACATCGATTTTGCCGCGGACAATAACATTGACGCGGTGCTGTTTGAAGGCTGGAATGAAGGTTGGGAAACCTGGGGTGGTCGCCAGAATTTCGATTTTACCAAGCCCTATGCCGATTTTGATATGGATTCCATCGTCCGCTATGCGAAAAGCAAGGGCGTGGCCATTATTAGTCATCATGAAACAGGTGGCAATATTTATAATTATGAGCGTCAGCTGGAGCATACGTATCTGTGGCTCGAAAATCAAGGAATCCATTGCGTGAAAACAGGTTATGCCGGGGGATTGCCCGATGGACATAGCCATCACGGACAGTTCAATGTGCGACACTACAATCATGTGGTGGAAGTGGCGGCGGCGCACCAAGTGATGCTGGATGTCCATGAGCCCATCAAGCCGACAGGAGAGCGCCGTACCTACCCGAATATGATGACGCGTGAAGGTGTTCGCGGCATGGAATGGAATGCATGGAGTGATGGAAATCCGCCATCGCATCACGAAATCCTGCCGTTTACGCGAATGCTGGCTGGCCCACTGGATTATACCCCAGGCACTTTTGATATTCTTTTCGAAAAGACAAAAGACTTGCCAACGCATCAAAAATGGAACGACAACGATAAGGGCAACAGCCGCGTGCACACCACCATTGGTAAGCAACTGGCCAACTGGGTCATTCTTTATTCTCCCTTGCAGATGGCTTCCGACATGATAGAGCATTACGAAAATCATCCTTGCTTTCAATTTTTCCGCGATTTCAATCCCGACTGTGACTGGAGTAGGGCGCTGTTCGGCGAAATTGGGGAATATGTGGGCATTTTACGGCAAGCTAAAAACGACTTTTTTATTGGCGTGAGCACCAACGAGGAATCCCGAGTCGTCGATATTCCGTTAAAATTCCTGCCAAAAGGGAAAAAATATGTGGCAACCATCTATGCTGACGCTCCCTCAACGCATTGGGAGACAAATCCGACAACGTACGTTATTACAAAGCGTGTGGTGACTAATAAGGATGTCCTTGAAGATGTTTGGCTTGCCCCTGGCGGCGGGTGTGCGATTTCGTTGATTTATGATTATTAAGACGTTCCGCTAAAACTACGCCCGCGAGAAAGGCATCATCCTCATCCACGTCAGCGACGACGTATTCACCGTCGAACCTATCGACAGGGAAAAGCTGAAAAAATTCTGATTGAACCGTCTATTATGATGCGAGAAAGTTCTACGTTATGGTAGCTAACTTGCCCAATTCTCATTTTTCATCTTGTAAACCACGAGTACTATCGCAGTGAAAATTGCAGATGCAAAGTCGGCGGCAGGAACCGAAATCCAGACGCCATTCAATTTCCACAGCAATGGCAATGTGAGCAAAAATGGTATCAGACACAATACCTGGCGACTCAATGATAAGATGATGGATATTTTGGCATTGCCAATGGATTGGAAAAAGTTGGATGTCACCACTTGGAATCCGACTAAGGGCATACATAGTACGTATATTCTTAATCCAAAGGTTGTTAGCTTGATAAGTTCGGCGTCGTTGGTGAAGCAGCGGGTGATAAGGTTGGGCATGAGTTCCGCAACCAGAAAACCAACGGTGCCAACGATGGTGGCACAAAGTATTGTCAGACGAAAGGTCTTGTTCACGCGGTCGTGTAATCCTGCCCCCCAATTGTAGCCGACAATGGGCTGCATCGCTTGTGCGAGCCCCAACATAAACATGATTAGTACGCTGCCAATGGCGTTGATGATGCCGAATGAGCCAATGACTAAATCGCCTCCGTATTTTCCTAATTGCCAGTTCATAATGATGGCAACTATACAGGCACAGCAATGGATAATGAAGGGGGCTATGCCGATGGAAAAAATGTTCTTGATGATTCTTCCAGAAAGACGAAAACCGCTTTTGCAAAAATGAACGTAGGGCTTATGACTGCAAAAATGCAGGACGACCCACACTAAACCAGCACATTGTGCAATGACGGTGGCAGTGGCGGCTCCCTTGATGCCCCAATGAAAACCAAAGATGAAAAGCGGTGCCAGCATCAGGTTGACACCGATGGTGATGAATAGCGACAACATTGCTTTTGTGGGGTATCCAGAGGCGCGTATGATGCTATTGAGACCAAAGAAAAGATGGGTTACCACATTCCCTATCAGTAAAATGGACATGAAGTCGTGGGCGAAAGGCAAAGTGGCGTCACTGGCACCGAAAAGTCTAAGGATGGGGTTGAGGAAAATTAAAGAAAGTATTGAAAAAGTTAGACCTATCAGTAGGTTGAGGATTAGTGCATTGCCAAGGGTCTGGATGGCTTCCTGCTGCTTCTTTTCACCCATTCGAATTGAGATGATGGCGGCTGAGCCAGCCCCGACCAAAGTGCCTAATGCGGTTCCTAAGTTCATAATCGGGAAGCAAAGCGCCAACCCGGAAATGGCTAATGGTCCAACCCCCTGGCCGATGAAAATCCGGTCGATGATATTGTAAATGGGCGTGGCTGTGGCAGCGGCAATAGCGGGTAGTGCATACTGCCAAAACAGTTGCTTGATGGGTAAATTCTCTAAAGCCTGGTTGTGGGAATTCATCCTTCTTGAATGCGACGATTATATTCTGCTTACAACTTTCTCAACCATATCGTCCATCTGGTCGTGATATTCGTCAAGATAGGCTCCTGTTACTCGGTTGGCGATGAGTAAGCAACAGGTCAAGGCATTGTGCCCCAATAATTTAGATAGGCCGTAAAGGGCGGAACATTCCATTTCCATATTGGTGAGGCGTATGCCATTATAATTGAATTCTTCGATTTTATGCTTAAGTTCCGGATATTTGATTTTGGCACGAATTTCGCGGTTTTGTGGAGCGAAAAATCCAGGGGCAGTGCACGTTATCCCTGGTGTCATATCATAAGCAATGCGCTGAAATAATTCTTCTGAACAAGGAACGCAGTAAGGGTAGGGCAGACGCTCGTTCCAACCAGTGTCATCAACGAATGCTTTTACAACTTCTTCATAATTGTCATCTTGATTTTCATAGAATTGAAGAAGACCATCCAGACCAAAACCGAATTTTGATGCGAGAATCGTGTTGGGTGATATGTCTTTTTGTAGGGAACCAGAAGTGCCGATGCGGACAAGATTCAATGTGTGATGTTGTTCTTTGATGGTCATTGTAGGCAGGTCAACATTGACAAGGGCATCAAGTTCCGTGACGACGATTTCGATATTGTCGGTGCCCATGCCTGTCGATATGACGCTGATGCGTTTGCCGTTTTTGGTGCCGGTGTGGGTGAAAAGCTCTCGGTTGCTCTTTTTGACGTCGATGGTGTCAAAATGAGAGGAAACCATTGGCACGCGGCCAGGATCGCCTACGAGGATGATGTTGTCGGCAATGTCTTCGGGAAATAGATTCAAGTGATAGATGGCACCAGAAGCCTGTTTGGGTAATTCAGAAGCTGGTATTTTCATGATTAAGTGTGTTTATGTTGATGTTATTGTGGACTGCTGGTATCTTGCAGTAATGTTATTTTGCAAAAATACAATTTTTTTCTTGAATTTCCACTCGCTGCGGTTCTTAAAACATTCTTTGTTCTCTGGTGTATAATTCAAGAATTTTATGTAAGTTTGCAATTTGCTTTAGATTAAATTGATTATGAAAAAAATCGTCATACAAAAGGGTAAGGAAAAGTCATTGCAGCGTTTCCATCCCTGGGTGTTCTCAGGTGCAATCGCCCGAAAAGACAAGGGAATAGAAGAAGGCGAAGTGGTGGAAGTTTGTGATGCTTACGATAATTTTCTGGCAATCGGACATTACCATACCAGCTCTATCAGCGTTAGAATTTTCAGTTTTGTTCCTGTTGAACCGAATTTTGCTTTTTGGAAGCAACGTATCCAACAGGCTGTCGATTATCGAAAATCAATCTATCTATTCGATAATAAAGAAACAACCTTATTCCGCCTTGTCAATGGCGAGGGTGACGGACTGCCGGGCCTGATTGCGGATTGGTACAATGGTCACTTAGTCCTGCAGTTCCATTCGTATGGTATGTACTTGATGCGAGATATGTTTGTGCAAATCTTCAGAGAATTGCTGGGCGAACGTTTGTGTTCCATCTATAACAAAAGCGCCACAACCTTGTCCGATTCGAATGCATTCGTTCCTTCCAATGAGTTGCTGTTCGGTGAGTTGGATGAAGAAGTTCGCGTCTTGGAAAATGGAGTTCCCTTCATTATCGATATTCCTCAGGGGCAGAAAACCGGCTTTTTCATAGATCAGCGAGACAACCGTAAAATGGTTGGAGATTTCTGTCAGGACAAGAAGGTGTTGAATCTGTTTTGTTATACCGGCGGTTTCTCTGCCTACGCATTGCGAGGTGGTGCCGAATTGGTCCATTCCGTTGATATTTCCAAACGCGCCATCGAACAAACCGACGAAAACATGTCATTGCTTGGCGATGTGTCTAAACGCCATAAATCCTTTGCTGCCAACGTTTTTGACTTTATTGAGGAAATGCCCGACAATTATTACGATGTCATTGTGGTGGATCCGCCAGCGTTTGCCAAACACCACAAGGTGAAAGAGCAAGGCATCAAAGGCTATCGCAATATCAATCGAAAAGCAATGGAAAAACTTAAGTCTGGCGGACTTCTTTTTACTTTCTCGTGCTCTCAGGCCATCTCAAAGGAAGATTTCCAAACTATCATTTTCTCTGCCGCAGCCCTGGAACATAAGAACATCCGCATAGTTCGTTCTTTGCAGCATGCTCTTGACCATCCTGTCAATATTTTTCATCCTGAAGGAAGTTATCTCAAAGGCATGGCTTTGTATGTTGAATAATTGATAAAAACGATACTGATGAAATTTGCTAATCCTCTATTTCTGATTGCATTGTCTGCGGTATTGATACCGCTGATTATTCATCTTTTCAATTTTAGAAGATACAAAACAGTCTATTTTTCCAATGTGAAAATGCTGCAGGAAGTGCTCCAGAAGACAAAAAAGGAATCTCGTTTGCAGCAATATATTGTCTTGGCATTGCGTATGCTTGCTATTGCCGCATTGGTAATGGCTTTTGCACAAGCGTATCTTCCTAAAAATAAAATAGATACTAAAAATGGAAATGTGGTTTCCATCTTTGTCGATAATTCGTTTTCGATGGATGCCAATGCCAAAGATGGGAATTTGCTCTATGATGCCATCGAAGCCGCAAAAAATGTGGTTAACGCTTTTTCATACGGTGATGACTTCGTGCTGACGACGCATGATTTTTCCGCCAAAGAATCGCATTTGTTGAATAAGGACGAAATCTTGTCTTTGCTTGACGATATTCAGGTTTCACCGCAGAGCCGCAGCATGGCCGAAATTGTTGCTTTTGCCAATAATACGGCTTCCTATTCCACAAAATCAAATCATTTGAATTATTATATTTCTGATTTTCAGAAAAATGCGCTGGATGTGAAAGCATTGGATGCAGACACATCTGCCTATCATTTCCTGATTCCGATTGAAACGCGACCCACCGATAATGTCTCCCTTGACAGTTGTTGGTTTCTGGCTCCTGTTTTCAACCTTGGACAAAATGTGACGCTGACGGTGCGTATTCATAATTATGGCACTACCGATGTTGAAAAACTTCCCGTGAAACTCTATGTTAACGGGGAACAGAAAGCACTTGCCGCTGTTGATGTTAAAGCCGAAAGCAGTGCGGATTACCAACTTAACTATACCATTACAGGCGAAGCCATCCAATGTGGCGTTATCCGTATCGATGATTCTCCCATCACTTTTGATGATGAATTGTATTTTGTTTATGAAGTGGCTGAAAATAATTCGGTTTTGGTAGTTCAAAGTACACCAAATCGCTATCTTAAAGCGCTTTATGGAATGGATTCGCTTTTCGTTTATCAAGAGATGAATGACAAGCAGGTCAATTATTCGCAGTTCGCACAGTGTGGCTTGCTGGTCTTGGATCAGCTGAAGACCATTTCGACGGGCTTGGCATATGAAGTCGTAAAATATGTTGAGGGTGGGGGAATGCTCTTGGTTTTCCCATCAGAAGAAATGGATGTGAAGTCTGTGAACGCGTTATTGGCGCAGTTGATGGTGGGACGCTACGGAGAAAAGGAACAGCGACAACTTAAGGCCGGGCACATCAATGAGGAGAGTGTTTATTTCAGTGGTGCTATTCGTAATACTCGCCAACAGTTTGACATGCCCACGGCAACGATGTATTATCCCATTTCTGCTGGCGATGGCGTGATGGAAGAGGTGATGACTTTCGAAGACGGAAGTCTCCTCCTGTCGAGTTATGCTTGCGGAAAGGGTCGTGTGATGTTGTCGGCAGTGGCAATGAATGATGCTTTTGGCGATGCCCACCGAAACGCCTTGTTTTTTGTCCCACTGCATAATGCCGCTATTATGAATGTCAAACAGATACAATTGTATCACCTTATAGGTCGTGATGACTATGTGACGCTTCGCAATACGGCAACTTCGGCAGATAAAGTATTTACTGTCAGGGCACAAGATGCCTCTATGGACTTTATCCCTGAACAACGTCTCTCTGGCGGTGAAACAATGCTGTATTTCCATTCTCAAATCTCCAAGTCGGGTTTCTATGATGTTTTCTTGGATGACGTGAAACTGACTTCTATCGCTTGTAATCTAAACCGTAATGAATCCGATTTGAATTATTATGATGCGGAAGATTTGGAAGAATTGGTTGGTGAACAAGCGCAAATTATGGACGCCCAGACCAAAGACTTGTCAAAACATATTGCCGATAATTTCAATGGAACACCATTATGGCGCTATTTTTTGCTGCTTGCCATTGCGTGTGTCATCGCGGAAATTTGTGTTTTGCGTTTTTGGCGTGTGAAAGCCAAGTGATAAGTATATCATTTTTAAGATAAAATAATTTAATTATAGTTGATGATGAATCTTGTTGAATATCAGAGAATTAAAAACAATTTGCCATCAAAAGTGCAGTTGGTTGCCGTCTCGAAGACGAAACCGGAAGAAGATATTCAGACGCTGTATGACCAGGGCCAGCGTATTTTCGGTGAGAACAAGGCTCAGGAAATGAAAACGAAACACGAGCATTTGCCTGCCGATATTCAATGGCATTTCATCGGTCATTTGCAGACCAACAAAATCAAATACATCGTTCCGTTTGTGACACTGATTCATAGCATTGACAGTTTCGAATTGCTGAAAGAGGTGGATAAGTTGGCGGTAAAAAATGGACGTGTCATCAATTGTTTGCTTCAGTTTCATATTGCTTCTGAAGAGACCAAATTCGGCTTTGCCTTCAATGAATGTGAAGCCATGCTGCAAAATCCAGAATTTCAGCAGCTGAAAAATGTCAGCATTTGCGGCGTGATGGGCATGGCCACGTTTACCGATGACAAAGAACTGGTGAGAAATGAATTCAAAACGCTGAAAAAATATTTTAATCTATTGAAAGATAAGTATTTTGCTACTAAAGATGATTTTAAGGAGATTTCGATGGGAATGAGCGAGGATTATCCTATTGCCATTGAAGAAGGCAGTACGCTGATTCGCGTGGGAAGCGCCATTTTCGGGGCTCGTAATTATGCGAAATTGTAATAAATTGAACTACTATGAAGAAGATTATTCTGTTAGGTGTTTTTTTGTTAGGATTAAATTTTGCTTTCGCGCAGCATAATGTCAATTGTTATCGTGTTTATCTACATGACAAGGCTGAAAGTCCATATTCAGTTCAGCAACCAGAGTCTTATCTATCGCAGCGATGTATAGATAAACGTAATCGCTATTTTATTCCTGTTACAGAACAAGATATCCCAGTTAACGAAACTTATATTACGCAAATTCTTAGTGTAAGTTCTTCAATGCAAGTTCTTTGTACATCTAAATGGATGAATACCGTGGTGCTGTGGTGCCCTGATACGGTAAAGATGGGCTTGGTGCGAAATATGGGTTTCGTGGATAGCGTTACTGCGGTGGGCTATTATGAAAATCTTGCTCAGGAAACATTGCCAGATTCTTTAGAGGTGGTTATAAGTGGTTCGATTTTGGAACCTACCGCAGACACACTGGATTATGGCGTCGGCTACAACCAGATTGCTGTTCATAATGGACAAATGCTTCATGCTGAAGGATTTGCTGGAGAGGGAATGTTGATAGCCATGCTGGATGCCGGTTGGCTCGGCTTCGATATCAATCCCTATTTGGCCAATTTGTATGAGAATGGACAGATTTGGGGAACTTATAACTTCGTTCCAGGACAGCCTAATGTATATTGGAAAGAATCGCACGGAAGTGCTTGTGCCTCAATTATTTTGACGAATGTGAAATATTCTGACAACGAAGGTTCTGTTTCATCGTTTGTCGGAACCGCCCCCAATGCCAATATGGTTTTTATACGTACGGAAGATGGTAGGACGGAGCAGCCCATCGAAGAGGATTACTGGATTGCGGGTGCCGAGTTGGCCGACAGTTTGGGAGCAGATGTGATAACATCATCATTGGGCTATGCTGAATTTGATGATAAAGAGGCTTTCCCAAGAAATCACAGTTCTTTGAATGGACAATCTTTGGTTTCTCGTGCGGCTTCCTTGGCGGCACACAAAGGCATGATTGTGTGTGTGGCAGCAGGCAATGACGCCAGCAAACCCTGGCATCGCATTTCCCGCCCATCCGATGCTGAAGACATTCTTGCCGTTGGAGCAATGGATGTCAATAGGGTTCCAGGTTCTTTTTCGAGTTATGGACCGTCATACGACAATCGCGTGAAACCTGATGTGACCTCTGTCGGTGTTAATACCAATGTGATAACTTCGTTCACGATGGAAGTTGAATCTCCAAGTCCCGACCAGCAATGGTATCAGTTGATGACTTTTCCGAATGCGGGCAATGGAACTTCTTACGCAACGCCTTGCCTGGCAGGACTTGCCACCTGTTTGTGGCAGGCTATGCCGCAGTATACTTCGCTTGAAATCATGGAGTTCATTCGCGAAGTGTCGCATCAATACGAAACACCCGACTCTGTGATGGGCTATGGTATTCCTGATTTTTATCAGGCCTATTTGGACCATCATCAGGGAACGAGCATTGAATCGCGGACTGTCGTTAACGATTTGCAGGTTTACCCTAATCCTTGTGGACATCAATTCAATATTGTCAATAATTCAAATAAAAATCAGAACATTCAGGTTTTTGATTTCACGGGGAAATTGGTTTTGGATACGGTGATTTCCAAAAGCAGCAAAGCGGTCATTTCCACTGTCAATTGGGCCAAAGGGATGTATTTCATCCAGGCCCGTGACGAAAATGGCACTCTCGAAGTGAAGAAGCTGATTTGCAGATAGGTCAATGAAGTTTAGAATTTTTTTCTGTGTTTTTGTAACGTAATATATTTTTTCTGCGTCATATTAGTGAATCAAAAAATTAATTTTATGAAAAAAGTTTTATCATTTTTCGTGTTGCTGGTATCAGTGCTTTCAGCATTTTCCCAGACGCTGACGCAGACCTTCACTGGTCGCGATGGCAACAATGACTATTGTCAACTGGAAAGAGTGCTAATAATCAACCTGTCGAAGGACTGGCAGGAAACCATCTATTGGCCCGATACGGTTATGACCATGCATGTTGGAACGGGAATAGAGGACTATGCGAAGGAAGGTGCGTTTGCCCTCTCTCAGAACAATCCTAATCCATTCAGCGGCTCGACAGAAGCCAGCTTGAATGTTGCGGAAAATGGTGAGGTGAATGTGGAAATATCCGATGTGAATGGAAGACTGATTGCCAAGGCGATGAACGCATTGCAGGCAGGTTTGCATAAGTATCGCGTGCAGATTGCTGACGCAGGCATATACTTCATGACTGCCCGCCAAAATGCCCAATCTTCAACAATTAAGATGGTGAATAATGGCCATGGGAATGTGAATCTGGTGGAATACGTTGGCATGGGAAATACGAAACAAACACCTGTACAAACCAAGGGAAGTTCCAATAATGCATTTTCCATCGGCGATCAGATGGAATATGTGGGCTATGCCCTCATCAACGGAGAGGAAGTGGAAAGCCAGCACGTTCAGCTTGCGGCTAATGGATCCGAAAATATCACATTGCAGTTTGCTGAGGTTCCAGCTCAATTACCTACCGTAAACACCCGGCCCGTGACGCTTATGACGCAGACTTCCGTCATCGCTGGCGGCGAAGTGTTGGCTGACGGTGGTGCTCCCGTTACTGCCCGCGGCGTATGTTGGAGTACGACACAAAATCCAACGATTGCCAACAGCCATACAACTGATAGTGCCGGTCTGGGTGAATACACATCTACAATGACAGGATTGACGAATGATGTCACGTACTATGCTCGGGCTTATGCCACTAATATTGCGGGAACTGCTTATGGAAATGAAATTGAATTTACAAAAATCAATGAAGGTGTTTCCAGCAAAACTGTTGCTGATGTGGTTTTCTTGCCCGATGGAATTGACTGTGGCAATGGCTGTGCCTATCAGTCTTATGTTGTATTCACTGATTTTCAGCCTACCGCAACCATCCAAAGTGCTAATGATATTTTATTCGCACGTATTAAACTAGAACACTCTTCCATTGGTGATTTGTACATCAACTTGACTTGCCCCAATGGACAATCTGCGAAGATTTTGAATAAATATGGTTATGGTACACCTTCAACGGGTTGCGCTTCTTCAATTCCATTGCCTTGGGGATGGGCTCCTACGGCCGCAATGAACAGCAGCACCGCTGATTTTGGCGTTGCTGGTCCATCTGATAATAGTGCCGACAAGTGTGATGAACTTACAAATCCTATGGGTACTACCTGGAATTATTGCTGGTCAAGCAACACTACCCAAGGCTATCAATATGCCTACGGGAGTGGTTTTGTTTATGAATATGGTAACATTCACAATAACCGTGTTGACTCTACCAATGTGGGCGATATGACGCAGGTATATCGTCCTGATGGATCATTTGAATCATTGATTGGTTGCCCGATGAATGGGGCTTGGGGTATCGAAGTCATTGATGGATGGGGTGGTGATAATGGCTGGATTACCGAATGGGAACTTGCCTTTGATCCCTCGCAACTGATATTCCAAAATATCGATGGTCAGCCATGTTCCAGTGCGGACACTGTTACCGATGTTGACGACAATAAGCACAACACGGTGCGGAATGGCGACAAGTGTAAGGTGAAGAAAAATCTGAAAGTGGACAAAAGATAGAAGTCTATGCTACTTTAAGGCGTCTTAAACGAAGAACCCCCTAAAATGGAAAATCATTTCGAAAATTTCTATTTTTATTGGCCATTATTAAAGAAAACAGATGCTAAAATTATTTGCAATTAATTTATGTAATTGAAAGTCAGTGTATTGTGTCAAAAGTCTTTTTTGGAAAATATATTTGTAAAGAATAAAAAAAATCGTATTTTTGCAATCTCAAAACGATGACCAATGGTGTAATGGTAGCACTACAGTTTTTGGTACTGTCTGTCTAGGTTCGAATCCTGGTTGGTCAACTCCACGAACTCTCACTTCTCACAAGGTGGGAGTTTTTTGTAAAGACAGGTAGAGGGGGCGTTTGCTCCCTCTTATTTTAAATCGTTAATATAAACAATAAAAAAACAATAACAATGGAAGAAAATTTGAATTTGATTGAAACCTTTGCGGAATTCAAGGAGTTTAAAAATATCGATAGAGAAACGTTGATGCGTATCTTGGAGGATGTTTTCCGCTCAGCTTTAACAAAAAAATATGGTCCTGACGCCAATTTCGATATCATCGTCAATGTGGACCGTGGCGATTTGGAAATCCAGCGCTATCGCGAAATCGTGGAAGATGGTGAAGTGGAAAACGACTTCACTCAGATTGCCCTCTCGGAAGCTATCAAGATTGAACCCGACTTTGAAGTGGGTGAGGAAGTGATGGAGAAAATTCGTCTGGCAGACTTTGCCCGCCGTGAAATCCTGACCCTCCGTCAGAACCTGATTACCAAGGTTATGGAATATGAAAAAGATTTGGTTTACAAGAAATACGAACATCGTATCGGTGAAATCGTTTCTGGTGAAGTTAGTCAGGTTTGGCGTAAGGAAATCCTTATCCAGGATGAAGAAGGCGTTGAATTGGTGCTGCCCAAGGCAGAACAGATTCCTGCCGACAAATATAAAAAAGGCGATACCTTGACCGCTGTCGTTTTGCGCGTTGACGTTCATTCTTCAACACCATTGATCATCATCTCTCGTACCGCTCCTACTTTCTTGGAAAGATTGATGGAACACGAAATTCCAGAAATCAGCGATGGCCTTATCACGATTAAGAACGTGGTTCGCGCTCCCGGTGAAAGAGCCAAGGTGCTCGTCGAATCTTATGACGACCGTATTGACCCCGTTGGCGCTTGCGTGGGAATGAAGGGTAGCCGTATTCATAGCATTGTTCACGAACTGCGCAATGAAAATATCGACGTCATCAACTACACTTCAAATATCGAATTGCTGATTAGCAGAGCTTTGAGTCCCGCTAAGATTTCTTCTATCGAAATTAATGAAGAAAACAAAACTGCAAATGTATATATGAAATCCGACCAGGTGTCATTGGCTATCGGTAAAGGCGGTTACAATATCAAGTTGGCGAGCAAATTGGCTGGCTACGACATCGATGTCTTCAGAGATGATGTTGTGGAAGAAGAAGACGTTGACCTCGACGAATTCAAAGACGAATTCGACGGCTGGGTTATCGATGCCTTCAAACGTATTGGTTGCGATACCGCCAAGAGTGTACTCGCCATTAGCCGCAATGAACTGATTCAACGTACAGATCTTGAAGAAGAAACCGTTGACGAAGTCTTGGCTTCCATCAAGAAGGAACTTGATATTGAATAAGGTTTTGGCTTAGGTTCTCGTTGCATACTGTATGCATTTTAGATGCTGAAAATTAACTCATTGATTACAAAGAAAAATATAATAACTTTATGGCAGAAGGAAAGAAAATACCACGTTTAAGCAAGGCGGCGAGCGAATTTAACGTCGCTATCGATACTATTAAGTCGTTACTTGTAAAGAAAAATATTGATATTAGTGCGCTTGAAAGTCCCAATAGTAAGCTTACAGAGGAAATGTACGCTGTCATCGTTAAGGAATTCCAAGGCGAAAAATTGGTAAAGGAAGAGTCCAAGTCCATTGAAATAGGCACTTTCAAGAAAGAAGAAGAGCCTGTTGAAGCTCCGCGTGTCGCTAAGGACGAAAAGGAAAGCGATCCTGTTGTGGAAGATGTGCTCATCAAGCGTGTCAATGTGATTGAAACAGAAAAGATTCCAGTCACTGTTGAAAAAAAACAGCCTAAAATCGTTGGCAAAATCGATATCGAAGAAAAGAAAAAACCTTCTGCCCACAAATCTTCGGTTGAAGAAAAGCCAGCTCAGGATGAGAGTGCTGCCAGTCCTGTCGTTGAAGAGCAAAAGCAAGCGGAAGAACCTGCTGTTCCAGAAGAAATCCATGTCGTGGAACATATTGAAACCGTGGTTGAAAACCTTGCTGATAATATTGTCACCGTGGGTAAAATCGATCTGGATAGCATCTCTAAAAAAGGTAAAAAACATAGCAAAACCGCTGAAAAACCTGTGGTTGAAGAAGCACCGGTCGAAGATATACCTCAGGAGGAACCCGTTCAGGACGAACCTGTTGTCGAAGAAGTGAATGTTGAGGTTTCTGACGTTAAAGTCCCAGAACATATCGAAACCAAAGTTGAGACTTTGCAAGGTCCAAAGATTTTGGGAAAAATTGATTTGGGTAGTGCGGAAAAACATCGTGCCGAGAAGCCGCAGCCAAAGAACACCGAAAATGCGGCTGACTTGAAGAAAAAACGTAAGCGTATCAAGCAGCAGGCGGTGAAGGCTCAGACAAAGGAAGAAAAGCCGAAAAAACAGATGGCTCCCAAAGTTGAAATTTCAGAAGAGGATATTCAACGCCAGATTAAAGAGACTATGATGCGTCTCGAACCTCTTGGAAAATCAAAGACATCAAAGCGTAGAAGGGAAAAACGTCAGCATATCCACGCCGAAATGCTTGAACAAGAACAGATGGAACTCGAGCAACAGAGAATTCTAAAGGTTACGGAATTCTTGACCGCCAACGAGTTGGCTACGCTGATGAATGTGAACGTCAATAAGATTATCGCTACTTGTATGAGCGTGGGTTTGTTCGTTTCCATCAACCAGCGTCTGGATGCTGAAACCATTTCCTTGCTGGCAGACGAATACGGATTTCAGGTGGAATTCGTTGGCGCTGATGTTGAAGAAGAACAATCCATCAACGATGTTGACAATCCGGAGGATTTGTCGCCACGCCATCCTATCATTACCGTCATGGGCCACGTTGACCATGGTAAAACGTCTTTGTTGGACTACATCCGCAAGTCAAACGTAATTGCCGGTGAAGCTGGTGGTATCACGCAGCACATTGGTGCATACGAAGTAACACTTCCCGATGAAAGAAAGATTACATTCTTGGATACGCCCGGTCACGAAGCATTTACCGCCATGCGTGCCCGTGGTGCCAAAATCACCGACGTGTGTATCATCGTCATCGCCGCAGATGACAATATCATGCCCCAGACTATTGAGGCTATCAATCACGCACAAGCCGCAGGCGTGCCGATGGTTTTCGCCATCACCAAGATTGATAAGCCACAGGCTAATCCTGATAAAATCAAGGAAGGTTTGGCAAAAATGAATATTCTGGTGGAAGAGTGGGGCGGTAAGTTCCAGTGTCAGGAAATTGATGCCAAGCACGGTACCAATGTCAATGAATTGCTTGAAAAAGTATTGCTGGAAGCCGAATTGCTTGACTTGAAGGCCAACCCATCCCGTTTGGGTATCGGTACCGTCATCGAATCTTCATTGGATAAGGGTAAAGGTTATGTTGCCAAAGTTCTGGTGCAGAATGGCACTTTGAGTGTTGGCGATCCTATCATTGCCGGTCCTTGCTATGGTAAGGTTAAAGCATTGTATAATGAACGTGGTCAGCAGGTGCAGTCTGCTGGTCCAGCGACTCCTGTGTTGCTCTTGGGTCTCAACGGGGCTCCGCAGGCTGGCGATCTCTTTAAGGTGGCTGCTTCGGAACATGAAGCTCGCATTACAGCTACCAAGCGTGCCCAGTTGAATCGTGAAATGGGCTTGCGTACCCAGAAACACATCACGCTCGATGAAATCGGCCGCCGTATAGCCATCGGCGACTTCAAGGAATTGAACATCATCGTCAAAGGTGACGTTGACGGCTCTGTTGAAGCTCTGTCGGATTCATTGCTTAAACTGTCCACCGAGCAGGTGCAGGTCAACGTCATTCACAAATCCGTTGGACAGGTTACAGAAAGTGACGTTTTGCTGGCAACAGCTTCCAATGCGATTATCGTGGCCTTCCAGGTACGTCCTTCACCGGGTTCGAGAAAACTGGCAGAACAGGAACAGATTGATATTCGTACCTATTCCATTATTTATACTGCCATCAACGAAATCAAGGATGCTATCGCAGGTATGCACTCTCCCGAAATTCGCGAGAAAGTGCTTTGCAACATCGAAATCCGTGAAGTCTTTAAAATTACGAAGGTTGGTAATGTGGCAGGTTGTATGGTCCTTGATGGTAAATTGCAGCGCAATACGAAAGTCCGCCTGATTCGTGATGGTATCGTTATCTATACTGGCAAATTGGGCTCCCTCCGCCGTTTTAAAGACGATGTCAAGGAAGTCGTTGCTGGCCAGGATTGCGGTTTGAATATCGAAAACTTCAACGATATCAAAGTCGGCGATATCATTGAAGGTTACGAGGAATACGAGGTTAAGGTAACATTGTAAAATTGAATATTATGGCAGCGGAAAGAACAAATTTCAGAATCGGCATCACGCACGGCGACTTGAATGGCGTGAGTTATGAAATTATCATCAAAACATTAGCTGATAACAAGTTGCTTGATTTTTGCACACCAGTGGTGTACGGTCAGTCACGGGTAGTTGGCTTTTACAAAAAGATGTTGCAGATTCAGGATTTTTCTTTCCAGAATATAAAATCTCCCGATCAAGCTTCACAGAAAAAGGTGAATATCATCAATCTCGCCGATGCTGAAGTTCCTGTCAACGTGGGCGAATCGACCGAAATAGCGGGAAAATATGCAGCCATGGCATTGAAGGTGGCTTGCAATGACTTGAAGAACGGTCTTCTCGATGCCATCGTTACTGCTCCTATCAATAAGAACAATATCCAGTCCGATGATTTTCATTTTACTGGTCATACCGAATTTCTTGCTTCTACTTTTGAATGTAATGATGCTTTGATGATGATGGTTTCTCCCGGTTTGAAAGTGGCTTTCGCAACCAATCATCTGGCGATTCACGATGTTGCCGCAAACTTGTCTAAAGAATTGATTGTTAATAAATTAAAAGTATTAAAACAATCTTTGATTTATGATTTTGGCTGTTCGAATCCAACCATTGCGGTTCTGTCGTTGAATCCTCATTCTGGTGATAATGGTTTGTTGGGTAATGAGGAAGAACAAATCATTCTGCCCGCCATTCGAGAGGCTTTTGATGCTAAAATCAATGCTTTCGGGCCATTTCCGGCAGACGGATTTTTTGGTTCTGGAAACTTTAGCAAGTTTGATGCTGTTTTGGCGATGTATCACGATCAGGGAATGGCACCTTTTAAGGTGTTGGCAGACAATGAAGGTGTGAATTTTACGGCGGGTTTGCCAGTGGTTCGCACTTCTCCGGCTCATGGTACGGGCTACGATATTGCTGGGAAAAACATTGCCGATGAGCAGTCGTTGCGTAGCGCTATCTATTTGGCTATAGATATTTTACGCCAACGCAGATCTTGTTGATTTATTCCTGCTCCGCATAGCTCCTGATGGTTTTACCAACATTGATGAAGTGGTCGGCGATTCTTTCGGCATTCGTTGCCAATGACAAATACTGAGCTCCAACCGTTGGCGTGCAAATGCCTTCCGTTAAGCGTAAAATATGGTTGTCTTCCATGGCCTTGCTCAAATCATCGATTTGGTCTTCCAGCAGATAGGCTTTGTCCAACGCATCGAAATCCTCATTCTTATAGGCCAGCATAATCTGCTCGTACAGTGCGTTGATCAGTGCACGCAGCTGTTGAATCTCTTCTACTGCGTTTTGGGAAAAATGCTGATTGTTGGCACGTAAACTATCGGCATATTCAACAATATTCTCGGCATAATCTCCTACACGTTCTAAATCACGAACCGTACGATATGTCGTGGATATATATTGGCGGTCGCGTTGGCTCAACTGTATCTTTTCGGATAGCTTTACCACAAAATCAATGATGGCTTGATTCAGAAAGTTCAATTCAATTTCTTGTTTTTTGAAGTTGGATTCTTCAGAAAAGTCCATAGAGCAAATGATATGCAATGAACGATCGAAATTTTCTTTGGCCAAGGATGCCATATTCATGATTTCCATTTTTGTCTGCTGAAGTGCAACAGGCGGTGTGGACAATAAATGGTCGTCGATAAAATAGCAGTGGGGCGCGTCAGGATCGACTGGGCACGAATCGTCCGGGATGATTTTGCAAACAGTGCCAACCAACAAACTTGTCAATGGTAGCATGATGATGACTGTAAGCACGTTGAATATGGTGTGGAACATGGCCAACTGTACCTGAGGAACGCCGGGGAACCATTGGTTGAACAGCACACCATATGAGAAATGACCTGCCGTTATCAGCCATAGAATTCCTTCCAACAGTAAGAAGATGACGACACCGCTAACATTGAAGAACAGGTGTATGAGAGCGGTCCTTTTGGCATTGCGGCCGGAAGTCACACCTGCAATTATTGCCACGATGCAGGAACCGATGTTGGAACCCATGGTCAGAAAAATGCCCTGATCTATATTGACGAGCCCTGCCACTACCATTGCGAGAGCTATGGATGTCATCACCGATGAACTCTGAATGATGGCAGTGAGCAATGCTCCGACCAAGACAAGTAACAATGGATCTGATATGCTTGCCAAGAAGGTCTTTACCGATTCCATGGCGGCGAAATCGGTCATAGAGCTGCTCATCAGACATAATCCGACGAACAACATACCGAATCCTGAAAAAATGCCACCGATTTTTTTCCAAAAATCCTTGTTGGCAAACAGTGCGATGAATGCCCCAAGTCCAACGAATGCGGAAAATATTACAGAGGTGGATATGCTATCTCCACCAAACATGCCCATGGCAACAATTTGGGCTGTGATGGTTGTTCCAATGTTTGCACCGTAAATAATGGTAGCGGCTTGCGTCAGCGAAATGATGCCGGCATTCACAAAACCGATGGTCATGACGGTGGTGGCTCCGGAACTTTGAATGGCTGCTGTGCCTATTGCCCCAATACCAACACCCAGCAACTTGCTGCCCGATGCTTTCGAAAACAAAGATTTTAACTTGTTGGAACTTGCTGATTCCAAGTTTGTACTCATCATTTGGCAGGCAATCAAGAAAATACCGATGCCGGCAAACAAACTTAAAAATGCGGTGATTATTGCAGTAATGCTCACTTCTTTCTGTTTTTTTTTCGAATGCAAAATTACTACAATAAAAAGGTTAATTTGCTATTTGTTAAAGTTTTAACCCAAACTTAACAAGACTTGATTTCTTGTAACAAAATTGTAACAAAATGTTTCTGACAATGTGATGAAACATTGATTTTTTCTGTATGTTTGCAAAATTAAAAGGAAAAAGATGAAAATACTTATTGTTGATGACGAAGCGGATCTTCGAGAAATCTTGTCTTTCAATCTGGAAGCTGCTGGTTATGAAACTTATGCCGCTGCTTCGGCAGAAGAAGCCTTGGAGATATTAACACCCGATACTTCGCTTATTCTTTTGGATGTGATGCTTCCTGGAATGTCAGGGTTTCATATGGCTGATTGTTTGCGTAAGCAACTCAAGAACAATGTTCCAATCATCTTTTTGACGGCAAAGTCGACAGAAAACGATTTGCTGACAGGATTTTCTACAGGCGGCGATGACTTCATCACAAAGCCGTTTTCATTGCATGAAGTGCTTGCTCGGATTAAGGCAATACTCAAAAGAACTACCATTCCGAACGTCATTTCCGATGTTATAGTCATAGGACCCTTGTGTATAGACAAAAAATCGAAAAAAATCACGGTGGATGGTCTCCCAGTGGAGTTGTCCCGAAAGGAATTTGACTTGCTTTACACTTTGGCGCAACATCCAGGTACCTATTTTTCACGCACTGAACTTATTTCCATTTTATGGAAAGAAACGCCTTATATTGTGGACAGAACTGTCGATGTTCATATCGCCCGCATTCGCAACAAGCTTGGAAAGTACCACGATATGATTCAAAACAAGACAGGTTTTGGCTACTTCATCCCCAAAAATGAAATTCATGAAATACAAATATAAACTTTGGATAATTTTTTTTATTCTGTTTCTGTTGCTGTCCTCAGGCATTATTTTTGTGGAAGCGACTATTGAACTCAATTATCAACAACTTCAAGGTGACGAAATCATCCGTCTGGCACAACCTTTAGCCAACTCTCAGAATTTTTTTCGTTCCAATTGGGTGATTCTTGTCACTATCTTTTTGATTTTCGTTGTTTTGCTTTTGTGCGCCATACTTCTAATGGGGCGTTATAATGAAAAGACAAAAGAGGCTGAAGAGAAAAGGATACGTTTGCTCAAACAACAAATGACCAACAATATTTCGCACGAACTGAAAACGCCAGTCAGCAGCATCAGAGGTTATTTGGAAACTTTGTCCGAACACCCTGATATTGATGAGGAACGCCGACGTGTTTACATCGAAAGATCTTACAATCAGACACTTCGTTTGTCTGAACTCTTAAACGATATTTCCATTATCAACAAGATAGAAGAAGCTCCAGAACAATTTTCCATAGAGGAAGTTAATTTATTCAATATCGTTGAGGAAATCGCAGAAGAATTTTCTCAAAAGATAGAGCAGAATAAGCAGTCGGTTATTAATAAATTACCTATAGACCTGTCTGTGTCAGGTAATTATGGCTTGCTTTATTCGCTTTTTCGGAATCTGTTGGAAAATTCCGTAAAGTATGGAGGTGAAGCTTGTGAGATTCACATCGAGTGCAGTGTCCAAGGAGACAAATTTCTGCATTTTGTTTATTATGATACAGGGAAAGGAGTTCCGGAACAGTACGTCAATAAGATATTCGAGCGGTTTTTCCGTGTTGACGAAGGCCGTGATTCTCAGGCTGGAGGTTCAGGGTTGGGATTGTCAATTGTGAAGAATTCCATAGCCTTCCATCAAGGCTCCATTAGTGCTCATAATAGAGAAGGCGGAGGATTGGAGTTCTTCTTTTCTCTGCCAAAGAATTTTACCAAAAGAATGGTGTGATTTGCAATAATTTATACCGTCATCTCTCCTCGGATGGGACGTTGGAGCCAGTATTTTATCTCTTCAATAGGCATTTTCGTTCCGAAAAGATACATTAACTTCGAGACGGCTGCTTCGGTAGTCATGTCGGCACCGCTGACAACACCGCACTTGTTGAGTCCGACGCTGGCTTCGTAAAGCCCCATCTTCACGCTACCGCCATCCTTGCATTGGCTGACATTCACAAAGACGATGCCTTTTTCAGAAGCTTCCTTGATGAGTGAAAGGAAATTTTCGTCAGAGGGTGCATTGCCGGCACCGAAAGTTTCGAGAACTACCCCATGCAGATCTGGAATTGTCAGCACGGAACGCAGCATTTGCGTTTGAATGCCGGGATACAATTTTATGAGGGCAATGTGGGAATCCAATTCTGTATGGACTATCAACGGAAGCCCTGTGTTTTTGTAGTGAATGTCGCTCAAATTGTAGGTGATGCTAACGCCAACCTTGGCGATTTTGTGGAAATTCGGCGAGGCGAAAGCATTGAATTTCTCGGCATTGGCTTTGTAGGTGCGGTTGCCGCGGTAAAGCCCGTTCTCGAAATAAATGCACACTTCCTGAATGCGGGGCTCGCCTTCGAATTCGTCGGTGGCAATTTCCACGGCTGCCATAATGTTGTCGCGACCGTCGGAACGGACCACGCCCAGAGGCAATTGCGAACCTGTTAAGATGACGGGCTTCGCCAGATTTTCAAGCATGAAACTCAGTGCCGATGCGGTATAGGCCATGGTGTCGGTGCCGTGTAAAATGACAAAACCATCGTAGTTGTTGTAGTTTTCACCGATGAAATTGGCCAAGCGAATCCAAAAGTCCGGGTTCGTGTCCGAAGAGTCGATGAGCGGAAGCAAAGTCTTGAAATCGATGTCCCCGTTAATCAGCTTCAGCATGGGAAGCTGAGAATAAATGTCGCTGAACTCGAAAGGCTCTAAGGCTCCATTCTCTTGGTTTTGAATCATACCGATGGTGCCGCCCGTGTATATGATTAATATTTTCTTTTTCATGAATTAAGATTCTAAAACAATTTGCAAAGATACAATTTTAAAATTAAGAAATTAAGAAACTGAGAAATTAAGTTTTGCAATTCTTTCATCATTCAGTTCCCCAGCAGCACTCCACTTACGGACCAGTGGCTGAAGCTGCCGGCTTGCGATTCGCCTTGCGGGATGGCGATGCCAAGGGTGTGCTTTCCGGCAGGCAGATGGCTGAGGTCGAAATAGACGGGTTGCGTGGCAGTGCCGGGACACCAGCCGCTACGCGAATAGTCGCTGCTTGACATGCCGTTCCAGAAATTGCCGCTCACTGGATTCCATTCGCGGTAGCATCCGCAATCCTGGCGCCAAGGGGTGTAGATATACTCCACTTTCCCATCAATGAGGATGGTGTTGGGCTTGGGGTTGAATTCGTCACCGCCTTCCCAGCCGCCATGTCCCGTGCTGATGAAACGCAAACGCGCATTCTCGGGATTGTGAAGATAAAAATCGACAAACAGCGTGTCTGTGCCGAATAATTTGCCGTAATTCTGCCCGGCCATTTCCAACACATTGCAAGTGTTAAACAGCGACTTGCAAATTTCGTCGTCGCCAAGAGAATTGTCATCTGTCCAGATGTCATCGCCAGGGTAGGATTTGATGTCGAGGGTGACCTTGTGCCCACCGCCGTCGTAGTTGCCAATCCAAACGCCAATCAGTACGTCGTCGCCTTGCAAATAGCCACTGAGGTCAGTAACTTCCTGCTTGTAAAAGGTCTTGTCTTCCCATTCTAATCCGTCGATTTTTACGCGGTCGTTGAAATGGCCTACGCCAAACGGCGTAAAGAAACGCATCAGTTCCACGGGCGGCTGGTAATACACCACCCATTCGCCAATTTCTTCGCGCTTATAGGCAATGCCTTGATATTTTCCTCCATTTTTGTCGTAAAATAAAGGCAGAGAATCAGGGTGCTGGTTAATGCCGTCAAAAAATGTGGGCCCGAAATAGCCTTGCGGAATTACAAAAACACTTCCGGTGCGGTCGTAGGCATCGCCATTCGATTGCTGGTGCAGTTCGATGAACGTCTGGTAGTGCTTTGGTAAAGCGGGTAATTTAACCTTTTTTAACGCTAATGTGCCGCCGGCATAATGCAAAACGCTGTCATAGGGAATTGACGTGATTTGATTGTCATTGATATGGTCGTTGGCCTTGCCCCAGTTCAATTGCACTTGGTCGAAAATACGGTGCGTGATGACCAGTTTCTCCTTCTTGATTTGCGACATTTGACGAGCATTGACTCTTTGCAGATTGCCAGATTTAGAAAGAAAATCCGAAGATTCCCAATTTTCCCTGACAAAAGAAGTCTGATGCAGTCGCATCTTTACTTGACCGTTTCGCCAAAAGCTGACCAGCAGACCCCCGAATCGACCATAGTATGGAATCGGATTGATGTCCACTGGATAATCTTGAACGTAAAATTCCATTTTGTTGCTGTTGATGTGGCAGGTGTAGCGTGTCAGTCCGTTGACTTTGGCGGTGTCAAATTCGATGTCGTTGCGACTGAATGCCGTGGTAACCCAATAGCAATCGTTGTCATTTCCTTCAAATTGATAATAATTGAAAACGCTATCTTGAGCACAACTGACAATTGTGTTTTCGGTAGCATAGCCAGGCACAAAAGGTCCTTTTTTCTGTGGGGTAAAAATGCGGTAATTCTGATGGATCCCCAATTGTATGTTGGTTAAGGATGTATCGATGCTTTCCCCGTAATCATAGACTTGATATTGGAAGAAATTGCAATTTTTAGAAATTTTAACGGGATGAGTTTGTGCAAAAGACGCGTTAATCGTCACAAAAAACGTTAAAACGATAAAATTGATGCTCGTAAAAAGTGTTAAAAATAATTTTTTGCTGATATGTTTCATTATGCCTCCTTATTCTTTACTGGGACTTTCAGTTTTTATGAATTTAATCTAATAAAAAGTCAACCATTTTTTCGCATACAAAAATAGTTGAAAAAATTGTAACTCTTAATGAATCCGATTTTTTTCTGTCCTGACTTTGACTATGAGTCACCCAACTTGCCTGGTGCTGCGGGCAAGAGATTCCTGGATGGCCTCCTTTGTTGGGAAGACAATATTCAACCATAGAAACGGCGCGCACGCCGTCTCTATGGTCATGGTTTAAATAAAATAGAAAAAGGCAGAGTCGGTATTCAAAAAAAACGTATATTAGAGGGCTCTAAAAAAAACAAAGGGCATAGTAATTGATAACTCGTATAACAAACTGATATATTATGACTTACGGAAAAATCAGACAGGTGGCAACAAGCCTTGTTCTTGTCATTTTTTTCATTTTTTCTCCCATTTTCTCGCAGAATGCTAAGGCGGAAGAAGAAGAATTCGTTCCCGGAGAGTACATTATGGGTCACATCACCGATGAATATGGATGGCATATCACCACCATCAATGACCATTCCATTTCCGTTCCATTGCCCGTTATTTTGATTGATAATGGTTTGACCTGCTTCTCATCTGGCAAGTTGCACCATGGAGAAAAGGCCTACAACGGCTATGCTTTGGGCTTTACCGAAGAAACGTCTGGATCCATCGTTAAGTTGGGCGGCGAATATGCCGACTACAGCGGTGAATTGGAGGAAGGCGTCGTTTATCCTATCGATCACGTTTGCAAATACGATATATCCATTACCAAAAACGTGTGTGCTTTGCTTGTTTCCATCATTCTGTTATGCTGGATATTCCTCTCTGTGGCAAAGCGTTACAAAGACGGTCCGATGAAGGCGCCCAAAGGCTTGCAGTCGCTGCTCGAACCTTTGATTTTGTTTGTTCGTGACGACATCGCTATCCCTTCTATTGGTGAAGATAAATACCAGAAATTCTTCCCATACCTGCTGACCTTGTTCTTTTTCATCTTGGTCAACAATTTGATGGGTTTGATTCCTATTTTTCCTGGTGGTGCGAATTTGACAGGCAACATTACCGTTACGGCTGTTTTGGCTATCATCACGTTCTTCATCACCAACATTTCGGCAAACAAGCATTACTGGAAAGATATTTTCAATGCCCCCGGCGTTCCTTGGTGGCTGAAAATTCCTATTCCATTGATGCCCATCGTTGAATTCATCGGTGTGTTTACCAAGCCTTTTGTTTTGATGATCCGACTTTTTGCCAACATTACGGCAGGCCACATCATCGTGTTGGGTTTCTTGGGTTTGATATTCATTTTCGGAGCGATGAGTCCCGCCATTGGTTATGCGGTTTCTCCCGTTTCCATCTTCTTTTACCTGTTTATGGGTCTCCTCGAATTACTGGTGGCCTTCATCCAGGCCTTCGTGTTCACGCTGCTTTCAGCCATCTATATCGGAATGGCAATTGAGGAGCCGCATCACGAAGAGAAAAACTCAGAAATTGTTATGCAATAACATAAATTTATTCACTTAAAACTAATCAATTATGACTGGATTAACATTATTACAAGCAGCAGCTGACTTGACAGCTATTGGTAAAGCCGGCGCTGGTATCGGTGCAGGTCTCGCAGCTATTGGCGCAGGTCTCGGTATCGGTAACATTGGTAAAGGTGCTGTCGAAGCTATCGCAAGACAACCCGAAGCTGGCGGTGACATCAGAACCAACATGATTCTGACCGCGGCTTTCGTAGAAGGTGTTGCCTTGTTCGGCATCGTCGTCTGCTTATTGATTGCTCTTTAATCAAAACACGACAAGGGAATCGCTGCGGTTGGCAGCCTTTCCCTTTTCATCATTAAAACAGTTAAATAAAAACAATATATAATTATGACACTATTAGCCTCTCTTATTTCTCCATCGTTTGGTTTATTGTTCTGGATGGTCGTCGGTTTTGCCATTTTGGTCTTTATCCTGGCTAAATTCGCCTGGCCCGTCATTACGAAAAGCATTGCCAAAAGAGAAGAATATATTTCGTCACAATTAGCTGAAGCAGAACGTATTAATAGAGAATTGGCAACCCTCGAACAAAAATATGCCCAGAAGTTGGAAGAAGCCAAGAACGAACGCGACAAGGTTTTGTCGGATGCTCGCAAAATCAGTGAGAAAATGTATGACGATGCTAAGGCAAAAGCTGCTGCGGAAACTGCCAGAATGTTGGAAGATGCAAAGAAGTCCATTGATTTTGAAAAGAAAAAGGCAATGACTGATATCAAAAACGAAATTGCCAACCTTTCAATCGTCATTGCGGAAAAAGTGCTGCGCAAGGAACTTTCGGATAAGCAAAAACAAGAAGAGCTTATCGAGAGTTGGATTAAAGAATTGAATATGAATTAAGTCTTTGACTTTTAAGATGTTGAAAATAATTTCAAGGAAAGAAAATAAGGTGTTTCCTTCTGAAGAAAAATTGAAAAAATAGGAAATCGTGATAATGAATAAATGACTTTGCCCTTGACAAAGTCATTTATTGTATAAAAGCAAGTATTATGAATTATGCATTGGTAACAGGTGGCTCTCGCGGAATAGGTCGTGCCGTTTGTGTAAAGTTGTCAAAAATGGGATATCCCATTCTTATCAATTTCAGCAGCAATAGTACTGCGGCTGATGAGACAAGGTCGATGATAGAAGAAGCTGGTGGAAAAGCCGAGTTGCTTCCTTTTGATGTGGCGAGTCGCGAGTCTGTCGATGCTGCCATTTCAAAATGGAGAGAAGGCCACCCTGAAGATCATATCTCTGTTCTCGTCAACAATGCCGGCATTCGCCGGGATACGCTCTTGGCTTTTATGAGCGATGAAGATTGGCATACGGTCTTGAATACTCATTTGAACGGCTTTTTCAATATGGCCAAATCGGTGGTGAAGGATATGATTTCGCAGCGCAATGGACGTATTGTCAACATTGCCTCTTTGTCGGGTATCTCTGGTCAGAAGGGCCAGGTGAATTATTCTGCCGCAAAGGCTGGCTTGATTGGCGCGACAAAGGCTTTGGCTCAGGAGCTTGCCAGCCGTAAGATTACGGTCAATGCCGTTGCCCCGGGATTTGTCGCCACGGATATGACCAAGGACCTCGATGAAGCTACGCTGAAGAAGATGATTCCTGTTGGACGATTTGCGCAACCGGAAGAAATTGCCGCGGTGGTGGGTTTTCTTGCTTCTGACGATGCTTCCTATATAACTGGGGAAGTGATTTCGGTGAACGGTGGTTTGTATATGTAAAATCTAATCTTATGAAACATAAAATATTAGTCAGCGGTGGTACTGGATATATTGGTTCTCACACCATCATTGAGCTTTTGCGCAGTGGACTTTTTGAGCCTATTGCTGTAGATAGTTGCATCCGCTCTACACCAGAAACATTAGATCGTATAGAAAAAGTTACGGGTATTCGTGTAAAACACTATAAAATAGACATTTGTGATAAAAAATCTTTTTTCGATATTTTTAAAAAAGAAGAAGATATTGCGGGTGTTATCCATTTTGCGGCATTCAAATGTGTCCCAGAGTCGGTGGCGCAGCCACTGATGTATTACCGCAACAATTTGGGCTCGTTGGAGAATGTTTTGGACGCTTGCGGAAAATTCGGTGTGCGCAATCTGATTTTCTCATCCTCGGCATCAGTATATGGCGACGTGAAGGATTTGCCCGTAACCGAAAACACGCCGTTGGGTGTTCCATTTTGTCCTTATGCGCATACCAAGCAAATTGGTGAGCAGATGATTCACTTTTGTGCGGAACAGAATCCGGAATTGCAAAGTGTCATCCTTCGTTATTTCAATCCTGTAGGAAACGATATGAGCGGTTTGATTGGAGAATTATCTCCCGACAAGCCCAATAATCTGATGCCTATTGTCACGCAGGTGGCTATCGGGAAACTTCCCAAGCTAACGGTTTTCGGAACGGATTACGATACGCGAGATGGTTCATGTATCCGTGATTACATTCACGTTTGCGATATTGCCGATGCCCACGTCAAAGCTTTGCAGTTCTTGCTGGATGGCAAGAATGCGAGCAACTGTGAAACTTTCAATTTGGGAAGTGGAAAGGGTGTGTCGGTCATCGAAATGATTGATGCATTCGAGAAAGTCAACGGCATAAAGCTGAATTGCGTTTTCGGTGAGCGCCGGCCAGGCGATGTGCCTGCCATCTACAGCGACAGCCAGCGCGCCAACCAGCTTCTCGGCTGGCGTTGCCAACACGACATCAACGATATGGTAGAGTCGGCTTGGAAGTGGGAAAAACAGCTCAATGGGGAGCAACGAAATTAAGAAACAAAATTATTGTTCTCAGTTCTCTACCCTAATGAACGTCATTATCAAAGAAGTCTTGACAGAGAAGGAAATTTGGAAATTTATTGAGTTCCCAAAGCTTTTGTATAAAGACTGTACGTGTTTTGTGCCACCATTGGACAGGGGAGAGTTTGCGTGTTTGACGCGTCATCCTGCAATGGCTTTCTGCGATTTGCGCATGTGGCTGGCCTACCGTGATGGTGAAATCGTAGGACGTATCGCCGGCCTCATCAACCATAAATGCAACGAGATAAAGCAGCAACGGCGTATTCGCTTTTCGTGGTTCGATGCCGTTGATGATATCAATGTGGCAAGAGCTTTGTTTGCCGTTGTGGAAGAGTGGGGGAGAGCACAAAATCTTGTGGAAATTTGCGGTCCATCGCGATTTTCCAACATGGAGAAGCAGGCAATGTTGGTCGACGGCTTTGACCACATGCCGAATGTCGGTGCCGATTATAATTATCCGTATTATCCGCAATTGCTTGATAATCTTCATTTTGAAAAAGAAGTTGATTATATTCAATACAAGATAAAAATTGGATCTGTCCCGGAAAAATTTGACCAGCTGTCGAAAATGCTTTCGGAAAAGTATCAAGTCAGACTGCGGAAGTTTGCTACGAAAGAGGAACTAAAGCAGTGCGGTTTAGAGTTCTTTCATGTGTTGAATCGCAGCTATGTCAATATTTTCAATTTCATTCCACTGACGGATGAAGAGATACAGTGGACTATTGCCGAGAATTTCCAGGTGGCGGATTTGAAGTTGTCGTCGGTCTTGGAGGATAAGGAAGGTCGGATTGTGGGTTTTGCCTTTTGTCTGCCATCGTTGAGCGAGGCGTTTCATAAGGCTGGCGGCAAACTGTTTCCCTGTGGGTGGTTTCACGTTTTGCGGGCGCTGAAACACAACAAAAATGTGGATATGTATTTGACGGGGTTGTTGCCGGAGTATCAGCATACGGGAATTCATGTGATTTATCATAAGCAGTTGCATGAAAATTTCATTGCCAAAGGCTTCGAATATGCTTTCACTTCACAGCAGTTGGAAACCAATGTGGCTACACGCATCTGGGATCGCTATGAGGCGGAACCTTATTTCCGGAGGCGGTGTTACAGGAAGAAAATAGAATTGTGAAATGTTGGACCTGAATTTTGACTAAATTATAAAATGTGATGTTAAGATGTGAAGTTGGCCAGTGTGGAAGTCTGAACCCCAAGTAACATGGAAAATAAAAATCATAGATATCAATTGCCAATTAGAAAAAAAGTTGTACTTTTGCCGCCGATTTCGAAAGCTGCATTCGTCTAGTGGTCCAGGACATCAGATTCTCAGTCTGAGGATCGCGGGTTCGAATCCCGCATGCAGTACAAGTAAAGGCAAAACCCTGCAAGTAAGCAAGTTACAAGGTTTTGCCTTTCGGTTTTGAAAAGCGTGCTGGAGGAATGAGACCTGTTGTTCCGTAGAATACAGAACCATAAATTCCAATCATCAGTTTTTTGATAATTGAAATTTTATTGCCAAAAAATCCCAAACATTATTTTTGTAACGAAAAAATTTGTATTTTTGCACCCGCATTTAGCAAAGATGGGGCGTTAGCTCAGTTGGCTAGAGCGTTTGACTGGCAGTCAAGAGGTCGTGAGTTCGATTCTCATACGCTCCACTCTCAAAATCAAGCACTTGTAAGTAAAACGGCAAGTGCTTTTTTGTTTTGTTTCCAGGGGGGGATAACCAACATTTCTAATCCTTTGCCAAGCTGAAAGGGTCGGTTTAACTTTAGAATTCGGAAAATTCAATCTTCGAAATATTTTTCTTAAAATTTAGGAAGCCCAATGTTTTTCAGTGAAAAAGTTGTATCTTTGCACACAATTTTTGTAAAAAATATTAGTAATGATTGCAACATTAAAAAATTTAGGTCAAGTTACTTTTGACGAACCTTGTTCAATTATTGATTTGATTCTCCGCGTTAATCCCGAAGTCCTCAATTCTTTCTGTGCCGCAAAGATAGACGGCCGTCTCGTTGACTTGCGCGATGTGGTGACGGGCGATTGCGAAATCGAACTTCTTGACAAGGATGCTCCGGAATCATTGGCTGTGCTGCGCCACACCACCGCTCATATCATGGCTGAGGCCGTGAAACATCTTTACCCTACGGCAAAAATCACCATCGGCCCTTCTACTGATAAAGGCTTCTTCTATGATTTTGATAGTGAACAACCTTTCAGCCGTGCAGACTTAGATGCCATCGAAAAGGAAATGAAGAGCATCATTAAAAAGGCCACCAGACTGGAACGTAAAATCGTTTCCCGCGAGGAAGCTCGCCAGATTTTTACTGAAAAGGATGAACCTTATAAAATCGAATTGCTGGACGCTGTTCCCGAAGGTGAACGTATAACTACTTATGCACAAGATGATTATATCGACCTTTGTACAGGCCCTCATTTGCTGAATACAAGATTGATCAAGGCTTTCAAACTGTTGTCCTCGTCAGCAACCTATTGGAGAGGCGACCGCAACAACAAGTCTCTGAACCGTATTCATGGTGTCGCTTTCTTCAGCAAGGAGGATTTGGAGGCTCATTTGGAGTACCTGGAAAATATCAGGAATCGCGACCATAACAAATTGGGCCGCGAAATGGAACTCTTCACCACTGTCGATGTCATTGGCCAGGGCTTGCCGTTGTTGATGCCTAAGGGCGCTAAAATCGTGCAGACACTCCAACGCTGGATTGAAGACCTGGAAGATAATGAATGGGGCTATACCCGTACGAAAACTCCGTTGATGGCAAAGAGCGACCTGTATAAGATTTCTGGACACTGGGATCATTATAAAGATGGCATGTTCGTGATGGGTGACGAGGAAAAAGACGATGAAGTGTTCGCTCTCCGTCCAATGACCTGCCCATTCCAGTATTACGTGTACAAGGCTTCGCAAAAATCATACCGTGACCTGCCCAAGCGCTACAGCGAAACTTCAACCTTGTTCCGTAACGAAGACTCTGGCGAAATGCACGGCTTGACCCGCGTTCGCCAATTTACAATCACTGAAGGCCACCTTATTGTTCGTCCTGACCAGATGGTGGACGAATTCAAAAAATGCTTGGCTTTGGCTAAACATTGCTTGACAGTGCTCGGCGTTGAAGAAGATGTGACGTATCATTTGTCGAAATGGGATCCCGCAGATACGAAAAAATACATCGGCACTCCCGAAGCATGGAACTCCTCAGAACAGCATATCCGTGAAATTCTTACGGAATTGAATATCAATTTTACCGAGGATGTGGGTGAAGCCGCTTTCTATGGTCCTAAAGTTGACATCAATGCCAAGAATGTTTATGGCAAGGAAGATACGATGATTACGGTTCAGTGGGATGCTCTCTTGGCAGAACAATTTGACATGTATTACATTGATACTGATGGTCAGAAGGTCCGTCCATATATCATCCACCGCACCAGCATGGGCTGCTATGAGAGAACCCTCGCCTGGCTGATTGAAAAATACGAGGGTAAATTCCCAACTTGGTTGTGCCCCGAACAGGTGCGAATACTTCCTATCTCTGACAAATTCCACGATTATGCCGAACAAATCCGTCTTCAGTTAGCTAAGGCCGGTATCCGCGTTACCGTTGATACCCGTTCGGAAAAGATTGGCTATAAACTGCGCGAAACCCGTATGGATCGCTTGCCATACGCGCTTATTGTGGGCCAGAAGGAAGCCGACGAAAATACGGTTTCCGTATGGAGCCGTATCAGTGGCGAAAGAGGCAGTTCTTCTGTGGAAGAATTTGTAAAACTGATCCAGGAAGATATCAATAATAAAAATATCAAACCATTCTAATGGGATTTTATTGAGATACTAAAGCATTTTTAAAATTAATGATAGTACGAAATTCCGTGGACTCGACAGACTCCACGGAATTTTTTGTTGCGCGAATACGAATGGTTTCTATTCACGAACCAATGTTGAAAAAAATATTCTCCAAGGTGGTATTTCTTTAATTTATGTTGTACCTTTGCTGATGTTTTTTTTAATATGTCGTAGTAGTATGTATACATCAGAAACGCAAAAGAAAACAAAGAAAAACGTTAAGAATAAAGGTCCGTACAGCAAGTGGATTAAGCCATTTTGGATCATTTATGGCGCTGGCGTGGTAACTTTGGTACTCCTCTTCTCGATGATTTCGATGGGATGGTTGGGCTTTATGCCTTCGTTCGCTGATTTGGAAAATCCCGAAACCAATCAGGCCACCGAAATATATTCTGAAGATGGCGTGTTGTTGGGCAAGTACTTCTTCGAAAATCGCTCGAATTGTAAGTTCGAGGAAATTTCTCCTGCTTTGGTTAATGCCCTGATTGCTACGGAAGACGCCCGCTTTTACAAACATTCAGGTATCGATGTCCGTGCTTTGTTCCGCGTTTCTTTCGGTCTGCTGACCCACGACCATAGGGGCGGGGGAAGTACCATCACCCAGCAGTTGGCCAAAAACCTTTTCCCCCGCGATCCTTATGCCAGCAAGGCGAAACTCGTTTTGACAAAGTTCAAGGAATGGGTCGTCGCTGTTAAACTGGAACGCGAATTTTCGAAGAACGAAATCATGGCACTCTATTTTAATACCGTTGATTTTGGTAATAATTCCATGGGTATTAAATCCGCCAGTAAAACCTATTTCAATAAGGAACCTATTGGTTTGAATACCGAGGAAGCTGCTCTTTTGGTCGGAATGCTGAAGGCTCCTACCAAATACAGCCCCGTACGCAATCCCAATGCCTCCTGTGAACGTCGAAATACCGTTCTTTCACAGATGAATAAGTATGATTATCTTACCGATGAGGAATGCGATTCCTTGCAGAAGTTGCCGATTGACATGTCTAACTTCTCTGTTCAGGACCATACCGCCGGCTTGGCTACTTATTTCCGTGAGTATCTGCGACAGTACCTGACGGAGTGGTGCCGCGAAAATCCAAAACCAGATGGCTCCCATTACGACATCTACAGCGATGGGCTTCGCATTTATACCACCATTGACTCTCGTATGCAAAGACACGCGGAAGAAGCTGTGTATGAGCATGTCTGTCAATATCTGCAACCGATGTTTTTCGAACATTGGCGGGGTAAGGAAAATGCTCCTTTCGCCAATTTGAGCGAAGAGGAAACCAATCGTATCTTGAATTCTGCCATGAAACGTTCCGATCGCTATCAGCGTATGAAGGATGCCGGTGCAAGCGAAGAACAAATCAAAAAGGCTTTTAATACGAAAGTCGAAATGAAGGTTTTTTCGTGGAATGGCATGAAGGATACCGTGATGACTCCCATGGACTCCATTCGCTATTACAAATCATTCCTCCATTGTGGTTTGATGGCCGTCGATGTCAATAGCGGTCACGTGAAAGCATACGTTGGCGGAACCAATTACAGGTATTTCCAATACGATCACGTGAAATTGTCACGTCGTCAGGTGGGCTCGACCTTCAAGCCCTATGTCTATACCGTTGCCATGTCAACGGGCGATTACTCTCCTTGTACGATGGTGCCGAACATACCGGTAACCATTCACTTGCCTGACGGTCGTACCTGGACGCCCCGCAACTCGGGTCATTATAAGGAAGGTCAGATGATGCCTTTGCGAGAGGCCTTGGCGCAGTCGCTCAACCAGGTTTCTGCCTACATCATGAAACAATATGGACCGGATGCTATCATCGAGTTGGTGCGCCGTATGGGGATGACTTCCGATATTCCTGCCGTGCCTGCTATTTGTCTCGGCGCCTGCGAATTGTCATTGTATGAGCAGGTCGGCGCTATCAACTGCTTCCCCAATCAGGGCGTGTATGTCGAACCTACTTTCATTACCAAAATCTGCGATAAGGAAGGTAATGTCATTTTTACCTACGTTCCGAAGACGAATGAGGCTATCGACCAAGTGACGGCATTCAAAACGGTGCGTCTGATGCAGGGCGTGGTAGATTTTGGTACTGGCCGCCGTCTGCGTGGACAATATCAACTGTCGTTCCCGTTAGGCGGCAAAACGGGTACTACCGATAACCAGTCGGATGGTTGGTTTGTCGGTTATACACCCATGCTGACCTGTGGCATCTGGGTGGGTTGCGAAGATCGTGCCGCACACTTCCGTTCCACGGCGTTAGGGCAGGGTGCCCGTACCGCATTGCCAGTCTTCGGTTTGTTCATGCAGAAATGCTATAACGATCCAGAACTCCCTTACAAGAAAATTGCCGAAACTCAAGGCAATGGTTATGCCTTTACCGTTCCCGATGCTTTTCGTGGCGATCCGGCAACAGGTTGCGAAGACCCAGCCGCCCAGGAAAAACGAAAACCACTTGATTTTGATTAATGGCATCCTCAATAAGGAAATAGAATGACAACACTATCTTTTTGGGGCATCCCTGCCGTTTATTTCTTTATTGTCATTGCCATCATCTTGCCAAGAATCCCTGTCGTTGGAAAGTTCTTCAACATTATCAATACGGGATTACACGAGCTGGGTCATGCCTTGATGGCTTTGCTGATGCAAGGTAAAGTTCATAAAATTGAGCTGCTGAGTGATACATCGGGAACAACGGTAACTCAAACGCCAACGAATTTTGGAAATATCCTGGTGTCACTTTCTGGTTATATTTTTGCTGCCGCGATGGGCTGCTTCTGTTGCTACCTCAATCATGTCGGCTATCAAAAGGGCTTGATAATACTGCTTTCGGTGATTTTCCTCTTCATGCTGGTATTATGGGTCAGAAATGTCTATGGCTTGATATGGATTATCCTTTTCTGCGGATTGAATGCGTGGCTGCTTTATGATGGTGAGGCCTTGTATGTTAATATGGCGGCATTGTTTTATTCCGTTGTAATCATAATGGAAGCAGTCTCATCGTCATTCATTTTGTTGGCGTTGAGCATTAAGGATTCAGGAAAAGCGGGAGATGCCACAAATCTGACGAAGTTTACGCATGTGCCGGCATTTTTGTGGTCTCTGCTGTTTGTCGCCTTTTCTTTATGGATGGCGTATCTTAGCGCTCGTCTGCTGGATCTTTTGCCGCTGGCAATCGGAAATTGATGGCTTGGGGCAGAATGTCAACCGTGAATTTGGTACCAGGCATCACTTCCCCGTCAAGACCAATGTTGATAAGGTCTTTTTTCGATGCTATGTCAATGTGCTTGGCCTGGCGATAGATGATTTTGTTCTTGAATAATTTGTTTTCAAGATGTTCTCCGCGGCTGTAGATGGGCAACAAGTACAGAAAACGCCATAGCAACATGGGTCGTAGAAGGCAAACGTCGATAAGACCATCCGTCATGCTCGCTTTAGGGGCGCATATCATGCCGTCACCATAAATTCGACCATTGGCCAATATGCAGAGTAATAGGCGATTCCCTAATTTCTCGCCATCGGCGATGACGGTAATCTTGTTGAAACGCGAAAATAGCAAGGCCCGTGCAATGCCGCGCTTGAAGGGTTCTTTCTTACCTAGAAGCGAATATTCGTTGGCGAAATTACTGACGTCGGCATCAAAACCAACATCCGCGACATTAAAAGAATAGCTGTCGTTGACTTTGATGATGTCTAATGCGATATTTTCACCGGCCAAAATGTCGTGAATCGATTTGAAATTACGGTCGGGAAAGTATTTGACAAAGTCGCTGTTGCCGCCAATGTTTAAAACGGACATTGACTTGCCGGGAAATCCAACCAGTCCGGAGGCCACTTCGTTGATGGTGCCATCACCACCGCAGGCAATGAAACATATTTTTTCTGCCGGATGCAAATCGCAGTATAGTCGCACAAAACGTGTGGCATCGCCTTCGCCTGTCGTAAGGTAGATGTCGAATTGATCATCCCATTCTTCAAAACTGGCGGCAAGCATACGCAATTGCTTCCTAACCTCCTGCCCAATGATGGCTTTGTCTTTTCGTCCGTTAATGATGAAGAAAAATTTCATAGCAGTATCATTTATAATTCAACGACCAAAAGGGTTATGTCATCGTTGGCTTCAATATTATTCGTAAAATTCTTAACAGCAGCGTAAATGGCATTGACCATTCCTTCCGGATTGAGTTGGCGGAATTCATCAGTGGAAATTAACTCTAAAAGTCGCTCTTCACCTAAAAGTAACTTTTTCCTGGTTTCCGCTTCGGTGACGCCATCGGTATAAAGTATCAGACGCGTGCCGGGAGCAAGTTCCATATACTCTTCTTCGTAGGTAAAATCTTCAATCAAACCAAGGGCGAGATTAGATTTTGCTTTGTGATAATATGGCTTCTCCTGTGGGTCGGCTGGTATGATGATAATGGGGTTGTGTCCTGCATTGCAGTATTCCATCTTCTTGGTTTTTAGATTGATACGTGCTAAAAACATCGTACAGAACATCCCTGTGTCGTTGTTGTGCGCTACATTGCTGTTGACGACTTCTATGATTCTCTTCATCGAAAAATCAAGGCTGTAGAAGAAACGTAGGGCTGACAATATAATTGCCATCACCAAGGATGCCGGCACACCTTTGCCCGACACATCGCCAACGGTCAGATACAGATAGTCTTTGTTGATGTTGAAGTCGTATAGGTCTCCACCGACCTCTTTGGCTGGTATCAACATAGCGTGGATACGGCACAGTTCGCTGTTGGGAAAGTCCTTGGGAAGCATGCCCAACTGGATGTTACGGGCAATGTTGAGCTCGCTTTCCATGCGTTCGTTGGCGCTTGAGGTGGCCTTCAACTCGCTGATGTAAGTGTTGATGGATTTCTGCATGTAGGACAAAGAATCATGCATCCGTCGCATCTCGTCTTCCGACTTGATTTCTGGCAGCTGTGCATTGAAATTGCCTTTCGCCATGTTCATGGCCGAAACGGAGAATTCCGTCAGTGGCTGCGTGATGTGCCGGATCATATGGTTGCATATGACAATCATGATAATCAAACCGATGATGCCGATGATGATCAGCATGAGGTGCATCTTGTGCATGTCTGATAGTACATCCTCGTGTTCGCTGGTGATGGACATGGACCAGCCGTTCTTGAAGGGTCCGTAAACCGCAAAGTAGCTCTTCCCATTGTCCGAGAAAATGGCCTTGCCCGTTTTCCCGGCAAGCATATTGTTAATCATTTCCGTCACTTTGGGGTTACCCATCTTCTCGCACATTTCCAGCACCGTGAAATTGCTGTCAAGGGCTTCTTTGTTGGTTGATAGAAAATACCCGCTCTTGCTGAGCATTGTGGCAAAACTATGTTCGTAGGGATGGACTTTATCTGTCTTGTTCTTAATCCAATCCAACGGAATGTCGGCCGTGATGATGGCATTGATATTCCCATTCATGTCTTTTAATGGGTAACTGTATGTACTCATCAGACATTCTCCACCGCCCTCGTCGAAATAAGGTTCGCTCCAAGTGGCCTTGCCGGTTGTGAGAGGTTCCAAATACCATTCGGATTTCCAATAATCGTAATTGTCTTCCAACTGATGTTGGTGGATGTTGCCATCAGCGTCTTGGTAGGAGTATGGAGAGTATTTCCCCGTGCCATTGGTGTCCGAAACGACAAAGGCAATGGTGCTGCCGTAGATGTATTTGTTGTTCTTGACCATCTTTGCCGTGACGATTTTTGTGAAACAAGAATCTCTGAGCTTTTCAGCAGCGATGTTGCCATAATTTTGAGTGATGATTTCAATGGAACTGATGGATTCCTCAATGTCGTTGATGGATGCTTGTAGCGCATTGTTCGCCGACCTTGAGGCTTCCCTGGATAGAAGTATGCCAGAGGTGATGGATACACATAACAGGGTTAGAATGAATAAGATTGAGATGACTGTTAATATCCTGATTGTCAGTTTGGTGGAAAATGATTTGTGTACTCCCATCGATGCTGCTGTTGTTTGTTTCTAAAGGTGATTATGAATAATAATATCAAGCAGCAAAAGTACATAAAAAACTTGAGATATCGTATTAAATAATATTAAAAGAATTGACTATATTTGCAACCGTAATTCAATAATGGAAAACATCAGCTTATTTCGCAAGTATGAAAAGGAATAAATGCATCGGAAAAATGAACGCTAAGACGATTTTTTTTATGTGTTTTATTCTTTTTTTTGCCTTCGGTGATGTGGCGGTGGCTCATAAGGCCGATTCGCTCTCTGTTTCCCGTCTCGAATTCGTTGCCAACAAAGGACAGTGGGAATCACAGGTCCTGTACAAAGCCAAACTCAATGGCGGCGCCCTTTTCGCAGAAACCGACCGCATTACTTTTGTCTTCCTCAACGGCTCGCAACTTGCCGACTTCTACGAATCCAAGTTCGATTCAAAAGTCAAAGCTCCGCAATTCATTGATGCCGCGTACTATCAACTGAAATTCATAAAACCAAACCCGAATACAAAAGTCATAGGTTCTTCTCCTTGTTTTCATCACTACAATTTTTTCTATGGAAAGAATCCAAACGGCTGGGCCTCTCATGTGCCGGCTTTCGAAAGTATTCGCTACCAGAATTTGTATGATGGTATTCATCTTGTTTATTATCAGAATGATAGATTGCTGAAATATGCTTTTGAAGTGGAGGCTGGCGCCGATGTGAGTAAGATTCAATTGCAGTATGATGGACAAGAGCGCATCTCGCTTGTGAATGGCAACCTGCTGGTGAAAACCGCTGTCGGTCAAACCCTCGAGCTGGCACCGTTTGCCTATCAGCTTTCGCACCAAGGTGATACCATCCCTGTGAATTGCCAATATCTGTTGAAGAAAAATATTGTTACCTACAAATTGGGATTTTACGATGAAGAACGCCCTTTGGTCATCGATCCTGAGTTGATTTTTTCGAGCTATAGTGGCTCTGCTGCCGATAACTGGGGATTTACCGCCACCTATGATAATCATGGCAACTTGTATGGCGGTGGTATCGCTTTTGGTGTGGGCTATCCAACGCCTTATACGCCTCACCATTACCAAGTGGACTACGGTGGTGGTGCCTGCGACGTGGCCATCTCCAAATTCGACTCTACGGGAACCCAGTTGCTCTACGCTACCTATTTGGGCGGTACGTCGTCGGAATGTCCCCATAGTCTGTTTGTCAACGATAATGACGAACTTTATGTTTTGGGAACGACAAGTTCCTATACTTTTCCCGTAACTCGTAATGCTTATGATACCCTATATAACGGCGGATCTTATCTGATAGTTAACACGGCGGTGGTTTACAATAACGGCAGCGATATTTTCATTTCCAAATTCAGTGCCGATGGCGACAGCTTGCTTGCCTCGACTTTTTTGGGTGGCTCAAGCAACGACGGCTTGAATACCGGCAGCCCGTTGCGCAAGAATTATGCCGACGAATCCCGTGGCGAAATTGTCATTGATGACCAAAGTAATGTCTATGTCGTGAGCTGTACCTATTCGGATGATTTCCCAACGACGGCACAGAGTTTTCAGCCCCTATTCGGGCAAGGCAAAGAGGGATGTGTCTTTAAATTCGACCAAAATCTAAATCATCTGATATGGTCTTCCTATATTGGCGCTTCGGGCGATGACGCCTGCTATAGTTTGGATGTCGCCGCCGACAAGACCATCTTTCTGTGCGGTGGCACCACTTCGCAGGATTTGCCGGTACACAGCCAGGCCTGGCAGCAGCAGTTCGGTGGTGGCGCTTGTGACGGTTTTGTGGCACACGTCAGTGAAAATGGTGACGCCATTTTACAATTGACATACATAGGTAAAGACGATTACGACCAAAGCTATTTGCTGAAACTTAGCCGCTCAGGTCATCCTTATGTGTTTGGTCAAACTGCCTGTCAGGGCAGTGCCTGGATGGTGAACGCGCTCTATAGCCAACCATCGGGCGGACAATTCCTGACGCATTTGAGCCCGCAGCTCGACAATGCACTTTGGTCAACGGCTTTTGGAACAGGCAGCGGTCAACCCGACATTTCTCCCACCGCCTTGCTCGTCGATTTGTGCAATACGGTTTATATGTCAGGGTGGGGGAGCCAGCAACTCAACGGCTTTGGCGGTACCAGTGGCTTGCCCCCAACTTCCGACGCTTTCCAATCAACGACAGATGGTAGCGACTATTATTTTTTCTGCCTTCGCGAAGACGGAACGTCTCCGTTATATGCTTCGTTTTTCGGAAGTTCCCATTCTCGGGAGCATGTTGATGGCGGTACCAGCCGTTTTGATCGCAAGGGTCGCATCTACCAGGCCATCTGCGCCGGCTGCGGCGGTGACGACAATTTCCCGACGACACCCGGCGCTTGGTCGGAAACCAATGGAAGTGCCAATTGCAATCTCGGTGTCGTTAAAATGGATTTCAAACTCCCCCTGATTATTGCGGATTTCGACGCCCCCAGTATTGTCTGTTATCCCGATACGGCTTTTTTTATACAACATTCTCAATCACAAAGTGATAATTATCAGATTAATTGGAATTTTGGCGACGGCACTTTCTCTGCGGAAAGAAATCCGGCTCACGTTTATGCCCATGGAGGAACTTACCGCGCCGTGCTGACGATTGTCGATAGTGCCAGCTGCAACATTAGCGATTCAGTGGCTCGTACGATTCTGGTGCTCACAGGTGGTCGTCAGACTATCGAAGGAAAGGCCATTTGCAAAGGCAGTTTTACCCAGATAGGTGTCGCCCCCAGTGGCGAAGCTGGCGTTAGTTATCTTTGGAACCCCGCTGCGACTTTGAGCAACCCTACTATCTCAAATCCTATCGCAAGTCCTTTGCAAACAACTACTTATACTTTGATAATCAGTACGCCTTTTTGTTCTGATACTTTAATGCAAACGGTCGAAGTTGAGGATTTGCAAATTTCGAACATCAACGATACAACGATTTGCCTAGGCGAATCCGTTACTTTGTCATTTGTCGTTACTGCGGGCTTGCCATCACATGTTCAATGGTCTTCAACACCCGATTTCTCAACGATTATTGCTGAAAATGTGAATAGTATTACTGTAAATCCTACTTCTGAAACGCACTATTTTTTGAAAGTTGATGGCGATATTTGTTCGATAGAACGTGAAATTATGGTGAGTGTGTCGCAAGTAAATGTTGAACCGACTGAAACGCAACGCATTTGCTTTGAAGATAGTATTCGCTTGTCGGTGCAGGCAAGTGGTGGCCTGCAACTGAACTATCTTTGGCAGCCGGAAACCGAAGTTTCTTCGGGGCAAGGAACAGCACATATTTGGGTCCATCCTTCGGCATCTGTGACTTATAATATCTTGATTACCAATGAATATGGATGCTCTGCAACAGCAGATATCCCAGTAATAAAACGGGTGGGGACGTTCCCAAATCCCTTGGAGGCAATGGCAGAACCCAATCATATTGTTGAAGGCGAAATAACGCAGCTGACGGCAACCTATTATGGACAAAATTATACCTACGAATGGACGCCAGCCACGGAGCTCACCGATGCTCACAGTCCGAGTACTAATGCAACACCTTCCGAAACAAGAATGTACACTGTCGCGGTGACGGATGAGTTTGGTTGTACATTGTCGAAACAAGTGGAAGTTGAAGTTGAACCATTGATTTGTGGAGAGCCTTTGGTGTTCATTCCCAACACTTTTACACCCAATGGCGATGGCAAAAACGATGTGCTATATGTCAGAAGCGGCATTTTGGAAAACTTTGTATTGCGGATTTACAACCGCTGGGGCGAGCTGCTGTTTGAAACCACTTCGTTGGAAAAGGGATGGAACGGAACTTTTAAAGGAAAATACTGTGAACAAGGTGTTTACGATTATTATTTCGAAGGGACTTGCCTTAATGGAGACACTTTCCAAAAGCGCGGCAACGTGACGATTCTATATAATTAATTTACCTCATTGTAGAACGATATTTTATTGTTTAGTAGGAGGATGTAAATGGTGAAACCGTGGTGTCTTTCAGACACCGCCGTCTCACCGTCACACCGCCGCCTCACCGTCACACCGCCGCCAGCACCTCCTTCGTCGCTGCAAGCGGTTAGGTAATATCCCTAAAAACGTGTCTATGTAACAAATGCAAAATATATTTCTTTTTTCCAACGACCACATATGTTAGAATGTGTGTTTTTAAAGTTCATAAAGTCTTAAATATAAGCATAATGTGTTTAATATTAGTAAAATACGTATTTTAATATTTTTTTACAGAAACTGTTAATTTTGTAAAGAAAAATTTTTATTTTTGCACGACAACTAAATAGATGTAAAGTGTAAGATGAAATATAAAAACCAAAAATATTAACTAAAACATTTAAATTATGAAAAAAGGATTTATTTCCTCAATCTTAACGCTGTTCCTCTGCCTCTTGATAGGTACGGCAACAGCGCAGCCGCAAAACTATGCGACAAAGGATACCGTGGTGAGATTCACGAATCCTACTAATACCGCACAAACTTGGAACACGCATCCTGCAGGTGCTTACCAAATTACCAAGGTGGAAGCCTGGGGTGCTGGTGGCGGCGGCGGTGGTGTCAATAGTAACCGTGGCGCAGGTGGTGGCGGCGGTGGTGCATACTCTGCTTCTACCCCTGCTATTAGTATAGGTACATCTACATCTACATCGGTGCGTTATATAGTGGGGCAAGGAGGTATTGGTAATTCTGCTGCAGCGGGTGCTGGCGGCGGAGAATCGTATGTTCGGCCATCTTCAGGAAACAGTTATTATGTTCGTGCAACAGGCGGTAGCGGTGGCGGTACTAGTACCTCAACTAGTTCTCAAGGTGCTGGCGGTGTAGCCTCCAATGGAACAGTAAATAAGAATGGCGGAAAGGGTGGTCGAAGTGCTGGTACGTATTCTGGTGGTGGCGGCGGTGCAGCTGGACCTGAAGCGAATGGTGGTGATGCCTCAAATGCAACTAAAGGTGATGGAAAAACAGGTGTGGCTAATAACTCAGGAGATGGTGCCGCTGGAATTAGTAATTCGAATTCTAATGGTGCTGCGGGAACACCTTATGGTGGTGGCGGTTCTGGTGCTTGTAGAAGAAACGGTAGCAGCAGTTTTAAGGGCGGTAACGGTGCTAACGGTGCTGTTCACATTACCTACCAGATACGTATTCTTACCGTAACATTTGATCTCAACGGTGGAGGAACGGTAAGTCCTACGTCTAAAGAGGTCAGATATAATACCAATTATGGTACTTTGCCTACCCCTACTCGCCCAGGTTACCTATTCTTAGGTTGGTTTACCCATGCTACGAGTGGTACGCAGGTAACTGCTACAACGAAATGCACTCAAAATGAAAACCACAATATTTATGCCCATTGGTGCTATGCGGGTGAAATTACAACTTCTACTAGAGAATTGTCCTCTGTATGCGGTAAGGATACCGTTAAAAGTCTGGCCGATCCCACGGGAGCGTCTTATTTCAGATATACTTGGTACTATACTTATAATGGCGGCCAATCTCATACTATTAATAATAGTGGTGTGAACGAATGCCCGGTGGGCAGCAGCATATTAACCCAGGCAGGTACCTACGTGTTTAAGCGTTCTGTTGCTTTTAGAAATAACCAATATGGTGACTGGAGCGATACGGTAATGTCTAAAGGCGCTTATACCATTGTTTATAAAGTGGAAACGAATGCCATTACCGCCAAGGATACTACGGCAAGAGCCCTCAACAATGGTTTCTCTATTCAAGGTTCCGCAATTACTGGTGCAACTTATAGATGGAAAAAAGACGCTGATGTTCTTGACGGAGCAACTGGGCAGAATTTAACTGTGGGATCATCTTCTCTAATTTGTCCAAATAAGCAATCGCAATATCAGCGCGAAGTTATGGCCGCTCCTTGTGGTTGGCAATCAAGTGATAATGTTTATAAAATAAGCATTGCTCTTGATACCATTGAAAGCAAAACTGTATCTTATACCCACAATCATCCTGAAATAACCATTCACGGAGAAAATGTGCCAACTAGTGTATATTCTTGGAATTGTCAAAATCATCCTGTACCAGGTGCAAGTAGTCAGGACTTGACCATTTCAGCAAATTCGCTTTGTCCCGACAGCACGTATGAGTTCACTCGTAACGTCGTGTCTTCGGGGCAATGTCAGTACGACGGAGGTTCCTCACGTTCTGCTGGTACGTACAAGGTGAACATAAGTACCGATGCGGGCAGCATTGTTGGTGGCGATAGTACAGTGGCTCATAATTACGGAACAATTACAATCGAGGGTACAGCAATTGCTAATGTAGATTACAAGTGGTTCTGCAATAATATGGAAATACCTGCTGCAGAGTCTAAGGATTATTCTATTCCTGCCAGTCTTTGTCCGGACAGCACTTATGTCTTCACCCGAAAAGTAAAAGTAAGCACTCACGATAATGCGAAATGGAAAGTTTCAGCCAATACCTACACGTTGAGGGTGCAGTTAGATCCGGGTCGCATTGATGCAAAGGAAGACACTACAATTACTACTAAGGTAAGTCTTACCATCAATGGTGAAAATATGGGTAGCAATGTGACTTACGAATGGTTGCAAAATGGAGTAAGTACTTCCGTTGCTACTCAAAATTACGAATTGAACGCAGCCAATATGTGCCCGGGTAGCTATACTTATACCCGTAAGGTTATTAGTAGCATCTGCAATAAAAAATATAAAATTTCAGAAAAAGCATACAAGGTAACCGTCACATTCCCTACGGGAGCCATTGACTCTTCCGCTATTGATATTTGCGGTATTAACATTCCCGAGGATAAGTCTATCGTCAGTATTGAACCTGCCGTGGCTCAGAATTTCGAGTATATTTGGATGTATAGCAAGAATGGCGCCGCATTTGTAAAATCTGAATACGCCAGCGAAGGTTTGTCAAAAGAGCAATTAGCGGGCATCTGTAGTGATGTTCAAGATGACGATACCTACATTATTCGCAGATATGCCAAGTTGACCAATTGCGAAATGGATTCCGTTGCGTCAAAAGGTTCTGTAAAGGTTTATTTTATGGATATGGAAAATGACACCCTGGCTGCACCGGCTATTAATGTTACTTACAATTATGGTGAAAATTTCATTTATAGAGATAGTTTGCCTGTTCCTGCCTTGTGGCACAGGGGCGTGAAAAGAACGGATTGGATTGATACTGTCCTTTCACCTGCGGCAAAGATCTATCCTGATCCTGCTACAATGAAAGTCACTGTTCATTGGAAAATCAAAGACAAATGCGGTTTTATTCACGAAAAAGATCAGGAAGTTACCTGCGAATTGCCTAATTGCGGCGAAGGTCATACTGTAGTCGATATTGACGGTAATGAATATCAGACCGTTCGTGTCGGTTTCAACTGCTGGATGAAAGAAAACTTGAAGACCACACGTTATGCCGATGGTACTGATGTTCCTGATGTAAGAGCATACCAAGGCAATGAGGCATATCCAGATTCTGCACAGAATGCCCAAACCTTTGGTTTGTTATACACTTGGAACGATGCGGTTAAAAATACAATTTCTTCTGGTTCAGACGAACTGATTCAGGGTATTTGCCCCGATGGTTGGTATTTGCCAAATGCGGCCCAATTCGAAAAAATGATTTCTATTGATGTTAAATCTATGAGAACTCAAGACTATTGGTTAACTCTCGATGGTACGAATACGACAGACTTCTCTATGCTTCCTGGCGGTTGCTACAATCATGTTCATAACCGTTATGAAAACCTCCTGGGTAATGCCTACTTCTGGACTTCAGATTCCTACAGTGAAACCGAGGCAAGAACTTTTGAAGCCGATTGCCACTGCTACCAATGGCAGGAAATCCACGCCTCAAAAACAAATGCTTTCAGCGTTCGTTGTATTCAAGCTGAAGAAGTTTCGCCGGTTTCATTGTCGGTTAAGACTGATACTGCGTTTGTTGACGAAACCAACGCAACCTTATACGGTACTGTTCTTGATATGAGCGGTGTGTCTTCCGTCAATGTTGGTTTCAAATATGGTGTTAGTGATGCCGAAATGAATTCTATCATTGTAAAGAATGAAGCTATGAATGCGCCAGGTGCTTTCACCTGCGACCTTAGCGGTCTTTCAGTTGGTGTTAAGTATTCATATAAAGCTTTTGAAGCTTACGGTCTTGATACGGTTTATGGTGATATTAAGCATTTTGTCATCGCCACTATGGCTGTTACTACCGACAGTGCCAGCAGCATTATGATGAGAGGTGCTAAATTATATGGTAATGTGAAAGATTTGGCTAAACTTTCATCTGTACATGCCGGATTCAAATACGGAACAAGCGAAGATGCTTTAGAAACATTGGTTAATGCTGCTGCTCCTGTTGCGGCTACCGGCTCTTACAACTGCACGCTTAACGGTCTTACTGCCAATACCACCTATTATTATAAAGCTTTTGAAGCCAACGGAACCGACACCGTTTATGGTGAGGTGAAGTCTTTCAAGACACTTGTGATGGCTGTTACTACCGACAGTGCCAGCAGCATTATGATGAGAGGTGCTAAATTATATGGTAATGTGAAAGATTTGGCTAAACTTTCATCTGTACATGCCGGATTCAAATACGGAACAAGCGAAGATGCTTTAGAAACATTGGTTAATGCTGCTGCTCCTGTTGCGGCTACCGGCTCTTACAACTGCACGCTTAACGGTCTTACTGCCAATACCACCTATTATTATAAAGCTTTTGAAGCCAACGGAACCGACACCGTTTATGGTGAGGTGAAGTCTTTCAAGACACTTGTGATGGCTGTTACTACCGACAGTGCCAGCAGCATTATGATGAGAGGTGCTAAATTATATGGTAATGTGAAAGATTTGGCTAAACTTTCATCTGTACATGCCGGATTCAAATACGGAACAAGCGAAGATGCTTTAGAAACATTGGTTAATGCTGCTGCTCCTGTTGCGGCTACTGGCTCTTACAATTGCACGCTTAACGGTCTTGCTGAAAATACCCAGTATTATTTCAAGGCCTTTGTTGCTAACGGAACCGACACCGTTTATGGCAACGTAATGAGCTTTACTACAATGTTCGCTTGTGGAACTGAAAAAGTGGTTGACTTTGATAATAACCAATACAACACTGTGTTACTTGGAAATCAATGTTGGATGGCTGAGAACTTGCGTACAAAACACTTCGCTAATGGAACTGCAATTGAATTCCATTATTATAATAACGACTATAATAACCCAGGTCGTTATGCTCCAAATGCTGTGAATAACGAAGATGTTGGAACCTATGGTTATCTGTACAATTGGTATGCCGTTATGAACGGAGCACCGGCCACTAATGCTAACCCGAGTGGAGTGCAAGGTGTATGTCCTAACGGCTGGCACGTGCCTTCTCTCGCAGAATGGAATGTGATGGTTCAATTTGTAAAATCCCAAACTGGTTATCGTTGTAATGATATAGAGAATAATATTGCTAAGGCCTTGGCTTCCACTTCGGATTGGACTAACGTTACTACTGGCGCTTGTAATGTTGGTTATAATCAAGGAACTACTAACAATGCTTCTCGTTTCAATGCTTATCCAGCTGGTAAAATAACTCGAGGTGCTTCACAAGGAAGTGGTCGAATAAGAGCCCAAGCTGAGGGTTATGAAAGTAAAGCTTATTTTTGGAGTACAACAACTGATGGCCAATCAGTGCCGTATCTTCAAAATAACAGTGCTACTTTAAATTATGGCAACCATATAGATTATGAAGTTTACTCTGTTCGCTGTGTGTTAAATCCCGTGAATAATTAATCATATTCCAAACAGCATACATTTTTCTGATTACAGATTATAAAAAAAGGGCTTCGTGCGAAAGGTAGTGCGAAGCCCTTTTTTTTGTGGGTTTATGTAAGAGCTAATTTTCTTTTCAAGCCGTATTGTTGCCGTCAGGCCGGGGTAGTCAAACTTCCCCCTTCTCGCAATGGTCAAGAATGAATTGCTTCAAATCCCCGAGAACAATGTCAAGATTGTGCATAACATCCCAATCTGTTGTTCGAAACACTTTCAGTCCCAAATTCGTTAGGTAATTCTCCCTTTTTTTGTCGTAATCAAACTTGTCGTTATGCGACCCACCGTCAATTTCAATGACAATCTGCAATTTTCGGATATAAAAATCAACGATAAAATTGCCGATTACAAATTGTCGTGTAAAGTCGATATCATAGAATTTTTTAAGGATTCTACCACCCCGCACTTCGTGCCTCCCCTCCTATCAAGGAGGGGAAATGGTGCCGTTTCCCGTACCGCAAGCACACGACACAATGGCAACCGTTCTAAACTTCCCCTCCTTTTCAGGGTTCAGTTAAGGGTTCAGACGTGAAGGAAGCCAAGAAGCCGCTTAATTCCCCTCCTTTTAAGGAGGGGTGCCCGAAGGGCGGGGTGGTCAAACTTCCCATCCTTGCTTGCAAGGAGGGGTGCCCGAAGGGCGGGGTGGTTGCTGCTGACCGGGAAAGGCTGCTAACCGAAGGGCGGGGTGGTCAAACTTCCCCTCCTTTTAAGGAATTGACGCATGAGCGAACACAGAGCCAAGCTTGCTTGGGCTCTGTTGAGCGAAAAGGAGAAAGAGACCGTAGGTCTCACTCGTGCCCGAAGGGCGGGGTGGTGGTTTAACAATCCTCCCCACTCAGTTATACTTAACTTTTTTTAACATATTTAATACGTTGATAATCAAGCATATTTGTTTTTTTTTTAGAAAAAATGTTGATTTTGTAAAGAAATTAGTTGTATTTTTGCCGATTACATATATTAAGGCGTAGAAGAAAAAGACAAAATAAAATATAAACTAAAACATCAAATTATGAAAAAGAGATTTATTTTCTCAATCCTGACGCTGTCCCTCTGCCTCTTGGTAGGCACGGCAACAGCGCAGCAAACCTATCCGAAGACGAAAAGCGATACAACAATGGTAACCACCGTTGGTACAGGAACTTGGAACGCGCCTGTGGGGGCATGGAAAATCACCAAGCTTGAAGCTTGGGGCGGCGGTGGCGGCGGCGGTAACGCAACATCTTCCGCAGCTAAGCATGGTGGTGGTTCTGGTGGCGGTGGCGGTGCATACGCTGCATATACCGATCTAATTACTTTATCGTCAATTCGTTCATTATCTTATGCGGTTGGCGAGGGTGGAACCTCTGGAAATGATGGAGGGGCGAGTGTGGCTTCGTTCAATGGTTCTGTTAAAGTTGAAGCAGGAGGTGGTAAGGCTGGTAAAAATCAAACTGGGAAGGGGTCTATTGGAGGAGGTGGAGGAGGTGTCGCTACTTTAGGAATTATAAAGCATAATGGAGGCACTGGTGGTACTGCAACATTGACTAATCCTAATATGGTTGGAATTGGGGGATCTGTCATCTCTGGTGGTGGCGGAGGTGCTGCCGGCTCTAATGGAATTGGCGGAAATGCCAATGCCAATACTGCCGGTGTAGGAACTGCTGATGGGGGAGGAAATGGCGCGGATGGATATCCTAGTACAACAAATACAGCTTCTGGTCGTGATGGAAACCTTTATGGTGGCGGCGGCAGTGGCGCTGTCCGTAATTGTTGGTCTATTGGTACAGAATCTGGTGGTACCGGTGCCCAAGGTGCTATCCGTATCACTTACGAAACCCTCACCCTGCAAGTTACCCGTAACCTGAATTACGATGGTGCTCCAACGGAGAACTTTACCATTCTTTATTATGATAATTATAAAGAAGCCGATCTGCCAACCCCAACCCGCGACGGCTATTTCTTCCTCGGTTGGACTACCGACCAGGCAGGTCAAAAGTATCTTACTACCGATAGCGTCTGCAAAAAAACAAATAATTATACCATCTATGCCCAATGGCTTTATATGGGTACTATCTCCGGAACAACGAGTATAACCTCTTGCGCCAATTTCGGTGTTGAAAATCAAACTCCGGCAAGCACTACCAATGGTGTGGGCTTTACTTATAAATGGTATTTATATATTAATGGTGTTTCTACTCCTATCGCTTCATACGATGCTACTCCTACAACGCCTACCTTGGCATCAGGTGTTTTTGCCCAATACACGGCCAATCCAGGTAACTATAGCGTGAAGCGTGTGGTTAAAATCGGTGGTGAAGAACCCAAATCTGCTGGCGAATATAAGGTTGAAGTAACCTATAACGCAGGTAATATTGAAAATGTCAGCACTACGATTGTCCCTGGTGCTCCGGTTTCTATCACTGGTTCCGAATTGTCAGCCGGCAATGACTATTTCTGGATTCATAATGGCGAGCTTGTTCCTGGCGCCATTGATCACAACTTATATATTGATGCCAATGTGTTGTGCTCTGGCACGCATACCTACCAACGTTATGCCAAGGTAAACGGCTGTTCTATGGATTCCATCGCTTCCGAAAATACCTATACTGTTGAGGTTGCTGAAGTCAATCCTGGGAAAATTGAAGCTACAACCATTTATACCTGCCATAATGGTGCCTGGAAGGTGAAAAATGTAACCAAGGCCTCCATTACTCCAGCAGGAACCATTGAATATCAATGGTCTTATACTGATGAAAGTGGTACGGAACGATTTATCACCAATAATAAAGACAGCATTGACAATAGCGATTTAGACATAAGCGAACTTAATGGCAAGTATATATTGAAACGTTATGCCAAGGTGGCCTGCTCAGACTGGAAGGTAAGTGAGGATTCAGCTATCATTCATGTTGCAGGATTGCCGGATATTTATGAGGCACCAACGGCTAATTACGATCAATTCTGTGTGGGTGGCCAAGTGGTAGTTGATCCAAGCGATGATTGGAAATTGGAAAGCTTGTCTGGAGGTTATGCTTTCCCGACAGAATACCGTTGGATGGTATCTATGAATGGTGGATCTGCCCAATTGGCAAGTCAGAACGATACTTTGAATCAGGTATTGTTGGCAGCAGGTACTTATGTGATTCGTGCGGAACTGATTTATTTCAATCAAGAAGAGTGTAAGGTCGCTACTGAACAGGTCTCAGTTACGGCAGTTTCAGATCCTACTTTGGGAAAACCTATGCTTTCATCAAAAGAGACCTGTCCTAATGGTACGGTTGAATTGACAGCAGGAAGCATTACGGGTGGTATTGCTTCGGGACCAGGGGCAACCTATACCTATACTTGGGAATTGAAAGTTGGAGACCAAACCGAATGGGATACCATTTCGGCCAATGAAGCCACTTACGATACCTATCATAATAATGTAATCAATGCGTCGAATTTCTTCGTTACGGGAAATCTTAAATATAGAACTTTCGTGAGCAACGATCGTGGTTGCGATGCCTATTCTTTAGATACTGTTTTGCACGTAATTGAAGTGCCCGTTCCTATCGTGCGTCTCGATACTACGGTTTGCCCCGAAGAAGGCAAATTTATCGCATTCAAAGCGACTACTACCGATCAACAATACTCTTTGCGTTGGTATGAAAATTCAACAACGACTGAATTTTCTTCCGAGACCCCAACGGTTTCTATGACCAACGAGTTGGATACCACGATGTATGCGGCTCAGTACGCCAACGGTTGTGTGAGTGCCCGTGTTCCAGATGCTATTTATATTACCTATAGTGCCCACTTGCAATATGTTGACGCTTCTGGTGATACGGTACAAGCTGTTTGCCAAAACGAGCCCATCGATGACATTCAGTTCAAACACGGTGGCGATTGCGAACCTCAAATCACCTTCGATCCTTATATGCCTGAGGATGTTACAATCGACAAATCTGTTCCAGGTCAAACCGCTATTACCGGTATGCCAACTGAAGCGGGAACATTTACCTACCACGTAGCTTTGCTTCGTGATGAACAAACCAAGTGTGCGGCTCCTAATTATTATGATGGAAAAATTACTGTAAATCCTGTGTATAATGTTACCGATGTACAGTCAATCTGCGCCGGTGCAAGCTATACCGTGAGCGACAGTAAAGGACACAGCGAAACCTTCACTACTTCGGGTGTGTATGTTGTCAATTTGCAATCAGTGAACGGATGCGACAGTATTGTCACCCTCGACCTTTATGTTCAGGAATGGAACCAGTTTGGCTACGAAGAAAACGAAACCCTCATTGCCGGCTGGACTTCCTTCTCCAACGTGAGCTCTCCAATTTCAGCGGATGTGGCAGGTTCAAAACCCAATTCCACTATTTCCTATAGCGGTTGGAACGGAGATAATAAATCGGCAGACAATCTTGCCAGCACTTCAGGCTTGGTTCCCGCTTCAGGAAACTCCTTGGGTTTGATTAATGGTACATATAATTCTTGTACAAAATACATGAATAACGGCAAAAATATCATTATTAAAACCTCTACCAAAGATTATAGCCAGATTAAACTGAAATTGGATTATGGCATAGAACGTGAGTATTTGGGTGATAATGACCACGGTTTCACTCAATATCAATTTGCGTTTAGTACTGATGGTGGTACGTATCAAAATTTGGGACAGGCCAAAACTGTTGAGATGACAAGTGGTACGAGAGTGGATGGTCATTTCGAATTGGACTTGTCTTCCGAATTTTCAAACGCTGTTGATAACCAAGATAATTTGTATATTAAAATTACGTTTAATGGTGCGGCAAAAAGTGAAGCTTTGTGTTTGTCGGCTTTTACGGAATATTCTATGCTCGACAATATTTGCATTTCCGGTACGAAGGCCGTGGATGAAATTACCATTACGGGAGAAAGCGAAGTGTGTACCAACCAGGGTATCACGCTGGTGGCTACCGCTCCTTACGAAAACACTACTGTTGAACCAAGCGTAACCACTCCTGTCAATTACAATTGGGAACGAATATTTAATGGAGCAAGTACTCCATTGGAAGGTCACGATTATATTATTACCGATGAAGGAAATATTCCTGAAGGTGATTTCCAATATGTGGTCAGCGTGGGTGAAGGAGAATGTATTCTTTCCGATACTTTGGATGTAGTGGGTATTCGTCCGGCCTATCGTTTGGACATCGTCCGTAACGGTTATGTTTGCTCCAATGAAGTGGATCAGGTGGCCAATATTACTTTTACTGATGAGTGTGAATATGTTCCAGGTATGTTTATCGTAACTCCTTCGGTAGAAGAATTGCGTGAAGTGGGTTTGCACGAATGCCAATTGAGTATTCCTTCCGAAACCAATCCTTGCGATAGCGTTATTACATTAATGTTGGATGTACGCAAGGCATTCGACACCACCGTGGTGGCTTACCTCTGCTTGGGCGAAAGTTATACCGATTTTGGTTTCAACTTCACCCCAACCGAAGAAGGTGTGGAATATTTGATTTCACCTGAAGATTGGAAGTGTTCAACCGGTTGCGACAGTATTTACCGTGTTACGGTGATTACCAATAGCGTACAACAAATTCTTTCTTCTGAAAGCAACGTGATTTTGACTGCCTGGGATATGAATACGGGTGTCAATAATTTCAAGCCCACTTGTGGCGCGAGAACGGTTGGTGCTAAGTTTGCTGTGCATGAAACTTCCGAATTTGACAATGTGACGGGTCATGCGCCATCTGCCGACTATTGTTATTCCGATGGCGGAAACAATGGAGCGTTGCGTTGGGCGAATTTGTCAAGTTCATGTTCTGGATTCTTAGTTACGCCTACTTATACATATTTTGATGGCGTTTATTTTGAAATCAAATTGAACCCTGAAAACTATAATAACTTAAAACTGAAATTTGATTATAAACGCGACAACAACAATGGAGGCTCTGCTTTTAATAACGTAAATTATAGTTACAAATTTGCGGAGGGTGATAGTTATACCAACTTGGGTTCTAAGACTATCGACGGAACCGATTGGTCGGTGGCAGAATTTGACCTGTCATCCATAGCTTCACTTGAAAAAGAGGGATTGTATCTTAAACTTGAATTCACTGGCGGAACTCCGGGTAATACGCAAGATTGCGGAACTTTAAAAGGTTCTAAATACATTCCTTCTTATATTACAGTTGACAACTTGATGATTTGGGCTGATCGTCCTGCCTTGACCACCTTGGATGGTAGTGCCCAAACGTGCAGCGATAATGAAATCTGTGAAGGTGAAGGCGTAACCTTTGCTTGTCAAGGGGATGATGACTATCTGAAGTTCTATCTCTTGAACGAAAATACTTCTGTAGAAACCGCATTCGATGGTAACACAGAATTGACTATTTATCCTGATACTACAACCACTTATACCATCAGGGCAGTGGATCAAATCACTTATTGCGACAGCACTTGGACCTTTGATGTAGAAGTGATTAAGCAGCCTACCATCACCTACGTTCGCGGTTCTCTTGATCACGGTATTTGCGGTGACGTTCAAATTGACAACGAAATTCTTATTGAAAATGCCGCTTCATACAGCTTCACTTGGTTAACCGAAGGCAATGTTAAACCTGCCGGTGTCATCTTCAACGACAACGGAGAAGGCACTATTACGATGGGCGGTACTTTGACCGATGTCCCTTCTGCGCGTTATATGGTAGAAGCATTGTCAGATGTACGTTGTCCTGCGGCTCCTTTGCAGAAGACAGGTGTTATTACTGTACGTAGGCAACCTAAATGGAATATTACCTTAGGTGCCGATACCGTTTGCCAAGGTACAGAAATGCAATTCCAAATCGATACGAATGGTTTGAATTTCGTCTTGGTTCCAGAAGCCAACCGTGTCATCTGGTCAACCGTTGATGGTCCTATCGCTTCCAAAACTGATACTTCAATCTACACCTTAGATTATGATGCCATTGAAGCGACCCATTCAAAAATGCATTATCTTACGGTGAACCAAAATGGTTGTACTACACTTGATAGTGTCAACATTGTGGTCTATAATCTTGAAGGTGATGATTTGTCTTGTAGCCCTGCGACTTATGTTATGAATTATGGCGATTATTTCTTGCATGCCGATTCATTAATTACTCCTCCCGTGCTTCATAATGAAGATACGCTTCCTCAAAATATGATTGCCTCTGTCTTGTATCGTCGTAATACTACAGAAGCTTGGCATCAGCCAACGGATTCCGTCTTTGTTCCAAGTGTCGATAATCCTAATACTACTATTTATTGGCAAGTGACTGATATTTGTGGAACAGCCCACGAATGTAGTCAAGAGATTACCTTGTTACTTCCTCCTTGCGGCGAAGACCATACCGTAACCGATATTGATGGAAATGTATATGGTACGGTTCGTATTGGCTTTAACTGCTGGATGAAAGAAAACCTCAGAACTACCCATTATGCCGATGGTACTGATGTTCCTGATGTAAGAGCATACCAAGGCAATGAGGCATATCCAGATTCTGCACAGAATGCCCAGACCTTTGGTTTGTTATACACTTGGAATGCCACCGTTAATAATACCGTTCCTGAAAACGCTGGTGAAATGGTACAAGGTGTATGTCCTGAAGGTTGGGTTGTTCCCAATGCCGCTCAATTTGAAAAAATGTTGGGTATTGATGTTAGAACATTAAGAACTTCCGAATATTGGTTAGTACACGATGGTACCAATACCACTGACTTCACCTTGCTTCCTGCAGGTTGTTATAACAGTATCTTAGACCGTTGTGAAAACCTTTTGGGTAACACCTACTTCTGGTCATCAGACCTTTCTACTGATGGACAAGTTAGAACTTTCGAAGCCGACTGTCATTGCTACAAGTGGATAGAGATTCTCAATCCAAAGACGGCAGGTCTCAGCGTACGTTGTGTTCAAGTATATGAGATACCAGAGGTTGATCCTGAATAACAGAAACAATATGTATGAATATAAGTCCCGTTCTATTATAGAGCGGGACTTTTTTTATGATCCAGCGGTGTCTGAAAGACACCGCTGTCTTGTCGTCACAATGCCGGCAGCACCTCCAACACCCCATTTATATCCTCCGCCTTACAAGCGCTTTGCGTGACAAATCGTGGCGGGTGAAGGCGTTAAGAACGCAGACTGTTTGAGCAGGCGGAACGGAGTGGAGCCTGCGAGTTTCTGCGTTTAGCCTGCAACTGCCCGATTTGTAGCAAAGGCTTGTTCAGCGGGAAACCTTTCTTTGCGATACTTTCTTTGGGTCTCAAAGAAAGTATCAGGAAATGGTATTGCCTTTCAGGCAAGAGATGCCACAACGCCACTTCCACCGGAGACTTCGTCCCCGGTTACTATGTTGTGGTGTCTTTCAGACACCGCTGCCTCACCGTCACAATGCCAACAACAGCTCCTTCGTCGCTGCAATCGGTTACTCAAATACTGCCCTTCAGACACCGCTGCCTCACCGTCACAATGCCAACAACAGCTCCTTCGTCGCTGCAATCGGTTACTCAAACACTGCCTTTCAGGTAGAACTATTAAACAACTCAACAACTAAACAATTAAACAACTAAAGAGGCGGAGCCATTGAGCTGGAATCATTGGCTTTTCAGTCTGCATTAGCCATAGGTCACCATTTATATCCACTTTACAAGATTGAAATCCATATCGTGGGGAAGCAAGGCGTTGGAGGGTATTACACGGATGGCATAATCCCATACGCCGGCATCCTGAGGCTCAATGGTGCAAGCATATCTTGCATTACCATCACGCATTTCAATAAAATCCAGTTTCTGTTTTCTAAAATCGCGATGTCCGTTCTGTAAGTTTTTGACACCCAATACTTCTATTTTAATGTCATCAGGATTGAGAATGCCCAGTTTCATATCCACTGTTTGCGTGAATTTCTCACCCAGAATGCAAAATCCATCCTCTGATGAAAATCTTTCCACGCCGGCGACTTCCAAACTTTCCCAACCGGAAATGACTTTTTCTTTCCAGCGGAGCAGTTTGACGGCATTTTCCAAATTATTATTAGACAAAGTTTTATATCTACATTCGAGTTTTCTGTAGAATTTGTCGTAATAATCATCAAGTTGACGTTTCATGGTAAAATGAGGCGAAATCTTAAAGAAGCAATTCTTCATCATTGCCACCCAGTCGTGTGCAATATTCTTGTCGTCACGGCGGTAGAAGCAGGGTGCGATTTCGTCTTCGAGCAGTGAATAAATTGTGGCAGCATCGAGTTCGTCTTGCAAGCGATTGTCGGTATAGGTTTGCAATTCGTTGATTGCCCAGCCTGCGCCAGGTTTGTAACCTTCAGCCCACCAGCCGTCAAGCACGCTCAGGTTGAGAACGCCATTCATCACGGCTTTTTCACCACTGGTTCCTGAGGCTTCCAAGGGGCGTGTCGGCGTATTCATCCAGACATCACAGCCTGACACTAATTTTTTTGCCAGAATGATATCGTAATTTTCAACGAAGATGATTTTCCCGATAAACTGGGGTTTTCGTGAAAATTCGATGATGCGCTTGATTAAATCCTGACCAGCTTTGTCGTGAGGGTGGGCTTTGCCAGCAAATATGAACTGCATCGGCAGGTCCGGGTTGTTCAGCAGGCGATTGAGTTTTTCTTCGTTGGTAAACAGCAGGTGTGCCCGTTTATAGGTGGCAAAGCGACGAGCAAAACCGATGGTCAGCACATCCTTTCGGATTGATTTCAAAGTGCTGACAATCAGTGCTGGAGATTCGTTGCGGCGGCGCATTTGTCCTTCCAAACGAAGTTTGATGGCATCAATCATTTCACCGCGCAAATCATCTTTGATTTTCCAGATTTCAGCGTCATCGACATCATAAATTTTCTTCCACCAATTTTCGTCAGACTGATTGGATAGAAATCCATTGCCAAAAACATGGGCATGAAATTTCTGCCATTTTTTGTGGGTCCATGTCGGATAATGCACTCCGTTGGTAACGTGGCTGATGTGTAGTTCTTCAGGAAGATGACCCTCGTATAGATTGGCAAACATTTCGCGACTCACTCGACCGTGAATGGCACTGACGCCATTGACTTCCTGCGACAGTTTGCAAGCCAGGATGCTCATCGAGAACTTGTCGTTGGTAGCATCAATATTGGCGCGTCCCAGGCCCATGAATGCCTGCCAGGAAATATTGTACTTGTCAGGATAGAACGAGAAATAGCGTCGCATCAAGTCTTCGCTGAAGCTGTCGTGTCCAGCTGGAACAGGTGTGTGTGTCGTGAAGAGTGACGAACTGCGAATTACCTCGACCGCCGTGGTGAAAGAGATGTTCCGATCTTCCATCAGACGGCGCAAACGTTCAAGATTCAGAAATGCGGCGTGACCTTCATTCAGGTGGAAGATGGTGGGCTTGATGCCCAAAATTTGCAACATTCTCATGCCGCCAATGCCGAGCAGGATTTCCTGTTTCAGACGATTTTCGTTGTCCCCGCCATATAAAGCATTGGTGGTTTTGCGGTCTTCCTCGTTATTGTCCGCAAAATCGGTGTCGAGAAGATAAAGTGGAATTCGTCCAACATCGACACGCCAAATGCGAGCATACAAGTTTCTTCCCGGTAAAGCCAAACTAATGGTAACCCATTGGCCGTTAGCATCTTTAAAAGGAGTGATGGGCAATTTTGAAAAACTTTGGGCAGGGTATAGGTTCACTTGGTCGCCGAGTGAGGAAATTTGCTGGGTGAAGTAGCCATAACGGTATAGCAGTCCCACACCAACCATATTGACATTGCAATCGCTGGCTTCTTTGAGGTAATCTCCAGCTAACATTCCCAAACCGCCAGAGAAAATTTTCAGTTCGTTGCTGATGCCGAATTCCATACTGAAATAGGCCACCTGATCTTCGCTTCGATGGCTCTTTTTATTCATATATTGCTGAAAATCAGTATAAACGCGATTTAACTTTTCAATATATTGTTGATTTTTAAGCAATTTTTCTATGCATGAATGAGGTAATTCCTGAAGTAGGTACACAGGATTTTCATCATATTGTTTCCAGCGTTCGATGCCGGCGGCTTCCTCAAATAGTTCGCGGGCTTCGTAATTCCAACTCCACCATAAGTTTTTAGACAATTCTTCCAATTTCAGCAGCGCTTCCGGCAATTTCGATTTCACGGACATGCGATACCAAATGGGTTCTGGCTTTTTGATTTTTTCAACCCAAAGCCCAATCTTTGACACTTTATTGCTGTACAAATCCTCGCGCTGCTGGCTACGGGAAAGAGCAATGTTATAACTATCTAAATAATTGTCATACAGATTTTTCCATAATGCTTTCTGAGCTATTTCCATTGCCTGACGACGGATATCCCGCATGGCAGTTCCATCTTGCGAAGCATAATTGGCCACGGCATTGGCGATGTCGGTAGCCACCTGTCTTTCATTGTCATCATTACGTTCGACAACGACAACCGACTTTTGGTTTTGAAAATTGCGAGCTACCCATTGTCCGAAACCAGCCAGAGAACTGGTAATTGTTGGTATGCCAAAAGCAATGCTTTCTAAAGGTGTATAACCCCATGGCTCATAATAGGATGGAAATACCGACACGTCGAAACCTGTCAGGAAATCGTAGTAATCCATGTCAAAAATGCCATCTTCACCATTGAGGTAAACAGGTACAAAAACCATTTTAACCTTCTGGCTTTCTGCATTATGCAGTCCATTCTCTTTCAAACTGTTGACAATGGGATCATGAGATATATCGTATAAAGGATGTGTCAGAAAATCATCAGTGATGGCTTCGCTCCAAGAGCGTTGGCTGAGTTTGTTCAACAAATCGATGCGTTTGCCATTGGTTCCTGCGGGTACGGAGATGAATCCAACGACTTGTCGTTGCAATTGGTCATTCTTCGACAACTCTGCTAACCCTTTGATAAACATGTCTATGCCTTTGTTATGGAATTCATAACGGCCACTATTGATGACTAAAAGGGCGTTTTCGTCAATGGCTTGCTGTGTCAAGGCAGAAGCCACATTGATGAGTTTTTCGCGAGCTGCTTTCCTTTTCTTCTGGTATTCGTTTTCTTTTGGAACAAATTGATTTTCAAAGCCGTTGATGGTAACTTTATCGACAGCTTTATCGAAAAAGGCAGAACATTCCACATTGGTGATATCACTTACCGTTGTAAAAGCGTCGGCGGTGAGTGCTGAGAGCAATTCGAGAGAATATTTTGATTGAACCCCGAAGCTGTTGGCAGTATCTTGTGGCGAATATTGGCGGATGTTGCCATATAGCGGCAGACCATTGCCAGCGATGCAGCGACCAAGGACGGTGGCGTGCGTGGTGAAAACCGTAGCTACTTGAGGAGCTGCTTTGCGAAGATGTAAAATGCCTGTCCCCGTCATCCATTCATGAAAATGAGCCACGATATGGTCCTGCGCTGAACAATAAAACTGGTAGAAGCTCTCAATGACCCGTCCGGCAGCGTAGCCAAACAATGCTGGCTCGATGTAGTCCCACTGACCAGAAATGGAATCCAATTTATAATCCAACCAAAATTGTGTCAGAATATCATTCTTTTTCTCAAAGAAAGGAGTGAAATCCACCAAAATGACAATGGGGTTCCCGTTAATCTGCCAACGACCGATGCGGATTCTCAGCCCTTCAGACTGTGCAAGTTGGCGCCAATTCTTGAATAAAGATGCATCCTCGACAAATTCGTGGCGAGCGTCATCCTCGCGTGACAAATCCGGACCAATGCAGATGTAATTGTTCTTGAAATTTTGTACAGCGGTTAATGCCTTGGTGGAGAGGACGGTGTAAATGCCACCAACCTTGTTGCAAACCTCCCAACTGGTTTCAAATAGGAAATCAGGTGTATTCATAAAATATAATTTGTAATATTTTAGCCAACACTTCCTTCGAGGCTGATACTCAGTAATTTCTGAGCTTCAACGGCGAATTCCATTGGTAATTTATTCAATACTTCTTTTGCATATCCATTGACAATCAAGCTGATGGCGCTTTCCTTGTCGATGCCGCGCTGTTGGCAGTAGAAAAGCTGGTCGTCGGAAATCTTGGAGGTGGTGGCTTCGTGTTCCATCACCGATGACTTGTTATGGCATTCGATATAAGGCCAAGTATGCGCCCCGCATTGGTCGCCCATCAGCAACGAGTCGCATTGCGAGAAGTTGCGACTGTTGGTGGCCTGCTTGTTAACCTTGACTAAACCTCGATAACTGTTTTGGCTTTTTCCCGCGGAGATGCCCTTGGAAACGATTAAGCTGCGGGTGTTTTTGCCGATATGAATCATTTTGGTTCCCGTATCCGCTTGTTGGAAGTTGTTGGTGACGGCCACGGAGTAAAATTCTCCAACGGCATTGTCGCCCCGAAGCACGCATCCCGGATATTTCCAGGTGATGGCCGAACCCGTTTCGACTTGGGTCCAGGAAATCTTGGCATTTTCTTCGCATAACCCTCTTTTAGTCACAAGATTATAAATTCCGCCGTTGCCGTTTTTGTCACCGGGATACCAGTTCTGAACGGTGGAATACTTGATTTCCGCGTCTTTGAGGGCAATGAGTTCAACGACGGCGGCGTGCAGTTGATTTTCGTCACGTTGGGGAGCGGTGCAACCTTCCATATAACTCACGTAAGCGCCTTCGTCTGCAACCAGCAGCGTGCGTTCAAACTGACCTGTGTTGGCGGCGTTGATACGGAAATAGGTGGAAAGCTCGATAGGACAGCGCACGCCTTTGGGAATATAACAAAAAGAACCTTCGCTGAAAACGGCGGAGTTTAACGCCGCATAGAAGTTGTCGTTGCTGGGTACTACGGTGCCTAAGTATTTTTTGACTAATTCCGGATACTTGTTGATGGCTTCGCCAAACGAACAAAAGATGATACCTTGCTTTTCAAGGGTTTCTGAAAAAGTGGTTTTGACGGATACGGAGTCGATGACCGCATCAACGGCCACGCCGGCCAATTGCTTTTGCTCTTCCAATGAAATACCCAGTTTGTTGAACGTCTTCACCAGTTCGGGATCCACTTCGTCCATCGAGGACAACTGCTTTTTCTTTTTAGGAATAGCCAAATATATTATGTCTTGATAATTTGGTTTTTTGAAAGAAAGATGTCCCCAATCGGGTTCTTCTAAGGTTTGCCAGTGCCGAAAGGCCTTGAGTCGAAATTCAAGCAACCATTCGGGTTCGTTCTTTCGCTTTGAAATCATTCTAACGATATCTTCATTCAATCCCTTGGGAAATTCTTCGACATCGATATCGGATACAAAGCCGTATTCGTATTCTTTGTTGGTTAGTTCTTCTATTTGTTTTTGATTAGCCATAGTAAAATTTAGTTTTGATTGAGGAAGCGTTCGGCTTCAACAGCTGCGATACAGCCAGATGCGGCAGCGGTGATGGCTTGGCGGTAATGGGGATCCTGGACGTCGCCGGCGGCAAACACGCCTTCAATGTTGGTGCGTCCGCCTTTGTCGGTGATGATATAGCCCTGGGCATCCAAGTCGATTTGGCCCTTGAACAGCTCGGTAACCGGTGAAACGCCAATGGCCACGAAGATGCCGTCAAGAGGAAGGATTTTTTCGGATTGATCCACTTTGTTTTGCAATTTGATTCCGGTAACCGTCTTGACGAATCCTTTCTTTTCGCCTATGATTTCCACGGGAATGCTGTTCCATTGGATGTCGATGTTGGCTTTGTTGAAAACCTTGTCCTGCATCGCTTGGGAAGCTCTAAAAGCGTCACGGCGGTGAATCAGATAGACTTTTTGACAAAGATTGGAAAGATACATGGCTTCTTCCAAGGCGGTATCGCCGCCACCGATAACGGCCACGGTGCGTCCTTTGAAAAAATTACCGTCGCAGGTGGCACAGGCCGAAACGCCGAAACCGCGGTATTGGGCTTCGCTTTCCAAACCCAACCAGCGAGCGGTCGCACCGGTGGCAATAATGACCGTGTCGGCTTCAATTTCGTGTTCATCATCCACAAGACAATGGAAGGGACGTTTTGAAAAGTCAACCTTGGTCACCAATCCTTGACGAATGTCGCTGCCCGCATTGAGGGATTGCTGACGAATGTCGTCCATAATGTTGGGACCAGACTGTCCGGTTGGATAACCGGGAAAATTTTCCACTTCGCTGGTGATGGTCAATTGTCCACCCGGTTGCATTCCTTCAATAATGACGGGCTTCAGTCCCGCTCTTGAAGCATATATGCCAGCTGTGTATCCCGCTGGACCAGAACCTATGATAAGGCATTTTACTTTTTCCATAATGTTATTAGAATTTAAAACTGAAAACTAAAAACCAAACAATAAATCATCTTAATTACTTAGTTTCTTAATTTCTTAATTTCTTAATTTCTTAGTTTCTTAATTTCTTAGTTTCTTATTTCTTGTCAATGTTGATTAAATTGTATTTTCTCGTTCCCATCCCCAATTTTTCGGCATATTCGATTTGGTGTTTGCCGCTGATGGAGTTGACTTTCAGGAAAGCGTCGTCGCTGTTGGTGGCTTTGTCAACCAAGTCGTGGGCTGCTGCTTCGATGGCAACGATGTCGGTAGAAGCCAGGATGCCGATGTTGGCTGCGAAAGGTTCTTGGGGGTTGCTGCCGCAGTCGCAGGTCGGCGACAAGTTGATGACGATGTTGAAATAGATGTTGTTACGACCGTCGGTGGCAGCTTTGGCGTATTCTACAAGTCCTTCAAGGAAACGTTGGGTTTGCATAGAGTCGGAAGCGGGACGGATGGCGCCGTGGGGACAAGTGGAGATGCATTTTCCACAACCGATACATTTGCTGCGGTCAATAACGGGACCTTTGTCGGTAATGGTGATGGCATCGGCAGGGCAATCGTAGGTGCAGGAATTGCAAAAAGTGCAGTTTTCGGCAACCACCTCCGGATAATCGCTGAAGTGCATAGCTCCCTTACCTTCTGGAGTGGCCATGCCCATAGAGGCGTTTTTGATGCAGCCGCCGAAACCGGAACGACCGTGACCTTTAAAATGGGTGAAATAGATGATGGTTTCGTATTTGTCGATATTCTTGCCGATGAGGGCCGTCTTGAATTGCTTGCCGTTTTCGATAGGAATTTCCAAAGTGCCGCCGTCATCCAAAATGTCGATGGGCGCAAAGGTGAAACCGTGTTCCTTGGCCAATTCGATATGGGTGTCGGTTTGGGCTCTGCGACCGGTGTATTTCACATTGGTTTCGATGAGCGTGGCATTCAGCTCCTTACACAAGGGTTCAACCATAGAGGCAGGAACATAATAAGTGTTGCCGTCTTCGCCAAAATGCACCTTGATGCCCACATTGCCTTTCACATTGGCCTTGACATATTCAAAAAGCTGCATAACGCCTTCGGGAGAAATGTTTTCGGTGAAGTAAACGTCCGAAGTTGGCTCTTCCGCAGTCACATCATTCTCGGTTTTGTTTTGACAACTGACAATGCAAAACGCGATAAAAACGAGAAAGGATAAAAATAATTTTTTCATTGTATAATCTTTATTTATTGATAGTTATAATTGATTGTCGAGTCTTGAAATTTATCATTGAAAATAATAAAAAACATTACGGTATCATGCTGATGATTCATCGGCAAATTTACGAAAAAAATAGTGGATTTTACATTTGTTTGAAGGAAAAAATTAGCCCCGTTTTGGATTATCCCAATTCTCTGTTATCTGGCCTCTTCGACGGTTTTGAAATCCATACGCCATCCACCCATGTTTGGTCGCCAGGTACATTACTTTCGTGCCAAACGAAACTCAGCTCTTTTAGGGCTTGCTGTATTTCTTGTTCCCGACCTTCTTTTTTGTAACGCTATTTTGGAATAGACAGTTGCAATAAAAAAACAGCACTCTTTTAGGATGGTGCTGTTTTTATTTGTGGAGCCGGAGGGAGTCGAACCCTCGTCCAAACAAACTGCAAAAATGCTTTCTACATGTTTAGTCTCAGTTTAATTGTCGGCATAAAGTAGGTACCGGACCAACCGGCTTTACGCTTATCTTCTAAAGTTTCGCTTCCGCATCGAAGCCTGCGGTCGCTATCCCATCATTTCCGATACTTCGGTCCGGACGCCGTTGGGCGTGGCTTCCGGGGAAGCACCCGCGACTACGAACCTTGTTCGTGTCCCGAGATTCGCGGCAATTAAGCTGCGAATGCATAAGATTCGCCATTTATTGGCATGGAGAGTTAGTTTTTAACGGAACCATCTCACAACCTCCGACATGCTTACAAATCCACACGTCTGCTGTCAAAACCAGACGACCCCTGTGAATTTCTCACTTTATTCTAACACCACGTTGGCTTTCAAGGTCAAGATTACTCTGTCGCTTTCGGCATTTGAATCAACGGTGACGCGTTTGGTGCGTTGGCCAACGTCATCAGGTTTTGTGGCGCTGAATATAACCTTGATAGATCCTTTCTGGCCAGGCATCACTGGTGATTTGGAATATTCTACCTTAGTGCAGTTGCAGGCTGCTACTACATTGTACAGCAACAAGGGCTTCTTGCCAACGTTGGTGAATGTGTAGGTGTCAGTCACTTCTTGATTCAATTTCACTGTTCCTAAATCCAAGGTGGTCTTGTCGAACTTGATTTCGGCACCAGTGTAATTGGTGGCGGCTGCAGCTGGCTTTTTATCGCTTTTTGCCTTGTCGTTTTGGGCAAAACCGAAAGCGACAAATAAGAGTAATGTGCTGAGAATCACTATCTTTTTCATGATGCTATTAATTGTTTGGTGCGTTTAATGGACTGGCGCTGTTTTCAGGTGTCGCTTCTGCGGGGCGAGCATTCACATTGCCTTTGATGTTCAAAACCACGCGGTTGTTAGTGGCATTGGATTCTACAGTGATGGTCTTGTTAATCACGCCCAGACGGCCAGTGTTGTATTTAACTTTGATGCTGGCTTTTTTACCGGGAGCGATGGGTTCTTTGGGCCATTCGGGAACAGTGCAGCCGCAGCTTGAACGGCAATTGGTCAAAATCAATTCAGCTTTACCTGTGTTTTTGAATACAAACTCGCATTCTCCATTGTCGTTCTGGTAAATCTGACCGTAATCGTGAACTAAGGTCTCGAAAGTGATTTCAGGTTCTTTCACTTTTTTCGGCTTTGCTGTTTGATCGTCCTGAGCCGTCAATGAAAGGGCGAGCAGCATAACAACTGCAATGCTTAAAATCTTTTTCATAATTTTATTGTTGTTTTAAAAAGAAAAATCAAATGTTAGACTATTTTGAATTGTAAAAGTTTAATTGATGAAATGTTGAATGGCTAACTGGTAACCTTGTAACCCGAATCCGCTGATGAAACCGGCGCAGTGGGCAGAAATCATCGAATGTCGGCGGTAGTTTTCGCGACCGAAAAGGTTGGAAATGTGAACTTCAATGACGGGCGTGTGTAGGGTTGCTATTGCATCCGCCAATACCAAGGTCGTATGAGTGAATGCCCCCGGATTGAGGACGATGCCGTCGCATCCGTCGTAGCGGTGCAGCGCATTCACGACTTCTGCCAAATCATCGCTTTGAAAATATTCCAAGTTAACATCGGAAAATCGTTTCTGTAAGTCGGCAAAATAATCGGCAAAGGAAGTGTGACCATAAATGTCGACTTCTCGTGTGCCCAAGCACCCCAAATTCACTCCATTGATGATGACTATTTTCATGTTTGTTTGTTTTGTCTCAACACTATTCGTACACAATCACAAAAACATCCTCATTATCTTTCTGCATGTTCAGATTCTCGCGGCCGTATTTTTCCAGTTTGCTTGAATCTTGACAAAGCTGTTCATAGGAATAGTTGTTTTCGATTTTGTTTTTGGTTTCGCTGATGCTTTTTTCCAGATTGTCGATTTTCTTGTTGAGTTCGCGATGTTTCTTGAAGTTGTTGTCAGAAATGAAAAAGAAATAGATGAGGAATGCTGCCAACGTTCCCGCAAACAGGATAATCCAGAATTTCTTTTTGTTCATTTCAAAAGCCACAATATGTTATCTTGCGTAGTTGACAGAGCGTGTTTCTCTGATAACGGTAATCTTGATTTGACCTGGGTAGGTCATCTCGTTTTGGATTTTCTTCGAAAGATCGAAGGAGAGTTGGTTGGCTTGTTCATCGCTTACCTTTTCAGCACCAACGATGACGCGGAGTTCGCGGCCAGCCTGGATGGCGAAGGTCTTGATAACGCCAGGATAGGTGAGGGCAAGGTTTTCGAGGTCGTTGAGGCGCTTGATGTAGGCTTCCACAACTTCGCGGCGTGCGCCTGGACGTGCACCGGAGATGGCATCGCAAACTTGTACCAACGGGGCAATGAGGTTGTCCATTTCCATTTCATCGTGGTGTGAACCGATGGCGTTGACCACTTCGGGACGTTCCTTGTATTGTTCTGCCAACTGCGCACCATAAATGGCGTGGGGTACTTCCAATTCCGTATCGGAAACTTTGCCGATGTCGTGCAGCAAACCGGCACGTTTTGCTAATTTGGGGTTCAGGCCCAATTCCGCAGCCATGGTGGCGCAGAGATTGGCAACTTCTTTAGAGTGTTGCAGAAGGTTCTGTCCGTAAGATGAACGATAGCGCATCTTACCCACCATACGCATCAAGTCGTGATGGATGTTGTGAATGCCCAAGTCAATGCAGGTGCGTTTCCCGATTTCGGCAATTTCCTGTTCAATCTGTTTTTTCGTCTTTGCCACAACTTCTTCGATGCGGGCGGGGTGAATACGGCCGTCGGTGACAAGTTTTTGCAGCGACTGGCGTGCGATTTCGCGGCGGATGGGGTCGAAACTTGATAAGAGGATGGCGTCAGGAGAGTCGTCGATGATGACGTCAACGCCGGTGAGGTTCTCAAGGGTGCGGATGTTACGACCTTCTCGACCGATGATACGACCTTTGATTTCATCGTTTTCAATGTTGAAAACTGAAACCGCGTTTTCAATGGCAGCTTCTACGCCAACACGCTGAATGGATTTGATGATTACTTTCTTTGCTTCGTTGTTGGCGGTGGTTTTGGCTTCGTCCACAATGTCCTTAATCAAAACCATTGCATCAGCTTTGGCCTCTTCTTCCATCAAGGCGATGAGCTGTTGTTTGGCTTGCTCGCATGTCAGCTCTGCGATGGATTCCAGTTTCTGTTTCTGAATGGCAGTCTGCTTTTCCAGTTCGGCTTGTTTCTGGGCAACGGCATCCTGTTGTTTCTTCAGATTTTCTTTGGTGGCGTTGTTCTCGTTGAGGCGTTTGTTGGCTTCTTCCAACTTCTGATTCAGGGTGTTTTCTTTTTGTTTGATACGGTTTTCAGCGGCACTGATTTGTTGGTTTTTATCGTTGACAACCTTTTCGTGTTCGCTTTTCAATTGAAGGAATTTCTCTTTTGCCTGCAAAATCTTTTCCTTTTTTAATAATTCACCGTCTTCTTCGGCTTTTTTCAGGATTTCGCGGCTGTTTTTCGTGAGTGTGTTTTTGAGTACGGTAAAAGAGCAGACAACGCCAATGCCGCCGCCTACAATTATACCGATGATAATCCAAATTGCTGTCATAAGTTATTTATTGTCTTTTAGTTATAAATTTGATAATTATATTGATGTCTATTAAATATAAAAAGAACTCCCGCACAGCCCATAGGGTTTCATTAAACTCCTATGTAAATATGATGAAGGAGCCGGCATATCGCAAAATTCCACCGGATGCCGCAGCATCCCCTTGCGGGTGAGGCCTTTTTTTAACATGTCGAGCCGAGCCTTCGTTTGTTTTGTGTTGAGTTTAACAAACGTTATTGACTTATGCGGGAGTGTGTTTTTTCAAAGAACGTGTCTAATCAATGTCCAGTTGGTCTGCCAACTGTTTCATGTTCTCCATCTTAGGTATTAAATCCTCTTCGTATTCATTCAGTCTTTCTTCGGTGTCTATCAGTGTTACCGTATAATCAACGAGTATTTTAGAGATTAAGTCTTGATGGTCAGTGTAATTGAAGCGCTTGGCAAATGCTTGTACGCTGTCATTGATTCTTTTTTCAGCTTCCCTGTAAAATCTCTCCCATTCCTTCTTAATGACGATTTCTATTTTCCGCTGCGCAATTTCTATCTGAATTTTGATGTAATCGTCCCCCATATTTTTTGTTTTCTAACTGTTGAGAAGCTTGATGCAATTGTCTATTTCCCGCACTAACTCTGTAATTTTTCTTTTTGTCTCTGTTTTATCTTCCTTCTTTATGATAGTTTGTGTTATTGTCATTAATTTGATATTCTCCTGGAGCTCGTCAACTTTTTTCTTCAAATCTTCATTTTCGCTTGACAACTTCTCGTTTCGTTCCTTTAATTGTTGATTCTCCTTGCGGACTTCTATTAAACGTATTTTAGCCTTTTTTATTTTGTATTCTATATCATTATATATGCTTAAAAAAGATGCCATTTTTTACGTTTGTAGATTTTGCAAAAATACAATTTTTTTTTTGATTAATTGATGCCTCTGGATTTTTTAATTCGATTATAGGCCTCGTTGACTTTGGCGAATTTTTCTTCAGCCGCTTTCCGAGCTTCTTCCCCCAGATGACTAACCCTATCCGGGTGGTGCTTCATTGCCGCTTTGCGGAATGCTTTCTTAACTTCTTCATCACTGGCGTCTGGAGAAATTTCCAAAATCTTATAATCTTCATCAAGGTTGTAACTTGTTGAAGAATAAGAACTTCCTTCAGAACTGTAGCCTCCGCCATACCCAAACCCTTGCTGCTGGTAACCCGAATAATAGCCATAACCTAAGAACATTGCTTTCAGTGATTCGAATGTGGCTGACGGAATGCCCATCCATGACGCTATCATTTGAATCGTTTGCACTTCCGAGTTGTCAACATTGCCATCCGCTTTGGCCAAACCGAATAAAAATTGGAGGATAAGCAGTCGCTCCTGTAGACTGGCATTCTGGCTGAGCTTGCGGCAAAGTTGTTCAGAGTCAATGTTTTGCTTAAGATAGTCTCGAAGATTTAAAACAGCGTTCTGAGCTTGTCTTGTCCCTAAATTTTTTATTAGATACTGTTTGACGTAATCCAATTCTGATTTCAGCATTTTGTCGTCGGATTTGATGACGACGGCTGTGAGCTGCATCAGTGTGTCCACAAATTCGTTCTGGGAAAGGCCATTGTAGTAATGCGATGAGAAAACCGTTCTCCGACTGCCGCCACGGCGTGCGGCAATGGCGTTGTCGAGCATGCGTCCGAGAAAAAAACCCAAAACCCCAAACCAAAATCCGCCGAGGTGTCCTCCTACTAATGCTCCAATTATTCTGAATATAATCATATTTTTATCTTTAACTTTAACATTCCGCTCGTCATGCTTGCTGCACCTGTATTAAACTATTTATTCGAAATAAGTCAAGGTGGAGTCTTTTTTAACTTTTCGTTCCGTATAGGTCGAAGCAGTCGGCGCGGGTGATGCGAATGGGGAAGAACTCTCCGATATTCAGTTTCTCTTTGTTGGGAATGAGAACGGTATTGTCGACTTCGGGCGAATCGAATTCCGTGCGGCCAATGTAATATCCTTCTTCTTTGGAGTCAATGATGACGTTCATGATTTTACCGACCAGACTTTCGTTGTGTGCCAATGAGATTTCTTCCTGAAGACTCATCAGTTCCTCCAAACGACGGTTTTTCTCGGCCTGTTTGATGGGGTCGCCCAACGGATAGGCAGGTGTTCCTTCTTCCTGCGAGTAGGAAAATACGCCCAAACGTTCGAATTTCATCGTTTTGACAAATTCGACCAGCTCTTTGTGCTGTGCGCGCGTTTCTGTGGGATAACCCGAAATCAGCGTGGTGCGTATGGCGATTCCCGGCACTTTGTTGCGGATATTCTCAATCAACTTATAGGTTTGCATGCTGTTGCCGCCACGACGCATATCCTGCAAAATGTCGTCGCTGATATGCTGCAAGGGAATGTCCAAATATTTGCAAATGTTGGAATATTCGTTCATAACGTCCAATACTTCATAAGGAAAATTCATGGGATAGGCGTAATGCAGACGAATCCATTCCAGTCCGTCGATTTGTGCCAAACGGCGTACGACCTGTTCCAGATCACGGTGTCCACTGAGATCGATGCCATAGTAGGTTAAATCTTGGGCTATGAGCATGATTTCCTTGACACCGCCTTTGACGAGCTGGCGAGCCTCCATCTCAATGCGGTCGATGGGCTTGGAGATTTGCTTGCCACGAATTAGAGGGATGGCGCAATAGGAGCAATGGCGGTCGCAACCTTCCGAAATCTTGAGGTAGGCATAGTGTGAAGGTGTTGACAATTTCCGCTCGCAATGATCCAATAGGTCGAATTTTTCAGTGCCAAGCAGCTGATTCAATTCGGGGAAAGTATAAAAAGCATCGACCTCGGGAATCATCTCGATAAGTTCATCTTTATATCTTTGTACCAGGCAGCCGATAACATATAATCTCTTGATGATTCCCTTTTTACGCCTTTCGGCGTGGATGAGAATTTCATCAATGGATTCCTCCTTGGCATCGCCAATGAAACCGCAGGTGTTGATGATGACGATGTCGGTGTCGGCTGTCGTTTCATGGAAGACCTTATGGCCCTGTTTTTCCAATTGTGCGGCAATGACTTCCGAATCTACGCTGTTTTTAGAACAACCTAAGGTGATGATGTTGATGCTTTGCTTCATGTCTTCTATTCTTTTGAGATGCTGTACATTGCGTTTGTATGGTGCTGCCCTTCAGGCAGGGTGTTCTGTCTTTCTTTTTCATCCGAGGACTTCGTCCCCGGTTACTATGTTGTGGTGTCTTTCAGACACCGCCGCCTCTGTGCCACAATGCCGGCAGCACCTCCTACGTCGGTGCAACCGGTTACTCAATACTGCCCTTCAGGCAGATTTCTGCAGCTCTTAGTTTCTTAGTTTCTTAGTTTCTTAGTTTCTTAATTTCTTAGTCCCAATTTTGCAGCCGGACACGGCAAAAAACAGCAAATAGGCATAGCATACAAACAGCAGTGCGTACGCTGTTTGGTTGCCGCAACTTTCAATCATGTGGCTATAGATGATGGGCATAATGGCACCACCGGCAATGGCCATAATCAGGAATGCGGAAGCCAGTTTGGTGTGGCGGCCGAGGTCGTGGATGGAAAGTGGCCAGATGGCGGGCCACATGATGGCGTGGGCAAAGCTCAAGGCTATGACGGCAATCACGGAAACGATGCCGCTGGTGCAAAGTACTACGACCGTCAGAGCAATGGACAACAGCACTTGGATGACCAAAGCCTGACGCTGGGAGACCCACCGAGGCATTGCGACTATGCCCAAAAGATAACCGACAATCAGAGCTGACAAAGCATAGGCAGGCAACCTATTGGTTACGGCTGTGGGAAATCCGAGAGAATTACCATATATTTTCAAGTAATCAATGGCGATGACTTCTGCACCGACGTAGAAGAAAATGGCTAAAACGCCTAACCACATATAAGGATAACTCCAGATGGATCTGTGCGCGGAGTCTCCATTATTAATATCTTCTTCGCCATCTTCTTGAATCTCGGGAAGTTTTGCGGCTTTTACGAAAACCACCAAGGCGATGAGAATTGCGGTCATAATCAAATATGGAACAATCACTTTGTTGGCGAGCTGTTGCAAGAGAACATCGCGGTTGGGGTTGGCTATGTCCATGGCGTTAATCGAGTCAACCAAACCGTCGGTGGTTGAAAACAAGGTGTTGGCCAAAATCAGAATGCCGATGATGCCGGCAAGTTTGTTGCAGATGCCCATTATGCTCATTCTTCGAGCCGCGGTTTCAACGGGGCCTAAAATCGTAACATACGGATTGGAAGCCGTTTGCAGTAGCGACAAACCGATGCCGATGCAGAATAAGGCAATCAAAAAGAGGGTGTAGGTACGCGTAATGGCTGCCGGAATAAACAGCATTGAACCGATGGCCATGATGATCAGACCCAAGGCCATGCCATTGCTGAAACCAGTCTTTTTCAGTACCAGTGATGATGGTATTGCCGTTACGAAGTAGGCAATGTAAAAGGCAAAGGGCACTAATGCCGCTTGCGATGGATGTAGATTGCAAGTGATTTGCAGATAAGGCATTAAAATGCTGTTGAGCCATGTTACAAACCCAAAGACGAAAAACAATGCGCCTATGATGAACATGCTGAATGTGGTACTTCTTTTTCCTTCCATTTTTTTTGATTTTTGAAATGCAAATTTACAAAAAATGATTTTCTCTTTTCGCGGAATATTTATGGGGACTTCTATTTTTTACTCTTTTCATGCCGTTCCTCTGAATTTTGCGAAGTCCGTTGAACAAAAATTCTAAAGAAAACGACGCTGCAAAGTTACATATTATTTTCTCATTTTCAACAGTTTGATGATGTTTTTATAAAAATTTTAGGGGGTGGTAATTTGTTGATTTCCAAGGTATTATAATTAATCAATTCATTCCGAGTCTCAGAATTTGTTCATAGCGCATCATGTTGTAAACCAGACTCGTCAGCATATTTCTAGCGGCGTTTCGCGCAAAACCCTCGGCGCGGCTGAACATCCCGTGCATACTCTGCTCGCAATAGCCGAACACGTGTTCAACCCGCGCCCGCGGTGAGGCGTTTT
>JAKSMI010000029.1 GCA_024400635.1 Bacteroidales bacterium | reverse complement strand
TATATATAATTTTATTTATTTTATCAAGTATTTTGTTTAAAATAAATCAAAAAAAATGCAGGATTTTGTCCTGCATTGTAGATTACTTGATGCTTACGATTCTTTGGAGGTGGATGAAGGCTTAAAGCGTCAAATTCTTCTGCTGTCATTAACCTTCCTCCTTGAAGTTTAGGCCGTATTGGCGAAGCAGTTCCTGGAACTCGTCAAGGGATTTGCGGCCGCAGTTTTTTATCCGCAACATTTCTCTCATGGTCTTGCCTGCGAGTTCCTTGATTGTGCGGATGTTTGCGAGCCTTGCGACATTCGAAGAGCGGGGCGTCAAGTAAACGTCGTCCAGAAGCATATCGCCAGTATCGGCCATTTTGTAGCAGCGCTCGCAATAGTCCTCAAGTAAATGATTGCGGACCGGTTCTCCGGGAGAAATCATTCTTTTACACTTGTCGCATATCGTGATGGTGTATCTCATTTTGCGTCCTCTGTTAAGGGGTGTTTCTCCATTACTACCCGCTTGATTGCGTAGATCGTTTCTGTCCGGACAAGGTTGCTCATGGTTGCTTCTTCGTCGGCTTCGCCATCGATAGTGTACCATTCGCCTTCGTAGTCCCAGAACATCAGTTCCACGGATCCGTCCCAGTAGGCGACCCAGTACCAGCCCGAGGGCAGGTAAGGGTCCTCACGGTCTTTGACGGTAGCCCACTTGATCCATTTAGAGCGGCATTTCTTTTTTGTCATTGAGGACCTCTTGTGTTTTTACGCTGTTGATTAGCAGCCGCAATGATTTTTTGCAGCTTGGACAAATCGGTAAAGCTTTTGGTGAAAAGACGGAAAATGAGTTTTCGCAAATAGCGCAATCCATAGCGTATTCTGCTGGCATGGCAGTCGCTATTTTGGCTTCAATAGCTTCAGCGGGGTACATTCCGCAATTTTGGCATTTTACTGAATCGTTGCGTTCGATAGTTTTTCCGCAATGTCGGCATATTGTGACTAATTTCATTTTATTCCTGAAATGATGATGAAAATGATGACGGGGAGCGTTACCAAAGTCAAGGCTATTGCAAGGAATCCCACTTGTTTTATGGTCGGGATGTTGCCGGTTCCTGCCGCGGCAAGGTAGCCGCCAATCAAACCGATTGTGAATGCGATTATGCAACTGATTATTTCCATTGTAGCTCCTGTTTCGAAGTGTCTTGATTTAGAAATCGTCGTCTTCAGAATATTTTAAATACTTCTTCAAAAGTCATTATCACTTCTCCAACTTCAGGATTCGTTCATCAATTTTTCAAAATATTTTTTCCAAAACATCTCATATCCAAGAGGGTTCTTTTCTCCGAAAATTCCGGCAATTACGCATGCCCAATCTTCTTCGTAATGTTCAAGGTCTTTCATCAATTCTCCTCGGAGTAGTTGCTCCAGGGCAGGAAT
>JAKSMI010000028.1 GCA_024400635.1 Bacteroidales bacterium | reverse complement strand
TAAGTTCTGCTCTTCCTTTTCTAACTAATTGTTGAATTGTAGGCATTGTAACTTAATTAATTTTGGTTAATAATGTTTGTTAATTATGCTTTATTTCATACGCGTATTCACGTGCGTTTACGTGCGTATCGCGCGAAAAAGCATGCAAAGGTACGAAAAATATTTGATATGACCAAATTTTTTTGAAAAAAAATGCAAAAAAAATGAATATTACTTGTTTTATTTGAAAAAAAGCAGTAATTTTGCACCCGATTTTAGAACTCATGACCCTATGGCGGATATCGTTCGTCTTTTTCATAAAGCTTGTGCGGAGCACCATCTCATCGAGTATGGCGACCGCATCCTTATCGGTCTGAGCGGAGGCAAAGACTCGCTCACCTTATTGGAACTTTTAGGCGAACAAATGCGGACGGCACAACCTCGGTTTGAGCTCTTTGCTCTCCATGTCCGCATGAGAGAGATTGAGTACGAATCATCCACCGAATATCTGCATACGATAAGCAACCGATACGCTATCCCTCTTATCATCAAAGAAGCGTCCATTGGAGAAATACAAGGCAATAAAACCCCGTGTTTCCTCTGTTCGTGGTTCCGCCGAAAAATGCTCTTTGATGTGGCGCAGGAGATGAACTGTAACAAGATTGCCCTCGGACACAACAAAGACGACTTGGAGGAGACTTTCCTTATGAACCTGCTTTATGAGGGTACGTTGGCCACGAACCCGCCTAAACTCAAACTGGATAAGATGCCTCTTACCATCATCCGTCCGCTTTGTATGATAGACGAGAAAGACATTGAGGCGTATGCAGTTGAGCACAACTATCAGGTGCAGACCAAGCGTTGTCCTTTTGAGAAAGACACGGCGCGGGAGCAGATGAAGCGGTTATTAGTGGATTTAGAGCGTTTTAATCCGCAGGTGAGGGAATCGATTTGGGGTGCGATGACGAATGTAAAATTAGATTATCTGCCACGGCAGAAGAATTGATATGACAGCTTTATACACTATTCTTTTACTTATTGCCTCGAACGTGATGATGATCATTGCGTGGTACGGGCATCTCTTTCTCAAGCAGAAAGGAGTTATCACAGACGCCACCCCATTGATTTTGATCATTGTGGGTTCGTGGTTAGTTGCTTTTTTGGAGTACAGTTTGCAGGTCCCTGCCAACCGGTTGGGTTTTGACGGTAACGGTGGTCCGTTTAACCTGATGCAGCTCAAGGTCATTCAGGAGGTCATCACTTTGGTGGTGTTTGTCGTTTTCAGTATGATTGCCTTTCATATGCAGCTCAAATGGAACCATATTGCGGCGGGTGTGTGTTTGATTTTGGCGGTATATTTTGTGTTCAAATAGGCAAAAATCGGGTATTTTGTAAGGAAAATGCATTTTTTTTGCATTTTTTTGCCAAAATATTTGGTAGATTGAAAAAAAAGCAGTACTTTTGCAACCGCTTTCGAAAAAAGCAGTGGTCTTATAGACTTCGGGTCATCCCGATTTGCGATGATAGCTCAGTTGGTAGAGCACGACCTTGCCAAGGTCGGGGTCGCGAGT
>JAKSMI010000027.1 GCA_024400635.1 Bacteroidales bacterium | reverse complement strand
TTGTGAATTATCATAATATGTAGTCTTGGGGTCAAAATTGAATTTGTAAAAACATCATGCCCGAAATACTCCTTCATTATATTTGGCAGCAAGGGCTATTCCTCCCGTTCCCGCAGACGACTTTTACCGGGAAACCGATAGAAGTCCTGTCCTTAGGTCAGCACAACACCAATGCCGGACCGGATTTTGTTGATGCACGCCTAAAAATCGGGGGACAGGAATGGCACGGAAACATAGAAATACACATCCATTCTTCGGATTGGTACAAACATAAACACCATCAAGACGCTGCCTACAATAACGTTATCCTACACATTGTTCGCGATGTAGATAAGCGTGTCTATACCGAAAACGGCTTAGAGGTAGAGCAGTGCGAATTGCATTACCCCATCAATCAGGACTATGTACAACTCCTCGTCCAAGACGCAAAGAAAATGGACGCGTGGAGCCAATCGCTGCAATGCGGGCAGATGCTGATACAACACCCGTCTTTGCTGCAAGAGGGTTGGAAAAACGCCTTGCTGACGATGCGACTGGACTGCAAGAAAGAGGCTATCGAGCAACTGCTCAACATCACTCAAAACAGTTGGGAACACGCCTTCTACATCACCTTAGCGCATAATTTCGGGTTTCATATCAATGGCGTTGCTTTCGAACAACTCGCCATTCAAACACCCCTCAGTTGTCTGCAAAAACATAAAAACAGCCTCTTCCAACTAACCGCCATCCTCTTAGGACAGAGTGGGTTATTGACCGCCGAGAATGCCGAAGCCAAAGGACAACTTCCCCTATGGAATGAATACCGATTCTTGCAACAGAAATTCAGCCTTCAACCTATCTCACCTTCGCTCTGGAAATACCTTCGGTTGCGTCCACAAAACTTCCCGGAGGTTCGGATTCGTCAATTCGCGCAACTCCTCCATCAGTCGGAGTTCCTGTTTAGCAAAGCCGTCTATGCCGACTCGTTGGAAGAGATGATGAACCTTTTCAAGATGGAACCCGCCATAGGAGATTTATCCATTCGGTTACTGCTCATCAATACGGTTATTCCCTATATCTATGCACGGGGAGATAAAGAACGCGCATTGGCGTTATTAGCGCAAATCCCTGCCGAAGACAACCGGATTACACGGCAATGGAAACTCTTAGGACAAGAACTGCATACGGCTGCCGACTCACAGGCACTAATACACCTCTTCCAACATTTCTGTCAAAAAGAGAAATGCCTTAACTGCGAGATAGGTTACCAGATCTTCCTCGACCATATTCAATTTATATAAATAAAAATTTTTACCTTGGAAATGCATTTTTGGTGCTTTTTTTATGCCAAAAGCGGACAATCTAACAAATTTTATTAAAATCAGCCGTTTTTTATTAAAAAACACTTTTTTTTCTTGTCATGTATTGCGTATGTGAGAAAAAAGTAGTAACTTTGCACCCGCAAAGTTGGTTTTGGAAACAAAAGTATAATAATTAGAATATGGACAACATCGTGAAAATTGACACACAAATGGAGCAAGAGTTTGCTCATGTAGATTCTATCATCAACTCACACACTAATTCGGCTATTGCTAAATTAAATGCCGAAGCATTGCAGACCTATTGGGAGGTTGAACAGCTTGAACTTACTGAATTTGTGCAGTCGCAAACTGCAAAAATAGCG
>JAKSMI010000026.1 GCA_024400635.1 Bacteroidales bacterium | reverse complement strand
GCCGGTTCCGATTGGAAGGTAGCGATGGATAGTTCTCTAAAGGCGGATCGTCGTAGATGGCCGAACGAAGTGTGCGCAATGGATAGTTCGATTAATTTTATTCGAAACTATTTTCAACAACGCCAACAATGGTTAGATAGTACTATACAAGAATGGACAAAAACTGATTCTACTCAATTGGAAACTCTTTATCGTGATGATATGTCTATTCCGCGAATGTATTGGGACGGGAATCAGGTGATTATTAGGAGTGGATCAAGTAAATATAATGTCCTCGGCATTAAACAATATTGAGAATAACTTTTGTGTAAATCGTATGGGTATTTCCGTAATCATACCTACTTATCGCCCAAAGGACTACTTGTGGCAATGTTTGCGCTCGGTGGCGAACCAAACAATCGATAAATCACAAATGGAAGTGATTATTGTTTTGAATGGTTGTGCGGAGCCTTGGCAAACTCAGATACAAACCTTTATCGATAAGGAGATGTCGGATGTACAAGTGCGTCTACTTCAAACCGATACCCCGGGGGTTAGTAATGCCCGAAACATTGGTATCGAAGCCGCAAGAGGGGAGTATATTTCTTTTGTGGATGATGACGATTGGCTATCTGCTGTTGCCTTAGAAGAGATGAGTAAACTTGTTTCGCCTAATGCTATCGTTTGTTGCGATGTACAATGTGTCCATCCTACAACGAAGGCTATTTCAACGGACTATCTGCACGATAGTTATCTCCGCAACAAGAATACTCGCGCATCCTTATGGTCGGCTCGCAGTTATTTTTCTACTTCGTGTTGTAAGTTAATACCGAAAGACGTAATTGCTACTACTCGCTTTGATTGTCGTTTTGCTGTTGGAGAAGATTCACTCTTTATGTCGCAATTGGCATATAGAGTACAAAATATCCGTTTTGCTCCTGCATCGGCCATTTATTTTCGTCGTTTGTCCCTTGATTCGGCATCAAGGAAACAACGCACTTTGGCCTGGCGTTTCAAGCAATTCTGGCAACTGAATAATGCGTATTTATGGGCTTGGCTCAAACACCCTTGTGTTGATCCTCGCTTCCCTTTGTCTCGAATAGTAGGAACATGGATTAATTTTGTTTTTTGATATGAAAAGTAATATAAAAATATCAATTATCTGTCCTTGCTATAACGAACGAGCATTCATCGGCGCTTGTATCGATAGTATAGCCCATCAGGATTGTGGTGTGACCAATATAGAGTTATTGGTTGTGGACGGATTGAGTCAAGATGGCACGCGGGAAATTGTGACCGAAAAGGCAAAACAATATTCGTGGCTTCGACTGGTGGATAATCCAAGAAAGATAGCGCCCGTGGCGATGAATATTGGCATTAATCAAGCTCGAGGAAAATATATCGTCCGTGTGGATGCTCACTCTGTTTATCCCTCTAATTATGTGTCCTCGTTAGTATATGCATTAGACAACTTAGCAGGAGCACAGAATGTGGGTGCGATCTGCCGTACTTTACCTGCTGACGATTCGCTTATGGCTCGGGCTAATGCGATTACAGCCTCGCATCCATTCGGGGTGGGGAACTCGTCATTTAGAATTGGTGCCGATCGAATAAAAGAAGTGGATACCGTACCTTTTGGTTGCTGGCGCAAAGAATGGTTACAACAAATAGGCGGATTTGATGAGGAATTAGTTCGTA
>JAKSMI010000025.1 GCA_024400635.1 Bacteroidales bacterium | reverse complement strand
CAAGTCTATCGGATGTGTGTTATACTGTGCGACAGTTTGAGATTGGAAGGAGGCTTACGTGTGTTAATTTGTGTACGCTAATAAGCAATAAAAAGTAGAAGTACCTTTCCACATGATGGTGGGCTTTTTTTGCGTGCGTATGCAAAGGAACACGTAGGTTTGACACGAGCAGTCTTTGAACTGTATCGTGGTGTTTTTTCGTGCTTTGTTGTTATGCAGGCGTCTGCCCTCTCTGTGGGACAACGCCTGCTTTTTATTGCAGAAACAAAGGAACAATGCAATAAAAAAGGAGGTTCGCATTATGACCCAAAACAACAATTCATGGAGAAAAACTTATTTTACACTTCTTGCCGGACAAGCAATATCCTTTATTAGCAGCGGTATTTTGCAAATGGCCATTATCTTTTATTTGGTTGCGAAAACTAATTCTGCAATCATATTGACGGCGGCAACACTGATTGGATTTTTGCCGCAAGCCTGTTTAGGCCCGTTTGCAGGTGCTTTTGTTGACCGGCACAGCCGTAAAAGCGTAATGATTGGTGCGGATTTGATAATTGCCGCCGCTGGCGGTATTCTGGCGCTGGTGGCGTTTTACATGGAATTGCCCGTATGGTCTATTATGGTTGTCCTGTTAATCCGAAGTGCGGGAACTGCTTTTCATTCTCCAGCATTCAGCGCAGCAACACCTATGATTGTGCCAAAAGAGGAACTTACAAAATGCGCTGGTTACACGCAGACCATGCAAGCAGTAAGTGCGATTATCAGTCCAGCTGCCGCAGCGTTTTTATATGCTGTTTGGCCTCTTAATGCAATTATATTGTTAGATATTGTGGGTGCAATCCTTGCCTGTGTGACTGTTGCGATTTCGTCCATACCAACGCCTGAACTATGTCCAGAAACGAAAAGACAACAGTTTTTACAGGATATGAAAGAGGGGTATGTGGTATTAAAGCAAAACAGGGGCCTCTTTGCTCTGCTCTGGATTGGTGTAATTTATATGTTCTTTTATATGCCAATCAGTACGCTTTTTCCTCTCATCTGTATGTCATACTTCAAAGGAACACCGGCCCATGCCTCTGCCGCTGAAATTGCTTTTGCGGTTGGTATGCTGCTTGGCGGAGTCATTCTGAGCATTTGGGGCGGTTTTAAGAAACGGCGGTACACCATCGGTCTTTCCGTTCTCCTGATGGGCGTTAGCAATATGCTCTCCGGGCTTTTGCCGCCAGACGCATTTCTTGTCTTTGTTGTGTGCTGTACTGTTATGGGAATTTCCGCTCCATTTTACGGTGTGCAAAATGCGATTTTTCAAGAAACGGTCAAACCAGAATATCTGGGGAGAGTTTTTTCTCTACTGACAAGCGCCGCTTCCCTCGCCATGCCGTTTGGCCTTGTCATTTCCGGGCCTCTGGCGGAGCGGCTGGGAGTTGAGAAATGGTTTGTCATTTGCGGAATTGGCATTATCATCGTTGCGCTTGCCGTATTTTTACTACCCGGTTTGAGAGAGATTGACAATACGCAATAATCAACTGCACCTTTTTCTATTACTAAACAAAATGCCTGGATGGTGGTTCTGAAAAACCAGAACCGCCGTTCAGGCATTTTTTATCTTCGTCCTCTCTGCGGTTTTGGATTCTTCAGCAAGTCGGATTTTTCCGCAATCTTTTTCAGCCACTTCCGTTCTTCTACTGACAGCTTCCTAAAATTCAGCTTGAG
>JAKSMI010000024.1 GCA_024400635.1 Bacteroidales bacterium | reverse complement strand
GGGAGAGTGACTTCATGTCTAATAAAATATTAGTAGTCGATGACGAAACAGAAATTGCGGATTTAATAGAAGTCTATTTGAAAAACGAAAACTACACTGTATTCAAATTTTATACGGCCCAAGAAGCCCTTAACTGCATTGAAACAACCCCCATTGATCTTGCAATTTTGGATATTATGCTTCCTGACATAGATGGATTCACTCTATGCAAGAAAATCAGGGAACATCATACCTACCCCATCATCATGCTGACAGCCAAAGATGCTGAGACTGATAAAATTACCGGCCTTACTCTTGGAGCGGATGATTACATTACAAAGCCGTTTCGCCCTCTGGAGATGATTGCACGGGTAAAGTCTCAGCTTCGCCGGTATCAAAAGTACAATCCTGCTCATTCTGATACCGGTGAAACCTCGTCTGCCGCATCAGAAGATAATCTTGTTTGCGGTTCCTTGACAATGAATATCAAGGCACATACCTGCTTTTTGGGGGAAACGCCCTTGGTGCTGACACCTACGGAGTTTTCGATCCTGCGTATTCTTCTGGAAAATACCGGGAATGTAGTCAGTTCAGAAGATTTGTTTCACAAAATCTGGCAGGACGAGTATTACAGCAAATCCAACAACACCATCACCGTTCATATCCGCCACCTGCGGGAGAAAATGGGAGATAGCATGGACAAGCCCAGATTCATTAAGACGATATGGGGGGTAGGATATAAAATTGAAAGTTGATAAAAAAGACGAATACTTTGCTTTTCAATCCAAACTCATTCGACGAGTTTGCATGAATGTCATTACCTCTATCGTTGTGGTGGTGGGGCTGTATCTTTTCATCTGGAAACAGCGAATTGGCGATCTGATTGTATGGATTCTGGAAACCGTATTCGACATGAAGCATGAAGCAGCATTTTATTATTACAGTGACCATTTTCGAGGTAATAAAGAAATTTTTTTCGCTGTGGCCGTTCTTCTAATATTTACAGTCCTCATGGTACGAATTTTCCGGTGGGTTACCGGCTATTTCAGAGAGGTCAATCAAGGGATAGAGTCATTGCTGGCAGACGATGAAAAGCAAATCCAGTTGTCACCGGAAATGCTGCCATTTGAGCGGAAGCTAAACTCTGTAAAACAAACTTTAGCAGAACGAAAAATGGAAACCGCTTTGGCTGAACAGCGGAAAGACGAATTGGTTATGTACCTGGCCCATGATATTCGGACCCCACTCACATCTGTAATTGGATACCTCAATCTGTTGGAGGAAGATCCGAATATGCCCCCTGAGCAGAGGGCTGCGCGGGTTCATATCGTGTTGGAAAAAGCCTACCGACTGGAGACGATGGTAAATGAATTCTTTGAGATCACAAAATATAAATCTCAGAAAATCACCTTGTCCAAGGAAACCATCGACCTTTATTATATGCTGGTCCAACTATCGGATGAATTGTCTCCTGTTTTGGCTCCCAGGGGAAACACCGTTACCCTGCATCTTGACGAGAACTTGACCATCGAAGCCGATCCGGAAAAGCTGGCACGGGTATTCAACAACATTCTGAAAAATGCCGCATCGTATAGCTTCCCACATACCGAGATTGTGATCTCCGCAGAAAAATTGGAACATGAAGTCATCATTCGGTTTCAGAACAGCGGCGAAGATATTCCAAATGAGGCATTGGCGTCTCTTTTCAATAAATTCTACCGGGTAGATCAGTCTCGTTCCTCTGATACAGGCGGCACAGGGCTTGGATTAGCCATAGCAAAGGAGATCGTCACGCTGCATGGCGGGGCAATCAGCGCATCCAGCAAAAATCATGTGGTTACATTTACAGTCTCTTTGCCGTTGTCAAATTAGCAATTTCTTTGCATTTTCTTAGGAA
>JAKSMI010000023.1 GCA_024400635.1 Bacteroidales bacterium | reverse complement strand
CCAGACACACATCTTGCTCACACACAAAAAATACACTTTGAAAGTGTAGGCAAATCAAAAAAAATGTATAATTTTGCCTACACTTTGAAAGTGTATAAAGATGAAAAAAAAAGCATTTCTAATACACTCTATTAGGTGTATTTAAAATACACTCTATTAGGTGTATCTGTAATACACTCTATTAGGTGTATTAGGAAATTTTGTAATTTGCTAATTTTCAGTATTTTAAGGCAAAGAAAAAAAAAACAAGAGAAGAGAATAAAAAAAATATAAAAAAAAGAAAAGCATGGGTGATGGATATTTCAAGAAGAGAAAGAACAAAAAAGATAATATTGTTTCTTCTCAATTGGTAATTGATTCTCAAACTGGCGAGATATTAACTGAAACAATTAAGCACCAAAAAGAGATAGAGCCAGACTTCGTTAAGGTCTATGTTGATGATGTTGGCAAGATATTAGGGTTGACTGATTGTGAACGTAGAGCTGTGATACAAATGGCTTGTAGTATGGGTTATAATGGCATAATTCCTTTGTACGGACCTATGAAAACCTATATGATGAAACAATTAGGCATTAACAATGTTTCGTTGTTTGATAGGCGAATTAAGACACTAAAAGACGAAGGATTCTTGTTGCCTGTAGTGAATCCTGAGACAGGACGACCAACAAGGGGCATGTACTGCATGAATCCAAACTATTTTGCTAAAGGAACTTGGGACAACATCAAGAAAATGAGGTTGACGCTTGAATATTCGGGCGAAGGTAGGTTTATGACAACTGAAATCGTGACTAACGATGATGTAACAGTAACAAACAAAAGGAAAAAGCTAAATGAATATAGCTCAAATCAAGAATAAATACACTTGTTTGGACTATCTCGGCACAGATGCGATAGTCCGACAAGGTGTAAACGGCTATCTCTGTCGTTGCCCATGGAGAGAAGACAAACACCCTTCACTCTCCATTTCGGCAAACGGCAAAGGGTGGATAGACCACACGACCGGAGAACACGGCAACATCATAGACCTTGTTGCAAAGTGTATCGGAACGACCGATTTCGCTCGGATCTGCGAAGAATTTGAACGGAAATCGTTTGTTTTTCCTTTTCCCCCGTCAAAAAATCTTGACTTGGGAAAAGGAAAAAATAGCCCTTTTTCCGTGTTCTCGGTGTGTCCGTTGCAGTCCAAAGGGTTGTTTGACTACCTTGTTCAGAGGTGCATAGACACAACCATAGCACAAGGTTTGTGTTCTGAAGTCCACTATTCGTTTTCGGCAACCGAAAACAACAAATACCTTTACGCACTCGCCTTTGGCAACGACAAAGGCGGTTTTGAGGTGCGTAGTGCGTGTTTTAAGGGCTCAAAAGCACCGAAGGGGATAACGACACGCATTTTCGACAAAAACGCCCCATACGTCGTTTTTGAGGGGTTTATGGATATGCTATCGTTTGCCACACTCTGCAAACGTGTCAAACATAACTACATCGTGCTTAATTCGGTCGTTAATGTCGGAGCTGCTATTGAATCCCTTGAGAAAACAACAAACACGATTTATTTGCTCCTGGACAACGACCAGGCAGGCAACGACACGACAAACCGAATGAAACAAGCACTACCGAACGCAATAGACATACGCAACAAAATAGCACCACACAAAGACGTGAACGACTATCTTGTTTTTCTTTCAAAGGGATAATTTGGTATAGCTCACTATACCAAAACTTAACAAAAACGACCTTTTAAGGGGTCGTTTTTGTTAAGTTTTGGTAATGAGCAACTCCGTTGAGGTTCATAGCCTATTATAGACCTTTGAGGGTCTAATAGGCAAGGGGGACAAATTCCCCCTTTGAACCCCTTTGGAGGTATAAAGCACACTTTATACCCTCGCCTTTGGGGCGTTGGGTATGTGTGCCCTCCTCCTTTAGGGAGGGAGGGGAACGGATGCGACTTGGGAGCATCCGTAATATTGTGTTTTGGTGGGCGAGTTTGACGCCCAGACACACATCTTGCTCACACACAAAAAATACACTTTGAAAGTGTAGGCAAAT
>JAKSMI010000022.1 GCA_024400635.1 Bacteroidales bacterium | reverse complement strand
GCTTTCTCCGTTGGCCGCAAGACCGAGGTATTTCCCCTGGTTTGATCTGAAATCTCTAATACTTATTACTGTCATGTTTTTTATTTTGTCGCAAATATATGAAATACCAAAATGGTATCCAAATTTTCAGAATACAATTATCAAACTCATATGGGTATTTGGATTTTTAGATCCTGTTTCCTCGTTTGCGGCCCACCCACCTCCCTATTTGGGGTTGGTTGTAGTTGATGAGACTGTTGGAATGGAAATCAAAAAAACACCTGCTGGATGCAAGTGCTTTCTATGAGTCTTTATAGTAATTAGGGTTTAGATATCTGTGTCTTAAATTCATCTATATTGAAATCCTTTGATTTTTCCCCACAGGTGCAAATGAAATACATTTTTTTATAATTCCAATATTCATAATGAGGAACATTCTGTCCAGATTCATCTGTTACTGTCCATTCACCCCAAGAAGGGTTGGTAATAAGTTTCCAGTCATCTCCACTAGCAGGTATAGGTATTCCTTTAATTTCTGGTCTCTTACAAGTGACAGAATACTTTGCACCACAGTTGGGACAAGTGTATTCATGTGTAACAGAAAGACCATTTTCTTCCTTCTGTTGGTCTTCCTTCTGGCAGGCAAATAATACCAAGGATGTGAGTATAAGTAAAAGTGTCTTCTTCATTGTCTGTTGCTTATTTCTGCAAAGATAATCATTCCCTGAATGCAGGCAAAACATATTCTGGTATTGGGATGTTATAGATCCTATTTGATTCATCCGCGGATGTGCTTAAAACTGAGTATACGGAAAAATTGCTACCTTTGTCAGCATATTATGAAGTTTTTTCATTATCGCGGCTGTGAAAATTGTCAGTGACAACCTGAGTGTGGATGACTTCCTGAACAATGCCACACGAGGATCAGGAGTGCTGATAAGTGATGAAGTCTGGGAGAATGTAGGACAGGCCGTGGAAACAATATTACCCCGTAACTAAAACAGAAAGAGATGAAATTTAGAATTATCAATTCATTACTGATAGGGTTCACTTGTCTTATAACATTCGGATGCGGCCCTTTGATAAGGCAGAAAAAACAGCCTGTCTATGGCTGTCCGCAGGCCGAATATCACAGGGCAGGCTCTATACTGATGTATACTCCCGGAATAGAGCTTTTTGATGGAGTCATCCATCCGGATGCAGGATTATATGAGAAATATTTTGACATCGACAAAGCCGCTGACGAGCACCGGAATTACATTTCAATGCTTGAAAAGGAAGGATGTTCCGTGCATACTGTGACGAACACTCTGCTTTCAATGCCTCACGACCGCCTCATCGCTCTTGCCGGCCCCTCTCTCACATACGATGTAAGCTCTCTGGAAATGAGTGAGCAGGAGGCTCAGGCCATATACAAGCGCAAGGTTCTTGCCTCAATGAGCAATTCCGACCTTGTCCGCATCATCATCAACAGGCCGACCGTGATTCTCAAAAAGTCCGGCATCAATACCGGGTTCGAGGCTCAGTATGTGCACAATCCCCTGATGAATATGTATTTCCTCAGGGATCAGAGCATAACCACACCTAAGGGGCATATAATGTGCAGAATGAACTCGTCTCAAAGGGCACCTGAGGTTGACATAATCGAAGCCTGCTATGAACAGCTCGGCGAACCTGCCATTTATCGTGTAAGCGGTGAAGATAGCCATTTGGAAGGCGGCGACTACATCCCGTTCGGGACCATCAGTCTTATCGGCCAGGGGCTTAGAACAAACCAAAAGGCCATAGACGAATTGCTCGAAAACAACTGCTTCGGGCACGATACGGTAGTGGTGGTGCGAGAGCGCTGGAAAGACCAGTATCAAATGCATCTTGACACCTATTTCAACGTGATTGACAAGGACTTGTGCACGATGTGCTTCAACCGCTACGATGCCAGGGATATAAGCGACATAAACTATCTGACGATGGATATGTATGCACGCAAGCCTGGTCAGACATCCTATCATCTGGACGAGGAATACTCAGGAAAAGGTTTCCGTGAATTCCTTGAGACCAGAGGAGTGAAAATAATCCGCGTAAGCAAGGAGGACGCAGACCACTACGCCAATAACTTCCTCACCATCGATGCGCGTCACATTATGTCCGTGGCCGGACAGAGCAAGGTCCTCGAAGCCGAGTATGCCAAATACGGTGTGCGCGTGGAATGGGTTCCGCTCGACAATCTCATTGGTGGTTACGGTGCCGCCCACTGTATGACTCAAGTGCTGA
>JAKSMI010000021.1 GCA_024400635.1 Bacteroidales bacterium | reverse complement strand
CGGCAGAAACTCCCGTATGCAAGAGCATGTTCGAAATCAACGAAGATACGGAAATAAGTAGCTCTATGTTCGGTGCAACCGATGGAACTTGGTACATCGCAAAGGATAGCGACAACGCAATCTATCCGTTCTTTGCAACCGATATCAAGGTAGAGTCCACCGAAGATCAGACCATAGGCCAGCTGAAGCTGTACTACTACAAGAAGAGAGATCTTCACTAAGCTTTCGATTGTTCCGCAAAGAAGCCTCCCCTTGAGGGAGGCTTTTTTAGTTTCCTAGCATTTCGTTCGACAACTGAGTACATCTTTTGTGTACCTAAAGGGAATTTCGATTTCATCAAGGAATTTGCCTTTGGTTTGAGCAATAAATTTTTCCGTATCCTTGTATTCTGATCTTACTATGTATGCCAGGTATCGAACAGCATCGCGATAGACGCCACATTCGTTTTTGTGTTCAAAGAAATAATCGTAATTGTTACTTTCGTACAAAGATTCATGATAAACATTTACAAAGTAGTCTAGGTCTTCGCTATCATTTTCGTACATGCTTTCTTTTGTCAAGTAAATGCTTGGGCATCTATTTGTTTCGATATTGCAAATAAAGAAGGATTCGCCATCTTCATTTTCAATTTGAACTTCGGCCATAAAGATGTCACACATGTTGAACTTGCGAATGGTTTTATCATTTTTTACGTCTATGAGTTTGAATCTTGCCATAGGTGAAATCCTTTTTATAAAGTACATCTGCGGGTAAAAATAAATTTCTTTAATGTCAAAATATGTCGTACTAATGTTGAATTCACGCTAAAATAAAGATTTTCTACTTAGAGGGTATTGAATATTTTTTTAATAATTTATATTACGGACATGACGAAGATAAATCTTAACACATCAGATCGACTTATATTTGTAAACATCAAAAAGTCCTATGAGGCTATGAGCAAACCTGACAAGGCCTCTCCCTATTACAGAAAAACATTGAAAGAATGCACTGAAAAATATTGGCGAGTCTCTAATGACAAGGCGTACAAGGCAACTCATGTTCTGGGATGCGATAACGGTATAGTAAAGTGTGTTATCGAAATTAAACAAGTTAAGATTGCAACTCAGCCAGAACACAAAGGTCGTAAAATTTTTGAAGGCATCGAGATTCAGCAGTCTGACTACATTGGCTTGAATATTCGAGAAATCTTTAATACACTTGCAAATTTCAATACCAAATATTACAATCTGTAGAAAATAGTGTTAGCTATTTACTTACGTGCCTGATTATATTTTTAGTAGTGTGTGTACTCAGGAGTAGTATGATGAACTTTGTTCGTGGAATTTTCGCAATGGCTTTGGCTTGCACTTCGGCGTCCTTTGCCGATGTGGTGTTTTCTGCGGATTTTGAAAATCGTGCTGCGGGCCAGTACACCAATAAGATGGCCCAGGAGGACTTCCCCAAAAAGGCGGGCGTTTCCAGTTGGTATGCCATGGAACAGAATGGTGGCCAGAATGCAAAGATTGTGCAGGACGATGAAGAGCATGGAATGGTTCTGCAGCTGAAGTACCCCAAGGGTTGCGTAGGGCCCAATGACGAGGGCGAGCGCCCCGCCTGCGCCGGGCAGGTGAAGCAGCCGCTTAATGTTTCTGCAGAAGAAATGTGGGTGGCGTACGATATTCAGTTCGAGCCTGGTTTTGAATTTGTGAAAGGCGGCAAGTTGCCGGGACTTTGCGGCGGCAAGTGCTACACCGGCGGAAATCGCCCCTCTGTAGGCGACGGCTGGAGTGCCCGCATCATGTGGCGCGCGGAAGGTGCCGTGGTGCAGTACCTCTACTTTGTGGATCAGGGCAGCACATACGGCGATGATGCCAAATGGAACTTAGGCGAGACTGCGGAACAAAAACATTTTGTGCCGGGAACATGGCATCATGTGGTGACTCGCGTGGTCATGAATTCTGTAACTACAGAAGGCTCTGGCGATAAGAACGGCATTGTGCAAAGTTGGTTCGATGGAGAACTTTCATTGGACTTGGACACATTGCGTTTGCGTGATTTCCAGGACCAGAAAATTGACGAATTCTATCTCTCTACATTCCACGGCGGAAATGACGATAGCTGGGCTCCCACTAACGATGTGTTCGTGCGCTATGATAACTTTGTAGTTTCGACGGATTCTATTCCTGTGGCGAGCGCGAAGCCTGGCGCATCTGGCGAGAACGATACAGGCGCTGCAGAAAATGGTCCCGAGACATCGGCTATTAAGCCTGCGCTCTCCAATAATCGCGACGGAAATCGTAGCGACAATCGTGTTGGTGATTACGTCGGCAAACGCAGTGCCAAGCGCCCCGGCGAAAATCCAAAATATTTCAAGAACGAAAAAGACTTTAACGCCATAGGGCAGCAGCAATAATTAAATTTGCTCCCATGCCTAAAGCCGTAATTTTTGATCTTGATGGAACCCTCTGGGATACTGTCGCTCCCTTGACTCTCATATGGAATCAGGTGTTCCAGAAGAACAATACGGGCAAGGTGATTTCTGAAGATGACCTGCGAAATG
>JAKSMI010000020.1 GCA_024400635.1 Bacteroidales bacterium | reverse complement strand
AATAAAAAGAGTTCTGCAGTTTTATTACAACTGCGGGATTTTTGTTTTCAAGAACCAGAAAAATCTACCTATTCCCCTTTGCACGGTTATGCGACTTGCAGAGCATTTCGCAGTTGGTGCGGTCGGTGGCACCGCCTTTGCTCCAGGCGGTCACGTGGTCGGCATCCATATCGGCAAGTTTCCAAATTTTAGTCTTAATATCATTCTTGTCGGACATGGCGCAGTAAGGGCAGTTAGAAACGCTTTCCGCCTGCGCCTTGGCAGTCTGCGCTGCATAGACACTTTTCTTTGTTGCTTCGTCAAACACGCGGACATTCAAAAGTTTCTTGTCCTTCTCGCCGCCTAACACGTACTCAAAAATTCCCTTGCGATCTTTCACATAGGGGTCTGCGTAAAGCGACATCACTTTATCTTGAACGGCTTTAGGACTATAGGCGTTCTTATGATAAGTTTCGTACAGCCTCCCCCATTCAAGCCCGCACATTTCGCTTTCTGTCATATCGAATACGCTTGAAGCCCAATCAATGACCGTATTGAAATACGTTTTGAGTTCATCAATATTTGCATCACGACGATGTTTCGCCATATAGGAATCTTTCTTAGGCAACTTATACTTTTTCGCCTCTTCATCAGAAATCATTACTTCACTGACCCAATCAAGAGCAACGCTTAAAATGCCCTGACGGTTTGGTTCGCCACGCACATAGGTTTGCCACATCTGAACGTTGGCATTTCTAGAATTGCTGAACTCCGCCTTTGCAGCGGTTACAAACGGTCCTGAGAAAATGGCATTTGACAATTCCTGTTCATTCAGCGGAACTCCTGTAATATTGATGGTTTTGAACCACTCCTTTATTTCAGTTTCTTCGCCTTTACAAACATAGACTAGCAATTCGTAGTCTTCGATCTGTTTCTGTTTTTCCGCAGGAAGCCCTCCAAAATACTGAGGTATGCCATTTGCATCCGCAACACCAAACTTTTCCTTGACAAATCGTCCGATAGATGTTATCCGCTGCTGACCATCCAGCACCTCAAAATGTTCATCATCTATCTTATTGAAATAGATAAGCCCTAGCGGATACCCCTTGAGCATGGAATCTATGACAGCAACATCGCGTTTTCCATCGGCATAAATATAGTTACGTTGGTATTCCGGCTGAATAGTAAGTTTGCCGGCGAGGCCGAACAAACCTTTTCCTTCAAGTTCGTTATAGATGAAACCTTCGCAGATTTCTTTGACGGAGTATTTTTTGAGTTCTGGTTTCATACAGAACCCTCCTTTGGTTTAATAAGAACACGAGCATAAAGCTGTTGATACTTTTTTTCATTCACAATGTAATAGGTTTCTCCTTCAGGGACTTCAGAAAGTTCAATGGTCGCGCCATCATTCAATTTCGTCACTCGACTTTTCTTTCCATGCTTATCAACTTGTGTCTGTTCTGGATAGACTTTATTTGCACCGCCAAACCAAGTTTTAGTAATTCCCAAAATTTCGAACTGCTCCGGGCAATACTTATCTAAGAAAGAAATCGGCACTCCCATTACATCTTTATAATCACTGGGGATAGCGTCAGTGTAAGGAACTTCTATAGCATCGTAGTTATCGTATTTCTTATAACCCGTACCTTTGACTTCCTTGTGCTTGCTGAATTTGATATTATTTGCTTCGGTCATCAATGACAACGGCTCGTGACGACGACCATGTTCAATGTTGGTGAACCAGCGAACTCCTTTCACTCTTATAAAATGATTTCCTTTTTCATCTATTCGCCATCCAGCAGCCTCTAACGGATACTCTTTGGGAACACCAAATTCTCTATCGCCACTATGAATAGAAGCCCCTAACCAAACATCATTCTTTTTCAGCAATGGAAATATTTCTTTATACGTAATTGCGTTCATATTTCCAATAATGGCAAACTTTTTCCCAGATTCCATAATCCAAGCAACAAATTCTCTAAACAGGCTGAACGGTGGATTGGTGATAATAAAATCTGCTTCGTCCCGCAAGCGCTTGATTTCTTCAGAGCGAAAATCGCCATCGCCATCAAGATATTTCCATTCCAGGTCTTCTATATCTATCCGACCATTTCTATTGGTGTCGTGATCGAGTGTAAAAATTTTGCCCTTGATTTTTGACTTATCCACATCAAACCAAGGGGCTTGCTGTTCGAACAACGTCGGTTGCCAGTCCTTGACCTTATACTTCTTTGATTCTACCGCATAAGAAGTCGAAATCAATTTCTTCAGGCCGAGCTTCTCAAAATTTTGCGCAAAATAGCGGGTGAAATTGCTCCACTCAGGGTCATCACATGGCAACAAGATAGTCTTATTTCGGAATACATTTTCGTCGTATTCCAAGTAGGCATTCATTTCTTTTTCAATATCCGCGTAAATCGTGTAGAACTCGTCGTTCTTCGCCTCTTTCGCTTTACCAAGCGCATCGTTCTTTGCCATCGTGTTGCTCCATGCAGAGAGTGAACGAGTTCACTCCCGTTGGAGCTAAAAACACGACCTTTCAATACAATACAAAGACCCGCAATCCCGAGCAGATACAGTACGCCCAGGACACAATACACCCATGGCATTCATGGGTCAATGCGAGTATTTGTCTTATTCTTGTATTCTTGAAATTGTCGAGATTCCAAACTCAGAACAAGAGCGACACTCAGCGAGTTCACCCTTGCTCTGCAATCTTTACGCTTTTTGGGGAAACAAAAAGGCGTGGAGTTGAATGCACCTATCAGTTTGAGGCTCTCGACTGCCCGAATACAATAAGCGCAAACAACTCACGCCCCAAAAGCTTGCAAGGTTTATACGCAGCAGAATGTTTTCACATTCTGATATGCATGAACCGCAGCAGCGGACGCCAAAGGCGTCAAATGGCCGTCAGCATCTTGGCTAATTGCAAAACAATAAGCCATACAGCAAAACGATGCGGCAAACCGAAGTCTGTCGCAGACGTGAGCGTTCGTCTTATTCCCGTATTCTTGAAACTGTCGAGATTCCAAACTGGGAACAAGAGAAAACCCTATTTTCTTGAAATATAGATTATTCCACTGTCATAACATGACTTTTTGCGGAAAAACGGTATTTTTGTCAACATTTGGGCGGGTGGGCGGGGTAAGCCGGGCGTTGCGGGTGCGGCGTCTGAGCACCCGCTAGAAGGGGTAGCGGAAAACGCCGCCAGGCGGTTGCAGCGAGGGGGAAACTTCCCCCTTCCATACAAAAGAAAGTACGTTCCCGAAGCTGAATACGTGGTGAAGGTTCTGGAACGCCACGTTGAAG
>JAKSMI010000002.1 GCA_024400635.1 Bacteroidales bacterium | reverse complement strand
TTTTCCCCCGGGAATCTCCCCGTTTTGGAAACTTTTTGTTTTTTTTCGCATTTTTTAAAACAAAAAAGCTCGTAAAAACGAAAGCATACATTTGAATGACACCCCTCGGCATCAATTTATATATTATAATATGTACAAAAACTGAGAGCTGCATAATACTAACAACTCTCAGTTTTCAAAACAGTTTGTCAAGTCTATGACTCAACAGCACATATTAGTATTCGAATTTCAGGTCATGGGTAAAGGTGTTTCCAGAACCGTCTTCTTCTGTCCACGATTTAGTTACAGGATATGAACCATCGTAAGTATAGGAATATTTAAATTCGCCGGAACCGACTTCCTTATCATCAACAGTTGTATTTCCAAATTCTCTTGTCACGTTATGATTAACGAACATGGCTGAAAAACTGTTATCCCAAGTGCAAAACCAACCGAACAAAGGATTCTTTTTATTGTCATATTCATATTTTGTGGTTGTAACTGTTCTACCTTCTACAATCTGCATTTGAGTCAAATTCTTATTTTCCCAAGAAAAAGCGTAAGTTTTTTGAACCGACTTTTGACCAAATGATTTTTTGATGGATTTATTGATGGTAGTTGCGACTTCATTAGGCAGGAAGAAAAAAGGATTGATTTCGTTGGGAATAAAAACACCCTTATCATCAACTACTTGAACTTGGATTTCGGTAATGGATCTTCCATCGTGGGTAACAACAAAGGAATACGTATGTTTGTCTTCTTGATAAGATTTGATTTCTTTAAGCAAATTGCCTTCATAAACATATTCCAGGCTGTTTCCCGTAGTTGATTGAATTTTTGAAACACGATTTTTATTGTCGTAAGAATAGGTTTCTATACGGTCTATAGAACCTCCGTTATAAACATTTATTGAGGTCAAATGAAAGCCATCCCAGACAAATTCAAAATATCCGCTCTCACCTTCAACGATTTGTCCACCTTGTTTTACGGTAGTGGTGATTTTTTTCACTTTTTTCGATGGATTGAATTGACCTTCTTTATGGCAGGATACGCATAGCATTACGATAACGGCAACTGCCATAATAAATTTTACACTTTTCATAATAATATAATTTTGAGGACTTCAAATTAAATTTTTTATTTCAACTCTTTTGATTTTGTGAAATCCTGAAAACAAAAACCTAAGAACTTAGACCTTGCAAAAATACAAATTACCACATATTTGTCACCCAATCCGCTTGTAAGGCGAAAGATATAAACGGACTTCCAACTCAACATTTTTCGTTTGCTGGAAAACATTTCATTCTAAAATAATAAATACCTTCTCAAAACTTGATTATTTTCACTAATTTTGCATTCTTATAAATTAAATCATGAATGCTTCGCTTCAATACGTTTTTCATAGTGGCAAGAACTCCAAATTCCTTTATTATCTGAAGGCTTTTTTGCGTGAAATGGTTCCTGACCAATGTATGCGCCAACGCCTTGAACACGAATTGGAAATCTGCTCGAAATTGTACGATGAAGCCTACATCAGCGAACGCGTCAACTACTATTGCAAATTACAAGGAATACAAAGACTTGGTTCCAACAGTAGCGCCATTGGTGATTTGCATAAGAAAGGCAACAACAGCACGTATTTCTTCGACAGTCGAGAAATTCTCCGCTGGTTTTCACCCGAGCTGAAATGGAATTTTCTTTTCGGAGACATCAGAGAAATTCCACCTTACCCTACCATTGTCAAAAGCCGCAGTTTGACCACAGACAACGCCAATTCTGTATTACTGAAACTCGACAAATGCCGGCACTTCGTCTATGTCAACGACAAAATTCCATTCAACAAGAAAAAAGACATTGCCATTTTCCGTGGCCAAGTCGGCACGCGCGAAAACCGCATCCGCTTTATCCAACAGTTTGCCGGCAACCCGCGCATAGATGCCGCCAACACTTTAGCCAACGGTGGTCTCATTGCCGACAATCCTAACGGTGAAGCCATTGTTCCAAGGATGTCACTACACGAACATCTTGACTACAAATATATTATGGCTTTAGAGGGCAACGATGTCGCCAGCAATCTCAAATGGGTGATGTCAAGTAATTCATTGGCAGTGATGCCAAAACCCACTTGTGAAACCTGGTTTATGGAAGGCCGGCTGCAAGGCGGTATTCATTACGTGGAAGTCAAAGACGACTACAGCGACTTGCTCCAGCAACTCGACTTCTATACCTCGCATCCTGATGCCGCCGAGGAAATCTCCCGCAATGCCAACACCTACTTCAATCAATTTCGGGACGAACGCCGCGAGCGCTACATCGCCCTTCGCGTTATGCTGAAATACTTCGACCTCTGCAAATAAGCAAGTTTTTTCGTATCTTTGCACTTTGTCTTGTCTTTATCTTCTTTTAAAGACAAGAAGTTCTTCTATATAGAATTTAATACTAAAAAAATGACAAAGAACATCCCTGTAAAAATCCTCAATAATAATACAAGTAAAGAAGTCCCGTTCGGAATTACCATTCAGGAGCTGGCAAAGCAAGAAAACATCATTTTGGAACATCCTGTCATAGGCGCAATGGTCAACAACAAAGTCCGTGAAGGCGCCTACCCCATTCACAAACCGAGCGTCATCCAATTTTTTGACACGGCATCACTTCATGGCAACAGAATGATTGTACGTTCCATCTATTTTATTTTATATAAAGCCATTAAGGATTGCTTGCCAAACACGGTCAAGTTGAAACTTCTGCACTCCATCTCGGGAGGAAAATATTGCGAACTTGACAATCTGAATCAACCTTTGGATAATAGCCTGGTTAAAAAACTGAAAGATCGGATGAACGAAATTTGCAAAGCTGATTTTCCTTTCGAGCGTATTGAAATGCCAACGGAGGAAGCGGTAGAGCTATTCAAAAGTCAAGGATTAGAAGATAATTACGAATTGCTTAGAAACCGCTCCCGTCTTTACACCTCCGTTTATCGTCTTGATGGGTTGGTCAATTATTATTACGGGAATCTGGCACCTTCAACAAGTTTCTGCTCACTTTTTGACTTGGAATTATACGAATCGGGACTGCTGTTGAAAGTTCCGCAGACGATGCACCCAACCTACCTGACACGCACACATAAACTGCCTAAACTATTTTCAGTTTACAAGGAATACAAAAACTGGGCCAACACCATTGGCGTACCTTATATTTTTAATATCAATCAAAAAATTGACGAAGGTAAAATTCAGGATACCATTTTGATTACTGAAGCTTATCATGAAAAATTATTGGCAAAAATTGCTGATGAAATTCACAACCGCAATTCGAAAATGGTGCTTATCAGTGGTCCATCCAGTTCTGGAAAAACTACTTCCTGCAAGCGTTTGTCTGTACAATTAGGCATTTTAGGTTATGATCCTGTACAAATTTCAGTTGATGATTTCTTTGTTGAGCGTGAAGAAACGCCCTTGGATGAGAATGGCGAAAAGGACTTCGAATGTATTGATGCCATTGACTTGAATTTATTTAACAGCACGCTCAGCAAACTTATCAATGGTGAGGAAGTTCCACTACCCACCTTTAATTTTTCGACAGGACATAAGGAATGGAAAGGCAACACCATCAAGCTGAAGTCTAATTCAATCATGGTTATTGAAGGCATTCACTGTTTGAATCCACGCTTGACGAGTCAGATTGACGACAACATCAAATATAAGATTTTCGTGTCGGCGCTTACTTGTATTTCCATTGACAGTCAAAACCCAATCCCAACCACGGACAATAGATTATTGCGTCGTATCATTCGAGATTACAATTACCGGGGCTATTCGGCAAAAGAGACCATCAGCCGCTGGCCAAGTGTGCGCCGTGGTGAAAACAAAAACATTTTTCCCTATCAGGAAAATGCCGATGTGATGTTCAACACTTCGCTAATCTGTGAATTAGGCATATTGAAACCCTACGCCATTCCAATTTTATTGGCCGTTCCAGAAAATTGCCCTGAATTTGCCGAGGCCTATCGTCTGATGAAATTCTTATCTTATGTCAAAGTAATTCCCGAAAAAGATATTCCCGGCACATCCATTTTGCGTGAATTTGTTGGTGGGAGCAACTTCAACTACTAAAAAAAACGGCTCGCAAATGCGAGCCGTTTCCTATCAATGTAAAGCATTTTACAGTTTGTGGTATGCTTTCAGCAAACCTTTACCGATTTCAACAGCCTCTTCATTCTTAGGAATGAGATGGTGGTGACGTTCTGGAAGAGATTTTTCCAAACCCTTGTGAAGCATTTCTGGAGTTACCAAAGGTTTCACTGCGAGGAAACCACCGAGGATAATCATGTTGAACAATTTAGCGATACCCAATTCGTTGGCTTTGTCGGCAGCTGCCACCTGATAAATGTTGATGTCTTTACGGGTGGGGTGATTAGTGATACCGTTGGGGTCATAAATCAAAAGACCGCCAGGTTTTACCGAACTCTCGAACTTGTCCATTGACTGCTGATTCAAAATGATAGCCGTATCAAATTGATTGAGGTAAGGAGAACAAATGCGTTCGTCGCTAAGGATAACGGTTACGTTTGAGGTACCGCCACGCATTTCAGGACCATATGAAGGGAGCCAGCTGACTTCCTTGTCTTGCATAATGCCAGCGTATGCCAAGATTTTACCCATTGAGAGCACACCTTGACCGCCGAAGCCTGCTATAATTATTTCTTCTGTCATTTCTTTGTGATTTTAAGGTTACTATTTTTTTCTCAATGAGAAACGTTCTTCGTTAACTTGGTCGAAAGTAGCAACGCGTTCGATGAACTTAGGATCGAATTTGCCATCAACTTTCATATCTCCCAATGGGAAATATCTGAGTGTGTTTTCTTCCATCCATTTGTTGGCCTGAACAGCTGTCATTTTCCAACCTGAGTTACAGTTTGAAGTAACTTCTACGAATGAAACGCCCTTGTTAAGTTTCTGGTTTTCGAAAGCCTGACGAATAGCTTTTTTGCATTTGCGAGCCAATGCGGGAGTATAAACAGCTTGGCGGGTAACATAGTATGTGCCGGGAAGCTGTGCCAACATTTCTGTCAATCTCATGGTATGACCCATGATTTCAGGATCACGACCATAGGGGCAAGTCACGGTTTCCATACCTTCAAGAGTAGTAGGAGCCATCTGGCCACCCGTCATACCGTAAATACCATTGTTGATAAAAATCATAGTGATGTTTTCGCCACGATTGCAGGCGTGCATAACTTCAGCGCAACCGATAGAAGCCAAGTCGCCATCACCCTGGTAAGAGAATACGAATGTTTCAGGACGAAGACGTTTGATAGCGGCAGCACAAGCTGGTGCACGGCCATGAGCAGCTTCTACGAAGTCTACATCAAAATAATTGTATGCCAAGACGGAGCAGCCAACGGGAGAAATACCGATGACGTTGTCCTGGATGCCCATTTCCTCGATAACTTCAGCAATGATTCTATGAACAGTACCGTGTCCGCAGCCTGGGCAATAGTGCATTACGTTGTCGGTCAAAACCGGCGTACGTTTATACACTAAGTTTTCGGGTTTAATTATATCTTCTCTTGTCATAATTTCAATACATTAAATTATTTAACCATTTTTTTCAAAGCATCGAGGATTTCGATAGGAGTGGGGATAACACCACCATAACGGCCGAAGTGTTCAACTGGCACGTTGCATCCAACAGCCAATTTCACGTCTTCAATCATCTGACCAGCATTCATTTCCACGCTCAGGATTTTTTTCATGCGGCCACCGATTTCGCCGATGGCTTTGCTTGGGAATGGCCACAAGGTAATAGGACGGAGCAAACCAACCTTGATACCTTCAGCGCGAGCCAATTCCATAGCCTTCATGCAAATACGAGCAGCTGAACCGTAGGCTACGAACAAATAGTCAGCGTCTTCGCACTGGATAGCTTCGTAACGGGTATCTTCTTCTTCACATTTTCTGTATTTAGCTTGAATTCTATCGTTGATAGCTTCTTGCTTCAGGGCTTCGAGTTCGAGAGAAGTAACGATTCTGTGCTTGCCGGTTGAGCGGTGACCTGTTGCAGCCCAAGGACAATTCTTTTCAATATATTCGTTAGTCCAGCGTGGTTTTGGATCGTCAATCATAACTTTTTCCATAACCTGGCCAATAACGCCGTCTGACAAAATGATAGCGGGATTTCTGTATTTGAAAGCCAAGTCGAAACCCAATTCCACGAAGTCATACATTTCCTGAACAGAAGCTGGAGCCAAAGTAATCAGTCTGTAGTCACCATGGCCGCCGCCCTTTGTCGTCTGGAAATAGTCTGACTGTGAAGGTTGGATGGTACCGAGGCCTGGGCCGCCACGAACAACGTTGACGCACAATGCGGGCAGTTCAGCGCCAGCAATGTATGAAAGACCTTCCTGCATCAATGAGAATCCAGGAGATGAAGAAGAAGTCATAACGCGTTTGCCGCAAGATGCTCCAGCGTAAACCATATTGATGGAAGCCAACTCACTTTCAGCCTGCAAAACAACCATTCCTGTGGTCAGGTAAGGACGTTCCTGCATCAAGGTTTCCAATACTTCGCTCTGAGGGGTAATAGGATAGCCGAAATAACCGTCGCAGCCCATACGGATGGCAGCCTCGGCAATGGCTTGGTTACCCTTCATTAATTTAAGTTCTTTTGCCATTTTAAAAAATCTTTAGTTGTTAATTGTTTTAATTTTCCGGATTCTGCTTGCGGTTACTCCTTAGCACGATAAACTTCAATGACGCCGTCTGGGCAAATCACCGCGCAATTGGCACAGCCTATGCATGCATCTTCATTGACGACCTCAAGATAATTGTAACCCTTTGCATTCACTTTTTTCGACAGTGCGATACAGCCGTTTGGACAACCTGTGATACACACTTCGCATCCCTTACACTTTTCAGTGTTGATAACTAATGCTCCTTTAAATGCCATAGTTTTAATTTTTTAGGTGTTATTATTAGGTTTGATTTTTTTATGTTTACTTGCTTTCTCCATTCATGGGAAAAAGTTTACGAAAATACAAAAAATTTCGTTACAAACTACATCTTTTAGAATTTTTTTTAGCAGCTGCTCAGCACCTCAACATTCTTAATTCACCCTCCAACTGACATACGAAATTTTGCTTCCGCCAGCTAACCAATGCTTTTCGTAAAACGTTTGAATCTCCGTCAAAATAGTTCTTTCCCCAGAGGCATATACGTCTTCTATGTCTTCAAGTTTTTGCCATTTTTCGGTTTCTATCACCTCACGGATATAATCGTACAAAAGACGACTGTCAGTTTTCAAATTCAATACGCCATCTGGTTTTAAAAAGCGCTTATATTTATCGACAAAATGCGGTGACATGAGGCGCTTACGTTCCTTTTTAGGTTGAGGGTCCGGAAAAGTAATCCAAATCTCATCCACTTCATTTTCAGCAAAATAATAGAATATGTCATCGATCGCGGTACGCAAAAAGGCCACATTGGCAATCAGCTGTTCGGTAGCATCCTTGCAACCTCTCCATAGACGTGCGCCCTTGCGGTCTATGCCTATGAAATTTTTTTCCGGGAAGCGCCGTGCTAATCCAATGGTATATTCTCCCTTACCACAACCCAGTTCCAAGACAATGGGGTTGTCATTATGAAAATAATCACTATGCCATTTGCCCTTCATGGGGAAACCCTCGCCACGAATGTCATACTGGTCGTGTTGAAACAGGTTCTTAAATGTCAAATTTTCTGCAAATCTTGCTAATTTATGTTTTGCCATGATATGATAATTTCAATAAATCCGTTATTGTCTTTCAGACAATTTTTTTAGTCACGTTCCCTCCGAGAACTACGTCTTCGGTTCTCAACTCTCAGTTCCCCTGCATTTCCACCAGCTTCGCATACCTTCCATTACGAGATATCAATTCTTCATGCGTGCCACACTCGACAATATCTCCTGCTTCCATCACACAAATCACATCTGCATGGCGAATGGTTGTAAGGCGATGTGCAATAACAATGGCCGTACGATCCTTCATCAACCAGTCGAGAGCCTGCTGCACTAATTTTTCAGATTCGGTGTCCATTGCCGACGTCGCTTCATCAAGAAGCAGAATGGGCGCATTACGCAAAACAGCACGAGCAATACTCAAACGCTGGCGCTGGCCACCCGACAAATTCACGCCTCGGTCCCCAATATTCGTATCAAAGCCGTCAGGCAACGAAAGAATAAAATCGTAAATATTGGCAGCCTTCGCAGCCGATATCAACTGTTCTTTTGAAACGTCCTTCAAGCCAAAGGCTATATTATTGGCAATGCTGTCATTAAATAATACCACATCCTGCGTCACCATCGCAAACAAGGACCGAAGGCTATCAATTCGATATTCACGGATATCAACACCGTCAATTTTTATAGTCCCTGATGTGGGGTCATAAAAACGAGGCAATAAATCCACTAAAGTAGATTTACCGGCACCTGAAGAACCAACCAACGCCACAAATTTTCCTTTCGGGATAATCAGGTTAATGTGTTTCAACACATTCTGCTGCTCATAGGCAAAAGAAACGTCAGCCAACTCAATTTCATTATTAAAATGAGTAACATTTAGGGCATTATCTTTCTCTAAAATCACTTCATCAGCATTCAGAATTGACTGAAGTCGATCAAGCGTTGAAAGTCCTCTACGATAATTTGAAAAGGCAGTGGAGAAATTTTTTGCTGGATTGATAATCTGAGAGAAAAGTGCGATGTAGGTAATAAACAATTCTGGAGAAAGTGAACTATCTGGGCGCATGACCATCAAACCGCCAAAGACAAGTACAATCATCACCAATGTGATTCCCAAAAACTCACTCATTGGTGAAGCCAATTCAACGATACGGTATATACGCAACTGCATTTTGCTGAAGCGTTTATTATGTCGCGAAAATTGACGTTCAGCATCATCAAAAGCATGAAATGCTTTAATGATACGCAAGCCCGACATAGTTTCCTCGACATGGGAAAGTAATTGTCCCAGGAAATCTTTTGAATCCTTGCTGTGTCTCCTCAATGAACGGGAAATAGATGAGATGCAAAAACCAGCTATGGGCAACAGAACAAGAACAAAAAGACTCAATTTAAAACTGATGATAAACAGCGAAACAAGGTATATTACTATGGTTAAGGGTTCTGTCAGAAACTGCTTGATAGCTGTCAGAATAGTGAATTCAATCTCATGAGTGTCATTAACAGCACAAGATATTACATCACCCTTTTTCTGTTCAGAAAAATACGACAATGGAAGAATCAGAATCTTATCAAAAAGCGCATTTCTGATTTGGCGTACAACATCACTACGTATGGGAGCCATAAACCATTGCGCCATAAATGTAAACAGATTCTTCAAAAAGAAAAACGCAAGGGCCAATAAGACCAAGGAAATGACCTGTTGTGAAGCAGAATTTAAGTCGATGATTGAGGAAAACAAACCTAACATCCACTGTCCCCAAACACTCAATTCTGAAATATCGCGAGAAAACAAAATTGCGATGAATGGCTCAATCAGCATCAAAGAAAGAATAGAAAAGACAACAGCAAGCATGCTAAAGGCAAAAACCACGAGAAGCTTATACCAATAATCACTGAGAAACTCTTCTATAAAATGCCGACTTGAGAAATTCATTACTTAAAAAAATTCATTTGAGAAAAAAAAAGGAGTTACGCAGAGAACGCAACTCCTTTTGAATTTATGATAGGTTAATACTATCTGGCGATGATCAACTTCTTAGTCATAACGGCATTGCCATTTACAACCTTGATGAAGTAGATACCTTGTGAGAAGTTGTTTACAGGCAGAGTGAAGATTTGGCCTTCATAATCAACATTGATCATCTGGCTGGTAACAGTCTTACCACTCATATCGTAAACTGCGAGGATGCTTTGACCTTGGAGACCTGTAACGGCAACGTTTACATTGTTGTTGGCTGGGTTAGGATATACATGCATACCCATTTCAGCATTGTTTTCGAATGAAGCGATTGCGGTTGGGGTTTCGATATCAGCATTACCTGAAGAAACGGTATCAACATTGAATGTCATTACACCTTGAGCAACGATTTCAGTTCCTGGAACACCATTGTTACCACCGAGGACCATACCTGGTTTATAATATTGATAGTTATCAGTAGCAGAAGAATTAGTTTTTACAATCTGGTAAACAATCTGATATTTACCGCTCTGCAACCAGTTACCCATATTAACTTTGATTCTTCTTTGATCCATGAAATGGAGGTAGAACCATTTATAAGGATTAGACTCAGTACTGATAAAGTAGTTGTTAGGAATATTGCCAGAAGCAGTGGAATAACCAGGAGCATTAATTAACATAGGTGCACAATCAGCAGTGTAAACTTCGTATGCAGTGTTAGATGTACCTGTGCAAACAGCCAATACAGATGCTGTCTCACTCATTGTGATAGTGTCATCTTTAATAAATTGGAAGTGGAGGTAAATCTTTTCATCTGGTTTCCAGCAGTTGGTATTGATAACCATTTCGAATGGAGTGGCTTCGCCAACATGTGCATCCAAATGATCAATTTGTGTACCAGTGTGAGCAACAGGATCATAACCACCATCAGCGTAGAAGGCAAAGACAGGATTGTTAGCCACAGAAACTTCAATGGTATTGCTGTCGGCTGGGCTTACACAACCATTAGCGTCAGTAACCTTAACACCATAAACAAATGGAGTAATAACACCATCGGTCATTGGACTCAAAGTAGGCTGATCAATAAGACCGGGGCAAGCAGTGTTTCCCCAAGGTTCAGTAACAACTGCACCATCCTTATACCATTGATAAGAAGCATAAGTAGAAGGAGTAGCGCAAATCATTGCTTTAGCATCCAAACATACTAATGTATCAGGTGACATTGTGACTTTTATAGCTGGGTGGTTATCAACAGTAACTGTATCAGTGTTTTTACAATTGTAAGGATTTTTAGTACCAGTAACAATATATGTACCAGCAGGAACTTTTACAGTAGAAGTTGTACCAACATTGTTTTCCCATACATAGGTGTCAGCACCGGAAGCTACGAGTGTAGCAGAGTCTCCAATACAAATTGTAGGAGATGCAGGAGTGATACTTACAGTAGGCAACGGACGTTTGTAAACCTTAACAGTATCAGCATCACTGCGGCAGGTAGTAAAATCAGTATAGAATGAATAGTTGATGATAGTTTTATCTGTAATAACTGTATCATTGTAATTGTAATTATCACCGGTATTATGCAATTTCAATTCATGAGCAAATGGCAGACTTGTGCTATTGGTATCAACAAAGGCAATGGCCAACGTATCACCATCACAAATGTTATTTGAATCAGGAACATTTACAGAAGGTGCACCCAATTTCTTATAGAAGTACCATACAAGAATATCGGTAGTGTCACTAGCATAGCAAACAATACTATGAGTAGTACCCCAAGTAGTAGTATCTGACATAGTTACAAAATGCTGAATAGTATCGTTAGCAGTAATTGGAGACAAACTAGAACCAGAAGCGAATGTATTAAGATTAGAAACAGAATCACCATTTAATTCCCACTTATAAGTGAATGCATTTGAACCACTATGAGTTTCGGCATAAGTTTCAACATGATAAGTCTTACTAGGAATAGTTGTACCTTCACAATATTTCATATTAGCCCAATCAGGAGACATAGCAGTAATTTGATAAGTAGGATCGGCTACTTCTTTAATAGTATAATTGAAATCTTTGTAGCAACCTATCAAGGAAGTCTTATCAGCAATTCTAATTGTATAATCACCATTGGCAGTTGGTTTTGCAATAGTATCTGTAGAGTGCAAATAGAAGAGGGTGTCGTTAACATTAGCAAGAGCACCAAAATCATATTCAGCAGTAGCTGAAGCACAATGTTTAACCATACCATCATAAGAAGCGAAATCGGCTGGAGCTTTAAGTTCACGGTTCTTAATAACAGTGAATGTCAAAGTGTCACCAGGACATTTAGGTTCGTCATTGTTATTGGCAACAATTTTATATGTACCAGCAGCATTGATATTGGAAATTTCAGAAGCACCATTCAAAATATGCAATTTAGATACACTCTCTCTATTCCACTGGAAATTAGCAGCTGTCAAGTTAATAATAGATTCGAAGCAATAAACTGCGCTATCAGCTGAGAAGTATCCAGCAGCTGTAGGATTCAAAGCGGGTTTGCCAGGAAGTTCTTGGAAAGTAATAGTAAAGGTAGCAGGTGCAGATGAGTAGCAATTAGTAAAGTACTCACCTGAACCAATAGAGACTTTCATAGCAAGAGTATCGGTTTCATCTTGAGTATAGGTAATAGAACTCAGCGTATCGAAATTAATATAGCTTGTGTCAGTAACACTGAATGTAGAATCAGAAGAACGAGTCCATATATAAGTTCTCTTATAGTCTTCCGGATAAGCGACACTATTTTTACCATATAATGCAGCAACAATAGTATCCCCGCCACATTGTTTAGCACTTACATTAGAAGTAATGGATGGAACAGGAAGTGCAACTTCAACAACATTATAGTTGAATGTAGCAGAACAACCATGTTCGTTGGTAATTTTCAACTTAGCATTAGTAGTAGCAGTGGTTGGAGCTGGGTCAGGAGTGTAAGTGGCAGTTGAACCGGTAGGAATAGTAAAGTTATAAGAAGCATTACTACCAGCGCAATAGAAAACAGTAGGTGTGCCATGGTAAGGATCTGGGAAGTTAACTGGTTTAACAGGATTAGAATATACTACGTATGTGAAGGTATCAGTAACAGTAGCTGTACATTCAGTTCCATCAGGATGGGTATAAGTACCAACAGCTTTGATTTCATAGGTATAAGTAGTATCGGTACCTGATGTTACTTCGAATGAACGAGTGGTATTAGTATCGCCATTAACAATGTACACATAACTCATATTAGGATTATCCACACTTCCAGCAAAGGTAATAACTTTTGTTGCACTATCAACACAAGTAGAATCAATTGTAGTAGTAACGCCATTTGATTTGATTACCAAATCGAATTCTGGGTGACCAGGAACTGATACAATAACTGTTGAATCAGCTGAAACGCAAGTGGCAGCACCTTCAGTATAAGTATAATGAGCTGTATAAGTACCAGCAAGCTTAACAGTATCAGGATTAGCGGGACTCCATACGATATCACCTTTTATAGGAGCATTCTGAGTATTTGTTACATGAATGTCAATTGAATCGCAGAAGAATTTATGATTTGGAGTGAACACTGGAGCACCGGGATTTGCAACAACATTGACAAGAACTGAATCAACATTTACGCATCCATGGCCATCAAGAACACTAACAACAGCAGTGAAATCAGAAGTACCAACATTCATTTTAAGCGTGTCTGATGTAGATTTAATAACACCACCAACTGTCCAGGTATATAAAGGTGAAGGATTGCTAGTTGTGACAGATACAGCAGAAATTGATTTTTCGCAATAATCTGTATCACCAGAGAAAATAACATCAGGCAAAGCAAATACTTCCAAGTCGATGTACTTAGAGTTGGTACAACCATAGTTATCTTTTGCAATGATAGAAACACGGTTATCGATAACAGTAGGAACAACGCTGATAGTATCATAACGTCCAGGTGTTGGGTAAGTATATTCGTGAGCATACCAAGTGTAACTTACAATGTGATCTGCTGTGTCATCTGGGAAATATTGGCAATAAACCTTTGCTGAATCGCCTTCGCAGATATCAATAGATGTAGTTCTGTGTAAGTCAATGTTAACTGGGATAACTCTGATAGTTTTACTTACAGTATCAACGCAGTGGGTAACTGAATCATGGAAAGTAGCGGTGAAAGAGTGTTTACCAGCAGGGAAGTTTGGCAATGCGAATGATTGTTGATGTTTGATACTGTTAATCAAAGCTGTATCACTAACAGCAGGACCAGCATAAGCCCATTCGTCAAATACAACATCACCAGTTGTAATCAAAGCCATTTTGGTTGTGTCACCATAACAAACATGGTCTTTACTGCTAATAGTTGCAGTAGGAGAAACTCCTGCAAATTTAACAACTGTATCCAAGTGGCTTTCGCAAGCAGTTTCTTGGTTCTTTACATATACGGTATAAGTTGAATCTTTCAGAGCAGTGAAAACTGTATCGGTTACGTATGAACCAGCGTCAAGTTTATATTTGTAAGTACCTTCTGGAACAACTGATGTAACAGCGATAGAACCTCCGAATGGAGCAACACAGTGGGTATTGTCTTTAATTTCAACAGTAAAATCAGGATATGTCAAAGAGTCTTCAACGGCGAAATCTTTAACGATTTTACAACCGGTAACGGTATTTCCTACTTCTACAGTATAGGTAGCAGCAGCAAGATTTGAGAAGATGCTGTCAACTTGAGCTGCGCCGCCATTCAATCGGTATGAATAAGTGCCACCAGCGTCAGGAGTTGGGAGACCGATAACGGTAATGCTACCATTCCATTCATTGAATTCTGTAGTACAACGAGTATTTTTAGCAAGGAGAGCATCCATGCTGGTTAAGTCAACTGTATCTTGGATAAGAGTTTCATCAACTGGGTGGCTAACACAACCTTTACCATCCTTAACTTGTAATTGATAAGTTGCAGGGGCAAGACCTAAGAATTCTTTACTCGTCTGCCAAGAATCGGTAGTTCTGATTTTGTAACCAGCGTAATCAGGAGTTGTAAAGATGATTTGACCATTGTGGTCAACGCAATAATTGTCTTTTGAAACTGTATAGTTAATATCTATAACGATGATAGGAAGAGAATCAACAACAACGGTAGTAGTAGCTAAAGCAGAGCAGCCGTTGCCATCGGTGACAACCAATGTATCAGTATATGTACCAGCTACATCATGATTGAAGATGACAGATGCCTGATTAAGAGGAGCAACTAAACCAACGCCGTTCCAAGCGTAAGTGAAAGAATTAGAAGTTGAGTCAACGACAGTAGCAGTGATAGTCATATTACTTTCTGCGCAAACGGAATCATCATGAGTAATGGTTACGTGAGGAACATCGTTAACAGTAACGTTTACCTTTGTCCATTCGCTAGGATCTGATTCGCAACCGAAATCGTTTGTTGAAGAAACGTAGAGAACTGCGTTTCCAGTATAGCTTGCAGTATAAGTCAAAGCAGTACCCAAAACGGTAGTTTTGTCAGCAGCATACCATTTAACGCCAGTAGCAGCTGTACCGAGGGTAGCAGTACAAGTAACGGTATCAGGACCGCAAACTGCAGCTGGAGTAGCAACTACTGGAGCACCCATCTTAGAATCAAAAACAACATCTACCGTGTCACTGGTATTGTGGCAAGTTTTGTAGTCATTGATTTTTTCCACATAAACAAAGAATTTGTTTGTCAGAGAAGCACCAGTTGTATTGTCATTAGTAACATTAATAACATTGGTGTTAGCAGCTGACATATCAACACCATTCTTGAACCATACATATTTGTTCATAGAAGCTGTAGCCGTCAAAGTAACAACGCTATCGAAGCAGAGTTCAGTTGGTTCAGCAGTCAAAGTAACTGTTGGGTTATCATAAACGTGAACAAGGATAGAATCATAATCATCGCTAACGCATTGGCTTAATGAAACAATTTCCTGAAGTTTAAGATAATAAACCTGAACACCAGCAGCAGTAGTAGTAGGAGTAGGTGCTGTGGTTAAAGTAATATCATAAGGAGTAGTTCCCCAAAGTACTTGCTGACCAACAGGAGCAGCATAGCTCAATTGAGTAGCTGTATCTCCAACGCAATAACCGATATTGCGATCTACTACAATAGGACCGGCAGGTTGTTCTACGATAGTAACAGTGAAAGGTTCAACTTCACTTTCGCAACCGGTAGTATAGTCAAAACGTTTTACATAATATGTAAATACGCCAGCCGTATCTGTATTAACGAGGAAAGGATTATCATAAATATTGAAATCAACACCATTCAAAGACCACTGTGGACGGATATCGTTAGAAGCAAGAGTTGGGTTAGGATCATTTTCAAGATTGATTTGCGCACCGAGTACGAACTGGCAATAACGGAAGATGCTGTCGCCAATGGTAGGAGTAGTTGGGTGAACAAAATGATGGAAATGATAAAGAACAATACTATCGATGCGGGTACCGCATGATGTGGAAACGTAAGCAATTTTATAATCGCCAGTAGTATCCATTGTATAAGGAGGCATACCAACTACTACAGGTTCGCAACTGTTGATAGTGGTTTCAAGTTCTACAAAAGCACGATTATTAATAGTATCAGAAGCGATGATAGCACCTGGGCGAGATTGATGACCACCAAGGTTGAGTTCATCAGCCGCGTCATAATGCAATTCATTATTAGTACCGCCTACACGTTGACGCACACTAACAACCAGTTGCACATCACGAAGATACGATTTCCAATCAATGATAACGCGAGTCTGGGTAGATTTCAAGAAATGGAAGAAGAAGTAGTCATAATGAATATTGCTAATGTTGAAGGAACCTGTAATTTGGCCATTGGCACCAGGGTATTCATTGCTGTTAACAATGTTGTGATGGATGTCAACTTGGTTCATCATGTCCTGGCCAATCCATCGAAGTTCGTTGTAGTAAGTCTGGAATTTGACAGAACAGTAAGCAGCAGCCTCATCAGCTGTCAGGACCTGACCATCAAGGATGAGTTGCCATTCGAGAGAAACTCCCTCACTGTCAACAATACCGATGCAGTCTGCGAATTCAAGACCATAGATGTCATGACCGCCAACCACAGGCTGGTTCAGAGAGTGATTCAACGGCAAACCTTCTGGTACGTTTGCAATGCCGGTAAGTGTGTCGCCAGAAGGATTCACGATGCGGAAGCAACAATCCTGCGCTTGCACTTGCATTCCAAACATCATCAAAAGGATGCTCAAGAAGCAAATAGATACTAATTTTTTCATAGGTTTTGAAATTTAATTGTTATTAATTTTATTTGTTATTTTCTTCTATTTAATTGTTTTTCAGTCGTTTAGTTAATACACTACATACTATACTACATTATACTTTCAACGTGCAAAAATACATATTTTTTTTAGATTATACGCAAAAATATTTTTTTTTGTGAATTTTTTTTGTTAAAAGTTCTATTAGAGTATTTTATGAGCTTAAAAAAAAGTTGCTACCATCTGGACAAGGACAGCTGGTGTCGGTCATTTTTTCTCGGATTACTTCATAAGTATAAAAGAAAAAACATGAAAACCTCTCAATCTAGCAAAAAATATCGTACTTTTGCAAAGTGTAATCGTCATCAATTACTTATACATAAATTTATATTTATACATATTTATTTTATATGGATAAAAAAAATCCAAGCTACACTGACGCATTCAACGAACTGCAAGAGATAGTCCGCGAAATGGAAAATTCCAACATCACCGTGGATATCCTATCGGAAAAAATCAAACGCTGCAATTACTTGATAGGCATTTGCAAGGACAAACTAACCAAAACAGAGGCGGAAATTGCCAAGATTGTCGATGAAGAAAACGCATAAACATGGAACATCTGGTCGATAGTGACATAGAGGAATATTGTGAGGCGCACAGTGATTCCGAGGGCGAACTGCTGTATCGTTTGTTTCGGGAAACCAACCTCAAAGCCGTGAAACCCCGCATGCTTTCCGGGGCTTTACAAGGTCGTTTCCTAAGTTTTCTCGTCAAACTCGTCCATCCTATAAACGCCTTAGAATTAGGAACATACACTGGATACTCTGCATTAAGCATTGCTGAAGGATTAGCCAATAATGGCGTATTACACACCATTGAAGCCGAAGAAGAATTGGAAGAAATGATTCTTCGTTATTTCAACGCCTCCCCTTACCGAGACAAAATACGCCTACATATAGGTGAAGCAGCCAAGCTCATCCCTCAATTCGATTGTCGTTGGGATTTTGTATTCATCGATGCTGACAAACGCTCCAATCAACTTTACTACGACCTATTGGTGCCACGGATGAACAAGGGAGGCATTATTCTTATCGACAATGTCTTATGGAGCGGCAAAGTAGTGGAAGAGCAAACTCACAGCGACATAGATACGCAAGCAGTGATGGCTTTCAACGATTACGTTCAGCAAGACGCGCGAGTTAGCAATGTAATGCTGCCCCTAAGGGATGGAATGATGATGGTACGTGTTCTTTAGTGAGCCGTGAGCAATTAATAGTATTTTAGAATAAAATTTTTTATGAGAATTGACATATTGACTTTATTTCCGGAAATGTTTGAAGGTGTTTTTGGTTGTTCCATCATTGCACGGGCTGTAAAGGGCGGGCAATTGGAACTTCACACGCACAATATCCGCGATTACAGCACCGACAAGCACCATAGGGTTGACGATTACCCTTTTGGGGGCGGTGCCGGCATGGTCATGATGGTCGAACCCATAGCGCTTTGCATTGAAAAACTTAGATCTGAAAGGCATTACGACACCATTTTATTCATGGCGCCTGACGGAAAAACCTTTGACCAAAGTTGCGCCAACCGCTTGTCACTGCATAAAAACATCATGATTTTGTGCGGTCATTACAAAGGTGTTGACGAAAGGGTTAGAGAGATGTTCATTGATGAGGAAATCAGCATTGGCGACTATGTCCTTTCTGGTGGAGAGATTGCAGCCATGGCCATCGTTGATGCCATTGCCCGGATTATTCCCGGAGTACTGCACGATGAGACCTCTGCCCTACTTGATTCGTTCCAAGACGGATTGCTTTCCGCCCCGGTTTACACGCGCCCCGCCGACTATCAAGGACACTTAGTCCCTGAAATATTACTTTCGGGGCACCAACAAAAGATTGACGAATGGCGTTTAGAGCAACAGTTGGCCCGCACCAAAGCACGTCGGCCCGACCTATTGGAAGAATAATTACAATCTTTTCAAAGTTTCTCTGATAAAGGGTATGTAATTGGCGGGCATTTCGCCGATGGCATATTCCACGAAGAACAATTTGATCATTGCATAAAATTTTAATTCCTCTTCTATATCGTAGCGGGTAGCACTTGCTCCGAACCACTTTTTACCCAGTTCTTCGGGACCGAAGAAATACTCTTGGACAAAATAGTCCCAGGTTTTCTTGGAAATTTCTTTTCCGTAGTGCATGTCATGAAGCAAGAAAGCCTCATCGGAAAGGTTGCCAATATTATAAGTCATAGCTATATCAAACAAAGGAAACCCATAAGAAAAGGCACTCAAATCTATAAAATAAATTTCATGAGGAGTGGTCATGGGTGCGCCCTGAGGAAGTGTCGTCAACAAATTTCCATAATGCAAATCACCATGAAGGGCAGCGTTGCAATTCGGTATTTTATTGATAATAAAATCTTTAACTTTTGATTTTTCGACATCATCCGCACATTTTGACGCCTCAAGATAGGTCAGGAACAATTCTTTCGCATTGGGGAACATTCCATTAGGGCACTCTACACTATGAAGTTTTTTAGCATAGTCGGCAAATTCGTGAACAAATTCGGGGATGCGCTCCGGTTCCTGTGAAATAGCTCGCGCAAATGAGCGTTTGCCTACGACCTTACGATAGCGAAGGCCGAGACGATTGCCGTCTGTGACCAATTCGCCAGGCTCTGGAGACGGAATACCTAAAGCATAGACTTTTCGAGCGACATCGAGTTCTTTAACAATCACATCCTTATCAAATCCAGGATGATAGAGTTTAATAAGAATATTGCTATCAGAAGGCGTCTCAAAACTTTCGGCAGTAGCACCCTCACCGGTTTTAATATAATCGTTAATGTTTATTTTCAGCATGATGATTGTATGGTTTTTGAAGTGGCAAACTTACATAAAATTTCGGAATTTTGCACCAGTTGATAAAGAATATTTTTTAGAGGGAAGATACAAAAAATTGCACTTCCAAGTTGAATTTTGGATGTTGAGTTGTTTAATTGTTTAGTTGTTTAGGTGTTCTGACTGAAAAGTAGCATTACATAGTAACCAAGTGTACCTCTTTCGTCGGTACTGTCGGCAATGAGACGGTAACACTGCGGTGTCTGAAAGACACCACAACATAGTAACCGGGGACGGAGTCCTCGGTGGGGAATGGCGTTGTTGGAATCTCTTGCCTGAAAGGCAATACCATTTTCTGATACTTTCTTTGAAACCCAAAGAAAGTATCGCAAAGAAAGGTTTCCCGCTGAACAAGCCTTTGCTACAAATCGGGCAGTTGCAGGCTAAACGCAGAAACTCGCAGGCTCCACTCCGTTCCGCCTGCTCAAACAGTCTGCGTTCTTAACGCCTTCACCCGCCGCGATTTGTCACGCAAAGCGCTTGTAAGGCGGAGGATATAAATGGGATGTTGGGGTGAGTCGTTTAACTGTGAACTGTGAACCGTGAGCTGTGAGTTGTGATCTGTTGAGTTGTTTAATTATTTAGTCGTTCTGACTGAAGGGCAATTTAATATAGTAGCTCATAACGTCCAGGATTTACACTTCCAGGTTGAATTAAGGTAATTTCCTAAATTAGCCCTTCAGATAACATCAACGGAAAAACAAAAAAAAGACTGGCTCATCGATAGACAAGTCAGTCTTATACGAACCCCTAAGGGGAAAATAATCGGTAATGAAATTAGCCGTTGAAAACGGTATCAAGCTGAACGCCGCGAACTTTAGCAACCGTATAAGGATCGCGAAGTTGAGCGAGAGCGTTGATAGTAGCTTTCACAACGCTGTGTGGGTTTGAAGAACCTTTTGACTTAGCAAGCACGTTTTTAACTCCAACGCTTTCCAATACGGCACGCATAGCACCACCAGCGATAACACCGGTACCAGGAGCAGCGGGTTTCATGAATACGAGGGAACCGCTGTATTTACCTTCCTGAGCGTGAGGGATAGTACCTTTCAGTACAGGAACCTGGATTAAGTTTTTCTTAGCATCGTCAATACCTTTAGCGATAGCTGCGGAAACTTCCTTAGCTTTGCCGAGGCCATAACCTACGATACCATTTTCGTTACCAACGACAACGATTGCCGAGAAGCTGAAAGTACGACCACCCTTGGTAACTTTAGTAACTCTATTGACTGCAACCAATCTATCTTTGAATTCGATATCGGTTGATTTTACTCTTTTAATATTAACGTTTGACATAATCCTACTCTATTAGAAAGTTAAACCAGCTTCTCTGGCAGCGTCTGCCAAAGATTTAATTCTACCATGATAAAGGTAACCATTACGGTCGAAAACAACTGCATTGATACCAGCATTTTTAGCACGTTCAGCGATAAGTTTGCCAACCATTGCAGATTTTTCAGTTTTAGTAACCTTTTGGTTTCTGATATCGGGGTTAACGGAAGAGGCGGAGGCGAGGGTTACGCCGGCCAAGTCGTCAATAATTTGCACATAGATGTCGCGATTACTTCTATAAACGGACATTCTTGGGCGCTCAGGAGTTCCGCTAACGATTTTGCGCACGCGGTTTTTAATCCTGTTTCTTCTAAATTCTTTTTTATTATAAGCCATCTTCTTAAATTTTCAATGTTATTTTTCTGCTGATTTACCGGCTTTCTTTCTAACGATTTCGCCAACGAAGCGGATACCTTTTCCTTTATAAGGTTCAGGTTTTCTGTAAGAGCGAATCTTGTTAGCAACTTGGCCCAACAATTGTCTATCGATACCCTTAAGGATGATGATAGGGTTTTTACCTTTTTCATTAACGGTTTCAACCTTGATTTCATCTGGAAAATCGAAGAGGATATTGTGAGAATAGCCCAAGCTGAGATCAAGCTGGTGAGGACCTTTAGCTTCTGCCTTATAACCAACACCGACAACTTCTTGTTTCAGTTCAAAACCTTTAGAAACGCCAGTAACCATATTATTAAGCAATGCACGATAAAGTCCGTGGAGAGCTTTATGACGTTTTTGATCGGTTGGGCGGATAAGTTGGAGGTGACCGTCTTCGATACCAAAGGTAATATCGGGATCCATATACTGGTGTAATTCACCGAGAGGACCTTTAACGGTAACGACGTTAGATTTTTCGTCTCTTTTAATTTCAACACCTGAAGGAATTGAAATGGGTAATTTTCCTATTCTTGACATAACGATTTCCTCCTATTAGCTAATATAACACAAAACTTCACCACCTACATTTTGAGCTTTGGCTTCCTTATCGGTCATGAGGCCATGGGAAGTTGAAATGATGGCGATGCCGAGGCCGTTAAGTACGGTAGGCATTTCATCAACGCCAACATAACGACGCAGACCGGGGCGGCTGACGCGTTTAAGTTCAGTGATAGCTGACAACTTAGTGCTGGGGTGATATTTCAAAGCGATTTTGATGGTACCAGGATTGGTTTCATCATTAAATTTATAATTCAAAATATAACCTTTCTCGAACAAAATCTTAGTGATTTCGCGTTTAGTTTTCGAGGTAGGGATTTCGACCACTTTATGATTAGCCCTGATGGCGTTTCTCATACGGGTTAAATAATCTGAAATGGGATCGGTATTCATATTGTCTATCTCCTAATTTTAAATATTACCAACTAGCTTTTTTAACGCCCGGGATAAGACCTGCGGAAGCCATTTCTCTGAAATTGATACGAGAGATACCGAACTGGCGCATATAACCTTTTGGACGACCTGTTAACTTGCAGCGATTGTGCAATCTGATAGGATTTGAGTTGGGGGGTAATTTTTGAAGAGCTACTATGGCAGCTTGTTTTGCCTGATATTCTTCTTCACTATTTACGTCCTTGTTGATAATTTTCTTCAACTCCTGACGTTTAGCGGCATACTTAGCAATCAATTTTGCTCTTTTAACTTCTCTTGCTTTTAATGATTCTTTTGCCATAGCTTATTTCTGATTTTTAAATGGTAAACCAAACTCTTTAAGAAGTGCGAGGCACTCTTTATCATTACGTGCGGTGGTAACGAAAGTGATATCCATACCGTTGATTTTTGCAACTTTATCGATATCGATTTCTGGGAAGATAATTTGTTCGGGGATACCGAGTGTATAGTTACCTCTGCCGTCAAAGCCTTTATCGCTGATGCCGCGGAAGTCGCGGATACGAGGGATGGAAACTGAGATCAAACGATCGAGGAATTCGTACATACGGTCGCCGCGGAGGGTTACTCTAACGCCGATAGGCATACCGCGTCTCAATTTGAAGTTAGAGATATCCTTTTTTGATTTTGTAGCGACAGCTTTCTGACCAGTGATCATAGTCATTTCCTGAACACCTGCGTCGATAAGTTTCTTATCAGCGATACCGAATTTTCCAAGGCCCTGGTTCAAGCAGATTTTTGTAATTTTCGGAACACGCATAACGGATTGGAATCCGAATTGTTCTTTCAATGCCGGAAGAACTTCCTTTGTATATTTTTCTTTATATCTCGGTGTATACATTACTTAATCTCCTCTCCTGATTTTTTTGAATATCTAACTAATTTGCCATCCTCGTTCAATCTTCTACCGATGCGGGTTGCATTACCCTGAGCATCAACAACCATAAGGTTAGAGATATGGATAGGAGCTTCTTTTTTAACGATACCACCGTTAGGGTTTTTAGCATTGGCCTTGGTGTGTTTAGAAACCAAGTTCACGCCTTCTACCATTGCGCGGTATTTTTGCACATCGACTTCAAGCACTTTGCCTTGCGAACCTTTGGAGTCGCCGGCAATGACTTTCACGATGTCACCTTTTTTGATGTGAATTTTCATTGTTTTTGTTTTTTTAATTGTTTTTCAATTGGTCTTTGTCAATTGTCCTATATAAGTATAACCAGACGATATCTGATTAAAGTACTTCAGGGGCTAATGAGACGATTTTCATGTATTGCTTTTCACGGAGTTCACGAGCAACGGGGCCGAAGATACGGGTACCGCGGAGTTCGTCGGTTGGGGTAAGCAATACGACTGCGTTATCGTCGAAGCTGATATAGGAACCGTCATTTCTGCGGACGTGTTTCTTAGTACGAACCACGACTGCCTTAGAGACGGCACCTTTCTTGATGTTACCCGATGGGATAGCGCTTTTTACTGTAACGACCACTTTGTCGCCAACGGTGGCATAGCGTTTTTTAGTACCACCAAGGACACGGATGCAGAGGACTTCCTTAGCACCGCTGTTATCGGCTACTGCCATTCTTGTTTCTTGCTGTATCATAACTATTTAGCTCTTTCAATGATTTCTACTAATCTCCAGCGCTTGCTTTTGCTCAAGGGTCTGGTTTCCATTACTCTTACTTTGTCACCGATGTTGCATTCGTTCTTTTCATCGTGAGCCATCAATTTGGTTGTTCTCTTAAGGAACTTACCGTACTTGGCATGTTTCAGACGACGTTCAACGCAAACGACAATGGTTTTATCCATTTTGTTGCTGGTAACAAGGCCTTCTCTTATTTTTCTAATATTTCTTTCTTCCATAATATAGGCACTTTACTATTTCACGTTTTCTTTAATTTCACGCATTCTGAGTTCGGTTTTGAGGCGAGCTACAGTTCTTCTCTGTTCTTTAATCTTCTGAGGATTTTCGATTGGAGATACGGCGTGATTTAATTTCAATTTCACCAACTGTTGTTGTTCTTCTGCCATACGTTCTTTAAGTTCGGCAGTGGTGAGTTCGCGTATTACTTGCTGTTTCATTGCTATTAAATTTCTTCTGAATAATCTCTTCTAACTACAAATTTGGTGGCGATGGGGAGTTTCTGTGCACCTAAGCGGAGGGCTTCTTTAGCCACTTCGTAGGGAACTCCGTCAGCTTCGAACAGGATTCTACCCGGGCTCACGCGAGCAACGAAATATTCTGGAGAACCCTTACCTTTACCCATACGAACTTCAGCAGGTTTTTTAGTGACGGGCTTATCAGGGAAGATTGAAATCCACAATTGACCTTCACGTTTCATATGACGATTGATAGCCTGACGTGCAGCTTCAATTTGGCGACCGGTGATCCAGCATTCCTCAAGCGTTTTGAGGGCAAACGAACCGAAAGCGATTTCAGAACCGCGCTTGGTAATACGTTTCATTCTGCCCTTCTGCGGTCTTCTGTATTTGGTCTTTTTTGGTTGTAACATGGCGATAAATTTTATTGTTTATACTCTTGTTTGATATGAAGCCTGAATTAGTTTCTGCGTTCTTTGCGAGGTCCTCTTGGAGCACGTTTAGCAGGTCCTTTAGATTCTTTGGCTTCGTTGTTGGCTGCAAAAAGGTCGCGTTTGCCATAAACAACACCTCTGCAAATCCATACTTTGATACCGATTCGTCCGTAAGTGGTATGGGCTTCGGCGGGAGCATAGTCGATGTCGGCTCTCAGCGTATGGAGAGGGGTTCTTCCATCCTTGATGTGTTCTGTTCTTGCCATTTCAGCGCCGCCAAGACGACCTGAGCAAGAAACCTTGATACCTTCGGCACCAGCACGCATCGTAGAAGCGATGGCGGTTTTTACTGCCTTTCTGTAAGACACACGGCCTTCGATTTGTTTAGCGATGTTCTGTGCTACCAAAACGGCGTCCAAATCGGGGCGTTTTACTTCTGAAATGTTGATTTGAATCTCCTTGTTGGTGATTTTCTTCAACTCTTCTTTTAATTTGTCAACTTCGGTACCACCCTTACCGATGATAAGACCCGGGCGGGCAGTGTTAATGGTAACCGTTACAAGCTTGAGTGTTCTTTCAATGTAAATTTTCGCGATTCCGGCTTTGAACAGACGTGCGTTCAAATATTTTCTAATTTTGTCGTCTTCGACTAACTTACTGGCGAAATTTTTGCCGCCATACCAATTAGAATCCCATCCTCTGATAATTCCTAATCTAAGACCTACCGGATTAACTTTTTGACCCATACTTTTTAAAATTAATATTATTCGTTAGTTTCGTTATTTTCTACTGCAACCTCTGGCACGCGGCTATCGATAACGATGGTAACGTGGTTCGAGCGTTTTCTAATACGGTGGGCACGGCCTTGAGGTGCTGTGCGGATTCTCTTCAGCATACGACCACCATCCACCATGATAGTCTTCACATACAAATGTGCATCTTCCAAACGGGCACCTTCATTCTTCACCTGCCAGTTGGCTATTGCCGACTTCAACAGTTTCAGAAGTTTTTCTGCCGATTCTTTTCTGCTGAATTTCAATACGTTCATGGCATAATCAACGTCTTTTCCTCTGATGACGTCTGCCATGATTCTAGTCTTGCGCGGAGAGGTCGGATTATCGACTAAACGAGCCATATAGACATTTTTCTTGGCTTCTTTGCGCGCTTCTGCTGCTAATCTTTTTCTTGCTCCCATTGTTTTTGTACTATTTATTATTTTCTAATTTTCTTATTTTCAGTATTTTACACTTAAAAAACACTATTTTTTTCGTTTTCTATCAAAATTGGCGGCAAAAATACTAAAAATTTTAATACGATTTTCACTTTCTTCTTTTTTTTTCAAAAAAAATAAACTTCCTGATTTTCAAGACACTTAGGAGATCCTATTTTTGATATATAAACAGCTGTTTGTTGAAAGATTTTCTACACTTCTGCTGCATCCTTTTCGTTGGTGCAACGATTCACCATAACATGTTCTTTCATCCTGAAATATCGCCAAAATTTAATCGTTCCTCTTCCAACTGTACGATTGAAACAAACGCTTATACCCATTTTTTCTTATTATTTTTTAATCTAAGATAGTTTCATAAAAATCTCTATTTTTGCAGTTCTATTTTTATCACCATGGATCCACTTCTTTTCATCTCGATTCTTCCTGTTGTCATTCTTCTTATCTATATTTACAAAAAAGATAAAAACGAACGAGAGCCGTTGGGACTGCTGCTAAAGACTTTCGGGTGCGGAATTCTGACAGCTATCATCTTGCTTGTTTTCGGTGTCATCAAAAAATTATATGGTTTTGAGATTTTTGCTTTTGCAAACGACTCTGCCATACTCAAAAGTTTTTTGCAGGCCGCCATTCCGGAAGAAGGTCTGAAATTTCTATTCCTCTATCTGGTAATTTGGAACAATCGTGAATTCAACGAGCATTTCGACGGCATAGTCTATGCTGTATTCCTTTCCATGGGTTTTGCCTGTCTTGAAAACATTCTGTACGTTTTCAATGGCGGTTGGGAAACTGGCGTTGCTCGGGCGTTACTTGCCGTACCGGGGCATTTCCTATTTGCCGTCATTATGGGTTATTTTTTCTCATTGGCACGTTTTTCGCCAATGCGTCGACGTCGCTATATGCTACGAGCCATCCTCTACCCCATCCTCGCCCACGGCATCTACGATTCGCTTTGCTTTCTTGAAGAAATGTATGGAGATAGACTGGGGCTTACCGGCATATTTGTCATCTTGCTGCTTGCCTTCGACATTATCTTATGGCGTGCGGGGCTTAAGGCCATTCGCTGACATTGCCATATTTGCGGTCGTAAAATACCCAAAGGGCAAATCAACTGTCCTACTTGCCAGAAAGTAATTGACAACGACTGTTGAAATTATTTCTTTCAAAATCCAACAACCACTGTTTTCGGTCCAATCCAGCTGCGAATCCTGAAAGTGCGCCATTAGCAGCCACCACTCTATGGCAAGGAATTATCAATAGTATTGGATTATTCTTAAGGGCTGTTCCTACAGCTTGAGCGGACATGAAAGAACGATTTGCTTGTGCAATTGATTTGGCTATGACGCCATACGACGACGTTGAGCCATAAGGGATTTTTTGAGTCAATTCGTAAACTTTCCTTTGAAAAACGGAAGTATGAAATGATAATGGAGGAAAAAAATTCAGGCATTTCCCATTAAAATATAAATCAAGCCATCGGAGTGTCTGTTCCATCGCAGGAGAAAGCAATGTCGAACTCACATCATCAATTTGTGATTGGGGGGACAGTTTGAGGGTGTCTTCAAAGCACAAGCGTACTAAAGCCGTTTCCGAGGCTTCAAGAAGGATATTCCCAATAGGTGAATTATATCTAAGGTAGGAATTCATTGAAGGCGGAATAATTTCTCGACAAAGATAAAAAAAGCCCGATGTTTATCGGGCTTTACTTGGCAGGAGAGGAAAGAATCGAACTCTCACCGATGGTTTTGGAGACCACTGTTCTACCATTAAACTACTCTCCTAAACAAAGGGGCTGATATACAGCCCCTTTAAGATATGTTGACTATAGATTAGTCTAAAATTTTAGTTACCTGACCAGCGCCAACGGTTCTACCACCTTCGCGGATTGCGAAGTGCAGACCTTGGTTGATAGCGATTTCTGATAACAACTTAACAGTGATAGTCAAGTTATCGCCAGGCATAACCATTTCTACGCCTTCTGGAAGAACGATTTCGCCAGTAACGTCAGTTGTACGGAAGTAGAACTGAGGACGATATCTGTTGTGGAATGGGGTGTGACGACCACCTTCTTCTTTCTTCAAGATATAAACTTCAGCTTGGAATTCTTTGTGAGGTTTAATTGAACCTGGTTTTGCGATAACCATACCACGACGGATTTCGTCTTTATCAATACCACGGAGCAACAGACCTACGTTATCACCAGCTTCACCTTCGTCCAAAATCTTGCGGAACATTTCAACGCCGGTAACAGTTGATTTCAATTTTTCAGCACCCATACCGATAATATCAACTGGATCGCCAGTGTGGATAATACCAGTTTCGATACGACCTGTAGCAACGGTACCACGACCGGTGATTGAGAATACGTCTTCGATAGGCATCAAGAAATCTTTATCTTTGTCACGTCCTGGAAGTGGAATCCAAGTGTCAACAGCGTCCATGAGTTCCATGATTTTGTCAACCCACTTAGGTTCGTTATTCAAGCCACCAAGAGCTGAACCCTGGATAATAGGAGTATCATCGCCTTCGAAGCCGTAGAAGCTAAGGAGTTCACGGATTTCCATTTCAACGAGCTCGAGCAATTCGGGGTCATCAACCATGTCGACCTTGTTCATGAAAACAACCATTCTAGGAACACCTACTTGTCTTGCCAAGAGGATATGTTCTTTAGTCTGGGGCATAGGACCGTCGGTAGCAGCTACAACGAGGATAGCACCGTCCATCTGAGCAGCACCAGTTACCATGTTCTTGATGTAGTCAGCGTGACCCGGGCAGTCAACGTGTGCATAGTGACGATTTGCGGTCTGATATTCTACGTGAGCTGTATTAATAGTAATACCACGTTCCTTTTCTTCTGGAGCGTTATCGATAGAATCGAAGCTTCTTAATTCTGACAAACCTTTTGCTGCCAATACAGTTGTGATAGCTGCAGTCAAAGTGGTTTTACCGTGGTCGATGTGACCAATTGTTCCTACGTTTACGTGCGGTTTGGAACGATCAAATTTTTCTTTTGCCATTTTGTTATAAATTAAGGTTTTTAATAAATTATTTTAGTGATAAATATCCATAATGAAAGAGCCGTTGATGAGATTTGAACTCATGACCTCTTCCTTACCAAGGAAGTGCTCTACCCCTGAGCTACAACGGCTTATGCTATTAAATAAAGAACCTTCCCAATCTTTAATGATTTGGGATTGCAAAAATACTACTTTTTTTTAATACTACAATACTTTTGCGGTATTTTTTTTATTTTTTTCTTCTTTCTACTACAAATTATTGATTTTTAATAATTTGCATGCATTTTTTCAAACTTTCAGACCATTCTGGAATTTCAATTCCGAAATCGTTTTCTATATCCGACAAGTCGAAAACCGAAAAGGCTGGTCGCCGTGCCGCGGTCTTATATTCGGACGTTTTCAACGGAACCACTTTGCAAGGCAAACCGGCGTTCTCCATAATTTGCCGTGCGAAATCACACCACGACACTTTTCCTTTATTGGCGAAGTGATAGATATGCAAACCGGCAAATTGCCGTCTGTTTTTAACAATTACCAGGATAGCTTTAGCCAAATCTCCGGCATAAGTTGGTCCGCCAAGCTGATCGGCAACGACACCGATTTCTGTCTTTTCATTTCCCAGACGCAACATCGTTTTGACAAAATTGGCACCATATTCCGAATACAGCCACGAAGTACGGATAATCACAGAATGGCAACCGGCCTCGGCAATGGCGGCTTCACCCTCGGCCTTAGACTTACCGTAGACCGACTGCGGATTAATAGCGTCACCAGGACGATGGGGTTTGTCTTCACTGCCTTCGAACACATAATCGGTAGAAATATGCACAAAAAAGCAGTGGTGCAGTGCGGAAACTTCAGCCAAAATTTTCGTAGCATCACGATTTATCAAATAGCAGCGTTCGACATCGCTTTCCGCTTTATCCACCGCCGTATATCCCGCCGCATTGATAATCACATCAATATTGTTCTTTTCGACAAAAGCATTCACCTGCTGGGCATCAGTAATGTCCAATTCCGCAACATCCGTATAGAAATAACGACTGGTCGGGTCATTACCACACAAGTCATGAAGACAATGACCCAACTGTCCGTTAGCACCTGTTATCAGTATATTATTCATAATTTTTATCTTCTTACTATCAATTTCTTATGAACCACACCATCAACAGTATTTAATCTTACGTAATAGATACCGGCGGCCAAAGATTCGACTTCTACATCGGTGGCTTTATCATTTACAGTTCTATACAATACTGCTTTCCCAGAATTGTCAAAAACAACCAAATCATTAATAAGACTTGTCGAAATAACGGTAAATTTATTATCCGTCGGGTTAGGATACAACTTAATGTCTCTTTCGATAGCATTTACCTGTTCAATAGATGTTTCCTTGACAATGACCAAAGTCAAATTAATGACACTATCGCATCCATGGACAGAAGCAAACGAAATAGGAATATTCATCGTACCTTCGCTTTGTGGAGTGAAGTCGACACCATGGTTTTGATAAGGAACACCAACGTATGCAGTATCTTCAACATCCATTTCATATATTGGATGAACTCTCAAAACGAGGATGAAAATACTATCGCAACCATGAATTGTTGGATAAATCTTAGTATAAACGCCTGAGGTATCGCAAGTCACACCTTGCCACTGGTAAGGTTGATTTTCGCAAGTATTGACAGTGTCAATAGTCAGATAAGTCATACGGACCAAAAGGTTTACCTTGATAACGCTATCGCAGCCTGCCGCATTGACATCGGTACGTTGCAATGGCATCATACCCACATGCAACGCCAATGTGTCGAAACCATAACGATCATAATATTCTCCGAGGCAGATGGTATCGGCAATAGTTGCTTCCGTGCTATAATTGACGGTTAACATCAGCACCGCTGTACTATCGCAGCCCTCCGGACGCGGATAGATTTTTTGATAAATACCTGATTGATAATATGTCGTGCCATCCCATTCATAAAAGTCGCAACTGGTAACTTCAATGGTATCACTGACTGGATGATCAACAAGCAAATTCAAAGTAACAATACTATCACATTCGTTTGCTCCGACGAAAGTCTGCTGATACTGACCACTTTCGGTATAATAGCTGTTATTCCACAAATAGCCTTCACAAGCAATAACATCGAAACTACTATATGACAATGATTTAACGTGAAGATTCAAAGTGATGGTGCTGTCGCAACCAGCCACATTATCCATAATACGTTGAACCGTTGTGTCACCGACCGTCAAGTTTGTCAACTCGAAACCATAGCCAATGTAATCCGCGTTAGCGCAAATAGTATCGGCAAAAGTAGCAGTTGTAGGATTCAACAAGGTATAATGCATTTCGCAAACGCTGTCGCAACCATGAACTGTTGCCAACGTATCATAATAAACGCCCGTTGCTGTCAATTCCATGCCGTGCCACTCGTAAACAGCTTCATTGCTACAACTTGAAGCATCTTCAATGTTTCTACCCGTAGGATAAACCGTCAATGTAAGAACATAAATACTATCGCAATCATTGACTGTTGAATAACGGTCTTCATATTCGCCGGCGGCATTCAAGGCCTGGTCTCTCCAAAAATAAGGTAATTCGCTATCGCAGATGGTATCATATTCATTGATTCTATAACTTGGATAAACCGTCAAGGCCAGTTCGTAAACGCTGTCGCAACCATTGATGGTCTGCAAACTATCCCAATAAGTATAAGGTACATTAGGTTCGAGATTCTCGAAAGTGCGGTTGTGTCCTTCCCAAACGTAAGTTTCATTACTGCACATGGTATCAGTTTCTTTGAAATGATAAACCGGATTAACCGTCAAGGCCAGTTTGTAAACGCTATCGCAGCCACGGACTGTGACAAGACTATCCCAATAAGTATAGGGGCCAGCTGACAAATTTGCAATGGTCCGGTTATGCCAAGTCAAGCTGTCGTTACTACACATTACGACAGTATCTTCAAAATAATAAGTTGGCGTAACCATCAAATACAAATGATAGATGCTATCGCAATCATGAATAGTTCTATAAGCGACTTCATGTTCGCCGGCGGCAGTCAAGGACTGGCCTCTCCAAGCGTATGGTAATTCGCTATCGCAGATAGTATCATATTCATTGATTCTATAACTTGGATTAACTATAACCTCAACGCTGTAAACATCGTAACAGCCCATATCGTTGGCAACGGTATCGGTATAAATACCTGATTCCGTAATCGTCATATTTCGCCAATCGTAAGATTCACCCTGGCACATTACGAATAGATCATCTTCGTAATGGTTGTTCGGATTAACTGTCAAATAAAGCGTAACGGTACTGTCACAGCCATTGACCGTCTGGCGGTGGAAGACAACATTTCGAGAGCCAATTTCGGTTTCCGCACTGAAGGTCGTGTCGCGCCAAGGATAAGGCAGTTCGCTTTGGCAAATCGTCAATTGCTCGTTTTGTGACACAGACTTGTTGACCGTCAAATTAATTGTCACGACACTGTCACAACCATTTGCTGCGGTGTAAGTATGAACCAAGGTGTCACTTTCCGTAATGGCATGGGTAAGAATCCAAGGACAGAAGAACTGGTCGCAAACCGTCGTGTCGATAATCTTCTGGCAACTATGATTTACGGTCAGGTTGTAAGTAACGGTACTGTCACAGCCAGTAGCCAAGCGATAAGTGTAGGTCGGTGTACCACTTTGTGTGTAGGAATTACCGTTCCATACAAATTCATCACAAACGGTAGTATCGAAGGTTTGGTTGTAACTTGGGTTGACGGTCAGCAGCAAATAAACGGTGCTGTCGCAGCCCGTGCCGACGCAAGTGGTATATAAAGTATCTCGAACCAGTCCCGCCTGCGGCGTGATGATGTTGAAGCCATTTTCGGTATAGCTTCCACCTTCGCAAATACTTTGTTCCAAAGTAGTATCCTTTTCTGGATAAATAGTCAAACAATAGGTAACAATACTATCGCAGTCATTTATTGTTTTCAAGGTATCGACATAAGTACCACTTTCAGTATAGGTTTTGAGATATGCAATCCGGTTGATGACGTACTCGCCACAAGCAGTATCGACAACACGAATATTGGAAGTAGGATTAACCGTCAAGGTCAAAGTTCTGATACTGTCGCAGCCTGCCGCGGTTTGGTAAGAGTTTACAATTACGTGCGTACCGGCAGTTTCGGGAAGTGTGTCGAAACCATTTTCGTGATACCGTTCTCCCTTGCATATAACAGATTCAAAAGACAATTCATAAACTGGATTAACCGTCAACAGCAAGTAAACGGTGCTATCGCAACCTGTAGAAACACTACTTGTATGCAAGGTATCGCGGACCAATCCCACTGGCGGCGTGATAATGTTGAAGCCATTGCTTGTGTAATTTCCGCCCTCGCAGATAGAATCTTCAAGATAGGTTGTATCCAATCGGTTAACAATCAAGTGGAGAATAACCATACTGTCGCAACCCTGAACAGTCGTGAAATGATGTTCGTAATCTCCAGTTTCATCATAAGTTTTTTTATTATACTGATAAACATCCCCTTCACAAATCATTTGTGTAAATTCAGTCCGCTTAACCTGATTAACAATCAGATTCAATTTATAAATACTATCGCAACCAAAATTAGCGGTCTGCAAACTATCCCAATAAGTATAGGTAATACCAGCCGTCAAATTTGCAATGGTCTGATTATGCCAAGTCAAGCTGTCGTTACTACACATTACGACAGTATCTTCAAAATAATAAGTTGGCGTAACCATCAAATACAAATGATAGATGCTATCGCAATCATGAATAGTTCTATAAGCGGCTTCATGTTCGCCGGCGGCATTCAAGGCCTGGCCTCTCCAAGTGTATGGCAATTCACTATCGCAGATAGTATCATATTCATTGATTCTATAGCTTGGATAAACCGTCAAGGTCAGTTCATAAACGCTATCGCAACCGAAATTAGCGGTCTGCAAGCTATCCCAATAAGTGTAGGTAGTGGGGGCAAGATTCTCGAAAGTGCGGTTGTGTCCTTCCCAAACGTAAGTTTCATTACTGCACATGGTATCAGTTTCTTTGAAATGATAAACCGGATTAACCGTCAAGGCCAGTTTGTAAACGCTATCGCAGCCACGGACTGTGACAAGACTATCCCAATAAGTATAGGGGCCAGCTGACAAATTTGCAATGGTCCGGTTATGCCAAGTCAAGCTGTCGTTACTACACATTACGACAGTATCTTCAAAATAATAAGTTGGCGTAACCATCAAATACAAATGATAGATGCTATCGCAATCATGAATAGTTCTATAAGCGACTTCATGTTCGCCGGCGGCAGTCAAGGACTGGCCTCTCCAAGTGTATGGTAATTCGCTATCGCAGATAGTATCATATTCATTGATTCTATAACTTCGATTAACCGTCAAAGTCAGAATCACGGTACTGTCGCAGCCAAATACTGTCGGGATCGTTCGTTGATATTCTTTGACACCGGTTTGGGGTAAATGAATGTCGAAATCATACTTTTGATAATCTTCGCCTTCACAGATAAAATCTTCAAAATAGGTTGTATCCAATTGGTGAACGGCCAAGTTCAAAATCACGATACTGTCGCAACCGTTTACGGCCGTCAAAGTATCATAGTAAACCCCTGTTTCAGTCAAATCCTTGTCGGCAAAATAATAGCTACTACCTTCACAAATATCTTCGTTCAAGTTAGTGATATACTTGTTACTGATAGTCAAATTCAAGTTGACGATACTATCGCAATTCAAAGTCGTATGACCATAATAAGTATGTTGATATTCACCACTGGGGGTGCCAGCAGGATAGGTAATGTCAGCCCAGGTGAATGGCAAAGCCGTTTCACAAATCGTCATATTCACCGTACGGTTGTATATCGGATTAACGGTCAAAATCAAAGTTGTCGTACTATCGCAAGCTTTTGCATTTACATTCTGATGAATCAATTGGTAAACACCCGCAACTGTAATCGTTGTATCGAAACCATAATTATTATAATGAGCACCGGCACAAACAAAATCTTCAAAATGTACATTATCAGAATGATTAATCGTCAGGTGCAAAGTAACGGTGCTATCGCAATGATGAGATGTTTCAAATTGTTGTTCGTAGTTGCCACTTTGAGTGTAAGTACTGTCATTCCATGTATAACTATCGCAAGCAGTTTCGCTGAATTCTGTCGTGATAGAATTGTAGATGGTCAGATGTAAAGTAACAATGCTATCGCAATCATGGATGGTTTTAAATTGTTGTTCATAGTCTCCACTTTGCGTGTAAGTACTATCGTTCCATGAATAGCTATCGCAAGCAACGGCTTCAAAAGAAGTATGAGCCGAATAGTTGATGGTCAGATGCAAGGTTACTGTACTGTCGCAACCGTTGGAAGAAGTGAAATGACGGACGATATCTTCGCTTTGATTGAAAATTTCGCCATTCCAATCATATGAATCACAAGCAACAGCCGCAAAATCGTAAATTTTGTTTTCTTTAACGAACAGCGACAAAGTAACCAAACTGTCGCACCGGTTGGAAGAAAATTCATTGATAACGCGTTCATATTCGCCAGCCTGATCGAATGTTTCACTTATACCAAATTTGCTGTATGTTTCGCCTTGGCAAATGGTATCGAAAATAGTTTGGGGTTCATAAACCGGATAAATCGTCAATACCAATTCGCTTCTTTCGCTTTCGCAACTTATATTTTGATAATTGACAACATGACTAATGAAAAAGCTGGTTGTTTCTTCAATTCTTCCAGAGGATGAACCTTCTCTAATAACTTCGGCTCTTGGATCGAGGCCATTATACCAATAATAAGAACCTATCGCGGGGACGCCAATATTGAAATCATTAGGTCCGCAGTGGCTCATGGGTTGTAACGATGGATTTTGTGGCGTTGGGTATGCCGTTGCCAAAACTTCAATTCTCGCACTCTTACAATTGGTAATCGTATTGAAACTTTCCACGTAGAAAGAAGTGGTGCCATTTTCAACATAAACGACCGGGCTATAATCGGCAGCGGTCGCCTGAGGCGTAGTGGCATTGGCTGTCAAATACCAGCGGTAATTAATATTTTCGGCTTGGTTATAGGTTGAAAATTCAACAGCGCCATCTCCGCAACGATAGGTTGCATCGACCTGAGGAATTTGCGGAATTTCATTGATAGTGGCCGTAACTTCCTGACGAGCACTTTCACAAGGATGTCCATTATAATCATTATAAGATGACACAAAATAAGTTGTCGTTTCACTCAAATTATTGATAGTGAATTGAGCACCTTCGAAAGCAGGTTCTTCCGCATCTTGAGAAACATACCAGCGGCAAATTGCGCCATTAGCACCTGCTTGAGCTGACAAGGTAACTTCGCCCTCACCGCAGCGGACCGCAGGAGTAATTTTAGTTGCAACCGCAGGTTGGGTATTGACAGTCACCGTCAAGTAAATAACGCTATCGCAACCTTGTGAATTGGTCGTATGAATTTCATAATTTCCCGATTCTTCTATTTGTTGCAAATCATAATAATTGAAAGGCAATTCATTACTGCACAAGAAAATATGATCTTGATATTGAGAACTGTGTTTAACAGTAAGATTAATATAAACTGTGCTATCGCACTGATGAGTTGTTTCAAATTGTTGTTCGTAGTTGCCACTTTGAGTATAATCCTGACCATTCCAAGTAAAAACATCGCAAACGGTGGTATCAATGCGAGTTTCCTTGCTGCGGTTGATGGTCAATTGTAAAGTAACGATGCTGTCGCAGCCATCAATGGTTGACAAAGTACGTTCGTAATCGCCAGTTTCAGTGAAAGTTTCATTATTCCAAGTATATTCATCGCAGGCAACGACAGGATAATCGACATGATAAACGGCATTGATGCGAGCATAAACCAACGTTTTTGAACTTACGCACCGGGTTTCATCATTCTGCTGGTCAACATAGAAAGTAGTTGTACCTGTTGGCAATTCTTGTGGTTGATATTCATTACCCGTATAGATTGGAAGGTCGTCTTGTTCTTGAGCGAACCAACGGCAAGTATTACCTTCGGCAGCGACGGCGCTCAGCGTAATCTGGGAACCTTCACAAACGGTATCGGAAACCACTACGGGTGCTGCAGGAATTTCGTTAACCACAACGGCAACATTAACATTTTCGCTGGCACATTTCGTATTGGCATTATATGACTGAACCTGATAATTGGCAGTCTGAAGCAAGTTTCCAGTTTGATAAACATTGGAAGAGATAGTATCATCACCAACAAACCAACGGCAAATGGTTGCATTAGCACCAGGAGTTGCTGTCAAGTTGCGGGCTCCCGAACCACAGATAGCATCATTGCCAGTTACTGAAGGAAGCTCAGGTGCCGCATGGATAGTGACTGTGACATTGCTTTTGCTACTTTCGCAACCGCTTTCAGAATTGTAAGATGAAACCTTGAATGTTGTGGTTGCTTCCAACCCTTCTGCTGTATAATTGGTTGCCGTTGCCAGCAATTCATCGTTGGCATACCAACGGCAGGTATTGGCGTTGTTGCCCGGCTGCGCCGTCAACTCAACATCGCCGGCACCGCAACGCGATTTATTTGAAACCACTGGCGTGCCAGGATTCGGTGAAACCACTACTTCGATAACTTTAGCCTCGCCATAGCAACCTGTAGTTTCATTATATGATTTTACATTATAAGTATAATTACCTATTTGCAAATAAGAAGTTGTCAAGGTCTTATCGTCATTACTCAAACCTGACACGATAGCCACATCCTGACTATCATACCATTTGCAAACACAATTGTCTGCCGGCTCGGCGTTTATAACCACGGTACCATTACCACAACGGGCAACATTCTGCGCCAAAGGAGTACTTGGAATTGCATGAATGGTTGCCATCGCTGCCGTACGAGCACTGACACATCCATCCTCAACAGCCTGCACATAATAGGTAGTTGTTTCGGTGAGAGATTGTATTGCATAGCTTGCGCCTTCATTCAAAACTACGCCACCCTCAGCCGTGGCGAACCACTGGTAAGTGGGTGCCTGTGATGACGGAACGTTGCTGACAGTCAAAACAACGGAGCCTTCTCCACAACGGGCAACACCATCCACAACGGGTTGAACAGGAGTAGCCTTCACTGTAGCGACTACAGCTGTGCGAGCGCCCTCGCAACCGGTAGTGGTGTTGTATTGGCTTACATAGAAAGTATGACTTCCAACGGTCAAGTTGACTGGTGAATAATCGGCCTGTGATGATAATGATTCGCCGCCTTCGGCAACATCGTACCAGCGGGCTTCCATACCATTATCTATATCAGCGTGCAAAGTCACGGATTCGCCAACGCAAACCGACGCGCCAGTAGCATTTGGAGTGTCCGGAAGTTCATTAACCTGGGCGGTGATGTCGGTTCCCTCGCTAAGACAACTGTTTTCAGAAACTGTTTTCACCGTGAGTGTCGTTTCTTGCTGTATGCCTTCAATCGTGTAGCTTGTTCCAGTGTGAATGCTATCACCACTAACGGGATCATACCAATTGTAGATATAGCTTTCCGAAGGATTATTCACGCTGAGCGTTATATCGTTACCGTAGCAAACGGGCTGAGCCTCAGCCATTACTGGCGCGGCAGGAACATCGTTTATGGTAGCGGTAACAGGAACGCGACTTGAATGACATCCCGTGTTGGCAACATAGGTATGAACGTAATAACTTGTCGTTGCATTCAATGATGGAGAATAATTATCTCCTTCATTAAGAGGATCTCCACCTTCAGCTGCTGCAAACCATTGGCAGGTGCCATCCGTTCCGGGGGTGGCCTGAAGTATTACCTCGCCAGCACCGCAACGGGATGCTCCTTGAACTGTTGGATTTGAAGGGATACTGTTGATGGTTGCGGTAACACTGGCTGCCGAACTTGCACAACCATTCTGACTTGCCGTAACCGAATAAGTGGTTGTGGACGACAAATTGGGAGTGTAGCTTGAGCCGGTATAAACCGCATTGTTACCTTGTTTCCAGGTATAGGTATAATCATTGTTAGGATTTTCCACCGACAAAGTCACCTCACCGGCACCGCAACGATCTACATTTGACAATGAAGGAATTGTGGGCGTTGGCACAATGTCAACTGTGATGGGCGTACGTGTCTGACTTTCCCCACAAGTATTATGAAATGAAGATACATAATAAGTAACTGTGCTATTGGATTGGCATGTGTATGTTATACCCGTATAGATTGCGTTGCCCCCTTCACTTTGCGTGTACCACTTACAAGAAGAAATATTCGCATTGGTAGGTGTAATTTGAACCGGAACACCTTCACATTTGTTTACTGTAGAAGATGCAAAAGCAGGGGCATCGGTTGAGATGATATTATAATTAATACGGTAAACCTTAGATACGTTATCATCAGATTCCTGATTTCGGTGTGTAACCTTTATCTCAGTATAAGGTTCTTCCACGGTAGCCGGATGAGTACAAGTTGCCGTTGCGTGAACTGATTGTTTATCAAAAGTAATCGTTGGGAAGTCAGCACCTTGACATAAATCCAAACTATAATTCAAGACATTAGGATTGAAATTAGCAATACTTTGTCCATTAACATTCAAGTATGCCAAGCGGGTATTGTAGATGAGGATAATATCGTCCAAAAATAATTTGTCTCCCGTTTTTCCTCCACCTTGTATTTGATTCGTGGAAAAAGTAGCTAATATAAACGAAGGAGTAGTATTGTTTGAAATATATGTATCATAGTCAAATTCAATTTCAAGTTTTGTCCAATATCCACTTGTGTTAAAATTACTTGTTGCTTTTGCAACAACCTTTGCTTCATTGCTAGATCCTGATGTATTAACAACACTATTACTTGACGATGTTGGTGCTGGATCTTGATAATATGAAGAATTACTTGCCAAAGAATTATTATGTAAAACCACATTTATTCGAGCATTTTGATTACTTGCCATTACAGTTTTGGCCCAAATATACATTGAATCAGGATAGGCAGTTAATACCTTATTATAGCCACTTGTACTTGCTGTATATGTGCAATTTTTTGTATAGTTTCCTGATGTCATATCAGATGTAGCTGCATTAAACCGACCTGAGGTCAATCCTCCGTTTGCTACTTTAACCACTTTGAATACAGACATTAATTGAACGCAAGAGCCACCTGTACTTCCCGGATGCTGCAGTCCTTGATCTGTACATTCTGTAACAAATGAAGCATCTCTTGCCATTTGAGCAGTAATTAAAAAATCATGATTAATATCTGTTGCCGTATTAATTGTATTCCAATATTTCGGATGATTATACGATGAAGATAAACCCGATTCTTGCTCCCAAATCTCAAAATCATTATTATCAAATTGCTGTCCCACGCCGAGTTGCGCATAGGCAGTGGTAATGGACAAAACCAATAAGCTTAAAAATAAAAGTAGATTTTTTTTCATTGCGTATGTTATTTTATTTATTACCTATTTAATGATACAAATTTTACTCGCGTTAAAAAAGTTTGCAAAAGTACATAAATAATCCATACGAATCATCATTTATGCAAAAGTTTTTATCCATATAAATGATTATCAGTAAAATAAAAATGTTAATAAAAGTTAATAATAAAAATTCAACACAAACAACAGCAAGAATCAGCATGGCGGCACGAATCTGCCTGCGGGGCAAAACAAAAAGAGACGGAACATGTCCGTCTCTAACATTTACTTTATTTGTTTTCCGGTCTTCTTGGCGGGCGGCCGTGTCCGTCGCGACGAGGACCGTTATGACCTTCAGGACGTGGTTTACGTTCGGGTTCAACATAACCTTCCGGCTTCGGCATCAGCACTTTGCGTGAAAGTCTGAACTTGCCCGTTTTCTCATCAATAGCCACCAACTTGACATCAAGTTCGTCGCCTTCTTTCAAGATGCCATCAAGGTTTTCCAATCGCTTGTAATCCACTTCTGAAATGTGAAGCAGTCCGTCCTGACCTGGCAAGAACTCAACGAAAGCGCCGAAAGGCATAATGCTCTTCACTACGCCGTGATAAACTTCACCAACTTCCGGAACTTGCGTAATGGCTTTGATACGTGCAACAGCGGCATTGATATCGTCAACATTAGCTGCGGCGATGTCAACAACGCCAAATGCTCCGACTTCTTCAATATTAATAACGGTGTTGGTTTCACGCTGCATTTCCTGGATGATTTTGCCGCCAGGGCCGATAATAGCACCGATGAATTCTTTCGGAACCTGCATCTGAACGATTCTCGGAACGAAAGGTTTGTAATCTTCACGCGGAGCGGGCATGGCTTCATTAATCTTACCCAAAATGAACAATCTGCCACGTTTGGCCTGTTCCAAAGCTTCTGCCATTCTTTCGGATGACAAACCATTAATCTTGATATCCATTTGGCAAGCGGTGATACCGTCAGCGGTACCACAAACCTTGAAGTCCATGTCACCAAGGTGGTCTTCATCGCCCAAAATATCGGATAAGATAGCATATTTACCTGTTTCTTCATCGGTAATCAAACCCATAGCAATACCTGAAACGGGCTTTTTCATCTTCACACCGCAATCGAGTAATGCCAAAGTACCCGCGCAAACGGTAGCCATAGAAGAACTACCATTGGATTCGAGGATATCGGAAACTACGCGTACGGTATAAGGGAAACTTGGATCATCAAGCGGGATCATCGGCTTAAGGGCGCGGTTGGCCAAATTGCCGTGACCGATTTCGCGACGACCGGTGCTACGAATTGCTTTCACTTCACCTACTGAAAATGGAGGAAAGTTATAGTGCAACAAGAAACGGTTAGTACCTTCTACAACAGCGCCATCAATGGTTTGTTCATCCAACTTGGTACCCAAAGTACAAGTTGCCAAAGACTGTGTTTCACCACGGGTAAAAATAGCCGAGCCATGAGCAGATGGCAGGTAATCAGTCTTGATCCAGATGGGACGGATTTCATCCATTTTACGACCATCAAGACGGACGCGTTCGTTCAGAATCATATTACGCATGGCATGATACTGAACATCGTGATAATAACGCTGAGCCATAGGTTCTTTTTCATCGCGTTCTTCTTCGGGAATTGTTTCCAAAAATTCTGCGAGGATAGCGTCGAAAGCGTCATTGCGTTCGTGTTTGCCCATGAAGGATTTAGCGATGGCATAAACCTTGTCATAGGTTTCCTTGTTTACGCGTTCACGCAGTTCTTCGTCATTATTTTCGTGGCAATATTCGCGTTTGGGATTAGCCGTTGGCACTTTAGCCGCGAGATCGAGCTGGGCTTGGCATTGGATTTTGATAGCCTGATGAGCGAAGTTGAGGGCATCTACCATATCCTGTTCGGAGATTTCCTTCATTTCGCCTTCCACCATCATGATGTTGTCCATAGAAGCGGCAACAATCATATCGATGTCTGAATTTTCCATTTGCTCAACGGTGGGGTTGATGACCATTTGACCATCAACACGGCCAACGCGTACTTCGGAGATTGGACCTTCAAATGGGATGTTGGAAACTGCCAAGGCAGATGAAGCTGCGAGGCAGGCCAACGCGTCGGGTAAATTATTCTTATCGCCAGAAATCAAAGTGACCAGCACCTGGGTTTCCGCGTGAAAATTGCTTGGGAAAAGCGGACGCAAGGCACGGTCAACGAGACGAGCGATGAGGATTTCATATTCTGAAGGACGCGCCTCGCGTTTGAAGAAACCACCGGGAAAACGACCCACAGCGGCATATTTTTCTTGATATTCAACCTGCAACGGCATGAAGTCCGCATTTTCCGCAGCTTCTTTTTTGCAGCAGACGGTAGCAAGGAGCATTGTATTGCCCATACGAACCACAGCAGCGCCGTCGGCTTGTTTGGCCAAGCGGCCGGTTTCAATCGTCACCTGACGGCCGTCGCCCAAGTCGAAACTTAATTCTGTTCCTAATGTTTCAAAGGAGATATTGTTATCTGACATGTTTTTCCTTTCTTTAAAAAGCATAATAATAGCAAAAAAGGCAATTTGCAAGAAATTGCCTTTCGTACTTTAATTATGTTGAAAATTTTATTTTCTTAAACCTAACTTCTTAACGATAGCTCTGTAGCGTTCGATGTCTTGTTCTTTCAGATATTCCAACATTTTCTTTCTCTTACCAACCAAAGCGATCAAGGAACGTTTAGTAGCAAGGTCTTTCTTGTTGGTTTTCATATGTTCCGTAAGATGTTTAATACGGTGGGTGAACAAAGCAATTTGGCTTTCTGGTGAGCCGGTGTCAACTTGACTTTTTCCGTAATCTGCAAAAATCTTCTGTTTAACGTCTGTTGTTAAATACATAATTCAATTTACTTTTATAACTTTTTATACGATTCTATTTTCGGGGTGCAAAAATACAAAATTTTTCTTTTACTTTTCCACCCATTATTCTAATTTTTATGCCAAACCGCCATTACCACCGATGATGGGAATAGTATCAGGACGATTTTCTGTAATCACACCATTTTTCTCTTCATATTTTGCCAAATTGTCAGCCAAGGCATTGAGAAGACGTTTAGCGTTCTGAGGGGTCATCACGATACGAGAGCGAACAGTACCTTTGGGCATTCCAGGCATCATTGCCGCGAAATCAATAATAAATTCCGCATTAGAATGAGTGATGATAGAAAAATTAGAATAGATGCCGGCGGCAACTTCTTCATTAATATTGATGTCAATTTTCTGTTCTGCCATAATTACTTAATTATCAAAATTTTACTCCTTGGAAGCCATCAAAGTCTGATATTCTTCCATCGAACCAACCTGAATATTCTGGTAGCATTTCAGACCTGTACCGGCAGGAATCAAGTTACCAACGATAACATTTTCCTTCATACCGTCGAGGGTATCGGTCTTAGCGTTGATAGCGGCTTCGGTAAGCACCTTGGTGGTTTCCTGGAAGGAAGCGGCTGAGATGAAGCTGCGGGTCTGCAATGCGGCGCGAGTAATACCCTGAAGGATGGGTTTACCAGTGGCAGGATGCGTACTACGAACTTCAACAGGCTTAAGGTCTTTACGTTTCAGCAATGAGTTTTCATCGCGGAGAGCCTTCGGATTGACGATCTGGCCTTTCTGGAAGGTTTCAGAATCACCTGGATCAACAACGACTTTCTTTTCCCAAATCATATCATTTTCTTCCTGGAAGTCGATTTTATTAATCAACTCGCCCTGCAAGAACTTAGTATCACCTGGGTCTTCGATTTCAACCTTACGCATCATCTGACGAACGATAACTTCGAAGTGCTTATCGTTGATCTTAACCTGCTGCATACGGTAAACATCCTGAATTTCGTTGATGATATATTCCTGAACTTTCATAGCACCCTTAATGTTCAAGATGCTTGAAGGAGTGAGAGCACCATCGGAGAGTGGGGTACCTGCATGAACGAAGTCGTTTTCCTGAACCAGGATCTGCTTTGAAGTAGGAATAAGGTATTCTTTCTTTTCACCTGTACGGGAAGTGACCTGAATAGCACGTTTGTTACCACGTTTCAATTTCTTGTCGAAAGTAACGAAACCTTCAATTTCTGATACGATAGCGGGATCAGAAGTGTCGCGGGCTTCGAAAAGTTCCTGAACACGTGGAAGACCGCCGGTAATATCGCTTGCCTTACCGAAGGAACGTGGAATCTTAACGAGGACTTCACCAGCTTCGATTTCCTGACCATTACCAACAGACAAACGAGCGCCAACTGGAATGTCAAAGGTTCTGACCACATTATCCTGATCGTCCAAAACGGCGATGCTTGGGTTCTTGGTCTTCACACGGCTTTCGATAACCACGGCATCCTGAACGCCAGACTGGTCGTCGATTTCAACACGGAAGGTAACGCCTTCGATGAAGTCGTTGAGTTCAATATGACCTGGGACATCGGAAATGATAACTGCATTGTAAGGATCCCATTCAGCAATCTTGTCACCTTTTTCAACGTTGTCACCATTTTTATAATACAATTTGGAACCGTAAGGAATGTTAGCGGAGTAAAGAACAACCCCTGTTTTAACATCCACGATTTTCATTTCAGCTGCACGACCGATTACTTCATAATAATCGCCCTTGTCGATAGCACGCAATTCATCAATAACCAGTTGACCTGCATGGGGCGCATCAATTTGCTTATCAGCGGCGGCACCGCCAGCAACACCACCGACGTGGAACGTACGCAGTGTCAACTGGGTACCAGGTTCGCCAATAGCCTGGGCAGCGATGATACCCACAGCCTCACCCATTTGAACCATCTTACCGGTAGCCAAGTTTCGGCCATAGCATTTTTGGCAAACACCATGTTTGGATTCGCAAGTAGGCACCGAACGGATTTCAACTTCTTCGATAGGCGAATCTTCGATAATCTTGCAAATGCTTTCCGTCAATTCTTCACCAGCTTTGATAATCAACTCACCCGTTTGCGGATGATAGATATCGTGCAGTGAAACACGGCCCAACATTCTGTCATATAATGATTCAACGATAGTTTCGTTTTTCTTAACTGCGGAAACAGTCATACCACGCAAGGTACCACAGTCAACTTCGTTAACGATAACATCATGAGATACGTCAACAAGACGACGGGTCAAGTATCCAGCATCAGCGGTCTTCAAAGCGGTATCGGCCAAACCCTTACGAGCACCGTGAGTTGAAATGAAGTATTCCAATACGGACAGACCCTCCTTGAAGTTTGACAAAATCGGGTTTTCGATAATTTCACCACCGGAAGCACCAGCCTTTGTAGGTTTAGCCATCAAACCACGCATACCTGACAGCTGACGAATCTGTTCACGAGAACCACGAGCGCCAGAATCACACATCATGTAAACACTGTTGAAGCCTTGCTTGTCCTTGGCGATTTGATCCATCAGGATGTTTGTCAACTGAGCATTGGTTTGTGACCAAAGATCAATTACCTGGTTGTATTTTTCGTTAGCCGTGATGAAACCCATATTCAAATTGGCATTGATGCCATCAATTTCAGCATTAGCAGCCTGAATCAAGGTTTTCTTTTCTTCAGGAATAATCACATCACCCAAATTGAATGACAGACCGCCTTCGAATGCCATACGGAAGCCCATTCCCATGATATCATCAAGGAACTTAGCAGTTATGGCATTACCGAACTTAGCCAAAACATCACCGATAATCTGACGTAAATATTTCTTTGTCAGCAGTTTGTTGATAAATCCAAATCCTACGGGAACCACCTGGTTAAAGATGATACGACCAACGGTAGTATCTGTCAGCACCATATTGCCATCGCCCTTAAGGTCAACACGGCACTTGATGCAAGCATTCAGATGGACTTTCTTTTCATTGAAAGCGATAAGCACTTCTTCAGGAGCGTAGAACTTACGACCTTCACCCAAAACGGGCTGATCTGGGGTAGAGTGCAATTCTTTCGTAATATAATAAAGGCCCAAAACCATATCCTGAGAAGGCACGGTAATAGGTGCACCATTAGCAGGATTCAAAATATTGTGAGAGGCAAGCATCAGCATCTGGGCTTCCAACACGGCGGCATTCCCAAGGGGAACGTGGACAGCCATCTGGTCACCATCGAAGTCAGCGTTGAATGCCGTACAGCACAAGGGGTGCAAACGGATAGCCTTACCTTCTACCAACTTGGGTTGGAATGCCTGGATACCCAAACGGTGCAACGTAGGAGCACGGTTCAGCATCACAGGGTGTCCTTTCAATATGTTTTCAAGGATTTCCCAAATGATGGGTTCCTTTCTTTCGACAACTTTCTTTGCGGATTTAACGGTCTTGGCGATGCCTCTTTCCAAAATCTTGCGGATGATAAATGGCTTGAACAATTCAGCAGCCATATCTTTCGGCAGACCACATTCGTTCATGTGCAATTCAGGACCAACGACGATAACGGAACGACCTGAATAGTCAACACGTTTACCCAACAAGTTCTGACGGAAACGACCTTGTTTACCCTTCAAGCTGTCCGACAAGGATTTAAGAGCTCTATTGGATTCTGTCTTAACGGAATTTGACTTTCGTGAATTGTCGAACAATGAATCAACAGCTTCCTGAAGCATACGCTTTTCATTACGCATAATGACATCGGGGGCCTTGATTTCGATGAGTCGTTTCAAACGATTATTTCTAATGATGACACGACGATAGAGTTCGTTCAAGTCGGAGGTTGCGAAACGGCCACCATCCAATGGAACGAGGGGGCGAAGGTCTGGAGGAATAACCGGAACGATTTTGATAATCATCCATTCGGGTTTATTCACTGCGCGGCGGCGGCTATCACGGAAAGCTTCGAAGACATGGAGACGTTTCAGAATTTCCTGTTTTCTCTGTTCCGAAGTTTCGGTATTGGCACGGTCGCGCAATTCGTATGATTCCTTATCCAAGTCAACCTTAACAAGCAAATCATAAAGGGCCTCAGCACCCATCTTTGCGATGAATTTATGAGGATCGGTATCATCAAGCAGACGATTTTCTGGAGGAAGATTATCAATAACATTATAATATTCTTCTTCGCTGAGCAGAGCTCTTTCTTTAACGAGAACATCGTCTTTCTTTTCTTTATCTTTCTTTTCCCTGAATTGGAAACCTTCTGCGTCACCAGCCTGGATTACCAAGTAGTTTTCGTAGTAGATAACCGATTCGAGACTTTTGGATGACAATCCGAGCAGCGAACCAATTTTGTTAGGTGCTGATTTGAAGAACCAGATATGAGCGACGGGAACCACCAGTTGAATATGTCCCATGCGTTCACGTCGGACTTTGCGTTCGGTAACTTCCACACCGCAACGGTCGCAGACGGTACCTTTGTAGCGGATTCTCTTATATTTACCGCAGTTGCATTCCCAGTCCTTCACGGGTCCGAAAATCTTTTCGCAGAACAAACCATCACGTTCGGGCTTATAAGTTCTGTAGTTGATGGTCTCCGGTTTCAGAACCTCGCCATGTGATTGGTCGAGAATCTTTTCGGGAGAGGCCAAACTGACGGTGATTCTCGAAAATTCTTTTCTTGTATTATTATCTTTTCTTAATGAAGCCATATTTCAAAAATAAAAATTGATATTATTCGAATTGAACATCCAATGCCAAGCCACGAAGTTCATTCACCAACACGTTGAATGATTCGGGGAGACCAGCGACGGGCATATTGTCACCCTTAACGATGGCTTCGTAAGCCTTAGCTCTACCGATGACATCGTCAGACTTAACGGTCAGGATTTCCTGAAGCACGTTAGCTGCGCCGAAGGCTTCGATAGCCCAGACTTCCATTTCACCGAAACGCTGACCACCGAACTGGGCTTTACCACCGAGAGGCTGCTGCGTAATCAGTGAGTAAGGTCCGATTGAACGTGCGTGCATCTTATCGTCAACCATGTGGTGCAGTTTAATCATGTAGATGTAACCCACGGTAATCTTCTGGTGGAAACGTTCTCCTGTTTCGCCATTGTAAAGATACGTGCTACCATTGTGAGGCAGACCGGCTTTATCCATCAAGCCGTTGATTTCATCGAGAGTGGCACCATCAAAGATAGGAGTAGCATATTTCATACCAAGTTCCTTACCAGCCCAACCCAAGATGGTTTCATAAATCTGTCCCAAGTTCATACGTGAAGGCACACCCAACGGGTTCAATACGATGTCGACGGGGCGACCGTCAGCCATGAACGGCATGTCTTCTGGACGAACAATCTTTGCTACGATACCCTTGTTACCATGACGACCAGCCATCTTGTCACCAATACGGAGTTTACGTTTGTTGGCGACATAGACTTTGGCCATCTGAACGATACCATTGGGAAGTTCGCTACCAACGGTGGCATCGAATTTCTCACGGGTCAATTTAGCATTCAGTTCGCGTTCTTTAATCAGATAATTACGAATAATTTCCGACACCAAAGAGTTGATTTTCGCATCGTTAGTCCACTTCGAAACAGCAACATTGGCAAATTTAACGTTTTGAAGCATCTTCTGCGAGAACTTCGTACCCTTCGGGATGATAATATTCTTAGTATTATCATAAACATTATGAGAAATCTTGCCTTCAAGAACTTTATACAACTTGCTAACAATCTTACTCTTAAGTTCTTGTTGCAATTTGTCATAGTTGCGTTCGATTTCGGCAACGACATCCTTGTCTTTCGATTTGGCTTTTCTATCTTTGATAAGGCGCGACAGGGATTTTGCACCGATAACAACGCCCTTCATTGATGGGGGTGCCTTGAGGGATGCATCCTTCACATCGCCGGCTTTATCACCGAAAATGGCACGGAGCAACTTTTCTTCAGGAGTCGGATAAGATTCACCCTTAGGGGTAATCTTACCAATAAGAATGTCACCTTCGTTCACTTCAGCTCCAATACGAATCAAACCGTCTTCATTCAAATCCTTGGTGGCTTCAGTCGAAACGTTTGGAATATCATTGGTCAAAACTTCCTGACCACGTTTGGTATCGCGAACTTCCAAAGTGAATTCTTCAATATGGATAGAGGTAAAGATATCTTCTTTAACTACGCGATCAGAAATCACGATAGCATCCTCATAGTTGTAACCTTTCCAAGGCATGAAGGCAACGAGCATATTGCGTCCCAATGCCAATTCACCTTGACTGGTAGCGTAACCTTCGGTAAGCACTTGGCCCTTCGTTACGCGATCACCCTTTCTGACAATAGGCTTTTGGTTAATGCAGGAGTTCTGGTTGGTTCTTCTGAACTTCTCCAACATATATTCTCTTGTATCATCATCGAAAGACACCAGTCTTTCAGCATCGGTACGATCATATTTGATGACGATTTTGAGAGCATCAGCATAAACCACCTCGCCTTCGCCTTCTGAACGAAGCATAGCACGGGAGTCTATAGCCACGCGGCGTTCCAGACCCGTACCAACGATAGGAACTTCAGGATTCAACAATGGAACGGCCTGACGCATCATGTTAGATCCCATCAATGCACGGTTAGCATCATCGTGTTCAAGGAAAGGAATCAAAGATGCGGCGATAGACGAAATCTGGTTGGCTGCCACATCAACCAAGTTGACTTGTTCCTTCGGAACGATAGGATAGTCGGCCAGATAACGGACTTTCACGTTATCTTCCAAAACGTGATCCTCGTTCATTGGGGTAGTAGCCTGAGCGATATATTTATTTTCTTCTTCCTCAGCGCTGAGGTAGATTGGTTCTTCCTCGAAATTAACCTTACCGTCAACAACTTTTCTATACGGGGTTTCGATGAAACCCAATTTGTTAATCTTCGCAAAAACGCATAGTGAAGAAATCAGACCGATGTTAGGACCTTCAGGCGTTTCGATGGTACACAGACGACCATAGTGGGTATAGTGTACGTCACGAACCTCGAAACCTGCTCTATCACGGGAAAGACCTCCAGGACCCAATGCGGAAATACGGCGTTTGTGAGTGATTTCTGACAAGGGGTTGGTTTGGTCCATAAACTGAGACAACGGATTGGTACCGAAGAAGGTATTGATAACGGAAGACAGCGTCTTGGCGTTAATCAAATCGATTGGAGCGAAGACTTCGTTATCACGGACGTTCATTTTGTCGCGGATAGTACGAGACATACGGGCAAGACCAACACCGAATTGGTTGTACATCTGTTCGCCGACGGTTCTGATACGTCTATTGCTCAAGTGATCGATATCATCAACTTCTGTCTTCGAGTTGAGCAATTCTATCAAATAGCGAATGATTGAAATGATATCCTCTTTGGTCAACACGCGGGTTTCCATGGGGATATTCAGGTTCAATTTCTTATTGATTTTATAACGACCCACTTCACCGAGATCGTAACGTTTATCTGAGAAGAACAATTTCTCAAAAGCGGTACGGGCGGTTTCCTCATCTGGTGGGATAGTGTTTCTTAACTGTTGATATATGAATTCAAGAGCCTGTTTTTCTGAATTTGTCGGGTCTTTCTGCAGGGTATTGAAGATGATGGAATAGTCGGTTTGTTTACCATCGTCTTTATGGAACATAACAGTTTTAACGCCTGCCTCAACAATTTTGTTGATATGTTTTTCTTCGAGTTCGGTTTCTCTGTCAATAATTACTTCGGTACGTTCGATGCTGGAAACTTCACCGGTTTCTTCATCTGGGAAATCCTCGTTCCAAGTTCTTACGACGGCGGCAGCGAATTTCTGTCCGACAAAACGTTTCAGGTTAGCCTTGGTTGCTTTCACTTCCTGGGCGATATCGAAAATATCGAGGATGTCCTTATCGGTTTCGTAGCCGATAGCACGAAGCAGTGTCGTAACGGGCAGCTGTTTCTTTCTATCGATGTAAGCGTACATCACGTCGTGAGGACCGGTGGTAAATTCCATCCATGAGCCCTTAAACGGGATGATGCGAGCCGAATAAAGCTGAGAACCGTTAGTATGGAATGACGAGCCGAAGAAGACGCCGGGTGAACGGTGCAACTGAGACACGACAACACGTTCGGCACCATTGATGATGAACGTGCCGCGCGGGGTCATATACGGAATCAGGCCTAAGAAGACATCTTGTATACGGGTTTCGAAATCCTCGTGTTCGATATCATTGCACGAGAGTTTCATTTTGGCTTTCAAAGGAACGCTATAGGTTAAACCTCTTTCGATGCATTCCTCCATCGAATAACGGGGACCATCTACATAATAGTCCAAAAATTCGAGAACGAAGCTATTTCTTGCATCCGTGATAGGAAAATTTTCCATGAAAGCTCTGTAAAGTCCTTCGTCGCGACGATGTTCGGCGTCGGTGTCAATTTGGAAAAATTCCTTGAAAGACTTCAATTGAATATCGAGAAAATCTGGAAAATCCACTGGCGTGGTGGATGCGAAGCTGTGTCTGGTATTTGTTGTTGCCAATGTGGTAAATTTTTAATTACGAAAATAAGAACTTTCTTTGTGTACTGGCGTTGAGTATATAGGAGCGTGCCTATGTTTCTATGAGTGAATGAATTACAATCTTCGAGTGAGAAATTGGAAGTAGTCTGAGCAGTTGTGAGATATAAATACAACAATAAGTACAACACTTTCACCGAGGTGAAAGTGTGTACTATTATTGTTTAGGTGGAGTGAAATTATTTAACTTCAACTTCGGCACCAGCTTCTTCCAAAGCTTTCTTCAAGCCTTCAGCTTCGTCTTTAGAGATACCTTCTTTAACTGCCTTAGGAGCTGCATCTACCAATTCCTTAGCTTCTTTCAGACCGAGGCTAGCCAAATCTTTCACCAATTTAACAACGGCCAATTTGTTGGGGCCGGCTGCTTTCAAAATAACGTCGAATTCGGTTTTTTCTTCAGCTGCTGCTGCGCCAGCGCCACCAGCTGCGGGAGCTGCTACTGCTACTGCTGCTGCTGCGGGTTCGATACCGTATTCTTCTTTCAAAATTTGAGCTAATTCGTTAACTTCCTTAACGGTTAAGTTCACTAATTGTTCTGCAAATGCTTTCAAATCTGCCATAATTGTATTTTTTTAATGGGTTAATTACTTTTGTTAATTTGTTTGTTTATTAATTTCTTTCTGACAAAGTTTTCACGATGCCAGCGAGTTTGCCACCACCAGATTGAAGTGCGGAGATGACATTGCGAGCGGGAGACTGCAACAAACCTACGATGTCGCCAATCAGTTCCTCTCTTGACTTGATGCTGCAGAGCGCATCGAGTTGGTCGTCGCCGAAATAGGTTGCTTCTTCGATGAAAGCTGCTTTGAGGATAGGCTTTTTGTTTTTAGCTCTGAATTCCTTAATCAGCTTAGCGGGAGCATTGCCAGTATTTGACAACATGATAGAGGTAACGCCTTTGAGAGCGGGGTAGATTTCTGAATAGTCAAGGCTCGACTGTTCCATTGCGCGTTTCAGCAAGGTGTTCTTAACAACCTTCAGCTTGATATTGCGGCGGAAGCAGAGTTTTCTCAGTTGGTTGACAGTGTCAACGGTAAAGCCGGAGATATCGGTTACATATACATGAGAATACTCAGCTAAATCTTTCGCAATTTCGTCAATGATAACACTTTTTTGATCTTGTTTCATAATTTAGCTTTTTAATTATAATGTAACTGATTTCACGTCAACTTGTACACCGGGGCTCATGGTACTTGACAAATAAATGCTCTTGATATAAGTACCTTTTGCTGCGGTAGGTTTCAGTTTGATAATGGTTGACATCATTTCACGGGTGTTTTCAACCAATTTTTCAGCAGCAAAGTTTACTTTGCCAATACCTGAATGGATGATGCCGTATTTGTCAACTTTGAAGTCGATCTTACCAGCTTTTACGTCAGCTACAGCCTTGCCGATTTCCATGGTAACGGTACCTGCTTTGGGGTTAGGCATCAAGCCACGAGGACCCAAAACTTTACCCAGGGCACCAATCTTCGGCATAACGCTCGGCATAGTGATGATGACATCAACGTCTGTCCAACCTTTTTTAATTTTGTCAACGTATTCGTCAAGTCCTACATAGTCGGCGCCAGCGGCTTTGGCTTCTTCCTCCTTATCGGGAGTACAAAGAACAAGCACTCTAACAACCTTACCTGTTCCGTGGGGAAGGGTAACGATACCTCTTACCATTTGATTGGCCTTACGGGGATCAACGCCCAAACGAACGTCGATATCGAAAGATGCATCAAACTTGGTGTAAGTAATGTCCTTCACAATCTGAACAGCTTCGGTCAAAGGGTAAACTTTGCTCTTATCAAATTTTGCAAAAGCTTCTTTGCGTTTTTTTGATATTTTAGCCATCTTGATTCTGTTTACTTGTTATTAATTGAGTTCTGAAGGGGCGGTTCCGCCTTTAACCGTGATACCCATGCTTCTGGCTGTGCCGGCAACCATGCTCATGGCCGATTTGATTTCAAAGCAATTCAAGTCGGGCATTTTGATTTCGGCGATAGCTTTCACCTGGTCCCAGGTCAGCGTGGCCACCTTGTTTCGGTTAGGTTCCTTTGAACCCTTCTGAATTTTGGCTGCCTCCAGCAATTGGACTGCAACCGGTGGAGTCTTGGTAACAAAGTCAAACGACTTGTCTTTGTAAACAGTAATGATGACAGGCACCAATTTGCCAGCCAAATCCTGAGTACGGGCATTGAACTGCTTACAAAATTCCATAATGTTCACACCCTTGGCACCCAATGCAGGGCCTACTGGGGGTGACGGATTGGCGGCACCACCTTTGATTTGTAACTTAATAAGTCCAGCTACTTCTTTTGCCATTTTTTTGAAATTTTTGTTGTTTGTAACTAATTATTAATTGGTATTTACACCTTTTCAACCTGCATAAAACTCAACTCGAGTGGAGTCTTACGACCAAAGATTTTCACCATAACCTTCAGTTTCTTCTTCTCGGCATTGATTTCCTCAATAATGCCGTTGAAAGTGTTGAAAGGACCGTCAATGACTTTGATTTCCTCACCCACGATGAAGGGGAGAGAGAAGGATTCGTCTTGCTCAAGCAATTCGTCAACCTTGCCTAACATGCGGGTTACCTCAACAGGTCGAAGCGCTACTGGCGGATCGGTTTTCTTTTTGCAACCCACGAACCCCAACACGCCAGGAATGTTCAACAACACGTGAAATACTTCCCCTAACATCATTGCTTCTACAAAAATGTAACCAGGAAAATAATTACGCTCCTTGCTGATCTTTTTCCCATTGCGAATCTGGTAGTACTTTTCGGTCGGAATCAGAACTCGGCTCACAAAGTCCTTGATATGGGAAGCTTCAACTTCGCTTTCGATGTTTTGCTTCACCTTCTTCTCAGTACCCGTGACCGTCTTGATCACATACCACTTGCGCTCGATTTCTGCCATTTTCAAACTCGTTTACGGTAATACCTAATTAAACTACTGAAAACTAAATAGCCGGGAACATCAGATTGACTCCCACGCTAAACACCCAGTCCATCAACCACACTACAAGTGCGATAATTAGGGAAGCAATGGACACGACGATAACGCTACTTTGAAGATCTTTTGCCGATGGCCAGGACACTTTGTTCACCAACTCATCGTAAGTTTCCTTAATGTAATTAACTATTTTCATTTTCTTGTAATTTTTTCTATCTATTTTTTCCTTTTTTCAACTTTTCAACACCCCACTCCACCTCGTTTTGGAAGTTTTATTTGCAATTTCTGCACAAATCACCGTTCACCACAAAGCCTACTATCCCCATCCACCCTTTTACAACTTCTTTATTTTCAAAGCGTTACAAACATAAAAATATGTCGCACACTTCTACGCAACATTTTACTTTATAGGGTCGGCAAATATAAAAATTATTTCCATATAAATTACTCCTTCGGAAAAAATTTTATCAAAAAAATTTTTGTTGATATTTTTCCGGCAATAATACTTCAAAAAATTTCAACCTTTATAGAATTGTCACGGTCAAAATCTGCGAGCCTAACGAACAGAAGACTAACGCCCTACTCCATCCGACTAAAACCCTCCGGAATTTTGATGCTCGTTGGACCTGGAACATCTATCTTTGGATTGGCAACCTTGATTACTATCCGCTGATCCTTCCCATTCACACTTATAGAGAGCTGATCAAACAAGGTTCTCTTTAATTCTGAATAATAATGCCAATTATAACGTGCGGTCACAGCGTCAATCTTTTGGACCGTCATCGTGTCACCATTAAAAATGGATTGCATCGTATAATAATCCGCTGGAAACTTCAAATATTTCTCCACCACTTTATAATCCCCCTTGTAATATTCCTTCGACAGCTTATTTACAAATATCACTCCATCTGGTCTGGCCACCAGACGCGCCAATTCAATACCGAAAACACTTAAATTCAAATAGATGATGCTATCCAAGCGATTCACCATATAATAATTACAGGCGACATCCCTTCCGTCGAAACGAACATCGGCACTGCCACGATAACTAATCCATTGGTAATCTCTTGTCTCAGCAAAGGTCTTTGGCTTAACCGGCTGCTTTTCTTGTTCCGCTGGCACCGTCGGCCGAACAGGCACCTGAGCTTTACGTGCTGTCTTACACGAACTCACTAACAAGGTCAGCGCGACAATCAACAATAATATTTTATATTTATACATATAATTATAACGCTAAGGATTCTTGTATATTGTAAACCTTACCTATGGCGGCTCATTTCATACATAATGATGGCCGCCGCAATCGACGCATTCAGCGATTCAGCCTTAACATCATTTTTTGATGGACTGTCAATCAACAATTTATCACTAATCATTCGGGCAACGCTGTCGGAAATGCCATTCGCCTCATTGCCAATGACAACGGCATCATTCTCTTTGAATTCAACATCTCCTATAGGCGTCCCTTCCAAAAAAGCGCCCCAAATCCGACGGTTTTTCAAGTTGCATTCAATGAATTTCCCCAAATCCGTATAAAAAACATTTACTCTGGCAAACGAACCCATCGTCGCCTGAATCACCTTCTGATTATAAAATTCAACCGTCGTTTCCGAACAAACAATCTGTCGGATGCCAAACCAATCTGCCGTTCTGATAATCGTCCCCATATTGCCTGGATCTCGAATGTCATCCAATATCACAATTGGCTGATTTTCATTGATGGAAATGCCATTTTGATTTTTCTGGCGTGCGATGGCCAAGACTTCCTGCGGATTCTTCCAAGCACTGAGCCGCTCCATTTCTGCGGGGCTGACTTCAACGCAAGACAAACTATTGCAAATTTCTGGATTTTCATCAATCCAAGCTGGTAAGGCATAAATTTCAGACACGCTAAAATCAGACCTCAGCAGCTCACCCACTGACTTAATGCCTTCCACAATGAACAACCCGCTTTCATCACGGAATTTTTTCTGATGCAAGCGGGTTATTGATGATATTTTACTTTTTCCTATCATAAAAAATAGGTGAAATGTTAGAATTCTGCATTTTGCGGAGTTCTTGGGAATGGAATGACATCTCTGATGTTAGTCATGCCCGTGATAAAGAGCAGCAAACGTTCGAAGCCCAGACCGAAACCGGAATGAGGTGCCGAACCGAATTTACGAGTATCGAAATACCACCAGTATTGCTGTTCCGTCATATTGAGTTCATGAACACGGTTTAACAATTTCTGATAGTCGGCTTCTCTTTCAGAACCACCGATAATTTCACCAATAGTCGGGAAAAGAACATCCATTGCACGAACCGTCTTTCCATCATCATTCTGCTTCATATAGAAAGCCTTGATTTCCTTTGGATAATCTGTCAGGATGACAGGACATTTAAAATGATTTTCAACCAGATAACGTTCGTGTTCAGACTGCAAATCGATACCCCAAGAAACGGGATAATCAAATTTTTTCTTTGCTTTTGAAAGGATATCAATAGCGGAAGTATAATCCAAACGAACAAAATCCTGTTTCAAAACCGACTGCAAACGTTCGATGAGGGTTTTGTCAAACATGTCGTTCAAGAATTTCAAATCATCCTGATTATTATCAAGAGCATATTTTACCAAATATTTGATAAAATCCTCTGCAAGATCCATATTATCATGGATATCGTAGAAAGCCATTTCAGGTTCAACCATCCAGAATTCTGCAAGGTGACGGGGGGTATTACTATTTTCGGCACGGAAAGTGGGTCCGAAAGTATAAATGCTACCCAACGCCGTAGCGCCAAGTTCGCCTTCCAGCTGACCAGAAACAGTCAGATTGGTATGTTTCCCAAAGAAATCCTTTTTAAAATCCACTTTCCCATCTTCAGTAAGAGGAATATTATCGAGGTCGAAAGTGGTCACATTGAACATTTCGCCAGCACCTTCCGCATCGGAAGCCGTAATCAAGGGCGTATGCAGATAGAAGAAACCCCTGTCATTAAAATATTTATGGATAGCGAAAGCCATGGCATGTCGGAGCCTCAACACACAGCCAAAATAGTTTGTTCTTGGACGCAAATGTGCGATTTCACGCAGAAATTCCATGCTGTGACCTTTTTTCTGCAAAGGATAGGTCTCAGGATCTGCAGTACCATAAACCTCAATGCTTTCTGCCTGGATTTCAACACTTTGTCCTTTCCCTTGCGATTCCACGAGCGAACCTTCAACGCAGAGGCACGAACCCGTCGTAACCAGCTTCATCAGCGATTCGTCAAATTTTGCCAAGTCGGCAACAACTTGAATGCTATTGACATTAGAGCCGTCATTCAAGGCAATGAAAGCAACGGCATTGTTGCCACGTTTTGTTCTCACCCAACCTTTGACACAAACCTTGTTTCCCAAACCAATTTCTTCATAGCGTTTGAGCAAATCAACAACTTTAGTTCGCTTCATATTTAAAATGATTTATGATTATTAAATGTTTTTATTAACCTAAATAAGATTGTAAAATTTTGCACTTTGAAGTATGTTTAAGGCGGCGAAGTGCTTTTTCCTTAATTTGACGGACGCGTTCACGGGTCAAGTCAAATTTTTCACCAATTTCTTCCAAAGTCAGAGGATGCTTACTGTCAAGACCGTAATAAAGTCTGATAACGTCAGCTTCGCGCGGTGGCAAAGTCGCGATAACGCGATTTACTTCGGTCTTCAAAGATTCGTACAACAAGCCCTTGTCGGGAGTAGGTGAATCTTCAGATTTCAGCACATCGTACATATTGTTGTCTTCATCTTGAGTCAGAGATGCGTCCATCGAAAGATGTCGGGAAGAATTACGAAGAGAATCCTTCACTTCCGCTTCGGTGATGTCGAGCATTTTGGCGATTTCATCAGCGCGGGGTTCGCGTTCAAGTTCCTGCTCAAGATATGCATATGCCTTATTGATTTTGTTGATGGTACCAATTTTATTCAGTGGCAGACGAACGATTCTGGACTGTTCTGCCAAAGCCTGAAGAATGGACTGGCGAATCCACCACACCGCATAGGAAATAAATTTGAAACCACGGGTTTCATCGAAACGCTGAGCCGCCTTAATCAGACCGACATTACCCTCGTTAATCAAGTCCGGGAGGTTGAGTCCCTGGTTCTGATATTGCTTAGCGACGGAAACCACGAAACGGAGGTTGGCCTTGGTCAGTTTTTCCAAAGCTGCCTGATCTCCATTCTTGATTTTGCGGGCCAATTCCACCTCTTCTTCAGCCGTAATCAATTCCACCTTACCAATATCATGAAGATATTTGTCCAAAGAAGCGGTTTCTCGGTTGGTAACCTGTTTGGTAATGTTTAACTGTCTCATTGAAAGCGTTTTATAAAATAAAAAAAGTGATTTATAGATTATCTTTTTCTTACTTTTTCCTCATTATCGAAAAAAGTTTGCAAAATTACAAAAAATATCAATACGAATCTGCATGTTTGCAGATTATCAATTCAATTTTCCAAAGTAACGAAAAAAATATTAATTTTGCAAATCATTAACGGTCAACAAAAAACAGCATAGACAACAGAAAAGGAAAATACACATGTTGTAAAACGAAGCATTAGCTATTATTCATAAAAAATGAGCCCAATAACTCAAAAGACAGAAACACAACTTAGCAGCGAACAATATCGCGATTTGCTCAGCAAGATATTATTAAACATAAAGAGCACCCGCATTTCGATGGCCCGCCGCATGAATACCGCTGTTATTGAGTTGTATTGGAATATCGGCAAAAGCATATCAGAACGCAAGATAGAAGAAGGTTACGGAAGTACCTTGATAAAACGTCTGTCAACAGATTTGAAAAAAGAGTTCCCGCAGATGGGATTGTCGCCACGCAACTTATGGGATATGAAACGATTTTACGAACGCTTCGAGCATTTCCCGGCAAAAGTGCGACAACTTGTCGCACTTTTGCCATGGGGACATATCCTGCTGATAATAAACAAATTACAAGAAGACAAAGCGGTGGAATACTATATTCAGCAAGCGGTTGAAATGGGATGGTCGCGCAATGTCTTGCTTAACTTCATCAAAGCCGATGCGTATGGTCATTCCGTGGAACTTCCAAAACTACATAATTTCGACAAGGCCTTGCCCGAACATATACAAGAACAAGCGAACGAAATTCTTAAAAGCCGTTACAATTTGGCATTTTTAGAAGTTCAGCAACCGCTCAAAGAATTGGAATTGGAGAAAAAATTAGTTGAAAAGATAAAATTTTTCATCCTTGAATTGGGCAAGGGTTTTTCATTTATCGGAAACCAATACAGATTGACACTCAACGACAAAGAGTATTTCATCGATATGTTGTTTTTCAATCGCTGCACTCGGTCGTTGGTGGCCATCGAATTAAAAATCGGCGATTTTCAACCAGAATATGTCAGCAAAATGGGATTTTATTTATCTTTGCTCGACAAAAACATGCGCATGGAGGGTGAAAATCCGTCGATAGGCATTATCTTGTGCGCCGACAAAGACAACGATGAGGTGGAAATAGCGTTGCAAACCGCCGTGGCACCGGTCGCTGTGGCCGATTACCAATTCTGTTTCCCCGACAAGGAAATAAAACAACTTATTATAGATACATTAAATACAGATAAACAACAGAAAAAAAGAATTTAAAATAACATATTATAAAACAAAGCATTAGCTATTATTCGCATTCAAAACAAAAACACAAAATGAAAGACGGTTTCGCTGACATAACCAATGAGATAGTCCTTTACCAGCCCGACGAGGAAATTAAACTCGAAGTGAGGATGGATGAAGAAACCGTATGGCTTACACAATCGCAGATAGCCTATTTGTTTGGTTGCTCGAGTGATAATGTCGGTTTGCACTTGAAGAATATTTTCTCAGAAAACGAATTGGATAAAAATGCAACTGCCGAGTTTTTCTCGGTAGTTCAAAAGGAAGGCAACAGAAATGTCCGCAGGAACATTCTTCACTACAACTTAGATGCAATTTTGTCTGTTGGATACCGAGTAAGTTCCCTGAATGCGACTAAATTCCGTCAGTGGGCCAACAAAGTCTTGAAAGACCATTTGCTTAAAGGCTATTCATTCAACCAACGCATTGAGAGATTGGAACAGCGCGTTTCGGTAACAGAAAACAAGATTGACTTTTTTGTCCATACAGCTCTGCCACCTGTTGAAGGGATTTTTTATGACGGAAATGTACTTGAACCTTTCGGTTTTGTGAACAGCCTTATCCGTTCTGCAAAAAAACGCATTGTCTTGATTGACAACTATGTTGACGAAACGGTTTTGCTAAGGCTTGCAGAACGTGAAAAAGGCATTGATGCAATCATATATTCAAGACAATTGTCACCATCTTTTAATATAGCTCTAAAACAGCACAACCAACAATACGAAAAAATTGAAGTGAAGCAGTTTGACAAATCACACGACCGCTTCCTGATCATTGATGACACGGTTTACCACATCGGCGCATCAATCAAGGATTTAGGTAAGAAATGGTTCGCCTTCTGCAAAATGAATATAAACGCCGAAGAAATTATCAGTAAAATTTAAACTTTAGAAACAAACAGAAACAGTAAAAGAAATTTAAAATAACATATTATAAATTAACGCATTAGCTATTATCAATCATCAATGAGCAAAACAACAATCAGTGCTAACGGACTATCGATTGAAGTCAAGTATAACGGGCTTCAAGGAGACTACATATCCTTGACGGATATTGCCAAATACAAGACTTCGGAAAATCCCGGATACGTAATTCAGAACTGGATGCGTACTCGTAGTACTGTGCGTTTTCTTGGGCTATGGGAGAGATTTCACAATCCCGACTTCAATTGCCTCGAATTTGAGGCAATTGAACAAGAGGCTGGTTTAAACAGTTTTGTTCTGACACCCAAAAGATGGATTGAATCCATAAATGCAATAGGAATGATTTCTAAACAAGGTCGTTATGCTGCCACATTTGCTCATCAAGATATTGCATTTGAATTTGCATCTTGGATATCTCCGGAATTCAAACTGTATATTATTAAAGATTACCAACGACTTAAATCAGATGAAAACAGTCGTCTTTCTCTAGGATGGAATCTTAACCGGGAGTTGTCAAAAATAAATTATCATATTCACACCGATGCCATCAAACACCATTTAATTACGAACAATATTTCTTCAAAAGCACAATCTTTCGTATATGCAAATGAAGCCGATGTCATAAATGTTGCACTATTTGGTACAACGGCAAAAATGTGGAGGGACAACAATCCGGATTTGTCAGGCAATATCCGAGATTACGCAACGTTACAACAGCTCATAGTCTTGGTAAATCTTGAAAGTATGAATGCCGAACTTATAAAACTCGGACTGACACAAGCCGAACGCGCCGTTCGATTAAACAAGATGGCAATTGAACAACTGCTGACTTTAGAAAAACATTCACAAAATAAACAGTTAGAATTTTAACATTAAATAACTTATAATACAAACAAGAAAAAAAGAAACAGAAATTTAAAATAACATATTATAAATTAACGCATTAGCTATTAAAACAGATAATGAAGCAAATTCAAACACAAAGTACTAATTAATGAGAACAAGTATCAGCATATTGGACAATGATTACAGAGAATGGGTAAAAACGTTGGCTACTCGATACAAGAACAGCCAAATAAAAGCCGCTGTAAAAGTCAATTCAGAGAAACTTTTCTTTAATTGGCTGTTGGGACGTGATATTGTGGAAATGCATGTTGAAGAACGTTGGGGGGAAAGTGTCATTATGCAATTAAGCAAGGATTTGCGCTTAGAACTTTCTGGCGTTGAAGGGTTGTCAAAGTCAAATATTTATTACTGCAAGAAGTTTTATTTGCTTTATAATCAATGCGATGAATTTTTCCAGCAACTTGTTGGAAAAATCGAATCAACGAGTTTGGACAATGCTTTGCTGACAACAGAAAGCAAGGATAATGCAAATTTCCAACAACTTGTTGGAATTTTTCAAATTCCATGGGGACATCATTGCGTGATTATGGATTATGTAAAAGGCGATGCCGACAAAGCTTTGTTTTTTGTCAGAAAAACGATTAAAAACGGATGGAGTCGCTCCATGCTTCTCAACTGGATTGACACAGGCTTATATGAACGGGAAGGCAAAGCAATAACCAATTTCAAGGCAATGCTGCCCGAACCTATGAGCGACAAGGAAATAGAGGAAAAATTAAAATGAGACATTAAGATTTTTAAAGGAATATAACAATACATTTTATTACAAGAAAAAGAAACAGAAATTTAAAATAACATATTATAACATAACGCATTAGCTATTATTTCGCGTTTGCCGAAAACCCTGCAAGATTAACGGAGATAAAACACAGAAATAATACGTGAAGGATTGCCATGCAAGCAACCTTTGAAGAAGAAGTATAAGCTATGCTCATGCCTTAGGTGTGAGTACTTATTTTCTTCGAAAGGTCTCCTTGCAGGGTTGCCTTGGTAAGCGCAATAAGGAAAGCACCTTTCTTTTTTGCGTTTCGTGATTGATAGCATTGCAAAAACTATCAATCAATTATGGCAAACAAAAACCTTAATCAGGCGAAAAACGCAAAAAAAGACGAGTTTTACACGCAGCTCGTCGATATAGAAAACGAACTGAAACACTACAAGGAACATTTCAAAGACAAAGTGGTGCTTTGCAACTGCGACGACCCGCGAGTAAGCAATTTCTTTCACTATTTCAGCTATAATTTTGAAAAATTGGGACTGAAAAAACTCATTACCACCTGCTACAAAAACCAGGAGCGGGATTTGTTTTCGCAAAACGATTCGGAACGCGCCATCTGGTTGGAATACAACGGCGACAAAAACGGCAACCGTGTTCCCGACCCTGATGAAATCGGAATCAACTATTTTGAAGGCGACGGCGATTTTCGTTCAAAAGAATGCATTGAACTATTGAAACAAGCCGACATTGTGGTTACCAATCCGCCGTTTTCGCTTTTCAGGGAATATGTGGCACAACTGATGGAATATGATAAGAAGTTTGTGATTATTGGAAATAAAAATGCAATTACATATAAAGATTGCTTCAAATTGATAAAAGAGAATAAAATGTGGATTGGAAATACACCAATGAGTACTGATTTACATTTTGAAGTTCCAAATTATTATCAAGAAGAATTTATAAAAAATAAGAAGCAAGGAAGTGCGTATATAATAGAAGATGGCAAAGTTTTAGGTCGAGCCCAAGCAATTTGGCTCACCAATCTTGACCATAGCAAGCGCCACGAAAATTTGATTCTTTTCAAAAAATACACTCCTGAAGATTATCCCAAATACGACAATTACGATGCCATCAATGTGGATAAAACATCCGACATTCCCGCTGATTACAACGGTGCAATGGGTGTTCCCATTACATTTTTGGATAAATATAATCCAGAGCAGTTTGAGATATTAGATGCAAGAGATTTTACTAATATTGAAAGACTCACAAATAAATCATACGCTTTAATAAAAGATGCAGATGGTTGCATCAATGGAAAAAACAAATATGCTCGCATCCTCATCCGCCGTCGCCAGCCGGCAGTACAATACGTGCAGCAGGAAGAGACATTGCCATTGGCGGCAGAGGAACAAGCCGAATACAACACAAAAAAGTAAAATCAACATTAAAATTATTAAAATATGAAGAAATTATCCATTATTTTATTCCTCATTGTTGTAGGAATCAGCAGCATTAGCGCACAAGAACGCATGAAATTCATGGGCAAGAGCATGGACTGCTCTTTAAAGGAAATGCAAACACATTTACAGGGAAGAGGTCTCACCTATCAAAAAGCATTTGAAAACGGAGTCGTACTACAAGGTACATTCCAAGGTTATCTGGATTGTAATTTCGTTATCCGACAAGACTACGGCATCATCAGTTTCTGCCGGGTGGTGCTGCCCCAGGAATCATATTCTGTAAGCTGGAGCCAGCTTTATGCAGACTACCAGAACATTGTATCCAAGATAGCAGCAAAGTATGGGAAACCTGTTGTCGAAGAATATTTTGATAACGATTTAAATTACAATTTATCTGATGATTTTTGGAAAGAGAAATTACTTCGTGATGGGAAATGCCATTATAATTCTGCATTCCTTGTCGGCGATTATGGTCTTATCATTGTTTTCATTGATGACAGCGAGAGTGTCTTCATTGATTATTATGACAACGCCAACCATAAAAAAATTGAAGATTTACAAAATGACGAATTATAAAACCTTATGCAAATAGTACTACACAAAATCACCGTCCGCGAGCTTACGCAAGGTTACGAGGACAATGCCGAAAACGGCGTTTGCGCTTACGGCGGCAAACTCGACGTGCGCCCGCCCTACCAGCGCGAGTTCGTCTATAAAGAGAAACAACGCGACGCCGTCATCGACACGCTCACCCAAGAGTTTCCACTCAACGTGATGTACTGGGCTGTACGCGACGACGGCACCTTCGAAATCATCGACGGACAGCAGCGCACCATCAGCATCTGCCAGTACGTGAACGGCGACTTCGCCTATATGTTCCGCTATTTCCACAACCTCCAGCCCGATGAGCAGGAACATATTTTAGACTACGAACTGCAAGTCTATATCTGCAGCGGCACCGACAGCGAGAAGCTCAAGTGGTTCAAGACCATCAACATAGCGGGCGAGGAGTTGACGGAACAGGAATTGCGCAACGCCGTGTATGCGGGCTCGTGGGTGAGCGACGCGAAACGCTACTTCAGCAAGAACAACTGTGCGGCATACAACCTCGCCAACAAGTACGTTTCTGGTGAGGTAAACCGGCAGAAATACCTCGAAACCGCCATCAGCTGGATTTCGAAGGGCAACATTGAGGTGTATATGGGCAACCATCAGCACGACAAAAGCGCGGTGACGTTGTGGAATCATTTCCAGAGCGTCATCAACTGGGTGAAAGCCGTCTTCCCCAACTACCGCCGCGAGATGAAAGGCATCGACTGGGGAACACTCTACGAGAAATATCACGACAACGACTATGACGCCAGCGAGTTGGAAAGCCGAATCAAGCGGCTCATGGCCGACAGCGACGTGGAATCGAAGAAAGGCATTTACTATTACGTCCTCGACGGCGACGAACGCAACCTCGGCATCCGCGCCTTCGACGCCAACACCAAGCGCGAAGTCTATGAGAGGCAAAACGGCATCTGCAAGATTTGCGGGAAGCACTTTGAAATCGAACAAATGGAAGCCGACCACATCACGCCGTGGTGCGACGGTGGCCGCACCATCGCCGAAAACTGCCAGATGCTCTGCCGCGACTGCAACCGCCGGAAAAGCGGAAAATAAAATCCACTTAAAATTATCTTCTTTCATTTCTCACGAAAAATTATTATTTTTGCAGATTGAAAAAAATAATAACAAAAAACTGCATTATGCGTCCTGATTTCAGTAAAGTAGATTTCAAGAAAAAGCCCGAAAACAAACAAAGTTTTGAAGAATGGGCGAAAGAAAACAATATCGACACCTCTTGGTTGACCGCTGAGCAGATTCCCGTCAAGCCCGTTTATGGCAAGGAAGATCTCGCCGGTATGGAACATCTGAATTACGCCGCCGGTATTCCGCCATATTTGCGTGGACCCTATTCCACAATGTATGTCAACAAGCCCTGGACCATCCGCCAGTATGCGGGTTTCTCCACCGCCGAGGAATCCAACGCCTTCTACCGCCGCAACTTGGCTGCCGGCCAGAAAGGTTTGTCCATCGCTTTCGACTTGGCCACACACCGTGGTTATGACTCCGATCACCCAAGAGTAGTCGGCGACGTTGGTAAAGCCGGCGTGGCCGTGGATTCCATCTTGGATATGAAGATCTTGTTCGACCAGATTCCATTGGACAAGATGTCCGTTTCAATGACTATGAATGGTGCCGTAATGCCCATCCTGGCCTTCTACATCGTGGCCGCCGAAGAACAAGGCGTTCCTATGGAACAACTGACCGGGACTATCCAAAACGATATCTTGAAGGAATTTATGGTGCGTAACACCTACATTTACCCGCCACTTCCTTCTATGAAGATTATTGCCGACATCTTTGAATTTACTTCAAAGAACATGCCGAAATTCAACTCCATTTCCATTTCGGGTTACCACATGCAGGAAGCAGGTGCCACCTGCGACATCGAATTGGCCTACACTTTGGCCGACGGTTTGGAATACCTGCGCGCTGGTATCAATGCCGGGATGAGCATCGACGATTTCGCACCGCGTTTGTCCTTCTTCTGGGGCATCGGCATGAACCACTTTATGGAAATTGCCAAGATGCGTGCCGCCCGTCTGCTCTGGGCTAAGATTGTTAAACAATTCAATCCTAAGAATCCAAAATCCTTAGCTTTGAGAACCCACTGCCAAACTTCAGGTTGGTCACTTACCGAACAAGACCCATTCAACAATGTTACCCGTACCTGCGTCGAAGCTATGGGTGCCGCATTGGGACACACCCAGTCGTTGCACACCAACGCTTTGGACGAAGCCATCGCGCTGCCTACCGACTTCTCCGCACGTATCGCACGTAACACCCAGATTTACATTCAGGAAGAAACCAATGTCTGCAAATCTGTGGATCCTTGGGCCGGTTCCTACTACATTGAAACCCTTACCCACCTCATCGCCCACAGAGCTTGGCAGCACATTCAGGAAATTGAATCATTGGGCGGTATGGCAAAGGCCATCGAAACCGGTATTCCTAAGATGAGAATCGAAGAAGCCGCCGCCAGAAAGCAGGCCAAAATCGACTCCGGCATCGAATCTATCGTCGGCGTCAACAAATACCGTCTGGACAAAGAAGATCCAATCGAAACTTTGGAAGTGGACAACACCGCGGTTCGCAAGGCACAGATTGAGCGTTTGGCCAAATTGAGAGCAGAACGCAACAACGACGAAGTACAGGCTTGCCTGGCCGCCATCACCCGCTGCGCCGAAACCGGCGAAGGCAACTTGCTCGAACTCTCCGTGGATGCAGCCAGAAAACGTGCTTCCTTGGGTGAAATTTCAGACGCAATGGAAAAAGTTTTCGGCAGATACAAAGCTAAAATCAATTTAATTACAGGCGTGTATAGTTCAGAACAAAAAAATAACGACAGCTTCAAGAAAGCTTGCGAAATGGCCGACGAATTTGCCAAGAAAGAAGGCCGTCGCCCACGTATTATGGTAGCCAAAATGGGACAAGACGGTCACGACCGCGGTGCCAAGGTGGTTTCAACCGGCTACGCCGATATCGGTTTCGACGTGGATATGGGACCTCTTTTCCAAACCCCGGAAGAAGCCGCAAAACAAGCCGTTGAAAACGACGTTCACGTATTGGGTGTTTCCTCTTTGGCCGCCGGACACAAGACTTTGGTTCCTCAAGTTATCGAAGAACTGAAGAAATTAGGCCGCGAAGACATCATCGTCATCGTGGGTGGCGTTATCCCTCCACAAGATTACGACTTCTTGTACAAAGCCGGTGCCGCCGCCATCTTCGGACCAGGTTCCGTTATCAGCGACTGCGCTATCAAGATTCTGGATATTCTGATGAATTAAACAGATGATACGCTTTTTGAAGCATTCCGAAATCGACAAAGATAGATGGAATTTGACAATCCAAAAGTCATTAAACACCACCATCTTTGCCGATTTTGATTTTTTATCTATCAGCAGTCCCAATTGGTGCGCCTTGGTGGAAGACGATTACAAAAGCGTGATGCCTCTTCCGGTAAGACGGAAATTTTCCATCAATTACATTTATAATCCATTTTTCTCCAATAGATTAGGAATCTTTTCGAAAGAAATCATTTCTGATGTCAAAGTTAAGGAATTCTTTGACCATATCCCATCCAGATTCCGTCAAGTGGACCTCATCCTCAACCGGCAAATTCCCACACAACTCATTGAAGACAAGACCATCAGTCTGATTTCCCACAGCCTCAACTTGAATCGAAGCCACGAAGAAATCTCCCAAGGATATTCTCAAAACACCACCCGCAACATCAAGTCTGCACAGAAATATTGTCTGGAATATATCGAAGGGGCAAGTGTTAGAGATATTATCCGTCTTTTCCAAAATAACAAAGGAAAGCAAAGTCATGTCAACTACAAGCCTAAGGATTATTTGGCGCTGATGAAAATGTCACATTACGCCAGCCGAAAGGGACTTTTAGAAAGCGTTGGCGTGACATTTGAAGGGAAACTTATTGCTGGTGCTTTGTTTCTACGAGATAATCAGCGGATTTGGTTTTGGTTTTCCGGACGCGACAACAAGCATGCCGACAAAAAGACGATGTTTCTTCTTTTGAACGAATACATTCTCCGCCACTGTGAAACACCACTTGAATTGGATTTCAATGGTTCAATGAATGAAAATGTTGCCCGTTTATACAAGGGTTTTGGAGGCATTGCCTACCACTATAAAATGATTATCAGCAGTCGCGACATCTATTTTGCCCAGCTAATGAAGTTATATAAGAGCATCTTTAGGAACTAAGAATCGAAGTTGACAGATCTCATACCTCATTTTCAGAATTTTATTTTTTCGCTATTTCCTGACTTTGACTATGCGTCACCAAAGTCACCCGATTTTTTTAAACAGTGCATATCATGACGTTACGAACTACTATATTGTACTGCCCTTCAGGCTGCTTTCGCCATTCCCCACCGTTTATATTCTCCGCCTTACAAGCGCTTTGCGTGACAAATCGTGGCGGGTGTGGGCGTTAAGAACGCAGACTGTTTGAGCAGGCGGAACGCAGTGGAGCCTGCGAGTTTCTGCGTTTAGCCTGCAACTGCCCGATTTGTAGCAAAGGCTTGTTCAGCGGGAAACCTTTCTTTGCGATACTTTCTTTGGGTCTCAAAGAAAGTATCAGAAAATGGTATTGCCTTTCAGGCAACAGATTCTAACAACGCCTCTATCACCGAGGACTTCGTCCCCGGTTACTTGTTGTGGTGTCTTTCAGACACCGTAGTTTCAGTGCCACACTACCGACAGTATCTCCTTCATCGGTACAACCAGTTATCATGTTGTGCCGCCATTCCTTGATTTTGACCACGCGTCACTATGATTTGCCAGATTGATTTCTATAGTTTCGAGAAGGGACATTACGGCATTTTGAGGACCGCGTCACCCAAGTTATCCGAAACTTTTTTCTTAAACGTTGAATATTAGAATATTACAAACAAATCGCATTAAGGCTGTCAAAGTCAGGAAAAAATTGCACCTGCTACTCCCAAAGGAATTGCAGATGCAATCAAAATATCTTTCAATCTATTTATTAGCAGATTTAATTTTCGGTCTTCTTAGTTGACAACGAATGAAGAACGAGATAAACACAAAGGACGACATACATCACAATGGCAACGATTCCACTGCCAGTACTTTGAATGTATTCCGTCGGCATAGAAACGTCAGCACCGGCATATTTCAAAATAGCACTAACAACACCCATGATAGCCCCGCCAGCCAACATTCCTGAAGCCAAAAGCGTTCCTTTTTCCTTGCGAGCCTTATTGACTGCCTCGTCTTTGCTTCTGTTACCGATAAACCATGCCAAGGCGCCACCAATCAACAATGGGATATTCAACTGTAAAGGAATGAACATTCCCAATGAAAATGCCAATGCAGGAACACCAATACGATCAAGGACAATGGCCAAAATAGCCCCAATGATATAAAGAATCCAAGGAGTTTGTCCGCCAAACATCAAAGGTTCAATGATAGCAGCCATTGCGTTAGCCTGTGGAGCTACCAGAGCATCTTCGCCTGTATAACCGTATGTTTTTGACAACAGCATGATGACAGCACCTACCGTCAACGCAGAAACCAAGGTTCCCAAGAATTTCAAAGCCTGTTGTTTATAGGGAGATGTGCCAATCCAATAACCGATTTTCAAATCGGTAATAAAACCGCCAGCCATAGCCAAAGCCGAGCAAACGATACCACCAACTACCAATGCCGTGATGATGCCCGTGCCCCCTTGCAAACCAACAGCCGACAAAATGAATGAAGACAGTATCAAGGTCATCATTGTCATACCTGAAACTGGGTTAGTACCAACGGTTGCAATTGCTGTTGCAGCCACCGTCGTAAATAAGAAAGCGAAGAGGAAGACTACCAGCAAACCTACCAGAATTTGTGTCAAGTTCATCTGCATTCCGCCAAAAATAAAAAACAACACCATCATCACAATAACAGCAAGAAAGCCGAAAAGAATAATCTTCATCGGAATATCCCTTTGGGTACGAAGCACTTGGGTTTCTTCCGCACCTTTATTCTTGCCCGCTTTGAATGCCACGCTCAAGGATGTTTTAATCACGCCTGCTGACTTGATAACGCCCAAAATGCCAGCCATGGCGATACCACCAATACCAATATATCTCACATAAGTCGAGAAAATGACTTCAGGATCAAGTGTGCTCATAAGTACACCATCTGGGGTAACACCATACTGTCCCAACAATGGAACGATGAACCACCAAGACAGGAATGAACCTGCACAAATAATCATAGCATATTTCAGACCTATCAGATAGCCAGTACCCAACAAGATGGCACTACCATTCATCTTGAAAACAAACTTATGGTTTGTAGCCAACTGTTCGCCCCAGGCAGCCATACGAGTAGTGATATTTTCTGACCAAAAATGGAAAGTTGACATGCAGAAATCATAGAGACCACCTATCAAACCACTGATAACAAGCAATTTGGCTTGATTTCCGCCTTTAGCTCCAGAAACCAAGATTTCTGTAGTAGCAGTAGCTTCGGGGAAAGGATATTTTCCATGCATGTCAGAAACAAAATACTTTCTAAAAGGAATCAAAAACAGAATGCCTAAGAAGCCGCCAAAAAGTGATGCCAAGAAAATCTGGAAGAAATTGACATTCATTTGAATATCGGGATTCGTTTCCTGAATAATGTAAATGGCAGGCAATGTGAATATTGCGCCAGCCACAATCACACCAGAGCTTGCACCGATGGACTGAATAATCACATTTTCTGACAGAGGACTTTTACGGCGGGCCAACGTTGATGCACCTACGGCAATGATGGCAATAGGGATGGCCGCTTCAAAAACCTGACCAAAACGCAGGCCAGCGTACGCCGTGGCGGCTGAAAAAATGATGGCCATAATAATACCCCAAATCACCGTCCATGCATTGATTTCCGGAAATTTTTTATCACCCATCAATATGGGCTTGTACTCTTCACCCTCCTTAAGCTCTGTATAAGCGTTGTCGGGCATCTTAATCTCGTCAGGATTAAGTGTGTAGTCTTTTTCTTGTTCCATAAACTTTTTGTTATTTTATTGAAGCGTTGATTTTAATTAAGATATTATGAAGTATAACGATGAAACATACTGTATTACGAGATTAAGAAAATAAAAATAAGAGGCTTGGCTGTTTAATCGTTTAATTGTTTAACTGTTTGATTTCTGGTCTTTTAATGGTTTAGTTATGGTCAGCGAGCGGTCGGTCAAGGTTTAAATTAGTTTTCAGTTAACAAGGGCGGCGGCACCGAGAATGGCTACGTCGTTTTGCTTGAGTTGCGAGACGCATATTTTGACTTTCCCTCTATAATTGGACAAGACATTGGCGTCAAAAGAGCGACGGACAGGATCTAACAAAACCTCTCCTGCCTTGACGGGCCCTCCCATCAAGAAAACGGCTTCTGGCGATGAAAACGCCACCGCATTAGCCATTGCCAGACCAAGAATCGCTCCTGTCCTTTCAAAAACTTCAATTGCCAATTTGTCTCCTTGATTGGCAGCATCGCCAATGGCTTTTGAATCTATTTTATCAACAGAGATTTGGGATAAAGATCCTTTATATTCAGGATTTTCCGCCAATAATTCTTTACAGGTTTGAACGATACCCCCGGCAGAAGTGTATTGCTCCACACAACCGCGACGCCCGCATTTGCACTGACGGCCATTGGGTACGATGATAGTATGCCCCAGTTCTCCGGCAAAACCATCATGACCATAAAGCAATTTTCCATCAACGATGATGCCACTGCCCACGCCCGTTCCGAGGGTGAACATGATGAAATGCTTCATTCCTTTGGCCCCACCGTAAACCATCTCGCCGTAGGCGGCAGCATTGGCATCGTTGGTAAGCACGCAAGGCAGATGCAAGCGTTCTTCTAACATCTTGGCTAAAAAGATGTTGCCGTGCATATTCAAATTAGGGGCATCTTCAATGCAACCAGTATAAAAATTTCCATTCGGTGCACCAATACCTATGCCCTTAACTTCTACGCCAAGCTCGTTTTTCATTTCTAAAATCAGCTTGGCCAAGTCATCAGCATATTTTTCGGCATCGCTGTATTGTGCCGTGGGCAAATTTCTGCGCAGAACGACTTCGCCACTCGTATTGACGAATCCTACGTCGGTGTTTGTTCCCCCTATATCAATTCCAATAGTATGCATAAAAAATAAATTTAGGATTTCAAAATGATAAAAACTTACATATTCCTCTTGTCAATGCCCCAAAGCAATTTCTCACGGATGACACTGTAAAAATCGGCCTCGACAAAAGAAACCGTGTTGACAACGAATTTTTCTTTGCTGATAATCAATTCCATAGGATTTTCAACCACGAAACGATTAGAGTCGAGGGCGAGAGAAAAATTGTTGTTACGGCTTTCCACGACCACGCGAATTTCTTTGTCAGCGGGTATGACCATCGGCCGCACTGCCAAAGTATGCGAAGCAATGGGAGTAAGGACGTTAACTCCGGTATCGGGTTCAATGATGGGACCTCCGCAACTGAGTGAATAAGCCGTCGAACCAGTCGGAGTGGCGATGATGAGTCCATCGCCCCAATAGGTATTCACCATCTTCCCATTTACCCATACTTTGATGGATGTAATGGAATTATCGTCGGAGGTTCTAATAGTGATATCATTAAGGGCAAAATCCGAAGAAAGATCCAAGGGACGTGAACTGTCGAGATGCAACAATGCACGATGATCCACGTGATACTGTCCCGCCAACAATCTCGCCAACGATTCTTCAAAATTGTTTTTGTTGATAGCCGTAAGAAAACCTATGCGACCCGTATTAATTCCCACCAAGGGAATACCCAAATCCCCAACCAGGTTGGCAGCATCGATAAAAGTACCATCGCCGCCAAATGAAAAAAGGAAATCCACGGGAGAGATGGCTGCCAAATCGCGATGATTTGAAAAGACCTGAACTTCGTCAGGCAGATGACTGAGAGTGCAATTATGATGAAAAACCACCTCGCAGCCCCGATTTTTCAAAGCTGCGACGATGGTTTGTATGAGTTCTATACCTTCATTGTCGCAAGGGCGACTAAAGATAGCAATTTTCACTATTTGTATTCTTTGACTTCAGTTTCCTTGTTGAGAACCATATTGGCATTCATTGCCATGGCCTTCATTTCATCTTCACCTGGATAAACAGCCACAGGAGCAATCCAAGAAACATACTTCTTGATACGATTAACCACTGGAACGCCATACGCTATACCGCCGGTAAGGATGATGGCATCGATTTTGCCCTTCAGCACGACAGCAGCTTCACCAATTTGCTTTGCCACTTGATAAGCCATGGCTTCCTCGAGCAAATCGGCTTTCTTGTCGCCTTCCAAAGCAGCTTTTTCAATAGCATAAGCGTCATTAATGCCGAAATAAGCCACATAGCCACCTTGTCCTACCACCATTTTCTTCACTTCATCGTAGGAATACTGGCCGCTGAAGCAAACATCAATCAGCTGATTGATAGGCAGGGTTCCAGAGCGTTCTGGCGAAAATGGACCTTCACCATCGAGAGCCTGGTTGACATCAATAACACGACCTTCCTTGTGGGCGCCAACGCTGACACCGCCTCCCATGTGAGCAACAACGAGATTCAAATCTTCATATTTCTTACCGTTGTCGGCGGCATACATTCTGGCGATGGCTTTTTGATTCAGAGCGTGAAAAATTGACAATCGTTCGAATTTAGGATGACCTGCGATACGAGCCACTTCTTCAAATTCATCTACAACTACGGGGTCAGCGATGAACGCACATTCCAAACCTATAGAAGTTGCGATACTGTCGGCAATCAAACCGCCCAGATTGCAAGCGTGCTGTCCATTATAACCTTGTTTCAAGTGCTTTTTCATCAATTCATTCACTTTGTAAACACCAGAAGTCAAAGGTTTTACCAAACCACCACGACCCATTACAATGGCAATGTCATCGAGGTTGACGTTGGCAGTCTGCAATTCTTCCATAATGGTACTCTTGCGAAATTCGTACTGATCCGCAATCGTTGGGAAAACAGAAAGCTGTTCTGTAGAATGTTTGATGTTTTTTACGAATACTTGTTGCATTTGGTCGAAGACCGCAATTTTGGTTGATGTTGAACCGGGATTGATGGCAAGAATCAAATGTTTCATTATGCTTTATTTTTTTGATAATATTGATATTCAAAAATGAAATTCGCTTGCAAATATACTAAAAATTCCGACTAAAAAAACATTTGCACATAATTATCTTCAAAATAAAATCACTGTCTGTTTTTCAAGTATTCGACGTATTGACTCTGCGGGTATTTAGCGGACAATGAATCTACCAGCAATTGGAAAATATCGGCATCAGCATGCTCGTCCAAGAAGCGGTGATGATTATAAACACGATAAAAGGCGATGACAGAGCTCAGCGACTGCGGGTGTTGACGGATGAAAGCACGCAAATACTGGTGATGCTCCTCTACCAACTCATTGTATTGACTTTCAATATCGACACGAATGCTATCGTTATCTTGGCAGATTCTGTAGATGTACAGCAATGTGTCTGTTCGGCACGCGAAAACCGATAGCGAACTATCCAATTGACTCATCAGTACGGCATCTGCGGCTCCTGTTGCTTTGTATCCCCTTACGATTCGGTCCGGATTAGTCAGCATCAGTTCGACGCCCTCCCCGAATCCGGCCAAAGTCGTCATGCTATTGTCTTCCGAAAACGACAAATTGAAAAAGGCACGCTCTTCTGACGGGAAAAATTCGTCCTTTTGCTTCTTCCGAACATGAAATTCGAATCTTCCATTTTTTACAATTGCCGAGTCGAGCATTGTCAAGCCATCTGTTCCCAAAACGGATAAATGCACCATACGGCCATTTGCGCCATCAATCATCCCGCGAATGCGGATATCATTATTATTTTTGCAAGAAAAAAATAAAATGCTTACACACAACAAGCAAAAAAAGACTTTTCTCATTTCAGCAAAGAAATATTAGTAAAAATCGGATAATGGTCAGACACTTGCAATGAATCGTAAGTCGTATAGCCAAAACTTTTGAATTTCTTATCGTGAAAAATATAATCAATTCTAAATGAAGGGAATGCGTCACCAAAATAGGTTTGTCCCCTACCGCCACCACTTTCGCGGAAAGCATCTTTGAACCCATGACCCACTTTGTGGTATGCATACGATACAGGCGAATCGTTGAAATCGCCACAGATAATCATCGGATGTGGACAACTATCAATATGGGCGCGCAAAACCTTTGCTTGATGCTGCCGCTTAATAAATGCCTTTCCAACTTTATCATACAAACGTCTGGCCTTCTTATCCAATTGGGGATCGTCCATGCCTTTAGAGGATATATCCCGCCCCATCGCGTAATCTTCCTCATTCATTCCGATTGATGTCAAATGGACATTATAAATTCGGACTGTATCGCTTTTAAATTTAATATCAACATATATCGATCCATTGTTAGAACTGTCACCCATATCAATATAATCGCCATTAAGGATACGGTAACGACTGAAAATCACCATTCCATAGTGATAATCGTGGCTGCGATTGTGAGCCGTAAAATACTCGAAGCAATGGCGTTTGGGGTCGTCAAAGTGTAAAATGCTCATAATGGAATCGGTGGTCGAAAAATTCAACTTGCCACTCTTATCCACAAAATGCTCTTGGATACACAATATTTCAGGCCGTTCACGGCGCAACAAATCAAAAATCTGTTCTTTCTTTTGATTTCGCTCAAAGGCGGTTTCACTATCATACAAGCCGTAAAGTCTGGCATTGTAACTCATCACCCTAACACAACCGGCACAGACTTCTGGGCGAGGAGTGGCACGAAGCTGGAAACATCTATCTATATTATTAACGTTCAGCAATACAAGGCTTAATGAAATCAAAGAATACTTATACTGAATTGGCAACCAAAGTACGACGAAGACAATATTAGCAAGAACTATATAAGGGAAAGCCAACCCGCAATAACTCACCAGAAGCCAAAACGAAGGCGGTAAAACCGGGGATACGTATGCTGCCAGTAGCGCCAACGCAGCTACGATATTGATAGCCAAGAGTAAAAACTTCAAAATAACGCCAAAAAGAGACGTTTTTTTCTTCTTATTATGATTTATATTTCTTCGAGACATAACAGAGACTAGTAATAGCGGTAACGCGAACGGTCTTGTCGGCGCCAGATAAGGATGAGGATGATGCCGAAGAGCATACCGCCGAGGTGAGCGAAATGCGCCACTCCATCAGCACTACCCATCACGCCATACAACAATTCGAGAGCTCCATAAATGACCACAAACCACTTGGCTTTCAATGGCAACAGAAAATAAACATAGATTTCTGAATCAGGCCACATCATACCGAAGGCCAAAAGCAAACCAAAAACGGAACCTGACGCACCTATAATGTTGAACGAGTTTAGAAATGACGCTTTGAAATTTTCGATTTCGGGAACGAATTGCATCACAGCATCAGGATTGCCTTGCAGGTAAAGCAGATTCTGCGCAATGGCCGCCTTATTGATGTGCGAGACATCACTCAGACGACTGAAAGTCTCCAATGCGGGAGCCGCCAAGAAATCATTGATTATCGCCAGTGAAGATTGGATTTGAAAATAAATGATGATGTAATGTATCAAGGCCGCACCGACGCCCGTGAAAATGTAATAGAAGAGAAAACGCTTAGGTCCCCACGTGTTTTCGAGAGCTGCGCCGAACATCCATAAGGCAAACATATTGAAAAACAAATGGGCAAAATCTCCATGAATGAACATATAAGTGATTATCTGCCAAATATGGAAATCCGAAGCCGCGAAATAGTGCAGTCCAAACCAAGCATCCAAATCGAATTTGCTGGCAAGCACTACTTTTGCCAAAAAGAATAAGCCATTGATTATCAATAAATTTTTGACAACCGTAGGCAATATGTTAAAACCTCCAACTCTAATTTGGTCGTTCATTTTCTTTCTTTGAATTTATTTAAAATTGAACTGCAAAATTACGACTATTTCCCAATCGTAGTACAAGGATTATAACCCAATTGTCGCAACATTTTAATTTGGGATGGGACGCGCGCTTCAAAGCGCTGGTAATCTCTACAATCCTTCGGAGTCCAAACCACTTCCGACAATGCGCAGACACGTGGCAGGAGCATGTATTCCGCATGGTCGTAATTGAAAATAAATTCGGACCACAAGTTGCATTGCGCCCCCTTGATACATTTTGCCTGCTCTGTTGTAAGCGTATCGGGAACGGGCTCAAAACTGTAGGCCTTAGGCAACGAAACATATCCATTGAAAGCCGATGGTTGCGTTTCCGGATCATCTTGATAATAATCAAAATAACAATGGCTTGTGGGCGACATCACCACCTCATTTCCGTGCTGCGCCGCACGAATGGCAGTTTCCTGACCACGCCACGACTGAATTGTGGCCGTTGAGCTGACACCTCCATCCAGGATTTCATCCCAGCCGATGATTTTCTTGCCCATTTTGTTGAGGTATTTTTCAATTTCCGTCACCATCCATCCTTGCAGATGTTCGGTTGTGGGCAGATTCAGTTCCTGAATTTTCTGTTGGCATTTGGGACAAGCATACCAGTTGGTCTTTACAGCTTCGTCACCCCCAATATGAATGTACTCATACGGAAAAAGTTCGGCAACTTCCTTGAAAACATCTTTTAAGAATACCATAACGGAATCATTACCGCCGCAAAGGATAGCCTTAGGCGGCCAGTAAGGTCCGATGGCAACACAATAAGGATAATCATCGCAAGCAAATTCCGGATAGGCTGTCAGAATAGCAGAACTATGGCCTGGCATTTCTATTTCGGGGATGACATCGATATGTCGAAGAGCAGCATAGGCAATAATTTCACGGATTTCGTCCTTGGTAAAGAAGCCCCCGTAAGTGCACGGTTCGCCTTCCTGGGCTGGCTCGGCCTCTCCCCAGGGGACATCACTTCGGTCTACACGCCACGCACCAACTTCTGTCAACTTCGGATATTTATCAATTTGTATACGCCATCCATGGTCATCAGTCAAATGAAAATGAAACTTGTTGAGTTTGTACAGAGCCATCATGTCAAGATGCTTTTTTACTTTATCAACGCCGAAGAAGTGGCGACAAACGTCGAGATGGCTGCCACGCCATTCAAAACGGGGATAGTCTGTTATTTTCACGCCGGGTACAGCCAAATTCTGAGGATTTTCGCTGCAAGCATTGCCCGGGGCCAACTGAAACAATGTTTGAAAAGCATAGAAAAGCCCTGCCTCCGTGCGAGCGGAAAGCACGATGATATGTTTCCCCACAACAAGTTCATAACCTTCATCTCCCAATTCGTTAGCAGCATTGGCATCCAAATGGAAGACAATGTTGTTATGAACCGCGGCATCCTTCACTTGAGGTTGGAAACCGAAGTAATGACTGTAGGTTTCAGAAACATATTGACGCAAAGGACTATCCTTATCAACATTAAGAAATGACAATTTCGTATTTTTATTGATGACGAACGTGATATTCGAATCAACTTCCATCTGAACGGGTTCTGGCACAATGGAAATATCTTGAGGTTCTGGTTTCGGTCCACACTGACAAAGAACAACTATCAGGGAAAGGAATAATAAATAAATTTTCTTCATAATCATGCTATTTTAAATAACGTGCAAACTTACATAAATTTTTCGACTTGGCAAACCACATGGGAATAACAAAATGCAGTCAACATTATTAAGGCATTAACAAGCAAATCCGGCAATAGCAATATAAACTTTGTAGCAAAACGGCGGGATTTTTCCAAAAATTTGTATTACCAGAAGATTCAACACTAAATTTTTCTCCCATATTTACAGGATATTCTTCATCAGAAATTAACACATACAATTAATTACCAATAAGTTAAATAGAAAAAAGAATTATTTTTTAGGAAAATAATATTTTGAATGAATATTTTCGTATTTTTGCACCGCTAAAAAGCAATTGGGTGCTGTAGCTCAGTTGGTAGAGCAACGGACTGAAAATCCGTGTGTCACTGGTTCAATTCCCGTCAGCACCACGAAAAGTGTCAGAAAAACTTCTGGCACTTTTTGCTTTTAAAGCCTTTTGCTAAATACATTCATTGCTCATTATTCCAACAAAATTCCGTAAATTTGCGGCCTAAAAATTTTAAAATGAAAAAAATAGGCGTTTTCGGGGTTGGCCACCTCGGACAGATACATTGCAAATGCGTTAATGAGAGCGACAAAGCCGAATTGATTGGCATTTATGACGTCAACTTTGCTCACGCCCGTGAAGTTTCGCTACAATTGGGAGTTCCTTTCTTCGAAAACCCTGAAGAACTACTACAAGTTTGCGACATTGCCGATATTGTCTGCACCACGACTTACCACTATGAAATGGCCAAACTGGCACTATCGAAAGGCAAGCCCTGCTTCATTGAAAAGCCCGTTACCGCAACAATAGAGCAAGCTGAAGAACTGCTGAAACTGCAGCAACAGACAGGCCTGCCGGTGCAAGTGGGGCATGTGGAGCGCTTCAACCCCGCGTTCTTGGCTTGCAAAGACAAAATCCGCCAGCCAATGTTCATCGAAGGCCACCGACTCGCCCTCTTCAACCCCAGGGGAAATGACGTTTCTGTCATTCTCGACCTGATGATTCATGACATCGACATCGTCTTGAAAATCGTCAATAGTCTTATCGTTGATATCCAAGCCAGCGGCGTGGCCATCGTCACCGACACCTTCGACATTGCCAACGTGCGACTCACCTTCGAAAACGGCTGCGTCGCCAATCTAACCGCCAGCCGCATATCGATGAAAAACATGCGAAAAATCCGCCTCTTCCAAGAAAATGCGTACATCAGCATGGACCTTCTGGAAAAGAAAACAGAAATGATTCATATTGAAAATGTTACGGGCGAAATTAATGATCCGTTTGCCATGATTCTTGATCTCGGCGAAGGGAAAGGGAAAAAGCACATTATCATTGACATGCCTCAGACTGAAGCCAACAATGCCATCCGTAGTGAACTTGAAAGCTTTATCCAAGCCATCGAAAATCAACTAAATCCGGAAGTAAGTCTGCAAGATGGCTACAAGGCTTTGAAAACAGCTACGGAAATTATCCATAAAATGAATAAAAATCTGAAACAAAAAAATAATTCGCCAAAAAACACGTTATAACATCAGTTCTGAAAAAAATGAAAAAAACAATACTTTTTTTAGCTGTTTTGGCAATGCTTGTATCTTCGTGCAAAGACAAACACGATTATACACCTGGCATTATTGAATTCAGCGAGGACACATTCGATGACTGCTTTGATGTGAGCAATTTCAACGCAGAACACGAAGTGCTTTACGATGACGAACAACTATACACCATTGGGAGACACAAATTCACCCACGTGTACGTTTCATACAACGGAAATGCCCTAGGTGTTTGGGAATTACCCTGTCAAGTCCCCATCCTCGACCTTCCATCTTCCACTGACAGCATTACCATCTACGTCGTCCCCTGCTTCAAGAAAAACGGACAAAGCAGCACTGTCAAAGGCTACGGCTACATCAAGTCTTACCAGTTCAAAATTCCTCTCTCCAAAGGGGGTACGACAAAACTCACCAAAGAAATGATGAACAAGCATTACCAATATCACCAATATACTGTTTTCCCATTCATTGAGACTTTTCATTCCCACATCGATTTTTCCCCTTACAATCCCGTAATTTCCGTTGTGAATTTTGAATGCATCGCCGATCCGGAGAATCCTTCCAACCGCTTAGGCAAGATTACGCTCACAGGAGATTCCCTACACGAGACTTTTGAAGTGGCAACACCAGAATACATCTACACATTGAGCAACCAGACTTATCTCGAAATCCGTTACAAATGCGAAAGCGATATGACGATTGAAATCGCCGCCCCCGACTACTACACTGTTTATCCTTGCGGCGGGCTCTATGCTACCAACGAATGGCAAACCGTCTATATCAACCTTGATGAAAGATTCGCCAACATTTACAATTCCACCAGCTTGCATGCCACGGGAATCAGGGCAAAAATCCTTATCAGCGGATCGAAATTGGAAAATCAGGATACTCATTTTTACTTTGATTACGTTAAAATCGTTACCGGACCACAATCCTAAACTCTATCGCACATTATTTTACTATGACAATGGAGAAAAACAAAAAGCTGCTCACCTTTTATCACGTCGCCATGGATGTTTTAGCGGCGTGCCTTACTTGGGCCATTTTCTTCATTTATAGAAAGTATAATGTTGACAACCAACTATTCAGCCATTTCTCAAATTCGGTTCTTCAAGATCCCAAATTTGGTTTTGGACTGTTTTTTTTCCCCATCTATTGGATAATTCTTCACACTTTCATCGGCTATTACCACAATATTTATCGCAAATCCCGTTTGAAAGAACTGGGGCGCACATTCATTATGACCTTTATTGGTGTCATCCTTTTCTTCTTTGTTTTCATCCTTGATGACATCGTCAACACGCCTTTCGACTACATCAAATATTTTCTGGTATTGTTTGTGTGCCAATTTGTGCTGACCTACATTCCACGTGTGCTGATGACAACACACATCAATCGTAAAATCCACAGTGGCGAAATTGGTTTCAAGACCTTGATTATTGGTAGCGACGCAATTGCACTGAACACATATGAGTCTCTTGTAAAACAAAATATCAGAACTGGCAATTTCATTGAAGGGTACGTCACACTTCCCGACAGCAGCGATCATTCCTTAGGCGACAAATTGCCATGTTTGGGCAGTATTGAAGAATTGCGCAAAATCATCGAACAAAATGGCATTGAAGAAGTCATCATCGCCATTCACAATGGTCAACGCAAACACATTGAAAAAATATTATCGCAACTAAGAGATATCAACGAGCTTACTATCAACATTTTGCCTCAAGACCAAGACTTCCTTTTGGGTACCGTCAAGATGTCATCAATTATGTATGAGCCCTTGATTTCCATCAATTCGGAATTCATGGCTCCCTGGCAGCGCTATCTGAAACGATTTTTGGACATCTTCGTTTCTCTTATTGCCATCATTCTTCTGATTCCTGTTTACATTTTCTTAGCCATTGGTGTTAAATGCTCATCGAAAGGACCGATTTTCTATTTTCAAGAACGCATTGGCTACCAAGGCAAACCTTTCAAAATCATCAAATTCCGTTCGATGTATGTCGATGCTGAAAAAGATGGACCACGTCTGTCGAGCGAGCATGATCCGAGAATCACACACTTCGGCCGTTTCATGCGTAAGTCACGCCTTGACGAATTCCCTCAATTTTTCAATGTCTTAAAAGGAGACATGTCACTGGTCGGCCCCCGTCCGGAAAGACAGTATTACATTGATAAGATTGTTGAAAAAGCACCTTACTACAAGCTACTGTTAGGCATAAAACCTGGCATCACTTCCTGGGGACAAGTAAAATACGGCTACGCCGAGAATGTAGACCAGATGATTGAGCGTATGCGTTTCGACCTGCTTTACCTTGAAAACATGTCTATCCAAATGGATATCAAAATATTGATTTATACAATACTAATCGTACTGAAGAAAGAAGGAAAATAATTCAGCTTATAGGCGAAAGGTGATAAAACTCAGACTTCCGCTTGCATTGCTCGCAGACCTTAACGTTGAATATTTTCTCGATTAAGGTTTTATATGATACGACAAATGAAAAAAACGATTGTAAGTACGGCTTATATGCCACCACTGGAATACATACGGTGCTGTCAAAATTCGGAAGTGCTGATGGAAGCACACGAAAACTACACGAAGCAGTCGTACCGCAACCGTGCCTTGATTGCCACTGGCAATGGCGTCCAAACCCTGACAATTCCCGTGTTGCGAAGCGCCCACAAAATACCCATCCGCGATGTACGCATCGACTATGCCATGCCATGGCAAAGACAGCATTGGCGCAGCATAGACACCGCTTACAGCAATACGCCCTATTTCCTTTATTTTCAAGATTTTCTGCATCCATTCTATGAAAAAAAATATGATTTTCTTTTTGATTTCAATATGGAATTAATGCAAGTAATCATGAAACTTTACGGTTTTGATTTTCAACCTGCGCTGACCGACGAATATCTTTCTGAATATTCATCGGAAGATTATAATGATTATCGTCTAATCATTCACCCGAAACTACGAAATGATGCCAACTACCCTTTCCCTTCGGAAGAATATACTCAAATCTTTGACGATCGCTTCGGGTTCATTCCACATCTGTCCATCATCGATCATCTTTTCAACGTGGGAATATATTAAAGACCTCGCACTTCTGGTTCGGTGTTATTAAAATCACGTTTCTTCAAGACGAAATGATATTGGGTCGTTTCAAGAATACCCATGTCCCGAAGGAACAACATCTCAAGAACTGCAAACTTAGTACTGCATTTTATGTTTGCAGAAGAAAGCACCCACCATGATTTCAGCATTCCTTCAGCATGAGACTGCCGTAAAATAAAAGAAAAGTTTATAAAAACATTGTTTCCAAAATACATTTTTTGTATTTTTGCTTTTTATAACATAAAGATTAAAGAATGAAAAAAATCTCTATTCTCTTATTATTTTGCTTCGTTTTCGCTTGGGGGCGTGCCGACGAAGGCATGTGGCTTCCTATTTTTTTAAACTACAATGAAGCTGAAATGCAACAACTTGGCTTCAAATTGACGGCCGAAGACGTCTATAGCGTAAACCACCACAGCATGAAAGATGCCATCGTCCTTTTCGGTGGTGGGTGCACTGCCGAACTGATTTCCAACCAGGGTTTACTGCTAACCAATCACCATTGTGGGTATTCCTATGTCCAGCGCTATAGTACGTTGGAAAACAACTATTTACACAATGGTTTCTGGGCCAAATCGCACGAAGAGGAAATACCTTGCGCTGGACTCTCCGTCACCTTCCTCGTCGAAATGCGCGATGTAACAAGTCAGGTTTTGAATGGCATCACTGACAATATGCCCGAAAACCAGCGCAATGAACTTATAGACAAAAACATCAAGAAAGTGTCGAAAGAATTGGTAGAAGGCACACATTATACCGTGGATATTAAATCCTTCTATTATGGCAACCAATATTTTGCTTTCATCAACGAGACATACAAAGACATTCGTCTGGTAGGCACCCCTCCGGAAAGTATCGGCAAATTTGGCGGCGACACCGACAACTGGATGTGGCCCCGCCATACCGGCGACTTTTCAATGTACCGCATCTATGCAGACAAGAACAATCAGCCTGCGGAATATTCCAAAGACAATGTCCCTTTCACCCCTAAAAAACACTTCACAATATCTACCAAAGGCGTGGAGGAAAACGATTTCACGCTTGTCTTTGGCTACCCTGGCACCACCCAGCAATTTATCATCTCTGATGCCGTGGATATGACTGTCAATGCCATCAACCCCATCGCCATTCATCAGCGCGGCGTTCGCCTTGACATCATGAAAAAACACATGGGCACCTCCACCGAAATCCGTCTGATGTATTCTGGCAAATCCAATTCCATCTCCAACGGCTGGAAAAAATGGATTGGAGAGAACAAAGGGCTTATCGACTGCAAAGTGGTGGAAAAGAAACGTTTAGAGGAGGCCCAATTTGAAGAATGGCTGCAACTCAACCCCGATTTGAACAAACAATACGGGCAGGTTTTACCCGAAATGAAAAACATCTACCGCGACTACCGTAAAGCCTATTCAGGCGTTATGTATTTTATGGAATCCGTTTGGGCGGTGGAAATGATGAAATTCATGTACCAGAATTTCACTCCCATTTTCCGCAGAATCGACAAAAAGAACTGCACTCCAGAATATCTGGATTCAATGAGGGTCCGTTTACCTAAACAAATCGACAACTTCTACGCCAGCTACTATAAACCCATTGATAAGGAATGCTTTGTTGAATTACTTCATTATTATTTCAACGAACAAAATGTCAATGACCTACCTGAAACGCTCAAACCTTACGCCAACATTTCAAAAGAACAGTTGCGCATGATGGCAGACAAAATTTTCGACCAAAGTGTCTATTGTGATGCCGAAAATCTGAAAAAATTCGTTGCCTCCGCTAATGAAAAATCATACAAGAAATTGCGTTCGGATTTGATTTTCACGATTGTCAATGCTGCCATGGACGCCTACGACCGGAATTACGAAGTCTATACTGATTCGTATAACAAATTGAACAGTAAATACAGACTTTATGTCAAGGCCTTGATGCTGAAAGAAAAAGACAAAACCTTCTATCCCGATGCCAACCTGACAATGCGTGTCACCTACGGACAAGTAAAAGGTTTTGAACCAGAAGATGGGAAAGATTACATTTATTACACTACCTTGGCAGGTGTCATTGAAAAAGAAAATCCCGACATTTTTGACTACAAAGTGGATCCGAAATTGAAACAGCTTTATGAAGATAAAGATTTCGGACGTTATGCCAACAACAAGGGCGAGATGCCCGTGGCTTTCATTGCCAGCAACCACACCACGGGTGGCAATTCTGGCAGTCCTGTCATCAATGGCCATGGCGAACTCATTGGCGTCAACTTCGACCGTGTTTGGGAAGGCACGATGAGCGACATCAACTACGATGTGAATCGCTGCCGCAACATTTCCTTGGATATCAGATATTTCCTCTTTATCGTTGATAAATTTGCAGGTGCGCAAAACTTGCTTGATGAAATGACTCTTAACTAACCAAAACTTATACTGATGATTGATTTAACCCATATTGACGACTTTTCACATTCGTACAATTTTTTCAATCTATACCTAAAGCAATTCCACAATTGGTTCTACTATAAAAGAGTTTATGTTGTTGGAAGGAAAAACATACCCGAAAAAGGGAAGCCGGTAATCATCATTGCCAACCACCAAAACGGAGCCAATGATGCCTTGAACATCCTGTATATGTTCAACGACCATCGTCAGCCCGTTTTCATTGCCCGCGGCGACATTTTCAAGAAAGATGCCGTGGCTAAGATTTTACGCTACTTGAAAATCCTGCCCACCTTCCGCACCCGAGACGGCGGCATCAATGATGTGAAATACAATATGACTTCGTTTGACATTGCCTCAGATATTTTAACCCGAGGCAACACCTTGGTCATTTATCCTGAAGCCCAGCATCAACAGGGGCATTATTTAGGCACTTTCAAGAAAGGCTTCCCCAGAATCGCTTTCGCAGCAGAAGAAAAAGCCGATTTCAAACTCGGCCTTCAAATTCTTCCCATCAACATTCACTACCTCGATTATTTCAATGCACGCACAAAAGTCTCACTTACAGTCGGCGAACCTTTCGGCTTTGATGAATTTTTCGAGACCTTCAAAACAGACCCCAATATTGCGTACCAACAACTCAACGCCAAAGCACGTGCCCAACTCAAAGCGTTAACTCCAGACATCGAACTCCATCAGGAATACCTAAAAGAAATTGAACTGCTCCGCACGATGTGGGTCAAACCTTGCCTGGCAAAAAAAGGACTCAACCCCAACTATTTTCCCTACCACCGAGCGGAAGAAATAACTATCATCGACCGGATTACAAAGATGAAAACCGAAGAACCGGACCGCTTCGAATATTTGATGCTCATCACTCGCCAATACATTGAAGAATTGGAGCAGTTAAACCTCCGCGATTGGGTTGTTGGCCAAGAGATATCATTAAGCCAACTTTTAGGCAAAACACTGATTTATCTCATTCTCCTGCCTCTATTTCTTTTCGGTCTGATAAACAATGCCATTCCCTTCTACTTTCCTGCATATCTGCGAAGGAACATCAAGGATCGGCATTTGCACGCTTCATTCCATTGCGTTGGCAGTATTGTTTCTTTCACACTGTATTATCCGATTATGTTCGCCATCCTGTGGATTGTATCCAAGAGCGTCCTCTTTGCACTCGCTTACATTGTGGCCATGTTCGCTTCATTCTTCATCTTCTTCGAATACAAACGCGGTTGGCTCAAATTCAGTGCCCGTTGGCGATACTACTTTAAGCAACTTATTGGCATGACATCCGTCGCTGAAGAATACAAGTCTGAAATCATGAAACAATGTGAATAAGCACATCGTTATCTGGCTATTGATCGATTAGCCATTCAACTTGCTTTTTCAATATTCATTCGAGACATTTTTGTCTTTTTTATACAATTTTGTTACGATATACTGCCCTATCGGACAGGAATAACATTTTTTGTATTTGCAAAAAACGGAATACAATTCCAGCAAAGCCTGTGAAACCATCGCAGAATCCATGGGAAAATTGAAACGCCCAAATTGCCGCGTGACAATGTTGTCCTCTGGCGGATTGATTTCCAGCATATTCAGCGCCCTACTTTTATACTTGTCATTACCTGCAAATGAGCCATAAGCAAATAGTACAGGAGCCATTGTATTGATAATCAAAAGATTCAATGCCGATTTTCCAATATGGCACGGATGTTCTTTCGTCTTTCTTCCAAAATGAAAATGCGTCTTCCAATACTCATCAGGACTAATGGAACCCAGTAGGCATCGAATATTATCGGTCTTTAATTTAATAATCAATTCTTGAAAAATATTGGGCAGACAAAACAACAATTCACTAAACTGCGCAAGTCTGACACACGGAAAATTCGTAGGACGTAGGCGCAAAAGATTCCATACTTTTGGATCAATCGGACTCAGTCTATACTTATAACGCAGGTAATCATACTCATTTTTCAATTGTTCAAGATAACTGTCCTTCTCGCTTATTTCGGGATTATCCAACATTCCTGCCTGACCAAAAACCAAAGCATAAATCTGCAAACGGGATCTTTCGTGTCGACTGATTATTTTGTAGGGCAAACTCTGCGCCAACAACTCAAAAGCCGTACCATTGACATTAAAGCCAAAATTGATAGCCAAAATCCGATATGTCAGTTCATCCCAATCACCCTCACACTTTTCAAGAATGCGAAACATTTGCTTCTGCCGACGCAACAAACGCTCTACCGCCAACGAAGAAATGATGGATGTCAACGCCAAATGTGGTACTTCAACAATGCTGTTTCCACAGGGAATACTATTTTCCGAAAGCGTCAATCGCTGATATTCCTCCAACATATCTGCAGGAATGTAATCTTTCAGCTCCAATGTCGGTATCATTTCGCAATCCTTCCGCACAATTTCCATATCTGCGGTGTATACCACATGCAAAATCACCGACAAATATTTGTCATCTCGCTGATGATGATGACGATACCAATCCGACCCATTGACGTGAACTTCCACATCACCTGCCCAAATCATATCATCGATTCGAATGACCGCCCCCTTAAAATCAGGCCCCGCATCTTGATGCATCAGACCGGGATTGATAACATGAATTTCCCGCCCGTCCGTCGTCCTCAAGTTATCGTGATTGAAAATACTATTTTTCCATAAATACTGCAGCAGTTCCTCTTTCATAAATATTTTTTCAACAAAAATATAATATATTTTTATATAAATCAAGTGTAATATTTTATAAAATACTAAAAATTTAAAATGTCGGTTTTTGATCATTTTTGAAGAAAAATCTGCCACTTTTGAAAACAACACTCCAACATTCTAAAAAATAGCATTATTAATTTTGGGGTGGATGCTCCTTGATTCTTGGAAAGAAAAACGATAAAAAATGCGATTTGCCCAATTCGGAAAATTATCGTACTTTTGCTTTTTCAATTATATCATCAATATGATAGACGGGAAGAAAACATTTTCAGCATTGGCAAATAGCATATTTGAGCAAGCCATAAGGGATTATCACATTAAAAATCACGTTGACACGCCCATTCAAAATCCTTTCGAACCAGGAAAAATCGAAGCCGATTTGTATTTGAAAAATTGGATAGACACAGTACAATGGCACTTGGAGGATTTGATTCGCGACCCTCAAATCAATCCCACTGAGGCATTACAACTTAAACGCCGCATTGACCGCAGCAACCAAGACCGCACAGATTTGGTGGAAACCATTGACAGTTATTTCTATACGCTTTACCACAACGTGAAAATGCTTCCCGAAGCCACCATCAATACCGAAAGTCCCGCATGGGCCATCGACCGCCTCAGTATCCTGGCGCTTAAGATTTACCACATGCGCGAACAAGTTGAACGCCAGGATGCCGATGAACAACACAAAGAAACCTGCCGCAGAAAACTGCAGATTTTACTCGAACAGCAACAAGACCTAAGCACTGCCATCGACCAGCTAATCGGCGATTTCAAGGCAGGTCGCAAATACATGAAAGTCTATAAGCAGATGAAAATGTACAACGACCCTGCCACCAACCCTGTTTTATACGGCAAAAAGTGAAACAGCACCTGCTCATTGTCCGTTTTTCCGCCTTAGGCGACATCCTGATGGCTGTGCCAGTCATTGATGCACTTGCCCGTCAATACCCTGAACTTCAAATTACGGTTGTGAGCCGCCCATTTGTGGGAAGCATCATACAATTACTGCCCAATAATGTATCATTTTACAGCGTTGACTTAAAGAATTATCGAGGGACCCGCGGACTCAATCAGCTTTGCAAAGAACTGTCAAAGCTGAATCCAACCATGCTTGCCGATTTCCATAATGTCTTAAGAACCATCTACATTCGTTCAAAATTAAGACTAAAAAAAATAAAAACAAGCCATATTCATAAAGACAGAAAAGTACGCAGACGCTTCATCACTTCCAAAGTTAAAGTCCAACAAAAAACCTCTTTCGAACTGTATGCTCAATGCCTTAAAGAATTGGGATTTGATGTGGAAATTGACTGGCACCAACGATTTTCATTACTCAAGACCGAGACCCGTGAAAAACTGGACGCCATTGGAGTTGCTCCATTCGCCGCACACAAAGGGAAAATTTTTCCCTTGGAAAAGATGGAAGAAGTTGTAGCCAACCTGTCAGAGCACCACAAGGTTTTTCTTTTTGGTGCTGGAAACTACGAAAAACAAATCCTTGACCTTTGGGAAAGCAAATACTCAAATGTTGAATCCGTTGTTGATAAATTACCCAATATGGCAGAAGAACTACGTTTGATAAGCCAACTACAAGCCATGTTGACGATGGACAGCGGCAACATGCACCTGGCGTCACTCGCCGGCATTCCAGTGATAAGCATTTGGGGAGCGACTCATCCCTTGGGAGGATTTCTGGCTTGGGGACAATCTTTGCAAACCGTAGTGCAATGCGACCTACCCTGCCGCCCATGCAGCATTTACGGCAACAAAACCTGCCGCTACGGCGACTGGCACTGCCTCAATGACATTACCAACAATACGGTCATTAAAAAAATTGAAGAAACAATTCTTCAGAATAAGAATTAGGCCAACACGGTGTAACTCAAAGCTTCTTTCATTGAACTGAAATAGTGGAAGGTCATTCCTTCAGTAAAATTCTCTTTGATATCTTTAACGTCCTTCTGATTTTCAGAAGATAAGACAATATCATTGATTCCAGAACGCTTAGCAGCCAAAATCTTTTCCTTGATGCCACCCACAGGCAACAACTTGCCACGCAGCGTAATTTCTCCTGTCATTGCAATTTTGTTGCGCACTTTCCGCTTTGTAAAGGCAGAAATCATTGCCGTCAACAATGTGATTCCTGCTGAAGGGCCATCCTTGGGCGTTGCACCTTCTGGAACGTGAATATGGATTTTTTTCGTCTCAAAAGTATCAGCTGGGATACCATATTCCTCTGCATGAGCCTTCAGATACTCGTAGGCAATAGTGGCAGATTCTTTCATCACATCGCCCAAATTGCCAGTCATGGTAAGACCTCCATTTTTGCTTGGACTTGTAATGGCTTCCACAAAAAGGATTTCACCACCAACAGCAGTCCAGGCCAAACCTGTAGCCACACCAGGCACACTATTGTCAATTGAATTCTCTTTCTGGAAAATAGGCGAGCCTAACAATTCCTGCAGGTCTTCAGCGGAAATTTTCTTTTCCATACTGCCATCCTTGACGAATTGAGCGACACGCTTACGAATCACGCGAGCAATATTTTTCTCCAAAAGTCGAACACCAGCCTCACGAGTATAATCAATAACGATTTGCTCAATGATTTTATCTGAAAAACTCAAATCATAGCGTTTCAAACCATGCTCTTTTAACTGTTTGGGAATCAAATGTTTTTTAGCAATCTGAATTTTTTCTTCCATCAGATAACCGGCAATATCAATGATTTCCATACGGTCGAGCAATGCCGGATGAATATTGCCAAGATTGTTGGCGGTAGCGATGAACAACACCTTCGACAAATCGAATGTAGTTTCCAGATAATTATCGTAGAAAGCCGTATTTTGTTCTGGATCAAGCACTTCCAACAAAGCTGCAGAAGGGTCGCCCTGAACAGTCATACCCGTAACCTTATCTATTTCATCAAGGACGAAAACGGGGTTGGAGCAACCAGCCTTGCGCATATTTTGAATAACACGACCAGGCATTGCTCCGATATAGGTTTTACGGTGACCTCGGATTTCCGACTCATCATGCAAACCACCCAACGACATACGGATGTACTTGCGCCCAAGGGCATCGGCGATGGAACGCCCAAGCGAAGTTTTACCCACACCCGGAGGACCTGCCAAGCACAAAATCGGCGACTTCATATCTCCTTTCAACTTCAAAACAGCAATATATTCAACGATACGTTCTTTGACTTTGTCAAGACCAGAATGATCGCGGTCGAGAATCTTGCGAGCCTTGTCCAAATCGAAATTATCCGTACTGTATTCGTTCCAAGGAAGGTCGACCAAAAGCTCCAGATAGTTGAGCTGCACTGAATAATCCGGTGCCATTTGGTTGATATGACGCAGTTTTTCCAATTCCTTTTCGAAAAGAGAAGCTACATCCTTGTTCCATTTTTTTCTAGAACCAAGTTCTTTCAATCGATTATAATCCTGTTCACTTGGTGACCCCCCCAACTCTTGCTGGATGGTTTTCATCTGCTGATTCAAGAAATATTCTCGTTGCTGCTTATCAAGTTCCTGCTTCGACTTATACTGAATCTGATTTTTCAGTTCCTGCATCTGCAAGTCGTTGAGGAGCAAACGTAGCACCAATCGAGCACGTTCCTCCACATCTTGAATTTCAAGAATGCGCTGCTTTTCATTCACTTCGACAGACAAATTAGAAGCGATGAAACTCAACAAAAAAGCGCCGCTCGCCATGTTGCGCAATGCGATAGCGCTTTCCGGTGGCAGCTGTGAAGACTTACGCACCATCTGGACTGCCGTATCACGAATCGAAGAAATCAAAGCCGTATAGGTGCGCTTTCGTATGACAGCCGGGTCAAAGTCGTTACAAGGATACTCTGAAACTAAGGCCTTATGGTAGGGCTCGGATTGGATAAGCTGTTTTATTTCAAAGCGTTTCATACCTCTGACGATAATGGTCACACTACCATCTGGCATAGATAAGAATTTAAGAATATGGGCTTGCGTTCCGACTTTGTATATGTCATCCAAACCAGGTTCTTCCACTTCGTTATCCTTTTGTGCAACAACACCGATGGGCTCGTTGCTCCGGCTATATTCCTGCACCAGTTTGATGGATTTGTTCCTTCCGACGGTAATAGGAATAACCATCCCAGGAAAGAGAACGGTATTGCGTAATGGAAGTATAGGAAGTTGTTCGGCTACGTTTTCGTTTTTCAAGGCCTCTTCATCATCAGAAGAAAAAAGAGGTATAATAGATTCGTTGTTTAAGAAATCGTTGAAGAGAGATATGTCGTCCATAGTTAAAAAATTGGATGGCAAAGATACATTTTTTTCAGCAATTACAGCAGTTGTTCTTTCAAAATTTGCATGCCTTTTGTCGCTTTTTCTCTAATGAATTTCACCTGACGTCTAACTGGTTGAACATCTTTAGGATCAATAAGATAAATATCAGCATCAGGACGGGCGTAATAAAGCAGGCCAGCTGCCGGATAGACGTTGAGCGAAGTACCAATGATGATGAGGATATCGGCACTTTGAACCTCATCGGCCGCAGCGGAAAGCAAGGGAACATCTTCACCGAACCAAACGATGAAGGGACGCATCAGGCCTCCATCAGGAGTTTTTTCACCGAAGACAATATCTCGATAGCCAATGTCTTGAACACAGGTTTTGCCGCGCTCGCTACAGGCTTTCGTCAATTCGCCATGCAAGTGGATGATATGCGTGGAACCAGCACGTTCATGTAGATTGTCCACATTCTGGGTTACAACGCAAACATCGTACTTGCTTTCCAACTCAGCTACGATTTTGTGTGCATCGTTAGGCTGGCAATGTTCCAACTGCCGACGGCGCTCATTGTAAAAGTCTATCATCAACTTCGGATTGCGATACCAACCTTCGATAGAGGCGACATCTTCCACCGGATAATTTTCCCAAAGGCCATCCGAATCGCGAAAGGTCTTGATTCCACTCTCGGCACTGATGCCAGCACCTGATAAAACCACTATTTTTTTCATACCTTATAGATAAAAAAAGCGGCAAAACCGTTTTTCACGATTTCGCCACTACGTTATTTTTAAACTTATAGATAATCTTAGTTCTTCTTGCTGAAATTACCGTATTTGCTGCGGAACTTATCAACACGACCAGCGGTATCAACCAATTTCATCTTACCAGTGAAGAATGGGTGTGAAGTGTTTGAAATTTCCAATTTGATTAAGGGATATTCCTTACCATCTTCCCAAACAATCGTGTCTTTCGTTGCTACTGTGGATTTCGTCATGAATGCGATTTCATTCGACATGTCTTTGAATACCACGGTTCTATACTCTTTTGGATGAATATCTTTTTTCATTATGATTTGTTTTTAATTATTACTCTTTTTTGGGAGTGCAAAAATACAATTTTTTTTAATACACTTTGCATTGTTCAAAAAAATATTTTTTACTTTTAGAAATCTTTCATAATGTGCTAATATTAAACATTTTACAAACAACACACTTCATATTATTTTTTATTTTTTCTAACTGGCAAAAGAAAAACAACCGTAATATTACAAATTTTCGATGCTGTCATTCAGCCATCGGTTGTAATTTTTCACAGATTTGAATTCTTCCACAACAAAAGCCAAAAGTTTATCCTCATCTCCAAAAACAATTTCATCAGACTTTGATCATGCGTCACCCGGATTTGTCGGGTTAATAATTTCAAGTGTTTCGAGAAGGAGCATTATGGCATTCTGCTGTGGAGAAGTTAAAAGCGTTTAAAAAAAGTCGTCTATTCCCTACCATTTATATCTTCCGCCTTACAAGCGCTTTGCGTGACAAATCGTGGCGGGTGGAGGCGTTAAGAACGCAGACTGTTTGAGCAGGCGCAACGAAGTGGAGCCTGCGAGTTTCTGCGTTTAGCCTGCAACGGCCCGATTTGTAGCAAACGCTTGTTCAGCGGGAAACCTTTCTTTGCGATACTTTCTTTGGGTTTCAAAGAAAGTATCAGAAAATGGTATTGCCTTTCAGGCAACAAACTACAATAACGCCTTTCCACCGAGGACTTCGTCCCCGGTTACTATGTTGTGGTGTCTTTCAGACACCGCCGTTTCAGTGTCACACTACCGACTCTAACTGGCAAAAGAAAAACAACCGTAATATTACAAATTTTCGATGCTGTCATTCAGCCATCGGTTGTAATTTTTCACAGATTTGAATTCTTCCACAACAAAAGTCAAAAGTTTATCCTCATCTCCAAAAACAATTTCATCGGAAAGTGGTTGACAAAGTGAATAATCCTTGAGTCGCAAATATTTCTCGAAAGCCGAATCCTTGGCAAATCCATTGGGAACGCGTTTCAAAAAACTGCCCTCTGAAAAATCAAAATGCTTGGCTTTTCTCACCGCCTTGTCCAAGGTTTCACCATCACATTCTATTTCCTTACGGATGTGCGACAACTGATCTTTCGTTGGAGCATAAACTCCTGCCGCCAACAAATTGCCACCAATATAATCTGCCTCATTAGGTTCTATATGGAAATAATAGCCACTATTCCCCGACTTTTTCCCACCTTTGCAAATGTAACAGCCTAAATGATTTTTATACGGACGCTTATCGCTTGAAAATCTGATGTCTCTGTAAATCCGATAAGTGCAATCTTTCAGTTCCAAGCCATATACATCCGGGTCGAAGGCTGCCGTCGCATCCATCAGTCGCAAAGCAAATTTATTAAACTTATCCTGTATGTACACATATTCGCTCTTGTGCGCATTGAACCATTCTCGGTTGTTATTTCGCATCAATGCATCCAAAAAATTCATTATCTCTCTCATCATCGTCTTGTTTTATTCACCAACTACCAACTGTATGGTCGTTCTGCTACGCTGCTCAACCATCACTTCCTTATCTTTAATCATCTGTTCCACAACCTCATCCGTGTAATGACGAATAGTAATCAGTCTGATATTGAAATTATATTTCACACGATATTTTACAGTTAGATCTTCTATGAGTTTTTCGATTTTTCTGGCATTATTGTCACAACAAATAGAAAAACTCAAGGCAGAATTCTGCATCAGATTGATGTTGATCTTGTTTCGGGAAACGATAGAGAAAATTTCATCCAGATTCTCTACCGCTATAAAAGAAAAATCGCGTGGATAGATAGAAATCAGTACCTGATTCGTTTTGAAAATATAGCAAGGTATGGGATTTTCCATTTGCGAAGCAGAGATTTTGCTGCCACTTTCTTCAGGATGGAGAAAAGGTTTTACATACAAAGGTATCTGTTTGTTCTGCAACGGCTTAAGCGTTTTGGGATGAATAACGCTTGCTCCGTAATAGGCCAATTCAATGGCTTCTTCATAAGGAATCTGTTCGAGCTTGACTGCTTCCGGAAAGAATTTGGGATCGGCATTAAGCAAGCCTGGCACATCCTTCCAGATTGTAACACTATCTGCATCAATAGAATACGCAAAAATCGCGGCTGAATAATCCGAACCTTCACGACCTAAGGTTGTGGAAAGCATTTCCTCGGTTCCAGCAATAAATCCTTGACTAATAATAATATTCGTATTACGCTTTTCAAACAGTTCGACTATCTTATTTCGGATTAAATGTGACGATATTTCCCAGTCAACTTTGCCTTCGCGGTAGTTATGGTCTGTGCGGATAAGCGAACGGGCATCTGCCCATTCATTTTTCACCCTTACCATATTTAAATAAGTGGATATCAATTTAGTTGACAAAATCTCCCCAAAACTTACAATTCGATCATAGTCAAAGTCGAAATTTTCGGAATGTTCGCCAGCCAAAATATCATCCAATTGTTTGAAAATGGCATCAAGTTTGTCGATGATACGTTGCCCTTCATCACCCATCAAATCCCTAACAATCGTATAGTGGTTTTCACGCAGCGTTTCCACCATTGAAGGAAGTTGTTTTTTATCATAATAAAAGGCATCTAAAATTTTTTCCAAAAGGTTAGTGGTTTTGCCAATAGCAGATATTATCACTACAATTTGTTCTTTTTCAGCAAATTGTCTTAATATTTTTTCAACATTTCTAACTCCTTCGGCATTTTTTACCGATGCCCCGCCAAACTTGTAAACTTTCATATTATCGTTATGTATTTTGATATTAGTTCTCTGCTATCACCTCTCTCAACACCTTCCCCACTTTCTCAAGTGTCGCCGCAGAAATGTTATTAATATTATCATTGGTTGTATGCCAAACCGAGCGAAAACCAGTTCCCGTGGTATTATCCTGATGGATAATGTCAATCATCGGAATATGAGCCAGTTTGTTGACATAATAATGATCGTCGGTGATAGGATTGGCCTGCTGGTTGATAAACATTGAGCCATAACCAAGTTTGTAAGCCGTCCCCCAGACTTTTGAAACCACATCCTGAGCATAATAAGTTGACATATATTCATGATAGAATTTGGCATCTGGCGCACCGACCATATCAAGAAGTATGCCAAAGCGAGCCGTATAACCATCAACATGAGGATGTTCTGCCCAATACTGTGAACCTAAGCACCACCAGTCGCCAGGCAAATTCACGCTGGAAGGCGTACCATAATCTTCAACATCAAAAAAGATGATATCAATACCTACTTGAGGCCTGTCTTTTTGCAGCTGGCGGGCCAATTCGAGCAGAACACCTACACCACTTGCACCATCGTCTGCTCCATCAATGGGCTTGTTTCTATTAGCTTCGATGGCATCATGATCAGCCATTGGACGTGAATCCCAATGCGATGCCAACAGGATTCGGTTTTCTTTTATTTCGGGAGAAAAACTGCCGATGATATTTTTTGAATCCAACTTTTTGCCATCATAGGCCGTGGCAACGAAAGACTGGACATAAACCGTATCGCAATACTGGCCCAAAGTTGAAATCAGATATTCGGCACACTTTTGGTGGGCTTCGCTATTGGGTACGCGCGGCCCAAAATCCGTCTGTGCCTTAACAAAGGCAAAAGCACTATCGCCATCAAAGGCGAGAGTGCTAATTTCTGTTGGTTGGTTATTATCTTTGTTGTCTTTTTTTCCGTGACATGCCACCAAAAGCAACGGCACAAAAATCCAAATCCAAAATTTCTTCATTTTAATATTTATGGAAAAACAATTTTTACAATACGGTCAATTTCCCTTTATAGAGATATGTTTGACCTCCGCTCACAATCCAAAGCGCATACGAATAGACTCCGCTGATGACACGACCCTTAACTTTACCATCCCAAAGGATAAGTCTGCCACCCAATTCCTCAGGAACATTGGCAAAAGCAGGAGTAGGTTCAAAAGTTCCACCTGCGTTCTTTTTACCTTCATAATAATATACCTGTTCACCATTGCGAGCATAGATTGAAATCTTCAAATCGCTGATGAAACGCAACACGAATTCATCCAAATACAAGTAGTCGTTCTGAGCTGGTCCTTGATTTGCACTTTGTGTTGGCGTGATGCAGTTGGGTAAGAACACATTGGGAATGCAAGCATCGATTTTGTAAGTTGTAGAAGCACTGCAATCAGTCGTATTATCAACGATAGTGACAGAATAACTGCCATCGCTCAATGCAGTCATGACATTCGTGGTACTAACGATGGAATCCATGAAAACCCATTCATAGCTTACATCATCACCCACATTGAAAGCAGTAGCTTCCAGCATGGTTTGTGCACTATCGCAGAAATCCTGTCCAGGAACTTCCTCGATGATCACACTTGGCGTCAGCACATCAAATTGAACCTTCACGATACTATCACAACCATTCCAAGAACGAATATTATACTGAGGAAGTGCATAGCTATAGTTAACGGTTCTCTCGCCGACAGCATTCAAATCCCAGCGGGTTTGCGTATTGTCGGTGCCAAAAATTTCAGGTTTGTAATAATAGGGCAATTTACCTTCACAAGTAGTTGCTTCATCTTCCGCATATTGCTTTTCCATAAATTCAGAATCTATGGTAACATCGAAAGTGGTATCATAGGATACACAAATTCTTTCGAAGTCGGTAATATGCAAAGATATTGTGTAAGTACCAGGTTGAGCATAAGTATGAGTGGGTTGGAAGCCAGTTTGTTCGGGAGTACCATCCCCCCAATTCCAAGTACATTGGTCGCCATGGGTCGTCAAATCCTGCCAGTTGGTATCCACACCACCGTTCCCGTCAGGCACGATAACACCGATTTTACTGGTATTGGTAACTTCAACCGTATAACTACAGTCGGGGTGGTCTGTCAAAACTCGTGGTTGAGCAGTAAAAGCCGGTTGTAAATCATAATAATTAACGGTTGCTTCATATTGGAAAGGCACACCCGTTTGTGAAGTTACTTCGCAACGATAATATGGTTTTGCGGGATCCGGTTGCAGAATTGGACGATATTGTGTACTACCGCTAACCACACGCGGATCACTTACATCAGTCGGGTCAAACCATTGTACATGCGCCGAGTCTGTACCGTTAAACCATTGGTAACCCATATCATCACTTCCTGCTTTGAAAGCATGTGATTCATCAAAACCCCAAGGCATAATCAACTGCATATTCTCATCACCGCTGCAGTATTTAACCAAAATCTTATGAGGCACCATTTTGGCAGTAAAACGAGCATAAGCAAAGTGGGCGCTCATACCACAACCCATTGTTACCACACGCAATACCACGGTCTCACCAATATAGTTTTTCAAATTGAAGGCAACGATAGTGTAAGGATAACTTTTTACATCATAATAATCCGAACTATAATCAGGATAACTGCTTTCGCATTGATGGATCTGTCCGGAAGGGCAAGTTTGCAAGGGGACAGTACAATAATCACCTGCCGTAGTCAAAGTACTAGGAGTTTGAGTATTAGGAGGAGTCTGTGAATAGGAACTTCCCGCAGGGGCTTCAACAAAGAAACGGGAATAAGGCCAATTGGTATTATTGTAAGCTGGATTGCCAGCATGCAAGTTTCCATTGGTTTTATAATCGTTGGGATAATAACCTAAATTCAATTGCTGACCATTGGCATTCAGCAAACGAATGTCAACGTAGGGATTTTCTTCCCATGAGTGGCCAGGGCTCTGCATAACGTATGAAAAGTTCAACAACAAAACGCTTCTGTCTTCTGATACCTTGAACCGATATTCAATCTTCTGACCTTGCGCGTTATTACCCGAACCACTATATTTAGGGTAAAAAAGCTGCATATACTGATCCTCGTGTAAGATGGCACCACCTGAAACGGTGTCACTATTCCACAGCAGAGGATAATAAAAATTACGCAGATATGTAGAACCTGATTGATAGCATGAAAAGCAGTCTCGGGAATTCAATGCCGTAGAAGAACCATTTGCGGAATAAATTCTATGGGTTGCCTGAGCCGTATTTGGATTGTTAATTCCTGGAACCCAGGAAGCATCTTGGTACGAATAGGATGGTGTACTCGTTACATACCAGCACTTTACCCAATCGTTTTGCGTGGGGTTAGAAGGATTGGCTGGCAACACCATAAAGCTGTGTGGCGAGTATTGCAATACGCCATTGACAACGCTATCCTGCTGCGCCATCAACAATCCCATAGTCATCACAAAGACATAAGTTAAAATTGTTCTTTTCATATCTATGATTTTTATTTATTCTGTATTATCTTTTCATTATGATTTAAAGACGTATTATATCGTATCTTGTTGCCTATATCATCTTTTTTAAAGAAAGAAACGATAGGAATTCTTTCCAAATCAATGGTATGAAAGGCATGATCTGTCTGATTAAAAAGTCGCGTTTCATTACCGAAAAGGATATAATAATCACCTGGCAATTCGGCAATGGAATGGATTTCTGCCTCAACCACCTTAATATCCGGATTATTATCTTGCAAAATTTGGCAAAAGGCTTTGTTCCCATTAGTATAGACTGAAATGGTATCCAAATGCATGTCATAAAATAAAGAATCCAATTCGACAAACATGGTCTCGTCCTTCTGAACTAATAAAGTGTCACGGTGGTTTTTTTCTTCCTGCGACAAACTATCTTTTTCGTGCGCATAATAATCTGAGAACCACTGTTCAGCCACCTTCGACGATTGCCCGTTGACATCCAGCGCATAGCGAGAAGCAGCATTGTGAATGCCACCGGAAATTTCGTTGAAATAACACAAGGTCAAGGGTCGGTTGAATATGATGTGTCTCAAAGGCAGACAAGTCAAAAACAATGCCAAGCCAACAATAACGGCATTGGTGTAACGGTCATCTACCTTGCGCAATACGGCTTCATAACCCAAACTTGACAACATCACCACCAGCGGCATCAGGAGGAAAATGATGGAACAGATAATGTCAGCCCCCACATATTTCGAAGAGAATGCCCAAATCATATAAATAGTGGTGTAAAGTATGACGAATAACGTAAAAAGTGAAAATTCTTTGACAAATGTCTTGAAAAAGATGATACAGAAAATCAATCCGACAAATAAAACAAAAGGTATCGTTATGAAAACAAAACGAATGACATAATTGTCGGCAATTTGCTCCAAGCTGATGATGCGACCGCCGAAAAATTGCGGCATCTGCTGTGAGGTGGCCACGAAAAGCTGCATAAAATTGTCACCATGGTGCAAATCACTCAACCTAAATCCTGGAGAAAGCACAATATTCCCTACCACCACTATCAAGGATATACCAGCCACAATAATAATAAGCGTCAGCAAAGAAGCCATGTACTGACGAGTAAAGAATTTGCCCATCGGATTCTTGAAAAAGAAATATATGAGAACGAAAAGAGCAAAGAAAAACACCAGCGAGAATCCGCTCAGCGAAGTGGTGGTTGCCACCAACATTCCCAGGCAAATGAATACAAGCCGAGACCATTTTATCATTGGGAAATCATAGCACAAAAGCCATATTTCTATCAGCGTAAAATAAAACGCCAAAGCAAATAGCGTGTCGTTGAAATTGCCGAAGGTATAACCTAAAAATCGCGGTGTGCAAAATAGAAACAACGAACAGAAAAAGGCACAACGCCAACTGACGATTTTAGCTAAAAACAAACCGACCACCGCAATCAGACAGGCTCCCAATAACGCTGAAAGTCGATGCTTAAATCTAAATATATTATTGAATCCCAACGATTTAGTAACAGAAACAAGTACAATATCCGCCAATTGTCCTTTGGTAACATATTGCGGCATCTGTCTAAACGAAGGATCTCCATCATGATAATACTTATAAACGGCTTCCGAATATTCATTCTGGTCCCATTCTCGGGTCGAAATTCCCACATTTCTACTTAAATACGGCATCAGAAAGAAAAAGGCGATAATCATGATAAAGAACCCATACTTGAAAACATCATCCTTGGATTTAATTGAAAAACTAAGGAAGTGCTTTTTAATATCGTAGCGTTCTTTCTTTTGAATACGCACAAAATTAAACTCCATCGGTTCCTCCTCAAAAATATGATAGGGGAAAAACCAATGAAAAACGTCACGGCAAAAGATGACGAATTTCTTCCACCAGAGTTTGAAATTGTTAGTCATTCAATTGTTTTTGCGGTTCACTTAGGAGTTTGACAGTCATTTCTTCTGTAACATCGTCATAGTCGAGGAGAACTTTGCTGCCCGAAGGGAAAGTCTGCATCAGGATTTCTTCTGCCAACACGTCTTCCACATTTTTCTGGATGGCACGTTTCAATGGACGGGCTCCATAATTGACATCCCAACCCTTGTCGACCAAAATATCGCGTGCTTTCTCGCTTACTTCAACTTCCAAACCCATCAATTCCACACGTTTCAATACTTTCTTCAGTTCAATATCTATAATCTTTTTGATATCATCTTTTTCAAGATTATTAAAATAGATGATGTCATCAATACGGTTCAAAAATTCGGGGGCAAAATTCTTCTTAAGAGCACCTTCCAAGATGGCTTGGCTCACTTTGTCTTTACCCGCATCCGTAGCTGAAGTGCTGAATCCGACACCATTGCCGTAATCCTTCAATTCCCGAGAACCCAAATTGGAAGTCATAATGATGATGGTGTTGCGGAAATCAACTTTTCTACCAATTCCATCGGTCAGCAAACCGTCATCGAAAACCTGCAGCAGCACGTTGTAAATATCGTGATGTGCTTTTTCAATTTCATCCAAAAGAACAATGGAATAAGGTTTACGGCGGATTTTCTCTGTCAACTGGCCGCCCTCCTCATAACCTACATATCCCGGAGGCGCACCAATCAGTCGGGAAACCGTATGTTTCTCCATGTATTCACTCATATCAATTCTTACAATAGAATCCTGAGAATCAAACAGATACTCTGCCAACACTTTGGCCAGATAAGTCTTACCAACACCAGTAGGGCCCAAGAAAACGAATGTTCCAATGGGCTTATTCGGATCCTTCAAGCCGGCACGATTACGACGTATGGCCTTAGCAATCTTCACAATGGCATTATCCTGGCCAATGACACGACCTTGCAATTCGTCAGCCATTTTCATCAGGCGTTCGCCTTCGTTTTTAGCGATACGCTGGACGGGGACGCCTGTCATCATCGCAATTACCTCAGCCACATTCTCTTCAGTAACAGTAGGTCTATCAACATCTTCCTTTTCCTCCCATTCCTTCTGCATTGTTTCAAGACGTTGTTCTGCTTCGTGAATCTGGTCGCGATAGCCGGCAGCAGCATTGTACTGCTGATTTTCTATAGCGGCATTCTTCAGTTGCTTGTATTCTTCGATGACCTTTTCCTGCTGAATCAATTCCTCGGGGACTCGGAGGTTGACGAGATGGACACGAGAGCCGGCCTCGTCGAGGGCGTCAATAGCCTTGTCGGGCAAGCAGCGGTCGGTAATATAGCGGTTCGTCAGACTAACACAGGCTTGCAACGCTTCGTCAGAATAGCGGACGCAATGATGGTCCTCGTATTTGTCTTTGATATTATTCAAGATGACAATCGTTTCCTCGGGGGTCGTCGGTTCGAGCATGATTTTCTGGAAACGACGTTCAAGGGCGCCGTCCTTTTCAATGTACTGACGATATTCATCGAGAGTAGTGGCCCCAATGCACTGGATTTCCCCACGGGCGAGGGCGGGCTTGAACATGTTAGAGGCATCAAGACTGCCGGGAGAGCCGCCCGCCCCAACCATCGTGTGCAATTCATCAATGAAGAGGATGACATTGGGGTTGCGCTCCAATTCGGTAAGGATGCTCTTTATTCGTTCTTCAAACTGACCACGATACTTTGTGCCTGCCACCAAAGATGCCATATCAAGACTCACCACGCGTTTGCCATGCAAAGTGCGGGAAACACGCCCCTCAACAATGCGCAACGCCAAACCTTCTGCCAAAGCGGATTTGCCAACACCAGGTTCACCAATGAGAACTGGGTTGTTCTTTTTGCGGCGACTCAAAATCTGGGCCACACGTTCCAGTTCCTTTTCACGACCAACAATAGTGTCGAGTTTGCCTTCGCGGGCATAGCGGGTCAAGTCCTTCCCAAAACTGTCGAGCATTGGCGTTGAGCTCCCTTTGCTGTCCTTGTTTCCCCGCACATTTCCGCGACGATCATCTTCGTCATATTCATCAGCACCAGCGGCCATCGGGTCATCAGCAGAACGACCTGACGCATTGCGGACTTCCGCAGCGAAAGAATCATAAGTAAGTCCGGCGCGTTTGAGCAACATCTTCACAACGCTGTTGGCTTCACTTCCATTATCACGAAGTATCGCCAGAACAAAATGCTGGGCCTCGACAGTCTCGCTGCGAAATTCACGAGCCAGCAAAAATGAACGACGTAAGGTGTTTTCCGCTTGTATGTTCATCTTCAACTTATCTTCCTCAACATCCACTTTTTCTTCGTTGTTATTCAACAATTCATCTAAACGGCCTTGTATAGCGATAGTATTAATCTTGAACACATCAAAAAGGCGTTGCAACTCCGACAATTTCGGATACTTCAACAATGCCAACATAATATGTTCAATACCAATAGATTGCGTTCTATATGACAACGCATATTTCTTTGCCTCATCAAGAGCATATTGTAATTCTTCAGAATACTTTACTTCCATAGTAATAAAATTTTGCAAAGATACAAATTTTATGGCACATACTATAGGATTATATTTTCAAAATAATTTAAAAGAAATAGCTCTTGAGCTTTTATTTTTTTGTAACTTTGCAAGTTAAATATATTGGATATGAAACATGTGATTTTTCGTGCTTTAGTGTTTGTCCTTCTCTGTGGAATAACGGTTTTGACGCAAGCACAACCTGCTGGTTACGAGATTAAAATCTCGTCAACGAACATTGATGACAACTATTTGTACTTGCAAGCCTACCGCGGACAAGATGCTTTCGTCTTTGATTCCGCAAAGGTAAAAGGACACAAATCCGTCGTTTTCAAAAACTCGTCAAAGCAGATGCCCTCGGGAATTTACACCATCATTGACAGATTCGGCAATGAATACCTCGACCTAATCATTGACAAAAACCGTCAGTTTTCAATTTCCGGTGACAATTTCGACCCCATGTTCTGCCATACTGCCACCGTCACTGGTTCTGATGAGAATACCCAGTTTTTCTCCTTCCAGAAACAACTCCAGACTTCCGACAATCCCCAAGAAGTTGCCAAACTCTTTTGCGAATCAATGCCGGAATCTTTGTTGGCCCATTTCCTAAAAGCCAAATTCAACCTCAACCCCGCTTTATCTAATGAAAACGACACCACTCCTGAAGCGCAATACGAAACACTGGTGAATCATTTTTTCGACAATATCACCTTTGAAGATGACCGGCTTTTCCACACGCCCTTTTACATAGCTTTGCAGAATTATTTCTTAGAAATTCTTCCTAAAGATCCTCTGATATTGGAAAACAAAAGTAGCGAATTCCTATCAAAAGCCCGCAATACAGAAATTTACGAATATTATCTCGCCGTACTGCTCAACCTATTCGACCGCAACATTAACAGTATGGCCTATGACCAGACCTTCGTATGGCTTTACGATAAATACTGCGCTGGAAAAACCTTACAAACACTACCGGAAGACATGATGAACTACTACAAACGTTCTGCCGACCGCAAACGGAAACTGCTTCCAGGAGAAAAAGTACCCGAACTCATCTGCTCTGACATCAACAATGTCAAACATTCATCGAAAGAAATTGATAACGAATACATCATACTTTGGTTTTGGGATGCCGACTGCGACGATTGCGTGGAAATGACACCGAAATTGCACGATTTCTACCGTGAATTTGCAAAATATTATGATGTGGAAGTTTTCTCGGTGATGGTAACCGATGACCTGGAACGCTGGGACCGCTTCTCAAAAAACAACGACTTGTCGTGGATCAACCTCAGCTATGCCATTGACGACCCCAATTATGATTTCATTGATTATTTCGACATTATCACTACGCCGGTCATCTATCTCATCGATAAGAATCATACAATAATCAATCGCAATTTTCCGTTAGAAGAATTATTTGGAATCTTTGATAATCTGAAAAATAAAGAAGAATAAAATTTATTTGAACAGTCAAAACAACGTATTGGAAATAAATTAGTTACAGTTATGAATAAAACATTGTCATTCTTTTTGGCACTATTGATTTTCGCCTCAATGCCGATGTCTTTCGCGCAAAAAAAATCCTCTAAATCAAAAGCCTCTCCGACTTACGACATCACCTTTAAAATCAAAGGGGCACAAGATACCATTGTTTACATGACGGTCAATTTTGATGGTAAATACCTGCTTCGCGATTCAGCCAGAGCTTCGGCTCCAGGTGTATACCACTTCAAAGGCACCAATAAAATCGAAAAAGGTTTCTACACACTGATTGCCCAAAAGCGTATTCCTTACTGCAACTTCGTTATTGGCGACAATCCATTTTTTACGATGAATTTAGATACCACCGGAAGAGCAGATGCCATGAGCGTCAAAAACAATCCCGACAATGAAATTGTCGTGGCCTTTCAACAACGCACAGCAATAGCTCAAGAAGATGTCAATCGTTATGTGGAAGCAAAAAAACACTTCGAAACTGCTGGACAGCCCGACAGCGCAAGCTACTACCAACAGAAATTAGAGGACCTCAATACCGAAATGTTAGCCTTTATTGACAACCTTATCAAAGATAATCCCAACTTGCTGTTTGCCAAAATGCAGAAAGCTTATCAAGCCATTGATGTTCCGGAATTTAAAGATGCTGAAGGTTCTATTGATAACGACGCACGTGCCACCTACTACTTCACGCATTACTGGGATAACATTGATTTGGGTGATGGGAGCATGGTTTATACACCCATTTTAAAAGGAAAATTCCAGGAATATTTTGAAAAGATTCTCGTATATCAGGAAATTGACACCATCAATAAATATGTGGATTTTACGCTGGGTAAATGCACGGATTCATTGACCTATCAATATGCAATATCTTATCTTTCAAGATATTATGAAACGGCTAAAAACATTGGTTTCGATGGGGTTTTCATCCATATCGTAAAAAACAACCAGTTAAAAAACAAGTGTTTCTGGATGGACGAAGATTTAATCGCCAAATACAACAAGAGGGTCGAGCGTCTCGAACCGCTACTCATTGGCCAGCACGCTCCCGAATTGATGATTCCCGACACCAACGATGAATGGCGCTACTCGTTCCGCCAACGCGACAACAACCCCAACGAAACCTGGCGCTACGCTTTCAGAAAAGATCACGATTATATCATTCTCTGGTTCTTCGATCCCGACTGTCAAGAATGTCGACGCGAAACCAAGAAACTGCGTGCCGTATATGACTCACTGGAAACAGCCGGCACCCGTAACTTCGACGTATTTGCCATCGCTAACGACTGCACTCCGGAACGATGGAAACGTTACGTCAAAGAAGAAGGTCATCCTTGGCTCGTCGTAGGCGGCAACAAGGGTAACATCGATTATCTTGAAGCATATAACACCTACGAAACAGGAAACCCGACCATGTTCATCCTCAACAAGAACCACGATATCATTCTGAACAAAAGAATTCCTATCAATATGATACCTTCGTTCTTGAGCCAATACGAAAAAATTGAACAAAACAAACTGAAACGACAAGGAAAACTACAATAATGAAGAAAAATCTTGCGCTTTTTGTCTTGCTTTCATTGCTTGCTACTTCGTGCCATCAGGTCTACGACAATAGCGACAAGATGATTTTTCGCTATAACGAATCGTCTGGCATCGCCACACTCGACCCCGCTTTTTCCTCAGGACAATCCGTAATTTGGCCGTGCAACCTGCTGTTCAACGGACTGGTTGACTTGGATGCCAACATGAACATTGTTCCTTGCATTGCCCACTCATGGGACGTTTCCAGCGATGGCAAAGTCTATACTTTCCACCTGCGCAATGACGTTTATTTTCACCAGACTTCATTTTTCAAAAAGAAAAGAAAAGTTGTCGCAGAAGATTTTGTTTACAGTTTTGGCCGCATACTTGACGGAAGCGTCGCGTCTCCAGGCGCTTGGATTTTTCAAAAGGTCAAACGCGACAGAAATGGCAATCCATCATTTATTGCATTAAATGACAGTACTTTACAAATCACATTGGAAGAGGAATTTCCTCCATTCATCGGTATTTTAGCAATGAAATACTGCTCTGTGGTGCCGCATGAAGTCGTTGAGCAATATGGTAAGGATTTCCGCACGCATCCTGTCGGCACAGGGCCTTTCCAACTCCAGCTATGGGAAGAAGGCGTGAAATTAGTGCTGCGCAAAAATCCACACTACTTCGAAATCGACGAAGAGGGAAACAACCTCCCCTATCTTGACGCCGTCGCCATAACTTTCATTGTTGATAAGCAATCGGTTTTCATGGAATTCATGAAGGGTTCATTGGACTTTATGTCAGGCATAGATGCTTGCTACAAAGATGCTCTGCTGACAAAATCCGGCGAACTTAATCCAAACTACGCTGATCGCGTGAAATTATTGACTGGACCATACTTAAATACAGAATATTTAGGATTTCTCCTCAAAGACAATGGTGATAATAGTCCAATATTGAAGAAGGAAGTGCGTCAGGCCATCAACTACGGTTTTGACCGCAAGAAAATGATGAAGTATTTGCGCAACAACATTGGCTATCCGGGGACAAGCGGCTTTGTACCGATGGGGCTGTCTTCTTTCGACAGTACAAAAGTCAAAGGCTACGATTATAATCCTAAAAAAGCATTGGAATTACTGGCAGCAGCAGGCTATCCCAATGGCAAAGGAATGCCTCCGATTCCGCTCTCCGTATCTGCCAACTACCTTGACTTATGCCAGTACATTCAACACGAATTGGAGCAAATCGGCATCACTTTGACTTTAGATGTTCAGCAGGCTGCCCAACAACGTCAGATGATGAGAGGATACCAGCTGCCGTTTTTCCGTGGTTCCTGGATTTGCGATTACCCCGATCCGGAAAATTATCTTTCCCTCTTTTATTCGAAAAATTTGCAACCCGTTGGTTCAAACTACACACACTATGTAAGCAAAGAATTTGACAAGCTGTTTGAGAAATCCCAACACTGTAAAAACGATTCCTTGCGTAATGACTACTACACCCGTCTCGATGCCCTACTAATGGAAGACGCTCCTGTCGTTGTACTTTACTACGACAAAGTGCTTCGCTTTGTAGGCAAGAATGTCGAAGGGATGGATACGAACCCTATCAATATGTTGGATTTAAGAAAAGTAAAAATCAACCTCAATAAATAAAGAATATGCAGTTTAAGGATGTAATGGTCGACGATTCGCTAAAACAGCGGCTTATCATGTCAGTAAAGGAAAACCGCATCAGCCATGCTCAGCTGTTTCTTTCACAGCCGGGATCGCACAGTTTCGCCTTGGCATTAGCGTATGCCCAGTATATATGCTGCCAGAATCGCGGAGAAGATGATTCCTGCGGAGAATGTCCTTCTTGCGTTAAAATTTCAAAGTTGGCTCACCCTGACTTGCACATTTTTTTCCCCAACTGCACCACCAACAGCGTTAAAAAAGATCCGGAATCATCTATGTTTATGGATGATTTCAGAAAATTCGTCTTTCAGAACAACTTTCATCTCAATCTGAATGATTGGCTGCTGGAATTGGGTGGAGAAAACAAACAGGCAACCATCAATATTCGCGACTGCTCAACCATCATCTCACAAAACAGCATCAAATCTTACGAAGGCGGTTACAAGATTTTCATTTTATGGATGGCCGAACGTTTTTACCACGATGCCGCACCCAAATTACTGAAAACGCTGGAAGAACCTGAAAACAAAACGCTTTTTATCTTGATTTCAGAAAACAACGACAAAATTTTAAATACCATTCTTTCGCGCACACAACTGGTAAAAATCCCGAAAATCAGCACCCAAAGAATCAAAGAGCAACTGCTTCAGGATTTTGAAATCGACGAAGACAAAGCTACCGACATTGCCGCCATCGCCGACGGAAATTACAATAAAGCCATCGCATTGGCTGGAGACAATAGCGAACACCTTCAGAATTTGGAAGATATAAATCTGATTCTAAAAAGTGCTCTGGCTCTTTCACGACCCAACTTCGACCGCTCCCAAGTTGCATTTTTAGATGTCCAGGAATGCTTCGAGAAAATCATCAAAAACGGCCGCGAATATCAGAAGTCCTTTATGGATGGTTTTATTCGTATTTTACGTAATCTTATGATTATCAAATACAAAAATGAATCCCTTTGTAAAGTTACCAAACAAGAAAGAACTTTGATCAACCATTACGCAGGTGCATTCAATCTGAAAAATGTATCCAAAATTTTCGACGAGTGCAACAAATGTTTATATCACATTCAACGAAATGGCAATTCAAAATTAATCTTCTTGGATTGGTACCTAAAGGTATCACAACTATTGGCCCCTGCACAATAATTCTTTGTTTTTATGATGTATTTTTGCAAATTATAATTTTTAATATGAAAAAACTGACCGTCACAACCATCAACTATCTTCGAAACGGTTTCGAAAAAGATGATATTACAAAAGAAGAATTTATTTCTAATGTTTTAATATACAACGAAAACACTTTGCCCATAGAAGATTCATCATTCAATGCCGATGGTTCTCTTCAAGCGCTGACAAGAACTGTTTTTGATGAAAAGAAACGTCCTGTTGAAGTAGTACAGTACGATGGCGACCATGAGCTCTGCGAAAAGCTCACCAACCGCTATGACGAAAATGGACATCTGGTTGAGCAACGCCAATGTTACGGCGAAGGTATGCCCGAATATATGACTCGTTTCGTTTATGAAAACAATCTTCTCATGCAACAAGATTGCTACGATTGTGATGAGGATGAAGCTCAATTTTCCTATACTGAAAAGAAATACAGTTATGACGAAAAAGGTCAAAGAATCAAAGAAATCGAATACGATGAAGATGGAAACGAATTATATATAACTGTAAATCAATATGGTGAAAATGGCGTTTTAGTTTCACAAACCCGCGACGAAATTCAACTTCACGATCGCCGCACTTACACTTTTGAATATGATGAAAGAGGCAATAAGATTAAAGATTTGATTTACAACTATGACGAAGCATTAATTGCAAAAATCTATACGAGTTATAACGAATATAATCTGCCAACACAAGTTGAAGAAGAAGATTTGGATCATTATCGTCTCACACAATACGAATACGATGGCAAAAATCCCATCAAGATGTCGGTTTCCGACAAACAAGGAAACGTAATGACCTGGTCGGCGTATAGTTATGATAGTGAGAACCATATTGTCGCCCAAGACAATTACGTTCAAGACGAAGTGAATCCTGCGGAATGTCGTTTGGCAAGTCGTTTTGAATATACACGAGAATAATGATGGCAAAGACAAAGACACAGTTTTTCTGCAAGAATTGCGGACACCAGTCGGCTCAATGGATGGGGCGTTGTCCTTCGTGTGGCGAATGGAACACCTTTGAAGAAGAAGTGCTGGTTCGTCCGGAAGCCAGCAAAGGGAAGTCGTCGATACAAAAGTTAACAAGCCGACCGAAGTTGTTCAGCGAGATTTCGCTGCAGGAAATGCCGCGTCTTCAATCAAATATTGGCGAATTGGACCGCGTGTTAGGAGGGGGTATTGTCCCAGGGTCGATCACACTCCTCGGCGGCGAACCAGGCATTGGCAAATCCACCCTGCTGCTGCAAATGGCCCTCGCCATGACCGACACGAAAATCCTATATGTTTCCGGCGAGGAAAGCGAAAGCCAACTCAAAATGCGTGCCGAAAGAATCGGTCAGCCCAATGCACTGAAACACTGCTACATCCTTACTGAAACTGTCACACAGGATATCTTTAAACATATTGAGGAACTCAATCCTCAACTTATTATTGTGGACTCCATACAAACACTCCAAAGCAATCTCATAGACTCCGCCTCAGGTTCGATTTCGCAAATCAAAGAATGTGCCGCCGAATTCCAGCATCTGGCTAAAACAGCTGCCATTCCTGTATTTCTCATCGGTCACATCACCAAAGATGGAACTTTGGCCGGGCCTAAAGTCCTTGAACACATCGTCGATACCGTTTTGCAATTTGAAGGTGACCAACATTACGGCTATCGCATTGTCCGTTGCATCAAAAACCGTTTTGGTTCCACTTCAGAATTAGGCATTTTCGAAATGAATGAGAATGGTCTTCGCGAGGTATTGAACCCGTCTGAGATTCTTGTTTCGCAACATGAAGAGCCCTACAGTGGTAGTGCTGTGGCTGCCGTGATGGAAGGCAATCGCCCTATCATGATTGAAGTTCAGAGCCTGGTCAGTTCGGCAGTTTATGGAACGCCCCAGCGCTCCGCCACGGGCTTCGACACCCGACGGATGAATATGCTGCTGGCTGTCTTGGAAAAACGATGCCGTTTTAAAATCGGTGCCAAAGACGTGTTCTTGAATGTTGCCGGTGGTATTCACGTGGAAGACCCCGCCATTAATCTGGCCGTCGTCGCCGCCATCTTGTCCTCCACCGCCGACATCGCCATCGATGCTAAAACTTGCTTCGCCGGAGAGTTGGGACTCAATGGCGAAGTTCGCCCCGTAACACATATCGAACAACGCATCACTGAAGCCAACAAACTTGGATTTACCCGGATGTTCGTATCAAAATACAATCTTAAAGGCGTTAAAACCACAGGATTACATATCAAAATTTATCCCATTTCACGTGTGGAAGAAATGTTGGGATTATTATTTCAGAATGAATAAAAAATGAAAAAGATACTGTTGCTGTTTATAATCTTACTGATGTCGGCAGGGCTCTGGGCTCAGTCGAACGGCAACTACGTCTATAATTTTTTGTCGTTCAACTATTCGAGCCGCATCGCTGGATTGGGCAGCAATCTGATTTCGGTTTACGACGATGATCCGTCCATCATTATGACTAATCCGTCGCTCATCAGCCAACGACATCATTCTTCTTTGATGATGAATTTTACCAATTATTTTACTGGAAGCAATTATGCATCGGCTTTATACTCACATACCTTTGAAAAAGCTGGCAGCTTTGCCTTTGAACTTCGTTATGTCGGCTATGGTAAATTCTCCGAAACTGATATTACAGGCATGGAAATTGGCACCTTCCACGCCAGCGACTTGGCTGCAACCGTCGGCTGGGGACGCGAATTGAGTCCAAACTTTTCCATCGGTGCCAACCTCAAGCTCATCTATTGCGGCTATGCCGACTACAACTCCTTCGGGCTTGCCGTTGATGTAGCTGGAACTTATCACAACGAAGCCAAGAGATTATCATTGTCACTGCTCGTCAAAAATGTTGGATCCGAACTAAAACCTTTCACGCCAGGCAATTTCGAAAAGCTCCCATTTGATTTACAACTCGCATTCTCTCAACGATTCGCACACTTACCAGTAAGATATCATATTACTTTACACTCTTTGTATAAGTGGAATATGGCCTATACCGGCAAAGACAATCCTTTATATACCACCGATGCCATTACCGGCGAAGTGCAAACACCGTCAAAAGTGGCTAATTTCTTTGACAATATGTTCCGCCATGTGGTTTTGGGTATAGAAATCATTCCCGTAAAATATTTGTCTTTATACTTTGCATACAATCACAATATTCATCAAGAGATGAAAATCCCTCAAAGAAGAACATTTGCCGGATTTTCATACGGTTTCATGATTAATGTCAGATCCATCCAGTTCGGTTATTCAAGAAATCATTATGCAGTAGGTGCCGTCCCCAACAACTTTACATTCTGTCTCAAGATTGATGAAGTCTGCAAACTCTCTCAAGAAAATAAAGAAAAGAAACTCATACGCAAACAACAACAAAACTAATGAAAAAGTTATCGTTTTTACTCGTTCTATTATTTTTCATCCCATTATGCTTTGCACAAAAGGTGTCTTTTTCAATCATATCTTCTTCAGAAAATCATATGATTATAAAGATAGACATGCCAGAGTATACTTTTTCTGATGTTACCATTAATAACGAGACCTATCATCGTTTACAAATGAATTCTGCATACACTATTAACGAACGAGGTGTCCCCGAATTGCTCCAATCGGTAAAGTCTATTATCATTCCCGAAGAAAGTTCTCCAACTTTTACCCTATTGAATTCCGATTACGATATCGTTGAAAATTTTAAATTGGCACCTTCCAAAGGAACGATTAAACGCAATATCAATCCTGATGATGTACCTTACGAATTTGGCAAGAAATACCAAAATAACAGTTTTCAGTTTAACAACCCCATTGAACTGTCCGAAACATTTCACCTACGTGACTTCCATGGCGTCAGCATTCAGGTTCGTCCTTTCGACTACAACCCCGTCTCGCAACAGTTGAAAGTTTACCATTCCCTACTTATTCGCATTGATTTCAATGCCGCACAAACAAGAATTGTTGCCCGCCATAATTGTCAGGAATTCGACAACATTTACAAGCAATATTTCTTAAATTATGATGGTTCACGATACGACGGCTTAAGTGAAACTGGTGAAATATTAGTCATTGCTCCCGACGCGTTTGCCGATGCCATGCAACCATACGTGAAGTGGAAAATCCGCAATGGCTATCCTACAACATTAGTAACTTTAACAACGACGGGAAGCTCAAAAGATAATATAAAGAATTACATATCAAATTTTTATGATAATCACAATTTAGCTTTTGTGGTTATTGTAGGTGATAATTCATATTTTCCCTATCATACTTTCAGTGGAGAAGTTTCTGATAATTATTACACTGAAATTGCTGGTGATGATAATGTTCCAGATATTATTTTAGGCAAAATTTCTGCTGAAAATGCTTCAGAGGTTAGTCTGCAGGTGAATAAATTCATCCTATACGAAGAGAATCCACCTGTAGGAACTCATTTCGAAAAATTTCTGGGCATTGCCTCTAACCAAGGTCCTGGCTATGAGAATGAATATGACTACGAACACATTCGGAATATTGACAATATTTTGCAAAACTTCACCTACACTTCTGGTTCAGAACTTTTTGAAGGCAACCATGGTGGTTTGGACGAATCTGGAAACCCGACATCCTCAATGGTAACCAACGCTGTCAACAATGGAGTCGGAATTATCAACTACTGCGGTCACGGCGATTACAACGCATGGCAAACAACATCTTTCAATAACAACAAGGTCGGCCAGTTAACCAACAGCAATATGCTTCCCTTTATCATTTCCGTTGCCTGTCTAAATGGTGAATATAATAACCATACTTGTTTTGCAGAAGCTTGGTTGCGTGCAAGCAAAAACGGGCAGCCAACGGGGGCCGTCGGGGCACTTATGTCTACCATTTCTCAATCTTGGGATGAGCCTATGTGTGGTCAAGATGAAATGATCCGGCTGCTTACTGGTGCTGACAACACGCCCGTAAAACGCACTTTCGGAGGCATCAGCTTCAATGGTCTACTGAAACTCTATGAAACTTTCCATAATTCCACGGGCTTGTCCACAATCCGAACCTGGATTTTATTTGGCGACCCAACCTTACAAATCCGAACGGCAGCGCCCCAAACACTCTCGGTTTCCCATCCTGAAAACATTGCTGCAGGCTCACAGCAATTGACCGTTTCATGTCCCACTGAAGGTGCCAGGGCAGTGCTAACATTAGGTAATACAATTTTGGCCCAAGGCATTATCAACGGTGGGGAGACTACACTTTATTTCACGGATCAATTACAGACCTCAGACACGCTGCATTTGTTAGTCTCTGCTTTTAATTATATTCCTTATCAGTCTGATATTCAAATTATTCTCCCAAATTCTCCCTTTTTATCCATGACACAATGTCAAGTGAACAATGCTTCAGGAGAAGCTCATTCTGGTGAAAATATCAATGCCAATCTGACCATTAAAAATGTAGGTTTGGTAGCCTCTCCAAATTTTACTATCACAGTAAGCACTAACGACCCATATATCACATTACTGCAAAACACAACGACTCACAATAGTTTGCAAGGCAACGAAACCACCAACTTGGTCAATGCTCTGAAATTCAAAGTTGCTGGCAATGTACCTTTCCAACACATCGCCGCCTTCAATGTCGAAATCATTGCTGACACCTTCATTACCAACTCCATTTTTACACTGCCTATCCGAGCTCCTAAATTAGCCATCGGCAATTGTGAAATCGATGATTCTCAATCTTCAATGAAACACAATCAACGCATTGACTTGAATGAAACTGTAACTTTGCGAATCCCCTTGTCCAATATTGGCGATGCCAAAACTTCCTTTGGCTCAGCACGCATCGATTCAGTTGAAAATGGATTAGTTATCAATGGTTCGTACTCTGCTTTGGTTCCTGCTCTTGATGAAAATGGAAATTACACATTGGACATTTCTGTATCTGCAAATCCCGATCTGCAACACCCCACAACAGCATCATTGGTGTTGTATTATACATCTGGTTTTTATAAAGCTCAAAAGAAATTCACCTTCCTCATCGGTGCCGAAATTGAAGATTGGGAAACGGCAAGTTTTAACAACTATAATTGGGAAGTCGGAACTTCAAATGCGTGGATAATCACCGATAGCAATCCTTATGAAGGCAATTATTGCGTTCGCTCAGCTTCTATCAGCAACAACAATACATCCTCTTTGAAATTATCCTTGGAAGTTGAAAAAGCCGACAGCATATCTTTCTATTATTACGTTTCCTGCGAAGCTGGCTATGGCAGCAATTTATTCGATTGTCTGGCTTTCTACATCAATGGTACAAAAAAAGGTTCGTGGGCAGGAGAAATAGACTGGACCAGAGCAATGTACACCCTCACACCCGGCTCCTACAATTTCGAATGGCGCTACACCAAAGACAACTGGTTTTCAGAAGGCGAAGATTTAGCAAAAATCGACTACATTAAACTACCTGTTTCCGCAACACCAACTAGCATAAAATTTGTTACCAGCAATGAAATTGATGTCCAATGCTATCCAAATCCCACTTCTAACATTGTCCATATAAACTCTCAATCTTTTGAAAATCAAAATATTATTCTAAGTATTTTTGACATTCATGGTCGTTTGATTCGTAATGAAATTTTACATCAGACTGATAATCAAATTAGCATTAGAGATTTGCCAGTAGGCGTTTACCTGTTCAACTTATCAAACGAAAATCAGAATGTCAAATCCATTAAAATCATTAAAAAATAAAAATGAAAAAACCTTTGATATTAATTTCCAACGATGATGGCTTTGAAGCTAAAGGTCTGTATGCTTTGGTTGAAGCTGCTAAAGATTTTGGCGAAATAGTAGTAGTGGTTCCCGACCGACATAGGTCTGGCGTGGGTCATTGCATCACTATGGACGACCCTTTGCGTATTGAACTTTATCGCGAAGAAGATGGCATTCGCTATTACCGCACCAACGGTACACCTGTAGATTGCATTAAATTTGGACAGAAAGTCATTCTCCGTGACCGCCATATTGACTTGGTATTGTCAGGTATTAACCACGGATCCAATTCATCAGTAAGCTTATTGTACTCAGGAACTATGGCCGCTGCCATAGAAGGTTGCTTTGAAGGGTCAAAAGCTGCAGGCTTTTCACTTTTGGATTATGCTTACGATGCAGACTTCACTACAGCAATTCATTGCGCCAAAAAGCTGATTCCGCAGATATTAGCCGCCGAACTGCCTCCGCAAATCGCATTGAACATCAACATCCCGCAAGTTCCATTGAATGAAATTAAAGGTGTTAAAATCACACGCCAAACCAAAGGCTACTGGGCAGAAGATCTGGAACCAAGAAAGGATGCTTTCGGCCGTACTTACTACTGGATTTCAGGCTATTTGGTCGACCAAGACCACAAGGAAGACTGCTGCCAATGGGCTTTAACACACAATTACGTGTCTGTTCAGCCAGTCCAAATCGATATGACAGCTTACCATTGTATGAACAATCTAAAATTCATGGAGGAATAAATCATGGGAAAATGGGTTGAAAAATTAAGAAGAGATTCTATGTGGATGGGCATTGTGATGGGAATTATTTGTCCAGCCATAGTCTTTGGCCTTTTGTATGGCATCGTTGTTATTGTCCAGCACCAGACCGGCAATCTCAATATTGAAAAGATGATTCAGAAAATTCTGTTACTCAGCGCTATTCCCAATGTCCTTTTAATGAGACATTATCTTGTCAAATTAAAATACGACCTCACCGGACGAGGCATTTTGCTGGTCACTTTCTGTATCGCGATTCTTTTCGCGATTTTGGAAATCTGTATGTAACTTCTTGCCCGTAATTATTAGGTTGCTGTTTTTTCTAATTTCTTCTTTCATTTACCTGGAATAACCGCAAAGACTACAACTAACAACAAGTTTGTTAGCGTTTTTATTATTTTCCTCCGCCGCCTAAGGCAATATAAAGAGAAATTAAACTAGTAATGGATTCATAATCATTAGCCACTTGGCTGAGTTGCGCAGATAAGTATGCCTCCTGTGCGGTCAACACTTCCAAATAAGTGGTTTTGCCATCGTTCATCAATTCGTTTGTGGCATCGTATGCATCAGATAAAACTGCCACTTGCTTTTCCAATAACACATTTTTACTTTGCGCAGCCTGGCATTCTGTCAGCGCATTGTTCACTTCTACGCCTGCATCAAGAATGCTTTGAACAAAGGCCAGTCGGGCTTCTTCCTGCTTGGCCTTGTTGATTTTCAAGTTGGCTCGCAAACTTCCCTGCGCGAAAATTGGTTGTACCAATTGAGCTAAAACATTGATAACCATCTGACTGGGATTCAAAGTTACTCCATTGTAACTCCAGCCCAAAACACCTTGCAGGGTAATATTGGGATACATTTCAGAATAAGCCTGACAAGTAGCGTAATAAGCGGCTTCCACATTGCGCTGCGCTGAACGAACATCCGGACGATTGTGCAAAAGAGCAACAGGAACACCAACGCCTATTTCACGAGGCATAGACACATCTTCCAACTTGCCCCGAGCGATAGGATGCGGCGTTTCGGCCAACAACTGACAAATGGCATTTTCGTATGCTTTAATAGACTTTTCCAAATCGATGCGCTGCACTTGAACACCATACAAAGAAGCTTCCAAACGGTTGACAGCCGGACTATTGCTCAAACCAGCTTCCATCAATGCCTTCTGGGTCTCAACACTCTTTTGCCACAATTTCTCCGTAACAATAAGAATATCCTTTTCACAATCCATCATCAGCAATTGATAATACAAATTTGCCATGCTGGCGATGATTTCAACCTGGGTAGCCTGTTCTAAATCACGAGCCTGCTCCGTGAGTGCCGCTGTCTGACGTTTTTTATTGGTCAATCTTCCAAAAATATCGATTTGCCACTGGGCACTCAAAGCCACATCATAAGCGAGATTGCTGCTGGCTGGCATTCCTGAACGGAACCCATTGTTATAGGTCCAGGAACCACTCGGAATAAACGAGAGCGACGGAATATAGGCCAATTTGGAAGCCTTCAATGCAGCCTCCATCTCCTGAACTTTCAAATGCGATTGTAATACATTGGTATTATTTTTCAAAGCACTGTCAATCAACGACTGAAGATATGTATCTGTAAAAAATTCGCGCCAACCAATATTTGCCAGATTATTGGCTGTATCTGCCTGCTTGACAAACTCCGAAGAACCCAACAGATTGTCAGGAACAGTTTCCGTCTGTTCGTATTTTTTATAAATGTGGCAACTACTCAATAATAATCCTGCCACAATAAATATCAATATCTTTTTCATCTGAACTAATTTCATTGATGAATAAAATTATTCATTATTAACAACTTCATTTCCAACAACTTCAATTTCATCAGGTTCGTCACTTTGGAATCTTTCGTGTAATTTTTGGAAAATCATGTAAAAGATTGGAACCACGAAAATCAGGGAAATCGTACCAACAACCATACCTCCGACAACACCCAGAGCAAGTGAACGGTTACCCATTGAGCCCGCACCACTTTCAATAATCAAAGGAATCATGCCGATAACCATACTGAGCACAGTCATCAAAATTGGACGGAAACGGTCTTTGCAAGCTTCGAATGCAGCATCAAAAATACTCAATCCCTGCTTGCGTTTCGCCACGGCAAACTCCGTAATCAAGATGGCAGTCTTAGATAGCAAGCCTATCAACATAATGACACCTGTTTGCAAATAAATATTGTTGGTGAATCCCAATGAAGTCAAAGGTCTGATGATGGCAAAAGCACCCATCAGGCCAAAAGGAACAGACAACAACACAGAGAGTGGAATGAACCACGAATTGTAGAGGCATGCCAATATCAAATAAATCAACAAGATGCAAATACAATAAATTAATGCAGTAGCATTGCTGTTGCTGGTTTTCGCCTGTTCACGAGAAAGACCACCATATTCATATCCATAACCTTTAGGCATAGTTTCGTTGAAAACTTCCTCAATGGCTTTCATTGCTTGACCTGAAGAATATCCTTGCGCAGGATTGACACTAAGTTCATTACTTGCAAACAAATTAAAGCGCTTTTCAATGGATGAACCGATTTTAGGCTCAAGAGTTACGAATTGAGAGATTGGTGACATTTCGCCATTGCCCACACGAACATACATATTGTCAAGTGAATTTGCATCAAGACGATATTCAGGTCCAGCCTCCATCATAACACGATAAATCTTTCCATATTGATTATAGTTTGAAATATAACTACCACCACAATAGGCTCCCAAGGTCTGCAATACTTGTCCAGTGGAAATACCTGCTCTTTCACAAATATTAGCGTCAATATTAACTTGATATTTGGGGAAAGTGGGGTCATACGTGTTGAAAACCACACTGATTTCAGGGCGTTTTTGCAATTCTGCCACAAAGTTATTCACATTTTGGGCAAAAACAGACATGTCACCACCTGTTCTATCCTGCATGATCAACTGTATGGAATTACCTGTTCCATAACCTGGAATCTGAGGCGGCTGGAATGTCAGAATATTGGCTTCTGTAATATCCCGACAATCATATAAAATACGACCGCATATAGCATCCACAGAATGATTTCTGCCCTTACGTTCATCCCAGTTTTTCAATCGTATGATAATGGTTGCATAGTTACTGCCTGTACCCGAAATCATACCATATCCTGAAATGCAACTTACAACTTCAGCTTCTTCATAATCTTTTATTCTTTCCTCAATACGGCTTGCAACCTTATTTGTTTGTGCCAACGAATATCCTGGAGGAACAGACACATTGACCATAATAAGGCCTTGGTCTTCTTGTGGAACCAATTCGCTCGGCGTGGTTTTCATCAGCCATACCAACAGCACAGCCGCAATTGCCAACCCTATCCATGCAAAGGCTGTACGATGCAGAACTCTCCCCACTGCTCCAAAATATTTATCAGAAAGCGCTGTAAACGAAGCATTATAAGCTTTTTTAACATAAAAAGTGATGCCCTTATGTTCTTCATCTTTGCTTCGCATCAAAATGGCACAAAGGGCTGGACAAAGTGTCAATGCATTGACGCAGGACAAACCCACAGAGGCAGCCAACGTAACACCGAATTGCGTGAAGAACGTTCCTGATGTTCCTGGCATAAATGTTACAGGAATAAATACGGCCATAAACACCAAAGTACAGGATATTACAGCCGAAAACACCTCGTGAAGTGCGTCCGTGGTGGCCAAACGGGCATCTTTATATCCTGCTTCGAACTTAGCCATCACCGCCTCCACAACAACAATGGCATCATCTACCACCGTACCAATGGCCAACACCAACGCAAACAATGTCAGAATGTTGAGTGAAAATCCCGCAATCTTTACTATCGCAAAAGTCCCCACCAAAGAAACTATAATTGATATAGAAGGTATCAATGTTGCCTTAAAATCCTGCAAAAAGAAAAAGACCACAAGAATAACCAAAAAGATTGCGATTATCAAAGTTTCAACCACATTGTGTATGGCTGCAAACAAAAAATCATTGGATGTCATCAATTGCTTGAACTCCAGTCCTGGTGGTAACTGACTTTCCATATCTTTATAGAGTTGGTCTATCTGTTGGTTAACTTGTGTCGCATTGGCTCCAGCCACCTGACTGACAATAAACACAACCCCCTGATGTTGGTTGACTGTAGAATTAAACGAATAGCTAACCGCACCCAATTCCACATCTGCAATATCCTTCAAATACAAATTATTACCATTGGCTTTCGCCTTGATAACGATGTTTTCGAATTCTTCAATCTCCACTAAACGCCCACGATACTCCATCGTATATTGATAGATATTATCAGAAGATTCTCCTAACGAACCAGCGGCAGCAACAAGATTCTGCTGCTGAATGGCAAGATTCACTTCATCAGGTGTCAGTCCATACATCGCCATCATATCCGGCTTCAACCAGATACGCAACGAATAGGTATTACCCAAATTATTCACATTTCCGACGCCATTGATACGTTTAATCTGAGGAATCACACTGATGTCCAAATAGTTGGCAATAAAATCTTGGTCAAACTTATCATCCGTGCTTACCAACGAGCCAATCTGTAGCATGCTATTCTGGCGCTTATACACTTGCACACCAACTTGAGTTACCTCAGCAGGCAACATCCCCAACACTTTCGATACACGATTCTGCACATTGACCGTGGCCATATCCGCATTAGTTCCCTGCTCGAAATACACCTGAATGGTAACATCGCCTGTAGATGTTGCTTCTGACACCATGTACATCATGTGTTCAACGCCATTGATGGATTCCTCCAATGGCATAATGACAGATTTCATTACGGCATTGGCATCTGCTCCAGTATATGAAGTTGACACATATATGGTTGGTGGCGCAATATCCGGATACTGCTCTACAGGAAGTGTCAAAAGGCAGATTATACCAGCCAATAAGGTTATGATGGATATCACCATCGCCATAACCTTATGGGTTACAAAAAAGTATAATTTTTTCATAATCAATATTTTAATTTGAATTTGAAAGCCGAATTAAAATTTGACCGGCATACCATCCTGCACTTTATTAATACCTACCGTGATGATTTCTTCGCCTTCATTCAGACCTTCCAACACGATATATTCTTTCCCATCATTGATGGGACTAACCGTAATAATGGCACTTTTGGCAGTATTATCCGATTCAACTTTGTAAACCATGATCTTATCTTGAAACTGCATGGTAGCAGTTTGAGGAATAACAACAACATCCTCATAATCAGTTGGATATAAAATATTGGCAGAAATACCTGAAGTAAGTATTCCATCGGGATTGGGAAATTCCGCCTTGCAAGTGACTGATCCCGTAGTCGCATCCACCATACCTGAAATGCTGATAATGCGACCTGTGGATTCATAAATATCGCCACTCTTCAATTGTAACTGAACATCAGGGAGTTCTTTTAATCCAACACCAGTTCCTCTTGAAGTGTGAATATCACCAGCAATACTAGTGTATAATTCCTCATTAATGGAGAAACAAGCCATCACCGTACCGTTATCACTCACCACAGTAAGAGGTACTGAAATGGAAGGATTTACCAAATCGCCAACACGATACGGCAAATTGCCTACCACGCCATTTACTGGACTGGTTACAATACAATGACTTAAATCATTCTTGGCGTTAGCTTCCTGTGCTTCTGCTAAAGCCAAATCCGCCTTTGCACTATTGTAATTGTTTTCTGCCGTTTCCAACACATAACGACTCACAATTTTCTTTTCAAACAAGTCTTTATTACTTTCATAATTCAATTTTGCCGTGGCCAACTGCGCTTTTGCTGCGGCTGTATTTGCCTCCGCTGTTTGTGCCGCCAGTTCGTAAGGTCTGGGATCAATAAGAAACAACTTTTGTCCAATAGAAATTTTCTGACCCTCGCGGACAGCTATTTCTTTTATCGTTCCATTTACCTGAGGCAAAATGCTAACATCCTGTCTACCTTCTACTTTAGCAGAAATCACAGTATTCAATGTTCTATTTTCCTTCTTTACCACCATCGTCTCAAAAGAAACAGGTTCTTCTTGAGACATTTGCTGACAAGAAATCATGGCTATTATTAGTATCAATAATACCAAAACTTTTTGAAAACTTATCTGTTTCATTTTCAAATCATTAAAATGATAATAATCTGTCTTTTATTACAAACGAAAAAATTTAAGATGCGTCTCTTTTTTCGCGTCTTATGACTCAAGTCTATAAAATTGTAATGATATTTGAGAAACCCGTAATGTCAAACACTTCCTTGACTTGCGGACGCATATTCTTCATCACCAGCTTGCCGTGATGTGCGGTAACGTTTTTCTGCAACATCAAAAACATACGCAAACCCTGGCTTGAAGTGTACTCCATGCCTTCGCATTCGATTTCAATGTCTGAATTTTCACTTTGCATCAGCGGAGTAATATCCTGCTGAAACTGACTTGCATTAGTGGTATCCAAACGACCATTCAATGTTACCATTGTTTTGTTTCCTACTTGATTGATAGTTACTTCCATTGTTTTATAATTCAAAAAGTTAATATTTATTTTCTTATTTATTTTGATGTATCCTCATTGGTTAATAATGCGAGACCACCCTTAGATGTTTCCTTGTAAAGCGAAGGAATATCCTTGCCCGTAAGATTCATCGTTTTCACCACTTTGTCGAAACTAATAAGATGTTTTCCATCGCTCATCATGGCGTAAATGTTAATGTCGAGAGCACGAAGCGCAGCCATCGCATTACGCTCAATACATGGCACTTGCACCAATCCACACAACGGGTCACAAGTCAAACCCAAGTTATGTTCCATTGCCATTTCGGCGGCATACTCAATTTGCTGTGGACTGCCACCGAACAGCTGGTTTGCAGCAACAGCAGCCATGACGCAGGCACTACCCACTTCACCTTGACAACCCACTTCCGCCCCAGAAATCGAGGCATTGGTCTTGATAACATTAGCAAAAAGTCCAGCCGTCGCCATTGCGCGCAAAATTTCAGCATCTGAAAAATTATGATTCGTTTTCAAATGATACAAAACCGCTGGCAAAACGCCAGAAGCACCGCAAGTTGGTGCCGTAACAATCTGACTGCCAACAGCATTTCGCTCCGATGTGGCTAAAGCATAGGCTGTCACCAAAGCACGGCTCTGCAACGATGACTTATACGAGGATGCCCTGACATAATACTGATGAGCTTTGCTGCGCAAATGAAGACCGCCTGGAATTACGCCTTCCGACTGTAAACCTTCTTCAATGGTATGCTGCATCACCTCCCACATTTCTTCTAAATATGCCCAAATATCCTTTGCTTCTCTCTGCTCCACATACTCCCAATATGTAAGTCCCTCTTTTTCAATATATTCCAGAATTTCTGACATATATTGATGTTCGTAAATGTGCTCTATTGATTCTTTAGTGTCTTCATTGGCCAAAGCTCCACCACCCACACTGTAAATCGTCCATGAGTCTATCACTTGTCCTTTAACATCCAGAGCTTCAAAAAGCATGCCATTCGTATGGAAGGGCAACACGGTTTCAGCTTTCCAAATGATTTTCACCGGAATGGGTGAAGCACCATGCTCAATAGCCTTATCCGTACGGTGCCCCTTGCCCGTCGCAGCCAAACTGCCATAAAGCGTCACGTGGAAACTACTGGCCTTCGGATTTTTCTCTCGGAAAATTTCCGCAGCCAGATGAGGTCCCATGGTATGACTACTAGAAGGACCGTACCCTTTCTTATATATTTTTTTTATTGATTCCATAATTCATTAATTCTCAATGCTTTTATCGAACCAATCACAAGACTCCTTCTCCCCGGCAACCCATACTCTATCACCGTCCTGAATTCTTTCTTCAGGTGTTGGATTTGTTATCAATTTACCTTCTCTCAAAATGCTCACAACTAAACATCCATAGGATCGCAGATCACTTTCTCTCAATGTTTTATTACATAAAAGTGATTTTTCATTAACATTAATGATGCGAACTTCAAATTGAGGTATATTTATGTTTTCCTCCACAGGGGTATTTTCAGCAATAATATTTTGGAAACTGGTCAATTGCTCATTAGTTCCAACAGCTAACAAAATATCATTCGGATAAATAGGTTCACTTCCACGAGGCACACGAATACACTGGTTCCCACGCATCAATTCCACAATATTCACTCCCGAGATGTGGCGGAAAGGCATTTCGCGCAGCGTTTTGCCAACGAAGGCGAAATTCGGCTTTATTTCCACCGTGGCCAATTGAACATTATAGCCCGCCAACTTGTCTTCCAGCGAGGTCGTTACGGGTCTTAACTTTCTGGCTATCCGCTCTTTTTCATTGAAATTGGCAATGAATTGATCTTCAATTATGGTGATTTTATAATTTGATTTTCTTGCAAGGAGAATAGCCAATACCATAATAACAACAGCGATGAGAAAAACTCCAATACTTACATTCTTGAAAGTAGTGGTCAACAACACTATCAAAAAAACAACAGCCAAAAAATATTTGATGGAAACCAATGCTCTTATCAGCCACTTGTTATGTCGGTTTGATTCGATGAGCAAACTTGCCGATGTCAATTCTGCCTTACTGTTCACCGTCAACCCGTATATAAAAGGAGCCATTATAATGAACGTTATTCCGAATACTATCCAAGAATTTATGGTTCCAATTCCTTGAGGATTTATTTTATCCATGAAGGAAGGAAGGAAATTTTTTGAGAACAATATGACAGCCAATAATAATACGCCGAAAAGCAGTACTCGAAGAAAATAAGTCTTAAGCAGATGTTTCCACTCATTTTGTGCTGCCGTAGAATCTTTCTTATCCTCTGTTTTTGGATCCAAAATATTGATAACCTTTGGAGGCAAAATACGATACAACCAATCGCTGACAGGATCGGCAGCCTTAATCATATACGGAGTTGTAAAAGTGGTAATAACAGAAACTGCAACGACAACGGGATAAATAAATTCTCGCATCACGCCCATTGCACAGCCCAAACCGGCAATGATGAACGCAAACTCTCCCAACTGCGCCAAACTGAATCCAATATGAACTGAATTCTTAAGTCCCTGCCCCGTAAGCAACGCACCCAAGGTGGAAAACACCAAAATTCCCAACACTGCCACGAAGGTCAGAATCAAGATAGGAAGCCAGTGTTGTCCGATAATGACAGGATCAACCATCATACCTACAGACACAAAGAAGATGGCTCCAAACAAATCCTTGATGCTGCCAATCGAATGTTCTATACGCTCACCTTCTATGGTCTCCGCTAAAATGGAACCTATTACAAATGCTCCCAATGCGGATGAAAATCCTGCCACTTCGGCCAAAGCCACCATTAAAAAACATAAGCCTATGGCAATGATGACTATGATTTCGTCATTCAAATATTTATGAGCCCATTTCAAGAACAAGGGTATAAGATAAATGCCCACCAGAAACCATAAAATCAAGAAAAATCCCAATTTCGCCAAGGATATCAGCATTTCAACACCAGCAAACTTATTGCTTGTCGCCAAAGTTGAAAGCAATACCATCAATAATACGGCTATCAAATCTTCAAAAACCAATGAACCAAACAAAAGCGTTGAATGGGGACGTCCTTTCAAACCCATATCATCATAGGCCTTGATGATAATTGTGGTCGAAGACATAGATAACAAACCTCCAAGAAAGATGCTTTCCATCATCGTCCAATGCATCAGCGAACCCACTAGCAAACCAACAGCAAACATACCAATGCATTTTACACCAGCAGTCACCAATGCACTACTTCCCACTTTCAGCAACTTCTTAAAACTGAATTCCAATCCCAAGGCGAAGAGTAAAAAGATAATACCGATTTCCGACCATTGATATACGGCATCGGCACTTGAAATTGGAACCAAACCCAAATGAGGACCTACAAGAAAACCAGCGATGATATAACCAAGAATTACAGGCTGTTTTAAAGCTTTAGAAATTACGGTGAAAACTCCCGCCGCAATCAAAATAATGGCCAAATCAGTTACAAAATTCATAATCTTCTATTTCTAATGTATAGCTATTATAATTAAATTGCAAAGATACAAAAAAAATCGTATTTTTGCATCATAATTGCTATTTATGAACAACGAAAATATCATTTATGGGATACGCCCCGTCATGGAGGCGATGGAATCTGGGAAAACCATAGATAAAGTTCTGTTACAGAGAGGTTTGAATGGGGAACTTTTCAAGGAACTTTTTTACCAGGTACGACAGAATAAAATCCCTTTCCAATATGTTCCCATCGAAAAACTGAATAAATTCACTCGCGGCAATCACCAAGGCGTGATAGCTTTTGTTTCCGCTATCGAATATCAAAGCATTTTCGACCTTGTCCCCGCCATTTATGAGGATGGCCGTGTGCCGTTCCTCCTCATTCTGGATAAAGTTACTGACGTTCGCAATATCGGGGCCATTGCCCGCTCGGCCGAATGTGCTGGTGTTGATGCCATCATCCTTCCGCTCAAAGGTGGTGCACAACTGAACGAAGACGCCGTCAAAAGCTCTGCAGGCGCACTCAACAAAATCCCCATTTGCCGCCATTCCAATCTGATAGAAGTTATTCACTTTTTGCAAGACTCTGGTATTGAAGTGATTGCAGTTACCGAAAAGGCGAATCATTATCATTTTGAAAAAGACCTGAAAGGACCGATTTGCCTCATTATGGGCAACGAATACGAAGGCATCGCTTGGGATTACCAACGCGAATGTAACGATGCCATTAACATTCCAATGGTCGGTACCGTCAAATCTCTCAATGTCTCCGTCGCCACCGGCATCGTTCTTTTTGAAGCCGTAAAGCAAAGATTATGAAAAAGATAGGCATACTTTCGGATTCCCACGGCTATACTAATCCCGACCTGTTTGAATTCTTCAAGGATTGCAGTGAAATCTGGCATGCAGGTGATATGTGCAACGACGAGATTTTGTATGAATTGGAAACCATAGCCCCCGTCAAGGCCGTTTATGGCAATTGCGATGGCTGGGATATCCGCGACCATGTTCCCAAATATCAAATATTTGACTGCGAACAACATAAAGTGCTGATGGCTCATATTGTCGGAAAACCTGGACATTATGAACCCGATATTTTGCAGTTAATTCAGACCGAAAAACCAACACTTTTGGTGGCTGGACACTCACACATTCTCCGTGTCATCCGCGACCCAAAATACAATCTGCTTTACATCAATCCCGGCGCAGCCGGAAAATACGGGTTCCACCAACTTATGACCTTCGTCCGCTTCGATGTTGACGGCAACGAAATCTCAAATTTTGAAATTCATCAGGAGGAAAAATGATCATCACCATCCTTGGTCCTACCGCTACAGGCAAAACCCGCCTCTCCGCTGAACTCGCCCATAAAATAGGAGCCGAAATCGTAAGTGCCGACTCAAGACAGGTTTACCGCCGCATGGATATTGGCACAGGCAAGGATCTTGAAGACTATACCATTGATGGGCAGCAGATCCCTTTCCACCTCATCGACATTGTTGAACCAGGCGTTGAATATAATGTATTTCAATATCAACAATTTGCTCAAAACGTTATCAATCAAATTATTAACAAGGGAAAACACGTCATTCTTTGCGGTGGAAGCGGAATGTACATTGAGGCCTTGCTGAAAGGGTACAAACTATTTCCCGTCCCAGACAATCCAGAATTACGGCAACAGCTGGAAACTCTCTCTGATGAACAACTAACTGAAATGCTGGCCTCTTTCAAGACCCTTCATAACCACACCGACACTTGCGAACGCCCTCGCCTACTCCGAGCCATTGAAATCGAAATCTATTATGGTCAACATCCTGAACTGATGGAATGTTGCAAACCATTGAATTCTATCGTCTTTGGGCTATGTGGCGAACGGAATCTCATCCGCACACGTATCACCCGCCGCCTCAAATCCCGCCTCGAAGAAGGCATGATCGAAGAGGTGGATGCCTTAATCAAAAGTGGTGTAAATCCAAATCAATTAGTACGTTACGGACTCGAATATAAATTCCTGACTTTGTATCTGCAAGGTGAAATCGATTATGCGACAATGTACAAGAAACTCAACACGGCCATTCATCAGTTCTCAAAACGCCAGATGACTTGGTTCAGAAAAATGGAACGTGATGGCTTTGACATTCACTGGATTGATGTTGAAACGCCACTGGAAGATAAAATCAACTTTATGCTTAGAACTTGCAACCTAAAGTAGCGACGATACGGTGAGTGTTAGTCTTTACTGACGCAGGATCTACATAATCAGAATCGTACAGCCACATCTTTTCAGATTTGGTCTTGAAAACATAGGCAACATCAAAAAGGAAATGTTTGGTTCTGAATCCGAAACCTGCTGATGCTGAATGAGATGCATCTGAATTGCCATTGTTGACTTTATAACCCGAAGACTTATAATTGTAACCTGCACGCAACAGGAAAATGTTAGTCACATAAACTTCTGCACCGACACGTACTTTGTGGCAAGCACCATATTTCTGCTGGATGGCATCATTCTCCTCAACGAAATCGTAATCGTTAGCCGTCATTTTAGCCATATTGTATCCTGAATATTCATATTCAGCACTTACAAAAGCACGCTTTTTAATCAGGAATGCCACACTACCAATAGCACGCAAAGGCGTTGTGAGCGTATAATTCATCTTATAATCATTGGTGAAAACACCAGATTCACCACCTGAAAGGTAATGTGTGTTCATTTCCTGGCTATAAGTATTTTTAACCTTTTCATAATAAGTAGGCGTATGGAAAGCCACACCAATACGCAGAAAATCAACAGGTTGATAAATAACACCCACCTTGAAATTAACGCCCGTCGTACGAACTCTCAGTGATTCATAAATTTCATAATTATCATAATCATAATAAGCATAAGTGTTTTTTAAAGGGTCTGTTTCATAAAAACGCGTTTTTTCGTTATAAGTAATAACGGGAACACCTAAGCAAGCACCGATGAAAAGTTTGTCGTTGTAGTTGCCACCAAAACTGATGTTGATTTCATCATTGCCGCCACTGCTTTCCACCACCATTTTCTGGTTCAGCGATTTATGATAATAGGGTGAAGTATACAAACCTGTAGTTGCATCTAAATCAATCATATAAGTCTGAAATGCCAATTTACCGATGCCGCTCAGAGAAGAGTTAAACTGACGATTGAGATTGTCAACAATTGGATCCATTCTTGAACTCTCATTGCTATACCCTTCAATACGATAAATGTTGTTGTAATCATAAGTACGATTATAACCGAAGCCAATCTGGAAAGAATTCCAGCCGGCAGCATCTTTCAGACCGAAATTAAACACAGCTCCAACATTGGACAGTGAATATTTGGAATTGCTGGTTGAACTACCGCGCTGCATATAAGTAGCATCATCATTGTAAATTGAAACCACGATAGGGGTAAAGGTGATTTCACTCTTCTTATATACGCCGATGGCTGCCGGGTTAACATTTATTGCGGAAAATTCTGCCCCCACTGCACTGAAAGCACCACCAGCACCCATAAATCTCGCAGTTCCTTCATAATCACTCTGCGAAAATCTAAAGGCATCCATATCATTCTGTGCCATTACAAAAATAGAAGAAAAACACATCAGCAGACAAGATAACAGTATTTTTTTCATAGCCATAACATTTTAATTCATATTGCAAAAATACACATTTTTTCACATAGACGAGAAAATTGCATAAAAGTTTAGAAAGGGTATAGTTCTCCGCTTTTAGTTCTCGGTTTTCTTCAGTTCCTCATTCGCCTCGAGGTACTCTTCAGCATATTTCAAGAATTTCTTTTCCAAAGCATAATTACCACGCTCGCGAGCGGCTTTGGCAATGCCGATGTATGATTCATAAATACCTTCTTTCGACTGAAGAATCCCTTTGTAATAATCATCATTGCAGTATGTTGAAGGCACATCGTGACAGAAACTTTCCAACAACTGGAACAAATCGATGGCATACGCGCCCTTGTCAACTTTCACCAACGAATCGCCCAGATTATACAGTTTATAATAATAGCGTGATGAAAGGTCATAGACAGCGTTTTCCTGCTCTTCACTCAATTCTTGGTGCTTGAATAAATCTTTTATAACATCCAGACAATCAGCATATTCGTCTCGTTCAAAAAGAATTGTGGCCTTCAAAAGTAGCGCATCTATATTGTGACGATTATACTGTAGTGCTCGAGCTAAAAAATATTCCGCCTGCTCATAATCAAAGAAAATATATTCCATTTTAGCCCGATGATAAAACATTCCATCCACCTGCTTTGCTTGCTGCTCAAAAATCGGATACAAAGAATCTGCCAATTGAATTAACAAATGACACTTTCCCAGCAATTCTCTTTTATTATTACAATAAAAATAAAAATCATCACCCTCATTTTCAATTCGTTGAAGTTCATTTTGAAAATCCTTCAAGAAAACAAAATGCAAGGTAATCAATTCTGGATTTTGACTATCCAGTTGTCTCAGACGCAGCTCAATGAAATTCATTCGCTCCTCGGCGGCGCTACAACCATTGGGCAACTGTGCTGATAAACAGCTCAGCATAAAAAGGAAAAACGCAAGAATTACAAATTGTTTTTTCAACGTATTGATAATCAATAACTATTCTTCCAGGAACTTGTCAATTACTTTTTTCAATTCGGCTTTGGGAACGGCTCCTTGGACGATACCGATTTTTTCTGAATTCTTTTTGAAAAACAACAAGGTGGGGATGCTGCTGATTTGAAAAGCCGTTGCCACATTGGCACATTTGTCGGTATTGACCTTATAAATAATCAATTTGCCCTTATACTCTTTAGCTAAACTGACGAGTGTGGGATGTAGCATAGAACAGGGACGACACCAATCGGCATAAAAATCAACGATACAAGGCGTTTCACCTTTGTATTGAAAACCTTTTTCGTTATCGATTTCAGTTACTTTTTCAACAAAGCTTTCGTCATCGAGAATGATTACTTTGCCAGAAAGATCTTCTTCGACAGGCGGTTTAGCATCTTCGTGATGTTGATTATAGGCAGGATTGTCCATCAAAAATGACTGTACGGCTTCTGTTTCAAAAGTCAAATCTTCACTTTCGGCAGTACCTTCGGAAGCACTGGTTCTCTGACAAGACGATAAGCCCATCAGTGAGAGAACAAGCAGTAAAATCAAATATTTTTTCATAATAATATACTGATAATAAGTTTGGATTATTTATGCGATAACACTAATGATTTGAATTTTTTGCCGCGTTCTTCAAAATTTCGGAATTGGTTGTAGCTGGCGGCAGCTGGTGAGAGCAAACAAATATGACCTTTGGATGTCATGGCGAAGCAATAATCAACGATTTCGGCGAAATCGTCGCTTACCAAAATGTCGGCAGGAAGAGCTCCGCGACTTTCCAGTTCACTTTTAATTCGGTGACCCGCGGGGCCAGTAAAAACCAAATGTTGAACAGGTTGTTCCGTCAAAAATTCTACTAAAATATCGTAAGAGATACCACGGTCGAAACCACCCAAAATGAGGGTATCAACCGTTCTTAAAGCTTTCACTGCGGCGATAGCAGCTTCGGGAATTGTTGAAATACTATCGTTGTAAAACTTGATGCCGTCAACTACACCGACAAACTCAATGCGGTGTTCTAAACCAGTAAAGGTAGACAAATGCTTCAAAATATTCTCATCAGACATGCCATAGACTTTTACGGCGAGGATAGCGGCCATAATGTTGTAGTAATTATGCCGTCCCGGCAGATTGTCACGATAGCGCAAATCGTATTCAGACTTCACCTCGCCATTCACGACACGCAAAATCGTATCCTCATCGCAATAACAGCCAGTATCAACAGTCTTTGGCGTACCGAATTTAAAGAATTGCCTAACATAATTATGACTTTTTATCAAATTGGGAATATGCTCATCTTCAGCATTATAAATCAAAAAGTCCGTAGATTTCTGATATTTGGTAATATTCATTTTCGCCAATTGATAATTGCTGAGCGACTGAAAATGGTCAAGATGTTCCTGATACATGTTCAGCAGGATGGCCACGTGAGGAGAGGTCTCGGTATATTCCAACTGATGTGCCGACAATTCCGCGACGACGACAGAATCCTTATTCAAATCTTCGATGATGTTGAAAAACGGAATGCCGATGTTGCCAGCGAGAAAGGCATTGCCACGCCCATTGGACAAAAGATGATAAATCAGCGAAGATGTAGTACTTTTGCCCTTAGTTCCTGTAACGCCAATAGTTTGATTACCAAAAGCTTCCAGGAAAAGTTCGGTTTGGGAAGTGATTTTTTCGGGACGGATGAAATAGTTGATGTCGTTGAGATTGACGCCTGGGGTTTTGAAAACGAGGTCAAAATCGTTAAGATTTTGGTCATAATTTTCACCGAGGACGAAGTGCAGATGTTTATCGGAAGCAAAAACGGTAGTATCGAGGATTTCGCTGCGGTCTGCGGCAACGAGGTCCATATTGGGGAAATGCTTTCTAATGAAGCGATAGGAGGAGACGCCTTCCCTTCCAAAGCCCAGGATGACGATTTTCTTACCTTTGATTTTATTTAAAATGACATCAACCATATCCGTAATTAATAAAAATGCAAAATTACAGATTTTTTTGAAACATACATTTATTGTTCGCAAGCCCAATCATAAACTGGACGAATAGAAATATGATGGTTATTAAGATCTACTTCTCCATACTCATAATCTGTTAGAAGTAAAAGATTGGTGCATTGAGTAAGTTGAGAAGCCAATAGCAGACCATTGATTTCACGTTTGCGAGTTTTTGCTTGGCTAATATCATAAGAGACCTGGATAGCTTGCAATACATTTTGTCCTTCACATATTAAAAAGTCGCATTCGCCGGAACGCTCTTTCATATAATAAATATCCCAACCATTGACTTTGCATTTTCGTAAAAGATGAAGCAGCACCACATTTTCCAACCTCCACCCTAGGTTCTCACCTGCAAACGCATCAGCACGCTGATTCATCATTGCCACATCAACGGCATAAAGCTTTTCTTGTGTCATTCGCGTTCTGCTTTTATGTGCATATTTTTTCACGCCAACAAGAAGAAAAGCCTGTTTCAGGTATTCCAGATAATTTTTAGCAGTATGTTCTGACTTGAAATGAAATATTTTGGCCAAATCGGCTGCATTGCTGAGTGTAGGAGTAACATTAAGCAAATGGTGAGCCATCTGTTCAAAAGCCGATTTATAGGATATTTTATAACGCTGTTCAATATCACGTTTAAGGATATTGTTCACTAAATCAATAACATAAGTACGCGCATCTAAAATAGAAAGAAGCTCAGGGAATCCACCTTGTTTCATATAGTTGTCAAAGGCGGCCCGTCGAGCGGCTTTCGATTTCGTTGTATTAGATTGTGTGTCAACATCTTTCATCAAACAGTACTCTGCAAAAGTCAAGGGATAAAGATGAATTTCTTTAGCACGACCTGATAAATGAGTAGCTAATTCACCACTAAGCAAATTAGCATTTGAGCCTGTGAGGACTACATGCATTTTCTGACGAAGCAAACGATTCACAAAAAGATGCCAACCTTTGACATTCTGAATTTCATCAAGAAAAAGACAATTAAAATCCCCATAAATTTTATACAAGACTTCAAGCACATCATTTAGTTCAGCAGCTGTAATAGTGGACAAGCGTTCATCATCAAAATCGGCATAAGCATAATTCGCGCCTGCATTTTCGAGCGCTTGAAAACAAAGCGTTGACTTTCCGCTTCTTCGAACACCGATTACAACTTGAGCCTGCGGGCTTGTCAGTTCAATTAGGGACTCTTCCTCACGCACACAAAGTTTTTCATTTTTGCGGGTGTCAAGTTCCTCTTTTTGTTCAACAAATACTGATTCTAATATCCTTTTATCCATTACACTTTGCTTATTAAAGATTCTAAAAATCGGGTGCAAAGATAATATAAAATTTTCACAGAATGCGTTATTTTACAAAAAATAAGATTCTAGAATGCACTATTTTACAAAAAACATGATTTTAAAATGCATTATTTTACATGAAACAAGAATTTAGAATGCGTTATTTTACAAAAAAATCGTGAGCCCCCCCTTACTGTTTCTGAGGCTCTCGACTACCTACGCTACCAATAAGAGATGCTCACGATTACTCGCTCGCATTCACGTTCTTTGCTGTAGCGTATTTTGAATTTCTGGTACTCTTCCCAACCAGAGACTTTTATTCAAAACCCGACTTTCAAGCAAAACATAATGAACGGAAACATTATTTAGTTACCAAAAAAATCCGTAAATTTGCATCTTCAAATTCTTATTAAGATGCAGAAAAAGCTGTTCCTTCTGGATGCCATGGCCCTGATTTATCGGGCTTACTACGCAATGGTTAAATCACCGAGAATTACGTCTAAAGGCGTTAATACCTCAGCGACTTTGGGCTTTACCAACACTTTGTATGAAGTTCTGCAACAGGAAAAGCCTACCCACATTGCAGTGGCTTTCGATACTGGCGCCCCTACCCTGCGCCACGCCGACTTCGCCGCTTACAAGGCCAACCGTGAAGCCACCCCCGATGACATCATCAATTCCATCCCTTATATCAAACGCATCATCGATGCCTTCAATATTCAAATGGTGATGATGGACGGCTACGAAGCCGACGACGTTATCGGCACCCTCGCCAAAAAAGCCGAAATCGAAGGCTTCCAAGTCTATATGATGACCTCCGACAAGGACTACGGCCAGCTGCTTTCCGACAACATCTTCATGTATAAGCCCGCCAAATTCGGGCAGCCGGCACAAGTGGTCGACACTGCCGCCATCTGCGAAAAATATGGCATCCAAAAGCCAGAACAATTGATTGACATTCTGGGACTTTGGGGAGATAGTGCCGACAATATCCCCGGTGTTCCCGGCGTGGGAGAAGTTAAGGCTAAAAAACTCATCGCTCAGTTTGGTTCCATCGAAAATATCTACGCCAACATCGACCAAGTGGGCAATGTCAAATTGAAAGAAGCTCTCGTTGAAAACCAAGAACAGGCACTGATGTCTAAAATGTTGGCTACCATTATTTTGGATGTTCCTGTAATGTGTGATTTCGAACAAATGAAATACAATGGGCCCGATCCCAAAAAACTGAAAGCCATCTTCGATGAACTCGAATTCCGCACTCTACAACGACGTGTCTTCAACGACCTTTCTCTTCCCACTTCCAAAGCCACTTCCACCGACGAAAATCAAATTGACCTTTTTGCTTCCCCAACAACAAAGGATCAAGAAGAAACTACAGCGCAAATAATTCGCGAAAATTTCGCTTCATTTCAACATAATCATTTAAAAATCAATTCTATAGAAGATATAAAAATAGATAGTCACGCTACCATTTTCTTCGACTGGATTTTGATGAATGATAAAATCGCAGGCTTTGCTTTTGCCACTGATCGGTCCACTATTTATTATCATCTGCTGGAAGATGCCAACCGTTTCAGGACCTTGTTAAAATTCATTTTTGAGCAAAAAAACGACATTGTTTCCTACGCGATGAAACCTACTTTCAAGTTTTTCTACGGATTGAAACTGAATCCCACTGTAGAATTCATCGATTTGCAAATTGCCCATTATCTAATTCAACCCGAAAATCAACACAAACTGGAAATTCTTTGTGAAAGCTATCTGAATTATGAATTACTGGCTGATACTGCCGATAATATCCAGCGTGTTTGTGAACGGGTGGAAATGTATGCCCTGTTGTATCCTATTTTTTACAAAGAGCTGAATGACAACAAATTAACCAAATTATTCACTGATATTGAAATGCCGCTGGAGCAAGTTTTAGCGGATATGGAATACACGGGCGTGAAACTGGAAACTGAAGTTCTGCAACAGAATTCTCAGACTTTGGCCAGTGACATTGCCAGTCTGGAAGAACACATTTACGCCTTGGCGGGAGTAAACTTCAACATCGGATCGCCGAAACAAATGGGCGAAGTGCTGTTTGAAAAACTGCGCATCATCGAAAATGCCAAACTGACTAAAACCAAGCAGTATCAGACGGGAGAGGAAGTTCTCAACAAACTCGTCAACAAGCATCCCATTGTGCCGCTAATTCTGGAATGGCGCCAGCTTTCAAAACTGAAATCCACCTATATTGATGCGTTGCCTCAACTGATCAATCCCAAGACTGGTCGCATACATACAACATATACGCAGACAGTTACATCAACCGGGCGTTTAAGTTCTGTCAATCCCAACTTGCAGAACATTCCAATTCGCACGGAGCGTGGCCGTGATATCCGCAAGGCCTTTGTCGCCCCCGACGACAACCACGTCATTATGGCTGCAGATTACTCGCAAATTGAACTTCGACTGGTGGCATGCATGTGTCGTGATGAGCGGATGATGGAAACCTTCCGACAGCACAAAGACATTCACTCGGCGATGGCGGCACACATTTATCACGTTGACGAAAGCGAAGTGACGAGCACGATGCGCAGGAATGCCAAAACCGTGAACTTTGGAATTTTGTATGGCATGTCAGCTTTCGGCTTGGCCGAACGCTTGCACATTCCGCAGAAGGAAGCCCGCGAACTCATCGAAAGCTACTTTGGGAGTTTCCCTAAAATCAGTCAGTATCTGCTTGACACGATGGAATTTGCACGTAAAAATGGCTATGTTGAAACTTTGTTGGGGCGTAGACGTTACATCAAGGACATTAACTCTGCGAATGCCATTTTGCGGAAGGCGGCGGAACGGAATGCCATCAATGCGCCAGTACAAGGCACCGCCGCCGACCTCATCAAAATCGCGATGGTACGCATCGCCAACGAAATAAAACAGAAGCATTTGTCATGCCGCATGGTGCTGCAAGTACACGATGAATTGGTATTCGAGGTCGAAAAATCTGCTGTACCTGAAATAAAAGAAATGGTACGAAGACTGATGGGCGAAGCCTTACAGATAGACGTTCCTTTGGATGTGGAAATCAATGAAGGAAAGAGCTGGTTTGAAGCTCACTAATAGAATTACTTATTTGCACTGAATGCCAGTTTGACTGTCTTCGTCGAAATTGCCCATAGCGGCGCATTGATCGTAAGGGCTGTCCAATTCGCGCTCGAAAGAAGTGGCATTTTCAACAGCATTACCATTTTTCATCAAAGTACAGCTGCACTTTTTAGTACAAGATGAAAACACTACTGCAACAGTAGCTACTACCAACAATAAAAGTAATTTTTTCATACTTTTAAATTTAAATTTCTGACGATTATTCAAAAACGCAAGCCACTTTACCGCCAGCTGGCTCAACCAACTTGTTTTGATTATCTTGGTAAACTTTGCAAGCCTTCTTTATTGAAGGTTTTTCGTAGACAACTATATCATCTTCAAAACCAGGCATTTGTGTGGTACAAATACATTTTTTATTGCACGAAGACACACAAAAAACCACGGCAACACAAATGCCAATGAGGGTAAGAACTTTTTTCATTTTAATAAATGGTTTATTGGTGGCAAACGAGTGAATCGTGGAAAGTGCCAGTGTAAATTTGAACTTCTTTAACAACACTCAAGTCGGCACATTCCTTCTTTGTAGCAGGACCTACGTCGATGTTGTTAATCACATTTCCGGTTTCAATACGATATGAATCGCAATAGCATTCTTTTTTGCAAGATACCAAGCTCAAGCATACCAAAACTACCATTCCAATAACTAAAAGCGCTTTTTTCATAGTCTAAGAATTTTAGAACGACAAAGATAAGCAATTTTTTTTGATTACAAAGTTATTTTTGATAAATAGATTTAATCAACTGAGTACCAGCTTGATATGGAGATATTTTTTTATCTTTTACAGATTGAATCAATTCTGAAATTTTATTTTTTACGGCATTATTGGAGTAAAAATTATTTTTTATGGTAAAATCAACCCAGTCGTGGAAAGTGGTAACGAGCTGTTCATCACGCTGTTTGAGAAAACATCCGTTGCTCTTCGTCAGATTGACAAACTGGCAGATTATATTCCACACATTGTCAATGCCATCGTTGTTAATGGCAGAACAAATATCGGCGATGGGTTCCCAACCGTTCGCGTTGGGCGGAAAGAGTTTGAGTGCAGATTTATACTGTGCTTTGGCAGCGGTTGCCTTTCCCAAATTATCGCCATCGGCCTTATTGATGACAAGGGCATCGGCCATTTCCATAATGCCACGTTTGATGCCTTGCAAGTCGTCGCCGGCACCAGCCAACATCAGCAGAAGGAAAAAGTCAACCATAGATTTGACAATGGTTTCGGACTGCCCCACCCCGACAGTTTCGATGAGAATGACATCAAAGCCAGCAGCCTCGCAGAGGATGGTAGTTTCGCGGGTTTTACGTGCCACACCGCCAAGGGTAAGTCCAGAAGGTGTCGGACGGATAAACGCATTGGGATCAGCGGAAAGGTATTCCATACGGGTCTTGTCGCCGAGGATACTACCCTTAGAGCGCTCACTGCTGGGATCAATAGCCAACACTGCCACCTTATGTCCAAGACCAGTCAGATGCAAGCCGAAGCTCTCAATGAACGTGCTTTTCCCGACGCCCGGAACTCCTGTAATGCCCACCCGCACGGAATTGCCGGAATGTGGCAAACATTGTTCTATTACCGCCTGCGCTTTTTCAAAATGCTCTGGATTCGTGCTTTCCACCAAGGTGATGGCCTGACTAAGAATCACTCTGTCGTGAGACAAAATGCCACGCACAAAATCATCAACATCCAACGCTCGCCGTGTTGCTTTCTTGCGTTTAAAATACGGATTGACAGAAACAGGTTGTTCTATGCCTTCTTGAACATTAAGTGCAGACTGATATTCTTCCATTTCATCAATTATTATGGTATCCAAATGGTTTCATTTCCATTAGTAATCATATTACTGATACTAAAATTTAAAGGATCTATGCCTTCGTGCGCCAAATGGATATGAGACAATTCGTTATGTTTGTTACAGGAGTAAATGCTATATATTTTGATTTGGGCGGAATCGGTTTTACTATAAAGCCGCTCGTACAAGGTAAAATCCTTAGTTGGAGAATAGTAAAAAATGTCAGCGGAATCCGCCACTGACGCGGTAGGATTATCCGCATTGAAATACGAAATATGCGACAAAACCAGCATCAATTCGCCAGCCTTTTTAGTTTCAGTCGCCTGGATGAAATATATCAATGTATCTGATAAATTATCCACTGCTTGACATAAGGCAAGCGTATCATATGCAAAGGTTTGAAAATAGGTTGAATGATGGGTGATCAGATCTTCAAAATCCTTGTTGGCCTCACAAATTGAGTAACCTAAATCTGAAGTTTTATGAATTTGTTCCGTATAGATAATGGAATTTTGGGGCAAACGTTCAAAAAATCCTTGTTTCCCAATCATATTGACAACGTCTATACGATGCTGGCTTTTCTGCCATTCACGGCCAATATGTTCATTGGTATAAGTATTGACAATTGAAAAACAAAAAATAACCAAACACCAAAGAATGCCGACGACATACCTTGCTGTTTTTGTTTTGCAAATTTTCAACGTGCCAACAATGCCGAGGGCGATCACCAGCATAATGCAAAAATAGGAGAAAAATGAAGTGACATAGGCTCTAATCCAATGTGCCCACTCTCCATTATATTTATTTGTAATGGCAATAAGGACATGCGACATATTAGCCAAAAGCAAAGCCGCCACAATACCCCAAATAACATACGACCACTTGATTTTTTTACCATCAAGATTCTTCATCAAGTACCAAAGAATAACGCATTGTATAAGCGCATTGAGATAACTAATGACAGAAGCATGGGTTAGAATGTAAAAAATCACATCGTTATGACCTGTCAGCGACAAAGAATTTTCGGCTACTAGATATTTATCGTAATAATAAATTTCACCAGGCAGATTATAGATAGTACATTTATATATAATTCTGAAGAAATTTGCCCAGGAAAAATTTCCAGAAAGTGTAGCACCACCATAAAGAACAATACCATCGATTGTATGAATCAAATATTGTCGATAGCCGATATAACAGGTTAGATAAACCAACATGACACAAACTGTCGGCAACAATTCCCTATAAAATTGCTTACTGACCCACAAGCGCTTAAAGCCATCTGATTTCCAATTCCTAATTAAAATATAAGCACAGAAAAAGACGGAATAAACAAGGTAGTTTTCATAAAAAAGGAAAGATATAAAAAACATAACGGCTCCCCATAAAACCTTCCCATATCCTCCTTTTTCAACATAATTCAGGAACAGAATGATTCCCGTCAGGAAAATACTTAGACTGAAGGTAAAATAAAAAGGATAGGCGGCGGGGAAATATAAATATCCATAACCGATTCCCAGGTTAAATATCAGCAGCAACAGCGTCAAAGCCGCCAATCGCTGCGATTTGAATATCCTATATATCAAATAAGTGAACAAAAGAAAGCAGACAGCCAACATCGTATACTGCACGAATTTTGTCCAAATAAAACTATCAATAAGATATGGAACATAATAAAAGTACTTGGTGATGAGGAAGTAAAATCGACCTGCATCGTGAGCATAGGCTTTTGCATCCATCAGCCAATAATCCAAATTCTGATGGGCTGTATTGTAGTATTGAAAATCATCGGAAGTAGTAAAACCTATTTGAAAAAAAGGCAACAATGTCAATATCGCTGTAACAATGTAGGCGACAATCCAACAAATTTTCTCTCTTCTACTCATGGCTTTCAATTTGATCGATGATATACAATGGCCGTTGTTTCACCTCATCGAAAATGAAGCCGATATAATAACCGATGACACCGGTGACAAAAAGCTGAATGCCTGCAAACGCACTGAGAAAAATGATGAGGGTCGTATAACCAGACACGGGCGTATCGATAAACCACATCACCAGGGAATAGATGATGAGGATGATGCTGAGCAACACAAAAATCAGGCCTGTGTAAATACCAATTTTGAGAGGTAGTTTTGAAAAAGACGCCACTGCCGCCAAGGAAAATTTGAATAATTTTGTGAAAGAATATTTACTTTCACCCGCAGCTCGCTGTGGAGCATCATATTCTATGCTATCGGATTGGAAACCAATAATTTGAATAATTCCTCGAAGAAATCGAGTGCGCTCACGAAAGTCAGATTTCAGCACTTCGACGACGCGCCGGGAAAGGAGGAAAAAGTCAGAGGCTCCTTCTTGGAGTTGAGCATCTGACATTTTATTAATGAAACGGTAGAAGCATCTGGAATTAAGATGGTGGAATGCACTGCCATCGGCGCGGGAATTGCGTTTCATCGTAATGATGTCGGTGCCGCGGCGGCACATTTCAAACATTTCGGGAAGGAGTTTCGGTGGGTGCTGCAAGTCAGCGTCAAGGCAGACGACAGCCTCGCCGCGGCTATGGTCGATGCCCGCCAGCATGGCCGCCTCGTGACCAAAATTGCGTGAAAAGTGTATCACTTTAACACGATTATCCTCGGCAGCCAACTGGGACAGCAACTGCCGACTTTGGTCGCGACTACCATCATTGACAAAGAGAATTTCGAAGTCAGCATTCATAGTGTCGAGCACATTGGAAAGTACGTCATGAAAATTTCTCAAGACGGCTTCTTCGTTGAAAACCGACACCACGATGGAATACAAAGGCTTCGTCATTTTTTTAGTATTAAAATGCAAAGATACGATTTTTTCAAATACACAAGAGACGTCGCATATCACGCCTCCACAATTATTATTTTTGTAAAGACGCACGGCCGTGCGTCTTTACAACGAAATTAATCAATGATTCCGCCGCCAATTACCATTCCGTTACGGTAAATGACCAACGACTGGCCTGGCGTAACGCCCCAAACCGCTTCATCGAAATTGATTTTCAAGGTAAGATTATCAACAGACGGTTCTTCAACCGTAATTTTGGCAGCTGTGGCCTTACTGCGATAGCGGATACGGGCGAGGCAATGTCCCTCGCCTAATAATTCCAGATTGGCACAGCGACAATGTGACGCCACCAACTCATGCTGGTACAAGTCTTCGCGATCGCCCAAAACCACTTGGTTTTTATCGGCGTTGATGGAAACCACATATTTTGGCACACCAAAAGCCACTTTCAAGCCCTTCCGCTGTCCGATGGTATAATTTGGGAATCCTTCGTGTTTGCCTACTATTTTCCCTTGGGTATCCAAGAAATCTCCAGCCACACATTTTTGCTCGAAATCAGGAACATGTTCTGCTAAAAAATGTCTGTAATTATTGTCGGGAATAAAACAAATCTCCTGACTTTCCTCTTTTTGAGACAATTTGACAAAACCGCGCTCAGCAGCCATTTGACGAATTTGCTCTTTCGTAAATTCGCCTAATGGGAAAATAGTACGAGACAGGTTTTCTTCTGTCAGCATCCACAAGAAATAAGTCTGATCTTTGAGTTTATCAGCAGCTTCTGCCAGATGCCAATGACCTTGATGCTGAACGATTTTAGCATAATGTCCTGTAGCGATGTGCGAGCAGCCGAGTTCGTCGGCCAATTTCAGCAGAAAACCCCATTTAATGGTTGAATTGCATAGAACACACGGGTTAGGCGTGCGGCCGTGCATATATTCATTGATGAAATTGCAAACGACATTATCGTGAAAAAGTTGACGAAAGTCTGCAACGTGATGTTGTATGCCCAGCTTTGCGGCGATTGCGGCAGCTTCGTCGGCAGCTGAAATATTGCCGCAACCAGAGGTCTGTCCACCATCGTAGGTACGGAAAGTGACACCGACCAAATCACAGCCCTGCTCCAGTAGGAGCATAGCAGCCACACTGCTGTCGATACCGCCACTCATGGCCATCAAAACTTTGGGTTTATTCATTATTATTTTAGAATAACATCAAAAAATATTCAGTCAAAACCGCTGCCAAAACAGCCCCAATAGCGACAACCAAAAGGTCACGTCTGCGCCACGACATAATCAGTGCGACAGCAGTAGCGACGATACCCGAGGTCAAACTCTTCGTTGAATAAAGCACGTCGGGGAATGTCATAGCTGCCAAAACGCAGAAAGGAATATAGAACATAAAGTCTTTGAACCACTGATTTTCGAGTTTACGATGGAAGAGTGCCATCGGCGTTACACGGATACAGTAGGTTGTCAGTGCCATTACGGCGAGCATGATTCCTGCGGAAGTAAATGTTATCATTGCAGCACCTCCTTTCCTGTTTCCGTTTCAGTTTGTTCTTTGGTTTTAAAGAAAGTTGCACAAATGGCTGCTGCGCCAATGGCAGAAACAATCAAAGACCAACCACCACCGTTTTGAGAAATCTTGTTGATGAACGGCACATATTTGAAAAGACAAGACAATGCTGAAGCTATCAATATGGCGTAAGTGATGTCCTTGTTGGTGCGTGATGGTGGAATTATGATAGCGATGAACATACAGTAAAGGGCGATACCCATGCAAGCCTGCACCATTGGCGGCATCAGTCCGGCAGCGAAAGCACCGAGGAAAGTGCCGAGGGTCCAGCCAACGATAGGGCAAGTCATCAAGCCACCGAAAAAAGGGAAGCTGACATCTTTTTTCTCCATGGCGGCAAGGGCGAAAATCTCGTCCGTAACGCCAAAAGCCATGATACAGCGTTTCCAGATAGGCATTTTAGTGTCAATTTTCTGCGTCAGCGAAAGGCTCATCAGGAAATAACGAATATTAACGACAATGGTCGTCATTGCCAACTCGATGGCAGCGGCGCCGCCAGAGATCATACGAATGCCTGCGAACTGACCCGCCGAAGCCAAATTTGTCAATGAAATGAAAACTGCCACCCACGGATCGAAACCCATTTGCACAGCTACCAATCCAAAGGTAAATGACACTGGAACGTAGCCCAAACCGATGGACTTGCCCGTCATCAGTCCGCGAACAAATTCATTGCTCTGGCTGGCTTTGCGTTTCATTGCATTGTAGCGTGTCAGGTGTCGCACAACGGCAAGGTCTCGCACCTGTTTTTTGAGGTTACGATTAAAGCTATCCTGTTTCCAGCGAATGGCTCTCATCGTAACCTTACGGCGGTGTTTCCGACTCGATGTTGGTTTTTTATGACGTTTAACTATTTCTAACACAATAATTTATCTATTATTATAGGCATCATATTTTGAGTTGCGAAGATACAAAAAAACTCTGGATTGGCACGCACCAATCCAGAGTTGAAAATTCAGGTTAAAATATGCTATTTTAAATATTCGTAATAATAAGTCCAAGATTCATTATCATAAATGGCATGTTTAACGATAGGATAATTACCATCGTAAGTATACGTGTAATTAGTAACACTCGTCGATACTTCTCCTTCATAATAATCTGTAAAAGTAGCAGAAATTTCATTGTTTTTAGAGAAATAACTATGGTCAAAATACTCGTCAAGCATACCATAAAAAGGATTATTCTTTTTGTCGTAAGTGAATTTTTCTTCTTCGACCACGTTTCCGTCAACAACTTTCACCTTAGAGATATTATCTTTATCCCATTCTATATCGGTAGTATAAGTCTGCGAGCCTTTTGAATCAGCTGCCTTCGCTCTATTTTTATCCATAACTCTAACGATGGACTCTGACAAGACAAAGCGCAAAGGATTAGATACAATTTTCAAATCTTTGTTTTCTTGCTTATAATAGTAAAAATATGTTTCCGATATAGAAACGATTTTATTGCCTTTATGTTTGAAGACACATTCGTCAATAAGTTTTCCTTCATAGTATCTTGAACATTTTGACAACTTTCCGCCATCGTATATAAATTCGACATATTCTGAATTTTTATAATCATCAATACGGGTAATGCGTCCTTTTGTATAAGTAAAATTATTAGTTGAATATAATGTTCCATTGTTGTAATAGTCAATGGATTGAAGTTGCTTGCCATTCCAATGCCACATTTCACTCAAAGTTTTCCCTTGATTAGAGTTGTTTTGTTCGTAATAGATTTTATCGATTTTTTTCTTGGGTGAAAATTTGCCCTCCTTATTGCAGGAAGTAAAAGCAAAGACCAGTACAAATACCGTTAATAACAATGTGATTTTTTTCATAACATCAATCCCTGTTATATTCCGTTGGGACGTCGGAGTTAAATATTAATAATTGATTTTCCTATTTTAATTTTCCAAGTTTTATACCGATTTTGGCATAACCCAAATGCACATTAGAACCATAACCAGAAGTTATAAAATCGTATCCTAAGGCTGCTGTAAATCTTTTATATTCAACACCTGCGCAGACACGAATTCGCCCAGTTGGGCCAATAACAATATCATTGTAGTATCCATAATTATTGTAATATAAAACATTACCTATAATTACATTTACCCCAACCGAAAAATCCAAGAATGGATAAACATTTTCGTTTACTGGATAATATCCTCTAAGATTTAATAGAATTGGAATATTTACCGCATCCCAATAACTAAAATAGGTCACAAATAACGCATCTGAGCCCACACATAAACCCGCAAATCCATAATCATAAAAACGAGCTCCTAAAGTGAAATTCAAAGAAGGTCCTGCTTCAAAAGCAGAAAACGGACATCCGACTTCAATATAAGTATTAAAAAGAGTTCTTGGAATATGGGATTTAAATTTCTTTTGAGATTCTCGCGTTGGTTCTGTCTCTGAATTGTGCTGTTTATCGTTAGTCTGATTATACACTTCTTTCTCACCATTTGCAAATTCAACAAAGGAAACATCTTCTTTCAACACCTTATAATTTGGGCCATCTTGAAAGTTCCATTTTTTGTACGTGATTTCATTCACACCTATTTCCAAAACTTTAGCTTGAATTTTAGATGCATCATTCAAAACAATAACATCTTGTGCAAAAGAACAAATTGTCATTATGACAACAAATACAAAAGACAAGATTGTTTTTAATGGTAATATTTTCATCATTTAAAAATTTATCATAAGAAAAATGGAATCTTTCAGTACAAATTTACCTTATCAATAAAACGCTACCATGTCGTGAATACGGAACCCCATCAATATCACGATATGTGATTTGATAAGCATAATGTCCTTGTGGAGCAAATTTGCCATTGATTTTTCCATCCCAACCGAAGTCAGGTTGAGAGCTTGTAAAGACAAGGCCGCCATACCTATCAAAAATCTGCATCAGATAATCTTCATCAGAAATGGAATTGCCAATAGGTTTGAAAACTCTATTTTCTGCAATATCGCTTTCAGGGATAAAAGCTGAAGGCAGATAGAAAGACGGAACTTCCTGGATGACATACATGATGGTCACGGAATCTTCGCAAGCGAAAGCATCTTCCACCCAAAGGCTGACAGGATAGTGTCCGGGGCCTTCGTAAGTTACCGTAGGCTGCCATTCATCGGATTCGGTACCATTACCCAAAGTCCAGTGCCAGTCCAGGACATTTTGTTGAGTGCAGTTTAGAACCGTAACCGTGGCACTATTAGCCGCCGAGAAGAAGAAGCAAGCGGAAGGGCCAGGCACTTCGGTAATAGCGAACGGCAGGTTGATTTGGCAGCCATTGCTATCGATGACAGCGACGGAATGCTGGCCGGCGGGCAGGTGGTCCGCCGACATGCCGTGTGACTCGGCGCCCGCCGGCCACTCGTAGGTAAACTCTCCATAACCACCGGAAACCGCAATCGTCGCGGACGCATCCGGACGCCCACAATGAGATTGAGTCGTTTCCACTAACTGAACGTGATGAATAATATTTTCAATGTCAAATTGCACATCATCACCACATCCTATCGAGTCGCTAACGTGCAAATCATAACTTCCAGGCGCCAAATTATCGAAACCCGCTGGTACCCCCTGTGGCTGGTAAGTATAAGTCAACGGTTCAAGGCCACCGTCAACCTCAACTTTCACTTCTCCATTATTCTCATTACATGTGGCATTCATCAACTGCGTGATGGTAATTTCCGGTGCCGCCGTAATTCGCAATTTCAACGTATCCGTTTCATCACAACCGTATTCATTTTGATGCGGGTAAAGATAAACACCACTTTGATCATATACCTGATTATGCCAAGTGAATGGCTCACACGAAACTATGGTTTGCGTTTCAGGTGTCAACTGCGTAATGGTCAAGTGTAAAGTATCAACTTCTTGACATCCGTTCGCATCATTAAAGGCATATAAATATGTTCCGCTTTGCGTTCTAACGATATCGTGCCATTCATAGGCAACACAAGCTTCCACATGCTCAGAATGATGCACCGCACGATGAATGATCAGATGCAGCGTGTCCACCTGTTCACAACCTGTCAAATCATCGTGAATGTAAGTATAAGTTCCAGATTCAGTATAAGTTACACCATTCCATTCATAATCATCACAAGTCTCGGCATTCATACTTTCCGGTGATACATTATGCACCAACAACTGCTGGCTCGCCGATGAAGTACAGCCCTCCCCGGAAGTTCCTATCACAGTATAGACAGTATTCTGCGTGGGGTTAATGGTCAGTACCGGCAACGAAACCAATAAATTATCATCATTCCACCAAGTGTATGTTGCCGCACCCGATGCCGTTAATGTGGCATCTCCTCCATTGCATACAACACCTTCAGCAGGAACCACAGTAACCGAAATCTCAGGGAGGGGATAAACAAACACCGTAATGCTATCAACCGATTGGCAACCCTCCAACGTTGTCCCAACAACCTTATAATTAGAATTTTGCAATGGATAAACATCTAAATTATCTTGAACAGAAAGAACCGATTCTCCTTGAATCCACTGATAATTTGTTGCGCCAGATACGCTAAGACGGGCCGTATCACCAATACAAATACCATGACTTTGCGGATTGCAAGTTATGCTCAACTGTGGATTCTCATTAACAATAATGGTCAATGTCTCTTCACCATAACAACCTTGAGGAGAGATGCCTATCAATTTATATTCGGTGCTTTGTATTGGAGAAGTCACTAACAAATCATCATTCCCGATAGTATCGGAAATAGCAAGCCAGATATAGTCTTGAGCCCCCGAAGCACTCAACACGGCTGAATCTCCTGAACAAATTTGCCGATTAGCAGGAGTTGCCACAATTTCCAATTGCGGGATAGGCACCACAAAAATATCCACAGACATCGTATCTGTACAACTATTGACGTCAGTTCCAATAACCGTATAATTAGTATTATCGGTAGGAGTATCATACATTATTTGATTAAAAGTTAAAGGAACATTTCCTTTAAACCATTGATAATTTGCACAACCGTTAGCTGTGAGTCGAGCCGTATCACCCAAGCAAACCGTATGGTCTGTCGGGCTCACTTGTACCGTAACCGTTGGACGCTGTCTGACTTGTATACTTCTCGTTAGCGTATTGGTACAACCTTCTGTTGAAGTTCCCGTAACCGTATAACTGGTAGTTTGAGAAGGACTGACTATCAAATTCGAATCTGTTGAAACAATTGTTGTTCCTTTCCTCCATACATAAGTTTCAGCACCCGAAGCAATAAATTCCGCCGTATCTCCATTACAAATATAATTAGAAATAGGGTCAATAGTAACCGTAATCACAGGTTTTGGGTTGACCACAATGGTTAATGTATCCGAACTGCTACAACCATTGGCTGTTCCTGTGACAATATATGTTGTTGTGGCAGTCGGAGAAACGTTACGTTGCGCGGCAGTGGTTCCCGCTGGGTTCCACGTGTAGGTTGTTGCTCCAGTTGCTCTCAGTGTGGTTTGAGTGCCGCGGCAAATCGTATCATACGTAGCCGTTAGTACAACATTAGGATAAGAGTTAATTACAACATCCACTGTGGACGGGTTAACATTTTGATTTTCCACAATGAGATTAAGAGTATAAGATCCGGCATCGCTAACGCTGACATTATCTCTGTAAACCGTAGGAACTGTCGTTGTGGCAGTCCAACCTCCAGGACCAGACCAATTATATGTGGCTCCAGCAACCGGATTTTGACAGGTTAATTCCAAGGTTCCTCCTTCGCATAAGGGACCATTGCTGGTAATAGGTGCCAATAGACTACAATTGGTCGTAGCTGTTGAAGACGAGGAAGAAGTAAATGTAATCGTACCTGAAACTCGAGAATAATTCGTCAGTAGCAACAAATACCACTCTCCGGCATGGGCATTGGGAATATGACAAGTTTCTGTATGGTTGGCAGAATAACTACAATCCACCAAATTTCCATAAGGATAATGTTCTGTTGAAGAAGTATTGTTACCATGTTGATCTTTGTTCAAAACATAATAACCACAACACAAACTATCAATAAATTCCTGTCTTGTATTAGCGTGGAAAGGTCCCCAGCAAGCAAAATCCACATCCAGAGTAGCTTGGATATCAAAAATCAAACTGCCATCGTGATCTATTTGCATAAAATACCAAGCTGGGGCTGGCGTATTATACAAACAACCCACATGAGAATTGGAGGATACACCGAAGAAATTACTGGCATTGCCCTCCGTGCCGGGATGGTAAGTTACACCATAAGGATTTTCATCGGTACAAAAAGGATGCAAATTATCGGGAAAACAAGGCGAATTCACATCGGTTGACACACAATTTGTAGTGATAGAACCTCCGCCACCACCACCGCCTTCTCCAGGCTCGCAGCAGGAAATGGTTGCAACCCAGCCTGAATAATTTAAACTTCCATCCGAATGAAAAACAAAAGTAAGACTTGAGAAAGTGCTCTGTATCACACCTGGCGATTCACTTCCCGAATAAGCACCAATCGGTGTCGATTGTGTATTTGGACCGTCATAAATTATCAGATAATCATATCTGTTACTCTCCAATTGAAATGAAGTGAATGTAACCTTAAGGCATTCTCCATTCCCTGCCACAATAGTTTGTGTGACATCCAAATTATTACTATAATTGTTCGTTCCACCAGGGTCATAAAATGTACCTGCACAAGTCGTTATCGTCCCATTATTGCCCATAACATACATCTGCCCTTTCAAGCTCAAACTTGAAAGGCAAAGCCCTAACAGCAACAGACCTATATTGAACAATCTTTTCATGGGCAATTATTATACGTCTTTCATCGACAAAGTTATTCTTTTTCTGTCAATTTCCACCGATAAAACCTTCACCATCACCTTCTGATTCAATTTTACCACTTCGTTGGGATCCTTGACAAACTTATTAGCCAAACGACTCACGTGCACCAAACCATCCTGATGGACGCCAATATCTACAAAACAACCAAAATTTGTAATATTGGTAATGATACCTGGCAAAATCATCCCTTCCTTCAAATCATTGATAGTAGTCACAGACTTGTCAAATTCAAAAATCTCATAATTCTGTCGCGGATCACGCCCAGGTTTTGCCAATTCCAGCATAATATCATTCAAGGTTGGCAAACCGACATTTTCAGTTACGAATTCATTCAGATTCAGTTTTTTACGAAATTCTGACTGTTGTATCAATTCGCTAATGGTACAACCAGCCTTTATCGCCATTGCATTCACCACCGGATAACTTTCGGGGTGAACGGCACTGGCATCCAAAGGATTTTCAGCATCGCGGATACGCAAGAAACCCGCTGCCTGTTCAAATGCCTTAGCACCAAAACGGGGCACCAATTTCAGTGCATTGCGGTTTTTGAACGGACCATTTTCATTACGGTAATCCACTATGTTTTTCGCTAACGAAGGACCTAAACCCGACACATACGACAGCAATTCCTTACTTGCCGTGTTCACTTCCACACCCACCTGATTGACGCAACTCTCCACCGTTTCCTGCAAACTGTCTTGCAGTCGCACTTGATTAACATCGTGCTGATACTGTCCAACGCCAATGGATTTTGGATCTATTTTGACAAGCTCCGCCAAGGGATCCATCAAACGGCGTCCGATAGAGACAGCCCCGCGGACAGTCACATCGTAGTCGGGAAACTCTGCACGTGCCACTTCAGAAGCGGAGTAAACCGATGCGCCACTCTCATTGACCACCACAGCAATCACATCGCGTTCAAAAGGAATGTGACGCACGAAATTTTCGGTCTCACGGCCCGCAGTGCCATTACCAATGGCAATGGCATCAACTTTATACTGTAAAACCAATCTTTTCAGTTTGTCGGAAGCCAAGCGATATTGGGAGTGTGGCGGATGAGGATAAATGGTTTCTGTATGCAATAATTTCCCTTGCGGGTCTAAAATAACGAGTTTACAGCCAGTTCTAAAACCTGGATCTAATGCCAACACCGTTTTTTGTCCCAATGGTGCCGCCATCAACAACTGTCGCAAATTCGTGGCAAAAACTTTTATCGCTTCCGCATCGGCTTTTTCCTTGTAAAATTTACGCATTTCCGTCTCCAACTGCGGTTGCAGCAAACGCTTGTACGCGTCAGCCAAAGCCATGCGAACTTGATCAGAACTATCGTTTTCACCTCGAAGATAAAAGCGTTCCATCATCTCTATGGCACGGACTTCATCGGGAGCAATAGACAAACGAAGTATTCCTTCTTCTTCACCTCGAAGCATTGCCAGCACACGATGCGAAGGTGCTTTCGCCAACTTTTCGGTAGCATTGAAATAGATAGTATATTTTTCCCCTTCCTCTTCCTTACCTTTAATTACCTTTGTCGAAATTTCAGAATAATTCTTAAAGCTAACACGCAGTCTTTCACGGATGTGGATATTTTCGCTAACCCATTCCGCGATGATGTCGCGAGCTCCCGTCAAAGCCTCCTCAACAGACTTCACACCCTTCTTCTCATCAATAAATCTTTCCGCTGCAGCCTTAACATCAATATGGGCTTGCTTCATCAGAATCTTCGCCAAACCCTCCAAACCTTTTTCGATGGCCATTGTGGCACGAGTTTTACGTTTGGGGCGATAAGGCAAATACAAATCTTCCAATTCACTCATTTTAAGCGAATTGCCGATTTTTTCTTCCAATTCTGTTGTCAATTTTCCCTGTTCTCTTATCGAGTCCAAAATCGCAGCACGACGCTTATCCAACTCCACCCACTTGGCATGCAAATCACGCACAGCCGCAATCTGCACCTCATCCATGCTATCAGTGACTTCCTTGCGGTATCGGGCAACAAAAGGTATCGTCGCACCAGATTCCAACAACTCGAGAGTGTTTTTCACCTGTTGTTCCGTCAAGCCAAGCTCTTCCGATATTAAAGCTGCGTAATTTCTCATTTTTCAATATTACTCTTGCTCAACTTCTTCTGCTTTAACTGCTTTTTCGCTCGCAATAAACATCAGAATTGCATTTTTCTTATTATCTTTCAAAATCAAAGTATCCGTATGGATTTCAAACGACCTGAAATCGTTATGCAAATTCAGCATAAATTCCTTTTCCACTGTCATATCATCACAAAGCCGCTTAGTAGCTCCCTCATAATTCATTCTGATGTGATTATTATTTCGGGTATAATATGTTCCGAAATAGCTGTTGCATCCCAGCTTGCCATCATATTGACCATTAGAATGGAAAGTAATACTTGGACGCACGGGACTTTCTCCAACGGCATTACCTTTGATGCTTTTGAGTTGCCAATAAGTTTCCAACAAAGGTTTATTTTTTGCCAATTCCGCCTTTTTTCTGGCCGTCATACAACCATTGCAAATAATCATAGAAACTAAAACAATGGCAATCAATATTTTTGAATAATTATTCTTCATTTTCAATATGATTTTCATGCTGATAATAACTTTCATTAATTTGGTCAATATAATCTAATATTTCATCTCTGCCTTGTCCATCCATACCCGAACTAATGAAAAATGGCGGTAATTCCTCCCAACTTTCCAACAATTTCTTGCAAAAAACCTTGACATTTTCTTCACCCCGCTTTTTGCTTAGCTTGTCCGCCTTAGTAAATATCAAGGAAAAGGGTAATCCTTTTTCACCTAAAGCATTGATGAAATCAACATCTATTTGCTGTGGTTCAAGACGGATGTCTACCAGGACGAAAACTATCTGCAGATTTTCTCTAAAATTCAGATAATTGTCAATCATCTTGGCCCATTTTTCACGCATCGTTTTCGATATGGAAGCATAACCATAGCCTGGAAGGTCAACCAAATACCAACGCTTATCAACTTCAAAATGATTGATAGTCTGTGTCTTGCCTGGTTTTGAAGATGTTTTAGCCAATGATTTTTGTTTGGCCAGCATATTTATGAGCGATGATTTCCCAACATTAGATCGACCAATAAATGCAAATTCCGGAAAATGTTCTGTTGGACATTTCCGCCAATCGGTCTCCGACTGTAAGAATTTTATATTTTTGATTTGATATCCCATAAAATTTCCATTATCTACCTGAAAGCCATTGATTTGGATTCATGTAGGTATTATTTTTCCAAACCTCGAAGTGCAATTCGTAGGTATTGTTACTGGTTGATTTTCCAACGGTGCCGATGGTTTGTTTCGTATTCACCTTATCACCTTTCTTTACGCTGACCGAAGCGAGATTCTGATAGACCGAAAGATATTCGCCATGGCGAATCATCAAGACCTTCGTTCCCATGACATCCAAAATACCCGTAACTTCACCTTGGAAGACGGCTCTAACAGGCGTATTGGGTTCAACCAAGATGTCAATTCCTCGGTTTTCTATCATTACTGACGGCACATCTGGATGAGGATAACTGCCGAAATCTGCCACTTTTGCACCTTTTGCTACTGGCCATGGCAGTTTCCCCTTATTGTTGACAAACGAAGTGCTAAGATTTTTCTCTTCTGGAGTCAGGATAAGTTCATTGGAAGAGCTTGGCTTTGTTCCTGTTTTAGCTGAATTCGAAGTATTGGCATTCTTGGCTTTTTTTGCCGCTTCTTCCGCTTTTTTCTTGTTGGCTGCCACAATTTCCGCCTCAATAGCTTTCTTGATAGCGGCATCCAATTCTTTACGCTTTTGCTGTTTTTCTTTCAGTGTCGCAGCCAATTGTTTTTCTTTCTGTTTCAGTTCCTGAGCCTTTTTAGTCGTAACAGTTCTATCATTTTCCAGTTTTTTGATTTCCACTTCCTTACCTTCCAAAAGCGCCAATTTTTCGGCTTTCATCTGAATAATTTCCTCGTTCTTGATTTTAATTTCCTCTTGCGTTTTTTCTATTTGTTCCACCTGATATTTCACATTATCAGCAAAAACAGAATAATACTTAATCCTGCGAAACATCTGAGAAAAATTATCGGAAGAGAGCAAAAAAGTGACTTTATCAATAAGATTTCGGTTTTTATAAGCCAGATAAACCACCCGAGAATAGTCTGATTTCATATACTCTAGTTTTTTACTAAGTTCCTGCGACAATTTGATATTCATTGCCAGTTCCTCTTCAAGTTCAAAAATTTCAGTATTGAGTGTAGTAATTAGAGCCTCACGATTGGAAATCTGCTTTCGCAACATGCTGATTTGTTGCAAAGAAGCGTTTTTATTCTTTTCAGTTTGCTTTAAAAGCTTTTGCGTATTGGCAATTTCAGTTTCAATTTTCTTCTTGTCATTTTTCAGTTTGGCGCTTTTAGATTGAGCCATTAAATCTATTTGACTGAATATCAACAAAATAGACATTATCAAAACAACAATTTTCCCGATATGATGAATTTGCTTCTTCATAATGATTCTAATAACTATAATTTACAAAAATACAATGTTTTTTTTAATTGCTTATGTTTTTAGATTATAATATTATAAACAATCATAAGTTGAAATAAATTGTGTACATTTGCATTTTAATTTCAAAAAAGAATTTTAAAGATGAAAAGATTTACATTCGCATTATTAACCGTAATTTTAGCCACAAGTATTATGACCTCTTGCCAACAAAAAAACACGGAATTACAAGAAGAGCCTGTATGCATTGACACTACTGGCATCATATTGAACAACATCATGACACGCACCAGCATACGTGCCTACCAAGAGACACCCGTTGAAGATGCCGTCATTGAAAAGATTTTGCGTGCAGGCATGGCTGCTCCCACAGCTCGTGACACCCGTCCTTGGAGTTTTATCGTTGTAAAAGACAAAGATTTACTGTCCCAGATTGCCGAAGCCAACCCCAATGCTGGGATGTGCGCCAAAGCGCCTCTTGCCATCGTTGTTTGCGGCGATATGAGCAAGGCTCTCGATGGTCCCGCTCGCGAATACTGGGTTGACGACTGCTCCGCTGCCACCGAAAACATCCTGTTGGCAGCTCATGCACTTGGACTCGGAGCCGTATGGACTGGCTTCTATCCTAATATGGATCGTGTTAACGCCATCAATACCATTCTTAATATTCCAGAAGGGCAAGTTGTTCTATGCGTTATCCCCATGGGGTATCCCGATGAAAACCGTGAGCCCAAAGACAAATGGAATCCTGAGAACATCCATTACGACAGATGGTAATTTTCCATTGTAAAATCTCGCGTAACTTATCATCATAAATCACTCTGAATGAAAATCATTGATCCTCAACGCATTGAAATTGCCAAGAAAATACTTTCACCCAAAGTTGACAGCAAATTGGTAACGCACCTGAATTCTTGCGTACACTGTGGTCTATGCAGTACCAGCTGCCTGTTTTACAAAGCCTTCAACGATCCGAAATATATTCCCGGCAACAAAGTTGACATGGTGGCTTCCATTTACCGACGCTACTGTACTTTCATTGGCAAAGTAGCGCCGAAGTTGGTCCACGGGCGTGATCTCGATGATGAAACTTTGGCCGAGATGGTTGACTCTCTCTATGGTTCTTGCACAATGTGTGGCCGCTGCGTTAAGCATTGCTCCATCGGTGTTGACATCCCATTCATCGTCCGTACAGGCCGCCGTATGCTGGCTGCCATGGGATTTGTTCCGAAATCTTTGCAGTCTACTGTTGATGCCGCCATCAATACGGGAAACAACATGGGCATCCCCGAAGAGGAATATGTCGATACCATCGAATGGATGGAAGAAGACCTTCAAGACGATGTAGAAGACGAAAACGCCAAGATTCCGCTCAACGAAAACGGCAAGGAGATGCTTTACACGCTCAACCCACGCGAGCCCAAATTTTTTCCATTGTCGATTGCCGCTGCCGCCAAGATTTTCTATGCGGCCAAAGCCTCCTGGACACTTTCCTCCAAAATGTACGACGTGACCAACTATGGTTACTTTTCCGGTAATGATAAAGAAGCTACGCAAATTGCTCGCAACATGTTCGAGGAAATGGATAAGCTGGGGTGCAAGACCTTGGTTTTGGGTGAGTGCGGCCACGGATCCCGTGCGCTCCGCTGGGAAGCGCCCAACTACTTGAAAACCAAACCAAATTTCAAAATGATTACTTTGGTGGAACTCATCGAAGATTATCTAAAAAAAGGCATCATCAAAGTTGATAAAAATTTAAATACTAAAAAATACACCATCCACGACCCGTGCAACATCACTCGCAATGGTGGACTTTTCAACTCGCTGCGCTATGTGGTCAAGAGTGTCGTTCCCGAGCTCATCGAAATGAATCCGTACGGCAACGACAACTTTTGTTGCGGCGGCGGCGGCGGCATGCTGGCAATGAGCGAATATAACGAACGCCGCCTTAAAGTCGGCGAAATCAAAGCCGAACAAATTAGGGCAACGGGAGCCAATGTCGTAATTACACCCTGTCACAACTGCGTTGATCAACTCATCCAAATCAACCACCATTACAAACTCAACGTCGAAATAAAATCCATTGCCGAAGTTGTTGCCGACGCATTGGTACTTTAACCCATTTTATCAGCATAATTCTTAAAAATCAAAAATATGAAATCTATTGACCAAACCAATTTCAACGGAAAGAAAGTTTTAATCCGTGTTGACTACAACGTTCCATTGGACGAACAATTTAATGTTACCGACACCACCCGTATTGAGCGCACTAAAGAAACCATTGCCACCATTACCGGTGAAGGCGGCATCGCCATTTTGATGTCACACCTTGGTCGTCCGAAGGGCGAAGTCAACGATAAATACTCATTGCGTCACATCGTCAGCAAAACTTCCGAAATTCTCGGCAAGGAAGTCGTTTTCCTGGGTGATGTTCTGGATGCCGAAACCGAAAAGAAAGTTGCTGACCTCAAACGTGGCGACATCGCACTGCTCGAAAACTTGCGTTTCCACGCCGAAGAAGAAAAGGGCGATTTTGAATTTGCCAAAGCCATTGCCCGCCTCGGCGATTGCTACGTTAACGACGCTTTTGGCACCGCCCATCGTGAACACGCCTCAACGGCTACCATCGTTAAATGTTTCCCCGGGAAAAGTTATGCCGGCTATTTGCTTTACAACGAAGCAGCCAACATTGACCACGTGCTTCAAAGTCCCATTACCCCATTCACGGCTATCATCGGCGGTTCCAAGGTATCAAGCAAACTCAACATTCTGAACAATTTGCTGGATAAGGTTGACAACCTCATCATCGGCGGCGGTATGGCTTACACTTTCCTCAACGCTCTCGGCGTAAATATCGGCAACTCACTTTTCGAAGCTGATATGGTCCCCGTTGCCAAGGAAATCGTTAAGAAAGCCCACCTCAAAGGCATCAACCTCTATCTGCCTATCGACAATATCTGCGCTGACAAATACAATGAAAACGCCAACACCTACGTTACCACCCAAAACCACATTCCTGAAGGTTGGGAGGGTATGGATATCGGTCCTAAAACCATCCGTATGTTCGCCGACATCATCAAAAATTCAAGAACGATTTTATGGAATGGCCCCCTTGGTGTTTTCGAAATGAAGAAATTCTCTAACGGCACCCACGCCATCGCACTTACAGTTGCAACAACCACAATATCAGGTGCTTATTCGCTTATTGGAGGAGGTGATTCCATTGCTGCCATCAGCAAATTCGACCTCAGCGACTACATCAGTTACATCAGCACTGGCGGTGGTGCAATGCTCGAATACCTTGAAGGCAAAGCTCTTCCTGGCATCAAGGCATTAAACGAAGACGAATAATTTAGATTTACGATTTTGTTAAAACCTTCATTATTTCGGAGCAGCTTCCCAAGTTGCTCCGAATAAATTTTTTGCAGATCTCACAAGTCGCTTCATAAGTTTCGTTTGATAGCTCATAGCTTCGACATTTATCAACCAATTGCTGAGAATCCGTAATTGAAAATGCACCCTGCAATTTGACCAAACGAACTGCTTCGTCGAATTTGTCATAATGCGGTCCGAAAAACAAAGGCACTCCAAAAACAGCGGCTTCCAAGGTGTTATGCAAGCCCGTTTCAAAAGCTCCACCGATATAAGAAATATAGCTGTATTTGTAGATTTTACTCAAAATTCCTATCGTATCAATAATCAAAACACGATAATCAGATAAATTTTTATCCCCCATTTCGGTATAACAAACCGTTGAAAATGAAGAGAATAATTCCTTGATTTGCGCTATACGTTTGGCATCAGTTTCGTGAGGAGCGATAATCATTTTATAGTTGGAAGATAATTGTCCCAATACACATTTCAGCAACTGCTCATCAGGTGGCCAAGTGCTACCCGCAACTATCAATTTTATATCATCACCCGCGAACTGCTTTACAAAATCAAGTTCATACGACTGCTGAGCGATGTCATACACGCGATCGAAACGTGTGTCTCCAGTAATTTTAACTTTGTCAATACCTATACTGTTCAGCAAGTTTTTAGATACTTCATTCTGAACAAAAAAACAGGAACAGTTTTTCAACTGTCGAGCAAACCAGCGCCCCCAGGGCTTAAAGAAATACTGCGTTGGTCTAAAAATCGCAGAAATATAATAAAAATCTATTTTATTGATATTTAATTGATTAATATAATTAAACCAAAATTCATACTTAACGAAAATGGCTTTTTCCGGTTTAACAACTTCAATGAATCTTTTAGCATTGCATGGGGTGTCCGAAGGCAGATAGCAAATGATATCTGCCACCTTATCATTCTTTTTTATTTCATAGCCTGACGGCGAAAAAAATGTGACAAGAATCGTACTTTCTTGATGTTCCGCACGAAATTTCTGCATCAAGGGTTTACCTTGCTCGAATTCACCGAGAGAAGCACAATGAAACCAAATAATATGGGATTTACCCTCACATTTTTCACGAAGAAAATCAAAAACATTTTGCCGGCCACGTACCCAAAGGCGTGCCTTAAAATTAAATAATGCAGCAAGATAAATTGCTGCATTATAAAAATATATTCCGATGGAATAAAAGAATCTCATATTAGTACATATAAAAAGTAGATACTTTTTTCTTTTCGTAAAGTGGAATCAACCAAGCAGCTTTGATGCTAAAAAGCCCACTGAATTTAGTTTTCATATCTTCCGTCGGGCCAACACCAATGATATAATTTCTATCGGGTTTTGTCCACATTTCACGTATTTCTATGCCCACATAAAAACTAGCTACACGAACGCGCTGAATAAACAGATAGCCAATAGACTGTGACATACAAAAGCCTGTAGAACGGCGATCCAAAGATTTTTTGTAGTTGTTGTGAAGCAAAGGCACATAATCCGCAACTTGTGAGCCAAGATAAACTTTATGTTGTGCTATGCCAAAATCTGCATATAGCCAGATGCCAGAGTTTTTCCAACGGCTGACGGAAAACACCTTTCCAAAACCAGCTGCAGCATACCAATAGCGCCCTTCAATTTCAGTATCAAGATCCTTTTTATTGCTATAGCCATCAGAGTTATAAGTATATCCATTATGGTCTTTCAAAATGTCCAAGACACTATTATCACGCATTGCGGCACCAAAGCAATAATTACCACGAATCCCGAAAGTCCAGTTAGAAGCGGTCTTGACAGTAAAGCCTGTACCGACTGCGCCATTCATCTTGAACATTTCTCGCAAATCACCCATAGGAAATTGCCAGGACATATTGACTTCTGTCCACACCATCGTCGCTGCCGAATCGACAAAATCCTTACCCGGCCTAATTGATTGTCCACTAAGCAAACAAGGCATCAAAGCGAGAGCGACAACGACGATGAATTTCAGTTTCATATATTTTCGGACGTTAATTATTTCTTGATTCTCATGCCGTAGAATGAACGGTAAACGAATATCAAACCTACGATAAAGAATACGAGACCGATAATCGGAGTGTAATCAAAAGAAGTTGCCAATTGTTCACCATCGGCAATATAATTGCCTGCAGCGTCCAACAGACCCTGAGCTTTCAGTTTCATGTGAATGGCGATTTCAACCGCCAACATTCCGAAAAGAGTTGAGAATTTGATAATCGGGTTCAAAGCAACTGAAGAAGTATCTTTGTAAGGATCACCTACTGTATCTCCGATAACCGTAGCGGCATGCAATTCTGTATTTTTCTCTTTCAAATCAACTTCAACCACTTTCTTTGCGTTATCCCAAGCGCCACCGGCATTAGCCATATAAATAGCCTGGAACAAACCAAAGACTGCGATAGAAATCAAGTATGCAACAAAGAAATTAGGATCGAAGAATGCGAATGCTAAAGTCAAACAGAAAATGACTGCAAAAATGTTCCACATACCCTGTTGAGCATATTTGGTACAGATTTTAACAACAGTCTTAGAATCTTCGATATCAGCTTCTGCCTTATCCAAATTCATATTCTTCTTTATGAATTCAACAGCACGATAAGCGCCCGTAGTAACAGCCTGCATTGAAGCACCGCTGAACCAATAGATAACAGCACCACCCGTGATGAAACCAAGGATAACCGGAGCATCGGTAAGGCTTAGATGAATCAAATTGAACTTGCTGAGCAACATGATGATAGCGAAAATCATGGTAGTCGCACCAACAACAGCGGTACCAATGAGCACTGGTTTCGCAGTAGCTTTGAAAGTATTTCCTGCGCCGTCATTAGCTTCCAAGTAATATTTTCCCTGTTCGAAGTCAGGTGTAAAGTTATATTCTTTTTCAATTTCAGCAGAAATTTCAGGAATCTGTTCAATTTGTGACAATTCAAACACTGATTGCGCATTGTCAGTTACAGGTCCATAACTATCAACAGCGATGGTGACAGGACCCATGCCGAGGAAACCGAAAGCAACCAGACCGAAGGCAAAGATTGAAGAGTAAGTGCCGAAAATATCGAGACCATGGGAAGCGACAACGACACCGCCAAGCATCAAGCCAGCCATAACCAAGCCTTTCCAGAAGGCGCTGAAGTTACCGGCTACCATACCTGACAAGATGGTCAGAGAAGCACCACCTTCACGAGAAGCGGTAACCACTTCCTGTACGTGACGGCTGTTAGAGCTTGTAAAGGCTTTGGTCAGTTCGGGAATGATGGCAGCTGCCAAAGTGCCGAAACTGATGATAGAAGCCAGACGCCACCATAAATCACAACCATAGTTTGCCGATACTGAATTGTTGTTCAGCAATAAATAGCTAATGCAGAAAGTAACGATGATAGAAATGATTGAGGTAATCCAAACCAAAGAGGTCAAAGGATTTTCAAAATTGAAATTCTTTGAATTTTTGTATTTTGCTGTACAAATGGCCTTATTGATTCCATAAGACAAAATTGATGTAAATACCATCAAAATACGCATAGCGAAAATCCAAGCAATCAGAAGAGCTTGAGTCTCAACGTTATTGCCCAAAACCAAAATGATGAATGAAATCAAAGCCACACCAGTGACACCGTAGGTTTCAAAACCATCAGCGGTAGGTCCAACGCTATCACCAGCATTGTCACCTGTACAGTCAGCAATTACGCCGGGGTTACGAGGGTCATCTTCACCAATTTTGAAAATAACCTTCATCAAGTCGGAACCAATATCGGCAATCTTTGTGAAGATACCACCAGCTATACGCAATGCACTTGCGCCTAAGGATTCACCAATAGCAAAACCAATAAGACAAGCGCCGGCACTTTCAGATGGAATGAAAAGCAGGATAATAAGCATCATTATCAACTCGATGGTGATTAACAATAAACCAACGCTCATTCCAGACTGCAGAGGAATGGAAACGACATCCCAAGGTTTACCTTTCAATGAAGCAAAGGATGTACGGCTGTTGGCATAGGTGTTGATGCGGATACCAAACCAAGCCACAGCATACGAACCCAAGATGCCCAAGATTGTCCATAAAAGAATCAGCAATACCTGGGAGACATTTTTGCCATTCAACACTCCAAAATAGAAAATGATAATAGCACCAATGATGGCGAAAAGGATGAGCAAAAACTTACCCTGCTGTAACAAATAGGTCTTACAAGTGGTGTAAATGGTATTAGCCACACTCTTCATCGATTTGTGTACAGGAAATTTCTTGATTCTCAAAGCCTGATACAAACCAAAGAGCAGACCTAAAACCACAATGATTGCGCCCCAGAGCAACAGTGCTTTTGCAGTGACGGCACCATTAAAAAAACTGATGGCATCAAATTTTGGCAAAGTCAAATCGGCTTCACTAGCAAAAATGAACGCCGGACTTAACATAAGAGCCAAACAAGTCAAAAATTTTTTCATAATTTCAATTTATTGATTTATAATTATTTATATCAAAAAATTAATACCTTATGAGATTTTTTATAAGGACTTGCAAATTTACGTATTTTTTCCTTATCTCACCACAAGTTTTTTGACCATACATTGATGATTATCACCATCTGAAATTTTCACCATATACACACCCTTTGCAACATTACTTAAATCAATAGTCATATTTGAATTATCCAGCGTTTTTTCAAAGATGATTTTGCCTTGCAAATCACAAACTTGCAAATTTCCATGGCTTGGAATGTCTTCCAATTTCACAGAAGTTTCAGCTGGATTTGGATAAATATTAAAATCTCCGTTCTTATAATTTACGACAGCTGTAGGCGTAGTTGAAAATGGAACTTTAGTTATATCGCCCCATACGCCATCCGCATTTTGACCAATGGCCACGGCATAATAAGCTGTACCTGGATTCAGCGTCAACCATTCCCACTCGTATTCAACATAATGAATATTGGGATCCTCCTTAAGTATTGCAATAACAGAATCAGCCCCAATTTCAGCAAAAGAAGATTGTTCGATAATGAAATCGTTGAACCGGGCCGTTTCTTCATTTGGGGTACAGGTTACCAAAGCAGATGTACTGGTAATATTGGTCACAGCAATGGAAATGATGCTGGTACCCGAACCTCCGACAGTATTGGTTGTTACTGTAGTCCTAAGCATAACAGTATCACTGGTTCCAAAAGCTAAAACATAGAGTTTATATTCGGTTCCTGGCACCAAATCATTGAAAGTATGAGTAGTATCACTGCTATATAGAGCTCCCCAGTTCAGGACTATAACTTCTTCCGTGCAATGCATCATTCCAGTCCATAAAATCATATCTTCATCGGTGGAAATATACACTCGGTAGCCATTACAGTCCGCATTCATCTCAAAAGCTGCCATAACCTCAGTTGCGGTCACATTTTCGATGGTTGTTGTTACATTAGGTGTTTGAGCAAACAAATTTGTTGCCATAAACAAAACTAAAAAAAATGATAAAATTTTCTTCATAAATACTACTTTTTAAAAATAACAAATAAAAATACGATAAAATATGTAATTATTTTCTTATTTCAAAATCAATTGCTCTACTTTCACTTTGGGCACATAATGCACCCTGTCATGGCGATAATAACGATGATCATCTTTCTCTTCAATATCTATCAACTGGATGGTTTCAGCACCCTTACCGACGGCAACAATAAGCATGGGATCATAGGGCAAAGAAAATTCGTTTTTGATATTTTCCTTATTGAAAGCCCCTATGACAAGTCCATTCAGACCCATTTCCACAGCCTTAAGCAGCATACTCTGCGCCGAGATACCCAAGTCAACATTCAACATTCTATTTTCAGGAATGGTTGAGCAGATAATGATGAATGCTTCGGGTTCAGTGCCAGGCAACGGCAAATGCAACTCTGGCAAAGCAGCTCCCATCTTGATGTTAGCCAACACTTTATCAGACCCCGTATCTTTCAAAACCAACTTAAATCGCAAAGCTTGCTGATTACAAGCCGATGGAATTTTATTGTTGACAGAAACAATTTTCCTCAACATTTCCTCAGTGACCACGTAATTCTTTATATACCCGCGGTGACTGCGATTTTTCATCAATAACGTATCCAAGGACTGTCCCACTCTTTTGACAACCGTTTTTTTCTTGCCTGGACCAAAAAATTCATCATATCGATTTTCCAAATAATTGTCTGCCATAGCTTTATTTGTTTAATTCTTTCAATAACGCTTCAACTTCCAAAATTTCATCGCGAAGCTTGGCGGCCAGCATAAAATCTAATTCTTTGGTCGCAATTTCAAGTTGCTTTCGCAATTTTTTAGCACTTGACTGCAACTGGTCGCTGTTATACATTTTATAATTAGCCTCAGATTCAGCAGCCACATTTGCACTTTCTCCGCCTGGTCTGTACTTAACTGGTTCTGGGATCTCAAAACGTCTGTTTTCCAGTTCATCAGGAAGTGTATCCGACTTGACAACGGTCTTGGGTATGATATGATTTTTCTCGTTGTAAGCCATTTGTTTAGCACGACGTCGGTTGGTTTCGTCAATTGTTGCCTGCATCGACTTTGTAACCTTGTCTGCGTAAAAGATGACTCGACCATCCACGTGTCGAGCGGCACGCCCTGCTGTCTGCGTCAACGATCGTTCGTTTCGCAAGAAGCCTTCCTTGTCGGCATCCATAATGGCCACGAGCGCCACTTCAGGCAAATCAAGCCCCTCTCTCAAAAGGTTTACGCCCACCAATACATCAATGGAACCAGCTCGTAAATCCTTCAAAATTTCAACTCTTTCCAAAGTTTCCACTTCAGAATGAATATATTTCGTTCTAACGCCAATGCGTATAAGATAGGAACTCAATTCTTCAGCCATTTTCTTAGTCAACGTCGTTACCAGAACACGCTGATGCTTTTCTACGGTCAGTTCAATCTCATTCAACAAATCATCCACTTGATTGAGAGCGGGCCGCACTTCAATAGGCGGATCTAACAAGCCCGTAGGACGCACAATCTGCTCAATAATAACACCTTCCGATTTGTCAAGTTCATACTGTGCCGGGGTCGCACTGACAAAAATCGTTTGTCCGATCAAAGCTTCAAATTCTGGAAATTTCAAAGGACGGTTGTCCAAAGCGGCAGGCAAACGAAAGCCATAATCCACCAAATTAATTTTCCGCGAGCGGTCGCCACCATACATTGCTCCAATTTGAGGAACCGTGACATGGCTTTCATCAATAACTAAGACAAAGTCGTCAGGAAAAAAATCCAAGATGCAGAAAGGTCTATCACCAGGCTTTCTTCTATCAAAATAACGAGAATAATTCTCAATACCGGAACAATAACCCAGTTCCTTCATCATTTCAATATCGTAATTCACCCTATCATCCAATCGCTTGGCTTCCAAATGTTTATCTATAGAACGAAGATAATTCACTTGCGTTTCCAAATCCATTTGGATTTCTGCAATGGCGTTATTCATCGAATCCTGAGATGTAACAAAAATACTGGCTGGATAAAGTGTTAATATACTGAGTTTGCCGATTTTATCTCCCGAGACTGGATTAATTTCCCAAAGTTCATCAATTTCATCATCAAAAAAGATGATTCGGAAAGCCGTATCATTATATGGCGGAAAGACATCTACGGTATCCCCTTTGACACGAAATTTACCAGGTTCAAGCATCAATTCAGAACGCGAATACAAGCCCGAAACCAAAGCTCGCAAAAACTGGTCACGCTCAATATTCATTCCTTTCTCCAAATGAATAACATTCTGAGCAAAATCATCAGGATTTCCAATACCATAAATACAAGATACCGAAGCAATTACAACAATATCTCTTCGACCCGACAACAAAGAGGACGTAGTACGCATACGCAACTTGTCAATTTCTTCATTGATAGCCAAATCCTTTTCGATATAAGTATTAGTAGTAGGTATATAAGCTTCAGGTTGATAATAATCATAATATGAAACATAATATTCAACCGCATTTTCAGGGAAAAACTGCTTAAACTCGCTGTACAGCTGTGCGGCAAGGGTTTTGTTATGACTGAGAATCAATGCGGGCCGGTTAACCTTGCTAAGTACATTGGCAATAGTGAAAGTCTTGCCCGAACCCGTAACACCCAATAGCGTTTGGGCTTTATCGCCACGATTCAGCCCCTCCACCAACTGTTTGATGGCGTCCGGTTGGTCACCAGAAGGTTCGAAAGGTGAGTGAAGCTTGAAATCCATAGCTAAAATAACCGCCAGCCTTTACAGAACTGACGGTCGTTATTTTATCATTAAAAAAATCAAAGGTCAGTTTTTATTTGTCAATGGGCAGTTCTTCATCAATACGTTCATTCCATGGGAGACCATAACCGCCGATTTCCTTCATGAACGGATCCGGATCAAATTGTTCAACATTGAAAACACCCTTGCCTGACCATTTTCCTGTAAGAATCATCTTGGCACAAAGCATGGCTGGAACACCAGTCGTATATGAAACAGCCTGAGCTCCAATTTCTTTGTAACAAGCAGCGTGATCGCAGTTGTTCCAAACATAATATGAACGTGGTTTGCCATCTTTGATACCCTTAATCTGGCAACCGATGGAGGTCTGTCCCTTGTATCCTTCACCCAATGATGACGGTTCAGGAAGCACAGCCTTCAAGAACTGCAATGGAACGATTTCCTTGCCTTCATAGTTGATGGGTTTAATGCTTGTCAAACCCACTTCCTGCAAAACATTCAGAACCGTCAAATATTTCTGACCAAAAGTCATCCAAAAACGAGCACGCTTGATAGTTGGATAACTCTTAACCAAAGACTCAAGTTCTTCGTGATAGAGCAGATAAGATTCTCGTTCACCGATGTTAGGATATTCAACAGATTTATGAATGGACATGGGATCGATTTCTATCCACTGTCCATTTTCCCAATATTTACCTCTTTGGGTAATTTCACGAATGTTGATTTCAGGGTTAAAGTTAGTGGCAAAAGCTTTGCCGTGGTCACCGGCATTGCAGTCTACGATGTCGAGATAATGCATTTCATCGAAGTAGTGCTTTGCAGCATATGCTGTATAAATGCTGGTTACGCCCGGATCGAAACCACATCCCAAGAGGGCCATAATACCAGCTTCTTTGAATCGATCATGATATGCCCACTGCCAACTGTATTCGAATTTGGCTTTGTCACGAGGTTCGTAATTGGCGGTATCCATGTAATTAGTCTTGGTGGCCAAGCAAGCATCCATTAATGGAAGATCCTGATAAGGAAGTGCCACGTTAATCAGCAAATCTGGTTTGTAACTGTTCAACAAAGCGATGGTTTCCTGTACATTGTCGGCATCTACCTGCGCAGTTTGAATGCGGTTACCACCGATGGCAGCTGCAATCTTGTCGCATTTGGCTTTGGTACGGCTTGCCATCATAATTTCTGTAAAAACTTCAGGAACGGAAGCACATTTGTGTGCCACAACTGCGCCAACACCGCCGGCGCCAATAATAAGTACTCTTGCCATTTTATCTTGTTTTTTTATATTGAGGGTGCAAACTTACGCAAAAAAAATGAATTACGATAATAATTGCAGATATTGTACCTGAAATTTTATCGGACAACTACCATTGATTTGTTAAGTTAATACTCTATTTGCCGTATGACTTGATTTTTGCCTTCAACTGCTCATGAGAAGGTGATTTCGGCTTGAATATCACCTTTTTCTCTTCCCCCGGCAACAGGATAAAGTAGTTGTCTGAATAGTTTCCATCCAAATTTGACGAAATCTGTACGCCATACTGAATCTGGTCGGATTTCAAAGTAAAAACATATCTTTCATTTTTCGTTCCGGCATCCAAACGCTTGACATTCACGTCTGCTGCATTCGCTGAAAAATTCATCTTCCCAGGATAATTATAAAAATAAATTTTATTTGCAATTAATTCATTATCTGCATTATATAGATTAATTAACAGATAATGAGAAGACAAATCCCGTGGTCTAATTCTCTTGGGCAATCGATAAAGTTTGATTTCTTTTGAAGATTGCGCCTCCAAGAGTACACTATCCAAATGAACACTATCTTTTATCTCTCCATAGAGATTACACAATTTGAGTTCAACACTCGTATATACGTTTGATAATAAATCACTTACAATACAAATTGGCAAACCTTCCTTTTGCAAGGGTTTCGTAGTGATGATGACGGGTTCATATTTACGTTTTGCTTCGTACTGTAAGGCTTTCCAACGACCGTAATAATCGATACTACTCCACGAAGCTACTGGCCAGCAGTCGTTGAGTTGCCAGAACAACGTACCCATACAGTGGGGCAGCTGACGACGGTGGGTTTCGATCGCCCAACCTACTCCATAGGCCTGCACCAATTGGCTGTAGAAAGCGTATTCTTTCAAATCTTTTGGCTCGCTAAAATACTGCAGCATTGCCTTGTTGATGATTTGCACGCCACGACTATGCTTTTGGTGGTTTTTCAGCGAGGCACTATTGACAATCAATTCGTTTTCTGGAGCATAACTTGTTATTGTATTCCATTCGGGATAACTTTGGAAACCATATTCTGCCATAAAGCGTCCCGTTTTTTCTTCCCACATTTCAAAGGGAAGTTCGCCCCACCACACGCCCCAGTAGTGGGCATCTCCTTCAGTACAACTTTCATCGTGCCCCCAACCCCACAATGGAGATGTGGAAATGTAGGGCGTTTCTGATGACCATTCCCTTACCACATTGGGCAATAAATCATCAAAAAGTTTATGCATATTCCCCTCTATTTCAGCAAGTTGATTAGGTTTGTACTGTTCTTTCCAACCCCAATCGTCCCAACCGTTTTTCACTTCGTTGTTACCGCACCACAAGGCTAAGGACGGATGATTTCTCAATCGTTTCACTTGTTCTTTCGCCTCAATTTCAGCATTACGCATAAAAAGGCTATCACCAGGGTACAAAGCACACGCATACATAAAATCCTGCCATACCAAAATACCCAATTCATCACAGATATCATAAAATACATCTGGTTCATAAATTCCACCACCCCAAACACGTATCATGTTCATATTCGCATTTTTACATGATTCCAGCAAATATCTATACTTGTCATCTTTGATGCGGGTAGGGAAAAAATCTGCAGGAATCCAATTGACACCTTTCATAAATACCGGCTGGCCATTCACCAAAAATTCGAACGCAGAACCGATACTATCTTTTGCCGTATTCAACTCTATTTTCCGCAAACCGACTCTCGTATCCAAATGCTTTTTTTTCCCCCCATTATCCACTTGCACAGAAACATTATAAAGATGCTGCTCTCCCATACCGTTTGGATACCAGAGTTGTGGATTTTTTATGCGGATTTCCGTGGCAAAATCATTATCGGATTCCTGCAATTTCACACCTCGGATAGTCTTAACGACTTTATCATCAACAAGATATTTAATTGTAACAGATTCTTTTCTCTCACTTTCAATACTGAAAGCCACAAAAATACTGGCTTCATCTTCGGCAATGAGCTTGGTTCGAACATCCAAGTTATCCAAACGGAAATCCTTCCACTGGCTTAAATAAACAGGTTTTGAAAAGCCACAAGTGACCAATTTTGGACCCCAATCCCAGCCCCCCTGGTAAGGTGGATTCCTCAAGAAAACACGATCATCAGGCAAAGCATACGGCAAAGCCCTTTTTCTTTCTTCAATAATCTGTTTCGAAGGTATAAACTTCACTATCAGCTCATTATCTGTCAATTTTAGATTCTTAATTAAATCAAAACGCCAAATTCTAAAACTATTATCCGTAAAATTATTCCCTTCTTGATTCAGCAAAGGTACACCATTGAGGTAAAACTCAGCATAACCTGTCACCCCTTCAAAAACAAATTCTGGGTGAAGATTATCTTTGATATTTTTGCCATCAAAAATAAGTCGATAAACCCATGTGCTATCACTAATCCACTGTAATTTCTGTTCATTCGTTCCGTAAAAAGGATCGTCAATCAATTTATTGAGTTGCAAATCCGTATGAATATAACCCGGAACAAAAGCTGGATACCATTCTCCTTCATATTGAAATTCCCAATCGTTGGTAAACAATGATTTGCCTTCTAAATCAAGATTTTCTTCACGACAAGAAGACATCAAAACAGAAACTGTAATCAGCAGAAAATAAATCAATTTTTCTTTCATAATTATCTATGTACAAAGAACATACAAATCATCTCGCTCATTGATGCACAAAATTGGGATTTCCTGCTCATTAGCAATCATCGCATCCTCCTTGGGACCGAAAAGTCGGTCTATCAGACTATAATAATGCGTCATCATAATGACGGAAAGGGTGGCATTGATTGTTGATGCAAATTCCAACGAAAATCGGTCAATATTGTCAATTTCATCTTCAAGATGATGCAATTCGTAAGTTATTTCAAGATTTTGATACAATTTTTTAGTAAAATCGACATTGTCTTTCACTTTTTTTCTTAAAAAGGCATCTTTATAAGAAGAAAAAAGAACATGAACTTGCGAATGATAAAACCTACTAAAATAGCCCGCCCAAAGAGATTTCTCCTTTTGCTGTCGTTCTATATCCAAAGGAAGCATAACATGACGGAAAATGTCGGAAGAGGGCAGTTTCAAGCCAACGGTCATCACCGGCAATCGTGATGGTTTGATAAAACGCTTGGCGGAACGCAAATCGAACAGGCTTCCCTTACCCTTTTTCTGCACGCCAATAACGAACATAATCGTATTGACCTCATCCGCAAAAACATAAATGTTTTCAGGCGTATATTTATCCGAAACAACAATTACTTCTATTTGATTATCAATAAATTGTTGAGAAAGTTTTAGTTGTTCGTCATTCAGTTTATGATTTGTTTTAGAAGAAATATTAGAAAAAGAAAAATCGGAAACGATGGTCAAGGAAGCCTGAAAAATTGCCGCTAGAATACCACCATAACGCAAAGCCGACGTGCCATAATCACTATCATCAGCCAAGACTATGATGTTCAGCTTTTTCTTTTCTTCTTTTTCCATATAAAATTGATTATCAGGAATGAAGACCTTTTACATTTGGTTTTCCTGCCACATAGTCCTTCAAATAGAAGGGTTCGAAATAAGCAACATCTTCGAATTCGCTATTTTGGAATTTCCTGGAAACGATGGAGGCCATATTTCGAGCAGAAAGGACTTCGTTTTCAACGCTTGCGTTTTCAAATTGCCTAAGAATTTCTGTACATTTGGGAACTCCGTTACCGCAGAATATCGTCTTAAAATTCGTTAATTCCTCTTTAAAAGTGGTTTCATCCACGATTTTTGCATTTGCTTCTTCAAGCAGCTGTCCGTCTGAGCTGAAAAGAGCGGTAAAAACCTCCATTCGGCGAGCATCCATCATAGGACGAACACGCATACCTTTGTTCAGATATGGCTGTGCAATGCTTTCGAGTGTCGACACGGCAATGACAGGAATATTTAGCGAAAATGCCAGGCCTTTAGCCGTTGACACACCAATTCGCAATCCCGTATATGAACCAGGTCCGATGCTCACCGCCACCGCATTCAGTTGGTGTTTGTCAACCTCCGCCATACTCAAAACATCTTCGATAAAAGGAATCATGTTCTTGGCGTGGGAATTATGCGTATTGCTTTCTTTTACCGCCACGCATTCTGCTCCATGTACCAAAGCCACCGAGCAAATTTCACCCGTTGTTTCAATGCACAAAATATTAGGATTATTTTCCATTTTTTCACTTGATTTATTTTCCAACTCCAGAAATCAATTCCCTCTGATGCAAAAAAACCGTGTCAGACCATATTCGTTCATGCAAATGAACTGCAGACATTGTATCACAAACCTGATTATGTTGAATCAAACCTTTCAGTTCACCATCAATTTTGCTGAGCTGATAATAATAAACCGTATCGTTAATATTATGGTTTATGCGTTCATCCGACCACGAATCAAGAGATTTCTGGTAATACGAAATTTTATCGTCAAAAAAAGCGCACTTGCTTTTCTTGCAAGAATAAATTCCCACTATAGTCAAAACGGCAAAAAACAACAGGATTAGCTTTTTCATTGTTTATGATTTTTGTCAAAAATTTAGAGTGCAAATTTAGTCAAAAGTTTTCGATTTTGTGTTAATCATAAAAAAAAGTATTGACTTAATATCATATAATAAGTAATTATGTATATTTGTAATTTGCGTTGTAAAATATATCATACTGATAATCAATAAAATAAATATATAAACATGAAACAGTTAATCGAATGTGTTCCTAATTTCAGCGAAGGAAGAAATTTAGAAGTTATCAAACAGATTACCGACGTTATAGAAAAGTCGGAGGGTGTTAAATTGTTGGATGTGGATCCGGGGTTCACAACAAACCGCACGGTAGTTACTTTCGTCGGCACACCAGAAGAAGTCATCGAGACCGCCTTCCAGGCAATTGCCAAGGCTCAAGAGGTGATTGACATGCGCGGACATCATGGTGACCACCCACGTTTTGGCGCCACCGATGTTTGTCCTTTGGTTCCTGTATCAGACATCACAATGGAAGAAACTGCAGAATATGCGCGTAAGTTGGCAAAGCGTGTCGGCGAAGAGCTTCACATCCCCGTTTATTGCTACGAACACGCTGCTTTCGAAGACAAACGCCACAATTTGGCCAACTGCCGTGCCGGCGAATACGAGGCTTTGAAAGAACGTATCGCTTCCTCTGAATGGAAACCCGACTTTGGACCCTGTGTCTTTGACGAAAGCGTCGCAAAAAGCGGGGCTTCTGCCATCGGTGCCCGCGATTTTCTAATCGCCGTCAACTACAACCTCAATACGACTTCCACCCGTCGTGCCAATGCCATCGCTTTTGACGTTCGTGAAAAAGGCCGTCCGAAACGTGAAGGCAACCCCATCACTGGCAAAATCATGAAAGACGAAAAAGGCAATCCCATTTATATGCCCGGCACTTTGAAAGGCACTAAGGCTATTGGCTGGTACATTAAAGAATACGGTGTGGCTCAAGTCTCCATGAATATCACCGACACTCGTACCACCCCGCTGCATGTTGCTTTCGAGGAAGTCTGCAATAAAGCTGCCGCTCGCGGCATCCGTGTTACCGGTACCGAAATTGTTGGCTTAGTCCCCAAGAAAACTCTCATCGATGCCGGCAAATACTTCTTAAGGAAACAGCAACGTTCCGTAGGTATCTATGAAGCTGAAATCATCAAGATTGCTATTAAGTCCATGGGGCTTGACGACCTCAAACCTTTCAATGCTGATGAAAAAGTCATAGAATATCTGATTGAAAAAGATCAGCAAACTGACAAGTTGGTTGACATGACCTGTACGGGGTTCGCCAACGAAACTGCCTCCGAAAGTCCCGCTCCCGGCGGCGGTTCAATTTCAGCTTATATGGGCAGTCTTGGTGCAGCCCTTGGCACAATGGTTGCCAACCTATCATCTCATAAACCCGGTTGGGACGCCCGCTGGGAAGAATTCTCCGTATGGGCTGAAAAAGGCCAGCGTATCAAGGACGACCTGCTCTTCCTCGTGGATGAAGACACGCACTCTTTCAACCTGATTATGGAAGCGTTTGGCATGCCCAAAGGCAGTGACGAAGAAAAAGCTGCTCGCAAACAGGCCATCCAAAACGCCACCAAATATGCTATCGAAGTTCCTTTCAAGACCATCTGCCGCAGCTTTGATGTTTTTGAACTATGCGCTGCCATGATTGAAAACGGAAATCCAAATTCAGTTACAGACGCCGGCGTTGGCGTACTTTGCGCTCGCGCTGCCGTCATCGGCGCTTACCTAAATGTCAAAATCAACGCCTCATCCCTTGACGATAAAGATTTCGCTAACGAAATGGTCAACAAAGCTGCCGATTACGTTAAACGAGCCAAGGAATTGGAAAACAGCCTGATGGAAAAAGTTGAAGACGTTATCAATAAATAAAAATATAATTTATAACAAACTGATAACCAATATTTTATGGATAGTCCTATTGCTTTGGGGTTTCTGAAATTCGGTATCAATGATTTGGTAGACATATTGCTCATTGCCATATTGTTGTACTGGCTTTACCGCTTGCTGCGTGGCACAGGAGCTGTTAAAATATTTTGGGGCGTGTTTATCATTTTCATTGTCTGGAATATTGCCAGCTATTACCACCTGACGATGTTTTCTGGCTTGCTAGGCCAAATTTTCAGCGTTGGCTTAATTGCCCTTATCATCATCTTCCAACCTGAAATCCGCAAGTTCCTGGCCTACATTGGGAACACTCGTCTGACACGCTTTTTCAAAGTTCATCGAAAGAAAAAACTAAGTGCCGAGGATTACAGCGAAGACATTGATTCCATTGTGAGAGCTTGCAAGCGTATGTCCGATTCCAAAACCGGCGCTTTGATTATCTTAGCACGCGCAACGCCATTGTACGACTACTTGGAAACTGGGGAACGCATTGATTCCCTTATTTCACGTGAACTATTGGAAAATATCTTCTTCAAAAACAGTCCTTTGCATGATGGAGCCGTCATCATCAACAATCACCGTATTGCCGCGGCACGCTGCATTCTGCCCGTCAGCCATGAAGAGAACCTCCCTACTGACCTCGGCCTGAGACACCGTTCTGCCATTGGAGCAACTCAACTCACCGACGCTTTAGCCATCGTCGTTTCCGAACAGACAGGACAGATTTCACTCTGCAAACAAGGCGTCATCACTCGCGACATTTCTCCAACAGTTCTTAATCAGATGCTGAAAAAAGAGCTTCAACAAATGTAATAAATTATTGTTAATCATATAATTAATCCATGTTTGCTTCGATTTTAAATTTCATCACCTGGAAAGTCAATCCTGTTTTGATTTCCTTAGGAAACGTTGAAATCCGTTGGTATGGACTTTTACTTGCCACGGGGTTTTTCTTCTCCTACCTCACCCTATCCAAAATTTTCAAGACAGAAGGCATTTCACAACAACTTTGTGACAAATTGTCCATCTGGGCCGTGATTTGGACCATCGTCGGGTTACGCCTGGCCCATTTTCTCTTTTACGAGCCTCAATATTTCACAAGTTTGGAAGGCATCATTGAAATCATTTTACCGATTGAAATTGGATCCAATGGCATTGAATTCGTCGGATATCAAGGTCTTGCCAGCCATGGTGCGGTTATTGCTCTCATCATTTTCCTGACATATTTTGCTCGAAAATACAGGATGAATCCATTATGGCTACTTGACCGTCTGGCCATTTGTATTCCCATCGCCGCGGGAATGGTACGCATCGGTAATCTTATGAATCATGAAATCGTAGGGAGCATCACCACCGTTCCTTGGGCTTTTGACTTCACCCTCGGAGGTCCTGGCATTGCCGGAACATTACGTCATCCCGCACAACTCTACGAATCTATCGTATATTTGCTGCTGTTCGTTAGCTTTGTCATTTACTATTTCAAATTTGCCAAAGGCAAAGTTCCTGCCGGACGCACCACTGGTTTGATTCTTTTCGTCATCTTCTCCGCCCGTTTCATCATTGAATTCTTTAAGGAAGTACAGGTCGAAAGAGAAGTCAATATGACGCTTGACATCGGTCAGATTCTTAGCATTCCATTCATTATCATTGGCTTAGGTCTTCTTATTTATTCTTTCATAAAGAAAGATAATATTCCAATGTATAAAGAAATCAATTGGCGGGAAAAAACTGCAAACAAAAAATAAGCCATGTTTCTCAACCTGAAAGGTCAACTGAAATCGCTCGAAGAACCTTTGGTGATGGGGATTCTCAACCTCACTGAAGATTCATTTTATGATGGAGGTCGTTACCTGACAGAAAAGACAATTATTGGGCGTGCTAAAAAAATTCTGGAAGATGGTGCTGACATTATCGATATCGGGGCTGTATCTACGCGCCCCGGAGCATCAGAGCAAAGCGAAGAAGAGGAAATCACCTCTATTGCCAATGCTATACTATGGATACTTAAAGAATTTCCTGAAGCTAATATTTCAGTGGACACGTGGCGTGCTTCCGTTGCCCGCAAAGCCCTCGATTTAGGGGCAGCAATGATTAACGACATTTCTGGTGGAACTTTCGACCCGAAAATGCTCAAAGTCGTTGCCGAGGCAAAAGTACCCTACTGCCTTCAACACTGCCCCGCCAAACCAGAAGTAATGCAGCAACACACTCATTACAATAACCTCATCGGCGAGATGCTGTTTTTCCTCGGAAAGCAGATTGCTCAGCTCAAAGAAATGGGTATCAACGACATCATCATAGACCCTGGTTTTGGCTTTGGCAAAGATTTAGACCAAAATTATTTTCTACTGAAAAACCTAAATTCCTTCACCACACTTCATTTGCCGATTCTGGTCGGTATTTCTCGTAAATCAATGATTTACAAATTATTGGAAACAGATGCCCAACATGCGCTCAATGGAACTTCCGTTCTTCACGCCTTTGCACTGCAAAATGGAGCTTCGATTTTACGAGTCCACGACGTTCGCGAAGCAAAAGAATGTGTAAAACTCTTTGACAAGACTTTTCACTGCTAACCATATTTTAAACCAATAGATATGAAACGCAATTTTCTCATTTTGTATATTTTATTTTCGGCTCTCATTTTATGGGGGCAAGAACCTGCTGGCTATTACAATGCTGCTAACGGCAAAAAGGGACGTGCCCTGAGAGTTGCGCTTTCACAAATCATCAGCCAGAATTTCCATAGCGTCGGCTATAGCGGATTGTGGAACGCTTTCCCTCAAACCGATGCCAAACCCAATGGCAAAGTCTGGGATATCTACTCCGACCTGCCAGGTGGCACACCTCCATACGAATTCACTTTCGGTGACGACAAATGCGGTTCCTATTCCAAAGAGGGAGATTGCTACAATCGGGAACACTCGATTCCAGCCAGCTGGTTTGACGACCAAAATCCAATGTACAGTGACCTTTTCCATATCTATCCGACCGATGGTTTCGTCAACAACAAACGCGGGAACCTTCCTTTCGGGGAAGTGAATTCTCCTTCATGGACCAGCAAAAACGGTTCTAAGTTAGGTCCTTGTGCCACAGCAGGCTACTCGGGCAACGTTTTTGAGCCCATCGATGAATACAAAGGCGATCTTGCTCGTTCCTACTTCTATATGTGTACAAGATACATGGACAAGAATTTTGGGCAAGTCGGGGGCTCTATGTTCAATGGTGGCAACTTGGATCCCTGGGCTTTAAACATGCTTATCCGTTGGCATCAAAACGACCCCGTAAGCCAGAAAGAAATAGACCGTAACAATAACATCTACGGCATTCAACATAATCGCAATCCTTTTATCGACCACCCAGATCTCGTCGGTAAAATATTTGGTGCCGATTCTATCAATGCCTTTGTTTATGGTTCTGCTATTCAAGAATTTATCAATAATGATTGTGCGGTTTATCCAAATCCTGCCAATACAGAAATCCATATTCAATTGAATTATTTTTCCGCAAAAGAATATTGCATTTATGACAGCTACGGCAAGATTGCGCTGAGACAGAATTATGATGATTTCTCAAATGAAAATTCTATTACTTGTCATGTCCAAGACCTGCCTTCAGGGGTTTATATCCTAAAATTAGTTGATAATCAGCAAAATATCATTATCAAGAAAATTATCATCCAACATCAATAGTTATGGCATTACTTACTTTAACAAAGCGTTTTAGTTTTGAAATGGCTCATTTATTGCCAAATTACAACGGATTATGCAAGAATTTGCACGGCCATTCCTACAAATTGGATGTCTGCGTCAGTGGTGAACCAAAACAAGAAACCGGTAGCGCTGACGAGGGGATGATTATTGATTTCAAAGATCTAAAAAAAATAATCAATCTGTCAATTATAGAAAAAATTGATCATTCAGTATTATTGAATACCAATACTGATTTCGCCTTGATTGAAGTTTTGAAAAAGCAACAATTGAAAGTTTTTGAAGTTGATTTTCGGCCAACAACAGAAAATCTATTGGCCCATTTTTCGAACTTGATTATTCCCAATTTACCCCAAGGAGTTACTCTTCATTGTCTTCGTCTGCAAGAGACAGAAGGCAGTTTTGCTGAGATTTTTCCAGAAAATCCTTTACAATAAGATACGGCGTTTTCAATGATTTCTGCAACCATTCCAAGCGAAGATTTTCGCTTTCCTCTTCACTGAGTTGCCAAGGAACATCAGATTTTTTCAGTTTCTCCACCAATTGTGACAACGTAATTGCCACAGAATTCGAAATATTGAAACTTTCAGTAAAACCATACATTGGAATTTTTACGTGGATGTCGGCACAGTCAATGGCCTCCTGTGACAAACCCGTAAGTTCTGTTCCAAAAAGGAAAGCCATCGGTTGACTGATGTCCAAATCTTCCAAAAAACAACTTCTCTCAGATGGCAAAGTGGCAACGGTTTTGAATCCTTTTGCTTTCAAATCCTTAATGCACCGCATCATATTATGCTCCTGCTGCTTATAATTATGCAAAGTCAACCACTTGTTTGACCCCATTGAAATGGCTTCATGTATCTGAAAATCGTATTTGCCTTCCACCACATATACATCTTGAATGCCGTAGCACTCGCAACTGCGCATCACAGCACTGATATTCTGCGTCTGGAAAAGATCCTCCAACACTACTGTAAAATGTCTTGTGCGCTGCGCAAGAACTTCTTCAATTCTGACAATGCGTTCATCTGTCAAAAAGGTTTTCAAATAGTCACAGACCTGACGTCGAATTTGCGAATCATCAAAAGTGAACAACTTTTTAGGAGCTTCTTTTTCAGCCATAACTCAAGATTTAGAAAAGTATCAAATCGAAATTATCGCTATGCCATCCACGCAGAAATTCGCCAGCTTGCATTCTCTTCTTTCCCTCAAACTGAATGGTTTGCAATTCAATTAAAACATCCGCAGCAGACACATATATATGTTGATTATCAACAATTTGCAAAGTTCCTGGGATATTTTTTGACCTCTCGTCAGTTAAGGATGCCTGATAGCATTTCACCACAAAAGTTTTACCTTCCTTACTAGCGATGCGAGCAAAAGAGCCTGGATAAGGAGAAAGCCCACGAATTTGATTAAAGATATTTTTAGCTGGACGATTCCAATCAATCAGCATATCATCCTTCAGAATTTTCGGAGCAGGTTTAATTTCCTGATTATTGGGAATCTGTTTTTGGCAAGATACGGTTCCTTCATCGATGGCTTTCAGTGTTTTAATAATCAAATCGGCACCAACAACCATCAAATGGTCATAGAGTTCTCCTGTGGTTTCGTTTTCGCCAATGGGAACTTCAACCTGGTCAATAATATCACCGCAATCCACTTGAGGATTAAGGAAGAACGTAGTAACTCCCGTCATCGTTTCCCCATTCATCACGGCACGTTGGATGGGGGCCGCACCACGATAATTTGGCAACAAGGAAGCGTGCAAATTGAAAGCTCCTTTACGCGGCAAAGAATAAACTTCTTCTGGCAAAATGCGGAAAGCCACCACTACGAACACGTCCGCATCATATTGTTTCAATTGCTCAATGAATGTTTCATCCTTGAGTTTTTCGGGTTGCAGAATGGGAAGTTGATGTTTCAATGCACAAACTTTCACATCGGAAAAGTGCAACTGCTGGCCGCGACCAGCGGGCTTATCAGGAACCGTAACGACAGCCTTCACCCGTGCAAAATCAGAGGCAAGGATGGCTTCCAGACCCGCACAGGCGAACTCTGGTGTCCCCATGAAAATTACATTTAGCATATCGATCTTTGGAAATCAATCATTTGAAGGCAACTGACAGCTGCTTCAACGCCTTTGTTACCGTGTTTACCACCCGACCGGTCGATAGCCTGCTGCATATCGTTGCAGGTCAGCACACCAAATATAACTGGCGTAGCATAATCGATGGCGGCTTTCATGATACCATCGGCAACAGCTTGCGCAATGAACTCAAAATGGCGAGTCTCGCCTTGGATAATGCAACCGAGACAAATGACTGCATCCATTTTATCATCGGCTTCAAGCATCATCACGGTTGCCGACGGCAACTCAAAACTGCCGGGAACAGAACAAATTTGAATATTGTTTTTTGGAATGCCATATTCGAGGAGCGTATTGACAGCTCCATCACGAAGATTATCGGTAATGGCATTGTTCCACTGACTCACTACAACACCAATTCTCACCTGTTGGGGTGAGAATTGCTTATGTGGAGTGAATGAAATTTCAGAAAGATTTTTCTTCTTGTCGGTCATCTTACTGAAGTTTGCTCTTTACATTTTCAGCAAATTTGGCAATGCCCATGCTCTGATATTGATCGAAATATTCGCTTTCGATACGCTGGTAGGCGTTGTTGGCTTCCTTCCAGTTTTCCTGTCTTTCATACATCTGACCCAATTTGAAAAGGTTGATGGGGGTGAAATAAGGATCATCATTTTTTACTGATTTCTTATAATAGTTGATAGCATTGGCTTCGTCGCCTTGTTCATCATAAATATCAGCAATCAATGCCTGGCAAGCATACCAAAGAACGTCTTCTTTCTTTTTAAATTTCAGAAGATAATTCAAGGCTTCTTCCTTATCATTCAATTTTAAGTAGGTCAAACCTGCATAATATTTGGCAGTATTGGCAGTTTTTGTGATTTTATAATCAGAAATGATAGTCAGGAAACCATCATTTTCGTCATCACCTTCCAAAGCGTAGTTCAATGAAACGCTATCCCCAGCAAGATAATAGTTGATGGGAGCAATCATAGCTGCTGATGCCTTTTCGTTTTTCGGCGTCAAATAAAATTTATTGAAAGCTATGATACCAGCAGCAACTACCAAAATAGCAATTACTACACCAAAAATTACATTTTGGTTCTTGGCGAAGAAATTGATAAAGCGTGCACCGAAATTTTCTTCTTGCTGTGTATTTTCGGACTTCTTTGCACCTAATTGTTCATTATTTGCCATATTCTTATCTTTTAAAAATTCAGTCTGCAAAGATACAAAAAAAATGTAAACGATTTACACATAATAATAATCAATTAAAAAAAGGAAATTGAGACTAATAAATCGTGGTGTAAACCTTCCCGGGTTTACATTCTATTACCCCCTTCAGTTCGAGCGAAAGCAATAGTGCGGCAATTTTCGAAGGTGCCAATTCCGGCAGCAATTCCGAAATCAAATCAACACCGGCTTCTCTATATTGGTGAATAATATCCATCACCGGCTTTTCCTCTGGACTAACATCGAGAAACAACGATTTTTGAATGCTCTTTTTCTTTTCCTGATCCCACCCCATCATCTGAATGATGTTCTTTCCCGAATGAACCAGTGCTGCCATATTGTTCCGGATAAGCTCATGGCAACCATTCTGCGATTTCTGAAAGATATTGCCAGGGACAGCAAAGACATCACGATTATAAGAGTGGGCAATCTCGGCGGTAATAATGCTTCCGCCCTTCTCTTGTGACTCTGCCACCACCACGGCATCCGACAATCCTGCAATGATGCGATTGCGCTTGGGAAAATTGATGCGATCAGGCATGGCATCAAAAAAATACTCTGAAATCAGACTGCCTCCACTCTCGATAATTTTATGTGCCAACTTCTTGTTTTCAGCAGGATAAATGGTTTTGAGACCACAACCCAGCACCGCGATGGTCGTCAGTCCGTGGGCAAGGGCCTCCTCGTGCGCCATAGTGTCAATACCCCGCGCCAGACCACTGATAATGCTTACCTGCGAAGCCGCCATCTCTCCCACCAACTTCTTGACGACATCCTTTCCGTAATTCGTGGCGTTTCGTGTGCCTACAATCGCCACATGCCTTCGGCCATTGAAACAATGACAACCTTTATAATAAAAATAATACGGAGCATCGTTGCAAGACAACAAACGGGTCGGGTAATCCAAATCATCAAAAAAACAAATGCCAATATCGTTTTTGCGCGCATATTCCAACTCTCCTTCCACAAAGCGTCTTATCGAATCGGTAAGGTGCGGCAACTGAAGACTCGCCCTATACTCGTACAACTTCGCTGCCACTTTCCCCTTTTGCTCAAACAATGCTGTGGCACTTCCAAACATACGTATTAACTTCTTTATCACACCATTTCCATAGTGTTCCATATGTATCAATGCCAATCTGTAAAATGTTTCCTTATCATTCATGTACTATCTCGTATAATTTTTAGTATAGAATTTAAAATGGTAACCGGATGTAGATAATATTGCTAATAAAATAAGTAAAGACGTGATGAATGTAATGTACAAAGGTGAGAAGCCGGTTACCAACCATTACACGCTGCAAAAATAATAATTTTTAGTAATATTATTTGTATTTATTTTGTAATTATACAAAAAGTTATCAACAATTTTTATTTACCCCACACACTCACCACTTTCCTACTCGTCCTTTTTCTACCTGACAAATTCCAATAACTTATCTTGATAACATACATTCCCGGAGGCACACCACGACCATTGTCATCCGTGCCATCCCAAAGAAATCTTGCTTCAGCACCCACCATTTCATTATTACTTATCGTTTTGATTAACAATGAATTCAAATCAAATATTTCAACCGTAACCCTATTTTCCAATTCTTCAAAATGTAACAACACCTCCGCAAAATCTTCAAAACCATCATTGTCTGGAGAAAAAACTTCTGGTACAATTTCCAACATATCCTTCGCAGATAAACCATCGGCAAACTGAGAATTCCGATATCCTGGTGTGGCAAAGTTCACACTTGCCGCCGCCGATTTCCAATTATTGACATTTTGCGTCTCACCATCATAATGCACACGTTCCAAAGAAACACCATCAACACTGGAAAGCATCGGATAATGCATCTTTTCATCGTAGGAAAACCTATCAATACACTGCAGCGACAGATCCGTGAGATGCGTCACGCCCTGGCTATTGGCGAACGGGGGCAAGGAATCACAAGGCAAAAGCACACTGCCTGGCGGCGGCAAATAATGTTCTGACGTCAATTTTACATTTTTGCATGCCGCCGCCATCGTCCCCGGAAACAACTGGTAGCCCCTCGAAAAAACTGCTACCGCCTTGTCCGGCAACGGCCCACTACCACTGCCTATCTTAACTTTCTTTAAATCAATAATTTTAGAAGAACGATTATAAATCTCAACAAAATCAGCATCATCACCGTCGGGCGGATCAAATAATATTTCATTGATAACCAAATCATTATAAGATGGAGCGTCATCAAGTCCAAAAAATATTCCTTCTCCCAAGGGAGCCTGTCTTCCTGTACAATCGCAAATGCTGTCAGCAATTTCCAAGCGATAAACAACACCCGCACGTAACGCTGAACCCAAGCGCAAATCAACCGCATTATTATAGGGTTGAACTAATGCACAACTGACAATATTCATATTATGGTCAATAATAAAATTTGGGCGATAATCCTTCAAATTAATTTCCTCGGAAAAATTAATTCTAATATTAAAAGAATCTATTATGGTAACACTCAGTATCTTAGGCGCTTCAGTATCAGGATTATCAGCGGAAATAGAATTCAATCTTCCAGGCGTTCCACCCAAAACATCAACGGAAGAATCCCAGTTGTCTTCTCCGGCACATGGATTGAGCACATCCTTCATCTCCAACGACCATCCACCTTCTCTTTTTATACTGTTTCTATGCCAACTATCACTAAAACGTACAATATGCATAATTTCATCATACTGATTATATAAAATCAATTCTTGTCCACCATCACTAATACTTAATGATGGTATACCATACACTGCTTCGCAATAAGGCTTCATTAAAAACACGTTTTCGTCCGCAGCAATAACAACAAAACCATTCTTCGGGAACAGCATATTTGGCAAACTTTTAAAGGAGGTGCCAATTTTTATTTTCCACATTGAAAATTCAAAATCCTGATTGACAGTGTTATACAACTCAAGATATTCTACTGATGGTAATCCGACCGAAGGTTGCGGATCAGCCATGATTTCTGTAAAAATGATATCATTCCTCTTCATTTTATGAAAAGAAAAATGAAGTACCGTATCCTCCATGATGTTTTGTGCAAGATCTTGAATATTGGAAATTTGCAAATTATAAATACGGTCTTCGCTAAAAGAAACAGGAAAATAAAGCATTACGCGCCGATAATCTGGAAACAAATATTCACAAGCCAATGGATATAACTGCAAATCTGGAACGAAATAATGTGACGATTCCAACGCCGACTCATTAACCATTTCAGAAAAAGTCAAAGCCACCGTCATCAAATCATCGCTTCCGTAGCAAGTTTTAGCATAGGGTTTAATAGAATCAATAATAGGAGAACCTATATAAAAATCATCGAAAGCAAATTTATTGGCATTGGAAGAGGTATATTTGCACAACAAACCAGCTGCGACGACATCAAATTGCTGCACACTAGTTCCTTCTGCTTGAGGACGATACCAACCTATATTCAATTCATCGACCAGCAAACTCCATTCTCCATCCGCAGACTTCTCCACTTTTACACCCAACTCAAAGGGATTGGCTATCATGCCATTCGTGCCACGGAGTACCGAAACCGTAAGACCTCGTTCTGTATAAAACAATTCTATGGCATCCTCGCTGAGATTTTCTCCAAACTGCAAATAAAAAGCAGTAATGGTATCGGATTTTAAGTTTTCAGAATTGGATAGCAAATAAAAACGACCATAATTATTATTGGAAGGAGCAAAATTTTCCTTGATTTTTAAGTACCATTCCACTTCAACATTCCAAATATCTATTGAATCCACACGAACAGCAATAGCAGAAACTCCTGATTGTGAAGCATTAAGCAGTAATTGTCCATCAGGATTGATTGTAAAATCAGCAGTATCGCCAATCCATTCCAGATTTTGGTTCAAATTCCCATCGGAAAAATCATCCACAATCTGAGCCGACAGGCATGGTAAAAACAACAACAATGCAAAAACGAAGATGATAACATTTCTCATCACTTTTGTTAAATTTTAACATTAAAACTAAAATTTTGCAATTTTTCTTCATTCCTAAAATGAAGAAAATTCGGCTATTGGCAATAAAAAATTGCAAAACCGAATTCCTCTTACAAATTGCGTTGGCAAAAATAGTATATTTGCACGACAAAAACAATGAATGTTAATAACTTTTTATTTTAAATAGAAATTATTATGAAAATAGCTTTGATAGGTGCCACAGGTTTAGTAGGAAGTGTAATGCTTAAAGTATTGGAAGAAAGAGGCTTTGGTGATTGTGAACTGTTGCCGGCAGCCTCCGCAAAATCTGTTGGGAAGAAAGTTGTTTTTGCGGGTCGCGAAATATCGGTTGTGAGCGTTGAACAAGCAATTTCCGAAAAACCGGCTCTCGCCATCTTCTCGGCAGGTAGTGGTGCATCATTGCAATATGCTCCAAAATTCGCCGAACAAGGAACCTACGTCATCGACAACTCGTCGGCATGGCGCTACGAAGCCGATATCCCCTTGGTTGTACCTGAAATCAATGGAGACGTCATCACAAAAAACGACCACATCATTGCCAATCCCAACTGCTCAACCATCCAAATGGTAATGGCACTGGCTCCACTGCACAAAGCATATCAGATTGACCGTTTGGTCATTTCCACATATCAATCAGTGAGCGGCACCGGCATAAAAGCACTTAACCAACTCTATTCAGAACGAGCAGGGAAGGATTGCGAAATGGCCTACCCTTACCGCATCGATTTGAATTTATTGCCTCATGGTGGCACTTTTGAAACCAACGGCTACACCACCGAAGAAATGAAACTGGTGAAAGAAACACGTAAGATATTACGAGACAACAACATCCGCATAACCGCCACAGTAGTTCGTGTTCCTGTTACCGGTGGACATTCTGAAGCCGTCAACGCCGAATTTGTCCAAGATTTTGAAATTCCAGATGTGGTGAAACTACTGCAGAGCATGCCTGGAGTCAAAGTCATCGACAACCCAGCCAACAACGAATATCCAATGCCATACTTTGCCAAGGATAAAGACGATGTTTTTGTAGGCCGCATTCGCCGCGACGAATCGCAACCCAAAACTTTGAACTTGTGGGTCGTTGCAGACAACCTCCGCAAAGGCGCCGCCACCAATGCCATCGAAATCGCCCAACTGATTTGCCAAAAAGGATGGGTAAAATAAAACAAAGGAACTAAGATGTTTAGACGTAAAATCTTATTTTTTAAACATCTTGAATATCATTATTGAATTCTCCTTCTATATATCTCAAAAGTATTCTCCAAAAGCGAAGCTATGGTCATTGGCCCAACACCCCCGGGAACAGGCGTAATGGCTGATGCTTTCTGTTCTATGCTTGGCACATCAATACTGTTATAAATGTCACCGACCATCTTGCCGTCAACACTGTTAATACCCACATCGACAACAACAGCTCCGGGTTTCAACATGTCGGCATTAATTAGATTAGGACAACCTATGGCAACAATTAAAATTTCACCTTGGCGCGTGAGATAAGAAAGATCGCGGGTTTTTGTGTGACAAACAGTAACTGAAGCGTTTTCGCGAAGCATTAACTGAGCCATTGGCTTACCCACCAAATTGCTTCTCCCAATAATTACGGCATGTTTGCCAGCTATGGTAACATTTTCAGATTTCAACAGCGAAAGAATGCCCTTGGGTGTGCATGGAATGATGCAATCCTCTGAAGTATTCAGCAAACCCACATTCATCGGATGCAAACCATCCACATCCTTTTTATAATCAATAGCACTGATAATCACATTTTTATCTATATGTTTCGGCAAAGGCAACTGAACCAAAATACCATCCACATCAGGTGCTTCATTAAGTTGATGGATAAGTTCCAACAGTTCATCTTGTGAAGTTGAGAAGGGCAGAAAATGCAAGTCGTCTTCAATACCGACTTCGCGGCATGCCTTGCCTTTATTTTTGACATAAGTCATGCTTGCGGGGTCATTGCCAACCAAAATCACAGACAATTTAGGCGAGCGCCCGTATTTGTTTTTGCAAAAATCTATTTCTATGGATAAAACTGACCTGATTTTTTTGGCTAAAGCAGCCCCGTTCATAATTCTCATAACGTTCAATTTTTGAAAGTGCAAAATTACAATAAATTTTCAGAAGCACAAAACATTGCTTCTCAACCATTCACTTTTTTGTGTAAGTTTGCAGTGATTTATTATCATTCATTTATTATTTTAACATACTGAATACTAAAATTTTATATTAATATCATTCTATACTGATGAAAGATATCCGCGAACTATCGTTTAATGAAATCTCAGATTTTCTTCTCCAATATGGGGAAAAGAAATTCCGCGCCAAACAGATTTATGAATGGCTGTGGAGAAAAGGCATTGGTTCGTTCAGCGAAATGAACAACATCGGACAGCAAGTGCAGCAACTGCTCAACGACAATTTCACTTTTCATCGGGCAAGCATAGATGTCGAACATAAAAGCAGCGATAAAACCACCAAATTCGGCTTCAGGTTGCACGATAACAAGATGATTGAAGGAGTACTCATTCCTACAAAAGAACGCGTCACAGCGTGTGTTTCCACGCAAGTGGGTTGCGCTATGCACTGTGCCTTTTGCGCCACTGGACAAATGGGGTTTATCCGCAACCTTCATTATTCTGAAATCTTCGATCAATACATTCTGCTGAATCATAAATCAATAGAATATTTCGGGCAGGGCATCACCAACATCGTGTATATGGGCATGGGAGAACCACTTCTCAATTTTGCAAATGTGATGAAATCCATTGACCTTCTCACCACTAAAGACGGCATCGGTCTATCGCCACAACGTATTACGTTATCAACGGCAGGCATTATCGAAGGCATACGCAAATTGGCAGATCTTGATTTTCGGCCAGGACTCGCCATTTCGCTGCACAGCGCCGACCCGAAAAAAAGAATCCACATCATGCCCGTCACCGAGCACAATCCCTTGGACAAGCTTCAAGAAGCCATTAAATATTACCACGAAAAAACAGGCGAACGCATTACTTTCGAGTATTTGCTCCTCAACGGCATCAACGACAGTCTGCGCGACGCTGAAATACTGGCCTCCTACTGTCGCCCATTCCCCGTCAAAATCAATCTGATAGAGTTCAACGCCACCGACTCACCTTTTCAGCGCAGCAGTGAAGAAAACGTACAGAAATTTATCCAGTTTCTCGAATCGCGTAATATGGTGGTCAATCTGCGCCGCAGCCGGGGCAAAGATATCGCTGCCGCCTGCGGACAACTCATCAAGAATTTTCCGTCAGACAAAGGGGGAAACTCTGTTCCTCTCTTTGTTTTGTTGTTGTGACTTACGTCCACTGTTAACAAAGTTGCATTTATGAGTTGAATTTAAGAATTACGGGAAAAAGAAATGAGATTCCCACTTGATAGTTTCAAGTCCTAAAACATTCGATTTTGAAGAGAATTAGACCATTCGATTCTTGCGGATTTTCAGTTAACGACTTTTGTTGCGGAAGAGAGTTCTCCTTACGAGAAAACAATGCGAAGCCGGCAGTCAATGCCGCACAAACCAAACCAAGGCCGACACAGGCAAAATTTCTACCCAACGCCACCAGAATATTCATAAAGGGCATCCGCACCGTTCTAAACACATTTTCCACGATTAACGTATCGGTATAAACATCCTGTTGCTTATACCCCATACGGTCTATCAGATCTGCCATAATGCTGAAGAACAATTCAACAGCTTTGGCACGTTGTTTTTTTTTGCAACGAAAGATACGAATACGTACTCACTAATTTTGCCACAGACTTTCCTGATCGATTACAAATCTCACGCGAGGAATAATAATAGGAATCATCAAGCATGTGAATGGATCCAACACCTTTGGTCATGAGGCTATCAACATAATCTTGCTGAAAATGCGCGACACCCAACGGCATCGAATTCATATTGTCCGTTAACATATACGATCTTCCATCGTTTGCATAAACCATCAAATACATATAAAAATGATCATTCTCTGAATAACACATGAATTTTTCCAACAAGCCATGGAATCTTTCCGTGCATTTTTTCCCTTCAGTTGAATTGACAAAACGTTCCACCCCCATCGTATCTATCGCGGCAAAAGTCTCTGAATTTCTTCGGTTACAAATTTCAACATATCCAACTGATAGGTCATCAGATCCTCTATGCGTCGTTTTTCCGTATTATAGACATTCATTGTATAAAAAACGACGATCACCGTCATCAATACAGCCATCATAACCACAATTGCGACCGCCTTTACATCTATCTTTTTCAACAAATGCCATAAAAAACAGAGCACCACAGCACACATATACAACAAAGACAGCCAAAACAGAATATGCCACACCAAATAACCAATGGTAAAGCCAAATGTCGCATGTTCCGTAACAGGACTGCCATTGCTGAAACGATATATGGAACCCTTATCTGCCTTCACACAAAATAATTCCAAAAATTTTCCCCTTTCATTTCTGCATTCGTCCACATCAAAATCAAGCTGCGAAAAAAGTTCGATCGCGGCATCGTCCATATTTTGCATTCCATACATCTGCATCTCATCTTCAACACGTTCGATCTGCAATTTCTTTGTGATTACACCGCTTTTAAAATCATAGCAAAACGCATTTCCATATAGACTGTAAGCAAGCACAAGACCATCATCAGTTATATTTGACACGTATATAAGCGGATCATTGAACGACAACACTCTGTGTGATGCCGAACACGCACCATTTTCCGGCAAACTCACAATATGAATCGTTCTATCCGATATGCCCACTAATCGAATGCTGTCCTTATGCAAGCATATAGCTTGATAAAATGGGACTGGACGATTTTCATTTTCGTCATATTTTCTAACCAAAAATTGTTTCAAAAGCCTGCCACGTAGATCATAGATTGCAATTTCCTCCTTAACGATTCTATTTTCAGATTTTGTAACCGCCAAAGCATACGTATTGTTTCCCGAACGAAAAACACGGGACACCTTTTTGTCAGGAGCCTCGAAATTGCGAACATTAACAGCATTTCTCAGTTTCAGGTCCTTATCAAAGAAAAGCATCTGATCCCCGAAATGATCCACCACCGTCATTCCATCAGAATCAGTCTCTATGGAAATGGGGTCTTCCAATGAAAAGGAAAATGTCCACGGCTTAAAATGACAACGGCCAATTCCAGCTATAAAAACCACAAACGCCAGAACTGATACAACAATTAACAACAACTTGTTTTTTCCAAACGCAATCTTTTCTAAATTATTTTTCATTTCGCAGGCAACTATCCAAAATATTCGACACAACTATCTCTTCTTCAATCAATTAAATACACATTCAAAATACAGCACGCTCCATAAACGCACACCAAAGTTCCGTTTCTCTCTCTACAAAAAAGACACGGGCAAAATTACATAAAATAATATTACTGTCCGATAAAACTTATTTTGAGGGCAAAAAATCAGGCTGATTTCTGTTTTGAGAAGTCAGCCCTTTGTGTTATTTTTACTGTGTTAATCTCCTCTTGCAAACGTCAGTGAAGATTCTCCGACTTATCAACAATGGTGAGAGCTTCGTTTATGTATTACGTTGACTTCCATAGCCTCAGCCTCTTTATACATTTTCAGTTTTTCTCGGACAGAAAAAATTGCCGCACCTAATAAGGATGCGGCAAAATGTCATCACCAATTCTACTTTGTCCGGACTACTCTTGAGTAATTATCAATAGAATTTAGATTGTATATGTATTGTTCATTCGCTGGATCAAGCGTATTGTACAACTGTTTATTCTGGCAATCGAATGCCTCCTCGTGAGGATGGTTATTACAATAGGTATGACCCAAATAGTTTTCTTGGAAACTCTTGCCAGTCAATTCTTCCATAACATATTGGATGAAATAGTATGCAGAAGCGACGTGGTCACCCATATTGCCGGTGATATATGTTATGTCTCCCGAAGCTTTCTCGAAAAGAAGGTCTGAATTGTAGTCCTGCACCATAACATCCTCCGTCGAATTCCAGATGACCAAAGGACACCTGTAAGTAAAAGGCTTGTTACATAGATTGAATTTTTCCTTGTACTTTGGGAGTTGCTCATTTAAGACATTGATATTAAATAAATGTGACAATTTTCCCCATCTTGAGAATCCAGGGAATGCGCCATAGTCCAGTCCTGGAGTAGTCAGTTCAGTAAGGGCTGCATCAGTCAATACATTTGTTATCAAGGCTTCCTGCGCATTCGGCATTCCTGAGTATTCGCCATAAATGAAAGGAGACGCATACGCGCCATAATTGCCTGAAACAAGATACTTATTGGCACGATTCTCTCCATTGTTGTTCTTCACCAGAACCACGAAGTTTTTATAAAGGTCCTCGCCAAGTATCATATTGTATGATATTGAGGCAAGAGCCAATCCATCGATGATGCCTGGGGCATAGTCCAGATCTTTGAACTCCGAAAAGGTATGGTGAATGTCATAAGGACCATTTACAGCATACACCTTTGTGAGTTCCACGTAGGGATATGCAAAACCATTGGTGGACCATTCCTGAGCAACAGCGGCAGAAGTCATACCTCCCTCCGAGTGCCCGAACACATATTGAGGGATATCTTTCAAGTCAAAATCATGGACAGCCGCATTCAGTAGTTCAAGTGAGGTGATTGCATTGTAATATGTAAGATATGCCTGTGGCTTGCTCTGCGTTGGTCCGAACCCATAGTAATCGGCGGCAACAAGAACAAATCCGTCAAGTGCGAACAATCCGTTTACATCAAACCCTCCAGACGGAGTCTCAATCTGGGCAAACTGTGTACCGTGGTTATATAGTATCACGCCTTTGGCTTTTTCATTTCCATCCAGGATGGATTTCTTGCCGAGGACTATACCCGAAGCAGACACTTTCCCAATTCCCACAGGTGCCTTCCCCTCCCATCTTACATATTTTTTCTCAACGACAGGATTGCCTTCCAGAAACTCGCTGACAACAGGATCCAGCCAACCCTGAACTCCAGGAGTATAACCTGGCATTCCAGTCCAATGCCAGAAAGCATCTATACTGTTCATTTCTGCCACACGCGAATCGACAACGGTAAGCATACGCAGTTCGTCTTTGCCTTTATCTTTTTTGCATCCTGTAAACAACAAGGCAGATGCAAACATCAAAACCACCAGACTACATTTGAAAAAACAAGTATTCATAATTGAATAAAATTAAATTATTGAGAGAACTTCAATTTTTACTCTTTTCACGCCAGCCTCTGAATTTTGCGAAGTCCGTTGAACAAAATTAAAAGGAAAACGATGTTGCAAAATTACATCTTTTTTTCATATTTCCAACAGTTTAGCGAGATTTTTATTGAATTATAGATTCAACCCACAAAGTTATAAAAATTTATTGCTGTCCGCTAAAATGTTTACTTTTGCCCATGCTATTTTTAATTTTTAAGCACAGCAAAAATAACACGAAGGGCTGACTCCTCAAACAGAAATCAGCCCTTATTTTTTTACCCTCAAAAAAAAGTTTTATCGGACAGTCATGAAAGATAAACTTTTAGTTCTGCTAAAGTTCTCCGAATTTCGGCTTCGTCGCTCTCGTATCCTGAAATTTTACAACTGCCATGCACCTCTCTATTGCCAACTTCTCGCAAAATATGCGCGGCATTGCTGGCATTAACACCACTTCCCGCTAATATGGCGATGCGTTCTCCTGCTTGCCGCTGAATCGCCTTCAAGGTCTGAAGGCCTAACATCGCCGTGGACGCTTGACCAGAGGTGAGTATGCGATTAAAGCCACACTCAATAATTTGTTCCAACGCTGTCGACCAGTCAGCACAACGGTCAAAAGCGCGATGAAAGGTTACCTCCATTCCGTCTGCAGCTTCAATGGCAAGTCCACACTGCTCTATATTGACCGTTAAGTCCGGATTCAAAAAACCGACAACTACGCCTGGAACGCCAACCGACTTGCAAAATCGAATGTCGTTAAGTATTTGTTCAAACTCTTCTTCATTATAACAAAAATCACCAGCTCTCGGACGGACAAGTACGAATGTCCTGAGATTTAACTTGCGTGTGCAAAAACAAATGTCATCGTGTGTCGGGGTGAGACCGCCAAGTTCCAATCTTTGGCAAAGTTCTATACGTTGGGCTCCCGCTTTTTCTGCTATCATAGCAGAGTTGACAGAAGGGGCACATACCTCCAACAAAGGCGCGTGCGTGAGTTCCAACACCATCTTTTGGTAATCTTCATGAAAGGCTGACAGTCGCACCTCCTCTTTAAATCCGATGGACTGATATAAATCCACCACCGCCTGCTTCTTAGGATTGACAATCAATGTCACTTTCGGAATACGAAGATGTCTTGCTTTCGCAATACCATTGCGGATGAGCGTTGTCGCTATGCCCCGTTTCCGATACTGCGGCAGTACATACAACGAATCTATGTAATATTCGCCAGCTCTTGTTTCATCCACCATATCAGAAAAATCCACTCCACACATTTCCTGAATAAGTGGGAAGGTCACTTTGCGCATTCTGCAATAGCGACGACCGTCGTAAGCGGTAAGACTACCCACAATTTGGTCATCACATACCGCCATTGTGCTGTTTCGCCAACTGTAAAGAACATCTGGACGGAGACACAATGCAATTTGTCGTTCAACAATTTTTGCGGATGGATTTTCAAAACCAACCGCTTCAAGAATGGCTTGAGCTATAAAGGCAACGTCTCCAATGGCCGCAGGACGTAGGGAGATTTTTGTCATAAAAATATAAATTACAGGTGAAAAACTTCTTATACAAACAAAATTACACAAGAAACACTTAACGTCTGACTTCAGTCAACCGATTTTTATACAATTATATAACTTTCTTAGTTGAATTATATCGTTATAATGCGATTTCAAAATGATACAAACCAAAAAAAGCAGCATTTGAAGCTGCTTTTTTTGGTTTATACAAAAAGAAAAGTTATTTTGTAGCATCAATAGCTTGTTTTATCAATTGGAAGGTTCGTTCCGGATCATTGTCCAAACCAACAGAGAAACGTATCAAACCTTCACTCATACCCATTTCCTTTTGAATATCTTCAGGAACTTCTGACGAAGTAGATTTTCCAGAATTGCTAAACAAAGTCTTGAAGTAACCCAAGCTAACAGCCAAATAACCTACGCCAAGGCGCTGCATTTCTTCCATAATAGCGCTGGCTTTTTCAGCAGTACCCATATCGATGGAAATCATACCACCAAAACCGTAACCTTCATTCATCATCGATTTGAAAAGTTCGTGGTCAACATGTTCTGGAAGGCCGGGATAGTTGTATTTGATACCAGTTTCTTTGAAGCGCTTTGCCAAATACATGGCATTTTCGCCGTGCTTCTTCATACGGATATGCAAAGTATGCAAATTCTTCTGGATACTGGTTGAACGGAATGTATCAAGAACAGGACCGAGCAACATGGCAGTACCATCATTAACGTCAATCAAAGAATTAATATAAGCAGCTGAACCGCAAATAGCACCAGCAACGCAGTCATTCATACCATTGACATATTTTGTCATACTGTAAATAACGACATCAGCTCCAAGGCGATATGGAGAGAAAATCATTGGAGTGAAAGTATTATCAACCAACAATTTTGCGCCAGCAGCATGAGCAATCTTTGACAATTCAGGAATATTGGCAATTCGCAGCAAAGGATTGTTCATTGTTTCGGTGTATAAAACTTTCGTATTGGGACGAATAGCTTTCTTAACATCATCAAGATTCTGCATGTTGACGAAGGTAACATCGACATTGAATTTCTTAAGATAGTTATTCATGAATGCAAAAGTACCACCATAAGTAGTCATACTTGAAACAATATGATCACCAGATTTAACTTCGTGGAGAAGTGCGACAGTGATAGCAGCCATACCTGAACCTGTTGTCCAAGCCAATTCGGTACCTTCCATAGCGGCCAATGATTGAGCTAAAGAAAGCGTGCTGGGATTCCAGTGTCTTGAATAAAGGAAATAACCTTCAGTTTCACCATGGAAAGTGTCTGTCATAGTCTTTGCTTCTTCAAACATAAAGGTAGCGCTATCGCAAATTGCAGGGTTCACGCCACGGTAAGCGTCTTTTTTGTCCAACTTTTCAATGTTGGTTGCGGGATCAAATTTTTGCATAATAGAATATAATTTTAATGGTTTTTGTTTGAATTAAAAGATTTTGCAAATATAAAAAAAATGGCTGACATAAAGCCAGCCATTATAAAGAGTTTTTTATAAACTTAGTTTACAAGAATTCTAAAGATAGCAGCACGGTGCTCTTCACGTCTTGCATCAGGAATATTCTGCTTATTCTGAGGATCGTTGACAGTATAAGTAACTGTACTAATCTGATTAGCAGGAACACCCTTGTCAATGAACATTTGTCTCACTTTTTCAGCACGGCGTTGAGCTAAGTCACGGTTATGCTGTTCTGAACCAAGGTCACAGGTATAACCTTCAATTTGGAGACCAAATGAAGGATTAGCCTTCATGATTTCTACAGTTCTGTTGATATTGTCATTGTAATCAGCAATCTTTGGAATATCTTTATCAAGGTCGAAGAGAATCTTAGTCTTTGACAAGACGTCAGCCAATTCCTTAAGAGCAGCTTTGTCCTTAGGAGTAAGTTTCTTTGTACCAGGAGTATCGTCTTCCTCATCGTCAACGAGGTCATCGCAAACTGGAACAATGTAAACATATTCCTGATTCTTAACAATGATAGGTTCTTGGTTCTTCTTCATCATTTCGTTCATGTAACGACGTTTGAGATCCTTCATGCTTTCGCGATTCAAGTGAGCGCATGGCTTGATGTGAACACCAATCTTCAAACCAACATTGACAGTACGCCATTTATCACGTTTTACATCGAAATGTTGGAGAGCATCTGAACCGAGGCTACCATGAATGCCATTTTCATCCAAGAAAGAAGTGTAATTTTCTTTTGGGAGGATGTTGAGGAAACCAACACCACAGTATGCACCCAAATAAAAATCAGCTTTAGGTGACATGGTGAACAGGGCTCCAAAATCAGCAATCAAATCAACAGAAGCGCGCATTCTTTGGTTTTTGTCAACTTTATTAGAAGCCATACCAATATTAGGTCCTCCATCTTTTGAATAAGCATATTCGCCAAAGTGGTTAGCCATATCGTGATAGTAAGCATGAGTAAAATCTTCATAACCAGAAGTTTCGATAACGTCTGTCCCATTACCTCTATTCTTAGCATACAAAGGAATGTAAGCTTTTAGACCCAAAGCAGCATAGATGCCGATTTTCTGATTGAATTTCCATTCAAATTGAGCCTGCAAAGGAATTTCAAGAGCCATAACACTCTGTTTTTCCTTAATACCATTCCCAGCATAATACAAGTCGTAAAGGGTTTGATCATTGTTGAATTCTTGATCTTCATACTGTGGGATAACACCACTAGCATCAATTGAAGCTTTACCATAAATATTGGAAAGAGATACACCAAGACCAAGTCCCCAATGTTGATTGAAGAAATAAGCGTATTGAAAATCAAAGATAGCACTCAAAGAATAATTTTCTGTAAATACAGGAATTCTGTGATAAATATTATTGCTCCAAGCGCCACCTAAATGCATGTTGATACGGTGATGACAAATCTGGTCTTCATTGTTACCATCTTTGTTATCGGCCGTAGCTTCGGTAGTTTTAGCACCAGTAGGTTCGTCTTTCACTTCTTGTGCAAAAGAAGTGGCAAACAAGGCGAAAATAAGGCTGATAATAATTAAACTTTTTTTCATGATATAACTTTTTTAATTTTTTCTATTGATAGTGTAGCAATCCCGTTTCTTAGCGGCCCCTTACGGGACCGCTAAGGCTGGGGAATACTTTATTTTACAATAATGAATTTAACAGTCTTAATTTCATTAGTACCAGTAATAATGCGTCCGAAGTAGCTACCTTGAGCACCGAACTTACCAACTTTGGTAATAGGAGTCAAGTTAGAAACTGTCTGTACGTGAGCACCTCTTACATCATAGATATCGAGGATTGCACCATTCAGTTCTTCGTCAGTCATATTAAGTTCGATAGTAACTTCTTGAGTAGTTGTTGCAGGAACAGGATATACTCTGATAGAAGCATTGCCAGAGAAGTACTTAGGACAAGTAATGAAGTGTACGTGGGCACCGTCAGACAATCTAACACCGTCGAGTTCAACTGAGTAGAAGCCTTCGAGACCACCTTCTTCTTGATAGTACTGTTCAGTAGCACCATTAATAGGTTCATCATTTCTGTACCACTGGTAAGTGCTGAACTTGTAACCACCATTGTTAGCAGGATTGTTGTTGACAACAACTACATCTTCCCATCTTTGATCAACCAAAGCAGATGTACCGCCGAGGGTTGCTTCGCTAGCAGGAACAGATACAGTTACAACGCCTTCACAACCATCAACTGAGATTGTTACATTGTAATCACCAGCGTATGCAGGCATTTGAACGTCTACATAATGTTTATGTTCGTATGAATCAAACTGGATAGCCAAAGTTTGAGTAGCATAACCAGGAACAGTTACGTCACAAGTTGTACCAACGAGGTTAGTTACATCGAAGTAAATACGAGCAACATAATCTTCGCAAGATGCAATAACATGTGAAGAAGCAATAGTAACATCAGATACAGTAACTACGATATCAGCCTGAGTATCAACATTGCCTTGACAACCATTAGCATCAGTTACAGAAACGATGCGGTAAATTGAAGTAACGGCAGGGCTAACATTGTAAGGATAGCTATTCAAAGCAGTTACGATAGTCTGAGATTCACCAGTGGTTACATTCAGAATCGTGAATGTAAATGGAGCAGTACCTGTCAAAGCAATTGTCAGAGTAGCAAAGCTATGTGAATTGTGAGCACAGATAACTGAACCCATACCACCTACGAATGCAGCGGTCGGCAGAGCGTTAACTGTAACTTGAGTTGCAGTAGCGTCATCAATGTTACATCCAGCACCGATATAATCGATATACTTAGGAACGTATGAGTAAACGCCAGCAGCTTCGGGTTCGTCAGTGTTAACACCACCAAGACCTGCAACAGGAGATTCAACACCATTAAATGTCTTGTACCACTGGATACGACCAGCTTGTTGATTTTGAACACCACCAGTAACTTCGGCATTCAAAGTAACAATACCACCAATGCAAAGTTCGGTCGGATTAACCTGGTTGACTGACCATGAAGGATCAGGAACAACGGTAACCTGATGATCGAGAGTTGCAGTTACAGCCTGGCAGTTGTAGCCAGAAGGAATGATAGTTACTGAGTATGCATAAACACCGTCAGCATTCAAGGTTTCGGTAATAGTTGAGTTGTCAACGGTTACACCAGTTACAGTCTGGAAGTCAGCATTATTGCGATTCCATACGTAAGTATAAGTACCGTGAACAGCTTGGTTGTTGTTGAAGTTGTTAACCTTAGCCATCAAAGTGATGTCGCCGCCAGCGCACATTTCGTTAAATCCGGCAGTTTGAGTCAATTGGGCAACAGGTTGTTCACCAACGATAACAACTACAGGAGCAGCAGCGAATTGTGAGCTGCAACCGAGGCTGCGTTCAACCTTAGCAGTGATAGTGTGAGTGCCAGCACCATTCAAAGTAGTAGTGAATGTGTTAGCATTGTTACCATACTGGGTAGCATTGTCAACAGTCCATACATAATTGTCAGCATTAGTAGCAGTACCAGTAGCAGTAGCAACTACAGTGATTTGACCACCTTCGCACATTACAGTGTGAGTTGGATCAAGAGCAGCAACTGTTACAGTAGGCAGAGCTTCAACATTGTGAGTAATGCTTGCTGAAGTAGCTTCGCAAGCTGCGTTCAAATCGTTAGGAACAAAGTTAACTGAGATAACATTAGCACCAGAAACCATATTGTTAACGGTCAAGCTTGATGCGTTAGTAACATTCTGAACACCATTTACAGTCCAGTAGTAAGCACCAGTCAAGTTAGTTGGAATAACAACGGCATTGAATGTAACTTCGCCACCTTCGCAAGAAACTTCTGAGCTTTGAGTCAAAACGATTGTAGGAACAGGTTTAACAATTACATTGAAGAGGTTGCTTTGTGATGAAGCATCACAGCCAAGACCATCGTTGCTTTCAATTTCAACGAAGAATTGGTAAGAACCAGCGCTCATAGTAGCAGGCAATGTAAAGTGAGGTTCAGTAGTAGTTGCTGATCTCAAAACAGTACCTTCATACCATTTCCAAGTGTAATTGTAAGTATTGTTGTGTTGTGTAGCATTAGTAGCATAATCAACGAATGCAGTCAAAGTCATGTTACCACCTTCGCAGATTGAGTTGTTGTCAACATCGCTACGGATAGTTACGATAGGTTCAGCTTCAACGGTTACACCGATAATGCCAGACTGTGATACGTGGCAGCCAGAGATGTTGCTTGAAACTTCAACCTGGTATTCATAGTAACCAGCAGGCAGGTTATCATTGGTGTTGTAAGTTGCATTGGTAGCTCCATTGATAGGATTACCATTTGCATACCATTGATAAGTCATCAAGTCGCCAGGAATGTTATTGGTTGCAGTAGCTGTCAAAACTACACTACCTCCAACACAGTTAACATTGCTGCTAGCAGCGAGATCTACATGAATAGCATCGTAAACAGTTACATTGAATTGTTGTGAAGCAGCTGTACAGGAGATACCAGTCATGGCGATTTCAACTGTATAAGCGGCTGTCTGATTTACGTGGAGGTCTTCGGTAGTGTAAACAGAGCTGTTTGCACCTTCGATAGCATAACCATTCTTGTACCATTGATATGATACTTCACCAAGACCACCTTGAACTGAAGCAACCAAAGTAGTGTGACCACCGTCGCAAACTACGGTGTCTGCACCCTGCATGATTGAAATAGCAACTGTAGGATCGTCAACAATCAATAATGTATCGGCAACAGTTACATTGCAACCGTATTCAGAAGCAACATTTACATAATATACGTAAAGGTTAGCAGCGTCATCAACTGAAGTAGTGAATGAAGCATCTGTACCGAGTACACTTGTACCAGTAACGTTGCTAGTCCATTCGTAAGTATAAGGATTATATGTGTCAGCAACACCATCGTTAACATTAACGTTGAATGTTACAGTACCACCTTGGCAAATAGCGTTAACGTTTTCGTCAACAGTAATGTAAGCGGTAGGATCCTTAACAACGGTTACGTTAACAGCTTCAGCGATAGCACTGCAACCACCGTTAACTGTACCATTATTAGCTTTCACCATAACAGTGTATTCATAAGGATCAACAGAAGCAGCCAAGTTGTTAGCATCAACAGTGTAAGTTGCTTCAGTAGCACCTGTGATTTCCATTCCTTGGAGATACCATTGATAAGTGAAGTCTGTGAATGCTGCATGATGAGCGTTAGCAGTTAAAACTGTTTCACCACCTTCGCAAAGGGTCAAACCATTGCTATAAGTAATCTGAACAGTAGGATCTGCGTAAACAGTTACGTTATGAGTAGCAATATTAGAAATACATGCTGAATGTTCCATAGTAACTTGAACGCCAAATGTGTAAACTGTCATGTCACCAGCAACTGTGAGAGGTGAAGTAGTGTAAACATTAGCATTAGCACCAGGAATTGCCTGACCATTCTGGAACCATTGATAAGTGATTTCGCCAAGACCTACGTATGCAGAAGCAGCTGTAGCGGTCATAGTTACTTCACCACCTTCGCAAAGTTCTGATGCGGTAGCTTCAACAATGTTAATATCAGGTGTAGGATATACATTAACAGTTACTTCATTACTGCTAGATTCGCAACCAGTAATTTCACTAACTACAACGAGTCTGTATACAGTAGCATCCATCAAGACAGGAGTAACATAGTAAGGAGCAACAGCACCTTCGATGTCAGCCCAAGTATCAGCGACCTTAGTCTGCCATTGATAACGAATACCTGTTTCTTCAGCATTTGCCAGAACAGAAGTCAAAGTTGCAGTACCTTGAGCGCAGATATTTTCTTGATCAACAGTAATAACGGCAACAGGTCTCTGAGCAACATAAACTTCGAATTCAGCAGTTTCAGTAGCGCATGAGTATACATCATCGGCAACTACCATCTTGAAGATATAAGGTTCGTTTCTGTATTCAGCATGGTAAGTTAAGGTAGTAGAAGTAGCACCAGCGATTTCTACGCCTGATTCATACCATTGATAGCTGAATGTACCGAGAGTATTGTCAGTGGTGATTGCATTCAAAGTAATGTTGTCAATAGTAATATCAGCAACTTCACATACGGTAGGATCACCATAGATAGTATATCTTGGGTTAGGTCTAACGGTTACAGTGATAGCATCGTTAACATCAATTACAGAAGCGCAAGCGCTTGAAACCTGAGCAACGGTTACATTGTAAACGTGAGTAGTAACGTCATTGTCAACAGACATTGGGTAATCAGTGTAAGTGTCACCAGTTACGCCTTCGACAACTTCGTTATTCTTGTACCAAGTGTAGATATATTCTTCACCAGTAACACCACCCTGAGCATTAGCCTTCAGTGTAACAATGTGGCCTTCACATACGTTAGCATCATTGCTTACCAAATCAATGCTTGTAATTTCAGGAGCAGCAACAACATTAACTGTCAGTTCATTGCTATAAGCTTCGCAATGTGAATCACGTTGGAATGCTTTGAACTTGAATGTAGTTGTTGTAGCCAATGAAGTTGTATATGTCATATTGTAAGCACCAGTAATAGCAGTTTCGGTTGTGCCATTAACAGTGTACCATTGATATACCATATTGTCAGCATTCTGATCATAAAGGTCAGCAGTCAAAGTAACAGTACCGTTTGCACAGATATTGTTATCATCAACAGTGATGTTTACAATAGGAGCATCGTTTACATATACGTTGAATGGTTCGCTTTCAACAGTGCAACCAAATTGGTTCATCACGGCGAAAGTAAAGCTGTATGGATAATCTCTGTATTCCTTAGTAAGAGTCAATGTAGTGGTATTAGCACCGTCAATTGCCACGTTGTTTTCGAACCACTGATAAGTGTAACCGAAGTCTTCAATAGCAGTTGAATAAACTACATTAGCATTTACAACAACATTGTTAGCAGCTACTTCGCAAACGATAGGATCGCCAGCCAACTCGATAGTTGGGTTAGGAACAACCAAAATGTTGTGAGTTGAAGCAGGAGTGATTACTGACTGGCAAGCAGCAGCAGTCTGAGCAACAACAACTTCGTAAATGTAGTTAGTTACATTGTTGTCAATAGTTTCTGGATAATCAACGAGGATGTTACCAGTAGATTCTAACTGAACACCATTGCGGAACCAAGTGTAAACTTCACCACCAGCAACGCCGCCAGCAATATTAGCTTGCAACTTAACTTCGCCACCAGGACATACTGTGTCGTGAACACTTAACAATGTGATCGATTCAATTACAGGAACAGGAACAACATTGATTGTTTCAACGTTAGAAATGGTTTCGCAGTCGGTAGTGAGCTGTCTTACAACGATACGATAGTAAGTTGTGTTAGAAACAGCAGTAGTGTAAGTCAAGTTATTTGCACCAGCGATGTCAGCAAATGTAACACCATCAGCAGAATTTTGCCATTGATAAGCCAAGTTGTCAGCGTTCTGGTCATAGATGTTTGCAGTCAAAGTTACAACACCATTAGTACAAATGTTATTTTCAGTTGAAGTAATAGTAACAACAGGTCTTGCAGAAACATAAACATGGAATTCTTCAGTTTCAGTTGAGCAAGCGTAAGCGTTATCGGTAACAACGAGTTTGAAGATATAAGGTTCAGTTTGTGCAGGTTTGTTGATTGACAGAATAGGAGTACTAGCACCAGCGATTTCAACGCCAGATTCATACCAAGTGAAAGTGAAGTCACTACCCTGGTTGATAACTGAATCAGTTGAAACAGCGGTTAACATAATATTATCTGATGCAGATTCGCATACGTCAGCATCACCATAGATAGTGTATCTTGGGTTAGGTCTAACGGTCACGGTAATTGCATCATTAACATCGATTACAGATGCGCATTCGCTTGAAGCTTGAGCAACAGTAACATTATATACATGTGTAGTAATGTCATTGTCTGCAGCCATTGGATAATCGGTGTAAGTATCACCAGTAACGCCTTCAACAACGGCATCATCTTTGTACCATGTGTAAGTATAAGCTTCACCAGCAACACCACCTTGAGCATTGGCCTTCAAGGAAACAATGTGACCTTCGCAAATTGCCAAGTCAGTGCTTACTACAGTAATGCTTGCGATTTCAGGAGCAGGAACAACATTAACAGTCAGTTCATTGCTGTATGCCTCGCAATGTGAATCGCGTTGGAATGCTTTGAACTTGAATGTGGTAGTTGTTGTCAATGAAGTGGTGTAAGTCAAGTTGTATGCACCTTCAATAGGAGTTTCAACACCACCATCAACAGTGTACCATTGATATACCATATTATCAGCATTCTGGTCATAAAGATCAGCAGTCAAGGTAACAGTACCATTTGTACAGATATTGTTATCATCAACTGAGATGTTTACGATAGGAGCATCGTTTACGTATACCAAGAATTCTTCACTTTGAGCAGTGCAACCGAAGTCGTTCATCACCGCAAACGTGAAACTGTATGGATAATCTCTATAAGGTTTAGTCATAATCAATGTAGTGGTGGTAGCACCAGGAATAGCTACATTGTTTTCGAACCATTGATAAGTGTAACCGAAGTCTTCTGTTTCAGTTGAGTAAACAACATTAGCGTAGATGACCACATTGCTATCAGAAGTTTCACAAACGATAGGATCGCCAGCAAGTTCGATAGTTGGGTTAGGAACAACCAAAATGTTGTGGGTTGAAGCTGGAGTAATAACAGATTGGCAACCAGCAGCATTTTGTGAAACAATAACTTCATAAATGTAATTAGTAACGTCGTTATCAACAGCTTGTGGATAATCAACAAGAATGTCTCCAGTAGATTCTAACTGAACACCATTACGGAACCAAGTGAAAACTTCACCACCAGTAACACCACCAGCGATGACAGCTTGCAACTTAACTTCTCCGCTAGGACATACTGTGTCGTGACCACTTAACAATACGATTGATTCAATAACAGGAACAGGAACAACATTGATTGTAATCTCATCATAATCGCTGCAAAGTGAGAGATTATGAGTAGCTGCAAATCCATAAGTCTTGGCTTCAGTAGGATTAACAACCAAACGTAAAGTGGTAGCACCTGGAATTACATTAGCGTCAACAGTAAAGGTAGTGTCATTGATATATTGATTTGTAGCAACATCCCAACCAGTGTGGATGATTGAATAAGTAGTATCAATTGAGTACCATTGATATTGAGCATCATTAGCATAATCGAATTCGTAGTTGTTCAGGTTGGCAGTCAAGATAACTTCGCCATTTTCACAAACTGCAGTTTCAGAAGCAGTGATGTTAACAACTGGAGCTTCATAAATCCATACAAGATATTCTTCAGAGTATGAACGGCAACCAGCAGCAACATTGTCTCTTTGTACTTCAACAGTGAAACGAAGAGGTTCATCCTGTGCATAGAAGTGTTCTGAGAAATATCTGCTATCAGCAAGCTCATAAGCCATATTGTCTCTTACACGTCCTGATTCATACCAAGTGTAGTGGAGGTTACCAACGTTATGACCGATGGTATCAACACTTGCATACAAGAATACGCTATCAGATTCGCAAACATATTTATCACCACTGATAACTACACGTGGATTTGGATATACATTCAAAGTAGCTGATTCAACCAATTCTGAGTAGCAAGCCAAACGTTCTGGTGTTTGGTAAGCAATGACTGAATAAACGAATGTTTGTTCGTTACCATCAACAGTTACAGGTGAATCATAGATAGTCTGAGTATTACCAGCTAAGAGTTCGCCGTTTCTTCTCCATTCGTAAAAATAAGGTTGACCAAGAACACCTGCAGTAACATCAACATCTGCAAAGATAGTAACTTGAGCACCTTCGCAAATGTTGGTGTCACTCATAGAGACATAGTTAACAACTGGAATAGGTTGTACATTGATTGTCTTAGAATCAGTGTCGAAGCAACCAGACAAAGTATTAACTACCTTGAACATAAATTCAGTTGTTTCGTTGATAGTAGTTGTATAAGTCAAAGCAGTTGCACCTGAAACAGGTACACCATTTTGATACCATTGATATTCTAAGTTGGTTTGTTCAGGATCATTCAAGTTCAAATGAGCAGTAACTGTAACTTCTGCACCTGCGCAAACATATTCGTCAACGATAGTAACATTAGCTTCTGGGGCACCCATTACATATACGTCATATTCTTCTGAATAAGCACGGCAACCTCTTTCGGCATCTTCACGTTCAATTTGAACTGTGAATCTGTAAGGCTCGTTCTGTACTGGAGCAACATAATCCAAAATACCGCTGTCACCATTGAGGTTTACAATCATATTACCTGATTCATACCAAGTGTAGTGTAAACCACCAACAACATTAGTGAAAGTATCAACATTAGCATTCAAAATGATGTGGTCAGTATGACATACAGTTTGATCACCGCTAATAGCAACTCTTGGATTAGCAAATACTGTCAAAGCAGCTGATTCTACCAATTCTGAGTAGCAAGCCAAACGTTCTGGAGTCTGGTAAGCAATAACACTATATACAAATGTCTGAGTAGTACCGTCGGCAGTCATTGGATTGTCATGGATAGTAGCAGTATTACCAGCTAACAATTCACCATTTCTTCTCCATTCGTAGTAGTAAGGTTGATTAGCAACACCAGCAGTAGCTTCAACATCTGCATAAATAGTAACTTGAGCACCTTCGCAAATGTTGGTGTCACTCATAGAGACATAGTTAACAACTGGAATAGGTTGTACATTGATTGTCTTAGAATCAGTGTCGAAGCAACCAGACAAAGTATTAACTACCTTGAACATAAATTCAGTTGTTTCGTTGATAGTAGTTGTATAAGTCAAAGCAGTTGCACCTGAAACAGGTACACCATTTTGATACCATTGATATTCTAAGTTGGTTTGTTCAGGATCATTCAAGTTCAAATGAGCAGTAACTGTAACTTCTGCACCTGCGCAAACATATTCGTCAACGATAGTAACATTAGCTTCTGGGGCACCCATTACATATACGTCATATTCTTCTGAATAAGCACGGCAACCTCTTTCGGCATCTTCACGTTCAATTTGAACTGTGAATCTGTAAGGCTCGTTCTGTACTGGAGCAACATAATCCAAAATACCGCTGTCACCATTGAGGTTTACAATCATATTACCTGATTCATACCAAGTGTAGTGTAAACCACCAACAACATTAGTGAAAGTATCAACATTAGCATTCAAAATGATGTGGTCAGTATGACATACAGTTTGATCACCGCTAATAGCAACTCTTGGATTAGCAAATACTGTCAAAGCAGCTGATTCTACCAATTCTGAGTAGCAAGCCAAACGTTCTGGAGTCTGGTAAGCAATAACACTATATACAAATGTCTGAGTAGTACCGTCGGCAGTCATTGGATTGTCATGGATAGTAGCAGTATTACCAGCTAACAATTCACCATTTCTTCTCCATTCGTAGTAGTAAGGCATACCAGGAACGCCCTTGCTAGGATCAATGTTGGCAGTTACATAAATGTCAGAACCTTCGCAAACGTTGGTATCAGACATTGTAACATTCATAACTACAGGAATTTCATGAGTATTGATAACTGTAGTAGCATCATCCATACAATGGCTCAACAAATGTTCAACTTCGAACTTGAAGTAAGTGGTATCAAAAATAGTAGTTGTATAAGTCATTTCTGTTGCACCTGGAACAACTGTCCAAGTAGAACCATCGGCACTTGTGTACCAACGATATTCAAGGTTGAGTTGTTCTGGAACATTTGCATTCAAATGAGCGGTTACGGTTACTTCAGCACCTTCGCAAACGTCAGCATCAACGATGGTTACGTTAGCAACAGGTGAATTATAAACGTGAACATCATATTCGTATGAGTATGAACGGCAACCAGTAGATGAATTATCACGTTCAATCTGAACAGTGAATCTATAAGGTTCATCCTGTGCAGGACCATAATATTTCAAAATGTTGCTGTTACCATTAAGGTTTTCAATCTGAGCACCAGATTCAAACCAAATGTAGTGCAGAGCACCAACAGTATCAGAGATATGATCAACATTAGCACTCAAGATAATAGTATCAGTATGGCAAACGTGTTGATCACCAGAAATAGCAACGATTGGATTAGGATAAACAGTCAAAGTTTGTGAAGAAACATACAAAGGTGATTCACACATGATTCTTTGAGTACCTTGGTAAACTTCAACTGAATAAGTGAATTGTTGTTCATTACCATCAACAGTTGTCGGTGAATCGAAAATAGTTTGGCCATTGCCAATCAATATTTCTGAATTTCTATACCATTTATATATATATGGAACACCAGGAACACCCGTATAAACTTCGTTCATTACAGCTGTCAATTCAACTTGAGAACCTTCGCAAACTTCGGTCAGTGACATGATAATGCTGTCAATAACAGGTCTGTCATAAACTCTAACTTCCATAGTGTCATAAGCAGCACAATGGAGTGCCATACCACCGCTAACGTTTTCAGTTAAATAATTAACCTTCACAATGAAGTTTGTAGTTTCATCAACATTAGTAGTATAAACAGATTCAGTTGCGCCCGTGATAGGATTACTATTTGAATTAGCAAACCATTGGTATTGCAATTCATAGTCGGCTACATTGTAGTTGTTCAAATGTGAAATCAATGAAACTTCACCACCATTACAAATTGTATCTTGAGAAGGAGTGATAGTGATTTCAGGAACATCCATTACAGTAACTTCAAATGGTTCTGAGAATGCAGAGCAACCATCTCCCAAAATAACTTCAACCTGGTATGTATAGTTGAAACCATAACGAGCATTAACTTGGTCGGTCATAACTGAACCATTGTAAAGTCCTTGGTTGACAGGGTTCTGATAGAACATACCATCTCTGTACCATTTGTAGATTGCGTTTGGAGTTTCGTGGTTAACACCATCAACGTAAGCTTGCAGACGAACATTATAGTCACCTGTAGGCAATGTTTGACCAACTTCGCAAACAAAGTGTTCACCACCGATGACTACATGAGGATTACGACGTACCTTAACAGTGTCTGAAGACATTGTCGCAGGAACTGCATAACAATTTGGATAATAAGGTTCGGCAATTTCCGCAGTATAAACATACTTAGATTGATCTTCATTTAAAACTGACAACTGTTCCATAAAGGTATAACCATGAATGCCTTCCATAAGGACTCCATTACGATACCAATTGTAAGAAATAGTAGTATCAATATAAGGATTGCCAGTTACAGGATCTTTCATTCTAGCAGTAACGATTACGTTAGCGCCATCGCAAAGATTATAAGCGGGGGTATCAAACCATGAAATAGTATCATGAGTAGTAGGATTGATGATGTCATCGTGACCATTAGTTACCAAAACAGAAGCAAATTCTGGATTCTTATAAGTAAATACTTCTGCACTACCAGACATTTCACAATGACTGTTCAGTTGGCGAACGGTAACAATAAATTCGGTAGTATGAGGATTCAATGAATCAATAGTGTAATGCAAAACAGATTCGAATGCACCATGAACTTCATTGCTATCAGCCATCCATGAATAAGTTAAATTGGGCTGATTGCCGTTGCCGAGATGAGCTGTCAAAGTAACTTCTTGGCCAAGGCATACTGTGTCATAATCTACAGTAACCTGAACAGTAGGATTAGTATCAACATACAACAAGAAAGGTTCACTTACTACAGCACATTCGCTTCCACGATTCAAGGTAACAGTGATTACATAAGGATAATCTCTGTATGGGAAATTCATACCAGATTCAGAACCTACGAATTCGTATGGATGGGTAGCATAAGTATGATATACGTTAGAGTTATCAACATTCCATTCAACGGTGGTTATCATGGTGTAAGCAGTATCGAACACATTTGCATAAAGGTGGATACTATCAATACCCATAGAGCAAACGATAGGATCACCAGAAATAATAACCGTTGGGTCCGGTCTAACGGTGACTGTATCACTTGCACTGGCAGTTGTGCTATTACAACCAAATTCGTGATTGAAAACGACAGAAGCGGTAACTATATAGTTAGCACTGTCGCCAGCAATAGTTCTAGGCGCGAATATAAAGGTATTAGCATTTGCACCTGGAACGGTTACACCATTCACTGCCCATGAATATTCACGAATAACTGCTTCATCTATATAGTTTGAATCAACAATCGTGTAAGTCACTTGACCACCTTGGCAAATATCAACAGGTTTGCTCAAAGTTATACTTGGATTAGCAGCGAGTGGTTCGTATGTTGTAATTGTCACAGTGTCACCTTGAACTGAACAATTGGTTCCATTTTGGCTAATGGTAACCGTATATTTTGCAGCAGAATCACTTGCAACATTAACTACGATAGAAGGAGTTGTGGCTGGCAAAACTGTAGAATCTTTCATCCACACATAAGTCAAACCTGGAGTCTGATAATCACCGATATTTGCAGTAAGAATGATTTCGGAATTTTTGCAAACCACAGTATCAGGATAAACACTAATAGTTACATTACCGATTCCAGCACCAGCATAAACCATGAATGGTTCGCTAACAGCTTCGCAAGCATTTTCATCACCCATTACTCGAACAGTAACTTCATAAGGATAATTGCGGGCTGAAAAATGCGGAGTTGGGGTTGGGATAACTGTATCTCCCCAAGAAGCCTGGGCAACACCATCCACATACCAAGTATAAACAGGATTTGTCAGAGTGCCATTCAATACTGCACTAAGATTAGTAGTATCATTGTCGCAAATCAAACCATTACCATAAATGGCAACCGTTGGATTGTCCTGAACTTTGATTGTATCAAACACAGTGAAGGTTTTGCAAGAATAACCTGTATAAACCACTTGAGCTGCCAAGATATAATCAGTAGCGACACCAGCAACAGTAAGAGGCGAAAAAATAATAGAATCTCCATGTGCACCCGGGATGCCAATACCATTCAAAGTCCAATATACCGAATGGTCACCATATCCAGTTGCAAAATCAGAAATGATAGCAGTAACTTGTGAACCATTGCAACGTAATGCAGTAAGATCACTAAAATTGAGATGATCATCTGCTGGTCCAGCAGAGACCACTACATTTGCAAGATTAGATTGAGTTATACATGCACTATAAAGGAAATGGGGTTCAACCATATAATCATTTCCCACAGGAAAATTAGCACAAGGTGTAAAAGTAGTATCAATAGGATTACCCTCCTTATACCAAACGTAAGAATAAGGAGTTTGTTCACCGCTGGTAAATACACGAGCACAAAGAGTACCATTGTCGGCTGTGTCACAAACAGTAGCACTGTCCAAAAGGACATGGATACTGTTGATATGTAAATAGTGAACAGGTGAACGGAATTGTGAACATCCGTTTATAATGGTAACGTCGAATTCCTGAACTAAAGAGTCTAGGCTTTCATACGTGGGGATGGCCACATGATAAACATTTTTGTAAATGCCATCCGTACCTCCAATCAAAGGCTGTCCATTTCGACGGAAGACAAAAATTACAGAATCGTTGTGATTCATGTCCCACGGACAGTTTTCGACAACTGCCGTTAGGGTAATGGACTGGCCCGGACAAGCCTCAGTCGGACCCTCAATATGGATCCGCACCACGCTGTCCACAACGGCAACAGGCATTTGATTCACAAACGGAGTTCGCACAGCGTTTGCATTCGCAGCGACGCTGGGGCTTACCCAATGATGTAATGAAGTACCAACGTCTTTCGACATAGGCATAATTTCATTACGAGCTTGGCTTGTTCCAAGATAAAGGAACGCCATGAGCAAAAAAATCAGAATTTTTTTCATCGTTTTGAATTTAATTATTACTATTATTTATTACTAATTATTTTTTTCATTCTCTTTTGTTTTAGTCATAACGTGTTGATTTTCTTTGCATTACTTTTAGTTTTAATTGTTGATATTATGTTTTGTATTCTATTCTCTACACTACATTACACTTTACATTACAATTTGCAAAAATACAAAAAAACAAATACCAAAACTAATTTTTTTGAAAAAAAATTTTTTTCTCTAAATAGTTTTTTTATTGTTAATCACAGGATGTTATACATTTCATTTTAAATTGCCTATTTTGACCTAAGCAATCTCTTATCGAATTTTATAATTGTATATATTAATTGTATTTTTGTATTATTATATATACAATAAATTGTTATGTGCGTGATCATTTCCCGTTTCCTAATAACTTATCCTTTTTTTCAAAGACCTAAAATCCAGATTTTTTCCGTATGTTTGCATTTCAAGAACTAAAATAGCATGAAATACTCACAAATCAGACAATATTTTCATCAAATTGCAGAATTATCAGGACATGAATCGATAACTTCTCAAGAGATATACCGCATTTTAGATCAATTACAACCAACTGATATTTATAGATTTACAGATAGTTATAATTTGATTTCCGTGTTCGATTCTGGCATTCCCGGCCCAACATTATTGTTTCGCGGCGATATGGATGCAGTTGCTGTAAATGAATATCTCCCTATATCTTACGCTTCCAAAAATTCTAATGCGTCACATAAATGCGGGCATGATGGACATACCACCATTCTCTTGGGCCTCGCTGAAAAACTTGCTGCAAATCCCCCAAAACAAGGAAAAATCCTGCTATTCTTTCAGGCAGAAGAAGAAACAGGACAAGGATGCCAGCACCTCATAGACACCCATTTTTTGAGCAACTATCACATTGACCAAGTCTTTGCTTTGCATAATATTCCTGGATTTCCAACCCACAGCATCATTTGCCGCAAACAAAGTTTCACTTGCGCTGTGGTAAGTTGCGAAATTCAACTTATAGGTAAAACCGCACACGCCGCCGAGCCACAAAACAGTATTTCACCATTTTCCGCCGCAACAGGCATTACTCAGCAATTAATGACATTCAATCATACAAATTTACAAGATAAAGACTATCAGATTATTACATTGATTGAATCTCATCTTGGGGAAACAGCATACGGGGTCGCAGCTGGTAACGGGGTGCTACGTTTTACAATACGGGCAAAGACTGAAGAACAATTACAAAATCTTATCTGCAAAATAGAAAACATTGTTAAACAAGAAGTTGAAAAAACCAAAGGATTAAACTTCAGCATTCGCTGGCTGGAACATTTTGCCGCCAGCTACAATACGGACAAAGCCGTTGAATTGCTAGAAAAATGCACTAAAGATTGTGGATTGACCTATATTGAAAAAGACCAACCTTTCACTTGGGGAGAAGACTTTGGGTTACTAACTCAGCTTTATCCAGGCGTTTTATTCGGCTTAGGCAGTGGAGAAGATTGCCCGCCTCTTCACCACCCGGACTTCGATTTTCCTGATGAAATAATCGAAACAGGCATAAATATTTTTTGGAAAATCATTGAAAAATCAAAGATGTTGAATTAGTATTCAATTTATAAGAATAATCATTGATATGGTAAAAATCAAAGAACAAATCGAGATACAAAAAGGACTGAAATTTATGATTGACGAATTAAATTTCTGTTCTCCTATGGGACGTAAAAATCTGATGCATAGACGCTTTCTGACTAATCCTTTCGAATTACAAATGGAATTGGATATACAGGAAGCCGTCAGCAATTTTGCATCTAAATATCACAATACACCCATTTTGGCTCAACTTACAGAACAACTTTGCCAAGTCAACGACATCAGCCAAACCTTTGTGAATCTCATCGATGGAACCGTACTTGACGATATTCAACTTTTTGAGGTCAAAAAGTTCAGTTTGATTGTTCAAAAAGTGTCTAAATTATTGTTGGACAATAGTTTTGACTGGATTCCTTTCCATGATATGTCTTTGGTTATTGACACACTTGACCCTGATAAAAATAGACTTCCGCAATTTCACATTTACTCATCCTACAAACCGGAATTAGCTGATGTTAGAAAGAAAATCGAAGTATGTAACGACGAGTCAGAATTGGAAAAATTGAAATGGGAAGAGTCAAAACTGGAAGATGGAATCCGAGAAACACTTACTAAACGTTTATCATTCAAATCATTAGAAATACAGCAGAATTTAAATCAAATCGGGTATTTGGATATGTTGCTGGCTCATGCCGAACAAATTGAGAAATGGAATTTAAGTAAACCTAAAATCATTGAGGGAAATACTCAACTTAAGGGCGTATTCAATCCTTTGGTAAAATACTCTACTGGAAACTTCCAACCCATAGATATCGACCTGAAGCACTGCCCCACTCTGATTACAGGTGCTAACATGGCAGGAAAAACCGTACTGCTGAAAACCATAGGATTGACTCAAACTCTTTGCCAATTCGGCTTTTTCGTACCAGCCAAAGAAGCAGAAATTTCATTAGTTGACGACATTCTTTTCAGCATTGGAGACCAACAATCGGAAAGCAATGGTTTATCCTCTTTTGCGGTTGAAATTTTAAATATCAATAAAATCATCAAGGAAGTTAAAGAAGGACAACAAGTCCTAGCTTTAGTTGATGAATTAGCTCGCACCACAAATCCTGAAGAAGGCAAAGCCTTGGTAAGTGGTTTCGTCAACTTGATGTGCAAATATAATATTGACGCATTAATAACGACACACTACAGTGGATTAAGTTGCAACTGCCGCAGACTTCGAGTTAAAGGTCTGAAAATCAAGAATAACGAGCAAAATATTACGGCGAAAAATATCAATCAGTATATGGATTACAGTTTAACTGAAACCAACAATGAAGAAGTACCAATGGAGGCTCTTGCCATTGCCGAAATTTTCGGTATTGATTCCGATTTGATTGAGCAAGCAAAAAAAATACTTACCTCCTCATTATAATTACATATTTTTTCATTCATTTTAACTTTCAAAAGACAATCATAATTTTTTATAGAAACCCTATATTTTCACAATATTGCCCTTAAAAAACCGAAAATTGCAGACATCAGTGCAGGTTTCGGTTTTTTTTTGTAATTTTGTGATTTGGATTATTTTAGATTGTACAATAGTATTTCAAAACCTACTCTAAAAAGAAAATATATGAATAAAAGCAAATTAGGACTTGACTTTGAGAAAGTTGCTTCTGCGAAAAAACTGGCAAAAAGTATTGCCGATGACGTACAAAAATTTGTCAATATTTACACTACAGTTGCCGTTGAACGTACACTCTGCCGCTTAGTGGGCATTGATGGAATTGATAACAATGAAGTTCCACTTCCCAATGTAGTGGTCAATACCATTCACGAAAAAGGTCTTCTAAATCAAGGCGTTCTGTTTTATTTAGGCAACGCAATTATTGAAACGGGATTGAATCCGCAACAGATTGCAGAAAAGATGTCTAAAGGGGATTTGGATATCACTTCGTTGAAAATCAATTCTTTAGATGCTATTAAAGCCGCTGTCAACCCTTACGTTCTGCAATGCATTGAGCGAATCAAGAGCAATGTTGCCAAACGAAACGAATATTTGAGCACTATTGGTGAAGGTCCAAAACCTTACATTTATGTCATCGTTGCTACTGGCAACATATACGAAGACGTTGTTCAGGCTCAAGCTGCAGCACGCCAGGGTGCTGACATTATCGCTGTCATCAGAACTACTGGTCAAAGCTTACTTGACTACGTTCCTTACGGTGCAACAACCGAAGGTTTCGGTGGGACATTTGCCACACAGGAAAATTTCCGTATTATGCGTAAAGCCCTTGATGAAGTTGGCGAAGAGGTTGGCCGTTACATTCGATTATGCAACTACTGTTCAGGACTTTGCATGCCGGAAATCGCAGCAATGGGCGCTTTAGAACGCCTCGATGTCATGCTTAATGATGCTCTCTACGGAATTCTTTTCCGCGACATCAATCCACAAAGAACCCTCATTGATCAATATTTTTCTAGAGTAATCAACGGTTTTGCCGGTGTCATCATCAATACAGGCGAAGACAACTATCTGACCACCGCTGATGCCTACGAACAAGCTCATACCGTTTTAGCTTCCGACCTCATCAACGAACAATTGGCATTGCTGGCGGGTATGCCCGAAGAACAAATGGGTTTGGGTCACGCATTCGAAATGAATCCTGAACTTGAAAATGGATATCTTTATGAACTTGCTCAGGCTCAAATGCTTAGAGAAATATTCCCCCATGCTCCCTTGAAATATATGCCTCCTACAAAATTCATGACAGGTAATATTTTCAGAGGTGAAATCCAAGATGCACTATTCAATTCCATCGCCATTTGGACGGGACAAGGTTTGCAACTGCTGGGTATGATTACTGAAGCTATACACACCCCATTCATGAGCGATCGTTACCTCGCCATCGAAAACGCAAAATACATCTTCAATAATATGAAAAACATTGGTGACGAAGTTGAATTCAAAGAAGGTGGTATTGTCCGTCAACGTGCTGCGAAAGTTCTGAACGATGCTCATAAATTGCTGGAAGATATGGTGAATGAAGGTCTGTTCGAAGCCTTAGAAAAAGGTTTGTTTGCCGATATCAAAAGAAGCAAAAATGGCGGCAAGGGTTTGGCTGGTGTAGTTACCAAAAGCGATAATTATTTCAATCCGTTCATTGCTTTAATGAAAGGTGAATAAATCAAAATAATTCGTAAAATATTATAAATAAGATATTTATAATTATCAATATTAAAATAAAAGAAAAAAACAAATACTATGAGCGGAGGATTATATTCAATGGAGGGAAAAGATTTTGATCAAACCCTCGACCTTACTAAAATAAAACCTTACGGCGATACCATGAATGATGGCAAAACTCAGTTGAGTTTTACTTTACCCGTTCCTTGTGGTGACGAAGCTATTGAAGCAGCCAAGCAATTAATGAAAAAAATGGGGTTCGAAAATCCACAAGTTGTTTATTACAAAGAACTTACCAAAGGGTTCACTTTCGTTAACTGCTATGGTTCATGCACTCATACCATTGACTACACTTCTATTCATGTTCCCAAAGTTGAAACAAGTGTAATGGATATGAAAGAAACCGATGACTTTATTCGTGAAAACATTGGCCGCAAATTGGTAGTTATTGGTGCCAGCACCGGTACAGATGCTCACACCGTTGGCATTGATGCCATCATGAACATGAAAGGTTATGCAGGTCATTACGGATTAGAACGTTATGACATGTTTGAAGCTTTGAATATGGGTAGCCAAGTACCGAATGAAGAGTTCATTGCAAAAGCCATCGAATTGAAAGCCGACGCATTATTGGTTTCACAAACCGTAACTCAAAAAGATGTTCACATCAAGAATTTGACAGAATTGGTGGAAATGCTTGAAGCTGAAGGACTGCGAGACAAAGTCATTTTGGTTTGCGGTGGTCCCCGTATTACGCACGAATTAGCCAAAGAATTGGGTTATGACGCAGGTTTCGGCATGAATAGTTACGCAGATGACGTAGCCTCATACGTGGCTCAAGAGATGGCAAAACGTTGTGGAAAATAATTTAACAAACATTAAAACTGAATATTATGGAAAAAAATGAAATGAGAGAAGTCATCGCTAAGCGTGTAGCAAAAGAATTGCATGATGGTGATGTAGTCAATCTCGGCATTGGCTTACCAACAATGGTGCCTAACTATTTGCCAAAAGGTGTAAAACTGACTCTTCAGACCGAAAATGGCATGATGGGGATGGGCCCAACTCCAGAAGCCGGCAAAGAAGATCCTAACTTAATCAACTCGGGTGGCGGTTTCATCACTGCTCAACCTGGTGCGGTCAGTTTCAGCTCAGCAGATTCATTCGTCATCATCCGCGGTGGCCACGTTGACGCTACCGTTTTAGGCGCTATGCAAGTTGACGAACACGGGGACCTTGCCAACTGGATGATTCCAGGAAAATTGACTCCTGGCATGGGTGGCGCTATGGATCTCATCGTTGGTGCGAAAAAAGTTATCCTGGCAATGGAACACACCGCTAAAGGTAATCCTAAAATATTGAAAAAATGCAACTTGCCACTAACAGCAAAAGGTCAAGTCAACTTGATTATTACCGAAATGGGTGTTATGGAAGTTACTCCTAAAGGCATCGTTCTGAAGGAAATTCATCCTGAATTCACAGTTGAACAAGTTCAAGCTGCTACGGAAGCAACATTAATTATTCCTAATGACTTGAAACCTATGGATATCTAATCACCCGTGGTTATGCCAATGAAAAAGAGACGTTTTATAAAAACGTCTCTTTTTTTTATACATCAAGAAAAAACATTATTTCTATTTTTGATTTTTATATAATGCTATCGTTCTTATGTATTTATCATACACATTTTTAGAGTTTATCTTGCTGATAATCAATCCATATCGACCATCCAAAAAACCAAGTTTGAAAAAATAGTCGCGCAGAAAACGCCAAAAACAATGCACATAGGCACCTGCCAACGTCACCTTTTTGCCACGTTCAAAAGCACCTTCCGCCCATAAAGTGGCAAATTTATCAAACTGTCTACGATGTTCCTCAACTGTATAATAGGAATAATGGAGAATATCACCTTTCAAGTGAACAGTTTTGAACCCATCTGGGACGTGCAGAACCTCGTGAACTTTCAAGTTCTCCCAATAAGCGATGCGTCGATCAAAAATTCGAGTTTTCGTTTCGGGATACCAAGATCCATGATGAATCCAAGTGCCACAATAATTCATCAATCGATTCATTGAAAATACTTGATTTTCAATATTTTGATTTTTTATTTTCAAAATTGAAGCCGCCAATTCATCGGAAAGTGCTTCATCGGCATCCAACGATAAAATCAAATCATAGGAAGCCAAACTATTAGCATAATTTTTTTGCGGAGCATAACCTTCCCAAGCATGTTGGATAAATCGCACGCCAAACTGTTGGCAAATTTGCGGTGTCCGGTCTGTAGAAAAAGAATCCACAACCACCACCTCGTCGGCGATGGTGTGGATACTTTCCAGACAACGAGCAATGTTTCGCTCTTCGTTATAGGTAATGATAACAGCTGTTAACTGATTCATTATCAATATTATTTTTTATCAGGCAACAAATAAGGATAACCATATTCTGTTGGAGGACAGAATGTTTCCTTAATTGAGCGAGTGCTAATCCAACGATAAAGGTTCAGTTCGCTACCAGCCTTATCATTAGTACCTGAAGCACGTGCACCACCGAAGGGTTGATTTCCAACAACAGCACCTGTAGGCTTATCGTTGATATAGAAATTACCAGCGGCATGACGCAGTACTTCTTCGGCTTCAATGATGGCATAACGGCATTTCGCAAAAATTGAACCTGTTAAGCCATAAGGAGAAGTTTCATCGCAAAGGTGCAGTGTTTCGGTATATTTTTCATCTTCATAAACATAAACCGTGATAACGGGTCCAAACATTTCTTCTTTAATAGCTTCATACTGCGGATCTGTCGTAACGATGATGGTTGGATCAATGAAGTAACCTACAGATTTATCGTATGTGCCGCCTATAACGATTTTTGCTTTTCTCGATTTTTTAGCACGGTCTATATAACCAGCAATGTTGTCAAATGATTTTTCATCGATGACTGCATTGACAAAATTGGTGAAATCGAAAACATCACCGACCTTGACAGTTTTCATCATTTGTTTGATGTGCTTCAATGTTTCGTCCCATAAAGAAGCGGGGATGTAAGCACGTGAAGCAGCTGAGCATTTTTGGCCTTGGAATTCAAAAGCACCACGAACAATAGCCACAGCCAACTCACGAGCATCTGCAGACTTGTGAGCAAAGATAAAGTCTTTACCACCCGTTTCACCGACAATTTTCGGATAAGTTCTATAATTGTCAATGTTTTTACCGATTTCTTTCCAGAATGCTTTGAAAGTGGAAGTGCTACCAGTGAAGTGGATACCAGCCAAATAAGGTGAAGCAAAGGCAACCTTGCTAATCACAGAACCTGCACCAGGGAGGAAGTTGATTACGCCATCAGGAAGGCCGGCTTCTTTGAAGATTTTCATCAAATAATAATTTGACAAAATAGCTGTAGTTGCAGGTTTCCAAATAGTCACATTACCCATCAAGACAGGTGATATATTCAAATTTAGTGCAATAGAAGTGAAGTTGAACGGAGTAATAGCATACACGAAACCTTCCATAGCACGAAATTCATTGCGGTTAAGTGTTGAATTGTCTGAAATTGGCTGTTGAGTATAAATCTTAGATGCAAAATACGTGTTGAAGCGCAAGAAATCGATAGTTTCGCAAGCACTGTCAATTTCAGCCTGCATAGGATTCTTTCCTTGTCCCAGCATAGTAGCAGCATTAATGAGATAGCGATATTTCTTTGCTAAAAGTTCACCAACGCGCAACATGATGGAAGCTCTTTCAATCCAAGGAGTGTCTTCCCACTGTTTTTTGGCTGCCAAAGCGGCTTCGATAGCCATTTTAACTTCTTTTTCGCCAACTTTATGATATTTGGCAAGTACGTGCTTGTGATTGGTAGGCATCACAACCTTACCCATATTGCCAGTTTTCACTTCCTTACCACCAATGATCAAAGGAATTTCAATCTCTTGGTTGAATTGTCTTTCCAATTCTTCTCTTAAAAGTTTGCGTTCGGGCGAACCAGGAGCATAAGCATAAACAGGTTCATTTTTCGGTTCTCTGAAAATGTAAGATGCGTTATTCATAATAATTTGAATTAAATAATAATTTGAATTATCAATAAAAGAAATGCAAAGTTACATTTTTTTTTAATTCAAAGACTAAAAGGGGAAAAAATAAGAAATTTTGAAGCCCTATTTTACCAACACACCACTTCGATCACGGATTTGCACCGTATTGATTTTGTTTAGGGCCATAACGATTCTATCCGCTTCGCGCCGACGAATCCTAAATTTTATAATATAATTTTCATTATAATCCTGACATAAAATATTGACATAAGGATCTTTAAGCAACTGCATCACACCATTCATCACGCTGTAGTCAAAACTGACGTCAAATTGTTCATCTACTGTTTTTTCAATGATGGTTGCAGCATCCAATGCTTCTTTTGCAGCTGTTTTATAAGCATTGATAAGACCGCTAACGCCTAATTTAATACCACCAAAATAGCGTACCACAACGACTAAAGTATTGGTAAGATCCTTAGACATCAGTTGTCCATGGATAGGACGACCTGCCGTCCCAGATGGCTCCCCGTTGTCATTCAATCGGTAGGCGTCTTTATTGGGCCCTAAAATGTAACTATAACAATGGTGTCGTGCATCAAAATATTGTTTCTGAATTTCCGCCAGATGTTCTTTTACCATGGCTTCCGTTTCTACGGGAAAAGCCAATGCAATGAACTTGCTTCCTTTTTCACGGTACACGCCCTCCGAAGGTCCGGCGATAGTTTTATAAGTGTCGTCGAACATAACGGATAATATTTTGATTTACAATAATTTCATTAGTGATTTCTCCATCAATCACAGGAGCTTTAGTTCCAGAATCCCATTTTTGTGAACCTATCAAAATACGTGCTTCATCCCAAATACCAGCTCGAATAAAACGTTCCAAAGTCTTTCGTCCTCCTTCAACAATTACGGACTGGATTTTATCAGCAGCAAGCACATTCATCGCTTCAGCAATATTTTCTGTCAAGGTCTGAAAATCCGGAATCTGAATATTTACATCACGACTCATTACAAAACGGTGCGGATTTTTCCCTGGAAAATTCCGTGTCGTCAGTTGCGGATGATCATTGACAAAAGTATTATAACCTATCAGGATGGCATCTTCTTCGCTTCGCCATTGATGACTTATCGTTTTAAGTTCTTCATTGGTAATCCAATAAGAAGACGCCGGCTGTTTTTTCCTGTCAATATCCATAAAGCCATTAGTGGTCATCGCCCATTTTAGGATGATATAGGGTCTGTGCTGTTCGTGGAAAGTGAAGAATCGCCGATTGAGTTCACGGCATTGCCGTGGTAAAACATTGGCTACGACCTCAACGCCTGCATTTTGCAATTTTTGGATACCCGTTCCGTTCACTTTGTCATGACTATCAACCGTACCAACCACCACACGTGGAATGCCACAGCGAATAATAGCGTCAACACAGGGCGGCGTCTTACCAAAATGGGAACAAGGTTCCAAATTAACGTATAATGTTGATTTTGTTAATAAAGACTTATCCTTTACCGAAGCAATCGCATTAACTTCAGCATGAGCCTGCCCGTATTGTCTGTGCCAACCTTCGCCAATAACACGGCCTTCACAAACGATGACCGCACCCACCATCGGATTGGGTTGAACCCTCCCCAAACCCAAGGAGGCCAACTGCAGGCAGCGACTCATATAGGTTTCGTCACTCATTTATCTATTTTTGGGAAATTTGCGGAGCAAAATAGGACAAAGGTTGAATCTGTCTGTCAAAATGGAAAAACTGCAGCAGATAAATTTCGTTATAACGCTTATTGATAAATCCGTAGCAATTATCTTCATTGGCAATAAGCTCTGACGTACCATCTTCATACTCCACATTGAGCATCTGACGACAAAAATCCAAGCTGGTCTTTTGTCCTTCGACATCTGTAATGATGATGGTTTTGAAAAGATTTTCGTGAAAGATGGAATCCATTCTTTCAGTTGTGAAATTCATGATTTTATCTTCAAAATTCTTATCCCTGAATTCAGAAAGCATATCTATCAATTTCAGAGTATCGTAAGCTGGCAACTTCTGACCTTGGTAATTATAAACATCAAAGAAGCGAGCTCCTGTTTTTACCACTTTAAAGGATTCGGCAGGATTTTCGTAATCGATAAATTCGGCTTCTTTGATTCTGGTAATTTTGGTTTGGAAAATATCATGGTTAATCCAATCTGCATAATTTGTTGAATAAATGGGCGTTGCGAAACCTCGAAAGCCAGGAATATAAACAATATAAGGATCATCTGAACCTTCAAGAAGGGCAAAATTGGCGAGATTATCCATTGTTGCAGGACCCATGTAGTAAGTCTTTGTCAAACGTTCTTTTAGGCCAAATGCGATACCGAAAATCTTGAATTTCGGTGCTTTTTGATAAATTTCAACTTTCACAGCACTAGTAGAAAGCACTTTGTTGATGGCATTCTGTCCGGCTTTGGGAACCACCTGCTTAACGGAAATGTTATTGATGGTGGTCAAAAATTCTTCCATGATGGATTTCATCACCCGAATGCTGTCACAAACCATCCAATCCCCTTCTTTGCGTTGCAAGAGAACATAATTGCCATGCATATCCGCCATAAATACCTTTGTAATGGAAGCGGTATCTTTTACTGCGAAAGCCTCGTACGAAAGATGGTCTTTCGATTGAAAAACTTCAGTTTTCCAAAGAACAACAATTGCAGCAATGGCAACGAGTGCTGCTGCAATAATGAGGTATAATTTATTTTTTTTCATCTTTAACCGTATTCGTTTTTACAGATAATTTTCGAATGCAAAAGTACGCAAAAATTTGCGTACTTTTGCCAATGATTTAATGACATCAATATTTTATAGAAATTCCAACATGGCCGCTGTTTTTCAAAACCCCATCACCATCAATGGCAACGCTTATTTTGCCTCCGATTTTCATTTGGGAGTCCCAAATCCTGATGAAAGTCGCTGGCGAGAATGCCAAATTGTGAAATGGTTGGACAGCATCAAAAACGATTGCACCCATTTGTTCCTTTTGGGGGATATTTTCGACTACTGGTTTGAGTACAAAGATGTTGTGCCTCGCGGATACTACCTTCTTTTAGCACAACTTCATGAACTTCAGGCCAAAGGCATCGTCATTTACTACTTTACCGGCAACCATGACATGTGGGTTCAGGATTATTTTACAAAAGAAATCGGGGCGCATGTTTTCCGCCAACAGCAGGCTTTTGTCATTAACGGAAAACGTTGTATGGTTGGACACGGCGATGGTTTAGGGCCCAAGGATTCAGGATATAAATTCATCAAGGCAGTCTTTGCCTTCCGCCCGAATCAAAAATTGTACGGATGTCTGCATCCGCGACACAGTTTTGCCATTGCCCGCTTCTTCTCCCGCAAAAGCCGCGCAATGACCTCTATCGAAGAAGAGAAATATTTGGGTGACGACAAGGAAATGCTGGTTCAGTACTGCAAAGGAATTGTTCAAAATGAACAAATCGACTATTTCATTTATGGTCATCGACATTTAATCATAGAAAAAGATGTCGAAGGGAAAGCCACCTATTTCAATATTGGCGATTGGATTAGGCATTTCAGTTATCTCACATTCAAAAACAATGGCGAAATAAGAATTGAAATCTGGCCCACAAACAATTGAAAAAATTTTATTTATGGAAAATATCACCCATCGTGCAGGATTTGTAAACTTGATAGGCAACCCCAATGTGGGCAAAAGTACGTTAATGAACCGTCTGGTCGGTGAAAGTCTGTCTATTATTACGGCGAAGGCTCAAACCACACGTCACCGAATCAAAGGCATTGTCAATGGAGAAGATTTTCAGATTGTCTATTCCGATTTGCCCGGCATCCTGACCCCTGCTTACAAAATGCAGGAAATGATGATGCGTTTTGTCAACGAATCGCTTAAAGATGCCGACGTTGTCCTTTACCTTGTTGAGTGCGGCGAAACACAATACAAAGCGGAGATTATTGAAAAACTGAATGCCTTGGAAATCCCCATCATTTTGGTAATCAATAAAATTGACAAAGCCTCCGCCGAACAAATTGCCAGCACTCGCAAACACTGGCAACAGCTCCTTCCAAAATCTGAAGTTGTTGAAATTTCCGCTCGCGACGATCAAAACATTCCCGTTCTGGTTGATAAAATTAAGGAAAAATTACCATTTTCCCCACCCTATTTCCCCAAAGATGAGCTAACAGACCGCCCCACACGCTTTTTCGTTTCCGAAATCATCAGAGAAAAATTATTGTTGCTATACAAAAAGGAAATTCCCTACAGCGTTGAAGTTGTTGTCGACAGTTTCAAAGAAGAGGAAGATTTGATTCGCATTGGCACGATATTGTACGTTGAACGCGATACTCAAAAAGCCATTATCATTGGCAGCAAAGGAAGTGCCATCAAGCGATTGGGAACCGAAGCTCGCACCGCCATCGAGGAATTTTTAGGCAAACACATTTACCTTGACATTTCTGTAAAAGTACTCAAAGACTGGCGAAACAACGATTTGCTGATGAAACGTTTTGGCTACAATGAAAGCGATTAAAACAAAGATTTTCATTTCTGAGGGAGCCTTCCCCTTCTAAGAAAATTTATTACCTTTGCAAATGGTTATAAAGACCTGTATTTTTACACATATCATTGATAATCAATATAATAAAATATACATTTATGGAAAATTTATTGGAACAATTAGCCAAAATCGGCATTGAAAACCCACAAACGATTTATCATAACATTTCTTATGATGAATTGTACAAACACGAAACCGATCCTTCTTTGACCGGTTATGACAAGGCCTACAAAACAAAAAGCGGAGCTTTGTCGGTTGACACTGGCGTTTTCACCGGCCGTTCGCCAAAAGACAAATACATCGTCATGGATGATGAAACCCGCAACAACATCTGGTGGGCAGGCGAAGGTAAAAAGGGATCTGACAACAAACCCATCAATCACGAAATCTGGAACCACCTCAAGAAACTGAGCCAGAAACAATTGAGCAACAAAAACATCTATGTTACCGACGGTTACTGCGGCGCTAATGAAAATTCTCGTCTAAAAATCCGCTTCGTTACCGAAGTTGCCTGGCAGGCCCATTTCGTAAAGAATATGTTCATCCGTCCCAGCGAAGAAGAACTCGTGGGCTTCGAACCCGACTTTGTCGTATTGAACAGTTGTAAGACCACCAATCCCAACTGGAAAGAACAAGGTTTGCACAGTGAAAACTACGTTGCTTTCAATTTGACTGAAAGAATGGCTTTGATTGGCGGCACCTGGTATGGTGGTGAAATGAAAAAAGGCATTTTTTCAGTAATGAACTACTTCCTTCCTTTGCGCGGCATGGCTGCCATGCACTGCTCCGCCAACCAAGGCAAAAAAGGCGACACCGCCATTTTCTTTGGTCTTTCAGGAACTGGCAAAACGACCCTTTCCACCGACCCGAATCGCGCCCTTATCGGTGATGACGAACACGGCTGGGACGAAAACGGCGTTTTCAACTTCGAAGGCGGCTGCTATGCTAAATGCATCGACCTCAGCGAAGAAAAAGAACCCGACATTTTCCATGCCATTAAACGCGACGCACTTTTGGAAAATCTCGTTATCGACGGCGAAGGCAACATCGACTTCAGCTCCGCCGCCAAAACTGAAAACACCCGCGTTTCATACCCCATCTATCACATTGACAATATTGTGAAACCGATTTCCCGCGGCACACACCCCAAAAAAGTCATCTTCTTGTCAGCTGACGCTTTTGGCGTTCTGCCTCCGGTTTCCGTTTTGAACCGCGAACAAACAATGTATTATTTTCTGAGTGGTTATACTGCCAAATTGGCCGGTACTGAAGTTGGTGTCGTAACTCCACAACCCACCTTCTCGTCTTGCTTCGGTGCGGCTTTCCTTTTGCTTCACCCTACCAAATACGCCGAAGAACTGGCAAAGAAACTTACCGAACACAATGCTACTGCCTATTTGGTAAACACCGGTTGGATTGGTGGTGGCTACGGCGTTGGCAACCGTATCTCTCTGAAAGCCACACGTGCCATCATTTCAGCCATTCTCAACGACGAACTTATCGGATGCGAAACCGAAATTGTGAAACCTTTCAACCTTTCCATTCCAAAACACATTAACGGCGTTGACGACAACATTTTGAATCCGATGAACAGCTGGAGCGACAAAGCCGCGTACGCGGAAAATGCTAAAACCTTAGCTTCTTCTTTCATTAAAAACTTCAATAATTTTACCGAAACCGAAGAAGGAAAAAAACTCGTTCCTTTTGGGCCTGTTATCGAATAACGGTTTATTTTTCAAAAAAAAGTATCAAAATTTGATGATGTCAAAAATAAATCGTATATTTGCAGCGTTTTTCGTATAATGAATTAATTTATAAAAAAGATTTTCATTTTACCACAACAAAAAAGAAAGAAACAAAACAAACCAATTATTAACTTAAACAACAAACAAATGAAAGCATTAAGATTTTTAGGCGTAGCCATTTTGGCTTGCAGCATGCTGTTCGTTTCTTGCAAAAAAGACAAACAGTACACAATCACAGTGAATTCTAACAATACCGCTTGGGGTACTGTTACCGGCGGCGGCACTTACGCTGAAAACGCAACCGCAACTTTGACAGCTACTGCTAAGGAAGGTTACAAATTCGTTCAGTGGATTGATGGTAACACCTCTAATCCTCGTACTATCACCGTTACTGCTGATGCTACTTACACTGCTACATTCGCAGAAAACGCAGGTCCTGGTCCACATGGTGAAGAAGGTATTACTGTAAGTTTCATGGGTAATACTTGGGAACCTGGCTTTGTTAATTATAATGAATACCTTTATTATAATTCTGATATATGTTTATACGATTTATGGATTGAAGAAGACAACTACCTTCCTTCAACCGACGGTATTTTAGAATTAGATGCTAATGCTGAACAAGGTTTCCAACTCAATTATTATAAAGAAACTGGTTACACATTAGAAACTGAAGATGGAGAAGAAGTATCAACTGGTGACTATGCTTGGTTGAGTTCTTATTACAATGATCCTATTACTATGTCTAACGTTAATTTTGATGCTACTTCAATGATTGCTTCTTTCACTTTGAATGCATCTTTGATTGACATTTATGCTTATTTCGCGGAAGAAACGAGTGTTTACGAAAATATGACTATCGTTTACAACAATGTTCAGTTGACTGAATACACTGGAGCAAAGGGTAATCATGCTAAAGCTAACAAAGCTCTTAAAGGTAACGTCGTTTCTATTAAAAAAGCTAACATTAAATAATTTTGCTTTTATTAGATAAATATGAAAGAGAGTTCTCAATCGAGAACTCTCTTTTTAATAATAAGACTATGAAAAAAACCATCATATTATTAGCATTTTTCACGCTTAGCGGATTTCTTTGGTCTTGTGGTGGAAATGAATCTAAAGTCAGAGACTGCGCTCAACAATATTTAGATGCCGCAGGTAATTTCCGTTTTGATGAAGCTCGTGATTTCATTACGGAAGAATCCAATTCAAAAATCACTATAATGGAAAATTTTCTTAAAATGATTCCAGAAAATGAAATCCAAAGGAATCTTCCTGTCACCAACACCATTCAAAACATTGTCATAGAAGGGGACACAGCAACAGTAAACTTTGAATCAAAATCTCCATTACATACCAACAACAACACTATTAAATTGGTTAAAAAAGGGCATAAATGGCTGGTTGACTTAAATCTGTCAATTCCTGAAAAAGGAGCTAAAACCTCTCAAGGGCGCAACTTGTAAACAAAGACATATTCAACTGCCCTTTCCTATGTTACTATTTCAATCGTATATTGCTTTCTGAAAACAAAATAATATTGAAAAAACAATATCAACCCAAATACATAGAAAAATGAAAAACATCAAAATTTTAGGCATTATTCTTTTGGCTTGCAGCATGCTGTTCGTTTCTTGCAAAAAGGACAAACAGTATACGATCACAGTGAATGCAAACAATGCCGAATGGGGTACCGTAAGCGGTGGTGGCACCTACGCTGAAAACGCAACAGCCACTTTAACTGCAACGGCAAAAGAAGGTTATAAATTCGTTGGCTGGCAGGATGGCAATACGGATAATCCCCGTACCATTACCGTTACCCAAGACGCTACCTATACCGCTACTTTTGAAAAGTCAAGCTCCCCAACTCCTGAAGGCGTTACCGTGACTTTCGGGGATGAAACTTGGACAGCCGCACAGTTCTTGGTGGATGAGGATTTTAATGCCCTGATGGGCTTGCTAACAGTATATATACAAAAGTCTTCAGAGGATTACCCACGATTTATGGGATACATAAGCGACCATTTAGGAACTTTCACCAACTATGATTTCAGTGCGCTGATGTATATGGCCAACGCTGATGATTGTGATACTTATAACAATCCCAATTGGCAACCCGATGCCACCACTACCATTGTTAGCGACATTAATTTTAACGACAAAACCTTAACGGCAGAAGTTACCGGTACATTAAAGCACTTGGAAACAGAGGAAGTGAGAAATTTGCATATTGTCTTCAATAATGCGAAATGGACACCTATGACTATAAATTAATCCTTCAGACTTCCTATCGGCACAACGATCACGCCGTCTTCCAGACGGCGGTAGGTATAGTCTCCTATGCCAGTTAGGACCATAAGAAACGACGGCTCTTTCATCCTTGTCGTGTCAATTTTATCAGCCAGTTTTCGCAAAGTCATAGCGCCATCGTCTATTGAAACGGCGCCACCCAATTTAATTTCCACAAGACCATAATTACCATTATCTAAATGAATCACGGCATCGCATTCCAAGCCGTTTTTGTCGCGATAATGATAGACCGTGCCTCCTAAGGCATCGGCATAAACACGCAAATCGCGAATGCAGAGCGTTTCAAAAATCAGTCCAAAAGTATTCAGGTCGTTTATCAAATCTGCCGGTCCAAGTCCCAAAGCTGCCGTGGCGATGGATGGGTCGATAAAATATCTTGTATCGGAGGTTCGGATTGCCGTTTGGGAACGAATATTTGGATTCCAAGCGAGTGCGTCCTCGACGACGAAAATCTTTTTCAACGCCTTTATATAAGAATATAGAGTATTGGCACTTAATGATTCGCTTTCATTGCTTTTAAGATCTTCCAAAATGGTTTGCGCCCCAACTTGAGCGCCCTGATGACGGGCATAGGACCGCATCAGGCGTTTCGCCAATTCCGGGTCACGTTCCACACCGTCCACCCTTGATATATCCGAACGGACCACCGCTTCGTAATATTCCTTTGCCTGCATAAGTGCTGACTTGGGATTGTTTTTCAGCACGGCCTTGGGCCATCCCCCACGGCAGGTAAGGTATGCCAAACGGTCAAGATCAATATGGGCAAAGCCGTCTAATATTTGTGAATGGTCGAATAGCTTCTTCAAACTGACATCACCGGTTGAATCGCCAGATTCCCATAAACTCATCGTACGAAGGCGCAACCAGGAAATACGTCCCGTACCCGTATGAAAAATTTCATTTTGGCTTGGCGGGACGGCAGAACCTGTCAACATAAATTGACCATCCTCGCCACGTTTATCGATTTCGTTTCTTACCGCATCCCAAAATTGCGGGACAAGCTGCCATTCGTCAATAAGGCGTGGAGTATCTCCTGCAAGCAACTTTTTAATATTGGTTTGAGCCAAGGCCATATTCTGCTGTTTCGTATCGGGATCTGCCATATAGAGGACGCTACCAGCATGCTGGCGAGCCAAGGTGGTCTTGCCGCAATATTTAGGACCTTCGATGAGCACGGCTCCCATAGCATCCAATTTATCCATCAAAATTTGGTCAGCGATTCGATTCAAATATTCATTCATTTTTCATCACTATTTTTACGCTGCAAAAATACACATATTTTTTTAATTTTCAACATGATAATGATTTTTCGTTGGTACACTTGGCGATTTTCTGTTGGTACACTTGGCGGTTTTTTGTTGGTACACTTGGCGGTTTTTTTGACAAATATCCTCCGCCTTACAAGCGCTTTGCGTGACAAATCGAGGCGAGTTTCTGCGTTTAGCCTGCAACTGCCCGATTTGTAGCAAAGGCTTGTTCAGCGGGAAACCTTTCTTTGCGATACTTTCTTTGGGTTTCAAAGAAAGTATCAGAAAATGGTATTGCCTTTCAGGCAAGAGATTCCAACAACGCCATTCCCCACCGAGGACTTCGTCCCCGGTTACTAATTGTGGTGTCTTTCAGACACCGCCGACTTACCGTCACACTACCGGCAGCACATCCCACGTCGGTGCAAACGGACAAACAAATCGCATTAAGGCTGTCAAAGTCAGGGGAAAAACGCAACTCATCTAAAAGTTGCAAAAATCTAATATTAAAGGGAAAAAATTGATAATTAAGGGCGCAACTTGTAAACAAAGACATATTCAACTGTCCTACCCGAGCGCTCAATTGCAATCGTATCAACAGGTTCAGCCGCTGAAAAAGATTCCAAGAGCAAAGGATGGTCACAGCCGAAAGAATGGCAACTTTGATCCAAAAACCAATAGGCGGAATTTTTCTTCAAGCCGCCACGTTTTTCATTTATCCAGTGATACTTATGTATTTGGGAAATATCTCCCAAGGCAATTAGCGGAATATTTAATGGTCGTGCCACATAATAATCAAGGTTTGCGGCTGGGAACCACTGCAAAGCCACAATGCCATCCGTCGCATTCATAACGCCTTGATCAATTGCATCAGCACGTACCGCTGAGAATTTTTCTTCCAACTGCTTCCAGCCGTACATATCCAAAGTCACATCTCCCCTTCCCAATTCATTCATTCCCTGCTTTTTATCTTTATTAATGGAAGCTTGAATCAATCCCGTTTTAATTTCAAAAGTCCCCATAATAATGGTCAACAAGAGCAATAACACGGCAGCTATTATACTATTCGGCAATTTTTTGCCATCAGTATCGCTATCAGTATTAGCATCCAAAAAAGCGGCCGCGAAAGGAATTAGGAAACTAACCGCTGGCGCACTCCAATGAGGTAATGTGGGACGCGTAAACGAAAAATACAAAAAAAGACCCATCCAAGGTAAAGCCACACACAATAAAAATCTCGAAACGGATGCGTCAATATCATATTTCTTTCTGAAAAAAGAAACTAATGCAATGATTATCAACACATAAACCACGGGATTATTGTACAAAAACTCGCCCAAAACCTCTCTGCCGAAATAGTCAAAATGCGGTTTATCAAAAAAACTGACGCGATTCCCATGAAAATTGAAACTGATGAAATTGTTCTGCCAATTCCAAATTAGAACTGGTATAATACAAATCATCGATATCAAAAGTGAAAAATACAAATACTTGTTTTTCAACTCTTTACGGTCAAAACACAGAATATACAAAGCCAAACCAAACCATAGAAAAGCAGCAGAATATTTGGAAAGCATTGCACAACCCATCGTAAATCCTGCCAACAACAATGTCCATTGTTTTTTCTTTTTGGATTTGAAATAACTGATTATCAAATATATGGACAATAAAGCAAAGAACATCAATGGTGTATCAGGCATGATAAAAACACCTGTAATAACAAATCCATAAAGCGATGTCGTATAAAGCAATGCGGCATACAAACCCGTTGTTTTACTTTTTATCTTGCAACCAATAAGATAAAGCAGATAAGTATCCACGGTCATTAGTAAAACGGAAGAAAGTCGCAGGAAAAATTCGCTATCGAAACTTAGATTCAAACTAAAAATCTGCATCATCCAGCCGAGCATGCCAGGGTGGTCAAAATGCGACCAATCAGGATAAAGTGCGTAGGTCCAATAATAGACCTCATCATTACCTAATTCCAGAAAAGCAGCGAAGAATGCACGAAGCAACAAACTGACGAGCAGAATCCAAGCAAGAATAATATTTATATTTTGTTCTTTAATTTTCATACTATGGAAAATTACAAAGCCTTGAAATCTTCAATTTTTCCCATATCGTGCCATTGACCTTCATTATGAATGAAAGCATTTATTGCATAAGATTTGGAAAGTTCGAGATAAATCGGTGTTATAGACTGTTTTTCCGCATTAGGGATAAGATCCAACAGCTCACGTTTAACGATATGCACTCCACTGAAAGCCAAAGAATTGACAGAAGCAGCATCACGTGTATGGATTTCCTCTCCGGTTTTAGTATTTTTCCAGCCACAAAGTTGTTGATTTTCATCAAAAAGAAAATAACGGTTTGTCTCTCTTTGTCGGACAGCCAAAGTTGCCAAAGCGTTATCATTCAAATGATTGTCAATAATATTTTGGAAAGAAAGATCTGAGATAATATCCACATTATGCAAAAGAATATGTGTTGAATTTTTGAAAAAACGTGCGGCATATTTCAAGCCACCGCCTGTTTCCCGCAACAAATCGCGTTCGTCAGAAATTTCAATATCAGCATCAAAATGGTGATTTTCAATAAATTGAATCATCAAATCAGGAAAATGGTGAATATTGACCACGATATGATGAATTCCTGAGTCAATGATTTTTTGCAACACATGTTCGAGTAAAGTTTTTCCTTGATATTCCACCAATGCTTTTGGACGATCAGCGGTCAAAGGATAGAGTCGGGTGCCCAAGCCCGCGGCAAAAACCATTGCAGAAATATTATTCAAATTCTTTTTCATTGACATTCTGATAAAAACTATTGATCTTCTTTCGCATTCAAATTGGTCATGAAATTATCTTCAATCTTAGAAAAACGATGAAGCGTATTTTTCGAAAAGAGGAAGAATAAAACGATGACAAGTGCCAAAATAATAATCACTAACTTTGTGAATTTGAATGATTTTGACAAAATCATAATCACAAAGAAGCAAGCGATGATAATACGGAGGACTGTCCAGGCCACGATGAGGATTCGGTTAAGTTGTCCCTGCCGCCACAACTTGGCATACAATGCCTGGGTACTGGTTTTATTAGACATCATTCCATATAGAAATGGAGAAATAACCAAGAGCAAAGCGATAGCATTAATAATACTAATCACTTTGACTGGCAGATATTCACCCAACAAATCGAACATCAGCGGATAAAAATACTGGAAAGCCACCAGGGTAATGGCGAAACACAAGATTCCGAAAAGTAGTGTTCTAAATAATGAAGTTTTGATGATGATACGCCATTCGCTGGGTTTCCCATCGTTTTTCCCCACCAAGCTATAATCATCGAGTTTCTGTTTTGTTTTGTCTGGCAAATGTTGCTCAAGCCAATTAGAGAATGGGTCCGCAAGGCGTATTGCGTATGGTGTGGTAAAGGTGGTAATTACAGAAACCGCCACAATGACAGGATAGATATAGGGACTCAACACGTTCAACGATACGCCAAGACTGGCAATAATGAAAGCAAATTCACCGATTTGCGACAAACTGAAACCGGTTTTAATGGAAACTTGAAGCGATTCGCCAGCCATCAACACGCCACCAGCAGAAATGAAAGCCTTGACCACCAACGTTATTAAAGTAAGAAATAAAATCGGTTTCCAATAAGCCATTAAAATTTGCGGATCGACCATCATACCTACCGAAACGAAGAAAATAGCACCAAACAAGTCTTTAGTTCCTTTTGTCAGTTTTTCAATATGCTCACCTTCGATGGTTTCGCATAAAATAGAGCCCATTACAAATGCACCCAATGCTGAAGAAAAACCCACAAAATTGGCAAAAACTACCATTCCAAAACATAATCCGATAGAAATAATCAGCAAGGTCTCATCATTAATATATTTTTTTGTTTTGCGAAGAAGGGTGGGGATAATCGCAATACCTACGACAAACCACAAAATCAAGAAAAACAACAACTTAGCAATTACTTCAAGCATTTCTTTTCCTTGAAATTTCTGAGAAGCGGCGGCAGTAGAAAGCAACACCATCATCACGATGGCAACAATATCCTGGATGATTAGAATAACCATAGTTAGGTCAGCGAAAGGCTCCTTTTTCAGCTTTAAATCGTCGAATGCCTTAATAATGATGGTGGTGGACGACATCGCCAACATACCACCAAGGAAAATGCACTCCATCAAGCTCCAATTCATCAAATAGCCAGACAACGCACCGATTCCAACCATCATAACAATTTCAATACCGGCCGCAATGAAAGCCGTACTACCCATTTTCAACAATTTTTTGAAACTAAATTCCAGTCCTAAAGCAAACATTAAGAAGATAATGCCAATTTCAGCCCACTCTGAAATACTCGTAGTTTCAAAAACCGTAGGAAAAAGACCGAAGTGCGGTCCGACAATGAAACCGGCCACGATGTAACCCAACACCAAGGGCTGTTTCAAAAGTTTAAAAACAACAGTCATAACACCTGCTGAAATCAATATCAGTGCCAAGTCAGTAACCAAATGCATTTCTTCGCCCATAAAAAATTATTTTTTACAAATAATAAATCGAGGTTTATCATTCATGTCTTTCAACAATTCTATTTGATGAAAATCATGATTTTCAAGTAATTGCGATAGTTGAGGATGAAAATCGTCATGGGTTTCAAAAAAAAGTGAGCCTCCGGGAACAAGGATCAAGGAAGCAAGTTCAGCAATTTTTCGATAAAAAAGCAAAGGATCTTCATCAGGAACAAACAACGCTGTAGCGGGTTCATAGTCCGCAACGTTTTTATGCAGATTAGCCTTATTCCTTTGAGGTATATAGGGAGGATTGCTTACAATGACATCAAATTTTTGATTCGAAAGAGGAAAATCATCGTGAAGCAAATCGTGAAGTAAAAAATGAATGTTGACTTTGTTATTTTCAGCATTTTGCCTTGCCAAATTGAGAATACCATTTTGATAATCTGTTGCAACAATTTGACTATTGTGAATCTGTTTAGCCAAGCTGATGGCGATGCAACCACTTCCTGTACACAGGTCAAGAATATGTCGTATTGATGTTTTTTTAATGCAATGATTCACAACATGTTGTACAAGTTCTTCGGTTTCAGGACGGGGAATGAGAACTCGGGAATCCACACTAAAATCAAGACCGCAAAATTCTGCCACACAACAAACATATTGGACTGGTTCGCCACAAGAAAGTCTACGCAAATCGGTTTGAAGCCGCATTATTTGCTTTTCATTCAATTCCGAATCCGGCTCCAGCGCAAAACGCAATTTATCAATACCTAACTTTTTTTCAAAATAATAATAAGTAATAGCACCTATCTCGTCATCACCATACAAGGAAGAAAGTGATAACTTAAAGATTTTCTTGATATTACGTAATGGATAATTCATAGGGCAAAGATACGAAATATTGTTGAATTGATTAGTTGTTGAATTGTTTAGTTAAGAAAATAAGAGAATAGGAAATTTCGGTACAATTGTCGAGAAGTTTAACCTTAATATCAATTTCAGACGATAGTAAAAAAAATAACTTTTCATCAAAAAAATTGGTATAATTTACAATTATTTGTGTAATTTTGCAGTTTGAATGAAAAAAATATGAGAACTATGAAAAAGTCTTTGATTCTTATACCCTTCTTGGCTGTTGTTTTGTTGCTTGCTTTTACCCAATGTAAGAAGAACTACAATTGCGGTCTCAAGATAATTTGCAACTATACAACCAATGGAACTGACACGGGAGCAGTAGTTCCTGGAGCCACATTGACAATTTATCCAAATGCTGTCACTTCTGGGCGTACGGTTCATCCAGCCATTGAGAATGGTAAAAATGCCGTCACTAACGACAATGGCATCTATGAACACACTTATCCATACGAAGCATTGCTTACCGTTACTGCGGATTACACTGATACCGTTACACACAAAAATTATCACGGCACTGTACAAATCAAACTTCAAGAAGGTGAAGTTGTCGAAAAGACCGTCTTGATGATGGCTACCAACTAAGCTATTCTTTCGTAAAGATATCAACGAAAACACTATATTTTGATAAGAAAACTTGTCAGTTATTTTGTATTCATCGTCCTTTGCGGGGTTTTGGTTTTTTTCCTGATTGACATTCAACAGAAGAAAAATCGGGAAGAACAAATGCAATCTGTTGTAGAAAACACCAGCGACACAATTCAAGCCCTACTTTTTTACCACGCTTCGGATTATTTTGTATATCGCGGAACGCCTATTGGTTTTTTATACGATATGCTGAATTTGATGGCCAAAGAGATGAATAAAACCATTATCATCACTGTGGAAAACGATCCTGAAAGGGCATTTTTGGCATGCTTTAGCCATCAATATGATCTTGTAGCGATGGATGTCAACAAGCGCAAGCCATTTACTGCATATCTCACTTTTTCCGAGCCACATTCCTTTTCATATCCTGTATTAATTTCAAGAAAAAAAACAAAAATCAGTGATAGTAGTGCCAATAAAATCCATATTCCGTCGCAATTTCCTGTAGAAGTTTCACTTGTAGATATCAGTCCCGAAACGAAATGGGAGTATATTTATTCCGAGCACAACAGCACGGAAGACCTTTTTGAACTGTTGGATGAAGAGGGTGTTGACTTCATTGCTTCCGACTATAACATGGCCGTATCACTTCTTCCCTTCTATCCTCAATTGCACATTGTTGGACGCATTGGAAGCGATTTCAATCGTGAATGGGTATTGAACCCCAACAATCATCAACTCAATGACTCTATTAATCAATGGATTTCTGATTTTAAAAGAACTCATAAATACGAATCTTTGTGCAAGCGATACCTCACCACTTCATCTCCAGTCATCCAGCATTCTTTTGGAAAAGGCAATAAAAAGTCCATTTCTCCATACGATGCTACCATCAAAAAATATTGCAACAATTACCACATTGACTGGCGTTTTGTTTCCTCAATTATTTTTCAAGAAACGAAATTCAATTTGGATTTGGTGGGCATTGGCGGGAGTTTTGGCATCATGCAAATGATGCCTCAAACTGCTGAACATTATGGCATTTCCGACTCTTCATCCGTTGATGATCAAATTCGTGTCGGTGTCAAACATATTGCTTCTTTGTACCGTCGATATGAAAAAGTTCACAATGAAGATGACCGATTATATGTGACTGCGGCGGCATATAACGCTGGAAGCGGACACTTACAAGATGCCATTGCACTTTGTACAAAATACGAGCCTGACAGCGCCATTACTTGGTCACTCATTGCTCATTATCTCAGATTGAAATCGCAAAAGGAATATTATAACGACCCCATTGTTCGCTGCGGATATTATCCTGGAAATCATTCCATTAGGTATGCAAAAGAGGTTATGGACCGTTATCATGCTTACACCTACGTTTATAAACCATAATAACTGAAAAATGAAAATCTTAGTCATCGGAAGAGGCGGCCGTGAACACGCCATCGCTTGGAAAGTTGCTCAATCAAAATTAGCAGAAAAAGTTTTTGTTGCTCCAGGAAATGCTGGGATAGCCAAAAGTTTTGAGACGGTCGACCTCGATGAAAAAAATATTGATGGGATTGTTGATTGGTCTAAGGATCAACATATTGATTTAGTCATTATTGGCCCAGAAGCGGCTTTGCAAATCGGATTGGCTGATGCTTTAACCGAAGCTGGGATTCGCGTTTTTGGTCCCTCAAAAGCGGCCACACAAATCGAATCAAGCAAAGAATTTGCCAAAGAACTGATGCGCAAATACAACATTGCTACCGCTGCTTTCGCCACTTTCGACAACTATGAAGCAGCAAAAAAATATTTGGATGTAAAAGGAGCTCCCATCGTCATCAAATACGATGGTTTAGCTGCTGGGAAAGGCGTAGTTGTTGCCATGACTGCTGAGGAAGCGGATGCGGCGCTACGCGATATGCTTTTGGATGCCAAATTCGGACAAGGCAAAGTCGTAATGGAGGAATTCTTGCAAGGGCCTGAATTTTCGCTCCTCACTCTTGTCAACGGCAAACAAGTGGTGCCACTGGTCATTGCCCAAGACCACAAACGAGCTTTTGATGGTGATAAAGGCCCCAACACCGGCGGCATGGGAGCCTATTCTCCCGTACCCATCATCAAACAGGAAATCATCAACGAAGCCGTTGAAAAAATCATGAAACCCGTGGCAGCCGCTATGGTTGCCGAAGGCTGCTCTTTCTGCGGTGTTCTTTATGGAGGTTTGATGCTAACAAAAGACGGCCCAAAAGTCATTGAATTCAACGCCCGTTTCGGTGACCCTGAAACCGAAGTCGTTCTTCCCAAAATCAAAAGCGACCTCGTCCAAAATATACTTGATGTCTTAGATAACAAAGAAACGCAAGTTGAATTTTACGATGACACCTTCCTCGGTGTTGTTCTCGCCTCCAAAGGTTATCCTGAGAAATATGCCAAAGGTATAAAAATTAATGGTTTAGATTCCATCGAAAATTTGGTGTTTCACATGGGAACAACTTTCAAGGACAATTGTTGGCAAACCGCCGGTGGCCGCGTATTGTTCGTTATTGGACAAGGAAAAGACATTCACGAAGCAAGAGAAAACGCATACGAAGCTGTTAAAAAAATTGATTGTGAGGGACTTTTCTACCGCAACGATATCGGCTTTCAGTCTTGCTAAAAAATGCCGATTCATTTTTCTATAAGAATCCCTTTTGACATTTTAAACACTTATGATAAAACAACGAATTGGGGACAACGGCAATGAATACTTTGATCCCATCAGAAAAAAATGGGTTCCTGCCACTCCTGAAGAAAAAGTAAGGCAACAATTCATTCAATTTCTTTTGACCGTCAAAAACATTCCTGAAACCCTGATTTCTGTAGAACGTGAAATCACCGTCAATGGGTTGTCGCGCCGCTACGACTTGGTTGTTTTTAACGAAGAAGGGAAGCCCTGGATGGTCATCGAATGCAAAGCCCCACATATTGCTTTAAATCAAGAGGTTATGGAGCAGGCTGGACGCTACAATCAAACACTTAGGGCACCCATTGTGGGCATTACCAACGGCATAGAAAATAAATTTTTCAGCATTAATTTCGAGACAGGAGAAATTAGTATTTTAGCGTAAATTTAACGTGAAAACTGCGACCTTGCATAGGATAATTCCGAATGATTTCGTACTGTTCATTTGCTAAATTAAGCATTTCCAACTTTAGGCCTAAAATCACTTTATCTTTCACGTTGAAATCGTGGGAAATATAAATACTTTGATCGAAATATGGTTCCAGCCTGTTTGCCAATGTATTTTGGGCTAAAACATAACGTTCTCCAGCTGCCAAAATCGAATAGCCCACAGTAAACCAAGTTGTTTCAACATTGATTGCGGCAGAACCAGAATGGCGAGGCGTATATGGAATCTGATGTCCATACGTTTTGCTTTTCTCATCCGTCATATCCACAGCGTGCTGATAGGAATAATTTCCCATCAAATTGATTTTCAAATGTTTAATAATTTTATAGTTCAAACGGACATTCACATCGCATCCTGCAATATTCACTTTGCCAAAATTCATCATTGACCAGATGAACATATTTCGATTTGGAATAGCCACAATTTTGTCTTTTACCCTATTGTAATAAGCATCCACAGATGTGGACAATGAAATCCTGCCCAACCAGCTGTTGTCATACGCAAGGCCTATATCAAATTGATTGGTTTTCTCAGGATTCAATTGGATATTTCCCATTTCACGATAGTAAAGATCATTGAATGAAGGCATTCTAAAGATGTTTTTATACAATAATCGAATATTAAAATTTTGATTTCCAAGAGGATAAATATTAATTCCCAACGATGGCGACCAATGACTTTCGTTGGAAGCGGCCTCACCCACTTTAACATAATTCAGCACCAAAGTATGCAATAAGTTAGCTGAAACATGAACATATTTGGAATAAAAAGTCGTAGCCAAACTCGTCAAACAATTAAAACGCCCAGGCATCGCAAAATCCTTCAAATTTGCATTCATTGTATTATAAAACAAATCGTTGGAAAGAGATAAATACCATTGTTTGAAAGGTTTACATAAAACACTATTCGATAAATAATATTCTTGTTGGTGATAAAAATTATCCAGTTTCCCTTCTGTATTCAAATAATGCGAATCCATATAACGAGTTTGATCATCATTATATTTAGCATTTAGCTGATAGGCTACTTTTTCAGAAAAATAATTGTCATAATGCAATTGAACAAAAGCATTTTGACTGTTCAACCGCTGTTGATTATTACCCACATTATAAAAAATAACGGCGCCGGGAAGACCCCGATGCGACAAATAATAGTAAACCTTAGCCGTCAATTTCGAATGTGAATTAAAAACGGCATAAAAATTAGCTTCCGCGTTTATCATTCTGACATCGGAATTGCTACGGCGTTCCAAAGAAACGCTATCACCTTCGTGAGTTCCATAATGCAATTCAAACGGATAATCTCCTTTTGATTGTAAATAATTGACTTTCAAAGACCAAGCATAAAAAGAATCATTTTCATTCTTCTTTTTCTTAATTCGATTTTCAATAAGCAGAAAAGGATTAATAAGGCCAAATGACCCGCCCGTAAAAGCAAAATACAGATTTACAGGTTTTAATTCTTTGAAAGTTGGTTCATTGGTAACGATGTTGATTAAGCTCGCTGTAGAAAAAAGTCTAGCGGGAACGAAAATATCTTCTTCGCGACCATTTTGCAGTGACAAAGTCTTTACATTTTCGGTTGAAATTTTGCCAAGATCGATTTGCCCTGTTTGGCAATCGGTAAGAGCGATGCCATCGTAAGCAACGCCGGTATGCTGCGCGCCGAGCCCTCTCACAGACACGGTTTTCATACCGCCGACACCACCATAATCACGAATAACGATTCCAGACATGTATTTCAGGGCATCGGAAAGTTGCAGAATCGGCAAAGCCTTCAATTCCTTAGCATTGATTGTCTGGATAGGAACAGCCGTCGTTACCGTTTCCCCATTCCCTAAAATCTCAACTTCCGGAAGTTGTCGCATACGAACACTATCGATTTGTGCCGGCAGTTGCAGCAACAAAAACATGGCAAAACACAGCAAAAACCACAGTTTTATTTTTCCAGACATCAGATTTTCATTCACTAATTAACATCATAACAAAACAAGGCGGCATCTCTGCCGCCTTGTGTCCCCTCAGGGACTCGAACCCTGGACCCATTGATTAAGAGTCAATTGCTCTACCAACTGAGCTAAGGAGACTTTGGGACTGCAAAAATACAAAAAATTGCATTCAAAATTACATCGTCCCGTTTTTTTTGTCATTTAAAAATATTATGTAAATTTGCGGACTATATTATGATAGGGGGAATTTATATGAAACGTCTATTTATCAATGCTTTAGTATTTTTATTCGTCTTGATTTCATCGCCAATTTTTGCACAGACGAACGATTCAAAACCTCTCGTTATTATTGGCGGAGAGAACATATCCAAAGAAGAATTTGTCAACACTTTTGCCAAAAACAACAATTTATCCAAGGCAACTGAAAGTGAATTGCGCGAATATCTGCAATTATTCATCAATTTCAAGATGAAAGTAAAAGAGGGCAAAGAGCTGAAAATTGACACTTCTGCCGCTTTTCAAGCTGAGTTAACCTCTTACATCAACCAATCGGCGCAGCAGTATTTGACTGACAATGAGATGGCTGAAAAATTGAACAAAGAATGTATTGAACGCGCTATATATCACATTCGAGCCTCTCACATTCTGATTAACTGCAAACCTGACGCTTCACCCAAAGACACCATGGCTGCCTATAAAAAAGCCTTGAAAATCCGTAAACAAGTGGTTAAGAAAATGGATTTCAACGAAGCTGCGGTAGAATTTTCAGATGATATTTCCGCTCGTGATTACGTCAATCCACAAAATGGTCGCAAGCAACCTGGCAACCGCGGTGATTTAAGCTATTTTACTGTTTTCAACTTGATTTATCCTTTTGAAACAGGTGCCTATACTACTCCTGTCGGCTCTATTTCCATGCCGATTCGCACGCGTTTCGGCTATCATTTGATTTATGTACAGGATAAAGTTCCTGCAATTTCAAAGATTCATGCTTCTCACATTTTGGTTGCCGACACCAATGCCCGACACGGCATTAAAAGTGAAGAAACTCTTGCTAAAATCGAATTAATTCAAAAGGGCTTAAAAAATGGCACTCCATTCTCACAATTGGTGGTGGATTACTCTGACGATATCGCCACTAACATTAAAAGTGGACGCATGCAACCCTTTGCTCCCAACCAGCGTACCGGAGATTTCGTTAACGCATGCATTCACCTTCAAAAAGGACAAATCACAACTCAACCTATTGCCACCATTTATGGCTGGCATTTCATCAAACTTGATTCCATTGAATACATCAATGTTGATGATGATTATAAAGCCTTGCTGCGTACCAAAATGAACCGCGACAATCGTAGTTACATCAGCAAGGAATCATTTATTGCGAATTTGAAAAAACAATACGACTATCAAGAAAATGGCAAAATTCAATGCATTCAATTTTTCCTCAAAAATATCAGTTCCGAATATTTTCAATCAACCAAAGTTGACATTTCCACGCTGCCTGGTCTCACTGAACTTCCCCCAATGGCCACTTTCGCCGACCAACAGGTTTCAGCACAGGAATTTGCCAATTACATTTCCCGATTCCAAGGCATTGAACTGGCCACAACGCTTTCTAATTTCCTCAACGAAAGATTCGACAAATACATAGAAAACATCCTTTTCAATTACGAACGCAACAATCTCGTCAACAAATATCCAGATTTTAAAGAATTGGTCAACGAATACCACGATGGAATGCTGCTTTACGAAATTAATTCTCAAAAGGTTTGGGCTCAGGCAATTACAGATACTACTGGATTGAAAGACTACTACGAAAAAATTAAAACCAACTACCCTGTTGATCCGAACGCAAATCCCGTTGAATACAAACCTTTCAACCAAATCAAAGCAACAATCATTACAGAATATCAAAATTACCTTGACGAACAATGGATTAAGGAATTGCGTAAAAAATACGCTGTGAAAGTCAATGAAGACGTTTTCGAATCCATCTTGAAAAAATAGGCAATGAAAAAAACGCTGATTGCCATCTTCTTACTATCATGCATCATCTTCTCCTCCTGCGGAAGTAAAGATGCTGTTGTTGCTGAAGTTTACCATAACAAACTATACAGATCACAGGTTGAAGCCCAGATTCCACAAGGCATTTCCGAAATGGACAGTTCGGCCATTGCCCAACTGATTATTGATGAATGGATACGACAACAAATAATTCTTCACGAAGCAACTCAAACCTTGTCTTTCAAAGAATTGAATTTCGAAAATGAAATCAAGGAATACCGTGAGAACCTCATTGCCAACGCCTATTACAATCGCATCACCAGCGATACCACCAGCTTTCAAGTCAGTGATGAAGAACTGAACGCCTTCCTAAAAAAATACGAAAACCGCTACACTGTTGACCGTGAAATCATCAAAATCAATTACGTTAAAACCAACAAGAATTGCCGTTTAATTCCCGCACTTAAAACCATACTATTTGACGAAGAAAAACGCCAGGAAGAAAAAGGAAACATCGAAAATCTCTGCGCCGATTCCATCGAATATTTCTTGGAAGACAATACTTGGCTTTATCTGGAAGATATTCAAAATGAATTGCCACTATCTATCAATGATAAAGAAGCCATCAAATCTGAGAATCAATATATCGAAACTGAAGATGATGATTATCATTACATTATAGTCTTATTAGATTACAAATCCAAACGGACCATCAATGAGACCGAAGATGAAATCGCCGCGGCAAAACAAATGCTTCAACAACAGAAAAAGCAGAAGTTCATCAAGCAAACAATTGAAGAACTGTATCAGAAAGCCTTGACAAAAGGACAAGTAGCCCGTAGAAATTAATTTTCTTCGATTTTTATTTATCAAACAAGGACAGCAAATCGGTTGGCGCCCACTGGTGTATGATTTTCTTGCCGCTGGGACTGACATTTTGTATTTGGCATTCCATCAATTGCCGCAAAAAACCTTTAATTTCCAATGTACTATTCAAAAAGGTGAATCTGTGACACTTTTGTTTGGCCAAACTCATTGCCGCATTTTCATTCTTACCGCTATGATGAAGGAATATATTTGTTCTATAACTTTCTAAAAAAGAATCTATTACATCTTGCAGGTTATCTTCCGTTTCTCCATCAGGAGTCCCATTGACAGCAAAATGGGTGGCATCAATACTTTCCAATTCGTATCCTAAGCTTTGCAATTCAGGTTTTAAATCGTTAAGCATTTCCGCTTTTGCTGCCGTTAAAGTAATCGTTTCAGGGAAAAGAGATTGCTGGACACCAATGGGCTTGCTTTGCAATGCTGAAAGATATTTTTCATACAAAATACGCTCATAGGCATTGGCAATATGCACCAAGGTAAGATTGTTATTTATCTGAGCGACAATAAATTTATTATCAATTGTAATGAATTTATAATCCTCAACATCTGGTTCATTCGTACTCTCTGGCAAATCAAATTTTAAATTTTCCACAGATTTTGACTCTACATTTTCAGTTTGCAAACCTTTCAGAAAATCACTCCAGCCAGATGTATCGAATTTAGTAGAACCCGACATTGAAGATTTGTGCATTGAGCTGCCGCAAGAGCTTTGACTATGAAAAGGATTATAATTGGGGTCATGCCTAACTTCAGGCTGTCGCAACGCCGTTCCTGGAGGCAAATTCGTCACATCCATACCCGGCTCATAATCAAAATCAATCTGCGGCGTCAATGCCATCTGCCCTATCGATTTTTTCACAGTCGAATTCAAGAAACCATATACCAAACGCTCATCCTGTAATTTCACTTCCACCTTGGTTGGACTGATATTGATATCTATCGTCGACGGATCAACATCGATATTGATGAAATATGCTGGTTTATAGCCATCAGGTATCAATTCTGAGTAAGCATTTTCCACTGCAAAATTCAACAACGGATGTCGGACATATCGATTATTGATAAACATATACTGTTCACTTTTCTTCTTTTTAGCATTTTCAGGCTTTGCGATGAAACCTGAAATGTTCATAAAATCCGTATTCTGCTCTATAGGATATAATTTATCCTTAAAATGATCTCCAAAGACACTGACAATTCGGATTTTAAGGTTTGAGGGCTTTAATTGCAGCACTGCTTTGCCATTGTGAAAAAGCGAAAATGAGAGATTGCAGTGCGTCAACGAAACACGATAAAATTCCTCTTCGATATGAGAAAATTCCACGCTATCAGATTTTAGGAAATTGCGACGTGCGGGAACATTGAAAAACAAATTCTTCACCGAAATGGAAGTGCCATCATTGCAAGCGGTCATTGTATGTTCTTTCACTTCGGAACCTTCGATAAGCAACTGTGTACCAGTATTTTCATCAGCCATTTTGGTTTTCAGTTCAACGTGAGCAATGGCCGCGATAGAAGCCAAGGCTTCGCCACGAAATCCCTTGGTGGTAAGTCTAAAAAGGTCATCTGCAGTATTCAGTTTTGAAGTAGCGTGCCGTTCGAAACAGAGGCGCGCATCCTTAAAACTCATACCTTTCCCGTCATCTACGACTTGAATCAGTGTTCGACCGGCATCCTTGACGATGAGTTGGATATTATTTGCGCCTGCGTCGACCGCATTCTCCAACAATTCCTTAACTACTGATGCAGGACGTTGTATCACCTCTCCTGCCGCAATCTGGTTGGCTACCGCATCGGGCAGCAAATGGATGATGTCACTCATTATTTCTCAAAAAATTTAACAAAGAAATATACCAACACAAAGATGATGAAAGCAAGCCAAATAACCATTTTCAAAGGGAATTTATTGCGATCATCCTTTCGCATTCTATGCGATGACCAGTTTTTATGGAGGCGCTCTGCAAATTTGTCCGGATCAAAATCTGAACCATCCTTATTAACCGTTTTATTCTCTTCCGACTGATAATAACGCGGCTTATAGTGAAATTCTCTCTTTTCCGGTCTCTGTATCAAATTCAATGCCATAATTTCAATGGGTTAGTTAAACAAAAAGCAAATTTATATATTTTTTTGACATAGGTTGTCGTCATTTTTCACATTTAATGAATTCAATGTCTCCACCAATGCTTCCAAATCAAAATTCTCTCCTTTCACACATATTTGTGCCTTATTATAATAAGTTTCACGCAAAGCTAATGTTTTTTCAATATAAGACATAAGATCTTCTGAATTAAGATTTTGTGTCAATGGGCGAATACGTTTTGCATTTTGTAGACGATGATGCAAGGAAACTGGCGACATTTTCACATAAACCGTAAAACAACGTTCAACTATTTGCTGCATGTTTAGTCCGAAACACGGAGTTCCACCGCCTAAAGCAAGAACAATATTGTCTTTTAACAGATTATCATTCAATACTTTCTGTTCACACAAACGAAATGCGGCTTCTCCATATTTTTGAAAAAAATCAGCAATGGAAAGATGATAAATTTCCTCAAAAGCATCGTCAAGATCCACAAAATCATAATTCAGACGATGGGCCAATCTTTTACCAATGTGCGACTTGCCACATCCCGCAAAACCAACTAACGCGATACGGCCCATTAGAAATTTTCGAGCATGCTTTTCACCAAATTATTGGCACAATCGGCAATATCCGATATGGAAGCAGGCAGCATATAGCACGGTGTGGTATAAATCATATTTTCCTTATCTGCAATCACTTCCGTTTGTTTTGTATTGATATGTTGTGCGCCAAAAGCCTCAACATCTGCAATGGTATTGGGATTATTGCCCACAGTAATTGTACCACAACCTAAAATACGAGCAATCAAAACGGGGGCAATACAAAGAGCTCCTATTGGCTTACGTGCTTTATGGAATTCTTTAACAACGCGTTCCACTTCTGGCATCACTTTTGCCTTGGTTCCATTAATAGCATAATCGAAAAGATTTTTAGCTGCACCAAAACCGCCAGGAAATATTACAGCATCAAAATCGGCAGCTTTCAATTGCGGCAAAGGAAAAATTTTACCTCTTGCAATACGTGCCGCTTCGACCAACATATTCCGTTTTTCATTGCTCACCTGATTGGTATAATGATTGATAACATGATATTGGTCGGCATCTGGCGCAAAAATTTCATATTCACATCCATTGCGATCAATTGCCAATAAGGTCATCACTGACTCGTGGATTTCGGAGCCATCCATGCATCCACAACCACATAAGACCACTGCTATTTTTTTCATATACTATTAATTATTAGAATATTAATTAAAACATTAGACGAGATTTTATTCTCGTTATCACTTCTTTAGTGTACAAAGGGAAATCTGCATTCATCATCCAAGCATAATATGAAGGTTCTTTACGGAAGACACTTTCAACGGTAAGTCCTTTGTATTTCCCAAAATTGAAAACTTCCTCATCATTATCGTTGAAAACAATATGGCTGGCAAAATCCACCGAACGGGTTTCGCTGGAGAAACTGCTCAAAGCTTTCACATCATTTTGTATTGGAATGCTTTTTATGCCTGTTTTACGATCTTCGTATTCCGTATTTTGATATTTTTCGAGTTGTGCAAGCAGTACTTCATATGTAGCGCGGGTATCCGCAGCTGCTTCATGAGCATCTGTCAAATCCTTGCCGCAATACAATTTGTAGGCGGCAACCAAATTACGGGGTTCCATCCGGTGAAAAATATTTTGCACATCAATGGTTCTGCGATTTCTGAAGTCCAAATGACGATCACAGCGCAGGAACTCTTCTACCAAAAGTGGAATATCAAATTTATTGGAATTAAAACCTGCCAAATCGGCATCACCGATGAAATCGAGGAACTCATCAGCCAACTCCTCAAAATGCGGTTTGTCTTGTACGTCCTTGTCCCAAATGCCATGAACTTCTGAGCATTCTCGCGGAATATGACATCCAGGATTCAGAATCTGAGTTCTTGTGATTTCTTCTCCGTCGGGCATCACTTTAAGCATTGAAATTTCCACGATTTTATCCTTTCCGACATTGAGACCTGTGGTTTCCAAATCAAAAAATACAATAGGGCGTTCAAGATTTAGTTTCATAAGTTTATCTTTTGATGATTTTATTGACAGCGGTATTTTTCCCTGAAACAACTTTCAGCAAATACATTCCGCTATTTAAATTGCTAATATTCAGAATATTATGTTGGTCATTAAAAATAAATTCCGCCACCTGTTTGCCAGCTAAATCGTATATGGCAACATAGGTTTGTTGTCCATTCCAATCTTTCAAAACCAGATTGATTTGCTGGTCGGCAGGATTCGGGTATAGTTGATATGTCAATTCTTCTGTTGGAGTTGGAATTGTGCTCATATCAAACCGTTTCCCTAATACGGGGCGTATCATAGGTGCGCCTTTCAAAAACGGCTCACGCCATTCGCCAGAAGTATTATACAGCCAGAATGCACGAGCATCATTGTTCTGGTCAAAACCCAAGTTGATAGGCACGGAATTATTTTGATATATGCCCACGTAGAAAGTTCCTGAAACAACAAATGGTTCATCGAAATAATAGTTGGCAAAATCAAGTGGATTGTCGGCATACTTGGGTGTCTGCCCTGGCATTTCCAAGAGCACATTGCCAGGATTTCCACTGATTTCATCCCAAACCATCAATGTAAAAGGATTGACATTGGCATCATTAAGCACCGAATTGAACCACATACGTACACCACGTAAAGTATCGGCCTGTGCCAATGTGAATTTCATCGCCATATAACTTTCCGGATTAGTCATCGTTGACAAAATCGAATAGCCAGCTTCTGCCGTTCCATCGTCATAGGCATAATAATTGTAGAACTTTTGCTCAAATCGGCAACTATCATTGGCAATACAATCATCACCAACAGCACCTAATACTTTGAAAGTATGATAAATGTAAAACACAGCACTATCTTCAGTATTCGTAGGAAAACTGAAAGTGATTGCCGGTTCGGCATGATAAGGATTCGTATAGAGTCCATTATTGTAGTATGGTGCCGCGTTTTCAGAAGTGGCCTGCTGTTGACCAATGATTTGACCCGCCGCATTCTTCACACTATAATCGTAAGAAATAGATATCACATTGGAAGAAATATTTGCCAATTCATTTTTGAAAGCATCTGCCATATCCGAAGTCCTGTATTGATTCCACGGCATCGACTGATAATTTTTCAATGCTGAAGTTGTGGGTGAAACGAAGCATACATCATGAGGATATAAATCATTACACGAGCCACCCTGATCCAATTTGACATAATCGATATGCCACTGATCCACATTTGAAGCCCAAGCATCATAACCATTGGGTTCAAGGCTGACATAATTACGGAATCGAAACTGGAAATTATTTCTAAAATAGATTGGATTGGTTATCGGTATTAAGACTTTTTTGAAATACCGCAGATGATTTTCATCATTTTCGAGCCAACTGTCTACCGTACAACCATCAGTTGCCCAAATATGATTCCAAACGTATTCGGGTTTCCAGATAGTATCCGCAGGCAAATCAACGGAAGCACCGCTTGGAGCGGCTTCAGGAAAAACATAATAAAACGTATCAGGAAGCAAGAAGGGATTCAGCAATGAATCACCTGCGTTGTAATTTTGAGTAAGTTCATAATCCCTGTACTCATAACCGGCAAAAACACTGTCGCCTGTCGCATAACCGAATTCCAACACCAAAGAGTCACCGCTGTCTGGATGATCGCCAATGCGTTCCCACTCAACGGCAGGATAGGATTTGGAAGCGCCTCCCGGTTGATAATAAAAGCTGAAATACAGCGAATCAGATGGATATAATGTTCTATTATACAAAAAATTATAATCCATTCTAATAGGATTGGAAGTCAACGTGTCGGCACCAAATGGCTGTGTTTCCAAATGAGGATAAATTCTGCCATCTTCGTTCAAGGCGTCAAGTGTCGCAACACCAATACTGGGTGGAAAAACAGGCATTGTATTATTTATAAAAGCCTGCCCATCATGCCATAACAGAGATTTAGGATAGCCAGTATAATTAGAAAAATCATCGAAAAAAGGCAAATGGATAGCTTCTGTGCTACGATATCTTGTTTTTTCTTGATTCATAATCACAGGATTGTGTGACAAACCTGACAATACTTCTTGAGCATTGAGACTGAAACACGCCAGAAAAATGAGTCCAAAAGAAAATAATAACTTTGTTATAGATTTCATAAACAATTAGAATTAAGGAAGTTGTGTTTCAACATTCAAAGAATCTCCCATAGGCAATTCACTAATATCACGACCGACGACGAGCGTGATTTTATCTCCCATACGAATTTCCGTACCAGCAGCGATAACGCGACCTTTGTGCAATTGTTCGAGGACCGCGTTTTCGTAAGGGCTTGGTTTCAAAATCGTACCTTCAAGTTCGAGGCCAAGAGCTCCGAGCATGATTTCGGCCTGGCGCAGCGAAACGTCACGAAGTTCAGGCATGATGACTTTGGGCGGTTCGGAAGTAGCCACTGTCAAATAAACCTTGCGTCCTTTTTTCACTTTTTCTCCCGCCTCCGGATTCTGTTTCAAGATTGTACCAGCTGCAACCGTCTTGTCATAAACTTCATCCGTTACCACAATGATGTAATCAGATGGCAAAAGTGTATCTATCAACGCATTACAATTCTGTCCAACAAAATCGGGCATATCAACTTCGCGACCATGGCGAGTATATGACCTAAGCAAAATCATTGTCACCAACATCAAAACGAAGGTAATACCAATGGCAAGCAACAAGTGGAATCCTAAGTGTCGAGGTGTAAAAAATTCTTTGAACTTTCCCATAATTTATGGTTTGCAATCTTGATTAATATCGTTAATTCACAATTTCTTCTAAGAGAATTTGCAAAGATACAAAAATTGCATTACACATCAGTGTATAAATATATAATTGCTGAAAAATTGATTTAGCGCTGAAAATCAGCCGTAAATGATTTCCGTCATAGGAATATCGGTAGGTTCTGTTGGGACCGCATCAACTCGTTGAAAATCAAAACAAATACCAATTTTTGGAACATCCGGATATTGACAAAGGAATCTATCATAATAACCTTTTCCACGACCCAAACGATTCCCTTGCGTATCAAAGGCCATCCCAGGCACGACAATCAAGTCAAAGCCTCCTTCATAAGGTTCTGATTCTGGTTCCAAAATGTCAAAATCACCAACGACGAGATGGGTTTGGGCATTCATTTCCACTGGAATAATATCATCACCAACAACCGTCGGCAAAATGATTTTTTTGACCGAGCACCAATTCTTTATGAAATCATGGGTAAAAACTTCATCCGGCAGAGAACTATACAGCATCACGGTCGCCGCCTTTTGAAATAAAGGATGCTGTTCCAGTTTCTGCATTATCGGCAATGACTTTTCAATCAACTGCTCTGGTGTAAACTGTTTCTTCTGCTGACGAACGTATGAACGCAATTCTTTTTTATCCATCAAAATACAGATTGATAATTATTTAAAAATCTCTTCGATTTTTGCAGCGTAACGTTTCTGTACCAAATGTCTTTTAACTTTCAGAGTTGGCGTAAGAATTTCATTTTTCATCGTCCATTCATCTGGTACCAAGATAAATTTTTTCACTTGTTCAGTATCACCGAAGAAAGCATTGTATTTTTGGACTTCTCGGGCAAAGCGCTTGATAATGACTGGATTTTCCACAAGTGTTTCATTATCTTTGTATTCCACATCGTGACGTTTGCACCAGCCTTTCATGAAATCGAAATCGGGAGAAATTATTGCTGCTGCGAATTTCTGATTTTCACCGATGACCATGATATTGGCAATAAATGGAGATGCACTGAATTTTTCTTCAATGACTTCAGGATTAACATATTTTCCAAAGGAAGTTTTGAATAAACTCTTGATTCTACCTGTAATGATGACTTGCCCCTTATCGGTAAATCTACCCATATCACCGGTATGAAGCCAACCATCAGCATCAATAACTTCGGCTGTCTTTTCCGGATCCTTATAGTAGCCCATCATTACATTATGGCCACGGCACAAGAGTTCCCCATTTTCCGCAAAGCGAATTTCAACGCCAGGAAGTGGAAAACCAACCGTTCCGACTTCCCGTCCACCAGATTCTCGGTTTGATACAGCAATCACGGGGGAAGATTCAGTACAACCATAACCTTCATAAACAGGCATTCCTATGGCAGAAAAGAAAGAAGCCAAATGAGGTTGTATGCTGGCCGCACCAGAGACAACCACATCAAAATGACCACCGATATTTTCTCTAATCTTACTATAAACCAATTTATCTGCAATGCAATGCTTAAAGTTATAAAAGCAAGTACGTTCGTAATCCTGGATCTTATATTTTTTTGCCAACTCAATAGCCCAAACAAAGACCGCCTTTTTCAAAGGTTTCATATTACGCTTTGAATTCCAGATTTTATCATAGAATTTCTCCAAAACTCTGGGTACCGCAGACATCATCGTCGGATTGATTTCCTTGATATTATCCGCAATGGTGCCAATATTCTGCGCATAATAAACAGACATGCCCAAATGCTGGTATAAGAACACCAACATACGCTCGTAAGCGTGGCAAACAGGCAAGAAACTCAAGGCCTTGTTGCTCCATTTAGCGGGAGTATGCCGCAAATTCTTCAATTGACTTACGATGTTGTCATGAGAGAGCATCACACCTTTGGGAGTTCCTGTTGTTCCGGAAGTATAGATGATGGTAGAACAATCCTCAGGCTTGACGGCCGCGCTTCTGCGCTGCAATTCTTCAGGAGCAGGATTCAAACGGCCTTCTTCAATCAGCTGGTCAAGATAAGAGAAACGCTGGCGGTCGATGAAAGTGAAAACCTTCTCCAACTTTGGCGTATCGGACATTATATTGCCAATTTTATTCATTACCTCGGCACCTTCAACAAAAACCACTTTCATATCAGAATGACCAACAATGTAACGGTAATCATTTTCGCTGATGGTGGGATAAACCGGCACTGTAATAGCACCTATCTGCAAAATGGCCATATCAATCATGTTCCACTCGGGACGGTTCGTGGCAATGATACCCACTTTGTCACCGGGATTCACTCCCAAGTGCATCAAACCATAGCTGATATTGTCAGCAATTAATTTATATTCAGAAGGTGAAAATGTTTCCCAAACATTATTTCTTTTGCAAGCCAAAGCCACTTTTTGTTCAGGAAATTTTTCAGGATATTGATTCAATATATCAAATAATCTGCTAATGTCTTTCATCTTTTAACTTATTTTCTTTTACAATTATAAAAAAAGTTAATTTTATAGAAATTTGCGAGTGCAAAAAAACGAAAAAAAAACACTAAAGCATTTTTTAAGGTATGTAATTGTATTTAAAGGGGTGAAAATCGATTATCTGGGGTGAAAATCGATTATCTGGGGTGAATTTTCAAAAGTGTGGGATGAAAATTTAAAATACGGGGTGAAAAATTATAGTTTGGGGCGAAATTTTATAGTTAACACATGTAAAGTATTTTTTGTATTTTTGCATTCTGAAAATCATAAAAAACTGAATATATTAATGTATGAACCATAAAATACCTGATTATTTGACAAAATTCAGTACCAATATCATGCTCTTGGTATTTGTACTGGTTTTTTCTATTCTGTTCATCTATGTTTATACGCCATTTGATGTCAGTACTTGGAATCAAGTGCATACACCGTTAGAAAATTTCATTTATGCAAGTATAGTCATTTCGGGGAGTTTTTCGATTATGGTACTTAGCAGACTCATCTTATGGGCCGTGTGCAAGCGTGACAAACTAACACTTCTTCAATACATGTTTTGGATGGCAGCAGAAATCATTCTCATTGTCCTACTCTATTCTGCCATTGCAAGATTCGCACTCTATGACACACGCTCATTCGACAGCATCCTGAAGCATTCTTTCATTTTTGTACCAACAATTCTATTTATTCCATATTTGGTTTCTTATCTTTATTTTGCTTTAAAAGAAAAAAATATTAAAATCAATAACCTGATGACAGACAACAAGACACTTAACAAATCAATTCTGTCACAAAATGATGAGGTTTTTAATTTCTGCGATACAAAAGGACATCTGAAATTGTCAATCATGCTGTCAAACGTATATTACCTTGAGGCAGCAGACAATTACGTAAATATCTTCTATCACGACGGGCATCATTTGTCACACTATATGCTACGTGGAAACCTCAAAGAAATGGAAGAACAGCTTGGCAGCAAAGGTTTTCAGCGATGCCACCGCTCATACATAGTCAATATGTTGAAAATCAAAATGATAAGTAAAGAGAAAGAGGGTATATTCATCAATTTTGAAGAAAAGGTTTTGGAACACATACCAGTATCAAAATCTTATGTCGAAACCATTGTCAAGAATTTTGCTAATTAAACATATCATTAAATTCATATAAAAATGTCAATATCCGTAAAGAATGTTTCGAAATTGTATGGCACACAACGTGCACTAGACAAGGTCAGTTTTGAGATTGGCAAAGGTGAAATAGTTGGTTTTCTTGGACCGAACGGAGCAGGGAAATCGACGATGATGAAAATTATCACTTCATTCATTCCACCAACAGAAGGTGATGTATCTGTCTGTGGTTTAGATATTTGGAACGATTCGTTGGCATTGCGGGAAAAAGTGGGCTATCTTTCGGAGGCCAACCCATTGTATTACGATATGTATGTCCGTGAATTTTTGGAATTCATCGCTGGAATTCATCAATTGAAAGACAAAAAATCAGCGGTAAAAAAAATCATCAAACTAACTGGCTTGGAACCCGAAATGCATAAAAAAATCGGAGCATTATCAAGAGGTTATAAACAGCGTGTTGGTTTGGCCCAAGCTATGATTCATGACCCCGAAGTACTGATTTTAGATGAGCCGACAACAGGACTTGACCCCAATCAATTGGTAGAAATACGCGAACTTATCAAAAAGAGCGGCAAAACCAAAACCGTCTTGCTTTCAACGCACATCATGCAGGAAGTTGAAGCCGTTTGCGATCGCATTATCATCATCAACAAAGGCAAAATTGTAGCAGACGCAAAGATTGAAGAGATTCGGAAAATGACTGAAAAAATGGGGTTCAAACGTCAAGAAGAGCGTACAACAAACTTGGAGATGGAAGAATTGTTCCACCAACTGACAAGAAACTAAAATTCTACTTGACAGTAGTAGCAGGGAGGATTTTTTTTGTAACTTCTAAATCTTTGTTAAGCAGCATTATACAAGACTTTTCCAAATCAACTAGTTTATCCTTTCTAATTTTTTTATTATAATAATTGAAGGTCCAAGAAACGCTTTCGCCAGGGGCTAAATTGGCAGTTATGACTTTGATATTACTCAAGTTTGAAGTATCCCCAGTGGAAATTTCCAGCCATTGCAAACGACTGTCAAACACTTCCTGGCGGAAAGAAACTCCCATTTGCTGAGCTGAATTGAGAAAAACAATATTCACTTTACAAACTCCCGGGGCAACGTAACTAACCGTACGATTATACTGGTATATCAAATGGCCATTGCTATCCAACAAACGATCACCTTGGGCTGAAACATTCAAAAAAATTAGAAATATCGCTAATAAAAAGATTAACTTTTTCATTTCGACAAAAGTAAGAATTAATAACTGACGCCTAAAGAAGTTGTAACAGGATTAGCATAAATTCGGAGAAGATAATACATCATTTTTTCTTTACTAACATCCTGAACTTCAGACTGTTCATCAAGATATTTTTGAAATTTTAGTTTTTCATCCTTTGAATAAAGATGTTCAAACCGTGACTTCGATGCAAGAATATCAAAAGCAATATAATTATTAGGGAAAAGTTTATAATTGTGATAAATCTGCTGGTCCACCATCTTACAAACTTCGTAGATTTTATCATTCTGATTCAAATCAGGAGAAATGGCATCAATTTCATCAAAGATAGGTTTACCAAGAGTAAGTTGAACACGACCTTTGAATCCAAAAATACCTTGAAGAATACTTTCGAAGTCCTCCCCCGGTTTTTTCTGATAATGCTCGAGTTCAGAAAGAGCCATTTCGCGGGCTTTCAGCTTGTCGCAAGGTTCATACTCATAGGAAACCGTAAGAGGCGTCAAATTAATTTTTTTGAGCATCTCTAAAGGTTTAAGCGTATCATCCATAGCAAGCATTTTAACAAGACCTTGTTTGGTAATGTCAAGTCCATCCTTGGTACGTCCATCGCGCTGTGCAATCCACACAGATTCATTTTCTTCGAATAAAACGTGATGGATATAGGCAGACAAATGCTGGTAATTGGTCAATTTTTCGCGCATGGAAAGCGAGCGCTTCACGGTGAACATCTTGTTCAATTTTGCCACTTCAACAAGTGTAGGGTTGGAGAGGAGATTGTCACCAATAGCCAATTTGGCAGTATTCAAATGATTTATGAAAAAATACTCGGACAACAGGGCCGCATCAAAGGTAATGTCCCGATGATTGCAAATAAAGAGATATGTTTTATCTTTATCATAATTATCAAATCCCTTGAAATCCACATTCGTGGTTGACATTTGCATAAACTTCTCCATGAAACGGCGCGAAGTGGCATATTGAAAATCATAAATTTTGTTAAAATCAGCACTATCTTTTTTCAATTGTTCAGGGGAATAATCTGGAACAAATTTTTGCAATGCTGCCAAGAACTTTTGATTTTCAATAAGTTGAGCAATTTTTTCTGGTGCTTCCTCTTCGGTATATGGTCTTATATCGCTAAAAATATCGGTCATAATTCGATGTGATTTCAGGCTGCAAATTTACAAATAAAAACGGAAATAGGATTTTTAGTGACCAGACAAATTCATCGTTTCACAACAAATTTGTGCGTGTGAAGCGATTGATTTCCATTCTTAATTATCAGGACATAATTTCCAGCGGGCAAATCACTGACGGAAATATCTGTGTTATAGGATACTAATCTGTTACTCTTCAACAATAATCCCTTAACGTCATACAATTCATAATGCAGAGATTTAAGCAGAGCACATTTATCAAAAGATGAAATGCACAAAGTCATTTTATCCATACATGGATTAGGATACAATTTAAAATTCATTCCGCTTTGCTGTAAAGAAATATCCTTTACGCCCGTTTTGATAGCAACCAATTGAACATCAAGTATTTGCAAATCATTATCTAAGGTTGTAACCGTAATGGTTTTGTCATAATAACCTTCGGCAGAAAATGTCACTTGATAAGTTCCTGCTTTAATAGGACGAAAATACCTGCCTTGTGGCAAATGTGAAAACACGTGAGAATTGTCACGGTCATGATTTTCCACCCAGACCATGGCTTCCAAAGGTTCGCCAGTGATAGAGTCCGTAACAGAACCTGAAAAGCCGTAATTTGCTTGTTCCAGATGATTAATCATTGCTTGATGCAAACGGGTCCAATAAGTGGGCAAATTAGTTGAACTGGGCGTTTTATTACCACTGATTTCAATAGTAACATCACGACAATTTTGGTAATAGTTCAAATAATCCTGTTGGCTACCCGTAATAACGTACCAATCTCCGCCAGGAGTAACGCCATTGCTTTCGTCCGTAAAATAATAGCCACCAGCATATTTGTGGCAAGTATCAGCAAATTGACGACCCAGTAACCACCACCAATCGCTATCGGCAGGACTATTGTTATCACTTGTCCAACGGTCCCAAGGAAAATTGAAAACCTCAGAACCTCCGTGAAAGCAAGAAGACATCGTAAAATGGTAATTTTCAGCAAATTGAATCATTGCTTCAACTTCCGGCTGATATGATTTTGTCACAGCTCCAGCATTAGGGAAAGAACGATTCAAATCGTATCCATTGGCATTTGAACGTGTTGACCCATTAAAGTTATCATTGCTTCCAGCATACATACCATCAGGATTTTCGACAGGGCAAATCCACAAATCAATAGAATTCAGAATGTTATTAATTTGAGCATTATCATAATAATGATTCAGTAATTGATCGGCAAGGCGGAGAAGCATCACCATACCAAGCGGTTCGTCACCATGAATACTTGATGCATAATAGTAACGGGGGCGTGTTTCACTTCCGGACAAATTCGTGCCAATATACAGTGCCAGAATTTGATGATGGTCTGGAGTATCCTCCAAAATCGTATCAACACGGCACAACTGAGGAAATCTAGTTTGGAAGGTGTCCATCATGGCCGTATAGACGCCATAAGTAGGATAGCGATTCCATGAAGACATTTGCTCGTAAGTAGAAGCCATTATCACGCCTGAGGCCTTGAAGTTATCAACAAATATATTGTAATCAATATTTTTAGATAAGAAATTATCGTAATCGTGAGGGCCGAGCCACAATCTGACAGCAAAGCCCGATGCATTTGGATTAACTTTATCGATGGAAAATTCCTCGGCAAGTTGGCGAACTTGAGTTGGATTATTCAGTTGAACATCAACATATACTTCTTTAAATTGATGCAAATCAACATTTTGTGCCTGCTGATAACCAAGGCAAAGCATCAACAAAGCAACGAAAAGAATTTTTTTCATAGGAATAACTAATTAATCGTCAGCAATTGCTTGATATAATGCTGATGTTGTTCCGATACGCGAGTCAAGGGCAAGCGTAGATAATGTTCAATTTTATTTTGCAGGGCCAATACCACTTTGATACCTGCAGGATTACCTTCTTTGAAGCAAGCCTGTGTAATATCGAGCAACTGCTGATGATATTCGCGAGCTTCAGCGAAACGATTGTTCAATCCAAGATTTACCATTTGACTCACTTCGTAAGGGAAGGCATTAGCCACTACAGAAATAAGTCCATCTACACCGATAGCCAACAGAGGCAAAGTAATGGCATCATCACCCGAGAGAACCAGAAATCCTTCAGGCTTATGTTTTACAATCTTCATAATCTGATTGATATTTCCAGAGGCTTCTTTTATGCCCACAATATTCGGACATTCATTGGCTAAAAACAAGGTTGTATCGGCTTCGATATTACAACCTGTACGTTTCCACACATTATACAAAATAATAGGCAGTGGTGAATGGTAAGCAATTTCCTTGTAATGTTCAATAAGACCTTCCTGTGAAGGGCGATTATAGTAAGGGGTGACCGACAAAATTGCTGAAATTCCTGTAAGGTCGGCGTGTTCAAGTTGGTTGATGACATCGGAAGTTGAAGGACCTCCACAACCCATAATAACGGGTACACGACCAGCAGCTGTAGAAACAATACAGCGTACAACATCGTGTTTTTCTTTTGGCGATAATGTCGGAGACTCACTGGTTGTACCCAATGCCAAGAGATAGTTTACACCATTTTGTATCTGATTTTCAACCAAGCGCTCCAGACTGCCATAATCAACTTCTCCAGTCTTATCAAAGGGGGTTATCAAAGCTACTCCCAGACCTCTTAAACTATTTATATCCATTATTCCCCAATTAATTTTTGCGTGTAAACGTATATATTTTCTAATAATTTCTTGCCATTTTCATCAGCACCTTCAATCATCAAATCGTAATATTCCTTGTGATTAACATTTCCACCAACAACAAACTTCGAATGATTTTGATGCAGCATATATTGTACTGGTGCCAAGGAATTATGGGTAAAATCCAACAGAATATCAAAATCGGTTTGAATAAAATCGTCAACTTGAACCATCGTTGGCTTTCCAAACCAATTCAAATTTTTCTGGCAGAAATAGTCAGCGGCAAGTTGTTCCAAGCAATAGAACGGAACAAATTGTTCGTTAATATAACCGACCATTTGCACTTTAGTGATTGTCTGCAATTTAGAAAAGATGGCAAAATTGGCCTTATAAGAATCTTCGTCAGATATTTCGCAAATCATTCCAATAGTTTTAGCCTCTCGCAAGGAAATGACCTGACGTTCACGATTGACGATGTTTTCCGCAAGGTGCTTTTTTAGTGCGTATCTTTTGATAAAATCGAACATTATGTAGGGCTTTAGTTATCTTTAATGACAGTTTCTCCAGCTTCGATAATAGCGACAAAATCATTGGCTTTCAGCGAAGCGCCGCCAATCAGTCCTCCATCGACATCGGATTGCATAAACAAATCGACGGCATTTTTAGGATTGCAGCTACCACCGTAAAGGATATAGGTGTTGTAAGCCATTTCGGTACCGTATTTCTTCTCAATAAGGCCACGGATAAAAGCGTGCATTTCCTGTGCTTGGGCTGGCGTAGCAGTTTCGCCAGTACCGATAGCCCAAACGGGTTCATAAGCGATAATGACGCGTTCAAAATCACTGGGTTTCAGTCCAAAAAGTGCCTCGGAAATTTGTTTCTCGACGACCTGAGCATGAATGCCTTGCTGACGTTCTTCCAGCAATTCGCCGCAACAAACGATAGGAACGACATCATTATCAAGCAATATTTTAACCTTTTGAGCTACAATAGTATTGTCTTCGCCAAAATATTTGCGGCGTTCCGAGTGACCAACGATACAAAATTCCACGCCCATAGATGCCAGCATTTCCGCTGACACTTCCCCGGTATAAGCTCCTGCGCCATGTTCGCTGCAATTTTGTGCACCCGCATAAAACTGGCTATCTTCTTCTTCTGCAATATCAGTGAGCAATTCCATATACACCAATGGTGGACAAAGAATTACTTCTGTTTGTAATCTTTTGTCTTTCAGCGCATTTTGGATATCTAAAATCAAGTCTTGCGCATCATCGAAAGACTTGTTCATTTTCCAGTTTCCAACTACTAATTTCGGTTTCATATTGAAAATTATTATTTTTTAACGGGTGTGAAAAGATATTCGAAACAAAGAATCAAAATCGTTGTAAATGCGGTATTGCCCAAAATGACCAACAAGGTGCGTCCAAAATGGCGGAAAGTGAATGCTTCGAGCATTATGGCACTGAGCTGATGGATAAAAACGAGAATGACGGTATAAAGCAAGATCCAGCTAAAATCCTTATCGCCCGGGGTCAGTTTTTCGATACTGCCATCGTTTGGCCTGCCATTGAGAGCATTTACAAGATAAGGACGGACAAACATCATCAGCACACAAGAAAAAGCGTGGACTCCGTAAGACATCGCAAACATATCCACAATAAAACCTGTTGCGAAGGCAATAAGGTACTGCACCCAACGCGGAAGTTCCAAAGGGAGCAAGAGCAAGGCCAAAAGGTAAACATAAGCATTTACACAGCCGAAAAGATGTATCAGACCGAATACAAAAATCTGTGCCAAAAGCACGACGATAAATCTCAATATATTGGCTGTGACCTTACTCATCTTTGAAATTATCTTTCAATTTATTGATTTCATCTGAATAAATATCCCGAATCAGATAAACCGTATTGACGTTATTAAAATTTGTAGCCAATTTAACATTGATTTCTAAGAAGCTGGAATGTGGAACCATACCCACTTTACTAACGACGCCAATTAGAATGTCTTTCGGGAAAATGTCGGAATAACCACTGGTAACAATTGTATCACCAACCTCAACAGGAATATGCTGAGGGATATCTTTCAATTGAGCATATCTTGCATTTTTTCCGTCCCAAATAAGTGTTCCAATTTGATTGACAGATTGTATCTTGGCGCTGACACTTGCATCTGGATGAAGTAAGGACAATACCGAAGCATAATGTGCTGTAACATCGTTCACAACGCCCACAACGCCATTGGCAGACAGGACAGCCATATCCACAGCGATACCATCATTTTTTCCTTTGTCAATGATAATATAATTATGGATTTTGTCCGTTGTCTTGTAAACGATGTTGGCCATAGAGTAATCGTACATTCGCACTTTCGTCCGCTTTGCAGTGTCTTCCTGCATTTGAGTATAAAGAGAATCATCCTTTACGACAAAGGCGTTGTCTTGTTCATTGAGCAGGGCAATATTTTGCTGTACCAGTTGTTGGTTTTCGTAGTTCAAAGAAAAATGCCGGACCACCTGATACCACCCTTCATTGATGGGGGACACGATGGTCTGGCACACGTTAGCAACAACAAATTGTGTGTATTTCACACTTTTAGTAATCATAATGAAAGAAACTATCTGTAAAATTACAAATAGAAAAATATGAAAATTTCTCTTTAAAAATTCAGATAAGTTATTCATTATGAATAAATTATATTTTTACCGAAAACTATTTGTGATTTTCTGCAAATTCACGACCAGCTTTCAAGCAAGCGAGGTTTACATTGACGATATCTTCACCTTTGCGTGCGAAAGTATCGCGGACAGCGGCCTCGATTTCATCGAAAGGCAACTGTAGGTAAGGTGAAGCTGCGCCAAGAATAACCATATTGGCTGAACGAGCTGAGCCCAAGTCTTTGGCAATTTGGTCGGCATTGATAACCACCTTGTTAGGCAGTTTGTTCAATTCGGCGGTCAACTTATCGAAATCAGGATAATTGGGAATATTTACAAAAGGTTGATCATTGGTAATCAACCAACCAGTTTCCTTGTTCAGCCATGGGAGATAACGCAAGGATTCCATTGGTTCAACGGAAATGATGAGGTCAGCTTTGCCCATTGGAATAAGGTCGGAGGCTATTTCCTTATCTGAGAGGCGGAAGTGGGATTGAACGTCGCCACCGCGCTGGCTCATACCATGGACTTCGGCTTGCTTCATAAACATTCCTCTTTTAACGGCCGCACGGCCTACGATGGTAGCGATCGAAAGGATACCCTGACCGCCAACGCCTGCTAATATGATGTCTATTTTCATTGTTTTAATTTTTAACGATACTATGTTCTTGTAAAGATGCACTATTGTGCATTTCCACCTTGAAATTTTGCGGATTATTATTTCTTTGCAGCTTGTTGTTTTTTCATTCTGCGACTAAGGGTTTGGATACATTCGCGGGTTGGGATAATGACAGAAACGCCTTCGTATTCCAATTCCTTTTCGATAATTTTCACATTTTCTTCCAACTGATTATTCAAAGGTTTAATGCGGTGGATATGATCTTCCTTAACGCCGAGACCCTTGCAGATTTCGCCGAGGACGCCCAATGCGTGAGAATCCTGGCCACCAGTCATACCGGTAGTACTGTTATCGAGAATCATCACAGTAATAGGAGTGTTTTCGTAGATGCAGTCCAGCAAAGAAGTCATACCGCTATGGGTGAAGGTAGAGTCACCGATAACGGCCAAAACGGGACGAACGCCAGCATCAGCAGCGCCCTTTGCCATAGTGATAGACGCACCCATATCAACGGTGGTATAAATAGCCTTATAAGGAGGAAGAGCGCCGAGGGTATAGCATCCGATATCGGCGAAAACTTTGCCCTTGCCATATTTTTCCATAGCTTTATTGATGGCATTGTAGGAGTCGATGTGAGGACAGCCCTGGCACAACGCCGGTGGTCTTGGAACCACCAATTCTGGAATTGGCGAGCCATAGGTATCGGGCATTCCCAATGCTTTGGCCAACAAGTTAGGATTCAATTCACCGTCTCTTGGAAGTTCACCGCTCATACGACCGATAATTTTGCCTGTACGGTTCAGCAGACCGCGTACTTGTTCTTCGATGAAAGGGTAGCCTTCTTCAGCAACCAAAACGGTTTCGCATTCGTCAACCATTTTTGCAACCAATTTAGAAGGAACAGGATACTGAGAAATTTTGAGTACAGGATAAGGGCACTTATGATCTTCAAAATTTTCCATCAAGTAGTTGTAAGCAATACCAGAGGCAATGACACCCATTTTCTTATCACTACCATCGATGTATTTGTTGAAGGGCGAATTGCATGCTTCGTTTTCGAAATCAGCCTGTTTGCCTAACAAGTTGCGATAGTTAACACGGGCATTTGCAGGAAGAAGGATGAACTGTTTTGGATTTTCTTCGATATGGAGTGGATTTTGAGGTCTTTCGGCTTTGCGTTCCACGCCAGCACGAGAATGTGACAAACGAGTCGTCAGACGAATAAGCACGGGGGTGCGATATTTTTCTGAAAAGTCGAAAGCTGCATAGGTGATGTCGTAAGCTTCCTGTTGGTTTGAAGGTTCGAATGAAGGGATCAAAGCAAATTTTGCATAATAGCGTGAATCCTGTTCATCCTGAGAAGAGTGCATGGAGGGATCATCGGCAACAACTACTACGAGACCGCCATTAGCACCAGTAATTGAGGAGTTCATAAACGGATCTGCAGCCACGTTCAAACCCACGTGTTTCATGCAAACCATAGCACGCTTGCCAGCGTATGACATACCAATAGCGGATTCCATAGCGGTTTTTTCGTTGCCGGCCCAGATGCTGTGAACTTCACCAGCTTTACCCTGCTTTGATTCCTGAATAAATTCTGTAATTTCGGTAGAAGGAGTGCCTGGGTAGGCATACACTCCTGACAAGCCGGCATCCAATGCTGCTTGGGCAACGGCTTCATCTCCTAAAAATAATACTTTCGACATAATTGTATTTTATTTGTTATTATGATTTTAAACTACTTTCAGCAATTGGATTTAATTGCCGCAAAGATACGGAAAAAATTGGATTAATCAGTGGTTTTTTTACGTGATTTATTCGTTTTTGGCATCAAAAATTTGGTCTAAAAGTCCAACGAATTCATCATAAGCCAAAGAAGGTTTCAAATCGCTCAATGCATCTGCCAACAGTCGGTAGCGCCACTCGATGTCGGTCTTGCCACCGGGAGCGTGAAAGCGTTTCCAAACCTCATCGCCAATAATCTTGTAATCCATCGCAATGGTTCTCAGGTTCGATAACTTATCGCCCATTGCCACGACCTTTTCGTCATAAGTAGCTGCTGCCAAACGTTGAGCTGCCAGCAATTTACGAGTTCTCCAGCTATTATCTTTATCGACTCCTACCAATGTGTTATCACTTTCAGAAGCAACCAGACTGGCAACACGCTCTCCAAATTCTCGTCGCAGTTCCTCCAAGGTACATTCGCAATCTTCCACCACATCATGCAGAGCTGCAGCTGCCAACATTTCCTGATCGGTAGTATAGGACGACACGATGGCCACCGCCTCCATGGGATGAATGATATATGGGTATCCTTTTCCTCTTCTTTCAGTTCCTGAATGAGCTTTAACAGCAAAGCAAATTGCCTTGTCCAAAATGTGTGTATCCAACGGTTTATTTGCCATATTTTTTTCGTTTTTAATTTTAAATGCATAAAATGCAAATGTACGAAAAAAATCAATTAGAAACCTACTTTAATACCAAAATGAATTTTTCCGGTTTTAAAAGAAATCGGATTCCCCAATTGTTTGCCTAAGGCATAACTCAAATAAAACATACCCACTTTGGTATCAAACGACAGACCGAGGCCGAAGCCGAAAGGCAAATCACGAAAATATCCATTGGTCAAGCGTCTTTCATACCAAGCGCCGTTGAAAAAAGCATTGACATAAGAACGTTTGGCGAACAAAAATCGAATTTCCGCAACCGCTATAGCATAACTGGAACAATAAATATCCTTTTCATCAAATCCCTGAAGAGAATTCATTCCACCAATCCTAAACAACTCATTCTTATATAATTGATTGCCGAAAATACTTCCTCCATTGACACCCAAAGCCAAAACCCAGCGACGATGCAAGGGTATATATCCTCGCAAATCCGCATTGAATTGGTACACTGATTTCTTCATTTCAACATCATCATAAAAGTGTTCCTCTGCCCGGGCATTCTTCACGACTTTTCGCTGCCCCAGACTACCATTGATTTTCAATGAGAAACCTTTTCTTGGATTAAACAAGTAATCTAATCTATTTATGTTAAATTCAACACCATACATCGTTTTCCTATAATCCATTAATTCGGAGCCCAAACTAACAGATAGCAATGAAGCGGATAACACGCTGGAAGATTCATAATTGAAATAAACCTTGGCATAACTATTACCCAAAAAGGAATATTGCAAACCAATGTTATAATTCATTGACAAATAGGAGGTGTCCTTCTTGTCTAAAATAAACTGTCCATCGACACCCAGAGGGGTTCGGAACAAATAAGGGAAATTCAAGTGGACAGTGAGAAATTGTGAAAATCGCTCAGTGCTACGCCATTGCACCGCCATCTGTTCTCCGATTTTAAATAGGTTTTTCAGATCGAGGTTGACTTCGCCGTTCACCGACACTTTCCCGGTTCGCTCATCCACGGGGACAATACCGATATAACCATCAAACTGGCAACTTTTGCGATGATCCAAATAAAGATATAAATAGCACTTGTCGTTCACAAATTCCACAGAAGAAGCCCGTGTTTCGGTAACGAAAGGCAATTCTGCAATTTTCGTCGGAATTTCCCTGACAACATTTTCTCGATATGGTTTTCCTCGGCGCCAACCTAAGTAAGGATAGAGGTAAGCAGTTGACAATTTAGCATTTCCAACGACAATGACAGAGTCATAAACGATATATTCGTGCGGAAAAATGCGCAAGACGGCCCTGCCTTTATCTTCTTCAAGTATCAGATTATCCAAATAGACCTCAGCAAAAGGGAAACCATTGTTTTCAAAATAGCTTACAATTTGCTGCGAGAATTTCGGATAATCTTCCAATAAAATCAATCCTTTTTTGCAAAAGGATTGCGTATTGGAAATTTTGAGGTATTGTTGTGTATTTGAATCAATTTCAAGCTGCACGTAATAGGGGACTGTCTTGTTTTTTTTTTGTCCGAAAATTGGATTCAAAAAAACAAAAAAAATCAAAAATGATAATAATAAATGCTTGAAATTCAACAATAAATATCCTAAAATTAACAACTAATCATTCAGCAAATCCACTAATGTTTGCGTTGCCTGTTCCCAACTAAAATTTTCGAGTACAAATTGATGTCCGTTTTGTGAAATTAGTCTATAGAAATCATCATCATCAAGAAGACGGCTAATATTTTCAATATAGTCAGTATCTTTATGACAAACGATGATATCATGTTGGTCAACTGCATTTTTGATAGGCATTGCTGCCAAGGGAGATGTAACGCAAGGAAGTTGCATCGCCATAGCTTCCAGCAACTTGTTTTGCAGGCCAGTCCCCAATCGCATCGGAGCAATGAAAACCCTTGATTGGGCATACCATTCACTCATGTCATCTACCCAGCCAGTAACGATAACATGCTCATTCTGAAGAGCTTTAATGCGAATAGAAGGGCTTGTGCCGCACAATATCAAACGCAAGTTCGGATAGCGTTGTAAAAGTGGGGGCAAAAGTTTCTTCACCAAATATTCAGCGGCATCAATATTGGGAGCATAACCCATATTCCCCGAAAAGATAAGATCGTATTTCTTTTCTGTATTTTTATATATAAAATTTTGAAAATCAACGCCATTGCCTACAACACAAATTTGTTCTTTTGCTGACATTGGCATATGCGTACGATCCACATTGGTAATGATGGTATGGTGGTCAAACCAATTGAACGACTGTTGTTCGTAGCGCAACAGGCGGCGGTATTCCATTTTGAAAAAAGGCTTCAAAGGGATGGGGGCAGATGAATGGCGACGAAGCATTCCTTTTGACAGAACATCTTGATAATCGATAGTTTTATCAATCGAGAATGATTTTACATATTCAGCTGTCCGAACCAATTGACAGTAAATCTTATCTGGTTGAACTTTATTATAGAATAATGTCAATGCATTTTTTGCCTTACGGCGATAGAAAAAACCGCACTGCAGGGGTAACCCCCGAAAGAAGAAAAATATTGTATTAAATATCTTGGACGCTAAATTAATCTCTTCGATATGAATTTGTTTGCAGAAAGGTTGCAAAGCATCAATAGAAGACTGCGGTACAGTTTTTTCACTGAGGGCAAACAAATAGATGTCAAAAGACTTAGAAAGAATTTTAATTTGATGATAGGCTCGTAATTTGTCGCCTTTTTCGAGCGGATAAGGGAAGCGTGATAGAACGACAAGCAATTTCATAAATTAATTTTCTTTCCACAAAGGCAATTTAAAAGCAAACGTTGCTCCTTTGTTTTTATTGTTGAAGGCGCGCAGGCTTCCACCATTTCTTTCGATGGTGTTATGTACTATTAAAAGACCCAATCCCGTTCCCAGTTCGCCTTCAGTACCAGTCGTGGAATAATAGGTTCTATTTTGCAGTTTCTCGTTAATTTTTTGTTCGTCAATACCAATGCCTTCATCTGAAATAGCCACTTCGTACCATTTGTCATCGATGATTTTTCCGTATGCTGTGATTTTTCCGCCCGGGGGTGAAAATTTGACGGCATTAGTCAACAAGTTCATGAAGACTGAACCCAGCATTTCGGCATCAGCATACAAAAACACATCGGGGTCGAGCTTATTCTCGACCTCAATGTGTTTCTGTTTCAGATTATTTTCAATCATTATGTAAAAGTAATGCAGTATTTCGAAAGGAGAAACTTTTTCGAGGCGTACCTCCATCAGCTTGCCACGCATTCGGAAAATGTTCATCAAATCGGTGCACACTTTCACAGCATTGTTGGCGCTGACGTCTATTTTTTCGGCGATTTCCATGATTTTTTCATTATTCACACGACCTGAACGTATCATTTCCGAATAGGCGATAATCGGAGTAATGACATTTTTCAGCGTATGCATAGCATCAGCCAAAAAAACGCTAAAGTTCTTATTTTCGTCTTCCACGGACATTACTTACTTGATACCTAATTTCTTTTTGATTTCTTTTGGAAGAGCATCCTTATGAACCACGATATTCATAGTTTTGTAGCGGACGAAAGCTTTGCTGGCATAGAACATACCATCATATTTGTAAACTTTGCCCCAGCTGTTTTTTACCATATAATATTCGTTACCCATTTGGTCGGTAGCCTTACCATAAATCAGCATGCCATGGTCATCAGTAGTTTCCCAGTTATCGAATGCCAACTGGCGTTCTTCCTGGCTTACCCAACGCTGTGGGGTTGGTTGTTCGTAAGCTTCCTTAGCACGATCGGTTTTGCTCAAACCAGTCCAATGTGCCATATCGCTGCCACCATTATCGCTTGATGCATCAAGATCCGGAAGGACGGCAAAACCATTGCGAACGCCCTTGCGGAAACCGTCTTCACTAACATCGGCGCCCCAAGCAATGGTATAACCTTTTTCGATGGCATAATCGAAAATATCCATAAATTCATCCAATGGAACATTGTAGCACTGTGACCAACGCCAGTTATCTTGGATTTCCAATACGAATTTTTCGTAGAAGGGATGATGAGTGTAAGAGGTGATGGAAACATAGTCATCTGCATTCAATCCCAATGATTCATAGAATGATTTAGGAGTATAGTTAATGCCATTGTAAACAAAATTTTCGGGGCAGGTTCCCAAATAAATATCATGAACAGCCTTGATGGATTTTTCCCATAACATTTCGTTGTTTTTGTTAGACTGAAGTGATTTATGGTCACCTTTGGCAATGGCTTTAACGATAGCTTCACTGATGGCCGACAACTCACCATGTTTTGACAATGAATCCCCATACATGGCACCTGGGCGCATTTCAGCTTCAGGAACCAGACCAAAAGTCTTCATACCATAAATTACATCATAGAATGAACCTCCTTGCGAGAAAGAAACATCGCCGTGAGTACGAACAGCTGCTTTAGCACGGTCAATGTAAGTGTTGTGAACAATATACATTTCTGACAAATCATATTCGCCTTTGCCCATACGGAGCAATTCAGCTTCGATGAAACCCAGACCTGAATAGCACCAGCAAGTACCTGCACGGGCTTGATCCTTAACTGATGTGATAGGAATTTCCTTAACTGTGGTAAAAACATAACCTTCCTTTTCGGGTTTGTCTTCCTTGCTGTCGCTTTGTGCCATTGCCATTCCTCCAAAAAGGAAAGCTGAAACGGCCAAAAACATCATTACTTTTTTCATTTCTCTTAAATTAATTAATATTTTCTTTGAATTAAAATTTCTTTCTTACCAAATCGCACAGTGCCAAATAGGCTGAAGAAGTCGAATCCCAGAAATACTGCTTTTTTAGACCTTCCATCACATCAAAAGCCTCTTCAATGTTACTGCAATTATTCAGCAATTGAATTGCACGACTGAATTCTTCGCTTTTATTCTTAAATAACTCTCTGATAAACAAAAATTTATCATTAATAGAAAGGGCTTTTGTCAAATCTGTGACTTTAGCTTGCTGAAATTTAGTACCCAGGCTATTATCCTGCTTTTGTTCGTTGAACAAATCGTTGAGGGACCGTTGAGGTTTTGTTTTCGGAGTTTCAGGTTCCAGTGGAAAGAGCGTTTGTTCGACTTGTTTTCCCTGAGCCGGTTCGGATTTAGTTTCAATAACAGGTTCGAGGTCTGGCTCAGGTTCAGGGGTTGTTTCGGCAACGGGTTCGGACATAACTTCGGCCGAAGGCTTGACAAATTGCAAAATATCTTCATCCATTTCATCATCAATAGAAGATACTTCTTCAACTTCCTCAAGTTTTGCTTCACTTTTTTCAGCTTGAGTTTTACCTAAAACAATATCTTCAAGAATTTGAGTTTTTTCTTCCAAACTGGGCTCCTCGACAACATCATCTTGATTATCAAATACTTCTTTTGAAATTTCTTCTACAATAGGAGTTTCTTGCGGTTTTATTTCTTCAATGAGGTTAAGTTCTGGTTTTATTTCTTCTGGAGCAACAATTTCTTCCACCGGTTCTTCTTCTACAATTGCTTCATTTTGGAACTGGGCTGTAGTTTCTTCCTGTAGGATATTTTCTTGATTATCAATTGTTTCTACATCACCGTCCTCTTCACTAACATTTTCTTGAGGTTCTAAATCCTGTGAAAAATCATTAAGAATCAAAAGGTAAGCATCACGAAGATTCTGCAAAACGATATCTTTTTCGATTGGAGAAAATTCAGTTTTACTGTTTTTAATAATTGTAAGATTATCAATAATTTGACTTAATAATTCTTTTTTATTTTCCATAATTTGAATAGAAATTTCAAAAATGATGACGATATTTTCTTAATTTTGCCACATTAAAAAAGCGTTCAAAAATACAAAAATTATCAATCAATTGAGTAAAAAAAATGTTTTTAGAAAGTAAAGCAAGCAGGAGTAAAAGTCGGGGATGGATCGAGGTTATATGCGGGTCGATGTTTTCGGGTAAAACGGAAGAATTGCTGCGACGCATTCGGCGGGCCACTTTTGCCAACCAGAAGGTGGAATTGTTCAAGCCGGCGGTGGACGTACGCTACGATGAAAACGATGTGGTTTCGCACGATTCGACATCGATGGTATCGACGCCCGTTCAAAATTCATCTGAAATTCTGCTTTATGTGAATATGGAAAGTGTTGAAGTGGTAGGCATTGATGAGGTTCAATTTTTTGATGAAGGCATTGTTGATGTTTGTAACAAACTTGCTGACAGTGGAATACGCGTCATCGTAGCTGGATTGGATATGGATTTTCTGCGTAATCCGTTCGGGCCAATGCCAGGTTTGTTAGCTTCGGCGGAATACGTGTCGAAAGTACATGCCATTTGCACGCACTGCGGTGACCTCGCCCAATATTCGCACCGTCTCGTTTCCAACGACCGCCAAGTTTTGTTGGGTGAAAAAGACAGTTACGAACCGCTTTGCCGCCATTGCTACAATGAGATGATAAAACAACGCGAAAACTCTAAAAACGAATAATTTTTGAACGAAAACAACAAGATATGGAGTACTATTTGGATATGGATGAGCAATATGCTCGCTTGGAAAATGCAAAATACGTGCTTCTTCCCGTCGGTTACGATGGCACCAGCACTTTTGTAAAGGGAGCCGACAAAGGCCCGCAAGCTATCATTGACGCCTCCGACAGCATTGAACTTTACGATGTGCAATACAAGGCAGAACCTTATCTGGCCGGCATTCATACGGATCATTTTGACTATGATTTCAGCACACCGGATGCAATGGTTGCTTCTGTATATCAACGTGTTAAACATTTTATTAAAGCACAAAAACGCATCGGCTTATTAGGTGGAGAGCATTCGGTTTCCGTAGGTTCCATCAAAGCTTTCAGTGAAAAATATCCCGACTTGTCGGTATTGCAGGTAGATGCCCATGCCGACTTGCGCGACGACTACCACAATTCCATTTACAATCATGCCTGCGTCATGCGTAGGGCACAGGATTATGCCCGCGTGGTACAGGTTGGCATTCGCAACGTTTGCACCGAAGAAATGCACAACATCGTGGAAGAAAACATTTTCTATGCTCATGAGATGCATAACAACACCGATTGGATGGATGCCGCCATTGCTCGGCTTACCAACCACGTTTACCTCACCATCGACCTTGATGGATTAGATCCTTCAGTTTTGCCTTCGACGGGAACACCATTGCCTGGAGGTTTGTCTTGGTACACGCTACTGACGTTTCTCGAAAAATTGTTCGCTTCGCGTAAAATCGTTGCCTTCGACATAGTGGAACTTTGTCCGCAAGCCTACGATAAATCGTCAGACGTGCTGGCCGCAGTGCTGGTATATAAATTGTTAGCTTTGTGGGAACGATAAAATTGAGATCGTTTTTAATCCGCATCCTTTCCTCTACACCAAATCTCTGAACCGCTCAAAAAATGCCTTGATTCGTTCCAATATGCGTTCACGCTTTTGGGTGCGCTCCTGCGTAGGTGAGAAACGTGAAACTGGTGGCAGAATGCCTGCGAATGCCGTACCCGTTGTTTGTAGTTCTCCATCTTTGAACGCATTTTCCATAAACGCTTTGGTTTCTTCTTCCTTCAACTTTTCGTCTGCGATAATGGCGTTCAGTTCGTCCTCCTTCTGCCGCTGAACGTATGCCCGCCAATCACTATCCACATCGCTTGCTGGGGTGAGACTGTCAATGAACTGTTCTATCAACTGCTTCTTGTATCGAAGTTCCATACTTGAACTGATTGCCTTGCTGATATTGACTACGATTTCCTTATCTTGCAAATGGCTTTCGTGATACTTCTTAATGAGCATTAGAATGTAATCAATGTTGATTTCGACCTGCTTGATAAGTTCCATTTCAAAGACAAGGTCGTCATTGATATTCTCCTTTTGTCCAACTTGCGGACGAATGGCATTGTATATGTCAATGTAGGTGCTGTGGTAGTCCTGGAAATCTCGGTCGGAAAGAATCTCATTGCCCGCAAACTTGTCAAATGCGGTCAGTATGTTTTTCAATTTCAAGATTGCATTGTATAATCTGACGAAATCCTTTTGATTCTGTTCGCTGACTATCAGTTTGCCGACGGGGAATCTTTCCTGCAATTCCTCTATCAGCACCTTGTATCCCTTGTGTTCCTTGTCTTTCTTGTCAGTGTAGCCTTCGTAGTAGTCTTCGTATGTTTTCAGCAGTACAATGCCGCCTGCGTCCTTGTCGCCAAACAGCCCTATGCTCTCGTTGGTTGCGTCTTCAAGGTTTCGGAAACATACAATATTGCCAAAGGTCTTGACGGAGTTGAGGATTCGGTTGGTGCGTGAATATGCTTGCAACAAGCCGTGCAATCGCAGGTTCTTATCTACCCACAAAGTATTGAGGGTTGTTGCGTCAAAGCCCGTGAGGAACATATTGACCACTATCAGCAAATCAACCTCACGATTCTTTACCCTTTGCGACAAGTTCTTGTAGTAGTTTTGAAACTTATCGGCAGATATGTCAAAGTTGGTGCTGAACATTTTGTTGTAGTCGTAAACCGCCTGCTGCAAAAAGTCCTTGCTGACCATATCCAAACTCTCGGTGTCCTCGTTGTTCTCATCCCCCATAAAGCCGTTTTCGTCATCGGCTTCGTTGGCGGCATAACTGTAAATGGTTGCGACTTTCAACTGCTGGTCAGGTGGAAGCAATGCCATCTGCTTCTTGAACTCCGTGTAGTAGAGTTTTGCGGCCTCAATGCTTTGCACGCAGAATATGGAGTTGAATCCGCGCAATCGGCGTTCCTTCAGTTGGTAGTATTCGTTGCGCTTGGTTTTCTGATTGAAATGTTCCAAAATGTACGAAACCACATTGCTGATTCGTTCTTTCGACAATAGTGCCTTTTCTCTATCTATGTCGCTGACTTTCTTGTCAATGATATGTTCTTCTTCCTTGATTGTCTTAATGTAATCTACACGGAACGGCAGCACGTTCTTGTCGTTGATGGCATCTACAATGGTGTAGGTGTGTAGTTTCTCCCCGAATGCCTGTGCCGTGGTCTTGAGGTCGGCGGCGGCATTGGAGCTGGAGTTGACTGCAAAAATAGGTGTTCCCGTAAATCCGAACAAATGGCACTGCTTGAAATGCTTGGTAATGAGGCGGTGCATATCGCCAAATTGGGAACGGTGGCATTCGTCAAATATCAATACCAAATGCTTCTTGAACACCTCGTGTCCCGTATTCTTCTTAGTGAAGATTGACAACTTCTGTATGGTCGTAATGATTATCTTGCATTCAGCATTCTCCAACTGTTTCTTGAGAATCGCCGTACTAGTATTGCCATTGGCCGCTCCCTTTTCAAAGCGGTCATACTCCTTCATTGTCTGGTAGTCCAAATCCTTCCTATCTACCACGAACAGCACCTTGTCAATGTACGGCAGTTTGCTTGCGATTTGTGCGGTCTTGAAACTGGTTAAAGTCTTGCCGCTGCCTGTGGTATGCCAAATGTATCCACCACTTTCGGCAGGGGCAAACTTCTTGTATTGGGTGGCAATGTTGATTTTGCTTATGATTCTTTCCGTGGCCACGATTTGATAGGGACGCATCGCCAATAATAATCTTTCCTCCGTGAACACGCAGTATTTGGTCAGTATGTTCAGTATGGTGTGCTTGGCAAAGAAAGTCCTGGCAAAGTCCATCAAGTCGGTTATCGGCGTGTTGTTTGCGTCTGCCCACCACGAAGTGAACTCAAATGAATTGCTGGTGCGTTTGCCCTTGTGATTCGGTTTACCCGCCTGCTCCTTGATATGGGCGAAACGGGTTGTGTTGGAATAGTACTTGGTGTAGGTTCCGTTGCTGATTACGAATATCTGCACAAACTCGAACAGACCGCACCCACTCCAAAAACTTTCTCGTTGATAACGGTTGATTTGGTTGAACGCTTCCTTAATGTCCACGCCCCTGCGTTTCAGTTCTATGTGAACCAACGGCAGACCATTGACCAACACGCTCACGTCATAACGGTTTTCGGCCTTACCGCCTTGCGGAACATACTGATTGATTACTTGCAGACGGTTGTTGTGGATATGGTCTTTGTCTATCAGTTTTATGTTCTTGAAACTGCCGTCATCCCTTTTCAATACCTGCACGCAGTCCTCTTGAATGAGGGTTGTCTTTTCCACAATGCCGCTATCGGCCTTGGCGATAATGGTGGTGTAGAACCGTTCCCATTCGGTTGGCGTGAACAGATAATCATTGAGGATTTCCAACTGGTTTCGCAGGTTAAAAATCAACTCCTGCTCCGATTTGATTGGCAGGTAGTCGTATGCCTGCTTTTGCAGTTCCTCAATGAACGCCATTTCCAATGCCGCTTCACTTTGGTATGCGGTGGAACGGGAATTGTAGGGAGCTTGGTAGTCGCTGACCACCGTGCATTCGGGGGTTTCGGCGATGATGTTATATTGGGTCATAATGCTGATTTCACTTGACATTCGACATATATTTCGCGATGGCATACAGAGGTATGTTCTCCATCCAATCCTGATTGACATATTCTCGCATTGAGATACGTAATCCTTTCAACTGATCATCAGGATGGTTTTTGATATATTCCGACATACTTTTTGCACGCACATTTTCTTCAGCTTTCACTTCAATGGGGATGGGTCTCCCTTCTGCCTGAATCACAAAGTCTATTTCCGCCGGAGTGCCGTCATTACTCCAATAATGAGGATGTATATTCAAAGCCGACAACTGCTGGAAGACATATTGCTCTGTGAAAGCCCCTTTATATTCCTTGAAGATGTTGTTGCTTGTCAGCACCAGATTGGCGGGGGCATCGGCTAGCAGGCCAAAGAGTCCGCAGTCGAGAAGGAACAGCTTGAACGCTCCTGCATCCTCGTATGCTTTCAGGGGCATTTTGATTGCAGAGACCCGCGGCACCTTGTACACTATACCCGCGTCAATGAGCCACTGTATGGCTAATTCATACTGCGCGGCCCTCGCCCCTTTCTTGATTACCCCATATATGAATTTCTTGTTTTCCTTTGTCAGCTGGGAGACAATGGTGTCGAGCACTTGCGTGATGCGGACGGCTTCTGCTTTGGTGGCATGTTTGGCGATGTCCTTTCTGTATGATTCCATTATCTCGCTCTGAATGGTCCTCACCTGTTTCAAATCCTGATGCAGCACATACTGCTTTACTGCTTCGGGCATGCCGCCGACAAAATAATACTGCCTCAACAGTTCCTGATATTTTGCATCAAGCATGTCGAGCAAGGACCAGTCGCCTTGGCGCATGCTGTCGAGCAGGTTTTGATGTCCGGTCGCTATCATGAACTCTTCAAAATCCATGGGCTGTACCTGAAGCATGTTCACCTTTCCCACGGGAAAAGACTCTTTTTGTCCGAGTGTCACGCCAAGCAGCGAGCCTGCTGCAACCACGTGATATTCAGGGGCGTTTTCGCAGAAATACTTGAGGCTGTGCAGGCCGCGCTGAACTTCTTGTATCTCGTCGATAACAATGAGTGTTCTGCCGGGTTCAACCTTCACGCCGGTTATGGCTTGGATGGCAAGCAGAATCCGCGGAATGTTGTAGTCGGCGTTGAACAAATCTTTCGCCAACGGCTCGTTGTCGCAATTCAAGTATGCCATAGAGTCGTAACATGTCTGTCCGAACTCTTTCATAAGCCAAGTCTTTCCAACCTGCCTCGCTCCGAGAAGAACAAGCGGTTTTCTGTCGTCACTGGTCTTCCATTCTTTCAGTCTCTCAATGATTTTCCTGTACATGACGTTTACATATTTTTTTGCAGAATACACTTTTTCGATGATTCAAATTGCAAAAATAAACATTTTTTCGATGATTCAAATCATAAAAACCAACATTTTTTCGATGATTCAAATTTGACTATGCTTCCTTTCTTTTGAATGTCAATAATTTATCGCGGTAATATTCGTATTGCTTCATTTTAATTAATTTAGAATGTAGAATTATGAATGTAGAATTGGGTGGGTTATCCATTCTACATTCTACCTTCTGCATTCTGCATTCTTTACGTTCTTCTTTGTTGATTTTATAATAGATACTAATAGTTTGAGTATTTCTTCTGTATCGGCATAGATACTGTTATAAGGTTCGGTTTCGATATAATTGCTTTCGTGAAGTAATTCAAGCCAATACATTGTTTCGTCAGTTTCTTTTAGTGAAATATTCAGTTTGGCGATAAACTCTTTTTTAGATTGGGAACGATTGGCTTCCCTCACATTCGCACCGATACTTGTACCGCTACGAAGCACTTGCTTCGACAAAACAAACTCCTTCTTCTCCTCGCACAAATATTGATATAAACGAATAATCCTTAAAGCCAACAACTTACTTTTATTCAATAAAACATTTTCCTTCATAATTCTACATTCTGCATTCTAAATTCTACATTCTGCATTCTACATTCTGCCTTCTGCATTCTCTAAACGTCAATAATTTATCGCGGTAATATTCGTATTGTTTTCTGCGGGATTCAATCTCGGCACTTTATTATTAGTCATTGTTCTTGTTTAAATCGTTTAAATTTCGACAAGTTATGACGTTGGTTATCAAATATTTATATTGTTTTATCAAGTGCAAAATCAATTAAATCGTTTAAATTTTAGTTGTCCATATCATTGACAGTTATATAGATAGAATGCAACCGATCGCACATAACCGAATAACTCGTTTAATTTTTCTTTATTACCCAAAAGCGATTAACGCATTCTATTTTACCATCTATTCTTAAAGAAGAAAGCAAATTGGAAACTTTGCTCTGTTTTTGCTTATCCGAAAGCACAGGAGATAATTTGTCTATAATTAGATTGCTTATATCTGATTTACTCGCTTTTTTGTATTTCTTAATGTAATTAAGAATCATATCCTTATAATGCGAATCATCGAAATTGCGGTTTTTAATATAATCGGCCTTCAGTTTTTTATTGTCAATTGGTTTTACAACATTCTCCGACAAAAAGAAATTTGGTTTCCTACCTTCGATAAATCCTTTTTTTCTTAAATATGCAATTTCGCCATCATTCAAAACTTTTCGTTTTTGAACTTTGTCAAGCAAGAGAATATCTGATAATGAAAGTTGTGGATTCTTTGTCAAAAGTTTGGCAAATTCCTCATCTACCACTTTGCCTATAATTTCAACTTTGACAAGATTGTTGCTAAGGTCATATTCTGGCATAGGGAAAAAACGGATTTTCTGTTTTTGGAACATTTTCTTTATTCCGCCGCCTTCGGTTTCTACCATATTCAGGTTTCGCATTGCTTCAACAAGAAATGTGTTTCTATAAATAGATTCGGGACAATCTTTATTTATCACATCTTCAACGCTTTTAGGCAGGAATGTTCCAGCGTTTTGAAACACAAGGTGGTCGTCTTCAAATTCAACCACTTCAATGCGGGCTCGTTTTGTGTAATCTTGGTGCGCAATGGCATTATTCAAGGGTTCGCGAATGTTGAACATATCATACCTGAGCATTTCATCAGGGAAGAGAGAATCAGGACGAACAAGACGATATTTGACATTGCGAATTTTGTTGTACAGTTTGTCAACGCTAAGCAGTAATGGCATAGAAAAGACATCGTAATCCTTATTTTCATTTGAACCCAAACTACGAAGCGACCATCTGATTTTAGCGACAAATGGATTTAATAGAAATTCTGATTCTTCTTTACCTAAAAGCATCAAAGCAGTGCGGGTTATTTTCCCACGTATGGTTAGTTTGGCTTTATTGAGAAACGTAATATCATCCCAAATCTGCATTTCATCCACTTTGTGAGGATTACGTTTCGCAAATTCCTTTTTTGCTTTTTCTATGGCATCGCTATCCAAGTCATCGATAGTAGCATCTTCTATAATGGCAGAACTCCAATCTTCTTCTACAACGATTTCAGAAAGAATAGCCTCACGCCTTTCTTGTGTCATTTCAACGAGTGAATCGCCAATGCGCTGCCACGCTTTGTTGTGGGCATAAACAGGCAATCTTGGAGAGTGTTTTGGTACATTTACAATCCAAACTGTTTTATGCGAATCTTCGGCAAACAATGGTAAAATTTCAAGATTCTCCGAATTAAGATTTCGGCATTTTTCTACTATGCGATATTTGGCAGATTCGGGAGTATAGTTGGCAAAATCTTGAATACCTATAATATCCAGGGTCTTATCTTCAACGCCAATCACCAATGCGCCACCGTTTACGTTGGATAATGCCGACACATACGATACCACATCGTCTCCTTCGTGTCCGCACAACGTATTTTTCAAATTGGCGTAGTTTTTCCAATCACAAGATTCGTTCTCGTATGGGAAATTCTGTTTGATATAAGCTTTGATTTCTTGTTCTGTCATTATGCTGTTTTTCTTTGAATGTCAACAATTTGTTTCGGTAATATTCGTACTGCTTCATTTTAATTAATGTAGAATGTAGAATTATGAATGTAGAATTGGGTGGGTTATCCATTCTACATTCTACCTTCTGCATTCTGCATTCTTTACGTTCTTCTTTGTTGATTTTATAATAGATACTAATAGTTTGAGTATTTCTTCTGTATCGGCATAGATACTGTTATAAGGTTCGGTTTCGATATAATTGCTTTCGTGAAGTAATTCAAGCCAATACATTGTTTCGTCAGTTTCTTTTAGTGAAATATTCAGTTTGGCGATAAACTCTTTTTTAGATTGGGAACGATTGGCTTCCCTCACATTCGCACCGATACTTGTACCGCTACGAAGCACTTGCTTCGACAAAACAAACTCCTTCTTCTCCTCGCACAAATATTGATATAAACGAATAATCCTTAACGCCAACAACTTACTTTTATTCAATAAAATATTCTCCTTCATAATTCTACATTCTAAATTCTGCATTCTACATTCTACATTCTACATTCTACATTCTCTAAACGTCAACAATTTATCCCTATAATATTCGTACTGCTTCTTGCGTGCCTCTATCTCGGCGGGCAGGCCTTGGGAGATGTCGTTCACGAGAGTGTCGAAGCGGTCGAGGATTGAAACGATGCGCTCCTGCTCGGGAAGGGGCGGAACCGGGATAACAGCATTAAGTATATTATCATTATATAATCTAGCGATAGTGCCACCTGTAGAAACCGCCCAAGGATTCATTGAGTAGCAATATCTTAAATACGAGTTTAATACAACTGTCTCATCATGTTTTAACCAAACAATATTACTATCTTGGAAATACGCTGGTTCTCCATCAAAAACAATAGTTCTTCCAATTGTCCCAGCAGCAGATATAAGCACATCTCCTTTTTTAGGATATGAATACTTCGATTTGTATAATTCAAATAACTCTCGTGAAATATATGCATCCGCTTCTCCTCCAAAAGTTCCTATTTTGAAAAATGGGATATCGCCTTCTGCTGAGGTTTGCTGCTTCAATATCCTCTTACACATGCAGACCTTACCAATGTTTCCCAACTTCTTCCATTCTACATTCTGCATTCTACAATCTACATTCAGCAGCTTATCCCGATAGTACTCATACTGTTTCCGCCGTGCTTCCAGCTCTGCTTGCAGCTCTGCTTCCAGCGTAGTGAACTTGTCCAATATCCGCACGATTTCCTCCTGCACGGGGAGCGGCGGGAGGGGGATGGAAATTTTATTCCAACGTTCAAAATCAAAACGGAACCTTGCTCCTTCTTCTGTAAGTCCATTTATTAATGATATTACTCTTTGAGATTTTATTACCAAAAACAAATATTCTTGCGTAATCAGTTTTTCATTGATTTGAAATACAACATACATAGGACTTACTAATCCTGCTTCGTTAGTTTGCAAATATGCTATAGAACCAATATTTAAACGTGCAGGATTATATGCGAAATTACCTTTTCGTAATACAACATAATTAGAGGTGTCGCTGCTATGTATTTCAAAATCGTGATAATCTGAAGATTTAACAACACCTAATTTGTTGCTAATGGCATACACTGTTTGAATATCAGGATTGTTTTTGCCTTTTTCTCTTACTCTTGAAATCAATTGCCCAATAGGAATATATTCCACCCCGTTTGGACAATGTTTCTTAATTAGTTCTTCTATCTTGCTCATAACCTAAATCATCAAATAGTCATCAAATAAAAATATATTGAAAATCAACCTGTTAAGATTTACATTCTGTCATATATCAAATAACCGTCAAATAAAAATCACGCCCAGTTTCATCGGTTTATCAATCTTGCTCATCATTCGCATCTGTTTTAGGCAGTTTTTTCGTTGATTGTTCAATTTTCTTCTCATCACCTGCAGCCTTGCGTTCCATTTTCTTTATGTCTTCGGCTGGCGGCAGTTCTTCGGGTTTTATTCCACGTTTACCCAGCATTTTTTCGGGTCTCCGTTTTGTGCAATCAGGTAGCAGGCAAAACGAGTGAGCATGAAATCTGAAATTTCCCGTTGCGAACCGCTTCCTAAAGCGACCATTTTCGTGACCTCACGAAAATGGTCTTCTACATTGATATTCATTGTTTTACACGACTCGATGGCTCTATTTATCGCCACAACGAAATTTTCCCATCTGGCATATCCCAATACAGTTTGCAATTCGCGGGCAAACCAGATTTCAACTTGGTCTTTCTGCTCGTTTTCTATATAGTTTGCAATCGCATCAAATGATTCTTTATACCGAGTGATTTTTAGCTTATCCATAATCAAGTTATTGTAAAAGTTCTACATTATATTATTGTCTTTCTTTTTGTTGCAGGTAAAACATTTGTTTCTGCGTTTCTATTTCGGCACGGAGTTCGTCTTCGGAGGGCAGATATGGCATATATTTAGCCATAAAAATCTGATTTGAATCGTGAAGAATAGAATATCTTGCAATATCCTTATCTGTTTCTGAGCACAGCACGATGCCGATTGTGGGATTGTCGTCGTTTTTCCGTTTAAGATCATCATACATACGCACATACATATCCATCTGTCCGACGTCTTGGTGCGTGATTTTCCCGATTTTCAAATCAATCAGGACGTAGCATTTCAGTTCGATATTGTAGAACACGAGGTCGATAAAATAATCATCGGTTTCGGTAACGATATGCTGTTGTCGCGCCACGAATGCAAAACCGCGTCCCAGTTCCATCAAGAAATCACGAAGATGTGTGATGATGGCCTTTTCCAAATCCGTTTCGCTGTAATCGGTAGAACTGAAACCAAGGAATTCGGCAACGACGGGACTTTTGATGAGTTCGTACTTGTTTTTCTGAAAATCTGCTGTCTTCTGCTGCATCTCTGCAATCACCTTTTCTTTCTTGGGCGACTGCATAAGACGATGGTAATATTGTGTCGAGACATTCCTGTCCAAAGTGCGTACGCTCCACATCTGTTCGTTGGCTTCGTTCAGATACCAATATCGGGCGTCTGACTCGTGCACTGTGAGTAGTCGCCGATAATGCGACCATGTCAGATTGTGAACACGCGTGTTCACAATCTCAAAATCAGGAAACAACTGATAGAATTTTCTAAAATACTGCAAATTTCTTTTACTAAACGTATTTCCAAATGTGTGTGTCAAACTATCCGCAAGCGTGGTGATCAAAAATTCGCCATAGTCCGCTCGTTCTTTTCCATTCTGTTCTTCTTCCACGATACGCCTGCCAATGTTCCAATAGGTTTGAACCATTACGGCATTGACGGAAAGGTATGCCGCCTTTCGCCCACTGTCTATTATCTGTCTGATGTCTTCAATGCAACTATGTATTCCCACAGCGGCATTATCGTACACGGCTGTCACTCTGGCTTCGTTCGTCGGTTTATCAATCTTGTTCATTGTTAGTCCTCCAGTTCGTAATGGTGTGCTTGTAGGTCAAACAACATTCTTTGCCGTTCTATCTCTTCCTCCAATTCTTTTTCCGTTGGCAAATAGTCAATGTACTTAGAAGCGAAAAGTTGTTTGTTCTCATTCAATACCGAATATCTGGCAATGGTTTTGTCGGTTTCGGTACATAGCAAAATTCCAATGGTCGGATTGTCGTCGGTACGTTTTTTTAAATCATCATACATCCGCACATACATATCCAACTGCCCAATATCCTGGTGGGTCAGTGCGTGATTTTTCAGTTCTACAATTACAAAACATTTTAGAATATAATTGTAAAACACTAAGTCGATAAAGAAATTCTGGGTGTCGGTACGTATAAGTTGTTGGCGTGCCACGAAAGAAAACCCCTTGCCAAGTTCAAGAAGGAACGATTGCATTTGGTTAATAATAGCCTGCTCCAATGCTGTTTCTGTATATACCTTATTAGCAGGCAGCCCCAAAAATTCGAGCACGGAGGGATTCTTTATGAAATCAAATTTATTGTTCTGAAAGTCTGCCGTTTTCTTCCGCATCTCATCCGTTACCGGCGTTTTATCTGACGAGGAAAGCAAACGTCTGTAGTAAAGTGTGGAAATGTTGCGGTCAAGCGTTCGGTAAGACCACATTTGTTCGATAGTTTCCTTTAAATACCAATTACGTTCTTCTTCATTTGCGACACGCATAAGTCTTTCGTAGTGGCTCCAGCTCAGTTGCTGGAATTGTGCCGACACTGTCGGCAGTTTTTGCGCATCCGATAGTGCCGACACTGTCGGCACTATCGGTAAGTTCTTGAACATCAAGTAAAATTGCTTGTATTTCCATAAATTCCGTTCCGAAAACCCTTTGCCATATTCCGCTGTCAGTTCTGTCGAAAGATTCTTAATCACCGCAGCACCATATTCGGCACGGTCTTCTCCTTTCAGTTCTTCTTCGGCAATGCGCTTGCCTAACAGCCAGTTGCGTTGCACCAAGGCGACGTTCACGGCATTGTAGGCAAAGCGTTGTGCTTCGCCGATAATCTGCTTGACATCGTTCACCAAATCAGGCGTGCAAACATATCGCAATGTACGCACTGCGCTCACTTCGTTCGTCGGTTTATCAATCTTTTTCATTGTTAGTCCTCCTGTTCATAATAATATGAATAATCGATGCCCTTCATAAAGAGCTCGCGGCTGTTGATGTTGTCGGTGAGAGCATTAGTGAGCAACTGCTTGACGAAAGTGGCATCTGCAACACTCTGTGTCATTGCTTGCAGATAGTCATTCTTGTTTATCTGACTCCAGTCAATACATTTAGCAACTCTTGCTTTCAGCATGAGGTCGAGCCATATCCGGGTGCTTCTGCCATTACCCTCCATGAAGGGGTGAGCAACATTCATCTCTACATATTTGTTGAAGATGTCATCTATGCTTGCTTCGGGCATCTTTTCAATAATGTCCAATTGTTGTGGCAGGTATTGAGCCAAACAGAAGGTAAAGCCACCCTTGGAGATAGTCTTTGTTCGAATCTGGCCGGCAAAGTCATACAAGCCGCCAAAGATGTACGCGTGTATCTGCTGAAGTGCTTTGGTTGTGCCGACTTCAAGAGTCGCCAGCATTCCACTTCCCCACAACTCGTATGCCTTCTTCTTGCTTTTCCCGTCGATAGTGTTGTCGCTATAGGTAAGCCAGTCAAGAAACTCCATCGCCTTACTATTGGGAATATTCTTGGCTAATTCTTCAATACCATAAGCATCCAGCACATCAGTGTTGTATCTTTTGCCATCAGCAGCCTTTAACTTCAGTTGGGTAGTGATACTAACCAGCTCAGAACCTTCCTTCTTCAATTTGTTTTTGAGATATTTCCAGTAGTTCCTTGTCTTGGTATGGTCATCCTGCTCATTGATAGCACCAAGCACATCAAGAACAGAAAAGAACCACTTACTGGTAGTGTCATCCCACACGGCTCTTACCTCACGGTCTTTATAAAACCTAAACGAAATCTTGCTCATACGTCAGCCCTCCTTCTGTTGTAGTAAAACATTCTACATTCTAAATTCTAAATTCTACATTATTCCAAATCCGCAACTATCTTGTCAATTTCCGTCCGCAGCACTTGTTGGCGGGCAACGATTTCAGCAATGCTGCGGTTCAACTCCACTATATTGATTTCCTCTCGTGTGTCCTCTTGCTCCACATAACTGCTGACGGAAAGGTTGCAGTCGTTGGCCACCACATCTTCGCAAGATACCAACTTGCAGAAATGGTCAACGTCCTTGCGCTCCTTAAATGCGTTCAGCAGTTTGTCAATGTTCGCCTGCGAAAGTTTGTTCTTATTTCCTTCGTGAACAAACTCAGCACTGCCATCCACGAACAGAATGCTGTTGTCTTTTTTAGACTTCTTCAAAACGATAATGCAGGTGGCAATGCTTGTACCGAAAAACAAATCAGGTGGCAGCTGGAACACGGTGTCCACATAGTTGTTGTCAATGAGATACTTTCTGATTTTTTGTTCCGCACCGCCACGATACAACACGCCAGGGAACTCAACGATTGCAGCCGTTCCGCTTGTAGATAACCACGCCAGCATATGCATCGTGAAAGCCAAGTCCGCTTTGCTTTTTGGAGCCAACACCCCTGCGGGTAAGAATCGCTCATCGTTAATCAGCAACGGATTGTCATCGCCAGCCCACTTAATGCTATAAGGCGGGTTGGAAACAATGCAGTCAAAGGGTTCATCATCCCAATGCTTCGGCTCCAGCAAGGTATCGCCGTGGGCAATGTCAAACTTCTCATAGTTGATATTGTGCAGGAACATATTGATTCGGCACAGATTGTAGGTGCTAATGTTTATCTCTTGACCATAGAATCCTTGACGCACCTTTTCCTTACCCAACACCTTGGCAAACTTCAACAACAGGGAACCGCTACCGCAGGCAGGGTCATAAACCTTGTTCACTTCTTTCCTTCCGACCAAGGTAATCTTCGCCAACAGCTCCGAAACCTCCTGCGGTGTGTAAAACTCGCCACCGCTCTTACCTGCACTGCTGGCATACATCGTCATAAGGTATTCGTAGGCATCGCCGAACAAATCGTTGGTGTTGTCCTCAACACGACCCAACTTCAAATCGCCAATGGCATCCAAAATCTTCACCAACTTCTCATTCCGTTTGGCAACCGTGGCACCCAGTTTGTTGGAATTGACATCAATGTCATCGAACAAACCACGCAGGTCATCTTCGGATTCCGTACCGATAGCAGATTTCTCAATGTTATCAAAAACCTTTGCCAAAGTCTCGTTAAGGTTCTCATCATTCTTGGCTTGCTTGCGGACATTCACGAACAACTCGCTCGGCAGAATGTAGAAACCTTTCTCCTTGACGGTATCCTCACGACCATACTCCGCTTGTGCGTCATCAAGCTCGGCATAGTTGAAGTCGGGATTGCCTGCTTCGTGCTCGCCCTTGTTAATGTATTCGGTAAGGTTTTCAGAAATGAATCGGTAGAACAGCATACCCAAGACGTATGCCTTGAAATCCCAGCCGTCCACGCTGCCACGCAGGTCGTTAGCAATTTGCCATATAGCACGGTGCAGTTCCGCACGTTCTTGTTCTTTAGTCATTGAATATTATTATAAAATTACGAAATGCAAATATAGAAAAAACACGCAAATAACACTTTTAATTTTCACGCTTTCTTCATTGAATGCATCAACAGAAAAACCAAGTAGATTGTTCGTAAATCAAATTAAAAAAACATGATACTTCGGGGAAGGCAACAAAAAAAGCACCTAATTCATTGAGAATTGGTGCTTTGTGGTTGCGCTCCCTCTAGGACTTGAACCTAGGACCCTCTGATTAACAGTTATGTTATGTTTTTTTTCATAGTTTTTTTTATTTTCGCAAGACACTAATAATAGCCAGAAAATCAGTATATTATGACAAAAACGTTTTTGTTTGTTTAGTGAAGATTGTGGCAAATGTTAGTCCATTTGTTAGTCCATACCATATATGTTGACAACACTTTCATTACTTTTTTTGATTGTGGCGCAAAATTATAATTTTTTTTATTATATTACTATAAAGAGGGAAAAATTTTGAGTATGAAAAAACCAGCCGTTGAAATAGTGCGAAATCACAGGAGGAGTAAAACAATGTCCGAACCAATTAGTGACAAACGCACACTTGAGTTGCGGATCACATATAATCGGATCCCCCGCTATTTCGCAACCAATAGCACAATACAATTAACGGCGGCGGAGTTCCAGAACAAGCACCTCAAGAAGTACAAGGAGGCTTATGAGGAGATTCGCGCTGACTACAACGCCGCTATTGAGATAATAGGAAAACTCGGAGACTCGTTTAGTTTTGAATCATTCTACCGAGACTATAAAAAGATGATTCGCGGAGAAACTTCCAGTGCCTACGATATGCGAACTATTTTTGCAGAGTACTTGTCAGACGCCAATAGAACTCGACCACTATCGGACAGAACCATATCAGCATATCACACTGCTTTGAATTGGATAGTGAAGTTCAAGGACAGAATCACATTGGATGAAATCACGGGAGAAATGCTATCGCGGCTGGACACCTTTATGCACCGCTACAGACCTGATATTTCGCAAAACACCGTCAATATGTATTTTAGGAGCATAAGGGCGGTCTATAATTACGCGGTAGAGAAAGGATACATTGAGGACAAACGCCCGTTTAAGAAGTTTTCACTCACTTCAACAAGGAAGGTTAATTACGGCTTGACGGTTCATAGCCTCCAGCAAATACTTGCATACAGAAGTTCTGATGAGAAGGCGCAATTTGGCAGAGACTTTTTTGTTCTATCATTTGACCTCAACGGACATTACTTGAGTGACATCTTGCGCCTCAAGAACAAAAACATTAGTCTGACGGAAGTGGGGTGGAAAATCGAGTTTGTTAGACACAAAACAAAACGCCACGCGATACCCGTTTCGATCTATCCTACAGACTTGGGGATGCAACTCATCACGAAATATGGGAGCGTGAATAAGTCGTGCCCTAACGACTACATCTTCCCCTTTCTTGCTAACACTCATACAGAGAGACAAATTAACGACAGAATCAACGATATTAACTACCGTGCCAATATGGGACTCCGTATGGTCACCGAAGAACTCGGATTACCGCACACCACTATGGCGCAGGCAAGGCATACTTATGCGAGTTTTCAGTGTGAGAATGGGAGGTCTCTAATGGATATACAAATGGATATGGGACACGCCAACCCCACAACCACGCAAGGATACATTAACTCGTTACGGACAAGTGCAATGATGCAGAGCAAAGCAATAAAAGAACAACTCTACAAAGAGGTGATGTAGAGAGTACTCTTGACCTGTTTTGCGACATTTAACAACAAAACCAATAATATAAACAACAAAAATATGGCCACTAGTATTGAAACAAAGGCAAAAAGAAACGAACTTGAAACTAAAATGGTTCTTAACGGGGAGCCAACAAACGTATCCATTGAAGTGATAGAAGAAGACGGCAGGTTCTGTGTGCAATGTCTGGTTGATTCCAATAACTTCGACGGCGTGGAGGTGCTTGATCAAATCCATTCGTGGGCTTCATTGTTCGGAGTGGAATTGCCTTTGGAACGCGTAGCCGTTTACTATCGGGATCCAGCACAGACGAGAGACATGATGGAGGATGATTTTGATCTTATAGACGACTTATGTGATTTCGGGGATTAACCATTGGAGTGGGCAGGCATATAGAGTCGGTTGAGAATTCCGCACAAAGCTTGATTGGCGGAAATTGTGTACTTTTGCAAATTGAAATTTTCTATTATTTGTAGAATGAATTTGAACGAAGATAGCTTATATGAAAACAATTGAAGAACAATATATACTGTTGGAGGATCTGTTGGCACAGGCTCGCCAACGCCAAAGTGCTGGAGAAACGGAATGGATGGAGTTTAAGACTAATATTGGCGAGTCTCGATGCAGCGTTACGTATGAGGGGGTTGGAAACTACATCTCTGGTCTTTCCAATTCAGCCTGCTTGAAATACAAATCACACGGTTATTTGGTTCTAGGAGTGGAGGATGGGACATGGAATGTGGTTGGAACTAATCTGAGAATGCCGACAGCTAAATATGGCAATCAGGATTATGAACTATGGCTTAGAAAAAACTGTTCGCCCATTACCCCCTTTGAAATAGAGGAGTTCGAGTACGAAGACAAACACATTGTTATTTTCGAGATACAGGCTGCGGCAGGAGAACCTGTAAATTTCAAGGGAGCTGCTTATGTGAGGGTTGGAAGCAATCTGACGAAACTCAAAGATTTTCCAGACTATGTTCGCCAAATATACAACTCACAGAAAGACTGGAGTGCCGAAATCGTAAAAGATGCCACATTTGACGATCTTGATCCCGATGCCATCAAAGAAGCTCGCAAGATGTACGCCAAGAAACACGAAGACCTGATAGTGGAGATGAAATCGTGGGATGATGTGAGGTTTCTGAACAAAGCAAAGATAACCAAACAAGGCCAGATAACCAATACCGCAATATTATTGTTGGGACGCACCGAGAGCGAACATTTTATTTCGCCAGCTGTTGCACGTATCAGATGGATATACAAGGATTCCAACGGTGAAGAGAAAGATTTCTCCATTGAAACATGTCCGTTTGTTATTGCAGCTAATACGGTTTACAGGAAAATACGCAACTGGAAGTACAGATATATGAATCCAGAACTTCTTTCGCTAGTGCCAGACGAGCTGGATACATACGACCCTTTTATCATTCGGGAAGCATTAAATAATGCCATAGCTCATCAGGACTATGGACGTTATGGAATGATTAACGTAATAGAGGAAGAAGACCGACTGATCTTTACCAATTTGGGGACTTTCATTCCCAACAGCATTAAGAATGTGTTGATAAACGATGCTCCTGAGGAACATTATCGTAACAGGTTTCTGGCAACAGCAATGGTGGAATTGGGCATGGTGGATACGATTGGCAGCGGTATCAGACGGATGTTTAACAAACAACGCGAACGCTTATTCCCTATGCCTGATTATGAATTTAGTGACGATAGGGTTAAAGTGACGATTATCGGCAAAGTGGTGGACATTGACTATGCCATGCTCTTGACCAGAGACAAAACACTGACTTTGCTTGACATTGAAATGTTGAGCAGGTTACAAACCAATCGTCCACTAAGTGATGAGGAAATTGCTTACTTGAGAAAGCGCAAACTGATTGAAGGTCGAAAGAATGCATTGTTTTTTGCCAAGAGTGTGGCCAAAGCTACAGGTCAAAAAGCGGAATACACTCGTAACAAGGGATTCGATGATAATTACTACAAGGATCTTATCCTAAAAGCATTGGATCAACATGTGACAATGAGTCGTCCTGAAATTGATACGCTGTTGATGACGAAATTACCCGAAGCTTTAACTGACAAACAGAAAGTATCCAAGATAGGTAACTTGCTAACGTCTCTACGAAAAGCAGACAAAATAGTTTTTGGAGAGAAGAAGTTATGGAGACGAAAATAGTTCTCTTAAAGTAGGGGAGTTTCAAGAGAACTTTAAGAGAACTTTAAGAGAACTTTAAGAGAACTTTAAGAGAACTTTGTTTGTGAATTGTTGATAATCAATAAGATTGGTATATGGCTTCTTTGGTGTAAATGTTATAGAAAAGTATACCAAGAAAGGTTTTTCAATATGACGGGCAGGAGTAAAATCCTGCCCGTCATGTAGTATTTGTGTTTAACAAATGGTTAGTCTAATCTCTCATAATCAAACCAAGCTTTTGTAGCATTCGCCCGCTCATAATCAAAACCATATCTGTCCATATACATGGCTTTGATTTCTTTTGCACCATTGTAGAATGGATCGGATGTGTGACGCTCTAAAGTCACGATGATTTCCATCTCAGGAGTCAGAACGGTGTTGTTTGTTCTGTGAATAGCTTTCGGTGTGATTCTATAAACCTTACTCATTTTCGTTTCCCTAATACGTGTCGGGCGCAACTGCTAGAATTTTTTGCCTACTCTATTGAACGCTTTTCGGCTGGGGCGTTTTGACTATTTTGCTCTTCCTTTATGTTTTGATAGTTATTGATGATTGATCCTGTAACTAAGTTCAGCAACAGGAAGACTGACAGCGAAAACCAAAGTATGTGGTAGGTCGTGATGACCACAGGATTCACTCGGATAACGCCGTACTCGTAGGCGGAGATAGTGTTGTAACGCAGGTCTGTCCAATCCTCGCCTGTTAGCTCGCGAAATAGAGTAAACATTGCTTCCGACAACGACCCGAACGGGTCAGGAGAGTTGTCGGGGGCGTTGTGAACTTCACGCATAAACTGTTCGTATCTTGAGCGGTCTTCTTGCGTTAGCTTTTCGGGGTCGGGCAACTTGAACATGCTTACCCCTATTATAGCAAACAGGTAAATGAAAATCGCAAACAGGATGACGTACCACACCATTGAAACCATCGATTTGGTAAGCACAGTAGTGATAAGTTTGATTTCTTTTCCAGCCCTGAGCAATCGAAGTACGCGCAATACACGGAGCACCCTAATAGCCATCATGGCGGAAGCATTGGCAAAAAGATCCTCTGGAATATAACCAATCAACACAAGAGCGAGGTCGAAGATGTTCCAACCGTTAGAGAAAAACTCCCTCACATTTTCTCTCGCCATGAATCGCATCAGGATTTCCACGGTAAAAATCAGCAAAATAATCCTCTGTATCAGTTCGATGGTGGGATCACAAACATTTAGTTCGATACCGATAAGTACCGCGTTCACGAGAATAACAATCGTTATCGTCCACTCAAAATAGCGGTTCGAAACAATGGAACTGAAAAAGAATTTAAGATTCATGACGAGAAGCGTTTAGTCTACTATTTCTTGTTCTTTCTGTCGAAATGGTCTTCCAAACGGCTCATGGTTGCTTCTCCGAAACCGCCACTTTTTACATCCTCCTTGAAGTTCCTGATTTTTCGCCTAATTTTTCGGATAATCACCAACAATGGGATTCCGAAAATCAAAGCGTAAACCAAGATCTCAATGAAAATGTTGGATTCTGAAGGGTTGGCAGCTTCCGAAGCAGTTTCTGCATAGACAGCAAAATTGCAAATCACAAGTATCAGTGCCAGCATGTTGTTTTTTAAATTTCTCATAGTGGTATATTTTTTAGGGATAATTGTTAACTTCTTCTTATCCAAGATCCTCCGTTGTTGGAAGAGACGAACAGCCCTTTTTCGGTGGTGGCAATTATCTCAGATCCATTGTTTACCAAATCAAGGAATTCTCCAGTGCTGGCAGATCCAACACAGCGGGTCATCCATGATCCACCATGATTAGTAGACACCTCTATTTTTCTCTTGTTTTTGGGGCTAATACGTATCAGTTCCCCATTATAGACTATCATTTGCGGCATAATCATTCTCCCTAGTACGTGTCGGGCACAACTTTTAAAAATGCCTACTCTATTGAACGCTTTTCGGCGAGGGCGTATGGTATGGAACCTGCGGCAAAAATATATCGGGAGTGTGCAAAAGTGCGGCACTGTTTACCAATCCTCTTCAAACTCCCAATCCAAAAGTTTTCCATTCATGTCGAAAACTTGACATGTGGTGCAACCGCCTATTTTGTACCCTCCCGAATAAACTAAAGTATCGGGAACATATATTTTCTGGAGGAAGATTCTTCCTATGAATAGTAGCTCAATACTCTTCAAATGTTTCGGTAACTTGACGGAAGTGATATAGTCTGAAAAACAATCATCACAATCATTGCTCAAGACTTCTATATTATAGTATTCGTCCTCCACATCAATCAAGTCGGGCAAGTCAAGATGACCGCGTTGGAAACGCATATTCCAGCCCATAAAAATTGTGATGATGTTGTCGAAATTCGTGCAACACAACGATCCATTGTGGTTTTCTGCCCAAAAATATCTCTCACTCTTTTCTTCTGGTATAAACTTTTGGATATAACAATCCCGATAGGCATCGTGATCATCGGAAAAGTATTTGATACTCAACAACTGCTCCTCTGAATATTCGTGCAGTTCGCCATCAGTTAGCATCACCAAACAATCAGGTGGTATTTCCAAGATGGAGCCACGCACTAATCCTGTGGAAGTTTCTACCTCCACAAAGTCCCCGATAGAAAGTGTTTCCCGTAAAAATTTTAACATAACGGCATGTCTTAATATGGTAAAACAGCGCACGTATTAGATAGAAAATGGTGCGACCTATGCGAATTATTAGACACTCATTTTCTAAACCCAATAAAGCTCGTCTCCTTGTTGCCAATCTTTTCATAGCGACATAGTTCTTCAACGAATTGCATGTCAGGGTGTATTCCGTTGAGTACCTCATCCATAATAACCTTGCGGACGATGTTGTCGATTTCGCCGCCTGAGAAATTGTAGCGTTCTGCGAGTATGCGACTTTCGTTTTCAGACAACCAAGAGAGTTTGCTCTTCCAGATAGATTGTTTTGCTTCCACCGTGGGATTGTTGAAATGGATTTTGAATAGAAAACGTCGTTCAAAAGCTCTGTCCAAGTTATCTATGAGATTGGTGGTAGCTATGAGTATTCCATCCAGTTTTTCCATTTCTTCAAGGATAATGTTTTGGATGGCATTCTCTGTTTGCGCCACGTTTGATGAAATGCTATCCTTGCGTTTGGAAAAGAGAGCGTCTGCTTCGTTGAAAAGTAGAATCGGCTTAAGAGGGGATTTTTTGCACAGTCCAGCATAATCGGTAAATATACGCTTAATAAGTTTTTCGCTTTCACCAAACCAGCAACTTTTGGAACTTGCAATGTCCACGTGACACACTGCACGACCTGTAGCTTTGGCAATTTGCATCGCAGTTTCGGTTTTCCCTGTGCCAGGTTGCCCATGGAAGATGGCAGCAACCCCCTTAGGTAGCGACTGTTCTTCCAATCGTTTTTGCAGCTCTGTGAAACGCTCTTCTTGGAGATTTTCTTTCAGCAGATTTAGCTGTCGCGAGAGTTCTTCATCATAAAACAAGGACTTTTCTTGAATGTCTTCGGGGTATATTGTTTTATGGTCTCGATTTTTGGATTTGGCAAAAAGCTCGAAATCTTCCTCTAAAAAGAGTTGTTTCCCTTTTTCGGTCAGGGTCAAATTACTATCAGAGAAAATTGTGTCACGAAGGAGGATCACTAAATCTAACTTTTGCAGAATCTGCTTTTCGTCCATCAACTCCTTTGCAATTCGAAAACGAGTGCTAGGATTACTATACATGTCCTTCAGCGTACAATTGATTCCCGTTTCACCATGAGCAAGAAAATCGTCGCAAATCTCATAGAATAAGACTCTGTCTTTAGTCTCAAGATTCAATTTCTTGACATTCTGAACAAAAGTAAGAGTATTGTTCTGTTGTTCCATCTCATATGAACGTTCAAAAAGATCGGAGGTGGATATCTCGTCATCACTACGTAGCTCGATCAAATCGGAAATTTCGTTGACAAATTTATATCGATCGAGACGTGCTTCTTTCAATATACAAGGGTCAAATGGATGTTCATTCATTACGGAGTCCACCACTTTTTGCTCAATATCATAATATTCAGAATGTCTTTTACCAGCTCGTTTTAGGAATTTACCAGATACCAGACGGTCAAATTCTTTTTTCAAAGGAAGCAGCACCATACTCTTTACATTGAAAAATTTGTGGACATCGTTCCAATCTATATAATTGTCTTGGAATTTATTGCAGAAGGCAACCATCATAATAACAGCCTGAATGGTTGAGATACCGAGGAATTTGGCGACATCCTCCAACTTTTTAACAATCTCACATATCTCTGTTTTGCTAAACTCTTTATGAATGGTGGATTCGTTCTGCCGTGTAAATGTGTAGTCTAAATGTGCAATAGAATCAGGCGCAATTGCCTCTAACAAGGCAGTTCCGGAGTTTTCCATTTTCAGCGCCAGAAAACTCAATGTCTGCAAAATGTTTTCTTTTTTCATAGCATTATAATTTTGAACGTTGCAAAAATAGAATGATTGTGTGCCAAAATATGGCACAGCGATGTTCTATTTTTGTCAGCGTATTTAAACATTAAAGAAAATGGATAGAACGAAACACATCATTATTCCTGTGGGCTACAACGCCGTGCAGTGCAAAGAGGGTATTATGCAGCACCTGCCCTCCTCATACGCATACGAATGGATGGAAAGTGAAAATTTTGTCAGGGAGAACCTCTATTGTGCGGAGGATGGACTATACGACCCGTCCGTGGAGGTGTGGCTCCTCGTGTGGGACTCGCCCTCGAACATGGTACCCAAGCCTCACCCGAATCCGAATGTAAATCACGGTTGCTCGAACACGGAGCTGCAAATTGCAGCCATAGGGGTTAACCTCTTATGGTGCAAAGCGCATCACGCCAACATCAAGCGACATCTCATCTACCTCTTGCCGCCACGATTCGCCTCCAAACTGTACGACCGTCCCCTCGACCGCCGTTTCTTGGGCGTGGATGACATCCACGTGATTGACATGCAGGAAGAACTATCTAAAGCTTATGGCAATATGCCATTGGTGGACTTTTTGGCAAGCATGGAACTAAGAGTTGCGGAGATGATTGTGGGGAGGAAACCAAAGAATAGAGAACCAACGGCTAATAGCTAATAGCCAGCAGTTTACTGTGCCACATTTTAGCACACATACATTCCATTTTTGCCAGTGTAATTCAAATTATTAATATGACTAATCAAAACAATCTAGAAATCATTAAGATACAAGAGCAAACTGACACAGACTATCTGCGGCGGTATGTAAGACAATGTGAAAGTGAGATTATGAGGCTCTCTTACGATGAGAATGACAAGGAGGTGTTCATCATCAGCAATCAGGACAGAATATTGACAAAAGCCGAGATACGTTGTGCGCTGCTGAATCGCATGTTTGAATTGAGCTATTCAGAGGCCAACATCCGGGATTTGGAAATGACCAACAGGCGGCTTGTACAGATGGAAGCAAAGGTTTTGGAAGTCCATAAACAAAGACACCAACAGCTGATAACCATCCACCCAGATTACAAGTTAAACACCAGTTTGACTTACTTCCATGACAATCAGAATCCGCAACTTGTCATCAGGGAAGACGACGGTTTCTACGGTTCGCAATGGAACGACATCATAGAGATTCTCGACACAATACATAGCATAGAAATGACCGACAGCTTATATTATTGCAGCGGAGACTTTTACGACTCCTACCACAACGGCTTGCCCCTTAAGGAGTCGTGTGAAATAGACCTCGCGCTGCCCTATGAAATCTCGTTTTGCTACTCTTTCTGTGAACTTTGTAACAGTCAGTGCTTCAGCATTCCTGACATCATGCGTATGACCACCTATCATATCTGCCAAGAAGCGTTTATGGATCAGCTGATAAGTTTGGATTGAGCGTGGAAGAAAGCAATCATTATAATACACCCAAAGAATGTTCAATCATGCAAGATTTCGCCGCCATTGATTTTGAAACCGCCAACGGACAGCGCAGCAGCGTATGCAGCGTGGGCGTGGTGATTGTGCGCAACGGTCTCATCGCCAACACGTTTTACAGTCTCATCAAGCCTGAGCCCGACTACTATGTCTGGTTCTGTCAGGAGGTTCATGGTCTCACACACGAGGACACAGACAACGCGCCAGTGTTCCCAGGAGTGTGGCAACAAATTGAGCCACTGATTGAGAGATTGCCTTTAGTGGCACACAACAGCCCGTTTGACGAAAGCTGTCTGCGGGCGGTGTTCCGAGTCTATCAGATGGACTATCCCGATTACGAATTTCACTGCACCTGCAGCGCCTCCCGTCATCATTTCGGGCAACAGCTCCCCGACCACCAACTGCACACCGTAGCGGCAGCCTGCGGCTATCATCTGGAGCATCACCACCACGCCCTCGCCGACGCGGAGGCGTGTGCGAGGATTGCGATGCGGTTATTGTGAGGGGTGCCGAATTGCGACAACCCTACAGCGCTACGTTTTTGCACAGCTATGCGCTGTTTTTGCCGCATCAAAATCGGACAGAGGTTGATTCTACTAGTTCCAAAACAATATAAACGTTATGATCAAGAATATTATTAACAACCCCAACACACATTTTGAAAAAGTCATCGTTGTCCCGTTGGGAGCAAAAGCGGTGGAGATAATGGAATACATAATGTCAAGAAGCGCAGAAAGCGAGGCGTTCGAATGCTGCTCCAGTGAAAGATGGGACAAGATTGAGACAAGCATTGACGAAAAAAAGACCCTCTGCTGTTTTGTGGCCTGAATGGACCCATTCGAAGATACAAACGAAGATTTGAAGGGAAGAATAGAGTATCATCTTGCTGCACGCATTCCCACGTCTGTGATTTGTCTGTGGGGGCATCGTTACAGTTGCGAATTGGCACCGAATGTTTTCGTGCCGGAATCATATAAAACCATCAAGTGGCTGAAACAGCAGCCGATCGTCTCTTTTAACTTCATTGACATCATGACCACCTTTGAGGAACAAAATAGTCAAGGATGGAATCAAATTGTAAATGATATTGAGCGAATAATCATTCCAAACGAGAAAAACCAAAAGAAAAATTGAATAGACATGAACGATTATTATTTTTATGTAGCCCCAGATGAAGAAGATTTAGGATGTGAATTCACAATCAGCGACTTGATCGAGAGTGAATTTGAAGCAAATCCTGACAATTTCCCGGACAAGTCGGCAAAAATAGAGTTTTTGAAAGAATTGATTGCTGACATTGAGGAGTGCATTGAAAAGGTGGAAAAGGAGGAGGGAATTGTTGTTTGAGGCAATGATGGTGAATGGGATAATTTTGTAATTTTGCGGAGTGGAAAAACATGTGTTTGTTAATTAAAAGCGACATGGAAATCATTGACAAGCTTACAGCAATTTTAAATCGATTAGAGAGTCTAAAACAGCTGCAGGATGCTGATATTAACTATCTGGAAGAACAGATTGACCAGATTGAATATGATGACTTGCCTCAACTAAAGGATGAAATCAATAAGTCTATTGACTATTCTGACAATAATCCAGATTACAATCTGATTGTTAAGGAACAAATAGAAGACTTGTTTGATAAAATAGATGAAGCCATATATTCAGTACGCATACAATTTGGATTGAATGATTATAAAGAAGATGATGAACAAATTGAATATGTTGATGGCGGTGTATACGAACAACCCGAATCCGATGTATATTCAATCGTTCTAAAAGAGGTGGCAAGAAGTGCGCTAAAAACAATCGGCTTTAACAATAAAGATAATAATGCTGTTAGCGTTATGGAAACAATTCTTGTCGGTATTTTATCAAAAGACGATGATGATTTAATCACAACTAAAGCTTTTAGCGAACTCACATTATCTGGTGTTGTGCCAGATAGAGAGGAAATTATGGAAATGAGCAAGAATACTAGAGAAAAATGTCAGCTACAACTTTTGGGGTTGCAGCTTGCTATTGATAGTATAAGAGAATATAATTGCGGTGCTTTTGAAGTACTTTCCCAAATTTCAGTTTTCTTGTAAAAAAAACATGCATACAATAAGCAATAAATTAAACAATAAATTTATGAGTAAAAATTATTGGTTACATCGCATCAAAAGCGGAGAGATAGGAATCGTTTTATCAACCCCATTATTGTTTGAAAAAAACATCCTTTCTATTGGTTGGTCTGATTTCTCGGAAGAATCTTTTATTGATAATTTTGACACTGAGTTCAATGAGAAATTTGAAGCATGGGGAAATCCTCGCAACAGATGGTGTTTGTACCGATTTCTAAAAGAAATGAAAAAAGGGGATGTTGTGCTCGTTCCAACACCTTATGAATTCAGCCTTTTCGAGATTGTGGGCGAACGACCATATTCATGTGAAAAACTTGACCTAAATGGAGCAAAGGATTGGAATGGAAATGAAGTTGAATACCGGGAAGGGTATATCTATCAAAAAGACACAAACAGAATAATTGATATAGGTTTCTTTTGGAACGTTAAACCTATCAAGACTAAGATACCGAGAGTTTATGCTGATGGTCCTTTGTTTTCACGTATGAAAATTCAGCAAATAAATTCAGACATAACATCTTTGTCTTCTAATGTTGAAGACGCTCTCAATCGTGCTGAAACAGGACAACCTTTAAATCTGTACTCAGAAATCAAAGAAAACACTTGTGGAATAATTCTCGAAAAAATCAGAAAAATGCCAGGGGATAATAAATTCGAGGAGCTTGTAAAAAGTTATTTTGAACACTTGGGTGCTCGTGTTGAAGTTCCAGCTAAAAATTCAAGTCGAACTGAAGATGGGGACACTGATGCTGTAGCTTATTTTGAAGAATTGAAAGTTGCAATACGGGTTCAAGCTAAATGGCATAAAGACACTACCTCTGATGACGCAGTTAAGCAAATAGTTGTGAATTCTGAAAAATACCAAAATACTGAATATCATTCTGTCCTATGGGTGATATCCTCTTGTGATGATTTTTCGGACGAAGCCATGAGAAAGGCTGAAGAAAACAATGTCCGTCTTATCAATGGCAAAACGTTTGCTGAAATGTTGCTAAGAACAGGTATCGCTGGCCTTGAAACAATATAAAAAAGCTTTTAACATATACTCAAACCTCCAACAATGGTTCAGACAACCGCTGCAAAGGAGGCAGGCCGTTTGGTCTGCCGGGCTTGGTAGCAACGAAACAGCACGAGGATTTGACGCAGACCGTAGGTCTGCAGGCAATCATAAAAATTCATACGAAAATTTATGCAGTTCCAAAAATTTTCCAATTCTGTTTCGTACAATTTTCAATATTATATTTGTGCGAAATATAGCTCACTAAACAACTGATAATAATCGATTTATAATGCCCACTACCCTCATCTCCGACTCCTCCCACTGCACCACCGTGCTTGACCTTGCGATGAAGGCCAAGCACTCGTTGTGGATTGGTACCGCTGACATCAAAGACCTATACGTGTTGCAGGGTAAAATCGAGAAGCCGTTTCTCGGGGTGCTGGCGGAACTGCTGGGAAGGGGCGTGGAGGTGCGGCTGATCCACGCAAAGGAACCAGGACCGAACTTCCGCGCCGACTTCGACCGCTACCCACGACTGGCCAAGATGCTGGAACGGGTGATGTGTCCGCGGGTACATTTCAAAATCATCGTCATCGACCAGACGGTCTGCTACGTGGGCAGCGCGAACCTCACGGGCGCGGGAATGGGGATGAAGTCGCCCCTCCGCCGCAATTTCGAAGCAGGTGTCCTCACCGATGATCACGCTCTCGTAACCGCTGTCATTGAGGAATTCGATAAAGTGTGGCGTGGTAGCGAGTGCGAAAAGTGCCAACGGCGCAATGTGTGTCCAGATCCGATAGTGTAAAAGGATTCCTTTTGCAACTGATGTTATTTCCGTCGCTCCCTTTTATGATTCTTCGCAATCTCCTTCCCGATTCTCTCCATCTCCAAGCGCAAGGAAGCGGGTTCAAGCACCTCAACAGTTTCTCCCAAGGAAAGCAGCTCCTGCACAAAGTCAAAAGATGGACGCAAATAATAGCTGAAGATGGTATGGTTATCGGTAATCTCCATCTCTTTCTGGGAGTGGTGAAGCGGCAATGAACGGAGATAGTTTGCCTGATAGTAAGCCACTTTTAGTTTGATGAATTGCGGATCTTCATCACCAACGATGATTCCAAAACAGGTGGAGAAGTAGGCATTTGCATTGAAGCCTTGCGGCATTGTGAAGTCCTCGAATTCGATGTCGATATTCAGAAAGCGGTCTAGTGCATATATCTTCAAAGGTGAGTCGCCGTATTTGCCCAACAGATACCAGCGGCGTTTGAACACCTTCAGAGCATAAGGCTCCACATGGTAGTAGCTGGAATAGTTTTCGGCCTCAAACCAAAACGGACGATAATCAAATGTGATCATCTTTCCGTCGCGCATCGCTTCCAAGGTGGTGGAAAGGAACTCACCTCCAGAGGGGTTGTTCTCCAATAAGATACGGTCGCGCAATTGGGCACTCTCATTAACGTGGTTATTCACTGCTAACGTCTCGAACATCCACCGCCGAAAACCCGACGAGTCGGAAATATCCCTGCTATCCACAATATAGTAGCAATTGGTGTGCTTGTGACATCCTATTTCAATGCCGAAGATGTCCCAAATGTCCTTTTTGTGATGCATGAAGGTGCGTCTTGCATACTCCTCCTTTCCAGACATTCGCCAGTTGCTTTCCCATTTTTCTGAAATTTCTCGGAGTGTAATTCCCGAAGAACCAGCTTGGTAAATGGTGTCTACCAACCAAATATACCTGTTAATCAAATTCTTGCTCATGACAATTTCTTTTTTGCGGCAAAGATAAGCAATTGGTGTGAAAAAACATGGCACAGTCCGCTGTCCAATATTTATTATACAGAGAAAGCTTTTTGTCGAATAATACATGCTCTACTTCGTCCATGATAACGAATCATGTGAATCTGTCTGTTTGCTTTCCATGTGATATACATTAGAGCAGAAAATCATTGATATCTGCTTCACCAAAGACATAATCCAGCACCTGATTATTCGCTCTTTCCAACCAATCCCAATTTTCCCTAATATAAGTTTCCGTTATTTTCAATTTACTGGTGGTATGGTTCAGTGCTTTATGAATTGTATATATATCCATACGACAGTCATTTGCAGCAATGGTTGCCCAACTATGTCTTGCACAATACATTTGAAGGTTCTCTATACCCAACTTTTTACCAATTACCTTCAATCCCTTATTGATATTTGCATTTAGATTACCGCTTTCAGCATAACGGATATGCAGATTGAAAACCTTTTTATTGGTATTATCCCGGTGCTTCTCAACAACACTTTTCACAATAGGAGGTATAGCAACAACCATTTTAGCATTATCATCTCTCCGTCCACGGGTCTTATGACGATAGTAGGTTATTTTATCCCCTTCTATCTGGTCACAATCGTAGAGGTCAATTGCATTTATTCCGACAAGGCAAAAAGATAAAAGGAACATTTCTTTGGCAAATTGTTCTCGTTTGCCCGTAGATTTATGATTGGCAATTGCCCGTATCTGTTCAACTGTTAGTCCACGTTTTTCAGGAACAGGGGGTTTGGGCATATCTATCTTTGAAAATGGGTTCTTAATAACGATTGCTTCGTCATTATATTCTTTAATGGCAGAATTGAAGATTGACTTTATTAGGGTCAGATATTGTGACGAACGTCGCCGCTTTGGGTCAAGATAATCTATGTATGAACGTAATACGGTTGGTGTGATATCATTGAAAGCAATTGTTTTCTTCTTAATAAATGTTTGAAATGAAGATAGCATTGTTCTATATCCAGAAGCAGTCTTTTCACTCTCTTTATTTTCCATAAACTTTTGTGCATAGTCAAAGAAATCTATATCTCGGTGAATTAGTTTATCTTCTTTTGTAATAATACGATACACTTCATTTACATCGGAACATCGGTTGATTTCTATTGAACATTCTGCTATCCGTCTGGTGTAGTCCAGAACCATTTCACTAATTAGTGAAGCAATCTCCTTATTTCGTATCTTTCCACATTTTGTCAGGTCGTCTCTTGAGACGAAGATACCACTGCTGAAATACTTGTTCTTCTTGTTATGTGTCAAACGGAGACGAACACTAATGGAGCCGTTTCCCTTTGCATAATTGCTGATTTCATATCCTATTGTTGCCATTGCTGTTATCTTGATTTCCAACAAGTTGAGCTCACCGAAAATTAGTGAACTATTATAGATTTTTTACCCAAAACCTGTTGAAATCGCCACATTTTCCCCTATCCGGAAGGCAACAAAAAAAGCACCTAATTCATTGAGAATAGGTGCTTTTCTTTGCGCTCCCTCTAGGACTTGAACCTAGGACCCTCTGATTAACAGTCAGATGCTCTAACCGACTGAGCTAAGGAAGCGTTACGTCCTTACGTTTCCGTTTTGACGCTGCAAAAATACAACTTTTTTCTTTTCTGGCAACAATTTTTTTCTTTTTTTGATTTTTTTCGTAACTTTGCATTTTATTTCACTGTAATAATAAAACAAACAATTGATAATTAACATATTAAGATTTTACAACCATAAAAACAATAATACTTTTTCACGATGATTTCAAAAAAAGAATTGCTCAAAGAGATTAAAAATTTCGTATTCATCACCATTGGTTTAGCAATTTTTGCTTTTGGGTGGACCGCCTTCCTTATTCCCAACCACCTCACGGGTGGTGGTGTCAGCGGTATTGCCGCCATTATTTATTTTGCGACCCAAACCATTCCTGTTGGTATCACCACTTTCGTTCTCAACTTCATCCTCGTAGCAATCGCTTGGAAAGTGTTGGGGAAACGTTTTTGTGTCAACACCATGATTTGCACCGTCATACTTTCGTCATTTTTTTCCATTGGCCAGGCAATATTCACACAACCTCTTGTCGATGACACATTCATGTGTTCAATGATTGGTGCCGGCCTCGCTGCTTTTGGCGTTGGAATGGCCATCAATTTCGGCGGTAACACTGGCGGCACGGACATCATCGCTTTGATGATAGGCAAATACCGCAACATTTCCTACGGAAGAATATCTTTCTACACAAATATATTCATCGTTGGTTCTTCCTATTTTATCGTCCAAGACGTCGAAAAATTAGTTTACAGTATGGTGGTGATGTTTGTCTACACCCTTATTTCCGACGTTGTCATTGATGGTTACAAACAAAGTTACCAGATTATGGTTTTCTCGAAGAAAAACCGAGAAATCGCCGACAAAATCAACAATGACCTTCACCGCGGAGCCACCTTGATTAAAAGTTATGGTTCCTATACCAAGGAAGAAAGCGAAATTCTGCTCATCATTGCTCATAAAACCGATAAGGTTCTCATCACCCGCATCATCAAATCCATGGATGATACAGCTTTCATCACCATCTCTAAAACTTACGGCGTGTTCGGTAAGAATTTTGATCAACTTAAAAACGACTAACCCATGAAAAAACTATATATCGAAACATACGGTTGTCAAATGAATGTAGCTGATAGTGAAGTTGTTGCTTCAATATTGGCCGATGAATATCAGATAAGCAAAGACATTAATGAAGCGGATTTGATTTTGATCAACACCTGTTCGGTCCGCGACCACGCGGAGCAACGCATACGCAAACGCCTGGCCGAACTAGGCATTATGAAAAAGAAGAAACCGTTTTTGCAAATTGGACTTTTGGGCTGCATGGCCGAACGCGTAAAAGAGAAACTTCTCAATGAAGAAAATGCCCTCGACCTCATCGCCGGGCCCGATGCCTACCGCAGTCTGCCCGCCTTAATTCAAGAGGCCGCCATCGGCAAGAAAACTTTCAACGTAATGCTGTCTTTGGAAGAAACCTACGATGATATTGATCCCATCCGTTACGACACGAACGGCATTTCGGCCTTCATTTCCATTATGCGTGGATGCAACAATTTCTGCACCTACTGCGTCGTTCCCTACACTCGCGGGCGCGAACGCAGCCGCAGTTCACAAACCATCATTAGAGAAGCTCAACAACTTATAAATCAAGGATATAAAGAAATCACACTTTTAGGTCAGAATGTCAATTCCTATCGTTCAGAAGAAAACGGGGAAGTGGTCAATTTTGCCCGTCTACTCGAAAAAGTGGCATTATTGTCACCCCATGTGCGGGTTCGCTTTGCCACCTCACACCCCAAGGACATTTCCGACGAACTCATCGCCACGATTGCCAAATACGACAATTGCTGTAAATATATACATCTGCCCGTGCAAGCCGGCAGCAACGTAATGCTACAACGCATGAACCGTGTTTATACGCGTGAATACTATTTGGAACGCATTGCCACTATCAAGCGGATGATTCCCGATTGTGCCATCGCCACCGACATCATCGCGGGTTTCTGCGGCGAAACCGAAGAAGACCACCAGCAAACGTTGTCGCTGATGCGCGAAGTGGGCTATAGTGCCGCCTACATGTTCAAATATTCGGAACGCGAATGCGCCATGGCCGCCAAACGCTTCAAAGACGACATCCCCGATGAGGTTAAAGGCCGTCGTTTAGAAGAAATCATCGCTTTGCAACAGGAACTATCGCTCGAAAGCAACAAGAACGACATTGGCAAAACCTTTGAAGTCCTTGTTGAAGGTGCCTCTAAACGCTCAGAAAACGACTATTTTGGACGCAACAGCCAAAACAAAGTGCTCGTCTTCCCAAAAGAAGACTGCCATTTCGGAGATTATGTAAAAGTAAAAGTCGAATCCTGCTCAACCGCCACACTTAAAGGTGTTATAGTCAAATAGATATGAATTCGCTGCTGATTTTGTCGCCCCAGCTGTCGCCACGTTTGCGGTATGTTTGCGAAGTCATCTTCAAAAACATATTGTCATTGGATTTCGACATCACTACGGATACGGCAAAATATCAGAATCATCAGGGATTAAAATTACGCTATCTTCCTCAATCTCAAATAGTTTTTGAAGACAATATCCATCCGCAAGATGAAAATCAAATCTTAAATGATAAAGTTGCCTTGGCATTTTATCTTTTGAGCAATTACGAAGAATATTTGCCCGATTGTCCTCGTGACCAGCACCAGCGCATCGTGCACGAAAAATCCTTCGTCGTACGTCATCATTTGGAAAAAACACCTACGGTGCACAATATTGCATTGAAATACAAAGAGTTACTTTCAAAACAGCAAGCAGATTTTCAATGGAGGGAATCACAGTATCGTTTTCTGCCGACTTTCGACGTCGATATTGCGTATGCCTACAAAGGGAAAAGCTTTTTCCACTTTTGCGGCGCCTTAGCCAAAGCCTGTTTATGTTTTCATAAATCACAAATAAAGAATATTTTACAGGCAAGACATCATGATGATTTCGACGACCCATACGATGGCTATGACCAAGAAAAGGAACTCTGCGAGCGTAACCATTTGAAACCGATTTATTTTATGCTGACAAGTCGTCGCACTCGTTACGACCGCAACATTTCGCCAAAATCAGCACATTTTTCAGCTTTGATAGATAAACTTAAATCTTTTTCCACTATCGGACTTCATACATCTTATTATTCTAATAATCAAGAAGATATAATTTATCAAAAAAATAAATTAGAAAAGATTTCTGGTTTGAAGGTGAATTATTCGCGGCAGCATTTTTTGAAAGAAAAAATGCCGGAAACCTTCCAAAATCTTATTTCGACAGGGATTAGTGACGATTTTTCCTTAGGCTTTTACGACCGCATTGGTTTTCGCAACGGAATGGCACTTCCCTACCCTTTCTTTGACTTAAGTCAAAACAAAACCACCACACTGACAATCCATCCCTTATTATTTATGGATTCAGCAGCATTTAGCGGAGATATTACTTTCGAACAATATGAAAATAACTTGAATGAATTGCTTGCGGAAGTGAAAAAAGTGGGTGGTGAAATGGTAGCCTTATGGCACAACAATTTCATGCCGCAAGGATCTCAAAAATGGGAAATATTCTTATCAAGTTTTAATAAAATGCTATAAAACAATATTATACAGATTAACCATGAAAAAAGCTTTATTTTCCGTAGTCCTCATCTTAACATTTTTTAATATGATGTCACAAACCACAATCCGTCAAAAAGACCAATGGGGTGCGAAACTCTATTATGTTGACAAACACACTTTGAAAATAAAAGACCAATGGGGTGAAAAGCTGGTGTATTTTGATGGAACGACAGTCAAGCACCGAGACCGGTGGGGAGAAAAACTTTTGTATATAGATGGGAATACGGTTCGCCTAAAGGACCAATGGGGAGAAAAACTCCTTTATTTTGATGGCAATAAGATTCGCCAGAAAGACCAATGGGGTACGGTTCTCTACTACATTGATGGCAATACCATCCGCATCAAGGACAAATGGGGCGATAAAGTTTATTATTTCGATGGAGTGCCCGAAAAGTGGGTTATCGCGTGTTTGATTTTGTAAGAAATTTGTGTCATAGTTTTCAATAATTAAAAAGGGAAGGCTTTTGCCTTCCCTTTTTGAAAACATATTCAATTCCCCTATTTTACCACTTCAATTTTTGCTTTCACATTTAAGCCTTCGGCGATTTCGAATTCTTCACCATCAACCTGTGGCTTGATTTCAAAATGTGTACATAAGGTTTCTGTCTGAATATAATTAGCAAAATCAGTAAATGCCTTATCCAACTGAGCATTGCTTCCCAATTCGATGGAAATGCGGTCAGAAACATCCATATTCGAGTCTTTACGATAGTTCTGAATTCGATTAACGAATTCGCGAGCATAACCCTCATTGAGCAATTCTTCATTGAGTTCGATATCCAACGCCACGGTAAGTGTATCCTGATTGGCAACAACCCAACCCGGAATATCTTCTGCCACGATTTCAACATCGGCAACATCAATAACAACTTCCAGACCATCAATATTTAACGAAGCATTGCCATTCTTTTCAATGGCACGAATTTCTTCTTGACTGAAAGCCGTAATTGCCGCAGCCACCTGCTTCATGATTTTACCGCACTTGGGACCCAGTTTTTTGAAATCAGGCTTGATTCTCTTTACAAAGACACCTGCCTCATCGCTAACGAATTCAATGCCCTTGACATTCACTTCATGCAAAATCAGATTCTGAACTTTTTCAATCTGTTCTTTCAAATTTGAAGATTCAGTAACAGGAATCATAATTTTTGCCAACGGCTGACGAACACGCAGATTCGATTTCTTACGCAATGACAAAACCATTGAGCAAATCTGCTGAGCCATACGCATACGTTCTTCCAATTCATTGTCAATCAGTTCTTCATGAACCTTTGGATAGGTTGAAAGATGAACCGAAATCACATCTTCACGATGAGTGATATTATTCAAATCCAAGAAGAGTTTATCCATAAAGAATGGAGCAATTGGGGAAGCGATTTTTGCAATAGTTTCCATACAGGTATACAGTGTCTGGTACGCGGAAATCTTATCTTTCCCTTCACCCTTCCAGAAACGGCGACGGCAGAGGCGAACATACCAGTTGCTGAGGTATTCGTTTACGAAATCCTGGATTTCACGACCTGCCTTAGTCGGTTCGTATTCGCTATAATATTCGTCACAATGTTTTACCAAGGTATTAAGTTCAGACAAAATCCAACGGTCGATTTCAGGGCGTTCCGCATTAGGAATGTCAGCCTCCTTATAGTCAAAACCGTCTATGTTGGCATACATTGCGAAGAAATTATAAGTATTATACAATGTGCCAAAGAACTTGCGCTGAACCTCAGCAATGCCTTCCGGATCGAATTTAAGGTTGTCCCAAGGCTGTGCATTGGTAATCATATACCAGCGGGTTGCATCAGCACCGTATTTTTCGATGGTTTCAAATGGGTCAACAGCATTGCCAAGACGTTTTGACATCTTATTGCCTTGCTTGTCAAGTACCAAACCATTGGAAACAACCGCCTTGTATGCTACAGAATCGAACAACATCGTAGCAATGGCGTGCAAAGTGAAAAACCAGCCACGAGTCTGGTCAACGCCTTCCGCAATGAAATCAGCAGGGAAACGCTTTTCAAAGATTTCCTTATTTTCAAACGGGTAGTGCAATTGGCAATAAGGCATTGCACCTGAGTCGAACCAAACATCAATAAGGTCGGGTTCGCGCGTCATCTTCTGGCCACTCGGCGATACCAGGAAAATCTCATCCACGTAGGGACGATGCAAATCAATTTTATCGTAATTTTCTTTGCTGAAATCGCCAGGAATAAAATCCTTGTAAGGATTATCTTTCATCAGGCCTGCGGCAACAGCTTTGTCAATTTCCTTAACCAACTGTTCAATAGAACCAATACAGATTTGTTCCTTTCTATCTTCGGTTACCCAAATGGGAAGTGGGGTTCCCCAAAAACGAGAACGAGACAAGTTCCAGTCTACCAGGTTTTCCAGCCAGTTACCGAAACGACCCAAACCAGTGGCTTCAGGCTTCCAGTTAATGGTCTTGTTAAGTTCTATCATTCTATCCTTGTATGCTGTTGTTCTAATAAACCAAGAATCCAAAGGATAGTACAAAACGGGCTTATCGGTACGCCAGCAGTGAGGATAATTGTGAACATGTTTTTCGATTTTGAAAACCTTATTCTGAGATTTCAACCACAAGCAAATGAAGATATCCAACGATTCATCATGTTTTTCTTCTGGCTTTTCGTAATCGGATTTTACATAGCGACCCGCCACAGTTTGATAAAGCTCAACATTGACGGATTTCTTGACAAATTCCTCATCCAAATCTTCGATTTTGAAGAACTTACCAGTCTTGTCAACCATTGGCTGAGCAACACCGGCCCTGTCGATGACCATGAGACCATCAATGCCCGCATCCGCGGCTACACGTTTATCATCGGCGCCGAAAGTTGGAGCAATATGAACGATACCCGTACCGTCTTCTGTGGTAACGTAATCGCCGGGGATAACGCGGAAAGCATTTTCTCCAGGATTGACATAAGGAATCAGTTGCTCGTATTCAATACCAACCAAATCTGTTCCTTTAACTTCGCCCAAAACAGCAAACGGGATGTTCTTGTCGCCTGGTTTATAATCTTCGAACGACAATTCAGCATTCTTTTCAGGGAAATGAGCATTGAGCAATTTCTTTGCCAAAACCACATAAATAGGATTTCCTGAATAAGCATTGAAAGATTTTACCAAAACGTAATCGATCTTGGGCCCAACGGCCAAAGCAGTATTGGATGGCAAAGTCCAAGGTGTAGTCGTCCAAGCGATGAAATAGAAATTGTCAAGATTATCTTCTGAAAAGTTCGGGAACAATTTCTGAATTTTTCCCAACTGGCTTGCCTTCACGTGGAACTGACCAACACAAGTGGTATCTTTCACATCGCGATAGCAGCCGGGCAAATTCAATTCATGAGAACTTAAACCAGTACCAGCAGCTGGAGAATACGGCTGAATCGTATAACCTTTATACAACAATCCTTTTTTATAAAGTTCTGATAATAAATACCATACAGATTCAATATACTTATTATCGAACGTAATGTATGGATTTTCGAGGTCAACCCAATAGCCCATACGGCGGGTGATATCGTCCCACATATCCTTAAATTTCATCACTTCGGTACGACAAGCTTTATTGTAGTCTTCGACAGAAATTTTCTTGCCAATATCTTCCTTTGTGATGCCAAGAGTTTTTTCAACGCCAAGTTCAACAGGAAGTCCATGCGTATCCCAACCACCCTTACGACCTACACTTTTGCCTTTAAGGGTTTGATAACGGCAAACGATATCTTTGAGGGAACGAGCCAAAACGTGATGAATGCCAGGTTTGCCGTTGGCAGATGGTGGACCTTCATAAAAAACGAAAGCGGGGTGACCTTCGCTGGTTTTCAAAGTTTTTTCAAAAATCTGGTTTTCTTCCCAGTATTGTTTCATTTCCTTTCCTGTTTCAGAAAGATTAAGTCCTTTATATTCAGTATATTTCATAGAATAAAATGTTTTTTTTACAATAGTTGGCAAAGATAAAAAGGTGAATTATAAATGTGTTTGAACTTGTTCGCTGGTTTTACCAAAACGGCGTTCTCGATTTTGAAATTGGCAAATGACTTGCCACAAATCCTGTTTCTGGAAATCGGGCCACATCACGGGCAAGAAGAAAAGTTCGCTGTATGCCAATTGCCAAAGCAGGAAATTGCTGATGCGGCACTCGCCTCCGGTGCGGATAAGAATGTCGGGATCGGGAAGTTCGCCATCATACATCAGTGCACTGAGGTTTTGGACATTAATGTCTTCTGGCTGCCATTCGCCCAACCGCACCTTTTCCGCAGCACGACGCGTAACCTCCACCATCTCCTGACGACTACCGTAGCTCAACGCCAAGACAACCGTCAAACCGGTATCTTCAGCGGTTTCATCCAAAGCACGTTGCAATTCGGCACGACAATGATCGGGCAAATCCGATATCTGTCCAATGGCCTTCAGACGCACGTTGTTTTTTTTCAGTTTTTCCAATTCATCGTGAACTGCCTTCACCAACAGCCCCATCAAAGCCTCAACTTCAGCTTTCGGACGATTCCAATTTTCAGTTGAAAAAGTATAAAGCGTCAAATATTTGACACCAACTTCAGCGGCAGCCTCAATGACACGACGCACCGCCTCCACGCCAAACTGATGACCATAAACACGTTCTTGCGATTGTTGTTTAGCCCAACGTCCGTTGCCATCCATAATAATGGCAATATGTTGAGGAACCCGTGTTTTATCAATCTGATTAAAAAAATCCGACATGACGAACTATCTTTTTCTTCCCAGTTTATGACGTGAACTCAGTTTATGTTTAATATCGCAAATACGATCTTCGTTGCCGATTTTGAAAGTAATGGTACCTCCACAGAACGAATAAAAGTCGGTGGTATTGAAGTTGCCACGCTGACTTCCGCCTTCGTGAAGCGGACCACCGATTTCGGGCGAACGGTCGGCTAAATCGGCCATAATATCACCACGGCGATAGCGCAAATCATCGTTGTCATAATAGACGGTACTGATATCGTCAAGATAGTCGGTACAGGTAAAACGCATCCCCCATTCAGCACCAATGGACACATAACGACCTATGTTGACTTTCAAGCCTATGCCGAAAGGAACAGCAAAACTACAGAGTGGGTATCCCTCCTTACCTTTTACCAGCCCCTGACCTTCGGTGCCCAGTGGCTGTAAATCATAGGTTTTCCCATTATATTCCGCTTGCGGATTAAAAGAAAAGACTGCCACACCAGCAAAAATATAAGGAGAAAAACAATTATAACCCTTCTGATTATACAATTTCAAAAAGTTGAGTTCCGCCTGAACCGAAAGTTCGGTAATAGGTGATTTAAAACTCAGATTTCTTTCAAATTTGCCATTACTTTTAGCATCAGAAGCGTGAACTTTGGCAAACATGATGTTGGCCTTCAATGCCCAACGAGGCGTAAAATTGTAACGATAAACAATGCCACCTGCAATATCACATTCCGAAAAAATGGTCGAGTGGCTCAAGTCACCGATATAAAATGAAGTGCCTACAAATGCCCCGATTTCAGATTTCTGGGCAAAGGCATTCATCATCATCGCCATCACTAACAGGCATGCAAAAAATATTTTTTTCATTTTTCAGATATTGATCAAAACAACATTATTCTTCTGGAGCAAACATTGGATCCCAAGGTGGCAACATGATAGGTTCCTTCTTGGTCATTTTCAATATTTTAGCAGGAATATACTTTTCTTCCACAACAACACGGAACATATATTCGTTGAACCACTCGTTGGTCATGATAAGGAAACCATTATGGCCGTAAGAACTGCCCCAACTATTTTCCACCATCCATTTGATTGGCTGACCTTTGTCGTCCAAGTCAACGGCGCAAAGCGTCATTGCATGAGACGAACCGCTGGCGAAAGTCGCCACGCGTTCCTTTTTGGTCATATTGAAAGTCGTACCGAACAATGAACCGTAATCATAGTTGTTGACATCGAGCCAGCCTTTATCGCGGTCCAGGAATTTACCCACATCGCAAGAAAAATACATCATCGTGCTGTCCTTGATGGAAGCAATGGCAATGGGAGCGATGTCTTCCATCGGCAAATTCAAATAGACCCAGTTCTTACCATCATAGACATGACGGTCATATTCGATTTCATAAACCTGATAATATTCACGGGTGGGATCATTCATCAGCATATAATACTTTGAAAAGTCAACATCCACAAATTTCTTGAAGAATGACTGAGGCGTGTATTTTTCAGTGGAAACCACCTTGCCGGAAGCATCACGTTGGGTCCAGGTAAATTCTGTTGGAGGTTCGCCGATGGTCATTGCCAAGATGCGGTAGATGGTCTGCAGCATTTCCACCTTTCTGTCTTGCAACATTTGTTCGGTTGTGCTTTTATTGTTAGCCATTTTGCGCAGCTCCAAAGCATATTCGCGCAATTTGAGCGAAAGGATGTTCGACATTCGGGTAGTGCTGTTGGTACTGAAAGTTTCAGGCATTACATCTTTAGGCACCAAACCATATTTGGTCACCAAATCGGCAACGCCGGTAAACTGTCCACCATCACCGATGGGGTTTTTGAAAAGCCATTCTACATGTTTGTCATCCATCGGTTTTGCACGGTGATCAAGAATAGCCTGCAAAAACAGATTGGATTTTTCCAGTTGGTCCCAAAAGAAAGTATATGCCTGGGAAAATTGGAAATCTGAAGGCAAATTATGCTTTGCGATGGCTTTGGAGCGCATCACATTCATACCCGTAAACATCCAGCAGCGACCTGAAGATTTTTGGTCGGTTACAGCTTTCGAATTGACCTGGTTTGAAAAATGTGCATCGAAAGCGGTGCTGTTTTCCGCATTGACAGCCAATTTGTTGATATCGTTTGCCACAATAGCATTTCGCAGCGCTTTGTTGGCTGCATTATCAACATAACCTTGTTTTATTTTACCAAGCATTTCTGACGAAATTCCGCCATTATTCTGAGCATACAAACCCACAACTGCGAGGGCTAAAATAGGGATGAGAAATAGTTTTTTCATTGCAAAATTGACTTGTTATAATAAAACGGCAAATTTACAATTTTTTTTGGGAGTATAATATATTTTACCTTAAAATAATGTAAAAATATGGTTTTAACCTACAGCACGCCAATACCTCAAAGGGCAAGATTATTTTGAGCAGAACTCAAAATTCAATGTACCAACGGAGTTTTTCTTCCAATTCAGCGTAAATATGCGTCAGTTCACGCAACTGTTCCATATCTTTGATTTCTCCGCTTTTTCGGCGGTAACTCATTATCGTTTTAGCAAGATAATTGTCAAAATACGGATGAGATACGATAGTCTTGTAATCACAACTGTTGATTTGTATTTTTTTAATTTTATTTTTATCGACATAAAAATATTCCTGCAAGTATTCCATATTCACATTTTGCAAAATATAAATCTCTTTTATCTGTTCTAATGAATAAAAACCACCCAATTTGTCACGATATTCGACGATTTTTGCAGCTCTTTTGCTGCCAAACTGTGGAATTCTACAAATGTCTGTCGTATCGGCGGTGTTTAGTTCCACTTTTTCGATGGCATATTGCCTGTTTTTTGTTTTTTTCTTTAAACTATCACCAGAAAATGCTGAAACACGATGATAATTACTGGCAAAATTTCTGCTTTTCCACGAATACTGCCGTTTACGGGCTTCCACCACCGAATCTTCCAAACGGACTTGTTCAGCTTCAAAATCCTCAATCATATCGGCGTACTGTGAATAATCGGGTTTCGCTGAGGCGGAATTGTGATACAGAAAATAATACAGAATGCCACCCAAAATGAGCAGCGACATCAGGGAAGACGCAATCCATTCACCTGACGTGAATCGAAAAAACGATTTCATTTTAACTTTTTTTTAGATGATAATAAAGGTCAGTGATGAAAATTATTCATCCAAATGATTTTGCTTGCAGCAGATGTTTGCGTAGTCACAGTATTTGCAGCGGTCGGGGTCTTCCGCCTGGGTAAAGTCTTTCTCTTCATTGAAAATATCAGAAAGCAAATCTCGCAGGTATTCCTCAAAAATTGATAATAACTCTTTGGATATCAATGAGGTTTGTATTTCTTGTCCTTCGGAATCCTTATATTTGAAAAGCGGGTAAATCTCATGAGGCTGCTTCATGTACATTTTTTGGAAACTGATGATTCCGCAGGCATATTCATCGCTTTTCGGCAAATCTTTGGCACTTGCATCAATATTTTTTTCGTATAGGTAAGCATACATCAACAATTGTAGCATCTGTTTGTACTGCGGATCAACAAAAATTTCCGAAATATCATCATTACATTTCAAATTTTTTTCATCTACTTTGCCAGTTTTGTAGTCCAGGATTGCTATTTTATTGTTTCTCAAATCAATACGATCTGCATAGCCTTTCAATTTGATTTTGTTTCCACCAACATCAATAATCGCTTTCAATTTCTTTTCGGTAGCGACGAGTTTATAACTGTTAGCATCTTTGAAATGCTCTGTCAAATCCTTCTTCAACAATTGCAAATAAGATTTCACAGCTTCCTTTGTCACCACAGATGCCAAGTACAATTTACCATGGTCAAAATCTATCTTTATGTAGTCTGCATCCTTATTTTCGATCCCTTTATCTTTCAAAATGGCATCCTGCATGGCATCATGGACGTTATGTTCCAATACCTCATCCCTTAAGTTTTTATTGATGATGGCATTAAAATCTTTATTTTTAATGATTTCCTCTGCAACGTGTGATAAGACGTCATGCGCGGCACTCCCGACAATTTTCTGTTCCACATCCTCGGAAATTGTAGTATCGGGCTTGATATTGGCAACATGTTCAAGATAAAACTGCAATGGGCAATTGACATATTCTATCAAATGAGAGTAAGAATATTCTTTTTCTTTCAACGTCCTGACAACCTCATCTGTTTTTTTGACACAAATAATTTTTGAAATTGGATTTTCGGGAAGAACTCCCGAAAGACATTTTTCGCTGAATTTAATGTTATTAAGATTTCTTGCCTTGATTTCAAATTCAAGCTGCGAAATGAAGCGACTTTTCTCGCTCAACGATGTGCTTGAATTATTATCATAAAGAATGTGTATGTTTTGGGCACGTTGGAGCAAACGGAAAAAGTGATAACCGTAAACGCTGTCCTTCTCTTGGTAAGTAGGAAGATTAAAGTGCCTTTTCACTTCATAAAGCAGAAGCGAATTGCTACTTCTTCCTGTTGGCAAAACACCTTCGTTGACGGAAAGGATAATCACATTTTTGAAATCAAGTGTGCGCGTCTCCAGCAAACCCATAATCTGAAGTCCTTCAGCAGCATTACCTTTTAATGGCAACGAAATTCCCTGCATCAACTGAGTGAGGATGAAAATCACCGCATCCAAATCCAACAATTGGCTGTCGAACAACTGAATCTGACCATATGCAACACGTAACTTATCAATTATCAGCGAAATACAATAGAAGTCAAAGTCGTCATCTTGTCTTGAAATATGCGAAAGTAGCGATTCGAAAAAATCGATAAGTCTATTGATAAAATCGATGGGTGAGCAATTCAAGTCTGGGAAAGCGACCCAATCGCATTTCAATTGTTCGCAATCGAAGAAAATGTTGTTGCTCTTAAGCAGATTTTGAAGAAAGACATATTGGTTTTGCGGACTAAAAAACAAGTGCTTGCTCACGATAGAATTTCTAAAAAAGCTGAAAACGTCGCGGTGATAGTAGGGCAAATCGGTTTTTGATGAATCATTATTCAGCCGCTGCGCATTCTTTTTTGCATTGATAAGAATCGAAAGCAAAGCATAAGCTGGTGTTGCCATCAGCGGAAAGCCCATCGTAAGGTTTGCCTGAGAGCAGTCATAACTGTGAATGAAAGGTGTTATCAAAGATTCATCAGAAAAGACCAAAACAGTGTCATTCAATGAGCCTTCTTTTGATTTAATATTTTCCAATTGCTCGATGGCGTATTGTATTTGTCCCATCGACTTAGGGGCACCCACCACTGAAATCGTCTTTTCTTGCTGCGCGAAATCATCAAACTGCCAACAAAAATCCCTGAGTTTGAGTCCATCACGTAGCTTTTGAATAAAAGGGGTATAATTATCTTTGTAAAAATTATCCGTATCGAAATAAAATTCAGCTTGATGCTCGTGGTGAAAATATTCTGCCACAAGGATTTCTGATGGCGATAGTGTCTGGAAGCCGGCAAACACGTAACGTTTATAGTTCAACTTGCCAACATAATCAACCAAATGTTCCGCCACATCCTTGTATATTTTCCCCTCATATGCCAATTCTTTTTCATTCAGCAGCTGATTAAATTGCGAATATAGCGGATACAATTTTCTATAGAAATCAATATACTTTTTCTGATTTTCACTTAGATTTTCATTGCCGAAAACCGTTTCAAGCTCTTTGATATCCGACAAATTGCCGAAAACAGCTTTGGCATCGGCCAGTTGCATGTCAATCTCATTGATATCGTGAATGAAAGTCAAGCCCCAGGAAAAAAACTTGCTTAAATTCTGCTGATTTGCCATTCCCAAATTTTGATAAGCCTGATACAGCAAACCTAACAATTCAATATCATCACCTAAACGATAGCGTGACAGATTCCTGAGCAGTTCGTCGATAGAATAGATGGTTGGAGAAAAGCAGGGATGAGTAATTTTTGCCGACAGATTCTGCTGGAGCATTCGACGTGCCCGCTTGTTTGGGAGCACAATCAACGTATCCTTAAAATCATTGGAATTGTTAGCAATTATTTTATCTGTAAGCAGTTCGAGAAAAGTCATCATCCATTAAATTTGAAGGCAAAAGTACAAAAAAAATATCGCCTTTGCTTTATTGTCAATTTTTTTATATTTTTGCATACGAATCAAGAAAAAAATTTTTTGATTTAAATTACTGATTATAAGAAAAATAAAAATAGGAATAGTATGAAAAAAATTTCCAACAACAGTTCTTTTGGCAAACTCACTCAGATTTTAAATCTGCTTTTATTAGTATTTTTTATCCTTTCAATGGTATTTTTATTGAAATTCGATAAGGTCAATGTCAATAAAGTTGTCGAAGAACCTGCATATTTGGCTGCAAAAGAAAATCTACATACCATCGAACATCCTTTGAAACAAAACCAGGCTGAAGTTGAATACTATGCTTTCAAATTGGATACTCTTCAAAAACACTTAGCAACTGCCGACAAGAAAACGGCAAAAACTTTGAAAGAAGATATCGACAGAACCAAAAACACACTTTCAGAAAAGGAAAAAGCTTTGGCAGAAACGGAAGCTGCTATTGCTGAAGGAAAAGCTAATTTCGAACCCGTGGAAACAGCATATAACAATATTTGCGACCAAACTCAGAAAGCTTTCAACACGTTTCTCATCGTACTGATTATCACTTTGGTATGCTTTATCGTAAAAATTGTGGTTTGGGCTATCTGGAATTATAAAAACTCCATCACATTGAGAAACGCTTGCTCCTGGATGGAAAAAGCAAGTCATCCCGCTTGGGCTTTCGCGGCTTGGATTATCCCAGTTTACCACTTGATTAAACCCTACACTTTCTTCCACGAAATCTATGATGAGACCGAATATGCTCTGCAAGACAAAGGAATCATTGAAAAGAACAATTCTTCCGATGGTGATTTCAGAATGGGTTTCTGGTGGGGATTAAACCTCATCTCCGTTATTGTAATGAGCGTTCTTCTTTATGCTACATTTTTCGGTTATGGTCCTTCATTCTACAAACTGAACCATACAACCATGGCCATCGTAGCTATCTGCTTCTGGGCATTCTACATTGCAATGGAAATTATCATCATCAACAAATACAATAAGATGAACAAGTTGATGGCTGAGAACGAAAGCAAATTCATTGCTTAAACATCCAAAGACATATTGAAATAATCTTCGAATAAATCGTCATTAATCTGACGAAGGCATTCGTTGATATAGTGCTTCACCAAAAGTTTGTTTTCCATTTTATTTTGGATACGCTGCATTATTTCATGCGTTCTGTTGATGCGTACTCGGTTTGGTTCGGGCATTAACACCAGTCCTGCCAAACGTCCCAGCGCTTGCTTCATGGCTTCCTGTTCCAGCAAGTCGGCACCAAAAATTTCTATCAACTGTTCTTCCGACAGATAGTTTGCCAGATAAATGTAAACGAAGAGACAATTATCGCAATTGCCGCACCACTGACCATTGCGTATTTCCTGCAACAAAAGTTCATCAGGACAAGTGTCGATAGACAACTTATCTATATCTAAATTCGTACAATTCATATTTGAAATTCAGAATAAAAAACTATAATATTGTTAGAACATATAGTTCATTTTGACATAAAAATTGGTGAACTGGTTGGAATTGTCACGCTTGTCAAAGGGAACAGCCCAATCTACGGAGAGCACAAAGTTTTCGTTCATAGCAACTTTAAGTCCTAAACCAGCAGCCATGTGAGGACGATAAATCTGTGGATTGTCAAAATTAAGATATTGATCTAATTTATCGAGGTCGAATTCGGGATCATTTTCCTTGATATTGTCAATGATGGATTCTTTATTGAGTTTATAAGGTTGAAGCACCATGCCCGCGTCAAAGAAAGGATTCAGACCAATATAGAAATGTTCTTTTTTAATGGTAAACTTGCAAAGTTTGAAACGAAATTCGATGTTAGCGAAGGCGAAACCATTGGCCGTAACACGATTACGAGCAATACCACGAATAGTATTGCCACCACCAACAACTTCGTAAGTGGCACGCTGGATGTAAAGCGTATTCCAGATGTTGTTTTCCATAAATGTCGCATGGCCAGCAGTCGTCAACTGCATTGACAAACGATAAGCGAACAAAACATAATCTTTGTAGACGGGCACATAATGACGGAAATCCACATTCAACTTCAAGTTATTGAATTTTTTCTGTGCACCAAAAGCAGCGGTATAGGTCAGGAAAGCATCGGCATAAATACCTTTGTTGGGGTTCTGCTGTCGATCACGGGTGTCGAATGTGATACCAGCACGCAAATAAGGATGCCAACCACCTAAAGCCTCAGCGTCGTCGATAATGCCCCATTTGCAATATTTTTCATACAAACCATCAACATCGGTGGGCAGTTTTTTTTCTTCTTTTTTGCCTTTGTTAATCATATCAACATTAACACTTCCAACAGTGAACCACTGCACGCCAATACCGGCGTTCCAATACCAATTGCCGGCAAGATTACCAGAAATATCAGCAGCTATTCGCAACATGTCGCGACGCGATTTGTAGAAAATACGACTTGCGTATGTATCAGGAAATTTCTTGTCGTTAATCCATTCGCGATTCATTACCGTTTGGTAGCCATTGTAACCATAAAAATCACAAATAGCATCAGGCAGATAAGAAACATCAATAGTCAAACGATGCTTAGGAATCAAGTATTTGGAATCATAATTGAATCTGAAAAGACCGCAATGTTTGGTTGTATAAGCCGCTTCAAAATAAAATGAATGAATATAGTCGGGATATTGAGTGCCATCGCCAAAATAGTAAACATTAGACAACAGACCGCCTTGAAAGCCTTTATCCGCATCATAGGCAACGCTGGGCAAGATTCCGAAAGTCCAACCTCTACGAACGCTGTCTGTCGACTTCTCCTTTTTAGCTTTCTTTTCTTTTTTAACTAAATCATTGTCTAACAATATATTATAATCGTAGGCAAAAGTGAAATTTATGGCAAAAACCAACACTAATAAAAGAGATAATTTTTTCATTTTCATGCTATTAATTTCTATAAAAATGGCAAGGCAAAATTACAAAATTTGCTCAAAAATAATCAAAAAAAAAACAGTGCCTGTAAGGACACTGTTTTTTTTGTGAATCTTACAATAAATTATTTGCAAATATAACCGTAATTTTTATCACCTTCGCTAATTGATTTGCAAGTTTCTTTCGTACCAAGCTGTTTGTTCAATTCTTCGAGGTTAACGGTTACTGACATCATTTCTTTACCATCAACATAAGTTTTGCAAGTGCATTTTTTGTTGCAAGATGTTGTAACAGCTGCTACCATGGCGATAGCTGCCAAAACACATAATACTTTCTTCATAATTTTAATTTTTTTGGGTTAATAATTTTGATTGAAATCGAATGCAAAAATACAAAAAAATTCCATATTTGTTTGTTTTTTTTTATTTGTACAAAAAAATAGATTCAACTAGCAAAGTTACATGCAACCAACATTGTTTTCTCCATTTCTGCCAACCTATCTATTTTTTCAATGGAGACATTCATAAAACAATGCTTTTTCAATGAAAAAATTGGTCTATTTTTGTCGTCGAAAACAAAACCATGAAAATAAAATTTTTATCAACCATTAGTATTAACCATTAAAAACAAAAAACCATGAGCAAACTTTTCACTTATTTATGCGGAATCCTCAGCTTCGTAGGATTATCATCTTGTGCTTGCAGCAAAAGTACAACCATCAACAATTCGACGGTTTCCGAATTGGACATCAACAAGTACATGGGCCATTGGTACGAAATTGCCCGTTTCGACCATTCTTTCGAAAGAAATTTGGAAGGATGCACGGCAGATTACGAACTGAAGAGCGATGGTACCGTCAAGGTCACCAACTCGGGCTATCGTGGCAGCTTAGACGGCAAATTCAAGCAAAGTGTCGGCAAGGCCCGACGCCCCAACGAAAACGTACCTGGGCAATTGGAAGTTTCCTTCTTTATGAATTTTTACTCCCAATACAATGTGATGGAATTGGCTCCAGACTATCGTTTCTCGTTAGTGGGGAGCGAAAGCGACAAATACCTGTGGATTTTGAGTCGAACGCCGGAAATGGATGGAAAAGACTTGGAGTTCGTACTCCAGCAAGCTAAAAACCGTGGCTATGACACCAATAAATTAATTTGGGTTAAACATAGTAAATAAATCTTAGCTATTATTGAAAGGGGGGCGATTTCTGCAAATCGTCCCTTTTTTTATTTTTATTGATTTCGATGAGGACGTTCAGTGAATTAATAAATATCAGAAAGTCTATCAAACCTGTGTCTTGCCTATGCAGATTGATATAACACAGACCCCGTTGAAATAATCGTATTTCGCTTCAGGAACCGTAGTGCTTATCATCTTTGTACTCAAAGTTTCAGCATTTAAAAAATCATTGAGATTTTTGGGGTTCCCGATTTCTTTAACAAAAACAATCAGCTTATCAGGTTTGTCAGAAAGACGCAATTCAAAAGTAATATCCGGGTTTGCATTCTTTTCAGCAATTACGTGATATACGAGTTCTTCACATATCAATCGCGCATCTCTCTCAACATTTTCAGGCAATTCTGCAATGGCAAGAAACTTAGACACAGTTTTCAACATCGGATCGATTTCCTTAGGGTCATATTTTGCAGTGAGCAACATAGAAACTCCATCAGGCATTGTGGGAACAAGTGCGAACCAGGAATAATACCTGTTTTTTATATGCATAATGATTGTTGTTGCCATCAAAATCACAAGTACTATCATCTGCAGGGTTGGCAGCATCCACCAGAAATATTTCGTTCCTAAAGCCACACTGGCAAAAGCAGCAATAAAGATTGATACAAGAGATAACAAATTGACTATTAATGCCAAGCCGGTATGTCCTCCAATATTTATTATTTCCGTAATAGAAATGCAGGTTTTCATTGGAAGAAGCATCAAAATTCCGAGTATAAAATAATGGATAAACTGATCGGTGACAGTTACTGTTCCGTTTGTGAAAAAGTACAGGATATCCCTTGGGGAAATCAGACATAATGCAACTACAACCACAATGGACGACAGTTGAATCCAGAACATTTTCTTGGACAGAATCATAAATCCCTCGTTATCATTTTCACCCAACAGCATTACTCCAATATGCTGCATTACTCCATTGAAACCCATTGAAATCATTCCTGTTAAAGATAGCAGTTGCAGTGTAACAGACCATATAAACATTCCCTGTACTCCCTGAGTATTGAGTACGATGCCATTCGTGGCGAAAAAGATAACACTCATAACAATATCATTCAGTGCACTTGGGCTGCCTCTCTTGACACCTAACCATATCATTTCAAAATAAGTTGACAACTTTGTTTTGACGATTCGGAACGGGAACTTTCCGGAAATCAGATATGGTATATACGGAATCTTTGTGATTATGGCACAGATTATTGTGGCAATGGCAGCTCCCCTAATTCCCAAATGCAAAACATACAAGAAAATCCAAGTCAGCACAATATTCAAGAAGCAACTAACAATAATGGTAACAGAAACAAGACGGGACTTTCCTGCCAGACGCATATATGTGTCAAGCGATGACAAAATTGCCAAAAGAGGAAATTGCAAAAGTATTACCTTGACATATTCGTACAAAAGAGGATGAATTGGGCTGTCAATATCACAAAACAGCTGGACAAACTGAGGAAAGAACAAGTATGCCAATGCCGTAAGCCCGATTATAACAATGGCATTTGAAGTTATGGCCACGGTAAACAGCTGCGATCCTTTATGGTAATCGCATTCTCCTAAGGCTTTTGCTGAAAGAATTGAAAGTCCAGTGACAAAAATGGTTTTGATCGCAAAAAAGAAAATATTGACAGGTGCCAGCAGAGCAACCATTGACAACGCATCTGGCGAAACCGCACGATTAAGCATAATGCCATCTGTTATCTCAAGAATGGGGACAGATACCATTATTAGTATTGATGACAAGATGTAACTACTGAACATCTTGTTGATAATGTCACTTCTTTTTCTGCCGATGTTCATACATCATTTCTTATTATAGACTCAATTGTATTTTTGATGATCTCATAATTTGGCGTAACCGGACTCCAGCCTGTCACGGATTTTATATTGCTGATATCCGGTATCCTGTTGATGGTATCGGCATAATTTATACCATAATATGACGCATACGATTCTTCCTTGAGTACTGTTTGTCGTGCGGCTGCTTCCGTCTCTGGAAATTCCTTCATGACAGACAACAGCAATTCGGCAAATTCCTTGATCGAACAGTTGTTGTCAGGATTCCCGATATTAAAGATTTTGCCACAGGCGGCATCACCTGCTTTGATGATGGATACAATAGCTTCGATACCATCACCAATCCACGTAAAACTGCGTTTTTGATTTCCTTCCCCCGCAATGACTATTTCGTGATGGTGAAAGGAATCATATACCATCTGCGTAATTGCCCTCGCCTGGTGTTGTTTCGCGTGTGCAAAAGAATCAAGTCTTGGTCCCGTCCAGTTAAACGGACGAATGATGGTGAATCCAAGTCCTCTTTCCTGCCCTAACGCAAAGATTATGCGGTCCATCATCTGCTTGGCATTACTGTATATCCATCTTGTCTCACAAATTGGACCAAGGACGAGATTTGTTTTCTCTTCATTCATCGGCTGGTCATTTCCCAGACCATAGACTTCAGAAGTAGATGGAAAGATAATCCTCACACCGGCATCCGCACACATCTTCACCATTTGATAATTATACTCAAAATCCAGTTCAAAGACCTTCAACGGGTGCTGCACATATTCTGCGGGACGTGCTATACCAGCAAGAAGGATTGCCAAATCAGATTGTAAAATCAGCTCTCTGATCGAATCCTGATTTTCACTAATATCCAATTTATGGAAAGAAAATCTGTTTTCTCTTGCATAACGACTAACGTAACTGTCAGATATATCAACGCCTAATATTTCCCAATCGGTATTTGCAATCACATAATCCAAAAAATGAGAACCTATAAATCCGTTGATACCAGTAACAAGTATTTTCATTTCAAAAACATTATCTGATATTGTTTCTACATATTTCTTTAATTGCATCGATACAGTATGACAAATCGTCATAGCTCATAGCCGGAAACATCGGAATTGAAACTATTCTGTCCGACACATATTCAGCTTCCGGATAATCGCCTCTTGTATTTCCTGTTATCTTTGCATAAGCACTGAACAGATGGATGGCATTGTAGTGTATAGCAGTGCCTATGTTTCTATCCTTCATCTGCTGCATAAACAAGTCTCGATCAATCCTGAGAACGTCACTATCCACCAGCACTGGAAATATATGTCTGCTATGCACATAATTATATTCTGCCGGTTTCTGAAAAGTGATGCCCGGACAATCGGAGAGCTCTCTCTCGTATATCTCGCACAGCTCCCTACGCCGGCAGTTGAAGTCGTCAAGCTGCTTTATCTGGGAAAGTCCGATGGAGGCCTGAATGTCAGACATCTGGTATTTCAATCCAGGCATAGGAACATCGTAATGTGTACTGCCGGAAGAAGAGTATCTATTCCACGCACCTTTCGACATCCCGTTCTGTCTGAAGACGGACAGATATTCGGCGATATCCTCATCTTCAGTGCAGACCATTCCACCTTCGGCTGTTGTGATGTTTTTTGTAGGATGAAAACTGAACACGGCCACATGTCCTTTGCCTTTGTCTGCTCCTATTTCCTTACCCTTGTACGAAGCTCCTAAAGCATGGGCGGAATCTTCGATTATCACGAGGTTGTATTTGGAAGCTATCCGTTCGATTTCATCCATATCGCAAGGCATTCCGGCAAAATGAACGGGTATGATTCCTTTCGTATGAGCTGTTATAGCCTGTTCTATTTTTGCCGTATCAATATTGAATGTCCGTCTGTCAATATCCACCAGTACAGGTTTTGCGCCAGCGAAGATTATGGCATTCACTGTTGAAGCAAAAGTCATCGGTGTAGTGATTACCTCGTCACCATTCCCTATACCCATTGCCATGACTGACGAATGCAGACCTGCTGTTGCCGAGTTCATTGATATAGCGTACGAAGCGCCCGTACGTTCTGCAATGGCCTTTTCAAATTGCAGGACTTTAGGACCCATTGCCACCCACCCCGCACGGATGGATTCCGCAACGGATTCAACGGCATCCTCGCCTATTGAAGGACGAGAAAACGGAATAAAATCTTTTTTTATTTTCATAAATTTTCTCCTATTTCCATTAGTTTGTTGAAATATGCCTGATTATCATATCTCTTAACGGCATATTCGCGACATCGGTTTATCATATTCTCATTTTTCTTTTCAAGCCGATTCACCACTTCTTCCATTTCATCAAGATTTCCGGGAGTAACAAACGTCGCAATCTCTGAAGGAGCCATTTTCTCGTTGCCATACACCTTCCAGCAGAGCAAAGGAGTTCCGCAAGACATAGCCTCAATGCAAGTGTTTGGCATTGTATCTGCCATAGACGGAAAGATGAACAGATCTGCAAGTGATAGATATTCAGCAACGAGATCAATATCGTGGATGAAACCTTTTGCAATATAATTGGATGGCAGTCCACCGGGATAATCAGCCATATATGCCACCTGCACGAAAACAAATCTGTCGTCTTGCTCAAACCGTCTGGCCAACTCGATATAATATGGCACACCCTTGCGTTCATGATGAATACCATCATACACTGCCACACACATACAAACGATCTTGTCTTGGGAAATACCCAATTCCCGTCTTAGAGCGGATGTATCCCGCGGACGGAACCGGAGAGTGTCGATACATTCATCGGCCTCTATCAAGACACGTCCCTTCAGCAAAGGAGAACGACGCGCTCCATTCAGTGCCATCTCGGGACCAACGAAGACCATATTGGTTCCCTCATAGTTTCGCTTCTTACGGAGGAACACCTTGTGCGGTCCTGATTTCATCATACAGACAGGGTGCTTTCTGAGATGCGGACAATTCACACATTCATCTTCCAACTCCTTACATCCGAAGTTAAAATGGCATTTGCCAGAAAAAACATATTCGTCAAGCATAATATTCACCACAGAAATACCTCGTTTCTTTATGTAGTTGAACAGCATTGACTCATTGATGAAAAAAGAATGCATCATCAGGATATAGATCGTATCAACCTTGCGTTCTTCAAGTTTCCGGAGCAATTTTCGTGTGGAATAATGAGAGTAATTTCCATCTTTCCCGGTAAGCCAGAAAAGAAATTTGTGGATGGCCATATCAACCTTGTTGCAGAAAACACAAACTGACGAATTGTCTTCACCAACAGCTACATACAGTTTGGATGCCAATCCCCTGTTATTCAAATAATCGTTCAACCCAACCGCAATCTTCGCCACAGACCACGACATAATATTATCATGCGATATTATTGCTATATTTTTCAAAATTCTATTTATTTAAAAATTCGAATTCATACCATTTGCTGTCGGACACTCCCTCGTTGAGCAGTATCCATAATTTTTTTTCTGCCATATCATATACTGTTGTATAAACGGTAACGTGAGTCCGATAGTTTTTTGGTCTCAGCGACTTGTTGTAATGTCTTTCCTTTTCCAGTTCAACAATTTTAATAAAATCAGGATCGTGTCTGGCATTTCCCTGATAAATCTCTTCTGCATTGAAATGTCTGCCCGTAGGAGATTCGTCCCACATATATTCTGTCGCAAAAAAGTATTTGTCTGAAATGTTTCGCTTATGTTTTTCCGACATCATTACTGACCTCAGAACAGACTGGATACCATCTATGGAATCATCCACATTCTTATATAGATCGCACATCAGGTCAAAACGTTCGTAACCCGTTGCGTCATATTGGACAATCCCTTTTTCCATAAGATATTGACTGAAATTAGCAGCAAGAGTTCTTAGCGAAGGCCTATTGACATCATCTGTAAGAAGAATTTTAATCTCGTTGTCAATAAATTCCACTACAGCAGATTTTTTCGGATCGGATATTAGCCATTTGAGAGCACCAGCATGATTTCGCCAGGTAAATCTGTCAGGGTCGAACCAGTTGACTTGCTTTATGAGTTCGATGGCTTCATCCACATTTGCCGCATTGTCAAGTACGTACCTTACCAGCAGTGTTGTAGAATAGGTCTTCAGGGCATCCGGCTTTGTAAATGCCGCACTCTTGCCCCACTCCCGGCCTCCCCATTTTGACTTGTCTTCCGATGCATTGCCATTTGATGTCATCAATGATATTGCCGTGACGCCTTTTTCGTTAATGCCATCGTATGTCATTTGCGGTAATTTGTAATATACGTCTTTCCTTTCTTGACTCTCGATGGCATCCTGAATGGCAGGAAATAATGAGATTTCAGAAGTGTTCAAAGAGGAAAAACGAGCACAACTGCTTTTCATCAGCATAATAACGGCGGCCTTGAATTCTGACAAGATATCCATATTTCGTCCAGCATATCTACCTTTTCTCACAGCTGAACAAAACGGTCCTTCGGGAAAGAATCTTTTGTTTGCCCATTCAGCGGCCTTGTCAAAGTCGAAATCATCGTACTCTACGAAATACAATCCCGGGCACACCTGTTTATATACTTCATTCATATCTAACGTCCTCCACTTAGCAAACCGAATGTTTTAGGCAAATATTTCCGTACCGCAATTCCCGCCGCTGTACAAATACACACATCCACGAAAAAAAGCAGCAAAAAAAAGACAATTATGCCAAATGTACTGGTTACGTCAATGATACTTACCAGCATCATGCCAATGACGTTTATCAGCATATAGGTATGGGCTCCATAAAGAAACATGGACTGAGGTGCCATCTTCCTGGTGAATTCATATACTTTCTTATTGGCAATGAGAAATTTCGACAGCTTCAGCAAGAGGAAAAATGTTGGCATGTGAGCAAGAAAATGAGTTGTAATACCGCAATATATTCCTTCTGTATGAACAAATATGACGGCTGCTACGGCACCTATGATTACCAATGGCCAAGGTACATATTTGTCTGCAATATCGAAGAAATTCCATTCTCTGATTGCACAGAGCCCGCCGAGCGAATAAAAGAACAGGGCATGGGGCGCAACAGCCGGAGAAATCAAGAAAAACATCAAGGCCAAACAAACTGTCATATATATCCACGGAATCTTTTGCAGTAACCAGTTTATCACTGGTGACAGAAGCGACAATATAAACAGGTCTCGTATGAACCAAAATTGGTATAACACAGGAACGCCTATTCCGCCATGCATCATATTGGAGTAGTCTCCGATTATTCCTTTGAACCACTCCAATGGAGAAGAACTGTTCAGAAAAGCGAATCTATCAATCTCTCCTGTCCACCGTTTCAGCACCAGATATTCTATACAGACAATAGCTGTCCATAGTATTATGGGAAGCAGAAGTCCCCTGCTCTTTTTCACGATAGTATCCCTATATTTGCGAGGCTTTTCAAAATACAGATAGCCCGACATTATGAAAAAGACTGGCACTATTCCAATGCCCAGTCCATACTCAACCACCATATATATCCACCCAAACACTGGCTCAAAACAAAAATCAGCCATAGATGACTGGAAATAAGGCCATTGTACAGAATGCTGCAACACCACAAGAATGATACACAACCAACGCAATGAAGTGATACGTTCGGACATATTTTGCGTAATCATAACTTGTAAGTGTTTAAAACCTCAAAAGAATGAGATACCTTTAATATCAAATTTTTTTACGAATCATAACTTGACGATGCAAAATTACAAAAAAACGATATAAGAAACTATTACTTTCCAGAGTCAAATACTAATTGTATCAGAAAAGAACAGAGACATTACGGATAATTTGCAATATTGTCGCCAAGTTATGAGAAAAAATAACCATTAAGTCTGATTTCGATTAGAAATACAAATCTCTTTCGCCATTTTTTATACGTTCGATACGTTTCAGCAATTCTTCACGGAACTTTTCATCCACATTGACAATATTGTTGTCGATAACCTTCCAACCTTTCGCGGCGACTTCTGGGGTGGCATAATCAACCAAGTATTCACTAAGTGTCAGAATGGCGTTCGGCGTACAATAACGCTTGATGAAGCCGGGAACGCTAAATTCCATAAAATGCTCGCCCGTACGTCCTAAACGATAGCAAGCCGTACAGAAACTCGGGATGAAGTTTTCATCTAATAATTCTTCGATGATTTCGCCTAAATTACGGTCATCGCCAATCTTGAACTGCTCGCGGTGCAGGTTTTGGTTTTCAACTTTATCGCTATTTTTTTCTTCTTCTTCGTGATGATATTTATAGTCGCCAATCTGCAAATTGGTACCGCCATCGATTTGGGAAATTCCGTATTGAATGGCCTTAGCACGGAATTCGGCGGTTTCGCGAGCTGTCAAAATCATACCCGTATAAGGCACTGCCAAACGGAAAATGGCAATAATCTTTTCAAAAGTTTCGTCATCAACAAAATACTTGGTGTCGATATTCAAACCTGAAGCATCCTTGATACGCGGGAATGAAATCGTGTGAGGACCAACATTGAAACAGGCCTCCAAGTGATTGGTATGACGAATCATTGCCAACACTTCGAAACGCCAGTCGTAAAGGCCGAACAAAATGCCGAGACCGTTGTCGTCGATGCCGGCCTGCTGGGCACGGTCCATAGAAGTCAAGCGCCATTCATAATTTCCCTTAATGGTATTGGCCGGATGGTACCAGGTATAAGCTTCCGGGTGATAGGTTTCCTGGAAAATCTGATAGGTTCCGATACCGGCTTCCTTCACCGTGCGGAAACCTTCCACATCCAAAGGAGCGGCATTGATATTGACACGACGAATAGAACCATTGCCCTTATGAACCGAATAGGCCAGACGAGTGGTGTGGGCAATAAATTCCGGTGAATATTTGGGAGATTCGCCATACACCAAAATCAGACGCTTTTGGCCATCTTCTTCCAAGGCCTCGATATTGTGTACGAACTCCTCATCGGTAAGGGTGGTACGCACCTGTTCATGATTCGAAGAACGGAACCCGCAATATTTGCAGTTGTTGACACAGTAATTGCCCACATAAAGAGGAGCAAAAAGCACGATACGATTTCCATAGATACGACGTTTCAACTCGCGGGCACCTTCCTTGATTTCCTCTACCAACTCAGGATCGGTCGTGTTGATGAGAACGGCGGTTTCCTCCATCGTCAAACGCTGTTTGTCCAATGATTTTTGAATCAGGGCACGGACGCGTTCCGGTGTGCTTTTCGTGTTGTTGATATAGTCCCAGATTTCTTCCGGGTCGATGAATGGTTTCCCTATTTCGTCGGGAATACGACATTTTTCAGGATTAAATTTCATAATCTATATATTTTAATGATTTATATTTGACTTTATACTGATAATGCGGTAACAGAAGCCGAGTGTATCGTTTTCTTGGCCACCATCGACTTGGCTTCGACATCGGCCAAACGGCCTAATTTGCCCGTCAAGGCACTGATTTGCTCAGTCGTTCCTTCAATGATGAGGGAAATGAAATGAAGTCCGTGTTCACGCATCGGCAATCCCTGCCGAGCCAAAATAAGGTCGGCAAACTCCGAAAGGAGCAGATTAACCTGCGGAACTATGGTACGATTGGAGATGAGTATGCTGATACTCCCTATTCTCTTTTCCATTGGAATTTCCTTTAGATTAGATATTTATAAAATTTTTATCTCATTTTCTTTGAAAAGAATAAATCCTTTTCGCAGATTAAAATGATGATGCAAAGATACTAAAAATGCCTAATATATCAAGCGTTTTCTATCGTTTTTGCGATTTTTTCGATATTCAACGACCGTGCCGACGCATCAATAATATCTTTGTAGATACCTCCTTTGTCATAAACTTCATCAGGATCGCCGCTTTGCTCCACGTGACCATCCTTCAGGGCATAAATGACATCAGCATCAATAATCTGGGAAATACTATGGGAAATAATAATCACGGTACGATTTTGCTTAATTGCATCAATGCTGTTCTTAATCTGTTCAGTAGCAATGGCATCCAAACTGGCGGTTGGTTCGTCAAGGAAAATGATGGGCGGATTCTTCAAAAACAGTCGGGCAATGGCGATGCGTTGCTGCTGACCGCCGGAAAGTTCCTCGGCACTGCTTTCAAACTGCTTCGGCAAGCCCATAATCTGATCGTAAATATAGGCCTTCTTGGCAGCATCCACCACTTGTTCGTGAGTGGCGTTGGGATTACCGTACAAAATATTTTCCTCAATGGTTCCATCAAAAATATGGTTCTTTTGCAATACAATACCAATATTGTCGCGTAAAAATTGGGTATCATAATCTTGCAAACTAACCCCGTCCAACGTAATGCTTCCGCTGTCAGGATCGTAAAATTTATCCAAAAGGTTCACAATAGTACTCTTACCGGCGCCCGAAAGTCCGACAAAAGCCGTAATTTTGCCACTTTCGATGGTCATATTGATGTCGTGAAGTGCCTTTTTCCCGTTAGGATAAGTAAAATCGACATTCTTCAACTCAAAATTTCCAATAATCTTATCTGATTTATATTCACCTGACGGCTCAATATCCTTATCAGAATGAAGGATACTGAAGAATCCTTCGGCATAGATGAGCGCATCGTTCATATCATCGAAAATGCGCTGCAACTGCGTGATGGGGGCCACCACATTGCTGAACAACATCACGTGATACATAATCTTTCCTATACTCATACCGGGATAATCGATGAGAACCAAATAGGCCGTAAGGATGATGACGAGCACGGTACCGACCTGTTTCACAAAACTCTTAAGTCCGTTGTAATAGAAACTAACTTGACGAGTCTTCATCTGATTTTCGGTAACCTGGTTTTGAATATTCAATTGCTTGTCGCCTTCGATACGCTCACGGTTGAAGGATTTAATGACATTGATGGACTCGATGATGTTCATAATGCCGTGACTTTTCATTTCCAGATAATGACGCATATCGCGTCTCCACCCCTTTAGCCGCTTGGCCTGACGATAAGTGATAAAGAAATAGACAGGCACGATGAAGAGTGCCACCAAACCCACATAGACATTGGCCATAAACATCAGGATTAGAGCCAATAATGCACTGGTGAACAGCGGCAGTAAGTCGATGAAGAAATTCTGTACGGTTCGCGACAAACTGCTCACACCCTGATCGATACGGGTTTGCAATTTGCCGGTTTCATTGTCGCTGGCGGAGAAAAAGGCCATTTTGAAAGTCAGCACCTTTTCAATGACCGACTGTGCCAAATCTTTGGACACGAAGATGCGCATACGTTCGCCAAAATAGTTCTGCGCGAAAGTGATGATGGCGGAAAGGATTTCCTTGCCCAACAACACAATCGTGATGATAGTAAGAATTTTGGCGGCCTTGCTCCAGGCAAAATCCGGGGCTCCCACCAACGAATTGACGGCATCCACGGTTCGGTCCAGCACGATGGCATTCACCTGCGCCATAAACGAACCCACCAAGGTTAAAATTAACGTAATGAAAACCAACCATTTATATGGTTTTACAAAAGGTTTGATGTTTTTAAATAGTTGGAATAAATTCAAGGTCTATAAAATTTTATATGTAACTAAAATAAATTATTGAGCATTAATTGAAATGCAAAAGTACATTTTTTATTAATGATAAAAGACTTTTTGTGCATTGTTTCTAAAATATATAATCAACAATAATATATTGTCAAACTTTATTTTTTTTATTAATTTTGCAGTCTGAACTAACTTTATAGGCTTTTTACTAATAAAATCATCAACTAATTAATTATGGAAATAATAAAGACTCCCATCGAAGGTCTATTGGTAATCAAACCAGATGTATACTTTGATCAAAGAGGTTATTTCTTTGAAAATTATAATGAAAAACGCTTCAAAGATTTAGGTATTGAAGATTGTTTTGTCCAAGATAACCAGTCGTTTTCGCAAAAAGGCGTGGTACGTGGTCTTCACTTCCAGTGCCCGCCTTTTGCCCAGTCCAAATTAGTACGCGTCATCAAGGGAACAGTACTTGACGTTGCCTTGGACATTCGTCAGGGAAGCCCGACTTATGGCCAACATTTTTCTGTTGAGTTGACTGGCGACAATTTTCTGCAATTCTACATTCCTACCGGGTTCGCCCATGGTTTCGTCGCCCTCGAAGACGATACCATTTTCTCTTACAAATGCGGTGCTTTTTACAATAAAGCATCCGAAGCGTCCATTCTCTTCAACGATCCTGATTTGAATATCGACTGGAAAATTGACCCTTCCTTAATTTCAGAAAAAGACCTCGTCGGCGTTCGTTTCCAAGACTTTAAATCTCCATTCACCCTATGACCAGACTTATCATTTTTGATTTAGACGGCACTCTTCTCTATACTTTAGAAGATTTGGCAGATTCGTGTAATCACATTTTGCTAAAGCACCAACTGCCAACACATCCGCTGGATAATTTTCGCTATTTTGTCGGCAATGGCATAAAAAAACTGGTAGAGAGAGCCCTTCCAGAAGACAAACGGACGGAGCCATTCCTGGAAGAGTTTTTTCAAGAAATGGTAGCTTATTATGATTTGCATAAAGCGGACAAGACTGTGCCCTATCCTGGAATTGTGGAAACTTTGGAAAAACTACAAGGTGCTGGAATTATGTTAGCGGTAGCATCCAACAAAGTCAACAAAGCGATGGCACCTTTAATGGAACAATATTTTCCAAGCATCCACTTTACTACATTTTTGGGCCAACGAGAAGGTATTCCCATCAAACCTCATCCTCAGATTGTCTTTGACATTATGCAAGCCGCTAATGTGACAGCTGAAGAAACGTTGTATGTAGGCGATACCGCCGTTGATATGAAAACAGCTCACAATGCTGGTGTTCGTGCCGTCGGTGTCCTGTGGGGTTTCCGCGACCGCCAAGAACTGGAAAGTGAGAATGCCGAGTTTATTATTGAGAGCGCGAAAGATTTGTTGGAACTGTGTGGTAGCGAGCAAAGCAAGAGTCAAGCCAAACTTATTTGAAACTTGCCAAATAATAAAGGAGTAAAGAAGCGAGTTAAGCGATGCTTCATAGTAAAAAAATATAAAAATTTTAAACCCTATTATTTTGAAATAAAATTATAACCTACTATGATACAAAAAATTAAAGAAACTGCAGAATATTTGAAGAGCAGGATGCCTGCATTGCCACGTGTCGTTATCGTTTTAGGTACAGGTTTAGGTGGCTTAGTTGATGATTTGAAAATAGAACTCGAAATTCCATACAAGGAAATTCCCAATTTTCCTATTTCGACTGTTAAGGGGCACAAGGGTTCTTTGATATTTGGAAAACTCAACAACGTTGATGTGGTGGTTCAGAACGGGCGCTTCCACTTTTATGAAGGCTACGATCTGAAAATCGTCACCTTCCCGATGCGTGTTTTCAAAGCCATGGGCATCAATATCGTACTCTTGTCGAATGCGGCGGGCTCCGTCAATCCAGAAATTGGCTGTGGCTCGTTGATGATGATTACCGACCACATCAACTTTTTCTGCGACAATCCATTGATGGGACCGAACTACGAAGAGTTAGGACCTCGTTTCCCCGACATGGGTGAAACCTATTCATTGCGCTTGCGCAATATAGCCAAAGAAACGGCCGCTCAACTCTGTATTCCATTAAAAGAAGGCATTTATTTGGGTTCGCGCGGTCCAACTTTCGAAACGCCTGCAGAATATCGCATGTTCCATCGCTTGGGCGCTGACGCCGTGGGTATGTCCACTGTACCCGAAGCTATTATCGCCCACCACGGCGGAATGGAAACTTTTGCCATTTCCATCATAACTGATGAGGGTTTTGAAGGAAAAGTTAAAAAAGCATCTCACGAAGTTGTGTTGGCAAAAGCTGCCGAAGCTGGTCCAAAAATGACAAAACTCATATACGCAATGTTGCCGAAAATCTAAAACTTCCAATTCATTCCAAAGTAATACAAGAAGGGAAGTTGGTAAACGACTTCATTGGTAATTCTGTTTACATAAAACACATTGCTGTAATTGTAAATATTAGTCAACGAAGCATTAAGTTCTATTGTATGGCGTTCGCCAATGAAGAATTTCTTTTTAAAGCCGATATCTAAACGGTGATAGGCGGGCAAGCGGCCTTCGTTCAAATCATCGAAGACAAAGTCAAGATTTTCGTTAGCCGTAATAATATCTTCGGCAATACCACTGGAAGGGACAAAATTAGGATAGAAGGCCTGAGTTTGAGTAAATGGGAATCCCGAACCGAAGTTCCAGCGAACGTCAATCTGCCATGAGCGACGTTTGCCGAAGGCATAGGATGCCAAAATATTAAGATTGTGTCGCCGGTCGAAATTGGGAGAATAAGTAAGTTTTGTGTCAGTACGCTTAACCCAACCCAAAGAATAAACGCCCCATAAATACAATCCTTTATATTCAAATTTAATGGAAATATCTCCACCATAGGCGTGGCCTTGCTCCCACATGAAAATCGGGTCGTTCTGCTCGTCCATCACATAACGATTGACAGAAATCAACTGTGAAAAATGCTTGTAATAACCTTCAATATTGATGCTGGTATATTTCAGCATATCGAGTTCCAGACCCAAAATAGCATGCTGAGAATTCTGATAACAGGTTTTAGGAATTTTTCCATTAGGTAAAGTGGAAGTAATGTGCAATTCCGAAGGACTGGAAGTAAAGCCATAAAACAAATTAACGACATCACGATCGGAGGTGATAGCCACATAATTTTGAGAATACAAGCCTCCAGATAATTTAAGACGGATATTTTGTGTAATGTTATACTTTATCGCCAATCTCGGTTCAGGAGAAACCTTACTCAACGAAGAATAATACTGTAAACGGAAGCTGGGTTCTATCAGTAATATGTTTCTGAAATTATATTTATATTTGACAAAAACGGAAAAATCGGTGGTGTGATCGGTAGGATACTCTTTCTCTCCATATTTTGTATAATAGTCGTATTCTGTAGTAAAGCCGACCGCGTTAAGACCAATATTGAAAACGCTTTTGCCAATATAATAATTGAAAACCATATTGAAGTTAAAGCCCCCAGTACGTGTCCTTTTATTGTAATCCTTGCCCGAAATAGTGTATGCGGGGTCGAGAATTTTAGACTCGTAATTCGAGTAGGCAAAAGTTCCTTCGATGGTTGTATTGGCAGTACCCGGAACGATGAGGAAATTAGCTCCGACACCCCAGTTGTTCCAATTGTATTTAACGGCAGAAGTATAATTCACGCGATCCATAAAATTGAAACCAAAGATATTGAGTTTAGTGCCACCTTGTGTTGCCAGAGTTAGTTTTCCATAAACGTCAAGAAAATTATAGGGCAGTCCATTTTCATCTTTGATGTACGGATAAAACACTTTTGCAGATTGCTGGAGAAATGAACCTTTCCCCGACAAAATGAAGCTGAGGGAAGTTTTTCTGTCATCTTTGAGTTTGACCAACGGACCTTCCAGCAGAACTTGCGCACCAATATTGCTCATATCGATTTTGCCAGAAATTCTTTTCTTGTTACCATCACGGGTTTTGATATTCATCACTGAAGAAATTCTTCCGCCGAATTCAGCGCCAAAACCACCCGTGTAAATATCAGCACTGCTGATGATATCCATATCAAAAACTGAAAACAAACCAATAGAATGGAAGGGGTTGAAAACAATCATACCATCGAGGAGCAACATATTCTGGACGGGTGTACCTCCACGCACATAGATTTGACCACCCTGGTCGCCCGTGGAAATAATACCTGGAAGCACTTGCAAATATTGTGCAAAATCAGGTTGGCCGCCGATGGCTGGCATCTTGCTAATTTCCTTAGGCGTCACACTGATGACAGCCGCACGTGTTTCCTGTATTTTTCGTTCATTCTCTGCCGTTACTTGAATTTCATCCAAAGAGGTTGTCGAAGGTTTGAGCATATATCGCTTGATAATCATTTTACCATTAACTTCAATAGTATCGGAAAAATTATCAAAGCCGAAGAAATTGATGCTTAAAACGTAAGTTCCGTTGGGCACTTTATCAATGATGAAGTTTCCGTTGGATTCACTCATAGCACCATAGTTTGTGCCTTGCAAGATGATAGGACAATAGGCAACGGGTTCTCCACTGGAGGCATCGTAAACAAACCCTTTAACAGTGGTTTGAGCAGAAACCGCAAAGAACAATAAGAACAAACTAATAAATGCTACGAAGCGCCTCATAATTCTTTTTATCTCTAAAACACCAATCTTATTTCTTCTTTCAAAGCTTCCATAGCAGAAGTTACGGGCGATTGCCCTGCAGTTTCTTCCAATATAGAAGTAACCAGTTCTATGCCAGGAGCGTCATCTGCCAATTTGCCGGAACTGATATTGATAATACGTATGGTATCTTCTTTAGCGTGACATATTTTGGTCCACACATCCGATGACAGATAAATCTGTTGGGACAGATTATGTTCGAATTCTGCACGGATAGAAGACAAGAGCAATGCACGCAATTCAGCATTGCGGGCACTGCCATCGTTAAGTCTAAGTATCAATTGGTTAGGATCAATCCGTTCGAGGAATAAGGCCATACGCTCGTAGGCTTGCAGTCGCAGTGGAGCGATAGCGGATTTATTCATTTTCTTCAATTCCAGCAAACGTTTTCTTTCATCATTTTGAATGAACATCTTCATTGAAAAGAAGGCGGTCAAAAAAACGATAACAGCAACGAGTAAGGTACCAATGATATACCACAAAAAACTCATCTTTTATAAATATTTATCCACAGTGGAAATAATCGTGAACGAGTTCGAGCATTTTTTCAGGGTGCTTTTGAATTTCCTCACGAATATTCTGATCGTGGTATGATTTCAGCTGTTTAATCAAATCGTCAATCATTTCAGCATTGAAAACGCCGTGTTTTTCGAAGATGTCGCGGTGAGCGCTCAGTTCGTCGGCTGATTCCCAACAAGAAGCGGGCAATTGTGCCAGACTGTCGAGTTTGGCTTTATTTTCAGCCTTGTGAATATTGACATCAACGTAAGTCTTCTTGGCGAAATCAAGAGGACTTTCCATTTCGAAACCATGACGTGCGGCAACGCAAAGGCCTGCCAAGAGCAAATAGATATCAGCAGAACCATCGGGGCAGCGGAATTCTACGGTTTGCTTTTGTGACAAGTCGCGTTTCGCTTGAGTTTCCAAAGGATTAGCCATAGCTACCATATCGTTTTTGTGCGTCCATCCAAGGGGAACACGTACCAAAACCGAGCGGTTGCGGTCGCCCCAGCAAATAGAAGTCGGCGCTTCTTGATGAGGAACCAGACGGAAATAAGAAGTCGGGTTGGTATTGCCGAAAGCGGTCAGGGAAGAAGCGCAAGTCATATAACCGGCAATAGCAGTTTTAGCGATAGAATTCAACTTGCCACTGGTAACATATTGGTTTTTACCGTCTTTCACAATACGGGTGTGGATATGCAGACCGCTACCAGCTTTTCCGGCAGTGATTTTAGGAGCAAAAGTAACATCCAAACCATACTGATAGGCCAGGTTTCTAATAATCCACTTTGCCAGAATCAACTGGTCGGCGGCATCTCGAACGTCAGTGACCAAAAATTCTATTTCATTCTGTTCGTAAATCTTATCATCCATTGTAAAATTTCCGACTTCCGAGTGACCATATTTAATTTGGCCGCCAACTTTTGAGATATAAAGCATACATTCCGTGCGGAATTGCTCAAACTTGGTGAAAGGTGTTGATTCGTGATAGCCACGCTGATCGGGTGTAAGGTATAAGTCTTCACGGTCGCCGATAACGTAATATTCCAATTCGCCCATGGCCTGGAAATTCATGCCTGTAACTTTGGTGAAAGCGTCAGCGGCCTTACGGAGTACGTATTCTGGAGAATTTTCCATGGGTTGGCCATCCTTGTTGAAATAAGAACAAAGCATGGAAACAGTCGGAATTTCAGCAAAAGGATCTACAAAAGCGGTGCTGAAACGAGGCACTACGTACAAATCGCTAGAACCGGCGTGAATGAACGACGGGAAAATGTTAGAACCGTCAACACGTTCGCCAGCCGACAAAATCTGTTCCAAATACTCTTTGTTGTTAAGCACAAAATTCAAAGTTTTCAATCTGCCGTCGCCTGCGACATATCTAAAATTCACCATCTTGATGCCATTTTCCTCAATGTATTTGATGATATCTGCTTTTGTAAATTCTTTAGCTTCTTTTTTTAGATAGCCGACCATGGGATTCAAGCTCATTGATACGTTTTCTTTCATGATTTTAGTTATTTTTATTTATAATTGATATTAAATCTAAAAGAGTTGCAAATTTACAACTATTTTTCGGATTTTTAATCGCTCAAAATATTAAAAACCTTTTATTTTGAAGAGATTTTCATTTCCTGTTTTTTATAATCTATGACTGCCTTGAATCTTACAAAAAAATCACTACCTAAAATACAATGTATCAATGGTTTATCCATTTTTTCATAAACTGAATTGATATTACTCATATCAAGGAGTACCACATTATAGCCATCAACGACAAAATCTCCCAATTTAAAATTTTCGATAGTTGTCAGTTGAGATTCAAATTCTGAGCCTATACCCACATTCAAGCCATCGTTTTGCTCCATCGCCTGATTAGGATTCAAATTTTTGATGAAATCCAAGTCGAAGCAAGTATGGGAAGCGCCCGTATCCAAAACCACATTAAAAGGGGTTCCATTGATTTCGGCGGAAGCAACAATATGCACGTTATCGGGTTCCAACTCGACAACATCGAAGGGAATAATGAAATTTTTTTTCATGATGAAATGGATTTACATCCAGCGTTTTTTTCTAAAGTACAGCAAAAACAAAAGCAATACCAGCAAGCAAATTCCCGTCACAATGAGGAATGCGTATTTTGAATTACTGAATGGCAGGGCGATGTTCATACCATAAACACCCGTGATGAATGTCAAAGGCAGAACGATGGTCGAGATGATGGTGAGCATACGCATAATCTCGTTGGTCTTGTTGGTCTGCAATGAATCGAACGTGTTTGAGAGACCTGCCACCAATTCGCCATAATCGTCGATCATATCCCACATCTTCTGGTAGAAGTCGAGGATATTGCCCCAGTAATCTTCCATATCTTCCGCAAAACCTTTGACTTCACCAGATTCGAATTTATGGAAAAGTCGGAGTTGCGGTTTGAAAATAGTGTTGAGTTGGATGATATTTTTGCGGAAACGGGAAATCTGTTCAATGATATCCTTTGATTTCGTGTTGAAAAGTTCGCGGCTGATGCTATCGAGTTCGCTGCCCATGCGTTCCACCAAGAGGAAGGTTTCCTTCATCATTCGGTAAAGGACTTTATACAAAATGGCATCACTGGTACCGCCAATATCGTCTTCGTCAACCTCTTCAGGATTCACTTTGGTTAAATTGAACAAATCCTGTACCACATAGTGGGAACTACCCACGGTGATGAGATAATCCTGACCCCAGAAAATCTTGGTTTCCTCGGTTTTTACCAAATTGGTTCGCTTGTCCAGCAACGGAAAATGAAGGACCATGAAATAATAGTCGTCGTAAATGTCGATTTTAGGTCTTTGAACGAAACTGGAGCAGTCATCAATATCCAAAGGGTGAAAGTGGAAATTATCTTCCAAAAAATCCAAATCCTCTGTTGTGGGATTCGTAACGTGGTGCCATTTCAGCTTACCAAAGTCAATGGTATCAACCATTTATAACCTCCTTTCTACTCTATGGACGGTGGAAACAATTTTCTACATTCCTGATGATTATTTTTTTAACAGGCAAAAATACAAAAAAAAATAATTCAATGATGAATTAAGTTTTTAAAAGAAATTTGTGCAGTTGAATCTGCACATTTCCCACAACTCATTTATCAATTCAACACTTCAACAAATTTTTGTAATTTTGCATTTTTGATTTTTATAAACATCATGCAAGCATACCTTGATTTATTACAACGAATTCTTGACGAAGGAAGTTTCAAGAGCGACCGTACTGGAACGGGAACCTACAGTGTTTTTGGGCATCAGATGCGTTTCAACTTGGCCGACGGCTTTCCTGTACTGACAACGAAAAAACTGCATCTTCGCTCAATCATATATGAACTTCTGTGGTTCTTAAAAGGGGAAACGAACATCAAATATTTGAAAGACAATGGCGTTTCGATTTGGGACGAGTGGGCTGATGAAAATGGTGAATTGGGACCAGTTTACGGCAAACAATGGCGTTCTTGGGCCACCGCCGATGGACATAGTGTCGACCAGATTTCGGAACTGATAAATCAAATCAAAACCAACCCTGATTCCCGTCGTCTGTTGGTATGTGCCTGGAATGTGGGAGAAGTGCCTAAAATGGCATTGCCGCCTTGTCACGTACTGTTCCAGTTCTATGTTAACAATGGCGAAATTTCCTGCCAGTTATATCAGCGCAGTGCCGATGTCTTCCTCGGTGTTCCCTTCAACATCGCTTCCTATTCACTGCTCCTTATGATGATAGCTCAAGTTTGTGGTCTCAAAGCCAAAGAGTTCGTTCACACTTTTGGCGATGCCCACCTCTACGCCAACCACATTGAGCAAGCCAAATTACAGCTGACACGCACGCCCAAACAACTGCCGACGATGCGCATCAACCCCGACGTGAAAAACATTTTCGATTTCAAATACGAAGACTTCATTCTCGAAAACTACAATCCTGACCCCCATATCAAAGCCGAAGTTTCCATCTAATATTTTGTTAACTCATTCTAAATCAGTATAATAATGAAAAATAGAATTCAAGCATTACTATTGATATCGTTAATTCTAATTTGTTCAGTATCAGTATTTTCTCAAAATCCGTCATACCAACCCAATGCGCAAAAGATGGGACAAATGCTGAATGCCATCAACGGAATGTACGTTGACACTGTCAACTTTGAGTCCTTGGTTGAAAAAGGCATTGTGGAAATGCTTAAGGAATTGGATCCTCATTCGGTTTACATTCCGAAAAAAGATGTTCAACAAACCAACGAACCTCTGGAAGGCAAATTTGACGGCATCGGCGTAACTTTCCAACTTATCAAAGACACCATCAATGTTATTGAAGTCATTCCCGACGGGCCATCGGATAAGGTTGGTTTGCGAGCTGGCGACAAGATTGTAAAAGTGGATACAGCCATTGCTTGTGGCAAGCACGTAAATAACAAGTGGGTGCAGAATCATTTGCGCGGCGTTAAGGGAAGCAAAGTGGTGGTTGGCATTAAGCGGGGCCGCAATCCTGAATTGCTGGAATTCACCATCACCCGTGATAAGATTCCCATGAACAGCGTCAACGTATCGTTTATGGTTAACGAAAAAACCGGCTACATCAAATTGGACCGCTTTGCTATGACCTCACCCGATGAAGTGCACAAGGCGATGACCAAACTGAAGGCACGTGGTATGAAAAACCTCATCTTTGACTTGCGGGGCAATGGTGGCGGCTATCTCGACGTGGCTTTCAAAATCTCAGATATTTTCCTCGGTGCCAACCAAATGATTGTTTATACTGACAATTTCAGAAAAAATGGCCAACAATTCCTTTCAACTGGCAATGGTGAATTCCAGAAAGGCAGACTCATCCTGCTTGTGGACGAAGGTTCCGCATCCGCCTCTGAAATTGTTTCCGGCTGTATTCAAGATTGGGACAGAGGTTTGGTTATCGGCCGCCGCACTTTCGGCAAAGGTTTGGTACAAAAACCCCTATATCTCAACGACCAATCCATGGTGCGTCTGACCATTTCGCATTACTATACTCCTACCGGCCGTTGCATCCAAAAACCTTATTCTGATGGCGTTGAAAGTTATCTCAACGACCTCAACAATCGCAGCAAGCATGGGGAGTATCTAACCGCCGACAGCATCCATTTTCCCGATTCACTGAAATACACGACTCCCCGTGGCCGTATAGTGTATGGTGGAGGCGGTATCATGCCCGACATTTTCATTCCTTTGGATACTTCAAAATATTCAACCTTCTACAATGAAATGGCAAGAAAAGGCATCTTCGGCAGTTTCACTATGGATTATATGGAACAGCATCGTGAAGAATTCAAAGCAAAATACCCCACTTTTGAAGATTACAAAAACAATTTCGAAATTTCCGATGAATTGTATGCTGAATTGATTGCTTTTGCGCAAAAGGAAGGCGTTAATGACAGCGTTAAATTTGTTTTCTCTTCATTTATGCAGAATTTCTTGAAAGAAAACAAAGGAAAATTGGATTCTTTGTATCATTCTATTCATGATTTTGATAATCAAAAAGATTTTGACGCAATGGCCAGTGAATACATGAAGAAGCAAAGTGCTGAGATTTTGCGTTTGAAGAATCTGGCCAAAGCTCCAGAATACATCAAGGAATACCTCAAATTTGAATTGGCTCGCACACTATACAGCTATGGCGAAGCCTACGAAGTATTCTTGAGCAGTGATGAAACATTCTTACAGGCGGTTGAAATCATGGACAATGCCAAGGTTTTCAAGAAATTCAAGGTCAACGACTAATGATTAAGAAAGAAACTGTCGATGAGATTATGTCGGCCGCCCAAATAGAAGAGGTGGTATCCGATTTTGTTCCGTTAAAAAAACGCGGACAAAATTGGGTTGGCGTGTGCCCGTTTCACGACGATAAGAATCCGTCGATGTACGTAAGTCCGCGATTGGGAATTTTCAACTGCTTTGTCTGCCACACTGGCGGCAATGCTGTCAATTTTGTGATGAAACACGAACAGCTATCCTATCCGGAAGCATTGCGTTGGCTTGCCCAAAAATACGGTATTAAAATCGTTGAAGACGAACAGAAGGAAGAGCTAAGTGAAGAAGAAAAACTCCGTGAAAGTCTTTTTGCCATCAATAAATTTGCGGAGCAGTATTTTGTTGACCAACTAATGAATACTGAAGAAGGCCGCAATATTGGGTTGAGCTATTTTATGGAGCGCGGTTTCACAATGCAAACCATCGAGAAATTCCGACTCGGCTATTGTCCTGATGGCTGGGACAATTTCACACAAGCAGCGTTAAAAGCGGGCTTCAGTCTGGAAAACTTGATTTTGACGGGACTGACCAAGAAAAGTGAAAACGGCAAGACTTTCGACTTCTACCGCGGCCGCGTGATTTTCCCCATCTTCGATAAACTTGGAAAACCCGTTGGTTTTGGTGGAAGAATCTTGAAAAAAGACGAAAAGACATCCAAATACTTCAATTCTCCAGAAAGTCCCGTTTATCACAAAAGCAACGTCTTATACGGTTATTATCAGGCGCAGCGCGCCATTAAAAGCAAAGACAACGTATTTTTGGTGGAAGGCTATACCGATGTCACATCTTTGGTACAAGCAGGCATCGAGAATGTTGTGGCCACTTCGGGAACCGCTTTCCCCGACGGGCAAATCCGTCTGCTGAAAGCCAAAACCAACAACGTCACAGTCCTACGTGATGGCGATCGCGCAGGTATTAACGCTGCTTTGAAAGATATCAATATTCTGTTAAGCAACAACTTCAATGTCAATGTTGTATTACTTCCCGAAGGCGAGGATCCAGACTCTTTTGCCAAAAGCCATCGAGATTCTGAAATTGCTGATTATCTGAGAGATAAAGCAACAAACTTCATTATGTTCAAGGCCAAGGTGATGGCCGACCAAGCAGGCAATGATCCCGCTAAACGTGCGGTTATGGTCAAAGATATAATCCAATCCATTGCTCTCATTCAAGACGACATCACCCGACAACTTTACGTGAAGGAATTGGCCAAGGTTTTTGATATCGAGGAAAAAATTCTCAATGCCGAACTGCGCAAATATGTCATCAAATCCTTCAAGGAAAAGGCAGAAAAGGAAAGTACCCAAGAACTCAATATCAGAGAGGAAAATTTAGGTAAAGAAAAAATATCGCAAACCTCTTTCAAACCTCAAAACAGTCTTTACTCCATCGAAGAAATCATCATTCTTCAGATTTTAAAATATGGTACTTTTGATATCGATGTGGAAATCACTGACGAAAACAACGCAAAGAAGACCATCAAAAAACGTCTTGACCAATACATTTTCGACGAATTGTCTTTAGAAAATATTTCTTTCCAAAATCTAATGTTTCAACGTATTTTTGAAGACTACGCAAATGTCGCGGCCCTTTCTCACTCTCAAGACGAAATCAAACAGTTTTTCGTCAATCATCCCGATGAAGAAGTCAAGAATTTCTGCATTGAAAAACTGATGATAGAAGATACCGTTGTAAGTCCACAATGGGAAAAACGTTTTGAGGTCAGCACAGAATGTGTCAACAATTGCGCATACAAGCTGAATCAAGAGGTTGAATGTAATATCCTGATGTTTAAACATAGACTTATCGACCGTTATATTAGTATTTTACAAAAGGAATTAGAGGAACCTCAAACTGATAGAATCGCATCACAAATACTACGCAAACTTGACCAATTGCTCAAGCGTCGCAAAGAGATTGCCGACATGATGAATCTCGTGGCAACAAGCAAATAATAAATAAAATATCATGGCTAACAACATAAGAGGATTCAATTCAAAATTCGGAACAATTATGGCAGCGACAGGTGGTGCCGTAGGCTTAGGCAACATTTGGCGCTTCCCCTATACTGCAGGTTCGAATGGCGGAGGCGCTTTTCTGATCATATATTTTCTCTTTGTATTGTTTTTAGGTTTACCTGTCATGCTGAGCGAAGAAACCATTGGCCGAAGAGCTCAGAAAAATGTGCTTGGAGCATTCAAAGTGTTGGCTCCCAAACACAAAATATGGATGGTTCCCGGCCTAATAAGTATCGTCACAGCCATTGTTATTTATTCGTTTTACAGTGTAGTTGCAGGCTGGACACTCAATTACATTATAGCATCTGCCAGTGGACTGCTTTCAGGTAAAAGTCCTGATGAAATCACGGAATTTTTTAACACTTTTACCAGCAACTCCATTTTCCCTCTGATTTACCAATTCATTTTTCTGTTGCTGACAATCTTCATCATTAACCGCGGTGTGAAAGACGGCATTGAAAAATGCACGAAAATCCTAATGCCAATACTTCTATTGCTATTGATTGTAATGTGCATACGCTCTCTAACACTTGAGGGTGCTTACAAAGGCGTTGAATTTCTTTTCAAACCCGATTTTTCAAAACTCGATGGTAACTCTATTCTGGATGCACTTGGACAAGCCATGTTCTCGCTAAGCATCGGCATGGGAGCACTCATCACTTACGGTTCTTATATGTTAAAACAAGATAATCTTTTTACAACTAGTTTGTGGATTGCCGGGGCAGATACATTGGTGGCCATTCTGTCGGGTATTGCCATTTTCCCAGCCGTTTTCGCTTTTGGTTTGGAACCCACTTCTGGACCAAGTTTGGTTTATATCGTGCTTCCCAACGTCTTTAATAGCATGTCAGGAGGTACTATTTTTGCAGTAGTATTTTTCATTTTGTTGACCATTGCCGCACTCACATCTACCATTTCATTGCTGGAAGTTCCTGTGTTATGGGCTAATGAAAGCTTCAGTTGGGGCCGACGCAAAGCCTCCTTAATTTTTTCCGCATTGGTTTTTGTACTGGGAATTTTCTGCTCTCTATCGTTCGGATGCTTATCCAATTTCACCATCTGCGGAAAAACAGTCTTCGATTTATTTGATTTCATTACCGCCAACTTGCTAATGCCTATCGGTGCCATATTTTTCACCTTACTTATTGGTTGGTACTTGCCAAAAGCCGACGTATATGATGAACTTTCCAATAGCGGTGCTATCAAGCCAAAATTATTCAATATATTTTATTTCATCATTCGTTACATTGCACCATTGGCATTGTTAGTTGTACTGATTAGCGGATTGCTCTAATTGAAAAAGACAATTTCACAACCCACCGAGGACTGCGTCCTCAGTTACTATGTTGAGGTGTCTGAAAGACACCGTGGTTTCAGTGCCACACTACCGACAACACCTCCTACGTTGGTGCAGTTACCATGTTGTGTCGCCCTTCCTTGACTTTGACCTTGCGTCACTTGGATTTGTCTGGTTGATTTCTATAGTATCAAGAAGGAAAAAAATCTATTAATTAGCTAAAACATTAAAAATCAAATCATTAAACTTTTCTGCTTCAGCAAATAAAAACTGAGGTTCAATAGGCATTGCAAATAATGGCACGTCGGCTATTGAATTTCTTAAATTCTCATCATAATTCAAACGCATACTATCCTTTTCCGTCGTCAAAAGAATTTGATTTGTGTTATTCGTAAAATATTGATTTACAATATTTTGTAATTCTTTTTCAGAAAAATAATGATGGTCTGAAAAACGATAATGATAGATTAATTTAAGGTTTGATTCACAATATTTTACCAGCGGCTCGGGATGAGCTATGGCGGTCAACAAAACTACTTCTGTATTTTCATCAACCGAAAAAACACGTGCTTTTTCATTAAGAGGATAAGGATTCCCGTAAACCATCTTCGTAAAGAAAATATGCTGGTTTTCTTGCAGTTTCAATCTGTTTTTCAACTGATCTGCCTCGGCAGAAGATAGAGATTCAGGACATTTGCTCACTATCACAATATCTGCAAAACGGGCAGCGTTTTTCATTTCCCGGAGATTTCCCGCTGGCATCGGAAGGTCATCACAATAGGGTGCATCATACTCAGTAATCAAAATACGACACTGTGGGGACACGTGCAAATGCTGGTAACAATCATCCAAAATGACAGCCTGCAAATCAGGGAAACGTTCAGACAATTTTTGGATACCATCTTGGCGTTTTTCATCCACGGCCACTTTCAACGGAGCAAATTTGGTAAAAAACTGCAAGGGTTCATCACCAATGACCTTGGCAGTAAGTTGACCAGACGGGATATCATTGGCGAGAACAAATCCGCTTCCTTTGCGTCGATAACCTCGGCTCAAGATCGCAATATCATATTCATTTGATAACAAACGGATTAAATATTCGACGTGTGGGGTTTTGCCCGTACCGCCAACCGATAAATTGCCCACTCCTATTGTTGGAATATCAGGAACATAAGATTTTTTAATGCCACACTGAAACAGGCAACGTCTCAATGCTGCCATTCCCCCGTAAATGAGGGCAAAAGGATAAAGCATTCGTTGAGGTTTCACGCTTTTTCGTTTTCCTGTTGTTGCTGATTCTTTTCTTCGTCCCACTGCTCGTAGCGTTGAATAATTTTTGTAACCAACTGATGTCTAACCACATCTGAATTATCCATGTATATAAAATCAATACCTTTAACGCCTTTTAGAATTCTACCAGCATTAATCAAGCCAGATTTCTGGTGCTTGGGCAAGTCGATTTGGGTAATGTCGCCCGTGATGAAAAATTTGGCATTGCGGCCCATACGGGTAAGAAACATTTTAATCTGGCTTTCGGTAGCGTTCTGTGCCTCGTCGAGAATGACATAAGCATTATCAAGGGTTCTTCCGCGCATAAAGGCGAGCGGGGCTATTTCGACGGTTTTGTCATCGAGGTAAGAAATGAGTTTTTGCATGGGCATCATATCCCAGAGGGCATCATAAAGCGGTTGGAGGTAGGGGTCAAGTTTGTCGCGAAGATCTCCAGGGAGAAAGCCCAGGTTTTCACCAGCCTCGACGGCGGGGCGGGTCAGGATCACACGCCTTACCTGTTTGTTTTTGAGTGCCCGCACCGCCAGTGCGACAGCGGTATAAGTTTTTCCCGTACCAGCAGGACCTATGGCAAAGACCATATCGTTCTTAGCTGCACTCTCCACCATCCTTCGCTGGTTTGGTGTGATGGCCTTAATAACTCTGCCTTCGCGCCCATGAAGAATAATATTGTCCACCATACTGCTACTATCCATCCGATAAAAACTATCATCTTCTGACGCTGTAATATTCAAAATGTCATTTTCATTAATCTTGCCAAACTGCTCATAATGTTTCTGCAACAATTCAAATCGTGAAGCAAAAAGTTCCACCTCGCTGTCTTCGCCTACAATTTTGATTTCATTACCGCGGGCTGTAATCTTCACCTTGGGATAAATATTGCGCAGTAAATCGATGTTACCGTTATTCTGTCCGTAAATTCCTACCGCGTTTGCCGGCTCCAAAAGGATGATTTTTTCCATATAATTATTTCAGTCGAATAAATCAGAATTGATATAAATAATGATGCAAACTTACATAAAATTTCGGAATTTTACGCCAGTGAATAAAGATTGTTTTTTTAGAGGAAAGATAAAGAAAAGAATATAAATTTTACTGTATTGGCATAAAAAACTTATGCTATATGAAATCCAACAAAAAAGAGAGGTGAAACTTACGCTCCACCTCTCTGTAAAATTATGAAAAACAATCTTATAAAGTTCTTCCCGGATAAGCTTTCAATGCGGCTTCAAGACATTTCATGGCTTCCTTCAAATCTTCAACTTTCAAGCAGTAGCTGATACGAACCTCATCGGTACCTTTACCTTTGGTTGAGTAGAAACCTGTTGCTGGGGCCAACATAACAGTCTTGCCATTGAGGTTGAAATCTTCGAGCAGCCAGCGGCAAAACTTATCTGAATTGTCGATAGGCAGACGGGCTACAGCATAGAAAGCGCCTTTCGGTTTGGGGCAGAGGCAACCGGGCATAGCGTTGATGGCATCAACAACCGTATTACGACGAGCAACATAGTCATTGATTACTGCATCAAAATAGGCTTGAGGAGTATCCACTGCAGCCTCGGTCAAAACCTGTCCGTAAGTTGGAGGGCTTAAACGAGCCTGAGCAAATTTCATTGCAGTAGAATAAACATCCTTGTTATGGGTAATCAAAGCACCAACACGAACACCACATGCGCTGTAACGCTTTGAAACAGAGTCTAAAAGAACAACATTCTGCGCAATTTCAGGAACTTCCATTACAGAAAAATGCTTGATGCCGTCGTAGCAGAATTCACGATAAACTTCGTCAGCAAACAAGAATAAATCGTGTTTTTTAACGATTTCAGCCAATTTTAGGATTTCTTCTTTCGAATAAAGATAACCCGTAGGATTGTTAGGATTGCAAATCATAATGGCCTTGGTTTTAGGCGTGATGATTTTTTCGAATTCTTCGATGGAAGGGAGAGCAAAACCGTCGTTGATGGTTGACATGATGGGTTTAACCTTTACACCGCAAGTCAATGCGAAACCATTATAATTAGCGTAGAAAGGTTCTGGGATGATTACTTCGTCACCATAATCCAAGCAGCTGTTGAAAGCGAAAAGGATGGCTTCGGAACCACCAGTGGTGATCATAATTTCTTCAGGTGTAACATTGATGTTGACACTTTTGTAATACTGAACCAGCTTTTCGCGGCAGGAAATAAAACCAGCAGAATGGCTGTAGGCAATCACCTTCTGGTCGAAGTTCTTAACGGCCTGACGAGCACCTTCTGGAGTTTCAATGTCGGGCTGTCCGATATTGAGGTGATATACGTGAACACCTCTTTTTTTAGCTTCATCAGAAAAAGGAACAAGCTTTCTGATAGGAGATGAGGGCATAGTTTCCCCTTTGGTTGAAATTCTTGGCATTGTTATAATTTTTAAAGTTTTATGTTCAAAAAAAAGGTTTGCAAAATTACTTAAAAAAATTGGATTAATGACACCTTATTTATAGTAAAAAAGCTGTACTTTTGCATTTTTATTTTTTTAAGGATAATTCTCTTATGAATAAAAGAGTTTCAACTTTACTGATTGCATTATTAATGGGCATTTTCTTCCAAAGAGTATTAGCTCAAAACGATTCTGTTCCCATTTTAAACACACTGAAGATCGAAGTACGCGCGGACCTATTCTACGAACATCCCATGTTGCAGCAACTCGATGGCAACATCCAACACCTTGATAATAATTTCGGGTTCAATGGACGTTATTTTAATATTATCGTTGGCGGAAATATCAGCCAACATTTTTCTTACTACTTCAGGCAACGAGTGGTTGCCAATCCTGGAAGCGTTAGTTTCTTCGACAATACCGACTTTTTGTGGATTAACTATAAAATCAACGACCGATGGAGTTTGCGTTTAGGTAAAGATGCCATGACTGTTGGCGGTTTCGAATACGACGCACCCCCTATTGACGTTCTTTTCTCCACTTTTTATTGGGACAATTATTACTGCTTCCAATTGATGGGATCTGCTTCATATACGACCAAAGACGAAAAGAGTAAATTAACACTTCAGATTTCTTCGTCTCCTTATGTTCACTATGGATCAACCTTCAAAAATTCACTTTTGGCATATAATTTTCAATGGTTCGGTAGCTACGGACCTTTCCGTGGAAGCTATTCCATCGGCCTTTTCCAGCGTGACAAGACACACTATATGTGCTATTTGGCCATCGGCAACAAACTGGTTTTCAAAAAATGGGACATCTATTTCGATTTCATCCACCGCGCCAACAGCACACATCAGATTATGCGCGATTTCAGTTTGATCGCTTGTGCCAACTATTACTTTAATGAAAACATAAGTATATTTATCAAAGGTAGTTACGAACAAAATAAAGACCTTGACGAATATAATTATTTTCTAGCTACAGGAGAATACTGGGACTGTCTTGCCATCCCTGGACAAATTTATGCCTCTGCCGGTATAGGTTTTGAATATCGTCCTAAGAAATGTACGGATGTAAGAATCCACGGTTTTCTGACAAATTATTTCATACGTAATGACTTTGAAGGGAATGACCAAGGTTATCTTCCCAATGAAACTGTTTACAAACCAACGATTAATTTAGGTGTTACCTGGTACATCGATTTCATGAAATATATCAATAAAAAAGTTAAATAAAATCTATCCTAATGGAAAACGCCATTGCAATAAATGAGGAAAAAGTGATGGAGAATCCCAATCCATCAAAAAAACACAAGATGAAATTTACCACCAGAAGATCTATTGAAGCCCTTATTTTTCTGGTAATCATTCTTGGCTTTTTTTCTTTTTTAGCCTATAAAATGACTTTGCCGAAAATGCTTAATACTTTCATGCAGACGGCTTATCATCTTCTTTTGGAAACAGTTTTTTACATCATGGCCATTTGCGTGCTGATGGGTGCCATTGGCAAGCTGCTGACCGAATTCGGCGTTGTCCGCTTGCTGGAAAACATTCTTAGGCCCTTTATGAAGCCTCTGTACAATCTTCCCGGTGTGGCTGCATTGGGTGCCGTAATGACATTTTTGAGCGACAATCCCGCCATTATTACACTTTCCAAAGACCAGAATTTCAGCCGTTATTTCAAGAAATATCAATTGGTTTCATTAACTAATTTCGGCACTGCCTTTGGCATGGGTTTGGTGGTTCTGGCATTTATGACCGCCTTGGGCTTTGCCAAAGGGGCTTTAATCGGCATTGTTGGCGCAATCATCGGCAGCATCGTTTCAACGCGTCTGATGCAGTTTTTTACATTAAAGTCTTTCCCTGAACTGGATGCGCCCATTTCGGAAGAAAGTGGCGACGAAGAAGTGATTTCTTTCAAAACCGAAGGTAGTATCTTCATGCGTTTTCTCAATGCCATCCTCGATGGCGGCAAGGACGGCGTAAATATTGGCTTAGCCATCATCCCCGGTGTTTTGGTTATCTCTACCTTAGTCATGATGATGACATTTGGACCTAGCGGCGAAAGCGGCAATTATATGGGCGTTGCTTATGAAGGTGTTCCTATCATCACCTGGCTTGCTGATAAAATCAATTTCGTTTTCGACTGGCTTTTCGGTTTCAAAAGTCCCGAACTCATATCCTTTCCTATCACTGCCTTAGGTGCTGTCGGCGCAGCTTTGGGTTTGGTGCCCCGCTTTATTTCTTCAGGCATCATCGACCACAACGCCATCGCAGTGTTTACCGCTATGGGAATGTGCTGGAGCGGCTTCCTAAGCACGCACACAGCTATGCTCGACTCACTCGGATATCGTCAACTTATTGGCAAGGCCATCGGTGCTCACACTATTGGTGGATTGGCCGCTGGTATTGCAGCTCACTGGATTTATGTGCTGATTTGCCTAATATAAGTCTTAGAACGAGAAACGATATTTTACGAAAGTTTTAGGTTCAAGTCAACCTACATAATAAAAAGCCCTCAACTCCAAAGATGAAAGTCGAGGGCAACCGAATCTATAAAATGGGAAAAGATATTTCTAATCTGGAATATTTTTGAAGAAATCTGACATATCATTATCCATATTGAAAATGTTATGTGCATCGAGGTCATTCTGGCGTTTCTCACGCAAAATGGCTGGAGTATTAACTAAATCATTGAAAAAATCGTCATCTTCATACAAGGTCTGATTTGAACCTATACGCTGAGGTTCCGCCATAAACACATCGCTGGATACGGGAACAGCAGCAACTTGCACTTGAGCAACCGGGGCCTCTGGTTGTGGTTGCATTTGTGGCTGAATTTGAACATTGGCAAAGGTCTCCGACATTCTTCTTTGCATTTCCATTTGCATCTGCTGAGTTTGTGCCCAAATGGAATCTTCTTCTTTTGTCTGAGGTTGAGTAGGAATGTCATTGACTTGGGTGTTCAGGTTAAAATCCAAAGGTGTCGTTTCACCAAATACATCCGCCCATGGCTTTTGAGTTTCAATCGGTGGAATGGTAACCTCTGAAGCGACTTTCTGGTGCTCATGCTCATAGTTGGTGACGATGACAGAAAGACGGATTTTGTCGCCCAAATTAGGATCTAAAGCGCGACCGAAAATAACATCAGAATCGCTGGTTTGATATTTTTCGAAATTCTCTGTCAAGGCTTCCAATTCCGACATCTTGAGTTTCTTGTCTGGACCATAACTAATAAAGAACAAGAAGTTCTGGGCTTTCGTAATGACGTCCTCGCTGATTAGCGGGCAAGAAAGTGCCTCTTCCACAACTCTTTCCACACGGTCTTCGCCGTTTGCCTCCGCTAAACCCAACATTGCATGACCACTATCCTTCATAATAGTTTTAATATCATTGAAATCGATATTTTGTTGGGCATTGACCGTAATCAATTCAGCAATACATTTTACAGCATTCTTCAACACATCGTCAGCATGTGAATATGCGACATCCACATCTTCATCATTATAGTATTTCATGATGTTCTGGTTCTTCACCACGATGAGAGAATCAACGTATTTTTCGAGTTCGGCGATACCTTCCTTAGCTCTTTGTTCGCAAGGCTTGCCTTCAAAACGGAAAGGGAAAGTGGCAACGCCAATGGTTAAAATACCCATTTCGTGTGCAACTTTTGCAACAATAGGGGCAGCACCGGTACCCGTACCCTTGCCCATACCAGCCGTAATGAACAACATTTGCGTTTCTTCACCAATGAAAGTTTTGAGCTTTTCAATGCTTTCTTCTGCCAATTTTCGTGCTACTTCAGGCTTTGCACCAGCACCCAAACCGGTTTCTCCCAAAACCAACTTGGAAGGAATAACATTGTTTTCCAATGCCTGTCTATCCGTATTGCAAATTAAAAAGTCAACACCAACAATACCTTCACTGTACATGTGCTTCACGGCATTACCACCGCCACCGCCAACGCCAATGACTTTGATAATGGATGAATTTTCTTTTGTTCCAAAATCGGGGGTGAAATCAATTTTCTCTCTCATATTATCTTTATTATTTTATTTTTTTTCTGATAAATATTGTTCGTTGTAAAGTTTATTCCATGGGTTCAATGATATCTTCAAACCATTTTTGGATATCCCCAAAAAATGAACCTTTTCGTTTTCCATTGTTACCACCTTTAGGTTTACTATCTGTCTTCCCTGCTTTTTTCTTTTCAGTTTCTGTTTTTTTAGGTGTTATCGATTCCTGTTCTTCAGGATTTTCTTCTTCATCGATTTTATTCTGGAGAATGCCATACTTCAGCAAACCTAACGAAGTAGCATACATGGGATTCTTCAATTCTGCGGGAATATTATGGAGGAATCCCATTTCAGGATTTCCGATACGAACACTCTTTTGCAGCGTATAGGCACACAGCTCTTTAATATGTCTAAGTGTTGAACCGCCACCTGTTAAAACCACGCCAGCCAGCAATTTATTGGCATAGCCTGAATTTTCAATTTCTTCCTTAACCTTATTCAAAATATCGTTTTGAACGCGGTAATTGATGATGGTTGCCAAATGAGCTTCGTTAATTTGCCGTACAGGTGCTGCATGAAATTGAGGAAGGCTGATGAAATGGTCGGAATTGCTGTTGGCGACTATACAAGTGCCATGTTTCTTTTTAATATCCTCTGCTAGCTCTTCTGTGATGGAACAAATTTGGGCAATATCCTTGGTGATGATACTTCCTCCGATAGGAATTACTTTCGTAAAAACGGGATTGCCTTCGTAATAGATGATAAGGTCTGTCGTACCTCCACCGATATCAATCAAAGCTACCCCACGCTTTTTCTCTTCATCGCTAAGGCAAGACAAACCCGAGGCAATAGGTTCAAGAATAATATCTTTTGTCTTCAATTGCGCGTTCCCCACGCACATCAATATTTTGTTGATTTCTCTTTCATTACCAGTAACCAACTGATAATAACCTTCAATAATCTCACCCAACTCACCAACAGGTTCATAAGTCTGACGGCTATGATCTATCACATAACGTTGTGGTATAACAGTAATAATCTGTTCGCCGTCTGGAACGGAAATACTGTATAAATCCTTCAACATCTGGTCTATTTCATCCTGTTGGATAATTCGGTCTTTTCCATTCAGACGAGTGAGAACGTGCTTGTATTCAATACTTTTAATGTGTCTTCCAGCAATACCGACAAAAACATCTTCAACCATAAAATTGTCAATGCGCGCTTCTGCTTGCTCTTTAGCGGTATTGATGCCATCGGTAGTCTTTGTTACATTGTAAATCAAACCATGCTGGACACCCAAGGATTCGGCCTTGCCATAACCAACAATGTCAATTTTTCCGTCGCTTTCATAACCGACAATAACGGCAATCTTGGTTGTGCCGATATCCAGGCCGACCATCAGTTTCGGTTGCCCGTTCTCTTGTGTTTCCATTTCTTTTTTCAGACCCATACCATTATTTCCTTTTAGCAATAACCCTGTTTTTAAAGCGAACATCCAATGCCGAATAGGCATCCATATCTAAATAAGCCAAACCGTTTTCGTAGGTTTGTTGCAGATTGAACAACTTTTCTTCACTGTTTTTTTCAGTGCCGAATAGCACTACGTGACGACCTACGGTAGGTACAAGAATCACCTCGTCGCTTGCATCTACATAGAACTGTCTGAATTGAGCTCTGCAAAAATCGTTTTCGTTGATGCTGGTAGCAATTTGATACACACGATTCAGATTGCCTTTGGCTTTAGAAATATTTTTTCCTTTGACATATCGCTCGTTGATTTTGCCATTGGCAACCATCACATTTTCAGTAACGTCACCAGAATAGGGAAGCAAAAAACCCTGCTCATCGACAAAATACTGCTGGCCATCCTGTGCATAAACGTGCAGTAGGATTTGCTTCAACGTAATGTCGATTTTCAGTTTCGTTCCCGAAAAGCGAACTTGATTAACACTTTCGATATAAGGATTCTGTCGCAATAATTCAGCAATGGCTTCCAAATTGACATCTTTCATTGCCGTACCAATGGTTTTGATTCCCTTATCCTGAATTGCTTGTGCAATTCCTTCTTCGCTGATGACAGGATACTGTCCTTCGTAATTGACTTGAAAATCATAGCCTGAACAAGGACGTTTGGGCAGATGAATGACAGACAAGACAATGCCCGCCACAACGGCCAACGCCAATACACAGACCATTATAAAACGAAAGACTTTCATTATATCCCATATATTGATAGCGTACAAAAGTAAAACATTATTTGCAGCTAAATTCAATAAATATAAAGATATAATAAACAGTCTTTTGTTAATATGGAATATTAAAGAATGCTATTATTTTGCTGGATAAGGAATGACGATATCATCGCAATATTCGCAACGATATGAACGTTTTACAGGATCAACGAGATGAAAAACGTGATCAAAGTAATGTTCTACTGATGTGACGCAGCGTGGATTCTTACACTTGATGATATTGCGTACCACGGCAGGAACTTCCAATTTCACCTTTTTCACGGTTTTTCCGTTGTCAATGATATTCACTGTGATATTAGGGTCGATAAGTCCTAAGAAATTATAGTCGATATCAATGACATTGTTGATTTTGATAATATCTTTTTTGCCCATTTTCTGGCTGAAAGCATTAGTAATTAGGGCAACATTATATTCGGCTTTGTCGAGTTTGAGATAATTGTACACTTGAAAACCGAAACCTGCTTTGATATGGTCGATGACAATACCTTTGTCGATACTGGTGATTTCTAACATGGTTATCAATTTTAATAGATTCCTAATAATTTAAGTATCAATGCCATACGGACATACATCCCGTTTTTGGCTTGGTTAAAATATTGTGCACGCGGGTCGGAATCGACTTCGACGCTGATTTCATTGACACGTGGAAGTGGGTGCAAGATATAGGTATCAGGACGAGCATAAGACATCTTGTCCATATCAAGAATGAAGCGGTCTTTCAAGCGGATGTAGTCTTCTTCATTGAAGAAACGTTCGCGCTGCACGCGGGTCATATACAAGAAATCAAGCTGGCCCATATAGGGTTCCATTTCTTGAACTTCCTGGAAAGGAATGCCCTTTTTCTTGATGACTTCTTCGCGAATGTATTCAGGCACACGGAGTTCTTCAGGAGAAATCAAGATAAATTTTACGCCTTCATAATTGCTGAGGAATTTGATGAGAGAGTGAACGGTACGCCCGAACTTCAAGTCGCCGCAGAAACCATAGGTTTTATTTTCAACATTGCCACGGAGACGCTCAATTGTCAAAATATCGGTGAGGGTTTGGGTTGGGTGTTGATGTCCGCCATCACCCGCATTGATGAGAGGCATATGGATGTAGTGACTTGCGACGCGAGGGGCACCTTCCTTCGGGTGGCGCATGGCGGCGATGTCGGCGTAGCATTCAATGGTACGGATGGTGTCGGCAATGCTTTCTCCCTTTGCCGTAGAGCTCGAATTAGGTTCAGAAAAACCTATGACTTTACCACCCAAACGAAGCATGGCCGCTTCAAAACTAAAACGCGTACGGGTACTCGGTTCATAAAAAAGAGTCGCTAAGATTTTACCTTCGCAACTCTTCCCAAATTTTTCCGGATCTGCAACAATCTGATGTGCCAAATCAAAGATTTCGCGAAACTCCTCGCGTGTGAAATCCGAAGGGTCTATAAGGCATCTGTTTTTTAACACGATAAGGTCCTCCTTTGATATTTTAAGTGTTTATATATTAAATTAATTTTCATTATCCCAATTTTGTGCAAAAATACAAAATATCCTTTTTTTCCTGCAGAGATAAAAAAAATTTTTTTGAAAAAATATCAACAAAAATGAGTAGAAATTAACACTCCGGACTTCTTCAACCGTTGTAAATCACCATGTCAGCCAAACGGCACTTTTCTTCCTGTGGCATTTGTGCTGCCATACGCGCGCGAATTTCTACTTCCGTAAGTGACGGATTACGCTTGCGTATACGTTCGAAACGAACCTCTTCCGGCGCATCAACCACAATGACCATATCAAAAAATTTTGCAAGGTCGTTTTCAAAAATAACAGCAGCCTCAAGCATTACCGAAGGCGAATTCTGCTTCTCAGACCATGCATCAAAAGATTCCATCACTTTCGGATGAATCAATTGGTTAACCAATTCTCTTTTTTTAGGATTACAAAAGACAACCTTTGCCATCTTTTTGAAATCCAATTTATTACGTGTAAATATGGTTTTCCCAAATAAGGTTCTCAGGGTATCTATAATCTCAGGAATTTGATAACATTTCTTGGCTTCTTCGTCCGCATAAAAAACGGGGATGCCCATTTTGATGAAATTCTTAGATATAAAAGTTTTTCCCGTTCCTATTCCGCCTGTAAGAGCTATCTTAATCATAATTTAGCGTATATAAAGAGTTATCACTTCAGGTTTCTGCACATACTGCAATTCATCGTAACCCATTTCTTGCAGAAAATCTCTTAATTCCTTGTTGGAAAAAGTGTAAGCACTTCTTTGGGACTTATTTTTAATCAACTCAGAAACAGGCAGATCTATAATACGATTTGCTTTAGAATAACGCGGTGAAAGATAATTGAGTCCACGTGTGTTGAATGTCAACAATAAGGTTGTATCTGATAAAGTACAGGATTTTTTGCCTTCCGGCAAAAAAGAACAAACTACTTTGTATTCCAAGGTTTGAACCTGGTCTTTCGAAAAATTGAGGACAAACCAAGCCAACGCCGACAAAATCAGACATACAAGAAATGACAGAGATGGTAAACGAAGTTTTCTTTTTTTGCTTTTTTGTTCTTCCTGCATTGCTCTATTTAATTATTTGCTTTCTTTGCTGCATTTTCATCAATGGAAACAGCTGCTTTTTCAATAGTAATTCTTACTCCGTCAGCAATTTCAACAACAAAAGTCGCATCGTTTACTTCGACGATTTTTCCGTGAAGACCACCAATGGTAACAATTTTATCTCCCTTAGCCAACTTGCTGCGGAATTCTTCAATTTGTTTTTGCTTTTTCTGCTGAGGTCTAATCATGAAAAAGTAAAAAATCAGAATCAGTAAAAGAATAAATATCAAAGTCATAGAACCATTCCCCATTCCACCTGCCTGACCATCGGCGGGAGCCATCAATAAACTAAATAAAGCATTCATTTTCATTACTATTTTATAATTAATATTAAAACTACATATCTATTACGTTCGCTTTTAAAATAAGAGTGGTTTGCACAGGATAAGTATTGGCAGAAACAACCACTCGCTTGGTTACTTCACCTGTCTGCTGTTTCGAATCGAATGAAACCTTGATTTCACCCGTTTCACCAGGACGTATAGGTGCAGCCGGGGGTGTCGTGGTGGTACAACCACAAGATGAACGGGCACTCGAAATGATAAGGTCCGACTTCCCAGTATTGGTAAACTTGAAAGCATAACTCAACTTTTCACCTTTGATGACGCGACCAAAATCATATTGCAAGGTTTCGAAAGTGAGGACAGGCATTTTTTCCGCGGAATTCTTCGATAAACCTTCCGCTGTCATCGGGTTGTGCACCACTTCCGTAGTAATCTCACCGGTGCCACTTCCAGAACCACAACTCGCCATCATTAGTCCAATGAGCAAAAACGCTATGATATTTCTTATTTCCATTTTTCCAAAAATTAAATCAAGCCCCTACCCATTTTGTGCAGCAACCCCTCATTTTTCAAATCAATAGCCAACGAATCCAACATACCATTGATAAACAGTTTGCTTTTGCCTGTGCTGTACGTTTTCGCCAATTCGATGTATTCATTGATGGTCACCTTGATGGGAATGCTTTCGAATTGGGTGAATTCGCAAAGAGCCATCTTTATTAAAATGATGTCAAGTCCCATCACACGTTCCAATTCCCAATTCTGAAGCTTCTGCTCTATTCTCTTTTCATATTCCTTATCGTGAGCCAGCGTCAAAGTGAATAATTTTTTATAGAAATCCACATCGCTATCCTGCCCCTCCTCGGTTTTCTTGAATAAGGGATCTATGGGGCAATGGTCTCCATCCGCCTCTTCAAACAAGCTGACATTCTTGTAAAGCATCAATAAGGCATCGTTATAGTCGTCAAACCAGTGCACATTTTTCTCCTCAAAAAACCAATGTATCAATTCACTTTCAACAAAAATCTTTTCTATAATACGCAGAACCAACTTTTTATCATCCTTATAATTTTGATTTGGATTTTTCATATAATTCTGATATTCAGGAAGTTCTAGTATTGCATGATTCACTTGGACAATAAAATCTGTATCATTGCTCCAATTGATATTCAGTTCTTTATAAAGTTTGTTCAGAATAACATTGTCATCAATTTGCTGAATGACTTTATTGTCAACGAATTTGGTATTAGGATTAAGATCTGCTTCCGTTGGATTTATTTTGAGTTTCAGATCTTCCAATTTGTTAAGTCTATATCTATAAATTTCGGAAATAAGTGAAAAAAAATAAATGAACAATGTGTAGCATGATTGGATAGCTTCGGACAATTTTCTTTCGGCATCTCCAGCATCTTCCTTATCATTCATTTGGTGAGCAAAGATGGCTTGCATCACCTTGGTTCTCAAATAACGTCTGCTTATCATTGCAATTAGTTTAAGATTGCAAAAATACTATTTTTTTCAATTTCCCAGCATGCAATTTTGCAGTAATTTTCAATGATGGGTTTTCCAAGATACAATTCCCAAAATTTACGTAAGTTTGCAAACTTATTTTAATCCTCATCATTGATGAAAAAAAGTATTAAATTTTTCTATGTCTTGGCGTGTTTTTTGCTGACGTTTTCGGCTTGCAAGAAAGACAATGTTTTGAAAGATAACGACAACAATGTTGAAACACCTACGGTTATCCCTGGCACCTTTACGCCAGAACATGATGGCGTTTTCATTAAAATCGACGAAGAAATTTTAGAATTACAGCAGCTGATTCTCGATGTTCAAACCATACCGACCCAACTGAGATTTTGGATATATTCATCTGGAAACGATTATCCTCAATATTCGGGATGGATGGATAATAAAACCGGAACTTGTGCCAATGCCGCACTGCAATATATGGAAAGCGAAAACAACCTGGATGCCAATGGTTTTCCCTTGTGGCAAGGAACAGAATTAAGCACCACACTTGTTTCCATTGATTATTCAAATCACAAATTTTGTGCTTCTCAAACTGGCATTTTGAAGAATTCCGCAACGGACGAACAAAAAACATTCTGCATCGTTTTCCAAAATGCTACCTGGCAGCCGGCTCCCGAAGCGAATAAAAAAATTAAAGCTTTTTAGTGAGTTGGCAGTGTGCAATGAGCAATGAAAAATACCAAAACTAAAAAAGACATAAGTTAATAATATGGGGCAAATTGATCGGACCAGGGAATTGGAGACGGAAAGAGTGGGCAAACTGCTATGGCTGTATGCCTGGCCGGCGGTAATTAGTCAGATCATCGCTTCCATTTATAATATCGTCGACCGTATCTTCATCGGACAAGGTGTTGGGGCGCTGGCCATTGCCGGTTTAGCCATCACAATGCCTATCATGAATATCATTCATGCCTTTGGTTCTCTCATTGGCGTTGGTTCAGCCTCTCGAATGTCTATTGTTTTAGGTCGAAAAGACATAAACTGGGCTGAAAACATTCTGGGTAACAGTATGATTTTTACCATTGTGCTTGGTGGCATTGTTATGCTTTGTGGTTATCTGTTTATGGACGGCATTCTGGCAAGTTTCGGTGCCACTGTCGATACCATCAGCTATGCCAAAGAATACATGTACATTGTATTGCCGGGGATGTTCCTCACCACCGTCACCTTCAACCTGACGGGCTTGATACGCGCCTCAGGTTATCCTTCAAAATCGATGTACATTCTGGTAGGCGGTGCTATCATCAATATGATTTTGGATCCGATTTTCATCTTTGGATTCGGTTGGGGCATTGCTGGTGCGGCTTGGGCCACCACCATTTCAATGTCATGCACAGCGCTGGTTTCCATCTTGCATTTCGTCAACAAGAACTCTTTCATCAGGTTTAAAGCACATGCTTGGACACCAAGAGGCTATATTTTCAAAAATATAACCATGATTGGATTGAGTCCGTTTTTAATGAATGTCGCAGCTTCGGGCGTTGTTGCCTTTTTGAACTCGCAATTGTTATATTACGGCGGCGACCTGGCTGTCGGCGCTTATGGCATTGTCAACACCTTCGCCAGTCTGCTTGTCATGCTTTTCATCGGCATTTGCCAAGGAATGCAGCCTATCGCAGGTTACAATTTCGGTGCCGGTCAATACTCCCGCTTAAAAGAAGTTTATGTTTTGACTATGAAAATTTGTGTGTTGGTAGGTTTTATCGGCTCTTTGATATCGTGCATCTTCCCTCATTTTCTGGTCCGCATTTTCACTCACGACAACCAATTGGTTGCTATTGGTGCTCACGCCATGAGATTTTTAATGGTGATGTTCCCGCTTATCGGCTTTACCATTGTCAACTCTAATTTTTTCCAGTCTATTGACAAGCCATGGATTGCCATCACTACCAGTCTTTCGAGACAGGTTTTATTCTTGGTACCACTTTGCTATTTGGTTCCCCTCCTCTTGACTTACTGGGGATACGACGGATTGACTGGCGTTTGGTTGTCCTGTACCATTTCAGATGTAATAGGCGCAATTTTAGCCGCCATATTGCTGTATTCGCAACGAAAGGTGTTTTCTATTTCTTGTGCGTCATCATTTGCAACACCAAAGGATCGGTAGCCGTCATACCTTCATTTCCAATGGCCGTCATATTGCGTATGCATTGATCCACATCATTGTCAATGATGCCTTCCACGGAACTTACCGTTTCATTATCCATCGCCAGCATTGATGACAAAATGGCCGTAGATACGCCTGTTGCCACCTTTAGCGAGCAACTGGGTTTGGCACCGTCACAAATCATCCCTGTAATATTGGCAATCATATTCTTTACAGCAAAGGCAATATGATTGAAAGTGCCACCCATCAGGTAGGTTAAGCCGCAAGCTGAACCGGTAGCAGCCACCACACACCCACACAATGGCGAAAGTCTGCCAAAATGCTGTTTGATATAAATTACAGTTAAATGACTCATTATCAACGCTCTGACAAGCTCTTCCCGTGATTTTTGCCGTTCGCGGGCATAAACCAGCACGGGCATGGTCGCCGCAATACCTTGATTGCCACTACCAGAATTACTCATCACTGGGACTTTTTCACCAGCCATGCGGGCATCGCAGGCCGCAGAGGTAGCAGACAAAATCTTGGCATACAAACTGTTTACCCCAAAGAATTTTTCATTGGGCTGATTCAAAATCAAATTTCCCAACGAGTGTCCACAAACCTTATTGAAGCCTACCTGCGAAGCATTGTCATTCAACTCTGCAGCCTTCAAGATAAAATCGATTTCATCAAGCGGGGCAGAAGTGGCAAATTCATAGACTTTATGAAGATTCAAAGCAACATCTTCATTGTTTTGTTCTTCCGCAACCACATTACACATATCCAAAATAACCTTATCATTTTTGCTAATCCATGTAAAATTAGTATGGTCGTGAGAAATAATTACTTTAGCTTTCCCACTTCCATTCTGAACCTGGACTTCGATGTACAATTTTTCTGCGGTTTCGGTTTTTTGAGCGATATGGATACGATTCTCAGCAATATACTGTTTGCCTTTTTCTACCGCCTCTGGAGTTGTATCCTTCAGAACTTCAAGCAGATAATTTGATTTGCCAATCAAAGCTCCCAATGCAATGGCAATAGGAAGTCCCACCATTCCCGTACCAGGAATACCAACGCCCATGGCGTTTTTGAGCATATTGGCACTCAAGAAAACATCAATTCTTTCGGGCAAAACCGACAAAATTTCGGTGGCTTTTGCTACCGCTAATGCTACAGCGATGGGTTCTGTACAACCTATGGCAGGAACAACCTCCCGATTCATCATCGCTATAATCTGCTCTCTTTCTTCTTTATTCATTTTTAGTATAAATTTGAAATTGCAAAAATACGGAAATTTTGTTGAAATGTTGCATTTACATCATATTCAATACCGCTTCGCGACAATGACTTTCTTCTATATAATGATTATAACTTGCTTGACCAATTTTATCTAATAAACTGAAATTAAGTAAGTTATCATTATTTTTCTTATCCAGACTGATATAATCCATCAATTGCGACATTTCTGCCCTTTGAAGAATACTATCATTAAATTGATATAAGGATAAAATTACTTTTTTTATTTCTTCGTAATCCGCAAAAGAAAGCTGATGACAATGGGCTGAAATATGTGCTTCGGCAATAATGCCTAAGGCTACCGCATGTCCGTGCGCTATGGGCCGGTTTTTCGCCATACAGAGCGATTCTATGGCGTGCCCCACCGTATGCCCGAAATTCAAAATATGACGCAGATTCTGGTCGTATGGGTCTTTTGCCACTATCTTTTTTTTGAAATCAATACAAAAATCTATCCATTCCTTTTTTATTTCATAATAATGAATGGTTGATAATGATTTTATCTCATTCCATAGTTCTTGACTTCCAATCAATGCATACTTTATCATCTCACCGAAGCCATTGAGCAACTGATAAGGAGGCAAGGTCTTTAGGAAAATCGTATCTATGATAATATCCTGCGGCAGACAAAACGTACCGACGGCATTTTTGACTTGTTCCAAATTGACACCATTCTTTCCACCAATGGCGGCATCAATCATACCCAACAACGTTGTGGGCACATTAATAAAAGGAATGCCTCTATGGTACGTTGAAGCGACAAAACCTCCCAAATCCGTTACTTTCCCTCCACCGAAATTTACAATCAGACTATTAGCGTCAAAATGGTTGTTTTGCAAATTCCGCCATAGATAAGTTGCTTCCTCTATCGACTTATTGCTTTCGCCTGGCAGAACAGAAAAAACAAACTTTGGGATATCCTCCCAAAGTTTGTCAAAGTAATTCGGAAACAGCATCATCGCATTCTGATCGGCGATAATAGCTATCTTATTAGCATTCACTATTTTACAAGGTTGTAAGTATCGGTAGCAATAACCAATTCTTCATTTGTAGTTACAGAAACAAGTTTCACGCGTGAGTCGGGAGTTGAAATAATACCGTCTTCGCCTGCGAGACGTTCATTTTCTGCCTTGTCCAAGGTGCAGCCCAAAAATTCAAGGCCATCACAAATGGCTTCGCGCTGGAACCAAGCGTTTTCGCCGATACCACCAGTGAACAGAATTACGTCAACGCCACCCATAGCTGCCGCATACGCACCAATATATTTCTTAACTCTATAAGCAAACATATTGAAAGCATAGGTTGAACGTTCGTCACCGCTGTCCTTGCCAGCACGAATGTCTCGCATATCAACGCTTTTACCTGAAACGCCAAGCAAACCGCATTTCTTGTTGATGAAAGTATTCATCGCTTTGAAATCCATTCCTTCTTTTTCAGCGATATAAATCAAAGCGCCAAGGTCGAGATCGCCACAACGAGTACCCATTACCAGGCCTTCTACTGGAGTAAAGCCCATAGAGGTATCAACGGATTTGCCGTTTTTGATAGCACAAATAGAAGCACCATTGCCCAAATGGCAGCTGATGATTTTTGAATTCTTATAGTCAACGCCGGCAATTTCAGCAGCTTTGGGGCCAACATATTTGTGACTGCTGCCATGGAAACCATAACGACGAACCTTATTGTTTTTATAATATTCAAAAGGAATTGCATACAAGAAAGCTTCTGCTGGCATTGTCTGATGGAAAGAAGTGTCGAAAACACCAACATGCTTGATGTTGGGCAGCAATTTCTGCATAACCTTAATACCCAATAAGCTGGCTGGATTGTGAAGAGGTGCCAATTCGCACAATTTCTTGATTTCTTCGATTTCTCTTTCACCCAAGACCATACTTTCCTTGAAATATTCTCCACCATGAGCTACACGATGACCTACTGCACCGATTTCGTTAAGGTCTTTAATGACACCGTGAACGGGATCCGTAAGCGCTTTCAAAACCAGATTTACACCTACTTCGTGATCTGCAATAGGAGTTTGAATGTAGTACTTGTCTTTGCCAACGGGCTTGTGGGTAAATTCACCCATTTCCAAACCAATGCGTTCTACCAGACCTTTAGCTTTGAGTTCGGCATTGTTGGCCATGTCAATCAGCTGGTATTTGATTGACGAACTTCCACAGTTGAGAACTAAAATTTTCATATAGATATTTATAATTAATATTTGATTGATTTATTTTCCGATAATTTCTGCTAACTCGCTTGGCGTTTTAGGAATGGCGGGGCCTAACACCTTGTGACCGTTTGTGGTAATCAGCAAGTCGTCTTCAATGCGGATGCCACCAAAATCGCGATATTCTTCAACCTTATTATAATTGATAAACTGTTCGAATTTCTTTTCTTTCTTCCAGATATCAATCAGTTGAGGGATAAAATAAATACCGGGTTCAATGGTAACAACGAAGCCGGGGCGTAGTTCGCGGGCCATACGAAGCGCATCCCAACCGAAAATGTCGCTACGGGTGACAGTTTCATCATAGCCAACGTATTTTTCGCCAAGGTCTTCCATATCGTGAACATCAAGACCAAGTTGATGACCCAAACCATGAGGCATAAACAAAGCATGAGCTCCCTGGCGAACGGCCTCGTCAACATCGCCTTTCATCAAACCTAAAGCAGACAAGCCTTCAGCTATGATTTTGCAAGCCATCGTATGCAATTCCTTGTTATACATCCCTGGATGGGCTGCGTTGATACAGTCCATATTGGCTTTCAAGACAATCTCGTAAATTTCCTGCTGCTTTTGAGTGAAATGACCATCCACAGGCAGGGTTCTGGTATTGTCTGAACAATAATTCATCAAGTTTTCGGCACCCGCATCCATCAGTAACATATTGCCTTTCTGCAGAATAGCCTCGTGACCATGATTGTGCAACGTTTCGCCGTGCTGTGACAAAATAACGGGGAAGGAAACGCCATTACCATATTGTAAGGTGATGCCTTCTGCCAAGCCTGCCAATTCCAATTCCGGAGTGCCTGCCACACAACGACGCATAACAGCAGTATGCATCTTGTAGCCAATTTCACAAGCGTTTTCCATCTGCTCGATTTCGCAAGCTTCCTTAGCTGAACGCAAATTGACAATGCCTTTAATCAATTCCACAGAAGCATGGTTGCGGATGTTATTGACATTGATGTCGGTAATATTGGACAACCAAATTTTATTGTCGCCACGATAAGGAGGCGTGAAATGAACCCTACGACCTGCTGCTTGCGCCGCATGAACGTATTCCGCCAATTTCGCCATCGGCATAACTTCTTTTACGCCCACTTTTTCTGCCAAAGAAGCCAAAGTAGGTTGATTTCCCATCCAAATGATGTCATCAATGCCAAAATCATCACCGAAGATGATATCACGATTTTCGTCAAAGTCGATAATAGCGGCAACATCAGCTATCGGTAAGCCAAAAAAGTATAAGAAGTTGCTATCCTGACGGAATTTATAGGTGTTGGATGGATAGTTCATCGAAGCTTCGCCATTGCCTAAGAAAATGGCGATACCCGATTTTACAGACTTTTTGAGTTGATTTCTTCTATTTTGATAAACTTCTGCAGAAAATAATGGATTCATGCTAATGTTATTTTATGGATTATCTAATCAATGTGAAACTTCCATCCCTTTCGAAATGATTTCCATTGACATCTTTATATTTCAAAGAATAAACATATACACCTGAGGGTGCCTTCTGACCATTGGGCATATTGCCGTCCCATAACAAAGTGGGATTAGTGCTCATAAATACCATTTGGCCATTTCGACTATATACTACCCACAAAAAATCCTCTTCCTGGATAGTGCGGCCGATAACCCCGATTTCATCGTTAACGCCATCACCATTAGGCGTGAAAGCATTGGGAAAATAGACAGGTCCGTTGATAAGATAGTCCTGACGTAAAGAGTCGATACAGCCATGTTCATCTTCCACCTGCATAAAAACGCTATAACGACCAGGTTCCGGATATTCGTGTGTTGGATTGAATTCCGTTGAGGTTACCGCATCGCCAAAATCCCAGAAATAGTTGTTGTTTGTACCGCCAGGAGTGCAGTTGGCCACTGCCATTTGCACATCATCACTGGAAGTAAAGATAAAGCACGCTTCAGGACCAGGCACTAATCCGACCTCCGCAGTCATACTTTTCGTACAACCTTCCGCATCAATCATAGTAACATTATAAGAACCTGAATTCAAGCCACTTGCAATATTATCCACAAAGTTTACCTGTGTGCTGTTATAGGTATAAGGAGGTGTACCACCCAAGGTTGCCATTGTAATTTCACCCGTCGGCAAACCGCAATATGAAGGATATTGTTCGTAAGAAAGTGTAATTTCCGGATTAACGGTAATGGTTACGGTAGTATCATCTTTACAACCTGCATCCGTAGTAACTTCTACAGTGTAATCTGTGGTCATCGTAGGACTGACATTAATACTTGCAGAAGTACTTGTACTTCCTCCGGACCAACGATAGTAGCTGCCGCCTGTTGCGGTAATGGAAGTATTGTCACCAAAGCAAATGAAAGGTTTGGTGATGTTGATGTTAATATCCGGATTCGGAGTGACAGCCACATCGAAAGAGTCGACGCCCATACAGTCGTTGGCCTGAGCCACCAAGACAAAACGGGTACTTGATTCGGGCTGGTAATCAAATTCAGGAGTATTCATAGCCACCGGCTCATAATCTTGCGTACTATTGATGGGTTTCCCAGACCAGATATAAGTTGCCAAAGGATCATAATCTACAGCAGAAATATGAATGCTGTCTCCTTGGCAAACGTGTTCGTGATCACATACGATTTCAGGAACTGGAGCCGGATAAACCACCACATCGATGATAGCTGCGTTAGACTGTTGTGAAGCATTTGAAAGTGTCATGGTCCATTCGCCTGTCATTTCGGCTGTGGCATTGGGAATACTCAACATTGTTTGCGTAGTAGGATAGGTTTGTCCTGTAGGGCTGTGCCAATTGTAGGTAACGCCAGGATGCGGGTCGGTGGTCCATAATTCAAGGGTGGCGCCTTCGCAGATGGGAGAGTTGGAGTCACCACTGTTCAACAAGTTACAGTTGGTGGTAGCTTGTTGACCGCCGGGATAACTAGAAGTACTTTGTGAAGTAAAGCTAAAATAACCTGGACTGCCTGAATAGTTACAAACAAGAAGCAAATACCATTGTCCAGGTTGGGCATTGGGAATAAAGCACCATTCTGTCCCCGCTGGATCATAACTGCAATCAATAGCTGTTCCTGTAGGAAAACCGCCCACATTCCCATTGTGATTTCCATTACTAGGACGATGTGTGGAACCCGCATTGGTAAGTGTATAGTTCTCATTGCACAAGTTTGTGATAAAATCAGCTCTATCGGTAGCGGTAAAAGGACCCCAACATGCAAAATCGATGTCCAATGTAGAACCTGTAGGCACGTGTGTCGTTGGGTTTATACCAGTACGTTGTTCGATATAAATCAGCAAATTACCCGGATCCTGAATTTGCATATAATACCAACAAGGGTTGGGTGTTGTAGTCAAGCATGAATAAGAAGATGATCCTAAAAAAGATGCGGCCGATGAAATACCCGTATGCGAAGTATAGGCTGTTCCAAAGTCGTTGTCTTCAGTACAGAAAGGATCGATATTCTCAGGGCAAGGCGAGCCGCTGTTTTGTGCCATTATATTCAAGCCCAACAGCATTGCTAACACTCCAATAAAAAAACTTTTACACTTCATAGTAAATAATATTTTTGCAAAGATACAATTTATTTTCTTTGAAAGACGAAGTGTGAATAAAAATGTTGCCTGAAGGGGCAATATTTTTTGGTAAAAGGATATAACTTTCCGCTCGCTTCGCTCTCTGAACATAACTGAAAAACAAGAAGCGAGAACTTTGAATTCCGCAGTCTGGAGTGGCGGAAATTGAAGGATATCGGCATGCCAGAGGTACGCAACGTAAGTTCCTAACTTTGACATCCTTATTGCGAATTGTCTGTAATATTCTGATATTCAATGTTTAAGAAAAAAGTTTCGGGTGACTTGGGTGATGCGTAGTCAAAGGCAATAAAATGGGATGTCGGGAGGGTAAGGGTTAAGGGTTAAGGGCTTAGGGTTTAGTTGTTTTGGTATTCTGCCTGAAAGGCAGTGTTTGAGTAACCGCTTGTATCAACTGAGGGCTGCTGCCGGCATTGTGACGGTGAGTCGGCGGTGTCTGAAAGACACCACAATTAGTAACCGGGGACGAAGTCCTCGGAACAGGATGAACCTCTGATGTCCTGGCGCGGCGCGGGGATGGAGGTACCATGATGGTATTAGGCTGCCGCCGCGCAAACGACATACGAAGCCATGACGCCCTAAAGAAAAATCTCGTCTTGAAAGTCAATAATTATTTTCTTCGGAAATAAATTTCCATCGGGACACCGGAATAATCCCAGTTTTCGCGGATTTTATTTTCCAAATAACGCTTGTAACTGTCTTTGACATACTGAGGAAGATTGCAGAAAAAGGCAAAAGCTGGAAATGACGTGGGCAACTGCGTCACGTATTTGATTCGGATGACTTTGTCCTTGTTCATCGGCGGGGGCGTCTGGCTAATGATGGGCAACATCACGTCGTTGAGTTCGGAAGTGCTGATTTTACGACTTCTGCTCTTGTAAACTTGTATCGCTGACTCCAGTACTTTGTAAATTCTCTGCTTATTGATGACCGAAGTGAAAATGATAGGCACATCAGTAAAGGGAGCGATGCGGTTCATCACCACTTCTTCGTATTGCTTATGGGTTTTATTGTCTTTTTCTATCAAATCCCACTTATTCATGACCACGACAACGCCTTTGCGGTTACGGGCGGCGAGGCTGAAAATATTTAAATCCTGGGCATCAAAACCTTGCGAGGCATCGCACATCAGGATGCAGACATCGCAATTTTCAATGGCTCGGATGGTTCGCATCACCGAATAAAATTCCAAATCGTCTTCCACCTTTTTCTTTTTGCGCAGACCCGCGGTATCGATGAGATAAAAGTCGAAGCCAAAACCTGTATAGCGCGTGAAGATGGAGTCGCGGGTGGTGCCGGCTATCGGGGTGACAATATGGCGTTCATAGCCAAGAAATGTATTGATAATGGAGGATTTACCAACATTTGGTTTTCCTACAATTGCAATTTTCGGAAGTTCTTCCAGCTGGAAATTGTCTTCTTTGGAAAAATGCTTAACCACTTCATCCAAAAGGTCACCAGTGCCACTGCCAGATACAGCAGAGATAGGATAGATTTCAGGAATTCCTAAAGCATAAAATTCAGTATAATCCAAAAAATTAGATGGACTATCTATTTTATTGACAGCTAAATAGAAAGGTTTCTTAGATTTTCTGAGCATTTGGGCCACTTCCTCGTCCAGTGGGGTAAGACCTTCGCGGCCGTCCACCACCAAAACGATGACATCCGACTCATCGATAGCCAAAGACGCCTGTTTGCGGATTTCACTTTCGAAAATATCGTCAGAACCAACGACATAACCGCCCGTATCGATGACGGAAAATTCGTAGCCACACCAGTCTGCCTTGCCGTAATTACGGTCGCGTGTAACACCGGAAACGGAATCCACGATAGCTTCCTTGGTTTGAGTCAGTCGGTTGAAAAGCGTTGACTTTCCCACATTGGGGCGGCCAACAAGTGATAGGATATTGCTCATTTTTAAACTACCGAATACTATTTGATGCCTAATTTGGTTTTGACCTTGGCAGAAATGTCTTCACCTTGGTCGTAATAGGTTAAGATGGAAGTGTCAAAAATATAAGTGAAATTGTTTTCCGTTGCCACTTCTTTGATAGCTTCCAAAACCTTATCGTGGAAAGGCTTCAGCAGTTCTTGGTATTTTTCTTGCAAATCCTGCTGTGCGGTAACTTTAAATTCCTCGATACGTTGGTACATATTGGAAAGTTCTTCCTCTTTGATTTTGATGACAGCGGCGGAAACACCCTTGCTGCCCAAAGCTTCATATTCGGCTTGTTTCTTGGTAAACTCATCAGCCATGGCTTCGCCTGTGGCTTGCAATTCTGCCTGCATTTCGCGAACCACTTTTTCTATAGAGTCGATGCCTGGCAAGGCCTGCATTACTTCATCAGCATTGATGTGTCCGAACTTAGCCTTTTGAGCATAACTTCCGAAAGGACATAAAACAATGGCTAAAAGCAGTATAGTGAAAAATCTTTTCATTTCGCTTCTTTATTTTTTAATTCCTAATTTAGCTTTTACCATTGGAGTGGCGTCAATACCATTATCGTAGAACAAAAGAATCTGAGTATCAAAGATATAGGCAAAACCTTGTTCTTTAGCCACAGCTTTAATGGCATCTGTGATTTTATCCTGGAAAGGTTTCAGGAGTTCCAATTGTTTTTCTTCCATATCATCTTGCGCACCATACTGAAATTCCTGGATACGTTGTTGCAAGTCGACGAGTTCTTTTTCGCGGATTTGTCTGACAGAAGAACTCATTGTACCGGCTTCGCGGTCAAATTTGTCCTTTTTAGTTTGGAATTCGTCAGCCATGGTTTTTAGCATTTCCTGCAATTCAGTCTGAAAAGCAGTCAATTTAATCTGGATGGAATCCACGCCGGGCATGGCCATCAGAATTTCATTGGTGTTAACATGACCGTATTTTCCCTGGTTTTGAGCTTGAACTGAGCATACGGATACGGCAAAAATTGCGACAATAGCAATTAAAATCTTTTTCATTCTTAAATCTTATTCTTATGTGGTTAATAATTATTCTTCATCATCGGTTGCATTATTGGCAGAAATGCCGAGTTTTTGCATGATTTGGTCGTTGATGTCCCATTTCGGATCGGCATAGACGATAGTCATATCGCCAGCCACGTCGAAAACGAAAGCAAAACCGCGGTCTTTGGCATATTCTTCAATAGCGGTAAAAACTCTGTCTTGGATTGGTTTTACCAATTCTTCTCTTTTCTTATAGAGGTCACCATCTGTGCCAAAACGTTTTTTCTGCAGATTTTTAGCGGCTTGTTCTGCTGAAATGATAGCATCTTCACGGCTTTTTTTCATTTTATCGGGAAGGGTGATGGCTTCTACCTGATATTTTTTGTACATCGAGTCGATGCTCTTAAACTGAGCTTCAATTTCATTCTGCCATTCAACGGCCAAACGATTCAATTCTGCTTGTGCTTCAACATAATCGGGCATATTCGACAGAATGTATTCTGAATCGATATATGCATACTTTTGACTGAAAAGAGGTAAAGACATCAGCACTGCAAACAGGGTACTTAAAAAAATCTTTTTCATAATATTTGTTTTTAGATTATTGATAACGTGAAAAAATAAAACATATTGTTTAGACTATTAATCGATAGAAGAGTTTATTGAGATATGGAATCTTCCCTTGTTGGCGTTTGGCAGACCTGGAACCTGGTCGAAGCCGTAGCCCCAGTCGAAGCCGAGCAAACCGAACATAGGCAAGTAGATACGTACACCTACACCGGCTGACTTATAGAGGTTGAACGGACTATATTTTCGAGGATCGTTCCAGGCCTTACCGGCTTCGGCAAAGGCGAGGAGGTAAATGGTAGCACTTGGATTCAACGTGATAGGATAACGAATTTCCGCAGTAAATTTATTATAAATGGTACCACCCACTTCGTTACCATCGATGTACGGAGTCAATGAATAATCATCGTAACCACGCATACCGATAACTTCACGGGCATCCATCATGGTATAGGTTGACAGACCATCACCACCCAGGTAGAAACGCTCAAATGGAGAATCGCCGATTTGCTTGTTATAGCAACCCATAAAGCCCGCCTTCATGCGAACAAAGAACACAAGGTTTTCGACAATGCGGGTATACCACGAAATATTAAATTTCCACTTATGAAATTCAAGCCACTTGTATTTTTCCTGAGCCGTCATACTCGAGTAATCCACATTCTTTTTGAAAAGCGAATATGGCGGGGTCAACTGCACAGAGAACATGATTTCAGAACCTTCACGCGGATAAATAGGTGCATTGACGGAACTTCGCGCAATGGTGAAAATATAACTCAGGTTGTTGGAATAGCCGTTGTTGAAAATAAAATAGCTATAGTTCTGCACTTGATAACGCTGATAGGACAGAGTATGGGAAATCTGGAAGTAATCGTCAGGCCATTTTACCTTGCGGGAAATGGACAAAGATGCACCCACGGTTCTAATTTCCACATGGTTGGTAGCTGATCTCTTGGTGCCATCTGTCTGCACCTGATAGTAAATGGCAGAAGTCAAAGAGATGGGCTTTTTGCCGCCAAGCCAAGGCTCCGTAAACGTCAAACTATAATTCTGATAATATTTGGCATTGGTAGAAACCTGGAAAGCCAAACGCTGACCATCTCCGCCTGGGATAGGAGTCCAGGCATCCTTCTTAAATAATTTTTTAAATGAAAAATTATTGAACGCTATACCCGCACTGATAACAAATGTTCCAGCGCCATAACCTGCCGACAGCGACAATTGGTCGGAAGAAGCTTCTTCCACCACGTATTCAATGTCCACGGTTCCGTCTGCCTCGTTAGGCTTGGGTATTACGTTCATACTTTCCTGGTTGAAATAACCCAGGGACAACAGCACCTGCTGCGTTCTAATGATATCAGCTCGGTTGAACAACTGACCTGGAATCGTAGTTATCTCTCGAAGGATGACATTATCATTAGTTTTCGTATTTCCCGTAACATAAACCTTATTATAGCGGGCCTGTTTTCCTTCGCGAATACGAATTTCGATGTCGATGGAGTCGTTTTCAATCATTACTTCCACAGGATTGGCCTGGAAGAAGAGATAACCGTCATTCATGTAAAGAGAACTAACATCATTACCCAAGTCGTTTTGCATCGGGTTGTTGAGGTTGTTCATCAACTGGGTTTGATTATAGACATCTCCCTTGCTGATATTCAACAATTTAGTTAAAGTCGATGACGGATATTTGGTATTGCCAACGAAGGAAATATTCCTGAAGTAGTAGCGGTGGCCTTCGTTGACATAAATATCAATATAAATGTTGTTACCTTTTAAGTACACCGAATCCTTCGTAATATAAGCATCGCGATAACCCAGTTCATTATACTTGTTGACCAGTGCCACCTTATTACTTTCGTAATTTTCCTCAATGAATTTCGAAGCCTTGAATATTCTGAGTTTCACACGATCGGAGAAATAATCATCAAGATGTTCAAGAATATCCTTAGATTGATAATAGCCTGGATGTTTAAAGCAGTAGGCTATGGCTGTATCCATTTTATAGAAAGGCTGGAACTTGAATTTCTCCTTGGTTTCCTTCATTGCCTTCATCAGTTTGGCTTTTGAAACTTCTTTATTACCAATGATACTGATACGGGCGATTTTAACCTTTTTATTCTTATTAATTTTGAAAAGAAGTCTAACGCCACGAGATACTTTTGTATCCTGACTTTCTTCAACCTCAACGGTGCAGTTATAAAAACCTTTTTCAATGTAATAATCTCGAATAATATTAATACAGGTTTGTTTCATATTATCATTGACAATATTACCCTGGGCGATTTTTATTTTCTCACGGATTTCGTTTTCTTCGTTTTTAGTAGTGCCCTTGAAGCCGAAAGCCACCAGACGGGCACGTTCCTCAAGATTTACGTTAAGGAAAACCTTACCATCGATGACATTGGTAATGGTGATGTCTATGTTCTCGTAGTAGCCGGAATTCCACAATCTCTTGATGGATTTGGAGATATCGTCGCCAGGGATTTCGATGATGCTGCCCACTTGAAAATTGAGCATACGGGTATCGAAATTGGCATTTCCTGTGGAGGTGATACCACCGATTTCGTATTTTTTGGGAGACAAGTAATCAATATCAATAGGAGCACCGCTTTCTTGCGATGATATTACAACTTGAGCGTATCCATTTGATAAACAAATAGATAACAACAAGATGAGTAATATGAAAAGTCTTTTTTTCAGTTTCATCCTATGATAAAAATTAATTTGCAAAGGTAATGAAAAATTTATAATAATGAGTTATGGTTAAACCAAGGCATAAAGATGCAGATTTAACAGCCAAGTGTAATTTTGGGATGATAAGATTTTTTCCACCGATTAATTAAAAAATTTTATGTATTTTTGCAGCCCTCAAAAAGGAACAAATTAAATTATTAACCCTTTAAAAATCAAAACTATGAAAAAATTAATGTTAATGATTGCAGCTTGCTGTTTAGTATTCGTTGCCTGCAACAACAAACCAGCTGAAGAAGAAGTTGTAGCTACTGAAGAAAACACAGAAGTTGCTGCTGAAGAACACCAGTGCTGCCAAATGACAGAAGAACAGAAAGCCATGAAAGCTGACTGGGAAAACTGGGAAAACCAAACCGATGAAAGAAAAGCTGAACTCATCGCAAAGAAAAAAGAATGCTTTGACAACCATTTGACAGAAATGGAAGCTAAGAAAGCTGAATGCGAAGCTAAGAAAGCTGAAATGGAAGGCAAATTGGCTAACTGGGCTACTATGTCATTAGACGAACAAAAAGCATTTTTGGAAGAATATGCTCCTTGCTGCAAGAAACATCATTGTGGTGAAGGTCATCACGAAGGTTGCTGCAAAGGCGGTGAAGGTCACCACTGCAATCACGATGGTGGCTGCAAAGGCGAATGCCCTAACCACAAATAATAAGTGGTAGTCGGCTCCGTAGCTCAGCTGAATAGAGCGTCAGATTCCGGTTCTGAAGGTCTAGGGTTTGAATCCCTACGGGGTCACAGAAAGTCCGCGGTAACAAACAAATGCCGCGGACTTTCTTCTTTTTAAATCCAACAAGTTAAAAATTTGCGTACTTTTGCACTTTCAAGTTACCTTTTGAAATTAATCAATAATAAAAAACATAAATTCTCAAATTATGAATTACGATTTGATAGTCATTGGAAGTGGCCCCGGAGGTTACGTGGCCGCCATTAGAGCAAGCCAGTTGAATATGAAAGTCGCCGTGGTGGAACGTGCGGAAGTGGGTGGCATCTGCCTCAATTGGGGGTGCATTCCTACCAAGGCCCTGCTGAAATCGGCACAGGTTTACAACTACATGAAACACGCCGCCAACTATGGCATCAACCTCGAAGGCGAAGTAAAAGCCGACTTTGAAGCCGTGGTAAAACGCAGCCGCACCGTCGCCGACATGATGAGCAAAGGTGTTCAGTTCCTGCTCAAGAAAAACAACATCGACGTTATCAATGGCTTCGGCAAAATCGTGAAAGAGAAGAAAGTGGAAGTCACCAAAGCTGACGGTAGCGTTGAAACCTACGAAGCAAATCACATCGTTTTGGCAACGGGGGCACGTTCACGCTCGCTGCCCAACGTACAACAAGATGGTAAGAAAATCATTGGCTACCGCGAAGCACTTACTCTGCCCAAGATGCCTGAAACTATGGTTGTGATGGGCTCTGGCGCCATCGGCAGCGAACTCGCGTTCTTCTACGCTTCTATGGGTACCAAAGTTACCATCGTAGAATATATGCCCAACCTGGTTCCCGTTGAAGACGAGGAAATCTCAAAACAACTGGAACGCTCATTCCGCAAAGCCGGCATCAAGACGATGACCTCAGCCGCCGTTGAAAGCGTTGACACCGCTGGCGATTTGTGCAAAGTACACGTTAAGGATGCCAAGGGCAATATGGTAGAACTTGAATGTGAAATCGTCTTGTCAGCTGTTGGCGTCATCACCAATCTGGAAGGCATTGGCTTGGAAGATTACGGTGTTGCCACCGAGCGTGGCAAAGTCATCGTTGACGACTATTACCGCACTAACCAAGAAGGCATTTATGCCATAGGCGACATCGTTCATGGGCCCGCCTTGGCCCACGTGGCATCACACGAAGCTTTGGTTTGCGTAGAAAAGATTGCCGGTTTGGATCCGAAGCCCGTAGACTACGGCAACATTCCCGGCTGTACATATACCACTCCAGAAATCGCATCCGTGGGTTTGACTGAACGCAAGTGCGTGGAACAAGGACGCGAAATCCTCATTGGCAAGTTCCCCTTCACCGCATCAGGCAAAGCAACGGCCTCTGGTAGCCGTGATGGTATGGTGAAACTCATTTTTGACAAGAATACCGGGGAATGGCTGGGCTGCCACCTCATCGGTGACAATGTTACAGAAATGATTTCGGGAGCTGTTTTGGCACGCAGTCTCAAAGTTACAGGACCCGACATCATCCACGCGGTACACCCCCATCCCACGCTCTCCGAAGCCATCATGGAAGCCGCTGCTGCCGCTTACAACGAATGCGTACACCTTTAATGTAAAAGTTGAAATGTGAAAACTGAAAGAGACGGTGTATCTCCGTCTCCATAATAGGAATATAAAGACGTCACGATGGTGGCGTCTTTTTTTGGTTTAGTCTTCTGAATCGGCGGCGATAAAGTCGCGGTAGAGATCCAGAACCTTTGACTTTGACAGGAAGCCGAGGTATTCTCTATCTTGCGTGATGACTGGCATATTGAAATTGCGGGTGCGATTGAACTTTTCGAGCATTTCCATGCCAGTGTCCGTGTCGTAAATGAATTCTTCGGGTTCAATCATCAACTCATCCACCAAAATCTTGTCATACAAATCCTGGCGGAAGATTTTGTCTCGGTGATCGTCCATCACCAACAAACCAGCGAATTTATGGTCTTCATCCAAGACCACGAATAAATTTCGTCGACTTTTGGCAATGTACTGGGTAAATTCTCCCAAAGTGCTGTGTAACGGCAACGTGGTAATATTATGGTCAATAATACTGCTCCAATTGATTTTCTGCAGTGCGAATTTGTCTTTATTGTGCGTTTTCAGATTTCCCTTCTCCGCCAGATTTTTAGTATAAACCGAATATTTCTCGATGGGCGAAACGCAAAGGTAAGAAATGAGAGAGGTTATCATCAGCGGAATGAGCAACGAATAGCCGGAAGATATTTCGGCGATAAGGAAAATCGAAGTCAGTGGAGCCAACATCACTCCAGACATCACACCTGCCATACCCGCCAACACGAAATTGATGTGCGGCAAGTCGAATCCGAAATAGTAATTGGATACTTCTGCCACCAGATAACCAACGAAAGCTCCTACAAACAAGGTGGGTGCAAACACACCGCCAATTCCACCTGCCGAAGTCGTCACAGCGGTGGCAATCACCTTTAGAAATATAACCGCCAGTATAAAAACTATCAGCATCCAATGACTATTTGAAATGTGTGACAAAGGAGATTTTTCAAAAAGGTCGAAGACATTGCCTTTCAACAAGGCATTGATATTTTCATAACCTTCTCCGAAGAGTGCGGGAAGCAACAATATGAGCAAACCCAACATCACACCGCCAATCAATATTTTCAAAGGGATGGATTTCAGTTTAGAAAACTGCTTTTCAATCCATCTTAAAAGTCGGAGAAAATAAATCGAAATCAGTCCCGTGAAAACACCTAAAAGGATATAGAAAGGAATGTTTTTCAGAAAATAAGCTTGGGTGGTGGCGAGGTCGAAGGTAACCGTATCGCCAAGGAACAAAATAGAAAGTACCGTACCCGTGGCAGCGGAGATGAGCAATGGGAGCAAAGCCGCGCTGGTCAGGTCAAGCATTAGCACCTCGAGAGCGAAAACAATTGCCGTGATCGGCGCCTTGAAGATAGCGGCCAAAGCTGCCGTCGAACCACAAGCCAAAAGCAAGGTCGTGGTTTTTGCGTTGAAATTGAAGGTTCGTGCAACATTGGAACCGATGGCGGAACCTGTCAGCACCATAGGCGCTTCCAAACCCACAGATCCACCGAAACCGACCGTCAGCGTACTTGCAATCACCGACGAATACATATTGTGTTTTCGCAATTTGCCGCCGCTCTTGAACATCGATTTCAACACGATGGACACTCCATGTCCGATGTTGTCTTTCACAACTTTTCGCGTATAAAGAACCGTAAAGATAATACCGATGATGGGGAATGCCAGGTAATAGTAATTCACCTCGGCTTTAGGAAATATATTGTTGAGCGTCGAAACGGTAAAATGCATCAGATTTTTGACGATGATGGCGGCAGTGGCACCCAAAATGCCCACAAAGAAACTAAGCACAATCACCTGCGCGTTGTAGCTCATTTTTTTCTTCAAAAAACGGCGGCATTTTACAAAAATCGAAATAGCTATTCTATTGGACATTGTTGTTGGATTAATTTATTGATTATCAAACAATTAATATCGTATTTCAATTTTATCTCCAACATTTAAGTCTGCCAAAACGGCAAGATGGCCTCTATTGATGGTCAATTCGAGGAATCCCAAACGATTGCCAATCATGTAAACTTCGTGTTCATTAGGATTATAAAAATCTTGGTAATGTGTCACCTTGATATGTTTCGACATTGAAAAATTGACGGTAAACGAGCCGCCTTTCACGATTTTACGGAACATATCGATAGGAATATTGGTAATGGCATTGCAGCAGGAATCAATATAGGCGATTTGTCCGGTAATCAAACGATTTTGCTCGTTGTGGTCGGGCATAAACTGGAGTTTTTTCACCCATTGTGGATAAGGATCCACCACTTTTTTCAGCTTGTCTGAAAGAATGGCTTTTGCCATCAAGATACACTTGTCCAAAATATTAGAATTTTCATCAGTCTGATTATAAACAAAAGCCTCTGGCTGATCATCATCACCAAACATCAAGGAAAAAATGCCATTGTCTTCACCGATGAAAAACTGGTTATCAAACTTTACCGCCACAGGCATTGATTTATGCGACAAGGAAGTGCCTGTCAAGATGATGTGGATGGTATTTTCAGGAAAAGAAGAATAACTGTTTTTCAGGATGAAAGCCGTTTGAGCGACATTAAAACATTCGATGGCGTGCGAAATATCGATGATATTAGCGTCTGGAATAGCTTTAAGCAGCTGACCTTTGAACATAGCCACGTAGGGGTCGCGCAGTTTCCAATCGCTGATGAGCGTAATGTTTTTCATTCGAATAGATATGTGAATTTTATTAGTTTTGAGTGGATTGCAAACATACGTAAAAAAACTGAATTTCACCTTATCAATCCAAATTTTTTATGTAAATTTGCCACGGATTTTTTATTAGAAGATTAATTGTAATTAAACCTATAGCAAAGATGAAAAGTAGAAATGTTATTGCCGTTTTATGCTTATCGGCATTGATTTTGGCAGGTTGTGGCCTCCAAAAAATGGTTAAACGCTATCCTGAAGTGTCCATTACGCTCGACAATCCGGATTTGGAAAACAAAGGTGGAAAAGTTGATTACACCATCAAAGGTTCAATTCCCGCCAAGTATATGAAGAAAAAAGCTGTGATGACAATTCAGCCTACGGTAAAATCTGCTGATGGCGAAGTGATTGCCACCTTGGAACCCATCACTCTCGTTGGCGAAAAAGCCAAAGCCACCGGCACCACCATCCCATACAAAACTGGTGGTTCCTTCACAAAATCAGGCTCATTTGAATACAACGACGCACAGCAAGATGGCGAAATCATTGCTGCCACAAAGGCTGCTCTCGGCAAAAAAAGCCAAAATCTTACTCCCGACAAGAAATTGGGAGAAGGTGTTTCAAATTCGTCATCCTTGGCTGATATAACACCAAGATTGGGCAACAATGACGGTAAAAACAAAGGTACATTCTTCCTCTTTGCCAACCATGATTACAAAGCAGAATATGAAAGCGAAAACGCTGTGATTTATTTTGAAGTCAACAGCTCTGCCATGAACTGGAATATGAAGCTGAACAAGAGCAACGAGGCAAAACAAGCCATTAAAAATCTCGTTGCCTTCTTGAACCAAGGCGGCAACATTGAAAAAGTCATCATTTCAGGTTGGGCATCCCCCGAAGGTGAAGAATCCAATAACCAAGGCTTGTCGGAACGCCGTTTCGACCAAGGTAAGAAATGGTTTAACGAACAATACAACAAATACATCAAGCAATATTGCAAAGACAATAAAATCAAAGAAAAAGACTTCCAGAAACCAGAACTCGTTTTCGAAAACAACGCCAAGGGTGAAGACTGGGACGGCTTTGAAGCTGCTGTTGAAAAATCTAACATCCCCGAAAAAAATAAGATTTTGAACGTTGTCCGTTCACAAAAGAGCAATGAAGCTCGCGAACAGAAAATCCGTGAAATGACGGACATCTACAATGAAATCGCCGACAATATTCTGCCTCCGCTCCGCCGTGCTGAAATCTCTTTGGTTTACAACAAAAACAAATACAATGATGAAGAAATCGTTCGTTTGGTAAAAGCCAACCCTTCAGAATTGAGTTTGAATGAACGCTTGTATGCCGCCGCATTGGCACAAAGCAACGCCACCAAGGCCGACATTTACAGCGACATCATCAATGAATCGAAATACGAAAACGACTGGAGAGCATACAATAACCTTGCCGCGCTGCGTCTCAACGATTACTACACCACTGGCAAACAGAGTTATATTGAAGAAGCCAACAATCTATTGATGAAAGCCGCCGCCATTTCTCCAGACAATGGCATCATTCTGAACAACCAAGCCATTGCTGCTTTCTTTGCAGGCAACGTTGTTGAAGCTAAAGAATTGTTCAAAAAATCTCATAATGCCAGCGTTGAACCCGTTGACCAAAGCTATAACAACGGTATGTTAAAGATTTTGGACGGTGACTTTGACGGTGCCAACCAAGCATTGAGCAATACCGATTGCGACTACAACACTGCATTGGCACAAATGTTGAAAAAGAACTACAGTGCTGCCAAAGCCACGTTGGAATGCATCACCAACCCCGATGCCAAGGTTGCTTACCTGAAAGCTGTCTTGGCCGCTCGCACTGCCGATGAAATCAATATTTACAAGAACCTCGGTATTGCCATTGAAAAAGATTCCAAATACAAGAACAAGGCAAAACGCGATGCTGAATTCAAGAAATATCGCAAGACTGCTGAATTCCAGAATTTAGTGAAATAATCATTCTCAAATATCCACAAAAAAAACCGCAGTTCTTCGCTGCGGTTTTTTTTATCAATTTGGTTGCGAAACATCGGCATGCCGAAAATGACGGAGCTGCCGCAAGTCTTTCAAATTTTTGTTGCCATAGTTTTAACAAATCAATTTTTCATTTGTTAATTTAATTCATTATCAATCTGAATATTAGACAAGTAATTTTAAAAAACGAAGGAACTAATAAACGAAAATCATTTATATCCTCCACTTGAAATGTGGAGGATATAAATGGAATAAGGTGCGGGGTGTTTCAGGGTTGAGGGGTTAGTAGAGACGCGGCACTCCGCGCTTGCCTCTCGTCACCCGCTACGCAGGGCGGCCGGGGCAAGCGCAGTTTATATTAAGGTAAGCCATTTCCCCGCTCACGCATGGAAATGGCTTGATTTATTTTGATGATTAGTCCCTTAGACACCGAACACTATCCCCATAGTACTTACTGCTGTAGCTCCTGACCACGACGGCGTCGCCGCAGTACAAGCAGCGGCTGTAGGCGTTGTAGCCAGCGTACTGGGTAGCCGACCAGAAGTACGCGATGACGCCGAAATAGTTGTAGTCGCCGTAGTAGTCGCCCGCAGCAACAGCAGAAAAGCCCGTGGCGTTGTTGGCAGAAGGATTGTTGCCTGGGACACAGGTACTACTGTAGCTGCTCCACCCCGTTGTGGAGGCCAACGCCTTGGCTATGTATGTGTTGTTGCTTTCACACACGTACTCGCCCTGGCTGCTCACGTAGTTTTCCAGCTGCGTCCATTCCGCATCAGAGGGCACGTGCCAACCCTGTGGGCAGATGCCCCTGCGGTTGCCACTGAACGTGACATTAACCGCGTTATCGTAATCCGTATTTGTGCTCGTCTCCCCATACGCCGTGTTGAACGTGTCCACCGCCGCGTTCCAGTTGTACAGCAGCCCGTAGGTGGAGGTGTTGGAGGAACTGCCGTCCACGTAGTACGCCTTCTTGCCCGTGAAGGAATAGCTGGTAGGAGATGCTTCCAGGATGATCGTGCCCGTACTTGGGGAGGTCGTGCAGCGCATGTTCTCCCTCGTCCAACACTGCTCGCCTATCTGCACCGTATTATAGATGTTTCCTTGATGGTCTGTCACCGTAGCCGCGCCCGGGCAGGGCTGACCGCCAACCGGGCCTACTGTCGTCGTAAAACTTACCTGATTCCCGTATGCCGTTCCCATACTATTCACAGCGTATGCACGCACATAATAAGTAGTATTAGCCTCAAGTCCCGTAATTTGGCAAGTAAAAGAACCCATACCATCTCCGCAAGAAACGTGGCTGTCGTTGAAAACCGGATTGGGGCTCGTGCTCCAGCAAACGCCTCTCGCAATCACACTGTAGCCGCCATCGTCTGTCACGTTGCCGCCGCAAGTGGCGGAATTTTGCGTTATGCTTGTAACCGTGGTGGTGGTAACCGTAGGCAAAGTCGTACTCGATCCCCCATCCCTGAGACACCGGACACTAAACCCGTTGTTCTTATCGTTGTAGTGCCTGTACACGTTGGCGTTGAAGTAGAACAAGTAGCGGTAGTAGGCGATGTTGCTACTGTACTGGGTAGCCGACCAAAAGAACGCGCCGCTGCCGAAATTGACGTAGTAGCCGTAGTAGCAGCCCGCAGGAAGCGCAGAAAATCCCGCGGCGTTGTTGCCGCTTGGATTGTTGCCCACCGCACAAGTGTTTGTGTCGCTGTTCCAGCCCGTGGCGGAGGCCAGCACCTTGGCTATGTTGCCGTTGTTGCTTCCACACACGTACCCACTCTGGCTGCTCACATAGTTGGTCAGCTGCGTCCATTCCGCATCAGAGGGCACGTGCCAGCCCTGCGGGCAGATGCCCCTGCGGTTGCCACTGAACGTGACATTAACCGCATTGCTTGAACCGGTATTTGTGCTCGTCTCCCCATACGCCGTGTTGAACGTGTCAACCGCCGCGTTCCAGTTGTACAGCAGTCCGTAGGTGGAGGTGTTGGAGGAACTGCCGTCCACATAGTACGCCTTCTTGCCCGTGTAGGAATAGCTGGTAGGAGATGCTTCCAGGATGATCGTGCCCGTACTTGGGGAAGTCGTGCAGCGCATGTTCTCCCTCGTCCAACACTGGCTGCCTATCTGCACCGTATTATAGATGTTTCCTTGATGGTCTGTCACCGTTGGCGTGCCTGGACAGGGCTGACCGTCAACCGGGCCTACTGTCGTCGTAAAACTTTCCTGATTCCCGTATGCCGTTCCCACGCTGTTCACGGCGTAGGCACGCACATAGTAGGTAGTATTGGCTTCAAGCCCGGTAAGCTGGCCCGAGAACGCACCCAGACCGTCACCGCAAGAAACGTGGTTGTCGTTGAAAACAGGGTTGGGGCTCGTGCTCCAGCATACCCCTCTTGCAAGCACACTGTATCCGCCATCAGCAGTCACATTGCCGCCACAAGCGGCAGTATATGCTCCAACATTTGTGGCTGCATCAGTCGTAACGGTAGGCAAGCCCGTAGGGGCAGACACATTGAAGTTCAACACAAAGGTTTCGGACACGAACTGGTTCTGGTGAATCATCTGGCTTTGGTATTCCGTGCCGTTCACCGTCACATAGCCCGTGTAGATCATATCATCGCCCAAGGCAAAGGGATGGGTCGCAACGCCCTTGGAATTGTTGTTTTGTAGAGACGTGGTGCACCGCGTCTCTTCCATATTATTGGCATTCACAAAATCCCGGTATTCAATTTTATTCGTCGCCCCCTGTCCGTTGTTCACCATTTTGATGGATGATACCTGTCCGTTTTGGCGGGCGGTGAGGAAATAGATGCCCGCGGCGGAAACGTTTATGCGGAAGTAGTGGTTTCCCATTTGTAGAGACGCGGCGCGCCACGTCTCTACAACACGGCCGTTCACATCCGCCAATTCCATAACCACCTCGCCGGCATCCGCCACGTTCAGCGTCGCCTCGGTCGTACCATTAAACGGATTGGGATTGTTCTGTCTGAGGCCGAAATCTCCATTGGCGGCGTTGTCGGCAATGCCCGTGCCGCCCATCGTAAATACGGTGTCGGGATAATATATGGTTTCCTGCCAGCCCTGCGTGGCATTGGTAATGATCACCCGGTTCATTGGCAGGTGTTGGTTGTTGGCATCACGCCCGGTGAAGGTCAGCGTCACCGTCTGGGAAAATGCTGTCCATGCCGACAACAACAATACGAATACTGCTATGATTTTTTTCATAAATAAATTTTTTTTATAAATTATACTGCAAAAATACAAAAAAATTATTCCGTTTAATCTTGCTGAGATTCCGGAAAAAATTCGTTTTAAAAATATTTTCGGAAATTTATTGTTTATTTACCGAAGATTCTAAAGTTCACCAACAAATGGACCACTATATAGTGAACCACGTGAAATAGGGTGACTTGGGTGACGCATGGTCAAAGTCAAGTATTTACAATCAATAGTTAAATTATGGATTTGAAATGGAAATTCTATTTTCAAATTTTTGTTGCCATATTCATTAGTTCATCCGTTTTTCAATAAAAAAATCTTATCTTTGCCCCACAAAAACATCACGATATTGAAATACCATTAAGTATTCATTAAAAAATCAACATTATGGAAGAGAAAGACTTACAACTTTTAGAGGAAACAAAAAATTATGTTAAGAGTATCAGTAATTGGACGCTTTTTCTCGGCATTATGACCATCATTTCCGCGGTCACAATATTCTTTTGCGGCCTCATTTTTATTATTATTCAATCTTTTATGGATTATCTACCTGAAAATTACCCCTATTTTATTGTCGGAATAATATACATTCTGATGAGCGGAGTATACGTTATTCCCATCATTTATCTTTTCAGAATTCATAAGGCAAGCAGCAATGCTATACAAGCAAATAGCAATGAGCAGATGGTTTTTGCCCTTCAAAATATCAAATCCTTATTTAAGTTCAGAGGCATTCTTATTATCATTGGCATTGCTCTTTGCGTCATTGCAATTCCTATTGTCGCCATTATCGTGGCTTTAGCTTAATTTTTATGGTACATTTTGATAACGACTATATGGCTGGGGCGCATCCAGAAGTGATGCGACGTCTGGTAGAAACCAACTTGGAACAAAGTGTCGGTTACGGCTTCGACGAATACAGTGAAGAAGCTCGCCAACGCATTCGCGAAGCTTGCAACGCTCCCGACGCGTTGGTGCAGTTTCTCGTGGGCGGCACGCAAACCAATGCCACCGTCATTGATGCTTTGCTGCAACGCCATGAGGGTGTACTGACTGCCGACACAGGACATATCAACGTTCACGAAAGCGGTGCGGTAGAGCATAGTGGACATAAGGTACTTACCCTGCCCTCCCACAATGGTAAAGTTTCAGTGCAAGACGTTTCTGATTTTATCCGAAACTTTAATAACGATGACACCTACGAGCACATGGTGGCACCGGGAATGCTCTACATCACTCAACCTACCGAATTAGGCACTTTGTACAATCTATCAGAATTGGAATCTCTAAGTAGTCTTTGCCACGAACACCACATTCCACTGTATCTGGACGGAGCACGGTTGGCTTACGCTTTAGCATCACCAGCTTGCGATTTCACGCTGGCCGACATAGCTCGCCTCTGCGATGTGTTCTATATTGGCGGTACCAAGTGTGGTGCCTTATTCGGAGAAGCCGTTGTGGCGCCAAATAAAGCCCTTCTGAAACACTTTTTTTCCTTGGTGAAGCAACATGGTGCACTGCTGGCAAAAGGCCGTCTGCAGGGCGTACAATTTGCCACACTGTTTACCAACCATCTTTATGAGCAAATCGGTAAGCACGCCATCGAGTTGGCTCTGGAAGTTCGACGTATTTTCGTATCCAACGGTTTCAAAATTGCCATCGATTCGCCCACCAACCAGCAATTTTTCATTTTGCCGAATACATTGATAGACCATCTTCAACAATACGCCACCTTCGAATATTGGGGTCCGCGCGGTGATGAGGAAAGTACGGTAAGATTCGTCTGCAGTTGGGCCACAACTAAAGAAGACGTGAAACTTCTGGAAGATGCTGTACTGGCTTTCTAGTTTTTACATTTCGTCTTTGCCGTGACAGTTTTTGTATTTCTTGCCGCTGCCGCAAGGACAAGGGTCATTACGTCCCACACGTTTTTCTACGCGTACAGGACTGCTGCCCTTTCCACCAGGAGCCACTTGGCGACCACCACCAACTTCTTGACGACCGGCCTGCAATTTCTTGGCGTCAGATTCTGGCAATTTAGCTTCCTTAACCTGACTGTTTTCAGAAATAGGAATACTTCCTTTCGTCAGGAACGAAACAATCTCAGTGCTGATGCGCTGCAACATTTCGTCAAACAGATTGAATGATTCGAGTTTGTAAATCAACAGAGGATCTTTTTGTTCATAAGAAGCATTCTGAACAGACTGCTTCAAATCGTCAAGATCGCGGAGATGTTCTTTCCAAGCGTTGTCGATGACTGCCAACGTGATACCCTTTTCAATAGACAAACCCACTTCACGACCTTTGGTTTCGTAAGACTTCTTGAGTGGAGCCACAATGGTGAGGGTTTTGAATCCATCGGTGAAAGGAATGGCAATATTGACAAAACGATCTCCTTGTTCAAGATAAACTCTTTCAATGACAGGATATGCCTTTTCTCCAAATTGTTGGATTTTATGACGATAGTGTTCATAAATTTTCGGGAAAAGTTCATCCGTCAATTTTTGGGGACGCTCCGCCAAGAAATAATATTCTTCGAAAGGAGATTCGCAACCGAAAGTTGAAATCATATCCTGACAGAAACCTTCGTAATCCTTTGCACCCCAGTTATTATCCACAACCATAGAGCAAACATCGTAGAACATACCCGAAATATCAATGGCAAGGCGGTCTCCGAAGAGGGCATTGCGACGCTTGCTGTAAATCGTACTACGCTGATGGTTCATTACGTCATCGTATTCGAGCAAGCGCTTACGAGTGCCAAAGTTGTTTTCTTCAACTTTCTTCTGAGCTCTTTCTATGGATTTTGAAATCATACTGTGCTGAATGACTTCACCATCTTGCAGACCAAGGCTATCCATAACCTTGGCGATACGATCTGAGCCGAAAAGACGCATCAGATCATCTTCCAAAGATACATAGAATTGTGAGCTGCCGGGATCACCTTGACGACCGGAACGACCACGCAGCTGGCGGTCAACACGGCGTGAATCGTGACGTTCCGTGCCAATGATGGCCAAACCACCCTTTTCCTTGACGCCAGGGCCGAGCTTGATATCGGTACCACGGCCCGCCATGTTGGTGGAAATGGTCACTGTTCCCGCTTGGCCTGCTTCGGCAACGATGTCGGCTTCTTTTTTATGCAATTTAGCATTCAGCACATTATGCTTGATCTTTCTTACGGTAAGAATCTTAGACAGCAATTCTGAAGTTTCTACCGAAGTTGTACCAACCAAAACGGGACGGCCTTCGGCATTGAGACGCAGAATTTCATCAACTACCGCGGCATATTTTTCACGCTTGGTCTTGTAAACCAAATCATCCCTATCGAAACGGGCGATGGGGCGGTTGGTTGGGATAACCACCACATCCAATTTGTAAATGTTCCAGAATTCGCCGGCTTCCGTTTCAGCAGTACCTGTCATACCCGACAACTTCTTGTACATTCTGAAATAGTTTTGAAGCGTGATGGTGGCGTAGGTCTGGGTTGCTGCTTCGACTTTGACGTTTTCCTTAGCTTCAATAGCCTGATGCAAACCGTCTGAGTAACGACGGCCTTCCATAATACGGCCCGTCTGCTCATCAACGATTTTAACCTTATTGTCGATGATGACATATTCGACATCCTTTTCGAACATCGTATAAGCTTTCAGCAGCTGGTGAACCGTATGGATTCTTTCCGAAGCAATGGAAAAATTGCGGTAAATCTCGTTTTTGCGTTCGAGTTTCTCTTTTTCATCCAAATTTTCCTTTTCAAGTTCCGCAATTTCAGCACCCACGTCGGGCATAATGAACATCTTAGCTTCTTCCGCATCCTTTGAAATCAAATCGATACCTTTGTCCATAATATCGACAGTATTCAATTTTTCATCGATGACGAAGTAAAGTTCATCATCAATAAGATGCATATTTCTATTTTGTTCCTGCATAAAAAAGCCTTCTGTTTTCAGCAACACCTGTTTCATACCTTGCTCGCTGAGAAACTTTATCAGAGCTTTATTTTTGGGCAGACCACGCTGTGCACGAAGCAACAGCATAGCACCTTCATCCGTAGGTTTAGGGTCAGGATTGTCGGCTAACAATTTTTTAGCTTTAGTCAGAATTTCAGCTACATAAATCTTCTGGGCGTTATAAAGTTTTTCAACGATAGGCTTATAAAGGTCGAATTCCTGCTGGTCGCCGCGGGGCGTTGGACCAGAAATAATCAAAGGCGTACGGGCATCATCAATAAGCACAGAGTCAACCTCGTCAACGATAGCGAAATTGTGGGGGCGCTGTACCAGTTCGGTAGTGTTTCGCGCCATATTGTCACGAAGGTAGTCGAAACCGAATTCATTGTTCGTACCGTAAGTGATATCGGCAGCGTAAGCTTTACGGCGTTCTTCCGAGTTAGGTTCGTGCTTGTCGATGCAGTCAACAGTCAAGCCATGGAATTCATACAGGAGACCCATCCATTCCGAGTCACGCTTGGCGAGATAATCGTTGACGGTGACCACGTGAACACCTTTCCCTGGAAGTGCGTTGAGATAAACCGGCAAGGTGGCCACCAAGGTCTTACCTTCACCCGTAGCCATTTCCGCGATTTTACCTTGATGAAGCACTGTACCACCAATCAACTGGACATCATAATGGCACATATCCCATTTTATCATATTGCCTCCCGCAGACCAGGTATTATGATACAAAGCCTTGTCGTCAACAATTTCGATGCAAGTTCTGTATGCTGCGATATCCCTATCCATTTGCGTAGCCGTCACTTCTACGATTTCATTGTCTTTGAAACGACGGGCGGTTTCTTTCATAACTGCGAAAGCCTGAGGCAGAATCTGGTCGAGCACTTCCTGCGTCTTATTGTAAGAGCGTTTCTCCAGATTTTCGAGTTCTTTATAGAAATCCTCTTTCTCATCAATAGGCATATCATAATTTTCGTCCATATAGGCCTTAATTTCGCTTATACGGGCTTCTTCTTCGCAAATGGTATCAGATATCAGCTGGCGAAATTCGACCGTCTTGTGGCGCAATTCGTCGTTGGTTAGGTTTTTAATGGTTTCGTATGCTGCAAGAGATTTTTCGAGATAGGGTTTCAATTCTTTAAGGTCTCTATCAGACTTTGTCCCGAAAATTTTACTTAAAAAATTTGCCATAAACAATAATTTTAAATAGTTTGCAAAACTACACAATTTTTTTGGATTTAGGCTTAGAAATTTTCGAAGGTTGTCTTCGGAATTTTCTAATCTTAATCTTCTGCCTCCGAGGACTTCGTCCCCGGTTACTTGTTGTATTGTCTTTCAGACACCGCCGAAGCATCGTCACATTGCGACAGCATCTCATACGTCAGTGCAAGCGGGTACTAATGGTATTGCCTTTCAGGCAGAACCCCTAAAGTCTCAATTATGAAATAGTATTAGTCAGACAAATCGCTTAAACAAAAAATCTCCGCTGCGGAATGCAGCGGAGATTTTGGTATGAAATGTGCAAGGCTATAGCCCTACACTTCTAATTAGCATTAGCGTACGATAGATACTTTGTAAATACCAACTCCGTTTTCAGAAGCTAATCTTACAATGTAGCTGCCGTTGGCAACATTCAACGAAATCACTTCTGTTGAACCGTTTACGCTACCAGTGTAAACTTGTTTACCATTGATGTCGAAGATGGCGATTGAAGAAATAGCAACACCATTTTCGTTAACAACGTAAACATTGTTCAAGTGGCTGTAAACTTTAACAGTATTGAATTCTGCTGAAGCAATGCTTGTTGGATCGTAAGGTTGTGCACCAGCCTTGGTCATGAATGAATTGGCAACCCATTCTGATTGGAGCTGAGCGGTGCAGTATGCACGAACTTCCCAAGCATAGAGCGTATTGGAATCCAAACCAGTCAGAGTAACGGTAGGAACAGTAACGGTTTGAGTATTCCAGTTAGCATCAGCAGCTTTGCGATAACGAACTTCGTAGCTTGGAGCAGTGCCAACCCATGACAAAACAGCTGAAGTGGTAGTGATATCCATAGCTGTTAAGTTGGTAGGTTCGTAGCAAGCAGCTTCGAATAATGCTTCGATAGTATGGTTACCAGTAACATTGTTGAATGTGTATGAAGAGATAGCACCTCTGCTTGCACCGTCAACCTTAACGTCGCTGATTGCGTAGAATTGTTCAGGAGTGATGGTGAAGGTTACGTTATCACCATAGTTGACGGTTTGAGTTGCAGGTGCAATTGTACCGTGAGCATTGTTGATAACTGTGATGGTGAAAGTCTTAATGGCTGTAGTAGCCGTCAAGGTAATATCAGCAGTTACAGGTGCCAAAGTGAAGGTACCTACGCCATTGTTGTAGGTTACAGGAACAACAGCACCACCAGCGGTTACGCTTACTACTTCATAACCAGCCTGAGGCATGATTACGTAGGTAGGAGTTGCACCATATGCGTAAGTCATCGTACCAGGAGTGATGGTAGCGTTTGCAGGTTGAGCAACAGTTACAGTAACATTGTTAGGAGCAAAGTTGGCGAAGATTTCATAATCTTCCTGAACATTAGCGATAGTGAATGCATTGCCGCTTACGCTTACTTCTTCACCGTTGGCGATAACATTCAACAAATGATATCCAGTGGCAACGTTCAAAGTGTAGTTGACATCGCTACCAGCCTGAACTGTAGTAGAAGCAGGAGTGATAGTGCAAGCATCCACGTTAGAAGTTGCGGTCAAAGTGTACTGGATAGGAGCGAATGAAACAACTAAGTTGTGATCTGCTGTGATGTTGGCAAATTCGTAAGAATCAACTGCACCTACGCTTTGTCCGTCAACAACAACATCAGATACTTGGTAATTTTCTTCAGGAATGAAGTTCAAAGTAATACTATTACCATAGGACAGATTTGCCTCGAAAGAAGAAGCATAATTGATTGTACCGTGATTTGCATCTGCATCAACAGTAGCGGTGATGTTAAACTTCTGAACACCAAAATCAACAATTACTACGTGATTTTCATGAATAGCTTCGAAATCGATAGAATAAGTAGTTCTATTGTCATCCTGAGTGTATTCAGTAACTTCACCATCAATGCTGATAGATGAAATATAATGACCTTCATCGGCGGTAGCAATTACAGTTACATTTTCACCATAGTTGTAGGAAACTACACCTTGAATATTGGTTGTACCACCATTATGGGCAGTTACGTCAACAGTGTAAGTGTTAATTGCAAAATGAGCGTTGATAACATAGTTGGCAGCCACATCTTCTAATGTCAGCGTATAGGTATCTGTAACACCGGTCAAATCAACTGTAGCATCATTGATAACGATAGCTGAGATATGATAACCTTCTTCTGCGGTAGCAGTGAACTGGTAGTTAACCGGGCTTTCAGGATCGTAAGTGAAGCTCATACCATCCGTTACTGTACCATGACCGTAAGCGTTGGTAGTGATGGTGTAATCATTAGGAACGAATGTTACGGCAACATAATGGTGTTCTTCAACATACTCGAATAAATAATTGTTTGCGGTGTACATATTTTCACCGTCAACAATCACGCTGCCAATTGAGAATCCTCTGTCAGGAGACAAATTCATCATAAAGTCGTCGCCGTAGTTAATCCAAGTGGTATATTCAGCAGGAGCAACCAACAAGTTGCTGGCATCGGCATAACCTTGACCATCCATTACAGCATAATATATACCGAATGTGTCAATCTTCACAACGGCTTCAATGTTGTAGTTGGCAATCGTTGAGTCGATAGTCAATGAATAGTTGTTACCGTCAAATACAACTTGGTCAATCATATCCACACCGTCAACAAAGAGATTGTAGAGGTGGAAGTGTTCTTGAACAGTACCGGTTACAACAGTAGGATAACCTTCAGCCACCAATTGGGTGTCAGGGGTAATCGTACCTCTTACTTCGTCGCGGCCAAGGTAAGTATCAACATAGTTTCTGATTGAAGTGGTAACCTGATAACCGAAGTCAATAGCAATGTTTTGATCTTCCTGAATATTTTCGAAAGTATAAGTGTCAATTACACCCATATCTTCACCATTGACGTTCACATTCACGATATGATAATCTGAATGGGCATCACCGGTAGTATAAGGACGAATATTGGCTACTGCATTCACATCGTTAGCAACTGAGTAATCCCACCAAGTAGCATATCGTGCGCCTTGTGCCAATACATCACTTGCGTCGGCATAACCCTTACCGGTATTTACAAGGTAATTAACCGCAACGGTGTCTCTTCTGAAAGTAGCTTTGAAATAGTAATTGGCAACTTCTAATTCACCAGTTAAATAAGAATAAGTATGATCTTCATTGTCAACAACATCAGCAGTAACGTCAACCATATCTTCTTCATTCATCATAGCCATTTCTAAGCTATAGAGATGATAATGAGGAGCAGCGGCGAAATTAACGGTTACAGGATCCGGATCAATCAAAGTATCGGTTGCAGCTGGAATAAATTCACCAGGAACATCAGTGTAAGCAGGATTGTAATTAGCCACGGACTTGATGATATGATATTCAAGTTTGTAGTCAACAAATACATTGTGAGGTTTGGTAACATTTTCCAAAGTGTAAATCATGAAGTTTGAGTTGTATGGATCTTCGCTCATTACCTGAACGTCGTCAACCCAAACGCCAGCCACGTGATACATAGTATTAGGAACAATGCTTAAGCTGAGGTTTTCACCATAGTTGACAGGAACAACACCATTAGGAGTAACGGTACCGTTTGCACCTGAAGTAACAGTTACGTTAACAACAGGATAAACTTCGAATTTGGTAATGCTGAAGCCCAAGTTACCTTCCAAACTCATAGCACGGAAACCGAAGTTGTAAATACCGTCTTCTGCAACAGTGATGGTCAACATAGCAGTTTCATAGTCTGTATTGTTGAAATCGAGATAAGCAATATTATTGGTCATAGCGTCCACATTGGCACCCTGGCCATAATATACTCCGAATGTTTCGGTCAATGAGCTGTTGGCTTTGTAATCGAAATAAACATTGTATGAACCAGCAGCCATTTCGATACAAGGAGTGAACATCCAATCGTCGGCATCCAAAGTATCGTTGAAAGAATAAACGATGGCAGCATTATTAATATCCATAGTGATACCGTCATTGTTGGCATCAACCACGTTCCAACCCTTGTTAACAAGGTTTGCACTTAATGTAGGAGTATAAGGAACGGTTTTGGGTTCAAGTAAACTAACGATGATAGAATCAGCAGCGTTGTTTTCTTCCTTCATATCACCTTCCATTTCTACGTATGCATCAACAGTGTTTTCACCATATTCAAATACTGGAGTTGTATTGAAAGTATAGCTCATCTTTTCGCCTGGAGCCAGGTTGCAGTTCACGGTTTCGCTAACTGGTTCTTGTGTATTAATCACATAGTTGGCAACAAAAGAAGTAATGGTAGCTGCACTACCGGCATTTTCTACATTGATAGTAACTTTGGCATCGCTTTGATCGCATGCCCAGGCAATAGGATCAATGCTGTTAATAGCCAAGTCTTTTTCAAATACAGCTTGTTTAACCGTGATGTCATCGATATATGCATAAGCATATGACGAAGTAGGTTTCAACATACGGAAAGCAATATGTCCGTTGGTACCAGTATATTCGGCAAACGATACTTCAAATTTTTCGTATGATGTAGAAGTTGGAACAATTGTTTGAACTGGTACGAATGAGCTTGCCGGATTGTCAACATCGGTTACAACACCCACCTCAAAATTTGAAGAATATGAAGAAGAATATTTACGAGCATACAATTCCATACCCAAAACATTGATATTTGCGGCCATTTCTGGCAAAATAGCGTAGGCATCACCGTATGAAGCAGAAGTTCCAGAACCATAATTGTAAAATCTTAATGAATTAGCTCCCGAACGAGAATATGATGTTGAAGGATATATACCTGCTCCATAAGAAGTAGAAGTACCTGTAAACAATCTGCTCCAGCAAATTGGCATAGTAGAAGAAGAAAGTGTTGTTGAGGAAGTATAACTGTCGAAGTTTTCGGTATATGGAAGTGCATAAGCAGCACATTCGGTGAAGAATGAATATGCATCACTCCAATCGCTGGTTTCAGTTTCGCTGCAGATAGCACGAGCATAAACATCATATTGGGTAGCAGGAGTCAAACCAGTAATGATTGCCGTCAATTCTTCTGCTGCAACGGGTGTTCCTGTTTCAATATCTTCACCATGCAAAACACAAACCACTTTATAGCTTTGGGCATTTTCAGAAGCAGCCACAGTTACGGTAGCATTTGTTGTACCAGGAACCACAGATGCAATAGATGGAGTAACACAGAAAGGAATTTCAGTGATTGAAATATCGTCCAAATAAATATAAGCATCACCACTGCCCCAATTACTTGTTCCTTTGAAGATAACTACTACTTCCTGACCAGTATATTCTGTTAAATCGTAAGTTTTTTCTTTCCAAGAAGATTGGCCTGTCAAACCACTGGCCAACAAGGTTCTTTGTCCATTGGATTCAATATACACTGAAAAATCGCCACCAGTAGGATTTTTATAACTAAACGTCAAGGTAGCATTTCCAGACAAAACAACAGCAGGAGTCTTTAAAAAGTTAGTTTTATTTGAAGAATTAGTGTATGAATTAAATTTCACGCAAGCACCTGTCTTACCTCCATTCCAATAATTCCATTTATAACTGGCATCCGTGGTTGTACCTTCACTATTATCCCAACATTCTGGAATACCAGAAGTTAAAGTATTGAAGTTTTCAACAAATGGCAATTCTACAGCCATACAAGGTGTAGTAAAGCTTACTTCTGCAGACCATTCAGAGTAATCTCCTCCTCCGCAGTTGGCTCTTACGCTAACAGAATAAGTTGTACTTGGTGCCAAAGTGAAAATTGAAGCCAAGTCAACGGTGGTTTCCGTTTCCGGTACGGTTCGAGTTTCTTCACCAATCTTCAATTCGTAAGATTCGGGAGTGCCAGGAGTTTTGGGTGTAATGGTAGCTGTAGTACCATTTACAGCAAGGGTAGGAGTACCGCAGGTAGGTGGTGCTTGAATGGTAATATCGTCCAAATAAATATAAGCATCACCGTAACCCCAATTACTTGTTCCTTTGAAGATAACTACTACTTCCTGACCAGTATATGCTGTTAAATCGTAAGTTTTTTCTTTCCAAGAAGATTGGCCTGTCAAACCACTGGCCAACAAGGTTCTTTGTCCATTGGATTCAATATACACTGAAAAATCGCCACCAGTAGGATTTTTATAACTAAACGTCAAGGTAGCATTTCCAGACAAAACAACAGCAGGAGTCTTTAAAAAGTTAGTTTTATTTGAAGAATTAGTGTATGAATTAAATTTCACGCAAGCACCTGTCTTACCTCCATTCCAATAATTCCATTTATAACTGGCATCCGTGGTTGTACCTTCACTATTATCCCAACATTCTGGAATACCAGAAGTTAAAGTATTGAAGTTTTCAACAAATGGCAATTCTACAGCCATACAAGGTGTAGTAAAGCTTACTTCTGCAGACCATTCGGAGTAATCTCCTTCGCCGCAATTGGCTCTTACGCTAACTGAATAAGTAGTTTGAGGTGCCAAAGTGAAAATAGATGCCAAGTCAACAGTGGTTTCCGTTTCCGGTACGGTTCGAGTTTCTTCACCAATCTTCAATTCGTATGATGCTGGTTCACCAATAGTACTTGGTGTAATGGTAGCTGTAGTACCATTTACAGCGAGGGTAGGAGTACCGCAGGTGGGAGCAGCCATCACATTAAAATTATCAATGTACAAATAATATTGATAATCTGAATTGTAATCGATTGCAATATATTTAACTCCTGCTGGTAATGTTTGGGAATATTCTTGCCAAGAAGTAGTCGCATTTGTAATATATGAACCCCAAGTGAAAGCACTAATATTATTGGTCGTCGTAGAATATCCAACACGGAATTGTTCAGAACCGCTTGAAGATTTTTTATAATCAAATGTCAACAATAATTCACCATGATTTGCCAATTCCGGAGAAATCAAATACTGATCAAGTGGAGAAACTCTAGCCATAGAAGAGAATCTGAAAGACTTTTGACCAACTGAATGTTGATCTGTGGTATGCATCATTGTATTGGTAGAAGGATCACCAGAAGCGTAAATTATAGTCCAACAATCGGCTGGACAAGTACTTGATTCAAAATCTTCTGTATATGGAAGGGTTACTGCTGGACAAGCTGTAGTAAATGTCTTTTCTGCAGACCAGTCACCATAGCTGTCTTCACCGCATTGAGTACGAACAAAGAAAGTATATGTTGTAGAAGCATCCAAACCTGTCAAAGTGTAGGTCTTAGCACCTTCCACATCAATAATGTTTTCACCAACTTTAACTTGGAAATTATTTACAGCTTCATCAGCAGTCCAAGCAAGAACTGCCGAATTTTCCGTAATATTAGAAACAGTCAAATTGGCTGGAACAAATGGGCAATAATCCACAGAAAGATTGTCGATATACTGATATTGATCAGCATTGTTTACGATTTTGAAATAAACCTGACGACCTTTCAAGTTGTCAGCCATTGGAACAACCACCTGAGTATAGTTGCTACCGCTTTCTATTTCACCTGAATAAATTTCGGCAAAACGACTTGCATCCGTACCTCTATAAGAAGCCATCACACTGAAGTTACCATAACCTTTTACATCAAAAGCAAGATAAGTGGTTTCGTCGGAAGGAATGTTAATGGCCGGAGTCATAATCCAGGCATCAAGGTCATAGCTATAAGCATAACCACTGCTAAATCTAAATCCGTCAACATCCCAACAAGTAGGCATACTATAACTATCAAAAGTTTCTGCGAAAGGAACGTCAAAAGCAGCACAACCGGAAGTGAATTCGTAATTTGTCCAAGTACTTTGGTTTTCTTCATCTTCAGGGTCGCATATAGCTTTCACGCGAACTTCGTATGCAGTAGTGGCCAACAAACCGCCAAAGGTAGTTGTTGGCAATGCGTTTACATTAATAGAAATCCATTCATTGTCACCAGCTTCCGCAGGTTTGAATTGTACCAACCAAGCTCTTTCTTCTCCTCCTGGAATCCAAGTCAAAGTAGTAGTATTAGAAGCATTGGAAGATTGGATGTCGCTTACCGGAGGACAAATGCCAGATGTGGCAAATTCAATTTCAACAGGTTCGCTGGTGTTGTTTTCACCACAAAGGGCTTGTACCTTCACCGTGTAGTTGGTCAATTGCGCAAGATAACTCAATGTGTATGCGGTATCTTCAACCAAAACAGATTGAACATCGGTACTACCCTCTGCATAATATTCAACTTTGAAGTTGGTTTCGCTTTCGTTACCACGATTCCAAGTCAATTCGGCAGAATTTGGAGTGATGTTATCCACCTGTACGTTTGTAACCGCTGGACAAGCTTCAACGTCACCGCAAACAAATTTTGTAGCATCAAATTTAATGTTATTTCGATAATCACTACTACTGACTGTTCTATTATAACCCGATTGAGGCATACCAGAAGCATCAAATGTAATTTCATTATAATCATCTGAATGATATCTCGCTTTTCCTTGCTGAGAATTTAAATAAAAACGAGATGTGCTACCATATTGTGTGAAACATTCACCATTTTCTTTATTTGAAAGAACAGCTACAACTAAACTTCCACCATTATAGGTAAATGATTGATCAAATGATAATTTTACCCAATTTTCGTTACTATTACTAAATTCTTGGCAATTATTTGAATATACTTGTACAAAATTTTCATCTTTAGGAACAAACGCACTTGATAAAGATGTCATTGTTGTCGTTCCCAACCAAATCGTAATAGGACGAGTTGTTGCGGTCCCCCAAAAATAATTGAAAGAAATAGCACTCATTTGTGAACCAGCTGTAATACCCATTGCAGCTAATTCTTCTTCGGTAAACAATTGCTGAGTGTATGAATGGTAATAATATGCACTTAATGGAAAATGATAATAATATGTGCTTGTTCCATTTCCAAAAGTTACTTCTTCTTCATCTATTATAAGATTTTGGCATTTCACAACAAAATTACCTTCAACCCAAGCACTGGCATCATCGCCGCAAACGCTTTGTACGCGAACATTGTAGTTGCTATTGCCTTGGAGGTTGTTCAACACCACGGTATTTTCTGTAGTGTTAACGGAATACCATTCGCTATGGTCGGCCAACTTGTACTGCAACAAATAAGCTTCGGCATCACCGGTCCAGCTAATGGTAGCGGTGGTTCCTTCAACGGTAGGTTGTAAAGCGGTAGGTTGGCTGCAAGATGATTCCATCAAGGAAACATTGTCGATAGCAGCTGGGAACTGATTGGCATTACCGACTTGGTTGGTCCATAAGAATACGAGAGTGGCTTCGCCTGCCATATCAGGACTAATAGTATAAGTTGCGTTAGTCCATTCATTGGCGCCACTCAATCTTTCCAAAGGAGTGCTTTCGCCACCTTTTACAATAGAAACCTGCATATAATCATTATTATTACCATTAACACGGTAATCGAATGACAAAACAGCACCATTTTGCGGAATAACGATAGCGCGTGAAGCTTTTACGAAAGAATATTCGGCAATGTATTTGTTGGTTGTACCATTGTTAGATGATATATACAATTTATTATTATCGAAACCTTGTGCCTGACCGATAAACCATTTGTTGGCATTACCATTTTCAATTTCCCAAGCGCTGTTTTCGAGAGCGTCTTCAAAAGTAGCGGTCCAAGGAGCAACGGCGGGTCCAACTACTTCAACGATGTCTTCGCTTCCACGAGGAATGATTTCAAGAATATCGTTATATCTACTGATAAAACCTGTTACATCGGCCGTCATACCTTCGCTCACTTCAACACCAGTGATGGCACCCCAGCCATTATAAACATTAATAGTATCATCACCATTGACAGCAACGACACCTCTTGTAGCAGACGTTGTTCCAAAAGTTCTTGATTCAGTAAAGGTAAGGCCCTTAATGGTTACCAATTTGCTTTCAAACCAATCAGGGTAAGCACTTACATTAGCCAAAGTGCGAACATCTGGTGCAATGACTTCGCCAGGAGTTCCTTCAGCAGAAGGAAGACCTTCAACCGGATTCATTTCAATCAAGTTATGATAAAGGTAGTATGTTCCATAAACACCACCGGAAATAACATCACCAGGATTGTAGTTATTAATATTTGATCCATTATTGTCATAAATACACAAAGCCGCATAAGTTCCTTCTCCCATATCTTGAATGAAAGTGTATTTCTCATTATTATATTCATATTGGCCAAGAACTTTTACGTCACCTGTGATTTTATAGATCGTATTGTCGCTATGTTCAGCAGCCTTGAACTCCGCGATAGTGGCAACTTCAACAGGAATATTCAAAGTATAAGTAGCGGTTGTTACATTGCTGGTATCTTCGCCCAAAACGGCAATAGCTTTAACCACTGTATTTTGATTAATAGGAATAACCTGATTATCGCCATAAAGGATACCATTGGTTTTTGGATCCGAACTGTCAAGAGTGTAATAGATAGCAGCACCAGAAGTTGTAGTAGTGATAGTAAGATTCTGAGCGGCAAAATAATTGCCAGCAGCGGGATTGAAAGTAGGAGCGGCGACTGCGGCGGGAGAAGCAGCTTCGTAAACTTTAATGTAAGTAATTTGAGTATTGTGGGCTGAAGTAACCTTAATGGTATAAACATTGCCAGCTGCCTGATAAGCATCCGCAATTTGATATACATTGGTAACATTCTTTGCACCAGTCGTCTCTGTACTGACAGCAGCATCGCCAACATAAATATTTTGCTTTACACTTTCGGAAGCACCAGAAGTTCCTACGATTTCAATTTTTTCAACATTGAAATCAAATGCAGGCAGTGTTAAGGTAGAACCACTTTTACCCAGCATCAAATATCCTTCATTGTGGAAATAAAATTTGGTTGAAGCTGCCAAGGTTATCGTATAACCATCAGCATTTGTGTAAGGAGTAGAAGCCGTAATGCCAGCCGAACTTCCTACTGGCAATCCCCACTCATTGGTTGTAAAGTCCATCGTGACTCGTTGAGCCATCAAGGACATACTCATCAGGCATACCAAGAAGCCTAATAAAGTAACTCTCAATTTGTCAATTTTTTTCATGAGATTTGATTTTAATTAATACTATAAATTTACTTTGTTTATTTATTTTCTATTTTAGTTTTTTATTATAACTTTATCATTTTCAACTATTTGTACGTCAAAATAAAAACGAAATTGCAGCATTGAAACTATAATTTCAATTCTACTTCGCACTATACAAAAAGCGAGCAAATATACAAAATATTTTTTACAAAGCATTCAAAAATTTTTTTACATAAAATTTTTTTAGGAGTAATATGTTACTAGCTTGAAGGGAAGTAATACCCCGAAAGATGACTTTTCTGTTTGTGGTATTGCCTTTCAGGCAAGGGATTTCAATAACGCCATTCCCTCCGAGGACTTCGTCCCCGGTTACTAATTGTGGTGTCTTTCAGACACCGCCGAAGCATCGTCACAATGCTATCTCACCGTCACATTGTCAACTCATCGTCACATTTCCGGCAGCATCTCCAACATCCCATTTATATCCTCCGCCTTACAAGCGCTTTGCGTGACAAATCGTGGCGGGTGGAGGCGTTAAGAACGCAGACTGTTTGAGCGGGCGGAACGAAGTGGAGCCTGCGAGTTTCTGCGTTTAGCCTGCAGCTGCCCGATTTGTAGCAAACGCTTGTGCAGCGGGAAACCTTTCTTTGCGATACTTTCTTTGGGTCTCAAAGAAAGTATCAGGAAATGGTATTGCCCTTCAGGCAACAAGTATCCACAACGCCATTCCCTCCGAGGACTTCGTCCCCGGTTACTAATTGTGGTGTCTTTCAGACACCGCCGAAGCATCGTCACAATGCTATCTCACCGTCACATTGTCAACTCATCGTCACATTTCCGGCAGCATCTCATACGTCAGTGCAAGCGCTTACTCAAATTCTGCCTTCAAGCAGAACAATTAAACGGCTAAACAATTAAACGACTAAAGAGGCAAAGCCATTGAACTGAACATTGTCCTTTCAGACAGATTACATAAAAAAACATTTTTTCTTCCATTCATTCTTTCATACATTAACAAATCAACATATTATGTTAATAATCAATACTTTGATTGTTGTTAATCAATGAATTAAAAAAAACAGCTCTGCGTGTAATTGTAATAATCTCTTTTGTAAATTTGTTTCGATACTGGTTGGCAAGTTTCTTGCTGAGAACTAGTCTCTGCCTGAAAGGCAGTACAACATAGTAACCGGGGACGAAGTCCTCGGTGGAAGCGCAACTACAATGACTGCTGCCTGAAAGGCAGTACCTAAAACCAATACCTATATGAGCAATGTATCTTTTACCTACCACATCATTTGGCGTACTAAAAAATCGGAGAACACCATCAATGAAGTTCATGAACGTGACTTGTATGCATATATCCACGGTATATGCAAAGCCAAAAAGTGTACACTCTATAGGATAAATTCAATGCCAGACCACATGCACCTATGTTTGGAAATATCACCGACAATTGCCATCAGCGACTTTGTTAAATTAATCAAGCAAGAATCCTCGAAATGGATGAAACAGCACAAAGATTGGTTCCCAAAATTCAATTCGTGGGGAAATGGCTATGCCGGATTCAGTTATTCCAAGAAAGAAAGAGACAAAATCATAGCGTATGTCAAGCATCAAAAAGAGCATCATCACAAAAAGTCCTTTCAAGAGGAGCTTGAGGAACTGGTTAAGGAGTTTGGTATCGATGCTCAATATTTCATTTCCAAAGATTAGGTATTGCCCTTCAGGCAACAAGTATCCACAACGCCATTCCCTCCGAGGACTTCGTCCCCGGTTACTAATTGTGGTGTCTTTCAGACACCGCCGAAGCATCGTCACAATGCTATCTCACCGTCACATTGTCAACTCATCGTCACATTTCCGGCAGCATCTCCAACATCCCATTTATATCCTCCGCCTTACAAGCGCTTTGCGTGACAAATCGTGGCGGGTGGAGGCGTTAAGAACGCAGACTGTTTGAGCGGGCGGAACGAAGTGGAGCCTGCGAGTTTCTGCGTTTAGCCTGCAGCTGCCCGATTTGTAGCAAACGCTTGTGCAGCGGGAAACCTTTCTTTGCGATACTTTCTTTGGGTTTCAAAGAAAGTATCAGGAAATGGTATTGCCCTTCAGGCAGAACACCTAAACGATTAAACAACTAAACTGCTAAACGATTAATCTTCTCTATAGCACATTCGCCAGCTGTTCCTTCAATTTCTCCACTTCGTCTTTCATTCTCACTACAATTTGCTGGATATTGAAATCACAGGCTTTGGAGCCCGTAGTATTCACCTCACGACCTATTTCCTGCACAATAAAACCCAACTTTTTGCCTTGCGATTGTTCTTCGGCCATTGTATCCATAAAATAGGAGCAATGCTTGCGCAGGCGGACTTTTTCCTCTGTGATATCTAATTTTTCCAGATAGAAAATCATCTCCTGCTCAAAGCGGTTGCTGTCGTATTGTACTGGCAATTCTGATAATGAAGAAATGAATTTTTCACGAATGCTAACGATGCGATTCTGTTCAAATGGTGTGATTTCATCCACCATGGCATCAATCATTTTCACTCGTTTTTCAAAATCGGCGGCCAAGTGTTTACCTTCATTAATGCGGAATGCCACCACTTTGTCACAGCTTTCATTGACGGCCTTTTCAACGGCGTTCCAGAGCGTATCCGTCATTTCATCATTGCCGGTAGTAACAACTTCGGGCAAACGCAGCAGCTGGCAGAAAATATCGCTTTCCACAGGATTATCAAGTTCCTTGGAAAGATTTACCAAGGTTTGGTAGTAGGATTTTGCCAATTCGGTGTTGATGGAAACCTGTGGCTTTTCTGTCTTTTCAACATAGACGGCAACATCGATTTTACCACGGACAAGCTTGCTTGCCACGATATTTCGGATTTCATTTTCCTTTTCGCGGAAAATGGATGAGAGGCGCAGTGATAAGTCCAACTGCTTACTATTCAAACTTCTAATTTCAACATTGACAGACTTTCCTTCAATTTGGAGGGAAGTTTTGCCAAAACCGGTCATAGATTGTATCATAATCAATTTGTTTATAAAAAGAGGGCGACAAAGCGCCGCCCTCATTAGTTCATTTATCTTTCGATATGAATCATATGTTCAAGAACATATTAATTCATTTCTGATTTTTTACCAGTTGCATAGTTGATTTTCAAGGCGTTATTTTGACGCAATTCGTTTTTAATAGTGTTCACGTAACGCATTTGAACATCTTTATCAACTTTCAGTGAGAAGGTCAGCTTGTTTTTATCTTCTTCACTTCTTGATTCTTTTTCGGTACCGATAAAGTCTCTAACATCGGCTGCCAGGTCCTCGGCCTTGATGGTTTGGTCGTTAAGCTGAACGGATACTTTTCCAGGAGGAAGGGTGTTTTCGTTTTTGCTGATTGGGGCACCAATGTAAATGTTGGCAACGAGAGATTTCTTCTCAAGTTTCTGAATTTCAGTAGCTTTTGGTGGCTGAAATTTAACTTTCAAAGTAGCCTCACGCATGGTTGTGATAACCATAAAGAAGAACAAGAACATAAAGATGATGTCAGACATGGAACCCATATTCAGTTCGGGAACCTCTTTTTTCTCTTCTTTTCTAAATCTTGCCATAACTTATTCTGTTTTACCGTAATCAATAGGAGGAGCTTCGGAAATGTTCATTGGGACAGCCTTTTGAACTGCTTTCTGAAGAGCGGTATCCAAATTATCATATTTTTTGCCGAAATAGCCGGTAGAAACCTTATCACGAAGTTCGTTGACGGCGCGCTGCAATTCGTTTTGCACCTGAACATACATGTTATAGGTTGTTCCCTGGTCGTTAGTCAATGAGATAACACCCTGAGAAACAGCATATTCACCCATGTTTTCAATGTCAACGTATTTCTTTTCCGGCTTATGTGGATCGTTGGTGGGGTTTTCAAGAAAATCCATAGCGGTTTGTTTCAACTGCGAAATATCCATTTGTTCGCCGTTAACGGAAATCTGATCCTGGAAATTCACCAACACATTAAGAACGTTTCTTTGGTTGATATCGACTTTCTGCTCCTTGGCGTCTTTCTCCTTTGGTGGTGGAAGACGACGTGGAATACCTTGTTCGGTATTGATGGACGATGTCAACAAGAAAAAAGTCAGCAGCAAGAACGAAATGTCTGCCGACGATCCTGTATTGATTCCTGGAGTTTTTCTTGCCATTTTATTTTCTATTTTTTATTGCAGACGAAATTGCAGTACCAACAATTGCACAAATAGCACCAATGAAAGCAATATAAAATACGAACATACCTGCACCTATCCATTTAACCTGTTGTACAGTATGCTGCATTTTGATGGCTGATGGTGTCATTTCGGGTGAAGCAATCAGATATCCGATGAAAACGAGGATAACGAAAGCAACGATAACCAAAAGTGACTTGTACGAATTTTTGATATTTGAGAAAATAGCTTTAAGAGCGAAGTACAGCAACATGGCAATGGTCACAAAGAACAATAAGTAACCAAACATCACGGTGACATTTAAAAGTTTGCCTTGGGAAACATAACCAGCGATGTCCACTTTCAATGTTGACAAGTCTTCGGCTTTCTTCGTTTCTGATACAACTTGGTTTACACCATCAGCTTGATTGACGATGGAATTGTAAGCCTTGTTGTAGTTTTTCTGATGGATATAGTCTTGTTTAATAACAGAATATTCATCATTTAATTTTGAAATGTAGTTTTCAAGTTTTGAGAAATCTTGAACAGCTGCAAAACCATCGGTATATTTTTGAGCGTTGTCGGCCTGTGCAAACAAAGATTTTGCGTGGCTTGGGAAATTTGCCTGATATTCTGGGAAAGTTTCCTCTGTCAATTCACCCAATTCTACGATATAAGTATAAAGGATATCTTTTTGAAGTTGCTGAGCTTTCAGATTTTCAGAAAGAGTAGCGCCTTCGCTGCGATATTGGTCAACGAATGCGGGAAGAGTTTCCGGCGTTGTGGCCTCGAAGTCGGCAATCATTTGCGGATTGTCGGCATTCACCATCTGAGCCTCGTTGTAGTTTGCCATTTTGTCCTGGTCAAATGCTGAAGCAAAACAAACGGCAAGCACACAAGTGATGATGGCTACCACAAAAATTGCTATATTAACGATTTTCTTCATAATCAGAGAATTTTTAAAATTTGATTATGCGGATTATTTTTGTTTGTTTTTAACAAGAATATCCATGAATGAAATCGTGGCGTTTTCCATATCGTTAACGATAGAGTCGATTTTTGAAAGGATATAGTTGTAGAAAATCTGAAGGATGATAGCGGTGATCAAACCAAATACGGTTGTCAACAAAGCCACTTTCATACCACCAGCAACGATGGTCGGAGAAATATCACCAGCTCTTTCGATATCATCGAATGCCTGAACCATACCAACAACTGTTCCCAAGAAACCGAGTGAAGGAGCCAAAGCCAAGAACAAACCAATCCAGCTCAAGTTGGTTTCCAGGCGACCCATCTGAACGGCACCATAAGATTCAACTGATTTTTCTACTGAATCGAGACCTTCATCGTAACGATCCAAGCCTTGATAGAATACAGAAGCCAAGGGGCCTTTTGAATCGCGGCAGAGTTCTTTTGCCTTTTCAATACCACCATTCTGGAGTGCGTCTTCCACTTTCTTCAATAATTTTTCAGAATTAACAGAAGCTAAGTTTAAATAGAATATTCTTTCGATAACGAGAGCCAAACCTAAAATCAAGCAGATCAAAACCGGGGTCATCCACAAAGCACCACCCTGAATGTATTTTTCTTTCAAAACATAGTGTAAACCCTGTGATGGAGCTTCGTCAGCATCTTCCATCAAAACTGCCTGTTCCACTGGAGCTTCTTCAGTAGCTTCAACTGTTTCCTCAGTCTGGGCTGCCGAATTGTCATCTTTTTGTTCATTTTGTGCAAACGCAGTGTTTGCCACACCGAAGGTCAAAAAACCTGCAACGGTCAATAATGCGATCAGTTTTTTCATAATGATTTTAACTGTTTAAATTTGTAATTTTGTTTATTTTCTTTCTTATATTCTATTGATTATTAACAAGATAAAAAGTGCGGAGAGAAAGGGATTCGAACCCTTGAAACGCTTTCGGCGTTTACACACTTTCCAGGCGTGCGCCTTCGACCACTCGGCCATCTCTCCATTGTAAACTTTGAGCGGTCAAAAATACAAAAAATATTTTTACTCTCGGCAAATTATTTTTTTTATTGTCCAATTTGTTGATTTTTTTCAAATCTATTAATTATCAAACATTTACAAAAAATCTGCGTTTTAAGCAATGATTTTTACTTTTTGATAGTAAAACTCATCTTTTTGAAAAAAATCGCTCTATCAAAATTGTTGTTTATAAAGTACTGATATTCAATTATTTATCTTAAGTAAATCATTAAGGCAGCAACATCTGAGGGACTTACACCGCTAATTCTGGAGGCCTGTCCTAAATTTTCTGGTTTCACCCTTGACAATTTTTCTCTCGCCTCCAATGACAAGGATGGAAAATTCTTATAATCGAAATCCGGTGAAATTTTGATGTTGTCCAAATTCATCAATTTATCTGCCATTTCTTTTTCCTTTTCAATATAGTTGGCATACTTGATGAGAATTTCCGCATTTTCCTGTTCTTCGATACTTAAGAAATTTTCATTGATAAACTCCTCTATGCGTGTACAACATTCTTTTAATTTTGACAAAGCCACTTGTGGACGAAGCAATAGGTTGGCATATTTCGTTCTCTGATTGATTTCGGAAGATTCAGCCTCTGCCAAATAGACATTTACTTCATCTGGTTTGGCGTGATGTTCAGACAAAAATTCCACAAAACGAGTCTGTTTTTCATATTTAGTACACATCTTTTCGTACCGTTCTTCATCAATCAAACCCAAATTATGACCGATAGGTGTCAATCGTTCATCGGCATTATCCTGACGTAAAAGGATACGGTATTCTGCTCGGGAAGTAAACATCCGATATGGATCCTCAACACCTTTGGTAATCAAATCGTCTATCAAAACACCAATATAAGCTTCAGAGCGTTTCAATATCAATGGTTCTTTTTCGTTCACTGCCAAATGAGCATTGATGCCAGCCATCAGACCCTGACAGGCAGCTTCTTCATAACCCGTTGTTCCATTCACTTGACCTGCCAAATACAAACCTGAAATCAACTTGGATTCAAGGGAAAATTTCAACTGCATTGGATCGAAAAAATCGTATTCTATAGCATAACCCGGTCTAAAAACTTTGGCATTTTCCAAACCGGGAATCAAGTGCATAGCGTCAATTTGAACCTTCTCGGGAAGAGAAGAAGAAAAGCCATTCAGATAATATTCATTAGTGAACCTGCCTTCGGGTTCCAAAAAAAGCTGGTGTCGTTCCCTATCGGCAAATCTATTAATTTTATCTTCAATAGATGGACAATAACGCGGCCCGACGCCTTGGATTCGTCCTTGGAACATGGGGGAAAATTCGAAACCTGTCCGCAAAACATCATGAACGGCCTCATTGGTATAAGTAATCCAACAACTCATTTGTTGTTGTACGGCAACGGTTGAAGTAAAGGAAAACTTACCAGGATTTTCATCGCCACATTGTTCTTCCATTTTAGAAAAATCGATAGTTCTTTTATCAATTCTCACTGGCGTACCCGTTTTCAGTTTTTTCACTGTCAGACCAAAATCCTTGAGCTTATCGGAAAGGTATAAAGAATTATTCTCACCCATTCTTCCACCAGAAAAATTCACTTCACCTATATGGATTCTACCATTCAAAAAAGTACCATTGGTCAGAATGACTTTAGAAGCATAAAAAGTAGAACCTTGTTGTGTTTTGACCCCTTTAACCTGATTTTGTTCTATTAGAATATCGGATACCGTATCTTGTCGCAATTCTAAATTGGGTTGGTTTTCAATTATATTTTTCCAACATTGAGAAAACAAATATTTGTCATTTTGAGTTCGCGGACTCCACATGGCAGGACCTTTGGAGCGATTCAACATACGGAATTGTATCGTGGACTGGTCGGCGACAATGCCGGAAAAACCTCCCAAAGCATCAATTTCACGCACGATTTGACCCTTGGCAATACCACCCATGGCTGGATTACACGACATCTGCGCCACCAAACCCAAGTGCATTGTAATGAGCAAAGTCCGGCTACCTAACCGCGCTGATGCCATGGCCGCTTCACAACCAGCATGGCCCGCACCGACTACAATAACATTAAAAAAATTATCTTTTTCCACGTGGAACATTATTTTATTAGTTTGATTTATAGTTGTTTAGATTTTTATAGAATAAAATATAATCATCTTCCTTTTGTCTCATAACAGCTGCGTCTAAATCTGTTTTATCCTTGTACCCGCATAAATGCAACACGCCATGGACGATAACCCGAAGCATCTCATCCTGAAGCAAAACATCCATTTGTTTTGAGTTATCACGTATTCTGTCTTCACTGATATATATTTCTCCATTTACAATATTTCCGTCGTCATAATCGAAAGTAATGATGTCGGTATAGGTGTCGTGATTCAGAAACTGCATATTTACTTTCAGCAATTGTTCATCATTAAGAAAAAAATACAACACGTCACCAAGAATGAAACCCTCTGACTCGACCACTTTGAGCAACCAGTGTTTCAATTCTTTCTTTTGACCTTCAATTTCGCACGGCAAATTGCTAAACTTTATCATGGTTGTTTATTTCTTGAAAAATTTCCTATAAACCATATTTTGTTGTTTATCACTTATGGAAATAATATAAATTGCTGATTTTAAGTTAGATACATTGATTATTTCTTCATTCGAACCTATAATTTTTCGATAAATTTCTTTACCATCGATAGAATAAATGACAATTTCAGAAATGGAATTATCAGACACTATCGACAATTCTTCTTCAACGGGATTAGGTTGAATCAGAACCGAAAATTCATTCTTAGATTCGTAATCAGCAATCGATGTTGAAACATGTGGATTCATCCATAGTGACAAATTATCATAAACAACAGTTTTCGCCGCATCTTTGATAATTTGAGCCTGCTCACTTGAAAGATTAGAATGGTAAGTTATCGCGGTAGGATTTTTTTGGAAAAAAATCGTATAAAAACAACAGGCTGCCACATAGGTTCCATATTCATTGGGGTGACTTCCGTCCGAACTATAAAGATTTATTTCAGGGTGATTATCCCGCAAATAATGCCACAAAGCACCCACCGGCGACACCCAGGCACCAAAATCTTCACCCATAATCATATATCGCAAGTACAAAAGGCTATCCATTCCTTCGTAAGTACAAAGTGGTGGAAAATTTAAACAATTGATTGCGTCACCGTCTTTTCTTCCCCATGTCATAAAAAAGACCGCATGACTTCTCGGGTTGTAAGTACTTACCATTTGACAAAGCTGTTGGGCATACGGATAGGTCTGACTATAAAACTGTACATCAGGAAATGATGGTTCCTGGCTTTGTCCCTGCAAAACCACATAATCCCAGTCGCCCTGTTGAATCAAAGATATGGAAGTCCCATTTTGCGTATGACCACTAAAGAAACAACCACCCGGAGAATTGGACTCGTAAATCAAATTATCACCTGTGGATTCAGCCATTTTTGCCACTTGCAAGGGAAGGTCATTGGTATAGACATAGCTGTTGCCCAAATATAAAACTTTATAACCATCTGCAAAGGTAATTCCACTCCAGAAAACAAAAAATAAAACTAAAAATTGTTTCAGTTTTTTCATACGGTTCACAATTGATTGATATTTAAATTTTTGTCCTATTGTTTCACGTGAAAAAGAAAAAAAACATTATTCAATGTTATAAAAATAGCTGTTGACTTTTTCTTTATAATAATAATTCAAGTCAACAGGGACAGTCTTTAACATCTCTTGTTGAGCCTGTTTAGCCTTATCCAAATTCCAGTCTTTGGGAGGATTTGTATTCAGAATTTCTCTTCCTTCTGTTGACTCGCGTTTCTTTTCCTCATCTTGCTTACGATCGGCTTTTTCACTTTCCAACAAACGAGTTTCGATATTTTTCTGTCTATTGATTGTCTGCTGATTCAAAATTCTGTTAACCAATTCCTTTTCGGTTTTCTGCATATCCTCTATCATCTGTTCAACGGACTTATCCCCCACTCCATTCTGGGATTTCAACTGATCCTGATAGTCTTGCATCATTTTTCTAATGGCTTCTTGTTGTGCTGCCATCTTTGCAAATTGTTCACTCATCTGCTTCTGTCCAGCCTGTCCCTGCTGGGGCTGCCCCTGCTCCATCGAACGCTTCATAGCTTCCATCTGACGATTCAATTGTTGTTGCAATTCCTTTGCGCGCGTCTTTTTGCTCTTACCTTTGCCGCCAGGATTGTTACACGAACCATTGCCCGCCTTCTTACACTTTGATTTACATTCATTTTGCTTTTGCTTCATCTCCTTCATGGATTCGGCCAACATCAAAGATAAATTATTCATAGACGTCAAAACAAACTGCTGACTCTTGCCTATGGTTTTAACATTTCGGGACTCAAAATTACTTTCAACAGACTGGATATAATTATTTATTTTCGACACTTCTTTGGTTATAAATGGCTGAACAGCCATTTGACGACGAGCTAAAGCCAAGAGCGAATCCTCAATCATTTTCATATTATCCTTAATCTTATGCTGCGCCAATGTTACCTCGTTGTAATTAGCCGCGCGTGGAGACAATTTGCTGGTGCTTTTTAATACATCTTCCTGGTCGAACGAAATTAGCACTAAATTATCTAATATTTGCCGCAAAACCGCAATATCTTCGGTTACCTCTTCTAGTTCACTTTCATTCATATCCTGCTCTAATCTATTCGCCATTTCTTCCATCTTTTCAGAAGCTGATTTTTGGTTTCCACTGGCTTTGGAACGATTGTCCTTGGAAAGCTGTTGTTGTGCATCATTCAAATTTTGTTCCAACTGCTGCTGCAAAGTATCCATATTGGACAATTTATTGGGTTTTTCGAGTTCGCTATTCAACTGTTCAATATCCTTCAAATCTTTCTTCAAATCATTGTACTTATCCTGAATATCCTTTTGTTGCTTTAGCAAATTATCTTTAGAAATATCCTTTTTAGGAGTTTGTAAAGACAAATTCTTCTGTTCCTGTGAAAGTTCTCTTGTTTTGTTGAGAAAATCATTGACTTTCTTTTCTATTTCCAACTCCTTGAATATTTGCAGCTGCTGGTCCAAAGATTGATTAATATCTTGGGCATTCATTTTCATCTTATCAATGTTCTGCTGCATCTGATCCTTGTTCATATTTTCCATCATCTGCTGCATCTGTTGCAACATCTGTTTCATCTCATCAGAAAGAATTTCTTCCATTCTACGCTCTAATTCTTTCTGTTTTTCAATAATTTCATCAGTATAATCCTTATACTGGTTTTCCTTCATATTATCAATACTCTGTTGGCGTTGCAAATCCTCAATCTGCTTTTTCAAATCATTGAATTTGTTCATCAGCTCTTCCATTCTCTTCTTGTCCTGCCATGACGGATTATTGGTTTCTTTCAACTGCTTGTTGAATTTTTCAATATCCTTTATTATTTGAGCTGATTCCTTCATCAAATCATCCATTTCTGTTTTTGAATGAACCGCACTTTTTTCAAGATCCTTATCTATTTCTTCCTGTGTTTTTACCTTATATTCCAATTGTCCACTTTTACTCATTTTATGACCATTCACACCATCATTGTCATAAACCTCAAAATGATAGCTCAAAGAATAACCGGGCTGCATTTGTAGCGTGGCCGCATCAAATGAATAGTAAAAATCTTGAATTACAGCGTTTTTATCTATCTGTATGGGGACTTTTTCATTTGATTGCACCAACTGTCCCCTATCGTCAAATTTTGAATAAACAAAGTACAAATTTGAAAAACCATAATCGTCTTTTATATTTCCTTTAAAATAATAGCGATCTATAAAAAACGAATCCACTTTACTTTCCACATAAATTTCTGGATATAAATCTTTTACTACAGAAATACTATGTTTCAGGGTATCTTTGGATGAAAAATACTTATTTTTGTTGATAATATAATAATCAAAAGAGGATTTAACGGTTAATGCAGCTGAAAAATTATCGCTTTCAGAAGTTAGCATCATTTCATTATCCTGATATACAAACTTCAGATTATCAGTATTTTTAGTATAAAACTGCCAAGTGATTTTAGTTCCTTCCGGAATAGCTGTGCTTCCCACATTTTCCAGAACTTCATCATTCTTGTTCAAGTAAGAAGGATATTTCAATTTCAATGAAAAACCAATGGTGACAGGCTTGGGCAATACCTTTAAAGTATAGTTTTGAGATGAAACCTCATCGGTATATATTTGAAAATCAATATCTTGTTGTAAATTTGAAAAAGAATAACTGAATTCTGAATTACTATTTTTTGAACATTTGAAATTCTTTTTCTGATAAACGATATAGATATTTTCGGGCAACTCCTCCCCTATTACCTTAACATTTATTGTAAAATCATCATGCTGAAAAGCCAATAGTCGGTCATTGACAATTTCAAAAGCATAAGGAGCTGGCTTTTCATATACTGTTTCATAGTTAACTATTCGTTTTGTCGGTTCTGTTATAACTTCACTTTTAATAGAAAAAACAAGCACGAATATTAATATTGGAATAACCGCCCATTTCAAATATTTTGTTGTTTTTTCAAAATGGATGGCCTTAACAAATGAAAATGGTTTAATATTTTCTGTTTTCGTATCTATGGCCGTCTGTAAAAGTTCGTAACTTTTATAGTCTCCCTTTTCCAATTGATTTTGCAATTGCAATAAATTCAATAATTTATCGTCAATTTCGGGAAAATAATCACCCACCATTTTGGCAATTTGTTCTCTGGTAAGCTGCTTTCCCAAACCAAAATATTTCAAAAGTGGAATAATTACAAAGAAAATCAATAAAAGCGAAAAAAAGGCAATGTAAGAAAAGAAAATAACCTTTCTCACCATTGGAGTGAAATAAGAAAAATACTCCAGCACAACTGAAATCAGGAAAGTTAAAATCGTAATGAATACAAATAAAATACCACCTTTGTAGAGTTTGTTAAGTTGGTATTTTCTTCCAAATTCCTTGATTTTATTGATTAATTCCGTATTATTATTCTGCATTTTCCTTTTCGTTCTGAATATTGAAAAATTCTTCAGGCTGACTCAAATAATAATTATAAAGGGTTTTATTATTTTTATAAAGCCTTTTCAATAAAATGAACTTTAAAATCTTACCGTTGTATTTGTTTATTTTTTGACGCTTACAAGAATTCTTGCCAAATTCGTGCCATACACTTTCGGGATCATGTGTAGCAATGGTTTCCATTTCGGCAAGCAAAAGATCTGAAAATGAAATCATTACGGGACAAACGTTGTCGCAATTGCCACAAAGCATGCATGCAGAAAAAATACTGGAATCCTTTTGCGATTTTGAAAAACAATTATTTTTTATAAGATCAATTGGTGATTGTTCATGATTGATATTATAAACGGGACAAACCTCGCTACAACGACCACAATTGATACAATAAAGACTTTCTCTTATTTTTTCATTATTCAAAATGTCGGTAATTCCATTGTTATAAAACAACAAAGTCACTTTGACTTTTTGAGTTGTATACAATTCTTCTTGGTCATAACCATAGTTGTTGGAAGTAATTACATCGTAAGGTTTGCTAATTACATTTATCACATGTTGTTTTCCATTTAAAGTATCAAAATCATAGAGAGACAACATAATACCCAAATCTTCATTTTTAATTAATAAATCATTGATATTCAATATAATAATTAAATGCTCAATTTTATTAAAACAATGACAAGATTGATGGTTAAAAAGAACGACCGAACCAGTCTCAACGATTCCAAAATCAGCTTTCGTTATTAAAACCTCTGCGGAATCAATATTATTTTCCAAATCATCAAGAGAAACAGACTTTATTACATTAGAAGAACTGTCTATCAATCCATTAGGGATGGGCATATCAAAACACATCTTATTGTTGATGCGTTTTGTGCAAACACTATCAGACCTTAAAAAATCAACTAATTGGTCATTATTATCTATCCATCTTACATCAATTCCATTATCACAAAGCTTCTTTTCAAAAGAAGAGAGGTTTGTTTCCATATTCTCAATATAAGAATATCGGATAAAATATGCTCTTTTGTGAATATTATTATTCATGACAAATATATACTATTGAATATTGATTTTTTCCACCCTTCGTTGGTGTCTTCCTCCTTCAAAATCAGTAGAGAAAAATGCCTTAACCACTTCAAAAGCAACATTATCTGAAATGAAGCGCGCCGGCATAACCAAAATGTTGGCATTATTATGCTGACGAGACAAGCTTGCAATTTCGGGAATCCAACAGAGAGCAGCACGAACATTTGCATGTTTGTTGGCTGTCATTCCTATACCATTACCAGTTCCACAAATTAATATTCCAAATTCATATTCCCCATTAGCTATAGAATTGGCTAACGGATGAGCAAAATCTGGATAATCAACACTTTCTGAAGAAAATGGTCCGTTATTCACCCATTCAAAATCATTATTAAAATGAGCTATGATTTTTTCTTTTAATTCGTAACCGGCGTGATCTGAGGCAATAACAACTTTCATTTTTGCAATTTTTTTGTACGTTTGCAAAAATACAAATATATTATGATTTACAATATAATAAAAAACAAAAAATTTAAACGATTACAAATGATTGAATATTAAAGTTACAAATGATTGAATATTAAAGTATCTAATACTCAATACAAAGTCTATTTATAAACATCAAATTGTTGAAAAATGTGATTAAAATCAATACTTATACACATTAAAAATAATACCATCAAATAAATTAAAATCACATACGAGAAATCAACACAATTTCCACAAAAAAATCAATAAAAAAAACAAAATTTTCAACAAAAAATCACCTCGGAAAAAAGATGAAAATATCAACAAATAATAAAATGGATTAATTTTATAAAAAAAACAATTATATTAAAAATCAAAAACTTAGTTTTTTTTTTTGTGTTGAAAAACTGTTGATAAATGAAGATAACTTAAAAAGCAAGTTTTGGAAAATAAAAAAATCAACGTATCAACAAAACTTATATCATTTATTATTTTTCTTCTTTAAAATTTTAAAATGAAAAAGAGATAAAAAGGTTGGCAAGTCTTAAAAATATTTTTGAAGGAAAAACGTTTTTGTGAAGAAAAAAATGTAAATTTGCAATATGAAAAAAACAGTATTTTTTATTGTTTTATTGAGTTTGGTATCTCTAACAGCGTTTGCCCAAAACAAAAAGTTTGAGGGCAAGGTTTTTGACGGCATCAATTTCATGCCTGTTGAAGGTGCAAGTATTTATAATACTTGCAAAAGAACCTTTGTTTTCACTAAGGAAGATGGAAGTTTTTCCATTGACTGCAAAATAAACGACACCATTATTATTTCGAAATCCATATACCGTCAGATTATAGTTGTTTTAGATGAAAAAATGATTTTGAAGGGAAGAGAGGATTTTTTGCTTTACTATAAGGCAATACTCTTGAGGGAAGTAAATGTTATTGCTCTTAATCCAACGTATGAAGGATTTAAAAGGGATCTTTCAAAAATTGAAATTCCAGATGCTTATAAACGAATAAAAGGAACAGAAATTTCTGATATGGATAAAGCTAATGCGGATTATGGTAAAGGTCCTGATTTATTTAAATATGCACCGGCAATTGCCCATCCAATTTCTTATTTGTATTCAAAATATAACAGAAAATGTAAAAATAAGAGATTGTATTATGAAATGATGCAGTATGAAGACCGCTTGGATGAAGTTCCTCTTAAATATAATAAGCAATTGGTGATGGATTTGACAGGTTTACCGGAGGAAGAAGTGCTTAATTTCATGATGTATTGTCATTTTAGTTATTATGATTTGGTGAGATGGTCCCCTGTTCAGGTCTCAGAAAACATTAAGCAGAAATATTTCAGTTATGAATATGAAAAATTAAATAAACAAAAAAAATGAAAGATTTCTTAAAGAAGAATTTTAACTTATATCATATTGTTGGAATTGTTTTTTTTGAGTTTATTGCAGTTTTTTATTGGTATAAAAAAGGACAGTTCAGTGATAATTTTTTACAAAATAACTTATTTCTAATGATTGTATGGGGTTTGCTTGTAGGATATATTATTGCTGACCTTGTTAAAAATGCGGTGAATAGAAAAGAGTAAAAAATAAAAGTATTTTGTTGATTTTTATATGCAAAAAAAACTTATCTTTGCAATCCTTATTTTGTAATAACATAAAATATTCAAAACTATAAGAAATGAAAAATATTGATTGGAAAAACCTTGGTTTTGGTTATGTGAAAACCGATTACAACGTTCGTTGCTATTTTAGAGATGGTGAATGGGGACAGTTGGAAGTTTCTTCTTCAGAATATATTCCAATGCACATGGCTGCCTCTTGCTTGCACTATGGTCAGGAAGCTTTCGAAGGTATGAAGGCTTTTAGAGGCAAAGATGGTAAAGTTCGTTTGTTCCGTTGGGAAGAAAACTGGAAGAGATTAAACAATTCAGCTGATTGCATTATGTTGGCTCCTATTCCAAAGGAATTGTTTTTCGCAGCTATGGAAAAGGTTATTAAATTGAATGCTGACTATATTCCTCCTTATGGAACTGATGGTTCTTTGTATATTCGTCCTCTTTTGATAGGTACAGGTGCAACCGTAGGTGTAAAACCAGCTAACGAATATCTTTTCATCGTATTTGTTACACCCGTAGGACCTTATTTCAAAGAAGGTTTCAAACCCACCAATATGCAAATAGCATTGGATTATGATAGAGCCGCACCACTTGGAACAGGTCACGTTAAAGTTGGTGGTAACTATGCTGCTTCTTTGCGCGCAGGTGAAAGAGCTCACCACGAAGGTTTTAGTGCTTCTATTTTTGCTGATGCTAAAACTAAGACATATATCGATGAAGCAGGCCCAGCCAACTTCTTTGGTATTAAAGATGGAAAATATGTAACCCCTGACTCAGGTTCAATTCTTCCTTCAATTACCAATAAGAGTTTAACCCAAATTGCCGCAGATCTTGGTTTGGTTGTTGAACGTCGCCACATTATGTTGGATGAAATAGGTACTTTTGAAGAAGCTGGTGCTTGCGGTACCGCAGCCGTTATTTCTCCTATCAATATGATCCAGGATCGTGAATCAGGAAAAGAATATGTTATATCAAAAGATGGCAAACCTGGTCCTTGGAGTACTAAAATGCGCAGCATTTTGATGGGAATTCAGTACGGAGAAGTCGAAGACAAGTATGGTTGGTGCACTATAATTGATTGTTAATCAATATATTAACAATAATTAACAATAAAAAATTTTTTTGAATTATTGTAATAGAAAAAAGTAGTATTTTTGCTGCATCAAAATTAACGAACATTATCAACCAATTAAAAAAGAAAAAAAATGAAGAAATTATTTGCTATCCTTGCAGTATCTGCATTCGTTTTCGCAGCTTGCGGTCAAAAAGCTGAAACTGAAGAACCAGTTGTAGAAGAAGCTGTTGTAGAAGAAGCTGTTGTAGAAGAACCAGTAGTTGAAGAAGAAACTGCTGAAGTTCCTGCAGAAGAAACTGCTGAAGTTGTTGCTGAATAATTTTATCCAACACAACCAAAAAAAAGACACTCCAAGAGTGTCTTTTTTTTTTGCATAATAAAAAATAATAATATGAATATTGAAATCAGACTGATGAAAATAGAAGATTATGACGCTGTTTATAATCTTTGGTATTCTACTCCAGGCATGCGTCTCCGTGGTGGAGATGATAGCGAAGAAGGTATTGCAAAATTCTTGGAAAAAAATCCAACATCTAATTTTGTAGCTCTCATAGACGGAGAAATCGTTGGCGTGATATTATGTGGCATGGATGGTCGTCGAGCTTACATTTATCATACCACCGTAAAAGAATCCCTCCGAAACAAAGGCATTGGAAAAGCTTTATTACAAGAAGTTTACAAAGCAATTAGAGCTGCTGGCATACGCAAAAACGGTCTTTTGGTAATTCAGGATAATGAAATAGGAAAAGCTTTTTGGCGTTCACAAGGATGGGAAGAGCGACATGACGTTCTTTATTATAGCATTAATATGTAAAAAGCGCCTACATTAATTTTCTATAATGAATGCGTTTGGGTTCCTCATTGCCTAAGCGTTTTTTCTTGTTTTCTTCATATTCTGAATAAGAGCCCTCAAAGAAATATACGCTTGAATTTCCTTCAAAGGCCAGAATATGCGTGCAAATGCGGTCCAAAAACCAGCGGTCGTGCGAAATCACCACCGCACATCCCGCAAAATCGTCCAAGGCCTCTTCCAAAGCACGCAAGGTATTAATATCTATGTCGTTGGTGGGTTCATCCAAAAGCAAAACATTGGCCTCCGATTTCAAGGTCAATGCGAGATGCAGCCTATTTCTTTCTCCCCCGGATAAAACCCCAGCTTTTTTGTTTTGGTCGGTTCCGCTAAAATTAAAACGTGAAATATAAGCCCTGGAATTAATTAATTTTCCGCCTAAGGTAATTTGTTCATTTCCTTCCGAAACCACTTCCCAAACCGTTTTTTCGGGGTTAATGACGGTATGTTGTTGGTCAACATATCCCACTTTTACCGTCTCCCCTACCCTAAAATTGCCGCTATCTGGTTTTTCCAATCCCATAATCAACCTGAAAAGTGTAGTTTTACCAGCTCCGTTGGGTCCGATAACACCCACAATTCCGTTGGGCGGAAGATTGAAATTAAGGTTATCAAACAATAATTTATCGCCAAATGCCTTGGAAACGCTTTCCGCTTCAATGACATTGGTTCCCAAACGGGGACCGTTTGGAATAAAAATCTGCAGTTTTTCTTCTTTCTCTTTAACGTCTTCATTAAGCAGTTTATCGTAGGCGTTCAAACGGGCTTTTCCCTTGGCTTGTCGTGCCTTTGGAGTCATATGTACCCATTCCAATTCTTTCTGCAGGGTTTTCATTCGCTTGGATTCCTGTTTTTCTTCCATTGCCAAACGATTGGTCTTTTGTTCGAGCCACGAAGAATAGTTTCCTTGCCAAGGAATGCCTTCTCCCCTATCCAATTCAAGAATCCATCCTGCCACATTGTCCAAGAAATAACGGTCATGGGTTACGGCTATTACCGTGCCTTTGTATTGCTGTAAGTGCATTTCCAACCATTGAACCGATTCCGCGTCCAAATGGTTGGTGGGTTCGTCCAACAACAAAATATCGGGTTCGGAAAGCAACAGCCGGCAAAGAGCCACGCGGCGTCGTTCTCCTCCGGACAAATTCTTAACAGGTGTATCCCCTTCCGGACATCTTAAAGCGTCCATAGCCCTTTCCAATTTGGAATCCAGTTCCCAAGCATCGTGTTGCTCAATCAATTCCGTCAATTCGCCTTGGCGCTCAATGAGTTTGTTCATTTCCTCATCACTCATCGGTTCCATAAACTTCATATTGACTTCCTCATATTCTTTCAAAATATCAACCACCTCCTGAACCCCTTTCATTACTTCTTCCTTGACGGTAAGATTATCGTCCAATTGAGGTTCCTGAGGAAGGTAACCGACGGAGTAGCCTGGCGAAAAAACAACCTCTCCCTGATAGGATTTGTCAAGTCCGGCGATAATTTTAAGCAATGAGGATTTTCCCGCGCCGTTCAATCCCAAAACGCCAATTTTCGCCCCATAATAAAAAGAAAGATAGATGTTTTTAAGAACTTGTTTTTGAGGAGGATAGATTTTGCTTACCCCTACCATCGAAAAGATAATCTTTTTGTCGTCGGCCATAATTTTTTATTTGTGTGAATGATAACTAATGAAATGCAAAGTTACAAAATTTTCTTTTACATTAGGGCGTTCCGGCTCCCTGTCGGTCGCCGTCGGGCTTTCCGCTCAAACTTCGCCTGCCTACGGCAGGCTCGTAACCGCTTCAATCCCTAACGCACGCATCATTATAAAAAATTCCGTACTTTTGCCAAATCATTCATTTGAAATTTAAAAAGTTATATGTCTTATGAAACAGAAAATTCTTACTTTGGTTTTAATGCTGCTTCTTTGCGTTTCCGGAGGCTTTAAATCTTCAATTTGTTTTGCACAAAACACGGATAATCAGAAAATTATAGATAACATAAAAAAAGAAATCCCTATGAAAATCGGTATTATTATAGAAACAAAAGAATATGAAAAGGCGTGGAATGCTTTTCGTTTTGCCATTGTCGCCAAAGAAGAAGGATGTGAAGTGAAAGTCTTTTTGATGGGTGAAGGGGTAGAGTGCGTCGGACTCACCCACGAAGTCTATAACGTAGATGAAAAATTGAATGAATTTGTGGAAATAGGCGGCACCGTACTCGCTTGTGGCACGTGCTTAAGAAGCCGAAACTTGCAGGGCACGGAAACTTGCCCCATGTCCAATATGATGACCTGTGTGGAAATGGTGATGTGGGCAGATAAGACCGTAACTTTCTAAAAACATTAATTTATTTTAATAAAGTATCCCCAACCACTATATAGGGGTTTTGCAGGTTTTTGTATAGGTCGGAAAAAATATCCTTGCTCTTTTTCGGCACTTTGATTTTATATATTTTTCCGGAAGTAGATATTCTGGAATTTCTGATCCAAGGATTCAGCATACGCAATTCCTTGTAAGTAACTTTGTTGTCTTGCGCAAAATCGTACAAAGAGGGTAGGGGACCGGAGATTTCAACTTCGGTGCAGGGAATGCTGTGATAAACTTGTGCTTGACAATAGTCGTAGCCGTAAACACGAGGATTGTCCATAATCAGTTTGTAGGAAAGGATACGATAAACGTAGCGCGAAGTTTCCTGGTTGAGGTATAAGTCCCAGTAGTTATCCACTTTTTGATTTTCGATGCCTTTTTTCAAATTGACTTCGCCCATATTGTAGGCGGCGGCCGCCAATGCCCACGAACCCAGACTGTTTTTCGCGTTTTTCAGGTATTTGCAGGCGGCGTGAGTGGCTTTTTCCAAATGATAACGCTCATCTACATCGTCGCTGATTTCCAGGCCGTATAATTTACCCGTTGAAGGAATAAACTGCCAAAAACCCGCTGCCTTGGCTGGAGAAACCACATTGTCGAGTCCGCTTTCCGCCACGCATAGGTATTTGAAATCATCGGGAACGCCTTCTTCTTTTAAAATCGGTTCGATAATTGGGAAAAAACGAGCCGAACGCTTAATGATTTGGAGTGTTTTTGAATGCTGGTAGCAGTTGATAATGAGCTCTTTGTCTAAAGTTTCTCGCACATAATACACGTTTATGGGAACCTCTTCGCCGGCGAACTGCAAATGGGAGGGCAGGGGAGGAGTGGAACCGGAATTGCGGTAGTAGTTGGGAATCAAGTCGTTGTTGTTATGATGTGAATATTGCTGCGTAATGGCAAAAGTTATAGATAAAGTACTGATAATAAGCAAAATAGATACAATAAGATACCAATATGTCTTTTTCATTTTAGGTAATGATATAGGTTGATGTTCTTAAGTGTTGACAAACTTAGATTTTTATTGAGTGATAAATATTTGAAAATAAGCATATTATAATAATGCTATTTTTTTGTTTTGTACTTTACGGTTCTTAGACAGAGTGGTTTGGATAATGTCTTCTCATTTATTTAGAAAATCATCTTCTTGATATGTAGTTGAGTGTTTGAGACCACCATTTCCCAATATCAGTATTTTAGATTGTATGTTAAGCAGATAGAAACGTAAAGAAGTCGTTTCTAAATGAGAGGGAAGAGCCATAACCCTATCACGTTTTGTTCCCTCATACCGAAAATGTCTGTCGTTTGCACCATCCCTTTTTATTATGTCGAGTCTATACACGAGTTGAGCTATATCATTAGGATACAAATCTTTGTATTGCAATAAGAATTTTTCAAATTCTGTAAATTCCTCACCTTCATAGCGTGGCGAATAGAGTGAAACATTTTCATTATCTTCTAATAGTTCAATTAATAAATTCTTCTTCATAGTGTAGTATTCAAGGATGCAAAAATAAACATAAAAGTTGATTTATTGGCGAAATTAAATATGCAGATTCAACTAGCAAGTGCAAAAATACTACAAACGGAGATAAAAATCGCGAACGGGTGTAGAAAAATTGAGCCTGCAGATTCAACAAGTACTTGGACTCTCTCGGCCTTATAGTCAATGAGGATGAAGAAGATTCTGTGAATCTTCGATAGCGAAGCGGAGAACAAAGACGCGAGTTTCGTACTTGCCCCAAGACAGCGCAATAGTAGGGATGAAAACAATCAGATAAAGGAAGGAAAGGGAAGCGAGTTGTGGAACGATAAGCCTCACAAGAAGTGCCATAAAGATGTGGATGCTCGTTGGACAAAGAAGCGTGGTGAGACTGAGTACGGCTATAAGGATCATGTCGTTGTATGCCAAAAAACCAAGTTCGTCCGAGACTACGAGGTGACAGCTGCCAATGTCCATGATTCCAAGGTGGCAGTCCGGCTACTTAAACGTACCACCAAGGTGGGAGAGCTGGCTTGGGAGGACGCAGGATATGTGGGTACTGAGGATGAGCTTAGGGCAAATGGTATAGTGCCTATCGTGTGCGAAAAAGGTTACCGTGGCCATCCCTTGACAGAAAAGCAGAAAGAGAACAACAGAAAGAAATCATCCACGAGAAGCCGCGTTGAACATGTGTTCGGATTTATGGAGCAAACAATGCATGGTCTGATTTTTCGAGGGGTGGGAATTGTGCGGGCAAAAGCCAATATTGCGATGACCAACCTGGTATATAACATGTGTCGATTAGGTCAAGTAGTAAGATTGCATAAAGATTGGATTACTGCTAACTAACTGATAATCACCCCCCCATAAATAATAGTTATTTTTTGATTAATTATTGTCGTAAATGAAGAAAAAAGTGTAACTTTGCAACCGAAATCAGTCCTCGAAACCTATTTGATAAATGAGGCTGTAAAAGAAGTTAAATAACCTAAAAGGAGGAATAAAGGGTTCTATGCCATCTTTAGGTCAAAAAATGAATTTATAGAACCCACCTAATTTGTTTTCACTAAAAAAAGTATATTATGAAAAAAACACTCCAACTGACCCTTTTTGCCCTCGCGGTAGTTGCCGCCCTCGCATCCTGTCAGAAAGACGACCCTCAGCCCACTCAGCCCACTCAGCCCTCACAGCCCTCACAGCCCTCACAGCCTTTCCCCGAATGGTTTGAGACGGCAACCCCCATGAACAAAGACTTTGTCGATGTGCTGTTCTTCGCCGGCACTAATATTGAAACGGAGTTTGACAAGGATGGCAACGAACTGTTGAACATCACCCTTACCGAGGCTCAGAAGGCCAAGATTGCTGACGAATACAAGACCGCTTGGACGCTGATGTGCCCCGATTCCGTGAATTTCTTTGCTCCGTATTATCACCAGGGCACCTTCTCAGCCATCACGAAAGAGGAGACGGCACCCAAGGCCCTCGCGACCTCCAGTGAGGATGCACTTAAGATTTTCCGGTATTATATGGACCACATCAACAACGGCCGACCCTTCATCATTGCCGGTTTCAGCCAAGGAGCAATCATGGTGAGAGCCATTCTGGCCTCGTTGACGGACGAGGAGTACGCGCTCATGAAGGCTGCCTATATGATTGGTTTTGGCCTGGATGATCAGGCGTTGAATAACCCCCATATCAAACCCGCCACCGGTGAATTTGACAAAGGGGTCACCATCTCATTCAATTCCGCAGCAAGCAGGGCTGACATTTGGAACAACATCCTGGCAAACACCCATTATTGCATCAACCCCGTCAATTGGAAGACCGACGCCACTCCGGGCCACTACACCTACGACGGTATGAGCCTGACCAACCATATTGATGCCGAAACCCATGTGCTCTTTGTCGACGGGTTCGACTTCGACACCCATCCCAGCGTCCTGCCCGGTTGCTCCCCCCGATGGCCCGAGCACAACCTGCACGTCTATGAGGTGAGAATGTATGCGCCCTTCCTCAGAAAGAACATCAAGGACAGAGCCTATAGATAGTGCGACGCAAACCCTTATAGGTTGTTTGTCAAAATTAAAATCCCATATCAATCCAGCCCGAAAAGGCTGGATTTTTTTTATTGCCCCTCGCGTTTCCTGTCGGAGAAGGATGAATTGACGAATGATCAAATAACGATGACGGGAGAGATAAGAGAGATGGGGATAACGATGGACGATGACGATACGCCTGCGGCTACGATAACGATGACCCATCAACCCTCAACCCTCAACCATCAACTATCAACCATCAACCATATATTTGCAACCGGTAATGGAGTTTTTTTATTATCAATTACAGAAAAAATTCCCTAATCATTTGTTTTGTTCGAAAACTTTCACTATCTTTGCAATTGGTTTAGTGAGAAGGCATGATGCGCTCAAAACGTTTATTGTCCTGAAATTTAAATTTATAATTTGTTTTCACTAAAAAAAAGTATATTATGAAAAAGATAATGGATAAAACACTCAAACTGGCCTTTTGGAGCATCGTTGAAATCGTCGTACTCTCTGTCGCACTCACATGCACATCGTGCTCAAAAGACGAGGACGTCCTGTCCCAGGAAGAAATCGAGACGAAGATTATAGGGAAGTGGAAGTCAACTTCAATGAATGGAAAGGAAGATTTGACCAATAACAAAGTTGTAAAGACTTTTCTCTCTAATAATAAATGCATTCATTCCACTTCACGTTATTACAATGGTAAGTTTTTATGGCAAAATAAAGTTCCGTACCAATATGAGATTAAAGGAAATGAATTGACGGAGAATTTAGGAGAGGATGGGACTTTGAGGCTTCTTCTATCAAAGGTTACATCTATCAATGAAGCCACATTGTGTTATCATTCCTATAAAAGCATCACTCCTGAAGGAGGGGAAAAAGCTGAAAATGATAATTGCAATTTCCATAAAGTCACTGCCGACTACTCCCAGGACATCATCGGTATGTGGGAAGGCGTGGAGATGACAGGTGATGAGACCTACGGAGACGCAAACCACCGCATTGAGTATAAGGCTGACGGAACTTATGTGTATTACAATAAAGATGGTGAAAACTGGAAGCCAAGCGAGAATGTAGATAACGAATACAACGTGGATGGTGACTGGCTCGCAACAAGGTGGCGTCCTGCTGCTGGCGCTGACTACGAATACGAGTGGTGGGACATCGACGAAATCAAGAACGGCACAATGAAATGGTCTGCACTCCGTGAGAAAGGAGACAAAACACGCTACACCACTACCTTCACTTGGAAGAAGATTCAGTTGCAATAATGATCTTATCCTTTGGATGTCAGAAGACACGATAAATAATGGGCTCAGCATCGAAAGGTGCTGAGTTTTTTTGCGATGAGGAACGGTGACCGATTTATACGAACGCCCCTGCATCCAGCCCAGTCGATTTGCTGAACACCTGATTTGGAGATAGGAATCCGCGCCTCTTCCTCGGTCGCTCGTTCAGTTTGCGCTCAATTTCTTCAAGGAACTCCTGCGTGATATTTGTGAAGTCGGAACCCTTGGGAATGTACTGACGGATGAGTCCGTTGGTGTTCTCGTTGGCTCCACGCTCCCAGGAATGGTAAGGTCTGGCAAAGAAGAAGCCCACACTTGTTGCTCTGGAAACGCGTTCGTGCTCTGCGAACTGCAAGCCGTTGTCAGCAGTGATGGTCTTCACAAGGTCATACTGCTTGAGACATTCGAGGATGCCGATGATCTGGTCGGCAGCTTCAGCAGCGGTTGGGTTCTCAAGTTTCCTTAGCCATACTTTCCCGGTCTTCCTGTCGTTCAACGAGAGGATATTCCGCTATCTCCTTCTTTGTGCATCCGGCCTCCAGTTTTGCAGCGATCTGATACCGCTGCCACTCTCTTAAATGCGTCATTTTTGAACCTGTTTTGCGGGCAGACCGCCCAGATGTAAAGATTTATACTTAATATAAACCTTTATCTCACAGATTCTTTCTCAAAAATTGCGTTTACAAGTTGAATCCGGCCTAAAAAATTCAAATGGGATTGGTCATCGTTTTTGACGAATCTGACTGCTGTTATTTTGGGTATTGCCATTACTTTTATGGTACAGAAGGCCATAGATGTGCGAGCGGAAAAAAAGGCAGTGAATGAATCATTAAATCTGATCAAAAAAGAATTGGCTGTAAATTGTGAAGAGCTTAAAAATTGTGATGAGAAAATAAAACTGGAGCAGGCGGCGGCAGATTTCCTAATTAGTCACGAGCGGGATTACTTTGCCGCACCGGTAGATTCGCTGTATTATTATTGCAATGTTCCGTTGTCAATCGGGAAGATGAAACCGACCACGGATGCGTTGGAATTGTCGCAAATTGACGAATACATTGCCGAAAATTAGACATAAGAAATCCGTGCGATATTTAAGTATCTTTATTCAAATAAATCGGTCAATGTCAGTTCCTTTACCACATCTGCGTTGTAAACAGACGGTGCCAGACCGCTGGTGGTAATCATAGTCAACCAAATGGGACAAGCCAGTTCCGTTTCCGCACGGAAAGTTGCAATTCTATGCTGCAACTTTTCCGCTTCTTCTTTCTTCAACAAATATTTTTCATTGGAAAACTTTATTTCACAAAGATTTACAATTTTATCGGCACGCTCAATGATTAAATCTATTTGTGTGCGGTTTTCTTTCTGTTTGCTTCTCCAGGAATAATGTTGAGTGGCAATCCCGTCTATTTTCAATGCTTTTTTGATGGGAACAATGTGAGACAGGCATACCTTTTCAAAAGCCAAGCCCATCCAAGTGTTCAATTCGGGATTGCCCAAATGGTTTTGCCAATAATTGTTTTCTCTTTCAGCTTTCGGATTGAAAGTTAGATAAAAAAGCGAAAAGAAATCCACTAACTGATAGATTGCGGAAGTAGATTTTATTTTCTTTGTTCTAACACAATATTTTCTAATGATGTCACAATTGATGAGGTCTTCCAGTTTAGTGCTTAAATTTCCAGAAGAATCTATATTCAATTGATTTGCAATATCTTCACGTGACAATCCCGTTTTGTTTGTAGCCAAAATGCGCACGATTTCCATATAGATTGCCGGGGAATTAAACAAGGTTTCATACAATCGTTTATACTCGCGACGCAAAGTTGAATCTTCGGAAAAGAACAGGCGGTCGATATTTTGCGCGAAACTTTCATCTTTTCTCAGCATACACAAATAGTATGGAATTCCGCCCATTGCCATATAAGCATAGAGTATTTGTTTTCTATTCCATTGAAATTCATTATTTTGTAAAAGTTTTTCTGTTTCTTTCAGTGAAAAAGGATGAAGATGTATTTCGTGAGTAATCCTATTATGCAAACCACCTTTGTTATTGATAATGTTGTTGATCATCCACGACGTGGCAGAACCGCATACAATTAACGTCAAGTTGTCTTGCATACAAGCCCAACTGTTCCAAAAGTAACCCAATGCACGAACAAATCCCGAACGTTGAGTATCAAAACTCGGCAACTCATCTATAAAGATTATCAGCGGCTTTTCTTTTGAAATCTTGGTTTTCAGTAAGTTCTTCAGCAAAATAAAAGCATTCATCCAATTTTCAGGCACAGCAGGTACATCGCATCCGAAATCTTTGAGTGCCTCCACAAAAGAAGTCATTTGTTCATCGTAAGTACCTGACAATATTCCCGTTACGGAAAATGAGAAATCCTTTCCGTACAATTGATTCACCAAGTAGGTTTTTCCCACACGACGGCGACCATAAATGGCCACAAATTCAGCATTTGACGAATAAATATATTCATTCAACTGCTTTATTTGCGCCTCTCTGCCAATTATTTTCTGCATATCAAATTTTATTTTTTGAAAGTGCAAAGATAATAAATAAATCTGAGTTTTTTCCAAAACCATATAAAAAACACTAATTTTGGAAAAATCTCAATTGAGTTTTTTCCAAAATGATATAAAAAACATCAATTCTGGAAAAAACTCAAAGGAATCTCTTCGCATCCTCCTGTCGTCGGGCCTGCCCGCACGTGGGCACTCATTCCATTCTTTTTGTACACGGTTTAATTGAGGACCAATATTATCAAAAAAGTAAAATTATAACGGACAGTCAAAATCGGAGATTATATTTTATAAAAACTTTTTCCGGAAATCACAGTACCGTTTTGGTCGATGAAGACTTTTGAACGGTAATCTTGCAGTGTTGCGCAAAATAATGTTTTGGAAATGCCTGTAATAGAGGTGTATATGGGCCGGGTGATGAACTTTCCCTGACTATTGATGAGACCGGAATGGTTTCCAACACGGTATTCGTAAAAATCAGGATTTCTTATTTCTCCTTTCATTGGGCGTCCGGTTTCAGCATCTGTGTAAGAAGTGGCGTAGTAAATGTCGTTAATGTCATCGATAATTCCATCTTTCAGAATGTTGCCATTATAATCGACCTGTTTTTTGAAATCTCCCTCTTTGTAAACAATGGCATACTCTTTGGTGAGATCTATATCGTCATATAAAGGTTTCACAATCCATTGTCCTTTGTTATTAATTATTCCTATTTTATTGTTGCTATCTGCTACTACGCAATGTCCATTATGGAATACAAATTCATAAAGCGGATTGCCGCGAAAGGGGAAACGGAATCCAATGACCACTTTTCCGCTGGTGTTGACGAACCCGATGAATCCATTTTTTTCAACCGCGGCCAAACCCTCAGAAAATTGCCATGCTTTGGTATATTTCAAGGGTTCGACAATAACTTGATTGGTAATGATGTTGCAAAATCCGCGTTTGCCGTTCTTGGCAAATAAAACGATGGAGTCTTTATAGTCATCCCCTCCGTGATACCATTCGACGTCCTCTACAATGATTTTTTTTGTGGAAGGGTTGACAATATTAATTTTACTGCTTTCGTATGAAATAGAGGATGAATTGGGTTCTTCTACATATTCGGGAATAGGCTCCGCTTTGTGGTGGGATCTGCCCATATTTTTCCAAATTATGAAACTCAAAACTCCTAATAAAAGAAGTACAATTCCGCCGACAATAAAAATTTTTCTCGGTTTTTTATACCATTTTTTTCTGTCTGTTTCATTTTGATCTTCTTCCGGCATATCATTGTCGGTAAAAACTGCTGTTTGAGATTCTTCATTCAAGTTCTCGTTCATTTTTTCTTCTGTTTTGTCAAAATTTTTCATTTTATAAGGTTTAATTGATAAAAATTATTGGAATGTTCTTTTCGTCGCCTTGTGTTTCAATATGATTTTCATTGAAAACCGCGACAAAATTACAAGCAATAATGCCTCTAAAATAATTTTACCCTTGTGGAATGTATGAATTATAGGTCAAAATGTATGAATTGAAAAAAACAGAAAAAAAGTGCAAATAAAAAAATGAGATTCTTGGAAAAGTGGAAATTTTCGACAAAAATACCTTGGAAAAGTGTTGCCCATAGAGGTCAAATCGGGCAAGGATTATGGTCAGCATCGCGCGTTGGCCAATATTATGGATTGCAGAGAGTATATTCTTCCTGAAGCACTGATTCTGTGCAACGACAATTTGACACGCTGAACTGCCGATAGCATTGATTGTCTGCTTATCGACCTGTAATACGTCAATCACAACCTGAAACCAATCTGGATTCTACGACACGGGCGGAAGATGTTTTTCACCTTCCGCAACGTTTGAGATATCCTTACTAAAGTTTTTATAAGTGGAAGGAATGATCACCCAATGCAGTTCTTTTATTTATTGATAATCAATAAAATACAGTTAGATGTGACAGGATAAAAAATGTCATGTACAAAGAACACAAAGGGCTGATTTCTATTTGGAAAATCAGTCCTTCTTTTTTGCTCTCAAAAATAAGTTTTATCGGACAGTAATAATTTTTTGTATATTTGTAGCATAATATTCTTACGTTCATTCTTTCAAATTATATGAATACAATATTATGAGTAATATATTTATTGGCAATGGTCTTAAAGTCAAATTTGCACACATTATTTATAATGAACTTATGAAGCGAGAATTTGTTTCATTGTGTGACATTTTGCTTATATACTATAATCGGAATAAGGAATACTACGACAAAGTTTCATATTCAAAAGAGCCTGGTTATGGCGAGCTTAAGAAAGCTTTTCCCGAAGTTGTCCGTGCTATCAACTCGGTTTGCCCAAATAGTATAATAGATAACGGGAAGACGGGCAAAGGAGCTGCCAAGAAATATATAGGTACAATTGATGATCCTTTGGCCGATGAGCGCAAAGCAGTTGTTCAAAAAACCATTGAAGATTATGTGATTTTCTGCAAAGACACCGCAGGATTAGTTCCGCCAAGTTGGTTCTCGTCTTTTTTCGAAAATACACAATTACTTTTGGATACGAATAAACAAAAGATAGAAGGAAACAATTTTATACGGTCTAGTTTAGAGCAAAACTTAACAAATATAGAACTTCTTCCCATCCTCCATCGAGCGATAACCGATAAGCAGGTATTGCGAATATCATATCAGAGTTTCGGTCAAGATTCTCTTGAGATTGTTTTTCATCCACAGTTTCTCAAAGAATATAACGGGAGATGGTTTGTATTAGGAGAAGCAAACAGAGCACCATATCACGCATATAACATTCCATTGGATAGAATAAAAGGTGAAATGGCAGTATTGGATAATATTGAATATATTCCTCCTGAAAAGGGTTTTTATCAGAATCATTTTAACAATATAGTAGGTGTCACACACGAGAGAGATGCTCAAGAAGAAATTGTGATTATAAGAACAAAAACTGAATATCAACATGGCCTCATTCTTACTAAGCCATTTCATCATTCACAGAAAGAGACGCTTCCATACGGAGAGTATAACGGGCAATATTATGGCGAAATCTCATTACTGATAGAACCAAACCGAGAGCTGAGAGGAAAAATCTTAGCATACGGGCAGTACGTAGAAGTGGTAAAGCCAGAATCTTTAAGGTCTCAAATTAAAGACATTGTAGAAAATTTATATATTCAATACCAATAAATTACAACAAAACGGTTCCTCTCACAAAGGAACCATATAATGAGAGAAATCCGATACGAGAATAAAAAAGTTGATGTACTTTTGCAGCGCAATTCAGTTTAGCAATGTTTAATTTAATTTGTTGATTGATATGGAAAATTTGACAGTTCAAGATCTCAAGTGCAAACTCTACATTGAAACTCTTCGCGAGCAGTATCAGAATCGTGATTTCATGTTCACTATAATTGGTGAAAAGAGGTTGAAAGAGACTAAAGCCAAAATTGAAAGCAGATTGGAAGTCGTCAGAAAAAATATGGAAAATGATCCAGAAAATTATTCTTCTAGTTATATTGAGGAGAAAATGAAGAGATCTCGTGAGAGGTTGGTTTCTCGAAACATCCCCAAACGTATGGACGAAGATTTCTGTATTGCCGTATTGTTTGCATGTTGGAAAAACGAGTTTGCAAAAGACAATCCATCTGATTTGGCATTGGTCAATTCTTTGCAACTTCGTGAATTGGCATTGGATTTTAATCAGGTTGTCAACAAAATGGTTATTGATGCCTACTCCCCATATCTCCTTCACAATCGTTCTCTTGATTTTGCATTCGATGGAGCGAAAAATCTTATTTTAGGATACGATGGCTGGAATGGCAAAGATGTCCTTGAAATAGACACTAACTTTTATTCAGACAGCACTAAAATGATGTCTGATGAATATGATTTTCTTATTTCAAAAATTATTCGCGATTTGAATGAGTCAGAGTCCAAAGTGATGCGTTTTAATGCTGAAGCTTTGATTCCTCAAAATGGGAAATATTCTCTCGTCATTGTGCCGGTGTCTTCTTGTCCATGCCAAACAGTGGAAGAATTTGAATCTTTTTATTCAAAGCTCACTGACCCTACTGACAAAGGTAAATATTCAAGACGCATTATCTTGCTTGACGACAAGCGCATACTTGCATCCAAAGAAATGTTTGCTTTCAGAAAGAAACTGATTGATGAAAACCTACTTGACATATTCCTTAGTGGAGATTGTGGACTTGAAAGTGGAGATATTTACATCCTTTATTCCTCAAGCCAGACAGAGAACACAAAATTCAATTTTGTAGGCGGTCATAATTCTTGTTATGAGAACATGATAACTGCGCACCAAAAACTGTCAAAATCGGATGTGGAAAGCGTTGATTATGATTTTCATGCCGCATCTGATTTGATTCCTGGTCAAAAAGGAAAGGCATATTCATTTCGTGATTTGTTCTCGGTACCCAAGTCTGGTGTTGAGGAAAGGAAAATTTCTGGAGCATATCATGTATTTCAAATGAAGGATATGCCGACTAATCTTTCCAATTTCGTAAAAGAAAGCTCACAATTAGATGTATGTGAGATTTCCGGATGGTTCAAAATCGTCACAGAAGACAAAGTGGTTTTTTACGTTGGTAACGATAAGATTCAAGTGGCTTTCTTAAAAGCCTCTTCTGAATGTCCCGCATGCGTAGGAGGTCAGTTTATTGTACTTGATTTGAATACGGAGCTGTTAACCCCAGAATATTTGTACATTCTATACGCAAAGGGCATCTTCGAATCCTTGTTCGATTCCGCGTCATATGACCGAGAATGCTTCCATTATACGGACTGTGACATTTTCGATGATGCGGGGAATGAGATATTAATTACTCCAGAGATGAAGACAGGTCACATTCAATGCTCTATACAGATACCTTCAAAGGACATCCAGCGTAAAGAAATTGAAGATGCACAATTTATCAATGCATCAGTGGTTGATCGTGAAAGGGCTTTGGAACAGCTCCTTGCAGAAAAGACATGGTTAAACGAGGAGCATATCCGCAATATCAAGCATCGCATTAGAAATGAATTAGTTCCGGTGAAGACTGATTTGGATGCATTTCTGAAATTGTTTCAGAATCATCCTGAAGGTGTCACACTTAACACTATTCGTGGCAAGAACGAAAAAGTTTCAAAAATACTTGAACGCTTATCCAGAGACGTTGATATTATTTCTGAAAGTCTTCAGGATCTCACTCGAACAATAGACAAGAATGATTTGAAGCCTGTTGACATCATTTCGGTCGTGAAAGATTTTGTAAGAGATTCTGCATCTGGCGAACTTTTCAAATTCAGTCTAAAAGTTCCAGAAGAACACATTATTGTCAATGGTTCTTCAAATATGATTCGCAGCATCATGCGAAATATCGTAGATAATGCAATTCGTCATGGATTTGTAGATAAGACAAAAGGAGATTATACAATTGAAGTTTCCATTACACAAGATGGTAACGGAAACTGTGTTCTCTGCATCAAAAACAATGGCGCACCCATGAGTGAACTTGCACGTGATAATTACTTTAAGCGTGGTGGTATCGCCGGAAATACGGGACACTCTGGTATAGGTGGAGCTGATGTAAAAGACACCGTCAACGCAATGGGTGGAGAAGTCACTTTGCCAATTGACGAAAACGGATGGGCGGTTTGTGTTAGAATTTCATTGCCAATATTAAATATAGAAAAGAAATGATTAACGTAATCTGGGTCGATGACCTTATTTTAAATCCAGATGGAAGCCAAACGGATTTATGTAACTCAATAGTCAATAGTGCTTACGACGAAGGCATTGATATTACTCCTTTTGCCACTTACGATGAAGCTTATAATGCTATCGTAGCAAATCCTTCAAAATGGATTGCCATCATTCTTGATGTCAGAAATGATAAGGCCTCGGAAGGCAATGAAAATAAAGACTATCTTAGCATGAGAAGGAAGATTGAAAATTTTAGAAAGGAGCATGGAAATAGTGTTGAACCATTCATATTCGTGTTTTCTGCAGATGCTGTTACGATTTCTGATGCAAAAAGATATTTTATTAAAGACACGGATTTGCAGACAAAAGAGGTATATATGAAACCAGACGATACAAAAGTGTTGTTTGAAGACATAAAAAAAGTAGCTAATTCTTCGCAGATATATGCGATATATACAAAATACAAGAACATTATAGATTTTATTGAAAGGGCTGGTTGGAGTCGAGACAATATAAATAGTATATTAAAACTGATTCGTTGTATAGAGTACAACGATGAGAACACAAACTACAGCCTCTATAATGACATGAGAAAAATCGTGGAATCTGATCTTTACAAACGTATAGAAGAAGTAGGCTTAATGAACGATTATCCTGAATACCTCAAGAATGAAGGGAAAAAAGATTCTATAAATGTGAGAAGTTGTTATGTTGGTGAAAAAAAGAGAGGCAAAGACGATGAAGACAACAGCAATCGTTTTCCAATTTACATTCAGCGTGCTTTTCACTCCCTCACGGAAATTTTAAACAACGGTTCTCATAGGGATGAGAAACAGCCGCTTTTTGTCGTTGACAAAGACACGTTTGAGGGCAAAGCCCCATATTTGCTCAAAAGTTGTCTATACGACTTGTTGACAATCATCAACTGGGAAGCACAATTGTAAAACTATTCTCTATGCTAATTCTTTTAGACCTTGATGGGACTCTTATAAATACAGTTCACCCAGGATGGAAACCGTATAAAGATGGTCAGCAGGATTATCCTGTTGCTCAAATTCCCGTATTTGCAGGTGTAAAAAAGTTTATTGCTTCGAGAAAAGAAAAAGGAGACTCTCTTGTTGTTGTTTCAGATTCACATCCTAACTATGTTAATCCTATTTCCGAGATGTTTGGATTAGAAGCCTTGTCTCTTGCCGACAAACCCAACACGATGAAAATAAACAGTTTCCTTGATACACACCTTCAATACAAACAAATGGTTACGGAAGGGAACTGTATGGTTATTGGAGATACAAAGCTTGATATTGAGTTAGGTCGAAGAATTGGTGCATTGACATGCTGGATATTGCCATATCAGGTCACTGATGAAATCAAAGATGAAAGGGACGGAATCGGAGATGAAATGGCAAGCAAAAAGATGGGACCCACTTATACTATTAAAACTTTTGCTGAGTTGGAAAAAATCTTGGACTCTCCATTAAACAACCTATATTCCATTGAATCATCTTTTGCTGGTGGACAATCATTATCTGCCATAAAATTCTCGTACAATAGATATATGGATGGCTCATATTCATGCATTCGTTGTTTAGCAAGACAGGAACAAGGAGCTTGCGATAAATATGCAAGGGCAGACAAGTATTATCAAATGTCAAACCCGAATAGAACAGAGGAATTCTTGCAAAGTTTGGCCAATGGTATATCTTCGTATATAAACCAACCGGCAGTGATGAATCAAGGATGGGATTACTTTACTTATTTGACAGATAAGGCGTCAACTGTTCCAGCAAATAAGATGAAGGCTGTTTTTGATATAGTGTCAACTACCATTCCAAAGATAGAATTATTGAAATGGAGTGATAATACACAAGGTTCTTTGAGAAACCGAAACCTATACAGTGAACGTAAAGATTATCTTGAGCAATTTCTATCGGTTTCACTCCCTATGGAAAAAGTGATAGACTTGTTCGGCGGAGAATCGGAACAACCAATTTCAATACAAGGGGAAAACATTATTGTGCTTGATGACCAATTAACAACAGGAGCTACAGCTTGGCACGTAATTCACAAATTGAAAGAAAAAGGCGCTAAGAATGTATTATTTATAGCAATGTTCCAAATGGTTCTTGCTGTGAACAATGACGACATAATTTGTCCAAGTTGTGGCAAACCTATGATAACGAAGATAAGAAGAAGTGATGGTCATAGATTCTATTCTTGTACACCACCAGAATACGGGGGAAATGGCTGTGGCTTTATTATAGACATTCCTAATCAATAAAATATGGAACTGAAAGATATTATTATATTAACACAGGTAAAAGGTATTGGTCCTGCTTTCTTTAAAAAGAATAGGTCAAGACTAATGCATAGTGATGATTGCAAAAGCTTTATCAAAGAAGTAAACGAAGATGCATTATCAGAATATTTTGTTTATGAAAATTTTGCGGAAACAGTTTTATCCGATTGCGATTCTTTTGGTATAAAGCCTATTTCGTGTCTATCTTCGGAATACCCTAGACTATTGTTGGAAATAAACGATCCTCCTGCCGTGTTATATATTAAAGGTAACGAAACGCTGTTGAACAAGGTTGTTGCGATTATTGGTACTCGTCACAGTACTCCTTTAGGTGACAAAATTGCGGAACGACTTGGAGAACATTTCTCCCAAGAATATGCTATTTGCAATGGGTTGGTAGAAGGTATTGACGAGCATTCTGTTTATTATAATGGTAAAATTACGCCAAAAGCCATAGGAATAATCTCTGGAGGATTAAATTACACAAAAACTTGCAGTAAGGCTCATGCAAAAATAATTGATGATGTACTCAATGCTGGTGGCTTAATTGTTTCGGAATATCCACCTCAACAACCGGAGGACAAATATTCAGGAAGTAAAGCAAGTAGAATACAAGCGGCGTTATCTCAAGGGTTGATATTGGTGCAGAGTGGAATCAACGGAGGTTCTAAATATACGTTAGCAACTTTTTCAAAACTACCAAGAGTTTTAGGAGTAATCCATTTCCCGTCTTCTGAAGAATATCAGTCAGAAAAGTTTGAAGCAAATCGCGTTATTATTTCAGAGCAAAAAGAAGGTGTTGCAAAATTCGTTGGCCTAAAGACTATGAAGAAGATAGAACTATCGTATATTGTTCCAATACAAGGGAAAACAGATTATGACAAGTTTTCATCAAAAATAGAGGACATTTTTTCTCGATCATTTTATTAGCAACACTCTTTGTGCATGACATTTTTCACTCTTTACATTCAATTGTATTTTGCTAATTATCAGAAAGTCAAAGATGTAGTAGTTTTTGCTTCTCAATCATTGAATATTAATCACTTTATTAATGAAATAATAAAAATGCTAACAAAATTTATTAGTAACTATTTGTATAACAATAAATTAAACAAAATATTCAAATTTTTGTCATGTGTTAAGGGTTCTAATGTAACTTAAATTCAGCAGTTTTCAGAGGAAGCATATAATAAGTTTTTTTGACCACATTCAGAATAATTGTATATTTTTGCCGTGTTCAGCTCATTAAAACAATATTTGTGTGCTGTTGAACATTTTAGTGTTAATCTTGTAGGTCAGAATGGAAGTAAAAGTCGTCTAGATTATCCACATAAAACTGACAACTACCATTTTATTCATTCTAATTGCCTTATGGCAATTATTAAACAGATTTAGTATGACAAATAAAAGAGAACTTGCTCAACTTGTATGGGAAAAAGGAGAAAAAGTTTCTGGGAGGGACGAAAGAGATTGGCGCTTTGATAATTGTGGTGCCTTAATTTGTTTTGCCGATTATGGTAAACATTCAGAATATGGTTGGGAAATTGACCATATTATTCCAAAAGCTAAAGGTGGTGACGATGACATTTCTAATTTACAGCCACTACAATGGGAGAACAATCGCACAAAGAGCGATGGATTAGAAGTTCCTATGATTGTTGCCTACCATGGTCGAAATGTCAAAAATCGGTATTCAAACATTTTGTTTGAATGAGCTTTTGAATGAAGAAAGATTGACAAAGGTATTAATATACTTTTATATAAACAACAAATGGAGAGAGTTTCTTTACTAATATAGACAATTCTTGTTCTGTGGAATCCTGCCCGATTTGAACATCAATATTTATTGGGGCAGAATCAATCAAATTCAACAAATAGGAACTCTTTATGGCATAACTTACGTTTTCTGCACCAGGTACACCAGCATTAGTAATGCCTACAAGATTACCTTTTTTATCAAACAAAGCACCTCCACTATTGCCTGGTTGAATGGGGGCTGTGATTTGATATGTTACAATGTTGCCATTGTATCCGGATTTTGAACTTATGATTCCATCTGTTACCTTCATTTCTTCACCAAGGAAATTAGACAGAGGGAATCCCATAGTAAAGACCGATGTGCCCACATCCATTGCGTTGGGGAGAATTTTGAAAGGTGGCGTATTATAACCATGGTATTGCTTGTCTTTAATCGAAAGCAAAGCCAAATCATTTATTTTGTCAACACATAATATGCGCGAGTCAAAAGCAGTTTGTATTCCATTCACATTTAGTATGACTTCGGTCTTAATTGCATTCTCGATGACATGATAATTTGTGGCAATTATACCATCCGCAATCATTATTCCGCTACCTGTTGCCGACAAAGTAAGTCCTTCTTCGGACACACTACTTAAATTCTGTCGTTCCCCTTTGTTTGGATATGTTTTAATGAGTTTCAGCTCTTCTACTTTGTTATTGACGGTGTTTATTGTTAGGATTCTATCTGAATAGGTAGCTATACCACTAACATTATCATTTGGGTCTTCAGAATCACGCCATACTATATCGTATACTCCTTCAGAAATAAATTCAAATTCTAGTAACGCATCCCCCTTCTCAAAAATCCAGTTTTTTGCAGTTAATACGATTCCATTGTATTTCTGCTTATCTTTTATGATATATAAGGATAACAAGCCAACATCTGTACTATAGTTCTTGTAAATTCCTTCAATGGGAGATAAATTATGGGTATCATAATACATACGAATACTATCTTCTGACCATGAACAAACTTCTAACGATGGAAGAGCTTTCTTTGTAAATGGTATTGGTTCGAAATGATAATTGAGCTTGTCAATTTGTCTAAAAATACTTTTCATTGCCAATTTCATATCTCCACGACCTGTAAAACTCATGCCATTGCCTTCAAAATGAAAACTATCATTGGACATTGATATTAGTTCAATTGTCAAAGTGCTTGGACTCCCATATCTAATGAAATAATTGTAGGTTAAGACAAGAATTTGCAAAGATTTCAAAGGATCTTCTTTTTGAATCTTTTCAAATTCTTCTTCGGTAATTAGTTTAAAACCTATTGATTTAAAATAATTAGAAACATCATCGACAATTAAATCATTATAATCCCATCCAGGTCGTTCCATTACTAAAATGTTGTTGTAATGATTAAGGTTTGCTCTCTGGCAATATGCCGAAGGAATTACTAATAAAAACAATAGAATAAATGTAATGTGTTTTACTTGTTTTTTCATATTTATTACGTGTTAGCTTACCCACTCTATAATGCAATTTTCGGCTTCCCTGCTTTTTTTACCTGTCAAAACTTTCTGTGTTAACCCCATCATCATAATTTTTATTTTTTGTTGATTTTGCTACAATAGAGGGATCAAAAGAATAATTTAGTGCCCTAATTTCCTCAATAATTTTGTCAGAGCCTTTTCGAACACAATTTTTAACACTTATAAAACAAGCTGATTCTCTAGTTGAACTGAAAATAATTTTTCCATCCTTGTTTCTTAAGGTTAAAGTTGTATTGTTAAGAGCGTCAGGGACAGCTTTATGGAAGTATGTGCCATACAGAACATATATTCTTTCGCTTTCAGGAAGTTCTTCTTCTTCATCTTCCGTGAGGATGGTGAAGCCGATGCTTTCAAAAAAGGCATTAAATTTATTTTCAAGATCATATTGATTACCTTGATTTTCCATACATAAATACTTGTATCCGTTGATTTTGTGTTGTCCACTGTTTATAATTTCTATAATAGTGGAAGATGGTTCTGATTGTTTAGCGAAAGTCGCAGTAGAAAGCATGGCGGCTATCCACACAGTGCAAATTAATTTTATTTTCATTTTTTTAGATTAAATTATCTCCACACAGTACCTAAATGGAGAGATACAAAAGAAGCGTGGTACTGATATACCGCATCTTCTAATGGAGGTTGTGAGATAGACCCTGATATGCAGACATGGTAAACAGTCCACGCTATAACAGCGCAAACCGTTATACTTTCTTGCACATCATAGAAGTTTCTCACATTTCCATTAGCAAGACGAGCATAACGCTTCGTATTTCTTAAAATTGACGTCACAAAAATACAAATATTTTCGGTTTGCAAAAGCGTAAAAATTTTTTATCTTTTCCAAGTTTTTCATAATGAATAAGAATATGATGTGAATTTTCTTTTTGTTTTCCTTTTCCATTGAAAACCGCGACAAAATTACAAGCAATAATGCTCCTAAAATCATTTTACCCTTGTGGAATGTATGAGTTGCCGTTTCAACTGTATGAATTGAAACTCCGTACTATCATCTATTACCAAAAAAAGCTGTAATTTTGCAGCAAATTCTTCTATATGACAAACGAAATTATCATCAGCAACGCAACGGATCTGATACGTGTATCGGCCAGTGACGTTTTGGCGATTAAAGCGGCGGGCAATTATTGCGTTCTGTTTTTGTCAGATGGAAATGAACACCTGGTTACGTATCAGTTGGGGCAGGTGGAGCAAATGCTTTCCCAGCAATTAGGCAGTGCAGCCGCCACTTTCATCCGCATAGGTCGTGGCTTAATTATCAATCAGGAGTATCTGTTTGTCATCAATTTGCCAAAACAGCAGTTGATTGTGAGGTCTTTTGGCAAAGTACAACAAGAGTTTTCTCCTCCCAAGGAGGCATTGCGCGAGTTGAAACAATATATTGAAAAACGAATCAAAAATGAACAGACAAATGAATAAGGATATAACACAAGACGCAATGTCGGACAACGAAATTCGCGTACTTGGCGGTGGCGGTCCGTTCGAGGAAGACACCAATCCCGCCCATCGTCACAAGTTGTTTCGCAATTTTGACAAGAAAAAGATGGTCATTTTTGCCTTAATCGTTCTGATTTTCATCATTTTGGTGTTGCTGGTCTGCCTTGTCTTTTCCCAACGTGCAACAACATCTTCCCAACCGGTTGCCGACAGCATAGACAGTGTGGTGGTGTATTCTGAAAAAAATGTCGTGGAGACAAAAACCGTGGAACCGGGTCTTGCCATTCAAGATACTATTATCAATGATATTCCTTTGCAAATTTTCACTCCGATGGGCTGCCAGTTGTCGCTTCATTTAGGGGAAATGCCACAAGATACCAATATTATGTTGCTTGTCCAAGCCGCCGATATCCGCATGGACAAAGACCTTCCCGTTGGTGCGTTTGTCTATAATGGTGAACTCATATCCAAAGGACATTCAAAATATGGTTTTTGTGCCATTATCGGGGATGATATTACGTTGGGCCGACAGCTTGAAACGGTGCTTTTGGAGCGTGCCATTGAAAACAACGGAAGTTTCTTCCGTCAATATTCGCTGGTTAGTGGAGGTCAGTTGATTTCCATTCCGCCCAAGGGAAAGTCTCAACGAAAGGCATTGTGTTACCGCCAAGGTGAATTGCAAGTGGTTATTACACAAGATGAGGAATCTTTCCATGATTTTTCACAGGCCTTGGTTGACCTTGGCGTAGAAGAAGCCATTTCTTTGGTGGGTGGAGCCTCTCTGATGCAATACAAAAATGCCGATGGCGAAACTGTTCTGCAAGGTAAATTTGATAAGAAACGTCGCCGTTCTGAAAATTTCCTTATTTGGAGAGAAGTGCCAACTGAAAGGTAGAAATGAAGGAATAAAGGAGTGTACTAAGAGATTGTTTTTCAAAAGTTGCGGAATAATTTTCAATAAAGTTGCGGAATAATTTTCAATAAAGTTGCGGAATAATTTTGATTATGTTATTATTCTTATTATTTTTGCACATTAAAAAAATAATAATGATATGTCAAAATCATTTACATACAAAACAAGAATAGCAGATGTTTTGTTGGCTCGTAAATTGAAAAGCAAAGGAGCTGTTCTTATTGAAGGACCGAAATGGTGTGGCAAAACAACGACGGCAAAACAACAGTCTGCAAGTCTATTGGCTTTAGGGGATACCAGCATTTTAGAAGAAGCGGAACAACAATTGCAAATCATGCCAAAGAAGCTATTATTGGGTGATGTTCCTCGACTTATTGATGAATGGCAGTCCCTTCCACAATTATGGGATATGATACGTACCGCAGTTGATGATAGGTCAGAATCTGGACAATTTATTCTTACAGGTAGTAGTGTTCCGGTAGAAAAAGAAAAAATGCGGCATAGTGGAACTGGACGTATTGGTAGAATTTGTATGAGACCTATGAGTTTATGGGAATCAGGAGAATCTACTGGCAGTATAAGTTTACAAAATCTTTTTTTGAATTTAGAATTTGAACCCCAATCCAATCTATTGGAATTGGATCAAATTGCTTTTTTATTGTGTAGAGGAGGATGGCCTCGTTCAACAAATTTTGAAGGTAGTTTGGCTTTAGATGAAGCTCGCGATTATTTTGAAGCGATATATAAAGTAGATATTCATCGTATTGATAATATTCGTCGCAACAGCGAAAGGACGCGCAATATTTTACGTTCCTATGCAAGAAATCAAGGGAATGCGGTCAGCTTAGCAAAGATTGCTGATGATATAAAAGAAAATGATAATCAGACAATATCTTACGAAACAATTTCCGATTATGTAGATGCTCTAAAAAAACTCTTTGTTTTAGAAGATATGCCGGCTTGGAATCCTAATCTGCGAAGCAGAATTGCTATTCAATCATCGAATACACGTTATTGTATAGATCCGAGTATTGCTACCAGTGCATTGTATCTTGGTCCTAACGATTTGATGAATGATTTGCTTTCTTTTGGAATGTTTTTTGAATCTATGGCTGTGAGAGATTTGCGAATATATGCAGATGTTTTAGATGGTAGTATTTTTCATTACCGAGATGCATCGGGACTAGAATGTGATACTATTTTACATCGTAGAGACGGCACTTATGGATTAATAGAAATTAAACTTGGCGGTAAAGAAAATATTGAAAAAGGAAGTGTTAATTTAAAGAAATTAGCCCAATCTATTGATACAACCAAAATGCCAGCACCTTCTTTTTGTATGGTGCTTACTGCTGTGGGTCGATATGCTTATCGTCGTCCAGACGGAATTTTTGTGGTACCTATTGGATGCTTAAAGCCGTAGTAACTTTCTTTTGAACAAAGTATTATAAAAAAAGGAGACCCGAAAGTCTCCTTTTTCTATGATAAATAATTGAAAATTATTCAGCTTTAATGTTAGGTTCTTCCAAACCGAGACCTTTTTTCTTGTCAACGGCCTTGAGGTAAACACCGATGAGCAATGCGGCAATACCCAGGCAAGCCAACATCACGAGAGGCCATTTGTAGTCGTAAGGTACGAAAACGCCTTGTTCACCAGCTTCGATGGCTTGTTTTGCAGCAACAACGGCTGCATTGTTGGCATTGGTTGATTCCAGTACATTGCCAATCAAAAGTGGGAAGAGCCACAAACCGATATTCTGAATCCAGAAAATCAAAGCGTAAGCAGAACCGATGATTTTTTCGTCAACCAACTTTGGAACGGAAGGCCATAAAGCGGCAGGAACCAAAGAGAAAGATGCCCCTAAAACGAGGATGGTGACGTAAGCCACGATAGTACCGCCTACTGCATTCCCTTGGAACTCGGGCAGAATGAAAGCAAATGTCAAGTGACAGATAACCAAAAGGATAGAACCAATCATCAGCATAGAAGCAGCTTTGCCCTTGTGGTCAACATAGTTACCCAAAATAGGAGTAATGGCCACAGCCAACAATGGAAATACGGCGAAGATGGTTTCTGCCGTGCCACGCATATAACCCATATAGCAATAAACAACCAAAGCAACCACTGCCATCGCCATCAAACCGAATTTAGCTGGTTTTTTCTTAGCGAAGTTACTTGCAAATGCGCCGATAGCAACCAATAACATAATAATATATTGAACAATAGTAACGGCGTTACTTGCCCAGAAACCTTTACCGGGAACAAGGGTCAAATTGCATTGCAGCATATTGACGGCATATTTTTGGAATGGGAAAATAGCGGAATAGTAGAGTACGCAAAGCAAAGCAACTAACCAGAAACCAAGGCTGGAGAGAATCTTGCCGATGTCGCTGATTTTGAATGGATCGTCTTGTTCTTCAGCTTCACCAGTTTGAGCATCCAATTTCTTATCCATAAAGAAATAGATGATGAACATCATAAGTGCGATGCAGAGGAGGACAACACCGAATTTGACTGAGTTGTCAACGTGTATTTCTCCACCCAGTTTGGCGAAGAAAGGTGAGAAAATCATACAAGTGGCTACACCCAAACGGGCCAATGCCATTTCGGAACCCATAGCCAAAGCGGTTTCACGTCCCTTAAACCATTTCACAATACCACGTGAGACAGTGATACCGCCCATTTCAGCACCACAACCGAAAATCATAAAGCCGATGGCAGCAAGTTTCGCCGATGCGGGCATTCCCTGATAGAATGGCAAAACATCATCGATGAAACCAATTCCAGTGTGCCAGTTGAGGTTGTTGGTAAACCAAGTTTCCATAGAACTACCGATGAAATACTCGGAAATAGCGTAAAACTTAATTAACCCACCTGTAAGCATTACGGCGCCGGAAAGGATAGCGGTGAAACGAACACCCATCTTGTCCAAGATGATACCGGCAAAAATCAGGAAGAACACGAATACGTTCAAGAAAGTCTCTGCACCTTCCATCGTACCGAAAGCCTTGGAGTCCCAACCACGGGTTGATTCCATCAACTCTTTAATAGGGGAAAGGATGTCCATAAAAATGTAGGCGCAGAACATAGCCAACGCCAACAGCAACAACGCAATCCATCTGATGGCGGCGTTGTCTCTCAAAGTTTGTAGTTTTTCAGTCATAAATATAAAGTTTGAAATTATTATTTCAAGAAATCGGTCACATTTTTTTCAATGCGTTGGGCCAAGTCGGCATCTTCGCATTTTTGGAATTTGTCGCCCGTGATATGTTCGTACAACTCAATATAACGATTGGTGATGTTGTTGACGATTTCGGGAGTCATTTCGGGAACTTGCTGTCCTTCCTTGCCTTGAAAACCGTTTTCCATCAGCCATTCGCGGACAAATTCCTTTGAAAGTTGACGTTGAGCTTCGCCTTTGGCAAACTTTTCTTCGTATCCGTCGGCATAAAAATAACGGGAAGAATCCGGAGTGTGGATTTCGTCAATCAAATAAATCTTGCCGTTATGTTTGCCAAATTCGTATTTGGTATCTACCAAAATCAGACCTTTTTGTGCTGCAATTTCGGTGCCGCGTTGGAATAAGGCCAACGTGTATTTTTCCAAAATGGCGTAATCTTCAGGGCTAACCAAACCGCGAGCCAGGATTTCTTCTTTGGAAATATCTTCATCATGCAATCCTTGTTCGGCCTTGGTGGTAGGAGTGATGATGGGCTGAGGAAACTTTTGGTTTTCACGCATTCCTTCCGGCAATTTCACGCCGCAGATTTCGCGGGCACCGTTTTTGTAGCTGCGCCAAGCGCTGCCGCACAAATAGCCGCGAACAATCATTTCAACGGGAAAACCTTCGCAGCAAAGTCCAACGGTAACCATTGGATCGGGAGTGGAAAGTTTCCAGTTGGGACAAATGTCAGCCGTCGCATCCAAAAATTTGGCGGCAATTTGATTCAATATTTGACCTTTGCACGGAATTCCTTTGGGAAGAATGACATCAAAAGCGGAAATACGGTCAGTGGCGACCATTACTAATTTGTCATTAATGGTGTAAACGTCTCTAACTTTTCCGTGGTAAACCTTTTGTTGACCAGGAAAGTGATAATCGGTTTTAGTTAAAGCAGTCATACAATATATTTTTAAATAATCATTTTAAAGGTGCAAATTTAAACAAAAATCGTTTTGTCAAGATGATAATTTTCATTGATTTTAAAAATTGTATTCAAAAAAATGGAGAATGAAAAAAAGGACACAAAAAAAGGGACGAGTATTTCGTCCCTTTTTGCTGATTACGTAATTTTTATACAATATCTATTCCCCACAAACCGTGGACATTACAATATTCATAAAATGCAGTCGGCTTTTCTTTAGTGTAAAAAATCGCCACAGGTTCTTGTCCTGGTTTCAAATAAACAATTTGTCCGCCATTGGAACTTTCCAGGTAGATGAATTCGATGTGGTGTTCTTTCAGCATAGGATGATGAGTGCTTCCGATTTCCACTTTCCAGGTATTGTCATCAATTTTGGTGACAAAAGGAACGTGTTTTTCTAAGCCTTCGTTGTTGGTTTTTGGAACCAGTTCTTCCATATATTCGCTGCAGCATTCAACTTGAACACCGGAATCGGAAGTTTTGATAATTACGTTGCCACAAATATTGCAGCGATAAAATGTTGTTCTCATAATTTTTTGTTTTTAATGGTTAAAAATCGATTTAATTGTTTTTTCAATGTGGTGTTTTATTCGATGTTAACACCTTTGGGAGCTTCGTATTCACGTTTAGCAAGTTCTTTGTTGAGTAGATACAGTCCACAACCGTCCGTTCCAAAAAGTTCAAGTTTGTTAATCATGTCGCGGGCATTTGTTTCCTCTTCATCCTGTTCAGTGACAAACCAACTGATGAATTCTCGTGTCCGGTAGTCGTTGCAAAGTTCGGTTTCAGCATAAATCTTATGAATCAGTGCGGTAACGTATTCTTCGTGACGAAGAGCTTCTTCGAGCACAGACAAGTCATTATTGAATGTTTTGTCGGGTTTAGCAATGGGCAAAAGAGATACTTTTACGTCATTGTTGTGCAGGTATTTGTAAATGAGCATTGCGTGGTCGCGTTCTTCCTGGGCTTGGATGTAATACCAGTTGGCAAATCCGCAAAGCCCTTTGTGTTCAAAATAATTGCTCATGTCCAGGTAGAGATAGGCTGAATACAATTCTTTGTTGATTTGGTCATTCAGCAGACCGATAATTTTACTGTTTAACATAGCTGTTTGTTTTTATGGTTAATATTATTGAAAATTTATTGATAAAATCAATATTATATATTGAAATTATCTATATCTTCATCAACAGTTGTGATAGAATTTAAACTGCATTTTTCTGATAGAATTTGAACTACTTTTGGTGATAAAAAGGCGGGTAGAGTTGGGCCTATATGAATATTTTTTAAGCCTAATGAAAGCAAGGCCAAAAGAACGATTACGGCTTTCTGTTCATACCAAGCAATGTTATAAATAACAGGCAATTGATTGATATCCTGTAATTTAAACGCATCACGAAGTAAAATAGCCGTTAATACTAAAGAGTAGGAATCGTTGCACTGGCCGGCATCGAGCACCCTTGGAATTCCGTTGATGTTTCCGAGAGGCATCTTGATGTAGCGATATTTGGCACAACCAGCGGTAAGGATGACACAATCGTTGGGAAGCCTGCGTGCGAATTCACTGTAGTAATTGCGACTGGGCATACGTCCGTCGCAGCCGGCCATAACCACAAACTTGCGGATTTTTCCACTTTTCACCGCATCTACGATTTTGTCAGCAATTTGTTCCACTTGATTGTGTGCGAAGCCGCCGATAATATGACCAGATTCAATTTCTTGTGGGCTGCCACAATGTCTGGCTATGGCAATGATTTCAGAGAAGTCCTTTTTGCCATTTTCACCACATTCAATGTGTCTGCATCCGGGATAACCGGAGGAATTGGTAGTGAACATCCGTTCTTTGTAAACCGATCCATCCACAGGTGGAACAATGCAGTTGGTGGTAAAAAGTATGGGTCCGTTGAAGCGTGCGAATTCATCCTTCTGGTGCCACCATGAGCCGCCGTAGTTGCCCACCAGGTGAGGATATTTTTTAAAGAGAGGATAGTAGTGTGCGGGCAGCATTTCCCCATGGGTATAAATATCAACGCCGGTATTTATGCTTTGTTCCAGAAGCATTTCTAAGTCGTGGTAATCATGGCCGCTGACAAGAATTCCGGGGCGCTTTCCCACGCCCAGATTCACCTTGCTGGTTTCGGGATTGCCAAATGATGAAGTGTTAGCGGTATCGAGCAAAGCCATGGCTTTCACGCCCATTTCACCTGTCTGTAGCACTATTGAAAACAAGTCATCGAAAGATAATTGCTTGGTACAAATATCGGATAGAGTACGTTGAATGTAAGCATCCAAATTAGCATCTCTAAAGCCAAGATTTCGAGCGTGGCTCAAATAAGCGGCCATGCCTTTCAAACCATAAGTGATAAGTTCCTTCAAAGAGCGGATGTCCTCATTTTCTGTGCGCAGGACACCAACTTCTGATGCTTTTTGAGTGTAGCTGGAAATAGGGCCATGCCAATAAACAGCTTCTACATCAGGTATTTCAATGCTATTTTTCTTAGCAATTTTTACAAGATTATCACGCAAGTCAAATCCGTGCTGGATTTTGGTCATGATTTCAGAAGTATCAAAATTGGCGTTGGTGATAGTTGTGAATAAGGCATCAAGTACGAATTCGTCCACTTTGTCTGAGAATGGGATGTGCTTGTCCCTTAAAGTCGTACTGATGACAGATATTCCCCGGGTGACGAACAGAAGCATGTCCATTGCTGCTGCTGTCTGAGCTTTTTTGCCGCAAACACCGGCAATGGTGCAGCCGGTGTTTTTTGCTGTTTCCTGGCATTGGAAGCAAAACATTTGAGTTTTCATGGTTTTTGTTTTTATTATTGTATTATAAATATTATGTCTCTCATTCATAGTTTTTTCATGGATTTTTCCGAATGATTGACGCTGCAAAAATAATGCATGGATTTATACAAATTACATCTAATTTATCTTAGAAATATATTGATAAAATCAATAAGAAATAATATTCATTTTTAAATAATAATTGTATTTTTGCAATCTAAATATTGAAATTATGACTTTACAGCAATTAGAGTATGTATTAGCAGTAGACGAGCACCGACATTTTCAGCGGGCTGCTGATGCGTGTGGAATTACACAATCTACGCTTAGTTCGATGATTCGTAAATTGGAAGAAGAATTTGATATCATTATTTTTGATAGAAATTGTCACCCTGTGAAGCCGACTTTGGCAGGAGAGCAAATCATTAATCAGGCAAAAGTTGTGCTCTTTCATTCAAAACAATTGCAAGAAATGTCCTTGTCGGAGCGAAATAAGACGGTGGGTGATATCAATTTGGGTATTACGCCAACCATAGCCCCATACATCGCGCCAAAATTATTCCATTATATAGATACGATTCCAGATGTAACCATTCAGGCACATGAATTGCACCGTTCGCAGATCATCAAACAACTGAAAGCGGCGGAATTGGATATGGCTATCATGTCCCTTCCACATAAGGAAGAAGGATTACTTGAAATACCACTGTATAATGAAAAAATGCTGGCGTATGTTTCGCCCAAGGATCCTTTGTATCGGCGCAAAAGCATCAATTCCACCACGATGCCCCGTCAAAATCTTTGGGAATTGAAAAATGAAATAAGTTTTCAGAAACAAATTTCTGAATTTTGTGACATGGATTCTCAAAGGAGTTCGAGATATGAGTCGGGAAGTGTTGCCACGTTGCTGAATCTCGTAAATGAGAATTCCGGGTTTACCGTTATTCCAGAGTTGCATGTTCCAATGTTGCGTAAGGAGCATTTGTGTAACCTTCGCCCATTGGTAAAACCCGTACCCACTCGCGAAGTGTCGTTGTTTGTCCGTGAAGATTATGTCAGAGAGGGCCTTATTAATATTGTTGTCAAAGGAATTAAAGAAATCATTCCATTATCTATGCTTAACGAAAGAATTATAAAATATGCAGTCAGATTATAATAATATTTCGGAAAAGAATATTATGGCTGATTATGGCAAGCTTTTTTGGACTTTTTTCAAGATAGGGACCTTCACAATAGGTGGTGGTTTGGCAATGTTGCCTTTGATAGAACGTGAAATCGTTGACAAAAATCATTGGTTAACCCGAGAAGAATATTTGGACATGGTGGCGTTGTCGCAGGCTATGCCGGGAGTGGTGGCGGTAAATATTGCTGCCAGTTTGGGATATAAACTCCGAGGAAGATTTGGTGCGATAGTAGCGGTGACAGCCAATGTATTAATGCCTATTATCATTATGCTGCTTTTAGCGGTATTTTTCAAACACTTCAAGAATAATTCTATTGTTGAACGGATTTTCAAAGGAATTCGGCCGTGTGTAGTTGCTTTGATTGCTGTTCCTGTTTTCACGTTGGCAAAGAATTCTGGTTTGACTTGGCGTAACTGTTGGATTCCTATTGTGGCAGCCCTCTTGATATGGTTGTTTGGCGTGTCGCCAGTTTGGGTGATTCTTGTCGCTGCTTTAGGCGGATTGATATACGGAAGGTATAAAAGCGGAGGGGAGGTGAAGTTATGATATTTTTGAAATTGTTTTTAACCTATTGCAAGATTGGAATTTTCAATTTTGGTGGTGGTTATGCAATGATTGCGCTTATCGAGGATGAGGTAGTCAATAAAAATGCTTGGATGACAGCCAGTGAATTTACGGATATTGTGGCCGTAAGTCAGATGACGCCAGGACCTATTGGTATAAATGTGGCTACATATACAGGGTACACGGCTGTGGTGAATGCCGGCTACGAAAGTTGGTTGGGAATTGCAGGTGCGTTTCTGGCTTCTTTTGCAGTTATATTGCTCCCATTTATTCTGATGCTTGTTGTTACTCGTTTTATGGTCAACCATAAAAACAATCGAGATATTCAAAATGTCCTTTCAATACTTCGTGTCACGATATTGGGAGTAATAGCTGCAGCAGCAATGGTGTTATGCACGGTCGAAAATTTTGGAACCCCAACCCAGAGTTTGTGGCAATTCGTATGGAGTATAGCCATTTTCATCACCGTTTTCTTTTTTGCATTCAAAATCAAGATTAATCCTATTCTATTGATTTTGGCATGTGGATTAATAGGTTTTATAGTATACTAAATATTATATATACAAAATAATTTATTTTAAGTTTATAACAGAAAATTGAGAACCAGTATGCTGGGATCTTCAATATGAATATGTTTGTGTCAGCTGTTTACTATACATTTTTAAAGATGGTAATTTAGCATGACAGTTCGGGTTTTCATTTAAAATAAAAAAATCGTGGGCTAACACAAACTTGGGTCAGAGGTTCTCGGTCACCTATAGCTACAAGCAGGAAAGTCCACGATTGCGCGCGAACATTTCCGTCATCATAGTGTAGCTATTTTAAAAAGACCGAGATTATTGAACCCACTTAGAAGAGCGAAAACGTTATATATTATATTTCGTCAAAAATATCTATTAAATTTTATAGTTTGGTATTTTATATTAGTTATTTTTAGAAAACACAAAAATACGAAAAATTTGCAAAAAAAGCAGGTTTTGGATTTTTTTTGTTTAATTATAGAGGTTTTTAGTAAAGAAATAAAGATGTTAAGGCGTAAAAGTGATAGAATGGATAATTTGTATAAGAAGTAAAACGATTAAAAACTGGAGAGAAGTTTTCAGATAAAAAGGTATTGGGGAAAGAATTCTGTGTCAAAAGCGGAACCATATCTATAATTTTCACCATGCGATATTAATAAGCTCAAACAAAAGGATGTGTAATACATTAGAAAATGACCCTTGTTGGAATTTAAAAATGCGAAAAAAAACAAAAAGTTTCCAAAACGGGGAGATTCCCGGGGGAAAA
>JAKSMI010000019.1 GCA_024400635.1 Bacteroidales bacterium | reverse complement strand
TCATCTAGCAAGGCTGCCTAAATGCTTCCACACATGTTGATGATGCCTCATTTTTTTTGTTCAATTTTTTTTCGACCCCTAATTATTTTTAACTGGTCCTCGGTGCAAAAACCGGAAATGTAGAATCTTGCGGAGCCGGATGCGTTTAATCGAACATAACTTGAATCATAATCGACATTCCATCTTATGGTAAAGTAGTGTCCAAATAGGCTATCCGTTTCAAGCTCTTGTTTTTTTGAAAACCATAAAATTTTTTCATAAGATTCATAAACCATTTTCTCTGAATAGTAATTCGGCATACACCTTGCCGGTTTTGCCTTCTCAAATACCGAATTCACAATCATCGATATAGGACCTAAAAAGAAGTAATCATAATCCGGAAGTATGGAATGACGATAATCATACGAGCATTGGGAATACGAAAACAAATATGGTTTATTCGACTTATACTTCTCCAAAACCCAATGATCCGTTTTGTCATCGTCCTCCGTAAAGCAATACTCGCCAAAAACATCCTTTGGTGCAATACCCTCTTGAGAAAAGACCAAGGATGTTATTAGAGCTATGCTAAAACTAAAAATTCGGACATACATAACTTTTGGGTAGCTTATCATTTTTTCCGGCATATCCATCTGTACCGAAATCAGCATGGAATAGATCTCTAGATTTATCAAGTTTTTTCTGGGCTTTATTTAGTCTATCCTGCCAATGTTGTTTTTCAAAAAGATCTCGCTTTACAGTCAAGTCGGCGGTAACCGCGTCATTAAGTATTTCAGTTCTCTTTTCTTTCGACATCGTTCCAGAAACCTTCACTGTACATTCGAACGTTCCTGTTTCTTCAACTTCTTCATAGGAAACACATTCGTTGTATTTTTCATGGCCTTGTTCATGTTTTTCATAACACGTTTCTTCAGCTGATGTTACTACATGTCCATCTGAAAAAGCTTCCCCTGCTTTCATGATTATATAATTGTTTTCACCCAAAGTTGTATGCGTATAGAATCTGTATTTAACAGTCGCTTTTGCACCGACAATTTTTCCATTTGAGTATATTAATTCGTTTTCTTGTGATATAGGCTCATGATTAATTGACACATTAGGCCATGCGCATGTAACTCCACCAAAATAAGTTTTGGCAATCTCACCGGTTTCGGGATCAGTATTCTCTTTGAAATACCAATAATCCCTGCCCTTCTTTACATCACATCTTCTCGGATCAACAAATTCATTAACAGACCAAACTCTTTTTTCCAATACCTTTTTATTTTTGTTACAGTTCCAACTCCCTGAGGAATCTCTATCACAATAATCTGCACTACTTATTGAAGGTATCTGCAAAATAGCAGAAGTCTCTATTTCTCGTTGAGGTTTAGCCATATTTTTTTGATACAGCGCCATATGGGAAGGCTGTTTATTAATTCTATGACGTCCAAGAATATCAAACTTTTTTGTAGGTTTTGTAAAATCAACAAAATATTCAATAGAAGGATCTTCATACTGTCGGTAATAATCCTTTGCGGCTTGCTTTCGCAAAACACTTTCATCTACGCATCCATTAACAACAAACTCGTTATTATTCTCCTCAAACGGATCATAACAATCTACTTCTTCGTACCATGAGCCAATATTGTGTGTTCCGAAGTTTTCGCCAGTCCAAAGCCAGTCGTAGGAGCAATTGACATAGCTGTTCTCGGATTTACATCTGTAGCATTTCCCATTGTGTGCAATGCATGCTTGCTCTGGATTATAAGGGGTGGTCTCCATCGGGAAGCCGGGGCACTGCCCAATTCTATTGTTGTCTTTTCTTTCCCCGCTTATGCAATCAATTTCTGTGAAGAAATATTTATCTGGAGTATAAGGGTATATCCACATCCACTCTTCGTCGCATTCATCTGCACGACGCGCGGCATTGCATCTATAGCATTTACCATTACTTTCAAAGCAGGTGTTCTTTGGATCGCTGGGAATGTAACTAAATGGGAGAGACTGACATAGACCAAATTCACTTGAAGAACTTGATTCTTCTGAAGATGAGGAACTTGCGTAACTTGACGAACTATAATAGGGATCTTCGCCTGGTTCGCATGTTCCGACCACGCACCACCCACGATCAGAAAGAGTCGTGTCATATTTCGAAATACCCATAGAAAGAGCACAATTGTCTATTGAATCCTGCAAAGCAATTTCAACTTCGCTAGCGTAGCCAAAACAGTCTTCATCGTGCGGGAACCATTCTCCACGGCAATATTCGTTCATTTTGTCAACAGAAGGGAATCGTGGATTTGCCTTCAAAAATGCATCTTCGAGATCGAAAGTGTTGATATTTTGGGGTAGAGGACGATTCATCCAGAAAAAGAGATATCTTTCATTGTCTGTCGTGACAACATAAAGCGGTTGCGATCCGTCATTTATTTCAAAAACACCATTATTGCTGAAATTTTTTACACCCCAGGTATAATCCGTTTTCCAATATTGGTCAGAGTGGTATATTTCGATAGAAGAACCGCTGTAATCGCACATTCCATCGTCAATGCCAGGACACCAATATGCATTGCGTAAGCCACAGAGAGGAATATCTATAGGTTTGTAACCAATGGGAACGCCAAAATTTGAATAATTGCATTTAAAGGAACCGTCTTGATTACATGAACATTTGGATACCTTGATATTGTCCGCATTTTTCATATAGGGTAGAACGGAATACAGACCACGGTGTACCGTTGGTACGTTTTTGACGCCCTCGTAATATACGGAGTCTATGTAGCAGACTCCTCCCGTATAGATATATTCGCTGGAAGAACTGATGACAATAGATGACGAACTAGAACTATAACTGATTGTGTCTATGGATGCGCTGCTGTAATGAATGTCGCAAGCGCCTTCGATACAAAAACAGTTTTCGGACATTTTCTTCATTGAAAAAGAGTCTTCGCCGTTCTTTTCTTTGCATTCCTTATGGAGCTGATTAATTGAATTTTCTGCCGATGTTTGTGTTGTATGACATGGACATGAAAAACTCGATGAACTAGCTGTGCTTTGCATTCCTGACGAACTAGTCGATGTAGAAGAATTTGTCTGTGCAATCGCGAAGGATGAAATTGCTAGTAGCGTGCAGATTGCCAACATTGCTTTTCTCATTTGTAATCCGGCCTGTTTTTATGTTGTGTAAGAAAAATATAATTTAATAATTTGTCTGTCAACAGCATGATTGTGTAAAAATTGTTTTCGAAATCTTTCCTCAACACAAATAAGGGCCTCTGGACTTATCCAGAGCCCCTTAAGTTTTTGAATCGCTTTCGCGGCTTACGCCTTCCTGTAGCTCTCCATCGCTTCCACATCCAAGCTCTTCACGAAGTTGTAGTGCTTGGCGACTTCAGCTTCAGCAAGGTTCAGGTAAACCTTGGCGCTCTTGCCGAACAGTTCTGCGTTTG
>JAKSMI010000018.1 GCA_024400635.1 Bacteroidales bacterium | reverse complement strand
CTTGGCAACCAAGGTTTATTTGATTCAGAAGAAAGAACTTCAATGTTGAACGCATTGGGAAATCCGCTGGAAAGACTTTCTGAAACGATTGATTTCGAGATGTTTCGTGAGACGTTGGAGATGGGCTTGCATAGAGAGCGTCTGACGAACGCTGGAGCAAAGCCCTACGACTATGTGCTGATGTTCAAGATACTCGTGCTTCAACGGATGTACAATTTGAGCGATGAGCAGACCGAATATCAGATCGTTGACCGCACAAGTTTCAGGGACTTCCTCGGATTGGCAAGCGGCGACAAGGTGCCCGATGCCAGAACCATTTGGACATTCAAAGAGCAGCTGACGGAAAAGAATCTCTATGACAAACTCTTTGCAGATTTTGACAAGTTCCTTCGGGAGAAGAATCTGATAATGAATCAGGGCGTGATAATAGACGGCAGTTTCGTGGAAGTACCCCGCCAGCGCAACACGCGCGAGGAGAACAAGGCCATAAAGGAGGGCCGCGGCAACGAGCTATGGAACGAGGAAGAAGGAGATAGCGAGGAGGATAAGAAGAAAAAGGCCAACAAGAAGAGGCATGTGTTTGGCTATTGCGAGTTGAACCTGCATGGGATGTTCAGCCGCGTTGTCGGTTTGGCGCGAAATGCCGCCAGAAACACCTTGACCAACCTGGTTTACAACGTGTGCCGATATGAGCAAATAGTACGATTAGGAATGAATTGATTTGTGTAACATATTAATATACAACAACGTTACCCCCCCCATAAAATAATGATGAAAAGTTAGAAAATAGAAGAAAATTTATATCTTTGCCGCGTTGTTCACTTTGAATTTTGGCTAACGGACTTCACGAAGTTCAGAGGGACGGCACGAAAATGTTAAAAATAGAAGTCTCCAAAGTTCATGATTATTTCATTAGTCATTATAGACATAGCCTTGATATTGGCATTTTATTTTAGTCAACCTTTTTTTACAGCATGTCTGAATGGCACACAGTGCCCTTCATTTGACACTCTACATATTTGGATAATTGACATTTTAATACCTCTTAATTTTTTAATTTTAGTTGTAATATCTAAAAATTTAAAATATAGTATTTCAAGGAAGAATGTAACCGCGATAATTTTTTTTCTGATATGGTTATGGTTGATTGTTGAAGTTTTATTAGTTTTTTTTTACTATTATACTCAACCACTGTGTGAACCTTGTATTGACGATATGCCATGCCCGCCCTGTGTTTCTATAGAACAAATATGGATTAGAAGACTGTTTGTTGTGAATGTTATTTTTATACCTATTCTGATTTTAACAATTGTGATTATAAGTAGAAAACGGTTAAAAAAATAGATTCAATCTACCACTGTTTTCTTCGTCCCTAACCGTGACGGACGTTTGAAACATCTTTGCCAAAACTTAACGTTTATGGCAAAGAGCAGCACCCGCAGGGTAACCATCTACATCAACGGCAAGGAGGTCGAAGCCTCCGTCAAACAGATACGCGCCGAAATGAACAAGCTCATCAATGAGCAGAACCGAATGGTCATCGGCTCGGACGAGTATATGGCTATTTATCACAAAGTTCGAGGCGAGTAACCAATGGTTTTCATGCGAAATGTTCTTGGATTTTGCGCTCGTATGCAGAATAATAAAAATAAAAATTGCGCTTGTGTGCATTTTTAATAAAATAAATTTTGCGCATGGAATATTTTCTTATATTTGCACTCTCAATTTATGTCTGAAAAATTATGGGAGAGAACATTTTTAGAAGAAAGATTTACGACAAAATGCTTCGTTGGAAAGCCCAAGAAAATGGGCGGAGTGCACTACTTGTTGAAGGAGCCCGACGGATTGGCAAATCAACAATTGTGGAACTCTTTGCCAAGCAAGAATATGATTCCTATATAATTGTCGATTTTTCCAATATATCCGATGAAGTCAATTCCTTGTTCAAATCAAACATATCTGATTTGAATTTTTTCTTCCTCCGTTTACAGGTTTTATACGGTGTGACTTTGGTTGAACGAAAATCTGTGATTGTTTTCGACGAAGTGCAATTACAACCCTTGGCACGTCAGGCCATTAAGCACTTGGTAAAAGATGGCCGTTACGATTACATTGAGACAGGATCATTGATAAGTATTCGCAAAAATGTGGAGCATATTGTCATTCCCAGTGAGGAGGAAAAGATAAAAATGTATCCGATGGACTATGAGGAATTCTGTTGGGCAGTGGGCGACACCTCGACAATGGGGCTTCTTCAAGACGTATGGGAAAAGAAAATATCCTTGGGCGATGATGTCGTTCGTGATTTAATGCGTCGTTTCAGATTGTATATGTTGGTGGGAGGTATGCCGCAAGCTGTCAGTTGCTATTTGGAGACCAACGATTTGTGCAGAGTGGATAATGCTAAAAGAAAAATTCTGTCTCTTTATTCCGAGGACTTGCAAAAATTAGATCCAACGGGCAAAGCAAAGGCCATGTTCAATGCCATTCCTGCCCAACTGAGTAAGAATGCTTCTCGATATCAGGTCTCAACTGTAATAGAAAAAAGCACTGCGTCTCGCGTGGCTGAAGTGACAACGTTGATGAAAGAGAGCATGATGGTAAATGTGGCAACGCATGTGAATGACCCCAATGTCGGTATGGAATTGACTGCAGACAATGATTGCTTCAAAATGTTTTTGAATGACACCGGTTTGTTTGTCACATTGGCCTTCAAAGACAAAGAGTTTACAGAAAATATCATTTACAGAAAATTGTTAAGCGACAATCTTGAAGCGAATTTGGGATATATCTATGAAAATGTGGTGGCGCAGATGCTTAAAGCGGCAGGCAATGAGCTGTTCTACTATACATTCCCCACAGAAAACAAACACAGTTTTGAAATTGACTTCTTATTGTCACGAAGCACAAAACTATGTCCCATAGAGGTGAAGTCATCCGGGTACAAAACGCATGCGTCTTTGGATGCTTTCCGCAAAAAATATTCGTCACGCATCGGGCAAAGTTATCTTGTTTATCCTAAAGATCTTCGCCATGATGGGGAAACCTTGCTGGTGCCGATTTATATGACACCTTTTTTATAAGCAACAATACATCTTGAGGGAGCGGAATATAAAAATAGCTTAACAATGAATGAACCATCTTTGCCACAAACTATAGGTTTACAGCAAAGAGCAGCACCCGCAGGGTAACCATCTACAGTGACACGATGAAATTGCATTTTGTGAAAGCGCCAGAGCTAATTTCACCAAAACCTTTTTGTCTCGTTTCTGTCTCAGGTTAAACGCAAAAATCAGCAACTTTGTCTTGGAAGTTACTGATTTTTGCACTCTTGCGAGCTTTTGCGGAGAGGGCGAGATTCGAACTCGCGGAAGAATTCCAAGACACGGGTGCGGGTCGAGCATGTGTTTGGCTATTGCGAGTTGAACCTGCATGGGATGTTCAGCCGCGTTGTC
>JAKSMI010000017.1 GCA_024400635.1 Bacteroidales bacterium | reverse complement strand
GTGTCGCCGCCCTGAATCACTTCGCGGAAAATGGGCAGCATCTGGGGAAAATCATCTGGAGTAGCTTTGCGGATTTGCATGATTTGACGAGAAGATAAAGGTGAAAGATTATAATGGCGCCTTGCGCTTTCAATACTATATAATATAGTAAGAGGACTTTTTGTGGTAATTGCACCTAGAAAAATAATGTTGTTTTTTCAAATTTATTGGTGATAGTTGAATTATATGGGCGAAAATTTCACAACATATATATATTAGTATAGTCAAAATTCACAATAACCTCGAGCCTCGTTGCTCGAGCCTGGAGTCTAAAATGGAAGAAGTAGTAAAGTTTCTCAAGGAATGTGGTGCCTATTTCCTGGCAACCGTCGATGGTGATCAGCCCAAGGTTCGCCCCTTTGGCACCGCAGAAATCTTCGAAGGCAAGCTGTACATTCAGACCGGCAAGTCCAAGAACGTTTCCCAGCAAATTGCTGCAAATCCCAAGGTCCAGATTTGCGCCATGAACAAGGCTGGTAATGAATGGGTTAGAATCACCGGCACTCTGGTGGAAGATGACCGTCTGGAACCCAAGGTTCACATGCTGGATGCCTATCCTAGCCTCAAGGCCATGTACAAGCCCGAAGATCCCAACACCCAGGTTCTCTACTTCAAGGACGCCGAAGCAACCTTCTGCAGTTTCACAGCTGCTCCCCGCACAGTAAAATTCTAGAATTTCGCAAATTTAAATTCAAAAAAATCGGCTCTAAGGGGGCCGATTTTTTTGTTTTGAAGTGATCGTGCGGCCATGTTATTGTTGATAATATTGTAAACAAATAATTAACAGCTATAAATTCTATGATGTTTTTTATCATTAATTGTTGATAGAATTTTCACAATGTTCATCACTTTTTCCACAAAACTAATTATTCAAGAATGTTTCACGTGAAACAGGAACGGTGATTTGTGAATAAGCTGTGAAGGTTGAAAATATCAAAAAAAGACGGCCTTTATTTTATAAACAAGATGTTAACAAATGAAAATTTAATTTATGGTAGATTTTCAGACCGGCAATCCTTTATCAAAGTGGGTTTACTATATTATATATAGTGTTACATGTCACCTGTCGAGGAGGCTATCTTGCAAGACAATACCCAACGTGGCGCTCGCGCCTTCCTATGGTTTAAGATCGTAATTGTTCTGTGCATCGTGGTGGGTGTCTTGGCTTTTGGCATTTTGAAGGTTGTGGGTGCTGACTTCATGTCCAACGAATCTGCCCCCGTTGCCATGGGCGCCGTCATCCTGATGCTTGCCATGGGGTTTGCCTCTTTTCTTTTATGCATCAGTTTTTGTGTCCAGTGGGTTTGCTGGATGTCATGGCTCTACCACGCAGAGAAAAATCTCAGGACCGAAACCTCGACCAAGTTCAGTCCCTGGGGTGCTGTCATCTGTACCGCCCTCCCCTATGTCGGACATCTTATAGACTACTTCATCATCAAGGATCTTATCAAGCAAACCGACAAGGTTTTGGGAAACGTCCCCGATGAAAACGAAAATCCAAAAAGCAAGGTCAACTATTTGAACGGTTATCTCGTTATGGCTATTTTGGCTGGAGTGGTTTCCGTAGTTAAGGATTCTCCCTTTGTCATGGGATCCAGTTTTATTTTTGGGATTGTCGCTATGGTTTTGTTCCTGAAAGTTTTTTCTGAAATTCTTTCCAAGGAAAAGGCCTTGTTCAAGCAGTACGAAGAAAAAGTGCTTCGCCAGAAGGTGGACCAGGTTCTCCGGGAACGTGAAATTGAAAAGGCCGCCTCCCAGATTCAGGAAGCGACTTATGAAGGCAGCAATGCCCAGGCCAAGGAAAATCTCAAAAAGTGATCTAAGTTTTTTCCGTGGAAATCAAAAACGTGTTTTTATTGAACGCGGGCTACTAATACTATAGGTAGATTTCTGGATTCTTGCTGCGGAAACGACGGTGGGTCCAGCCGTACCATAGGGCAGGATTTTCGCTGATCCGTTCCTCCAGCCATTTGCGGTAAGGTCCATCGACAATAGACCTGCGGGCATTTTCTGGCTGGAACTTCGTGGCTTCCACTGCATGCAGGATTTTTTTGCTAACGTCGCGGGAACCGTCACGACGTTCCTCGATCCAGCAGAAAAATACGGGAGTATCCGGGCGGTGCTTCAGTAGAAAATCCGGCAGCGGATTTATTTTTGCGGGCTTCCCCAAAAAGGTTCCGTCTAGTGCGCTGCCGATTCGGCAGTCCTGATCTGCCAGCAAACAGAACAGCTGTTTTTGTCCTGCGCAGTCTGGAGCCTTTCCGTCCAGCTGGTCTAAAAACTCTCTCGGCGTCTTGGCGCTTATGGAATAGGGCCGCCCTTTTACGCATCGGATTTTTTCGTAAACAATCCGGTTGAGCCACGCAGGCTTCAGCGGAATGAAACTTGCCTTCAGCGGGACTCCCAGGGCGCATAGCCAGGCTCCGCTGGCCTCGTAATTTCCGTAATGCGCCGTCAAAAAAATTCCACCCTTACGCATCTTATCGATGGCCCTTGCGGAATCATCTGCGATTTCAAAAATGCAATCATTTTTCTTGACGGGATATTCGCTACAGTGCCAGGGCAGTGTTTTGTATTCGTCAAACGTAAAAATCATTTCGCCGACATGTCGTGCCAGATTCCTGATGATTAATTTGTATAAAATATGTTTGTTTTTATGAGCGCTAGTTTGTTCTAAATTTGTTACGTTGTCTAAAATATTTGATTCATGAACATGTGCCAAGTTCGCTTCGACTGTGCGTCGTTTCCAGCCTGCAGTGCTAAGCAATGCATAGGCGGTGCTTGCAAAGACTGATGCGAGGAATTTATTGAACATGTACATGATTCTAGTTAATCAAAAAGAATTTGCTTGAAACTTTCGTAGTGATCTGCAGTGTAATAGATTGTGCAATTGCCTTGGTATATTAAGCGCTTTGTTCCACGGTTTGCTCCGCTGTAGTCCACGTCAGCTTCGTGATAGGAACCGCTTGGCAGCAAACCTTCATTGTTTTCGAAAACATCTCCGCCAATCATATATCCGATTGTTGTCCAGGGATTGAAATTCCACTTGCTGAAACTGTTCCCTGTCTTTTCCTCGTAGATTTTCTTTCCCTGATTCTTGCCGATGTAGTTTGTGGGAAGCTTGTCAAACTTGCAGAGGAATGCCGCAACAGAATCGCGACTAGTATACTTGCCGTCGACTTCAACCGCATCGAAAATCATTGCGAGGTTATCTTGTCTAGAATCAACTTGTCCGGAATAATCTTGTTCGTTATCGTCAGTTATTTCGCCAGTGGTTGATGTGGAACAACCAACGAAAAAGATGAATCCGGTAATGATAAGAAGTTTTCTCATGGTTATCAATATAGTATTGTGATGCAAAAAAGATGCGATGTTGTACAACGTAATTTGAGCGCGGAAGTCCTTGCCTAATTTCATTATCTTATCTACATTTGGTGGCAAGGAGGCCATTATGACAAACAAGGCCCAAGCCAAGGAATCCGCAGTATTGCGGAGCCAGAGAATCGAAGGCACGAATAACGGTTCAACGTTACGAACCCGTGTCGTCAAAGACAAGAAAAAGTACAATCGGAACTTAAAACACAAGAAATCCTTCGCCCTGGCGGAGGATTTTCCTTTTATTAAGGGAAAATTGTGGGAAAAACAGGCAGAAATTGCGAGATGGGGACTTTTTTCTGATGAAAAAGGGTCGCAGTATAGGATAGAAATGAACTATTACACGAAAAAAAATTGGGAAAAGTCGCGTGGCCTCGAAAATTTCTGTGAATAGAATGTTTACAAGTTGGTGGTTTTGTGGAATAAATCCCGTTATTTTCGGAAAAAGTGAAAAAAAGTGAAATTTTTTCGCATCTGGCCCTTGACATTGCGCGGGAAAATTCTATAATTGGCCTCACCCTCGAACGAGAGCGGTAAACGCGAAAGTTC
>JAKSMI010000016.1 GCA_024400635.1 Bacteroidales bacterium | reverse complement strand
TACAGGCGTATGCTCCATCCCGCTCTCCGCGGGGCGCGTTGAGACGCGCCTTCGCTGCGCTCAACTTCCAATTCGATAAATGGGATTACTTTACCTATGAACAACCACTCAAGACGGATAGTATTTGCCGACTGAAAGCACTAGCTTTATGACGAGAACCCAGATTATACTATTTCCAGGGACATAGTCATACTCTCAGTGATGTGTTGAGCGAAATCCCGGCATTTTTTCGCTCAAATCTTGTATTTTGAGCAATATTTGAGCATTATTTTGCTTTATTCCTGAAAAACATTGACTTTCAGCAAAAAATCGTTGTTTTTTTGCTCGTCGTGATCGTTTTCAGCGAGAATCCCTTGTTTTTTCGCTTTACGCTGGGGTAACAGAACTCGCAGATAGCCGATTGCAAGAGAGCTCGGCATTCTGATATAGTGATGCGGAGGTCCATTTCCGAGTATTGTGCTTGACAGCGTGATCATGTTGCTTCGTATGGAACGTGATCGGAATGAACCGGACATAATGACTACAGGGTTATCGCATTGTGCGATAACCCTGTAATCATTTCTTTTCTTCAGCGGAAATTCACTATTTTGAACTTTGCTTAGCTTCGATTTCGCTGATATTCAAAGGTATTTCAATAAGGACTGTACGTTGTTCCTCGTCATTCAAATCATCAAATGTCTTTCCGTATTTCGGCTGCCTATAAACACCCAATCAGTCAATTTCAGTGATTCTGACCTTGCATTTCTCCCTTAGGGAGTCCTGCATATCACCGTCAAGTTCATCAAACGGTTTTCCGTAGGATTTTATTGAAAGTTCATTTCTGACGGCAAGGAATGCATCATATATTGATTGAAATGCAGCAGAGAATGCGCCGTAAGAGGTGGCATTGTCTGTTGTGATACTGAATGAAATATCATTGAGGGTTTCGATATCCTTTTTAGCAGTGGAAAATATGTCTTTCTGATCTATTGGAAACACTTCGCCAGTGTGTGATCTTACATACAAGATTCTGTCGCCCGCATTGATCTGAATTCGGATAAATGCGGAAGAACCCAGGGAAGTCTCATTGTAAATGATTTTACCGTTATCTGATGTGGCAAGTCTTCTTTGGATACCGGAAGTGCCAGGATTTGAGTAAAGGACTTTGGTGACTCCGGCATTAATGAGCTCTTGTCTTGCATCCCGAAAATACGAGAAGTTAAGATTTGGATCACAATCGATCTTTACGTAAGAGAATACTTCTGCCCCACCTGCCTCGACGATTTTGCTGCCGATTTCATCAAACGCGACCTTCTCTCCACCCACGCGATATTCAACATCTTTTTCATTCATGACCAGTTGAAGGACAACTTCTTTGGGACCGGTTTCGTCTGTGTTTTGAGGATTTTCACTAACTTTGTAGTCAGTCACGGTTTTGGCATTCAATGCCAGAGCGCCGCAGACAAGCGGCAGGATGTAAAGGACTCTGAGCCCCCTCATCCTCGATGCATTTGATTTTGACATCATAGTAATACGATTTTTAAGGATACTGTGATTAAAGCTGTTAGTGATGGAGTAGCCGCTCGCACTGACAGCTTTTCTTATTAATGAGTATTGGTATTCTTTTATGTTGGCTCCGCCGCGGAGAACAGCATCATCGGCTTCGAATTCATGGATTGCACGAAGGTCCTTTTTCAAAAGCCACATTGCTGGATTGAACCACTGGAACGCAGATAGAATATCTACAAGAAGAACATCTTTTGAGTGTCCGAGCCTGATGTGAGCTTTCTCGTGCTCCAGTATATGTATGTTCCCACTATCATAGTCCTCGCGGCACATCACTATCCAGTTCATCCAACTGAATGGAGGAACGGATTTGTCGCAAACCATGACGTCACTCCCCTCCATCTGCTTCTTCTCGCTATTGTCGATAAGTCTCTTGACCCTTACTACACCTGCTATTATACTGGTAAGTACCGCAAAGACCCCTGACAGATAGATAATTATCGCAAGTAGTTCCAATGAGAAGCGGCTGACGGTCGCAGGCAGGGTTGAAACGTTTGCATGGATTTCAGAGCTGGTTGACAAATCGGCACCGACAAGGGCAGGGACAGTCACTGTCTTGTGAACCGTTATTACGCACAACGGCAGGACAAACGACAGGATAGCGGTAGAAATCAGCACTACCCTATTGACTCTATGTAGTTTCTCCTGACTGAGAAAGCACTTGAAGCAAAGGTAGAACGCCGCAAGGATCACCGCTACTTTCAGCTCGTATATGATGAATGCAAACATATGCTACTGATTCTTTTCTATCTGGGCTATTATCTCCTTGAGTTCGTTGATATCAAGTTTCTCGTCCTCAAGAAACTGAGACACAACACTTGAAAAAGAATTCTTGTAATACTTCTCGACGAGGTTGTTGATTGAAGCTCCGCGGTACTCTCTTTCTGATATCTTCACTTGGTAAATGAAGGTATTTGCGATAGGTCTGCGTGAAAGGAAGCCTTTGCTTTCAAGGAAAGAAACCTGAGTCGATACTGTAGTGTAGCTCGGCTTGGGCTCTGGCAAACTGTTAACAAGGTCTCGGATGCACATTTCACCCTTCTCCCAAAACACATTCATGAGTTCTTCTTCCTTGGCTGTCAATGTCTGTTTCATATGTCATTTCTTTTATCCCACCGCAAATATAGAAATAATTTAGAATAACTACTATATTTATTAGTAATTATTTTATAAAGCATAGAATATTCATATTTGGCGGTTGAAACTATATCCGTCATTTGCTCTTGATCATGGACTGAATATGAAGTAAGTCCTCCCAGAAATGGTTCGAGATTCGGAGGTAGTAGTCTACTAAGGCGGAGAATTCTATTGAGTTCTCCGCTTTTGCGTATTATAAGAAGCATAACGGATTTTACAAGTATTATTTGTACAATTCAGAACTTGTAATTATATTTGCGTTATGAAATTTGTCAACATAAACGGAGAAAGGATTTGGTCTGTCATTTATGACGGAGAGTCTGTTGATGCTTTGACAAGGTTGTTCCGGGATTGGAATGATCTGGATTTTCTGGAAGAGTTTTTTACGAAAAATTCACGGGATCTTGCATCCTATTTCAGAATAACGGACATTGACCTCGCAATATATGACACCCTTGAAGATGCAAATGAACTGCGTTGTGTGATTTTGGATATTTCTCCCGATGCAGACGTTGACAGATTATTCAGGCATCTGGAAAATTCCAGGATAGCCGAGATGCTTTTGGGGCGGGAGAAAGCTAGAGGCCGGCGAAGGGCGCACGATTCGTGGTTGAGGATTTATGCATTGAAACTTGAACGGAATACATACTTGATAACAGGTGGCGCTATTAAGTTGACACGCACGATGGAAGAGCGGGAGCATACCCTGGCTGAATTACGGAAGATGGAGAAGGTGCGTAATTTCCTCATTGAACAGGGCGCCATTGATATCGATGGCTTAAAAGATATTGCAAACGATGGAAAGAGCAATTGATGTTGTAAAAAAGAATCAAATTGAGAATAGTCAGTGGCAGAAGGAAGCCACTGAAGCCAGAGAGAATTGGGGCTGGATGAAATATTCGATGCAGATAGCATTGAAAGTCCGTTCTAAAATGAAGTCGGACGGCATCACCCAATGCGCATTGGCGGCCAAACTCGGCTGTACCCAGCAATATGTATCACTGATTCTCAAAGGCAAGGAAAATCTTACCCTGGAAACAATCGCCAAACTGGAATCTGCCCTGCATATAGATTTATGGGGCTCATCCTGCTGGGGCGACGGATATCAACCTGTTCAGCCAACTCGTCAATATCTCAGTGATAATATTGCTCCTGAATATGGCCGTCAAAAGTAATAAGGTTCGATTCCCGGACCGTTTGGTCTACGAAACGATAAAACAGCAGCCTTTAAGGTTGCTGTTTTTCGTTGTTCGTCCAGCACGAACGTCCTCTAAAGGGTGAAAGTCCCCAAACCGCCCTG
>JAKSMI010000015.1 GCA_024400635.1 Bacteroidales bacterium | reverse complement strand
AGATAAGTGAAAAATCTGACACGGCAAAATCCTAGGCAACTTATTGTTGCTCAGGTACTTAAAAAGTTATATTTATAATAGTGTTGCGGAATTAAGGTTATAGAAGCCCCCATGAATAAATCGCTCATCATTTTCGGCATCGTCAACATAACCTCGGACAGTTTCTCCGATGGAGGCCGGTATCTGGCGCCAGACGCAGCCATTGCGCAGGCGCGTAAGCTGATGGCCGAGGGGGCAGATGTGATCGACCTCGGTCCGGCATCCAGCAATCCCGACGCCGCGCCTGTTTCGTCCGACACAGAAATCGCGCGTATCGCGCCGGTGCTGGACGCGCTCAAGGCAGATGGCATTCCCGTCTCGCTCGACAGTTATCAACCCGCGACGCAAGCCTATGCCTTGTCGCGTGGTGTGGCCTATCTCAATGATATTCGCGGTTTTCCAGACGCTGCGTTCTATCCGCAATTGGCGAAATCATCTGCCAAACTCGTCGTTATGCATTCGGTGCAAGACGGGCAGGCAGATCGGCGCGAGGCACCCGCTGGCGACATCATGGATCACATTGCGGCGTTCTTTGACGCGCGCATCGCGGCGCTGACGGGTGCCGGTATCAAACGCAACCGCCTTGTCCTTGATCCCGGCATGGGGTTTTTTCTGGGGGCTGCTCCCGAAACCTCGCTCTCGGTGCTGGCGCGGTTCGATGAATTGCGGCTGCGCTTCGATTTGCCGGTGCTTCTGTCTGTTTCGCGCAAATCCTTTCTGCGCGCGCTCACAGGCCGTGGTCCGGGGGATGTCGGGGCCGCGACACTCGCTGCAGAGCTTGCCGCCGCCGCAGGTGGAGCTGACTTCATCCGCACACACGAGCCGCGCCCCTTGCGCGACGGGCTGGCGGTATTGGCGGCGCTGAAAGAAACCGCAAGAATTCGTTAACTGCACATTCGGGATATTTCTCTATATTCGCGGTTCAGCAGGCATGTCCCCTTTGAGGGCGACCCGACGACAGGATAATCGACCTTATGGTGCGCAAATATTTCGGCACAGACGGTATTCGTGGCAAAGCCAACGAAGGCGCGATGACGGCGGAAACCGCCTTGCGCGTCGGCATGGCGGCTGGCCGTGTCTTTCGTCGCGGTGACCACCGCCATCGTGTCGTGATCGGCAAGGATACGCGCCTGTCGGGCTATATGCTTGAACCCGCGCTCACAGCCGGTTTCACCTCGATGGGCATGGACGTATTCCTTTTTGGCCCGCTGCCGACAACGTATAGGAAGAATAAACGCCCTTTTCACCCAAGTCCAACAGCTTTGGACCGCAGTTGACTCTTTCGACACCCCTGCGATGCAACCCAATCCGGCTGACGGGGAGCCAGCAACGCTGAAAATTTACCCTCCTCTTTCCCACTAGCGGCTCCTTGAAATGCAAACGACAATCTTCCTCCGAACCGAAATGAGCCGTAAAACTGAATATGTTCATAATCCCTGCTTTTTGAGCGCTAATATACTAAAAATATTAGGTGTGTTTGCGGAGAATCAGATATTTTTTTGTGTAATTTTGTAATCGTTATGCGGCAGTAATAATATACATATTAATACGAGTTAGTAATCCTGTAGTTCTCATATGCTACGAGGAGGTATTAAAAGGTGCGTTTCGACAATGCATCTACTGTAGTATATTATTGCTTAATCCAAATGAATATTATAAATTTAGGAATTCTTGCTCACATTGATGCAGGAAAAACTTCCGTAACCGAGAATCTGCTGTTTGCCAGTGGAGCAACGGAAAAGTGCGGCCGTGTGGATAATGGTGACACCATAATGGACTCTATGGATATAGAGAAACGTAGAGGAATTACTGTCCGGGCTTCTACGACATCTATTATCTGGAATGGAGTGAAATGCAATATCATTGACACTCCGGGACACATGGATTTTATTGCGGAAGTGGAGCGGACATTCAAAATGCTTGATGGAGCAGTCCTCATCTTATCCGCAAAGGAAGGCATACAAGCGCAGACAAAGTTGCTGTTCAGTACTTTACAAAAGCTGCAAATCCCGACAATTATATTTATCAATAAGATTGACCGTGCCGGTGTGAATTTGGAGCGTTTGTATCTGGATATAAAAACAAATCTGTCGCAAGATGTCCTGTTTATGCAAACTGTTGTCGATGGATCGGTTTATCCGATTTGCTCCCAAACATATATAAAGGAAGAATACAAAGAATTTGTATGCAACCATGACGACAATATATTGGAACGATATTTGGCGGATAGCGAAATATCACCGGCTGATTATTGGAATACGGTAATAGCTCTTGTGGCAAAAGCCAAGGTCTATCCGGTACTACATGGATCAGCAATGTTCAATATCGGTATCAATGAGTTGTTGGACGCCATCTCTTCTTTTATACTTCCTCCGGCATCAGTCTCAAACAGACTTTCAGCTTATCTCTATAAGATAGAGCATGACCCCAAAGGACATAAAAGAAGTTTTCTAAAAATAATTGACGGAAGTCTGAGACTTCGAGACGTTGTAAGAATCAACGATTCGGAAAAATTCATCAAGATTAAAAATCTAAAGACTATTTATCAGGGCAGAGAGATAAATGTTGATGAAGTGGGTGCCAATGATATCGCGATTGTAGAAGATATAGAAGATTTTCGAATCGGAGATTATTTAGGTGCTAAACCTTGTTTGATTCAAGGATTATCTCATCAGCATCCCGCTCTCAAATCCTCCGTCCGGCCAAATAAGCCCGAAGAGAGAAGCAAGGTGATATCCGCTCTGAATACATTGTGGATTGAAGACCCGTCTTTGTCCTTTTCCATAAACTCATATAGTGATGAATTGGAAATCTCGTTATATGGTTTGACCCAAAAGGAAATCATACAGACATTGCTGGAAGAACGATTTTCCGTAAAGGTCCATTTTGATGAGATCAAGACTATCTACAAAGAACGACCTATAAAAAAGGTCAATAAGATTATTCAGATCGAAGTGCCACCCAACCCTTACTGGGCCACAATAGGGCTGACTCTTGAACCCTTGCCGTTAGGGACAGGGTTGCAAATCGAAAGTGACATCTCCTATGGTTATCTGAACCATTCTTTTCAAAATGCCGTTTTTGAAGGGATTCGTATGTCTTGCCAATCGGGATTACATGGATGGGAAGTGACAGATCTGAAAGTAACTTTTACTCAAGCCGAGTATTATAGCCCGGTAAGTACACCTGCTGATTTCAGACAGCTGACCCCTTATGTCTTCAGGCTGGCTTTGCAACAGTCAGGTGTGGACATTCTCGAACCGATGCTCTGTTTTGAGTTGCAGATACCCCAGGAGGCGAGTTCCAAAGCTATTACAGATTTGCAAAAAATGATGTCTGAGATTGAAGACATCAGTTGCAATAATGAGTGGTGTCATATTAAAGGGAAAGTTCCATTAAATACAAGTAAAGACTACGCCTCAGAAGTAAGTTCATACACTAAGGGCTTAGGCGTTTTTATGGTTAAGCCATGCGGGTATCAAATAACAAAAGGCGATTATTCTGATAATATCCGCATGAACGAAAAAGATAAACTTTTATTCATGTTCCAAAAATCAATGTCATTAAAATAATGGAGCGGTCAGGAAATTTCTATAAGGCAATACGGTTGGGATATATACTTATCTCCATTCTTATCGGATGTATGGCATATAATAGCCTCTATGAATGGCAGGAGATAGAAGCATTAGAACTTGGCAATAAAAAAATAGACGAGCTCCGAAAAGAAATAAACAATATCAATATTCAAATGATAAAATTTTCTCTATTGGGTGAAACAATACTGGAATGGAACGATAAAGATATCGAGCATTACCATGCACGGCGTATGGCAATGGACAGTATGCTCTGCCGTTTCAAGGCCACCTATCCAGCAGAGCGCATCGATAGTGTGCGCAGTCTTTTAGAGGATAAGGAACGACAGATGTTCCAGATAGTCCGGTTAATGGATGAACAACAATCTATTAACAAGAAGATAGCCAATCAAATTCCGGTTATTGTGCAGAAAAGTGTGCAGGAACAGTCCAAAAAGCCAAAACGAAAAGGTTTCTTGGGCATCTTCGGCAAAAAAGAGGGAACGAAGCCAACGACAACAACGACTACGCTCCGTTCATCCAATAGAAACATGGTCAACGAACAGAAAGCGCAGAGCCGTCGATTGTCAGAACAAGCCGATAGTCTTGCTGCCCGTAATGCAGAACTTAACAGACAACTGCAAGGATTGATTTGCCAAATCGAAAAGAAGGTACAATCTGATTTACAAAATAGAGAAAGCGAGATAACAGCGATGCGTAAAAAATCATTTATGCAGATAGGCGGCTTGATGGGATTTGTTCTTTTGCTGTTGGTCATTTCCTATATCATCATACACCGTGATGCAAAGAACATTAAACGATACAAACGCAAGACAACGGATTTGATCGAGCAATTGGAACAGTCCGTGCAACAAAATGAGGTACTCATAACCTCCCGAAAGAAAGCGGTACATACTATTACCCATGAGTTGCGTACACCACTGACGGCAATAACCGGCTATACCGAACTTTTGCGGAAAGAATGCAATAGCGGTAATAATGGGCAATATATCCAAAATATACTGCAATTCTCCGACCGTATGCGGGATATGCTCAACACTTTGCTTGACTTCTTCCGCCTGGACAACGGCAAGGAACAGCCCCGTCTGTCACCCTGCCGGATTTCTGCAATCACGCACACACTTGAAACGGAGTTCATGCCTGTTGCCGTGAACAAAGGGCTGTCCTTGTCCGTGAAGACTGGACACGATGCCATTGTATTGACCGACAAAGAGCGAATAATACAAATCGGGAATAACCTGCTGTCAAACGCTGTCAAGTTCACAGAAGAAGGCGGTGTTTCTTTGATTACTGAAGATTGACAACAAAACAAACAGACCCAATGATTTTCAGCAGAAATGCCGATTGTCAGTGGGTTTGTTGTTCCCAAAATGAATCCCACAAGGCATGTTGGGAACATTAGATTACTTCGTCCAGTGGTAGTGACTGTCGAGCATCAGGAAGATAGCC
>JAKSMI010000014.1 GCA_024400635.1 Bacteroidales bacterium | reverse complement strand
CCCCCGCTTGCACTTGTGAACGGGGTATCTCATGTCCCATTGGTTCAAGCGAAGTGGTTACTGCCCAAGCCGGAACGCTAATCCCTAAATCGTGATAAACTTGCGCCACAAAACTTGAGCAGTCCATTCCGCCACGAGGGTTAGTTCCGATAGGGCGGTTTCCACCCCAAACATATTTAACACCAAGGTATTTGCGTGCTTCATCTTGCAGACGTTTAGCACCACCGCTTGCACTAGATTCAGAGTTAGGGACTTTGCTATATCGTGGTGCGCCGTGCGGAGACCAACCAGATTGGCCGGTAATTTGACTCAAAGCATTAGGAATATTGAAGAATGCTAACAACTGGTCGAATCCTTTCCAGATATCCTTATGACCTTCTAATGAATAATAGTTGAACGTACCCGGCTTGTACTGTAACAAACCTGAAGCTCTGCCGTCTGAAAGTCCATCATCGCCACCGAGCGCCTTTTCGTTTCCGCCGCTTTCAAGGTTGATTTGAGCTTTAACGAGGTTTACTCCCGCGTTGTCAATTTGAACGTTCATCAATCTTGCTGCATGCTCGATAACCGGCCCCCAATCGCCGTTAACCGGCTCTGTTGGTCCGCCGGCAACCGTTTGTCCGCTTCCTGCAGTAACGAGTTGATCACGATTGAGTCGGCCTACTTTTTCAATCAACTTCTCAATTTTGCGTTTATCTTGAGCCTTTTCACGTTGCAACTCTGCAATTTGCTTGTTCATCCTAAGTTGTTCAAGTTGGAAATCGGTTAAGTTGCTATTGGTTGACTCAATTTTGAGCGTAACGTTATTTGGAGAAGTGATATCAATTTCTTTCTCCATTATTCTTAGGTATTGAGATATCGCAATCTCGTCATTAACAAACTTGTATTTATCGCCAACGTAAAAAGTAACGTCATCCGTTTCGAATGTGTCAACTTGCCAGTTGTTGATAGCAATGATTTGCTTTGCCATGTAGTCTTCGCCAAGCCTCTTAACTTCGTTTGCGTCGGTTACATCATCCCAAGCGTTGTATTTATATATAATTCCGAATTTGTTAACTAGCTCCGCGTTTTCGATATACGGTTTGCCGTCATTAACCCTTTGAATGCTTAGCCTTGTTTTTGTCCTGTCGCTTTTCTCTGGGTTTTCCGTGGTTGCGCCTAGCGGAATAAGTCGCGTGAATATTTGTGACGGGTCAACGCTCACGCTTGCTGATTGCATGTTAATGCCTATTTTTATTTCTTGGTTTCGTTCAACCCCGATGTCCTTTGCAATTTCAACGATATTCTCATAATGTCCGTCATTAATCGTAAAGGTATTCCTCATATAAAGGCCTAACCGGTCTAAAATTTCACTTTTGAGGGTGTCCCAAGACGACTTGTAATCTAGATCATAAGTGTGTTTACCGCCAGGCTCGTCATCTTCGATTGTTTCATCTTTAAACTGCGGGTTGAGATACAAACGTTTAAAATCTTCCATAGAATCGTTATGGCTAAGAATGATATGTTCAACGAGTTGCCTTGGTGTAATTGCTCCGGTGTTGTCAGTAAGTGGGGCAATCGTACTATCAAGCAAATATCCGATTATTGATTCAAAAGTCAATTCTTGCACAAACTCGCCACTACTTGTCATCTTGCGTTCGGTTTTAATTAAACGTCCTCTAAAGGTCAATTCGTTACTGTTGGATAAGTTATAAACGTTGACGTGTATTTTAAATACATCGCTTTTGTTGTATAACCAACTATCTTTATTGACAGTTAATACTAGATCATCAATGGCATTTATTTTTTGCGTGAGTTTCGCTTCAGGAACCAAGCGATTAAATCGAGGGTCGTAAATAGTGTGTGCTTGAGCGTTAAATTCTGGTGTTTCAAACGCTACAATTCTGTATCTCACTAAATCATCTCCTCTCTATAAGCGCTAAACTCAACGACTCCGTTTCCCTTAACTTTGAAATCGTATCGGCCGTTTCCGACTGTATTACGACTGACTTCAAGTTCAATTTTCTGCCCTGTATTTACCGTTTTAGAATTCACTGTAACACTGCCAGAAATAACCTTCATTTCGCCAATCATCATGTGTGAACCGATATTTATAAGTGGAATTGTTATATCTGAGTTGCTGTTTACCGTATATCGTTTATGCATAAATACCCAATGAGGAAAATATACATCATCCCAAATATCGTCAAATTCGTCGCCGTTTCTGATTGCAAAAGGATAGCACTCAAACACTACTTCGGCTTTAAGCGTTCCAAATTCGTGGTCGTCAGTAACGTTGATTGACTTCACTTTTCCGCTCCAGTGATAGAAGCGGTCGTGAGTATCAACTAAATTGCTGATTGTTTGTGGCAACAATTCGCGTTTTATTTCGTGTTCGACAAGCTTTCTGTCTTCATAATTATCTCCGAGGTGAAGGAAAGTATACGTGATTTCACGGTTTTTGAAATATCGGTCACCGTTATACTCAGAGAAATCGAATACGCCTTGACGAAACGGAACAGTTTCAATGACTTCTTGCTCGGCAGGTGTTGGTGCTGAACGCTCCAATAAATACCAACCTTTTTCACGGCTATCGAAATCGCCGAAGACAATGCCTTCTTCAGGAATGTTTTCTAAAGGGATGTCGTCCGTAGCGAAAACATCTCTAAAACTATAATTGCCAATCATCAGTTCCACCGTCCTTTCAAACTCATCTGATTTCCAAGCATTTCATTAGTAGTACTTAAAGTTCCGCCGACAAGAGTTTTTCCATCAAGATAAAGATTGCTTTCTTTACCTGCAATCTTTCTTAGCAGCGCGTTATTTTGCATTTGTAAAGAGCTTTCTTGCAATTTCATTGATCCATCATAATTCTCGTTAAATTCTCGTCGACCTAAACTAGACAACTGATTAAGTCCATTCAAATTAAATTGAGGTTGAGCTTGGACGGACATTCCATCCGCAATCGCCCCTGCAATACTTGAAACCGTAGCTTGAACGTCTGCAAAGCTAGAGGTCAATCCGCTATTCAAACCATCCATAATTGCGTTACCAGCCGGAATAAGTAATCGCCTATCGTAGCTAATTGGCCCTTTGTGAGCCTTAATCCAACCGGCAATACCTGATACGAAACTCTTAACTGCACCCCAAGCAGATTGGAGTCCGCTAAGGAAAGAATTCATAATTGCTGATCCAGCACCGTGTAAACTGAAATTAACCGCCGCTTTAATAGCGCCACGTCCGGCGTTGAATATACCCTTAACCGTTCCCCAAATAGCTTGGACTGGCGAAATGATAGCTCTCCATGCCCCGGCAGCAATATCTTTAATTCCGTTCCAGATTTGACCTGTATCTCCGCTTAAAATTCCTCCGAAGACATCAAAAACACCCTTAATCATAGTCCAAATCCCTTGGATTAAACCAACGACTCCGCCGAAAACCGATTGAATGATTTGAGCAATTCCGGCGAAAGTTCCAGATACCGCACTAACTGCTGTTCCTAAAATTAATGCGCCTATTTGAATTAAAGCTGAAATGTCATAAATCACCGCAGTAAGTTGCGAAAGAAAGAAACCACCAAGTAACGTTCCGACCGCTTGGATAACGGGCATTAAGGCTTGAAAAATAGGAGCTAAAGAATCGAATGCTGAATGCAACGCTGTCCCTAATGCTTGAAATACTGGTTGCAATGCGCTCCAAGCGCCTTTAAAAGCTTGAACCAATACATTCCAAGCTTGAACAATCCCATCAATTGCCGGTTTAATTGTAGGATAAAAAGCATTCCACGCTTGAGTAGCAACTTGACATAAACTAGCCCATGCTTGTTTACCACTTTCAGTCTGTGTAAACCAATAAGTTAAAGCAGCACCAACAGCAATAATTGCCGTTGCAATAAGAACGTAAGGATTTGCTTCGGCTACTACGTTTAATGCTGCTTGAGCTGCAGCGGCTACTTTGCTTTCTTTAGCTAAAAACGTTAAAGCGCTGCCGGCCGAACTAGAGCCTTTTGCTATACCAATTAAAGCTTCTCCAGTATTAAATACAAGCATTGCTCCATTCCATGCAATCTTAGTCATATCAATTGCTTTGTTTAGTGTTTTAAAACTTGCTACGCCACCTACGATTCCAATTGTCAATGGCATAAGCCAGTCCTTATTAGATTTAACAAAATCAAACAAAGATTTTAAACCAGTAAGAATAATTGACGTTGTTGTAGTAACTATTGGCGTAATCACAGCAAACGTTCCATTAATTGCATATTTAAGATTATCTAATTGTTGCGCAATTGATCCAAAGCCTGCTTTACTAAAGCCATTATTAATAGCAGCAATCATGTTTCCCAGGTTCTTAACTACTGAATTTTTTAAATTGGCAAATGAAGTGCCGATACCGGCGCTATTTTTCTTTGCCAAATCTGCAAATCCACCTTGTCCTTTGTTTAGCTTGATAAAAGCATCGTTTAATTCTTCAACGGAGATTTTTCCGCTCTTTAACGCTTCATAAAGGTCTGTTTCTGCAGATTTACCAGTATAACCAAATGAATTTGCTACTTTACGTAAAGCAATCGGCATTGTTTCCATAAGTGTCCGCCAAGACATCATATCGACTTTCCCAGTTGATAACATCTGAGTGTATTGTTGTAAACCGCGGCTAGTATCGGCAACGCTAGCTCCTGAAGCAAGAAAAGCATTGTTAAGCGCAAGTGCTGATTTTGCTGCCTTATTCGCGCTTCCAGTTAAAGGAGCAAGTTGTTGAGCGCTAGAAGTGATCTCATCAAGGGAAGTTGGTAGTCCATCAATTCCGTTACTTAAAGCTTTAGTCGATTTAGCAACATCTTGCGCTGAATACCCTAACGCTTTCATCACGACGGGATATTTATTAAGAGTGTCAAATCTGTTGACCGCTCCTCCAACAGAATCTTGGATAAGCGACATCCCTTTTCCAACTAAAGCAGATGCAACGCCAAAAGCTCCACCCATTTTAATAGCACTCATCCCAGAATTTTGATTCTGAGAATCCAAACTCCGAGCTAAAGCGGCCGCTTTCTCCATTCCGGTAGTATATCCTTTGTCGTAAACAGATAAAATTGCTTCAACGCTATAACTTTCCGCCATTCGACTTCCTCCTTTCCGCTAAAAGCTTGTTATACTCACTGATTCTGCGAGCGATTGTTTCGCGTTTCTCTTCTTCTTTTGTTTTAATCGGTTTATAAGAATCCCCTTCGAATTCTTTCCTAATATCTTGTATAAGTTTTTCTGAATTATAAAAATCGCTGAACTTAGGATACTTAGGTTTTGGATTTTTTGCGCTTCCTTTTGTAGCTTGAACTGACTGATTAAGGAAAGCTTGTAAATGCAACTTTTCCATTTCTCGTACCTGCTTTATTTGCGCTGCTTCCATGCGCAAATAATATTCATCGAGGGTCATCCGTCCAAATTCTTGACGATTTCGAACTCCTAAGTAAATGTAAGCATTCAGTTCCATTTCGCGAAGCTGCTCATTTAAGCTTTTTGTGCTTTCTTTTGTCCCTCTTCCAGCATCTTCACCGCGTCCTTGAAAGGGATGCGAGTTGTCATCCCTTCTTTAATTTCTTCTTTAACGCCATCGATGAATTCTTTTAAAGATTTACCATCATCATCTTTCATCATTAGTCCACCTACATACTCTCGTAGTTTAGCGTATGTCAATGTTGGTTTAGCTGCTAAGATGATATAATCCATAATCGTTTCAATGTCGTCAGCCATAATCGCCATCATTGAAAGAGGAATTCCGTTTTTGATATTAATACCATTTTCATTTAATCCAAATTTTTCATTCGCCTTGCTCATGAAATTAAAATCAAATACTAGTTCATAATCTTTTTTTTCAATCGTAATCATAACTTTCCTCCATTAATTTTCTTCTTCTTCGCCACCAGCCGGACTTGGTGTTGGCATCGCTGTTGCTGTTTTAGCTACACCACCACCAGTTGGTGCTTCACTTGTAACTTTATTAGTTCCCATAAACACGAGTTTGTTTAATTCTTCTTCTGTAATCCCTTCCGGAAGCGGAGTATATCCATAAGTTACGCCATTAATAGGAGATAAAGTGAATTCGCGCGTTGCATACTCGCCTGGATCCCCACCTTGGCTATCTTCAGTAACTTTGCATACTGCATAAAATGCAAAATATCGACCTTGGCTATCTTTTTCGTCTAAAGAAACATGCCAGTGTTCAATTGGGGTGTCATTCATCAATGCATCTGTTAAATACATGTTTTCAATCGAATCGGTGCGAACAACTTCAAGTTTCGGTTCAACCGTAACAGATGATGTTGTAATTAATTTACCTTCCTTAGTATCGACATCATTAGTATCGCGAGAAATATCGTAATCCCCGCCAGTAACTCTCGGAACTAAAACAGCACCATTTGTACTTTGTGCTGATAGTGGTCTAATAAAATCGACAATGCGATTTGTTTGAATTGGTTGATTTGTAAAAGCCATTATTATTTTTTCCTCCTTAAATTAATTGAAAGACAAGAGTTAAATTACATCTTTGAAAAATAGTATTGGGAACACTCGTGTCAATCATCATTCTTTTTTCGTGCGCGTTAAAAATGGCGCTGAATCTGTAATTTTCTGAATTCAAAAAGCCCTGAAATTGTTCTAATAAGACATTTCCAAGGCTTGAAATTTCAATTCTTTGTGTTTTATCTCCCCAAATATCAACGGTTACAGTAAATCTACCGCCCAACGTAGTGCTTGTTTGATTTGCAATCAAATCAAGATTTCCAACGTGAATAAATGGATAATTCACCGGCTCATCTTCTTGCGGAAGATAGTCGTAAGTATCTTGTGTTAATTCTAAGCATTTAGAATAAACCAGATCATAAAGTTCTTGTTCAGGATTCATTTAATTAACCCCTCCAAGTCGCTCTTAAAAATTCTTTTTGTTCGCTCGAAAGCTGGTCTAATAGCTGGCTCTGCCGCCATATACCGAGTTCCATACTCTGTATAAGTAATATGGTCGGTATTGGTTGTTTGAGTTCCCGAGAAGCCGTCGCTTGAAATCGTAAATTGCGTTTTGCGGGCGTTTTCACCCTTAGAGTAAGGTTTGCCATTCTTGTCGGTATGGATATAAACCGAGGTCATGATATCCTTAGTCGTCTTGTTAAGCAAAGCCATATCTTTTTTAACAATTTTTCTGACTGCTTCACCTTTCGATTTAGTCAGTAAAGCATCAGCCAATGCATCAGATCCGCTAAATTTCAATGTGGTTTTTACCATCAGATAGCACCACCTTTTGCTTCTCCAACAATATATGCATCACCCTTTAAAGTGTGCCTAATCTGCCCTATTTTGAACTTTTTGCCACTACCTCCTATTTCCACGTGACTTATTTTAAAATCGCTAGAAATGGGGTGTAACAGTCTAATTACGTAACTTTCAATCGAAACATCTCCAAATACCGCCTGTTGCGTTTGTATATCCGTGTTTGTAACGTTCGCCCACCGTTCAATTACGGCTGTACCACCATCCCCCGCAACATATCCACGACCAGGCACATATTTTTTTGTGTCTGAATAAAAAATTACTTTTGTATCGTAAATCATGCGTTCTGCTTCCTTTCTTTTTGTCTATCTATAACCGAACGGGTTTATAAAGCTGACAGTTCCAAGCGTTCGCTTATCAACCGCCTTTCTTCGTTTCCATTCGTTTATATCATCTAAAAACTCGTCAAAATCGTTACTGTTATAAGTGA
>JAKSMI010000013.1 GCA_024400635.1 Bacteroidales bacterium | reverse complement strand
ATTGTGGATCGTCGCGGTACCAACTGCCTGAAGTATGATTTTGCAGTGGAACGCGGCGCATTGAAACCGGGCGAAGATTCTAACGGTTTGTTGCCGCTGTGGATTGCGGATATGGATTTCAGAACATCCTCCTTTGTTCAGGATGCTCTGATCCGTTCTGTGGAACATGGCATTTTTGGCTACACTGAACCCAAGGCCGAATACTTCAAGGCGCTTCAAAATTTTTACCGTCGCCGTCACAATTTTGAATTTAATCCCAGCTGGGTTATCAAGACTCCAGGCGTCATGATTGTGCTGGCCTTGACAATCAAGGCCTTTACGAAAGTGGGCGATGCCGTGCTGATTCAGCAGCCGGTTTATATGCATTTTCCGGATGTGATTCTGCAGAACGATCGCAAGCTTGTCAGCAACGATCTCGTTTACGGCGAAGATGGACGCTACCACATTGACTTCGAAGATTTCGAAAGAAAGATTGTGGAAAATAATGTGAAGTTGTTTTTGCTTTGCAGCCCCCACAATCCGGTTTGCCGCGTATGGACTCGTGAAGAACTTTTGCGCGTTGGCGAAATCTGCCTGAAGCATAATGTGTTCGTTGTCGCCGATGAAATCCATAACGATTTCGTTTTCGAAGGAACCCACACCGTGTTCGCTTCCCTGGGTGAAAAGTTCGCGGACAATTCCATTACGGTAACGTCTCCCACAAAGACATTCAATCTGGCTGGCCTCCAGATCGCCCACGCCTTTATCAAGAATCCCGAAGTCCGCAAGGCCATCCGCAAGGAAATCGATGGCATCGGTTACAGCCAAGTCACGATTCCTGGGCTGGTTGCCGCCCAGGCCGCATACGAACATGGCGAAGAATGGCTTGAAGCGTTGAAAAAATACCTAAAGGGAAACATCGATTTTGTGGACAAGTTCGTCAAGGAAAATCTGCCCGGCGTAAAGCTTGTTCCTATGGAAGCAACTTACTTGGCATGGCTGGATTTCAAGGGCACTGGGCTTTCCACCACGCAGGTAGATGATTTGATTCGCAATAAGGCACGCCTGTGGCTCAACAGTGGAACCCTCTTTGGAAAAACCGGAGAATGCTTCCAGCGCGTGAACCTTGCATGCCCACGCAGCATTCTGGAAGAAGCATTGAACCGCATTAAAAAGGCTTTGGAGGCTCTTTAATGAAACTTAAAACCACAAATTTGCTGAAGAAAAATACTCTTGATGATTACCTGAACGCAGCTATCGGTGCTGCCCGCTGGATTCAATCCTTGGAAGTGAAAGAAAAGGTGGGCAAGACCTGGAAAATTTTTCCAGATGGTCAGAATGGCTATAAGGACAACCCTTTCGTTGGCAAGACCAGCTTTTATGCGGGTTCTGCCGGCATCGGCTTTTTCTTTTTGCGTCTGTATCAGGTGACGAGCGATGAGCAATGGCTTGACGAAGCCAAGGCCGCTGCAGAATACATTCTCGCCAATCCTCGAGGACTTGAATTTTATCGTAAGGTTCAGAAGCGTATAGCCACAACAAAGAAAAATTCTGCTCCGGAATGCAATGCTGCAGGCCCTGTAAACGGTTGGTCTTTTAGCTACAAGGTTGGCCCCATTAGCGAAGGCCAGTTTGTTTACGCACTTTATCGCGAAACCAATGACAATCGCTATTACGAATTTGCAATCCGCACCGCCAACACATTTGTAGAGGCCGCCATTGAAGACGAAAATGGATTGCACTGGAGCGACTTCCGCGACATCGTAGGTGACGCTGGCGGCATCGTCTATTTGCTGCAAGTCTACAAGGATACCCGCAAGAAAATTTATCTGGAAGCCGCCAAGAAGGCTGGTGCCTACATTGAAAAGTTTGGTCGCCCTGCAAAAAACGGTGGAACCTATTACAACCTTTATGATCTTGAAAGTGTTGGAGAAGGCGAGAAGGGTGCCGTGCATGTAAACTTCTCTCATGGTTCGGCAGGTACGGCTTACTTGTGGGCGGCCCTTTACGAAGCTACCAAGGATAAGCGTTACTTGAAGCTAGCCGACGATGTGATTAAATATCTGGAAGGAATTGCCGTTGGCGATAAAACTTCTGTGCTGTTCCCGTACCAGGATCATCCAGAAAAGGGCCCCCTTGACAAATTCTATTTAGGCATGTGTGGCGGTCCTATCGGAGCGAGTTTGCCCTTCAAGAAATTGTATGAACTGACTCATGACGAGAAATATTTGCAGTGGGTGAAGCGTTTGTATGCAGGCCTTGTTAAGGCTGGTGTTCCTGAAATCAAGTCCTGGGGCTATTGGGGAAGCAAGTGCATTTGCTGCGGTGGCCCCGGCGCATTGGAATACTTTGCAACGCTCTACAAAAACTATGGAGACGCTCAATACCTGAAGTTAGCGCATCGTTCTGCAGATGTCTTGTTGGGTGAATCTTTCGAAGAGGAAACGGGGCTGAGCTGGTACGGAGCCTGGGATCGTATTAACCCCAGTCGAATCGTCAGCTACACCGGATTCTACATCGGTGCCGCAGGCGTTGCGGGATCCCTGCTAAAGCTCATTGCTGCCGAAAAGCACATACAAATCGCAGAGTTCTTTGAATATTATCTTTAAGGGACCGTAGCGCTGCTACATATATTGTACGACTTGCTCTTTGCCTCAAAATTTGATATATTAAAGATTGTTGAACTTTGAGGACCTTATGAATGCTACAATTGAACTTGAAATGCCCCAGGCCATGGCCTATTTTGTTGCTGCTCAAGGTCCCAAAAATGCCCTTGAGCGCAACGCACTTATGCTCTACCCGTTCATCAGGGATTTATCGATTTCTCATGGGCGTGCAGCTGAACTTTTAGGAATTTCCAAGCGAAAGCTTATTGATATTTATGGTGATATGGGAATTCCGTATATTGACATGGATATTTCCGAAATCGAAGATGAATTAGCTGTATTTGAAGAAATTGGGGCTTCATCGAAATGATTGTTGTTTCTGATACAACTCCCCTCATTTCTTTTTTAAAGATAAATCGCCTTGATATTCTGGAACAGGTATTTGGGCAAGTTCTAGTTCCGCAAGCTGTCTACAATGAACTGACTGTAAATAACGATTTCCCTGACGAAATAGAAAAAATCAAGAACGCCACCTTTTTAAAATGCGTTGTTGTGGATCACGAACAAGTTGCTCTAATACAGGAGCAAACAGGTCTTGATCTTGGAGAAAGTGAAGCAATCGCTTACGCACAGAATTCCAATACCGATGTGCTATTGATGGACGAACTGAAAGGTCGGCTGGTGGCGAAAACTTTCGGAATTAAGCTTGTCGGAACCATAGGAATTTTAATGGAGTCGTTGAGAAAAGGTTATACTCAAAAGAATGAAGTTCAAGAGTATGTAAGGGTCTTTAGGGAATCTCATCGACGGATAAGTGAAAGACTTTTGGAGCAGTTGCTTGAATATTCAGAAAATTTCTAAGGCTTAAGCGTTATAAAACAAGCCTATATCTAACCCTAGAAAAATAGTATTATAACGGGCCCTTGCCAGAAGGCAGGGGTTTTCTATTTTTATTCCTACAAGATTGATAGGGAATTAGAAAATGTTTTCAAGTTCACCTAAGCATTCGAAGGAGTTCATTATGTGTAGTGACTGTCGAATGCCGAAAGGCATGCAGAAGAATAGATAACTGCTTCGCTCAAATATCAAAAGTCCTTGATGTTTTGGTCAAAGCAAGTAGTTAATCAAGTGGAAAAAACTTAAGGACGAAAGACCTGGCGCGGTGCCGGGCGAAATAATCAAAATCAGAAATCGGGCCGAATGAAGTCGGCAAAAAAAGGAATTTTAAAAATGAGTGAAAAGAAAGTTGTCGTTATTACTGGTGCTGCACAGGGTATTGGTCTTGCAGGAGTCAAGAAGTTTTTGAAGGAAGGCTGGGCCGTTGCCGCCACCGACATCAAGAAGAAGGAACTTGATGAAGAAGTGGCAAAGCTTGTTGCCGAAGGCCACGACGTTACCGCCTATGAGCTTGACGTGACCAACTACAAGCAGGGTCAGGAAGTCATCGCCGAAGTGGTAAAGAAGTATGGCCGCATCGACGCCCTGTTCAATGACGCTGGCATCACGGGCCACCGCAAGAATATCCTGAACTTTGATCCGGAATTGATTAAGCAGGCCGAAGATGTGAACCTCTGGGGAAGCACTTACCTGATTCAGCATGTGGCCAATGTGTTCATTGAAAAGGGAATCAAGGGATCCATTGTGAACGTGTCCAGCTTCGTTGCAAGTTTTGCAGAATGGTCTCCCTTCGCTTACGGAATTTCCAAGTCTGCTGTAGATGGCCTTACTCGCGCCGCTGCATTCCGCCTGGGCAAGTACGGTATTCGCGTGAACTCGGTGGCTCCTGGCTATACCAAGACCGAAATGGCCATCAAGTACGACTACTCCGATCCTAAGCTTCGCAAGGCTGCCGAAGATAAGAGCCTTTTGAATCGCTGGATTGAACCTTCCGAAATCGCTGCTGCCGCTTACTTCCTTGCAAGCGACGAAGCCAGCGCCATCACCGGCGTAAAGCTCCCTGTGGATGCGGGTTACACCACCACCAAGGAAGATAACAAGGTAAGCCTTTACGGTGAAACCGAGTAGTAATTAGCTGAAAAAAAGTGTCTTCCGTTAGTGTGAAAGCGATCCTGAAAAGGGTCGCTTTTTTATGTGAATTTCTGAACACTTGTACACTTTTCTTAAAATACATTTTTATGTATTTTTGTATTTACTATGAAAGAACCTTTTAAAGCTGAGTTTATTGAATCTGCACTACAAAAGCTAGATAAGCGTGAATATTTTGACGAACTTATTGACGCCACGTCCCATATGGGCATTTACCTAACTGCTTTGAAAAGGTCTATCGCCGAAGAATCTTGTACTCGATCCATGCTCTGGAAGGAAAATTTTCATTCAACTAGCATGGAAGGAACTTGCACGAGTCTTGAAGAATCCCTAGAAAACAAGGCGACAAATGAAACGAGCACAAGTAACAAGGATTTAGACAATTACACTAATGCCTTGAATAGCGGCCTCTCTTATTTGATTCGTGATGGACGATTCAGTGAAGAAATGCTTTTGGAAATGCACCGGATTTTACTTAGTGGCAACGTGCACAAAACCTCGGAAAACACTGGTAGGTATCGAGTAAAGCAAAATTATATCAAGGACGAAGCTACAAAGGATGTTTCGTTCACGCCACCAGCACCGTCAAATGTCAAGAAACTGATGGACAATCTCATCAGTTACATGAACAATTCTTCTCCAACGCAGCGGAATCTCGTAAATGCTGCGCTAATCCACGCTCAATTCGAGACGATCCATCCTTTTGAAGATGGCAACGGACGTATTGGCAGAATGATTATAGTCTTGTACCTGTTTTTTACCCACGAAATTGATAGACTGTACCTGTTCTTGAGCGAAGCTATTGAAAAAGAAAAGTATAGATACTACAAGTTGCTAAACGATATTCGTAGTAATGGCGCCTGGAACGAATGGGTGAAGTTCTTTCTGGACATTGTCAATAAGCAAAGTATCAAGTATAGCGAGAACATAGTCAAGATTGAAAAGTTGTACACACGCAGTATTCAAGTGATAGACGAAAAGTGCTCCTCGAAAATTGCAAAGCAGGTTTTTGAGTGCTTTTTCAAGATGCCTATACATACTAGTAAGTCGATTGCAAAAGAAACTGGGCTTTCCAACACAGCCATCAATCGAGCGTTAGATAAACTCGTTGAATTCAACCTTGTGTTCAGCAATCATCAGAAACGTAATACTTTATATGTTTTTTACGAGTTGATAGACTTGATATAGCGAATTTATCAGTTAGCATATTTTTTTCAGTTAATATAAAAATCCTTTCTTCCGTTCCTTGACCAACGATTCGAGGCAATCCAATTCCTTAAATGTATATTGGTTAATCACTCGCTTGATTTCCTTTAAGGACGCCTCTTCGAATTGGACGCTTTCAGCCGGAACAGACGCACCTCGTTCAGGAATCCTTATACGGCACTTGCTTTCTATCGTATTTAACGTATCGTTCTTTTCTTCAAAAATGTCTAGCGCTATAATTTCCCCAGTTTCATCCTGAATCAAAGCATAGGTATCTCGATGATTGGGGTATCTACGATCTTCGCTTACATAAACGAATTTTACAGTTTCCTCTTTTGACATGGATACATAATAAGGAACGATTTTGTCAACATCAACTTCAAAGTACTTACCTAAATAATCGCTGTGCGACAACGAATAAAAAAAGTTTTGTTTTCTTACCCAGACATAAAAACGATAGGTATGCCCATGAAAACTTTGCATGATAAAATCTTTATCAACAAAAACTGCAATCTCCGTGTCACCGACATTTACCTTGTCTGCGTATGCTGAGAAAAAATACTCTGGAATAAGATTCCTCCAGAGTATAAATTCTACAACAAAAACAAGTGTTGCAATCGCAAGAATTATTTTAAAAGCAATCCATTTCACGAAGACAGCCTTCCCTAACTTTGTTGATAAACGCCCTTTGTGCGGCATCAATAAAGATAGATTCTAGCAAAGGGTTCATTGGGAAAAAATTATAGCTACGCACGCGTTTTTCAAAATTTTTCCAACCGCCATAGCTATTCACGAACATGCCGAAGCGGCCGTAAAGATCGTTTTCAAAATAATTTTCAACAGCAGTATGCAACGGCAGCCCTTGTCCAACTAAGGTCGAGATGTTCCGCGCGTCAACATCTGCGTAGAAGTCACTACGTCCAAAACTATGATTAAAACCATCAAGCTTTTCACCAATGCTAAGGTCCGCCAGTTTGTATAAACTGTCATTGCTAAACCACCCCTTACTACGCAAGTCCTTCAAATCTCGCGCAAAAGTAAACATGTCACCAGCCCAGCCAGCTAGATCAGGACGTATATATTGGTGATTTTGAGGCCAGTCAAGATATTTGCTCAATGTCGCATGAAAATGGGAGACGTCAAAGGGCGCATTGACTTTTGGAAGTTCAAGTTTGCTAAACAAACCATCTTTAGAAAAATACCTAGGATAGCGCGGGTATTTCGTTCGTATTAAAGAATCCAAATGGTTGTTGGGAGAACCGGTGGTCAGGTCCCACTTCATCCCTTGATACCCGCCGTAATACCTCAACAAACGCATTTGTTCCAAAGCTCTGTCTCGCGCCATGTAGTTCTTCCAACCAGGTAGCACGATCTCGGCGTCGATATCCTTGATTGCGCGAAGGTATTGTTGAAAAGACGGCTTTTCCTGTTCCATCAAATTACGAGTCCACGAAATGGACGGAACCAACCCACCAACTCCAGGGGAAGGCCGGAAATCATGGGTGTAAATGGTGTCTCTCGGTGCACCAGAACCGATTACAGGTAATAGAGGTCCATAATCTGCCATTGCAGACTCCTTTGCCCTTGCGGGCGGTTAAATGAAATTGCCAAGAGCAAAGGATTTATGTAGCTTTACAAAACTCAAAGGGGCTACAAAGTCCTTTACGGGGCCGACCTGCAATTCCAGTTGCAGGCCGGTCCTTTTTTCTTGGAGAGAAGAACACCTTCTCCAACCTAAATATACGTCAAAAAGTTTGTTTCGTCAATAAGTTAAATACATTTTATCAAAATATTGTGTTTAATAATGCTAAAGAATTGTAATTAAAGACTATTTTTGAATATTTTAGCGAAAAAACACGATTAAACATTCGTCACGGAACTGTCTAAGATATCTTTGATCAGATTCTTTCTTACAAGCTCCTTCACAACTTCCGCCAACTTGAATTGAGCAATTTCGTTGCGACGGTAGTTCCGCATTACGGACTTTACATCCAGCTGGATGCCAACGATTTTGTGGTAAGGTTTAGAATTGTCCATCCAGTCGCTAGAGGCTGTACCCAGGAAATGCATTTTATACGGATCAAAAGAAAGTGCCAAAGTCTATCTTCCATTTACAATAGTTACCCAATTTTCATCGAAATAAATCCGTTCCAACACATCCGAATACGATATCACTGAAGGTTGTTTGACTTTAAATTTAACGGCGCTAGAGGGAACTTTTTCTGAAATCGTGAATTGGCTCCCATGTGGCTGCCATGTAAACACATCACGATTAGTAGCAATTTCCGTTCCTATGAGATTACCGTTTTTGTTTACGCTCCACTTATAGTTACTAGGTATAAACCGGTGATTTTCTGTCTCATACAAGGTGTATGAAAGTAAATCCTCGCTACGGATCAATACAGACGTTCTTATTTGAGAATATTCATCTTGCGCAATGTTTACCCGTTCGTTCCATATATTCAAAACGGCACGACCTGTTGCCTGAACATCTTTGTGAGGGTCTGTAATACCATACGAATAATCTGGAGAGCAACGCCCACTTATAAGCCTTACACTCGTACAATCAAAAGGATTTCTAAGACACTTGACTGTCTTCATAGACCACGCCACCTTATTTTTCACTACATCAGCAATGCCTAGTGGAGAGTCCAAGTGTGTTCCGCCAATTGCTTGCGCAAAAGCATCGCCCCAATCGGCCCCGCTTACATCTTTGCGTCCTATATGAAGCAAATAGATCATGTAGCCGCCAATTTTAGTAACTACGCTTTCAGGAATTTCATTTAAAGGATAGTCTTCCGAATAATCTAATTTATGTGAATCTCTCAATTTGGGCTTAAGCATGCAAAATCTCCAGCATTCGTATTGCAACGGCTCTAATTACTTTAACGCAAACTGCATTTCCAGTTTGTCTGCGCACATCTTGATTAGAGCCAACAATTTTATATGTATCAGGAAATCCTTGTAATCTGAGCAGTTCCCTCTCTGTGAATCTTCTATTGCCGTTAACCAACTGATAATTGTATGAAGCGCCTGTACGCAAAGCGCATGCGTGAGGCAAGACAGAGATATTTCCAGACTTATTCTCGTGCCATACAGAAGGAAAAAAGACATCTTTTTTCGCAACGCTTTTCTTTCTTTTGTCGACTATTCGTTTTGACGCAAAGAGTGATGGGCTTACATTCTCTTCGCTTTCTAGAATATCGTTTAAGTTATATGGAATTGGTTCGAAATCTAGAGACATTCTATTTGCAAATTTTTTATTTCTAAACCCAACTATTATTACTCTTTCCCTTCGTTGAGCAATGCCAAAATCAAGAGCATTCAAGACTTTCCACTTCACATGATATCCTAATTCAGCGAGGTGATCTTGAATCACTTTGAAAGTCCGACCTTTGTCATGACCAACCAGTTGTTTTACATTTTCCAACAATATCGCCTTGGGTTTGTGATATTTTAAAATGCGTTCAATTTCAAAAAACATTGTTCCTCTCGTATCCGCAAATCCTTGCATTTTTCCCATAATGCTGAACGCTTGACAAGGGAATCCTCCTAACAGGATATCGTGTTTTGGAATATCACTTTCATGGATTTTCGTGATATCGCCATGAGGGCGCTCTCCAAAATTTACTTGATAAGTATTTGCGGCGTGACTATCCCACTCCGAAGAGAATACGCACTTGCCGCCGAGTTCATCAAATGGAATTCGAATGCCACCAATACCAGCAAATAAGTCAATAAAGGTAAATGCCATCGAACCGCTCCTTGTTGAAAGTGAACGAGTTCACCCTCAGTCGGGAGCAAGAAACCGCGATGTCAAAACAAGCAAAGAAAACGCTCGCAAACGTACGTGTGGATACACGCACGAATTCCCCGGGCACTGAGTGGATACAATATGCCCAGGGTATAGCATGGCCTATGCAACCATAGGTCAACGAACGTTTGTCTGGTTCTTTGGCGATGAAAGTGTCGAAGTTTCAAACGGGAACGAGAGCAAACTCAACAAGAGTCGCTCTCATCCTGTGTTCAACCACGATATTAAGAAAAAGGCGTGGAATTGAATGCACCTATCCGTTTGAGGCCTTCGACTGCCCTACCAAAATAAGCACAAACAACCCACGCCCCAAAAAGGTCGTATGTAAGTCAACTTTTCAATAAAGTCAACGCAACAAAACGATGCCACTTGGATTGTCCAAGCGACAGGCGTGAGCGTTCGTCTTGTCCTTTGGTAATGAAAGTGTCGAAGTTTCAAACGTGGACAAGAGCAAAACTCTTTATGTACATAGGGAATATAGATAATCCTGCATGTCAGTAGGTGTCACTCAAATTTTTT
>JAKSMI010000012.1 GCA_024400635.1 Bacteroidales bacterium | reverse complement strand
AGCAGCAGCACCGCCGCGAAGTAAACGCAGCGAACCGCGCAGGAAAAAAGGCAGATTCGTCGGTCATAATCAGAATAAACAACGGCGCCGAGGAAATCACGCAGCCGCTGCAGGAGCCGGAAAAAACAAAAACAAAAAAGTTTATAAAGCCCACTATTGAAGAATTAGCGGCTTACATTAAAGAAAAAAAATACAATGTAAACGCACAACAATTTTTTAATTACTATGAGAGTAACGGCTGGAAAGTTGGTCGTAATAGTATGAAAAATTGGAAAGCAACGGTGCAAAGTTGGAACACCCGGGGGACTAATTCAACGGGCACTATTTACCAAAATAACGCGGACGCAACCTCCGAAGATTACAGCGATTTATTTTAATGGGGTAATTTATGGATTTTTCAAAAATAATAAATATTGAAAATATGCAGCCAATGACACCGGAAGAAATCGCAGCCCATGACCGCGAAATAGAACAGGCAGAAGAAAAAGCTGCTGCAGAGGCAAAACAGGAACGTTACGAAAAGAGCGGCGTCCCTCCCCGATATTGGCCGGAAAGTTTCGACACATACAAAGTTGATACAACCGAACGCCAAAAAGCCGCAAGCGTCGTTACACAATTTGTAAAAGATGTAAAAAATAATAAGCCAAATATACTAGTTTTACTTGGGCCGGTGGGTACAGGTAAAACACATCTAGTTTGCGCGGCATTGCGTGAAATTGGCGGGCAATATATGACAGCCGCCGAACTAGTCGAGGAAATCCGACACACAAAGGCTTTTAATGCAAATCTTACAGAAAAGCAAATAGTGGATAAACACGCAAAGGCCCCGGTTTCAGTATTAGACGAAGTGGGTCGTGGTATCAATGCAACTGACGAAAAATACACAATGTATTTATACATTAACGCATTGTATAACTTGCGAGGTTCGGCACTAATAACAAGTAATTACAGCAAATCAGAATTTTTAAATTATGTTGGCGCAGCCGTAGCAGATCGCCTTGTTGAATACGGCTCGATTATTGAGATAGGTGGCGAAAGCTACCGGCGGGAATTGAGGCGATCCAATGACCACAACACAAAATAAAAAGGCTTTGCCCTATTATGAAGAGCCACAAACGGACGACCAACGACTTTTTAATTTTCAAAAGAAATACAAAGACGGTGACGCCGCAGCCCTGCTGGAAATGTACGAGTTATTAAAAAGAATAGCTTATAAAACTATAAATAGTTTAAGTATGAGCAATAAATATATCGGTAGATTGACAGCAGAAGAACGACGACAAAAGGCCCACGACGCAGCCACTTACATAATAGAGCAATACCTTAAACGGCCCGATTTTACAATAAAAGATAGTATAACCGGGTATTTATTCAGCCGCACGCGTAAAGAGTTATTTTACACGAGGAAGTGCGACACAATGCTGGTGTATATGGATATACCAAACAAAGGGGCCATATATACACAATATAAGTTTGTAGTAACGGACGTTAAAACTCATGCGGCTATAACATACGAGAACCTGCAGGCTTTACGGGGCGAGTTTCCGAAATTACGGCTGGATAAATTGCGGCAATGTATAAATGCCGGCGAGATGTACAAACATTATCAAATAACATTATTAGAAATAGAGGCTTAAAAAATGAGAAAGACAATTTTAGTATTTAGCATTTTGACATTATACGCGGCAGTATTCGCAGCAGCCTCTTGTTGCCACGATAATATTTTAATGCGGCGAAATAATGAAAGCATGCGGCAAAGTATTGCAGAAATGAAACAGGAACAAGCGCGGCAGCGTTCTGAAATCCGTCAAATAAAAACGGACACAGAAACAGCCCTGCGGATAATTACAACCGGCGAATATATAGAGGTGGCAGACAATGGCTTATAAAATGAAAGGTTTCTATATGATTTATAGCTATGAAACCGAACAGGCCGTGGCGCTATGCGAAACTATAGAGGAAGTGCGCCGGTTCCTAGATTATAAAAACACAAACGTTGTAAATAGCGCTATTTCCCATTTTATGGCGGGACATTGCCAATATTTACGCGACGGAGCAAACCGACGTTACACCATAGCAAAAATAAACGATTAAGGGGTGAATAATGAAAATATATATTAGTGGGCCAATTACTAACGACCCGGACTTCATGCAAAAATTTGCAAATGCAGAGGCGGAAATAATAACGGCAGGTTACGAACCCGTAAACCCAGCGCGTCACGAATTACCGGAGGGCGCCACATGGGCCGATTATATGCGGCAGGATTTAAAATTATTATGCGATTGTGACGGGGTATACATGCTGGAAAATTGGCAGGAATCAAAAGGCGCAAAAATAGAGCACCAGCTGGCGCAGGATCTAGGTTTAAAAATTTTTTACAAATTGAAAATATAAGGAGGCTTAAAAATGCCGGTACCCGATTTATTTATAATAGCGCCCGACTTCACTGTGTGCGAGTATTGCGGGAAATCATACGCGGACACAGCCGAAAACATGCACCGCGTACTGATAGAAAAAGACGGCGCGCGCCGGATCCATACAGCCTGCGTTCATTGCATAGCGAAAGCAAAAGCGGAACCGGACTACGACGAATATATGACAAATAAAGCATTTAGCGAGAAATTAGGCAGGAGGCTGAAAAATGTTTGAGAGTAGAAAAAATACAAAATGGCGACATAAAAAAACGGGCAATATTTACACCGTAATATATGACGAGGCAATAGAGTGTACAAACGGCCGCGAGGGTATAGACTACATAGTTTATACAAACGGGAACAAAATCTTTGTAAGGCAGGCAAATGAATTTTATACAAAGTTTGAGGCCGTAAAATGAAAAATACACAAATATATATAAATAGCGTACCGATAAAAAAAGCAACCGGAACCAACCTGCTGCCACGCCGGAGCCTATGGCAGAAAATAAAAGATAGAATCAATTTTTATAAACGGCGCAGGAAATCACGCGGAAAACTAACCTGCACAATAAAAATATGATATATTGGTAATGAGGTGCGAAAATGGACGACATAGAGAAAAAAATAGACGCCGCATACAATAAACGCGGAAACGAATATTTGTTTATAAATAAAAATAATTCTTATTTACCATACGCCGAGGGGTTCAAAGACGGCTATAAATTAGCAATGCAGGAAGTGAGCGAATTTAAATTAAATAACGACAAACCGAAGAACGCCGGAAAGTGGTTAGAAGAAATAAAAGAAATAAACATAGACCCAAAAAAAGCAATACCAATAAATAATATTTTGAATGGCGACGACGAATAAATGAGGTGCGAAAATGGAAAGTATAGAAAAAATATCTGAAGAATGGGTGAAAGAAAATTTATGTAAAAAATGCAGTGACCCACAAAAGTCGCAAAATAAATGCGCAGTATGCGGTTTTTATATGATGTCATATAATAGTTTTTATAACGGCTGTTTAGAAATGCAAAAAAGGATAAAACTAGAAAATGAAAGATAATAATTTAGAAGTAACTGTTGAAAAGAATATTACTCCGAAATCAGAAAAAAACGGAGATATTACAATAACAATAAACGCAAAAACAAAAGATCCTGCAGAAATATTAAAAAAATTATTTATAAACATAAACAATCAAAGAAAAATGTTATTAGACCGAGGCGTGCCGGAACAATGGCTTAGTACGGTAATATATTTAACGTATGAGGACTACAAAGCAATACAGCAAAACCCCGCAATAAAATATAACGGGAAACTAACCGGAGGTTATGACACAATATACGGTTATTTAGTAGAGATAACAAAAAGTGAAATATCATACGCAATAACCGGTATTTTAAGCACTATATAATTATTATTTTATTGAAAAAAAAACGGCTATTTATTGTCATTACGGGGCGCAATTTTGCAAATAAAACGCAAAAAAGCGCCTTTTTTTATTAAAAAAATGACTATAAAGGCATGAATATAGAAATAAATTGCACCGGCTCGGACACAATCCAGCTACACGAATTAACAGAGTTTCAAGGCGAATTAAAGGAACGCAGCGCCGGCGACGTAGAAAAGATTATTAAAAGCATTAAAAAGCACGGCTTTAGTTTTCCTTTTTTTGTATGGGCGCATGCAGGCGAAAACGGAAACTATATAAACCATGTATTAGACGGACACGGCCGCCTTTTAGCATTGCAGCAAATGGCAGCCGCAGGCGAAGAAATCCCCGCCCTGCCATGCGTATACATCAGCGCCAAAAACGAGGCGGAGGCAAAAGAAAAGCTGCTTAAATTAAACAGCCAATACGGCCACATGACAGCCGACAGCGTAGCCGCATTTTTGGGCGATATTAAAATAGACTTTGACGAACTAGCCCTGCCCGACGGAGTATTAGACCTCGGCAAATTGGAGCCGGAGGAAACAAAAGACGACGACGAGGCGCCAGCATTAAAGCCGGACGAAGTAGCCGACAGCCAGCGCGGGCAGCTTTACCGATTGGGGCGACATTTTCTTTATTGCGGCGACAGCACCAGCGCGGAGGATATGGCCGCTTTAATGCAGGGAACGCGCGCCGATTTAATCGTAACAGACCCGCCTTACAATGTAGCATACACCGGCAAGACAGCGGACGCATTAAAAATTGATAATGACGCAATGGACGACGCAGGCTTTAAAGATTTTTTAATCAAAGCATTTAAGACAATGCTGGAACCATTGAAAGCCGGAGGCGCGTTCTATATATGGCATGCAGACCTTAAAGGCGCAATTTTCAGAGAGGCGCTGCAGGAATCCGGCGGACAATTACGGCAATGTTTAATATGGGTAAAAAATGTAATGACATTAGGCCGGCAGGATTGGCAGTGGCGGCACGAGCCTTGTTTATACGGCTGGAAAAATGGCGCAAATCACTACTGGGACGGCCGCAGAGATTTAACCACAGTATACGACGAAAAGCCGGACTATAAAAAAATGAATAAGGAACAGCTGCTGCAGGAAATCACAAAACTGCGGGGCGATAACGTACCAAATACAATTATTTACGAGGACAAGCCGGCGCGGAATGAGGAACACCCGACAATGAAACCGGTTAAATTATTCCAGCGGCTTATTAAAAACAGCAGCAAAGAGGACGACGCAATATTAGACCCGTTCGGCGGCAGCGGTACGTCAATAATAGCATGCGAGAAATTAAACCGCACGGCTTACGTAATGGAATTAGATCCGCACTATTGCGACGTAATCAGAAAACGCTGGACGAAATGGGCGGAGGAAAACGGCGTAAATGCAGGAACGGGGGCGCTTAAATGAAAATAAATATAAATGTAAAACCAACGCGCCGGCAGATAATAATATATTTATATTGGGCAATTTACGAGTTTATAAAATATCCAAAATTGAGAAGTAATCAAACATTGTGGCAGCATATAGTTTATTCATTTTATAGACTTTATACATACGACGGGTGGTTTGATAAGGCGCGAAAAATCCACAATGGACAGAAACGAGGAAAACGACGTAAAACGAAAATAATTACGTAGAATGGGAGATTATAGAAATGAGCAAAGAAGTATTTGAAAATTTAGACGAAGATTATTTTTATTATGCAAAATTATTCGGTGTGCCTTGTTACTTTAATCCATTAGATAATGAGGTAATCGGTAGAAATAAGTTATGCGATTTTCTGATTGATAACATTATTTTACCGATAACTGATTTATTTGGAATTGAGTATAAATTTGAAGTCTATAACAGAATAACAACTAGAAAAGAAATTCAAAAAAAGTTAGCAGAACAACGCAACGAAATAAAAGAAAAATAAAACGAAAATAACGAACGCGAACGAAACGAAACGAAAATAACGAAAGTTAGCAAATTACAAGCAAATAAAAACTCCAAAAATCCGACGGGGAAAGCATGGGACGAAAAAGGAAAGTAAAAGAAAAAGATCTACTTGAGAAAATAGACGGCAGTAACGGTTTTTATAGCGTAATAGCTGCGCGTTTGCATGTAGATTGGCACACCGTAGACAAAGCAATTAAAGACAGCCCCGCAGCGCAGGAGGCAATAAAAGCCGAAACAGAAACGACACTAGACTTTGTAGAGGGTAAAGCGATTGAGCGAATAAAAGACGGCGACGGCGCAATGATACGCTTTTATTTAGCGACCAAAGGCAAAAAGCGCGGCTTTACATACGACGAAAAATTAGAGGGCGACGGCGACGGCAGCGCAGAGGATAACGAAGTTAACGTAATCTGCGACACGCCGGACGTGGAACCGGTAGACCCAGCAACTGCAGAGGGCGACGAATGACAATTAACACCGCGGAACTATTCGCGCCGGTATACAATAAGGCGTTTAAAAGCATTATGAACCACACAAAAGAACGTTGGACGTTTCCCGGAGGGCGCGCGTCCTGCAAATCATCATTTATTAGTATTTGCATAGTTTTATTGATTGTATTGTTTCCGAAATTAAACGCGCTAATTTTACGCAGATATAGCAAGAGTCTGCGCCTTTCAGTATTTGAACAAATTGTGTGGGCTATAGATAAATTACACATGAAACGCAGCAACGGGAAAACGGCAGGCTTTAAAATACCGAGAAGTCGAACGGCCGCGCTGCCTATAATTTACATACGAAAAGACGGACGGCAGCAACAAATTATATTTGCGGGGCTTGATGATCCGGAAAAATTAAAGTCATTAAAAGTTAGTAATGGATATATCGGGATATTATGGGTTGAAGAAAAAACCGAAGTCGACCCAGCAGACCTGCAAAATGTTAAAATTTCAGCATTACGCGGCGGCGATACTTTCTATATTTTTGAAAGCTACAACCCGCCAAGTGCCGTGCGTCATTGGTGCAACGCAGAGGCAAAACAAGACGACCCGCAGCGCATGACATTACATACAACATTTTTAGACATACCGCGCGAGTGGTTGGGCGCCGCTATTATGCACGATATGGAACAGACACGCCGCACAAGTAAAAGAGCGTACGAAAATATTTATCTAGGGATAGCAACCGGAACAGGCCGGCAAATCTTCGAAAATATCCAGCTGCGCGAAATTACAGACGAAGAAATACAAAGCTGGGACGAAACGCTGCAGGGCATAGACTGGGGTTATTATCCCGACCCTTACGCTTACGGCTCCATGCACTACGACGCGAAAACCGCAACGCTTTATATATGGGACGAATTATATTTATATAAGCACGGAAACGACGAGGCGTTTAAAAAGACAGCCGAACACATGGAGGCGCACGGCATGAGCATTTACGAGGACAGACAGACAGCCGACAGCGCCGAACCGAAAAGCGTCGCAGACTTTCACAAATGGGGCGGCGATACACGCGGAGCAATAAAAGGCCCGGGCAGCCGTGACGCCGGTTATAAATGGCTGCAGGGATTGCGCGCTATTGTAATAGATCCCGTACGCTGCCCGCATGCAGCCGACGAGTTCACCCTGTACGAACACGAAATAGACAGGCGCACCGGCGAAATATTAGAGGGGTACCCGGAGGGGCAGCCCGATCACTATATAGCTTTGACACGCTACGCAACAGAGCGAGTGTGGCGACACGCGGGCGCATAAACAATATAAAAAAATGACTATAAGCACAGAGGAAAAAATAAAATTATGTTTGAAAAATTAAGGGGTTTTATCATGGGTGTTTTATCTTATTTTCACGTAAGAACCGTCGACGAAGTAACCGGAATTAATACTAATATTAGTTCTGAAATGTACCAAAAAATAGAATTATGGGCCAGCATGGCAAGCGGCACCCCTCCGTGGAGTACAGAGGCGCAACCATGCGGAATTTTGCCACAGATTGCCGGACGGTTAAATTATTTTGTAACGCGCGAAATTGGGCTCGACGTAGAAAACGAGGCAATTAAAAAGCCAATGGAGCACCTTAACAAAAATATAGACCGTATCGTTGAATATATGACATTATTAGGAGCAGGCCTCCTCCGCCCTATTTATTCTAATAATAAATTACAGTATGAAATTATCCCACTTGGTAATTATTTGCCGACAGCATACGACTTTGACGGCACATTAACCGGCGCGCTCATTTTGAAAACTATTGCGGAAAAAGATAAAAAATATATTTTGGTTGAATCGCATAACTACGACGAAAAAGGCCATAATGTAAAAATGAAATTATACCGCAATATAGACAGCAACCTGCGCGAAGTATCATTGACAGCATGTACAGCAACCGCCGAACTTACTCCGGAATATACGTGGAATAATTGCGGCCGCCCTATGATTGTCGAATTCAGAAACCATACCGTAAATAAAATTGACGGTTCAAACGTACCGGTGGCTTTAATTGATAACGCGGTAGATTTAATTGAAAAGGCTGATAGACAGTTTGCGCGCATGGATTGGGAACAGGAGGCTGGCGAAAAGCGCATTTTTGCAGATCGCGACATGTTCACCAAATGCACCAGCAGAAACGGCGAAACAAATAAAGTTGTATTAAGTAAATCATTAAATAGACTTATTCAGCAAGTCGACGGTGACGGCAGCGCAAACGGTGAAAAAATCCACGAATACAGCCCGGAACTTCGCACAACAGCACAGAACGAATATTTACAGCAAATTTTTAGACGCATTGAATTAACATTAAACGTCGGCAAAGGTACCGTCAGCGACGCCGAAAGCGTACAGCAGACCGCCACACAGTACAGCGGAGGCAGACAAGAACTGTTCGCAATCGTAGACAAAATCGAGGACGAAATAGCCGCAAAGTATGAGGACACTGCGCTTGTATTTGCATACATGGCCGCAGCGTATGGCATGCCGGACGCACCAGCAGGCAACGCAAAGCCGGAGGAATTATACACAATTAAGTGGAACGACGACCAAACACGCAAAGACATACAGCAGGCAAAACAGACAGCGCTGCAGGAAATCAGCGCCGGCGTTTTGAATAAATGGGAATACCGCCGCGACTTCTACGGCGAGGACGAGGCAGCAGCAAAAGCCAACGTGCCACCGGAACCTGTAGCAGCTAGTCCGTTTGATTTAATGTAAATACATAGGTGATAAAATGAGTAATAATAGAAAAAAAACTGTAACAAAAAACCTTACAGAATTGGAAAAAAAAGTAATTATCACATTAAAAGCCGCGGTGAATCATGAGCCATTAAGAAAGCGTATTAAATACGCATTGCGCATTATTGGCGGCAGGTGGTAGTCTATGCTTTCGCCGCGATATTTAGACGGCTTAAGCGACGAAATAGTAGAAATCTACGCACAGCTTGAGGCCGATATATTGCAGGATATGGCGCGCCGTATTGCACGATTGGGAAAAGTAACCGAGGCGACAAAATGGCAGGCGCAGCTTTTAGCGGAAACCGGAGCCTTAAAAAAGGACGTATCAAAGCTATTAAAAAAATATGATCCTGCAATACAAAAAGAAATAAAAGCAATTTATAACGACGCACTAATTAAAAACGCCCGCGCAGATAATCGCATATTTAACGAGGCATTAGGCCACGGCGTAAGCGATATAAACGCGCAGGTTATGCTCGCAAGTATTCAGAAAACACACAGCGACCTTTCACGCCTAACGTTAACGACAGCGTACACAACAGAGCGCAATTTTATACAGCAGGCTAACGCGGCATATATGCAGGTAGTAACGGGTGCGTTTGATTATGATAGTGCAATGATGAACGCCTGCGACAATCTAGCCCGCGCGGGAATAACAGGCGTTCAATATCGCAACGGGCAGCCTGTACAATTAAGCATTGAAAACGCCGTCCGCATGAATATACTTACCGGAATAAACCAAACAGCCGCAACAATGACGCTTAATAATTGCGACGAATTAGGCTGCGACCTAGTCGAAACAACGGCCCATATTGGCGCGCGCCCTAGCCATGAGGATTGGCAGGGGCAAATTTTTAGTATTTCCGGCAATAATAAAAACTATAGACCGTTCAGCGTTTGCGGGTTGGGAACTATAGACGGAATCTGCGGTATAAATTGTAAACATTCTTATTACCCTTATTTTGAGGGCATGGAGCGCCATTACACACAGGCCGACCTCGATAAAATGGCAAATGAAAAAGTTGAATATAACGGCGTAACATATACACGATACGAGGCCGAACAGAAACTGCGGGGCATGGAGCGCAAAGTTAGACACTATAAACGCGAGGCCTTAACACGTAAAGCCGCAAGTGTAGACGATACAGCTGCACGCGCAAAGATTGGCGAGTGGCAGGCAAAAATAAAAGATTTTACCACAGAAACAAAGCTGGAGCGCGACCGAGTACGCGAGTTCGTGGGAACTGTAGACGGGAAACAACCGCGGGGAATATTTACAGGGGTTACAAGCGAGCCTCGCGGGGATTATGTTATAAAAAACCCTACCCCAATTTATGATACAAAACTAGCGGCGTTAGTAAATACAGCAAAAACAGAGCAGCAATTTATAGACACCGGAAAAGAATTTCTTTTAAACGTAAATAAAAGAAATTCAACAATTGAACACGAACTGCGAAAAATCAAAGATATAGGGCTTGGCGGTAGAAAACTAACATTAAACCCTAGTTCTGATAAAAAGGCTGTTGCAAAAATACAAACAGCATTAAACGCAATACCAGCACGGGCCGCGCATAAATTAGCGGATTTATTAGAAAATGAGGGGTTCGTCGCAAAATATGATAAACGCGGGCGTTTTAGTTTTTCAAAGCGTAAAATAATTATATCAGATAGGCCAACCGTTGCTGTTCACGAATTAGGCCACGCGTTAGAGATTACAAACCCGTGGATAATTGACGCCGAAAGAGATTTTTTTAATCGACGAACAACCGGTGAAATAAAACAAAAGTTGGCAGATGTTACAGGAATAGAAGAATATACAAACGAAGAGTGTAAAGTCGATAATTTTATAAATCCATATATCGGTAAAGTATACGACGATAATATATACGAAATATTAAGCGTGGGGTTAGAGTTTATCTTATACGGAAAGTATGGTAATATTAAACAAGATGAAGAATACGCTGCGTTTATTTTAGGTATAATTTTGAGGTTGTAATAATGTTTACAGTAAAGGGAATTATTAACAATAAAGAATTATTTATTAAATGGGATAATGAAGAATTAAGCGGCGACGCCGAGGCAATAGGAAAAGCCCTAGAGGAAAACAGAAAAGACCACGGCTGGCTTGGAATTGGCGCAGAGCAAGAAAACAAAAATTATTTAAATTATGAGTTTCCAGCTTTAGCGTTAATTAGCAAATTTGTTTTTGATAAGGTAACAGAAAAAACAAACGACTTTGAACCGCTAGACCCAAATTATATATATTAAATCAACAGCCCCGCAAATAAACGCGGGGTTTTTTATTGCCATAAAATCACTAAAAACTACTCGTCTAATAACATGGTAAATATAAGCCGCTTTTATTCCACCCTAGCGGCAGCAGCAGCCAAAACGGCTCAAAATGACACATTTTAACGTATTTTTACCAATCCAAAAGGCAGCCGACGCGCGTGTGCGAATATATCAGCGAATCAGAGGATTTTATAAAAGGTTGTAAAAGTATTCAAAAATATTTTTTTAGCGCGCGTGTGCGAATCCTTAAGCGTATTTTTTTACTCGTTCAATGTAAAGCTGTACAGTAAACAAAAAAATAAACAAAAGAACTAAAAAAAAATGACTATAAAATTATGAGAATTATTACTGATGAAGTTTACGCAGGTATTATTAAACTTATGCTAGAAGATCCAAAAGTTGCGTTATTTCAAAAATTATTACTTTCACAGAAAGCCGAACCGGCAGACGATAAACCGGACGAAATCAAAACAATTAATGAGGTAGAAAAATGAGTTATGCAAGAGTGACACCACGCGCCCGTGTAGGTACTACGGGAATTAATGAAGAAATCGACTTGTCGCAGGGGGACGGAATTTTTATTAACCCACCGGACAGAGTCGCAGCCGTTACTATTGCCGTACACATTCCAGCAGGACAGACAGGTTCTTACACTATCGAAACAACCTGCAACAGACCGGAAACAATCGGGGCAGACGGTACCGGCGGTTATTGGGATAACGTATACGGGGAAAATGCAGTTTTAACAGACAGCGCAGTTATTATGCTAGCAAATGCCGTTACAGGTATTCGCGTAAATTGTATTTCAGCAAGTAGCCATATTAACGTGGCTTTCTGCGGATAAGGGGGAAACATGGCGACAAGATACGACGGTTTAATTATTCCGCGCACATATAACGATTATTTCCCACGCAGCGCACCAAATGAAATAGTCGAAGTATTAAAAAACAGCGGTGAAGTTTGGCCGGTAGAAAGCGGCGGAACCGGAGCAAATAACGCAGCAGAGGCCCGCGAAAATCTCGGTATTATCGTAGACGACGCGTTAGACGCAACAAGTGAAAACCCTGTACAGAATAAAGTGCTTACCGCATTAATACCGGAAGATAGCACGGGGCTTGTTGATATTGGCGATTTTAACGCATTGAGCGACGACGTGGCAGACATTGCTGAAAAAATCCCGACACAGGCAAGCGCAACAAATCAGCTGGCCGATAAAGACTTTGTTAACTCCAGCATAAGCACAAACACAGCAAACTACATTTATAAAACAAACGCAGCGGGTGACCACATACCGTTTGATAGCGTAGAAGAATTAGAGGCTTACAGCGGAACCGTTACCCCTAACGATTACGCAATTGTTACGGGTATTGATGAAAACGGTAATATTTATTACGACCGATATAAAGCTAATGTTAGCGGCGGCGTTGTAACATGGGGTAAAGAATACCGCCTTAATAATTCCAGCTTTACCGCCGAACAGTGGGCCGCTATTCAATCCGGCATTACCGCAGAATTAGTCGCACTTATCGGACAGGCTAGCGGCTCTAGCCCAATCGGTACTATTTTGCCATATATCGGCAGCAGCGCGCCTGCAGGCTTTTTGTTCTTTGACGGTAACGACTATAACGGTGAAGATTACCCGCAGCTTTACGCAAAGGTAAGAAACCTGCCGGCGTTTGCTAGCGAAACAGACGGTTATTTTAAATTGCCGGATCTTGCCGGCCGTGTATTGCAGGGTGCGACTATTGAGAATTTAGGTGAACTTATAGCTGCGGGGCTGCCTAATATTACGGGTGAATGGCAACGTGGATATGATAACGAAAATACAACAATAGACAATGACACCATAGGGGCATTTTATAAAGCAGGTCCTATCAGAAGTGCTAAAGTTTATGCTAATAGTGCTGGTAATTATGCTGGCGCTCAAAGATTAGGCTTTGACGCTAGTAGAGCAAATGCAATTTACGGCAATAGTGACACCGTACAGCAGGCGGCTTTAGCAATCAATTACATGATTAAAGCTACAAATACAAACGAATCGTTAGACGATATTATAGACGATAGCACAACAGACGTGGGCCACGCTTGGAGTGGTGCAAAAACAAAAATTGAAATTGACAATTCAAGAAAGTGGAAAAAAATATTTGATAATCCTACAAGACAATCACTTGCAACAATTACACTTGATGAAGATATTACAAACTATAACGAAATTATGATTTTAATTACTAGAACTGGTGGTAGTGTAACAACGCCTTTTATATTTCCTGTTGAAGTGATACAAACATTAACAGATACAAGTGCAATAGGACTTCCAAGTTATAGTAGTGATTATATATATCTTAAGTATACAGACGCACACACACTTACAAGAACTGCATTTAGTGGCATGATAATACATTCTGTTTATGTAAGATAGTAAAATTATATAAAAGCTGGCTCTCGCAAGAGAGCCTTATTTATTTTGACTAGACAAACGGCAAAGTTATTTTTATTTGCATGAAACCCTGTAAAAAATGACTATAACAGCAGGGGCAATAAACGACATGACAAACGAAAATAAAACAAATTACGCTTTAATTTTTACAATTCTCGTAACACTAGCCGGCTGGGGCGTAACGTTTGGTGTATGTCAGCAGAAAATAGAAACTAACGCCCGCGACATTCAGCGCGTAGAAAAACAGCACGAAAACGACGTAACAAAATTAAGCACAAGACAAGACAGCACAGACAGCCTGCTGCAATCCATAAACACGCAGCTAGTGGAACTAAATACCAAAATGACACTTTTATTAAATGGCAAATTAGACGGGGTTAAATAATGCAGATTATACACGACTTTCTAACAATCAACGAATACAGCCGCCCCGGTAAAAAAATTAAAGAGGTTTTAGCTGTCGTTCTACATTGGACGGCAAACCCAAGCGCAAACGCAAAAGAAAACCGCGACTTTTTCGAGGCCCGCAAAACAGGCAACGGCGGTTACGGTTCGGCTCATTATATCGTAGACCAAAACGGCCTTATTATTGCCGCCGTTCCCGAATACGAGGTGGCTTACCATTGCGGCAGCGATACACCCGACCCAATCAGCGGGAAAATATACACAGATTACGCCCGCGCACAGTTTGGCAAATATGCAACCCCAACAAATAGCCCTAATAATTGCACGATTGGCGTCGAATTATGCCCGCTAGATAATGCAGGAAATTTTAGCACAGCAACCATAAACGCAGCGGCCGAACTTTGCGCCGATATATGCAGACGCTACGGCCTTACAGCGTACGCAATTACTACACACCACGACGTCGTGGGTTGGAAAGATTGTCCGAAACTATTTACAGAAAAACCACAATTATTAACAGCTTTTCAATTTACGGTAGCTGATAAAATGTTGAGGGGGTAAACATGGAAGAAACTGCAGAAACAGAAAAAAAGACTATTAAAGCAAAGGGCGCTAGCCTTTGGGGGCAGATTATAGCCGCCGCATGGATTGGAGGCTGGAACGCCGCACAGTTCGCCCGGGATATTATCGGAGGCCAGCATATAAGCGGGAACGATATTATTTTTAGCGGTCTAGCAATAGCGGCATGTTTTACACCGGTATATTTTAATTTAATCATGGATAAGATTAAAGAAATTAAGGTGGGGGCATAAATGACCGCATTAATTATAGTTTGTATTATTCTAGCTTTCACATTAACATTTTTAATTTTTTTCACTTCGAAAGCATTAAAAGACACTAAAGAACTAGAAAAGGAAATTATTAAAGCAAATGAAAACGCAGAAAACGCCGCAGAAATTACGACAGAGGCAAACAAAACAAAAGCAGACGCTCGCACGGGCGACCATGAGCACGATTTTAATTTTATGGCTGATAAGCTGCACGACTTCGCGAATAAATAGCCCAGCGCCAAAAGTAACGCCGCCCGATCCATACAACGAGGCCGGCGAATTAATAATTAAATACATACCAATTGGCGCACAATTTACAGCGGACGAGGACGGCGTGTTTTTTCCGTATTGGTATTTTGAAAAAATCTTTGATTACATTGTGGACACGCAAGCCGCGCAGGATATAGCAAGCGGCAAACAATAAAAAAAATGACTATAAATACAGGAGGTTATAAAATGAAAGTTGGTGGAATTATCGGCGCTATTAGTTTTTTTATCGCCGTAGCTTTCGGATTTTTCTTTAAATTCGACGCGGCCGTTATTATCGAATTAGGTTTAGCGGCTTTTGGATTTACAGCAATTGTTACTAGCGCTGTAAACTACGCAAAGAAAAACAAAATTAAAACATGGGCCACAGTTTTAATTATTGTATTTGCAGCTATTGGCGGCGTTCTTTGTTGTATTGGCGGAATGAATCAGAATATTTTTGCAGAAATCAGCGGCGCAGCATTGGCGCTTTTATCTGTAATTTTTGGTTTGATTTACGCGAAAAAAACAAACAATTAAAAAAATGATTAGTTAATTTATTGCGGCAGGTTTCCAAATGCACCTCGGAGGCTTGCCGCTTTTTTTATGCACGAAACCCCTTAAAAAATGACTATAAATACGAATCACCCTACACGGGCGGTGGCGCAGCGCAGCGCGTAAAACAAGCGCGATTTTATTTTTAACCATTGCCGCGGCGACGGCGTAAAAAATACGCGTAAGGGGACAAAATGAAAAGAGAAGAACTTACAGCAGCAGGTTTGACCGACGAACAGATTAACGTGGTCATGAAATTAAACGGCGACGACATTAACCGCGAAAAATCAAAATATAGCGATTATGACGACATCAAAGCACAGCTTGAAAAAGCAAATGCCACTATTGACAGTATGAAAGACTATGAGGAAGTAAAAGCCTCAGTTTTGAAATATCAAAAAGAGGCAGCAGACGCAAAAGCTGAAACAGCCGCAAAAGTACAGCAGCTGGAGGACAAAGCAAAAGTTAAGGATTTTACAAGCAATAAAAAGTTTGTAAACGAATTAACACGCGACGCAATCAACGCGCAGTTATACGACGCAATGAACGACGCCGCAAATAAAGGCAAATCGCTCGACGATTTACTTAAGGCGCTAACAGACGGAAAACCGGACATTTTCAGAGACGAAAACGCACCTACACCGCCAACAGTGGCACCAATGGCAGACCAGCCACAAAAAAGTGACGATAGCGCAGTTCGCGCCGTCATGGGACTAAATTAACAGGAGTAAAAAAAAATGAATTCAATTACAACTTTTAAAAAGTACATTGATCTTCTTGATGAAGTATACAAACAGAGTTCTCTCTCTGCAGTATTGGAAAGTGACGCAACATTAGCAAGAGCCGGTGCAAATGCTAATGAAATTGTAATCCCTAAATTGTCAATGCAGGGATTGGCTAACTATTCACGCAACAGCGGCTATGTAAACGGCGACGTTACACTTACTAATGAAACAGTACAGTTTAACTACGACCGCGGCCGCGCTTTCAGCGTTGACGCAATGGACGACGAAGAAACAGCCGGCGTGGCTTTTGGTAAATTATCGTCTGAATTTATCCGCACAAAAGTTGTACCGGAATTGGACGCTTTCCGCTTTGCAAAATTGGCAGTAAACGGCGGCTATACAGTAACCGGCGCCACATTGGCAAACGGCGATGATGTACTTGCTGCAGTATTGGCTGCACAGTCAGCAATGGACGAAAACGAAGTGCCAGCAGATAACCGCATTTTGTTTATCACACCTTCTTTGTACAATTCTATTAAAGCACTCGACACAACAAAGTCACGCGAGGCGCTCGAGGGTTTCGCACAGATTGTGAAAGTTCCACAGACACGCTTTTACACAGCTATTGACCTTTTGGACGGAACAACAAGCGGTGAAACAGCCGGCGGTTACGCTAAAGACAGCGACGCAAAAGACATTAACTTTATGGTCGTACACAAACCGGCAGTATTGCAGTTTACAAAACACACAGTAAACAAAGTAATTACACCGGAAGAAAACCAGCACGCCGACGCTTGGAAATTCTGTTACAGAGCATACGGACTCGAGGACGTTTACGAAAACAAAACAGCCGGTATTTATGTTCATACAAAGGCTTAACGGGGTTTTTAATGACACGAGTTGGAATTATTAAGCCTGTGGAAGAAACAAAACCACAGACAAACGAAAAGCCGAAAGAACCGGCAAAAGACGTCAAAAAAAAATAGGTGGTAAAAATGGCACGGTTTGAAAATGTAAATTATGAACATTATAGCGAGGTATTAGGCCGCGCAATCATACCGGACGCCGCCACATTTAACCAATACAAGCTGGATAACGTTTTATTTATTGAATCGTTATTAAATGACGGTTTAATTATTGAACGCAGAGCCGGAGGAATTGACGACGCCTGCTGCATGATGATTGAGGAATCATACAACGCCGCACAGATTGAAAGCGGCAGCGCAGGCGGCGCCATTACTTCTGAATCAATCGGCGGTTACAGCTATTCAAAAAGTAGTAAAGCTGCCGACATTCAGACAGAGAAAAACGCAAAGAGCACAGCCGAAAAAAAATATAAATGGCTGTCGCTATATTGCGACATTCTAAACGGGGTGCGCTAATGAATAATTTATTAATTCATTCATGCACCTACGAGGCACCAGCAGCCAGCGACCGAGACGGCAATATTAATTATGGTTTACCGGTAGAATTGCAGCGCGTACGCGTAGTTATGGAATTAGCAACCGTGCGCACTAATGAGGGCGAGGCAAAAAACGACGTCGGCACTTTGTACTATTCGCCGTTTGAATCTAGCCCGCAGATTATACCGGAAGAACTAGCGCGTGTAACATGGCAGGGCAAAGCGTACACAATACGTAAAGTTTACCCATGCTACACACAAAACGGCGACACCGTGCACCACTACGAGGCGGCTTTAGTATGAGTGGGGTTAATTTCAACGTAACAACAGCGTTTAACGGTAAAAAAGTAGAGGCGCAGCTTTTAGCGAAAACAAAAAAAACGCAGGCGGCCCTCGACGCTATGATATTACAAGATAGTAATTATTTTATACCGGTAAAAACTAGCACTATGGAAAAATCGTCAATTATAAATAGCCAAATAGGAAAAGGCGTTTTAATATGGCGGACTCCATACGCAAAAGCGCAATATTACGGTGATAATTTAGACCATTCAAAACAATTAAACCCCAACGCATGCGCGCGGTGGTTTGAGGCAGCAAAAGCACGCTGGCTCGATAAATGGGTAAGGTTTACAAATGAATACTTTAAACGTAGCTAATATCGTAAATGATTGGATTGAAAAAAAATTAAATCTACCGTTTACGATTTATAACGACGTAATACCGGATACAAGCAACAACGCGGCCTGTCTGCGATATGATCCAGCACCGGCGGCTGAAAAGCGATATATAGACGGTACGCGGTTATTGAAGTGGAATCTTACATATTATGTTAGAAATAAAGACCGGACAAAGGCCCGCAAATACGCGGACGAAATAACGGCCACGCTGGACGGCGTAGAAATTACAGACGAAACCAGCGGCGTCAATATTCAGATAGAGGCGCAGACATTGCCGCAATATATCAGCGTTGACGACAAAAATAATACATTATATAGCGCGGCTATAGTATGTACATACCTAGAACCACGCGAAAACATGGAGGCTTAAAAATGGGTTTAATTCATAAAACCAAGTTCGTGCCATTTATCAAAGTGGGCGCAGATTGGAAACAGATAAAAAAGTCAACTACATTTACATTGGCTTTGAATCCACAGACAAAAACCTTTGATTTTATTTCAAGCGAAAACCCGGAAGAAGAAGTGGACAGCTACCAGCCTGCCCTTTCTCAATCATTGACAATGTTTGATGACGAGCCGGACTTCAAAGCAATCTTTGATATGGTTTACAATTTGCCAACAGGCGGCGACGCGCATAAAGACATTTTACTTGTATTCTATGCAAGTAAATACACAACAAGCGACGAAACACCTGTTACATATTTTAAAGCATGGAAAGTTGACAGCGTAGTTAAATTGGGAACATTGGACAGCGTTAACCAATCAATCGACTTTGACCTCGCATTGAACAACCACGACACAGGGGCTGTTACAATCGCAGCAGGCGTGCCAACATGGGTCGCTGGAACATGGGACGGCGACGAATTCACACCTGCAATTTAATTTAATGATTGAATTAAAAAAAACACGGCTCCCGGAGACTATAAAGGTCGGCAGGAGCCGTTTTAAAATACACACAGATTTTAAATATATTCTGCGATTTATCGAAGTTTCGCAGGATAAAAACGCAAGACTCGGCGACTTCGATTTTATTTATATTGACGCTATCCCCATAAGCCGTTTAGAGGGAATCCGGCAAATAAATTTATTTATAAATCCGTCGCAAGAAATACCGAGACGAACAGGCGAAGAAACAAAAGAGGTCGTTTTAGATTACACCATAGACAGTGACTATATATACGCTGCATTTATGGAGCAATACAAAATAGATTTATTGACCGCCCGTTTACATTGGTATCAATTTACGGCGCTATTACATGGTCTACATGATACGGAACTTAACCGCATTATACAGGCGCGGTTATGGAGGTCAAACACAAAAGCCGGCGACTATGAACGCCAGCAGCAGAAACAATACGAGGCGTGGAGGCTGCCGCAGCCGGAGGACAACGAACCGGACGAGGCGCTCGACGACTTCTTAAAAGAATTACAGGGGTAAAAAATGGCAGATAATGCAGACGGCGAAGTTAGAATAGCTACCACTATAGACACCGAAAATTTACAAAAACAGTTAGATCAAGTAAAAAGTAAACTTGATAAAACCGGAAAAGATATAGAAAAAAAAGGTGGCTCTTTTAAAAAACTAGGCGATTTTATTAAATCCGGCGGAGTATCAGCAGCCGTTGGTGGAACCGCCGCCGCTATTGCCATTAAAAAAACCGTAGACGCATTAAACGATTGTGCAGCTGCCTACAAAGTACAGGAAAAAGCAGAGGCAGCCCTGCAGATTGCGGCAAAAAATAACCCATACCTTAACGAAGAATCAGTATATAATTTAAAGCAATTCGCCGGTGAATTACAAAATATGTCAGAATACGGCGACGAGTTAAGTATTAAAGTAATGTCACAACTTGCCGCAACAGGCCGCACAGAAGAAGAAATAAGGCAGATTATGACAGCCGCCGCAGATATGGCAGCAGTTACGGGGCAAGACCTAGCAAGCGCAGCCCAGCAGTTAAACGCAACATTAAACGGAAACGCCGGAACATTAGGCCGCCAAATTGCGGGAATTAGCAACCTCACAGAAGAAGAACTGAAAAACGGAAAGGCCATAGAATTAGTGGCAAAACAGTATAAAGGCTCCGCAGCAGCAACAGCAGACGTTGGCGTCCAATTAAATAATACATGGGGCGATTTTAAAGAAAATATCGGCCGAGGTTGGGAGAATGTAACCCAGCCCGTAAAAAAATTCTTTCTTGACGTATTAAACGACATAAACGAGGCAACAGCAAAGACAAACGC
>JAKSMI010000011.1 GCA_024400635.1 Bacteroidales bacterium | reverse complement strand
GATGGTGGAAGAGTAGGTCGTTGCCTCATCCTATAGCGGCTCGCTAGTCAGCGGGTCGCTTTTTTTTTGCTCTTTGCTGAAAATAATGACATTCCCAGTTGAAATGTGTCGCAATACCCCATGGCTTTTATCCTCATCCTTTCTCAATCCTCAATTCTCTTATTACCGCACACCTTGTCTCCTAGTATATTCGCCCATCTTTCACAATATAACCAATAGTAGGAAAGATTCCTCTTTTTTTTGAAATTATCAAATAATGAACTCCAAACAATTGATGGTAAGGCTATTATGGTTAAAAATAATGGTCCAAGAATGATAGATTGCAAGGTGTGCCCGTATTCGTGAACCAAAATGTCGTATTGATGCGGTTTTGAAAACATATTGGAATCGAAAATGCTGCCATTATAATTGCTTAGAAATATGAACATGCCGCATCCTAGGCTATACGGATTGTGCCACTCCGTGACAATCGCTCCGCGAAATGAAGTGTGCTTCTTCTTTAGGCATGAAAGGTAAAGTACTCCTCCAATAACGTTTTGTAATATTCCCCAACTCCATTGTAGAACGATATAGCCAATGCAATGTATTTTCTTCATGAAAAATTTTATCAGTATCATTTATTCAAAATGCAAAATTAAAAATTTTAATTATATACTATGCTGCTGCCAGTTTGAATGCTCCAAAAAGTAAAAAACAGCCTGTTTAATATGACAGTTGTTTTGTTAAATATTAATCTGTATCTTTGCCATTCTTAATCAAATCAGTTATGAAATACTATAAATATTCTGATGGGGAAATCATCAAGACTAATGCGGATTCTCTTTCCCAATTACTCCAATATTATCAACTGCTTTTGCAAAATTATTTGGAAGTTTCTGACGATCTTGACGATCCTTCTTATGTCGCTCGCGGAAATGGTTTTTGCGATGCTAAATATAGTGAAGACTTCATTAATGGTCAAATTGCGAAATGTCGTCAACGTATTTTTGATATTGAATCTTGGATGAAGGAATAAATGAAAATTCATAATATTGTTATGATATTTTTTAGCCGATGACAACGAAAAAATGCGTAACTTTGTCACTTAATATTTTTGATTAAATTTTGTTCTATGAGAAAATTTATACTTTTGATGGTTGTCCTTCTAACTGCTTGCTTGACAGTGTGTTCGCAAGAGGAATCAACATTGAAAACAAAAAACGGGAAGGCTCAAAAGCATGCTGGCGTAAGCAAAGAAAAACAGAAAAAATCACAAAGCGGTGATGCTGATGTTGATCGTCAGTCGCAAGCTGAATACTTGGATAGTTATGAGTCTGTCGAAGATGCTGAAAGCGAAGGCACATATATGCCTGGCTTACTTCATTCATCTAAGGATGTGTATGAAAACAATACCTCCTATAATTTTAGTATTGCTTATTTCAAAACAAGAGGCTTTGATAGTAGGTTTCAAAGTGTGAGTATCAATAATTTTGAGATGAATAACATGATTAATGGGCGGGCTTCTTATTCACAATGGGGAGGCTTGAATCATGTGATGCGTTATCCCGAAGTGGTTACTGGTATGAATGTTGCCACTTTCGATTTTGGCGATGTGGGTGGTTGTATCAACTATAGTACTAGAGCTTCATCATATCGCAAACAGGTTCGCCTTGGCTATTCGTTATCAAACCGCACTTACAATAACCGTATCCAAGTGACCTATGCTTCGGGAATGAATGAAAAAGGTTTGGCTATTGTCGCAGCAGTTTCGGGCCGATTCGGCAATGCTCTTAGCTATGTAGATGGAACTTCCTATAATGCTTGTTCTTATTTTTTATCTTTAGAAAAAAAAATCAATGCAGTCCACGCTCTTAATTTCGCTGCTTTTGGCGCGCCTACTCAACGTGGAGTCCAAGGTAATTCTGTGGAGGAAGCTTATGATATCGTCGGTAGCCACTACTATAATCCTAACTGGGGTTGGTACCAAGGGAAAAAACGTAATGCCCGTATGAAATACACTCATGAGCCAGTTTATCAGTTGACCCATTATTATACCCCCAGTCGCAAGTTGACGATGACGACGACACTTACAGGTACATTCGGTAAAACTTCAACAACTTCTTTAAACTGGTATGATGCACAAGATCCAAGACCAGACTATTATCGTTATCTTCCAAGTTATCAGATTGAGAAAGGTGATACTGCCGCTACTTATTGGTCGGTTTTGGATGCTTGGAGAAATGACCCGAATGTTCGCCAAATCAATTGGGATCGTATGTACGAAGTAAATCAGTTGGCTGCACGGGATGGCAAACGTGCGCAGTATATGGTGGAAAATCGTTGCATTGACCATTTCATGATAGGTGGCGTTACAAATGCTGTATATAATATCAATGATAATATTAAATTTGTTTATGGCGTTGATATTCGCGGTACCCAACAGCATAATTATAAAACAATTGATGACCTTTTGGGCGGTGCTTATTGGTTGGACGTCGACAAGTATTCCGAAGGCGATTTCCCAGACGATGCGAATGTTCAGTACAATGACCTTGATAATAAAGACAAAAAGTTATACGAAGGTGATGTTTTCGGTTACGATTATACCTTGAATATATTGAAGCAGAAAGCCTGGGCTCAATTCTTATTCACTTACAATCAAGTGGATTTTAATGTGGGCGCATCCATTGGTGGAACTGAGTTTTGGCGCATCGGCAATATGAGAAACGGACGTTTTCAAGATGAGTCGAAAGGCCGTTCCGAAACCAAAAGTTTCTGCGAATATGGATTCAAGGCAGGTGTGACATACAAAATCAATGGTCGCAATTATTTGGTGTTGAATGGTATGTTTAACAATAATGCTCCGAGCGCTCTTAACTCCTTTGTTTCACCTCGTATTAGAAACAAATATGTTGATAATCTAAAATGCGAAAAAATAGGGTCGGTAGATTTGTCTTACATCATGCGTTATCCAGTTGTAACCTTGCGTTTGACAGGCTATTTTGCGCAGATGAACGATATGACGAAACTCGTAAGTTTCTACCATGACGGCTTGCAAAGTATGGTTAATTATTCAATGTCTGGCATCGACGAACGTCATATGGGGATTGAACTGGGCGCTGAAATCAAGTTGGGTTCTATGTTCGCTTTGATTTTGGCTGGCAATTATGGCGATTATCGCTACTCGGATCGTGCGGAAGTTACTATTAATGCGGAAAATGGTAGTGATTTCGAAGGAGATTTCAATCGTACCGTGTATTGGAAAAACTATCATGTGGCCGGCTCCCCTCAAGCAGCTGCTACAATTGGCTTGAAATTCAATCATAATTACTGGTGGGTTAATATCAATGCCAATTATTTCGACAAGATATACTGCGATTTGAATCCTGAAAGAAGAACAACCTTCGCTCGAGGGACACTTGAAGAAACTTCTCCCGCTTACCAAATGATGGCAAGTCAGACTCGCTATAAAGGTCAGTTCACCCTCGATGCTTCCGTCAGCAAGTCATGGCGCATCAAAAATTATACCATCGGTTTCAATTTGAGCGTTACTAATATCACAAACAACAAAAATTTGATTACCACTGCTTGGGAACAGTATCGTTATGATTATACTGATTATAATCCCGATAAATTCCAAAATAAGATTTACTATGCTTTGGGTACGACTTTCTACGTCGGTTTCAATTTCCAATTTAATTAATGTCATTGTTTAAGATAAATATTATAAGTTATGAAAAAGAATAGATTACAATATATAATATTACTGGTGATAGTGGCATTGTTTGCTGTTTCATGCAAGAAGGACCTTGATGTTGCTCCATGTTCAACATACGATGGAAAAGCTACACATACCATCGCGGAGTTGTTGGCGTTCCATAATCCACAGTCGGGCAACGCCTACGATTCTATTCCACAAGGTGTTGTTATTCAAGGTGTTGTTGTTTCTTCAGACAAGGAAGGCAATTGTTATAAATATTTGACGCTTGACGACGGTACTTCCGGTATCCAAATCAAGTTGAATAGTAGTACTTTATATACTAATTATCCTATCGGACAGCGTGTTTTTGTAAAATGTGATGGTCTGGTGTTGGGGAATTATGGTTATCTGCATCAGTTGGGCTGGTATGAAAATGGTCAGATGCAGGCTTTGAATACCAATGTGTTTTACAAGTATTTGTATAAAGATGGCATGCCTGGCCCAGAGCCAGAACCTATAGTACTTCATAGCAAAAATGATGTTAATCCTACAATGTATAGCCGTTTGGTGCGTTTTGTCAATTGTACGTTTGAAAATCCAGGAAATACGTATGGCGGTAATCAAAATATAGTACTCGAATCTGGAGATAAACTGATTCTCTACACCAGCGATTATGCTACTTTTGCAAACCAACCCCTACCTGAAGGAAAATTCGATATCGTTGGCATCTTGGCTACTTATTACGATAAGTTGGAACTGATAATCCGCTCTTTGGACGATGTTAAGATGCACCCTACTTATACAGAAGAGGTGTTGTTCGCTATGCATCCTGAAAGCAATCCTTTGGAAAATGGTTGGACTGTAACGGGTACGGGGAATGTCAATTGGACTTATAACGCCACCAAACAGTTTGTGCAGGTTACAGGTGTTATTGGCGTTGCTGCCAACGCTTGGCTGATTTCGCCAGCTATAGGAAATACAACAGCCTATGATAATTTTTCAGTGAAACTGAGTCACGCCTCGAAGCAGACAATTACCAATCGCAAGGTTTACTATAGTACGACTTACAATGGAGGAAGTATCAATGAAAGCGATTGGATTGAAATTCCTAATGTTACCTTTAGTGCGGATATGTCGGTAAGTACATTGAATATCCCTGCTGATGCTATCGCCAATCCAAATTTGCGTTTTGCTTTCCGTTATTTTGACAATGTTCAATCGCAATGGCAAATTTCTGATTTCCAGATTGTTATTAATAAACTTCAATAATTTATATAGACTATCATGAAAAAAATAAATTTATATCTATTGGTGTTTGCAGCGTTGGTAAGCGTGCTATCCTCTTGTAAAAAATGGGAAGCACCCGAACTGCAAGAACCTCAATATACAGGCAAGAAAGCCAACAAGACCATTGCCGACATCAAAGCTCTTCATCAATTGGACAATGCTCCCGATTCGATAAAACCATTGAGCGGTAACTATTTCATTGTTGATGCTGTTGTGGTTAGCTCCGACGAAGGCGGCAATTGTTATAAGTACATTACTATTCAAGATGAAACTGGTGGCATAGAAATTTCTATTGACCAAAGTAGTCTTTTTAATGAATATCCAGTGGGTCAAGTTGTTTATCTTAACTGCGACGGTTTGGTCGTTGGCGATTACAGTGGCAAATATCAAGTGGGTTGGATTTATAACAATAGTAGTATCGGCCGTATTAATTATATGATGCTGAGCAAATATTTGAGTAAGGATGGTTTCCCATCAGTTGATAACATAAAAAAATATTCCATTGATGGTGAGGGTATTCATGTGATAAAGAGTAATGCTAACTTGGCAGAAAGCTGGGGCAATTGTCTTTGCAAAATTGTTGGCGCTCGTTTCAAGTCCGAATGCCATGGAAAACAGTTGGCAACAAACGATTTGACTTGCGATAGGGATTTGGATAATTTCTCCATTACGGTGAGGACTTCCAATTATGCAAAATTTAGAAATATCGTTATTGATGCCAATGAAAGTTATGATTTAACTGGTATTTTGTCTATTTATAAAGGTAAATATCAATTTACCTTGCGCACGGCTGATGATATGCAAATTCATCAGGATCCAGCTTCAACAGTGATGCGTTTTGATGAAAACTCGATGACAAGTGGCGGTTGGTTCGTGGCTCAGGGTGATGAAAGTAGTTGGGCTTACAGCGCCAATAGCGATGCCCTTCGCCACAATAATTCACCTATTGGCGCTGCTGTTTGTGATGACTGGTTGGTTTCACCAGTAATCAATCCTGAACATAGCACAATGGTATTGACCCATAAGATTTCCGCAGAAGGAGATCCTGATCCGCTTCATTATCAGATGTATATTTCAACAGTATACGAAGGTGGAGCAATCAATCCTGAAGATTGGACTTTGGTTTCGATAGGGAATTATCCCAATGAATTTGGCGAAAGCAGTGAAATAGCCATTCCAAGCGGTCCGTTCCGTGTGGCATTCAGATATGTTAAGACTAATGCTATTACTTCCACGGCAATGTGGAATCTTAAATCTCTAAAATTTTATACTGAAAGATAATGGAAATTAAAATGAACACCATAGAAGAAGCTATTGAGGATTTTAAACAAGGGAAATTCCTTATCGTTGTCGATGATGAAGATCGTGAAAACGAAGGGGATTTTATTATCGCTGCTGAACATATCACTCCGGAGAAAGTTAATTTTATGTTGAGCTATGGTCGTGGAGTGCTTTGCTCCCCGATGTCGGAAGAACGCTGTCGTCAGTTGCAACTCGATATGCAGGTGGATGCGGCATTCAATACTTCATTGCATGGCACACCGTTTACGGTAACTGTCGATTTGCTGGGCAATGGTTGTACTACGGGTGTTTCTATGCACGACCGTGCTTTCACTATCAAGGCGTTGGCCGATCCAGATGCTAAGCCGGAACAGTTTGGCAGACCAGGGCATGTGAACCCCTTGCGTGCTCGTGATGGAGGTGTGCTTGTTCGCGCCGGTCATACAGAAGCAACCGTCGATTTAACTCGTCTTGCTGGTTTGCAGCCCGTGGGCGCCCTCATCGAAATCATTAATCCAGATGGTACAATGGCGCGCCTTCCACAATTGATGGAAGTTGCAAAAAAACATGATATTAAGTTGATTTCTATTCAGGATTTGATAGCCTATAGAATTAAAAATGAAAAGCTGATTCGCAAAGAGCAGGAAGTAAATCTACCAACACAGTGGGGAAATTTCAAACTCATTGCCTATACACAATTAAACAATGGCAGCACTCATTTGGTGCTTCGAAAAGGTGAATGGCGCGATGGTGAAGATGTGTTGGTGCGTGTCCATTCTTCGTGCGCTACGGGTGACATTTTCGGTTCGTGTAAGTGCGATTGTGGTGCTCAACTTCATCGCTCAATGGAAATGATTGACAAAGAAGGCAAAGGTATGGTGTTGTATATGAGCCAAGAGGGCAGAGGCATTGGTTTGGTTAACAAGTTGAAAGCATACCATTTGCAAGAATTGGGACGTGATACCGTTGAAGCTAATCTTGAACTTGGCTTCCGCGCAGACGAACGTGATTACGGTATTGGCGCTCAGATTCTGAAAGACCAGAATGCTAACCGCATACGATTGATTACCAACAATCCCGCCAAACGTGTGGGTTTACGCGGCTATGGCATTGATATCGTAGAAACAGTTCCCATTATCATCGAACCTAACGATATTAATAGAAATTATCTGAAGACCAAACAGGAAAAAATGGGACATAAATTGAATTTGTAAAAGTAAAAATGATAAATATTGACAATTCAATAATATGTTAAAATAAATTTTTTGTTGATAAATTTATTTATCTATCTGATTATTAGGTAAATAAATTGTTTCTAAATACTATTAATAAAAGTTAAAATTTAAAAAGAATAAATAGTATATTTGCAGAATAATTTTAAAAGTAATGATTATGGCAGAAATTATTGACAAAGTACAAGCAATTATTGCTGAGAAATTAAGTGTTGATGCAGCTGAAGTTACCCCTGATAAGAATTTTTCCAATGATTTGGGTGCTGATTCATTAGATTTAGTTGAACTGATTATGGATTTTGAAAAGGAATTCGGTGTTCAAATTCCTGATGAAGATGCTGAAAAAATTGCCACTGTGGGTGACGCTATTAACTATATTTCTTCGAAATTACAGTAATTTTTGACTTTCCCCTCTTCTCTTTTTTATGGAATTAAAAAGAGTAGTTGTTACCGGTATTGGTGCACTCACGCCCATAGGCAACAATGTTCAGGATTTCTGGAACAATTTGCTTAAAGGTGTGAGTGGTGCTGATGCTATTTCTTATTTCGATACATCTTTATTTAAAACGAAATTTGCTTGCGAATTAAAAGGTTTCAATGTCCTAGACTTTATGAATAATAAAGATGCTAGAAAAATGGATCCTTGTTCGCATTATGCTCTTGTCGCATCGCAAGAGGCTTGGAATGACAGCGGACTTGATATTGCTGTCGAAGATGTCCACCGATTGGGAATCATTTATGGTTCTGCCGTTGGTGGTTTTCAGTCCTCGCAGGAAAGTGCAACCGTCTATATTGAAAGTGGGCGAGTTCCCCGTTTTAATCCATTTTTGCTGCCCAAAGTTTTGGCAGATTCCATCGCCGGCAATTTGGCTATCCATTTTGGACTGCGTGGTATGAATTATGTGACTTCGGCTGCCTGTGCTTCCGCTGGAAACGCAATCATTGATGCCTTTAACTATATTCGAATGGGCAGATGTGATGCTATCTTGACGGGTGGTACTGAAGCTTGTATCAATGAAGTTACAGTGGGAGGATTCGACAGTATGCGAGCTTTGTCAACGCGCAACGATGAGCCTAAACGTGCTTCGCGTCCGTTTGACCGTGACCGTGATGGCTTTGTCATGGGTGAAGGTGCTGCCACGTTGATTCTTGAGGATTTGGATCACGCCTTGGCCCGCAATGCGCACATCTATACCGAAATTATTGGCGGTGGAATGACCTGTGATGCTTTCCATATTACGGCTCCCCTTCCTGATGGAGACGGTGCTCGACGTGCTATGAAACTTGCCTTGGAAGATGCGGAAATGGATCCTTCTGAAGTTGATTACATCAACGCCCATGGAACTTCCACCACAATGGGCGATGTGGCGGAATGCAAAGCTATCGAGAACCTGTTTGGAGACCATGCTGAAAAATTACTTATCAGCTCAACGAAATCTATGACAGGTCACATGCTCGGAGCCGCACCCGCTATCGAAAGCATTGCTTCTATCCTTGCCATAGATAATAGCATTGCTCCCCCAACCATCAATCTCGAAAACAAGGATGAAGTTCTGCCAGATTGGAACTTCTGCCCGATGAAACCTGTATGCCGTCCAATCAATGTGGCACTGTCAAATTCCTTTGGTTTCGGTGGTCATAATGTCTCGCTGCTTTATAAAAAATTCAAACCCTGATGTCGCTTACCCATTCAATAAAGCAGTCGCATCTTATCAAAGAATTTATCAAGAATATTTTCGGTTTTTCGCCGCACCATTTGGATTTGTACAAAATGGCTTTAACTCACCGCTCTTCATCGTCTGAAGACGCTGTTGGGGCACGCTTGAATAATGAACGCCTCGAGTATTTGGGCGATGCCATTCTGGGAGCCGTTACTGCTGATTATTTGTTCAGAAAATATCCCACTCTTCCTGAAGGTCAACTGACCGAAATGCGTTCGAAAATCGTCTGTCGCGAAAATCTCAATGCCCTTGCTTATCGTCTGGGTTTCGACGATTTGATTGATAAAGCTTGCACTTGTCGCTATGCAAAATCAGCCAATGGAGATGCTTTTGAAGCCGTTGTTGGTGCCATTTTCCTTGATAAAGGTTTTGATAAGACACGGGATATTTTAGTTAAACGCATCCTGCTCATGCAACTCGATTTGGAATCACTTTTCACTACGGAAAAGAATTTCAAGAGCAAAATGTTGGCCTATACGCAAAAACGGCATCTTGCGGTTGATTATGAACATTCAGAAGTCCAAAAGTATCCTAAAAAACTTTATAAGGCGGTTCTTTTGGTGGAAGGAAAGCCTAAAGCCGAAGGTTTAGGTTTTACCATTAAGCAGGCCGAACAGGCTGCCGCCGAAGATTTCTGCAACCAGTTTTTGGAAGAGTAATTATATGGTGAAACTGAAAATGGTTCTTGCCATTATTGATGCTTCAGAGATCCGCTTCCAATCTTATTTCCGGAAATAGACGGATTGCCAGAATAAATGATATTTCCTGAGCCTATTATGTCGTATTTCAATGTCGATTTAACGGTTCCGAATGTAACGCTGCCACTGCCGGCAACATCAGCCTTGGCTTGATTGATGGTGCCATCGACTTTGGCATTGCCAGAGCCTGCAATTTCAATATCGGCCTCGCCAAAAGTTCCGCTTAATAATACATTGCCAGAACCCGCAACTTCAACGTCGGCATTGTCAATAGTACCATTTAACGTCACATTGCCAGAACCTGCCACCCCAATTTCCAATTCGTTGATTTTGGCCTTTTTTAGGTCAACCTTTCCCGAACCGCTGAGTTCTATTTCTAGTTTTTTAACCGATATAGATTTCGATGATGTTATTTTCCCAGAACTAACTACTTCCATGTTCAGTTCGTTACCCGTGAAATCATTGTTGAAATTGAATGTCCCCGAACTGATATAATTGATGTCTTCCAAATTGGGAGCACTTATTTTGATTACAAGTTGGGTGGGTTTTATTTTGCCGAGATTATGTTTATTGATGGTAAAGTCTTTTTCACCAATGGAAATTTGTGTTGCAGACTTTCCTGCTTTTCGGCAGATGGTAAGCTCATTATCTTTGATTTTTACAGCGATGTAGTCAAAAAGATTGTCGTCGGTGGTAATCTTCACGTCAAAATTATCGCTTTGGGTGAAAATGACATCCGCAGCCACGCTGATGTCAAGTTCGTTGAATCCTGTCACTGGATAATTTTTGGTGATGATATTGCCGCTTCCGGTAACTGTTTGTGCGTACATGCCAAAGCATAATACAATGCTGATGATGGTAAAGAGTAATTTTTTCATGATTAATATTTTTATTTTTTGTTTTGATTCTAGAAATTCCCCTCCATATATAACGGAGGGGAAGTGTTTAATATTGTGATAGCTATGATCTGTCCGAGGACAGAATGAGAAATATTCTTTTATTTTTTCAACGATTCATTGTCATCAGGTACTATTTCGCCTTCGATTTCAATCCCGTCATCGAAATCTTCGTCGTAAGTTTCAATATCGATAACCCAGTCACAGTCATCGTCATCCGATTCTGTATAGCGTTCAATAGAACGTTCAATTCTGTTTGCTATGTTTTGGGGTTCAGAGGTTTTGACTGCGAAACCTATTATGCCGAATAGACTTAGAATCCAAATAGCTAATAAAGTCCAGCCAACCCATTTATGCTTGCGGCCTTCGCCTCTGATGGCACGAACACAAAGCACGGTAATTCCAATCACCGGACATAGACAGAAGATGCCACAACTGGTCAATAGGGCAATATCTGTCAAACTTCCGAAGCCACCTGGAGTGTGGGTGAGGCAAGCAACAAATATAGCGATGCAAATGCCAATGAATCCTAATGCGAAAAAGATGGCAATGGGTATTCCTATGAGCATGAGAATAAATATTAGTATATTTCGTGCCGTACTTTTTTGAGGTTTTATTTCGCCATCGTTATTATGGTAGTTGTTAATATTTCCCAGCGAAGGTTCCATGCCGCGCATCTCCAATAACTGCGCCGTTGTCTTAGCTTCGGGCATGGCAATGAGCAAAATTAAATAGATTAAAATGGCCCATCCTAAACTGATGAAAATTAGGATGACAAAGATAAGCCTCATCAAAACAATACCAACGTTCATATAGGCTGCTAAGCCGCTGGCAACGCCACCGATGACTTTGTTTTCCGGATCGCGGTATAAGCGGCGTCTTCCAGGAGTGTAGTTTTGAGTATCCTTACTGTCGTTTTCCTCTTTTTTTTGTTCGTCTTTAACATCTCCAAAATCTTCGGGCTTCCCGATGACAGCGATGATTTCTTCAACATCCTTGGTCTCGACGACATTCCGTGAGCCTAACTGATAGGAGAGAAGTTCTGCCATTCGGGATTCGACATCCTTTAGAATTTCTTCCTTTTCTTCTACAGAAAAGCGTTTCTCAATATCAGATAAATAATTATCCAAAATCTGATAAGCATCTTCATCGATGATGAAGGACATGCCACCTAAGTTGATTGAAACAGTCTTTTTCATCTTTATATGTTTTTGTTTTTTAATAATTCTACGCCATTCTTGATATCGTTCCAGCTTTCTTCCAATTCGGCAAGAAATTGTCGGCCCTGCTCGGTAAGTTCATAGTATTTTCGGGGAGGGCCTTGCAAAGATTCCTGCCATTGATAACCCAAAATGCCGCTGCTCTTAAGTCGCGACAACAAAGGATATAAAGTTCCTTCAACTACGATCAGATGAGCTTCTTTCAATTCATTAATGATATCAGAAACATAAACGGGTTTGTTGGCGATAATCAGCAGGATACAATATTCCAAAAAACCCTTTCGCATTTGCGATTTTGCATTTTCTGTATTTATTGCCATAACTGTTGTTGTTAAAAACGTGGCAAAAATACATGGTTTTTAAATACCTTGTAATGCAAGATACTAAAAATTAACTTTTTTTAACATTTGAAAAAATTTATCTGCTTGACGGAAGCCTCCACATCCTTGCCGTTGATGGGGCGGTTCACTTGCTCAAATTCTTATTTCGGTGCGTATGAACAATCTTGATGAATATGCAATAAATTATCAAAGTGATGATACCTGCAGCAATATAAGGCAACATCGGTGCCGTCTCGGAAAAGTTTCCGAAAAAGATGAAAGGGTAGGTGGCACAAACCATGGTGATGAACAATGCAGGAATCAAGGTGATGATATAAGTGTATTTGCGTGTGTGTTTGTGTCTCATTGCCAAATAGTCCGTAATGGACCAAAGTGTAACCACAGCTAAGATTTGGTTCAGCCAACCCAGATGTCTCCAGATAATTTCAAAGGCATTGGTTTGTGCTAAATTGATAACCAAAATCGTAGTGCAGATGGTGATTAAAGGAATGGTGATTAGCAGGCGGTTGCGCAAAGATTTTTGGTGCAAATGGAAAATGTCGGCGGCAATGAGTCTGGCTGAGCGCAAGGCGGTGTCGCCCGTGGTGACGGCAGCACTGATAACGCCAAAAATGGTAATGACTGCAATGGCGGATGGAAACCAGTAATTGGCAATGATGCCTACCATGTCAGGGCCGCTTGCTCCGGCTGTTTGTACGGGCGATTCTGGTCCGAAGAAGTAAGCGGCGGCAGCAGCCCAAATCAAGGCAATGATGCCTTCGACAATCATTGCTCCGAAAAAAATCGGGCGTCCGTATTTTTCGTTGGGAAGACATCTGGCCATCAGTGGAGATTGGGTGGCGTGGAAACCTGACAATGCACCACAGGAAATGGAAATGAAAAGAAGCGGGAAAATAGGATTTCCTTGAGAGGTATAGGCTGTATTTACCAATGAGCCGTCCCATACTTCTGGAATGTGTGGCTGGTAAATGACGAATGCCATGACAATCGCCAATGCCATCACAATGATTAACACCCCGAAAATGGGATAAATCTTGCCGATGATGGTATTGATGGGTAACATTGTAGCCATGATATAATAACCGAAAATGATGGCAATCCAAATATAGATGCTCATTCCCGGAGTGAAATTCTTTGTTATCAGTTGAGCTGGTGCTGTGACGAATGAAACTACGGTGACGATTAAAAGAATGAGCGTGAAGACTCGTAAAATCTGTTTGATGACATTGCCTTGGTAGCGACCATGCAATTCTGGCAGACTGCAGCCCTTATGTCGTAGAGATATCATTCCGGACAAATAATCGTGAACTGCACCGGCAAAAATGCAACCGAAGACAATCCACAAGAAAGAGGCTGTGCCGAATCGAGCTCCCATAATGGCACCGCATATGGGTCCGACACCTGCAATATTCAATAATTGGATGAGAAAAACTTTCCAGGGTTTCATCAAGACATAGTCCATATCGTCGGCTTTGGTGATGGCAGGCGTGGGCTTGAGTGTATTGATGCCGAAAACCTTTTCGATAATTTTTCCGTATATCAAATAACCTAAAATGAGAACCGCAATTCCAGTAAAAAAACTAATCATGATTTCTTGTTTTTTAGGTTGCAAAAATAAGAATTATTGTTGAATTGTTTAATTAAGAAATTAGGAGAATATGAAATCAGGAAATTATATAAATAAAAAAACGAGAAGTGAGAAAAAATCCCACTTCTCGGTTAATAAGCGAGCGCAGCGATGCTTGTTTTACTCTTTGTGGCTCGGCATAGACAAAGCGAACTTTGTCTATGCACTCGCTCACTGCGTCGTTTCTCGAAATATATTCTTCAGTCTTAAATTCTAAATCTTAAGATAGAGAAAGTTTTATTTAGCCACTCTTTCAAGCCATTTCACCATACCGAGCATTACACCCATAGAAATTACGCATACGCCCATAAATACGGCCCAGCATTGCCAGATAGGCCATTTGTTGTACATCAGAGGTCCGAGCCACAAAAGGCCGTTGCCTACTGCGGTAGCACCTAACCACAAACCTTGACAGAGACCGAGGATATGTTTAGGAGCAACTTTGGAAACAAATGACAAACCAAGTGGAGAAATGAACAATTCGGCCACGGTCATAAAGAAATAATAAACAATCAAAATCCACCAACCTGCTTTAGCTGCCTCAACTTGGGCTTCTGGCATAGCTTTGAATTCTTCTGCTGAAGGATAACCGCAAATATTGCTGAAAATAGCCATAATTAAATAGGCAGTTGCGGCGATACCCATACCCAAGGCAATCTTGCGTGGAGTAGAGATGTCTTTGCCTTTGCGTGTCAGGGCTGCAAAAATCACAATGATGATAGGTGTCAAGACGATGACGAAGAATGGGTTAACAGCTTGCCAGATTTCAGGAGCAATAGCGGATGTGTCAACGAAGTCACGAGCAAATAGCGACATTGAAGTACCGTTCTGGTGGAATGAGAACCAGAAGAATACGGCGATAGCCAATACTGCGAACAAAGCATACAATCTTTGTTTGATTTCGGTTGCCATAGCTTGTTTTTCTTCTTGTGTATATTCAACAGCGGCAGCGGCAGCTTTTTTTACAGGATTTGGAAGGGCTTTCTTCTTGCAGATAAAAATCGTTAAAGAAATTAACATAGCGATAACGGAAGCGATGAAGGAGAAATGAACACCGGAGTTAAAGACGTTCAAGTAGTTTTGGCAGAATTCCCCAATTTGTTCAGGAGCAATGGCAACGGAAGAAGAAGCGGCTACGAGGTCGTTCAATTTTGCCAAAGCATCTGCACCCATAGCTTCACCTTGTGCGATGTATTGATGGCATAAGGCGGGAAGGTTGGCGTTGAAATTCATATTATGAACATTCAGCCACCATTGTCTAAGCAGTGGAGCCACGAAAGGAGCCACCAAACCACCAACGTTGATGAAAACATAGAAAATCTGGAAGCCGGGGTCACGTTTGCTCTTGGCAATACGAAGTTCTTCTTCGCCTTTTTGAGCTGCTTCGGCTTCAAAGTTGTCGTACAACTGGCCAACCATGGCTTGTAAATTACCTTTAAATAAGCCATTACCAAAGGCAATGAAGAGCAGTGCCAAACAAGTTAAAGGCAGTAACCAGACGATGTTGCCCGCCGTTGACATAATAGGAATAGCCAAAATGATGTAACCTAATGCCATAACCATTAAGCCAGCCATAATCGTGCCTTTATAATTTTGTTTTCTGTCGGCAATGATACCACCGACCAAACTCAAAATATAAATGCCCATGTAAAAGACAGAGTAAATGGCTGTTGCCTGGGTGTCTTTTAAGCCGAATTTGGAACAAAGAAACAGAACCAACACGGCATTCATAATGTAATAGCCGAAACGTTCGCCCATATTGCTGAGAGCCGCGGCAATCAGTCCCTTGGGATGTTCTCTTTTTGCTGTAATTACGTAGTAGATAACGAAAGGAATGATGACGACCAAGCTCGCTATCAACAAAGCTACAGTAAGATGATTGTGAATGAATTCCATCATGATTTTATAGTTTTAATGAATAATAAATTGTCAAAGGATATTACAGAAGAGCGTCGATTTTAGCGGTGAGTTCGCTTTTTTTCAAAGTGCCCACATTCACATCTTTCACTTCGCCGCCTTTCAAAAAGACAATCATAGGGATATTGCGCACACCGAACTGCATGGCGATGTCGTTGTTGTCGTCCACATTGCATTTGCCCACGACGGCTTTGCCTTCGTATTCAGCGGCTACTTCTTCAATGGTTGGACCTAAGGCTTTGCAAGGACCGCACCAAGGAGCCCAAAAATCGATGACTACTAATTTGTCGCCATTGGCGAGAGATTCAAAATTGCTGGAGTTGATTTCTAATGCCATATTTTTATTGTTTTAATGTTGTTTTTTTAATTAATACTATCTATTAATTTAAATTTATTCTAAAAATTTGATTAGCACCTTTCGTTTATTGAACTTCAACGGCTTCTTTTAATCTTTCCGCGTTTTCTGCCACTTGCAGGGCTTCAATAGTCTCTTGAATGTCGCCATCCATAAATCCAACCAAATTGTACATCGTAAGATTGATACGGTGGTCGGTAACGCGGTTTTGTGGGTAATTGTAAGTACGGATCTTGGCGGAACGGTCACCGGTAGAAACCATCGTTTTACGCTTGGAGGCCACTTCGTCAAGATATTTCTTGTATTCACGTTCAAAAAGACGAGTTCTCAGAACGCTCATGGCCTTGTCAAGATTCTTGAGTTGTGATTTTTCGTCTTGGATGGCCACCACGATACCCGTAGGAATGTGAGTCAAACGAACAGCGGAATAGGTGGTGTTAACGGATTGGCCGCCAGGACCTGAAGAGCAGTAGGTGTCTTTACGGATATCGCTCATTTTCAACTCAACGTCGAATTCGTCGGCTTCGGGAAGGACAACCACTGATGCGGCGGAAGTGTGGACACGGCCCTGCGCTTCGGTTTGGGGCACGCGTTGTACGCGATGAACGCCGGACTCGTACTTCATCAGGCCGTAAACGCCGTCACCGCTGATGGTGAAAACGATTTCCTTGAAACCGCCGACAGTGCCTTCGGTCATTGAAACCACTTCGTATTTCCAACCTTTTTTATCGCAATAATGTTGGTACATACGGAATAGGTCTCCGGCAAAGATGCTGGCTTCGTCGCCACCGGTGCCGGCACGGATTTCCACTTGCGCGTTTTTGCTGTCCTGAGGATCGGATGGCAAAAGCAGCAGACGGATGTCTTCTTCCATCTGCTCCTTTTCTTTGAGAAAGTTATCTAATTCTTCTTTCGCCATTTCACGGAAGTCTTCGTCCTTTTCAGTCGCGATGACTTCTTTGGTGTTGGCGATATTTTCGATAATGTTTTTATATTTCTTGTAAGCCTCCACAACCGCTTGCAAATCCTTGTAGTCTTTGCTCAACTTGATGAAGCGCTTCATGTCGGCAATCACGTCTGGTTTGGTGATTTCTTCGCCGATCTCAAGCCATTTTTGATGAATAACTGCTAATTTGTCTAATAAATCGTTCATTTCGTCGCTATAATCATAATGAGTGTGCAAATTTACAATTTTTTTTGGATTACACCTCATTTTGCTGTTAATTTTTTAACAGCGTTTTATAGACGGCAATGAATGTTTATTTGAACTGAATTTGCATGGGCATCAAGGCTTGGATTCCGTCAGAATTCTTCAACTGATTTAAGCCTTCATAAATATAATACTGGTCTCCTAATTCATTTTGAATGAAAGTTTTGACATTATTTTTGTCGTTGTTTTTCTCCATTAATTTAGTGAAGAAATCTTTTTTTTCAGGATAATAAACAAGTTTGTAATTGTCGAGTTTGGCGAGTTCGGCAGCTTTGGCAATGGCGTCATTGATATTGCCGAGAGCATCAACCAGACCGATGTTGATAGCGTCGGCGCCAGCCCAAACACGACCTTGACCTATGGAGTCAACAGCATCTTGTGTCATGCCACGACCATCAGCAACGCGCTGAGTGAAAACATTGTAGAAATCATCAACGAAACCTTGCCAAATGGCAATTTCTTCTTCATCCAATGGGCGGAATGCGGTAGCGGCGTCAGCGTGTTTGTTGGTGCTGACAACTTCGATGTTAACACCTAGTTTGTTCTTCAAGGTTTTTTGGAAAGAAGGAACCATGCCAAAAACGCCGATGGAACCTGTCAATGTGTTGGGTTGAGCAATGATATAATCTGAATTACATGAGATGTAGTAGCCGCCTGATGCTGCGTAGTCGCCCATCGAGGTAACCACAATCTTGCCGGCTTTCTTGGCCTGTTCGATTTCGTGCCAGATGATGTCCGATGCCGTGCCGTCACCGCCAGGAGAGTTCACGCGGAAAACGATGGCTTTGACTTTGTCGTTGGTATAAGCATCTTTGATGAGCTTGACCACGGTTTCCGACCCCATATTGCCATTGCTTGAAGTGCCGCCGGTAATTTGGCCGTTTGCATAAATGATGGCGATTTCATCATCAGCATTGGTGCTTTCATTAACGAGGGCTTTCTTATATTCATTAATGGTGGTCAAGTGCAAATCGTCTTCGGAAGTAATATTGACCAGTTTCATCAAATCGGCAACGACGTCGCTTTTGTAACAGGCTTTGTCAACCAGTTTGTTTTTGATGGCATTGGTAGCAGTACCCAGTAACATTTCATCAGCGATTTGATTCAATTCTTCCTTGCTTAAATTACGGGATGCAGCGATGTCTTCCACCGCAGTTGCCCACAGGGTATTGGCTAGAAGTGTCATTTGTTCACGGTTGGCTTCGCTCATGTGGTCCATCATATATGGTTCCACCGCACTTTTGAATTTTCCGTGGCGGATGATTTGCATCTCAACATCCAACTTGTCGAGCAGGCCTTTGAAGAACATTACTTGCATTGCCAAACCTTTGAATTCCATCACGCCGGTAGTGCTCATGTTCACTTCATCAGCAACAGATGAAATATAATAGCCACCTTGTGAATAGCTGTCAGCGTATGAATAGATGAATTTGCCAGAGGCCTTGAATTCGTCCAATGCTTGGCGGATTTCACGGGCCGTTGACCATCCGCAATTTAATGAGGGTGAATTGATGTAAATACCTTTGATTTTGGGGTCGTTGGCTGCTGATTTGATGCAAGCCAAAATATCGTCCAAACCGATGTTTGACTGATAATACTGGCTGAATTCATCTCCAAAAATGTCGAAAGGATTGTCTTCGGCTTGCTCAACGATGGGTTGTTGTAAGTCAAGTTTCAGAATGGAATTGTCATAAACCTTGACGGTTTCAATGTTGCTCATGGAGACAATCATGGCAATGAACATGATTGTCGAAAAAATGGAAACAATAAAGCTTGAAAAGAAGAATCCGACCATAGTTCCTAAGACAATGCGCCAGAATTTTTTAGCATTGGATTCTTTTTTCTTTGGGGTTGTGTTAATTTCTTGATCCATAATGTTTTAATTTTAATAATTGTTTTGATATATTTGTGAAGATAAATTTTGTTTTGATAAAATTATGTTTGAGTTGAATAACAACAACCATTAGACGCAGTGATTTAGAAAAAACTACGAGGATGTGGAATTTTTTGTGAATTGTTGAGAAAACAAAGGTGTTTTTCTATCTTCTACCGGGAGCGTTCAATACTCGCATGAGATTCTTGGCTTTGCCATTGTTCACCATTTTCATCACCTTGCGTGTTTCGTCAAATTGTTTTACCAAACGGTTGACTTCGGTGATGTCGGTACCACTACCGAGTGCGATACGTTTTTTGCGGGAACCGTTGAGCACATCAGGATGCTCGCGTTCGTAGGGCGTCATCGACAATATAATGGCCTCAACTCCTTTGAAAGCATTGTCATCAATATCCATGTCTTTCACGACTTTGCCCATACCAGGAATCATCGACATCAAATCCTTGACATTGCCCATCTTCTTGATTTGGGCAATCTGGGTCAGGAAGTCGTTGAAGTCGAACTGGTTCTTAGCCAGTTTTTTCTGCAATTTGGCAGCTTCTTCTTCGTCGTATTGCAATTGGGCTTTTTCAACAAAAGAACGGATGTCGCCCATGCCGAGGATGCGTTCTGCGAGGCGGTCGGGATGGAAGACGTCAAGGGCTTCCATTTTTTCACCTAAACCGATGAATTTGATAGGCTTGTCGACGACGGCCTTGATGGTCAGTGCCGCACCGCCGCGGGTGTCGCCATCCATTTTCGTCAGGATGACGCCATCAAAGTTCAACTTGTCGTTGAAGGCCTTGGCCGTGTTGACGGCGTCCTGGCCAGTCATTGCATCAACGACAAACAGAATTTCGTGAGGATTTACGGCATTTTTGATGTTGCCGATTTCGTCCATCATTTCCTGGTCTACTGCCAAGCGGCCAGCGGTATCGATGATGACAACGTTATAGCCGTAGTCTTTTGCGTATTGTACGGCTTTTTTAGCTAATTCGACGGGTTTTTGATTGCCTTCTTCGGTGAAAACGGGAACGTTGATTTGTTCACCCAAAACCTTCAACTGGTCGATGGCGGCAGGACGGTATACGTCACAAGCTACCAACAACGGCTTCTTGTTGCGTTTCGTTTTTAGCATGTGGGCGAGTTTGGCAGCGTGCGTGGTTTTACCAGAACCTTGCAAACCAGCCATCAAAATAATGGAAGGATCACTTTTTATATTGATGTCGATGGCATCGCGCCCCATCAATTGGATGAGCTCATCGTAGGTGATCTTAACCATCAACTGGCTGGGCGAAACGGCTTTCAATACGTTCATGCCCAACGCTTTCTGCTTTACCGTGTCGGTAAAATCCTTGGCAATCTTATAGCTGACATCCGCATCCAAAAGGGCCTTACGGACTTCCTTCATCGTTTCGGCTACATTGATTTCAGTGATGTAACCTTGACCCTTGATAATCTTAAATGCGCGTTCTAATCTGTCGGTTAAACTTTCAAACATAATTATTTAGTTATTGTCTTTTTACAATTTGAAAAATAGGTCTGCAAACTTACGCAATTTTTTGGGATTACAGGCTGGCTTGCAAATTTTTTAGTCTTCTTCTTCCCCCATCCCAAAGTAGTCTTTCAGATAATCAATCTGTCGGCGGTCGCGCTTGGTGGGTCGGCCAATGCCATGGTCTCGATACTCGAATTTGGCATGCAGCTGTTTGATGCGATCGTATTCTTCCTGAGGGGTGAGGTCGGTGTAGTATTGGGAAACCAACGGTGCTCCCACGCGACTTTTCGGTGTGTCAATGACCTGTACCACTTTTTCCAACTGTCCGATGCGAACATGATAACATTCTTCGCTTTTCACAGACTTCGATGGCTTGACATTGGTGCCATTAAGCTTAACTTTGCCTGCATTACAAGCATCAGTGGCCATGGATCTCGTCTTAAAAAGGCGAACCATCCACAGCCACTTGTCAATGCGTATGTTTAAATCTTGCATGAAAGATTATGCTTCAGTATTTTCTGCGGCAGGTGCTTCTTTTTCAGCACTTTCTTCTGCTTTAGGAGCTTCTTCTTTCTTGGGAGCGTTCATCATCTTGATTTTGTATTCAAGATCTTTAACTTGTTCCTTGGCAGCTTCGATTTTCTTTGAGAATTCCTGTTTCAGAATGTCAGCATTCTTTGAATTGGCGAAGAATCCCAAGTTGTTTTCCCAAAGAGCGATGTCTTCTTTGAGTTGTTGCAATTTGCTGACCATGCGGCTCTTTTCCTTGTCGAGCAGGCGGTCTGCGTTAGGATTGCTGAGAATGTCGCTGATTTTGTTCTTGAATGAACTGCGGCGAACGTCTTCTGCGCTGACTTTCAAATCTGCGAAACGTTTGTCCAAAGCTTCACGGTAAGCAGCATAAACGCGGTCTTTGTCTTTTTTGGGAACAAAACCAATTTCAGTCCACTGACGTTGGTAATCCTTGATGGCGTCGAGGTTGGCGGTGCGGTCTTCACCAAATTCGTGAGTTTTGATTTTTTCAATCAGTTCTTCTTTCTGTTTCAGATTTTCAGCTTCAATTTCTTTTGCGTTAGCGAAATATTCTGATTTAGCCGCGAAGAATTTGTCACAAGCGCCACGGAAGCGTTTCCAAATTTGGTCTGAATATTTGCGAGGAACGGTACCGATGGCTTTCCATTCCGCTTGGAGGCGAAGGATTTCTTCAGTGGCGTTTTTCCAGTCGGTGCGGGAGGCGATGCCTTCAGCTTGGATGGCCAAGTCGAGTTTTTGGTTGTAGTTTTGCATCTGAACATCCTTGACTTGCTGGAAATATTCTTTCTTGGCTTGGAAGAATTTGTCAAGGGTGGATTTGAAGCGTTCCCAAACTTCGTCGTTCAACTTGACAGGAGCTGGTCCGATGGTCTTCCACATCTTCAACAATTCGGTCAGTTTATCTCCGATTTCATTGTTTTCTTTGATACTGTCAGCTGTTTTTCCAGCGGTCAGTTCTTCTGCTTGTTCGCACAAAACGACTTTCGCATTGTAGTTGTTCTGTTGTTCGGCGAAAAGCTTGTCATAATATTCGCGACGGCGCTGGTTTATCTGGTCGGAAGCGTTTTTGAAACGTTCCCAAATTTCGTCTTTCTTTTCTTCTGGAACGGGACCGATTTCCTTCCATTCTTCGTGAAGCTGTTGTAAAGCCTTGAATGATTGATTGATAGAATCTTGAAGTAGTAGAGATTCTGCTGTTTCGCACAATTTGATTTTCTGTTCCAGATTTTTCTTCAGGTCTAATGAGCGCAATTCCTTGTTGATGCGGAGGATATCAAAGAATTTTTCAACATAGAAATGGTAGTTCTGCCAAAGGTTGGTTGATTCGTTTTGGGGAACGGGGCCGATTTCTTTCCATTTTTCCTGGAATTCTTTAAATTTGTCATTCAGAACTTTAAGATTGGTTTCTGATTCAACAAGTTGGCGAAGTCCTTCAATAATGTTTTTCTTTGCTTCTAAATTATTGAGTTTCTCTTTTTCGATGCGTTCGATAAAGATGGCTTTTTTGTCTTTGAAAAGTTGAAGAGCGGCATTGAATCTTTTTTCGATTTCGGTAGGTTCTGCCACAAATTCATCTTTGTTGCCACCATCAGCGATGAATTTTTCGAAGACGGCTTTTTTAGCGGCTTTGATTAGTTCGATGCCTTTGGCACGGAGAATGCCGACGCGCATTTTCATCGTGTCGTATTCCATTTCGCTGGTGACTTTTTCAAGTTCGCAAACCGATTGTTCAAGGTCAAGGTTGGCATATTCTTTTTCAATGTCAGCCTCGGTTTCTTCGGGAATGTTTTCCTCTTCGCTTTCGGGTTCTGGAGCCTGAGTGTTTTCAATCTCGCTCATCATTTCTGATACCGACTGTTGTGCTGGTTCGGCATTGGGAGTTTCCTGTGCTGGTTCTTCAGCTTTCGGAGTTTCGACTTCGGCGGGAGCGATTTCCGCAACGGGTTCGGTAACTACAGTAGCATCTGTGTTTTCCACAGTTTGGGCTTCTTCAGAAGCACCAGGATTCACCGCTTGATTCTGATTTTCATCAGCTTCGGGGTGGAGGAGTTCTTGTGATTCCATAAAATTGTTTTTTAATTTTTTGATGATTTGAAAAAAGTTTGCAAACATACACTTTTTTTTGCAATGAATCGGTAAGAAAAATAATTAATATTTTAAAATGCAGATAATCAAAAGAATACACCACACCTTGCCGTTTTATATTCTATAGTGCCGTTTTTTGTCAATTGTCGTTGTACTTTCTGCATAAACTCCACAATGAAGGGACTGAAAAATGTCATATCATGACTCTCAGGCTTATTGTCGGGCAACTTTTTCTCCTTTTTTTCGTCTAAAAAATAGTATTGAAAAAAATATGCGCTCTATTCAAAAAATTAAATTACATTTGCATTTAAAATTTATGATTATGAAAAAGTTAGTAGTATTATTAGTAAGTATTTTGTTATTAACAAGTTATGCTTTTTCTCAACAGACAAAATGGGTGCTGGATACTGAAAAAAACTATCTGGTTCCTGTGGGACCTTGCCAATATGAGGATTTGCGGGACCGTGCATTCTCAGAAGATATGAATATAGCCGCCAACAATTATAACCTTAACGCGGACGCAACGGTAGAATTGGCGCAGGTCATGGCTTCAAGAAGCGATACCCAGTATGACATCGATGTGTTTTTTGGTGCTTGGTGTGGTGATTCACAAACCTGGCTTCCTCGCTTTATGATGTTTGCTTACACCATGGAATACAAATACCAGCAGCCATTTAATAATGTTAGACTGTATGGTTGTGACCGTGAAAAAAATTGTGGAATTGAAGGTTTTAAACCTGAATTTGTCCCTACATTCATGGTTTATCGCGTGAAAAATAATGAAAGAACTCTGATTGGAAGTGTGGTTGAAGAACCTCAAGAAAGAATTGAAAACGACATTTTAAATATTATCAAAAATAACTAATCAATGTTGCTAGTTAAGACTGTTGAAGAACTAAAAGATGTAGCATTTCGAATTAAAAGCACTAACCGCTCCATTGGCTTGGTGCCTACCATGGGCGCCTTGCATAATGGTCATTTGTCGTTGTTGAAACGAGCCAAACAGGAAAATGAAGTGGTGATTTGTTCCATTTTTGTCAATCCAGTGCAGTTCAACAACCCTGATGATTTGGCAAAATATCCCCGCGATATAGAAGGCGACATCAAGCTTATCGAACCATATGTTGATGTCGTTTTTGCGCCTACGGCCGATGAGGTTTTTCCAGAACCACCGAAAGAACATTATGATTTCGGAATGCTTGAACGCGTAATGGAAGGTGCTTTTCGTCCCGGCCATTTTAATGGCGTCGGCATCATCGTGAAGCGACTGCTGGATTGGACCAATCCCGACAAAGCCTATTTCGGAGAAAAAGACTTCCAACAGTTGGTAATTATTAAATCAATGGTGAAACAGTTTGGACTGAAAACCCAAATCGTTCCATGTCCCATTGTGCGTGAAGAAAGTGGTCTGGCCCTCAGCTCCCGTAATCAAAGACTTTCTCCTGAAGATCGAAAAAAGGCAGCCGACATTCATCGAATCCTTGAGGAATCCTTGAAACTGAAAGAGGAACCTATTTCAATCATCAAGGAGTTCGTTGTTAATGAAATCAATAAAATTGATGGATTTAAACTCGACTATTATGAAATCGTTGATGATCAAACTTTGCAAAATGTTGAATTCTACGATCTCTCAGAAGGAATCATAGGTTGCATTGCCGTTTATGTCGGCGAAGTGCGATTGATTGACAACATCCGCTACAAATAGAAATACTTTTCATCTGATTAAACTAAAGCGAAAATGCAAATTGAAGTTTTAAAATCAAAAATTCATCGGGTAAGAGTCACAGAAGCCAATATCAATTACGTGGGCAGTATTACTATAGATGAATCGTTGATGAATGCCGCCAACCTTATCGAAAATGAAAAAGTCCAGGTGTTGGATATGAACAACGGTGAGCGTTTTGAAACATACGTTATCAAGGGCGAGAGAGATTCCGGTGTCATTTGTCTTAATGGACCGGCGGCACGCAAGGTTTTGGTAGATGATATCGTCGTCATCATCTCATATTGCAGTATGGACTTTGAAGAAGCCAAGAGTTTCAAACCCTGCATAGTCTTCCCTGAAAATAATAAAATATAATATATTATGTATAAATTAATCTTAGTAAGACACGGACAGAGTGTCTGGAATATGGAAAACCGTTTTACGGGATGGACAGATGTTGATTTGTCGGAACGTGGCAAAGGTGAAGCTCGAGAAGCTGGCGCCGAATTGAAGGCTGGTGGCTTCGAGCCCCGTTATTGCTATACTTCAATGTTGACACGTGCCATCAAGACTTTGAATATCATTCTTGATGAAATGGGACTGCTGTGGCTTCCCGTCGAAAAAACCTGGCGCCTGAATGAAAAACATTATGGTTTCCTTCAGGGGATGAACAAAAAGGAAATGGTCGACAAATACGGTGCTGAACAAGTCCAAATTTGGCGTCGCAGCTTTAGCGTGGCACCTCCAGCCATTCCTGATGATGACCAACGACATCCTGCTCACGATGTTCGCTACCAGAATTTTCCAGAAGCGGAAGCAAAGCCTGGCACCGAATCATTACTCGATACGACCAATCGTATTATTCCTCTTTGGGAAAATGGTATCAAAGGAAAACTTAAAGAGTATAAGACGGTTTTGATTGCTGCTCATGGGAACAGCCTTCGTGGACTGCTGAAACATCTCAAACAGATTCCTGATGACGAAATCGCAGCCCTCAATATTCCAACGGGTGTTCCACTTGTTCTTGAAATTGATGAAAATTTCAATTTGGTGAAGGATTATTATCTTATTGATGAAGAAACCTTGAAGAAAAAAATTGAGGAAGTAGCTAATCAAACTAAAAAATAGCAACCCTCAATGCCTAAAAAAAAAGGAACGGTCGAACCCTCTGACAATTTTTTCGGAAGCGACAACAAATATGGATTGTTGGGCGTCCAGTCCGGAGAATCGCTTTTCCCTTTTTTAAATAAGCTCAGTCACTTTTTGCATCAGGATTTTCATTTGTTGGGTGATGTAAAACTGACGGACAATCCAGATAATTGTCGATTTTCGTTGGCGTTTTGTCAGTTGAAAGATCCTTGCGACTTGACCCTTATTGTGGTTGAAAATAAATCCACTTTGTTCAACTCTGGTGGTTATCGCACTTCAAAATTGGAGAAAAATCTCTCTTTTCATACTTTGTCGCTTTTTGATGAATTTAGGTATATTCTTAATTCTCAAGGGGATTGTCTTTTCAATTGGTCTTTTGCTGATTGTGATTACCTGTTGCTTTATTATGCTAAGAAAGAATATAATCTTGATGATTTTTTGGCAAGATTGAAGCATATTCCTTCGACTTATGGTTTTATTGCTGAAGATTTCTTTCCAGATATGGTTCCGAAAAAGAAAAAAGACAGCCGTCGTTGCTTTTTTGAGGATTTGTTCTGCGATGCTTCGATACGTATCAATCAATGGTATGAAAATAAAAATCATCGCTTGCTCAATGATTGTATTCGCATTCCAGAAGCAAATCTTCCAGAAATTTTCAAGCTTTATAGTGGCTTTACTCCTGTTTTTAATAATGAGCATATCAAATTTTTGGAAATGGATTCTTCTTATGAATAATATGCTATGAAAAAAATAACTTGCCTTCTGATATTGAGTTCGTTTTTGATTTTTTCTTGCAAGAAAGAAATCAAAGATACGCATTATTACAGAACTTATATAGAGTATCATATTGCCGATGATGCCCATAGAGCGGAAATGCAAACGTTGATTTCAAATTTGGGGAATGCCGTTTGGGAAAGTGAAATTGATATTACGGACGTTAGTGTTGATAGGACAGACGCAGAAGCTGTAGAGAAGTTCAGGGTATCAGTCAACGCTATCATTGCTGAATATTCAAATTGGTCCCAATTGTTTGATGCTGATGATTATATGTCGTATCGTTTGGATCGCACGACCATAGGTAAAGAAAAAACATTGAGTGATGTCGTTTTCAACCGCGATGGGCATTTCGTGAGGTAAATTATTGCTTATCGTTCTCTCACTAAGGTTATTGTCCCGTGTAATGGACGGACAACCAAACCTTGAAGAGAGTGCAGATAGACGTCACAACTGTAGAAATAGGTGCCGTCGCTGCTGGGCTCTTTTGTCAGATAATCGCGACCATCCCAGTTGATTTTGGGCTCATGGGTTTCAAAGACTTTCCTTCCCCAGCGATTGTATATGGTCATGTCTATTTTTTCCACATTATGATAGGGTTGGAAAGGCTGGAATAAGTCATTAACGCCATCGCCGTTGGGCGTGAAGGCATTGGGTAAGCGATAATCGAAACATTCGTCAGCATCAAAGCACTGCTGTTCAGTCATTCCCGACAGGTTGCTATTGGAATCAATGGAAGCCAGGGCAAAACATCCCGTTACAAAAGGCATCGTCGTTAACTCATAACGACAATGTTCGCTCTGGCAATGCGAGCCGCCAAACGAATCGATGATGCTGAAATTTTCTTCTAAGGTCTGTTTGTAATAAATGAAGAAAGTTTTGACTTCAGCAGCAGCTTCCGCCGAAGAAAAATGAATATCGAAAAATATGGATTCACAATCGGTTGTGATTTCGATTTCTGGAATTTCAGGTGGAACATTGTCGATGGGAATGCCGCAGTTCTTCTGAGAGCGGTTGAAAAGTGGGTAGAGGGTATCTGGTGCAAAATAACCACCTTCAGAACGAACGAAATAGCAGTATTCCTTTTCGTTTTCCAAATTTTCATCAAAGTAAAAATGCTGGGAAGTTTCGGCAATAGAATCCCAGGAGTGATGGTCGTCATTGAGTTTGAAGATGGTATAATTTAGATTTTGCCAAGAGACATTTTCTTCCCAGTTGAGTCGGAGTTTCTTATCAAAAGAATTGATATTTAAATAGATGGAAGAACTATTGTCGGAGGTTTCAATGAATTGCAACGAGTCGTTTCGTTCACCCCAAAATTCAACTTTATATTGATAATTCAATTCTAAAGTATTAATCTGATTGTCATAAATAGCTGTATCATTGATGGAGAAAGTCGTATCAATGACCGTAAATGAAGTTTCGTCACTACTTTTGCGAAAGATACGGTATTGGTAGTCTGGACTTGGAAATTGTAGAGAGTCGAATTCGTTGGGTTTCAGCCACGAAATAAAAATTTCTCCGTTAAGGGCATCGGTTTCGGTGACATCAATGTGCGTGAGAAGAGGGGCGTCGTTGATGAGGTGGGAGCATGTTTCGTTGGAAACATAGCTCTGGGCACCATCGGCGAAGAAGGCGACGATACGGTAACAGTATTCGTTGCCGTGAAGTAGCGGTACTGTAGAACCATCGTCAGTAAAGCTGGTGTCGTGGATGTCGTTGACGGTGCCGATGAGGTGGTAGCCTGCGTTGTCGGGCATTCCAACTTCGCATTCTGCAGGTTCGAAATGATTGCTGCCGTTACGGCGATATATGTAAAAACCTCTTCCGTTAGTGCAAGAGTAGGGCGACCACGACAGTTTGATGATGTTGCCGACAGATTCAGATTCAAGGTCTTCAGGAGCGGGGGCTACGATACGGATACTGATGGTTTTGAAGGTGCTCAGTGCAACTTGCGGACCGTTGTCTTGAGCTTTGAAATATACCTTATAGTCGTTGGCTTTGATGTTGCTGCATTGTGTTTGCCAAATGAAATTGGAGGTGATGGGCGAGGGTACGTCGTAATAGTTGCTGAAATTGGCGTGGTCGGTAGGCAACAGGAGACAGGAGCCAGTAGCTGTAAGACTTAAAGAGCCTCCATCAGGATCAGTGGCGGTGATGGGCATCACGAGGAGCTCTCCAGCAGTGATACAGGTGTCGTGGGCGGTGATGACAGGTGGCTGGTTCTGGCATGCCGCAATGGTAATCTGCATATCGCGCACCATGTTGCCGATGAGAACTCCTTGCCGCCATTCCTGAATGAGAATGGCAATGTTGTATTCTCCCACCATTGTAGGGCTGTCCCAAACCAAATCCCCGGTTTCTGGGTCAATGCTAATAGCGTTGGTCGCATGGGGTAGCGTGTAGCCTGGAATATCTTCGCCGTTGACACCGCGGCAGGTGATGAGACTGAACGATAGACTGTCCCCGTCGGCATCAAAAGCTCCGGGGTTGTGGCAGTAGGGCGTTTGGAGACAGCCATTGTCGATGGGCGGATTTAACAGTTGTGGGGAACTGTTGGCCCCCAAGAACGGATTGATAATCAAAGTGGTTTCGATATAAAAGGGAATGGATACTGAGTTGGGAATGTTGACGATGCCAGCATTTCGGTTAGGGTCTTCGAAAGACACTGAATAGGTACCGTTGCCTGCGTATGTATGCGTCTCGACATAAACATTTTTGCTGATGTCGTTCTCCATATTCACTTTGGCATAGCGCTGAATAATTGAAGAACTTCCATCTCCCCAGAAAACTTCAATTTCCGGGCGGTCGGCGGGGCTGGGAGTGTAGGTGTAGGTAACAATAGTGAAGCGATAGGTCAGCCCAGACAGATGCTCGTATGTGATTTCCCCCGAGCGCTGATGGGTTGCCAGCAAGGTTAAATTGCTAATTATAAAAACGATAAGCAAAAAATACCGTCGCACAATATTCTATATTAAAATCATGCAAAGGTACAACTTTTTTTTTACTCTATAATTTTGGCATTCCAACATCGCTCTTGTGCAGATTCAACTAATAGTGTTATGGCAAAGATGATTATATAAGTGTTGACGGAAATATGTCAGCTTCTGCTTAGCGTTCGAACCATCTCAAAATCCTCAACTTTTTTCTCTCGCTTTTGCCGCTGTATGGATGCTCGCGGAGAGGTAGGTTGCCAAAGGTTTTGCCCGTCAGTACGGTTTGGGGGTGGGTGAACTCGCGGAATCCCCATTCGCCGTGGTAAGCTCCCATTCCTGAATGTCCTGTGCCGTTAAAAGGCACACCTTTGACCATCAGGTGAATGCACACTTCGTTGATGCATCCGCCGCCGTATTGCTGGGTACGCATTGTGTGACGCGCCCAACGCTTGTCCTTTGTGAAAATATACATTGCCAACGGATGTTCACGCTGTGCAATGGTTGACATAACTTCTTCTATGTCAGCATCTTTGTATGGAACTATGGGCAATAGCGGACAAAACAGTTCGTGCTGAACGATGGGTTCATTGATGTGCACAGGATAGATGAGGGTGGGGGCGTAGCGGCGGTTTTGGCGATTGCCTTCACCGCCAAAGATGATGCGGCTGCGGTATTGTTCTGCTTCATTGGCACACTTGTCGAAAGCAGCTTCTGTTATCAACTTTGGATAATCAGGATTGTCTAAAGGATGTGTGCCGATTTGACGCGAGAATTCAGATTTTAGTTCGCGTAGGAAATCATTGGCAACTTCTTCTGCTACAGCAATTTGATTGATGTTGATGCAAATTTGTCCAGCATTGCATAGTTTGAAGAAGGCTATTTTTCGTGCAGCATCTTTTAGGTCGGCATCTTTGCGTACCACGCACCAATTGCCAGTTTCTCCGCCTAATTCAAGTGCTACGGGTGTCAGATTTTTTGAAGCTTCTGCCAACACGTGCTTGGCGACGGCAGGTGAACCAGTATAGAAAATCTTGTCAAAACGCTGGGCCAAACAGAGGTCGGCAATGTCGTGTCCTCCATCAATCAAGGTAATATATTCAGGAGCAAACACTTCTGAAATAAACTTTTTCAAGGTTGAGGTGCAGGCCTTTGACTTGGCACTAGCTTTAATGACAGCCGTATTACCGCCAGCGATACTTGCCGCCAGCACACCCAGAGTGAGCAATATCGGGAAATTAAAAGGACTCATAATTAACGAAACCCCGTATGGCATTTTGTAAACCCGCGTTAAAATGCTAGGAAAGCACATCAGTCCACTGAAATGCAGCTCTGGTCGTGCCCAGCGCCTGAGTCCGGCAATGGTTTCGTTGATTTCGGTGATGATGGGACCGATGTCGCAGAGGTAAGCTTCCACCTTGCTCCGGCCCAGGTCCTCGTTAAGCGCAGCTTCGAATTCCGCTTCGTGGGCAATGACGGCTTTCTTAAGTTTTTTCAGTTGCTGGATTCTCCATTTCACATCCAGCGTTGAACCACTGCGGAAATATTCCCGCTGGGTATTGACAATGTCTTGGATTTTAGTTTCAGTATACATAGTTTTTTTCTTTCTTTTATTGCATATTGCTAACTGAAATTAGTGTTGCAAAGTTAGAAAAATAATAGGATTTTATGCTATTTTTGCAACTAAAATTATTTACAAAGAATGAAGACAATTTTCATTTATTATTTGATTGTCATTAACATTGTTACACTTTTGGTTTATGGTATTGATAAGTGGAAAGCCAAGCGGAAACGCTGGCGTATTCCAGAGTCGGTGTTGATTCTTCTTGCTGTGATTGGCGGCAGCATTGGGGCTCTGTTAGGCATGTACATCTGGCATCACAAAACCCAGCATGCCAAATTCAAAATTGGCGTGCCAATAATATTGTTGATGCAAATTGTTGCCGTGTTTTTTTATTTGCAAAAATTTCAAGGATGATTTTTCGTGCAGCGCACATTATTTTGCGGATTTGCAGGCTTGTTTAAGTGCTATTGCTAACTGGTCGGGGCAGCTGGTTGGACCGCCGCTGCAACTAATTCCACCTATTTTTGCAATTACGTCCTCCACCTTCATGCCTTCCACTAATTTACTGATACCTTGCAGGTTGCCATTGCATCCGCCATAAAAAACAACGTTGTGAAGGATGCCGTGGGCGTCAATTTCAAAATCTATTGCTTGTGAGCAAGTGCCTTGGTTTTGGTAGTGGTATTTCATGCTGTTTTATTTATTATAAAGGCAAAAAAAAATCAGCAACGATGTTGCTGATTTTTTGAGCGGAAAACGAGACTCGAACTCGCGACCCCGACCTTGGCAAGGTCG
>JAKSMI010000010.1 GCA_024400635.1 Bacteroidales bacterium | reverse complement strand
CCGGGCTTCTTTGGACATCCTGCAATAAGGAGCAGATGGAAAAGGTACCCGCCAATGAAGATGGCGAGAGTACTGTGACATACACATTCCGAGTGGCTGATGCCACCCAGACAAAGGCCAATGCAATTTCAGACATTGGGATTGACGATGTCGTAAAACGTCTTGATTTGTATATTTTCTATGAGGATGGAACAAAACCTGATGAACACGTAACATACTTTCCGCAGGCAGGTGAAGCCATCACACATACGGTAAAAGCCATACTGAATGAATATTCCGGCGTCTTGGCATTGGCAAATCTCGATGAAGATACGGCAAAACATTTTGAGGGTAAGACCCTGAGGCAACTGTATCAAAAAGACTGCTCAATCATATTATCAGCCGGAAATTTTGCTTTTGACAGGATTCCTATGATTGGATCAAGCTCGTATAGCCATTCTTCATATGGGAGCGGAACGAAGGAAATTGTCTTGAGGAGATTAATGACAAGATTGAATTTCAAACAGATTGCGGTTGATTTCAGCGATACTTCTCTTGTCGGGAAAGAAGTAAAGGTTAGAACCATTGCCATTATCAACTCGACGAATTACTTTATCCCGATAAACTATCCCGAAATTTCCTACTTGGGCAGTGATTATGGAACTTTCGGTTATCTCACCAGTACTCTCTACGGTGCTTTTGGCGGAGTTGAGAGAGGTTGTTCATATAGCAGAAGCCATAGCAGTATCGAATATGATTCTCCTATCCAGATGAGCGGCCCCGGCAAGTTGAATGGCGATTTTCCGCATCTGTTCAACCGTAATTACAAAAACGATGCTGAAGACCTCGTTATTGATGCCGAGGGCATATTCAAGGAAGCACTGGTTCAACAGTATGATACCGAATCCGGTGGAGGTTTGATTGTGCCTTCAGGAGATGATACACAAGTGCATACTTTTGACGTTAACAAATGCTTCTATACCTATTTCTGGTCCGGTGGCTGGCCTGAAACATTGCCTTGTGACTTCAAGAATCAGGCGGAGTCTGTCAAATTGGTAATAGAACTTCTTATAGACGATGAGGTCTGGTTTTATCCTATCCAACTGAAAGATTTACAGCCCAATATGGTCTATAACATAGAGAAAGTGACGATACGCAACACCGGTTCGAAGTACGCCAATTTCATTGAAAAGAAGTACCGCTGTGATTTTACAGTTACAATTCAACCGTGGGACGTTGTGGATGTGAGCAATGTAAACGTAGGTGTAGATCCTCTTACCGGAGAGCCTGTCGAATTATACGATGAATAAGGAGGAACGATTATGAGAAAGATAATATCAATACTTGCATTGGCTTTGGCCGTTGCATCCTGCAATAAGGACAATTTGGACATTGTAGGCAATAAAGAGAATAAGGTTTCATTCACATTCAAAGTGGAGCCTGCCGTTGTGGTAGAAACAAAGGCTGAAGCCATTGGCACTGGAGACGATGACAAGATTGAAAGGCTCGACTTGTTTGAATATCGCAAGAGCACGGGCGAGTTGCTTGCGCATAAGGTATGGACAGATCCAAACGGAATCGACATCTCGACAATCGAGTACACTTCATACGATTCGAAGAACAACTCACACTCTTTCCTTGTATTGGCAAACTTCGATGAAGCGTCAATGAACTATTTCGCAACGCTGGACGGGGAAGAGATTGGTAACTGTAAAATCGGAATCCTTCCCTTGCAAACCGGACTCTTCCGTTCTCACAAATCATTGATGGGCGGGGTCAATGGCGCGACCTTTTCAAAAAGTGAGACGAGGGAGATTACCTTGCGCAGGTATATCACCAGAATAGAGATTGAGAAAATCACAGCGAACTTCGATGACCTTAACCTGATGAACTGCGATGTAAAGCTGAAGACTGTTGCGCTCACCGGTGTCACCAATGTACTTCGCCCTCTGCACGAGGTTATGACAGATGTAACCTCCGATTCCCATCAGGATGTTTATGGCGTAGGTGTCGGTTGGACAAGTTCTCCGGGCTTCGGAGGGCTAACCAGCGGGCATATCGATTTCAACGACCTAAGTGAAAACTCTTGGGTTGATTTTACCACGACATTCAACATTGGTGCTTACGGGGCAACAGGGGTATTGGCAAATGACTATCACTATGTGTTGAACGACAATCGGCTTCTGGATGCCGGTGTGCTCAATATAGATGTGACCGGTGATATGCTTGAGTCAACTTGCCAGCGTATCCCTTCAGACGAAGGAGTTCTTGCTTCTTCAGCTGGGGCAGTTTCACACACCTACAGCCTGAATAAGCAATTCTACACGTATAATCTTGACCGCAATTCCTATGCGTATCTGTACGGCGATTGGAGCAGTCAGGACAATACACAGAAACTTGTTCTGGAGGTGGAAATCAATGGTGAAACAAATTTCTATATCATCAGAATGATGGGATTGTGCCCGAATACAATATACAAGGTTCACAACATCACGCTTCGCGGCTTGGGTTCCATATATTCCAATAAGTATGTTCAAAGATATACCGTTAAATCAACGGCTCCGATGATTGATGAATGGGGCAATGTGGAAATCAACAACATCGATATCGGCTACAAGGAAAGTGGAACTGAAGTTTACTCTGAAAGATGAAACGGATTCTATTAATGCTGATTGCAGGATTGTCGCTGACATCCTGCTTTGTGAAGGAGGACAGGACTCCCTGCCCCTGCTGGCTGGAGGTGGACCTTTCGAATGTTCCCGAAAAGTCCGTAGTCCTTTCCGGCTGGAAAGACGAACTTTTGTTCCGTGGCCCTGTTTCTCCATCAGACTATCCGGACTTCTATGAGGTCACAGTACCAAGAGGTGAAGTGTATGTCACTGCCCTCGGGAAGAACAATGATATTATGAACCCTACAAACCTTCTGATTCCGGAAGGCAGTCAGGCGGACAGCTTGTATGCCCACTGTGCAAGACTGAACACCAACTGCGAAACCGTGACAGATGTGGTCACATTACACAAGCAGTTTGCAACCGTTCACCTGACAATGCAGATTCCCGAAGGTCAGAAGATATATCCTTATGAAGTGATGATTGCTTCCGATGTTGCCGGATGGGACCTTCGGGACCTTTCCGGAGCAAAGGGCAGGTTCTATTATTCACCGGGGCGCATCGGAGACAACGAATATGAATTCAGAGTACCAAGACAGTCGGATTCATCGCTTAAAATTGAACTGTATGATGAAGGCAAGAAAGTGGATGAAGTAGCCCTTGGCGATTTCATAATTCAGTCCGGTTTCGACTGGAATGCCGAAGACCTTGCCGACATCAGTCTTGACATCAGGTTCAGGGAGTCGCAGGTGCAAGTCCTCATCAGCGGATGGCGCGACACGATTCTTCTGGATGTAAAAATATAGCCGTGTAACGGCATTCTAAAGGTTTTTTTCATAAAGGTTAAGTTTAAGTTAAACAATGGTAGCGGACGCCTGGGAAGGTCTCCGCTATTTTCATTGTATGTGGCATCTGCTTACAAACTGTTCTCCTGAAACGCGAAGAACAGCATCAGACGGAATATGCCTCTCAACAATCTGAACATAACACAACACAAAGTACCCAAAGGGTGATAATGTAAATTTGATAGCCGGATCAGAAGGAGAATCCTTCCGTCATGTGACAACACAAATATACAAAAAATATCTTTTGATGAGTCCGGGCCCGGACAAATTTAGTGGCTATTCAAGACCCAGGGCCTTGAGGTTGTTTTCGACTTCTCTCATCTCTGCATCCATCTTCTCGGATACCGGTATCCCGGCTTCATTGAGGAACTGGACGATATCATCCCAACTCTTGTTGGCAGAATCGAGCGATGCTGTTTTGATGATGAGGTCATAGAGAGCCGCACAAATCTGTTGTGCCTGCTCGCGAGGAAAAACTTTACATTCCATCTTTTGATTTGAATTTGATTAATGTTTTGAATTTGGTTTTTCTCCGCGCGCGGAAAGGGGTTACAACGTTGTTAGTCATGTGTCCTATAATGTGGTCCATATTGTCGGCTCAAAAATTTTCGTTAAATTTGCTTTCGCAATCGCAAGTAATTCGATTAAAATAACATCGTTGGGCTCCGTTTCCGAACTACCACTCTGATAAAACACCAAGGCCCAGCGAGCGTCCACTCATATCACTGTGAGTATGGGCGCCCGTTGGGGTAGCATGTGGTAGTGCTGGAACGGCGAGTACCTAGAAAGCAGGGATTACTATTATAGGCAACTATAATGGCGGCGGGCAGGCCCTATTGAGCCTGCCCGTTCGCATAATACCTACTTTCGCTTAACCATTAGCTTGAACCATTTCATATCGATTTCTTTCCAGTATTCACGTCCCTGAGGCGTGAAATCCCATCGGAAAACTCTCCCGAAGAACCCTTCGTCAATCACGAGGATATCCGCTAAGGTCTTATCGAGCACATTGGCTCCGCACTGCTCATAGAAGGCAGCATCAAATTGCTGCTCGCAATCGTTGTCGCGAAGGAATTTACGGAAGACTTTGTAGGTATCCATAGGCATCAGTCAATGTAAAGTTGTTGTACCCTGTGCATCATAACATCCAGACATTCATCTGCTGTTGCCTGACGGCAGGTTTTCTCGTTCCTTATGTCCAGAAGGGCGTAATGGGTCAAACCTGTATGACAGCCTTTCAGTGCTGGGTCGAAAATGGTAAAAACATAGTATCCTTTACCATTCGGGAATATGTAAGGCCCTTTATAGCGGACATATCTCCCGTCTCCTTTTTTGAAGCCAAGAGCATTGCGAACTCTTGTGAGTCGCCGCTTCCGGTCTTCCTCCATCAAGCGAATCACTTCATCAGTCATTACTGTCATATAAGTCGTCATTGTCGGTGTCGCCACCATTATAAAACTCCCAGTATTCCATATGTCGCTATGCTTCAATAACAAGTTCAAGTTCGTCAATGGCAGAGTCCAGGTCATCAACTATGCCCTCTAGAGAAGTAATCTGGTCTTCAAGGTCAAAACACTCATCAAACTCATCTCCCATCGCTTCAAGGTTTTCGTGAGTTTTCTCCTTAATTGAACGTACATTTTCAATGCTAGCGCGTATTTTCCGTAGCTGTTCAAGGTCGTTCTTCAACTCGCCAAAATAAGATTTATCCATACCTCTGTAATTTTATGTCACAAAGGTACGGTGCAGTTTTGTCAGCTTCTGACAGCTCAAATTTTTCTGAATTTTTTCAAGAAAGCAATCCGACACTGTGCGAGTTGGTAATTCGCTCCCAGCTTTGTTCTTTTCCCGCAGACGGGACAAATGAATTCCACACAGCTAGTTTCTACCTGAGTGGGGATAAGCGCATTCACTTTTACGACGTGGCCGAAAACGAAATTCGTTTCTCCACATCCACAAGTGCCGGTGAACAGTTCCGGGCTCAATTCCCAGACTTTCTGCAACTGTTCAACTGTGGGCTGATTCTTGATGAATCCCTCGCGACTTCCGTCAGCGTGAATGAAACCGAAGAATATCTCTTCGTCTTTGAGTGTAAGTTTACTCATAATGGATGTTGTTTTGATATTGATAATCCGCATCATTTTGCCACCGTGGCATCCCTGCTCGGTTGGCGCCTCCTAGTGAGGGCTCGCGATGCTTTACGAGTTATTATTTCTTTTTCACCTAAGTTTTAGAATGGGGCGACTTCAAAACGCAAGCTAAGATCAAGTTCCCCCAGAACCGTCTGGATTTCCTCTACAGAATAGTTATACCCATGTGATAGCATCTCGTGGATACTTTCAACGGAAGTGTCAAGCCTTATTGCTAATTCAGTTTCGTCAATGTCTTGTGAATGCATCCCTTCAAGGATTTCATCACGTATTGCCTCGTTTGAAAGATATCTCATCGCTTAAACTTTTTCGCGCCGAATTTTATTCCCAACCGGATTCGGGAAGTTCCCAAGCAATGAATCCATTCCAGGAAAGTGACTCGACATCATCCAGAAATCCTTCAGCATCCTCGTCGTCCAAAACTTCAAGTCTCATTCCTTCACAAATACCATATCTATCCATATATCTCTGAGTATCCCAGTCCGAATAAAAAGAAACAGCAGTTGAATAAAGTTCATCATAATCGTCACGGGACAGTTCATTCAATGCTTCTTTGGCGTCCTTGTATGAGAGCATGTCATCGGCTTCATCAAGATATAGCATCACCATTATATTCTCAATAATGGTTGAATATGACAGCGTGTCCTCGCTGGAAAATGTTAGAAACAGTTTCTTGCTTCCGTAGTATTTTTTCTTTTTCATCGTAAAAGTTGCTCTATGTCGTTCAAAGGAGGCAAATGCCTTTCGCCACAGTTATACGCCAGATGATTTGGATATCCCTTGTATTCATCCTCCAGATGAAATCCCATCTTCTTGAAATGGAAAGCCTCTGCAACCGTCCGGCTGCGATTGTTGCCGAAAGAACAATGCAGTATGACCTTCTCTCCAGCAGCATCAGCCTTCATAAGTTCACGCACAGCTGCCAGAATATTCTCCAATCCCATATCAGGACCCTCCTCCACTAAAGGGAAATGATACCAACGAATTCCTTTTGACTCTATCGCTTTGAGAACATCCTTGTGGTATTCGTGGCCGGAGACATTGATGAGAACCTGAACACCTCCGAATATCCAGGGATTATTCAGGTCTGCGATTGTCGGGAAAGGCCTGACGGTGAGATTTGAGAAGGAGTAGTTCTTCATTTCATCAATGCCATTATGAGCAGGTTCCTACACAGGCCAGTAAAAATATGATGACGACCAGCACTTCCAGAACATCAAAGAACTGTTCGAAGCCGACCATTGTAAATGCTTTCCTCACGTGAGGCTTGTTCATGGCTGGCTTGCTGTATTGCTGCCATTCTCCGGGCACAACCTCATCACTGACGATTTCCTCATCAGCCTCTTCGAGCGCACCACCGGTAGGATCTTCTCCTGTGCTCAAGTATTCGTCCCAAGCGGGGTCTGTTCTGTCTGACATAAGCGTTACAGTATTTTGAGTGCTATGACTGCACAGGCTTCTGCATCGGCCAGTGCGTGATGATGATTTGTGAGGTCGTATCCACAAGCTTCGGCCACAGTCTGCAACTGGTGATTAGGTAAATCATAACCGAAGTAATCCCTAGATGCCTTCAGCGTGTCATAGAAGACATAATCCGGGTAATCCATCTGATATGTCCGGAAGGCCGCCTTCAGGCATCTTTCGTCAAACCTGGCATTATGCGCTACAAGCGGAAGGCCCTCGATGTGTGGTGCAATCTTTTCCCAGACATACGGAAACACCGGGGCATCGTCCGTATCCCTTTCGGAAAGCCCGTGGACTCTCTGGCAGCACCAGTCGTAATAATTCGGCTCGGGCTGAATCAGGGAGTAGAAGCGCTCAACAAACTCGCCACCACGCACGATAACTACACCCACCGAACATACGCTGGAAGGGTATGAATTGGCTGTCTCGAAGTCTATGGCGGCGAAGGTCTGCATAGCTTGTCTATTTTTCGTCATTGATTCAACATTTCCCAATGGAATTCCGCGGAATACATTGCTTCTCGCAGTGCGGATTCTTCCTTATCAAAGTGGTCTCCGGAACATTGGAGATTGACGATGCGGAACGGTTCTTTCTGTCCTTTCACTATTCTGAATCTGTACATTAGGAAGAATGAGCGATAGACGTAATACCATCCGTTTTCCAGATAGAATCCGTATCGGTCATCCCAGCCCGGGTGAAAGGCTAGCCGGATGCTTTTTTCGAGTCCTGCACTGATTTCCTTTCCTTCAAATGCGCTTTGATAGGGTTTCCAGTCGTACTTGGTGACATTCGTCATCGCTTCGTTCTTGGGATAGAAAAAGCGGTTCTTCCATTCGTGCTTTGTCTGTTCTGCATACTGACGTTGCAGATAATCCGGAAGATGAAGTACATCCTGCGACTCTGCGGGGTTGCTTCCCTTTTTGAAGATGAAGTAATAGCCATACATTGCTCCTGCAATGGCCCCGGTCAGCATACAGGTAAGATGCCTGTCTCCGTCCCATTTGACGGCATTGTGCAAAGCAGAGGTGAAGTCCCAGGATTTTTCGAAGCAGTCCCAGGCTCTGGCAAGGTAGATGGCCAGAACTTTTGCCTTGCTGTCAGGAATCGTATGAATGTCGCAGTTGTCAAGAATTTGTTTCAGCTGCTTGCCCTCGTGAGATAGGAGCGCTTCTTTTTTGGTTGCTCCGTGCCACAGGTCGTAGCAGATGGATGTAAGAATTCTGAGTGCGTACATTTGCCCATTGTCAGGCTCATCCTTGAAATAATCGCATACGCCTGCTATGCAATCCTCTTTGGAGTCGTCCTTCTCGAATGGCAGCCTGCCATAATCAGCCGAGACTACATCGATGGTTTCCCGGTCTCTGGTCTGGAAACTGCGCGGAACTCCGGCATTGCCGTGAGTGTCCATATCACGCAGCATAATAGACGCAATTCTGCCCTCATCAGAAAGTTCGGCATCCTCTGCCACTAGACGTGAATAGAACTGAGCAACGTGGTGTTCGTATGTCCACGCTGCCAGGTCTCCGATTATGGCTCCGTACATTCCCATTATTTCTTCCAGAACTGTTGTTCACACTCACAGCAGGCCCACTGCGGATCTCCTTCCATATGGATGAAGCAGCCTCCGAGAACTACTTCCTTGCGGTCTGCCATCTCGAACAGTTCAGGACCGGGTTCTCCATAGACAATCTTTACAACTTTGCCTCCGCATTTGGGGCATTTGCAGGGTTTGCGATTTACGATAATTGGTTTCATAGTATTGTGAATTTTCTGCAAAGCTACGGTGGCTTTTTGTCAATATCTGACAGCTCTAATTATTTGTTTTTGGCTGCCGCATTTTTATAGAAACGGCATCAAATACATAACAACACTTGCTGTCTTCCGACGCACAATACATATGAGGATATTCAGATTTTCCCTGTGTAATTTTAAGGAAGGGGAAATCTTCCATACTCTTCGGGGCTTCTTCGCCCGGATCCAACGTGTAAAATTTATTAGGATTGCCATTGTCGTCACTCTCCATCCCGACAACGACAACCCAATGTCCTCCACCACTTTTCCATTGGATATTCATCATTGCCGGATTGTTGGCGCGAATATTATCCGCAATGTATTCTATGACTCTTTTGGGAGTATATCTTGCGGTTGTGGATTCTGCCGATAAAATTGTCCCATAGCATTTGTTGACAATCTTCTTAACCTCGGCCCGGTCTAAGCCATCTTTGTAAAGGCCATGTCTATTGAGTTCAAGAACCAGCCTTGTTATTCTTTTTCGATAGTCCAACTTTTCTGGCTGCTGCATCATCTCGGCTTGAAAGACGCCAAGAATGTTAAGAAGCATTGCTACGGAATATGCACCACAGGCACCATCGAGTTCTCCTTGACGGAAATGTGCTTTCTGCCATCCTTTTCCGTCTGGCAATCGACATACTATTTCGTTTTTATGAAATTTGATTTTATCGATAAACACAGAGCTCATATCCCATAAAACATTATGACTTATTTCTTCAGCTTGTAGTTGTAAGTAATAACGCCGTTCTGTGTCTCAGGAGCGTCGTAGTTACTGTTGAAATGGACCTTGAGAGCAGCTTTTCTGGCGGCATCAATCACGTTCTCATCAGTGATAGTAGTTGCTGAATGGACAGATGTCTTTTTCACTCGTCCGGACTGGTCTACCACAACTTGAATACCGACAACGCCGGCTTCCTCACCAAGGATTTCTGGATCTTCAAGCCCCCATTCCACATATCTATCTTCAATCCTGTACGGCATCGAAACAACTATTTTCTTCGCGGCTTCCGCTCTAGCTTTCTCCCTTTGAGATTCTTTATAATCTTTCTCCAAGTCGGAAACTAGCTGATCAAATAACCCGGCAGCACGGGTTGTTGTCCTTGCTACCGATTTGGCCGCCTTCTGTGTGGTTGCGATAGAAAGCAATGAATCGGCTTTTGCAAAGAATGCCTGGGTTTCAGTGTGCATCTGTTTCGCTTCGCTATAGGTTTTATAGCAGAAATACGCCATCCCAAGACATACAAGCAGGGTCAGCACCTGCAAAAACTTACTTCCGTTCATAGTGTTATTCTTTAATCCTCGAATCGATTATTATTGTTACCGGACCGTCATTGACAAGGGCGCACTGCATATCAGCACCGAATACCCCTTTGAAAACTTGTCTTCCAGCCCTTTCTGCAAGAAGTTCACAGTATCGGTCATATAGGGGAATAGCCAGGTCATGGCCTGCAGCACGTATGTATGAAGGGCGATTACCTCTCTTGGTAGATGCCGTAAGCGTAAATTGGGAGACAGCAAGAAGCTGTCCGTTAAACTCAACGACATTGCGGTTCATAACCCCATTCTCGTCATTGAATATCCTCAGCCCTGCTGTCTTTGCAGCTAGCCACTCAGCATCTTCCTCGGTGTCTCCATTCTCTACGCCAACAAGGATGAAAAGACCCGGGCCGATGTACGGCCAGCATCTATCATCAATGGTGACGGAGGCTTCCTTTACTCTTTGGATTACAAGTCTCATTTTTTCTTGTATTTAGCGGCCAACTTGAACATCTCGGGACTCAGGTGACAGTATCCTCCCGGAGTCTTGTCCAGATAGTCCTGGTGATAATCTTCAGCCCTGTAAAAACAGATGATGTGTCGCAATTCCACAGCCAGTTCGCAGCCCAGTTTCTTCTCCACTCTGAAGAACTCTTTTGACAGGATATCAAAGTCCCGTTCATCCTCGTAATACACTCCGGTACGGTATCTTGTCCCTTCATCCTCTCCCTGCTTGTTAAGGCTCAGCGGGTCGATAATCTTGAAGTACAGACGGACCAATTCCTTCAGGGAGATCATCTCCGGATTGTATCTTACGTGAACACACTCCGCGTGGCCCGTAGTGTCCGTGTATACCTGCTTATAAGTCGGGTTCTGCTCCCAGCCGTTTGCAAATCCCACTTCAGTGAACTCCACGCCGGGAATTATTTTGAAGAACTTCTGCGCTCCCCAGAAGCATCCGGCGGCAAACCATATGTCTCGTTGCGGACCATAGACGCAGGCTGCAATTTTCTCAAGCCACAGCGCATCTGTCTTGTCGAAGGTGCCAAGTTCGCGGCTGTCTATATCCAGCACGGCAACAACCTGACCGTGGCATCGTAGCGGCACGACTATCTCGCTCTTTGACTCACTGGAACAGGCAATGTGTCCGCGAAACTTCGATACGTCTGGAACGACAATAGTTCTATCCTCGGCCCAGGCAGTTCCGCAGACTCCCTTGCCAAGTTGGATTCTTGTGCAGGCAAGCGGACCCTGAAAAGGTCCCAGAACAAGATCGTCATCTTCACTTACGCGGTAGAACCCCGTCCACCAGAATCCGAATTCGTGGTGAAGCAGGGCGGCTAGGTTGGCCATTCTGGCTATCTCATCCTCTTCGCCGCTCATAAGCGAATGAACGACAGGAAGCAGCGCCTCGTATTTTTCTTCTTTTGTCATAGCGGTAGTCTTAACATTGCCTCACAGCCTTCGAGGATGTCTTGGAAGGCTGTTTCAAAATCACCGGTGTACCACGGGTCTGCCACATCGCGGCCCTGACCGGTGTAGGACATCAATAGATGCACCTTCTTCTGCGGGTCATCGGGGATGATTCGGCGTAGCCAGCGCAGATTGCTGGAGTCCATACAGATTATCCTGTCAAACCTATCATAGTCTTCAGGCGTAATCTGCCTAGCCCTTTTCCCTGCATCGAAAACCACTCCGTGATTAGTGAGACAGCGCTTTGCCGGCGGATATATGGGATTGCCGATTTCCTCTGTAGAAACGGCTGCGCTCTCGACGTAGTACATATCTTCGAGGCCCTTTGCCAGACGGAACCGTGACGAACAATTTCAAAACATTTATCAAACTACAAATCGGATTCTAAAGGAACAAGGAATGTATTCTCCATTTCAGGCAACTTAACCGTCCAACAAATCTGCCAACTTGATATGCAATGTTGAAAGGTGCACTCTTAAGATCAACACTTTCTTTCATAGCTTATTCGTATAGTTTTGATGCCCTTTTCAAGAAATCTGCAATTTCATATCTGAATTCTTCAGGCGCAAGGACTTCATATGTGTCTCCTTTGGCAGCGATTTCCTGAATCAAATCGAACTCCGGTCTCATCTTGAATCCATAGACCGAATAATCTTTTTCCTCATTCTTTTCAATCAAGTATTGGCTGTGATGGAGAGGAAGTGATTCTATATAATCCTGCTGCCGACCTTTTACCTTAATCTCAATGTTGTAGGGCTCGTCATCGGAATGAAATATTCCAAAGCTGTCATAAAAATAAGCTTTCGGGTCAAACGATCCCGGATAGTCAAAAGGGAAAGATGTAGGCTTTAATTCCAAAACCCTGTCGAGAGCATAAATATGTGGGTCATCAGGATGATAATCGGATGGACCAATAACATACCAGCGCTGCTTGAATACCTTAATGAAATATGGCTCGATCAAGATAGTCCTTTTGTCATTATCCCAAAAACTGAAGTATGTCATTTTCAATTTGAACCCGTCTTTCATCGCTTCAATTATGGTCTGGAGATATTCACGTCCACGAGGAATATCTTCCATCTGGATCCTTTCCTTCAAAGTCCTTTTCTCGCTTAAGAGATTGTCAATCGCAATGGTATCAAGCAACCAGCTTTTGACTTTATCGTTTTCGCTCTCGCTGCCGTCATCCACATAATATTCATTGAATCCCTGGTCGCATTTGATGGAAATTCCATAAAATTCTTCAATGAATTCAATGTGACGGCGCAGGGTCCTGTACTGCAATTCTTTATGCTCAGGATTGAGCATATCATTGTTTTTATCCGTCCATAATTCATTCAGTTCCTTTAGGGTAATCGGACCTTTTCTCCTGATGGTGCTTAGAAGCCAGTTCTGCTTTGCGATAGTAGATGTTGCCATAATCTTTTTTGCTTGACGATACAAAGGTAGAAATTATCCTTGACAAAAAATGTCACAGTGGACTATGACATTATTTTTCCTACTTGATAAGTACTTTTGCATCTGAAAAAGAGTAAATATTGCTGAAGATGAGCACAAAGCACCCAAGTCAAACATTAGCCTTACTGAAGGAGAGAGACAATATTGCTCCCTTTTTAAAAAGGTCTGCGAGCGTCTATGATTCAGCATATTTTGATTTCAGTCTATTATCTTTGACCTTGGAACTGAGAGCTCATGGCTATGACGGGCACAGTGCAAAGTTCCAATTGAGAGGATATGACCTTATCGTGAAAAACCCGAGTAATTTATACATCAGGTACTCTTGCGGCTATTTATGGATAGATTCATATGGTATAAGAGCGACTACATTCAATGATGCATATTCAGTAATTGTTTCACTGGTTGCAGATATTCTGGATGCCGAATATGAAAATGATTATTCATCGATAGCCCTTGAACGTCGTCGCAAAGAAATAGTGCAGGCAATAGAAAAAACGACAATGGAAGCATCAAAACACCAAAACAAAAAGAAGATTAATAAAACGTCAATATGAAAGATTTTGTAGCAATCGATTTTGAAACAGCCAATGAGTGCAGAAGCAGTGTTTGCTCTGTCGGTATTGTTGTAGTAAAGAACGGGGATGTGGTGGATTCATATTATTCTTTGATACACCCGGAGCCAGATTATTATCAGTATTTCTGTCAGCAGGTTCATGGACTTGGCCCGGAGGACACAGACAATGCGCCAATTTTTCCTGACGTATGGAAAGAAATAGAACCGAAGATTCAAGGCCTTCCATTAGTGGCACATAATTCTCCATTTGATGAGGGCTGTCTGAAAGAAGTCTTTCAAATATACCAAATGGATTATCCGGATTATGAATTCTACGACACGCTCGTTCCTTCGCGAAGACTTCTGCCGGATTTGGAGGACCATCAGCTGCAAACTGTGGCCGCAGCCTGCGGATATAATCTTGAACACCATCATCATGCACTTGCTGATGCAGAAGCCTGCGCACAAATTGCGATAAAACTGCTATGAAGCTCAATCCGATAATCATTCTTGAAGCAATGGGCGCTTTGACTTCAGGAGAAATACGAGTGCAAAAACTTGAAAGAGATGAAATTGTATCTGCTCTTATTCAAGGTGGGCTACAGGAAAATGGCTTTGTTTCTTTGGAATCACCGGTTGGCCGCTTCCGGATTAAACGGTATGAAAACCTCACTGTTGAATTTCCCTGTAACATAAATTCGTATTCTGTTCGGCAAGGTCCGAATGACTTGTACAGACTGGCCGACTTCATTTGCACAGAACACGGACACTTATCATGGACAGATTTCCGTTATAAACAACCAGAGGCTTATGAAGGTAATGACCCTGCAACATTGGATCAATTGTGCGTGTATTATCGTGGTCTACGGCAGAATGTGAAAAGAATCCCCTTAGATCAAAAGACTTTTGTTCTCCGACGCTTTTATGACTTAATTTATATGGAAGCTGAAAACTTTGCCGGGATTTTAGGCGTGCCGTTCCATAAGCTCAAGATCCTGAATTTTACCAGGAGCAGAAGTTATCCGGGACGAGCAATAGCAAATACGGATTGTAATGGTACAATTCACTACAACCGATATTATTTGTTCCATGATGCTGAGACTATAAGGCAAGTGCTTGTTCATGAATTATCCCATCAAAAAGAGCGTGGCCATAGTAAAGAGTTCAGCAAGTTTCATGAGGAAGCTATGTTGGAATTAGGCTTAATTCCACGTGCGTGTGCATATTCAAAACACTTGTGTGAGCCAACGTCAGGTGCTAAATTCCCCACAGGAGAGTATTGCCCGGGCTATGATTTCGTGAAATTCATAAAAGGAGATTATCAAAACTTCCTCTATGATGTGAAACTGAAGCAATGTCTCTCGTCCAACTATTCGAAATAAAAACACGGGATATCCAACTTTGCCATAGTTTTCTTCTGCTATTTTATGGGTGCTCCGCATACATCCCGGCGCAGACAATTCTTGCAGTGTTTACCCACCCATACATCATCAAACTGATTACATGCAGCATCTACTATAGCGAAATCATCAGTGAGAATTCCAGCTTCAAAGTTCCTCTTGTTGATGCCTTTCGCTCCGATGCCGGCTCCGGTGAGATTGGCTGAGCCTACATAGACCTCCCTATAATCAAACACCATAATCTTAAAATGAACCCTTGGGCACAGTTGCCTTTCCAGTTGTTTTATGAGAATAGGGTATCTGTCGAATTCTTCACGGAAGATTGGCCCCGGTTCTTTTGCGTGGATAAGTCGAATTTCCCTGCCTTCTTTCAGCAGTTTGGCAAGAACCCCGAGAAACGGCTCATCACCGACATATAAATCCTTTATGTCGGCAGTGCCAATCCAGAGTGATTCCTTTACATTGGCAGCCTTGCTTAATACTTCCTTGAAATGCTGCTCATTTTGTATGTATTGAATGTATGCCATAACAACGTCAGTCTATCCATTTCCAGTTTTCTTGCCTTCCTCTAATGTACGACGATGAAGAGATAAAAGGCCCGAAATCGGCCATTAAATCCAACATTTTGACGACATTCAAAGCAATGTCATTTATGGACTCGTCATACAAATTTGAATATTTGATATTGAATCTCAAAATTCTTTTTTTACTGCCTTTCTCATTGTCGTTCACATACAATATAATAGCCAGACTATTTTGCCGAAAATAAAAGTCGTAGGCTCTCAGGTTGTAACGGTGATTGCTTTCCTCATCAATTTTCTTTAAAAGAGGCACGATGGAAGACTCCACATAAACCCTTTGTATTTTCTGGCAAGCTTTTCTTCTGGCAAAATTCGCATATTCTTTCTTGCATTGACAAATCAATCCATCTCTACAATCGTCAAATATGAGATGGGAATACATATACAATTCGTCGCCACTAGAGAATTCGGAAAGATATCCATTGATTACACGCCTGAATTCATAACTTGCTTCTTCCCAGCATTCTTTTGGAGAAGCATCTTCATTATTCGCAAGATAATTACGAAATTTCTGGATGGCTTTTTTGAATGCTTCGGTATTTTTCTTGAATATGAGAGCCTTTGTTATCATTTATCGAGCATTAGCTATCCCCATTTTATAGCCTTTGATTGATCTTAGACGATTTTTTAATTTAATAGCACACGGATCGTCTTTCCCTCTAATCATCAGCAGGTATGCAACCTTGCCGTGTGCTTGCCTGAATTCTTGATCATTAAATCCGCGCATCTCCATTTTGAAAATCATTGAACGCAGATTCTTTAGATATTTTCTTGAAACATTAACTTTCTCACCGACAGTCAAACCGGTCACCTCCTGCCGCATCCCTCTCTTTTGAATCCTGGTTTTCTCCTCATTGAGTTTAAATCCGAAGTCTTCAATTATTTTCTGGAGTTCAATACGGAAGCCTTCTTCCGGAGAATAAACGTTATGCTGACTGCTGAATGTTATGTCGTCCGCATATCTGGTGTACCTCAGACCATATTTTTGGGATAATGCCAATAATTTCATGTCCATATCAAAACATACGAGATTAGAGACGATAGGTGAAGTCGGAGAACCTTGTGTTAATGCTCCTTCCAAGGTGCTAATACTTGAAATATACTTGGCAACCTCCGGCTGAAGGCCCCTTTTAAGGAGACTCCTTTTTATCATATCTGAAGTGATGCTCGGGAAGAAGTTTTTCAAGTCGATGTTGAATACATAATTTTTTCCGCAATGAGCAATTGCATTTGTATAGACTGAGCAACCGATAGTGAAGCCGTTTACGGGCCAAGGTGCCGAGTAGAATTTTGAGAGATAAATTGCGAGGGCCTTTTGCATCTCCTTTAGCTTGCCCGTTGGTGCTGTTATCTGCCGTACGCCTCCATTTTTCTTTGGTATCTCAAATGAGTGGTACAAACTTTCCCTGTATTTTACGTTATGGCATTTCTTTAAAAAAATATTTTGAGTGGGGTCATAACAGGCCCATCCACAATTTTCAACTGCAATCTTGGAAATTTTGACTTCCAAGGCTGTAACTGTTGCGGGGAAATTGTAAAACTGATAGTCGTCCATGTCAATATAAGTAAACGTCAATGAGATACCGGAAGTTTTCAAGTGCGAAGGTTGTGCGACGCTCTTCGAGCACGCTGGCCTGGAGCAGAGAGGCGTAGATTCCAGTACACCTTGGTGTACAAACCTACGGCTCGGAGTGGAAGGACTGCAGGCGCAGAAGAGCGCCCCAGTCAAACATTATTATCGGAAGAGACTTCCGACATCTGCCGATTTCAGCAGACAATTCAAATAGTTCCGGTATCTCAAAGAACGTTTTGTTTTGTTAATGCAAATATGGATACTATCCGTGACAAATAATGTCTTGGTTGAGTATGACATTTTTTGTAAGGGTGTACTTATACTTTTGCTGTACGAAAAACAATATATCAATGAAAGATTTTGAAAAGTTCGCACGTTCAGAAAGAAACGTCAACCCAATGACTCTTCACGATTATACCGTTGCTATGGACGGTATGATTGGGACGTCAATCGTAGAAGAGAGGAAACTCAATGTTGCAGTAATGGATGTGTTCAGTCGTCTTATGATGGACAGAATAATTTTCCTCGGAGTCCCAATCGACAATGATGTAGCAAACATCATTCAGGCACAAATGCTCTATCTCGCTTCGGTAAAGCCTACGGCAGACATTTCACTTTATCTCAATACGCCGGGTGGAGAGGTTTCTTCCGGCTTTGGCATCTATGATACAATGCAACTTATCCAACCCGATGTATCCACAATATGCACCGGGATGGCAGCATCTATGGGAAGTGTGATTCTATGTGCCGGTGCGAAAGGCAAACGCTGTATTCTTCCTCACGCAAAAGTGATGATTCATCAGCCGCTTGGCGGTGCAAAAGGCCAGGCCTCAGACATTCTTATTGCAGCGAAAGAGATAGAACGCACCAGGCAGGAGATATGTGATATAATGTCACATCATACTGGCAAAACTTCCGAACAGCTGTTCTTTGATATGGACAGGGACTTTTGGATGACAGCCGGTGAAGCAGTAGAATATGGTATGGCAGATAAGATTCTAACCAAGAAATAAGGGCTCTCAATCGAGAGAGCCCAAATATTTATTTTCTGATTTTATGACCAAAATACTGCTTCCACAAAGAATCTGCAATGTCATGGCGCCGAAAGATTCTTGTTAAAAAACACTTGAACTGAAGCCGGAATTCTAATCTTCTGATTTGACGTTCGGCTTTTCTCTTTGCCTTTATGTTCTGTATAGATATTCCCTTTTCCAAATGCTCGCAGAATAACAGTTGTGATTCTTCATCTGAAGATAAAAATTTATCAATGATGGCGGCTAAGGTATCTCTTTCGTATGCCAGAAGTTGTGGCGAGCCAAAAGCGATTTCGTAGGACCTGAGCACTTCAAAAGCAGACTTTCCCGATAGGAACAGTTCGATTGTCTTTCGATCTGCATGCTTGAATAGGTTGTATATATCATTCATTTGCTTTGTTTACTTTCTAGTTCAACAATTTTAGCAATAAGTTTATTAGTAAATTCGTCATGTACCTGAGCAAAATATATTTTCTCTGGACATTCACCTAATATTCGCTTCAATCCTGTCCCAAAATCTAAAATATCACCATGTTGATGGAGTGATGTTTCGTATATGTATGGCAATTCATATGTAGCTCCTATTCTATGTTTAGTTCTAAGGGTAGCGATATCGCAACCTGGAAATTGTTCGGTTGCCAATTGAAAAAGAATAAAATGTCCATTTGTTGAGAGGTTATCCAATAAGGACTTTGTCACTCCTTTCATTTGTAATGAATTTATGGTCCCATGCCAAAAAGGGACATCTGCATACCATTCTCCATTGAGTTTTACAAAGGCAAGTTGAATCGGTTCTTTTGACAATTTCATAGTTTTATTTTTTTCAGTTCAGATATATTCGAAACAAGTATTTCCCTTGGCTTTCTGCCGTCTTTTCTTCCGACTATGCCCAGTTCTTCCAATTGATCCATTATCCGACTTGCCCGAGCAAAGCCCAAACCAAGCCTTTGCTGAAGAAGCGATGTGGACGCTTTCTGAAGAAGAATTACAACCTTTGCCGCATCTTCAATCATAGGATCTGCATCAATTTTGTTTTTACTCGATTCTACATCTGGAACAAGTAGCTCATTATCGACAAATGGCAAATAATATGGCACTCCAGTCCCTTTGGGTTTCGACTCAATGATTTGTTTGAAATCCTTATTTCCTAGCAGAGGGGTTTGAACCCTGCATAAATCATATCCAGCAGAATACAATGCGTCCCCATTGCCAGTCAGTTTTTCTGCTCCGGGACAATCAAGAATGGTAATTGAATCAACCCGGCTAGATGTGCGGAAGGCCAGTCTGGACGGGAAATTGGCTTTAATAATTCCGGAGATTACATCGAAACTTGGCCGTTGCGTTGAGATTATCATATGAATTCCAACGCATCTTCCTTTGGCGGCAATCCGAACAATCTTGCTTAAAATTTCTTTGCCCAACTTGTGGTTTAGCACCAAATTTGCAACTTCATCAATGATGACAACAATATATGGCATATATGGAGAGCCTCCTGTTATCTTATATGCCTTGTATTCCCTTTGGTAAGTTTCAATGTTTCTAAGTTTGTGCTTGCTAAGAGTTTCATATCGGCTCTCCAATTCCATACATATTGCAGATAGTTTAGAGGATGCTTCTTCAACCGTTGTGCTGATACAATGATTTTCCTCTCCCTCCTTTGATGAGTATTTCGGCTCCATTACCAGATAATCTCTGGAAAACAATGAGGAACATTCTTGCAGTTCGTAGCCCTTTGTGTCAAATAATGCAAATTTGACTTCTTGAGCTGGAATACGTTGAATCAGCCCTGCAATAATAGACCTGATGGAATTTGTTTTCCCTTGCTTTGTGGCTCCGGCCAGAAGTAGATGAGACATATTCGTCAAGTCCTCGCAAACCGTCTCCCCATAAATTGTTGAGCCCAGAATCACAGGAAGATTCGAGTTATCCGATTCGAGGATATTCAGGTCAATATACTTGATGATATCTCTTGCCTCTTTATTATGTGGAATCTCGATACCTATGCTGTCAGAAAGTGTAATCACCCTGACAGCTGTCCCTAGAGAAACAGAAAAATCCTCCTGAAGATTCTTGAATTTTGAAACTTTATCTCCTGGTTTCGGGATGATTTTATAAAGGTTATATGTGGGACCGGTAATGCAAGAAATGCCTTCAAAAGACAGTTTGTACTGTTGAAGGCATTTCGTCAAAGCGGTCAACTCCTTTTCAAGGTCTGTTTTGCTTTGCATGGTTGACAATTAAAGTTGGTTTGTACTTATGGATTTCTTTATCTCTATCTGTTTTTCGGAGACAAGTTCAGTCCAAAGTCTGGAGTTTTTAAAGTCCGAACCTGGAATTCTGTCCTGATACTTCTCGACGAACTTTGAAAGGTCCATTTTATCCCTCCTGATGAAGTTCCAATTGTCAATCAATTTTTTCCAACAAAGTTTATCAGCATACTTCTCGACAATTGCCGGAGTCAAATTCCCGCTCTCTGAAAATTCATTCCAGTCCCATCTGTCTTTAAATTTCTCAAGGATTTCTTCGGCCATTTCTTCGGCATCATAGGAATTGGCCAGTTTATCCCAATGAATCCTGTTCTTGAATTTTTCAAGCATCGCGACTGTCCAGAAGATGTTGTTGTTTCCTGAGACCATCTCCCAATCAAGACGGTCTGCATATTTCTCAAGCTGTTCCAGAGAAAAAGGAAATTCACTTGACAGGTTCTGCCAAGCTTCATTTTCGATCATTTGGGCAACAACGCCCTCGCATAAACTCATTTTTTCCATAAAAGTATTTTGTTTGTTTTTGTTCTTTTGCAAAAGTATCATTGCACCTATACAAAATAATGTCATAGTGCTAAATGTATCCGATTTTCCGTCTCCTCTTTTGTTTTCCTTTCCCTTCTTCCTGATTTGCCTTGGATGTCTTATCCTTCCTTTTCATGCCAACTTCCCAACACCTTCCATTTTGGTAACACCATAAAGAATCACAGACTTCGTTCATTACATCATCACAATAATTTTGAAACATACCATTATTATCTTCTTTACTCATTACATTCAGTCCATAGAATCTCAAACCTTTTTTCTTCGCTTTTTCTATCCTGCGATATGTATCACCATGCAATCCTTCCCACCCGAAATCACTTACGCACAAAATGTCTGCAGATTGAAATTTTGGTTCTTTAGGAATGATATCATCAAATAGCCATCGGAATAATTCGTTTTCTGAATTACCGGCACCTTCAAATTTACTGAGGAACATTTCAAGGCCTGCCTTATCTCTTTGCATATTGGTTACCTTGAATAAGTAGTGCCAGTCAGAGTATTTTACAATCAGTACATCTCTTTTCCGACGTTGAGCTATTATTGCTATTGCCATTGTCAATGCACAAGCAGCATCAACTTTCTCTCCAACCATAGAGCCACTGGTGTCAAGGCAGATAATTACAGGTCCATCTTGGCGTTCTATTGGAACTGTACCGCTGGATGCAGAAGCGAAAATCTGAAGACGCTTCTCAACCAAGTTCCTGAAAAAGACTGTTTGCGTTGCCGGACAAGCCAATAGTGCAGTTTCTGATGGCAGGATGGAGCTCAAGTTGTCTCCGATAGTAATACCCGTGATATCGCTTTTCGTAGCTGATGGGAACGAGCCGCTCTGCCTGAATCCAGCGGACCCACTACGCCCAATCAACTTGGCCAGTTTGAAAAGTTCTTTTGGAATGCTTCGTAAGAAAGCATTTTCTCTTCTCCTATTCTCAGCCTTGTTATCTCCGCTGCCGACTGTAAAATCTTGATCATTACCATCTTCCTTCTGGAAATCAATGTCGTCTGATGGAAGTTTGAAGTCTTGATTTGAGTTTGGCTCATTGTCAGCCCCAATATTATTACTTGATTTATCGGTATCATCTTCTTCGCCATCATCCGTTTTTTCAATAGAATCAATATTCTCCTTGTCTGCATTTTCTTGAGGAAAAAGGTTGTCAAGCAGTTTGTCCAAATCAGATTCCGATGGAAAATCTTCGGCCGCTCCAGATTCATATGGGGCTTTCAAATTAGAATCCGCACCAACCTCAGCCATATTAGGGAGACATTCATTAGGTTTATCACCCTCGTTGGATGAGCCATCATAGCCTTCACCATCTTCTTCGCCGTCCATCTCTTCAACATCAACATCCTCTTTTTCCCCCTCGCTGTCATCCACATCACTCTTGCTCTTAAGTTTTTCTTCCAAGGCTTTCATTCCGAGAACTCTGGTGAGAAAATCCTCAAGAAACTCCATTACTATGTCATCTATCGTTTCTTGGTCAGGATTAAGTGAGGACCCTGCTTTTATTGCCAAACTTTCCAGTTCCTGCTGCGCCTTGATATACCAGAATGGGTCATGTCTACGCGAAGCGATAAAATGGGGGTCGGACACAGCTTTGAAAACAGCTTGCATTCCGGGATCGTCTTCTCCGGGAGCCGGCAGAAACCTCTTTGGATCTCCTACAAGAACTTGCTCTCCCCGAATTATTTCCAGAAGCTTCTTTATGTACTCTCGATATGTCATCTTCTGAATTGTTTGGAGCCGGACGGCTTTATCTTCTTCAAATTATCATACAATAATTTATATTCTTTTAATGGCCTAAGAAATATATTGGTTTCAACACTTGCCTGGAACTCTACAAGGATATCTCCCGGATTTTTAATTTTTGATTCCTCGGTGATGGGTGTTTTTACTTTTGTCATTACTTTCAGAGGATAAGTGAAGTTGTTGATAGTTACTTTCCCGGGACTGTTTTTTTTAATAAGGAAATCTCCGCTTCCTTCACACAAAGCAATTTCATGCCCATTAACAAAGCGTCCGTATGAAGTGGCTCCTGTTAGTTTATCATAATCTGCTGTTGTTATAATCATTTGCCCACTGCCGGTTTCTATTACATAATGATTTCCATCATCCGGAGTGTACAATACTTGTTCGCCCTGAACAATCCCGGAGCTATTGATGCTAGTTACTCTGGTCATTGCTTGTACCACACTCTTGCTTACTGCCGTATAGACATCATTGACAACGCCTTCTATTTGTTGGTCATTATCCCATATCAGATGCTCTAAAAGCAGACAATCAGACAGATTTACGGTTATTCGCCCATTAAGGAGAGCGGAAGTCTTCAAGATTCCAACTATCTTTTTCCAACGTCTGTCCGATATATAGGGGATTGGAATATCCTTGGTCTCTTCATCGGTATTTTCTTCTGCGTCCTGCCTGGCCTTTTCAAGAATGTATTTTGTCCTGAGACTGATTATCAGAGCAATTACATCATTGGTAAGAGTAACGGTTTCTTTCAGCTGCTGAATCTGTTCATATTCCTCCTTGGTAAAACGGATTGTATCCGGTACACAGCATTGACTCGACTTGCCTGAAATCAATTCTACAAATGCTTCGTCTTTTTTTATAGGCCGTACAACATATCTGATAAGAAAACGGTCCCATAAAGCTTCCAGCCCTTCTCCTTCGGCTGGGAGTTCATTGGACGCAGCGATAATTCCTTTTATAGGCAATTCCAAATCCTTGTCGCCATTATGAAAAATTTTCTCATTGATAGCAGTCAGGAGGCTGTTCTGAATGGCGGGGCCGGCTTTCCATATCTCATCCAAAAAAACCACGTCAGCAGTAGGTAGGTATCCATCTACGACCCTTTCGTATTTATCTTCATCCTTGAGTTTCCCGATAGAAACCGGACCAAAGATTTCATCGGGAGTGCTGAACCGACTCATCAGATATTCAAAGCAGGTACTGTCTTTGAAGGCCATTTTAAGCCTTCTGGCAATCATACTTTTCCCGACACCCGGAAGTCCCAAAAGGAAGATGCTTTCACCGCTGAAGGCGGAAAGCAGACTAAGGCCTATAGCTTCCTCCCGTTCAAAAGCTCCAGCCCCCATTTCCCTGAGCAATGATGCTATTCTTGTTTTAATCTCTTCTCGTTGCATTCTTTATCGTATCTTTTTCTAATTGGTTTTCTCATATAATGCTTCATAGTTTCTATCGTATCCCGCAAGTTATACTTGAAATCATCTACCCTCACTCTGAATTGTCCCTCTCTGGTATGGAATATCAGTGATTTCTCACTGATGAATTCAGCACCGTAAATGTTTCTTTGACCGAAAATCTCTTGCGCAGCTATGATTGCTATGCGATACATCATCTGATAGTTTTCTTCTTCGTCCAGAAACTCAATCCTCCCCGGCAGTTCAAGAAATCTCAAGGCAGAATCTACGGTCATCATTCTCGCCTCGGAATAATCCTCCAGTATGAAATTTTTAAAAGATTCGATCGAGGACAAAGTCCTGTCTTGGGCCAGTTCGTTGCTAATCACACGCACGCTGCATCGGACTTTACCGGGAAGTTCCAGGCTGAAAATCAAACTCCCTTTGTCACTGGCAGAATTAATGACAAGAGGCGTGTCTTTCAAAGATAATTGTATGACAGCAGAAATGTATTCCCCGAAAAAATCGTCGAAGGCCGACAAAATATGACGTTCTACCATATGATTTTTATCTATAAGGTGAAACTAAGTCAAGTATATCATCCATAGACAGCGAGGAAGTTTCTGCTGTTCCTTCCAACATTTTGTCGGCCAAATCCTGTTTCTTTTCATGCAGCTTCAGGATTTTTTCTTCAATCGTTTGCGCACTGACCATCCGAATTACCGTAACTGAACGTTTCTGTCCTATGCGGTGAGCCCGGTCAGCAGCTTGATTCTCTATTGCGGGATTCCACCAAGGATCCATAAGGATTACATAGTTTGCAGATGTGAGATTCAATCCGAGTCCACCGGCTTTCAAACTGATGAGAAACACCTGACAATCTCCTTCTTGAAACTCTTTAACATTGCGTTCCCGCTCCTTCATTGATGTCTGACCATCAAGATATAGGTGTTGGATTCCCATCTTATTCAATTCATCGCTTACAATTTCCAGAAAACTGGTAAATTGGCTGAAGACTAAGACTTTGTTTGCTTTTGTTTCAGTTATGTTTTCCAGAATATCCATTAGTTCATTGACTTTTGAAGAGCCCCTTTTCCAATCCGGATACGCTAGCTGAACTGCATTCGAAATAAGTCTCAGCCGTGTTAGCATCTCAAAAAAAGATATCTTCATTTCGGACTTTTCTTTCTTTTTCATCTCATTGTTGAAGAATTCTTCTGCATCGGCTCTGCATTTTTCATAAACCAGCATCTCTTCGTTGGACAGTTCTACCAGATGTGGATAACTAATCTTTTCAGGAAGATCTTTCAATACGGATTCCTTTGTCCTTCTAAGAATAAACGGTGTTGTTAAACTTCGGAGTTTTTCCCTGGTTTCCTCTGTTTCAGCTTCTCCGCTTCGGATATATTTATCCAAGAAGTCCTGCCATGGTCCCAACATTCCAGGGTTTATAAACTGGAATAGATTCCAAAGGTCTCCCAGATGATTTTGTATAGGTGTACCTGTCAAAATCATTCTATGATTGGAATGCAATTCCATTGCGGCATTAGACGTTCGCGTGTTCTTATTCTTAATTTGATGAGCTTCGTCAAGACATATAACATTCCACATCTTTTTGGAAAGTGCTTCCGTTTGTGTCACTAGCAAACCATATGTTATTACTATTATATCCTGAGGCCCGGCCTTTTCTACCATTTCCTTTTTCTTCTTTTCATTGTTAAGGATAGTGACATTGAGTGAGGGAGTGAATTTTTCTGCTTCCTGCTTCCAATTGGGTGCAACAGATTTCGGCGCAACAACAAGAGAAGGACCATCTTTGCTTCTCGAAAGAAGATATGCTAAAGTCTGGAGAGTTTTTCCAAGTCCCATATCGTCAGCTAGGCAGGCTCCTGCGCCCCAACTTGAAAGGCGCGTAAGCCACTTGTAACCGTCCAATTGATAGGGGCGCAACTCTGCATTCAAACCTTCAGGTATGGCCGGGTCCATCGAATACGCAGCCTTCATTTTTTCAAGAAGGTTCGTATAGCCTTGATCAATTGTCGCGTTTAAGCCCCCTTCGTTCCCGAGCACTTCTGCCAAGGCTCCAATTCTATATTGCGGGACTGTTAGAGAACCCCCTTTACTGCCTGTTGCCAATGATGACAGCTCCGCAAGATGCTTTCGCAGAGTCTTGCTCATCTTCATGTATTCCTTATCTCCGACACGGATATATTCACTGTCACCAGCTTCCTTGAAAGAATTGATGAGTTCTTTTATTGAAAGGAAGCGCCCTCCTCCAACAGAAATTTTACCCTGAATTTTAAACCAGTCAATATTGGATACCACTTGAATGTCGATATCTGACGGCTTGAACAATCCTTTGAATTTTAGAAGTTGTCCTTCAGGCCACTCCACAATGTAATAATCCGGATGTTCGTGAGTGAAAGCAAGAAGATGCAGCAGGCATTCCGGGTTTGAAATAATGGCATTCTGGTAGTCCTGGAACTCGACGCTCTTTGTTTCCAATTCTTTGCGCAGAATATTATATACGTCAAATTCACCGCGTAAATCGCGATGGACCATTTTTGTAAAACCATTCTCTACATCAAATATATCCTCGGCCCCTTCACCTGGCGCGAATCTTTCTTGTCCATCCGGCATCGGGCACGATTGGAAGAATATCTTGAAGTCACCATCGTCAGGGGTTATCCTTACAGCAAGAGTCTTTTCTCCATTCAATTGTGGGATAGCTTCCGCAAGGGCCAAGTCGGACCGGACGTCAATAATGTGCCGAAGCTTTTCTTCAAGCATTTTTAATTGAGGGAGAGCGGAAAGTGGCAATTCTTTTGTTGGAAGAATCCTGGATAGCAAGTCGTGCTGTAAATTAGATAAATTGACTACATAGTATTTATTCTCTTCATAATACTGAACACTGCTTTTTTTCAGTGTCTTCTCGTCACTGTCAAGACAAATGTTTGAATCTATGTGTATACTTGTTCCTCTGGCTTGGAACTGGATATAGGGTTGAACTATTTCAACTTCAACAGGAGTATATGGGCGTTTAAAAGAGTCCCCAACAAAAACCCTGTCTGAGCCCGACAACAATGGCAATATTATGCTGGCATCATTTTCTGTCCCTATTAATTTATGGCCTAATGCAATGGCAACCTTTCTGTCGACATCATTCATTGAGTCATATTTACAAGAGATGAAATCTACACGGGGCAAAGTTTGACCGGAGTCCCATTCACCATTGGGTAGTTTTTTCTGTTCAATTATTGCATGTATCCACAATCCGGATAAAAAGTAGATTATTCTTTTCTGCGCTTCCACCTCTGCAACGATATTGGTTCGCAGATCATGCAAGAGGACCTCCCAATCCTCCTTTCTTTTTATGCTGCTAAGTACTGGGGCGCCACCATACAATTGATTTAGTTCTTCCCTCATTTCAAACCCGACAGCAATATATGGAGAGACCTCATGGCATAAGATTTTAGTCGAAGGAATCCAATCCATCTCTCCAATAGAGGACTTTACGGAATCATCTTCATGGATCTTGAAATATCCGAGGATGAGAGATGCATAAAGTCTATTGAGCGGCATATCATTCTTCTCAATCATTCCAATCACATCCGTTTTCACAACGTTACTCACAGCTGCATCTGTTGAATCGATGTAGTTCAATATGATTGTTACCCCAATATGATGATTACAATGACGAGTGCCTACACTCTGAAAGGCAGTCAATGCCTTTTCAATACTTTTAACTCCGGAACATTCGGGAGTAATTGATGATTTATAAATACATAAGCCATAAAAATAGGTCAGGATAGGGTCATCAAAAGTAAAAGCATCATGAGATGTCTTTTTTATGCTGTTGAAATCAAGCAGAGCCAACCCGAATTGCTCCCGAGCCTTGTATAAATCTCCACGGATCAGGTAGTCTATACCCTTGCATCCCAAGCTCCAATATGTATCATTTTTTGCCGGGGTAAAAGGAATTCCAGGTTGCTCCGGGCCGAATGCGAAATAGTAGTATGCACCTATCTGGTCAAACATACGTGCAGCTTTATCTGAGCATTCTTGATGAAATAGATTGGTGAATCCTGTGTGATTGCGGATAATACCATCCAAACGTTGGAGCAATTCCTTAGTGATATTGTCCCTTGTTAATGCATCATTGAGAACATCTTTTATTAGCCTTTGAAGTTCGTCCTCGCCCAATATCGTTGCAATTTCGTCGTATCCACTATTTTGTATGAGAGGAGAGACATACTTATCAAGTGGAATCCCAGGTTCATATGATTTTCTTGGCTGTGGTCGAGGTAACCGTTTTGCTTCTTCAAACTGACGGCTGCTGATAAATACAGCTATATTCCAGAGGTATTTCTGCACATCCGAACGAAGCGGGCGTAATTTCTCAAAAGATTCTATCCAGGATGAATAATGGTTCAAGACAAATAAGGCCACTTTCATAAACCATTGTTCTCTACATCCTATGGCAGTTGTATCACGATATATATATTCTTTCTTTGTTAACTGTTCAGAATATGTATAGGCACTTGCGCTTGTACAATGAAGAAATCCTCGTAGATTTTGAAATTCAGTATATGAAGGGATGTGGCCACAATAAACGACATAGGCCAGATATTGAAATTCTTTCGGGTCTGAGATGCCAGGGAACTCTTGCTGGATTTTCGCTATTTCGTCTGCTTTCATTTAACCGGAATTTTATGAATACAAAATACGGCAGACACCTACGACAATTTATGTCACGGTCTTTATGTTTTTGATGCTGACATTTTTTGTAACAGGTAGCCCGCGAGATTTGCAGTTGGAAAAATAGCTCAGTTATGGAACAGTCAATTCTTGGATGCCTGGATGAAATATTAGGCAGTGCGACAGTAGAGACAAAAGGAAAAGATCCCAAGGTGAAATTTAATACAGATGTATTCTCCCAGCAGGAGGTGAATATCAAATATGTCTGCGACATGTTGGGTGTTGAACCTGTCGAAACTGTACTTCTGTCCGCAATAGTAGAATCGTGCGATGACGGTAACGCAAGAATAAAAGAGGTTGGAGAAAAACTTGGGATGTCTTTTACCAAACTGATGTCATACAAGAAGGAACTTAATCATTTGGAAGATCTCAAACTTATCCGATTAAGTAAGAAAAAACCTTATGTAAATATCCCGAAGAAGATTCTGGATTTTTTACAAAGCAATGAAAAATATGTAGTTCCCAAAACTACCGGTCTTAATACTCAGCAACTTCTTGAACAAATGCAGGAACTGTTTTCGGCAGCTCAAGACGATGAATTGAGCTATTCGATGCTGTTTTCGGATTTGGATGATCTCATAGAAGACAATCCGGAAAATGACTTTGTGCTTGCGTGCTCCAAGCTGCATATCCTTGGTAAAGATTCCGTAATGTTTATGGAACGTAGAATTTTTTACATTATGGTATATCGCTATATTTTCGAGGATGACGATGCGATTTCCTGGGATAATATTGAAGAGTTCTTTGACGAGAAGTTTTGGCTTTCTCATGCGAAATCTGATTATGATGAAGGTCAGCTGGACCTTCAAGAACGTCAAATAATAGAGCCGAGTTTTGAAGATGGGATGGCAAACAGAACATTCTTCCATATTAAGGATTCTGTTAAGGATGAAATCTTTGCAGAAGTGGGTGGGATGAAGAAAAAGAACAAGGGTGCCACCATGAAATCCATCACTCCGGAAAAAATAAATCAAAAAGACTTGTTCTTCGATGAATCCGTTGCAGGGAAAATTTCGAAACTCCAGAGTCTCCTAATGCCGGAGAATTTCAATGCAACTTGCGAGAGGTTGAAGACATCAGGAATGAGGACGGGCTTTACCTGCCTTTTCTACGGGCTGCCGGGGACAGGCAAAACGGAATCGGTATATCAATTGGCAAAAGCTACCGGCCGTGAGATTGTTCCGGTAAATATATCAGAAATGAGAAGTATGTGGGTTGGCGAAAGCGAAAAGATTGTCAAACGTGTTTTTGATTCGTATCGTTCAATGGTTTCCAAATCAGATTTGGCCCCTATTCTTCTTTTTAATGAAGCTGACGGTCTATTCGGAATCCGTCAGGAAGGAGCGACAAATTCAGTTGACAAAATGGAAAATGCAATTCAGTCCATTCTGCTGCAGGAGATGGAGAAGATTGACGGAATTCTCATTGCGACAACCAACCTTACAGATAACCTTGACAAGGCCTTTGAACGAAGGTTCCTATATAAATTGTATTTCGATAAGCCATCATCTGCCACCAAAGCGAGAATATGGCAATCCATGATTCCGGACCTGACTGTTAATCAGGCAATAGAGTTGGCATCGCAGTACGACTTCTCCGGAGGACAGATTGAAAACATTTCGAGGAAGAAAATGGTGATGGGCATTCTCGACGGAAAAGAACCGGACTATAATGATATTCGTTCTTTCTGTTCTGAAGAGGACATCGCTACAAGCCGCAAAGTTGGATATTAATTTTTACCGTATGATTAACAGTTTATTCAGACAATATCCGGAGATTTTGGAATCAAAAGGCTATAAGATTGATGATTGTGAAGTTCATCATTTCCAATTTGACGGATTAAAGCAGAATACTTTCCATTTACGCATAATGGAGGAAAAGTTGAACGGGTTGATTCACGATACACATAACAGTGAGTTTTCCAGTCCTTCAGTAACAGATCCTTTTTATCGGCATGTTTTTATTACGCTGCTAAAAGGAGATACCAAGATTAATCGAATTAAGGAAATCGCTACTTCACTAGGTGGTATCTATCATGGAGTGGCACCATGGAACAAATAATAAAGAGTATGGCTGAAAAGATGGATAATCACGTGCAACCTGTCTACAATGATGACAGTATCCAAACTTTGCCGTGGAATGAACACATACGGAGAAGGTCGGGAATGTATCTGGGAAGTCTTGGAGACGGCTCGGATTTTAAAGATGGATTGTATATTCTCCTAAAAGAAATTATTGATAACTCTGTCGATGAGTTTACAGCCGGATTCGGAAAAGAAATCATTATTGACATCGATGAAAAAACGGCAACTGTTAGAGACTACGGCCAGGGCATTCCACTCGGTTCAGTAATTAAGGCAACGAGTGTCCTGAACACCGGTGGCCGTTTTGACACATCCGTATTCCAGAAATCGATAGGTATGAATGGAGTCGGCACTAAAGCCGTAAATGCAACATCGGTGGATTTTTACGTTTGCTCATATAGGGATGGCGAGAAGTCCTGGGCAAGGTTCTCACGCGGAGAGCTGTTGGACAGCGGACGTGAACCCAGCAATGAAAAGAATGGGACAGTGGTCAGTTTTACCCCTGATCCATTGCTGTTCGTTAACTATTCATTTCATCCGGATATAGTTGAGTCAATGATAAAGAACTATTCCTACGTTAAACGAGGGTTGGCTTTTATTTTGAATGGTACCACATATCTGTCAAAGAATGGACTTTCAGATAAGGTCTCTGATGTCTCCGGTGAGCAGTCGCTTTACCCGATAATCCATTTGGAAGGTGACGATATTGAGGTTGCACTGACTCATACGGACAATTCCGGAATCAACATTTCATCATACGTAAACGGGCAATATACTTGGGAAGGAGGAACACATGCAGCTGCTCTGAAAGAGGCAATAGCAAAGGTCTTGATGGAATTCTATAAAAAGAACTATACTCCCGATGATTGCCGTCAAGGCATGGTGGCTGCCATTTATTTAAGAATCCAAGACCCTATTGTCGAAGGTCAGCAAAAGTCAAAGCTCACATCTACCTATATGTGGCAAAGAGGTAACGGGGATACCGGTCCGACGGTTCGAAGTTATGTGATTGATTTCCTGTCCCGCAATCTTGATGATTATCTTCACGTCCATAAGGATATTGCCGATGCAATAGAATCCAAACTGAAGGATTCGATGAAGGAACGGGAAGAGATTACTGAAATCCGGAACAGCAACAAGAAATCTCGAAGCCACAATGTCTATAATGAAAATTTGCGTGACTGTAGATACCACTTCTGTGATAAAGAGACCAAGGTGAATCAGGATTTTCTGCCAAAGACCAGTATCTTCATAACTGAGGGAAAATCAGCGAGCGGTACGGTTACGAAAGCTCGAAATGCCAATTACCAGGCAGTGTTCAGCGTGCGTGGAAAGTCCAAAAACAGCTACCAGAGCAGTGAGGCAAAGGTTCTTGAGAATGTCGAGTTGAAAAACCTTGTGGCAGCATTAGGAATCGGAGATTCGATAGAGGGGCTTAGATACAATAAAGTCATTATCGCAACCGATGCCGATGATGATGGAATGCATATCAGGCTGCTTCTGGCGACTTTCTTCTTGAAGTATTATAGGGAACTTGTTCTTGACGGTCACCTATATGTGCTTGAAACGCCACTTTTCAGAATCAAGTCCAAGAAAGGGAATCGCTATTGTTATTCTGTTAACGAAAAGAATGAAGTACTGAATCAGCTCAATGCCGGAAAAGAGAAAATTGAGATTACCAGATTCAAGGGACTTGGTGAAATCAATGAAAGCGAATTCTGTAAATTCATAGGAGAAGAAATGAGGCTCTCGCCCCTAACGATTTCTTCGGGTGAGGACCTTCATAAGTTGCTGTCATTCTATATGGGCAAGAATACTAATGAAAGACAGAAGTATATAATACATAAACTCCGTAGCGAAGAGGAATTGGAAGGAATAGAGTTGAACTAAAAATAAAAATTATGGAAAAGTATTATTGTGAGTATTGTGGGACGTCGTTTTCGTCTGTAAGGGCATTGACTGCCAGTAGTTGCTTCCGGCATCCTGATGGACCGGGAAAAGGAAAGCATAAATTGTATCAAGGCGGAGAAAAGTCCGAGTACACCTGCAAATATTGCGGAACAAAGTATAGAGACCTGCGGGCTATGACCGCCGGTTCTTGTTTCAGACATCCAAATGGTCCTGGAAAAGGTAAACATTCACCGGCACTATAAAGGATAAAATAGGATAACTTAAGTTCGTCCTATTCTTCCTCCGTGAAAAGAAAGTCGTCTTTCGTAGAGCATATCGTTGTAAGTTATTATAGTTTAATAAGCTACGGCAAACTTGTCCTTTTTCATCCTTCAGAAAACCGGGATAACTTTCAAAAATTCACGAAGAATAAAGAAGAAAGAGTATTAAGCGCCGGAACGTGGCGGAATATAGCGGAATATAATCGACTTATCCTGCAAAATGGCCTAAATAGGATAACAAAACACGCATTTTGCATAGGAATATAGCGGATTTGGGCGGAATAATAAGTTGTCCTGCAAATATGGGATAACTGGAATATAACGGAAATAGGGAGAAAAATAAGTTATCCTATTTTTTATCCTAAATGCCCCACAGATAGTTACAAAAGGCCTCTTTTACTCTTCAACGAGGAGGAATATTAAGCGCAATTTTACGCGATAATTAACTTATAATCAGCGATATAGACAAAAATTAATTTGTTTGTATCGCTGTTTTTTATGTCCTAAAAGTACCGAATTTGTTTGTATTTTGCGCTAAAAATAGCTCAAAAAACGAGTTTGTTTGTATAAAATTCAGTATGTTTGTACATCCTCGTGGATAACACGGGAGACAAACAAAAATGGGACGACCGAAACGATTATACCCTCACGGCAGATACAGACTCCGCACGCCGAGACAGATAGAGAATGACAAACCCTATCCGTTGGACCTTGAGTACACCTGGGACCGCCAGGCTGTAAGGAGAACGACCAATCTCTTCATAAAAGTAACCGACTGGAACCAGAACGGGGACAATGGACGAGGCGAGATCAGGGCCTCGTATGGGCCGGAATACAAACGTCTGAACAAGATGCTCCAATCGCGAGTCGAGCATCTGGATTCGCTGATTGCCGAATTCATCGAACTGAATCCATTCCAGCTGACAGTTGAGGTCATTACGTCCATTATGGATGACAAGCCGGTGATCCGGAGAGACAAGGGACGTGATTTCGTGGAATTCACCATCGAAAGGCTGGCTTCCGATTACGCCAGAAACAGAATTGGCCACAGCCGATATGAGAATGGCAAGAGCGGAATGAACATATTCCGTGAGTTCTTGCGCTCCACCAAGCGTGGAAGCTACCGGCCGGATTCCATTTATGTGGGTGAAATCACTCCTGATTTACTGGAAGCATATATTGAATGGCGGCGTGACGTCAAACAGAACACCGACCCTACCATCAATCACGCACTTACTCCTATATTGAAAGCCTGTGCATACGCAAAGGACTTGGGCTACATTGATGCAGACATCAACGCCCGCATTCAGGATATGCGTATTGTAACAAAGGTGTCCCTGTCTGACGAAGAAGCCGAATTTGACGGGAAGAGTCTGACAACGGATCAGATGAAGAATCTTCTGAAGTATTATGAGACTTGCCAGGAACCGCGAAGGAAGGAATTCCTGGAGATGTTCTTTTTCGCTTTCCATGCCTGTGGCCTTTGCGTTGTCGATGTGATGACCCTTCAGTGGAGCCATATCAACTTTGACAAGAAGGAGCTCCGCAAGATTATGATCAAGACGAACAAACGTCACGTCATACCGCTTTCCGATCCGGCTATCAGGATACTCAGGCACTGGCAGGAGAAACGCCCTGACAGCAAATACGTCTTCAATCTGGTGAAGGAAGACCTGGATCTTGACAATGCCGAAGAGTTGTACCGCTGCCGCAACAATGCTACCAAGTGCATCAACCAGTCCTTGAACGTGGTCGGTGAGCAACTGGGATTGGATTTCAGCCTGTCGATGCACGTTGCCCGTCACACCTTCGCAATTGTAGCCTTGAACAAAGGACTTTCAATGACTGTCGTCAGCCGTCTTCTCGGGCACGGCAGCACCGACATAACAGAGAAGGTCTATGCGAAGTTCCTCCCTGAGACTTTGGCCGCAGAAGTGGCCAGAATTAGCCCGGAGCTGAATCAGTTCGTCCCAACAATCCAATAGTGTTCCCATTATGTCCTTTCTCGCAATTGTTTTCTTGGTTATCATTTATTCCGTTCTTCTGCTTGTCTTTTCTACAATCTACAAGAAGCATAGCCGGGTTATCTTCTGGTCAGGAGCGATAGCCTTATTCCTTACCATGTGCGCTCTGTTTGCAACGGGGGTTTTCAAACCGGAAATAGGCAACTCAACCCATAATGCGGCTCTTCTGGGTATCGCAACGCTTATGCTTGGGATTAGCGCTGCCTTGGTCATATTGGCTGAAGAACCCGAGAAGCTGCTTTGGCGTTATTGGAAACCTAAACTGAAAGAGCTGATGAAGAAGTCATCTTCTCCTATTGATATTGTTACTGAAGAGGCCTCGCAGGAAATGGTAACTGAACCTGCTCCTTTTGATGTGGAGCAAGAACCAGATACGGTTCCTGACCCAGTTCCTGCTCCTGTTCCTGATATTGTTCCCGACCCTGTTTCTGACACGGTTCCTGACCCAGTTCCAGATACTGTTCCTGAGGGCGTAATCATTCCTAAAGAAATAGATACGCCATTGGCTAGGAAAGTATTTGCCAAGGCAATCGAATTAGTCCTTATGAAGGAGGATGGGCACCACTATCGTTGGAGAGAGAGAGAAAGTAAGGTTCTTCTTGCGTATATGTGCGGACGAATCTACTGTGGGGACAAACCAGATTACAACGAACAGAAAAGGAAGAACTATTGGATGCCTGGCAAGTGGAGCGTGTTCCCGGAAACAGCATTGAACAATCTGTTCCAAACGAAAGATCTGTCGATATCCAGAACTAATAGAGTATATGATGCCGCTCCACATAAGTCGGCGATGATTGACGCAATTATTGATCAATATAAAGACGTATTCCCGAAGTCTTCATCAGTCAATTAGTGCATTCCCATCGGAGAAATTCTCATTTTTAGCGCAGTTTGTGATTTAAAAATCTCGGAAATAGCGCAGTTTGTTGCTTTGAAATTCCTGAAATAGCGCAGTTTATTTGAAAATGATTACGTATATTTGCATCGTAATAAGGGGGAAACGACATGGATGTTTATGAACTTGTAAGAATACTCACCGACCAGAAGTCGGAACTTGGGAAAGTTGATGTGTCAGCACTGTGCCCGAGAAAGGAGGAAACGCAGTTTGATCTTGACAGCGACCTTGCCCAGGTTGTCATCGGAGTCAGGCGTAGCGGCAAATCTATGCTCTGCCTCAAAGTCCTCAAGGAATTCGGAAAGAACTTCGGTTATGTGGATTTCGATGACGAGGAACTCATTGACCTTACCAAGAAGGATCTGAAGACTGTTCTGGAAGCTGCCTATATGGTCTATGGGGATTTCGACTACCTGTTCCTGGATGAGGTGCAGAATGTAACAGGATGGCATCTTTGGGTAAACAAACTGCTCCGCCAGGGGATACATATCATTCTTACCGGATCTAACGCGAAACTTCTGAGCAGTGACCTTGCCACTCATCTGACCGGTAGGTACAATGAGATTCCTCTGTTCCCGTTCAGTTTTGAGGAGTACTGCCGTATGAAAGGGCTGGACACCAAGGACCTTACTACCAGAAACCAGGCTTTCATAAAGACGGCTTTCGACGAGTACATGAGGAAAGGAGGATTCCCGGAGACCTTCAAGTTGAAGAACCAGCGCAAGTATATGTCGTCATTGTTGACCGCCATTATCAGGAAGGATATCGCAAAGCGCTTCCATGTGCGTTACGTGGATGCTTTGGAAAAGATGGCGAACTACATGATAGACAACTTCTGCCAGGAGGTCGTGCCGTCCAACCTTGCGGAGAAATTCGGCTTTGGATCTGACCACACAGCAGAGAATTATTATTCATACATGAAGCAGGCGTTCCTGTTCCAGGGCATTCATAAGTTCTCTTTCAAGAGTGCTCAACGTATTAGAGGCGAGAAGGCATATCTGGTTGATGTTGCCTTCCAGTCGGACAGGGAGGACACCCTGACTTCGGACAATCTCGGCTTCAGGCTTGAGAACATAGTCTATATCGAACTTCTCAGGAGATATAAAGGTGAAAACATCAACGTGTTCTACTACCGGGATAATTTCGAGGTTGACTTCATCATAGTGGACAAGACGAAAGTCCTGGAACTGATTCAGGTCACTCTTAAAATGGACAAGCAGACAACCAGAACACGTGAATTGAGTGGACTGAAGAAAGGCGCCGAACTCCTGAAATGCGAAAACCTGACACTGCTCTCACTCTCCGAGCGAGGCGTTGAAGAATACGAAGGCCACAAAATTAACAAGTTTATGGTTGTTGACTGGCTTCTCGGAAACCAGTAAATCAGATACCGACAAAACATTCGGCGGCACCCCCAAAAAAAGTGCCGCCGTTTTTGATTCCGCAGGTGTGAACGGATGTTAAAATCGCTCGTTTTAGCTCATTTTAGCTCGTTTACATATTTGCCTGAATTAGTCTCTGAATTTGCCTAATAGTTAGCAAAACTTAGGCTAACATCCTTATTTTCAAATAGTTTCTATATTCGCCGCCGTGATTCACGGAACGGCATGCACAACCATTCCTTGTCTCACACAGTAACCCGGCAAGGCAATCAGAGATGTGCATATGATTGCTGAGCCATAAATCACAATCATATGAAGACGAAAAAGTCAGAGGAATTATGTGAGAAGGAAATCCTTGAGAAGATCCTTCACTTTATGGAAGGGATGGAAGACATGTCATCCCTTAGGGCCAACAATGCACATGGCGTTTACGACAATCAGGCCTTGATGTCGGCATTGAATATCAGCAGCGCGTATCTCCGCAAATTGCGCGATAACGGCTATCTGGGATTCTCACGTCACGGAGACAAGTATTGGTACACGCAGGAGGATGTCGACCGCTTCCTGAAACGCTTCCACTATGAGGCGTTTGCTGTGGGCGACCTCCTTCCTGAACAAATGAGAAACATCCATGGATAGACTCGATTTGACCAATGCTATCAGGCAGGAGACCTATAACATTAAGGAAACGTACCCTCAATTCAATGTGTTCCCAAGCAAAGTCCAGGATATCATATATAATCTGGCTCGATATGAGAATTACAACATTGAGTACTGCGCTTCTGTAATCTTGTCTGCGGCTGCATCCGCTATTGGCAACGCTTGTCAGATTCATATCAAAGGGGCCTGGTATAACAGCCCGGCCCTTTATATGATGCTGGTCGGCAGGCCCGGTTTGGGAAAGACACCTCCGATGGGCTTTCTATACAAGCCTTTGAGAGACTTGGATGAGGTACGGCTTAATGAGTACTGTGAGGCAATGAAGGCCTTTGATAGCATGTCCGGTGACGGTCCTGCAGGTGAGAGCCCCAAACTGGTCAAGACCGTGATTTCGGACTTTACTGCAGAAGCCATGATCAGTGCTCACTACAACAACCCCCGTGGTGTATCTGTCGTCGTAGACGAGATTCTCGGTTTTTTCAAATCAATCAACCGCTACAACAACAGGAGCAATCTGATTGAGCTTTTCTTGACCGCCTACAGTGGCCAGCCACTTGACTTCATCCGTAAGTCGGAGAAATATCCCACCCATATCAGGCATCCATGTATCAATCTCTTAGGATCTATCCAGACCAGTCTGTTGGGCAATGTACTCTGCGATGAGTTTGAGTCAAATGGATTGCTTGACCGCTTCCTGTTCGTTTATCCTAAAGACAAGCGCATATCGGAATGGAGTCTGAGCACTTCGCCCCTAAATGATCGTCCTGACATTGAAGGCGAATGGAGCAGAGTTCTAAGCAATCTTCTGAGCCTTCCTTGCCTATTGGATAATAGCAGCAACCTCAGACCGCACTTTATTGAAATGGAAGCCGTAGCCAAGGAATGTTTCTATGACTGGAACAACAGCATTATCAGAGCCGTGAACTCCGTCAGCAATGACATGGAGGTCGAAAGCAGGAAAATGAAGTTGAACAGCAACGCCGGAAGGATTGCCCTTATTCTTCAGCTATTGAAATGGGCTTCTGATGAAGGGCATATGGATTACGTCGATCTGGAATCGGTCAGCGGAGCAATAGACTTGATAGACTATTATGAGCAGACCTATGACAGAATCAAAACCTTGGCACAGGATAAACCGCAGGACGGATCTTCCTGGATTTTGAGGTTGAATGATGAATTCACGACAAAAGATGCTGAAAGGGCTGCTATGCAAGCAGGCCTTTCAAGGCGGTCCGTGTACAATGCCCTTGACAGAATGTCGAGCGGTCCCAACCCTCTCTTTATCAAGACTGGTCATGGTCAGTATGCCAAAATACATGATAGTGCACCTTGCACTTTTGCACTTTCAGATAAAAATGGCGGCAATTATCTAGGGCAACGCACTGATACAAAGATAGTTGTCAATGGATATCCGAAAGTGCAAGAGAAAGTGCAAAGTGCAAAAGTGCAAAGTGCAATTCGTAATGAAGTGATGCAATATGGAGAGATATAGATTTCACCTTCAGAAATACAGTCCAGGCAGCAAGACCTGTTGTCCGGCCTGTGGGAGGAAGCAATGCTTCACGAGATATGTTGATGATGAAGGAGTCGTCACCTTTCCTGATAATGTCGGGATTTGTGACCATATCAACAGTTGCGGATACCACTACGCTCCCAAGGCTTACTTCAACGATCATCCTGATGTCGACAGTTCATCAGGCCTGGACAGATTTCAGGTGATACCACCGAGACGGAAACCAGTGGAGCCAATCCTTCCCTCCTATATATCCAAGGATATTATGGAACAGACAATGACAAGCTATGAGTCTAATCCGTTATTCCTCTATCTGAGTGGGATATGGGGAGAGGCCAAGACCGTTCAACTGATGGCACGATACAATGTAGGCACGTCAAAGAAATGGGGAGGCTCTGCTGTATTCTGGCAAGTAGATGTCAAAGGCCGGATCAGGACAGGAAAGATAATGCTTTACGATCCAAAGACTGGTCACAGAGTGAAGGAACCACATAGCCATGTCTGCTGGGTTCATTCCGAGTTGAAACTGACCGGCTTTCATTTGAGACAATGCTTGTTCGGAGAACATTTGCTGATGAAGAATCCGACCATACCGGTTGCAATAGTCGAAAGTGAGAAGACTGCGTTAATCGGAACAGTGTTCGTTCCTGACATTCTGTGGCTGGCCACTGGCGGGATGAACGGATGCTTCAACGCCGATACTATGTCAGTTCTAAAAGATCGTAATGTGACACTGTTCCCTGATCTTGGAGCTTATGAAATATGGAGCCAGAAAGCATCGATATTGTCCGGAATCTGCCAGCGGGTTGTAGTGTCTGATTTGCTGGAGAAGAACGCTACTGATGAGCAAAGAAGTCGCGGCCTGGACATAGCGGATTTCTTGCTGGAAGAGCCTTCAAAGCGTCAGATTCTCCAGTCAATGATCCGGAGATTTCCGGTACTGCAACAGCTCATAGATGACCTGGAACTGGAACTCATAGAATGACATTTATGAAGGCGCTGAATGGCAAAGGAAGGGAAAGTGAAGGGGTTCAAAAACCCCGAAACGCTATGCAAGAAGTGCCGATGTCGAACATTTTGCTGCCGCTGCATGTCCTCATATCGGCGTCTTGCTGATACTCGCAGGCTCGCATTGACAGAATTACAAACCCATAAACAACTATCAAAATGACAAGAAAGAAAAAGTCCATCAAAGCTGATGGGAAAGCAAATAAAGGGACCAGAATGGGGTTCCGAGCCACTGAAGAAGAACGTCATATAATCTTCCAGAAATCACGTGAGTGCGGCATCTCACAGAGTGAATATATCCGTGAGCGTGCCTTGAACCACAGGCCCAAGGCACGCCTGTCCGAGCGGGAGATAGAGGCATATATCAGCATCGCCGATGCCAGGGCAGACCTGGTACACATCAAGAACGCTCTCAGCGGAAAGAGCCAGGAAGAATTGCTCAGATACTTCCGGGATCCGGTCTATATGAGCAGGTGGATTGAGGCGACCGACTATATGATTCGCCGGTTCTACGAAATTGAAGAACACTTAGCCAAAGGATGATATGATAGCACAAGGAAAATCTATCGCACACGGAAGCGTGTCCATAAACTACATCACCAGACTTGGAAAGGCTGAGATAGTGAAACTGAACCATCTTCCCTCCAACATTGAAATCCAGGCATTCTGGGCTCACATGAAAGCACATCAATTGCTTCATCTCGATAAGAGGGATAAAGGACATCCTGTAAAGAACGATCTGATCCGGATAGAGATATCCCCTGAGAGGGATGATAGCAAAGACTGGACTCTTACTCAATGGAGGGAAGTGCTTGAGCAGTTCGTCAGAGCCTTCGACTCTGCCGACAAGAGCGATCCGAGATTCCGTGGCCACAAGTGCGATCTTGCAAACTCGCAGTATCTCGCTACGCTTCACCGGGACAGCAAATCCGGAATCTTGCACATGCATCTTGATTGCAACCGAATCGACATGGACGGTGATCTCAACGATGATTATCTGATTGGATCAAGAGCAGTATTTGCCGCCAACCAGGTCACCAGAGAACGGGGGTGGATTCAGGCCGAGCAACGGGCTGCCGAAAACAGGGAGCAAATCAACAATGACTGCTACGCTGTTCTCAAGGACATGAACCGCTTTGATTGGAACGAGTATGTCACCAGACTCACAGAAAGAGGCTATGACATACAGCTGCACCATGACAATAATGAGGAAGTCCGTGGGTATTCCGTCAGGATAGGCAATTCCATTTACAAATCTTCTCTTCTTGGCCACAGCAGGAACTTGATGCCTTCGAAGATTGAGAATACCTGGGCACGTCTGTATCTTGGAGATCCGGTTAAAACTATCCGGCAGGAACCTGTAAAGACGCAGGAACCGAAGAGGACCAGTCCGGAAATTCATGTGGTTCCGGTTCAGTTCGGAAACGCTGTGAGGAAAGTAACTATCTCAAAAGCAGCGCATGATGAAATGAATCATGAGATATTGAAGATGGAAGCTGACACCAAGTCAGAGGCATTCTCCAGAACTGCCACTACGGCCATGCTACTCTTTGCAAACTGCATCAATGAAGCGACCAATTTCGCGGAGAATTGCGGTGGCGGCGGCACTTCTCCATCTTCTGACTGGGGCCGTGACAAGGATGAAGATGACCTGGAATGGGCGCGTAGATGTGCCCGGATGGCTCATGATATGATTACAACAAGAAAACGCACTTATAGACGATAGTATATGAGACACAAGAATTTCGGAGCGGAGGCACAACTGCCTCCGTTCCATTCCAAAGAAACCACTCAGGATAATTCCATCAGCCAGATAATGGAACGAGTTGACAAAAAGAACGAGTATAGTCAGGAAATCCAGAAACTCGAGTCTGTAACTAGCCAGGTGGCGGAAATGATTGAAAAAGCGGGCAAGGATAAAACGGAGATCCGCTGCACTGTTGATATTATGGATCAAGTGAGTATTATGCTCTCCGAGTCCTGCAAGGAGTTGACCGAAACACGAAAACAGGTTGGAAATGATATCGCGAAATTGGCTCAAACCACAGTTCCGTTTTCTCTTCCTGATAATGTAAAGGAGGCTATCAAGAAACTGTTTGCTGACTGCCTCAATGAAATGAAGAAAGAAATGGACGGCATACTGTATGAATACAGGCAGTCCCTCCAGAAACGTAATGAAGAATTCGTTTCCGAGCTCAGCCGCAACAAAGGAGTCTGGCTCTCCCGGAAGGTCTTCTGGTGGTCCGCCGGGATTGCCTATGTACTTTCACTGTTAGGGGTGATTGCAGTTGGGATAACAATCACTTGATCAAAAAAATATTTTACTAAAAATGGAATTTTATTGAAATATTTTCAATAAATTTACCGATGCAAGCCTTTTTAGCATGGAAGAAATAAATCGACTAAAAGTAGTTTTAGTAGAGAAGAAGCGTACCAATAAGTGGCTATCTGAGCAATTGGGCGTATCTCCTTCTACGGTTTCAAAATGGTGTACTAATTCCTCTCAACCAGATTTAGGCAGCTTGTTGCGAATAGCCGATATTCTTAAGGTTGACATAAAAGAATTAATTGTGCGCGAGTATCAAACAACATATCGGGTATTGCCTGATTAATGATTTCATTATGACAAGCAAACAATCTTCATTAAGGGATAAACTTCTTTCATACATCGAATCAAGCCAAGTCGCCTTTCAATTCTGTGATGGGCTAATGACCTTCACAAAACTAGATGATGGCTATGATTCGAATGATACATCCTGTGCTTCTTATGATGAAGTGAACGAGATGAAATCCTGCTTATCTGAGTGTCAAAAACTGTCAGTTGTTGATGAACAGGAATTAGTTAAGAAGGATCTTGGATTTTCCGACTTGCAACAATGGTCTCAAAAGACGGATGTCCTATTATTAGCAGACGACAAATTGCTAATTTGCCTTCCTCGAAAGGATTACGAGTGCTTAAATCAACGGCCACAAAAAACAAAAAAAAGGACTGAAAAGAAAGCCTACCATATTGGCCTTGTCGATGCAGATTTGCTATGCAACGGTACTCGGCATCCAAACTTGGCATTACTTAAGATTGCCGGGTATTTTAGAGACAATGGTTACCAGCGACGGGGCATCGAGTCTAGTGAAATATATGAAGAGACAAATACGTATGAATTGCTGACTAATGACAGCAATTTTGAGGATCTTCACAAGCTTGACCATATATATGTTTCATGTGTATTCTCATTTACTTACGATGATCCGCCGACTCTTCTTTCTTGTCTCCTGTCAGACAAAAAACTAAGTTCCAAAGTGCATATTGGAGGAACTGGGAGTTACGCAAACCTGTCTGTGGACGATGGATTTGCCGAAAAGAGGGCTGAGGACATGGCCAAGCTAGAGAATGATTCGTTTCTTAACAATCTAACTAACAAGTCTGGGCAGAAGGGCATAGACATGAGGACTCAGATGCCTGATTATCATTTGTATGATGATTATATTGGCGTGATGGAATCCATCAAAGCTTCTCCGGCATATTTCAAAGATTATAAGGAGTATTCAATAGGCTTTTTAACTAGAGGTTGTTTCCGCCGATGCCCATTTTGTGTCAATAAATTAGAGCATAAGGCGATGCCATATTCGAAATTGTCGGATTTTCTCGACAATGAAGTTGATGAAACAACAGGGAAGTTAAAGCGACCATATATTTATCTATGGGATGATAACTTTCTGGCATCTCCTTATTGGGAGCAATTGTTGGATGAGTTGATTGCGACAAAGCGTCCATTCCAATTTAGACAAGGTCTTGATGAGCGTTTGCTGGCCCAAAGCAAACGAGGTGAAGATATGGCCAGAAAGTTAGCGAATGCTAATTACCATGGCGACTTTATTTTTGCTTTTGATAACTGGCCTGATAGGGATATAATTGAAAAGGCACTGAAGATATGGAAGTATTACTGTCCTAAAAGGGAGACCAAATTCTATCTGTTTTGTGGCTTTAGACAAACTCCATCAGATGACTTCTCTTTCCAAAAGGATATTGCTGAAATATTTATGCGCATATGTGTATTGATGAGATATGGTTGTTTGGGCTATATCATGAGACATGAGGATTATAAGAAGTCGTCAATGCCTAATATATATGTCCAGATCGCGAGATGGTGTAACCAACCAGGGTTCTATAGGAATCTTTCATTCTGGCAATTCTGTTACAAGAATCAGACTTATTGGGAAGAACATACTTTAGGTATCAAACATGATAGGCTGAAGAGCTACGAAGAATTTATTGAAGATTATGAGCGTGGCTATTATGCCGACAAAGGGATGACGACTCCACTCAAAACAGTCTTCGAGTTCCTGAATAAATACAGTCACCATAAGGATATCTTCTTAAAATTTTTCAACATGTCTTTTAAGCAGATGACAGATTCAGATCTCTGGAAAAGAGATGCAGAAATAACATTTGAAGGCAAGAAATTCGTGTTGAATAAGGAATTCTGGGATAGCGTCATTGGCAATAAAGATAGCGAGCGAGCCTTGTTAAAAGTATATTATAGTCATTCTGATAATAGTATTCTGAATGATTCTAATAAGTCTGCTATTCTGTTAGAGGTTTTAAAAAAGTATAAGTGTAGTGAGATTCTGGATGTGATAAGAGTTGATTTCAAGCCCTCTACTGTTGAGAAAAAGGATATATCGCAATTCAGCGACTTTAAGGATGCATACTATAGCGTCCCATTTAAGCTAGCAAATTGCGGCTTGACAGATGTTGACTACCTAAGAATGGGATATATGCTCCGTTCCGAGACGCGCAAAGAAGTGGCGGACAAAAAATACGGAGAAAATCACATGAAAACAGCGGCGCAATTAGGCCTATGCAATTTTGAACGATGCCGAGCAAATGGGAACTCATTGGGTGGACTGTTTATTAAGCTCAGTGACACTGAACAAAAAGCGTTGCTGCCAAAATTGTGTTTATATATTCCATATATACAGAACTATTACATGTCCGGAGCCTGTGAACAGAGTCTGGAAGAAATGCTTAATATTTTATCTAAAACAACGAGAATCAGAAGGAGACCGAATGTCAATACAATAATCGAAACCATCAATAATTCACTCGATTATGAGCTTTAAGGATATACATATTAAGTCATGCTATGAATCAGGCGTTGACGACCTAATAGAGGACTACTACGTTCCTGTATTGGGCGAAGCAATGAGCTATGATAGAATGGCAGGCTTTTTTGCATCTTCTTCAATGGCTGTTGCTGCGCGAGGGTTATCTACGTTCATTCAGAATGGAGGGAAAATGAGGTTAATTACCAGCCCCCGTTTAAATAAAGAAGATTTAGACATTGTTGAGAAAGTCGCTTCGGATCACTCAGATTTGGCTTTATCCGATTTTGGGATTGATCTTGATCATCTTGAGAATGAATTCGAACAGAATCACGTTAAGGCTTTAGGGTGGATGCTGGGGAATGGCTTGTTAGAAATGAAATTAGCCATAGTCTTAAATGACGATGGCTCCATTTGTGACATTGACACTATTGCGGAGAAAGGTCTTTTCCACCAAAAAGTTGGTGTATTGACGGATAGAGACAATAATGAAATCTCTTTTAGTGGTTCTATTAATGAAACAGCTTCGGCATGGGTAAACAATGATGAAGAATTCAAGGTTTTCAAAGAGTGGACTGATTCACGTGAATATTTCCTGAAAGACAAGCAACGATTTGAAGAAATATGGAATGGGAAGCGCAGCAACGTTCGGGTCTATAACTTACCAAGTGCCATAAAGGCGAACATAGTTAAGTATTCTTCTGATTTCAATCTTGAAAGCATCTCCCTTTCTAAGTATCATTCAAAGAAATTGAAGCGATATGATTTCAGGGATGATAAGAGCTTGTTTTTCTACCAAGCAGATGCATTGAATGTTTGGAGGGGCAATAATTACCGGCTTCTCTTTGAGATGGCGACTGGGACAGGAAAGACTAGAACAGCCATCGCGGGGATTAAATATCTTAATCAGGTAAGAAAAAAACTGATTACGATTGTTTCGACTCCTCAGAATACCCTTTCAAAACAATGGAAAGATGAAGTTGATGCTCAAAAATTAAGCTTCGATGAAAGTATCGTTGTTGATGGTTCTGTTCCGAAGTGGAATAATACTCTGACAACACTGCTGTATAAAAACAGCGCAGGATTAGCCGATCACATTATCCTATTCACCACTCATTCTTCTGCCAGTTCAGATAAATTTACCGAAATCTTTAATACTTGCCTCGGCGACGGTACGGAAGTGCTATTTGTGGGCGACGAGACTCACTGGCTCGGTGCGCCAGTATTACAAAGAGCTCTGCTCCCTAATTACAAATATCGCATAGGTTTGAGTGCGACTCCGAGTCGATGGTATGATGATGCCGGGACACAGAAATTGGTTGAATACTATGGGAGCAAATGCTTTGAATTCACAATAAAAGACGCATTGTCCGAATTTAATCCTATTACTGGAAAACATTTTCTAGTAAACTATCATTATCTCATTTCGAAAGTTTCTTTGAATAGTGAAGAGAGCGTTTCTTATCGGGATATTTCCAATCGTATTTCCAAACTGTGGCGAATGCGCGATTCGAATTCAGACGCTTCAGAGCTTTTGGAAAGACTGCTGGAAAAAAGAGCAAATCTCATTAGAAATGCAGAAGAGAAGTATTTCGAACTGGAAAGGATATTAGATAATTTATCCGAAAAGGGTCCTGTTGATAACCTAATTGTGTTTGTATCACCACAACAAATTACGGAGGTTATGAATATCCTGGCTAGGAAGGATATCATTTTCCATAAACTAACAGAAAAGGAAGGAGTAAAACCAGAGAAACGGTTTGGTGGTATTTCTGAACGAGAACATATTATCTCTAAGTTCAAAAGTAAGGAGTATCAAGCGATTGTCGCTATAAAATGTATGGATGAGGGTATTGATATTCCTACCGCTGATATCGGAATATTGATGGCGTCAAGCACCAACCCTCGAGAATATATTCAGAGAGTTGGAAGAATAATCAGGCAAGCACCGGGAAAACGTTTTGCGCACTTATACGACATATGCGTTGATACGATTAGCAATTTGGAAGATGAGGCGGCTGAGATAGAAAAGAAGATAAAAGCAAAGGAGCAAGTTAGGCTTAAAGAGATAGCTTCTAATGCAATAAACTCTATAGATGCACTTAAAGTAATTAATACACTAGACTAAGATATGGCTATTAGTAAACGAATTTTAACCAAGATTGCAGAGAAGTCAGATAAGGACATTCAACTGCAAAAGAACATTGAAAAGGTCTTGTCTGGAATCGAAGAAGGTCGACAGGGCAAGAGAATCATTGACAAAATAATGAAATCAATAAACGTATGAGAATAGAGAATATTGAAATTTCAAATTTTCGCCAATATCAAAAATTGCAGTTAAAGTTCGGCAAGCGAACAGGCCATGGAGATCTTCACATCATTTTGGCAAAAAATGGTGTAGGAAAGACTAATGTTCTGAATGCAATTACTTGGTGCTTATATGATAGCGAAATGCACCTTTGTGACAAATACACAGCAAGCGAAAAACTAAACAACAAGTACGTTCAAGAGCTTCGTGACTCTCTTCCGGAAGGAGGAAACGCTATCGGTGAGGCTTCCGTTCGTATTCTATTTGCTTCTGATGATTCTACGGAGAGAATTCGTTTTCAACGCGTTGGGAGGTTTAATGTCACCGATTCTGCTGTTGTCCCTGTAAACAGCAAATTCACAATTATGCATTATGCTGATGGGGAATGGAATTCTATAGAAACTGATGAAGATACCTTAGCCTTAGTTAAGAAATACGTACCTGAAGAGATACATGAATATATCTTCTTCGATGGTGAACATTTGGAGGCATATTTCAAAGCCGGGCAGTCCGTTAATATTAAAAACGGAATAGAAGAATTAACGCAGGCTAAAATACTTGAGAAATCGGAGAAAGCTTTCAATAGTTATGTGACAGATGTATTAAGTCCTCTTCTTTCCAAGTCATCAAATAAAGACGTTTCAGATGCTCAAACTGAATTGGATAATATCCAGGAGGCGATTGATGCCTCACAGTCCGCTATTGATGAATATACCACTCAGATCAATTCGTGTGATAATCAGATTGCAGACCTGGACGCTATCATAAATGGTCATGTCAACGTAGCGGACAAAACATCTAGGCTGAAAGCTGTTGAAGGGCTGATTGATGAATACAAAGATAAAATTGACAAAAAGAATACACAAATCATGTCTTTTGTCAGGGAGTATACCCAATATTTTGCTATGTATTCTTCAATCAAGAGCCTGTATGTATATATACAGGAGCAAGACAAACACGGGAAATTGCCACCGCGCATTGACAAGTTCCTTTTGGAATCAATAGAAAAGCACAAGCACTGCTGCGTTTGTGATCAGCCGTTAAGTGATCATTCATTCAACTTTATTGAGGAACTCAAGAAGGAACTTGAAGTGTCATCTGAGACATCTGCTCTATTGAATAAGTCTGTGGTTATGCTTCGGCAGTACCTTTCAAAAATTGCCTCATATAAGACTCAGCGTGATACGCTCTATCAAGAATTGTCTGATCTCAAAACAGATTACGAAAAATTCATTGAAGAAGAACGGCAAATTAATGTTTATCTAATGAGTATTCCAAATACTGATGAGATAACAAAAGCTATTGATCAGAAGAAAGAATTCAGAAAAACTAGAGACGATATAGTTGCAAAACGAGGAGTTGAGGAAGCTCATAAAAAGGAACTTGAAGATCAGTATTCTGTTCAGGAGAAGAAACTCAAATCTTTGATCGATAAGAATAAGCAATTAGAGAAGGTTAATGCCCAATCGGAGTACTGCAAGAAATGCCGGAATATCATTAAGCAAACTAGACTGGATCTTCTTAGCGAATGCAGATCTGAGATGGAGACAGAGACTTTTGAAATGTTTAGTAGCCTTCTTTGGAAAAAGAATGCATTTACTAAGGTCGAAATCCTTGAAGACTATACCTTCCGTCTGTTAGACAATTATGGTTTCCAAACGTTGGGCTCATGCAGCGCGGCTGAGCGTGCTTTGCTAGCCCTTTCATTCACCTTGGCCCTCCAGAAAGTATCTATGCATGATTCATTATTGTTCATTGATACGCCTATTGGCCGAGTCGATGACGATAATAGGTTGAACTTCGTTGAGACACTCTGCAATATTTCCAATTCAAAGCAAGTTATTTTGACATTTACTCCAACTGAATATGATCAGAGTGTCTGTGCTGCTCTGGCTGACAAGTATAGCACATTTAGCACTCTTACAATTGAAAATGGAATCACAACAATTATTTGATTATGGCAAGAGTAACACTTAATATAGCAAAGTCATATGATAATGGCTTTATAGCTGATTTTGAAAAGACTAAATATTTTCAGCTTCAAAAGAATGCAACAACTCGCGCTGACATTTACCATTTCGCTATTGCGTTGGCATTACTTGAGGGGAAAGAACCGACTCCGCCTCAGTCAGTAGGACCTGTCGATTCGTTTGTAAGAACTGAGTATTTAACAAATTATGAGGCCTTATTGTCATGCTTGTATTATGAACATAATCTTAAGGACACCCCTGATCTCATCGATGAGATCTGCAATCGAGATGAGGTGTATGCTTTGGCTGAGCAGCTTGCAAATTCCGGTTTTGGCGTATTGAAGGAATATGTTGAGACACTAGATGAAGAAGCATTATGTTATAAACTGATCAGTTATATGGACAAAACCTTTAACACTATCTTTGATGAGGTTAATTCCCTTTTGAGATAAGCGTTTTTATACTGTGTCTAGGAAATTTAGCAGTGAAGAGTGAGGAATTACACAATTCCATCTAGGATATGAATAGTAAATGGTACTTGTTAGTGTTTTATGAAGTCTATTAAATTTCTACATATATCGGATTTGCACAGAGGTGGATCTTGGAGAGTTGAACCCATCGGTGATCACAAGGATTCAGCAGTATCTGGATTATTTGCAGAAACCATAGTGTCTCCAATGGAAAGCGATTTCATAGAGTCAATTAAGCAATGGCAATATAATCATGGGAATATAGATGCTATAGTATGTACTGGAGATTTAGGCGATAAAGGAAATTCTAGCAGAATTGATGAGGGCGTATCATTCGTGCATAAAATCCAAGAAGCTTTGGGCATTAATACTGCAAATGTTTTAATTTGTCCTGGGAATCATGATGCTGATCGCGGGCAAAGTCCTGAATTAATGTTCTCCGGGTACTGTAATGCTTTAAGTAAGTTCTCTTTTACAGATCACAGGACAGATGATAAGCCATTTTTCATCAACGGGATTCCCTTTGTGGTCGTTAATACAAGCCTTGGCGCTGGAGAGAAATCCGTTTTTATCCGGAAATATATTGAATTGGTAAATGGTTTAAGTGACTCAGATAAACGAAGTTTTGAAGAAGAACTGAATAACGCTGGAGTTCAATACTTGGATGATAGTCTTGATATTCCAGTAGTGACAAATCTTCAAAGGCAAAGAATAAAAAAAGCAATATCAGATACTACGTCATCTTTTGTTGTCTTGGTGATGCACCATAATCTTCTTCCATGCAACATGGTTGAAATCCGTCCATATAGCTCTGTTATAGATGCTGGGAAAACTCTTGATGATTTGATGGAAACTCAAAAAGACGTTTTGATTGTCCATGGCCATGTCCATTTTTCATCATCCTCTATTATTCGCCGACCAGATAGAATGCATTGCATTTCTTCTGTTGGAACCGGATTGTTTAACGGAAGAACAGGTTCTTCCATTAATATTGTTGAGGTGTTTTGTTCCGATGACGGACAACATTTTATAACAGTTGTTTACGAATACATTGAGCAAATTAATGGGTTACAATTTAATAAATCGACAAGTATATGTGATAAAATAGAAAAAGATTCTCTTGATGGCGTGTTGTCCTATTTCATTGATAACCCAGGAATTGGAGCTGGCTTTGATGAGATAAGAACGGCGGTAGGGTGTTCAGAAAAAGAACTGCTGTCTACTCTTTTATTAAATGGCTCCTTATTCAACATATCTCGAAACAAATCATCAAATCCATCCCAATGGATTATCCATAGAAATTAGTTATTTATGAGCAGAAACATTCGAATAAGCCCCTTTGTTGAGCAGCGAAAAGAAAAAGATCTGGCTAATACTACGATCTATATCAATTATGAAGATTACCCTAAATGGGCATCAATTAATAATTGTTTGATAACAGGCTCTAGAGGAACTGGGAAATCATCTGTTCTTACTTCATTTGATTATAGGACGAGATGGTTCAATAGTAAGTCTCTTGTTTATAGCCCTGATTTTAGCTATCTCGAAGCAAAAGAAGTTTGCGATACTGATATTATTGGAATACTCTTTAAAGCTGATCGGGTTGAATCTGAATTATGGAATAATTGTTATACTAAGTCAGCGAGAAATGGCGCTTTATTATTTTCAACATACATTAATTATTTCTTCGCAGCAAAAGTTCTCATAAGTGTAAAAGACATATTGGATGACTTTTATCATAAAAATAATTGTTTGTTATGTAGGACATCATTAATTGAACGCTTGCTTGTTCTATGCGATCCAGGATGGAAACGAAGATATTCATTTTTGTATGATTTTTCCGTAGATGGATTAATTACTTTCTTTGAAGAACAACGATGCCAAATACGTCAAGTTATGTATCATGCTATTACTGAACAGTTGCCGTCATCGTTGCAAATGCAAAGTGCTTCAAGTGGATTTATCAGCGATTTCTGCAAAGTCATCTCAGAAGAGATAGATGTCTTATCAGAGAAAAAGTTTTTTTTGATGATAGATGATGTTGACCGTTTTAAAGATTGGCAAATTAGAATAATAAATAGCTTTTTAAAAGTCACAACCTTTCCATGTGCATGGAAAATATCATCATCGCTACCATACCAAACATTAGCAACTGAAGATGATGCTAGAATTAGTGGAACAGATTTAAAAATCTCGTATCTTAATGATGAGAGAGTGGTCGGAAATGAACAGCAAAAAGATAGAATTGATGAACTGTTCAATGCTATTTTCCACTCTCGTATAAAACAGCACGGATCAAAAGATAGTGTTAAAACTCTGTTTGGAAAAATGAACTTAGAATCCGCATTGCGTGATGTAGTGGAGAAGTCAATTAATCCTGCACTTAAAGCTGACTATTCAAAATTTCTTGGTAGTGGTAAGAAATACTATACAGATTATTGGCTGATTAATAAGAAAATTGTGCAAGAGTCAGAACCATCAAAGAAATTTGATAAATACAGAGTTAATGCCACATTCGCCATAGTCAAAGCTAACAATTTGGAAGATACTTTCCAATATTTTTCATATGATGTGATTCGCTCCCTTTGCGCTGGAAGCCCTCGTCACTTTTTGCGTATATGTGATTCCATGTGGCCTGCTATCTATGAGAAAATATACAACGATAGATCTAGTGAAGTTGAAATCAGTCGAGATGAACAAAATCGAGCTATTAGAAAAGCATCTGAGGAACTGATTAATATTATAGACAAAGATAGATTTAGCAGAGGTATTGAAGTCTCTTGTTATGAAATGTATAGGAGATTAGGCGAATTGTTTGTCCTATTGACTCATAATGAGACATCATTAAGACGTTCGCAAGAATGTTTATCTGTTAAATTTGATATATCAGATTTGACGTCTGAAGTCAATAAAGATACCCTATTAAAGATAATTGATAAACTAACAATGTTGGAAGTAGTTAAGGTACGTGTAGATGAGGCAACACCATCTATTTATCAGTTAGGACTAAATCCAATGCTTTCTCCTAATTTCTGTTTATCATTTAGAAGCCCTTTCCTCAGCACGTTTTCTGTTAATGCGAATTTATTTTTCAAATACTTAACAAGTGAAAATAAAATATCTCCAGAGGCACTTTGTAGAGAACGGATTGGTGATTGTGGCCCTAGATTGTTTGATGAAGAACAAGAATAAAATGGACAAGATAATAATAAGTAGTAACGAATATGATGTGGCTAATTTGCCTATTCAAGAATCAAAACATTATGGAATTGGTGTTTTCTTTAATTCATCGGAATCCAGAGCATTAGTATATCGTTCTGTGCTTCAGCAACATTCCCTATCATATGCTATCTTGGTGGATTTTAATGGTGGAACGAATGAGAATAAGAAAATTAATCTTGTTAGCAATTTGACGGCACTTGAGGGGATTGCAGACGAGCGCACAGTACTAGATTTTGCTGATATTTTTAGTTACCAACAAAATTTAGATAAGATTGTTATTTCAATAAAGAATTATTTAACAAACGTTAATAATAAAAGTGTTTTTATAGATATTTCCGGTGTTCCTTTGATATATTCAGTCGCCCTTTTAAAGTTTCTTTTCCGATTATTTCCAATACCTGACATTTCAATATTAAATGCTTCAGGTCGTTACATACAACGAGGAGAAGAACAGTTTGCGGATGGAGAGCAATATGACATGTATATACCTGGATTTTATGGTGCTCCCGATCATACATTACCTCAACATTATATATTTTTATTGGGGTATGATGGAGAACGTAGCTTAAATATATACCTAGATAATCTGCCGGAAAGAATTTCTGTTATCGTTCCTTCACCTGGTTATGATATTGGGAATGATAAAAATACAATAAATAACAATAGAGAGTTCCTTAGAGAAATAGGGTTTGACATAAATGAATATTCTGAAATAGAAAATAATAATGGATATAGTAATCTCTATTATATAGATATTAGTGATATTGAGTCTGTTAAGGAAAGAATAGAATCAATATATGATGAAGATAAAGATAAATACGAAATACGGCTCGTCCCATTAGGCCCCAAGCCACACGCAATAGGAGCTGCACTTGCTGCGGTATTTAATAACAACATTTCTATTATGTACCAAGTACCAAGAAAATATTATATGAGTGAAGTTCCTGTAGGGGATAAAATATGGCTTTATGATTTCATGGTAGAAGAGTAACTGACTGTCAATAGCAATTGTATGCCATTTATATGGAAGTCTACACATTTCTCAAAAAGACTATTTCAAGTATTCAATGAATAGCCATACAAACAAAACGCTCATTTGAAATCCTCAGAGCTTAGAATTTGTTTGTATAAAATTCAGTCAAAAATGCGTAACAAATTGATAATCAATAACGCGACCTATCTTCAACGAGGAGGAATATTAAGGGCCCGCAATAGACTTAAATATCTAATAATCAATCGGATGAACAAAGATGATTTGTTTGTCCGATTATTATTTTAGCCCATTTTCAAGCTGGATTTGAACGCAAAATGCGCTAAAATCGCTACACCGGAAGCCCAGAAGTTCATCAATAAATCCCTATAGCCATGATACAGACCAACAGAAAACGCGGTCCGAGAATGGACCGGATACTTGTGATGATGTTCGCCGAGAACATTTCGATGAAAGAACTAGCCTCCAGAATGGGATTGACGGTTCAGGCCGTGAATGACTATTTCCACAATGACGACTGCAAACTTTCACGGCTCGAAGAGATTGCCGATGCCTGTGGGTACAGTCTGAAATGGGATTTGGTGAAAAAAGAAAATCAGCGTTATCGGATGATGCATCCGAACGGGAACAGCGAGTATTTTGCCAGTTTGAAATGCTGTGTCCCGAGAGGAATACCGATGATTGTAATGCAGAGAATGGCTCCGAATACAAGATGAGTCAATGCGATTTCCCACCAGCCGAAGATTATCCAGAGCACGTTGAATCCGGTTGTGAGGCATCCTGACGTCGGATTCGACCGGACTTCTTTGCCGAATGGCCAGAGAGCCAGCACGCCAAGTTTCATAATCTGCACTCCGAAGGGGATGCCGATGATGGTGATACACATAACCAGTCCGCTGATGAAGTACATCATTGCGGTAAGGAATCCTCCGAGGAGGAACCAGATAATGTTGCCAAGGAAGTTCATTGCACTACTATTGTTAAGCGAAGTTACTAAAAAATTACCGACTTAAGCACTCTTTCGACGCGTAGCGGCGAATGGGTGCGCCCGGAGAGACGGATCCAAATCGTGAAGGCTGGAGCCTGCGGAAGCCTTGACGATTCCGTCTATCCGGTACGGAGTCATTGATACAAAGCCATTTCTTCTACAGGGACAAATCTTCGGCAGGTTCTTGGTGAAAAAGAAATACCTGGGCCATTTGACCGATGTCGTTCAATAATCTTCCCGTCATCGATTATGTCTATCACATCTCCTCCAAGGTCAG
>JAKSMI010000001.1 GCA_024400635.1 Bacteroidales bacterium | reverse complement strand
GCCTGCAACTGCCCGATTTGTAGCAAAGGCTTGTTCAGCGGGAAACCTTTCTTTGCGATACTTTCTTTGGGTCTCAAAGAAAGTATCAGGAAATGGGATTGCCTTTCAGGCAACAGATGCCAACAACGCCTCCCCACCGAGGACTTCGTCCCCGGTTACTAATTGAGGTGTCTTGTGCAAAAAAAATTAAAATTTAATACCTAAAATAATCAATTATCTCAATATTTTTTTTATTTTTGTTGGCATAATTTATTGCTAAATCCAAGTCATTGATAAACAAAACTTTAGAATAATTCACTTAATATTAATCAAATTAAAGTACTATGAAAAAATTTTTCGCTTTGCTTGTTACCTTGTTGGTAATGACATTTTGCGTGAAAGCGCAAGTTCTGATGAGTGAAGGTTTTGAATCTGGAACACTCCCTCCAGGTTGGACTGTCATTGATAATGATGATGATGGTTACTGTTGGACCATGCAACCTGTAGATTTTGAAGGTTATGTTTCTGAATTTGCTCATTCGGGAAATGGATTAATGGCATCTGCCTCCTATATGGATTACATTGGGGACGCATTATATCCCGACGACTGGTTGATTACTCCACAAATTGAAATTCCAACAAGCGGTGCTATCTTGTCCTGGTACGCAGCTTCGTATTACATCTATCCAGAACCTTTAGAGGTTCTTATTTCTACAACTGGTAATACAGTTAATGATTTTACATCGCCTGCTGTTTTTAGTCAAGAGATTACAAATGATATTACTGAAGAGGGATATAATTTATATTCTGTTGATTTGTCTGATTATGCTGGAGAAAGCATTTATATTGCCTTTGTTCATAGGGAATGTACCGATAATTTTTGGTTATTCATTGATGATATTATGGTGATGGGTATTCCTTCTTCGCCCACCATTGTTGTTACTCCGCAAACTGTTGATTTTGGCACAGTTCAATTAGGTGATACTTCGAATGTTGCCCTTACTGTTACAGGTTATTCTTTAACTGACAATATTACTGCTACAACATCAGATCCATTCCTCTTAACGACCGATGGTATTGTTTTTAGCTATTCCGCTACACTTCCTTCAAGTGGCGGTAATTTGTCTGTAGTTTATGTTCCTTCCAATGCGGGTGAAGAAACAGGAACGGTAACTTTGTCCTCTACTGGTGCTACTGATGTTACTATTGATTTGACTGGTTCTGGTTTGGATTGTGATAATATCACATTGCCTTTGTCTGAAAGCTTTGAAGATGTTGGCTCACTGGCTTGTTGGACTGCTTATACAATGGGTACTAATAATATAAGTCTTAGTACTCAGTTTGCTACTGAAGGAACACGCTCATTAATGTTCAGCTCTTATGATTATGATTATAGTGGCAATTATGATCAATATATGATTACTCCTAAATTGCCTATGGGAGTAAGTAAGATGGTTTCATTTGACTATAGGTCAAATTCTCTTGTCGTAGAAAAATTCAAAGTGGGCTATTCTACGGCGGACGAAATCAGCCTCAGTGACTTTACTTGGGGACCTGTTGTTAATGTCACCAATACAACAGATTGGATGACTTATGTTGATGCAGCTATTCCTGACGATGCTCAATATATTGCTATTTTATATTGTCCCGGTGCTAGCTGTTATTATCTTCATGTAGATAATTTTTCTGTTTTAGAAGTTACTGATTGTATGTCTCCTGTTTTAGTAAATGCTTCAAATATTACTCAGAATTCAGCTTCTATCAATTGGAATCCCGTTGGAACTGAAACAGCTTGGGATGTTGTTGTTGTTGAACATGGTGTAGATCCCGACACGGGTTATCCAGAATATACAGAAGTTCGCCCATACCCAGTTGAAAACCTGTCGCCAAATACTCAATATGATGCTTATGTAATGGCAGAATGCGAATCAGGAAGCAGTGTTTGGTCAGCAGCAGCTACTTTCACAACTACTCCCGACTGTTCTAATCCTACAGCTCCTGTTGTAACCGACATCACAGGTACTTCAGCAGTTATTTCTTGGAATGCCGCTCCTTATGGCGTTACAAGTTATACCGTTGAATATGGTGTTGCAGAAAGCGGAAGCACAGAACAAGTGGTTGTTGAAGATGCAACAACCGTTACTTTGACAGGTTTGGAACCACAGACCGATTATGAATTTACCATCACTTCAGTTTGTAACTCAGAAACATTAGAACCCACACCAGTTGCCGGTACATTCACCACTGGCTGCTTGGTAGTTGTTGATTTTACTATTGGCAATGGTACCTCTACCAACAGTTATCTGCCAAGTTACAGTTATTATAAATATAGTTATACCCAGCAGATATTCTTGGCATCAGAATTGAACGGCCAATCAATGATCAATTCATTGTCATTTGAAATGGGCGCTGTCGTAAGCCAAAGAAACATTCAGATTTATCTGATGCATACTTCTGCGACAAATTCGACAAACTTCTTGCCGGCTACTAATGCCCAACTGGTTTATTCTGGTTCTCAAACAATGGTGACAGGTTGGAACACTTACAACTTCAACACCCCGTTCCAATATAATGGCACTGACAACTTGGCATTGATCATTGTGGATATGACAGGTTCATGGACTTCAGGAAATAATGCAAAAGTTCATGATGGCCCAAGCGACTGCAGTAGATATATCTATCGGGATGAATCCGCATATAGTACGGACACCATACCTACAAGTGGTACGAGTAGTTCAACAATTAGCCAGAGATTAAATGTTAAATTTGGCGAGTGCGACGAATCATCAACTTGTGTAGCTCCTATTATTACCGATTTCACTTTTACAGCAACTGAAGCTACCATAACTTGGTCTCCTGGTTATCAGGAAAGTGCTTGGACTTTGGAATACAAGGCTGATTCTGATGCAGACTGGACTGACATCGGTTCTGTTACTTCACCTTATACCATTACTGATCTTATTCCAAATAATGATTACCAAATCCGTTTGTATTCAGACTGTGGTGGTGGTGAATTGAGTACACCTGCAATGCGAGCTTTCACTACTCCTTGCGCTGCCATCGTACCTCCTTTCACTGAAGACTTCTCAGGTTGGGATACTAATCCTTCCGCTTGCTGGAGCCGTTATTCTGGTTTGGCATCTTCTGTATTTACTGGTACTGCATTAAGTAGTGTTACCGATGGATGGGTTTTCGACAGGGATAATGAATTTTCAGGATTCCCATTGGGTCATCCTATAGTTAACGTTTACGGTACATCTTGCAATTATTGGTTGGTTTCTCCAGCTATTGATTTGACTGGCATGGAAAATCCAGAACTGACCTTTGATTTGGCTTTGACTGACTATAATAACGCAGATCCTATTGAAGATCCTACAGCTCAAGCTGATGATAAATTCATGGTTGTCGTTTCCACTGATAATGGTGCAACTTGGAGCCAGGCTAATGCCACTATTTGGGATAATGCAGGTTCAATTAAAGTTTACAACTCTATTAGCAGCCAAGGTGAAGAAATTACCATTCCATTGGCAGACTATATTGATCAAACCATCATGATTGCTTTCTATGCGGAATCAACTGTTGATTATAATGGCGATAACGATCTTCACATTACTAATGTCCATGTTGGTGAAAGAGCTACTTGCGCAAAACCACAAGTCATAATGCTTGACAGCGCGACTGCAAGTGAACTTTCTTTCAGTTGGATCCCCGCTGGTGATGAAGCCGTTTGGCAGTATGTTTGCCTTCCCCAAGGTACTGAAATCAGTGAAGATGCTGATTGGCAATTTGCTTACGATACTTTTGCTGTAGTAGGAGATTTGGATGCTAATACACTTTATACTATTTATGTAAAAGCCTATTGTAATGATAGTGAACAAAGTGAAGCTAAGACTTTGAATGTAAGAACTGGATGCGGACAAATCAATGTTCCATTCTATGAAAGTTTTGAAAGTTTTTCCGCAAGTTATGGAGCTCCAATTTATTGCTGGACAAAAGAAACTGATTATGTATATGGCGATTATCCTAATGTATGTACGGATGCAGCAGCTACGGGTACCAAGAGTTTATTTTTCTATGCGGAATATGGGTATTATAACCTGATTGTTACTCCTCAATTCGAATCAACAGTAGATTTGAACACTCTCCAGGTTGCTTTGAAAATGAAATCAAATGGTATGGTTTCTTTGCTCGTTGGTGTTATGACTGATCCTACTGATATTAATACTTTCGTTACGGTAGATACAATGCATGTTACCAATACCAGTGATTGGAATTTCAATGAAGTATCCTTGGCATCCTATACAGGAACAGGTTCTTATGTCGCTTTGAAGTATGTATCATCTTCTTATGATGGTCTTTATGTTGATGACATCAACATTGATTTGATTCCTACCTGTCCAAGACCAACACAATTCGTTGCTGAATCAACTCCTAACGATACTGTTTTATTGAGCTGGGTTGATGCAGAAGGCGACTTGTGGGATGTTATTTACGGTCCTACAGGTTTCGATCCTGAAACTTCAACAGATGCAGTTTTAATCAGTGGTATTGAAGAAACTTCATACGCAGTTGATGGTTTGACAGAAGGTGTTTATGATTTCTATGTACGTAGAGATTGCGGTAGCGGTGAAGTAAGTCCTTGGAGTTTCTCACCCGCTACAGCCTCTCCATTCACCATCACAATGGGTGTTTCTGGTTCAAGAAGTGTTACCGGTTGCGGCATGACCATTTTGGATAATGGTGGTGTTAATGGCAATTACTCAAGTAACTGTAATTACTACTTGACTGTTTATCCTTCAGATCCTGATTCATTAGTTGCTGTTTCTGGTACTCTTATCGCAGAAAGTGCAAGTTGGGATTACCTCATAATCTATGATGGCACAAGCCAAAGTCCTGCTAATGAATTATATCATTCAACTCAAACATCTAGTACTCCTGTCACCGTAGGTCCTGTTGTTTCAACAGAAGGTCCTGTGACTATTTACTTCCACTCAGATGGCGGTACCGAGTATGCTGGTTTTGTTTTGAATGTAAACTGCGTTGCAGCTCCTACTTGCCGTAAACCTACCAACATAGCAGTTTCAAATATTACCACTTCTTCAGCAGATATTTCTTGGACTGCCGTCGGTACAGGTTCTTCATGGAATATCGAATACGGTCCTGCCGGATTCGCTCCTGGCACTGGTACTGTTGATGTTATAACAAGCAATCCTTATACTTTGTCAGGCTTGAATGCTTCTACAATGTACAGTTTCCGTTTGCAAACCAATTGCGATGATGGCGGTAGCGAATGGTCAGATATAATTACGTTTGCTACAGAATGCGATATCATCACTGTTCCTTATGCTGAAAACTTTGATAACTATACCACAACAGCTTCAAGTTCAACCGTACCTTCAACTTATCCCAATGATGTAATGCCTATTTGCTGGTCATTCTTGAATAGAAGTAATTCTTCAAGCGATTATCCAAATGTATTCATTTCATCTTATTCAAGTTATGCTGTTTCTGGAAATTGCTTGTTCTTCAAATCAAGCGAAACAACTCCTGTTTATGCAGTTTTGCCAGAATTTTCAAATGAAATTTCTGACCTTGCTTTGACATTCTCATATAGAAATGAAGGAGTAAGCGAATATAATGGTACTTTGTATGCTGGTTATTTGACAGATCCAAGCGATGCTGCAACATTTACCGCAGTTGAAACTTGCACACAAACAACCACTTTGACTTCTATCCAGAATGTTACCTTTGCCAATGCTCCTGCTGGTTCACGTATCGCATTCAAATATGCAGGTGGTAGCAGCAACAACTATTATTTGAGTATTGATAATGTTATTGTAGATATCAATACAACTCCTCCAACTCCTACTTGCGACGTTCCAACGAACTTGTCATCCAGCAACGTACTGTACAACTCTGCCGATATAGCCTGGACCGCCGGTGGCAGCGAAAGCGCCTGGAACCTCCAGTGGAGAGCACAGGGCGGCAACTGGACAGCTGTCAACAACCTGACAACCGCCAACTACGGCTTGAGTGGCTTGACCGCTCAAACCACCTACGAAGTACAGGTACAGGCCGTCTGCGACGGTGGTACTACCAGCGATTGGAGCGCAAGCCATACGTTCACCACGCCGGCCGCTCCCGTTGATCCTTGCAACGTACCGACTAACCTCCATGTCGACAACATTACTGCCAACGCAGCAACCGTTACTTGGAACGCCGGCGGTAGCGAAACCTCTTGGGAAGTTCAGTACAAGGCCCAGAGCTCAGGTTCATGGCAACAGGCAACCGTTCAGGCCACGAACTACACCATGGAAGGCTTGACCCCTGAAACCGCATACGAGGTTAAGGTGAGAGCCATCTGCTCAACCGACAACATGAGCGACTTTGTATCTACGACATTCACCACCATTGGTACTGGCATTGACAATGTCACTTTGGCCAACAGCATCAGCCTGATGCCCAACCCGGCCGACAACTATGTCGTATTGACTGTCAACGGCAATATCAATGTGAACGAGGCAGCTGTTTACAACGCCTTTGGTCAGAAGGTTCAGGAAATCCAGTTGACTGACAACCAGGCCCGCATCGACCTGACCAACATGGCATCCGGCATGTATTTCGTACGTGTAGCTGGCGACAACGCCATGGCCACGAAGAAATTCATCAAGAAATAATCACACCCGAAAAATTCCGTCCTAACTTAGGATGGAAGCCCGAAGGGCAGGGTGGTAACACCTTCAAGAGGCGACCTGAAAAGGCCGCCTCTTTTTATTTCCTGACTTTGACAGCCTTAATGCGATTTGTTTGTAATACTGCCGGGTAGTGTGGCACTGAAACTACGGTGTCTGAAAGACACCACAATATGGCAACCGTTTGCACCGACGTGGGATGTGCTACCGGGAGTGTGACGGTAAGGCGGCGGTGTCTGAAAGACACCACAATTAGTAACCGGGGACGAAGTCCTCGGTAGGGAATGGCTGAAAGCAGCCTGAAGGGCAATACAATATAATAGTTCATAACGGCCTAATAGGCAACGTTTAAGAAAAAAGTTTCGGGTAACTTGGGTGACGCGTAGTCAAAGTCAGGAAAACTTTGAATTTTACACACTTTTTTGGATAGTATCTCCAAAGCCGCATAATTCTGGCAGAAAACTGCAAAATATTGGTAAAAATTTGTTATTTTGTAAAATCCTTTTTTCCCGTTATTTTTTCTGCAGACAATAAAAATATAAAATGTAATTTTGCACCCGAAATCAGCCAATAAAATCCCGCACTGACATTGGCTGATAAATGTCCGTCTCACAAGTGGATTAATGGGTTCTATAACATTTGTGTGATTGAAAACAATGGATTTTATAGAACCCGCTTTTATGGATTTCGCCATTGGGTATGAAGAATTCAGGAAATCAAAACAGAAGAAACAACAGTTTACTGGGGTTTAGTTATAGAACAACACTGATTTCAACAACACTTACGGCAATTGCACCGCTCATCACCACTCTGGTCGACGGCCTTTGTACTGGTAATCTGCTCGGAGCCGATGCGTTCAACGCCATCAATACGGTAATGCCGTTGGTCAATGCAGTAAGTGTACTCACCCTGATTTGTAATATGGGCGGTAGTGTTTTGGCTGCCAAACAGTTAGCAATCGGAAACAGAGAACAGGCCAACAAGATTTTTTCGATTTCCATTTCATCGGCTGTATTGATTGTTCTGATTGCCATATTTGCGATTTTAAGCGATCTTGATGGGATAAGCCATTTCCTGTGTCCTGGCGAACTCGGGGCGGCAAATGTTAAGATATATTTAGGTATTTGCCTTTTATATTTCATATTCGTGCCGTTCAACACCACATTGAGTAATTTCATTTCAGTTGAAGGACATCCCGAAGTAGTCACAAGGAATGTAATCATTGCCAACTCCATCAATGTCATTCTGGACCTTGTCTTCATTGCCGTTCTTCATTGGGGAATTGCCGGTGCTGCGTGGTCAACAGTGATATCCGGCATGGCAAATCTGGGACTGTATGTTCCATATATCCTGAAAGGCAAAAGTGCTTACAGGTTCAGTTGGAAAGCATTTGGCTCCGGATGTGGAAAACTTCTTGGACAAAACCTCAAACAAGGTTTCGGATTCAATATTTTCTACATTGTCATCAACTTGTTTGTATTATTCTGCAACACTTTAATTTCCAACTCATTAGGCAGTATGGCCCTATCGCAGTTCGGCCTGTGCATACAACTTGAATCCATAACGTTCGGAATGGTTGTAGGCATAAGCATTGCAGGCATCTCTCAGATTACCCGCATGCAGGGCGAACACGACACTGACGGAATACGGTTTGTCATGAACCGATGCTTGAAGATTGTGACTATTTTTTTCAGCATCTTGATGCTGGTATTAGTATTCTTTCCAGGATTGATTCTATCATGTTTCGGCATGAACACGCCCGAGATGGTCGCTACCTGTAGAATGCCTCTCGGCTGCTTTGGCATATTCTATCTTTGCTTTGCTTTTCTTGCCGTTTATTCAACCATTGTAATGCAGCTGATGGGCCATGTCGGCGGCAAGATATTCTTCATTTTCGGAATCGGTATTTTTACGGCACTGAACATGTTGGCATGGTCGGTAGTATCGCCTGAAAAACTGTGGCTGGGATTTATTACCGGCAGTATTCCAATGGTTATCGCCGCATTGGCCTACGCATATAGTTTCCATCGTAGAAACAAGGCATTCACACGTTTTACAATGCTTGACACCATCCCAGTACATGTACGTTTCGACTACAGCATGGATTTCGAACTTACAAGAATGGACAAACTGCTTAAAGAGCTGGAGATTTTCACCGATGTGTGCCAACTGCCCAACCATATTATTGAACATATCAAATACTGCTGCATTGAATTGTGCGACAGCATAGGAGAAAAGAGACTGCGCAGCAATATCAATTATTTTGATTTGTCATTCATTGAGACGGACAATGTTTTCCGTTTGATTATAAAGGATAATGGAACACCTGACAATCCACTGGAATACGATTCAAAATTTGCGGAAAATATCAAAAAACCGAATTATACACCCACTGAACGCGACACACGTCTTTACCTCATTCACAATCTGTCTGACAGTATCGAATACAACTACGTATTCGGTCTGAACATTACCACCCTTGACTGGAACAAGAAATGACCATGCTGGCAATCCATGCCCGATATTATCGGCTATATTGACGCCGTAAAAATGGATTGACTTTTTAGTACTGTTTTTCACGGATATTCTTTTCATTGCATTTTTATCGGACACCAATAATTCTCTATACTCCATCAATAATCCCCAGAATCTTCCCGGAGAGACCGATGTGAACGCGGTTTCGATAATTACTCAAACAGACAAAAAAAACATTGTCACTGGGTCTATATACCATGATATGATGGAAACCATGCCAGAGACCACCATGATAGACAATTTTACCATGATGTTTATCCTCTTCAATGTGAAGGCCATAGCCATATAATTCCGATGGCCGGGCCCCACCAATAAGATTGTTTTGCGGAGTCATGGCCTTTTCAACCCACTCGCGTGGAATGACCATGCAATCAGTGAAATAGGCAATTTTCCATTTCATCAAAGCTTCTGGACAAGAATACAAACCTTTGTCGCCCAAGGTACCATCCAAGGGCTCAAAAGCGACTTCTTCACCTGAACCCAAATGTCCGCGAGGGAATGTAATATCTTTATGCTCAGTTTTTTGTGAAAAATAGAAAGTATTATTCATCCCGATAGGATTAAAAATACTATCGGCCATATAACGTTCAAATTTCATTCCCGACACTTTGCTTACCAAATCCGCTAAAATCAAATAGTTGGTATTGACGTATTTGTAGCGTGTACCTGGTTTGAACATGCTTTTTTCATGTCGGCTGAAGACTTTTTGAATGGCTGTTGCATTGCTGACGTAGCCGCTGGTACCCCAACATTCATCTGGAAAATCAAAATATTCAGGTAACCCGGAGGTGTGACTCAAAAGATGGTGTACAGTGATGCCTGGATAAGGATTATTGGGGTAATATTTTGATAGATTATCATTGAGGTTGAGTTTCCCTTGTGATGCTAATTTAAGTATGGCAGCTGCGGTGAATTGCTTGGAAACGGAAGCCAGTTCGTATGGACTGCTGTTGGTAAGCTTGTTTTTACTTTGCGCTCGGGCTTGGTTCAACTGCGAAATCGTCATTCCGTTGAGGTCTTTGCCGCGTTTATACAAACGTGCATAACCACAGGTTTTTCTTACGATGATTTTGTCATCGAGGGAAATAAGAAGTGTGCCGTTGAGTTTTTCACCGATTTGTTCTCCCAGTTCCTGAATGGCTTTTGCCTTCAACTTTGGATTGACGCGGTCGAAAATGGCATTGAGTTCAGTAGTAGATAATTCATCAAGCCTTTTCGGGCAAGATTTTGAATCAATTTTGATGGATTGAGCCGCGATGATGCCCGAAAAAGCAATGAAAAATATCGACAGTATTAGTTTTTTCATCTATTTTAAACCGAATTCAGCTTTTATTTTATCAACATAATCTAAATCTTCCCAACCGAAGAATCGAATTTTCTTGAATATTTTCTTTTCACCTTTTATCTTTTTAGTATAGGTGTCATCATTTTCATAGAAAACTTCAACTTCTTTTTCAAAGCAATCGCGACCAAAATGTCCATAGGAAGCGGTGGCTTCGTAAATGGGATTTTTGAGTTGGAAACGTTGATTGATGGCGTATGGTGTCATCGGAAAAACATTACTAATTTTGCTGGCAATCTTACCATCGCTCATTTTTACTTTAGCTGTGTTGAAGGTGTTGATATACAAGCCGACGGGTTTAGCTTGTCCGATGGCGTAGGCAACTTGAACGAGTACTTCGTCGCAAAGGCCGGCAGCTACCATGTTTTTGGCGATATGTCGGGTGGCGTAAGCTGCAGAACGGTCCACTTTGGATGGATCTTTCCCGGAAAAAGCACCACCGCCGTGAGCACCGCGCCCACCATAGGTGTCAACGATGATTTTACGTCCCGTAAGTCCAGTGTCTCCGTGAGGTCCACCGATGACAAACTTGCCAGTTGGATTGACATAAAGTTTATATTTTCCTTTGAATAATGATTTTACATTCTCTGGACAGCTGTCGATGACACGGGGAAGAAGAATGTTTTGAATGTCTTGGGTGATGACATTTTGCATTTCTTTCTCAGAGGCGAAATCATCGTGCTGGGTGGAAACGACGATGGTGTCGATACATTCAGGTTTTCCATCATCTGTATATTTCAGGGTAACCTGTGATTTCGAGTCGGGGCGAAGGTAGGTCATTTGCTTTCCCTCTTTGCGGATGGCGGCTAATTCCTGCATGATTCTGTGAGCCAATTCAATGGGAATAGGCATGAAATTATCCATCTCGCGGCATGCATAACCAAACATCATACCTTGGTCGCCAGCGCCTTGTTTTTCTTTTTCTTTACGTTCCACGCCCTGGTTGATGTCATTAGACTGACTGTGGATTGTGGAAATAACGCCGCAAGATTTGGCATCGAATTGGTATTCGCTCTTGTTGTAACCAATGTTTTCGATTACCTTGCGTGCCACGCCGTCGATGTCAACGTAACTGTTAGATTTAACCTCACCTGCGCAAACTACCAATCCGGTAGTTACTAAAGTTTCGCAAGCCACTTTTGATTCGGGGTCCTGAGCAAGGAACGAATCCAACAAAGCGTCTGAAATTTGATCACTCACTTTATCCGGGTGTCCTTCAGATACTGATTCAGATGTGAATAGATAGCTCATAATAATTAATTTATGGGTTAATAATTGGGTTACTGAAAATAAGTGGAGAAATGTTGTTTTAGCATTTTTTTCAGTGGTTGCAATCAATACAAATCTATCCACAAATTTTCGTCTGCAAAGATACACAAATTATCAATGCAAAAACAAAAAATGCGAGACGATTTTTATCATCTCGCATTGACCGTACCGAAGGCCGGGATCGAACCGGCACGAGTGTTACCTCATCGGTTTTTGAGACCGACGCGTCTACCAATTCCGCCACTTCGGCTTTTGCGGGTGCAAAAATACAACTTTTTTTTAAATTCTTACACCCTTTTTGCTCATTTTTTGCTTTTATTTTTCAATCCAAGATTTGATTTCGTCTAATTGGACCGCTTGAACGTTCATTTTCAGCTTTTTACGTATCCCGCCAAGGTCGTTGAGCAACTTGTTCGGATTGGCGGCCTTGAGCTGTTCGATGGTGTTAATGTTCAGTTTTCGGAGTGCTGGAACCCATTCTTCTGGAACTCCTTTTTCTATAAATTCGCTGTCGGATGAGGTTTCCATTTTCTTTTCGGGACGCATTTGCGGGAAGAAAAGCACATCCTGGATAGAAGGTGAATTGGTCATAATCATTGCCAAACGGTCAATGCCAATGCCCAAACCGGCTGTTGGAGGCATACCGATTTCCAATGAACGCAGGAAATCTTCATCCAAGACCATAGATTCTGTATCGCCGCGTTTTCCTAATTCCAACTGGTCTTCAAAACGCTTTCTTTGGTCAATTGGATCGTTTAATTCGGAGTAGGCGTTGCAGATTTCCTTGCCGTTGCACATCGCTTCGAAACGTTCGGTCAAACCTGGTTTTGAGCGGTGTTTTTTGGTCAATGGCGACATTTCAATCGGGTAATCGTAGATGAAGGTCGGTTGAATCAGCTTGTGTTCGCAGGTTTCACCGAAAATTTCGTCAATCAATTTGCCCTTGCCCATCGTCGCATCTACTTTCACGCCTTGTTCTGCGGCGAATTTGGCCAATTGGGCTTCATCCATTTCAGAAATGTTCACGCCAGTGAAATGTTCTATGGCTTCAAACATCGTGTAGCGTTTCCACGGGCGTTTGAAGTCGATGACGTTTTCGCCGACTTGCACTTTCGTGTCGCCGTGCAAGGCCAAGGCGATGCGTTCCACCATTTCTTCCACGCAGTTCATCATCCATTCATAATCCTTGTAAGGAACGTATAATTCCATCTGGGTGAATTCCGGATTGTGGAAACGGTCCATTCCTTCATTGCGGAAATCCTTGGAAAACTCATAAACACCGTTGAAACCGCCCACGATTAATTTTTTCAGATACAATTCATCTGCAATACGGAGGAATAAAGTCATATCCAACGTGTTGTGGTGGGTCTTGAACGGACGTGCGGCGGCACCACCGTACAAGGGTTGCAAAATGGGAGTTTCAACTTCCAAATAGCCCTTTTCATTCAGGAAACTACGCATCGTGTTTACCATCAAGGTACGCTTGATGAAAGTGTCTTTCACTTGCGGATTGACGATGAGGTCGATATATCTTTGACGATAACGCTGTTCCGGATCCTGGAAAGCATCATACACTTTGCCGTCTTTTTCCTTAACGATGGGGAGCGGACAAACCGATTTGCAAAGAATGGTAAATTCCTTGATATGAATACTGGTCTCGCCCATTTGCGTCGTGAAAACGAATCCCTTTACGCCAATGATGTCGCCAATGTCCAATTTTTTGAACACGTTGTTGTACATCGTTTTGTCTTCATCAGGGCAAAGCTCGTCGCGTTTGGCGTAGATTTGGATTCTGCCAACAGAATCTTGGATTTCATAAAAGGAAACGGCTCCCATAATACGTTGGTTCATAATACGTCCCGCAATGCTGACATTTTGGAATTTTGTATTGTCCTTCGGAAATTCCTCTAAAATCTGTGCTGTTGTGGCATTGATTTCGTATTCTGCTGCTGGATAAGGATTAATACCCAAATTCAACAAATCTTCTAACTTTTTCCTTCTAATGATTTCTTGTTCTGATAATTCCATATTAATGTATATTTATCAATATAATGTAATTAGTTGATGTTGGATTTATTGGTTTGATTTTTCGGTTGCGGCTTCTGCCTTTTCAATTTCCTTTTTCAGTTTGCAGGGCAGATTTTCAACACATTCGTGGCATTTCATTTCCAAGGTGTACATTCTGCCAATGCAATAATTGGAGTGCTGGCAGGCACTCTTGGAGATGCTTCCGTCTTGGATTCTGTTCATGAACTGAGTGTCGTTGACGAGTGAACGTGCCATCTGGAAGGCAACGAAGCCTGAATTGAGAACTTCATCCATTTGGTCTTTCGAGCAAACGCCGCCTACATAAATCAAAGGCATTTTCACCGCTTTGCGGAATTCCTTGGCGGTCTCCAAAAAATATAAATCCTTATAAGGCACGGTTGGAATCATAATGCGGCCGGCGATTTTGAGACCGAGTTTGAGCCACCAGAATTTGCAGAAATCCATATAGTAAGCCAAAGTTTTCAATGGCATGGCACCGCGCATGACCACCATTGGAGCCTTGCTGACAAAACCGGCAGTGAGCACGAGCGCATGCGCACCGAGACGTTCGAGTTCCTGGACCACCTTGATGCATTCGTCTTGCTGCATTCCTGATTTGAAACCATCGTACATGTTGACTTTCACCACAACTGCCATATCGTCCTTGGCCTGTTCCAAAACTTCTTTCATTACCAATTGCATGAAACGCATGCGGTTTTCGAGAGAGCCGCCAAACTGGTCGTGGCGATGATTGGTGTATGGAGAAAGAAACTGGCTGATGAGATAGCCGTGGCCAGCATGGACCTCTACACAGTCAAAACCAGCTTCGCGAGCCAGATTGACGGCCTTGCCGAAATCTTTCACCAAACCGTAAATTTCTTCTTCTTTCAATTTTCTAACAAAAGTAGGAGAGTATAGATTGAAGCCGCCCGAAGCGCCTACGGGTTTGCATTTGCAAGTGCTGCGGTGAGTCATATTGCCGCAGTGACCGATTTGAATGGAAGCTTTGGCACCTTCTGCGTGGATGGCATCCGTGAGTTTTTTCAAATCCGGAACGATTTCTTCACGCATCCAAAGCTGTCCGTCGAAAGAAACACCACTGCGATTGACTGCAGCATAAGCGATAGTTGTCATTCCTATGCCGCCTTTAGCAACAGCCGTATGATAGTCGAAAAGATCTTGTGAGGGCTTGTTGCCATAACACATATTTTCAAAAGCAGCTGAACGTATCGATCTGTTTCTTAATGTGATAGGTCCAATTTGACAAGGTGTAAAAATTTGTGAATCCATTATATTTTGTATTTATTATTTTTGTAAAAAAACTCCTTTTAAATTGCAAAATGCAAAATTACAACTTTTTTTTTTCTAAATCTATTTATATTAAAAATTTTTGTATTTTTGCAACCCCAAATTTTAAGGCATAAACTATTCTGAATAATAATAATAAAAAGTAATAAAAATGAAAAGAACATTCCAACCATCGAACAAAAGACGTATGCACAAACACGGCTTCAGAGAAAGAATGGCTACCGCTAACGGTCGTAGAGTATTGGCCGCCCGTCGTGCAAAGGGTAGAAAAAAACTGACAGTTTCTGACGAAATGTTAGGCAGAAAAAAATAATTTTGATTTCAAATATTATTTTAGACATAAAGAAGACCATTGTGTCTTCTTTTTTTGTATTTTCGCACTCAATTTCCTGAAATATGAAGAAGTTTATATTCTGCCTGTTATTCCTGATCATCGCAAGTTTGAGTTTTGCCCAGAATGCGTATATGCTTGACGGCATCATTGCTGTGGTTGGCAAGGAAGTAATACTCCGTTCTGATCTTGAAAAATTGTATGCGGAATACTCCTCCCAATTTACACTCGATGAAGATGATAATGAAACGAGATGTCAGTTGCTGAAGCAATTGGTTTACCAAAAACTGTTGATTCACCAGGCCGATTTGGATAGTATTGTCATTACTAATGATGAACTTGACAATACTATCAATTACCGTATGTCGATGATGATTCAACAGGTGGGAGGTAACGAAAAAATCATCGAGGACTATTACAACAAAACCATCGCTGAAATTAAAAAAGACATTCGCGAAGATATATACAACCAACTGCTTGTAGACCAGGTGCAGCAGTCCATTACTGCTAATGTCATCATTACGCCATCGGAGGTGAAAGACTTTCATAAACGTATTCCCGGGGATAGTCTTCCGGAAATTGAGACCACCTACGAATTTGGTCACATCGTGAAAATCCCACCTGTAAGCGAGGATGAGATTTCCGCCATCAAGGAAAGGTTGGAAAGTTATCGTGAACGTGTTTTGCGTGGAGAGCGTTTTGCCATGTTGGCGCGTCTTTACTCTGATGACCCCGGAAGTGCTTCTAAAGGCGGCGATCTCGGATTTGCCGACCGTGGCACTTTTTACCCTGAATTTGAAGCCGCCGCATTTGCCCTGCATACTGGCGAAATTTCATCTGTCATCAAAACCCAGGCAGGTTATCATATTATCCAGATGATTGAACGTCGCGGGGAAAGCATTCACGTAGCCCATATTTTGATTCAACCTAAGCCTTCGGCAGAAGAACAGGTTAAGGCCATCGAAAGTCTGGATAGCGTCAGAAACGTTATCTTAACCCAAAAAATGGACTTTAGTGCTGCCGCCGAGGCCTTTTCCGATGCTCCTGACAAACTCGCCGGCGGTTGGGTGGTCAACCCTTATTCCGGTTCTTACAAATTTGAAAGAGAAAGTATTGATCCATCCACGCTATTGACTCTTGAAAAATTAATCCCTGGCGAATATTCCTCCCCGGTTCCGTATGTCAATGAAGACGGCATTATGACTTATCGTCTTTTATATCTGAAATCAAAGGTTGCCGCTCACCAACCCAATATGTTCGATGACTATGATTTTATTAAAAATGCGGCACTCGAAGAGAAGAAATACAATACTTTGCAAAAATGGGTCGTTAATAAAGTGAAAGTTACCAGCATTAAGCTGAACGAAGAATATAAAAATTGTCCGTTTGTTGAAGAATGGCAAATACCTTAAAAAAGAACTCGTCAATATGGATTTGAATTTTAAAAATGATGTGGAAGCCATTGATGCTTTCGTCGAAAAATATACAACGCTGAAACAGGAAATCGCCAAGGTCATCGTGGGCCAGGACGAAATCGTGAAGAATGTGCTGATGGCCATGTTCAGCCGTAGCCATGCATTGCTGATCGGTGCTCCAGGTCTGGCTAAAACCCTGATGATTACAACGATAGCTAAATGTATCAACCTGAGTTACAATCGTATTCAGTTTACTCCCGACTTGATGCCGTCTGATATTATGGGTACCGAGATTCTTGACGAAAATCGCAAGTTCAAATTCGTCAAGGGGCCTATTTTTGCCAACATCGTCTTGGCGGATGAAATTAACCGAACTCCTCCTAAAACCCAGTCGGCGTTGTTGGAAGCCATGCAGGAGCGTTCGGTGAGTATGAATGGTGTGACTTACCAGCTGCCAGATCCGTTTTTCGTGCTGGCAACGCAAAACCCGATAGAACAGGAAGGTACTTACCCGCTTCCCGAAGCACAACAAGACCGTTTTATGTTCAACATTTATCTGGATTATCCAACCTTCGACCAGGAAGTTGGCATTGTAAAAAGCACTATCCATGGTGATATGGTGGAACCACAGCAGATTTTAAGTATAGAAGAAATTGTTTTCTATCAGAAGTTGTTGCAGAAAGTGCCTATTCCGGAAAACGTTTATAAATATGCGGTCAACCTGGCAACAATGACGCGTCCGGGAACGTCTATGGCTCACGCATGGGCCAACGATTATCTGGCGTGGGGTGCGGGCCCGCGTGCCTCTCAGTACCTCGTCATTGGCGCCCGCACCCACGCCGTCCTCAATGGCAAGTATTCTCCAGATATCGAAGATGTCAAGGCTGTGGCGCATAATATTTTGCGTCATCGTATCATCAAGAATTATAAGGCGGAAGCTGAAGGCATTACCATCAACGACATTATCGATAAGTTGTTGAACCAATAGTACAAAAATGGAATTGTATGCTACCAAGAAAAAATGGAAGTGGCTGCTGCTCTTGGCTGCTGCCCTGATTTTCTTGGTGATTATGATTTATTCCAACAAGCTGATTAAAAATGTGGCGCAGGAAGAACGCCGCCGAATGGCTTTGTGGGCCGATGCCATTTCCTATCGCGCCGAACTCGTTAATCATACCGAAAACTTCTTCGAACAAATCCGAATTGAAGAGGGCAAACGTGCCGTCATTTTGGGAAAAGCTTGGCAAAAAGTCAATGAAGCCTCTTTGAATGAAGACGTTACCTTCTACGTTGACATCATGTCCTATAACTCTACCATTCCTTGCATCCTTACCGATGCCGATGGTAATGTCAACATTACCGTCAACGTCGATCCGGAAGTCAATAAATATCATAATATTGTAGATCTTCCCAATAAATGCGATTACGATAGTGTTGTGCTTCAGTATTATAAGAATGAATACAATATTATGTATTACAAAGAATCGCAGATTTATACTAATTTGCGTAACGTCATTGATAATTTGGTGCAACAGTTCTTTCAGGAAGTGGTCATCAATTCGGCTTCTGTCCCTGTGATTGTCACTGATGAAAGCGAGCGTCAAGTGATTGCATCTGGCGGCTTCGATTCATTGTTTTTGCAGAATCCAGAAAAAGTGGCTGCGGAAATCGAAAAAATGAAAGGGCAAAATGAACCCATCTGCGTTGAACTGCCCGAACAAGGTCTTTGCTACGTGTTTTTTGAGGAGTCGTCGGTGCTGAAACAATTGCGTCTTTTCCCGTTTTTCCAATTTCTTATCTTCTGCATTTTCGTCGGCATTGCTTATTTTTTATTTAGTTATGCAAGAAAATCAGAGCAAAACCAGGTTTGGGTGGGTATGTCGAAAGAAACCGCCCACCAGCTGGGAACTCCTATCTCTTCATTGATGGCGTGGTCGGAACTACTTAAGACACAAGAAGTAGACCAAAGCATTATCGCAGAAATGGAAAAGGATGTGCATCGTCTCGAAACTATTGCCCAGCGTTTTTCCAAAATCGGCTCTAAACCCGAATTGAAAGGCGAAAATCTGGTGATGGTCATCGACGAATTCGTGGCCTATTTGCAGACGCGTATTTCATCAAAAGTCATCATCAAATTCAATAAGCCTGAAAACCACAATCTGATATTGCCGCTCAATCGCTATCTTTTCGAATGGGTGATTGAAAATCTTTGCAAAAATGCCGTTGACGCGATGAATGGCAACGGCGTTATCGTTATTGATATTATTGAAGAAACTCATCAGGTCATTGTCGATATTGCTGATACGGGCAAAGGCATTCCTCCTCGAAAATTCAAGACCATTTTCAAGCCTGGTTTCACATCAAAAAGCCGTGGCTGGGGCTTGGGCCTAACATTGGCAAAAAGAATCATCGAGGAATATCATAAAGGAAAATTGTTTGTCAAATCTTCTGTCATCGACGAGGGTACTACAATGCGTATCATTCTCAAAAGGAAAGTTTAACTCAGGAAAATTTCTTATGCAATAAATTCCTAACTTATTCGTTTTCATTCTATCACTAAAAAATAATTTTATTATGAAAAGAAGAATTCTTTTAGGACTTGTTATTTTTTTGTCTCTATCATTGGTTTCTTATGCTCAGCAGAGCGATGCACTGCTCGAAACATTACAAAATCAAGTGCAGAAAAATAAAGCACAATTCGACAAAATTCAATCAGGAGTATATCTTTTGAGTTACCGAGTGGATGATGAAATTACTCATTACGTCAACAGTTCGATGGGCAGTCTGATTAATGCTGTTAATGCGCACACCCGCACGCTTACAGTCCAAGTACGTGTCGGAAGTTATGAACTCGACAATTTCCACGAGCTTCGTGACGATTATTCCGATATGCTTTCGTTTTCTTCTACCGTAGAACTTCCCCTTTCCGACGACAGTAAGGCCTTGGAACAACTTATCTGGCTCGAAACCGACAAGGCTTATCGTAATGCCTGCCAACGCTTCGAGAAAGTGAAGGCCAATGTGGCCGTTAAAGCCGAGGCCGATGACCATGCCCCCGATTATTCACAGGCCGCCAAGGAAATCTATTTCGAAGAACCTATCGAAGATACCCTTTTTCATGAGAATGAATGGATTCATAAATTGAAAAATATTTCTTCCATTTTTAAAAATAATAAGGATGTCCAAACAGGGAATGCCAGTATAAGATATAATATTGTACGAAAATATTTTGTCAATAGCGAGCATACTTCCATTGTGCAGAATAAAACCTATTGCCATCTATACATTTCCGCAGAAGGTCAAGCCGATGATGGTATGGAACTGCCGATGTATACTTCTTATTTTGCTCATACACCGGATTTTTTGCCCTCATTGGATTCTATGCAGAATGTAACTCGGAATCTGAGCGATAAAATAAGCCGCTTGGTAAAAGCTCCTGTTGTCGATTCCTATACCGGTCCGGCGTTGCTGTCGAAAGATGCGGCTGGTGTGTTCTTCCACGAGATTTTCGGCCATCGTGTGGAAGGTCAAAGATTGAAAGAAAGTACTGATGGTCAGACTTTTAAAAAGAAATTAGGAGAGCAGGTGCTGCCTACGGATATATCTGTGATTTTTGATCCTTCTATAGATTTTTATAATGGTATTCCATTGAATGGAAGTTATAAATATGATGATGAAGGTTATTTTGGCTATCGTGTTCCCGTTGTTGAAAAGGGCATTTTGAAACGCTTTTTGATGACGCGTACACCCATTGACAGTTTCCCGATTTCCAATGGCCATGCCCGTGCACAAGCGGGAAGACAACCTGTTTCTCGTCAGTCGAACCTGATTGTTGAAACCGATCATCCATATAGCGATTCGGAATTGCGTCAAATGCTTGTTGCGGAGGCAAAAGCACAAGGGAAACCTTACGCTTATTATTTTGTTACTGTGAATGGTGGTTTTACCACGACGGGAAGATATATGCCTAACGCATTTAATGTCACGCCGTTAGAAGTTTATCGCATTTATGTTGATGGTCGCCCTGACGAATTGGTGCGTGGGGTTGACTTGGTGGGAACACCGCTGTCAATGTTTTCACACATTGTTGCGGCGGGCGACGAACACGGTAATTTTGCAGGTACTTGCGGTGCCGAGTCGGGTTCCATTCCAGCAGGTTGCTGCTCACCGGCACTCTTTGTCAGCCAAATCGAAATGCAAAAGAAAAGCAAAAGCCAACAGCGTCCGCCCATTCTGCCCAGAACTGTCGGAAATAATACCTCCGATAGTTTCGAAACCCTTTGCTTCGATGCTATGGAAGATGAATTGGAACGCAATATGGCTTCCCTCCAACTCGAAAATCTCGCCTCACCATATTTTATCAGCTATCTGATTTCCGATGCAAAAGTGACGGCCATTGAAAGTAGTTTGGGTGGCATAACTTATTCTTCTCAAGTACCTTATCGTGATAAAGATGTTACTGTCCTGGTTGGAAATAACAAACGTAATAATCAAAATTATTGTGATTTAAATACGCTGTTTAATTATTCTGGCTCATCAACAAGAATGGCAATTGATAATGATTACAGTAATATCCGACAGAATCTTTGGCGAGATTGTGACGAGGAATACAAAACTAATGCGGAATTTTTAGAAGCTAAAAATGCCGCTATCAACCAGCAGAATCTGCCCGAAAAAGTAGTCAACATGCCCGACCGCAATCCATCGCCGACACACAATAATTTCGCGGAAAATACAAATACTTCTATCGATTTGAAATCAATGGAAGAGATGATGAATGTGTTGTCGCAAACCTTTACCGAATTTCCAGAATTAACCCATTCAGGTGTCAATTTCTATGCCTACCAAGCAGATGCTTATTATCTTGATAGTGAAGGATTGAAATATAAGCAGCCTTTTAATATGTTGTGTGTCAATATCTTTGCTGAGACAATGACTGATGATGGCGAGAATTTGGCAGATGCGGAAAATATTTTTAGAAATGACCTGTCAGAGTTGCCAACAATTGCCCAATTGCAGTCGCACATTCGGGAGTTTGCAAGTCGGCTGACGGAACTCCGCCATGCGCCAGCCCTCGATGTTGTTTATGATGGTCCAGTTCTCTTTGCTGATGAGGCTGCAGCCGCACTGGTAAAACGGACTTTCTTTCAGCAGGATAATGGCTTGATGGCTTCCCGAAAACCCATTTTCGGCTCGGCTGAAGTGGCTCAATATTATGGAAGATATGCCGATAAAGACAATTCTTCTGCCGCATTGATGAATAAGAAGTTGATTTCGAGAGATTTAACTATCAAAGCTTACAATAATTCGAAATTAATTTCAGGTCACGTTATGAATTGGGCTAAATTTCCATACGATGCAGAAGGTTATGAGTCGGAGGACGAGCAATTGTTGGTGGAAAATGGTGTTTTGATGCAGTTGCTCAGCGACCGCCGTCCTTGCGAAAATGCAGTTTACAGCAATGGCCATCGCCGGCTGGCTCTTGACGAACTTAAGTTGACTACAAGGTTGGCACCAGGCATCATCCGTATGGAAAGTAAAAATAAAACTTCTTATAAACAGTTGAAAAAGAAACTGATATCTATGGCTAAAGCCGAAGATTACGATTATTGCTATATCATTACTAAGTTGCCAGATGATGACATTTCATATAATTCAGGTATGGATAAATATACTTCTGATGAAAAAGTTCTGCGTCCGATTTATTGCTATCGTATCGAGGTGAAAACAGGAAAAGAAGAGTTGGTTCGCCAAGTCAAATTGTCGCCACTGTCCGCCAAGACTTTCAAACACGTTGTCTCTGTTTCCAGTGAGTATCAGGATTATATGACTACGTTCAGTAAAAGTCCGGAAAGAACTTATCCCGCTTGGCATTTTAATCTTTTCGGTGTTCCCTGCAGTTTCATTGTGCCGCAAAGCATTCTTTTCGAGGAATTGGAATTGTCTAAAGATGAGAATGTTAACTTGCAAAAAGCTCCTTTCATCGATAATCCTTTGAAAAAATAAGATGAAGGCTTTTGTCGCCATTCCTGCCCTTGACGAATTGGATTTTTTACCGCGGACGTTGCAGTGCTTGCAGCACCAAAATCGCAGCGATTTTGAAGTGCACATTTGTGTCAATCAACCAGATGGTTGGTGGAAAGACGGTGAAAAACGAGTCATTTGTGAGAAAAATCAGAAATTGATAGCTTTTTTGCTGCGGCAGAATTACTCTTTCCCGTTATTTTTGATAGATAAAAGTTCGCCGGGGTGTGGGTGGAATGATAAGGATTACGGCGTTGGTTGGGCTCGTAAAACGTTGTTTGAAAGCATTTTAACGAAAGCTAATGACGATGATATTCTTATCAGTATGGATGCGGATACCACCTTTGGCGAGCATTATGTGGCTTCGCTGATGACTACTTTCGACGCGCACCCACAATGGCCGGCAGTGGCGGTGCCGTATTATCACAAATTGACAGGGAATGAAGTGGCGGACCGGGCGATTTTGCGTTATGAAATCTATATGCGCAATTGTTTTTTGAACCTGTGTCGCATTGGAAGTCCTTATAATTTTACGGCTATAGGATCTGCTATCGCATTAAAAATTAAAACGATAAAAAAAATCAACGGCATAACGCCATTGAAGAGCGGGGAGGATTTTTATTTGTTGCAGAAGATTAGAAAGATGGCCCCCGTTGGCTTATGGAATTCGGAAATGGTATTTCCGGCGGCGCGTTTCTCCGAACGTGTCAGTTTTGGCACAGGTCCCGCGCTCATCAAGGGTAGCCGGGGCTTGTGGGATAGTTATCCCATTTACCATTTTTCATTGTTTGATGAAATAAAATCGAATTATGAATTGATAGATAAACTATATCAGGAAGATATAAATACAAAATTTATTGCCTTTTTAAAAAGCCAATTCAAAACTGACGATTTGTGGGCTCCTTTGCGAAAAAATTCCAAGGATTTGCCGCATTTTAGGCAAGCTTTTCATGAAAAAGCCGATGCCTTGCGGATTTTGCAATTCTGCAAGCTTGAACAACCCAAATTATCGCTCACGGATGAGCAGTCCTTGCGGGAAAACTATCCTTTGTTGACGAACGATCCCATGCCTGAGTATTTGAAAAATGATTTTTCTTTTGAAAAACTATCTTTGGATCAATTGCAGGAAATCCGAGAAAAACTGTTTGAGGAAGAAAATACGTTTCGCCAACGAGTTATTGGATGAAAATGATTTTTGAAATTGATGGAAATGAAAGGCCTTATGGAAGACGTCGGCAAGCACATCGTTTCAACTTCTATATCCTCTGACAAAATTTTAAAAAAAATCAATGGACAGTGTAACGTATTGAAATTTTTTTGTACTTTTGCATTCCTTATGATGATAATTAAAAGTAAAAATTATGATAGAGAAAAAATCCGAGAAAGGAAATCTTGAAAAGAGAAAATCCATGTTTCTCTTGGTGGGTTTCGCCATCGTGCTGGCTCTTACCTATGTAAGTTTCGAGCTCTTCGCTTCCCGCGATAAAAACGAAGTTGTGGGTATCGAAGATGAAGATTTCATCGAAGTAATGGATGAAGACGTTATTGCTACTGACCAAACGCCTCCACCACCTCCACCTCCAGCAGCTCAACAGCAGGAAGTCGTCCTGAATATCGTGGAAGATAATATCAAAGTTAACACTGACTTCGACTTCAGCCAGGACTTTGATGAAAACATGGAAATTGAAGAATACGTTCCTATCGAAATTGTTGAAGAAGCTGTTGAAGAAGCTCCTCCTGTGCGTTTCGCTGAAGAAATGCCAGAATACATCGGTGGTAACGAAGCCATGTACTCTTTCCTCCAGAAAGAATTAGTCTACCCGGAATTTGCACGTAACAACTCAATCCAAGGTACAGTTCTCGTTGAATTCGTTGTAGAACGCGATGGTAGCGTTAGTAACGCTCGCGTTATCGTATCACAGCACCCTGAACTTGATAACGAAGCTATCCGCGTGGTAAAGAAAATGCCTAAGTGGAAACCTGGTAAACAAATGGGTAAAGCCGTTCGTTGCTACTTCAACTTGCCTATCCGCTTCACTTTACAATAATATATTGTGGCTGATATGCCCCTTAGCCTTGTTTGCTTTCACAGCAAGCAAGGCTTTTTCTTTTGTTTCTTTCGTGAAAAACGATTCCATCAGAATCTCGCCAATGTAACTCACTGCCGATTCCGAAGGATGACACAAATCATTACCATAAAAACGATAATCCCGTAAGTCATCCTGTATGATTTCGTATGAAGGAAAATAAAAGCAGTTTTTGCTTTTAATTAATTCATTTTCAGTAAGATGTAGAATGGATTTGCTGAGTTGGTTTTCATGGAAGCCATCCCCTAAATGCCGCACTGGACTAACAGTGAAAATCATTTTCAATTTGGAATTGTATTCAAAAATATCTGCCAGTAGAGGCTTGTAAATCTTTACAAAATCTTCGATAGAAAAAAGTCTTTTTTCAAATTTTTGTGCCGGAATCTTATGGCAATTCGCCACAATGATTTTCCGCTCTATCAATTCATAACAGAAAGCCGTGCCAAAGGTGATGAATAAATAATCACAATTTTTCAGAAACTGATGCGCCTTCTCTAATTCAGCTTGTATATTTTGCAGAAAAGTAGCTTTATCAGGATGCGAAAATTTTCCGTGATGAGCATAGCTAATCCATTTTTCATTGAAAAAATCAATGTAATCTTCGTTGAAAATTTCAGTATTAATGCTCATTTTCAATGCGTTGGCAATGGAAATGGGATTAAAAAGTGTACCGAATGGATTAGACAAAGTTTCAAAACCCTGCTGTTGGAAAATGCTGCCGAAATGGTCTGAAAAACAAGAACCGAAGAGCAGAATTTTACTGTTATAATCGATTTTAAATGGATAAGTTGGGCAAGGAATTTCGGTGCGAAATTTCATAACTATTTTGGTATGATAAGTTTGGCGAATTTCAATAAAAGTGTTTTGTTACCTACGGTTTCAAAACCGACGAGTGCTTTTTTATCAAGGCCGTCGCCATCGGTGGAAATCACGATGCCATATCCGAATTTCTGGTGGTAAACGCGCTTGTTGACAACGATTTCTTCGGGTGTGGCAAGTTCACCAATTTGTGCTAATTCAACTTCACTTTTGGTTTGAATCACAGGCTTCGGTGTCACAGCTTTGCTGTTCGGTGAATACGAATTGCTTCGTGTGCTGAAGCTGTGGCTTGTGCTGAAAGTATTGTGCTCTGAACGAGAAAATGACCCTTTGCCTGCGGATGCTTTCTTTGTGGAGTGAATGAATTGCTCTGGAATTTCATCAAGAAAACGGCTGTGCTCTGCAAATTGCAGTGAACCAAATTTATAGCGTGTTTCAGCATAAGTGAGCATTACCCGCTTGCGGGCGCGCGTCAAAGCCACGTAAAACAAACGGCGCTCTTCTTCCAGTTCTTTGCGCGTGTTGATGCACAGCGATGATGGAAATAGATTTTCTTCCATGCCGGAAATGAAAACATAGTCGAATTCCAAACCTTTGGCGGCATGGATGGTCATCAATTTTACTTTGTCTTCATCGTCATCTTTGTCCTCGTCGTCGCTCAACAGAGAAACGGTTTCCAAATAGTGGTCGAGGGTGGGAAAATAGTTGCTGATGAGTTCTCCAGTTGCTTCGTTGATGGTGGATTCGGGTTCGCGTTCGGTGAAAGCTTTGATAGAATCAAGTAATTCCTCGATGTTGTCAATGCGGTCCTTGTCGGAAGGGTCTTCTTTGAGGGCATTGACAATGCCTGAGGATTCAGCAATGTGTTTGGCCAGGTCGAAGGCGTCCGTGGTAGCCAGAAGTGCCGTATAAGACTGAATGCGAGCGGCAAAATCCAAAAGTCGGGCCTTGGTCGGAGCATTGACATCCAACTGAAATTCGTCAGGCTTGGTGATGACATTCCATAAACGATCGTGATGTTCCGCCGCACAATTTAATATTTTATCGATGGTAGTGGCTCCAATGCCACGTTGTGGATAATTGATGACGCGACGCAGCGATTCTTCATCATAATGGTTTACCGCTAAGCGGAAATAAGCCATCAAGTCTTTGATTTCTTTACGCTTATAAAAGGATAAGCCAGCATAAATCTTATATGGAATATGCCGTTTGATAAAAGCTTCTTCAATGGCACGCGACTGAGAATTGGTGCGGTACAAAACGGCGAACTGGTTGTGGTTGGCTTGTTCGTTGACTTTGATTTCAAAGATGGAATTGGCAATAGTGAAAGCTTCTTCTGTATCACTGCTGCTCTTCAAAACCTGAATTTTCTGACCTTCGCCATTTTGTGTCCAGATTTCCTTGTACAGCTGGTCTTTGTTGTTTTTGATGATGGCATTGGCAGCATTGACAATGTTTTGCGTCGAGCGATAATTCTGCTCCAACTTGATGATTTGGCAAGTGGGATAGTCGCGTTTAAAATTCAGTATGTTCTGAATGTCGGCACCACGGAAGGAGTAGATGCTTTGAGCATCGTCTCCAACAACGCAAATGTTTTGATTGGCTGCTGCTAATTTCTTGATAATCAAATATTGAGCAAAGTTTGTATCCTGATATTCATCCACCAATATATAGCGGAAACGCTGCTGGTATTTGAAAAGGACTTCGTCATAATCGCGAAGTAGAACGTTCATGTAATACAGCAAATCATCAAAATCCATTGCGTTGGCGATTTTGAGTCGCTGGTTGTAGCGCTTGAAAATGTCGGCGATGAGAGGTTTCCCGCTGCTGGCATCCGCTTGCTGGATTTCCGGATTTTCGGCGTAATCATTATCAGAGAGCAGACTTGACTTGGCGGCGGAGATGCGATTGAGGATGTAATTGGCCACATAGACTTTCGGGTCGAGTTGCATCTCCTTCACAATCGACTTGATCATGCTTTTGCTGTCATCGGTGTCGTAAACCGTCAGGTTGCTGTTGTAGCCCAAACGGTAGCCTTCCACGCGGATGATGCGGTAAAAGATAGAGTGGAACGTGCCCATCGAAACAGCTTTGGCGTTGCTGTCACCGACAAGTTTGAAGATACGCTCCTTCATTTCACCCGCCGCCTTGTTGGTAAATGTAAGTGCCAGAATCTGAAAAGGATTGATTCCTTGTGTAAGCATATATGCAATACGATAGGTGAGTACGCGTGTCTTTCCAGAGCCCGCCCCTGCAATCACCATTAATGGTCCATCTATCTGTTTTACAGCACTTTGCTGTACGTCATTGAGTTGTGAAAGTAATTCTGCTGCCTTGTCCATATCTCTTTGTTAAGTTTGCAAACATACAAAAAATTAAGACAATTTTTTGTCGAAAAGAGCACTTTTTTCCACTATTTTTATAACTTTCTTAATTGAACTTGTTAATCAATACCACTAACTCTCAATTGCTCACCATACAAACATTTTTTGTATTTTTGCAATTTAACTTGTTGGAGATATTGGAGAAATGTTCTCTCCAATCTTCAATAAGCGGTAAATTTAAATGAAGAACAAATGAAACTGTTTTTGAGACTTTTCAAACACGTGCTGCCTTACAAGTTGAGCATAGTTCTCATTTTGTTCTTCAATTTGTTGTACGCCATCTTTTCCATCTTTTCCCTTTCGATGGTTGTGCCGTTTCTGCAAGTTCTTTTTGAACAGACTGAAGCTGTCACTGTCAAACCAACATTTTCACTTTCAGCAGATTATATCATCAATACTTTCTATTATTATATGAATGAAATCATCGTTGCTCATGGCCCTGTAGCTGCGTTGCTTTATATTGCCTGCACGATGGTTGTGCTTTCTTTCTTGTCCAATTTGTGCCGCTATATGGGATCCTTCTTCTTGTCGGGCATCCGTTGCGGCATCTTACAGGAATTGCGTGGTGAGATTTACCACAAACTGCTTATTCTTCCGCTTTCTTTTTACTCAAAACAAAGAAAAGGTGATATTTTGAATCGTATGGGCGCCGATGTTCAAGAGGTTGAATGGTCGGTGATAAGTACTTTGCATTCCATTTGCCGCGATCCATTCCTACTCGTCATTTACCTTATCACATTGTTTAGTATCAGCTACAAACTCACGCTGATTGTGATGCTGGTGCTTCCATTGGCTGGCTATCTTATCATGGCTATCGGTAAAAGTATCAAACGCAAATCCGTGAAAGCCCAGAATTTATTGGGTCGACTCAGTTCTATTTTTGAGGAAACCATCGGCGGTCTGCGTATCATCAAGGCCTATAATGCCATCGATTTTATGTCCGATAATTTCAGTAAGAAAAATCACGATTTCTATAAATTAAACAAGAAAATATTTAGAATCAATGAGTTAAGTTCACCGCTGATTGAATTTTTAAGTGTAACAGCCCTAATGTTGATTCTGCTGATTAGTGGCATCGTTGCTCCAGAAAGTATGTTCAGTGGCGGTCTTTTCGTGATGTATATTCTGGTCTTTGCTCGTATCATTCCACCGTCAAAAGCATTGGTAACTTCCATCAATACCATTCAAAAAGGTTTGGCTTCAGCCGAAAGAATTTACGAAATCATTGATGGTGAGGAAGTTATTCTTGAGGATGAGAATCCAATATCTTTAAATGTTCTGAATGATAAAATCGAATATAAGCATGTCGGATTTTCTTATAACAATCCTAATGATGAAGGACAAAATGATGTTCTGAATGACGTGAATTTTGAACTTTGCAAGGGCGAGACCATTGCTTTGGTAGGTCCGTCGGGAGCTGGAAAGTCTACCATTGTGGATTTACTTCCCCGTTTTTATGACGTTTCGGCAGGAGAAATCACCCTTGATGGCATCAACATCAATCGTTATCGAATTAGTGATTTGCGAAAGCTTTTTGGTGTTGTCAATCAAGATGTTATGCTCTTTAATGATACGGTTTACAACAACATCATTTTTGGTATGAAAAACGTGAAGCGTGAGCAAGTGGAGGAAGCAGCCAAAATTGCGCAGGCACACGATTTCATTATGGAAATGGAAGACGGCTATCACACGGAGTTGGGTGACCGCGGTATGCGACTTTCGGGAGGTCAGCGCCAACGCATCAGCATTGCCCGCGCTATTCTCAGCAATCCACAGATTCTCATTCTCGACGAGGCTACTTCCGCCCTTGACACTGAGTCTGAATTCCGTTTCCAACAAGCTATTCAGGATTTGCTCAAGGACCGTACAGCCATCATTATTGCCCACCGCTTGTCTACTATTCGCAATGCCTCGCGTATTCTTTTCGTTAAGGACGGCCGCATTAGCGAAAGCGGAACCCATGATGAACTGATGCGACGCAAAGGCGATTATTACCGCTTTTGTTCTTTGCAATTTATGAATGATGATAATTCAACTGAAAAAAATTAGGCTGATATGAGTATTTGGGATCTGATTATTCTTTCGATTGCCCTGGCTATGGATTGTTTCGCAGTCAGCTTTTCTGCAGGAAGTCTGCAAGGAGAACTGCGATTGAGACATACGCTTATTCTGGCTTTCTTTTTCGGATTCTTCCAGGCAATGATGCCCGTCATCGGTTATTTCGGTGGTGAGGTGGTCGTGAAATACGTTTCGAATTTTGACCATTGGATTGCCTTTATCATCCTACTGTTTATCGGTGGAAAAATGATCTTTGAAGCAGTTCACCCTTCTCCTGATGAAAAGAAAATTAATGTGATGAAACCGAGGACACTCATTATTTTGTCTATAGCCACCAGCATAGATGCTTTGGCCGTCGGCTTCAGTTTTTCAATGCTGGCCGTCAACATTTGGTTGGCGGTTATAATTATTGGCATTGGCTCTTTTGTTTTGTCCATTGCCGGTGTCTATATGGGGAAAACCCTGTCTCAAATAATAAAACCTTCTTACGCTGAAATTTTTGGTGGCTTGGTACTCATTGGTATTGGAACGAAAATTCTAATTGAACATTTATCAGCATAATTCATTTGTAAGTATTATTAAATCAATAAAATAAATTAAAAAGAAAAACTATGAAAAAGTCAGTAAAAATTTTAATCATTGTTGCGGTAATTGTTGCAGTTGTAGGAATGATAGCTGCCATTTATAATAAAATGGTCAAATTGGATGAGAATGTCCAGCAGGCATGGGCTCAAGTTGAAAATGTATACCAGCGTCGTGCCGACCTGATTCCCAACTTAGTGAAAACAGTTCAGGGTGCTGCCGAATTTGAAAAGAGTACTTTGGAAGCTGTCATCAATGCCCGCGCTAATGCTACATCTGTACAGGTTGATCCAACCAAATTGACTCCAGAGAGTATTGCGGAATTTCAGAAAGCGCAAGATCAGTTGAGCTCTGCCTTGGGGCGCTTGTTGGTTGTGAAAGAACAATATCCCGAACTGAAAGCTAATCAGAACTTTTTGGATTTGCAAACACAACTGGAAGGTACTGAAAACCGTATTACGGTTGAAAGAAAGAATTTCAATGATGTGGTCATGAATTATAACAGTACCATTAGAAAGTTTCCAAATGTTTTGTTTGCCGGTATGTTTGGTTTTGATAAAAAAGGTTATTTCCAAGCTAAAGAAGGTGCAGAAAATGCTCCTGAAGTTGAATTTAACTTTGAATAATGAAACGATTTATCGTCATATTTTGTCTTTTATTGTCGGGGTTGTGCCTTTCGGCACAGATTCCGCCTGTCCCTGACCCGCCACGGCTTGTCAATGATTATGTCGGTGTGCTGACGCGTCCGCAAGTCGATAGTTTGGAGCATCGTTTAGTGGCATTCAACGACAGTACTTCCAATGTGATTTGTGTGGTGATTGTCGATGATTTGGGAAATTATGAGGCTGCTGATTTCGCCGTCGAAATTGGTAACAAGTGGGGAGTGAGAGACGAAAATCACCGCAATGGCGTGGTTATTTTGATAAAAACCAGTAGTGCCAGAGGTGGCGATGGCGATATTTATATTGCGACGGGTTACGATTTGGAAGGCGTTTTGCCCGATATCGTCTGCAATCATATTATCCAGGAACAATTCATCCCAGAATTGAAAAATGGGAATTATTACCAGGCTATCGTCAATGGCTTGGATGTGATTTTGCCTGCAGTGGCGGGAGAAATCAGTGTGGTTCGTCAGCAGCCGGATTTAGGTATAGGATATGTTATTGCTTTAATTGTTTTTTTTGCCGCAATTGCGTTGGTACTGTATTTTGTGTCTAAAAATTCAAGTAATGGCAGTGGCCCTGGAGGGAAACGGGAAGACAATGGCAATTTGGTGGATGAGGCGGCGAGAGCAGCTTTTTGGGCAGCTCTTCTTGGTGGTGGAAATCATCGCGGAAACTATGGCGGAGGTGGCTTTAGCGGGGGAGGAAGTTTTGGCGGCGGCTTTGGCGGTTTCGGCGGTTTCGGCGGCGGTGGTGGCTTTGGCGGCGGTGGCGCTGGTGGAAAATTTTAATAATAATTTTTACTAAAATATTGATATACAATGAAATATGTAATTAACAATGCTTTTCTAACTAATAAAAATGTGGATATTCTGATTGATGGCAATCTGATTTCTGACATTTTACCTCATCATCAGGACAATTTTCCCGCAGTGTCTAAGCACATTGATGCGTCGGGGATGGCAGTTTTTCCTGCTTTTTACAATACACATACCCATGCTTCAATGTCCTTGATGCGTGGTTATGCCGAGGAAATGGGTTTGTTCGAGTGGCTGAATGAGAAAATCTGGCCCTTGGAAGCAAGGATGCAACGCGAAGATTTTCAGGCGGGAGCACGCCTGGCGTACTTGGAAATGATAAAGAGCGGTACGGTCTTTTTCAATGATATGTATATGAACGCGGACCTTTATGTTCCCATTGTTGAACAGATGGGTTTGAGAGCCAATTTGGGATTTGTTTTGTTTGACCACGTGGCACACGAGCAGTTAGAAGACGAAATTCAGCGGACATTGGAAATTCCCAGAAGTGACAGAGTGCAATTTTCGATGAATCCTCATGCTATCTATACCGTGAATTCTGATAATTACCTTTATTGCGCGGCGCAAGCTCGGAAACATCATTTTAGAATGCATACCCATCTTGCCGAAACGCAGCAGGAATGGAACGATTGTGTTGCCCAATTCGGTATGACACCCGTTAAGTATTTGAAACAGTTGGGCATTTTGAATAAAAACTTGACCATTGCCCACGCCATCTATATTGACGATGAAGATCGTGCTTTGTTGGCAGAAAGCAAAACTGTGATTTCACATTGCCCATGTAGCAATCTGAAACTCTCCTCCGGCTTTTTCAAGATGAAAGCCGCCCTGGATGCAGGCTGTCGCGTAACTTTGGGTACGGATGGCAATTCATCGAACAATAATTTGGATATGCGTGAGGAAATGAAACTTGCCGCTCTCTTGGCAAAAGCTACCAGCCAACCGGAAAATATGACGGCTGAAATTGCTCTGAAAATTGCTACCCGAAATGGTGCAGAAGCCTTTGGTATACATGCTGGCGTTATCAAAAAAGGCTATCTCGCCGATATGCTTTTGGTTCGCCTTGATGATGTTGCGATGTGCCCCAGCCATAATGTTGTCAGCAATTGGGTTTTCTCTGCCAATACTTCCCTCATCGACACCGTTATTTGCGATGGTAAGATTCTCATGCAAAACCATCACGTGGAAGGAGAAGAGGAAATTATGAAGGAAGCTGCTGAAAGAACCAGGATTCTTTGCAGAAGGAAATAATTAGGATTTTTCTTTTGATTGTCTGGGAGTTGGAACATCCACAAAGATGTTTTATTTCGTAAAAATCAACACCAATCCTACTAAAATAGGAATGATGTAAATGATGGTATTAAACAACTCTTTCCATGCTTTCTTGCAAAGCACGACAATGGTGTATGCTAAAATTGGTAATAAAGTAAAAATCAAAGAAATAACTAATGAGGAAAGGTGCTTGGGGATAGACATTGATATTATTGCCAACCCCGTAGATTCTAATTTTGCATAAATAGCCAAAAAATATAATCCGAAGGAAGGTCGTCCATCTTTGTTTAAAATGCTGTAATCATAAAAATGCTTGATGTGTATTATAAGCATGAAAATGCTGTACAAAAACAAGAGCAAGTAAGCTATAAAGGCATGTCCACAAAAAAATGATATCAGTGCGGCCATAGTAACGCCAAGCAATGTGGCACACTCCACAATGTCCTTTTTTTGGATATATTGTAGGAAATTGTTCATAATAATTGTCTTAATTGGTTTTATAATATAGCGTGTTTTCTTTTTCAGGGGCAAACATCTGTTGGCATAAATTGTTGATTTGCGGACAAGAAACCGCATTATAAAGCGAGATTTCATCGTTGAAATCCTCAACACAGCTGTAGCATTCCGAAACCGCCAGCGATGATGAACGGTCTTCGATTTTGATTTCGTTTTGCAGAATAATCGTTGCTACCCGATTTTTGACTTTTTGTAATTCAGTATCTTTTATAAATTGATTATCAGCATTATATAAAAAATCACATAGCATCTTATCGGCATCTTCAATAGGCATATCTTCTACGGGACGACCAATGATATTGAACATTCCAGGATCTATGGTTCCAGAAACGTAGGCACTCAAATCAGTGAAGACGGGTTGGTCGATAACGAATTTTTTATAAAGGAACGATGACTGGCCGCTGCCGAAGAGGTCGGAAAGCAAGTCGTAGGCATAGAAATCGGGGTGCAAACGGCCGCAAATGGGCCAGCCTTTGAAAAGCAAGTCTGCGGGCACATCGCGATGCACTTCCTGAAAACGGCGTTGGGTTTGCTCCTCTTCCTTTGGGAAATTTTTGGTGACGACATCGCCCGCTGGAATGTCACCGAACCATTTTTCGACCAGCGGCACTACCTCATCAAAATGGATATTGCCGGAAAGACACAAAACGGCATTGTTGGGACGATAGAAATGATAGAAAAACGCCTTCATATCCTGCATCGTCACCTTTTCGATATGGCTGATTTCCTTGCCTATCGGCATCCATTTGTAAGGATGATTTTTAAAGAAGAAATTATTGAAAATCAACCATATATCACCGTATGGCTGATTCAGGAAATTCTCCTTGAATTCTTCAATTACCACCTGTTTCTGCACATTCAGCGACTCTTGCTTGAAAGCCAGTTCAAGCATACGGTCTGACTCAAGCCACAAGGCATGCTCGATATTGGCTGCTGGCAAAGTGATGTAATAGTGTGTCAAATCTTGTGTCGTGTAGGCATTGTTGATACCGCCGACATTCTGCAAAACGGCATCGTAATTGTCCACGTTTTTTGAGCCCGTAAACATAAAATGTTCAAACAAGTGAGCCATTCCCGTCATGTCGGGTTGTTCATCGCGCGAACCAACGTTGTAAACCACATTGCAGGAAGCCAATGGTGTGCTCGCATCTTCGTGAACAATCAAGCGAAGCCCATTGGCAAGAATGTGTCTTTTGAAATTGAGTGGCATAATGCTATTTGACCAATAAAATCTGGCCTCTGCTAAGAAGGTCTTGTTTCAGATTGTTAAATCTAACGTAATGAATGATATAATCGTAAACACCAGCGGGGCAAGGTTTCCCGTTGAACGTACCATCCCAGCCGACTTCTGGATTGTCAGAGTAGAAAATCATTCCGCCCTTGCGATCATAGATGGTGATATCGTATTTGGCCACGCAATTCACAGAAGGAAGGAAAATGTCGTTGAGACCATCCTTGTTGGGTGTGAAGCTGTTGGGTACCCAAAGGGCGAAGTTGTCAACAACGGGTACGGGCTGCATATAAGTATCGCTACAACCGGCGGGGTCGGTAGCTTTCAGTACCACGTTATAGCTTTCGGTATTTTCGTTGTTGTAAATGTGCGTTGGGTTTTCTTCGTGACTGGTATTGCCATCACCAAAACTCCATTCATAACTCAAATTGTTGCCAACACTTTCATTGGTGAAAACCACTTCTTCCCCAACTTCCGGTTCTGCAGGCTCGAAAACGAATTGTGGAATTGGCGTTTCACCCGCAATGATATAGTTGGAAAGGTTGATATGGCCTTCGCATTCGGGAGCTTCGTATGCACGATAATAAATGGAGTAATGTCCAGGTTGGTCAAAAGTGTAGGTAAAATTCTGTGCCAGAATGGTAGTGTCCGCACCACCTTCGCCCGTGATGGTCCATTCGTGGAATTGAGCCGGTGTTGCCGTAGATCTGAATTCAACCTCTTCGGGTACGCATATCGTGCGGGGAGAGATGAAATAGTGACCTTCAATTGTTGGGGTCTGCGTAATCAAAGCCGTATGAAAACCTGTATCTACAAGGCAGTTCCAGCGGTCGCTGACAATCACTTGGAAAGTGGTAGGCTGGGTGACGTTGGCATCACTTTCGCGGGCATGAGGGTTGGCTAATGGTGCCGACGGTGTCCAGCTGTAACGCAAGGGTTCTGTGCCCCCTTGCAACTGCAAAGCCACGTGATGGCATCCATCACAGTAGAAAATGCTGTCATTACCAACGGTAAATTGATGATTGGCAACCAACTTGAACTCAACGATATCATGCTGAATCATATTTTCAGTGTGTCCATCCAAATAAGTGAAAGGAGTACAAATGTCGGCGGAGAAATCCAATTTCAAAGTTTTCGATTGATAATCGGGAATTGGTGCGTTAGGTGCAACCATACAACGCAAATGTTGACTTGTTACACCAGCTGGGAAAGAAAACCAAGCACCTGCCCCAATGGTATCTATTGTTCCATTGGTTCTATATACCAACAAGCGATAATCCTGTGCGCTTGCCGTTGTACCTGGCAATTCGCTCACGTGGATCATCAAGTCATTCTCCAAGGGCTCAGAAATAGTAAAATAAAGGTCCGACCAGTTGCAATTTTCAATCAATGTGTCGTTATTCATTTCAGTGGTATGGGTGAGTTTCAGTTTGGGCACGACAAAACTGCCTTTTTCCAAGAATACTCCAGAATCATACGCACCATCACTTGCATTGGCAATGGATAATTTGATTGTATATTCAGCGCATTGCTGTACCATCGACTCTGCGGTTAAATCCACGGTATTGCCATCATATTCCACCGCTCCATTATAAGAATTGTTATTATAAAAATTACTGTATGACAAATTGCAATCACTTGCCTCGCCAGCAGGAGTACCACCATTAAGTGTATTGATAGCTACGGGTAAAGTTGTACCAGGAATCAATGCGATATTCTTTGTTGTATTTTGTCCAGTAAAATAATCAGGACCTGTCAAGAAGAAACCAAATACATCATTAAAACTTGAACAAACGTATTCAGGATATTCCTCTGAACCAAAAATATAATGAAAAGAAAAGGTATTGCCCAAGGTACTTTTGAAATTGAATTCCAAAACGGAAGTGCCATTCAGCGGTTGGGAAATAAGTGCTTGCAGGTCACTATCGTGCTGTCCGTTAGCATTGTTGACACCTAATGTACTGCTTTCACTTACACTCGAATTGGGTCCTGGGGCAACTGAAATATTCCCTGTAGTCAGCACAATGCCTGCAGAGTATGGGAAGTGGGGATTAGTATTGGCGAATGTACCCACTTGGCTACCATTGATGTTGCCTGTGCTCCAGTTGAACTTGCAGTTGTAAAGTTCCACATCCTGGGCGGCAAGGTTGGTATTCAAAAATGCCGCAGGCGATTGCCCATTTACATTGGATACCGTAATGGCTTGGGCTGCAACTTTGTCGGTGCTTAAAATGGTCATACAAAATACAACAAGCACTAAAACAGTATTTTTCATCCTATTTTTATTCATAATGTTTATATTTTTAGAATTTTAGTTTGCAAAAATAATAAAAGTTATTATTCATCACTCATCACCACGCGAATCAGTATGCCAAAATTGTATGAGAAATCTTTATAGCCGGGTAAGCCCAGTTTGCTGGCCGAAAAATAGAAAGTCGGATCAAGCGAAATTTTACTGTTGAACGAAATTTTGATGCCGGCAGCAGCTGAAAAACCAAAGCCCGGCCCGCCATATTTCACAATTCTTCCATCCGACTGGACGCCCGGAATATTGTTTTGCAGGTTATTCAACAAAGAATAGGTCAAGATTTTATTTTTATTGTCATCATAAAAGATGGCATCCATACTCTTCACCCGCACAAAGTTGAATTGTGCTCCCAATTCGATGAACGGACGTACCAACGAATGGGTGGTAAATAAATAACACCCCGAAAAGTCAAACATTGACCGGTCTTCCTTGCCTACGATGTATTGGTTGTCTAACATTCCTGTGCGTTCTGTTCCTGGAACCGCTGTATAACCCAGTCTAAATTGCCCATTGGCTATCAAGTGAGCAAATGAATAAGCCAGCTGCAAACTCCAGTTGTCATTAAATCTGTATTTTACTCCTAACGATACAAAGACGCTAACTTTATAGCTTGTGTTGCCTATAGGACCTAAATTTTCCACATCATCACTGATATAGGGATATCTATCTTTAATAACCCTATTAATTTCATCCCTCCAATATTGATTATTAAAGATGTAGCCGAGGTTATTTTCATTCTTCAAGTCGCCATTATAATATTGGGCATTGTATTTGGAGCCGAAATAGCAGCCACCGGCAATGATGAAATCAAATCCAGCTTCGTACCGGCAACCCTTTTTATCAATTTTTTCAGTTGTATTTTTATTTGATGAATTATCATTTTTATTGTGATTACGATAATTTTGCGCTGTTGAGCAAAAACAAATCATCGTAGATAACAAAAAAATGATAATGCGTTTCATTCGTATAATTATTTGCTATAAAATAGAATGGATTCTTCCAAAGCCTTACGGCATACGGGACAGAAATGGTCGTAGAGAATCTGATGCATCGTGCAATGGATAACGGGTCGGTAAACACCTTCTGCAACATAACCGCCTCCTTCGAAAACGCCAACAGTTTCCTCATATTCTGGAGCTAAAGGCGTAGGAATGGGGGTGCCCTCTGTAATCATGTCTTTCCATTTGGCCTCGAAATTGACCAAAGTGGTCACGTTGGGCTCTACGGGTTCCACACCTTCGGGATAAAAATCGCGGGTGCTGACTTCTGATTCGTAGTATTCATCTGCCAAACCGCCAATCATGTGACCCATTTCATGGACAATCACATAATTGGAATTGGGACTGTCATTGTTTACAGTGCAATAGAAATTGTAGATGCCCCCACCGCCATATTTGCTGCTGTTGCAAATCAAAATGATGAAATCGTAAGGAGCGTCATCGGCAATTTCATGCATTTTCCAAACGTTCAGGCACATCAGATAGCGATCCACGTCAATAACATTGTAACTGCTGTTCAAGAGTGTTTTTTTGAAAATGTTCTTATTGGGATCTGTGATGCCAGATTCTTCCGAATAAGCTTCTATTGCTCTAATATTCACATGATTAGTCAAATCAACGTAAGGGTGACAATTAACAATGTAAGAAGCAAAGCGGTCGAAATCCTTTTGCATTTTCTTTTTGTCACTTTTAGCATAGCCATCAGGAATGAATAGAATGTCAATGGCATTGTCGGGGGCGGCTGCTACGTGAAGATTCTTGACCTTGTATTCCTTTTTCATGGCTTGGCATTCGGTGCTTTGTGGGTCAAAAACACCTTGGTAAATTTCCGTCGGTTGGTTTTTGCGGTTAAAGCCCGTAAATTTATATTTTGCCATTCGTTTGGGCATAGGGAAGCGAACGCATTCTTCAAAGATACCAACTTCCTTTTCACCGCGTTCCGTAGTACGGTATTCATAGAAAAGGCAGTCGTTACTGCGGCTGTAAATCAGTTCACCGGTAAGAGCGTCAAAAAGTTCGAACAGTAAAGAACCCTTGCGCTGAGGTTCCACCAGATGAGTGAATGTGCCAGTCCACTCCTTTCCCACATAATGATTAACCACTTCGATGCTTTCGCTGCGGCTATCGCCAATGTGCTTGTAATCTATTCTGACCGTCTTATTTTCAAAATATTGGTCAAAATTTTGTGCAAAAAGACAGAAAACGGCCATTTGCAATGCCATGACTAATATGATTTTTTTCATCTTATTGATTATTAAGTAGATAAATTATATTTTCGTCTTTATAATAAATGTCATTACGATATTGCACCATACCATTATCTCCCACGTAAGCCGTGTAGTATTCAATATAAACAGGCATGGTTTTTTCCAGATAGACGCTGGTAGGTCGTAAGGAACGATAAAAGCGTTTCTTTTCTGCAGAAAGGGATTCGTAATATTTCGTTTCTTGCTCCTCTCTCTTTTCAAGATATTCTTTTCCTTTATCGCTTACGGGTTCCTTGCCGACAATGATGCTCAATTCTTCGCATCTGAGCGAATCATAATCATTCATTTCGTACAAAACAGCAGCCAACTCGAAAGGATTTTGTACGCGCACACATCCATGGCTTAAAGCTCTCACCCTGCGTTTGAAGGCACCCTTGTTATTGGTGTCATGCAAATACACGGATTCAGTATTGGGAAAATCAAATTTGATTTGTCCGAGGGCATTGTGCTTCCCGGAAGATTGAAATATTTTATAAGGAATGTTTTTTCTATTGATTTTACTCCATTGGATAGAATCAGGAACCATGTATTTGCCCGTTTTTTTATCAACGATGTACAAATCTTCTTTTTTTACTACCGCAGTATTGCTTTTGACAAATTTAGGATAGTATTCATCCCGAAGGATTGAATAGGGAATGTTCCATTCAGGATTCAGGACGATACGCTTGATGGTGCTATACAACAAAGGTGTTTCCGATTCGAAAGCTAGTATCAATTTGCCGCTATGTCTTTCTTCTGGTTTAACATTTGGATTTTGTGTTTTTCCGCAGCAGATGTTGGTGGTGAAAACAGAAACATTTTCCCTATAAGTTCTTAAAGTGAAATCAGGAATATTGACAGCGATGAAATTTTCACCTTTTTGTGGAATGATTCGCCAGCGCAAACGTTCCATATTAACAGCGAGTTTGTCGGTATAATATGAAATCGGCCGGTTCAGTTTTTCGATGGTTTCTTCGTCTATTGTTGCACTTTCCGGAATGGCATTGTTGGCCCTGAAAAGATTGACCGCTGTCATAATCGTATCGCTCAAAATTTCGGTCGGCACGTAACTTGTATCAAGTATTCCCAGCAATTGCAATCGCGAGCATAATTGCTTTATCGCGTCATCATTATGAAGATAGGATTGAGGATTATTTGGAATATTTGTTAATGTAGAATCACGATAAGGATAAAGGCGGAGAAATTCAGCTTGAAGAACAAGGTAATTGGAATCTACTGGGGCCATTGCTTTCAGTGATTCATTCATGTTATGCCACTGATTTCTCAAATTAGCAACGAAAGAAGTATCGACTTGCTTGGTGGCGTAAAGCCATTTAACGCCATTCACCTTTTTAGGATCTGTTGCGCCGAAACTCAAAGCAGACGCGTAATCAAAGTACATTGCCGTCAAATCCATTTCCAGGTGGAAAAGAATTTTGTACAAGGTTGGGGCGTCGTTTTCAATCCGATGGGTTTTCAGCAGATTCACAACCGAGTCGATTTGATTTTTCTTGAATCTCGCTTCGGGCAAGCCATGCTGATAAGCATTTGAAATAAAGCTGAATAAGGTATCGATTTTATGCTCTTGCAAGCCGTTGTTTGTCCATAGCAACTGATTATTTTCCATCTGATAGTACAAGATGATATAGTTGCCGTATGGTACGAAATCAGGAGCCAAGGTCATTAGCTCCTGATTGAAGTATTGTTGATAATCATCCATCTTGAACGAGGAATAAGCGTCAAACCAGAAAGGTGCAGGTTCAATGTCCGCAGTCTTATTGCCGCACGCAAACAGCAGCATTAGAAACAACGCGGTAATGATTTTCCTCAAGTTCGGGTGGGGATTCATTGATTAGTGGTTTGCTTTGAATGCTTTCAATCTTTCTTCGAGGGCGGGGAACTGGTTGCGGTTGACCAAAGAAACGCAAGCGCGCAGACCTTCGGTTCTTTCGCTGCCTGTAATGGAAAGTGCGATGGCGCTTACACCATAGTACAAGAATTCTTTCAGCAATTCTTCTCCACTCATACCTGGATAAGCCAAAGTGAAATAGAAACCATCTGCCAAAGGCATGTCACCATCTTTATCATAAACGATGACAAAACCATTGTCGGTGAACATTTTCTTCATGATGGCGGCTTTTTCAGCGTATTCTTTCACATCATCGAGATAGTTGTAGGTGCCGTCGTTGCAAGCTTTCAGGATGGCTGCCAAAGCGTATTGTGCTGAATGTGATGTTCCTGAACTGATGGCATATACTGTTCCGTAGATAATGGCTCTGCCGAGTTTTGGTGTGCCAAAGTAAGGAACGAGATCTGGAAATTCGCTATTATACAGTTTGTTAGATAAAACCAATAAGGCGATACGTTCACCAGCATAGCTGAATGCCTTTGAGCCGGAAATCAGCAAAGCGTAGTTGTCGGTATATTTACCTACGGAAGGCTGGAACACGCCAGGTTGTGAAATGTCGCGGCGGAAGTCCATGCCGAAGTAGGCCAAATCCTCGAATACAAACACATCGTATTTGTTTGCCATTTCACCAATGATTTGCAGTTCTTCTTCGGTCAGGCAAACCCAAGACGGATTGTTGGGATTTGAATACATGATGGTATGGATGTTTCCTTTTTTAAGGTAGCTTTCGAGTTTGTCGCGCAATTTAGTACCACGGAAGTTGTAAACGTCGAAAGTTTCATATTTGAGACCCATTACGCGGTGCTGTTGTTTCTGTACAGGGAAACCAGGGTCAATGAATAAGGTGGTGTCGCGTTCCTTGTGGGCGCGGACAAAGGTCATAAAACCAGCCATGCCACCCATCATTGAGCCTACAGTGGGGATACAGCAGGCGGGATCAACATCGAGGTCAATGAATTTTTTTACAAAACGGGAGGCTTCATTCTTGAGTTCTGGCGTTCCGTCAATGTCGGGATAAATGGCAGCAACCCCATTTTGCAAAGCTTTTATTTGAGCATCAACGCCCAGTTTGCAAGCAGGAAGACCAGGAATACCCATTTCCATTCTGACAAATTTTTCGCCGCTGGCGGCTTCGATATCATTAATTAAACGCTTGACTTCACGAATAGAAGCTTTACCGATTTCTCTGATACCACTTTCGGCTACGACTTTGTTGACAATTTCTGCTGGGATTGGAGTGTTCTTCATGATATTATTTTTTTATTTATATGTTTATATATTAAGGATTGAAAAAGCAAAAGTACAAAATTTTTGCGTATCTTTGCATTTTAATCATTGATAAATGTCTGAAGAAAAGGAAAAAACAAAGAAGGGAAGACTCAAATCCGTCATCCAGTTGATGATTTTTCTTGGAATCGGCGTGTTTTTTATTTGGCTTTCGCTTCGTGGAATGACAGAAAAAGAATATGCCGAAATAAAAAATGTCATATTGGGCATCAACAATCCTCGTAGCTGGTTTTTTATTGTCTTGTCCATGATAATTGGATGTATCGCACATTATGTTAGAGCGTTACGTAATATCACTTTGATTGAGCCATTGGGCTACACAGTGCGAAAAAGTATGACTTTTTTCTCGGTGATGATTTGCTATTTGGGCAATTTGGGCCTCCCCCGTGCTGGTGAAGTACTGCGTTGCGTTTTTCTGCAGCGCTATGAAAAAGTGCCCTTCCAAAAATCTTTGGGAACCATCGTTGCCGAACGGGCTTTCGATCTCCTCTGCTGGATTTTCCTGCTCATCATCGTCATCGTACTGAATACGGCTTTGCTGTCTCAAATCATCGTCAACGACCAGAGCGGACAAACACTCGGAGTATGGATGCAGGAAAAGGCTTATTCAATGCTTCACAACTATTTGATGTATATTGCCGTCGTTTTGTTCGCCTTAGCAATTTTCGTCATCTACAAAACACGCGACAAGTGGGGAAAAATTCCTTTTTTTGTAAAAATCAAGAATTTCTTTGTGGGCATTTGGCAGGGCTTGATTTCCATTAAGGATGTTAAACATCCATGGCTTTTCGTTTTATACACAGTTCTAATGTGGTTCCTTTATTTCTTAGGAACCTATATGTGCTTTTTCGCCTTTGACTTCTTGATTGATTTAGGTCCCGCTCCAGCATTTACCGTATTGATTTTGAGTACTATAGCTTACATGGTCGCCCAAGGTGGTCTGGGTGCATATCCTTGGATGGTGGCACAAGTATTGTTGCTATACGGCGTCTCCAAGGAAGCTGGTCTGGCTGCCGGTTGGGTGGGTTGGCTCGGTCAAACCATGATGATTATTGTGGTGGGCATTATTTCGCTCATTATCGCTTCATTTATGAAAGCTAAAACAACGCCTGTCGAACAATGAAAAAATATTTGATTGTACTGATGATTTTTAGCTTGCAAATCTGCCTCCAAGGGCAGGTTTTGGATATCACCCTCCAAAGTCAGCAACGGGCTTTGGCTGATACTTCAGCAGTTCCGGGCAATCCCGATGCTCCCGATATTGACGACTTAGATATGATTAGTGAAACCTATCAGATTCCAGGCTATGGACTTTACGACAAATATTGGGATACCCGCCATATCCGCAGTCGACAATTGAACATTCCTTTCGGCGGCAATCCACTGCGTATTATTCTGGTACAAAGCAATAACAATCCATTTGCCGCACCTTGTACGGGCACGTTGAGTACAGCATTCGGTCCAATTAAAAACGATTTTCACCCTGGCGTTGATTTGTCGCTCCCACTGGGTTCTCCCGTAAAAACTTGTTTTGATGGCGTTGTCCGCATGGCACAAGTTTATGGTGATTATGGGGAAGTGGTGGTGGTAAGACATTATAACGGCCTCGAGACGGTTTATGCTAACCTTAGCAAAATTTTGGTCACTCCTGGACAAATTCTACAAGCCGGCGATGTGGTTGGAGCTTCAGGAAAAGCAAAAAATAATGGAAAGGAAATCCTGCATTTTGAAAGCCGCTTTATGAACGAATGCTTCGACCCGAGTCTTTTCATTGATTTTCAAATGATGGAACTTGTTGAGAATAATTTAGTCCTCAATGAAAGCGATTTGGCTTTACCGAAGCAGGAATTTAAAATTGATAATACTAAGTCTCAAATAAATCAAGTTGAAAAGTCTGAACCACAAAATGATAGTCAAGCTGAATATTATGTTGTGAAGGCCGGCGATACAATGTATCGCATCTCCACCAAATATCACATTTCACTTTCCAAATTGTTAGAGCTGAATCACATGAAAGAGAACGACACTATTGATATTGGTCAGAAAATCAGGGTTAAGTAAAAGATATAAACTGTGATAATTTATTGATTTGGTATCTATAATAGCAAAAAAAGGGAGTTCAATTGAACTCCCTTTTTTCATTATGATCTAAGATAAAATTATCTTCTTCTCATAGTTTGAGCTTCATTCTTAGCGGGTTCGTTGTTGATAGCTTCAACAGCTTTTTCTTCACCAACTTTGATGGCTTCTTTTGCTACGTTTTTAGCAGCTTTCTTAGCTTCTTGTTTAACAGTAGTTTCTTCTTCAACTACAGCTGTTTCTTCAACAACTGGTTCAGCTTCTTCTACTACTTCTTCAACAACTGGTTCTTCAGCTACTACTTCTTCAACAACTGGTTCTTCAGCTTTGTTACCGCAAGCTACGAACAATGCGCCTGCTAATAAAACTAAAAATAATTTTTTCATTTTTTTCTTTTTTTAATTGTTGTTTATAAAAATTGTGTTGACGTTCAATTATTTTGCATTGTAAGTCAAAGTGAAAGTGTATTCAGTTTTGTTGAAATCGATAACACCTTTGTAGATGAGAACCATTTCAGTTTCTGAAAGCTTGCTGATAGTGCAGTTTTCAAAAGCGGGAGAGAATGTACGAGCAGGCATAGCGGCCAAATCATACAAGAAAGGAAGTTGGCAAGTCAGAACGCTTTCGTCATCGTTGAATTTCCAAGTTGAAGCCTTGTCTTCTACATAACCATCTTGATCATCAGCAGGTTTTTTAGAACCCGGCTTAATGGTTTCGCTACCTGATTTTGCAAATACCATGATGTCATCTTGTTCATATTCAAAAAGATAATCAGCATAAAAATCGGTAGTGGTTTTACCAGAAACGGTAATAGCAGGAGTTACGGTAGCTGATTTCAATACCCAACCTTTTTCAATGCACAATTTGTCAGTGTTGGTTTTTTCATTTTTCTTACCGCAAGAAGTAACGCTTAATGCGATGATTGCTACTAAAGCAAATACCAAAAGATTTCTTTTCATAATTGTTTGTTTTAAGTTATTAATTGATAATGAATAAATTTGTCTTTTTTTATTCTTCATAAATTCAGCCTGCAAAAATACATCTTTATTTATAATAATGGTTCAAAAAAATCATTTTTTTCTTAAAAAAACTAAAATTCAATTTAATAAGCGGATTTTGAGCATAAAAAGATGTCGTAGAAACAGCGGCTGTTCGAGTACATTATATTTTTATGTAATTTTGCATTTTATATGTAATGATGAATAACGAAGATGTCTTTGGAATTGTTTTGCGCCTTCAAGATGGCGGTGATACCCACCAGAAGGAAATGTGGGGGATGTTGGAGAATTTTCCCGCAGGCATTCTTGTTGATAAAAAATTCATCTCTGAAGAGTTGTTTCGTCGTGCACCCTCAAATGACATTTATTCGACGCAACGCCGTGAAACCGATGAGGTTGTTTTCTCTTCTGGCATAGATGAACAAGGTTATACCACGGGTGACATAATTAGGTTCAACATTCCTAATAAGGATGTAAAAATCAATCAATCAGTTAATAATATTATTAAGCCCTCACACTCTTCTTTTGTTTATAAGGAAAAATATGGTGTAAAAAACAATGAGGAATGTGGCCGTGCGTCGGCAAGGCAGACGGTTTGTCGTGTGGTGGCAGGGGCGTTGGCCAAGCAATTTCTGCAAAAATTGGGCATTGGTATCACTGCAGAAACCGTTTCAATGGCGTGTGCTTCGCTCGAAGGCGACACGATGGGTGCCAAAGTCCGCTGCACCATCCACAATGTACCTGCGGGTTTGGGCGAGCCTGTCTATAATAAGCTAAGTGCCCGTTTGGCTTTTGCCATGATGTCCATTAACGCTGCCAAGGGTTTTGAAATCGGTGAAGGTTTTGCCGCTGCCGATATGTGCGGTTCGGAATACAACGATACGCAGAATCCTGATTTTTCCTTCAACACTAACCATGATGGTGGTATTCAGGCTGGCATCAGCAATGGACAGGACATCGTTTTCAATGTGGCTTTCAAACCCATACCATCTCTGCAGATGGAACAGAAAACCATTGATTTTGATGGGAATCCCATCACCTATAAAGCATCCAACCGCAATGACCGTTGTGTAGTTCCACGCGTATTGCCCGTCGTTGAGGCCATGGCGGCTCTTGTCATTGCAGATTTTTATTTAATGAATCATCAAAAATGAGAAATTGGTATAAGATATTGTTGTTTTTGCTTTGCGTATGCTGCTGCAACTGGTGCTTCGCTCAAGACGATGCCGACCCTTGTGAACAGCATCCTTCAAAAACGGCTGAAAAAATGTACAAGAAAGCCCGAGAATTTCAAAAATCAGGGAAAAAATCCGAGGCTGTCGAAATCTATGAGGAGTTGCTGGCTGAAAATCCAGATTATCTGGAAGCACAATATTATTATGCGGTCTCCTTCTATCTTCCACTCGAAATGAATCATTTTGAATTGGATACCAAAGTAAAAAAACAGAATGCGGAAAAAGCTTTGGCCGCTTTCAACGCTATTTACAATATTTGTCCTTACTATAAGATACATTACAATATGTATGCAGCCAGACTTTCTTACATTATGGAAAGATTTTCTGAAGCGAAGAAATTCGCGCAGGTGCTATTGGACAATCCTGATTTGGTTTCCAAGTTGGAATATCTTGACGAAGCGAAAATCATCATTGACAAATCTTCGTTTTACGATCATATTTTGAGTAATCCTGTTCCTTTTGAGCCAAGACCGGTAAAAGGCATTTCTACCAAAGATGATGAATATTTGGCAACCGTCTCTCCCGATGGCGAATGCTTTTATTTCACTCGTCGTATGGATGTTGTCGACAATTCGCCATTTGGACAGGGGCACAAGGTTAACAAGGAATTTTTCAGTTACAGTAAAAAGCGCAGTGATGGTTCTTTCGGCAAGGGCGAACCGCTTCCCACGCCGTTCAATGTATCCACCAATGAAGGTAGCCCAACTATCAACCTGAGCAATGATATGCTGATTTTTTCAAGAATGACACCCGCAAGAATCGGTGGTGGAAATTATCCAAACTATGATTTGTATTGTTCATATTATATAGATGGCGAATGGACAACACCCGAAAAGTTGGGTGGTGGCATCAATCGCGACGACTCGTGGGAATCGCAGCCGTCGTTGAGTTCTGATGGCGAGATGTTGTTTTTTGCCAGCGACCGTCCCGGCGGCTTTGGCGGTTCAGATATTTGGTGTTCCCGTAAAAACGCCGCCGGAGAATGGCAGAAACCTACCAATCTCGGTCAAACCATCAACACCGCCGGTAACGAGCGTTCGCCATTCCTTCACACCGATAGCAAAACGCTCTACTTTTCCTCCTCCGGTCACGACGGTATGGGTGGCATGGATGTCTTCTATGCTAAAATAGACGACAAAGGCAGATGGTCAAAACCTATCAATATTGGGCATCCTATCAATACCGAACGGGATGAAGTCGATTTCTTCGTTAGCCTTGATGGTAAAACAGGGTACTTCTCTTCTGACCACTATACCGCCCAAGGCGAGTTGGTCGGAGAACTTTATGCCAACGAAACTAGTCCGACGTCTTGGGATATCTTCCAGTTTGAACTTTATGAAGCAGCCCGCCCAAAAAGTATGATTATCATCAAGGGTAAGGTGGAAGCCGATGATGGCGAAATTGAAAATGCTGTGGTAGAGGTGCGAAACTCCGAGTCTAAAGTTATAAGCAAGGCCAAAGTCAACGCAAACACAGGTCAATATGCTATTGCGGCGGAAGTCAATAAGGAAAAACCGGAAAATCTGATTGTCAATGTAAAAAAAGAAGGACACTCCTTCGACACTAAAATGATCACTGTCGAGCAGCAAAGCCAACCCGTCATTACAAATGATGCTGAAGTGAAAAAAGTGGAAGTCGGCAAGGTTTGCGATCTCCACGACATCAATTTTTCCACCAATGATTTTTCACTTGACGATAATTCCAAACGAATCATAGATCTTTTTATTGAATTCTTGAATGAAAATCCCACGGTTAAAGTCGAAATCCAAGGTCACACCGACAATATCGGTGATGACAAATCCAATCAGAAGCTGTCGGAGGAACGTGCAAAGTCTGTATACGATTACGTATTAAGTCAGAATGTGGATTCGAACCGTTTGAAATACAAAGGTTATGGCGAATCAAAACCCATCGCCGACAATAATACTGCCGCCGGACGCGCAAAAAACCGACGCACTGTTTTCGTTATTTTAGCTAAGTAAAATATTCATCATTATTATGAATCAAAGTTTGGAAAACATAAATCTTAAAAATGCTAATATTTACTTTTTAGGCATTGGCGGCATTGGAATGAGCGGATTGGCACGCTATTTCCTGCAGCAAGGATGTAAGGTTTACGGTTACGATTTGACTCGTACGGCCCTTACCGATTATCTTTCTGATTTAGGTGCTGAAATCCATTACGATGAAAATATTTCTAAAATACCGCAAAATATTGATTTTGTGGTATATACACCAGCAATTCCAAAAGAACACAAGGAATATCGATATTTTTTAGAACACGATTTTTTGATGTGCAAACGTTCTGTGGTTTTGGGATTCGTCAGTGCCAAACTGCCAACAATTGCCATTGCGGGAACCCACGGCAAAACTACTACGACGGCGATGACCGCGACGGTAATGGATGAAGCTCATCAACAATTGGCATTCATTGGTGGCGTGGCTAAGAATTTCAATGCCAATGTTGTCATTGAGGCTGATGCCGAACTGATGGTGGTGGAGGCCGATGAATTTGACAGGTCTTTCTTGACACTTTACCCCAAAGTGGCCGTCATCACATCCATGGATGCTGACCACTTGGACATTTATGGCAAAAAAGAACAGCTGGAATTGAGTTTTCAGCAATTTGCCAATCAAGTGAAAAATTGTGTTGTCGTCAATGAAAAAATTGCTGACGACATCAATCATCAGAATAAAAAAACCTATGGTTTGCAAGAAGATTGCGATTATTATGCCACCGATATTGCGTTGCATCCCAATTCCGCTGATTTCATTTTAAATTATGAAGATGGAAAAATTCATGTGCATCTTTCAGTTTCAGGAAATTACAATGTGCTGAACGCGGTGGCTGCCTTTGCTTCGTGCCGTGAATTTTGCGAGACCATGTCGTTACCGTTTGATGCACGGCAGATGGCAGCCCGTTTATCATTGTTCAATGGAGTGAAACGGCGTTTTGACTATCGCATTGAGCGTCCTGATTTTGTATATATCGATGATTACGCACACCATCCAGAAGAACTGCGCTCATTTCTGTCGGCGGTTAGAAATATTTATCCAGGCAAAAAGATTTGTGGTATTTTTCAGCCGCACCTCTATACTCGCACCCGTGATTTCGCTCCGCAATTCGCAGAAGTCCTATCAATGCTTGATGAAGTGATATTGCTGAATATTTATCCAGCGCGAGAATTGCCCATTCCAGGTATTGATTCCCAATTCTTATTGGATCAGATAAACTGTAAGAAAAAAATATTAATTCCTGACAATCAAGTTGTTGATTATCTAAATACTCACCGTCCGGAAGTGTTGTTGACCATGGGTGCCGGCAATATTGACCGCTTGGTTCCACAGATTGAAAAAAATTTTCGCATTAATTGATGCAGGGGGTTGCATCAAATGAAAATTTTTGTACTTTTGCAAGCGGAGAGATGGCAGAGTGGTCGATTGCGGCGGTCTTGAAAACCGTTGAGGCTCACACCTCCGGGGGTTCGAATCCCTCTCTCTCCGCAGAAGTTCGAAAAGCGTTGAAAATCAGTAATTTGTAAACCACAATTACTGATTTTCTCGTTTTTACTGAGACAGAAACGAGACAAAAAGGTTTTGGTGCGAAATTAGCCCTGTCGCCTTCACAAAATGCAATCTTTGGAAAAAATTCTTCCAAATCTTGCAAGAAAAATCAAAATTCAAGACTTACGTCTTTGTCATTTTCGCCTTACATTCTTCATCGTTCCAAAGTTCGCTGTCGCACCCCTCATTGATGGTCTTGTTCTCTTTGCGGGTGTTTCGCACGAGAATCCGCAGTTTCCAGTCCGTTTGTAGGTTTGCTTTCTCATTTTAATGTCGTTGAAATTTTCTGCAAATATACAAATAATTATTTGATTATCAAATATTTATATCAATTTTTTATTAAAAAGTAGGTTGAGGTGAAAAGGCATATTGCTTCTGGAATATGCTCGAAAATATTGATTCTGCCCAATTGATATTTTTTTAACAAAACAGAAAATATAATGACGAAAATTGTGCTATTTTATGTTTTATATTACTGAAAAATCAATATAGTTTTAATTAGAAGTTCCCTTTAATATGTACCGCAAAAGTACTTTTTTTCACTTTAACAACCTCTCTCAATTTTGGGGTACATTATATTTTTTTCGTACGCCAATAAAAAAATTTGTATTTTTGCATTCCTAAAAAAAGAAACATGGAAACTCCGACTTTGGAACAGAAAGTTAAATCCATCATCATGCAGATTCGTCCCTATTTGCAGCAGGATGGTGGAGATATAGAATTCATTGAACTTACGCCAGAAAATGTGGTGAAAGTGAAATTACAGGGTGCTTGTGGCACTTGCCCACACGCTAAAATGACACTCAAAAACGGGGTTGAACAGACATTGAAGCAATATTTGCCTGAAGTTGATCATGTTGAGGACGTTATTTTAGGATTTTAATTCATCGAACATTAACCTTTTACAATAATGGGATTGAAGTGTGGAATCGTTGGCCTAACCAACTCTGGAAAAACTACAATGTTTAACTGTATCTCGAATACTAAAGCGGCAGTTACAGATTTTGCATACAGTACCAATAAATCGAACATTGGCGTTTGTCCCGTTCCTGATGCTCGTTTGGCAAATATTGACACTTTTGTTAAAGCCGACAAATTGATTTATGCCACGTTAGATGTTGTTGACATTCCAGGTCTTGCTAAAGGAGCCAGCCAAGGCGAAGGTATCGGCAACGGCTTCTTGGCCGATGTGCGTCTTTGTGATGCTTTGATTCATGTCCTTCGCTGCTTCGATAATGAAAATCTTCCTCATGTAGAAGGATCCATTGACCCTGTTAGAGATATCGAAATCATTGATTTTGAATTGCAAGTCAAGGATTTGGAACAAATTAACCGTAAATTGCAAAAGGTTGAAAAAGCTGCTAAAGTTGGCGACAAAACTGCCAAACGCGACTATGAAATTCTTCTGAAATATAAAAATCATCTTGAAAACTTCCAGAATGTCAGAACTTTGGAAGCTACGCCAGAAGAAAAGGCGGTGGTTAGCGATATGATGTTGCTGACCGAAAAGCCGATGATGTTCGTGTGCAATGTCAACGATACAGACGCTGTCAAGGGTAATGCATACGTTGATAGTGTTAGAGAATATCTGAAAGATAAGGATGCCGAACTGCTTGTCATCGCTGGTAAAATCGAATCTGAAATCGCCGAGTTGGATAGCGAAGATGACAGAAAGGTTTTTTTGGAAGATGTGGGTTTGACCGAACCTGGCGTGAACAAGGTTATTCGTGCCGCTTACAAAATGCTGAATCTGATATCGTTTTTTACCGTCGGTGGTAAAGAAAACCGTGCATGGACTATTCGCAAGGGAATGTTGGCACCGCAGGCGGCGGGCGCTATCCATAGCGACTTGGAAAGGGGTTTTATTCGTGCCGAGGTTATCAAGTATGCTGATCTGGTGCAGTTGGGTTCGGAGTTGAAATGCAAGGAAGCTGGCAAGTTGTCGGTGGAAGGTAAGAATTACGAAGTGCAGGATGGCGACATCTTGCATATACGTTTTAATGTATAATACAAAGCGGTAATAGCTCAGTTGGTAGAGCGGCGGCTTCCCAAGCCGCAGGTCGCGGGTTCGAACCCCGTTTACCGCTCAAACTTGTTCAAGCGTCCAGCCTTTTGGTTGGACGCTTTGCCAAAATTATTTTCAATTATGCTGATAAAAAACATTCATATTGTCGATGATCTCCAGGATTTTGTCGGTGATGTGCGTATTAAAGAAGATAAAATCTGTGAAGTCGGCCAAAACCTGCAGCCTTCTGGAGATGAACTTCTTGATTTTTCGCAGAAAAATTATTATTTACTGCCAGCATTCACAGACTTGCACGTGCATTTCCGTGATCCGGGTCTTACACATAAGGAAGACGTATTTACAGGTAGTGCCGCCGCCATTGCGGGTGGCTATACCGCTGTCAACTTGATGCCCAATACCAAGCCTTGCTGCAGTACCATCGAGTTGGTGAAGGATGTGGAACGTCGTGTTGCTGAAGTCGGCATGATATATGCCAACCAAACACTGAGTATGACCAAGAATCTCGAAGGCAAGGATATTGAAGCGTTGAAAACACTGAAAAAAGATGAAATTCTCTTTGTCACGGATGATGGTAAAGGTGTTCAGGACGAAGCTTTGATGGAGGAGATTTTTAATATCTGCAAAGAAAAGAATATTACCATCCAATGTCATGCCGAGGACAGTCGTTACAGTGCCACGGATATGCGGCAGGCCGAAAATAGCATGACTTTCAGAGATATTCGACTGTGCGAAATGACCAACGGAAGAATTCATTTCTGTCATGTCAGTACCAAGGAAGCCATTCAGGCCATCGCTGATGCGCAGGCGAGGGGCGTAGCAGTGAGTTGTGAAGTGACACCTCACCATTTGATGGCTACGGGTGCCGAAGTGAACCACTACCGCGTTAATCCACCTTTCCGCGAACAAGATGATATCGATGCCTTAATCAAGGCTATTCAGGAGGATGTTGTTTGTGCTATTGCAACGGATCACGCTCCTCATACCACCGAAGACAAACGTAACGGTTCGCCTGGAATGATTGGTCTGGAATTGGCTTTTCCACTTTGCTATACCAAATTGGTTAAAGGCGGCTTTGTTTCACTTAATAAGTTGATGCAGTTGATGTCCACTAATCCGTCTAAGATGATGAAATTGAACAAGGGCCGTATAGTTGCCGGTTGCCAGGCTGACCTTGTCATTGCCGACCTTGACCATGAGTTCACCATTAATTCCGCGGAATTGAAATCCAAAAGTCATAACACACCTTTTGACGGGTGGAAGGTCTATGGGAAGGTTGTCAACACCATTAGCAAAGGAAGGATTTTTTAGTGGAAAACCAGCGCGAAACTTTCAACGACAGGCCCGTATATTCGCTTTCGGAAATTTGCAAAAGTCTGAAATCGATAATCAATAAGAATTATACAAAGGCTTATTACATCAAGGCGGAAATGATAAAGTTGAATCGTTATCCGCATTCTGGGCATTGTTTTCCGGAATTGGTGGAGAAGGAGGGCGACAAGATTGTAACCACATTCAGAGCTGTCATTTGGAAGTCGCAATATGAGGATATCAATGCCAAGTTCCTGAAGATTACTGGCGAGCCTATCTCCGATAATATCAAGATTTTGTGTCTCGCAACGGTTGAATTCAGTCCGCAGTATGGTTTGGCCTTATATATTCAGGATATTGAGCCGACTTATACTTTGGGCGAGTTGATGAAAAACCGATTGGCAGTCATTGCCCGGCTGAAAAAGGAAGGCATTTTTACTGCTAATAAGGAGAAAAAAATGCCGCTATTACCCAAGCGTATTGCCGTCATCTCGGTGGAAACCAGTAAGGGTTATAGCGATTTCATGGTGACTTTGCAACAGAACAATTGGAATTATTGTTTTGAAACTGAATTGTTTCCTTCGGTATTACAAGGCGAGAAGGCAATCATAACCATTACGGAACAGCTGGAGAAAATAAAAAAGCGTTTGGATAGTTTTGACTGTGTGGCAATTATTCGCGGTGGCGGGGGCGATGTGGGTATGAGTTGCTACGATGATTATGCCTTGGCTTCAGTTGTCGCCACTTTCCCGATACCTGTCATTTCCGGTATTGGTCATTCCACCAATGAAAGCGTTACGGATATGGTTTCTTATGCCAATAAGATTACACCTACCGAGGTTGCTTATTTTTTAATTCAGCATTTTCATAATTTTTCAATACAAGTTGAGGAATTTAAAGACAGAATCTATCGTAGTACTTTGGATATTTTACAGCAGCAAAAACAGAACTTGGAGCAGCTGAAGATTCAACAGCGATTGTTTTCTTTCAAAATTATTGATCAGGAAAGAAGCAGGCTTGATAGTATGCAAAATATAATGCAACTGTTCATCAAGCAATTTTTATTGATGAATAAGGAAAAGATCAAAACGCTGGAAGAAAAGGTCGCACTTTTACACCCCGACCAGGTGCTGAAGCGGGGTTACAGCATTACCTATTCCAATGGGAAAGTGCTGATGAGCGCCAAAGATGCGAAGCCTGGTGATTTACTGACGACAAAGTTTTACGGCGGCGAGTTGACGAGCGAAGTGAAATAAAAAAACCACTCGAAGAGTGGTTTTTCCAATCAAACATTATGAACAAAAAATTATGCTTCTGCAATTGGCTGTACAGAAACAAAAGATTTTCCATTTCTACCTCTTTTGAAAGTAACGGTACCATCGATCAATGCGAAAAGCGTATGATCTTTGCCCATACCAACATTCAAACCAGGATTGTGAACAGTTCCTCTTTGGCGGATGATGATGTTGCCAGCTTTGGCAAATTGACCACCAAAAATCTTAACGCCCAAGCGCTTGCTTTGGGATTCACGACCGTTCTGTGAACTACCGACACCTTTTTTATGAGCCATATCTGATAATTTTTACTTGTTAATACTAAATGATTAGAAGTTGATGGAATCGATTTTCAGAGTGGTGAGATATTGGCGATGGCCATTCATCTTCTGATAACCTTTTCTTCTTTTCTTTTTGAAGACCAATACTTTGTCTCCTTTGATGTGGTTGACAACGGTAGCGGTAACTTCTGCACCTTCTACGAGGGGAGTTCCCACTTTGACGGAACCGTCGTTATCAACAAGCATCACGCGGTCGAGCTTGATTTGCGACCCTTCTTCAGCTTCGAGGCGGTGAACATAAACCTTGCGGCCTTGTTCAATCTTGAACTGTTGCCCTGCTATTTCTACAATTGCGTACATGTTTTTGATATTTTTGGTTAATATTTTTTGGGGTTGCAAAAGTATAAAAAAAATCAATACAAAATGTATCGTGCTGATAATTTTCTTTAAACATTTACGTTTATATATAGTCAATACAATTGTTCAGTTATTGCATAACTATGCATTATTTGATATTATTCATTTCTAAAACATTGAAAACTAATAAGATAAAAAACAATCATTATCTTATCCAATTTTCTTTTTGAGTAAAAATTAATGCTGAAAATTTTAAAAATCATACATTATAAACGATATTTTTTATGAGACAATTAAAGATTTCAAAGTCGATTACCAACCGAGATACGGCATCTTTAGATCGGTTTTTAGCAGATATTGGCAAGGAGCAGATGATTAGCGCCGACGAAGAGGTGGAATTGGCAAGGCGTATTAAATCGGGTGATCGGGAAGCTTTGAATAGACTGACAACCGCGAATTTGCGTTTTGTCGTTTCAGTTGCCAAGCAGTATCAGAATCAGGGAATCAGTCTCCCGGATTTGATTAATGAAGGCAATATCGGCTTAATTAAGGCGGCGCAACGTTTCGACGAAACTCGTGGTTTCAAATTCATATCTTATGCCGTTTGGTGGATTCGTCAGGCTATCTGCCAGGCCATTGCCGACCAATCTCGAATTGTACGTCTTCCCCTCAATCAGGTGGGCATTATAAGTAAAATGAAGAAGGAAATGGCTCGTCTGGAACAGGTCCTTCAACGAGCACCCACCATAGAAGAAATTTCCGAAGCCATGGACCTGCCCATCGACAAAGTCAATGAAATACTTAGGATTAATAATCATCCCCAGTCGATGGATTCGCCCGTTTCACCTGATGACGACACGAAATTTTCAGATATTTTTGTCTTCAATGATGAAAAGAATACTGACGACAAACTGATGACAGAGTCTTTGTCGTCAGAAATTGAAATGGTATTAAAATTGTCACTTACTGACCTGGAAATCAATGTTATAAAACTTTATTTTGGCATTGGAACAAGCCATGAATATACGCTTGATGAGATAAGCGGAATCACTGGATTGAGCCGTGAGCGCGTCCGTCAGATTAAGGATCGTGCCTTGAAACGGTTGAAACAAGAAAGTAAAAGCAGAAATCTGAAAAATTATCTGTCGTAGTTCATTTTTTTTTCGTACGTTTGCAAACTTAAATTAATTTAGAAGTATAATAATATTTTAACTGATAAACATGGGATTATTTTCGATTTTTACGAAAGAGATAGCTATAGATTTGGGTACCGCCAATACGGTCATATTGTACAATGACAAGGTGGTAGTTGACGAGCCATCCATCATCGCCATCGACCGTGACACAAAGGAGTTGAAAGCCGTTGGTAAAAAGGCTTTGATGATGGAAGGTAAGGAACACGAACGCATTAAAACCATTCGTCCTTTGCGCGATGGCGTTATTGCCGACTTCCAATCAACGGAGAAACTGCTCAACGAATTGATTAAGAAAACAGGTACGAAACATTATATTTTCCCGCAGTCGCTGAAAATGGTAATTTGCATTCCTTCTGGTATTACCGAGGTTGAAGAACGAGCAGTCCGCGATTCTGCCGAACACTCGGGTGCTAAGGAAGTGCGTATGATATATGAGCCTATGGCCGCGGCTATAGGTACAGGTATCGACGTACTTGATGCCAATGGTAATATGATTATCGATATCGGTGGTGGTACCAGCGAAATCGCAGTACTTGCTTTGGGCGGTATTGTTTGCAGTAAGTCCATTAAGATTGCCGGCGTTGAATTCAACAACGACATTCAGGATTATATGCGTAAAAAACACAACATCGCCATCGGTCCCAATATGGCTGAACAAATTAAAATAAATGTTGGTTCAGCTATTGAAGATTTGGAAAATCCACCCCAGGATTATGAAGTTTATGGCCGTGACTTGCTCCAGGGTATTCCTATCTGCGTGAAAGTCAATTATCGCGAAATTGCCCAGGCTCTCGACCGCTCTATTTCAAAGATTGAAACAGCTGTTATCAATGCCCTTGAAAATACTCCTGCAGAGTTGTCTGCGGATATTTACAAAACTGGTATTTATATGGCTGGTGGTGGTTCTTTGCTGCGTGGTCTAGATAAGCGTATATCCAAAAAAACCAGCTTGAAAGTCCATGTTGCTGAAGATCCGTTGAAAGCTGTGGCCCGTGGTACAGCTATCGCATTGAAGAATTTCGACAAATTCCCATTCTTGATCCAATAATATTTGATTATGAATAACTTATCGATGATTGCTGCTGTTGGAAACAACCTGGAATTGGGATATAAAAACCAGTTGCTTTGTCATTTGCCTGTTGATCTAAAACGCTTTAAAACGTTGACTACCGGACATACGGTATTGATGGGCGACCGCACTTGGGAATCACTGCCTAAGAAACCACTGCCCAACCGCCGAAATATCGTCATAACACTTAATCGCGATGCCGATTATCAGGATTGCGAAATCGCCTTTTCTATTGAAGAAGCCATTAAGCTTGTAGAAAATGACGATCAGCCTTTCATTATGGGTGGAGCTACGATGTATAAGCTTTTTCTCGATAAGGTCGAAACCCTTTATCTTACGCGAATCCTTTCTGATTTTCAGGCAGATGCGTTTTTCCCAACTTTTAATCCAGAAGAATGGGATTTGATTGAAGACGAGTTTAAACCAAAAGATGAAAAAAACATCTATGATTTGCGTTTTCAAACCTATAAAAGAAAATTGAAATGAAAAAAATAATTGCCTTATTAGCTGTAATTTTGCTTTGCACCATTGGTTTTGCACAGAATAGCAAAGGTGGAATTGAAATTCCTTATCCCAATGTCCCTATTGATGAAAATACTAATCTGGTAACCTATAAAGAGGTTGTCCAGCAGGCCAACGCCACGCCACAGGAACTCTTCGATAGAGCGATGATTTGGGTGAAATCATTTTATAAAAACACGGCTGAGGTTATCAAAGGGAGCGACCGCGACAAGGGTGTCATCAATTTGCGCTCCAGTGTGAGAATTTATGTGGTGAAAGAAGATGGGACCAAAGCCTATAAAAATATTGTTTACTACAATATGAAAATTGAATGCCGTCCAGGGCGTTATCGCTATACGATTACCGATTTCAACGAGAAAGCTGCGGCTGCAGCCCCAGTGGAAGTGTGGTTGAATACCGAAAATCCAAAATGGGAAATCGGTCAGTATGCCTACTTGAATCAAATCGATGAGCAGATTCTGGCACTGATAGAATCGTTAGAGGAAGGTATGAATCCGCCTGCAGTCATCGAAGATGAATGGTAAAAAACTGATATTTAGTATTTTAGTTTTACTGTTTCTGTTTTCTTCCTGCCAAAAGAACCAAACAGCGAATCTTTCGTTGATGTTCAATTTTTGTGTCGATGGCAATGAAATCACTTTCGATCAAATGAAATATCATAATGCTGCAGGTAATCTCTATGAGGTTAATGAAATTATGTTTTTTGTTTCGAATTTGGTACTGTACAAAAGTGACGGGACGCAGATTGCCATTGATGGTGTGCACTATGTAGATGCTGATAGGCGTAATAGTCTTGCTTGGGGAATCTCAAAGCATTTGCCAGAAGGAGAATATGAGGCCATTAGTTTCACTTTTGGTTTGTCGGATGCAGAAAACCGGAATTTTCGGTTTGTCAATCCACCAGAATGCGATATGTCGTGGCCCATGGTTTTGGGTGGCGGTTATCATTACTTGAAAATCAACGGGAAATGGATGGCTAACGATACACTTAAACCGTTCAATTTTCATATGGGGCGAGGACAAGTTCGTGATGCGGAAGGAAATATTACGGATTTTATTGACAATAGTTTTCAAGTAACTATCAATCAGCATTATAGAATAAAACAAAAGGATTGTGTATTGCAGTTGCTGATGGATGTGAACCAGTGGTTTGGTGCCTGCGAGGTTTTCGATTTGGATGAGTGGGGTGGTAGTATTATGGAAAATCAGGACGCGCAAGAGCTTTTGAAGAAAAATGGAAGTAAAGTGTTTAGTGTGAGGATAATAAACTGAGAGTTGAGAACTATTTGTGGTGAGTTGAGACTTAAAACAAGAAGTGAGAGATGATGAGGGTGGCGATGTGCGGCAAAGCACTCTCTGCCTGAAAGGCAAGTGCCAAAGCTAAGATACGAAGAAACTGAAACATACTTGATAAATAGAAACAATAATATAATGAATGAGAAATTAGTGATTGTGTCAGCTCCTTCAGGAGCGGGGAAAACCTCGATAGTGAAGCATTTGTTGCAGGAAATGCCTGAACTGGCCTTTTCGATTTCTGCAACCAGCCGCCCCAAACGTGCCAATGAACAACATGGTAAAGACTATTATTTTCTTGCTGTTGATGAGTTTAAGAAAAAATTGGCGGACGGAGATTTCCTAGAATGGCAGGAAGTGTACCCCAACCAATTTTATGGCACATTGAAATCCGAAATCGAGCGTTTGTGGAAAGAAGGCAAGGTTGTGATTTTTGACGTTGATGTGTTAGGCGGTTTGAATATCAAAAAGATTTTCGGAGACAAAGCCCTGTCGGTTTTCATTCATCCACCAACAGTTGAAGAATTGAAAAACCGTTTGTGTGGTCGTGGCACGGAAACCCCGGAATCACTGAAAAAACGCCTTGACAAGGCAGAATATGAGTTGTCGTTTGCTCCACAGTTCGACTTGGTAATCGTGAATGATGTGTTGGAGGATGCTCGTGCTGAGGCATATGAAAAAATCAGTGCTTTTTTGAAAAAATAAACCATGCCAGCGAATGCCGTAGCTCAGTTTATGGACTATCTTCGCTACGAAAAGCGAATGTCTCCCAACACGCTCATTGCTTATCAAAATGATCTGGAGCAGTTTGAGACCTATTTGCAGACAGCCTTTCAAGAGTCTGACTTGTTGAAGTCTGATGCCGTAATGGTGCGTACATGGATTGTCACGATGATGGAGGAAGGTATTACGACAAGAAGTATCAATCGGAAAATAAGTTGTTTGAAGTCTTTTTTCAATTATCAATTGAAAATGGGAAAAGTGCCGCATAACATTATGCGTGAAGTGGTGTCGCCGAAAGTCTCGAAGCGTTTGCCGCAGTATGTGAGTGAAGAGAGCATGTCGCGGCTTTTTTCTTCCAACTTGTTCTCCGATGATTTCGAGGGTCGCCGCGACCAGTCCATCATTGAATTGTTTTATGCCACTGGCATGCGTTTGTCGGAGTTGTTGAATATTAAGCCGATAGATATTGATTTGAACGAACTTGTTGTTAAGGTTTTGGGTAAGAGAAGTAAGGAAAGAATAGTGCCGATAAATCATGCGGCCAAAATTGCGCTGGAAAAATATTTTTCATCATACGAAGAAAAATTTGGAAAACTAAACGAAAAAAATTGTATCTTTGTTAGCACTAAAAACAATAAGTTAAATCCTAAGGACGTTTATACTATTGTGCGAAAGTATTTGGATATGGTGACAACGATTGACAAGCGAAGCCCACACGTGTTACGACACACCTTCGCAACGCATCTGTTAAATAATGGCGCAGAGATAGAGGCGATTAAGGAAATTCTTGGGCATAGCAGTCTGGCAGCTACGCAAATATACACGCACAATTCTATAGAAAAATTGAAGAACATTTACAAACAAGCCCATCCAAGGGTATAAAAAAAGGAGGTTTTTATGAATGTAACTATTTCAGCTATCAAATTCAAAGCCGATCAAAAGTTGGAGACCTTTATCACTGAAAAAATCGAAAAGTTGACAAAACTCCATGATGGCATCATCGGATCGGAAGTAACTCTTAAACTGGACAACACTGACAAACCAGAAAACAAGATTGTAGAAATCAGAGTTAAAATCAAGGGAAACGATGCCTTGGCATCCAAAACGGCAAAGACTTTTGAAGAAGCTACAGATCAGGCTATCGAGGCATTGAAAAAACAATTGGTAAAAAGCAAAGAAAAAGAACGTACTAAATAATCATTAAAATAACTATTATGAAAAGAAAATTTGTATGCCCTATTTGCGGCTATGTACACGAGGGGACTGAAGCTCCTGAAAGATGCCCTCAATGCAAACAACAGGTTAAATGGAACGTATTGGATGAAAATGCCGGCTTGAATTTCGTCACAGAGCATGTTATCGGCATTGCCAAGGATACTGATGACCAGATGAAGAAGGATCTGAATGCGCATTTCATGGGCGAAGCCACCGAAGTTGGCATGTACTTGGCCATGAGCCGTCAAGCCGACCGCGAAGGTTATCCGGAAATTGCTGAAGCCTTCAAACGTTATGCCTTTGAAGAAGCTGAGCATTGTGCCAAATTTGCAGAGTTGTTGGGTGAAGTAGTTTGGGATACTAAAACCAATCTTGAAAAACGTATGGTTGCAGAATGTGGCGCTTGTGAAGACAAAATGCGTATAGCCACACGTGCTAAAGAACTCAATCTTGATGCCATTCACGATACTGTTCACGAAATGGCAAAAGATGAAGCTCGACATGGTAAAGGTTTTGAAGGCCTCTTCAACCGCTATTTCAAGAAATAGAATTTATTAATTATCACATAATATTTTGTGATACTTGTTTTCGAAGGAAGGTGTCTTAGACACCTTCCTTTATCTTTCCTGACTTTGACAGCCTTAATGCGATTTGTTTGTAATATTCTAATAGGCCATGTTTAAGAAAAAAGTTTCGGGTGACTTGGGAGACGCATAATCAAAGTCAGGAAACTACGGTGTCTGTTTTATCGGACACCAATGATTCATAATGAAATTTTGATTATCTTTGCACTGCTAAATTTTGTTGAGATATTATAATAGGTTATAATCATTGTTAATATGAATAATTCTTTTAATTATCAAGATTCGCCAGTTGGCCCCAATGATTTTCAGATAGCCGCTGTTAACCAGCGCTTTATGGTCAAGGTTTACGGATGGATGTGTTTCGCCCTCGCGATTACTGGTTTTGTATCACTTTTCGTGGCTAATTTTTCACCTCTTTTGAATTTTTTCATCAGCAATATTTACCTTTTCTGGGGTATGTGTATTGCCGAAGTCGTGTTGGTTGTTTACTTGGTGGCTGCAGTTCAAAAGATGTCGCTATTTAGGTGTGCTTCGCTTTTCATTGCCTACTCCATTCTCAATGGCATCACGTTGGCGCCCTTGTTTCAGATGTACACGCAAAGTTCCATCGCCACCACCTTTTTTATCCTGTCTGGAACCTTTGCCGGCATGTCGCTGTTTGGGTATTTTACCAAACAAGATTTGACGCGCTGGGGCAATATTTTGATTATGGCTTTGTTCGGACTTGTTATCGCAACCATCGTCAATTTGTTTGTCAATAACACAACCGTCTATTGGATTACTACCTATGCTGGTGTATTTATTTTCATTGGTCTTATTGCCTATGATACGCAAAAGCTGAAAGATATGAATATGGAAGCTATTGAAGATGATGAATCAACGCGCAAGGTAGCCATCATGGGCGCATTGACACTCTATCTCGACTTCATCAACTTGTTCATTTATCTGCTTCGAATCTTTGGCAAGAGAAACTGAAAAATTGCGAAATATTCTATAGATTAATATTATATAGTAAAGAATAATTATTCTTACATATATGATTATCAATTATTTATAGAAAATAAAAATAAAGAAAAAAAGAAGTTGCAAATGTAGAAAAAAGTCGTATTTTTGCAACTCGAAAATGCCCAATGGTGTAATTGGCAACACTACAGATTCTGGTCCTGTCATTGGAGGTTCGAGTCCTCCTTGGGCAACAAAAAAATTTCTCATCATGTTAGTCATTGGCATAGCCGGTGGTTCTGGTTCCGGGAAAACTTCAGTAGTTAATAAAATCATTGCTTCTATTCCCCAAGAGCAGGTTGCTGTTTTGTCGCAGGATGCCTACTATAAAGACCAGGGCGAATTGACGCAAGAGCAACGCGAGCAAATCAATTTCGACCACCCGTCGGCAATTGAGTGGCCTTTGATGATTCAGCAGATTTTAGAATTAAAAGCGGGGAAGAGTGTTGAAATGCCCACCTATTCCTATGTCGTTTGTCGCAGGGGTACCGAAACCATCACCGTTAATCCTGCCGAAGTGTTGATAGTGGAAGGTATTTTGATTTTTACCAACCCTGAACTTTGCGACATCTTGGATATCAAGATATTCGTGGATACCGAAGCCGATGAACGATTGATTCGTATTATCCAGCGGGACGTAAAAGAGCGTGGAAGGAATCTGGATAAGTCTATCCGCCATTACCGTACCTATGTCAAGCCGATGCACGAATCATTCATTGAGCCTACGAAGAAGTTTGCGGATATTATCATCCCGGAAGGTGGACACAATGTTAAAGGCATCGACATTCTGACTTCCAAAATCAAGCAGACGCTGGGGATAAAATAATATATTTTTCAGAAAATCGTTGGCATTAGAATTCGTCGGGAACGCTAACCCATTTATAGACTTTGTCGCCGCGTCGTACGAGTTCTTTGGTGGCGATGGAGCAGTAAGTGCCTTTTTCGGCACGCCCGGTAGGCTTCAGGTCAACGCGGATTTCTTCAATAGTGGCTTCGTAAACGCCTGTGGTAGGTCCGCTGATGAGGATTTCGTCGCCAACGGAAAGGTCGCCGGTTTCAATGTGGATTTCGGCAACGCCGATGTTGGCGTAGTAATTGGTGATTTTTCCAATGTGGGTTTTTATGCGTGTGGCTTGAGAACCATACCTTTCGGTCCATTCGCCCATGGTGCGTCCCAGATAGTAGCCGTCCCAGAAATCGCGATTATAAACACTGCGCAGTTTTTCCATCCAATGTGTTACTTTGTCTTGTGAAAAGTTGCCGGATTCAAGGGCTTTCAGTGCTTCGTGATAGCAGGAAGTGGTCATTTTGACGTATTCGGCTGAGCGGCCACGACCTTCGATCTTGAGGATGGAAACGCCGGCTTTGATTATCTTATCCAAGAAGCCGATGGTGCAAAGGTCTTTTGGGGACATAATGTATTTGCCATCAACGGCAAGTTGCAAGTCGGTTTCCTCATCTTTGACGATGTATTTGCGGCGGCAGGGTTGCAGGCAGGCGCCTCGGTTGGCGGAATGTCCCAGGTTGTCAAGACTGAGGTAGCACTTGCCAGAAACGGCCATGCAGAGGGCACCGTGGACAAACATTTCTATCTGGATGAGTTGTCCGTTTGGACCGCAGATATTTTCCTTGCGGATGCATTGGCAGATGTTGGCGGCTTGAGCCAGGCTGACTTCGCGGGCCAGCACCATCACATCTGCAAATTGGGCGTAAAAACGAACCGCCTCGATATTGGTGATGTTGCATTGGGTGGAAATGTGGACTTCCATGCCGACTTTTCTACAGTAACTGATGACGGCCCAGTCGGAGGCGATGATGGCCGATACACCGCATTGTTTTGCCAAATCTATCAATGCTTGAACTTCTTCAATTTCATCATTATAGATGATGGTGTTAACGGTTAGGTACGAGCGAACTTGATGTTCCTTGCAGATATTGGTGATTTGCTGAAGGTCTTCGTTGCTGAAATTGGCAGCGGAGCGGGAGCGCATATTCATATTGCCCACGCCGAAATATACTGAACCGGCACCTGCCTGAATGGCAGCCATAAGTGACTCGTATGAGCCTACCGGAGACATGATTTCCACATTCATTTCAATGTAAATTTAATTCTTGAAGAATCTAAAAACAGTCAAGAAAACTTCTATTTTGCTTCGGGAAACATTCTTTTATAGAAAATCAGAGCCAAGACGATGCCCACGGTAACACAACTGTCGGCAAGATTAAAGATGGCAGGGAAGAAATATTCACCACCCCAGAATGGAAACCAATCAGGCATCATAAATAGTGGGAAATAGAACATGTCCACGACTCGGCCATAGAGGAAGGGAGCGTAGCCGCCTGCTGCTGGGAATAGGGTCGCCACATTCATCATTGTGCTTTCGTTAAAGATGAGTCCGTAAAGCATCGAATCGATAATGTTGCCCAGTGCGCCCGTAATAATCAGCGAGAGCACGGTAACTACAATGCAGTCTGCCTTTTCTTTTTTGATAAGTTTAATCAGATAATAAATCAAAAAGCCCACGATTAACACACGACCGAGGGTGAGCAATAGTTTTCCAATGTTTTCTCCAAACGATAAGCCAAAGGCCATACCTTCATTTTCAATGAAATAAAGATAGAACCAGTCCCCAAGAACGGGAACGTGTTCGCCTAAGGCAAAATGCGTCTTCACCCAGATTTTAATGATCTGGTCTAAAACAAGAAAGACGAAGATGATGCCGCCTGATAGCAAAGCGAGGCGAGTACTTTTTTTCATTTAGCTATTTGTTCTGATTCATCTTAGCTTCGTAACTGAGTGTGGCATGAGGGACGATTCTGAGACGTTCCTTGGGAATGAGTTTTCCAGTAACGCGGCAGATGCCGTAAGTTTTGTTTTCGATACGAATCAGAGCGGCTTCAAGATTCTTGATGTATTTCTCAAGGCGGGCAGCAAGTTGGCCGTTTTCTTCTTTCGACAGGACCATGTTTCCTTCTTCAAGATTTTTGAAAGTAGGAGCGGTGTCCATAGTATCATTGCCAGCATTGCTGTATGCATCGAGATATGCAGCCAAGTTTTTTTTAGCTTCTGCAATTTTTCCTTCGATAAGAACCTTGAATTCTGCCAATTCTTCGTCTGAATATCTAACAATAGGTTTCCGTGGCATAATGTTAAAATTTTTAATATAACGTTGCAAAGATACAAAAAATTATTGTTAGGTTAAAAATTTGACAAACAAAAAAGAGGATGGCTAAAAGTAGCCATCCTCTCTCATTTTTGGTAAAAAGATTCAATTATTTGCAAGTCCATTTTTGACCGTCGTCGGCACCAGCAATATTTAATTCGCTTTGGAAAGCACTACATGTGGTGCCAGTATTGGAAAGATCAATAGTCTGTGAATAACCAGACATGGACTCTTTGCATGTACAATTTTTTTTGCATGATGACAAAGATAACACTGTAATTGCTGCAATGCCAACGATTAATAAAAATTTCTTCATAATAATTAGGCCAGTTATATCCCATCGGCTCGTCGGTTTTAAATTAATAAAAAAAGGAAATTAATATTAAAATTTAATTTCTCGCAAAAGCATGCCGGGGTAGATATCTTTTCCACTCACAATTTCAAATGAAGTATAATTCAGGTTTGCTTCGTTGGTGCCTTCTTCGGTGGCCATAAATCTATTATCCCAAATTTTGCCTTTGATAGGTTTGATAACACCTTTTCTCACATACGTTGTCTTACCATTTTCATCGATGTTTCTTTCTAAAACTTCAAAGCGAGAATTGAGGTCGATTCCCTCTTTTAATCCAATTTGGGCGCAAACCATATTGTTTTTCACGCTATAGACAGGTACGGTAACTTTGAACACTTCAAATTTACGTTGAAGGGACACGATGTTTTCGTCGATAGAGCGAGCCAAAACCTTTCTAAAAACGTCCTCAGGTTTATAAATGCCTCGCATTGTCGTCTTAGAACTTACAGATGAATAGGAACCCACATAAACGAGTTTGAAATGTTCCTTGTCATTTATATAGTTCTGTTTTTTTTCAGTATTTACAGTTTTTTTGTCGTAGTAACAATTTTGATAAAAAAAGTTTGAAGTTTCTTCTGTCCATTCCAAACGATACAAATGTGATTCAATTTTAACCGTGAAGCCGGAAATGGCATCTGCTATGGAGCCTCCCAGTGTTGCAATATTTCCCGCTCCTCCGACAAATTTTCCTAAGATTGTCCCTACCAATTGAAGAGCTGCTTTGGCAATTTGAGCATTGGCTTCTTTATCGACATAAGTTACATCATTGAAAATGACAAAAGTATTGCCAATAAGATTTTCCCCGGCATCGGAGAGCATGGCAAGACCACGTTGTGAATTAAGTGCAATGGCGACATCGCTTTGTGACGCATTGTAATTGCCGCGTTCCGCAATTAAATTGACATCAAATCCGCCATCGGTATAGTCCCGGTTAAACCATTTTGAAACCAAACGTTTAGCTATTTCATTTTTAATGATAAATTCATCGATAGCTTTTTTACCGTTTTTTTTGCTTTCCTTTTGTGAAGCGGTAATGTACTTAAGACTCAAGCTATGGTCGTTGTATTTGTCTTGAACGGGCAAGGACATATAAGCTGAAACTATCTCTGAATTCATCTTCAATTCAGGATGGGAAATCAGTATCTGATACAAAGAACTTCTGTTATAATTTTCGTTTATGCTTTTTCTTTGACAAAAAGCCGTAAAACATGAAAAGGACAATATAACAGATAATATAATGACATTTAATATATGTTTCATTGTAGATAATTTTAATAGTCCCATAATTCATTAGGTATTACATCAAACAAGGTGTATTCAATCTTTGCATTAGAAATAATAATATTTCCATTCTGGTCAATCCAACTGTAAGAATCAGAACCTTGTTTAACCCAACTGATGAAATTTGTTCCATTGTTGAAAACAAAAGGAGAACCTTCCCCGAACTTAGCTGCCATATTCGAATATTGTTCAGGCAAAATTTGTTTACCTTTATTATCGATTATGCCAAAGGTTACCCCATCTGTTGAACAAAAAGCCAGATTGTGGTTAAATTCTCCAACTTTTTGGAACGTAGCAGGACGAAGTTCTTTGCCATTACAATCAATCAAGCCAATTTTGTCATTGATGACAAACCAAGCCACACTATCAACAAAGTTTCCGACCGACTCGTATTTCATTTCGCTTAATTTCTTTCCGTTTTTGGAGAGTAATCCGATTTTGTTCTTCCCGGAAGAAGATTCTTCCCATACCCAAACAACGCCTTCGTCGTAGCATTCGCTGATATCTTCGTATTGGCACGGAATAAGTTCTTTTCCAGTCATATCCATCAATCCATAGCGACCGGATTTATTTATGGCGCACGTGCCGTTTTTGAAATTACCTCCGCAGGAATAATCAAAAGGGGTTAAAGTTGTCCCATCTTTGGCAACAAGTCCCCATGCTCCCGTGAGATAAAAACGTTCAAAAGCCTTAAGGAGATTAAAGTCATTGAATACATGAAAAAGTCGTTTATGTCCTACTACTTTACCTTTTTCATTCTTGACATCTTCATATAAAATCTTCTTTTTTAGTGTTCCGCCTTTTTGCATCCAGGCGACATCGCTGTTAATAAAGGCGCTTACCTGCGTATATTCAACGGGAACACATACTTGTCCTGTTTTTAAATCGACAAAACCCCAAAGGCCTCCGTCAATGACCATCGTCTTCTTATTCATCACGCCGCCCAAATTTACCGCGACCAAATCTGAGGCGCAATAGTCAACATAGTCATAATTTACGGGGCAGACTTCGTTGCCATGAACGTCAATCACCCCCCATTTGCCGCCAAAAGGAAGCTCGTCGTCATTTCCTTTACCTCCAATATTTACCCAGGTGTAGTATTGATAGAAAAAATCTCCGACCGCGGAATATTTTGCCGGGATTACCATAGAATCATTTTCGTTGGCGAAACCCCATAACTTTCCGACTTTTTTTGGTGTGAGATTTTGTCCCCAAAGACAAACGCTCAAAAGTAAACAAATAATGGTTAAAATGTGTTTCATAAATAAAATCATCAAATTAAAACTCCATGATAAGTCTTGTGCCATCAGCTTTTGTTGTCACAGAACGAATTAATATGTCGTAGATATCCGTATTCGCATTAGCTGCCACTGTTAAGGCAGCAGCTAAAAGACCATCTCCTGAAGAAGATTGAACTTCTTTAACTATGCTGAACACATAATATTTAGATTTATTTTTCTTGTTGGTAATTTTAAATTCAGTGCTGGAAATCATTGATTTGCCAAATGGAGTTCCTCCGTTATCTTTAATTTCCTTATTAATGGCTTTTACTTTTTTATCTTTTCCCGTGATTTTACTATTTACGAAAGTAGTTTCATACAAAACCTCATAAACTTCCCGTAATTCTTTTATAGATGGGAGATACCATCCATTTCTGTTTTCTTTGATCCACTGGAATACGGGAAATTTGTCCCAGGACAAATTGTTGTCCGTGATGTATTTTTCTATTGCGGCAAAGTTTTCCTTACCATTATCACTCTGGCATATTACGGTGTCGAATGAAACTTTATCTGTGCAAAAAACAGAAGACTTGGCTGGAACGCAATCAATGGAAATCATCATGCCGTGCCGTTGATTAGGAGAAACTTTATAAACCAAACCCTTAACGCCATTAATCTCATAAACGTGTCCCACTTCATACATCTGAGCAAAAGAAGTTAGTGAAATTGAAAGAATAATAATAGAAAATAATATTTTTTTCATTTTGTTTGCCGGATAGTTATCGCATTATCCTCTTCGGTTTTTAATGATGAATACATAAAGTTAAATTTATCTAAATAACCAATTTACATACGTGGTGACCGGTTGTTGGTGGTTTCCGTATGCCACGCCGACGGCGCGCCATGCCTTGATGCGTTCCTTTTCCAGGTCCACGCCGTCTTGGTAAATTTTCATTTCAAATTTCCAGTCGTCCAACACCTTTCTCTTTATTTCCTTATATAAGTCCATGGCTTCCCCATAGCATTTTGCGTCGGGGTAAACATAGGCGAGATATTCGCCGGCGGCACTTGCCCCAAAACTGTTTTGGTCGGCTGCCCATGCCATTTTGGCCTTTGCCAGATTTATGTCGCACAGGTGGTCAATGTATTGCTGGTATATGGTGGCGGTGGCGGCCAAGGCCCTGTCATAGCAGCTGCAAACATCTGGAATGGCGGTCAGCTCGTAGATGGCGGCTTCATACTCTTTTTGCGTGGCCAGACTGTTGGCTTTTTTGATGATGTTGTCGCATTGCGCCTCATAGTAGGCAATGATTTTCTTTTTGCCCTCTTCCGTAAATTCCTTCAACTCCTTCGACTTGACGTTGATGTGCTTGACGGCATCAATGTATGCCTTGGTGTCATTGGTTCCCACCCCTTTGGCGGTAACGTTTGTGGTGGCAAACACCTTTTGGTCGAAGCCGTCGGCAATGTAGAGCGTTATTTCCAGGTTCTGGGCAATTTGCTGGGGCGGTCCGGGAACCACGTCCTTTGTGAGCGGCGTGATTACCGCCGTGATGAAAAAACGTGAAAGGCCTTCGTTGACGGATAATCCGTTTGCCGCGGCTGCCTGTTTCAGCTTGTTCGTGAGGTAGCTTTCCGAGCCGGGCGACAGTTTGTTCACCTGTTCGGGTATAACCACGGATAAGGGGATACGGGACTCTCCTGAGGAAAAGTCTGTTTGTGCGGAAACCTTGCCCCATGGCAACAGCATCGCAGCTGACAATATTAAAAATGCTAACTTTTTCATAGAATTTTATTTTTCACCGATTACTAAAATAGCTCTTCCCAATCCTCTCGTCATTACTTTGGATTGGATTTCATAATTTTTGCGCAGGAAATTGCGTAATTCGCGGACAAACGCTTCCGTGTCCATGGCTGCCCCGTTCATTTTATAGAGAGGTATCCTCACTTGTTCGAATTGGATGAAATTCTCGCTCGCGTCGGACTTGTTGAATCTGTGTTCCACGGTGTTTTGAGCCATCCAGTCGTCAATGATCTCTGATAGTTCAACGCCATTGAATTCTGTCTCAAGATCCATTTCCCCGGTATCGAATACCCGGATATCCACCGACACCTCGCGGCCTATATTTTGCAGCTCTTCAAAATAGGATTGGAGTTGGGAGCAAAAGGCATCGAGATGATTTATGACGGCTTCTTCCAGCAGGACAGGGATTTCTGCGGTGAATGAGGGTTGGCCGGTGCCTTGAGCTCCCGCAATCTGCTTGTTTGTATATGAATCAATGCCCTGTAAGTTAAAAGTGATGGTTTTTTTGGGACCCGTTGTATTGACCGTCCACGTCATCTGCATGATTATATCCGCCTTGGCGGTTCTTCTGATGCGGTCGAGTGGAGATTCTGCCAGCTCGGCACCGGAGGTCTTGCTGGTGGTCATGTTGTCCTCCGCCATTCTTTGTTCTATTGACTTGAGCGTGGATTCCAAATCTTTCAATGGAAATCCCCTCTCCGCCATCAAGGTGTTTATCTTTGAGATGACAAGCAGCAGGTCCGGGTCGCTCTGCAAAGCATTTTTATAGTCGGGTATCTTTTGCGTTGACCCCTGGTTGTCATAACTTGTCATATAGCCGTTTGTGTTGCACCATACGTCACTGGGCATAACCATGATGGTGGGCTTTTTTGCTTGTCCGAAGCAGAAGGCGGACAAAGTGGTTATCAACAAAATAACTAATAATGTCTTTTTCATGGGTATAGTATTTATGTGTTTTGCCAATAATGATTAGAATTCGTAGCCGATTCTGAAACTTATCCCGTTAACGTATTTATTGTTGTAAGGAAGCAATTGTCCCTGGTAGTTGATGCTGAAGACGAAATCGTTTCTCTTTTGTCCCACGCGGATGCCCAGGCCGGCCGTGTAGAAAAATTGGTCAAGGATGGCGTAACCGACGCTTGCGTTCCAGAACGGGACACACATCCGGGTTTGTTGGGTTATGAAGTTTCCTCTCACGTCAACGAAAATAGGCGCGCAAATCATGGCACGTTTTTGCCTCTTTATCAGAATTTCTTCTTTAAAAAGTTCGTCATTGGTAAAATAGCCGCGCACGCCCACGCCCACGCCGACTTTCAGATATTCCGAAAAGCGGTATCCGTTGATGAAGTTTAGCGATATTCCCCACAGGTTTTTTGAAGTGCGGTAAAACGACCCCGTCACCCAAGACTCTGCTGCGCACCACCATCCTTTGTCGTTGTTGGAGTAGTCAACGTATTTTGGTCTTTGGGGCGTTTCCGGCACGGTTACCTGGGTTTTGCCAATTTGAATGTCGCGAACTTCCGTTTTTTTATAGCTGAGCGTCTCCCCCGAGGGCATTTGGATGGTAATCTCATCCTTGTCGTTAATCACCTTTCCTTTGACAACATTGCCATTGTTGAGATATATCACGTCTTGTGCGCAGATGAATCCCGCGCACAGAAGGTTCACTAAAAATAATAGAACAATTTTTTTCATAATACTTATGGTTTTACGATTTTATCTTCAATCAGTCTTTGCAATAATTCGGCACGTAGTACGCGTACCGTGATGCCGAAGCGGACACCCACGTCATTTTTTTTCTTCTTGGCCGTGAGTGGGCGCGTGTCCTCCATGGACACGTATTTCAAATATTCCCCGTCATCCTTAAAGAATATATTGAAATAGTATTGGTACCTTTCCTGTGCGTTCACTTCATAAATGAGCGGGCGAACGTTGCATTCTCCGTTTCCTTTCTGAATTCCCTTAAACAGCACGGCCTTAACGGCGTTTTTCTTGGCCTGCTCAATCGCGTCCTGCTTGTTGCGGCCAACTCCCCAGGACCTCAAAGTTTGCGAACCATCTTCCTCAACGCCGAGACATTCAATTTCCGGAGTGTAGTAGTCCCCTTTTGTGTCTTGGGCGTTTGCATAACTTACTGTCAAACTTATTAACAGTAGTAAAAATAATCTTTTCATATCATTCTATTTTATTAAAAAAATTGTCATTAAAAACCCGCCCCCAACGACTTGATGATTCCTGCCGTTTCCATATCTTTGCGGAGCATGTCTTTTTTTACGGAAAACAGCATCGTCACCTTGTACCTTTTTCCCACCTTGCTTGGCGTGTAATTGGTGTTGTTAACTGCGGTCACATATTTTGCGTAGTCACCATTGTCCGAAAAAAACTTGTTGAAGAAGTCGGCCTTAGAACTCTCTATGCCCGGGTCGTTGATGATGGGTTTTTGGTTGCATTCTCCCGAAATGCCCCTGAAAAGGACTCCGTGAACGGCGGCCTTCTTAATTTCACTGATGGCCTTTTCAACGGTCTTCCCGTAGCCCGAAACTTCCACCAGGTATGTCCCTTGAACTCCTACTCCGGCACAACGGATGTCGTATTCCCAACTTTGTGCTGACAGTTGTAATAGAATAAAGGAAAAGAAAAATATAATCACATATTTTTTCATTTTACTTACCCCCGTTTTCGCATTGGGCCATCGGTTTTAAATTATTACAATTAATTTTTCAGGCAACGGACAGATGCTCCAGAGCATTTTGAATAGGCAAGACCATCATCAATATAACTATCATTGTAAGATAAAGTGATGGCAAGAGCATAAAAATCATTATAAGAAAATAAGGTAGAGGACCAAAACATTCCAGATTCATGCCAGGAATTATAGGTCCCACCCATGTTTCTATAACCAGCACCGTATGCTGAAAAACCGCTACTGTTGGTGGCTCCCGTATTGGGCGATGACCAGTAAACTGTTCCAGGATATTTCATTGCGCCACCTGCGTTTGTTCCTAAGTAATTTTCCAAAGTAGTAAAATCCTGGTCTGTGGGTACATGCCAGCCTGATGGGCAAAGATTCCCTCCATTTACAGCGTACCAATTGTAAAGATATCCGTATGAACTGAAATTAGAAGATCCTCCATTGGGGTAGCATCGTGCCGCAGAAGTTAAACTACTCCAACTGCTGGCATCAGTAATAAGTGAAATATAGCCACCTGTTTGATAATGAGTTGTTTTTAAATTTTGTTTCATCCAGCATTGTGTGCCAATTAGGACAGTGGAATAGGAATTGCCGTCATAGTCGGTGACCGTACTTGGACAGGTGGAGGTGGTGGTGTAAACGGAGACGACCTCCCCATAACTTACGCCATTGGCATTTTGAGCGTATGCGCGCATATAATAGGTGGTGTTGGCAGAAAGACCGGAGATATAGCTATTGAATGTGCCTGTGCCTGTGCCATCGGTGGTGTGGGAGTTGTTTATGGTTGGGTTGGAGTTCGTGCTCCAGCAGAAACCCCTTGCAGTTACGGTAGAACCACCATTATTGGTTACATTTCCAACACCTGTAACCATAGAAGAGGATGTTGCATTTGCCGAAACAGTGGTAACCGTAGGTTTGCCATCTGTTGTAGTGAAATGGCAGATGTTACCGTAAATGTACTCGTTATTGCTGTTTTTGGCGTATGCACGATAGTGGTAGGTGGTGTTGGTATTGAGTTCGGTAGCGGTTTTGGAAAATGAGCCCGTACCGCTGCCCACCGCATAATGGGTATCGGAAATGGTGGGATTGGAATATGTCTTACTTAGACAAAATCCGCGTTCAACAATGGATAGCTCCCCATCATCAGAAATGACCCCGTGAAGGGTTGCCTTATTAAAACTGATATTGGTTGCCGCATTGGTGGTGACGGTTGTTGGCGTATAGTTTTTGGTTTTAAAGACAATGGTTTCAGTTTTATGCTTTTCAATACCATTATCAACTTCGTAGTAGCCATAGTAGGTGGTTAATGCTTGTAGATTGTCAATATTTACCTTTAAATATTGATTGTCTTCAACTGTGCATTGAGCGGATTTAAGATCATTTGTCAATAGCGAATCTTTACTATAATGAATTACCGCTCTCTGAATAATGCCTGGATAATAATATTTGCAATTGATATTCACAGTTTTTCCTGTGGCCGTATATTCGGTTTTGATAATATTGAATTTGTCAATAGGAACTATTTCATCTTTGGTGCAAGTGTCCATGACCATCAATAAAGAAAACAAAACGAATATGGTCAGTATATTGTATAAAAAATTTCGACTTAAGATTTTCATGGTATTATTTATTTTTCTTTTTATGTTTAAAAATGCCACCTATTCCGAATTTTGCTTCAACGAATGGATTTCCTGTTAAGACATCAATAATCATTGAACAACCGGCTGAAATGGCAAAGCCCTTGATGTTTCCCGTTACACCAGCTTCCAAAGCGATGCCGGAATAAGAACAGTTGGTATTCTTATACCATTTTTCCGTTTCGCTTTGCCATAATAGAGTTCGATAGCCATAACCTATGCCCGCATAGACATAGAGTGGAATGGTAAAGCCGACAGTGGTTCCCAAGGTCAGAGAATATCTTATTCGTTTTTCTTTTCCGTTAAAAAATGGATTTGATATTGAATGTTGGTAATCGGTGTTTTTGGGAATGATGAAATCTAAGCCGCTCATAGCGCTGACATACCAACCCCAGCGTTTGGTATTAAGTTTGTTTTGGCCAATCGTTAATCCGATGGAATGCTGTGGATTCGATGCGTATGCGTAATTCACCAAGAAAAATGTTTCCTTGACGAATGTTGGTTTTATGGCTATTTTGGTGGTTTTTTCCTTGGAGAATTTACCGCCAGTCAATTCTGGTTTTTTGGTAGTTTTTTCCTTGGAGAATTTACCGCCAGTCAATTCTGGTTTTCTATTGATGTTTTGATAGTTTTCAATTTTGGGTGGTTTATCGCTGGCCTTGCGTTTTACGACACGGAATCCGATGAGGGATCCGCTACTGCTTTTGTGGGAAGCGGTACGGCAGGAAGTGCGGCAAGATGAAGCCGAAGACAGATAATGTCCACCTCTAATTGTATAGTAGTTGTGTTCGTTATCGTTCTCATCTTCATTGTTATTTAAGAATGTCATTTGTAATGAAGCATAGTCAAATTCATCAATTTTTTGTTGGTAAACAGAGGAAGTCCATTCTGCGACATTGCCTCCCATATCATGCAAACCCAACTCATTGGCTTTTTTTTGTCCTATGGGATGTATTTCCCGATTGGAATTATTAATATACCAGGACACTTCATTGATATCGAGACTACCGCAGTACTTGTTATATCCTGTGGTAAATTGCCCTCCTCGGGCGGCATATTCCCATTCGATTTCCGTTGGGAGCCGACAACCTGCCCAGGAGCAAAAGGCTTCGGCATCCAGTTGCGTAATGTGAATCACGGGGTATTTGTCGTAGTCGCTGGCACTTCGTAATTTTCCGTTTTCATCGCAATGCCAGTCAATGCCATTTACTTTTTGCCATTTGCCTGTTGACGAGTTGTAAACATATCCAAACCCTACGCGTTCGGCGTTGGTTTTATATCCTGTCGCTTTGATGAATTCTGCGAATTGGGCGATGGTAATTTCGTATTTGCTGATTTCAAAGGTGTCAACAAACATATTTTTCACCAAAGATTCATTAACCCTGCATTCGCCGCTTTGCTCGGCAGTACAGCCCATTGAAAATTGCCCGCCAGCAATTTTCACATAGTCAAACGATACATTTTGACTTAGAAGGATCGTACTTTGAAGACACAAAGCGGCAACAAACAATATTCGTTTCATAATTTTCTGCTATTTTGAAATGGCACCACTTTTGTTCAATTCCGAAGTCAAACGTTGCGAGTCTTGAGAAATTTGTACCTTAATTTCGTTCAATGCTTTGGCAAAACTGTCAATATACAATTGTTTTGTCATAGCAGATTTATTTGCTATGAAACGTTTTATGTATTTGGAAGCCTTCTTATCTTTTTTAGTAATCATTCCTGTTCCATTATATATGCCAACCATTTTTTTGTCTTTGTCATAAATACGGACTTCAACAATTGCGCATGGATATTTTATATCAATTTCATGGCGTAAAATAGACAATTCAATATAACCGTATTGTTCTTTGGTCATATTACAAACATTTTTGCAGATTTCCATATTATAAATGTGCATGTACAGTGGGATTTCAGCATGTCTTTGATATGGTTTTGCAAAAGATTTAAAAGTCTTTTCTTTGATGGGATAATACGTTCCCGTCTTGATAACTTTGGATGGATATGAACCATTGATATAACGTGTTCGTTTAGGAACAAACGTAAACAATCTGGTAAACTCGTCAACTTGCAACGTGGAATTCTCGACAGCAGCCTCAATGGCATCGTCATTAGCAATTGGAATAATTTCACAGCCGTAAACCATACTCAAATCATTGTAGTTGACAGAGGGAACAAGGTTGGGAAGTTTGTTGGGAATGGGCATAGAAACAGTATAAGTTGACGTTTTGCAAGCACTAAGAACAAACGCAACAGCAGCTAATAATATACAAATTCTTTTCATTTTACTTACCCCCGTTTTCGCATTGGGCCATCGGTTTTTATCAAAGACTAATTTTCCAAATTTCTTTTTATTTTACATATTCATAGTATGTTGTGCCATATTCATCACCATACTGATAGCGTTTGCTGATAGGCCAATTTCCATCGTAAGTATAGGTATAGGTATCCGAATAATTGTACATTTCTCCTTCGTCATACTCAGTCCAAGTTTCTCTGGTGATATTGTTCTTAGAAAAACACTCTTCGTCGAAGTCTGAGTTTAAAAAGCCATAGAAAGGATTTTTCTTGTTGTCATAGGTGAGTTCAATTTCTGCCCATTCATCACCGTCAGCACCCTTGATCTTGGAAATATTATCGCCCTTCCATTCAATGGAATAAGTATAAGTATTACCTCCTTTGGATTTATTTGATAAACGGTATAAATTTTCAATTATTTTATCGGATAATTCAGGTATGATTAAGCTCAAAAAAGAAGATTTTACCATTGGCATGGTCTCACTTTTGTCGTAATAACTATAATAGTTAGTTACATTCATAGTGGAAATTTTACCGTTTTTATAGGTAAAGGAAAATTCACTTTCTAACTGGCCGTTATAATAATCTGCCATACGGGATAATTTGCCGCCATCGTATGTAAATTCGCTATAGTAGTACGACATCGACGATGAAGGATAACGATGGTCAACGCGGGAAATGCGACCTTTTGTGTAAGTGAAATCTTCCGTATAACTGATGCTTCCATCACTACTGTGATGATAAATGGATTGCAGTTGGTTTTTATTCCAGTTCCAGCTCTCGCTCAAATAACGTCCCGAAAAATAGCCGTCGTAGCCGGATTCTCGATAAATCTTACTTATTTTTTTACTTGGCGAGTATTTTCCTTCTTTATGGCAGGAACCAAAGGTCATTACCATTGCCACTGCAATTAAAAACAACAATATCTTTTTCATTTTACTTACCCCCGTTTTCGCATTGGGCCATCGGTTTTTATCAAAGACTAATTTTCCAAATTCCTTTTTATTTTACATATTCATAGTATGTTGTTCCGTAACTTGTATAATAAATTCCAAAAGAAAACTGATGATTAACCTGATAGCGCTCGCTGGTAGGCCAATTCCCGTCGTATGTATAGGTATAGGTGCAGGTACCAATGCTCGTTTCTCCATCATAATTATAATAATAATCAGTATAGCTGGTGACATTATTTTTAGAACTAACCGCTTCTAAGCTTGGAGAACCATCGTCTAAAAGGCCATAGAAAGGATTTTTCTTGTTGTCATAGGTAAATTTTGTTTCGGTTCCACCCTCATCATAAGAACACTTAATCATGGAAATATTATTGCCCTTCCATTCAAAGGAATAAGTAAAAAAATCACTTCCTGATTTATTTGATAAACGGTATAAATTTTCAACTATTCTATCGGATAATTCAGGTATGATTAGGCTCAAAAAAGTAGATTTTACCGTTGGCATTGCCTCATCCTTGTAATGTTTAGAGTAATAGGTTTCATTCATGGTGGAAATTTTACCATTTTTATAGGTAAAGGAAGATTCGTTGGATAACCGCCCGTCATAGTATTCTGTTATACGGGATAATTTGCCACCATCGTATGTGATTTCAAAATAATCGGAGGAATACGAGTCGGGAAAACGCAAGTCGATTCGGGAAATGCGACCGTTTTTGTAAGTGAAATCTTCCGTAAAATAGATGCTTCCATCATAATTGTGATGATTAATGGATTGCAGTTTGTTTTTATTCCAGTTCCAACTCTGGCTCAAATGGCGTCCATCAGAGCTGGATTCCTCATAAATCCTACTTATTTTTTTGCTGGGTGTGTATTTTCCTTCTTTGTGGCAGGAACCAAAGGTCATTACCATTGCCACTGCAATTGCAAACAATAATATTCTTTTCATATTGCACGTCCCCGTTTTCGCATTGGGCCATCGGTTTTTTTAGTAATGTTTTTATTTTTTATGTAATATTTATTTTTCTTCGGTTTTATTATTAATCTCAATATTGAGATTGGCAGGTTTTGTTATGATGATTTTATCATCCGTAAATTTGACGGTTAGTTGTATTTCATTTTGAGATTGGATTTCAGGCAGCGAATATTCTTTAAGAAAATCGTAATGAAGGGCTTTCGAAATATTATTCAGCAATTCGCAATCAATGCTTTGTCGGTTGAAAATGCGATAAATGTTTGTCCGGTCACAATGAAGCATGGTGGCTAATTCAGTTGTTGTATAGCCACTTTTTTTAAACTGCTCCTTAATCAGTTTGCCAATATGAATTTTAGTCATAGGTGTACATCTATTTATTGGTATTAGAGTACACTTTTGAACATTTTTAGTCATCTACTCCATTTTTTATTTTGAATGGAGCAAAATTAGAGATAAATAATATAGGTTTTTGTGAAATTGTGGCGACAAATGTGACATATTGTCACATTTTTATTGTTTTTCAAGCACGATACTCCACGGATTACAGCTTGACGGTTCGTAGGTTCCCGTCCATAGCATATATCCGTCTTTGTAGGCACTGAGGGTTTGTACCTGCTTTTGTTGCGCAAATGGGATGTCTATGTTAAAACAACCTTGTTCATCGGTAAGAGCTGAAAGATTTTGCACTTTGATGGTAACCCCCGACAGACATTGTCCATTCTGACTATCGACGACGACTCCGAATATTTTGGCCAATTGGTTATTATGTCTATAGGAAATGTTGACGGTTTTGTGCAGCAGAAGAATTGTGTCAACAGTTTCAAATCCGTCGGCTTCGAATATCAGACGGGCTTCCGTATTTCTATATTTTTGAGGCAAGTCGGGTATGATGACTTCCTTTTGATTTTCAGTGATGACAAATTGGTGAGATTTTTGACTTCCATAACTTATGGTGATTTTTCCATTTTTCAAAGGCAGGTTGGGAATATGATAGGCGGGGTCTTCGTGCAGATTAACTTTCATATTAAAAGGAATGAATAAGTAGAAGATGAAAAAGCCGGCGAGGACCAATAGCATTGCAGTTAAAGAGAACCACAGGATGAGTTTCTTTGTTTTGATTTTTTGAGGGTCGCTGAAAAATCCGTCATCAGCCAGTCGTTTGATGATTTCATTGTAAGTCAGGTCTGCGAATTGCTTGATATGCCCTTGATCATAGTCGAAAAATTGCATACCGGGGTTGTATTCCACTGGAGCGGGTTGCGTAGTGGCCACCATAAAATAGCCGGAATCTTCCCAGGCAGACATAAATTGTTCCATACTGATAGTCCTTGAATTGTCGGTATGGGAGGGGTCGGAGAGTACAATTTGCGCGGGCTTGCTGGCATCGGTTTGAATGCTGGCGACCAATAATACGTGGTTTGCTTCTTTGCCCAGCAGCAAATCATCATACTCCTGCCATTGTTTGCTTTGGTTCAGGTCGTTTATGTCGATGCCGACAATGACCTTGTGACCCTGGCTTAATTCGTGGATCAGATGATATACATTGGCATTTCGCATTTGTACGGCGGGAATGTTGTAGTAATTGAGCAATTCTCCCACGAAATCCATAGGACTGCCTTTACGGTCAATATACCATCCGTTTTCACGTGCTACGCGGGTGAGTTCGGCCGTGGAGACAAAAATGCCGTAGTCGCTTAAAATGAGTTGTTGGGCTTTGATGGCACAAGAGCAATCGACCCCATCATCGGCGGCGAAATCTATCTTGCCGTGCTTAGAAATGGCGTAACGCATGTCATCGTCCATTTCCTCTTTATTGAGTAATGACTTTTGGTAAATGCCTGCCCTTTCCCTTTTCTCTATGTCTTGGTAGGCAAGTTCCTGAGCTGCCGTTTCCAACCACAACCATTCTTCGGGATGTTCCTCAATGTAAGATTTCACAAAGGAACATTCTTCGGCAGTAGCTTTCCCTTCAAGGTACTTGGCTATCAGTTCGTCTGATATATAAGTTGATTTAGACATCTTTTTTCTCATTTAGCAGTTCTACCAATTCGATTTTTGCTCTTTTTTTGTAATTATAAATGTTAATGACAGTAGTATTCATTTCCCGGGCCATTTCCTCGGGTTTATAGCCCAATAGCTCTGATAACAGAACCCATCTGTGTTTGGGGTTGCGCAATTTATGAATGGCATCATATAAGTCGGAATGGGTAATAGGTAAGGTAGATTCTAATTTGAGGACATTGGTGAAGTCATCAATATTTAGAACCTTTTCATTATCAAATTTAGTCAATTCTTGCTTCTTTTTAACAAAAAAACGAGAAGCAACGACTGTCAACCAAGTTGAAAGGGAGGATTTCCATTCAAAAGTCTTCAGCTTTGACCAATTGTCTGCTTGAAGATAAATATAGAATTCATTGATTAATTCATTGGTTTCAAGTTGATTATGAAGAGAATGCCTGACAATTCTTTCAAAAATGGGAAAAAACTTGTGATAAAAGAAGTATTCGATGGCAGTTTCATCCTGCCCAACAACACGCGCGACGAGCTCCTGGTCGGGGAGCTGCGATAAATACTGTAACGTGTTGTTGTCTATCATTTTATTTTTTGTGATTTTTCAGTTCCTTCATTTCTTTGTCAATGTCGGCCAAAGCGGGAGCATATTTTCCCGGGGTTGTTTTATTAAATTTCAAATACATTTTACGGGCTTTTTTGTATTCGGGAATCCCATGTTTGGCATCGTTAAGGTTATAATAGCAGTAAGCAATATAGTAGGTATATTTGGCAACTTCCGTTTCAAAACTTTTATGTTTTTCCTTTTGAAGTCCCTGAACATGATTTCGGGATGCTTGGAAGTAGGAGATGGCTGTCTGGTAATCTTTTGAAAAGAAAGATGCCGTGGCTAAGTTTTCATATAAATAGGATTGTTTTTGCGAGTATTTTTCTTTTTTATCTTTGGATATTTCCATTTGCAGTGCCAAAGCGTGAAGGTAAATGTTGATGGCTTCCTTATATTTTTTTTCTCGCCGCAGCAGTACACCTTTACTGGTAAGCGTGGCAACGTAGGTCTCTCTAAGCAACATTGGTGAGTTTGAAGAATCACAGATGGCCAGGACCTTGTCAAATGCCTGATGAGCTTTTTCATATTGTTGGAGACGGGAATAGACAATGGCAAGATTGTTCAGAGAATGACACCGATATGTGGTGTATTTGTTCATATTTGTCGGATAATAGATATTCCACAGTGAATCGGACTTTCCTATATAATATAAAGCTGAATCATTTTGATTTAATTCTAAAAAGATAGACCCTCTGTTGTTGTATCTGGCGGCAGCGTACAACGGTTTGTCAACCTTATCGGTGTCGGAAATAAATTGGAGCAAATCAAGGCTTGCCTGGTTATATTCCAACGCCTGTCCCAAGGTTGTACGATCTTGATTGACTTCACCAATACTTCTGTAGAGTTCGGAGATATTGCTCAGTGTAGATGAATATTTTTCAAGATAGCTGCTGTCATATTTTAACAATTGCCGACCATATTCCGCACATTCCTTGAGGCATTCTTCCGCCTTGGTAAAATTTTGTTCATCAATATAAATAGTAGCTAAAATATTAAGATTTTGAGATTGTTGTACCAAGAATATTTCGGAATTGTCATTTTTCAATTTATTATTTTCGGCAAGGGCTTCCTGCAAATATTGTTTTGCGTCGTCATAGTGGCCTTGTCGGTATTGAATCAGTCCCAATTGACTTAGCGTAACGGATTTTTCCACGGGGTTATGGGCTAAGGAATAGGCTCTTGTACCAACGGATTTCGCTTTGTCCAATTTATTCTGGTCAACGAGAAAGAAAAAATAATCTTTTTGGAATTCAAAATTGTCGGGATTGGCGGAAACAATGCTGTTATGAATTAAATCCACCCGTTCAATGTTGTTTTTACCACCGGCAATCTGGCGGAAGGCCATTTCTTCCTGCAGTTTGGGAATAATCTGTTGAATGGATTCTTCAGCTTGGTCGCGTATGGCGACTTTTTTATTCAATTGTTCAACTAAATTCTGATTTTCATAGAGTTGGATGGCCAAGTTGACTTTACCATCTTGAAGATAGTCGAGCGCAAGATGGCTGATACTGTCAAAAGTTTCCGTGTTGATACGAGCAAACATATCTGCATACTCATCAATTTTATCGTATGCTTTTTTAAGTTCCTTTTCCGCATCAATGACCTTTTGACGATATTCTTCCACATTGATTTTTTGCTGGGATAGTTCTTCGTTGAGGGAAGCAATTTTTTTCTTGTATTCTTTCTCGGTATATCGGTCCATGATGTTGTAATAGTGAGAACGCCTGTCCGCAATGACATTTCGATGTGCGACAATAATGGTTAAAGTGTCGTTCGGACTTAATTTCCAACCATTTTTGAAATCATGGATGTTTACAATTTCATAATCGTCTTTGATAATTCGAATGTTATAAATCAAATCACCGGCTTTATGGTGACTGAAATATAGTTGAAAACTGCCATCGCTGTTGGACATAGTCGGCTGATAATCGTTTGCACTTGGAATGGAAATGCCCACACCCGACAGTGTTTTTCCATTCGTGTTATACTCTTTAACGATTCCTTTTTGCGTGACCTGACTCCATAAGGACAGCGTGAAAAAGAAGCAAAAACCCAAGGTGATGAATAAATTTCTCATTTTTGAATTTATAAAAGACAAAATTACACAAAATTAGCTTGTCACGTACTGGTATTTGAAAAATGCTTGATTTTTTTTGTAAGTTTGCAATCTGTTTTTTAACTAAAAAAAGAAATATGGTCATCATAGGTATAACAGGGACTTTGGGTGCCGGGAAAGGTACAATCGTGGATTTTCTAACGCAAAAATGCGGATTCCAACATTTTTCCGTGCGGCAATATCTCATTGAAGAAGCACAGCGCCGTGGCAAGCCCATCAATCGCGACACTTTTGTTGAAGTTGCCAATGACTTGCGAGCCACCCATTCCCCATCATTCATCATTGATGAGTTGTATAAGCAGGCGCAGGCATCAGGAAAGAATGCCATCATTGAAAGTATCAGAGCCGCCGGCGAAATTACATCATTGCGTCAAAAAGGCGATTTTGTTCTTCTGGCAGTGGATGCCGATCCGAAAATTCGTTATGAACGCATCGTTGCAAGAAATTCTGAAACCGATCATGTTAGTTTTGAAACTTTCCTTGAAAACGAACGCCGTGAAATGACTTCCGAAGACCCCAGCAAGCAGAATCTTTCAAAATGCATTTCAATGGCTGACTATACTTTGCGGAACAATGGTGATTTTGAAGATCTGTATCATCAGGTTTCTATTATTATAAAAAATATAAATATCTAATAATCAATAGATTATATTAAAACCAATAACATATTATGGAAAATGAGCAAAAGTACCAGCGTCCGAGTTGGGATGAATATTTCATGGAAATTGCCAATACGGTAAGCAAGCGAGCCACTTGTGACCGTGGTCGCAGCGGTTGTGTTATTGTGCGTGACCGACAGATTTTGGTTACAGGATATGTTGGTTCGCCGAAGGGCTTGCCCCATTGTGATGAGGTTGGTCATCAGTTCAAGCGGACGGTTCATGAAGACGGCAGCATTACCGAGCATTGTGTTCGCACCGTCCATGCGGAGCAGAACGCCATCTGCCAGGCCGCCAAGTTGGGAATTTCTTTGCAGGGTGCCACTTTGTATTGCCGCATGACGCCGTGTCGTGTTTGCGCCATGCTCATCATCAACTGTGGCATAGAACGAGTGGTCTGCGAAAAAAAATACCATGCAGGTGCCGAGTCGGAAGAGATGTTTAAGATGGCCGGGGTAAAACTTGATTTCTTCTCTGAGGAAGTAATGAAGTATGATAGGCAGTAAGAAGAATTTGTTTTAGGATTTGTTACTCTTAACCTTCGCCTTGATTTTACGCGAGTTTCCGACTATATTTTCATCGATGCTTTCGCAACAACCTCGAATGATGGATAAGGCAACTTCATCAGTATCAGGATTATCCAATATCAGATTTGTACATCCATCTTGTTCAAATTCAACATAGATGTTATAATTTTTTTCTGAATAATCTAACTTCAGATGAATAGCTCCGGGGTCTTGCATCATAATGGATGGGATTTCTTCTACTAGGTGCAGGATTCGGTTGTAGATGTCATTTCCTAAAGCGTATTTTTGGCAGAATTGTTCGATTTCGGCATTCATGTGGTGTAAGTCGAAATCTGAATTTTTAATTTCGTATTCCAATGTGCGAATACGATTGATGAATGCCTGGGTTAGAGGCTTTTGCGGATGCTCAAAAATCTCTTCCGGTGTTCCTTCTTCATAAATGATGCCTTCATTCATAAAGAAGACGCGTGTGCTGACATCGTAGGCGAATTTCATTTCGTGTGTCACAATCAACATGGTCATGCCTTGTTTTGCCAATTGCCGGATAACGCTCAATACTTCGCTCACCATCGTTGGGTCAAGGGCGGAGGTGGGTTCGTCAAACAAAATGACATCCGGCTTCATCGATAGGCAGCGTGCAATGGCAACACGCTGTTTCTGTCCACCTGATAATTCACTGGGCATCGAATTGGCCTTCTCTGCCAAGCCGACCATACGTAAAAGATCCATTGCCTGTTTTTCCGCATCTTCTTTCGGCATTTTCAGCAATTTGATGGGTCCTATTGTCACATTATGCAAAATGGATAAGTGGGAGAAAAGGTTGAAATTCTGGAAAACCATGCCCATCTTTTGGCGGATGGCGTTCAAGTCGGTTTTTTTATCCATAATATTGATGCCGTTGACGAAAATTTCGCCGCTTGTCGGTTGTTCTAATAGATTGATGCAGCGAAGGAATGTACTTTTTCCTGTTCCAGAAGGCCCGATGATGCTGATGATTTCGCCCTTTTTGATTTCGCAATTCACATCGCGCAATACGGTAAAGGGAATTGCTGTATTGTAAAAGGTTTTGGAAAGGTGTTTTACCGTTATCATAATGTTTATATGCTATTTTTCTAAAAAAAATGTCAAAAAAGTATATACGTTAGGCGTGGGTGGTTTTTTTATTGATGTAATCCAAAACGGCACCGAGAATCCAGGCGAGGATGAAGTATATGATAGTAATGATGATTAGAGGAAAAAAGGCGTCAAAGGTACGTGAACGGATGATGTCGCTGGCGTTGGTAATGTCTTGTATGGCGATATATCCCACGATAGATGTGTTTTTAATAAGGGAAATAGCTTCACCTTTATAGACTGGGAAAATGCGGTGTAGAGCTTGCGGTAAAACAAAGTTGACAAAGGTACTTCGTTTGCTGAAACCCAAAGCGCGTCCAGCTTCCACCTGCCCATGGTCAACGCTCTGGATTCCAGAGAGAAACATTTCGCTGACGAAGGCTCCAAAGTTCATTGCGAAAGCAATAATCGCTACCCAGGTAGCGGTAACTTGGGTGGGTGCGAACACAATGTAGAACATTATCATTAGAAAAACCAAAATCGGCATGCCATGCATGATTTTAGTATACCCAATGGTGATGCCGCGCCATAATTTCCGACGACTCATACGCAATGCACAAATAAGGCAGCCCAAAATGGTCCCGATAATTATCGAGAAAAAGGAGATGAATACAGTTTCCCATAACCCGTCCAATAGTAACTTCCACCGTTTTTCAACTAAAAGGTCATTCTTAAATACTTCTTTGGTTTCATCCCAAAAATTATTGTCGCTATAAGCGTTGCTGTTGGCGGAACGCCCTACGCAAATGCTTTGGCATTGGTAGTACGGATCGGAAAAAAGTACGGTTTTGGCACGTTCTTCCGTTTGGCATAAGAAACAGGTCACTATATCGATTTTCCCAGAATTTAGTGCCATCAATATCGAAGAAAATTCGTAGGCGGATATCTCTACGGGGCGTCCGATATAGGTACCGAAACGGTACATCATTTCCATTTCGTATCCTGCCAATTGGCCGTCTTTGATGAACGAAAATGGAAAGTTGAAATTTATCGTTCCCACAAGAATCGGCGTTCCGGAAGTGGAACGGTCAATGGGTGGCATAGAAGTGTTTAACGCATTGTCCGACAACCATCTTTCCTTCATTTCGTTGACAGTGCCGTTTTGGTGGATCTCAGCGAGAAATTCGTTGTATTGTTGGCATAGATTGTCATCCTCGAAACGAAAGGCACTCGCAATGGACGTATAGTCATTAAGGCAGAAATCTACCTGCATTCCACGTTTTTCAATGCCGGCACCCAGAATGGCGATACTGTCCAAAACGGTATAGTCGGCAATTCCTTTTTCTACGGCTGCCAGACATTCAGGAAGACTGTTCAAACGGATCATTTCGCAATCCGGATACTGTTCGGTCATGTAAATATCTTGAATGGTGCCTAACACAACCGCCACTTTGCTGTTTCCAAGTTCATTGAGACTTTTAGGAATGTGAGTTTTTTGGTCGTTTTTGCACCCATTTAGAAGAAATGTACTAAGCAGCAGTATGCTAATGAAGAATAAAAAGAATTGATTTTTCTTAAGAAACGATACAAATATATTCATCTTTGTTTTTCTTGATTGTAATTGACTATTTTTGTGCGTTTTATGATAATGATGATTTTTAAATTTAGGTAACTATAGATAAAGGATGTCAGATTTTTTTATGTTGCAAAAATAATCTTTTTTTTCTTTCCGATGGTGTCATTTTCAGTCTTTGCAGTTGTGATAGTAAAAAAAATTCAATAATACAATTCAGAAGTCATCTACTCAGTCACAAGAGCAACAAATTACCACTGATTTTCAGGCAAAACAAAAAAACGCAGCCCGAAGACTGCGTTTTTTATTGAATAAAGAAACTTCAGCTTATGCGTAAAGTTCTTCAAAGATTTTTCTCAATTCTGGGCTTTCGCGGAGTTCTTGTAAAGTGAATTCCGCATGGCCTTTGGTATAACCGTTACCCATAATCATATTTACGTCAGCGCCGATACCTTCTGCACCGAGAGAGGCCTTGGTGAAGCTGGTGGCCATAGAGAAGAAATAAACGATACCGTCGTCTTTCGTACAGAGGATGGCAGTCATTTCTTGGTCTGGAACGTTAACGCAGTTGATGGTAACATCGGCCATGTGTCCATTGGTCAGTCTTTCAACGAGTTCGTAAACCTGAACGGGAGTCATGCCGGCTGCGCTTTCAACGATGTCGCAGAAACCGAGTTCCTTGATACGTTGGGTTGATTTTGGACTATTGGCAATACCGATAACCTTACCCGTTACGCCAACGCGCTTTTTGGCTTCGTAGCAGCAGAGCATACCGCTCTTGCCACCAGCACCGAGGATGACAACGGTTTGGCCGTATTGGCACAATTTGGCAGTCTGCGCGGGAGCACCGGCAACGTCCAATGCTGAAAGAGCCAATTTTTCGGGCATATCGGTAGGAATCTTGGCATAAATACCGCTTTCGAACAAAATAGCCTTACCCTTGATGTCAACTTGGTCAATTTCGGGACGGATTTCAAGGATTTCGTCAATGCGAAGAGGAGTCAGTGACAAAGAAACGAGGGTAGCAATACGGTCGCCTTCTTTCAAATCGATTTTGCCCTTCAAAGCATCACCGATTTTTTCAACCTTGCCGAGAAGCATACCGCCAGAGCCGGTACGACGATTGCGGTGTTTTCCTTGCAATTCAACATTCAACAACATTTCCTTCTTGATCTCTTCCATGATTTTTTCTTGGGAAGCGCCTTCACCAGCTTGCTGCTTGGCATAGTTGTGAATATCGGTAAAAGAAGCTGAGTCAATGTTCAAGGTTTGAACATCAATCAAAATCTCATTGTCGTAAATTTCGTCCATGTTGTTGTCAATCTTCTGGGCGGGTTGGGGAAGAACTCCCTTAGGTTCAATTACGCGGTGCGTACCAAATTTGTTACCTTTTTTCTGCATAATTCTATTATTTTTTTCGTTATTGATATTTAAATTTTGAAGTGCAAAGATACAAAAAAAACTGAAAACTGAGAGTGAGAATTGAAAACTATTTTACCTTTCAGTTTTCACTTTACCCTTTCACTATTCACAGAATTAATCAAACTTAATTGCCGTGATGGGACTGCTTTTGCGGGCAACGAGGTAGGCGGGAAGGGAGAGCACCAGCATGCACAAAATCAATACCGCCAGATTTACCGCAAGTATAAGTGGGATATTGAAGGAAATGGGAACGTAGGAGATGTAATATGTGGCAGCATCCAATTTGATGAAATGGCCTGCTTTTTGGGCAATACACAAAGCAAAGGCAATGATATTTCCCCACAGGAGGCCACGCACAAGAATGCGGGCGGCAAGTGCTAAAAACAATTTCACAACGGCGTCCGTTTTCATTCCCAAGGTTTTTAAAATGCCTATCGTGGAGGTTTGTTCAATGACAATGATGAAAAATATCGACATGATGGTAACCAAGCAGACGCAGAAAGTAATGATCAGCAAGACAACGACATTGGTGTCGAAGAGGGCAATCCACTGGAAGATTTCGGGAAAGATTTGCTGGATGCTTTCTGCTTTGAGTTGGTAGCCGATTTTAGCGTCGATGTTGTTCCGCGCTTGCTCAACATATTCGAAATCGTGGAGGAGAATTTCCATTCCGCCGATTTGATTTTCATTCCATAGATTTAGTTTTTGGACTTGTTTCAAATCGACGAGGGCAAATTTGCTGTCGTATTCGGGAAGGCCGGTTTCGAAGATGCCGACAATGGTAAAACTGCGTTGCATTGGCGGGTCTTGCACAAAGTAGGTTCTGACCTTATCGCCCAGTTTTAGTTGCAATTTTTTTGCTAAAGTATTGGAAATGATGATTTCTTTTGAGGGTAGCGTGTCGCTGAGGTCGAGGAGTTCTCCCTCAATGAGGTTGGGTCGAAAATGTTCTTTGTCAAATGATTCGTCAATGCCTTTCAGGACAATGCCTTCCACTTGGTCGGACGTTTTCACCACGCCGGACTTGGTGGAGAATCGCTGTACGGATTTGATTTCCGGCATTTGTTGGATTTCCTGAACGAATGTTTGGTTTTTATCGAAGGGAATGGGTTCAAAAGAATAATTTTGATCGTAATTCGAAATTCGGATGTGGGCACCCATTGAGGCTACTTTTTCGTATATAACCTGCTTATAGCCAGTGGTTATGGAAATGGCGGCAATCATTACGACTATGCCGAGAGCCACACCGGCGATGGATATGGAAACAATATTACGAGAAAACTGATTGCTTTTGTCGTGCAGCAATTTTCTCGCAGTATTAAAATAAAATTTCAACGAAGACATCGTTAGAAGGAATAATTGTAACCTACTCTTACTATGGGTTGGTACCAGGCGGCATAGTAATTGCGGTGAGAATCATTCAGAGAGTTCTTCTGATACACGGGGAAAAGGACCGTGGCATTGATGCTTGAATGAGCTGAGATTTGTGTGTGATACCCTGCGCCCACCAAAACACAGTGCGAAGAAATACGTTCGCGAGAAACAGATGTCACATTACCATAGGAATCATATGAATAACTGATGATGGGGTAATTGACAAACTCATAACTTGCGTGAAGCAGAAGCTGATTTTTAAACAGGTATGCTTCGACGAATGGATTAACAGAGAAAGTATGGTAGGTTGTTTTTTCTATTATGCGCCAATCTAAAATGTATGTGCCGTTCACGCCTATCACTAACCAATTAAGAGGCTGAATGCCAAATTTTGGTTGAAACTGAAAACCTATGTAATTGGGAAGGCCGAAGTTGATACCAAAGTTACCGCCCGTGAGGAAATGTACTTTTCTGTTTTCGTATTCGGTTTCAGATTTGGAATTGCCATTATTGCCACTACGGAGACTTTTGGGAAGGGGCACGTTAATAGACTGGGCCGCCAACCCAAAAGTCAGGATAGTAACAAGAAACAATAATAAATATTTTCTCATGATTTTGATTTTTATTTTCCGGCAGCTTGGCAGGCGGTGATGGCTACGAGGCTGACGATGTCTTCAACGGAACAGCCGCGGGAGAGGTCGTTGATAGGAGCGGCCATGCCTTGCATAACGGGGCCGACAGCATCGGCACCAGCCATGCGCTGAACCAATTTGTAAGCGATGTTGCCAACTTCCAGTGATGGGAATACCAATACGTTAGCCTTGCCGGCAACGGGGCTGCCCGGAGCTTTCTTGGCGGCAACTTCGGGAATGATGGCCGCGTCAGCTTGCAAGTCACCATCGATAACCAAATTAGGATCCATTTCCTTGGCAATGCGGGTGGCGTTTACTACTTTGTCTACCAATTCATGTTTTGCGGATCCCTTGGTCGAGAAGCTCAGCATGGCAATACGAGGTTCGATGCCAGCAATGTTGCGGGCGGTTTGGGCCGTGACAACAGCAATTTGAGCGAGTTTGTTTTCATCGGTATTGGGGTCTGCCGCACAGTCGGCGAAGACCATGATACCATTGTCGCCCCATTTCTTGTCGGGGAAGCACATGATGAAAGCTCCAGAAACAACTGAAATGCCAGGGAGGGTTTTCACGATTTGGAAAGCGGGGCGGAGAACGTCGCCAGTGGCATGCTGCGCACCAGTAACCTCGCCATCAGCATCACCGTTTTTGATGAGCAGGGTGGCGAGATACAAAGGATCTTCAACCAGCTTGAGAGCCTCTTCCATCGTCATGCCTTTCTTCTTGCGAATCTCGCAAAGCATTTCAGCATAGAAATTCTTTTTGGGATTGTCCATTGGGTCGATGATTTCAGCTTTGCCGATGTTTTTTAACCCCCATTCAGCAGCTTCAGCTTCGATTTTTGCTTTGTTGCCTAACAAAACGATGTCGGCATAACCATTCGCTAAAACGATGTCCGCTGCTTTCAGAGTTCTTTCTTCTTCGCCTTCGGCTAATACAATGCGTTTTTTAACGAGTTTTGATTTCTCTTTAATTTGATCGATTAAATTCATAACACTCAATGGACTTCGGAACTTTATTCAATAATCGATGTGTTCAAACGACACGAAGTCCGCTAATGCCGCCGAAAACATCTTGATGCAACTTATTGCAAAGTACATCTTTGCAGCCGCAAAAATACTCAAAAAAAATGGAAAAACCATCGAAGATGTCAAAAAAAATCATTGTTGAGAAAAGCGAATTATTACAACTAAAAAATAAAAAAAAATGTGTAAGTTTGCAAAGCTTAATAAAATTTGTTTATTAAACATCAAAGCATTATTAATCAGTATATTATAAAATAATATCTATCAACATAACACATAAAAAAACAATAAGATTATGGCAAAAAAACAATTTATGACATGCGATGGTAACTGCGCTGCAGCTCACGTTGCGTACATGTTCAGTGAAGTTGCCGCCATTTATCCTATCACCCCGTCATCACCAATGGCTGAATACATTGATGAATGGAGTGCAGGCGGCAGAAAAAACATCTTTGGAGAAAACGTGAAGGTTGTTGAAATGCAATCTGAAGCTGGTGCTGCTGGTGCCGTTCACGGTTCATTGCAGGCTGGTGCCCTCACCACAACCTACACCGCTTCACAAGGTTTGTTGCTGATGGTTCCTAATATGTACAAGATTGCCGGTGAATTGCTTCCCGGCGTATTCCACGTTTCTGCACGTGCCTTGGCTGCCCAGGCATTGTCAATTTTCGGTGACCACGCCGACGTGATGAGTGCCCGTCAAACCGGTTTCGCATTCCTCGCCACTGGTTCAGTACAGGAAATCATGGACTTGGCTCCAGTTGCCCACTTGGCAGCTATCGAAGGCCGTGTTCCTTTCGTTCATTTCTTCGATGGTTTCCGTACTTCTCACGAAATCCAGAAAGTTGAAGCTACCAACCAAGACGACGTTAAGAAACTCGTCAACTGGAAAGCTCTCGAAGAATATCGCGAACGTGCCTTGAATCCTGAACACCCTGTTACCCGCGGTACTGCTCAGAATCCCGACATCTATTTCCAGACTCGCGAATTGCAGAACAAATATTACGATGCACTTCCTGATATCGTAGCTAAATATATGAAGAAAATGAGCAAGATCACCGGTCGTGACTATGCTCCTTTCACATTCTACGGTGCAAAAGATGCCACTGACATCATCATCGCTATGGGTTCCATTACCGATGTCATCAAAACCGTCATTGATAAAGAAAATAAAGCCGGCAAGAAACTCGGTCTCGTAAGCGTTCACTTGTATCGTCCATTCTCAGTGAAGTATTTCGGTGCAGTGCTTCCTGAAACAGTAAAACGCATCTGTGTTCTTGACAGAACGAAAGAACCAGGCGCTAATGGCGATCCTTTGTATCTTGACGTAGTAGAAGCTTTCGCTTCTTGCAAAGATATTCCTGCTGACAAGAAACCTATGATTATCGGTGGTCGTTACGGTCTTTCTTCAAAAGACACTACTCCTGCCCAAATCGTGGCTGTTTACAAGAACCTTGCTGCTCCCAAGCCAATGAACCAATTCACCGTTGGTATCAACGACGACGTTACCCACAAATCTCTCAAGGTTGGTAAAGAAATCTCCATCCTTCCGAAGGGCACTTTCGAAGCCAAGTTCTACGGCCTCGGCGCTGACGGTACCGTTGGTGCAAACAAGAACTCCATCAAGATCATTGGTGACAACACCGACAAATACAGCCAGGCATACTTCGACTATGACTCCAAGAAGTCAGGCGGTTACACCTGCTCACACCTCCGCTTCGGCGACCAACCTATTCTTGCTCCTTACTTGGTAGGTACTCCTGATTTCGTGGCCGTTCACGTTCCTTCCTATTTACGTAAATATGACTGTTTGCGTGGTTTGAAGAAAAACGGTACCTTCTTGTACAACTCTCCGTGGAGCGTTGCCGAAACCAAGAAGAACCTTCCCGATTTCGTAAAGAAATATTTGGCAATCAACAACATCACGATGTACATCATCGATGCTACCAAGATTGCTGCTGAAATCGGTTTGGGCAACCGTACCAACACCATCCTCCAGAGCGCATTCTTCAAGATCTCCGGCGTTATTCCTTACGACCTCGCTGTTGAACAGATGAAGAAATTCATCGTGAAGAGCTACGGCAAGAAAGGTGAAGACGTTGTGAACAAGAACTATGCAGCTGTTGACCGCGGTGGCGAAATCACCAAGGTTGAAATCCCGGCTGAATGGGCAGACTTGAAATGCACCACTGATTTCGTTTTCGAAAAGAACGAAAAAGATCCCGACTTCATCAACAACGTTATGCGTCCGATGGTTGCCCAGTGCGGTAACGACCTTCCGGTCAGCGCATTCAAGGCAATCGTTGATGGTACGTTCCCGGCTGGTACCACCGCTTACGAAAAACGTGGCGTTGCTACCGTCGTTCCGGAATGGGATCCCACCAAGTGTATCCAGTGCAACCAGTGCGCTATGATTTGTCCTCACGCTGCCATCCGTCCGGTAGTGATGACCGACGCTGAACTGAAGAAAGCTCCTAAGGGCATGGAAACTGCTGACGTGAAGATGCCGAAGGAACTCGCCGGTATGCACTTCCGTATGCAGGTTTCCGCTTTGGACTGCACCGGTTGCGGCAACTGCGCCGACGTATGTCCCGCCAAGGAAAAAGCTTTGGTTATGAAACCGCTTGAAAGCCAGCTTGGTGAAGTTAAGAATTGGGAATATGGCCAGAAGAAAGTCACCTACAAAGACAACCTCATCGACAAGTTCGCCAACGTGAAGAACAGCCAGTTCGCACAGCCGCTGTTCGAGTTCTCCGGCGCTTGCGCAGGTTGCGGTGAAACTCCTTATATTAAATGTATCACCCAGTTGTTCGGTGAAAGAATGATCGTTGCCAACGCTACCGGTTGTTCATCCATCTACGGTGGTTCTGCTCCGGCTACTCCGTATTGCAAGAACTACAGAAGCGGCAAGGGTGTGGCTTGGGCCAACAGCTTGTTCGAAGACAACGCTGAATTCGGTCTCGGTATGGCCACCGCTACCCGCAAAATGCGCGACAGAGTGGAACGCGTAATGCGTGAAGCCATCGCCGACTGCAAGGTTTGCGACAAGAAACTCAAAGACCTCTTCCAGCAGTGGATCGACAACCGCGAAGACGGTGCGAAGACCGAAGAACTGGCTGCCAAGATTCTCCCGATGGCAGAAAAATGCGGCTGCGACTATTGCAAGCAGATCGTTGAGCTGAAAGACCACTTGGTAAAGAAATCACAGTGGATCTTCGGTGGTGACGGTTGGGCATACGACATCGGTTTCGGTGGTTTGGACCACGTTCTCGCTTCCGGCGAAAATGTAAACGTATTGGTTCTCGACACCGAAGTTTATTCCAACACCGGTGGTCAGTCATCCAAGGCAACTCCGGCCGGCGCAGTGGCCAAATTCGCTGCTTCCGGTAAGAAAGTACGCAAGAAAGACCTCGGTATGATTGCCAAGAGCTACGGTTATGTTTACGTTGCACAGGTTGCTATGGGCGCAAGCCAGCAGCAATACTTCAAAGTGATCAAGGAAGCCGAAGCTTACAACGGACCTTCATTGATCATTTGCTACGCTCCGTGTATCAACCACGGTATCAAGGTCGGTATGGGCCGCACGCAGCACGAAGAGAAGATGGCCGTTGATTGCGGTTACTGGCACCTCTGGCACTTCAATCCGGAAGAGGAAGAAGCCGGCAAGAACGGTTTCCACCTCGACAGCAAAGAACCCGATTGGAGCAAGTTCCAGGAATTCATTATGGGCGAAGTCCGTTACAACTCACTGCTCAAGACCTTCCCGGAAGAAGCCAAGGAATTGTTTGCTAAGACCGAACAGTTTGCAAAACTTCGTTACGAAGGTTACAAGAAACTGAGCGAAGAGAAATAAATCCTGCAGTTTATCATTTTGTAAATATGATAAATATTTAACTGGGTGGCTCGAAAGGGCCGCCCAGTTTCTAAAAAAAAGATGTTATGGGAATAATTATATGAAACGATATCGTGGAATAGAGCAACTTGATTTATTTAGCATACAAGTAGAGTATCCTAAAGAAATCGTCATTAATCAAAGTGACAATAGTTACTTTGAAGACCTTGATATGTCTAAGAATGTACTTATTTGCAACGTCAAAAAGAATAACATGAAACATTTCCTTGATGGTACGGCAAAAGTATATTATACGGGCAAACGCTTCCCTGCCACGATAGCACTCAACAAGTTATACTATTTTATTCCTTATATTGGCAAACAATGTGACCAGGATTTTTACGGTATTAGGGATTTATATTTGATAAAAATTGCGCGTATAGGTTCACGCAAAGAGGGCGAACTTGACAACGACCCAAATGACTTGCGACTTGTATTTGAACTACAGTTTGTCAAACATTTATATGATAAATACCAACAACAACGCCTGCTAATTTGGGACACTTTTACTGACACCACTTTACGACAACTACAAGATAGCAGAAAACATGCGCCAAGAGCAAACAATCATTTATCTTATATTTCTCTATTTAGTAGTGCAGGGGTGGGTTGCTACGGTTTCAAACAAGAAAATTACAACTGCGTAGCAACTTGTGAACTCATAGAACGTCGCCTCAATGTGCAACGATACAACCACAAATGCGTCTACGATAGTGGCTATATTTGTGGTGATTTAACGCTTGAAGACACGCAAAACAGAGTGTTCGCAGAGTTGCAGAAGTGGAAAAACAGAGGGCTGAAAGAACTTGATGTGCTTATTGCCACGCCGCCTTGTCAAGGCATGTCCGTTGCCAACCATAAGAAAGGCGACGAGTTGGGGCGCAATTCGCTTGTTGTGGAATCCATAAAGATGATACGCCGTATAAAGCCGCGTTTCTTCATTTTTGAGAATGTGTCAGCTTTCCTAAAATCAATTTGCACAGATATTGATGGTAAGGACAAACCCATTAAAGAGGCAATTGAAGTAGACCTTGCGGGAGACTATAACATTGCCGCAAAGGTGATTAATTTCAAGGACTACGGCAATCCAAGTAGTCGTACACGTACACTTGTAATCGGTGTGCGAAAAGACCAAAAGGAAATAACACCACTTGACTTGTACCCCAATCGACAGGAAGAACAAACTTTGCGCCAAACTATCGGACATTTGCCGCACTTGCAACATATGGGCGATATTTGGGACCAGGACATTTACCACACATTCCGCCCTTATGCACCACACATGCAAGAGTGGATAGAAAGAATTGTTGAGGGACAATCCGCTTTTGACAACGAAGACCCGAATCGCATACCTCATAGCGAAAAAGACGGTGAAATTATTTTCCACCAACGCAAAAATGGTGATAAATATACCCGTCAGTTTTGGGACAAGGTTCCGCCATGCATACATACGCGCAACGATATTTTGGCAAGTCAGAACACCGTTCACCCAACGGACAACCGCGTTTTCTCTATTCGTGAAATAATGCTTATGATGTCAGTGCCGCAGGAATTCCAATGGAGTGCAACACCATACGACCAACTCAACGCAATGACACTGACAGAAAAGCAGCAATACCTCAAGAAAGAAGATGTCAACATACGACAAAGTTTGGGGGAGGCTGTGCCTACAATCATTTTCCGTCAAATAGCGCAAAAAATAAAAGAAAAAATTGCAGAAGTCGAACTGACAGAGCAAGAAGTGCAGGAGATTATAACACATAATAATCTTACAAATACTACAAATCTTTTACAGTATATACATAGAAATCACTGTGCAGGATTTGTTCGTTTGGCGAAAATAGCAGAATTTTCCAACGGAGCGAGAACGGAAACTGCAGCATACTACACCCGACAGGACATATGCTATAATTTAGTAAAAAACTTGCCCGACTATCCCGATACGAAGATTTTGCATATTCTTGAACCAGCAACAGGTGTAGGAAATTTTTTGCCATCACTTTTAAAAAAATTTGCAAATGTCGAAGAACTGCATATTGATGTAATAGACATTAATGCTGATAGTTTGCAAATACTGCAACAGATTTTACGCACAATACCAATGCCTGAGAATGTACGTCTTAACTTTGTAAACGCGGACTTTCTGTTGTGTGATTTTTCACGACATTATGACATTGTAGTTGGTAATCCGCCATACATGAAAGTAGCGGACAAAACGCTATTGAAGCAATACAGGGCAGTAGCACAGAACACAGAAACAAGCAATATTTTTTCATTTTTTATTGAAAAAGCCTTGCAAATAGGTGATGTCGTCTCGCTAATCGTTCCCAAAAGTCTGATAAACGCCCCGGAATTTGGTGGCACACGCGCAATTATGAATGCCTTACCCATAACACACATTTCCGATTTTGGTGAAAAAGGTTTTAAGGGAGTGAAGATTGAAACGGTTGCTTTTACTATAAATCAAAAAGCGAAACGCAAAACTACAAAGATTGAGTCGTACATAACAAACACTATCGAATACAAAGAGCAGGACTATATAACAGATCCTGCTTTCCCTTATTGGCTGATATATCGAAATGAAGACTTTGATGTGGTTGCCAGCAAAATGGAATTTGGTATATTCAAGGCTTTTAGAGATCGGACTTTAACAAAAACAAACACACATCCAAGAGGTAAAATACGGGTGCTAAAATCAAGAAATATTGGTAATAATGTAATTGTTGACATTCCTGGATATGACACATATATTGATGACATTGAATCATTAGAAGTAGGTAAATACCTTAATAAAACAGAGTGTGTTCTGATTCCTAATCTCTCATATAACCCTCGCGCTTGTTTCCTGCCACAGGGATGCATAGCAGACGGCTCCGTTGCAATATTAACCAACACATCGTCTGATATGATAACCAAGGATGATTTAGCATACTATGCAACGGAGGAATTTAACCACTTCTATTCAATTGCGAGAAATCGTGGAACACGCTCACTAAACATAGACAATAATTCTGTTTTCTTTTTCGGACAATTACGTAAACAATGATAAAAGATATTCAACAACACTTAAGTCGATTTGATTTAGATATTCGAAAATCAGGAGAAGCACGTTTCATTGATCAAAAATGTACTCCGGATGTTGTCTGTTTTATTGCGGACTGTTTAATGAATCTTGAACCGCAAGGAAAATTCACTGTTCAAGATGTGTGGGATATGCGTTATTTTGTAAAGAATGCTTCTGCGATATTTGGTAAGCCAAGCCCAGAAGAAAAAACCGCTCATAGCGAATATGATAAGTTTATTCAACAACCATTAAGGATGCTTGCTTATGCACACATTCTCAACATAGAGAAGCGAGGTAATATCAACTACTACTCTGTAAATAGTTGGGATTTGATTGAGTTCATTGCCACCAAGGAGCGCAATGCCTATAATTTTCTGTATCTGTACATTGTAAAGGTACTATCTGACAGCAACTTTTTGAGAGTGTTCGAAGAATACAAGCAAAAGGCTGAGAGAGGAAATGCCGATACAAAGGATTTTGCATATGTGAAAGAGCGGTACGATAATTTCATAATCGGCAATACCCCAATAAACACATCTGTCGAGGTACATCGTATTTTTACAAAGGTATTCAACGTTTACTGCTGTGAACACAATATTCAAGGTACAATTAAAGGCCATCAATCCAAGTACCCTATTACTTTTTCCGACCTCATGTACAACCGTGTTAATTGGCGCGATGTTGATAAAGCAAAAGCATTAACCCGAACTCAAGCAGCGACACCCGAAGAGACACAAAGACAGGAAGTGTATGATGCCTATCAAGTGTCAAAGGCGATAAACCTCTTGAAAAAGATACAGATTGAAAGTGAAGTAAAAGACCAATATGCGAATGGTGAAGCAACACAGGTGCATCACATTTTTCCTAAATCAGAGTTTCCTCAAATAGCTCATTATTTGGAGAACCTTATCAAACTTACTGCTACACAACATTACTCACAAGCCCACCCAAGCAATAAAACTCAGATTGTAAATAAAGACTATCAACTTGTTTGCCTAATATCCAAGTCAAATACCATAGAAAACTCGCTAAAACAAGTGGGAGAGAAGTATTACCGAAAGGAGTCTTTTATTGTAGTAATCAATACAGGATTGGATGCAGATTTGAGCTTTAATCTCACTTTTCAACAAATCCGCACTAAATTACGTTTAATTTATAATTATTAAGTTATGTACAGAAGTAGTTTTGGTTCAAATGGACAAGTCCAATTTAATAACGAAAATGAATACTATCAGTTGATAGGATATCTGGCCAAATCTGATGGAAGTTCATCCATTGTTTGGGAACACAATGAAGAACAAGGAGCATGGGCAAGCGAGGGCAGAATACAGCTGTTCACTCAAATTCCCGATATTTTTCACTTATCACTGACTGCTGGAGTGGGTAATATTTGGAGACGAGTAAACTGCAATGAGTTTGTGGAGAATCTCCGTGCTGACCATAATTTTGTTATTGGCTATAGACAAAATATTGCATCTGTTCGTTCAACAATTCCTCCTGCATTTCTCCCAGATTTTGAGATTGGCTTAAATTTGTGAAAGCCATCAACATTAGCCTTATCAAGAAGAGACAGTGGATCTTCGGCGGCGACGACTGGGCATACGATATCGAGGTTTACTCCAACATGATTTAAGGAAAGTCAATAAGCATGAACGAAAAAGACATATTCGAACTATTCCAGAACGGCTTCATCGCAGGAAACACATCTGACAGTTATTCGCGTTTATGCAATTTCGTGAGTGCTATGCGTTGAGGTCAGTACTATCCGTTTTCCAACGAGGACATTCATCGTGGTGTAGAATGCGAAAAGGCTCAGACCAAAAACAAGGCAAAGATATTGTTTATGGGTTTCCCGGAAGACACAAAGAAAGCAATAGAGGTGACCATCGAACTAAAATATTCCCAATGCTTCCAACAATTCCTAAATTACAAGCACACCTACGAAAACCAGAAAAATCACGTTATCTGAAAATAAGTTATACTAACGCTGCGTTTTCGCCATTGCATCTTTTCAATGCCTTGTCTAAGGCATCTCCCAGTCTATCGTAAGCCATCTTATCAACACCAATGGCTTTTTGCTTTTGGTCATCAATTTTCCCCTTCAAAACAATTAACACCGGTACGTCTGATTTATAATAATCAACTACCCCTTGAATGTTTGCTGAAAACATATAATGCTTCGAAAGGAAAGAGCAGAATATGTTTTTCCCTTTATTTGAGAGTTTACATATTCTTTCAAACAATTCCTCGCCGTTTTCTTGCCCAAATATGGCTCTTAATCGGTAGGCGCAACTATGGTCAGGGTAACTCTTATCATCAATATCCAGCAATTGCGAAACAGTCTCGTCAGTAAGCCCTCGTAATGCTTCTTGCATTGCATCTGGCAATTTCACTTTCTGACACTCGAAAAATTTCTGCATTGACGAAAGAATATTGTCTGCTTTGGGACACGAATCGCAATTCATTGTTATATATTTAACACCTTGTATGATGCTGTTTCTAAATTGAAATAAACCTTCTAAAGTTTTGCAGTTCTCTATCCTCTTGTCAATGTTTTTCTTGACTTTTTTCACATCATCAGATTCAAACGACCTGACACCATAAACATCTATATAACCAAGATATCCTATAGTGGTACCAATATGGTAAGGCAAGTCAATTTTATCCTCCACTAGAGCCTTCAACGAATCATCATATAGAGAATTAAATTGGTCGTTTTCCATTTCCCAAAACTTTGATAATTTTTCCCACGAAGCTTGCTCTCTACGTTTCGTTTTAATATTTCCTCTAATGAAATCAGTTAGAGGTGCGCCTGTTCTTATGTGTTTAACTATCCGAGGCACATATTCAGTCGTAAACACATTATATATGTTACCCAAACTTACCTCATAGTACTTCAGATTAAGATTTTTAAAAGCCTTACCTTCCTCGCTTCCAAGATTACCAACCGCATTTTGAATGAAATTCAAAAAATCCTCTATATATTTTTGGGTTTTTGGATTGTTTAGTTCTGCATATACTGCAATAAAACTACATAATAAACCATGAAGAAAGAGGTTGCTTTCGCCTTCTGTCCCTGTTTCAATTCCTTTTATTTGGGAGGCAAAATCCATCAAGCACTGTCGCAAGACTCTCAGGTTCCCACTCTCGGATTTACGGAAACATTTTAAGATATAATCTCTTTCAACCTCCAAATAACCTGCAATATGTGGTTCGTGCAAAAAGAAATCTATAGCCTTTTCATCATCAGGCTTTATCTCGAATTCTCTCCCAACCGTTTTTTCCTTGAATTCATCCAAACATTTTTTACTCTCTTCTTCCAAATGAGATTCGTCTCCTATCACAAGCACCTTACAATCACAATGCTCTACAAAATAATTGATGAATCCCAATAGTTGTTTCATCTCAATCTGACATCTCTCAATGTCATCAAAAACAATAAAGCGGACTCCTTTTACAACGTCTTCGTTATTCTTTTTGAACAACGACAGCGAATCTATCGAACCAGTAAATGTGGCATCGTCTTTTTCGTCTCCATTGAAATCAATATTTGTTTTCAAAACCACCTTCCCAAGTACCTTTGCCACTCCTTTCACCACCTTACCCGTTTTTGAGTAAAAGAAAGGATTAACCTCACGGTCTATTGCGGTTTTGATTTCGGCAATTGTATTCATGCCATAGAGTGACACATATATAGGTTTCAGATCTATGGTGTCCTCTTCTATTTCCCCATTTTTCTCTTTATACTCTTTTAGCCATTGTTTGATAAAATGCGTTTTTCCACACCCCCATTTCCCCTTCAGCATCACTGCATACTGAGGGTCAGGATTGTTTGCGTATTCTGTCAGAAAATCATAAATCAATTCATTCAAACTCTTCATTACTTTGGCTTCTTTTATCTCTTCTTCTTTCACAATTTTTGGTATAAGCAATAGTCTAACGAACTTTCTAAAGGCACTAAAAACATTCATTTCTTCGATACCTCCAATATCCCTTCCTCCTCATGCTCCACATACGGACCTTCCTTGCACTCGAAGATGACGGAACCCGGCTCTAGGGCTTCCACGGTGTGCCAGACATTCTTTCCCACGTTCACGCCGTAGCGGCCTTCCGATGGGTTAAGAACCATGTTTTCGATGATGGTGCCGTCGTCGTTGTAGGTGATGACACGTATCCTGCCACGCAACACAACAAATGACTCCTCTTTCTCCGGATGGCGATGAATGGGGATGTTGGCACCCGGTTCCACGGCATTCAGAAAACGGTGGCACTTTTCATCCAGACTCTGATGAAAGTTCAGATTCATCCGCAGCCGGGGCGATGCTTGGGCCCGGGCGGTCAAACTATCAAGTATCTCATTGTCTATCAACATAATAGTCTTCCCCTTATTTCGTGTCATACAATCGGCAAAAATAAAAATTTTTCTCATTCTGTCACTATTCTCCCTAAAATATTTGTCCTCTTTGAGATAAGATATTCATCATACAACTCCAATTGAATACGTCATTACCCATGAACTTTGTCATTTGGTACATCTAAATCACACCAAAGAGTTTTATGCGTTGTTGACCAATGAGATGCCACATTGGAAAAAAGTGGAAAAACAAGTTGGAAAGGATGAAGAGGTAAGCCCTCCCTATTTTTTCAGATATTCGTTTTTCACATTCCAAAAATGAGTATTTTTGCGGCTGGAATTATCTTTTTGAAATAACAAATGAACCGCATCAAAATATTTATCAGCAGTGTACAGAATGAATTTGCGAAAGAACGCAGGCAGATAGCGGATTATATTCGTCAAGATGCATTGTTTTCGATGTGTTTTGAACCTTTCCTGTTTGAGGAATTGCCTGCTCAGGACAAGTCCGCCCAAATTGCCTATCTTGAACAAGCGTCCAAGGCTGAGATTTATCTTCTGCTCTTAGGTAAACGATACGGTTACATGGACGCTGAAGGGATATCTCCAACTGAACGAGAATATAACGCTGCCACCGCTCATCATGCTTACAGAATAGCCTTCATCAAGGACATATCTGAACGGGAAGCAAAAGAAGAAGCCTTTAAGCAGAAGATTGATAACTCCGTTATCCGCAACACATTCCGTTCATACGAAGAATTGCAGGGCGGTGTTTACGCCTCGTTGATAGAATATATGACCTCGAATCAAATTCTCCGTAATGCACCTTTTGATGCTTCCGCTCATCCAGAGGCGAGCATTGACGATTTGGATAAGAACAAGATAAAGTGGTTCGTGGGGATGGCTCGCGAAAAAAGGCAATTCCCTCTGCAATACTCGGAGGAAAACATTCGTCAGATTCTCCTTAGCCTGCATCTGATAACGGAGGACGACAAACTCAAGAATGCCGCTCTTCTGCTATTTGCCAAGGATGTTCAAAAGTGGTTTGTCTCCGCCACTGTCAAATGCGCTCATTTCTATGGAACTAAAATCCAAAAGCCTATCATCTCACAGCAGATATACGGAGGTTCCGTTTTCGAGATGGTAGATATGGCGGTTGGTTTTGTGATGAGCCGCATAGACCAACACGTGGGTGAACGCACTCATTCCGCACAAGTGGATGTCACACCCGAGCTGCCGGCACAGGCCGTGACCGAAGCCATTGTTAATGCGGTTGTTCACCGCAACTATACAAGTAACGGCAGTGTGCAGGTGATGTTGTTCAAAGACCGCTTGGAAGTATGGAACCCCGGTAAACTGCCACAAGGAATGACTATCGCAAAATTGACCAAAGAACACAATTCCAATCCTGTCAATCCCGTTCTTGCCAATCCCGTTTATCTTTCCGGCTATATAGAACAAATGGGAACAGGAACTACCGATATTATTGACCACTGTTTAGAATATGGACTCCGTAAACCAGAGTTTCACCAAGATGATGATTTTCGGGTTGTTCTTTGGCGACTAGAAGTACAAGAAAGAGGTGAAGAAAGAGGTACAGAAAGAGGTACAGAAAGAGGTACAGAAAAGAGCGAAGTTGAACTTCTTGTCAATAAAAAGATATCAAGAATAGTTTTGGCTATTCGTGGTGATACGAAGACTGCCCGTGAAATAATGGAAATAATGCAATTAAAAGGTGAAGATAATTTCCGAAAGCGTTATCTGCATCCATCTATCGATTTCGGTTTTGTTAGAAGCCTTTATCCTGAAGCTCCCAAACGCCGAGACCAAGCCTATTATCTTACAGAAAAAGGACTGGCACTGTATGCTGAAATATCCAAAGAGAACTGATTATTGTGATTGGTTCAGTTTTTTAACGTATAATCAAAAATCACCATGTCAAAAGCACAATTAAAAAAACACCTCAACACGTTAGAGAAGCCACAAATCATCGAGATGGTGATGGAACTATACGATGCCCGAAAAGAGGCTAGGGATTATCTCGACTATTATGATTTATAAAGTGCCTCGTTACGAGATAAAAGGGAAGGGACTCTTGCAGACCTTGAACAAATACTATGTTGTGGATCCTTGTTTCGCAAAGGTCAGGTTAAAGAAAGCTGTTTTGAGAGATCGTTCGCATTGGTTAGAAAATATGGTTTATCTTGAACTTGTAAGACGTAACAAAGATGTTTTTATTGGCAAGCGGAACAATTATGAAGTTGATTTTGTAGTGGTGGATGCTCAAGGTTACACCTCTTATTACCAAGTGGCCTGGACCACGGAGGCAGCTGAAACCCTTGAAAGGGAACTCCGTCCGCTAAAGGCCATCAAAGACTCCAACCCGAAATATCTTTTGACCACCGATGTGGATTTCAACCCCGTCTATGAAGGAATTAGGAAGTTGAATGTGATAGATTGGATGCTACAAAATCCCTGAACAGGAAAGATGCAAATCCGTGATTTTATTGAATATTAACAAAAACAACAAAAAAGAAGAAACAGACTAAAAATAACATACAATATATATTTTAGATAGCATTTGTAGCTATCCTTGACTCTCAATTATTATATTCACAAAATAGGAAAAATATAGAAGAAAAACAATTAAACTAACATATTATTAATCATAGCGTTTGCGGACTAATGGAAGAAAAGAACACCCATATTATTGAAAACAGCAGCATCAATGACCTTGCCATCAAAATTGAAGGATTGATTCAAGAGGCACGGCAGCGCATTGTTTCGACTGTCAATACCGCTATGGTCTATACCTATTACGAAATTGGTAGATATATTGTTGAGGATGAGCAAAATGGGCAAAATCGTGCGGAATACGGCAAGAGCGTATTGAAAAAGTTATCGGCTTACCTTACGCCTAAGTTCGGGAAAGGGTTTTCGGTGGATAACCTTCAGAATATGAGGAATTTCTATTTGTGTTATTCAAATTACGAGACAGTGTCTCGTAATTCAGCCTTTATGCTATCTTGGTCACACTACTTGAAACTGATGCGCATTTCCAATCCTGAGGAACGACGCTTTTACGAAATAGAAGCGATTGAGAACAACAACCAGATCTTTGCAGCCCAATATGCGACTATTTTACCAAGCAAAGAACAATTGCAACAATTACTATTGAATAAAAGATAAAGCAGGCCATCATCTGTGATGCTACTGCCATTACAATAAACAGAAAATTAATAACGAAAAACAAGAATATAGCTTCGCACACGACATTTATCCCACCACATTTAACTGGTTTTCATTTTTTTGTATTAAATGCCCGAAAGTCATATTTGTACATTGATTTATGCGTGTTGTTTTTTTGTGGAAAATAATTTGTACTTTTGCAGACGTAAAAAAACTCAAATATAAGTTTAATAAAATAATTTAGCCTATGGTATAAACGCAGTCGCACTGCATACATCTTGAAATAGAAAATAGCGTTATAGAAGCTGAAACTTGTTAATCTGAAAACTGGACACTTTTAGCATTAACTAACCAAGAGCAAGCTCAATTAACGCTCACGCAATAGCGTGGGCTTTGCTCGTAGAATTTGGTTAGTTATAGGTAGTCCAGAAATCCTCAGATTAACAAATAAAGCGAAATAAGTGCCACGCTGTTTTTATGTATGAGTCTCATCTTTCTTGCGGCACTTGGCAGATGCGAAAAGCCGAGAAAAAGAGTAGCAGTTTATAAAAATAACATACTATGAAAAAAATCATTGTTGCCATTATGGCTTTATTTATTGTATCGACTTCATTTTCACAAACAGCAAAAACAAAGGACGAATTAAAGGCTGAACGTCAAGCATTGAAGTCCGAATTAACCTCTAAAGATAACAAAAAAATAGAAGATAAATATACCAAAATAGTAGTTAGCGGCGTCGTACAAGGGCAACCTTCAAATACAGGACTGAACTCCGTTGATGGGTTGGTTGCAACAGACGCAAGTTTATTAAACACATTGATTGCTGCCGAAAAGGTATTGCAAGAATATAAAATATCCATTAATGAAAGTGCTGATGGAGAGGTTAATATTGACAAATTCACTCCATCGTTAGATGACTACGTGAAAATGTTGCCTAATTTGATTACAGCAGTTCAACAGGCCGTTGAGGCAGCAGACAAATTGCAAGGAGTACAAAATGATGTTAAAGGTTTGAATCCTATGACTGCTGCAGCTACAATCAAAGCTGCAAATTGGGCGACTAATGCGCTTCCTGTAACCACTACTAAGTTGAAACAAGATGTAAAACTTCTGCAAAACCTCATTGAATCTTGCAAAGCTGCCAAAAACCTATAGGAATATGAAGAAATATATTCTTTTATCGTTGTTGTTTGTGTGCAGTCTTTTAGGCTACACACAAAACGACAACGGCAGGTCAGTTGTAGGGGTCGCAAAATTCACTTCCGAAGTAGAATCTCCCTTTTGCGCTTCTGTTGAGGAAAAAGTTGTAACTATGGTTACGCAAACCAAACGTTTCATTGTGGTTGACAGAACAAGTTATGACAAGATTCAAGAAGAACTTGAATTTCAAAAAACAGAAGCATTCTTAGACAGCAAAAACACCGTCAACCAAGGTGAAGCCATTGCAGCAGAATATCTTATCTTGGGTCATATCATTAAAATGAACGTCTATACTATGAAAAACAATGGCGTTATAACCGGATACAAAGCGAGCTGTGCTTTTACATTAAAAGTCAATAATGTGGAAACAGGCAACACAACTGCCGCTGAAAGTTTTCAAACAGAAGTGAGTCCATTGGCTGCGTCAAAAGAACAAGCCGTAAATCAGGCATTGCAATCAGTTGAACAGGCATTATATGACTATTTTATCCGCACGTTTCCAATCAATACAAAAATTTTAAAAGTTTTGGAAATTAAAAAGAATGGTGCGGCATTGGTGCTTATCAATGGAGGAAAATCAAGTGGAATTAAAGAAGGAGATGAATTTTCCGTGGAATATATCGAAATTCTTGACGGGAATCCGTACCCACAAGAAATAGGCTTGTTAAAAGTTTCCAAATTGTCAGGAAACGATTTTGCCGAATGCGTGGTAAAGAAAGGCGGTAGCGGAATTCTTTCTCGATTTAATGCCGCCCAAAATATTAACTGTAAAATGATTATAAAATGAAAAAAGGGCTCTACATTTTCATACTATTATTATGCGGGATGACATCGTGCCGGACATCTTACTTGACCCACAGCGTCAATTATATATCCGAAGATTCTCAAACAATAAATTTGCGTTGTGATGGATTCGGTCAAAATGAATTAACCGCCATTACTGACGCTGAAAAATATGCCGTTGAAGCCATTTTATTCAGAGGCATTCCCGATTCGCAATTAAAAGACCCCTTAGTAAACATCAATGAAAACGATGCACGAAAAAACAATAAAAAATACTTTGATGAATTGTTGGAAGAGAAGCGGTATAAGACTTTTATTATTTCCAGCATCCCGACAACAAAAATCCACCACGTCAAAGGCGGAGGTGGACAAAAAAGTATTTCTGTTGATGTATCAATAAACTTGCGTGCCTTGCGAACTGATTTAGAACAAAACGGCATAATAAGAAAATTTGGCCTTTAATTAAATTTGGAAAATGAAACGTTTAATAGCAACCTTAATAGGAATTATTTTAGGGATTTCACTGTTCGCGCAACAAACCGTACAGCCCAAAATCATGGTCATTCCTTATACCAAAGATGGAGAAGACATCCGCACCATTTTGGAAAATGATGTAAATAAACGAATTGCCCTTACTAAAATCAAAGAAGCTTTCGACTCCAGAGGTTTTACCACCATTGACTTTACTGCTAAATTAAAAGCCGCAAAGTCTGATGCCACTTTTGTTGACGATAACAAAAGCGATTTGAAATCAATGATTATTCAAAATTCAGGAGCGGATATATATGTAGAAGCCGAAGTCGATATTCTTTTATCCGCCACAGGAAATTCCGTCAAAACTGTCGTTACTGCATACGAATGTTCAACCGGAAACTCTTTGTCAAACAAAGTTGGAGAAAGTGGCAAATTTTATACTGACGATATTGGGAAACTCACAAGCAAAGCCATTGAAAGCATTGCCGAAGATTTTCTGAACACAATGCAATTGAAATTCAATGATATTGTTGAAAATGGGAAATCCGTCATCATCAATTTTGGCTTCGACAGCGAATCCGAATATACTATGTCGTCGGAAATTGGCACACAAGGATTATTACTCAGTGATGAAATAGAATTATGGATGGAAGCCAACGCACACAAAAACAATTATCACATCCAGGGAACAAGCGACAACCTAATGATTTTTGACGATGTCCGTATTCCTCTCAAAGATTCCACTACTGGGAACAACTACAATCCCAATAAATTTGCTCTTGAAATTTTCAAATTCATGCGAACCTTAGGATTACAAATAGGAAGAGACATCAAAGGAAATACGATTTATATAACCATTAAATAAACATTCTTATGAAAAGAATATTGATTATCATAATATTGACGATGGGCCTGCAACTTTCATTTGCACAAAACATCGGCGAAATCAATATAGGGGTTGTTGTGCCAGAGCAAACTAATGAATTGGATGCTTCACAAATGAGCAAAATCAAAACGAAACTTGAGCGCATCTGTACACAAAATGGTATAGAAACAGGAGTTTCCCCTCAGGGCTTCGTCTTATACCCCATTATTGAATTATATGAAACAGAAGTTATTGAGGGCGGGATGCAGTCTCTTTATTCTGTTAAGATTGAATTTAGTCTGTTCGTAAAACAGTTAAATGGCGCAACCGTCGGCTCCATTTCAAAAAAATATAAAGGGGCGGGCGATACAAAAGAAAAAGCCATTGTAAATGCCATAGCGAACATTTCCACATCAGATACAATCTTCAAAAGCTTTATGGCCAATAGTAAACAAAATATTTTAAATTATTACCAAACGTATTGTAAACAGATAATATCCGATGCACAAATGCTCGCCAAACAAGAATATTACGAAGAATCATTGGCCATCCTATTGTCTATACCGACTGTGGTTCCTTGTTACAATAATGTGTTGGAAGTTGTGGACGATATTTACTCATCATATCAAGCACAACAATGCAATAATTTGTTACAAAAGGCAAGGGCATCTTATTCTGTACAAAAATACTATGAAGCAGCAGAATATTTAGGGAACATCAATCCGCCAATGTTTTGTTATGAAGAAGCACAAAAATTGTTAACAGACATCCAAAACAAATTTTCCGAAAAAGAAAAACGGGATTGGGATTTCAAGATGCAACAACATAACGATGAAATATCCTTGCAAAAACGCTCTATAGATGCAGCCAAGGAAGTTGCAAAGGCATATTGTTCCCAAAAAATCAACGTAAATTACCAACAAATAATCAAATAACATTAATAGCGAATAGGAAGAATACTTAAAACTGTACTTCCATAAGATATACAATGCACTTTTGAAACCAAAGAAGAATTTATATCACGAATATCGTTGAAAAAATAAGCTGAATCTATACCCTCCCGCGTAGATGGCGTGCCGCGTCTCCACAATATTTAAACATAATCCCTCCCGCCGCGACAACGGGAGGGATTTTTTGTTTGGGATTTTTGTGTATTTTTGCAAATAAAAAAATGACAAATTCAATCTTTTGGAATAGAATTCAACATATTATTGATGAAGATTTTTCTTCTGATGGATTGGCAAATTTAGAGCATTATGCAGAACAATTTATTGAACGGAAGTTGGTTTATAAACGATTTTCATCGTGCGAACAGTATGGCTGCGCAGCGGGAGGTGTTACAAATGTTATTGCAACCATTCTCGCGGGAGCAAATGATGGAACAAATCCAACGCATTCATTCGCAGGCGATTTCAAAAGAGAATGCCAATTCGCAAAGACGCAAGAACAAATAATCGAACACTGGGCACGAAAAACAAATTGCAACGCCTGAGATATATCTGAGCGACCTACATGACGAAAATGTGATTCGTTCTAAAGAAGGGAATATATTTGTGTTTGATTGTGATATAAGAATTAATACTCCCGAACTGTGTTGTGGGGGAGTGAGAACATTGACAACAGAAATTGAATTCAGGTAATACAATCCCTCCCGCCGCAAACGGGAGGGATTTTTTTGTTGTAAAATATTTTGTACCTTTGCAAACTATTTTCATAATGGTTATGAATGACAATATTATACCTGAAGAAAAAAATGAGCAATTGTATGCTGCGATTTCCAGCGTTTTGCTGCAGGCAAGGCAAGCGGTTTATCGTGCCGTTAATTTTGCCATGGTAACAGCATACTGGGAAATCGGACGTTTGATTACGGAAGACGAACTCAAATGTGAACGTGCAGAGTACGGAAAACAGGTATTGAAAAATCTTTCTCAACAGCTTACAAAAGAGTTCGGGAAAGGATTTGATGAAAGAGAACTTCGAAAAATGTGTCAATTTTATCGTTCTTTTTCAATTCGGGACACACTGCGTCCCGAATTGAGTTGGAGTCACTATCGCAGATTGCTGAGTGTTGAAAAAGAAGACGCAAGGCTTTGGTACATGAACGAAGCGGCTAATGAAGTCTGGTCAACACGACAACTGGACAGACAGATTTCGACATTATATTATGAAAGATTATTGTCCAGTCGGGAAAAGTCTTCCGTGGTAGCAGAAGCAAAAGAGAAAATGTCTGCCGTTTCTCCGTTAGAATTTATAAAAGATCCGTATGTTTTGGACTTTCTGAATTTGCAAGATTATCCTTCATTGCACGAATCCGATGTTGAAAAGGCTTTGATATGTCATTTGCAGGATTTCCTGATGGAATTGGGAAAGGGATTTTGCTTTGTGGCACGTCAGAAAAGAATGCGCTATGATGAGGATGATTTCTACATCGACCTGGTGTTTTACAACAGTATTTTAAAATGCTATGTGTTGATAGACTTGAAACTGGGAAAATTGACCCACAGCGATGTAGGGCAGATGGATAGCTATATCCGTATGTTTGATGATTTGATGAAACAACCAGACGATAATCCGACCATAGGCCTAATTTTGTGCTCGGAAAAGAATGAAGCCATTGCCAAATATTCTGTTCTAAATGATGCCAAACAGGTATTTGCTTCAAAATATAAATTAACATTGCCTACCGAGGAAGAACTGCAACTCGAACTTGAAAAAGAAAGATATAGATTGGATAATCAAGAACGAACTGAAATATAAACAGAGAATAATAACAAATTTTATAGTATGAAAAAAATCTATCTTTTATTGTTTCTATGTGCAATCTTTATGATGCAGAAATCTGTGGCAGGTCCCATTGACGACAATGCCGCTCGACAAAAGGCCATTCGTTTTATGAATAGCAAAATAGAAAACACTCGCGGCACCCTAAGTACTGCGCAACTCACCAAAGTGAATACGTCGTTTGACCACCTGTTCGTTTATAATCTCCCAGGTGGCGGGTTTGTGATTATGAGCGATGATGATCGCACAATGCCGGTTTTGGGTTATTCAATCACCGGGGAAGTCAATGTAAATGATATGGCTCCGGGATTTGCCTCTCAGTTGCAGAAATACAACGAACAGTTGAAAGCGATAGCCGAAGGCGCCGAAGTGAGCGCACATACTCCGCATCGCAATACCCGTAGTGTGGAGCCTCTCATCCAAACACAATGGAATCAATGCTCTGCCGATGGCACGAGGTATAATTCTATGCTTCCCGTTGATTCAACTTTGCCACAAACAGGATACAGACCTGCAACCGGCTGCGTTGCCACGGCGGCAGCCCAAGTGATGAACTATTGGCAGTGGCCTGTCAACGGAAGAGGATTAAACTGTATAACCCAAAATTATGGTTGCTGGCACTATGACACCCTGTGTGCGGATTTTGAATCAAGCACTTACGATTGGGACAATATGCCGGCACAATTGAATGGCAATAGTACGCAGGTCCAGCGTGATGCCGTAGGGCTTTTGCAATATCATTGCGGTATCGCCTCTAATCTAAAATATAATAGCGATTGCCATGCCAGTACTTCTGGTAATACTTTTGCCATTCATTTTGCGCTTAACCAATTTTTCAAGTATAATGTTCATTCATTGCACGAATCAAGGTATAATTATTCTGATGCCGAATGGTTAGCACTGATGAAAAATGATTTGGACATTCATCAACCTATATTATATTTCGGACAATCATTGTGGGATGCCGATGAAGGCACCTATCCTGGTGGCCATGCTTTTATTTTGGATGGATATGATGAAGATGATATGGTACACGTCAATTGGGGTTGGGGCGGCTCTGACGATGGCTACTTCAATCTGTTTGCCTTAACACCCGATGATTACAATTTTTCACATTCTGAAGAAGCTATTTTAAATCTCTATCCTGATTACGATGAAGATGATTTGCTTTTCACCATTTTGGGTTCTGACGTGGTTTTAGACACGACTATCGTTCAAAAGGGAGACAATCTTCGCGGGCATGTCGATATTTACAATCCGAATGATGTGGCTGTTGACTTTTTTGCGGGTCAGGCGGCAATTGAAAACCTTTCCCAAGAATTTGCTCAATGGGTTGATGTTCAGCATCTCATTATCCCCGCCCACGATACTTTGCATTACTCCTTTGATGCTCCGGTCAATTTGCCTGTGGGTAGTTATTACACTGTTATGTATTTTGCCCACGATACCATTGATATTAATAGTTCTTCTACTTTAGGTGCCATGGAATATCCCTCGTTAAATTTCCCTGAAGTTGATTTTTGGATTATTGATACAAACAAATTGGCAATGTCCAATTTAGTGATTTTTATCCGCTTTGCCGATGACGATGAAATCACTTATCCGTTCAATTCCATTGACAGCTTGTTTAACTGCAAAATCCCTGGATATCCAAGCGTTTACAATTATTTTGACGTGTCGTCATACGGTAAAATTCATTTTAATACCATATTCGCCGATCAGATTGTAAACAATTCAATCATTTCATTCGTGGATGAACATCCTCGTGGATATTATCAGCCGTATTCCGAAACGAACCCTATTGGATATCACGGAGAAAATCCGATGGTAGGCATCTCTATGCGCGAAGCCCAACTGTTAGCTTCCGCTATCGATTATGTTAGTTCAATGGGCTTGGTGAACTATTACGCTACTTTGGATGGTGATGGCGACGGCTATATTGACAATATTTCTTTTATAGTCAAAGGAGATGTTGGCAACTGGGCATCTCTTTTATGGCCTCACATGGAATTTTTCCCTCAAGATTCTATCGATCATCTTGTAAGCATTAACGGAAAATTACCCAATACTTTCAATTTCGAGTTTGAAGGTTCTGCTACCCACGGAATTAATGTCAATGTGTTCCGTCACGAAATGTCGCATTCTTTAGGTCTTCCCGACAATTATCATTATACGAATTTTAAAAATGTAAATCCGTCTGGTCGTTGGGATGTGATGAGTGTCTCCAGCGTGATGAATCAAACCAATATGATGTATAAGAATAAGATTTTGCACGTGGCCGATGACCCGATTCAAATCACCGAGGATGGAACCTATACGCTTTACAGCAATGCCACGAGTGCCTCACAGAGCTGCTATTTCATTAAGTCGGCCATAGATGCTGACCAATGGTACACTTTCGAGTATCGGAACAAGGAAGATTTGTTTGATGACGGCATACCTGGAACGGGCTTGATTATTGGCCGCTGGAACAATGCCGTGCCCGCAAACATTCACGCAAATGCCTTTTTTGACAACGACAGCATTCTTCATTTGTATTGGGTTTTCCGTCCGGAAAGTAGTTGTGATACGGTAAATGGCGATGTTGATAATGCCTTCTTCAGTGCCTTTGCGGGACGAACCGCTTTTGGTCCCACCACGAATCCTCATCCCTATTTGGCAGATGGAACGCCGGAAAACAGCTTTGAAATTACCGAAATTCAGGAATTTGGAGACTATTTGACTTTCCACGTTCATTTTCTTAATGTCGGGGTGGAAGAGCATTCTTTAATGAATGACATTACTGTTTATCCGAATCCAGCAGATAAGTATATTACCGTCACGGGTAACAATATGCAACGTATTGAAGTGTTCAATGCTATTGGTCAGTTGCAGAAAACAATCGCTACGCCCGATCCGAACCGTTGTATGATCTCTGTCGAAAATCTTGCCTCTGGTTTGCATTTTGTTCGCGTTATCAACCTTGACGGAACGGTTAGCGAGGTCAAATTCGTGAAAAGATAATAGAATAATCGTTCAACCCCGTGGAGGCCTTGGCGTGCATTGCCCCTACGGAAATTCGTTTCATGTTGAACTTATAGAATTTATTTGTACTTTTGCAAACGCAATTTTTATGTTGAAATTGGATTATTCTAACATATTTTTTTGTATCAAGAACTGTTTAATGGGTTCACCAGCTTTTGATACCATTTTAACATATCGAACCCGCAAAAAAACATGAAAAAAATCAAATTATTTACTTTGACATGCCTCTTGCTGTCGATGGTTTTCATGTCCTGTAAAAAAGACGAACCCAAAAAAGAAGATCCGGACACACCGACCTCAGAAGAAACTGTCTATATCATGGGAACTTACGGGTCTGAATCCTTTCTCATGACAAATGACAAACTAAGCTACTTTGACAATAATATAGGAAAATTTGGTGCACTTGACATGGCGATGGCAGACAATGGCGACCTCTATGTTGTGGGAGAAGTAAAACGTTTTGGGCTCGGTGGGTCTCCATCATCATTGCTATTCAAAAACGGCGTTCCTTGCTATGAATATAATTTTGATTACGCTTCTTTTGGCGGCATTGCCATAGAAGACAATGGTAAGATTGTCCTTGCGGGTTTACATTTATCAGATAAATACAGACCTACCGTGTGGGACGGCACCACCGCAACAAATTTGCCTCTTACTGGTGAAAGCAACATAAATGAATGGCATGTTACATCCATAGATTATGAGGATGGTCACGAACTCATTGTTGGTTTCTATTTGAATTATGATGGCAAATACGTTCCATTAGTGTGGGTAGATCGCCAACTTGTAAATGTAGATCCCATGAATGGGGCTTCAGCAAAAATCTATTCCGGCACACTGACCAATGGCGCCAATTTCAAAATCGTTGGTAATTATTTAGATGAAGACGATAACTACACGGCATACGAATATGATAGTCAATCTGGCATAGGCACTCGAATCCCTTATCAGTGGGAAAACTCAAATTTCAGCGTAGCATACGGAATAGTCAATTCTTCCAAGTGGAATAAAACCGAAGCGGAAGGAACCCGCAGTACCTATTCTTTAATAACTGAAGATTATGAGCACTACGAAATAAATCCAATAACTGATGAACCATATATGGACACCTGTTATGGAGGATTTTATGTGATGAAAGACGGCAGCGTTCTGCCGCAAACAATGTATAGATACCCAGAAGGCAACACCATCAGCTCTATTATTGATATGTCAATCAACTCCAAAAACCAGCTTTATCTGGTAGGAAGTTTCTATGACATTGACGGAGGCATCAAGCCTGCCTACTGGGTGGATGGCGTACGTCACGTTATTGATCTTGAAGATGGCGTTGCTTCCAGAATCATCATCAAACCTGCCCAAAAGTAATGTACCATGAAAAAAATCAAATTACTCACCTTGACATGCCTCTTGCTGTCGGTAGTTTTCATGTCCTGTAAAAAAGATGATCCTAAAAAAGACGATCCTGTTGAACCGACTTCAGAAGAAACCGTTTATATCATGGGAACTTACGGTGTCACAAAATCATTTCTCCTAACGAATGGCAAACTAAGCTTTTTTGACAATAATATTGGAGATTTTGGCGCACTTGACATGGCGATGGCAGACAATGGCGATATTTATGTTGTAGGAGAAGTGGAACCTGACGATGATGGTTCTCTTCCATCATCAATGTTATTCAAAAATGGCGTACCTTGTTATGAATATGACTTTGATTATGCTTCTTTTTGCCGCATTGCCATAGAAGACAATGGAAAGATTGCCCTCGCGGGATTGCATCTTACCGATCAAATTAGACCCGCCGTGTGGGACGGCACCACCGCGACAAACTTACCTATTCCCGGTGGAGACAATATAAGTAAATGGTACATTACATCAATGGATTATAAGGATGGTCATGAACTCATTGCAGGTTTCTATGTAAATGCTAATGGCAAATACGTTCCGGCAGTATGGGTAGATCGTCAACTTGTAAATGTAGATCCTATGAACGGTGCTTCAGCGACAGTTGATGCCGGCACACTGACCAATGGTGCCAATTTCAAAGTCGTTGGTCGTTATTTGGATGAATACGAAAACTACACGGCATACGAATACGATAGTCAGACAGGTATGGGCATCCGAATCCCTTACCAGTGGGAGGGCTCAAATGTCAGCATGGCCTATGGAATAGTCAATTCTTCCAAGTGGAATAAAACCGAAGCGGAAGGAAGCCGGAGCAACTATTCTTTAATAACTGAAGATTACGAGCACTACGAAATAAGTCCAACAACTGGTAAGCCATATATGGACACCTGTTATGGTGGCTTTTATGTTGTGAAAGACGGTAGCGTTATGCAGGAAACGATGTATAGATACCCAGAAGGCAACACCATCAGTTCTATTATTGATATGTCAATCAACTCCAAAAACCAGCTTTATTTGGTGGGAAGTTTCTATACCATTCATGAAGGCATCAAGCCTGCCTACTGGATAGATGGCGTACGTCACATTATTCCTCTTGAAGGGGGTGCTGCCTCTAAAATCATCATCAAACCTGCCCAAAAGTAATATTTGCAGGTTTTATATAAATTTCAAAGAGAGGCGGATTATCACAATTCGCCTCTCTTTTTGTCAAAAAATATCAAGATTCGACAAAGAAACAAAATCTTCGTATTGGATTTCTTTTGTCCAACAGTTCAGCAAATCTAAATTCTTTTCAAACACGCTGTAGGTTTTCCTGACTTTGACTACGCGTCACCCAAGTTACCCGAAACTTTTTTCTTAAACGTTGCCTATTAGGCCGTTATGAACTATTATATTGTATTTTCCTTCAGGCTGCTTTCAGCCATTTCCCACCATTTATATCCACCGCCTTACAAGCGCTTTGCGTGACAAATCGCGGCGGGTGCGGGCGTTAAGAACGCAGACTGTTTGAGCAGGCGGAACGAAGTGGAGCCTGCGAGTTTCTGCGTTTAGCCTGCAACTGCCCGATTTGTAGCAAAGGCTTGTTCAGCGGGAAACCTTTCTTTGCGATACTTTCTTTGGGTCTCAAAGAAAGTATCAGAAAATGGTATTGCCTTTCAGGCAACAGATTCTAACAACGCCTCTATCACCGAGGACTTCGTCCCCGGTTACTTGTTGTGGTGTCTTTCAGACACCGTAGTTTCAGTGCCACACTGCCGACAACACCTCCTTCGACGGTACAACTGGTTAGTTGTTGTTCTGCCCTTCCTTGACTTTGACCATGCGTCACTTGGATTTGTCAGGTTGATTTCTATAGTTTCGAGAAGGGACATTATGGCATTTTGAGGATCGCGTCACCCAAGTTACCCGAAACTTTTTTCTTAAAAGTTGAATATTAGAATATTACAAACAAATCGCATTAAGGCTGTCAAAATCAGGAAAATTTTCGTATTGGACTTCATTAGTCCAACAGTTCAGCAAATCTAAATTCTTTTCAAACACGCTGTAGGTTTTGGATATGGAAATGAAAGAAGTGTCATCGATGGATTTAATAATCCGTGTAATCAGCACTTTGATGATTTAAAATAAAAAATTCCCGAAGGAGGAAATTTATAAAAAAATTTTTAAAGGGAAGTGGGACGTATAGGATTTGAACCTATGACCTCTGCCGTGTGGAGGCAGCGCTCTAAACCAACTGGGCTAACGTCCCATTTGCGACGGCAAAAGTACGAAAATTTTTCGTACTTTTGCCAGCCTTTTCAAAAAAAATGAATATTATAGAACAAGCCCCACAAGAACGTCTTTGGAACAGCAATTATTTGAAAGTCTGGATTGCCAACTTTATGATTTTCTTCTCTTTCATGCTGTTGACACCCTTGTTGCCTTTGTACTTGAAAGAAACTTTTGATGCTGACAAGCAAATGATTGGCCTCGTCCTTTCGGGCTACACTTTGACGGCCTTGTTGATTAGGCCTTTCGGGGGGTTCTTCGTCGATAGTTTTCCACGAAAGAAAGTACTCCTGTTGTTTTATGGTCTCTTTTGTATATTTTTCGGTGGCTATCTGATGGCGGGTTCGCTTTTGCTTTTTGCCATTGTCCGTACCTTGCATGGTGCTCCATTTGGTGCAACAACGGTTTCCAATAGTACCGTTGCCATTGATGTACTGCATCCTTCACGAAGGGCAGAAGGCATTGGTTATTATGGCTTGAGCAATAATATTGCTTCTGCTATCGCTCCAGCTTTGGCCATCTATATTCTCCAAATTTCAGATAGTTACGAATTGCTGTTCTGGATAGCACTCATTACCTCAAGCATAGGCTTTGCCATTAATGCCACACTGAAACTCAACGACCGTGAACTGGTTAAAGATAAGCCTAAAGTTTCTCTTGACAGGTTTTTCCTGCTGAAAGGGTGGAGCGAAGCACTGGCGATGGTTTGCTATTCTTTTTCGTATGGCGTCATCGCAACTTATGTGGCAATTTATGGCAAGGAGGAACTGGGCATCACTGGTGGCACGGGATTCTTCTTCATGTTGCTTTCCATCGGACTGATTTTGTCGCGTTTGGTTGGTAGCCGCACGCTCCGCCAGGGCAAAATCGTGAAGAATGCGTCGGTGGGTATTTGTATTTCGCTTTGCGGCTATCTGCTTTTTGCTGCGTTGCATAATTCTATTGGTTATTATGGCGCCGCCCTGGTCATTGGCTTGGGAAACGGGCACATGTGGCCGGCGTTCCAGACGATGTTTATCAATCTTGCTCCTCATACGCAGCGCGGTACTGCCAATTCCAGCGTCCTTATCAGTTGGGATATTGGTGTGGGTTTGGGTATTCTGGTCGGGGGTATCCTTTCTGAAAATGTCGGTTATCATTGGGCTTTTTGGGCCGCCTGGATTATGAATCTCATTGGTGTCGTCATTTTCTTTGCCTACGTCAAAAACAGCTATCTGAGAAATAAACTGCGATAATTTTCTATATTAATGAAATAAACGATAAAATATGATACCCCAGTTTGAACAATATCCTTCACCATGCTATATTATGTATGAGCAGGCATTGGAAGCCAATTTGCAATTGCTTGACCTGGTGCAAAAAGAGGCGAATGTGTCAATTATCTGTGCCCTGAAAGGTTTTGCTTTCTGGCATTCTTTTCCGTTGGTGAAGCAGTATTTGGCGGGGGCAACGGCAAGTTCGCTCAATGAGGCGCGATTGATTGTCGAGGAAATGGGTTGCGAGGCTCACACTTTCGCCCCAATTTATCATGAGGATGAATTTGAGTCCATGTTGGTGTATAGTAGTCATATTACATTCAACTCCTTGAGTCAGTGGTCACGTTTTAAGGAAAGGGCTTTGGCATTCCCCAAAAAGGTGAGTTTCGGTTTGCGTGTCAATCCGGAATATTCAGAAATTGAAACGGATTTGTACAATCCGGCACTTCCTGGTTCTCGTCTGGGCATTATGTCAGAAGATATGCCAGAGCATTTGCCAGAAGGCATCGAAGGTCTGCATTTTCATTGTTTGTGCGAAAACGACAGCTACGCCCTTGAACATTGTCTTGAGCATTTCGAAGCCCGTTTCGGTCATCTTATCAAGGAGTGTCGTTGGGTAAATTTCGGTGGTGGTCATCACATTACCCGCAAGGATTATGACATTATGCATCTAATCGGGTTGCTGAAGGATTTCCGTCAGCGCTATCCCAACGTTGAGGAAGTTATTCTCGAACCTGGCGAGGCGGTGGGTTGGCAAACGGGTGTACTCGTTTCAACAGTTGAAGATATCGTTGAAAGTAAAGGTATCAAGATTGCAATGCTGGATATTTCGTTCTCGTGCCACTTGCCCGACTGTCTCGAAATGCCTTATAAACCTTTGGTCTTAGGGGCCAGCGACCCCAACGAAAACAGCAAGTATGTTTATCGTCTGGGCGGCTGCTCTTGCCTGGCTGGTGACTTCATCGGCATGGGCGACTTCGCTTTCCCCGAACCGCTTGAAATCGGTGATCGCATTGTTTTTGACGATATGATTCATTACACGATGGTGAAAACGACGTTTTTTAATGGTGTAAAACATCCTGCTATCGGCATGATTCAAAAGGATGGAGAGTTCATTCTATTCAGCCAGCCTGGTTCATACGCCGATTATAAGTCGAAATTGGGATAAAAGTCATATCGCAATCGAAAAAAAACGTATCTTTGCAAGTCATTTTTCAATAATGTAATTATTAACTTAAATAAATATTATTCAGTATGATAAAAGACGAATTCATTAGAAGGCATAACGGTCCGAGCGAAGCTGAGACCGCCAAAATGTTGGCTACCATCGGTGTAAAATCTATGGATGAACTGATCGAGAAAACAGTTCCTGCCGCTATCCGACTGAAAGAACCTTTGGCTCTTCCCGACGGTTTAAGCGAATACGAATACCTCAACGAGGTGAACCGCTTGATGGCTAAAAATAAAGTTTACCGTTCTTATATCGGTATGGGTTATTACAACACCCGCATCCCTTCAGTGATTTTGCGTAACATCTTCGAAAATCCAGGTTGGTACACTGCTTATACTCCCTATCAAGCTGAAATTTCCCAGGGTCGAATCGAAGCTCTGTTGAATTTTCAAACGATGATTGTCGGTCTGACTGGTATGCCTTTGGCCAATGCTTCCTTGTTGGACGAGGCTACTGCCGCTGGAGAAATGATGTTGATGTTCTATCACAGCCGTACTCGTGAACAAGTGAAAAACGACGTAAAGAAATATTTCGTTTCAGAAGACGTTTTCGAACATTCTGTCGGCGTGATGAAAACCAATGCCGCTCCTCAAGGCATCGAATTAGTTATCGGCAATGCTGATGAGGTTGAACTCGATGACACTTTCTTCGGAGCAATGGTTCAATATCCTAACCAACATGGTGAAATTCATGATTTTACCGCTTTTGTCCAGAAAGCTAAAGCTCACAATGTTTTCGTAGGTGTTGCTTCTGATTTGATGGCATTGACACTGCTGACCCCTCCAGGCGAATGGGGTGCGGATTGCGTGATGGGTTCAACCCAGCGCTTTGGCTTGCCAATGGGATTCGGCAGCCCCGCTGCTGGCTTCTTCGCCTGCCAGGAAAGCTTCAAACGCCAGATGCCCGGCCGTATCATTGGTATTACTGTTGACGCAGAAGGCAATCGCGCTGTTCGTATGGCTCTCCAAACTCGTGAACAACATATCAAACGCGAAAAAGCCACATCGAACATTTGCACCGCAAGTGCTCTGACTGCCATCATGGCTGGTTTCTTCGCAATGTGGCACGGCGCTGATGGCCTGCGCAAAAAAGCTACCAAAATCAACGTTCTCGCTGGCGTTCTTGCTCGCGAAGCTGAAAAATACGGATACAAACAAGGTAACAAGATTTTCTTCGACACCCTTTGCTTCGAAGTTCCCGAAGGTATTACTACCGACGACGTGAAAGTGGCTGCGCTCGAACAGAAAATCAACTTCAACTACTGGTGCGACACTTGCTTCAGCGTTGCCCTTGATGAAACCGTTGTCCTGGACGACGTTAACGATATCCTTTCAGTTTTGGCTCAGGCCGCTGGCAAGGAATTCAAAGAATATGTTTGCCAAGGTTGCTGTGGCAATCCTGCATTGAATATTCCTGACACTCTGCTCAGAAAATCTCCTTTCATGCAGCAGGAAATCTTCAATAAGTATCAATCAGAAACAGAAATGATGCGTTATATGAAGAAATTGGAAATCATGGACTTGTCATTGAACCGTGCTATGATTCCACTGGGTTCTTGCACTATGAAGCTGAATGCTGCCGCTGAAATGCTGCCGTTGAGCTGGGCTAATACTTGCAATATTCATCCTTTCGCACCCGCTGAACAAGCAGAAGGTTATCTCGAAATGATTGCCGAAGTTAGCCAGTGGTTGGCAGTGGTTACCGGTTTCAAAGCTGTTTCTTTGCAGCCTAATTCAGGTGCCGCTGGTGAATACGCCGGCATGACTGTCATCAGAAATTATCATATTTCACGCGGTGAAGGTTTCCGCAACGTTTGCTTGATTCCTGCTTCTGCTCATGGTACTAACCCGGCTTCTTCAGCTAAGGCTGGCAACCAGATTGTAGTGGTTAAATCAACCGAAAACGGTGAAATCGATGTTGAAGATTTGCGTGCAAAAGCTATCGAATACAAAGACAGACTTTCTTGCTTGATGGTTACTTATCCTTCAACCCATGGCGTTTTCGAAGAAGCTATCCTCGATATCATCAAGATCGTCCACGAAAATGGCGGCTTGGTTTATATGGATGGCGCTAATATGAATGCTCAGGTTGGTTTGACATCTCCTGGTAATATGGGTGCTGATGTTTGCCACCTCAACTTGCATAAGACCTTCGCAATGCCTCACGGTGGTGGTGGCCCTGGCGTCGGACCTATCGCAGTTTGCGAAAAATTGGTTGACTTCCTGCCTAACCACGCCCTCATCGAAACTGGCGGCAAGAATGGTAGTCAGGTGGCTTCCGCTCCATACGGTAGTGCTTACCTGTTGCCCATTACTTACGGTTACCTCAAAATGTGCGGTGGCAAGGGCTTGACTGAAGCTACAAAATATGCTATCCTCAATGCAAACTATATCCGCGCAAGATTGCAAAATCACTACAAAATTCTGTACACCGGAACTCAAGGTATGTGCGCTCATGAAATGATTTTGGATTGCAACGAATTTGACCGTACCGCTGGCGTTCAGGTTGGTGATATCGCTAAACGTTTGATGGACTATGGTTTCCACGCTCCTACAGTGGCATTCCCAGTTCATGGCACTTTGATGGTTGAACCTACCGAAAGCGAACCGCTGAGCGAACTCGACCGCTTCTGCGACGCTATGATCGCTATCCGTCAGGAAATCGCCGACATCGAAAGTGGCAAGGCTGACCGCGAAAACAATGTTATCAAACGCGCTCCTCACACCATGGGTGTGGTTTGTGCCGACACTTGGGACAGACCTTACAGCAGACAACAGGCTGCCTTCCCAATCGCTCACGATGATAAATACTGGCCCACTGTTAGCAAAATCGATGACGCTTACGGTGACAGAAACCTCGTTTGCAGCCTCGAAAAATAATTGTTATTTGAAAATATCTTCAGAGGGAGGTGAGTACGCATCTCCCTCTTTTATTCTTGAAAAAATATTGGGCTGGGCAACAGTCAAAAAAATTCGACGTCATTAAATGAAAATACATATTTTTAATATCATGAAAAAATTCGGAATTTTAGTTTTTTTTGCAGTTTTTGTTTTTGTTGGCACCCTTTCAGCACAACGTATCCCTAAAAATTATCAGAAACAGTATACCTTAAAATCACTGGAAAAGATAACTTCAGATTTGTATATAGATGGACATGAAATCTGCAATATAGATTGGATGGAATATGTGTTTTGGTTAGAGCATGTTTACGGAAAAGATTCTCAGGAATATAAAGCCGCATTGCCTGATCAGAAGATAATTTCCCAACAACTTCCTAATTCTATTGCAGATAAATATTGGAAAAATCCTGCCTACATAAATTATCCGGTTCTGGGTGTTAGCAACGAACAAGCACGGGCATATTGTGTTTGGCGCACCGACCGAAATGCAGAGTATATGCTGATAAAAATGAAGTTCATCCAAAACGATTCCAATCCAACTCCCGATAATCACTTCAGATTATCCTCCTATAAAGCTCCTGATGGATTGCTGTTTTTGAGGTATTCGTTGACTTCTGACAATGCTGAAACACGTTATGGTTTTCGGTGTTTAGCCCAATGGAAGTAATTGAAAATCAATAGATGAAAAGATTATTCATTGCTACTAAAATAGAATTGGAACAGCCATTTTTGGATTTGGAACAGAATCTGAAAAGATATTTGGCAAACGATAAGATTGTGTGGGTTGAAGGCAAACTGCAACACATAACACATCGTTTTTTAGGACAGACTCCCGATGCCCAAATTCCAAAATTGAAACAAATACTGAACAATATCTCCCATGATTTTAATGCTTTTAATCTGGAAATGAATAAATTGGGCGTGTTTGGAAGTCGTTATGCTCCTTCTGTAATCTGGCTGGGTTTCGAAGAATTCGGTGCTTATCTGTCTTTGTTTAATGATTTGGAAAAACAACTTTTAGCCCTCGGGTTCGATCCAAATCATGGCAATGTGGTGCCGCATATTACTTTGGGACGAGTCAAGGAAACACAAAGCAGAAAATATTTTTGGGAGATAATTGACAAAAATCAACCACAGTTTTCTCAACAAATTTCCATTGCCGAAATTATACTTTACCAAAGTCGTTTGCAACCCACCGGACCAATTTACACGCCACTTTACACGGTGAAATTAAGATAGGAAACCATATTTTTCAGAATTTTGTTGCAGGAAAATGGAATTAAGTCCGAAATCTCCTTGGAATTAACTATTTTTGCAAACGAAAATTAATCTGTAAAAGATATGAATATTGCTATCATTTTGGCGGCGGGAAGTGGCTCACGTGTGGGTATGGGTTTGCCCAAGCAGTTCGTCTCCATCAATGGGAAAATGCTCCTCGAATATTCAATAGAGCAATTTCAGCTTCATCCACAAATTGATGAGGTTGCCGTTGTGGTTTCTTCTGCTTTTATGAAACATATTAATACGTTGAAAGATAGTGGTTTGTATTCCAAATTGAAGGTGGTTTTGCAGGGTGGTGAAGAGCGTTACCAGTCGTCTTTGGCCGCTTTAAAACATTATGAAAACCATCCCAACGATGTGATTTTGTTGCACGATGCTGCCCGTCCCCTGATTTCTCAGCAGCTGATAACAGAAGTCCTAAATACAATGAAAAATCACGCCGCGGCAGCGGTAGCAATGCCTGCCACTGATACAATATTTTATTCTATTGATAATGAAATGGTTAATTCCATTCCTGATAGAAAAAAAGTATATTATGCCCAAACACCTCAGGCTTTTCGGATAAAAACTTTGAAAGATGCTTTTGCCCTTGGCTTGCAGGATCCGCAATTTGCTCCAACCGATGATTGCAGTGTTGTTTTCAAATATTTGCCTGAACATAAAATTGCTATAGTAAAAGGTGAAAATCTGAATCGAAAAATTACTTATCAAGACGATTTACAATGGCTGAAAGTTCAACTTCAAAAGTAAAAAAGATTTTGACGGTGGTCGGGGCGCGCCCCCAGTTTGTCAAGGCAGCCACTTTGAGTCGTTGCATTGCGAGTCGCAAGGATGTTGTGGAGGTGCTGGTCCATACCGGACAACATTTCGATGACAATATGTCGGCACTTTTTTTCCGTGAAATGAATATTCCAGAACCTGCTTATCATTTGAATGTTAACAACTTGCCGTCGGAAAGTGCAACTGCAATGATGGTCGAGAGACTTTTGCCTTTATTGCAAAAAGAGCAGCCCGATTGTGTTTTGGTTTATGGCGACACTAATTCCACTTTGGCGGGTGCGAGGGCGGCAAAGCAGTGCGGAATTCCACTGGCCCACGTGGAGGCCGGCCTGCGTTCCTTCAATAATGCAATGCCTGAAGAATACAACCGCATTCAAACCGACAAACTTAGCGATTTTTTGTTCTGTCCTACATTGACGGCGGTTGAAAATCTCAACAATGAATCATTGAATAATAATGCCATGATTAGTCTTTGTGGAGATGTGATGTATGATGCCTGCTCATATTATCAGCCAAAGGCGATAAAACCTCCAATAAATTTAGACAAAGAATTCTTTTTGGCCACAGTTCACCGCGCCGAAAATGCCGATAATCAACAAGTTCTAATTTCTATTTTCAGGGCCTTGAATTTTCTTGCTGGGAAGACACAGGTGGTTTTGCCGCTTCATCCGCGAACAAGATTGCGTTTGCAGGCTTTGGATTTTGATTTTAATAATTCAAAAATCACATTTATAGAACCCGTCGGTTATTTTGAAATGCTGTATTTGTTGCAGCATTGTTCATTGGTGCTCACCGATAGTGGTGGTTTGCAAAAAGAAGCGTATTTCTTTGATAAGAAATGTGTTACGCTGCGAAATGAGACCGAATGGGTGGAATTGGTAAAAAATGGCTTGAATTGTTTGGCAGGAACTGATTCGCAAGCTATTGTAAATGCCGTGTACAAGATGTTACAATCCCAGCAGCAATTTCAGAAAGGGCTTTATGGCGATGGCCATACCGCCGAGCGTATTGTTGATGAGTTGATGATGAATTTGAAATAATGTTCTATTCGGCTTTGCTGAGAAGCTGATTGGGAAAATCAAAATAAGTCTCTGGGTAAGGTTCGTTTTTCAAGGTGAAGTGCCACCATTCTGTATCCAAAGGGTTAAATCCGGCATTTATCATTGTATTACGCAATAATTGGCGCATTTCCAATTGCTTTTTTGTCAGATTGGTGTAACTTGGATGAGATTCTTGGCCAAACCAGTCGAAGGGACAACCCATATCCACTTCGCGTTCAGTTGCCATGTCGAAAAGGGTAAGATCGATGGTGCTGCCGCGGCTGTGGCCGGATTTAGCACAAATGAACCCCAATTCAAACAAACGGCTTTTGTCAACTTGAGGATAAAAATATTCCTTCATTCTTGTGTCTTCCACATCTTTTGCCCAGCGAATGAAGTGGTTGACGGCAGTTTGCGGACGATAAGCATCAAAAACTTTTAAACGATAGCCTTGGGCAATTAAAGTATCGCTGGCTTTTTTCAAAGCGGCAGCTGCTTCTTTCGTAAGTAAGGCAACGGGGGCTTCATACCCGTCAATGCGGTCACCCACAAAATTGTAAGTGCTGTAATAGCGGATTTCCAGAATCACGTCGGGAACGGCATCGGCCACGTTAACGAAGTCTGACGCATCCATTTCTGGACCATTAGTTGCTTCAGATTCAACAACTTCTTTAGTATTTTGTTCAACGATGGGAGTTGTTTCAGCAGCCTTTTTATTTTCACAGGCCACCAGAAGAATAGCAAATACAATAAATAATAATTTCTTCATAATGTTATAAAGATAGATTTTCGTTAAATAAGCTTTGCTAATAATTTTCTTATTTATCAAGTAGTTCTCGAAAAAACAGTTCTCAAATTTCAGTTATTAATTTTTCGTCATCGAAACCAGAAATTCCTCATTGCTGTGGGTGGGTCCCATTCTTTCCTTAAGGAAAGTCATAGCTTCGATGGTGGTCATATCGGCAAGGTGGTTACGGAGAACCCAGACTTTTTGAAGTACTTCCTGAGGTTGAAGCAGGTCGTCGCGGCGGGTGCTGGAAGCTACAATGTCCACGGCAGGATAGATGCGCTTGTTGGAAAGTTTGCGGTCGAGCTGGAGTTCCATGTTGCCGGTACCCTTGAATTCTTCGAAGATGACTTCATCCATTCTGGAACCGGTTTCAATAAGGGCGGTAGAGATGATGGTCAGGGAGCCGCCGTTTTCGATGTTGCGGGCGGCGCCGAAGAAACGTTTGGGTTTTTGTAAGGCATTGGCCTCGACGCCGCCCGAAAGCACCTTGCCGGAAGCTGGCGCCATCGTATTGAATGCACGAGCCAAACGGGTTATTGAGTCCAAAAGAATGCACACGTCATGACCACATTCTACCATTCGTTTCGCTTTTTCCAAAACCATATTGGCAATGCGGACATGGCGTTCTGCAGGTTCATCGAAAGTAGACGAAATGACTTCTGCATTCACACTGCGCTGCATATCGGTAACCTCTTCCGGACGCTCGTCAATCAACAGTATTATCAAATAAATTTCTGGATGATTAGCAGAAATAGCATTTGCTATTTCCTTGAGTAACACGGTTTTACCTGTTTTTGGCTGAGCAACAATCAGGCCGCGCTGGCCTTTGCCAATAGGTGCGAAAAGGTCGATGATACGCGTGCTGAAACTTTCGTCTTTGTGTCCCGTAAGTCTGATTTTTGAATCCGGAAACATCGGCGTCAGATAGTCGAAAGGAACGCGGTCGCGAATGTCCTCAGGATTGCGACCGTTGATTTTTTCAATCTTTATCAGTGGAAAGAATTTTTCCCCTTCCTTGGGTGGTCGAATGGTTCCTTTGATGGTATCTCCATTTTTCAAACCAAACAATTTGATTTGCGAGGGTGATACATAGATGTCATCAGGAGAAGAGAGGTAATTATAGTCTGAAGAACGTAGAAATCCACAGGCGTCTGCGGAGATTTCCAAAACGCCTTCCGCTGTAATCGATCCATCAAAATTGGCATCGGAAACAATGGCCCATTGCTGAGCGAAAACTTCGTTTTTGTTTTCTTTTTTATGATTTTTAGATGGATTTTTATCTTTGGAATTATTTTCTTGAGAAATGGAAATTTCTTCAGTTTCTTTCACAACGTTTTGTTCATCAGTGGTTTTGTCTTGAATGAGTTCATCGTTGGAAGCAACTTCTTCGGTTGAGAAAGTTTCATCATCCAAAAGAATGTCATTCAAAAGATGTACATCAGAGGCAATTTCAGCAATTTTCCCTTTTTTGCGATTGGTTTTATTCTTTTTGTTTTCTTGCGCCTCTGTCATCGCCTGTTTGGGAAGTCCAGAAATTTCCGGAATGTCCATCTTTTCATTGGACGAAACTTCTTCATTAGTTGTAGAAGTCGGTTCTTGAGAGGATTTTCCGGTTTTTTTCTTCGTATTCCGATTATGTTTGGCCTTTGTTTGTTTCGTTGCTTCATCCTTCGGAGGCATCGAATCGAAGGGGATTTCCAAAGTAATTTCTTGCCCCTCGTGCATTTCTGCGTTTTTTGTATCTATAACAGATGCTTCATTGTTGGAAAGATCCTCGGCATTTATTGACTCTTCAGTTTGGGGAATTTTCTTTTTATCTGTAACGTTAACCAATCCGGAAGCGATTTTTTTCTGGTTGGAAGTTGCTACGGGAACGTTGGCAGAGTTCGCAATACGTTTTCTTTTAGTTTTCTTTTCAGGAGAATTTTCCATAAAAAAAGGATTAACGGAATTTATTAATAAAATGTTAGAGGGGAAAAATGTGGAACTTGTGAGAATTTAAAAAGTTCCAAAAAAATGCCATTCACAACAGCGTTGCAAAAGTACAATTTTTTTTTGAATACTTTTTTCATTTTGAAAGAAAAAAAACGAAAAAAAAATACTACCTTTGCAACCTCAAATAAATTCAATCTAGAAATTATTAATTAGAAACGTAAAAATGAAAAAAATCACCTCAATTTTGTTGCTTGCAACTATCATGGTATTGTGCAATAGTTTGATGGCACAGATTAACAGTGGCGTGCTGCCAAAGAGTGCAGAGGCTGGATTGTCAAGTATCATTGTTCCGCAATATGATGTCGCTACTCCTGATATGGCGCGCATTCAGGCTAAAGAACAAAAATCAATTCAGGATGGTACTCCTTTGAAAGTTGCCATCGTTGTTCCTATGAATTTGAATATGACCAATAGCGGTTTGTGGGAAACTACCGATGATGGTTGCAATGTTTGGCGCCTGCGTATCAGCAATAAGAGCGCAAAAGGTTGCGATATCCTTTTCAGCCGTTTTGAACTTCCAGAAGGTGCTCAGTTTTTTTGCTATAACGAAGATATGTCCTTGATTTTTGGACCATTTACTCATGAAAGTAACCCCTCAGGCGAAAATTTCACTTCAGGTATCTTCGCCAATGGCGATGTTATTTTGGAATATGTTTCCCCTCGCCAATTTAACAATGTTAACACTCCTTCCATAGAAATTGCTGGTTATACCTATTTCTATCGTAGCGAAGGAATTCCTCATCTTAGCGTCAATGGCACCCGCGATGGCGATACAGGTTATGGTGCTTCACAAAGTTGTATGATTAATGTCAACTGTTCGGAAGGCGATAATTGGCGCGTTCAACAACGTGGAGTCGCTCGCATTTTGGCTTATGGCGAAGAAGATGGCGATTTAGTGGTAGGTTGGTGCTCTGGCACTTTGATTAATAACACTATGGGTGATGCCACCCCTTATTTCTTGACTGCTAATCACTGTGCCGAAGGGGCTACGCCTACTTATTTGGGTTACACAGAATTCTATTTCAATTATGAATGCCCTTACTGTACTTGCTATTCCGAACCTTCATACTCCCTTTTCCGCGGCGCTGAGAAAGTTTCCAACAGTCCTATCTCAACTGGTTCTATTGGTGGTTCTGACTTTTTGCTTTTGAAAATGAAAAATGCACCCCTGAACCAATTGAAACAGGCAGGTGTCGTTTTCAATGGTTGGAACAAGTCAACTTCTCCCAGTACTTCAGGTGTTTGTATCCACCACCCCGCAGCTGATGTAAAGAAAATCTCAACTTATACACAGACATTGACATCAGGTACGTTTAATGATGGTGCAACCAACGCATATTGGGTGGTGCCATGGGCTACTACCACTCACGGTCATAGCGTTACTGAGGGCGGTTCTTCAGGATCCCCTCTTTTCAATCAGAATGGCTTGGTTGTTGGAACTTTGACAGGCGGTAGCTCAACTTGTAGCTACGAAGCTCGAGAATTTTATGGTAAGGTCTCTTATCACTGGACTTCCGCAGGTTCAACTTCGAACAAACAGCTGAAACCTTGGTTGGATCCTGTTCCAATGTCAGCAAGTACTTGCGATTATCTCGACCTTACTTCTTCTTTCTACGTAATTCCTGCCGCCCACGTATTTGGAGCTAATGGCGGTAGCTATAACTATCAATTGACTACTAACGATTCTTGGACCGTTAGTTACAATGGCGACCATAGCTGGTTCACTCTCAGCATCGAATCAGGCATCAGTTCAACCCCTGTCACCGTTACTTGCCAACCTAATGATGGCGATGCTTCTCGTAAATGTACAGTTACCTTTACGAAAAATGATGGTACTACATTCAAAATTACTGTTAAGCAGGATGCTAATGGAACAGGCATTGGTAATATTATTGCTGACAATGCTATCACCATGTTCCCTAACCCCGCTCACAATCAAGTAAAGATTGAATCGGCAGATAAAATTATCAAAAACATCGAAGTTTTCGATATGTTGGGCAAAGTGGTTTACAATTACACTAACAATGGTGAAAGCGTAATCAACCTGCCAGTTAGCCAGTTGGAAAATGCAATGTACATCGTTCGCATCTATACCGATAAGAACGAAGTCATCTACAAGAAACTTTCGAAAAACTAATTTGTTGGGATATATTTATTCCAACATCATTCTAGCCCTGTCGACGGCCTCGTAGAGGTCGTCGATTTCTTTTTTTGTATTGTACAAGGCAAATGATGCACGCACCGTTCCAGGGATGCCAAAATGGTCCATGATGGGTTGCGTGCAGTGGTGTCCCGTGCGTACGGCAATTCCTAACTTGTCAATGATTGTGCCTATATCCGATGGGTGGATTTTCCCAATGTTGAATGATACAATCGCCGATTTTTGCGGCGCATTGCCATATATCCGTATTCCTGGAATCGTCGTGAGACGCTCAACGGCATAATTCAGTAATTCACTTTCATATGTGGCAATTTTCTCCATGCCAATGTTTTCAAGATAGTCTATGGCAACTTTCAGTCCCATGGCATCGCCTACACTGGGAGTGCCGGCTTCAAATTTGAAAGGCAATTCGTTATAAGTTGTCTTGGCAAAAGTAACCTGCTTAATCATTTCGCCACCGCCTTGGTACGGCCGCATTTTATTTAGCCACTCCTCTTTCCCGTACATCACGCCAATGCCCATGGGAGCGTACATCTTGTGGGCAGAAAAGCAATAAAAGTCACAGTCCAAGTCCTGTACGTCCACCTTACAGTGAGCCACTGCTTGCGCACCATCGATAAGAACGGGAACATTTTGATTGTGAGCTATTTCGATGATTTTCTTAATCGGATTGATAGTGCCGAGCGTGTTGGAAACATGCGTAATGGCAAGCAACCTAGTCCTCGAACTGATGAGTTCCGGCAACTTGTCAATCTGCAAAATGCCTTCTTCATTAATGGGGATGACCTTGAGAATGCAACCGCGCTCTTCACAAAGGAACTGCCATGGAACAATGTTGGCATGGTGTTCCATCTCACTTACGATGATTTCATCGCCGGCTTGCAAACAAGTGCGTCCTAAGGATGCAGCAACAAGATTGATAGAGTCTGTGGCACCACGAGTGAATATGATTTCGTATGAATTTTTAGCATTGATGAAACGTCTGACAGTCTCACGTGCCATCTCGAATTCATCGGTAGCCTTCTGACTCAAATAGTGAACGCCACGATGAATGTTGCTGTTAAGTTGTTCATAATAAGAACGTAACGCATCAATGACTACTTGCGGTTTCTGCGTCGTGGCAGCATTGTCCAAATAGACTAACGGCCGACCATAAACTTTTTGGTCCAGTATTTTAAAATCATCCCTATACATCATCATCTTCGTCTTCGCTTTCTAGATTTTGATTGTTATTGTCTTGGTTAGAATCTTGAATATCAGTATTTTGATTTAATAATACATCTTTCATTAACATGGCATACAGCAAGATTAACATTACGGTTAGCATAATGGAAGTCCAGCCTTGGGACATCATACCTTTAATAACCAAATTGGTCATGGCAAATAATGCCAATTGGGCAATGACATAGAAATGAAAACCCAACTTGTTCATTTTCAGCATAAAAGCAGCACCGACAACAGCTAAACCATAGCAAAGTGCTATTATGAGAAAGTTAATGGGTTTGATGGTTAACATGAATTCAAAACTATCCATAACTTCCTGTGGCATACCCATTTGTGAGTACATATCCACCAGTTGTGGAAGGTAGTTGCTGGTAAAGGTCAACATGAAATAGGTGAGAAAATTCACGCCGGAACCTATGAAAGTGAAAATACATAATACTAACAGCCAGGGAGAACGCTGATTTTTATTTTCGTTAAAGGGATTCATAATATGTAAATTTATAATAATATTCTGTGTTTTTGTCAATTTTATAACGTTCGTCACTGCGAAAACCTACCAACCATACAATTTCTTCCCTAGAGCATAATATCTTGATTTTATGTTTGTTAATAATGTCAATTTTACGATTATTAAAAAAATCGCTCAGTTTTTGCTTCCCTTTCACGCCTAAGGGATAGAAAAAATCCCCCTCTTTCCAAGTCCGCAAAGTTAAGGGAAATTTTAATTTCTGAGCATCAACATAACAAAGATGGTTGTCTTTTTCGAAACTTATTGGCCCCTCAACTGTTTTTTTCTCAATTTTAAAGCCAAATTCTTGAAGTTTCTCAAGATCTTTTTCATCTTTAAAAACCTGATTATCAATAATGTTTTCTTCAGTTTTTGAAAGAATGTAAAATTGTCTATCTTTGATGAGATAATGTTTTTCCGAATAGAATTTTTTTCCTGAATCTTGATTTCGGTTATTCCAAATTTGCTGAATCATCTTGGGAGAAAAGCCATAGGGAAGCAATATTTCATAGAAAATCAATTCGTTGTCTTGAAATGAATTTAGTTGTTCAATAGATATTAAGATTCTTTCATTTTCTTTTTTAATTATCTGATTGATAATATTTTGAATTTGATTTCGATAGAAATTGTTCTGGGCATTGAGTAAGCGGTTGTTGCGGCAGAACGTTGAAATGAATTCCGGGTTGATTTCTTCAAGCTTGGGAATGACGGAAAGTCGGATTTTGTTTCTTTGATAAATTTCGGAGAAATTGCTCTGGTCATTCCTGTATTCAATCTGTTGATTTTGAGCAAATAGTCTTATTTCCTTCGAAGAAAAAATCAGCATGGGGCGAAGTATTCCATGAGCACATTCTGGAATTCCGCATAAACCTTTGATACCAGTTCCACGGCAGGTATTCAGAAGAAAGGTTTCCACGTTGTCGTTGGCATTATGTGCCGTGACAATGTAATCGAAATTATGCTCTTTGCAAATTTCTCGAAACCAATGGTAACGTAATTCACGCGCAACTATTTCAATGGATTTGCCCGAATTGTATTGTATTTCAAGGGTGTCGAACTCGTTTTCAAAATACAGCACGTTGAAGTTTGTGGCCATTTTTCTGACCAACATCATATCTTTATTGGCATCATCGCCCCTAAGATGAAAATTGCAGTGGGCGATGGCAAATTGCAGTTTTGCCGAATGGAAAAGATAGGCCATCACCGACGAGTCGGCGCCGCCGCTTACGGCCAGCAGGAACTTTTTATTCGCCGCATCTGGCACTAAACGATGCAGATTATTTTCAAATGATTCCTGCATTAATATCTGATAAATTCTAAGAGTTTGTCTTGGTCTGTTCTGAATTTCAAAACATCGCGGCAAACATAATAATTGGGCTTATCTACGCAAAAGGCGTAGGCGAATTCTAAGAATTCGAGTTTATTGGATTCAAAAGTGAAGGAAGTTGCCAGTTTGCGTATTTGTATGGCTGACATCATTTTTACTTGTACAAAAGTTTCAGCCAGGCGCAGACGGTTGTCGTCAAAATTCTCGTTTTTCAGTTCCTTGAAAATATGATTACATTCAGCATCAGTGCAATAAACTGGCGACGGATGATAATTGGGGTGCGGACAGGGTTGGTGATTGGGCATCCAATTGTTGTGATGAAGGCCTCTGTCGTTGTGTGTTGGACGGTGCCCTGAATTATGACAGGCTTGTGTATGAGATTGCCCTGGTTGATGCTGTGGAATATGGTTTGGATCATGTTGTCCGGCTGGTTGATGCTGTACACCAGAAAGATGGTTGTCTTGTGGGTGGTTTGAGTTGTGTCTGGGTTGCGCAATTACCATATTGCCAATGAGAAATAGGCAGGAAAACAGTAATATCAATTCTTTTTTCATTACACTAAAAATTTGAATGAATAAAATGCAAAAATAAGGAAATTATCAATAATTATGACAGTTAGAACAGCCAGAAGTTTATTTTTAGAAATCATTGGCTTCATTGCCAATTCGATTTTTTTGTGTAACTTTGCATTTTTATGGGAAACAATAAAAACTAATATTAATATGGAAATTTTATCTGAAAGAATTTTGGCAATGGGCGAATCTGAAACGCTGGCAATGACTCAGATCGCTCGCGAATTGAAAGAACAAGGTAAGGATGTCATCAGTCTCAGCATTGGCGAACCCGACTTCAACACGCCCGAAAGTGTTAAGGAATATGCTAAGCAGGCCATCGATGAAAACTGGACTCACTATCCTCCAGTGCCTGGTTATCCAGAATTGCTGAAAGCTATTAGTCATAAATTTAAAAGAGACAATAATCTGGATTATGAAACCAATCAGATTGTTGTTTCCACTGGTGCTAAACAGTCTATCTACCAGTTGGTTATGGCATTGGTAAATCCTGGCGACGAGGTTATCATTCCCGCTCCTTACTGGGTTTCTTACCGAGAAATTGCCAAGGTTGCCGGAGGTAAATGTGTTTTTATTCCTGCTAAAATTGAAAACGACTTTAAAATCACTGCCTCTCAGTTGAAGGCTGCCATTACTGACAAAACAAAACTCATCATGTTCAGCAGCCCTTCAAATCCTACAGGGATGTTGTATTCCAAAGAAGAACTCCGCAGTATTGCAGAAGTGGTAAAAGATTATCCTCAAATCATCATCATGGCTGACGAAATTTATGAGCACATCAATTTCCAAGGCAAACATGAGAGCATCGCGCAGTTTGATTTCATTAAAGATCAGGTGATTACAGTGAACGGTGTGGCTAAAGGTTTCGCTATGACGGGTTGGCGTATCGGTTTCATTGCGGCTCCTGCCAAGATTGCCAAGGCTTGCAAAAAACTCCAAGGTCAGGTAACTTCTGGAACTTGCTCTATCGCTCAGCGTGCTACTATCAAAGCTATGGAACTTGACCCAGAGACATCGAAGGATATCATTGATATGCGCAACACGTTTAAAGCTCGTCGAGATATGGTTTACGATTTGCTGAAAGAAATTCCTGGATTCAAGGTCCGTTTGCCTCAAGGTGCATTCTATTTCTTCCCCGATGTTGCTGCTCTTTACGGAAAAAACGTGCCTGCCGATTCAATTTTTGCTGCAACCTATAAGAAAACCAAGATTGAAAATTCAACAGATCTTTGCATGTACATTCTTTATGATGCTAATGTGGCTTTGGTCCAAGGTGCAGCCTTCGGCGATGACAACTGCATACGTCTTTCATACGCAACTTCAGAAGCCAACTTGAAAGAAGCATGCCGCCGTATTAAAGTGGCCGTTGAAAATCTGAAATAAAAGAGAATTCGATTTTTGATATCAAGAGGGGCTTGCCAACGGCAAGCCCCTCTTGTATTTTTCTACTTGGAAATATTATAATATTCGGTCTGTAATTCGCCGTGCTGGTCGTAAATGAAAATGCAACTCAATTCCGGATGAATTGACAAAAAACTCTTGGTCTTTTCCAACCCCATCACCATAAACGCAGTGGCGTAGGCATCGGCAACCACACAATGGTCTGCAATGACTGAAACACTCAGCAGATTGCTCTTTTCGCTGTATCCCGTTTGCGGGTCGATGATATGGGCGTAGCGTTCCCCATTTTCTTCAAAGTAGTTACGGTAATTGCCCGAGGTAGCTACCGCCTGATCCTTCAAATGAAAGGTTTGTGAAGCGCGCATCTCGCCGTCGCGGGTAACCGTGGGAGCCTGCAAACCAATGTTCCACTCGGTATCGTTGTATTTTTTTCCTTTGGCCACAATTTCCCCACCAATATCTACTATACAGTTTTTATATCCTTTTGCAACGAGAAAATCGGCAATCTTATCTACGGCATATCCTTTTGCTATCGCATTGAAATTCAGTTGGATAAGAGAATCTTCTTTCACTATTTTGCGTTTGTCAACAGCAATTTTATGAAAACCAACGTGCTGTTTGACAGAATCAATGATTTCAGCAGTGATTTTTGTGGAACGCTTGTCTTTTCCAAATCCCCACAATTCCACAAGGGGTTCAATCGTAATGTCAAAAGCGCCGCCGGTTTTATCGGCTACTTCCATAGAAAGATTTAACACATTCAGAAAGTCTTCATTTAAGATAATATCCTCATTATGATTGACTTTGTTAATCATAGAAGATGGATTGAAAACCGAAAAGGTATTGTCGAGGTCTTTGAGGATGGAATCCACACTTTGTTGCAAAGTCGGATTGGCTTTGCCCTTGTAAGTGATGGCGTAGTAGGTGCCGAAGGCGCTGCCGTCAATATGCTGAAATTGTAAATCGCTGCATGCAGAGAAAAATATGCACAAGCAAAGGAACAAAATGGAAATTTTAGATTTCATTTCAGAAAAATATTATGCGGAAAGAGATACGCGAGGATCCAACCAGCCATAGATAATGTCGCATATCACGTTAATAAACACCAAAATGACCGCAACATAGAGCAAAGAGCCCATTACGACAGGGAAGTCGTATTTGTCAAGAGCATCCACGATAACAACGCCCATCCCTTTCCAGTCGAAGATGTATTCCACAAAAACTGCCCCAGCCAATAAACCTGCCAACCACCCCGAAATAGCTGTGACAACAGGATTTAAGGCATTTTTTAAGGAGTGATGAATCAAAATTTTGCTGTAAGAAAGTCCCTTCGCTTTGGCGGTGCGAATATAATCTTGCGACAAAACATCCAAAATGGAATTTTTTGTCAGTTCAACAACCACAGCCAAAGGCCTGATACCCAATGTGACAGCAGGTAAAATTAGATTTTTCCAATCAATATAAGATCCGCTTCCATAATTGTCAACGGTGTACAGACTGCCAAACATGCTGAGACCTGTCCAGTCCGATAGTAGGAAGGCGAAAACCCAGGCAAAGAGGATGGCGGCAAAAAATGACGGCAGCGACATTCCCAGGACGGAAAAGAAAAAACTAATTTTGTCGAACCAAGTACCATTGAAAACCGCGCATAGAATGCCAATGATAATGCCAACAATCATGGCAAAGAAGATGGATACAACCGCAAGGATGGCGGTTTTCGGGAACGCTTCAGTCAGAATTTCAGAAACTTGACGCTTGCTTTGATAGGAACGGCGCAGAAAAGGTTTTTTCAGCACGATGCTTGAGGTGCTGAAAGAGCAGATGTTAACGTAGCTATAGTCGTTATCGTCCAAAAACCAAAACGAATCAGGATCGTCAGTGCGGTGCCATGAAATGGGGGATAGATCGTTGAGGTACGCAAGATACTGAACGCCAATGGGCAGGTCCAGCCCCATCTCTTTACGGATGGCTTCTTCTGTGGCAATATCGCTACGCTGTCCCATCATCATTCTCGCAGGATCAGACGGCAAAACCGTGAACAAAAAGAACACTAAAGTTATCACTCCTAACAGAAGGAGCAAACCATAGAGAAACTTTTTAAGGATATAGCGTGCCATCAATAGGAATTGTTAGTTGTTCAAAACATCGTTAAATTCTAAGAAGCTAACCTTGCCAAACTTTGACAATTGTTTCTTGTTGATACGGTTCATGTTGCCAGCAATGGTAATCACAATCGGACGTTTGCCGATGTTGGCATTAAAGAAGGCTTGGATGTCTTCAGGCTGAAATTTAATCAGCATGGAAGTGTACATCGGTCTGGGATCACTATCATAACCTTCCAATTCCCACTGATAGACTTGTTCTGGAATCCTTCTGAAACTGATATAGTTGGATTCGTATTGTTTTACCAATGACTGCTTGGCAACATCAAATTTTTCGGGTTGTAGGTAGAAGGTCTTCAGCAATTCACTCATTGCTTTGATGCCATCAATGGTTTTGTCGGACTGTGTTCCTAAATAAGCAGTCGTATAAGAATTGCGGCGGTCTAAATGATCATAGTTAAATGCACCGTAAGCAGAATAACCTAACGAACGTAATTCTCTGATATTCTGAAAGATAACACTATTCATGCCGCCATCATAATATTCATTGAAGAGTAAGGATTTTACTTTATTTCCTTCGTCAATGGTTTTGCCTGAAATGTAGAAGTAGATGTTGCTCTGGATGAATTTTGGACTGTGTAATACGTAAACTATTGGTGCATTGTAATTTTCGACGGGGCGAACTTTGTAATTTTTGTTGGCATTATTGGCATCGTCGGCATCAATGGCCTTCAATTTTAATTCCGGGTGCTTCTTTGATGTTCTGAAGAGCGCAAAGCATTGATTGATGGTTTTCACCACAGTGGATCTTTCAACATTGCCGGCAAAGGTGGCGTGCCCCGGTTTCGTCATGGCTTCTCGAATCAAATCCAATAAATCCTGACCTTTAAATTTCTTCACTTGCATTGTGGTAGGCATCATCAGGAAAGGGGAATTGTTACCGTAGGCAGCGTAGTAGTATAAGGCCTGTCCCATTTGACCACAGTCTTCTTTCATCGTTTTCAACATGTTGGCATGGTTTTCAACTAAAATGTCGATTTTTCTCTCGTCATTGCCCGGATTGTTGAGCTTTTCGCTGCACAAGGCCATGATTTTCGCAAAATCCTTGTCGAAACCCGTAATGGCAATCGTCAGGGTGTTGTCAGATACATATAAGTCCATACTTCCGCCAAGCGCTTGCAGTTCCAGACTGAATTCGTCGAAAGACTTTCTATCGGTGCCTTGCAACTCAAAATAATCGATGGCGTATTCCAAATTGGGTTCGTTGATGGTGCCGTAATCGAAAATCAAATTCAGATTAAAAATATCGTTGCAAGGATTTTTGACAGCATACATTTTGTAGGCATTGGTGATGGGTACAGTGGCAACGTCTTTCTCAAAATCGATTCTTTGAATTTTTGAAGGAATTGAATTGTAGCGGTCCAAACTCAAAGCAAATTCCGAATGTTTGTCTGTGTTTTGTGCTGTAATGGGCTTCCAGGATGGCTTTTCAATGGTTTTTGTCTTTTTGCTGCCAACATCCGAGCGGTAAATCAGCACGTTTTCACCAAAATATTTATTGGCAATATCAACCAAATCGCTCTTTTTAAGTTGCTTAACCATTTCCAGTTCTTTTTCATAATCGGCAACCGTCTTATTGTCAATATCCAAAAACAGGATGTTGAAAAACTTCATATACATGCTTTCTAAACCCTGCTGTTGGTCTTTCAAATAGTTCATTTTAACAGCTTCAAACAGTTGTTCGCTAAAATCGCCTCTTTTCAATCTGTTGATACACTGATTGATAAGTTCTTCTGCTTGCTCATGGGTCTGACCTTCGATTAAGGGATAGTAATTGATTTCCAAAAGCCCTGCTTCACAAAGTGAATTGTTGTAGCAAGAAGCAGCGTACAATTGATGGTCGTTGCAAAGCCGGTCGATTAATCCTGTTGAGGAACTGTTACTTAAAATGCTTGTACACAAATCCAGTAATGTGGCATCCATATTTTTGGAAGGAACGGTTTGGTAGAGGATGCAACCTGTTTTAATGGGCGTTTGGGCTGTAGTGATCACTTGTCGGCCTTGAAATTTCTGTACTGGCGGCAGCGGTTTTTTAGCTGGCTTTTTTTCTCTATTTTTCTTGAATTTGTCAGGATTGGAAAGATCTTTTTTCTTGTCGTTGTCGGGCGTAAAATAGGCATTGCCACCTTTGGGATTGTTGGTTACGTTGGCGCACCATGTGTTGTTGAGAATGTTGATGGCTTCTTGAGTCTTGAAATCACCAACTAAAACCAACGTCATGTTGGCGGGCACGTAGTAAGTCCTGAAAAATTCGTGCATCTTCGACATGCTCGGATTTTTGATGTGTTCGGGATAGCCGATGACGGAAATGCCATAAGGGTGATTGGGGAATGCAGCAGCCATTACATCTTCGCTGAATACCGAAAAAGGATCATCAGAATACATGTTGTATTCTTCGTAAACCGCTTCTAATTCCGATTGGAAAAGACGGAATACGGGTTGACGGAAACGCTCGGCATAAATTACTGACCATTTTTCAAGTTCTCCTGAAGGAAAAATGTTGTGGTAAACTGTGATGTCATTGCTGGTGAAAGCGTTAACATTCGTGCTGCCAATCTGTCCGAGGATGGCGTCCACTTCGTTAGGAATGGCATATTGCGCAGCTTCTGCACTCAACTTGTTGATGTTTTTCAAGATGGCTTTTTTCTCTTTGTCGTTGGTTGAGGCGGCCAGTTCGTCGTAAAGTTTTGAAATCTGGTCTATCAGCGGCTTCTCGGCTTTCCAGTCCAAAGTGCCGATTTTGTTAGTGCCCTTGAACATCATGTGCTCGAGATAATGTGCCATGCCCGTGGCATCGGCAGGGTCGTTCTTGCTGCCGGCATGAACGCAAACACCACCGTAAATCTCTGATTTTGAATGGTCCTCACACAACAAGACTTTCATCCCATTGTTCAAATATGCAGTTCTGACTTCCAATTTTCCAGTCTGTCCAAAAACAAGTGTCCAGGCGAAAATCAAAAAGGTGAAAACTATTACTCTCTTCATTTTTATGTTTTTATGTTTAATATGAATAATTAACTATTATTATTGCAATGAGATGAAGTCTTGGTGTCATTTCGTTTAGAATTGTCATTCCTCATAAATGACATCTTCATATTCATAATCTTCGTCGTAGTCTTGCGAAATCTCATCCTCTGCTGTAGAGTAGGAATATTTAATAGCATAAGTTAAAGTTACGATGTTGATTATCAATATGATGGCCGCAATGCATAGCAATATTTTATTCGTATATTTTTTCATCGTTTCTAAATTTAAATTATTGATTTTGAACTAATTTAAAATTCAGTACCGACAATAATTTAATTTGCAAAGATACAAATATTGTCAGTATTTTTCTATTTATTCTTGGTATTCGCGAAAGATTTTTTCCATTTCAGACCAATCCATCTGCAACATTTTCATTGTTTTAAAGAAAACGGGGACTTCGTTTTCAATGAATTGTTTCTTTCTGTGGTTCAGAATCTTTGTCTTGGCGTCTTCACTGACGAAGAAACCGATGCCGCGTTTGTTGATGACGATTTCCAGTTGTTGGAGCAGATCGTAGGCGCGGAGGACAGTGTTTGGATTCACTTCCAGAGCCATGCCCATTTCGCGTACTGAATAGATGCGGTCGCCTTCGTTCCATTTTCCGTTTAGAATTTGCTCAAAAACCCATTCGGCAATCTGCAAATAGATGGCTTTGTTGTCGTTGAAATTCATTATAACTCCGTTTCTCGTAGTCTAAGCCACGACATGAAATTGAAAAACAAGAAAGCTAACACTCCCAAAATGGAAATCACCCATTTATGATTCAATATACTTGGTTCCCCGCTCCCGAAAAAGCCTATGTTGCCTTCGTAAATAGATCTGCTTAAAATTACGGATAAAATTGCCCAATCAATGACGCTAAGCAACAGCATAAATCCGACGAGAATCAGACAGCCTTTTACTATGCCATTATTTCTAAAGTAGATGGAACTGAAAAACATTGCGGACAAGAAAACATTGCACCATAATATTTCGGAAATACCGATGGGCCATTCCCAGTAATAAGGAACTTGAAATAGGTGACTTTTCACCAAACCACCGATATAAATCCCCATCAATCCTAAGGCGATAATCAATATGTTGTAAATAATGTAGACGATAATACCGTTAGCTATGACTTTTTCGGCTGTGGATGCTGGAATCATCAAATATGGCATTATTGTTTGCGATGATGACAACCTGTGGTGAAGATTGTTCAATAGTACAACAATTATGCCCATATAAAAAAATATAAACATATCTGAAAATGAGAAGATGCCGCAGCAAGCGAATATGATGAGAATAATCCACCATAAACGGTTCCCCATTTCCGCAATTTCTAATTTTATCAATGAAAAAATTCTATTTAAACTCATGGTATTCTGATTTTTAATGGTTGAAAATTTCCGCAATGCGCTTTTTATTATGCATAACGGCGTTGAACAGCAGTTCGATGTCGAGTTTGCTTTCAACGTTGTAAATGTTTTCACACACGAGCAGGTCTCCGCGCAAGGTTTCTTCGCAATATAGAATCGGCTCGTCGGTAATGTCTTCGCGTACCTTAAAGCATAATTTGCGGGTGATGCGCTCGTTGTCGGCGTTCAGCAGAACTTGACCATCTTCTACGATGACAATGCTGTCGATAAGGCTGTGCAGATCGCGAACCTGATGCGTGGAAATGAGGATGAGGCGCTCATCGTTGGCGGCCATCGACAGCAGACGACGGAAAGTGGCTTTTGCGGGTATGTCAAGTCCGTTGGTAGGCTCGTCCATCAGCAAAATCCTGGTGTTGGTGGCTAAGGCAAAACTGATGAACACTTTCTTTTTCTGCCCCAATGACAGACGGTGGATTTTGTCGTCCATCGAGGGAACCTCGAAAAGATGAAGATATTCTTCGTATTGCTCGAAACTGAAATTTTCGTAAAACGGTGCGTAATATTTGGCGTATTTACGGGCAGTGAACATCGACACCGGCATTTCTTCGGTAAGGAAATAGATGTCTTTCAACATTTCGGGTTTTCTCAATGCGGCGTTTTCATCAAGCGTAGTGACAGTGCCGCTTTGAGCGAAGTTGAGGCCGGTCATCAGACGTAGCAGGGTGGTCTTGCCGGCGCCATTCTTGCCCAAAAGGCCGCAAATGTGCCCCGCCGGCATTCTCAAACTCAAGTCATCGAACAAGGGACGCCCCTTGCGATAACTGAAACTGACGTTTTCTAAATTAATCATAAGGCTAATATTTATGTTTTTAATGATGTTTTCGAACAGTTTTACAGTTATAGTGTACTATATAGATAGTACACCGCAAAGGTAGAACAAAATTTTTTCTGGGGCGTATAAAACAATAATTTTTTTCTTTCTGATAATCAAATAGATACGATAAATATTTAATTTATTGTCGGAAATTGTTGGATGAATTTCGGAGTTTTTTCTCTACTTTTGTATTTTACATTTCAAAATATGAGTGAAAATCAAGTTTGTAAGGAAGGAATAGTGCGTGGCGTTTCCGAGGGCCAGGTGGCGGTGGAGATTGTGGTGAGTTCGGCGTGTGGTGGCTGCGCTGCCAAGAGTCTGTGTAACATTACCGAGAAGAAGAATGAAATCATTGAGGCGAAAGTGTTGCCGGGCGACAGTTTCATTGTTGGCGAGTCGGTTAACATTGAGATGCGGCAGAATGTGGCACGCAAGGCAGTGGTCTTGGGGTATGTGTTGCCTTTCCTGATGCTGGTGGGCGGCCTTTTCGGCACTTACGCAATTACGCACATTGAATGGCTGAGCGTGGTCGCCGCCATCATCCTTATTGCCATATATTATTTAGTGATAAAATTGCTGGATAAGAAGTTGACGAAGGATTTCGATTTTTATGCGGTAAAGTTAAAGTAGGAAATCAAAAAAACGAGCTGCGCGAAAGCGAGGCTCGTGAACAACAAAAAAAGCGGAATTCATCATTCCGCTTTTTTGGAGGTCTCTTCCAGACTCGAACTGGAGTACCTGGTTTTGCAGACCAGTGCCTAGCCACTCGGCCAAGAGACCCTTTTGAGACTGCAAAAATACAATATTTTATTGAATTGGCAAAACCTCAAGGATTTTTTTTCTTTCCTAAAAATCATTGGCTGATAATCTGTTGATTCTTAGTCGTTTATTCTTCCACCGTAACTGAAGCCCACAAAGTTTTGCCACCAATGGCGGGGTTCATTTTGTAAACTGTGACTTCCGCTTTTTCGATGATTTGGAAACTTTCTTTCAGACTTTTGATGATTTTATACGACAATGCCTCCAGAGTATTTACCGATTCTTTCATCACTTCCGCAACGATGGCATGCACCTGCTGGTAGTTGACGGTCTTGCTTAAGTCGTCGTTGGCTGCCGCATCGGTGACATCACAATGCAGACAAACATCAACCTTGAAATGGGTGCCGATGGTTTTTTCTTCGTCAAAACATCCATGGTAGGCATAAAATTCCATTCCCGATAGGGCAATTTTGCTCTTCATAATTTGTGATATTGATAAAGACAATAAAGTCTGCAGTGTTTATTGAAAAAATAGATTGCTATTTATTCTCTTGCATTTGTTGCAGTCTGATATTCTGGCGTTTGCGTTCGGTTTCGTCGAGGATGATTTTGCGGAGGCGCAATGACTTCGGAGTGATTTCCAAGTATTCGTCAGAACCGATGAATTCCATATATTCTTCGAGCGACAGCTTGATGGCTGGTGCGATGTGCATTTTTTCGTCGCTACCTGCCGCACGCATGTTCGAAAGTTTTTTCGACTTGCAAACGTTGATGACGAGGTCGTCCTGGCGGATGTGTTCACCGATAACCTGTCCGGCATAGACTTGGTCGTTGGGTTCGATGAAGAAGCGTCCGCGGTCTTGCAGTTTGTCGATGGCGTAAGGATAGCTTTGTCCTGTTTCCATAGCGATGAGGGCACCAGAATGGCGGCCGGGAATATCGCCCTTCCAAGGTTGGAATTCAAGAAAGCGGTGAGACATAATGGCTTCGCCTTCAGTGGCGGTGAGTACTTGGTTGCGCAAACCGATAATGCCGCGTGAAGGAATCTGGAAATCAAGATGAACTCGGTCGTTGACGGTGTCGATATTCAACAAATCGCCTTTACGGCGGGTGACAAAGTCGATGACGCGGCTGGAGAACTCTTCGGGAACCAAAACCGTCAATTGTTCGATGGGTTCGCATTTCTGTCCGTCGATTTCTTTGATGATGACCTGAGGCTGACCTACTTGCAATTCGTATCCCTCACGGCGCATCGTTTCAATGAGTACTGACAAGTGCAGAATACCGCGACCATAGACGTTGAGCATATCAGGAGAGTTGGTCTCTTCGATACGTAAAGCCAGGTTTTTTTCCAATTCGAGGAAAAGTCTGTCGCGCAGGTGGCGTGAAGTGACGTATTTGCCTTCTTTGCCGAAGAATGGCGAGTTGTTGATGGTGAACAACATGCTCATCGTAGGTTCATCCACCTTGATGGGAGTCAGGCCTTCGGGATTTTCGGCATCGGCAACGGTATCACCGATTTCGAAATCATCAAGACCCAAAACGGCGCACAACTCACCCGCTTGAATTGGGGTTTTGATTTTTTCTTTTCCTAAACCTTCAAAAACGTATAGTTCCTTTACTTTGGAACTTACGACAGAACCGTCGCGTTTTACCAAAGAGACGTTTTGGCCCCATTCTAAGGAACCGCGTTTAATACGACCTACGGCGATACGGCCAACGTAGGAAGAATAATCCAAGGAAGAAATCATCATTTGGAGGGTACCCGGTTCGGTTTTCGGTGCGGGAATATGTTCGATGATTTGGTCTAACAGATATGAAATGTCATTGGTTGGTTTTTGCCAGTCGGGTCCCATCCATCCTTGCTTGGCAGAGCCGTAAACCGTTGGGAAATCCAACTGTTCGTCGTTGGCACCCAGGTTGAACATCAGTTCGAAAACAGCTTCCTGAGTCAGTTCTGGATTGCAGTTGGGTTTATCGACTTTGTTGATGACGACGATAGGTTTCAGGCCGAGTTCGATGGCTTTTTGGGTAACGAAACGGGTTTGGGGCATTGGGCCTTCAAAAGCATCGACTACTAGCAGCACGCCGTCGGCCATGTTGAGGACACGTTCCACTTCGCCGCCGAAATCGCTGTGGCCTGGAGTGTCGATGACGTTGATTTTAACGTCTTTATATCTGACAGAAACATTCTTGGACAAAATGGTGATACCGCGTTCGCGTTCCAAATCGTTGTTGTCCAACAGCAGTTCTGGCGCTTGTTGATTCGCTCTGAAAAGATTTGCTTGGTATAAAATTCTGTCCACCAAGGTGGTTTTGCCGTGGTCGACGTGCGCTATAATAGCAATGTTTCTAATGTTTTGCATCGTTTTATGCCGTTTAATTTTAAGTTGGCAAAAATACGACTTTTTGCTGAAAATAGGTTGAAAAAAATATAATCTTAGCAAAACTGAGGTGGCGGTGTCTGAAAGACACCACAACAAGTAACCGGGGACGGAGTCCTCGGTGGGAAATGCCGTTGTTGCATCTGTTGCCTGGAAGGCAATACCATTTCTGATACTTTCTTTGAAACCCAAAGAAAGTTGTCGTAATCGGCATCCTTGATTTCGCAAACATTTACTGATACTTTCTTTGAAACCCAAAGAAAGTATCGCAAAGAAAGGTTTCCCGCTGAACAAGCGTTTGCTACAAATCGGGCCGTTGCAGGCTAAACGCAGAAACTCGCAGGCTCCACTTCGTTGCGCCTGCTCAAACAGTCTGCGTTCTTAACGCCTACACCCGCCACGATTTGTCACGCAAATCGCTTGTAAGGCGAAGGATATAAATGGGATGACGATGAGGTGGCGGTGTCTAATGTTCCCTAACAACGCTTCTAAGAATTACGGCTTTTCTGTCCGCTGCCTTAAGGACAATTAACAATTAACAATGAACAATTAACAATGTGGGCTTCGTGCGGTTTTCGTGCAAGGCCCTTTTTTATCTTGATGCCATTCCGCCGAAGTGAGGCGAGAGCGGAAGGCTAAAGTATTTCCATGCCAAATCCGCTTGGCGGTGCAGCATCGCCAAGCCGTTTTTCACTTGAGCACCACCAAGACGCGCTTCCTTGAGCAAAAGCGTTTCTTCGGGATTGTAAATCAAGTCATAAACATGGTGCTCTGGCGAAAGGCAAAGCGTATTTATTTGGAGTTTCGCAGCCGTATTTGGATACATCCCGACAGGGCTTGCGTTAATCCATAATTTATTTTCAATTAATATTTTATCTGATAATTCAGAATAAAGATAGGTCTGATGGTCGTGAGTTGTTCGAGAAACGAAATGAAAATCAATCTGTAATTTTTGCAGGGCAAAGGCAACGGCCTTGGCAGCACCGCCTGTTCCGAAAATCAAGGCTTTGGTTGGCAAATTCCAGCCTTCCGCCAAAGTCTCGGCAAAGGCACGGGCATCTGTATTGGCTCCAGCCAAAAGGAAATTGCCGTTTTTGCCACTCACGGCTTCAATTTCAGAACGTATGATTTTGACGCAATTGACCGCACCGATGGCTTCAGCATCTTTATCAATTATGTCTAAATATTTAATAATCAGCTCTTTATAAGGAATTGTAACATTGAATCCTGCAAGATTATTCTGCGAATGCAAAAGTTCATTTAAAGCATCAATATGGCTTAATGGAAACAAGCGGTAATCAGCATCAATGCCTTCTTGGGTAAATTTTTGATGGAAATAGTCAGGAGAAAAACTATGACCTAAAGGATAGCCGATGAGTCCGTAGAGTTTCATTGGACTAAATTTCGCTTGGTTTTTCGGATTCGCTTTTGCTGCTTTCCCCTTTTTTCTTCAGTCCTTTATAAACAAGGTATAAGATGAACAGGATGCCTAATCCTAAAAGGACGTAGGACAGTTCGTGGCTATAGCGGTTGATGATATCTTGCTGTCCGTGAGCGATATATCCCAAAATTGCAAGGATGATATTCCAGGAGGCGGAACCGAGGAAAGTATAGAGGATGAAAGGTGCGATTTTCATTTTGGCGAGGCCGGCGGGGATGGAAATGAGTTGGCGGATGCCTGGGACAAGCCGGCCGATGAAAGTGGAGGAGTTGCCGTGTTCGATGAAATAATCTTCGGCCTTCTTAACTTTTTCGCTGCTAAGCAGACAAAGGTGGCCCACTTTGCTGTCGGCAAACCAGTAAACGATGGGGCGGCCTAAAAAATAGGCCAGATAATAATTGATGAAAGCCCCTATCAAGGCTCCTAACGTAGCCACTAATATTATTAATAAAATATTGACAATCGGATAGTTGGTTACATATAGGGTGGTATTGTCCACGTTGCAGGCCTGGTAGGCTGCTGGCGGAACCACCACTTCGGATGGGAAAGGGATGAAGGAACTTTCCAGTGCCATCAACATCGTGACGGTGGCATAGTTCAGATTATGATTGTACCAGTCGACGACACGGATGACAAAAGAATGGTCTTTTTGCGGAGCTAAAGTGTCGTTGACTATATTTTTATGCTGACCATTATTTTGTATATTATTGATTTCCTGACCAAAAAGGGGAGTCAGAAAAACGAGGAGGAAGAAAAGTGTAAAGATTTTTTTCATGGTTTATACAATTCTATCAATTCTAAGACTTCGGGAAATGTTTCAAAAATCGGATCTATTTGGAGAAAATCCTTATGACCCTCGTAATTAATGAGCAAGGCGTTGCTGAGGTATTCGCAGGCGGTTTTGACGTTGTGTCGCAACAAATAGAGAGCTGCCAGGTAATAGCCGATGACATCGGTGATTTCAGGGTCGTCTTTGTGTTGTTCAAGAACCGCGCAACCGATGGAGAGCAATTCGTTTTGGCAGCAATAGGTGGTGAAATAGTAGTAGAAATCGGTTTTGTTTTCAATCTGTCCCAAAGTTGTGGAGAAGAACTCGTTGAGTTTGTCGACTTGCTCATCGGTGTCGTAATAGGATAAGGCGGTGAGCAGCAATTCAATGCTTTGAGGATTGAGGGAGACTGCTTTTTCGATGAAGGCGCGTGCCTCGCCGATGTTGCCTTGGTTTTTAAGGATGTTGGCGACACTGAGGATGGCATCACCGTAATTGGGATTGAGGGACAAGGCCTTATGGTAATAGTCTTTGGCTTCCTCATCTTTATCCTGGATGGCAAGGCAGTCGCCGATGCAGGTCAGCGAGGTGTAATCCTCGGGATCCAATTCGTAGGCTTTTTTATAGTTTTCTAACGCCTGTTCAAACTGTTTGTTTTCGAAATAACAGTTGGCAATATTATAATAGGCCGTTGGGGTATTTTCGTCGATGCTCAACACAAACTGGTATGCGTCAATGGCTTTGTCGTATTCCTTGTTCCAACTGTAAGCCAAGCCGAGCCCGAACCAGCAGCCTTGATACATGGGAAATTCTTCTGTCAGCCGGCTATAGAAAAGGATACCGTCTTCATATTGTTTGTTTTCTTCCAGAAGGAATGAAAATGTGAAAAGCTGTTCGTCGTAGAATGGATCTTCGCGTAAGGCGTGGGTGGCGTAGATGATGGCTTGAGGGACGTTTTTGAGCTTCAAATACTCGAAGGCCATCATAAAATGGGCATCCAAAGCTTCGGGGTCAATGTCGAGCGCGCGGTTAAGCAGACCGATGGCATCGATGGGTTTTTCTAGCACGCGGGCCAGCATGACACGTTGAACGTAGCTTTCGGAAGTGGGTGGAAATTCGCTTTCTACGTAGGAGAGTTCCTTTTCGGCCTCGTCGAATCTCATTTCCACGATTAGCTTTTTAACCTTTAAAATCCTAAAATAGGAATCGGTAGGATACAATTTGATGGCGTAATCGATGGCTTCGGTAGCAGTTTGGACGTCCATGTTCTGCATCAGCTCATCGATGATGATTTCCAGTTCTTCGGAATCAAAGAACACGGAAATCCCATCTCGCTGCATCGTCTTGAAACGATCAACAAGTTCCTGAGCTTCATTTTCTTCTTCGTCAAAATCGTGCATATCCGTTGCTAAAAAACCGTTTTCCTTCTCAAGGAATGAGGGTGCAAAAATACATAAAAAGTTTGGAATTGAAATTTCTTATTTTCCTGACTTTGACAGCCTTAATGCGATTTGTTTGTAATATTCTAATATTCAACGTTTAAGAAAAAAGTTTCGGGTAACTTGGGTGACGCATGGTCAAAATCAAGGAAGGGCGGCACAACATAGTAACCGGGGACGAAGTCCTCGGTGGGAAATGCTAAAGCAAACGATGTGCTCATAGCCTCTACTGTCCCATCAAATAATCGTAAACATCTTGAAGATGACCGACGGATTCGTCAAGACCTCCTTCGCGATTCCTTACCACCCAAAGTTTTCTCTGTTTTTCGATGAGTGGTTTGAGTTCGGCGGCCAGTTGTTGGCGTTTTGCGGCGGCAATGCTTTTGGTGTCATTCCCATTGACATTCAATCGGGCGATGCCTAAATGAATGCTGAATTTGGCTAAGTTGGCTGCTTGTTGCAATTCATCAATGACAATAGGTGCGTCTTCGCAGTGTGGTTGGGCATCCTCGAGCAAGGCGAGAGCTTTATCTATTTCATCTTCAGCATTTTGCAAAGGTAAAATTCTCATTTCCTTAGTCTGATAATTGCCTTTCATTGTCCAAGCGTAGCGATGAAGCATCAGGTGGAAGGCATTGGCGACACCTTCGGGAATGCGGGCAGCCTTGTGTGCTTCTCCCAAAGCCAGGACAGCTTTTGCCGTCAGCTCGCTTTCGTCTTCGAAGACATAGTGGTTGAGTTGGAATTCGAGGCGTTGCAGGGCTGTGGTGTCCAGATTCCAGGCATAGCTGCAGCCGATGAGCATGGCGGGATGGCACACTGACAGCGGTTGCCAATGTCCATAATCTCCCCAATTAGTGAGAAGGAGGCCTTTCGCCCCATATTGGTGGCCGTAGTAGGCGGCATTGTAAATGTTGGCAAAGGCAATGCTGTTGCGGCCTATCAGTGAGCGCCAAGTTGCGGTGCCAGGGCAGACGTAGAATTCAAGTCCGGCGTTTTGGAAGTCGGGTAGCACTTTGTTGAAGTCGTAGTCGCTTTCGTAGCCCCAAACCATGGCAATCATGTTTTTGGGTACCTCAGGAATCAATTCTTTATGGTTGATAATGATGTCTCCCCAGAACATGCTGGTATGGCCCAATTCGTTGACTTCATTATTCAATTTGATAAGATAATCCAGGTAGACCCTTCCGATGCCTCGAGCATCACAGACAGACTTGGAACGCCCCAAGCCCAGTTCGACAGTTTCGTCGCAGCCGATGTTGAAATACTGGCTGCTGAAGTTAGGCAGCAGTTCGGCGTACAATTCCTGCATCAACTCAAAGGATTTCGGGTTGACGGGGTTGAGACTGGTGAGTTTGCGCTTGCCCCACTTGGTGGCACAATCTTCGGGGCACTCTGCCAGTTCTTGGTACCGCTCGTGTCTCAGCCAGTTTTCAAAATGGCCGAAAGAGTTCTGATTTGGCACCAGGTCGATGAAACGTTCACGGCAGTAGTTGTCGAGTTCACGGATTTCCGCGGGTGTCATTGGTGAGCATCCTTGCCAAGCGTCGCGATGATTCTTGTATGCGAAAGTATGTTCCACATACAATTGGAACTCGTTGATTTTCCAATCGGCGAGCATATCCACCAACTTGTACAGTGTAGCCATTTTGGGTACTTTGTTGCGGCTGATGTCGAGCATATAGCCACGGCGGACGAAGTTAGGGGCATCGTAAATCTTGAGGCAGGGCAACGTCGTTTGCTCTGTCAGGGCAAAGTCGATGAGTTGTGACAGTGTTTTCGAGGCATAATAAAGTGCGGCGGCATCCCCACCGCTAATGTCAATCTGATGAATGCCGATGTGCAGGTAATATTGTTGTGGTTCCAAAGTCGAGTCGATGTTCATTTTAAGGAAGGCAGGACAAGACAAGGTTCCTGGACGAGATAATTTGCTGCGGTGCAAGGTGTTGAGAAATTGCCGGCAACGGTGCAACTGTTCGTTGGAAAGTTCGTTCAGTTCGCGCAACTGGGTGATTCTCTGAGGCATGGGCGTCAGATAATCATTGAAAGGGCGGCATTGTAATCCGCTGCTTGCAAACGTCAACGCCACCAATAATAGAATTATCCGTGTGATTTTATTTATCATAAAAGATGGAATATTATGCTTTGCAGATATTGACGATAACATCGACGGCTTTCACCATTGATTCAAGGGGAACGTATTCGTATTTGCCGTGGAAGTTGTGGCCGCCGGCGAAAATGTTGGGGCAGGGCAGACCTTTGAACGACAGGTTGGCACCGTCAGTACCGCCACGGATGGGTTGCACTTTCGGGGTGATGTCAGCTTCGAGCATGGCCTTTTCGGCTCTTTCCACGACGAAGAAAACAGGTTCAACCTTTTCGCGCATGTTGTAATACTGGTCTTTGATTTCGCAAGAAACGCGGCCCGGATATTTGACATTCAGGAATTCGACGATGTCTTGGATCATCTTTTTCTTGGCTTCGAATTTCTGTCGGTCATGGTCGCGGATGATGTAGTTGAGTTGTGAATTTTCAACGCTGCCTTCCATGTGAGTCAGCAGGAAGAATCCTTCATAGTCCTGGGTGTTTTGTGGTCTTTCGAACTCGGGGAGGAGAGCGTTGAATTCCATTGCGATGAGTTGAGAGTTGACCATCTTGCCTTTGGCGTAGCCAGGATGGATATTGCGGCCTTGGATTTTGATGGTGGCGGCGGCGGCATTGAAGTTTTCGTATTCCAGTTCGCCGATGGCTCCGCCGTCCATGGTATAGGCAAAGTCACAGCCGAATTTTTCGACATTGAAATGAGCCACGCCCTTGCCGATTTCCTCGTCGGGAGTGAAACCGACTCTGATTTTGCCGTGTTTGATTTCCGGGTGCTGGAGCAGGAATTCCATGGCGCTGACAATTTCGGCAATGCCGGCTTTATCGTCGGCGCCGAGCAGTGTTTTGCCGTCGGTGGTCAGCAAGGTCTGGCCAATGTATTCCTTCATTTCAGGAAAATCGAGCGTGCTGAGGATGGTATTGCTATCAGCATCCAAAACGATATCTTTGCCATCGTAATTTTCGATGATACGGGGGGCGGCTATGCCAGGCATATCGGGAGCTGTGTCGAAGTGGGCAATAAAACCGATAACGGGCTTTTTTTCACTGCAGTTAGCTGGCAATGTAGCTGTTACATAACCAAATTGGTCTTTTTCAACGTCTTGTAGACCGATTTTTTTCAATTCTTCCACTAAAAAATCACCAAAAACCAATTGTCCGGGGGTGCTTGGATAGGTTTCAGACATTTCATCGGAAGTGGTGGCATAAGAGATATACTTGCTAAAGCGATTCAATAAGATATTTTTCATGATTATAAAGTTTTGATTATTATTTTTTTACAATTCTATCTGCATTTTTGGAGAGGAAACTTTCCCAGCCTGAAAAGTGCTGTTGGCGTGTGCCGAGTTGGACACGGTTTTGCAGGTGATGGCAGACGGCGACGGCGAGGGCATCCGTGGCATCAAAATACTTGATGTCATCGGGGATGGTGTACATCCGGTGCAGCATGGCGGACACTTGCTCCTTGGCAGCGTTGCCGTTGCCTGTGACAGACATTTTGATTTTTCGGGGAGAATATTCGTTAATTTCCAGTCCCTTATTGATGGAGGCCGCGATGACGACACCTTGCGCCCGCCCCAGTTTCAGCATCGACTGGGCACTTTTGCCCAAGAAAGGAGCTTCGATGGCCAAAATGTTGGGATGGTATTGGTCGATAAGTTGTTGTACAAATTCGAAGATGAGCTTTAGTTTTGCCGGCTGATTGTCAAGATGCTTGATTGTCAGCACATCCAATGTGATGAGTTCGGATTTGACGGCATTGGTTTTAAGCAAGGCATAACCCATTACCAGAGTCCCTGGATCGATGCCTAAAATGATGTCGCCTTCGTTTTCCATAATTAGATTTCTGCTCCGTCGAAACAATAGGTGCAAAGGCGCTCCTTAGGTAAGCCGATGGCCTTGGCAATAGTACTCAGCTTGTTGAATTTTAAAGTGTCAACACCCAAATGCTGGCGGATTTTCTCAACCATATTGGCATATTCCTGGGTGGTGTCGTCCATATAGAGGTGCAGATTCTTTTTGTTGTCACCTTCGAGTTCTTCCACAACGCGACGGGTGATGAGTTCAAGATCGGACTTGGAGTTGGAGAAGTTGATGAATTTGCAGCCGTAGAGCAAAGGCGGACAACTGATGCGGATATGGACTTCCTTGGCTCCGTATTCATAAAGTTTTTTGACATTGTCGCGGAGTTGTGTTCCGCGGACGATGGAGTCGTCGCAGAAAACAACGCGTTTGCCATTGAGGAGACTTTTGTTGCCCAGCAGTTTCATTTTGGCCACATGTTCTCGGGTTTCCTGATTGACAGGCATAAAGCTTCTTGACCACGTGGGGGTATATTTGTTGATACCGCGGAGGTAAGGAATGCCCTTGCCGGTAGCGTAACCCAGTGCCATGCCAATGCCAGAGTCGGGGATGGCTGAAACATAGTCGGCTTCAACATCGTCTTCCTGTCCCATTTCGAAACCGCCTTGGTAACGCATTTGTTCGATATTGATACCTTCATATTCTGAAGCAGGAAAACCATAGTAAACCCAAAGGAAGGAACAGATTTGCATTTTCGGATTCGGGGCGAGCAGCTGTTTGAAACCATCAGCAGTAATACTGACAACTTCACCTGGGCCGACGAAATGCTCGATGCTGTATCCAAGGTTGTTAAAACTGTGGGTTTCGAAGGCGACGGCAAAACCGTCTTCGTTTTTGCCGATGATGGCGGGGGTGCGGCCCAAGAAATCTCGAGCCACAATGAGACCATCGTTAGTTAAAATCAGCATTGAGCAGGATCCTTGAACTTTGCGGAATACATTTTGAATGCCATCAATAAAATCTTTGCCCTGGGTGATGAGTAGCGCCACCAATTCGGTAGGATTTGTGCTCCCGGAGCTCAATTCGGTAAACTGCTGGTTGCGGTCGAGACATTCTTTTTCAAGTGTTGCCAAATTATTGATTTTTCCAACGGTGACAATGGCAAAACGCCCCAAGTGTGAGTTGACAACGATAGGCTGAGCGTCTGTATCGCTGATAACGCCAATGCCGCAGTTACCTTTGAATTTGCCTAATCCGTCACTGAATTTGGTGCGGAAATAGCTGTTTTCAATATTATGAATCGAACGGAAAAAAATATTGTTTTCCATTGTGGCCAAACCTGCACGCTTGGCACCCAGGTGTGAATGGTAATCAACGCCGTAAAATAAATCCGAAATACATGTTTTTTTCGATGCTATGCCAAAAAAACCACCCATAACTTTTTTATAATAAAATGATTAGACTTTCTTCTCCAATTCCACAATAGCAATGCAAATTTACGCAAATTTTTTGTTTGTTTTTTTTAATTTTATCGTGGTATTTATTGTTTTTTTTGCATAAATTTGTAGGCGATTTTAATTTTTAAGAAAAAAACAATATAAAATATTGATAATCATTTAATTATAAACCAAAACTAAAAATTATGAAAAAAATTGTACTATTTTTTGCGATGATGGTTTTGTTTGTTGGAGGGATTTTCGCCCAGTGCGATGCGCCTACCAATTTGCAAGCAACTCCATTCTGGAACCGCGTTAATCTGAGTTGGGAATCTTCTTTGCAAGCCCCCGGTTATGTTTTGGACTATGGTGTTCAATCTGAAGGGCGCCTTGGTTTAGGTGCCGCGGCAACGTATGCCTTGGGACACCGCTATCCCGTGGATTCCTTGGCTAACCACAGTGGTGAAAAATTGACAAAACTTGTTTTTGTTCCTTGTGAAAACATCAATTATACCATCAAAATTTGGCAGGGTGGTTCTTATGATGGTGATGAAACTTTTGATCCTGGTACATTGGAATTGACACAGATTGTCACTCCCTCATCACTTAGCCTCCAAAATCTGAATGAGATTGTGCTTTCAAGCCCAATCACCATTACAGGTACTGATGAAATTTGGGTTGCCATCGAATGTACGACTACGGCTGATCAATATCCCTATGGTTACGGCCAAGGCAATGCCATTGATGGTTACACTAATTTGTTGCTATACAACAATGCGTGGCAGACCGTTGGCCTTTCTGGCGGCGGAAATATAGGTTTGGTAATGCAACTCATTTTCCAGAACACCGATATTTCAGGTTTCAATATTTTCCGTGATGGCGTTCAATTGAATGCTACTTTGGTTACCGACCATACATACGTAGACCATACGGTTTTAGAAGAGACAAGTTACTGCTATACGGTAAAGTCGGTTTGTTCAAGTTCTACCAGCAGTTCTGACCAGGCTTGCGTTACCACTCCAATACAACCTAACTGCGGCCCTGTGATTGGAGCTGGCACTTCAACCACTTACTATTTCCCTTTTAATATGTATTATAATTATTCCTATTCTCAGGAAATTTTTGATGCAGATGAATTGGGCATACAGGAAGGAACAATCCAATCTCTCACTTTCGAATATTTTTATACCACTAACCAGATGATGAACGATATTACCGTTTATATGGCCAACGTTAGTCAATCTACATTTGCCACCACAACGGATTGGATTCCTTCTGAAAATTTGACACAAGTATATCATGGTTCAGTAAACTGCACCAATGCCGACTCCAACAGAGTAACTATTGATTTTGATGAAGCTTTTGAATGGGATGGTCATAGCAATATCGTTGTTGCATTCCTCAACAACCAAGGTAGTTATCTGGGATCATCACCTTGCTTCTATACTCATAGTACAACAGGCAATAAGGTGTTGTATATTAGCAATGATAGTTCTCCTTACAGTATTGGAAATCCTGGAACAGGAACATTATCAAATACGCGAAATAACATGAAGTTCTGCTTTGGTCCTGCTCCCACTTGCTACAGACCCACCAATTTGGCGGTGGTTGAAAGAACCGGTGAAAGCATAACCTTGTCCTGGTGTCGTCACGATGAGAATGACAGCCAATGGGAAGTGGCTTATGGTTTGGAAGGAACTCCCATCGACAACTGCACTTCAGTAACGGCAAATGACACCACTATCACATTGACGGTTTTGTTAGAGAATGAAGCATACGATATTTATGTCCGTACGCTTTGCTCTGGTTCTGATAACAGTGCCTGGGTTAAGATTAACGCGCGCACGCTTTGCTCTTCAATTCATGTGGGAATTCCTTATGTTGAAAATTTCGTTGATTATGGTGAAGGTATAGATGCATTCCCCTATTGCTGGCACAAGATTGTGAACCATGATTTGGCTTATCCCTATATTTCGGCAGCTTCTATGACTACCGGACAAATGGTGCTTTATTCCAGCCCTGAAGATTATTCATTGATTGCTTCACAAGGCTTAGACTTGTCAGCTTATCAAGGAGGAACTCTTGAGTTTAAATATTGGATTGCACAGGTTAGCTATAATTATTATGGTCGTCTTGATGTTGGTGTGATGACTGATCCTGAAGACTTGTCAACATTAACTATTTTAAAATCGTATTATCCTAACGATTATGAACAAATGGGTTATTTCCAGGAAGAGTCGATTTTGTTGACGGAAACCTATACCGAACCGATATACTTGGCATTTATGACTCCGGCTGCAGGTAGTGGCAACAATCTTGTAATCATATCTCATGTCAGTGTTGATGAAGCACCGAGTTGTGTTGCCCCTGGAAACTTGACCGTCAGCGAAGTCAGTGGTACATCGGCTCTCATCAGTTGGGATGCCGCACCTTACGGCGCTGAAAGCTATACTTTGCTTTATGGCGAAGCTGGTCAAGCTTATGCCTCACAAGAGGTCACGGGTACAGATTATCTGTTGACAGGTTTAACCCAAGGTACCGCATACGATGTTATGTTGTTCTCGAACTGCGCCACTGGCGATGCCGACACTTTGGAACTTGGATTTTCGACATTGGCATTTCTTGAATGTATGCAACCTGATACGGCTGGTACTGCTATTATGGGCACAAGCGCTACAACTTCTTATTTGGTTCCTGTAAACAATTACTTCAAGTATTCGTATACACAGCAGATTTATACTGCTGATGAAATCGATTCTACCCATACACCCACGGTTATCACTGGCATTGCTTTCCAATATTCCTATAGTACGGCAATGAGCAGCAAAACGGGTGTCAAGGTTTATTTGGCACATCGTAGTAGTGCGACATTCTCAAGCACTTCTGATTGGACACCCATTAGTGAAGCCACCTTGGTTTATGAAGGTGCTCTGAACTGCGTCAATGGTTGGAACGTATTCGATTTTGACAACTATTTTAATTATAACGGCGTTGACAATCTGGTATTGATCGTTGATGATAATTCATACGCTTTTAATGGCTTATCGTATGTTTTCAATACGCATACAATGAGTTCAAACAGCACATTGTACTATATGAATGACAGTTCAAATCCAGATCCCACTAACCCGCCAACAGGTACACTTACAACGACTCGTAGCAATGTGAAATTCTATGGCTGTACGAATGTTCAGCCGATGGCTTGCCCACTGCCCGCCGTCCGTGTTACCGAAACTACTGAAGAAAGTGTAACTGTTGACATTCTTGCTAACGGCACCGAAACAGAATGGAACGTTGAATACAGAGCCGCTGGTGAAACAAGCTGGTCAAGTGAAGGCAGTGTTTCAACCACTCCTTACACAATTCAGAATCTGAGCTCAGATGTAAATTATGAAATCAGAGTTCAAGCCAATTGTTCAACCAGCGATAGCAGCGAATGGGCATACGCTAATGCTTATACTCCTTGCGTGAGTGTCGAATTGCCCATCAACGAAAATTTTGAAGATTATACTACTGATTATATGAGTTGTTGGACTCGCAAAAGCAATACGGCAGCTGTATCACCAGCCATTTCAAGTTCACAAGCTTCCTCTGGAACGAAATCATTGTTCTTCTCCTGTCCGACTGCTGGCAACTATGCGTACGCTATTAGTCCCCGTTTGGAAGATGGCACCTATATGGATAGTCTCTATGTCAGCTTCTCAGCATACGTTGCAACCGCTAATCATTTCATTGAAGTCGGTTTGATGGAAGATCCTAATGATTTGAATACTTTTACCCTCCTGGGTCAGGCAAGTCCTTCTGTAGTTAACACTTGGGAATTATTTGATTTCATTTCCCGTGGTTATACTGGCAATGCTCATTATGTTGCATTGCGTATTCCTGCTTGGTTTGCTGATAATATTTATATTGATGACTTATTCATCAGCTATATTCCTTCTTGTAATCATGTTACTAACATCGAAGTATCCAATATTACTCCTTTTACTGCTGATGTAACTTGGACTGCCGGTGGCAGCGAAACTCAATGGAATTATATTTGCGGTCCTGCTGGCACAGTAGATCCAGAACAGGATGTTCCAATGCCTGCTAATGAAAACAATATCACTCTTAGTGGTTTGAATTCCAATACATTATACGAAATATATATACAAAGTGATTGTGGTGGTGATGGTACAAGCAGTTGGATGCATAAAACTTTCCGCACCGACTGTGCTGCGATGACCGCACTGCCTTACACTGAGAACTTCGATAGTTATGTTGGAACGACTTCAACTTCTACCAATGTACTTCCCAATTGTTGGGCTCGCATCAATAACGGAACAAGCTATACGGGTCTTCCTACTATTTATGCAACCACCACAGCTGCTTACTCCGGCAATAACGGTATGTATTTCTACACCTATAATTCTTCTTCATATAGTGATTTGTATGCAATTCTTCCAGAAATCGACACTTTGCAGATACCTATCAACACATTGCAAATGCAATTCATGGCTCGTCCTTCATCAACATCCTATCCTTTCGTCATCGAAGTTGGCGTGATGAGCGATCCTACCGATACAAGTACTTTCGTTTTGGTTAACACTGTTACCGTTAACGGTTCTTCTTATCTCCCTCAGGAAGTTTATTTCGACAGCTTTGCTGGCGGAGGTCAGTATATTGCACTTCGTGTTGCTAAACCCACTTCAGGTTACAATTATGGATACATTGACGACATCGTTTTGGATTTGATGCCAGAATGTTCACCAGTCCGCAATTTGACCGTTAGCAATATAGCAGGAGCGTCAGCAATGATTTCTTGGGAAAGTGGCCATTTTGGAACAGTTTCATCCTATTCTATGGAATATTCTGAAGCTGGACAAGAAAACTGGACTACTGCTTCAGATAATATTTCAGCTACATCTTATATGTTGGGTGGCTTGCAGCCTCTTACCGCTTACGATGTTAGAGTAAAGACCAATTGCGAAAGCGGTGAAAGTGACTGGATTACGGAAACTTTCTATACAAGATGCTTGGCTGATGGTGAAATCAGTATTGGCAATGGTGCCTCAACCAACAGTTATCTGCCAAGTTACAGTTTTTATAATTATAGTTATACCCAGCAGATATTCTTGGCATCAGAATTGAATGGACAATCAATGATCAATTCATTGTCATTTGAAATGGGCGCTGTTGCAAGCCAAAGAAACATTCAGATTTATCTGATGCATACTTCTGCGACAAATTCGACAAACTTCTTGCCGGCTACTAATGCCCAACTGGTTTATTCTGGTTCTCAAACAATGGTGACAGGTTGGAACACTTACAACTTCAACACCCCGTTCCAATATAATGGCACTGACAACTTGGCATTGATCATTGTGGATATGACAGGTTCATATACTTCAGGAAATAATGCAAAAGTTCATGATGGTCCAAGCAACTGCAGTAGATATATTTATCAGGATGGTTCCGCATATAGTACGTCCACCATACCTACAAGTGGTACGAATTCAACAATTAGCCAGAGATTAAATGTTAAATTTGGCGGCAGTTGTGATGAAACTGTCACTTGTATTGCTCCTAATATGTGGCTTGACAATATCACTATCAATTCGGTGGATGTCAATTGGGTTGCCGGTTACGATGAAAACTCTTGGGAACTTGAGTATGTCGTTGCTGGTGATTCCAACTGGATTTCTGTTCCTAATGTGAGTGGCGGTTTAGTTACTATTGATTTGCTGAACAGCAATACTCCTTACAATGTGAGAATGCGCTCGGTATGTGGTGTCGGTGAAGAAAGTTCATGGGTGGAAACCAGCTTCCGCACCGCTTGTGATGTCAGCACCATTCCTTTCTCTGAAAACTTTAACACTTATGGTACGGGCGTTAATGCATTCCCTACTTGCTGGGAAAGAATCAACACCTACAGTGCCACTACTAATTATCCTTATATCAGTACCGTCAATATTGAGTCTGGCTCCGGCGGTTCGCTGTATTTCTATGCTTCGGCTACTACTTATAATATTGCTGTCACTCCAGAATTGGATGCGGATCTCAACACTTTGGAAGTTTCATTCTATTTGGGTTCAGCGACTTCTATATCAAACCAAATGATTGTGGGTGTGATGACTGACCCAATGGATGTATCTACTTTCGTTCCAGTTGAAACTGTGGCTTGTTCACAAACAAGCAATTTTGAATTTTTCGAAGTAGATTTGGATTCCTACACAGGTGACGGCAAGTATGTGGCATTCAAAACTGCTAATGCAACCACTGGTTCATATTATCTTGATAATGTTAATATTTATACTATTCCTACTTGTAAGCGTCCTGCTGAGGTTGACGTTGTAGGAACTGAAGATGTTACAGCAACTGTTATATGGACTGAACGAGGCACTGCTTCTCAATGGCTTCTCGAATATGGTCCTCAAGGCTTTGGTTTTGGTTCAGGTGCAGGCACCGTTGTTCTTGTAACAGGCAATCCTAATTATACCATCACTGGTTTGACACCAGCGACAACATACGAAGTTTGTGTTCGTTCACTTTGCGATGTGGGCGACACCAGCGATTATGCCATTAATTATGTTACTTTCGCTACCTCTGCATGTCCTTCAACAGACCAATGCGAATATCGATTCGTATGTTATGATGAATATGGTGATGGCTGGAACGGCGGTTACATCTCTGTGCAGCAGGGTGGTACTACCGTTGCTATCGTTGAGGCTTTCGACCATGCCGCAGGTGGCACAGGTTCTGTGGATACAGTCCGCGTTATGCTTTGCGACAATATGAGTACAACTTTTGTCTGGACAAGCGGCAACTATGATGATGAAGCAGGTGTCGTTGTTCTGTCTCCTAACGGAATTGAAGTATACAGACAGGATGATATGTCTATGATTGCTTCGTCAACACTCATCACTTTCACTACCGATTGCAACGAAGCTCCCGTTCCTCCAACTCCTTGCAATATCCCTACTAATCTTCAGGTCAGTGGCATTACTGCTAATACGGCAATCGTTGGCTGGACTCCTGGTGGCAACGAAGCTTCTTGGGAAGTGCAATATAAAGCACAGAGTTCAAGTTCATGGCAACAAGCAACTGTTCAAACTCCAACCCACACTCTCGAAGGTTTGACTCCAGAAACTGCATACGAAGTTAAGGTGAGAGCTATCTGCAGCACTACCAACATGAGCGACTTTGTATCTACCACATTCACTACTATTGGTACAGGCATCGGCAATGTTGCCCTGTCGAACAGCATCAACTTGATGCCTAACCCGGCTGACAATTATGTTGAGTTGACAATCAACAGTAACATAGTTGTGGATGAAGCTGTTATCTACAATGCTTTCGGCCAGATAGTTCAGAATGTTCAGTTGACAGATAATCATGCTCGTATCGATCTGACCAACATGGCGTCGGGTATGTACTTTGTACGTGTTTCCGACAATAACGCTTTGGTAACAAAGAAATTTATCAAGAGATAATATTCTATCTTTCATTTTTATATGTAGAGACGTTTATAAAAAACGTCTCTACATTTTTTATAAAAACATCATTTGAATGAAAAAATACAATTTCGACGAAATCGTTGACCGAAAAAACACTAACTGCGTCAAATATGACGGTTATCAAGACATTTATAATGCCGACAATCTCATTCCTTTGTGGGTCGCTGACATGGATTTCAAAACACCCGACTTTGTCTTCGATGCCATCAGTGAGCGATTGAAACATCCTGTTTTGGGCTATTTTATTCATTCCGACAATTTTTACAATTCGATTTGCCAATGGATGTTGCGTCGCCATCAGTGGAAAATCGAGAAGGATTGGATTTATTTCGCTCCTGGTATTGTGCCTGGTTTGGCATTTTTGGTGCAGGCATTTTCAAACCCCGGCGATGCCGTCTTGATGGAAACCCCTGTCTATCATCCATTTTATTATGTGGTCGAAAATCAAAATCGCAGGATTGTTCGCAGTTCTCTTCGTTTGGTTAACGATCATTATGAAATGGATTTCAATGATTTGGAATCGAAATTGAAAAAAGGTTGCAAGATGATGTTTTTGTGCAATCCGCACAATCCCGTTGGCCGTTGCTGGAGCAGAGAAGAATTGCAAAAAGTTGGCGAATTGTGCCTCAAGTACAACTGTCTTCTTGTTTCTGATGAAATTCACTCAGACCTCATTATGCCAGGTTACAAGCACGTTCCGACAGCTTCGATTTCCGAAGCGATTTCACAAAACACCATCACTTGTATGGCCCCAAGCAAGACGTTCAACATCGCTGGATTGGCAACTTCAGAAATCATCATCAGCAATGAAAAATTGCGTAAGCAGTTTGAAAACGTCATGCACGAGGGCATTCATATTTTTGTGGGCAACATTTTTGGAGAGGTGGCCTTGGAAGCCTGCTATACCCACGGTGATGAATGGTTGGGACAGTTATTGCAGTATTTGCAGCAGAATGTCAATTTTGTGCAACAGTATTTCAAGGAAAATATTCCGGATGTCAAAACGTTCCGCCACGAAGCAACTTATTTGCCATGGCTGGACTTCGGCGAGTTGGGCATGAGCCATGAGGAACTTTTTAGATTGTTGGCAGATAAGGCAAGGGTTGCGCTAAACGACGGACTGATATTTGGAGAGGAAGGCCGCTGCCACTTTAGGATGAATGTCGCCTGCCCGAAAAGTACTTTGGCGATAGCGCTCGAACAGATTAAAACGGCGTTGGCGAATTAAAGTTCGTTGTCGCCTTTCATGATTTTTTCTTTCAGAGCAATCAAATCCTGCTCCATCGCGATTTTGTCTATCACTTTTTTGATGATGACATCTAACTCACTTCCTTCGGAATAGTCGGCAGGCGCAATGTAGTCGGCACGCTTGTGCTCAATGATTTCCAGACAAATTTCGCGCGGTAAGCGGCGGTTGCCATTGCGACGCTTGGCTTCGGGATTGTAAACTGCGATAGTGTTTCCACCTTGCAGTTTAACCATCTTCATTGCTGGAACGTCGGTTTCCCCATCGCCTAAATAAATCATGTTGGAAAAGGGAACTGGTTTTTCGTCTTCTGGTACTATCTTGTTAATCAGTGTGTTATCGTATGAATTGTTGATGCCCTTGTTGATTCTGAATAAAAATTGTGTTTTGTTGGTATAGTTGACAGCCAATGCGGGCCAGCAGGCAACGCCATTTTTGTCGTATTGGAATCCCGATGCGAAAATGTTTTTGAAATATTTGGCAATGGATGTTCCTTGCACAAACTCGCGCAAACCTGAAGAAATGATATGGTGCTCTAAAACCAGGTCTTTGCTGGCAGCGTAGGCATTCATTCTTTCAAAATAACTTTCAACGCCTTTGAAAAAGGTAATGTGTTCTCCATATTTAATAAAGGTATCCTTGTGGATGGAAATGTTTTTTTCCTTCGCTTTCGTCAGCATCAGATACAAATATGCCAGAACTTCATCCATATCGTTGTCTTTGGCCATCTGGTTGGCCTCGCCCCAAAATTCACTCTTGTCCATATTCAAATCAGGAATGAAATTGTATTCCTGCATGTTGCCTGCTGCCAAGGTGCCATCAAAATCGTAGGCAATGGCTACCGTTCTTTTGCTTTTCATTTTTTTTAATTTTTGAGCCGCAAAATTACAAAAAATTAGGTATGTTTTACAATATAAGTACCGAATCTACTGAAAGATAGCGATTTTTATCCCATAATTTGTCTTTCTTTTGCTTCAAATAATAAATTTTCTGATTGGTGATGATGAAATTATGATGTTTCAATAGATAATCATTTTCATAATCCATTGTGTCCAAATTTACAATTTTACTGACGATTCTTTCGTGCCTTTCATAATTTTTTATTGAAAATCCATAATCTGATGATTCTTTATTTCTAAGACTATCACTGAAAATAACACCGCTGCCATGATGTGAAAATTCAACCGCCTGTGTCTTGTTTATTTTAAAAACGATGTGATTATCAATATTTTGCGTTCTGTATTTATCAATATCAAATAAAATAATTATGAATAAGAGTATCGATAAAGAGCACCAATAGAACGTTTTTTTCTTTTTGATAATCATTAAATAGATAAATGAAATGAGGGCATAAAATAATATCATTTGTTCAAACGAAATACTGATGTTTTCGGTAACCGCACCAGGCAAACCTTCGATACCTGTGATGATGATATTCATCAGCTGAATTTCCTTGGTCAAAACCCAACTGACAGCTGTTGAAACGAACGGAATAAACGAGACAGAAAGAAGGACAACTCCGCTGACCACCACAATGAAGGATAGCGCTATGACTGACATGTTGGCGAGTAGAAAGTAGTTGGGGAATTGGCCGAAATAAAATACGGAAAGTGGGAATGTGCTTATTTGCGCGGCCATTGAAACAGATATCAAATTCCAAAAATAGCTGAGGATTTTGTTTTTTGGAGTCCACAGGCTGACAATCATTTTTTGAAAAAGAACAATGCCGAATACGGCGAGATAACTTAATTGAAATCCTAATTCAAATAGAAGCAAAGGTTTGATTAACAATAAGATAAATAAAGAAGCATACAGACTATGGAAAATATTGGTGTTGCGTCTCAGCAAACCACCAACGCTTACGAAAGTGAACATTGTGGCGGCGCGTGTCACTGAAGGAGACAATCCGGTGATGCAGGCGTATGCCCAGATGAAGAGCATCAAGATGATGGTTTTCAGAAGTCGGGTTTTGTCGTTGAATCCCAGTGGTTTAAGTAAGAAGTCAAGAATCATGAAGATGATGCCGACATGCATGCCCGAGACGCAAAGGATATGGCTGACGCCAGCAGCCGCATAGCTTGATTTGAGCGAGGGATTCATCGTTTCGTCGTTGCCTAACAGGATGGCCGTGATAATGCTGTATTCGTCGCCAGACATTCCCACATCGGAAAAAATTCCAGAAAAATAGTGCTGTATTTTGCCAGCCGAAGTCATGACGTAATGACCTTGCTCCTGTCCAATGATCTTCCACGACATTTTAGGGACATAGGCAGTGTAGCCGATACCCTTCCTTTTCATGAATTGCTTGTAATCGAAAGCGTATGGATTTTCTGGACCGGCAATTTCAGATAAGTAAGTAGAAAAAAGTATAATTTGGCCTTGTTGCACGTTTCGGCAACTATCTGGGGCAAGGTATAAAACCGCCTTTTGTTTCAATGCAGTATAGTTGTTTGGTTGGCAGATGCTTGCCACAACTTTCACGCTTTTTGCTTTGGCGACGGGCTGCTCTTCCACTTTTGCAATCCATAATTTATTGTCATTTAATAAATTATAATCTTCATTTTGATGATGATATGCAGTAGAAGTAAGAGTAATGCCGAAAAAAATGAAGCCAAATTGCATCAAGATTCCAGAAATCCATTCCTGACCGTATTTTTGGAATTTGTAAGTTAAATAGGAAAGAAGCAGGCAGATTCCGGCGACGGGAGTCAGCCAATAATAATTGAAGTTGAGGTTTGTTGTGTAGGCAACAACAATGCCGGCAACATAAGGCAGTAGAAGCCGTAGGACGGGGTAGTTTCTGAAAATCATCACTCATCAAATTAGGATGCAAAATTACACAATTAATTCATATTATTTACAAATAAATTATATTAAATAATCAAAAAATGAAGAATTATGATGTATACGCGTTGTGATTTGCTTTGAAAGATTGTGCAAGATGAGGGCAATCAAGCTTGCTTGGATTGCCGAGGCGCCGCCAATCTTCTGTAAAATTGTATTTTTGCAGAGTCGTATAAAACGACCGACTTTTCCGCCTACCTCATTTTGGAGTTGTGATTTGCTTTGAAAATTGTATTTTTGCAGAGTCGTATAAAACTATTCCCTTATTTCGCAACACCATTCCATTGTTGTGATTTGCTTTGAAAATTGTATTTTTGCAGAGTCGTATAAAACCGCTGGCGTTTATTCCGTTGCGTGCCATGTGTTGTGATTTGCTTTGAAAATTGTATTTTTGCAGAGTCGTATAAAACTAACTATAGCATCATATGCACGCATATCGCGTTGTGATTTGCTTTGAAAATTGTATTTTTGCAGAGTCGTATAAAACTAAGACGATAGTCGGATGGAAATCCCATAAGTTGTGATTTGCTTTGAAAATTGTATTTTTGCAGAGTCGTATAAAACAATAGAATATGTCTTTCACGTAGGCAAAAAGTTGTGATTTGCTTTGAAAATTGTATTTTTGCAGAGTCGTATAAAACAAGCCGAAATCCGAAACCAGCGCAGGCAGGTTGTGATTTGCTTTGAAAATTGTATTTTTGCAGAGTCGTATAAAACTTTCGTAATTTTGCGTTGCCTTTTTTCATGTTGTGATTTGCTTTGAAAATTGTATTTTTGCAGAGTCGTATAAAACAAAAAGCGCAAGTATGTCAAGAGAACAAAAGTTGTGATTTGCTTTGAAAATTGTATTTTTGCAGAGTCGTATAAAACAGGGTGTCTGTAATCGATTATGAATCAGTAAAATACAGAACTTTGTAAAAATAAAAAAAAGAAGTTTTATGGGACAAAAAGAAGGATTCTACCGCATTTTTTGAATTGTAGAATCCTTTTCTTTTTTGAATAAGCATTTGCATTTTATGCTAAAATAATTCCAATTGTTGTGAAATTTGCGGAGTTGATTCAGCTTTTTTGCCAACGAATAATTCAATATTGCCAAATTGTCTATCCGTTATGCTCATAATTCCAACATGTCCGTATTCAGGTAGTGATTTTTTTACGCGATTAATATGGACATCTGCATTTTCCATGCTTGGGCAATGCCGAACATAAATGGAAAATTGAAACATATTAAAACCATCTTTGATCAGGCGCTTCCTGAAATCGGCCGCATTCTTTCGATCTTTTTTGGTCTCAGTTGGTAAATCAAAGAAAACTAATACCCACATGATTCTGTATTCGCTGAAACGGTCCATGTAAGGGGTTTGATTTTGATATTATTGGTTTTGTTTATTGACTTTTATCGTTGGATAGAGAATAGTACGAGTTTCTCCAGAATAGCATTTGTGAAGAGATGTGACGGTTTTCGAAGCTGCCACCATCAGTGGACTGCGCATGCCGTCAATCATAACTTCTATGACTGGTATTTGAAGAAGTTCGGCTTTGATTGTTTTGGTAAGTTCTTGTTCTTTAGGATATTGAGCAATGATTAGTTTGACTTTATTGTCCACGATGGGTCGATATGGTTCCATTACATCATCCGCAAGGCAGAAGGCGTTGTAGCGATTGTGGTGATGAATTCCGAGTGTGGGTAGAAAACCGCCTGCGACGAGCGCACGTGCGATGATGGCACGCAAGATGGCGTAGCCATAATTAAGGAAATTGTTTGGATATTCCCCATCGCGTTTGCGGGTGAAATTTGGAAATTCTGGGAAAATATTAGTCCAATAATAGGCTGCTGCCCGAGCTTCCAAATTGTCTGTATCACCGCTTCTAACACTATTTGCCCATTGTGACATATTACCTATTTCACAATGAGTGTGATTTTGCAAGATTGCGCATTGATTTTCGATTTTCCGTACGATGGTTTGCTGCCAAAGTTGCTTTTTCAAAGGTACTGAGGCATTGAGTTGTTCAGTATAGCGTTCTTGTTGAATGCTGTGGCCTTCTAATGGAAGAAGTAAGCCATGGGGCATGCTTTTGTGGTTGCAAGTGATGATTGCACAATCGTTGTCCAACAGCTTTTCTAACAATCCCTGGGTAATTGTGATTTGTTTATTGTCAAGTATCACAATACCAATATCTTCAATTGGGATGGTCTTGACAGCGGCATTTTTAAACGATGTTGGAAGGGAATCGTTTTGTTCCACTTCCGGAAGACGAATTACCAACTGTTCATCCTTCAACGACAGATAGGCCGGATTTCCAAAATACAGGGTTCTTTTAATCATTTAATTTTTTGCTTTTCTCTGATAAGGGAAGAAAATTTTCGGGTGAAGACACTGGATGACCTATTTCTTTTTCCGTTGCCTCACGAGCTACTCCTGCAACCTTACCGCCTCTTTGGGCGACTTGTTTGCTTTGGTCAAAAGTGTCAGGTTCTGTCGGATAGCGATGCCTCGCAGACGCTTGTCAATCCAGTCTTTAGGGTAACCCTTCTTCTCGTAGAGTTCCTTCATCCTTTCCTGTGCAAGTTCGGGATTTTCTATTTCCTGCAATCGTTCATAGCCGACTTGAGATAACCAGAGTTTGAATGGTTCAGCTTTAGGCGATGGAATGGATTGGATGATGCGAAGCAGATTGGATGTTTCTGCACAGTCGGTAGCATATTTTTTGCCGTCAGCTGCTTCGAATTTCAGTTGTACGATTTTTTCGTACAACTGAAATCCTTCTTTCAAAAGCTTCTTTTTCAGGTCGCTCCAATATCGTTTGGGAATAGAACTGTCAGTTAATACAGCAATGGTATCAACAATTGAAAAATACCATTCTTCACGAATCTCGTCGTGGTAGGTTCTGATTTTCTTGTCCTGAAATAATTTGATGTTGCTCATAAAATAGTTGGTTTTAGATACGGAAGAAATTGGATATTCCTTGTTACAAATATATGCTTTTAGTATTCTCCTACCGAAACAATTTGACCCAAATGGTTAATGCGTACTTTGACGATATCTCCTAATTTAGATGTGGATTGAAATTTCTTCCAAGTAATATCTTTAAGTTCCTTTCTGTCCTCTACTGATGTTTCTAAATGATGACGAAAAACATATTCTCTAACAAAACTATTGCCTGCTTTCACTTTTGACATTTTTTGAACTCGGTATAAATTTGGACTTATCTTTGCAAAGTTATGAGGATTAAGTAGATCAATTTCATTTGGATCAAAGCCAGTTTCTTCATTGGGGAAGACAAAATATTCGTTTTGCTTCATTGTAAACAAAAAGGTCCAACCCTTATTTTGATTAAATGTTTTATCAATAATAGGCAACCCTTGTCGGGCACGTTCTACAGCTACAAAAAACGGCACAATGTTATCATCTATTTCATACATCAGATTTCCATTCTCATCTGTTTTCTGTATACCATCATTATCTATAACAGGTTTACGATAAACGACCACGTGGTGATTATTTCCCGTATTAACGAAATTGACAGGTTGTTTGTTCCCAGTCTCATCTAAAATGAAATTTCCATTATGGTCTTTTTTATCGTGCAAAGCAATGGCATTACTAATACCGCTAATAGTTACTCTTTTAACGTCAATTCCCTTTTCTTTGTTAAGCCATATAGGATGCTCGTTCAAATTGGAAAAGGCCTTTTTAGCATCGCCATTGTATTCAGCAAGGCGTTCAGTAAGAATAGCACGGATATGAGAATCCATCACCTTCTCAATCTTCAAATCGGGAGAAATAGCTTTTCGAATAGTAAAAATTTGCTCAAAACCAACTGTTTTTACTTTGTCGTCAATTTTACGGCTGTGGTTTTCGTCTAAGAAAATAGGATTTTTCTCCAACGAGTTTTTGCCAGTAAAAGCCTTCTTGGCATCTCCGCCAAACTCTGCCAATCGTTTCAATAATGCATCACGTTCAACTTTATTAGCTACAGTTTGAATTTTTTCTTCTGTGAAAGAAGCGTTTACCTTTTCTAATTTCGTGGCATATTGTTTCATACTGCCATAAACGGTTTCCAGATGGAGCTGTCCACGAGGAGTCAACTGTACACTTTTTCCATAACCACTTTTCTTTTTCGTTTTATTGGTGTTCTTTGTGACCACTTTGTTTTTAGCTTTAATGGAAACCAAGGTATTCTCCAAATGCTTTTTAGCTTCAGCTCTAAATACATCAAGTGGCATTGGTGGAATAAAACGAAGTTTGTGGTCTTTATCTCGATAGAGTTCTTTTTGTTCTATAGCACGAACCACTTTGGCACGATCTCTAAAAGGAATGTCCAAAGTGTTATAATCGCTTATATTGACATAATCGTCAGATCCTTTTTCCAAACGGGCATTCAAGTTGTTGAGATATTGAATATGACAGCGTTTGGTAAAAGCAATAGTCAGTGCATCCATTGCGTGATGACGATGGTCATTGCGTTTAGTCCAGTCTTTAATGTGTCTGATTTGTCGTCCGTCCCGGTCCTGATAATATTCTGTCAATCCTAATTTATTATATTTATCCCAATTCAGTTCCTGCATAATATCGATCAATTGCCAATCCTCACGCAAACGATCAGTAATGGATCCAGAAGTAGCTACCACGTCACGAACCAATTCCTTAAGCATCTCTTGAGCCTTTTTGGCAATGTATTGAGAATCTCGCAAGTCACGTTCAATAAACCCTTCAGGAATCTCGTTTCCTTTCATAATAAGTTTCTTGAACTTGGTTTTACTGATTTTGCCATTGTTCATCATATCCTCAACACGTACGAGATAATTTTTAGCATAGTCTTCACCATATTTGTTGATAATGAAATCATATGCAGTATCATTGCTTTTTTCAATATTAATGGATCGACTTTCCAAAGTCTTGTTGGAGAAAGAATCATCAAAAAGTCTTGATTGGGGAATGATGTGTTCAATATCGAATTCTTTAGAAAAGATTTTTTCTTTTGGAATATAGGTATTGGAATACAAGGTTTTATATCCATTATATTCCAATTCTTTATATAGTCGGTAACGGATAATATCATTACGGCTAACGTGAGCGATTCCGAATTCAGTTTCCAGAATCTTTTTATATTCTTCATATTCCCGATTGTTGCTGCTCACAATTTTAGTCAGTTCTTCTCTTTCTTTTGCGCTTTTCTTCAATTCTCTTGCGAGTTCTATATGTACCTCATCAGGTTTTCCGTATTCGTCTATGGCCGAGTTGACCACATTGATCATCTGATTAAGAATTTTCTCAACAACAGGATTGCGCAAAGTGTTTTTCGGGAGAATTTCCAAGTGTTTTTTCAGAGTTTTGTTATCTAATTCTTCTTTTGTGAGAGAATCCTTGGAATGGTTGTACCCTGCTAAGACGCAAGCCTCGCTGTACTCACTTCCTTCTTTCATATAGGGAAGAATTTTACGCATGGCCTTGGAGCTCAAACTGCCGTATTCGGGTTGGAAAATTGTATTGGCAAGTACTTTTGCATATTCTTTGTTAAAACCATATAAAGAAGATATTTTTTCAAGCAACTTTTCATCTCCTGTTTTTGAACCATCACCTTCAAAGGAGTATAAAAGATGCCAAAGCATATACATTGGCTGTTTTTCTAACAAATCGCCTCCTAAATCTGAATTGAAGTGAAGTATGTCTGTATTAAAACCAAGTGTCGAGAAAATTTCCGTAACGGTTTGATATATTTTATCGGCTGGCATTTTTGCAAAGTCAAATTCACCGTTCCCGCTTAATTCAATGATAGTTTGATATGCTTTGAAAAGTTCGGCTTGCGTACGATTTCCTTCAATTTCCTTATAATTGAAATCTAACTCTCTATAATTGTCATAAAGTAGTTTGAGAGCTTCACTTTTAGACAACTTTGCCTTAATTGACAATTCTTTATATAATGTCTGTTTTTCATTCAAGAAAAGCGGTCGGCGTTCATATCCCTTTCCAAAAACCTCAATATTATTTAGTACCTGCCATATCTTGAATTCTTGAAATATAGGTGAGGATTTTGGACACACCCGGCAACCGACAGTTTTAATCTTTTTTTTGCCTTCTATTTCCACTTCTATTTTTCTACTTTCCAATTCACAGAAAGAAATGAGTCCTTTTTGAGATTTAAGTGGTCTTTGATAGAAAATCACGACATCTCTGATTTCCCTTTTTAGTTCAGGAGTGAGTTCTGGGTGAAACTTTGCCTGGGTTTCCCAAATAGTTTCAAACTCATTCAAATAATCTTGACGGTAGAATACCTGATTAGTTAGACTATAATTAGGATTTTTGTCCAATTTAGCCATTAGATATTGCCCCACAGTCTGGCTATTAAAATACAACTCCTTGCTCCTGTCACTGATAGCCCCAAGATAACCGCTGGAACTATTAATTTGGGAATTAATTTTCTGCAAGACAATGGCGAGACGTTCTAAATCCATTTTGTTACTTAAAGCTTCATCGCGCCATCTATAATTTTCTACAAGTTGTTCTGGTTTTTTACCCTCCCTTTTAATGCCCACGATATTGAATGGATTACTACAAATTGCCCAAGTTTGGCTTTCATTTTTATTCTGAATATCATTCCACAATGTTTCAGTAAGAACCGTTGGGTAAAATTGCTTTTGAAAATTCCAAATAGCAGCCAATTCATTTTGCAAATCAGACCTGTAGAAATCAATTTTAGATGTTTTTCCTAACGAAATTTGGTGAAACATAAATTGTCCAGGGGTCAAGTGTTCTTCATATAGTTTTTTAGCGACCTCCATGCCATCGATGATAAAGCCATCCTCGTCTGAAGATTTTGCCTTTCGGCTGCTTTTATAACCTCGTTTTTTATTTATCATTAGAAGTACTCTGGCTAATTCTTCTAAAGATATTTCTTCTGTCGCCGCTTTTGCGCGCAAGCGATAGGTTTGAAACGTGGTTTTATTGCCATTTTCCGCAAGAAATGTATCATCCTTGATAAAATGATGATCTTTTAGAATTTTGACAAGTTCATCTCTTCTTAATTTAAAACGTTGTAGATTTCTACGCATACTTCTTTTGAGCGTACGATCTGCATTTGTCGTAATACTTTTCCCTTTTTCGAAGTTGGTTTGTTCATCTACCGTAAGAGGATTAACACGCACTCCGATTTTAATAATTTCTGAATTTTCATTCTTTGTTTCAGCTTGATTAACGTATGCCCAACCAATAGAGCCGACACCCAAATCCAGTCCTAATATCTTTTTCATAACGAACTTGTAAATAATTTAATTTTCAAATACCAATTAGATTACAAATATACAATTTTTTCATTAATGTAGTTTTGTATTTGTTTTTTATATACTTTTGCAGAACAATTTTCAAGCAAATCACAATAAGGATTATTCCGTTGTGAAAACATCTAAAGGGGGCATATCTTTGCTCCTTTTTTATTTCTCTTAGCCGTGATGTCAAATCATCTATTCGTATGCTTTCTTCTAAAAATAATCGTATTTTTGCATGTTAATTTTGAATGAATGAATAATACGCAAAAAGTATCACTGAAGCCTGGCAATATGCTCAACCCGACTCCTGTCGTGATGGTCAGTTGTGGCGAAAGCCCCGATGAATATAATATCCTTACCGTGGCATGGACTGGCACCATCTGCTCCGATCCTCCGATGTGCTCAATTTCCATTCGCCCCGAACGTCATTCCTATAACATCATCAAAGAAAGGAAACAGTTCGTCATCAACTTGGTTAATGAACCATTGGCTGCTGTTACCGATTGGTGTGGCGTCCGCTCGGGCAAGAAATACAACAAGTTTTTTGAAACCAACCTGACTCCTGTCCGAGGCAAAGTGGTCAAGGCTCCGCTGATTTATGAGTCGCCCGTTAATATCGAGTGCGAGGTTACGGAAATTATCCCCTTGGGCTCCCACGACCTTTTCTTGGCTAAGGTGGTGGCTGTCAATGCCGACCCTCGTTATCTCGACAAGAAAACCGGTGCCCTCGACCTTAAACGTGCCAATCTGGTGACTTATTCGCATGGTCAATATTACGGGTTGGGCAAAATTTTGGGAAAATTTGGTTTTTCTGTGGAAAAGAAAAAATAAATTGAAGTGATCCCCGTTTGAGATATATGACCGAAATGAAACACTCCAAGATCTTCAAGAGGAATGAAAACGAAAAGCCAATCGTGCGCGTATTCTTTGGCCTGTTGGCTTATTTGTTGCTGATACCTCTGGTATTCATAACCTTTCGGTATATTCCTAACTTCAACTGGCCTTTCAATCTCGATCGTCTGATATTGTTTTTGGCCTTGATTGCATTAGTTCATTTCATCTTGCGGAAACAGCGTCTGGTTGTGGTTGTTCTTTGGACTTTGATTTTGGGTTTCCTCACTTTTGGAACTTTGACCAAAGGCTATGGTTTCCGCTTGGCCTATACCGATTATAAAGAGAAGGTTTACGGTGTTTTTACGGAACCGCAACCCGATAATGTTTCCAGCAAGCTTCGCCCCTTCCCACATAAAATCCAATACATCAAAGCAGTGGATTATTATAATCCCGACGTGCGCAATTATGCTGTTTCATTGACTACCGACGATAGTTTGCGCAAGTATGTGGCAGAGTATCACGATTATCGTCGGCTTATTCAGTGCTTTGCCGTTTTTAGAGATGTGAACCGCCGTTGGAATTATGTCAACGATCCGTTAGAAGAAGAATTTCTGGTTAAGGCCAGCGATAACCTCGAAAACTTTTCGGGTGATTGCGATGATCATTCCATTATGATGGCCGCAGCTGTGATGTCCATTGGCGGCACAATGCGGCTGGTGCATACCGACGAACACGTTTATCCAGAAATCCTCATCGGAGATGCAAACAATTTGGAAGATGTTAATTATATTGTCAAGCATTTGATGTTCAAGAATGAATCTGACGGGAAGCGACTACATTATCATATCGATAACCAAAAGCAAATCTGGTTGAATCTGGACTATACCGCCCGCTATCCCGGTGGAGAGTTTATGGAGGGCGAAGTCATTGCCATATTGAATTTATGATATTAATAAATCATAAATAAACTTTTAGTTTTCACTTCTCACCTTGAATACATCGCTATTTCGCGACATATTTACTGTGTTGTCGATGCAGAATGTTGCTGGCATGTCGGGAATGTATCTGACTTTTACCTGATGTTGAATGGTCCCGTGTGGTGGAATTATCGCCGGCTCGGGATTTGAACATAATTCATATTGAAGATGATGATTAATCAGGTAGGCAACATAAATATTGGCTCTGAATTCAGGATGATTGAAATCGAAAGGAGTATTGTAATCATTGCGGATGTTGATGTCAAAAGTAACACTATCTTCTTGAATTTCACTATGCAGCAGTTTTATTTGAATGCGGTTGGCACTCTGAAAATGTTCAGTGGGAACGTAGATGAATTGTTTGCCGTCAATGTCAATGACTTGGCCCTTGCTCACTTCGGCGAAGATGACCGCAGGTTTTCCTTGAGTCAGCGTGTCACATTGCCATAGGTCGAATTGCGTGTCACGGAAATAAACCGAACCAACAGAAAAGGCGTTTTCGTGTGTATAATATTGATAAAGAGAAGGATTTTGGAAAGAGGCTACGAAGACGGCTGGCCTTGAACCGCATAATTGATGTAAACCTTCAATTCTTTTTTCATAATTTTTAAATCCTGTATTTTCAGGTAAGATATTAATACATAGTATTATACGTACGATAAAAGTGATGATTGCAAAAGGAAGGAGCAATCTGAGCAGCCGTTTTTTCCAGGAAATATTGGAAGTGCATTGGTGAAGTAGCAAAATGATTGGAATGGAAATGGCGACTGTCCAATGTGGTTCGGCGTGCCCTTTGATTGTCATCAGCCAGAAAAAGAAGATAAAGCCCACAATGGAAAATAGTTGCGCTCGTGTTTGCAAGTCCTTGTTTTTTCTTTCTTTCCAGCAAAAATATAATGCCAAGGCAAAGCATGCGGGATTGAATACCAGCAGCTGATTAGGAATAAATTCGAGCAGATAATTGATGCTGAAGGGATCGCTGCGGCTGACGAGGTGGTATTTGAAACTCGGAAAATCATTTTGAATCTGCCATAAAATGTGCGGGGCAAACAATAGCAAAGCTAAAATTCCAGCACAGCAGAATTTGCTGTTTTTCAGGATATTAATATTGGAAAGGATGACTAAAACGATAAGTAGCGCCGCCATGTATTTGCTGTAGAGCATGGCTGCCATACATCCTGCCATGCCCAAGGCATTGAGCCAATTGCTGTCTACGAGGAATTTTTTGTAGAGGAAAAAGAAAAGCGCTGTAAAGAACAGCAAGGGTGCGTCGGGCGTGGTAATGAACCCGTATAAAACAAACATGAATAGCGAGGAGGAAATCAGAAAGAAGCGGTTAACGCTGTGCGTGTCGGTTCTTTCGCCTTCCGGTAAGGTTAGCCAAACAAGTCCAAGCGTGCCAGCGTGCATCAGAATAGTGACAAATCGCACTGATAAATATCCGGTTCCAATTAAGCTACTCAACCAGCAAATTATTGCAACCATGGGAGGATGATCGTAGTATCCCCAAGCCAGATGCTGGCCGTACAAGGCATAGTAGGCTTCATCGGCGTGTAATGGCGTAAAAATGGCCTGAACGAAATCAAGGCAAAGCCATATCAGCAAATAGAAAAAGAATCTTTTTTTCGTCTCATTCATAGGGGCAAAAGTACGAAAAATATCTTATCTTTGCACTTCAAATTCTGACGACAATGGGAAAGATGGTCGAAACTCCGCTAATTAAACAATACAATCAATTTAAAGCTCAACACCCTGATGCGATTTTGCTGTTTCGAGTCGGTGATTTTTATGAAACTTTTGGCGACGATGCCATCAAGACTTCGCAAATTTTGGGTATTGTATTAACCAAACGTGCCAATGGCACTGCTACTTCTATTGATTTGGCGGGTTTCCCTCACCACGCCCTCGATACTTATTTGCCCAAGTTGGTGCGGGCAGGTCTTCGCGTAGCCATCTGCGAACAATTGGAAGATCCGAAACTCACCAAAACCATCGTTAAACGTGGTATTGTTGAGCTTGTAACACCCGGCGTTTCCACCAATGACAAAGTGCTGGAACAGAAAGAAAACAATTTTTTGGCTGGCATTCATTATACCGATAGTAAAATTGGTATTTCCTTCGTGGATATTTCCACAGGCGAATTTTATGTGGCGGAAGGCAATGAAGATTATATCGACAAACTGCTGCAGAATTTCAAGCCTTCGGAAATTGTCATTCAGAAAAATAAAACCACTGCTTTTAAAGAGCGTTTTGGCGATAAAATTCTGCTCACCACTTTCGATGATTGGGTTTTTACCACCGATTATGCGATGGATTTGTTGACCAAGCATTTTCAAACTACTTCACTGAAAGGTTTCGGTGTTGACAACCTCGGATATGGCATCATTGCTGCAGGTTCAGCTTTGCATTATCTTTATGAAACGCAAAACCATAAGATTCAACATATCAATAAATTAAATAGGATAGAAGAAGAAATTTACGTATGGCTGGATAGGTTTACGATTAGAAATCTGGAACTGATACATTCGCCTAACGAGAATGCCGTCACCTTGCTTCAAATCTTGGACAAAACCCTCACGCCGATGGGTTCACGCATGCTGAAAAAGTGGATGGTGTTACCGCTCAAAGAGAAGGTAATGATAGAGGAACGTCTGGCAAATGTGAATTATTTTATTGAAAATGAGGAACTTGCAAATAATATTTGCTCAACGATGAAGAATGTGGGCGATGTTGAGCGCTTAGTTTCAAAAATCGCTACGGGAAAGATATCGCCTCGAGAAGTGGTCCAGTTGGCACGTTCTTTGCGCGCCATAGATGAAATCAAAACTTTTTGCCAACATACGGAACTTCCATCATTGCAGAAAATTGCCGAACAACTGAATCCTTGCAATAGCGTCTGCCGTCAGATTGAAACTCAATTTGTTGAGGATCCTCCTATTGCAGTCAACAAAGGTCGTGTTTTTGCCAATGGCGTTGATTCGGAACTGGATATGCTTTCATCATTGGCAAGTAATAGTAAACAAATCCTGAGCGATATCCAACATCGCGAGTCAGAGAGAACGGGAATTCCTTCACTGAAAATTGGTTTCAACAATGTCTTTGGCTATTATTTGGAAGTTACCAATACGCATAAGTCGAAGGTCCCTGAAGATTGGATTCGCAAGCAGACCTTGACGAATGGGGAACGTTATATTACGCCAGAACTTAAGGAACTGGAAGATAAGATTTTAGGTGCTGAGGATAAGATTTTGGAAATTGAAACACGTCTTTATAATGAGTTCATTTTGGGATTGATTGATTATATGCCGATGATCCAGTTGGATGCTCGTCTGGTGGCTCGTTTGGATGTGTTACTGTGCTTCGCCCGCGTATCAATTGAAAATCACTATACGCGGCCAATCATTAGCGATTCTACTGTCATCAACATTAAGAATGGTCGTCATCCTGTGATTGAACAGCAATTGCCGCCAGGAGAAAAATATATCAGCAATGATATTTATCTTGATAATGAAAAGCAGCAAATCATCATTATCACCGGACCGAATATGTCGGGTAAGTCGGCGTTACTTCGTCAGACGGCCCTCATCGTTCTGATGGCTCAAATGGGTTGTTTTGTGCCTGCCTCGAAAGCTGAAATCGGTATAGTAGATAAGGTTTTTACTCGGGTAGGTGCTTCAGATAATATTTCTACCGGGGAGTCAACGTTTATGGTGGAAATGAATGAAACTGCCAGTATTTTGAATAATGTTTCTAATCGTAGCTTGGTTTTGTTGGATGAAATTGGACGAGGCACCAGCACCTATGATGGTGTTTCTATTGCCTGGTCGATTGCCGAATATCTACACGAAAATCCTATCCATAAGGCCAAAGTGCTCTTTGCGACGCATTATCATGAACTCAATGAAATGGCTTCGCAATTTTCGCGCATTAAGAATTACCACGTTACGGTCAAAGAAATCAATAATAGGATATTGTTTTTGAGGAAGTTAGAGAAAGGCGGCAGCGAGCATAGTTTTGGTATCCATGTGGCAAGAATGGCGGGTATGCCGTCCTCAGTGCTGAAACGTGCCGAAGAAGTTTTGGAACAACTTGAGAGAAGTCGTGGTAGTAACGATGCCATCAAAGTTGAAAAGCATAATCCGGGTTATCAGCTCAGTTTCATCGCTCTTGATGATCCCTTGTTGTTGGATATCAAAGATCAGATTGTCGATTTGGACATCAACAGTCTGACACCAGTTGAAGCTTTAATGAAACTCAATGACATTAAGAAAATGCTGACAAAGCCCAAGAAATAATCATATTTCATGTCGTTGGTATATCGCGTGAAATATTTGTCAATACCAAGAGCAAGAATGGGAAAGAGGGAAGCATTCGCTTCCCTCTTTCCCATTGACTAGAAGGGCAAATCGTTGCTGTCAGCGGATTCGTAAGGCTCAGTGTAGCTTTCCGCTGGAGGCTGTGGCGGCAGGTTCTGTGGTGCTGTGGCTGTGGCATTTGCCACTTTCTGCTCGGTTTCATCAGATTTGGATCCAAGCATCGTAAAGGTGGAAGCTTCAATTTCCGTGATGTAACGCTTCGTTCCATTGTCTTCCCAACTTCGCGTGCGCAATTTGCCTTCAAGGTAAATCATTTTCCCCTTTGTCAAATACTTTTCGGCATTCTCCGCCAGGTTGCGCCAACAGACGATGTTGTGCCATTCTGTAAATTCTTCGCGGTTGCCATCCTTGTCCTTGCGGTACTCCGATGTCGCCATGGTGAAGTTTGCCTTCTTGGCTCCGCTTTCAAATGCGCGGACTTCAGGGTCCTTGCCCAAACGTCCCACTAAAATCACTTTGTTTATTCCAGACATATCATTTAGTTTTTAAGTTCGCTGCAAATATACAAATAAACTCATTATTTGTATTAAAAATAAATAAAAATTTAGTATTATTTACAAAAATAACACTATTTGTTAATGGGTTTATAGCCTGATTGATTCAAAATCAGTTGAGCATCAGTGATTTGCATCAATTCGGCAAGGCTGGTTTCAGGATGCTTTTCCATATATTGTTGCACGATTTTCCAACCGATAAAGGTGCCAATTCGTCCTGGAGAGTCATTCCCGAAGGCCTTTGTAAAGGGGGTTTCCTCAATAAATTGACGAATAATTTCATTTTGCTTCGAAAAAAGCAAGTCCTTTTCTATGATGTACATCCAAACATTGGCTTGGTTTTCCATGGCCCATTTGAATTTTGCGTCGTTGTAGCCAACCACATCCTGCCCGCTCATTTCTGGAAACATCATTTCAGTGAAATACAGACGCTTACCTTCAAAAATCATATTGTCTAAAAGTGTAATGGGCATTTTTTGTGCCATATTCTTATAGGATAAGGCTTTATAGATGCAATCGCGTGGAAGGAACTTCTTATCGCATCTTTCACTGATGAACAACGGCATTCCAACCTGACTATAATATTTATAATCTTTGCCTAAATACATATCCAAATGGATGAAAATATCATTGTCATAACCATAAACACTGGGCATTTCGGTGTTTATGCCAGGCACGAGGCTATAAAATTTGGGCAGCGACTCGTTGGGGAAATAGTTGAGGTATAAACTTAAGGCGTGATTCAACTCTGTTTCAATGGGTGTCAAATTGGGGAAGGTTTTTAAAGCATCTTTGTAAATCTCAACAATTACTGGGTCGGAAAGATACGCCTTGAGTTGTAGCAGCATTTCTGGTTCATTCCAAACGTTGTCACCAATCAGCATTTCGGGATATTTCTTCGAAAGCCGCTGCAAGCCTTGTTTTAGATGATTGGTGTCCAGTGCAAATAAATCCTTCTCGTAACGTGAAATATGAATGTCGACATTTTTTTCAATTTTTCTAATTTCTGACTCGCTGATGTCTTCTTTTCGGGTATTATCAGAATTAGCATTGCTGGAAAAATGCCAAATCAAAATGCCAACTATGGTTAATAGCAGCACTGCCAGACACGAAATCCAAAGAATTTTTTTGTTTTTCATTATTCGATACCTGCCATGTGTTTCATAAACTGGATTCTAAAATAGTTGTCAGGGTTGCTGACTTTGCTATAGCTCATTTTGCCGCAAAAGTCGCTGATAGAATTGAATTCGTTATTTTCCATCCATTCTTTCATTTCGCTCAGCATGGTAGCGCCATAAGAAATGCCTTTCTTGTAGAATACGGAAGCTGCCTGAACAGTGGTGGCACCTGCCAATAATAATTTGATGAGGCCTTTGCTGTCCTGGACGCCGGAAGTGGCGGAAATGTCGCAGCGTAGTTTGTCACTCAACAAGCCAGTCCAACGCAGGGTGTTGCTCAATTCGAATTCGGATCCGCTATTGTTCATGGATGAAAACTCCATCTTGTCAATATTGATGTCTGGCGCATAAAATCGATTGAACATTACCAAAGAGCTGATGCCAGTATAGGACAATTGCTGCAGTGAATGAGCCATATCAGTGAAGTAGGTTGAAACCTTCAAACTGAAAGGAATGGTCAAAACCGATTTCAGATTTTCTATCAATTCAAGATAAGATTCGTGATAATATTCAGCATCGTTTTCAAGACTTGTTGGAAGAATGAAATAATTGACCTCTAATGCTTTGGCTCCAGCTTCTTCAATCATTTTGGCATACTTGGTCCAACCTTTGGGCGTTGCGCAGTTAATGCTGGCAATGACGGGAATGGACAATTTTTCGGTGGCTTGGCGAATAAATTCGAGGTATTTTTGCGAAGAAGCCATTTCCTGATATTGTGCGATATAATCATACGCTTGCTTGTACATCGAAGCTGATTCGTCGGCATTGAAGGCTGCATTGACTTCGTTGTTAATCTCTTCTTCGAAAATTGATTTCAAAACGACAGCGCCAAAGCCACATTCTTCGGCTTGCTGCAAATTGTTGAGCTTATTGGTTAAGCCACAGCTTCCCAAAATCAAGGGGCTGCACAGCTTGAATCCCATATATTTTACGGAAAGATCTATCATAACTGTTTGATTTATAAGTGATTATTATTTAATAACATTGAGTGCAAAATCGAAAATGCTTTCGGGTTGAATTTCGTAAGGTTCTTTACCATATTTCAACACGCGCATTGGACGTGAGCCCTTGAGCGTAATGCGGTCGTTTTCAACCCAAAGTGCGCAGGCTTCACGCAAACCAGCAACGGTAATTTGTTGGTTTACAGCAAGGAACTCTTCAATACGCACTTGCCGAGTTTCTCCACCATGACGAATGGCATCGTTGATCTCTTCACGATATGGATCAATGTAGTGAGGATTGATCTGGAATGGGACAAAATCGAAGCAGTTGAAACTTTCTGGCATTACGACGGGCATGTCGTTGGTGGTGCGCAGGGTCGGGCAAGCTACGTTTGAGCCAGCACTCCAGCCCAGAAAAGGAGTACCTTCCAAGACTTTGCGTCTTACGGGCTCAATAAGTTTGTGTCTGTGGATTTCAGCTACCAGGTGGAAAGTGTTGCCACCACCGACCATTATCACATCTGCTTGATTTACGGCTTCTACAGGGTCTTTTGCCATGTGGATGGAATTGACATTGAATCCAAAATCCTTGAAGACGTTTTGTACGCGTTCAGTATAGGCATCGTAACTTGCTGGATAGGCCTTGCCGCCAATGTTGATTCCTGCGTATGGGAAAAAGAGGATGTTCTTCTTTTCGTTTTTCAAGAATTCGGCGACTAAAGGCATGCACCAGCCCAGATACTGTTCCTTATAATTCGTGGAATTACTGATCAGTAAGAGTTTCATGACAATACTATTTTTAGGGTTAAGGGTGCAAAGATACAAAAAATAATTAGCAAATGAGCAAATTAATTCAATGTGCTAATTAAATACAAAACGAAATTATCCCTTTAAGGTTTAAAGAGATAATTTCAATTTTTTCAAACAATAGTGATTAATCTCCTTCTTCCAGAATAAAAAGCTCTTCTACTGTCTTGCCGAAATACTGTGCCATTTTCAAAGCAAGGAGTGTGCTTGGAACATACTTGCCTAATTCTATGGAGTTCACCGCCTGGCGGGTCACCCCTATTTTTTCCGCTAATTCGCCCTGCGTGATATTCATCTCCGCACGGGCCACTTTAATCCTGTTTTTCATGACGCAAGGAACGTTTATTAAGGTACAAACGAAGGTAAAAACAAAAAATGAACACATAAAGAATGGAGAAAATGTTAATGGTCATCACCCACAAGAAAGGAAAGCCCCATACAAAAATCAGACAAAACAGCACGACTCCGCTGTTGATGTACAGTGACAGAATCAGCGACTCATACCGGAGTTGCTCGATAAATTCGTCATCCTCCTTGTTTCGGGAAAAACCGATGAAAATGCCGGCTACAATAAGTAAAATGCCTATAAATGTCAGCAGAAGGTCGTCGTTTGGACCAAAGGAAGAAGAAAGAAAAGCAATGCCATGGCTGCTTAGGCGTTCCATTCCGAAGAGTTGTCGGATGTCATTAATGCTATAGCTGCATTTGCTCTCAAAAGCAAAATAAACGACAATCAATGCAAGGGTGATGCCGAATATCCACCACCCTGCCTTTTTGAATTTACTTGGCAATAAGAATCTTGTGTTTCTCATAATTGTAAAATTTTAGGGTTAATACTAATGAATTTGTCGCTGCAAAAATACAACAAAACTTTACAAAAAGCAAGTATAAATTACAAAAAGTAATGTTTTTGATACAAAATTTGTCTATCTGTTTCGATATCAGTATTTTAAAATTTCAATTATTGATATACGGAATAACGTATTCGTTTTTTCAAATCAGTGAGGCCATATAATGAAACAAATATTGCACGAAATGCAGATTTTTGGAAATACACAGACATGAATCTTCTACGAAGATTTTATTATAATGATGGGACATTCCATGGGCTACAGACATGAATCTCCTATGGAGATTATGAAATCGCGGCATACGCTTTCTCCGAATCTCGTTAGAGATTCCATATCTGTAGATTAACAATATCGCATTATTTCCAAAGAATCGCATTGCGATTCCATATCTGTACCATTCCGATTTTTTCGTCCGCCTTACGGCGGGTTTGCTTGACAGACCGCTTTTGCGCTCCGCGCTTGTGCGGTCTGCTCTAATCGCGAACGCAACGGACTGAGTAGCCGTAGTACTTGACGTAGTTGGAGCTGTACACGTTGTCGCTGTTGTAGCCGAGATAGCGGTAGTATGCGAGGCCGTCAAGGTTCTCCGTAGCACTCCAGAAATAGGCGTTGTTGCCTAAATGGTAGTAGTAGACGCCGCTGTAGTAGCCAGCGGGAAGGGCCGAGAAACCAGTCGCATTGTTCGTGCTGGAATTATTGCCTACTGCACAATTGTTTGTGCTACTATTCCATCCCGTAGTGGAGGCCAAAGCCTTGGCAATGCTACTACTGTAAATGCCGCATTGGTACTGAGACTGGCTCTCCACATAATTGGTCAGCTGTGTCCACTCCGCATCACTCGGCACATGCCAGCCTATAGGACAAATACCCTGTACTCCACTGGAATTGGCGCTGCTGGAGGATGAGTTACCCATCACCTGAAACCAGGTATAGAGATAACCACAGTTTGAAACATTATATTGGTCATTATTGGGATAATACAAAGATCCAATACTCGTGCCATTGGAATAACGGGTGGTGCGCAGGTTCTCTTTCATCCAGCACTGGTTGCCTATTTGCACCGTATTGTAGGTATTATTGTCAATATCAGTCACCGTGGAAGCTCCTGGGCAAGGCTGGCCATCATAGGCTCCTGGAGTTGTGAAATATAATTTATTACCATACGCTGTGCCTGCACTGTTGGTAGCGTATGCACGAACATAATAGGTGGTTGCAGGAGTCAAACCTGTTATATTGCTGGTAAAACTGCCCATGCCAGAACCGTCAGTAGTGTGGCTATCGCTTACCGTTGGGTTCTGCAAAGTGCTCCAACATACACCACGGCTTGTTACTGTGACACTGCCAGCGGCTGTCACGTTACCACCACAAATAGCAGAATTTGAAGTAACATTACTAATAGCACTTGTCATCACCTCTGGAAGTGTGGTAAAGTTCACCTCATTGCCGTAAACCGTTCCAAAAACGCTCGTTGCATAGGCACGCACATAATATATGGTATTGGGGGTTAGCCCTGTCAATTGCCTAGTAAAATTCCCAACGCCATTGCCACAGGCTATATGATTATGGTTGATATTGGGATTGGGAGTGGTGTTCCAGCACACTCCACGCTCTATAATATTTTCTTCTCCGTTATATATAACATTGCCTCCGCAAGTAGCAGAGTTATAAGATATGTCAGTGACAGGATTGGTGGTAACGGTAATGGCAGGACCACCCGAATTAGTAGTGAAACTCACCTCATTACCGTACGCTGTACCCGCACTGCTCATGGCGTAGGCACGCACGTAGTAAGTAGTGTTGGCGGTTAAGCCCGTAAGGTTGTCAGAGAAAGAACCGGTACCTTGTCCAATATGGAGGCAATTGTTCGATACCGTGGGCATCGTTGTCGTGCTGTAGCAAATGCCTCTGTCAAACACCGTTTCTCCACCGTCGGAGGTCACTACTCCACCTACTGTGGCGGAAGATTGGGTAATGTTACTCACCGCATTGGTGGTAACCGTGGGCAGCTGCACCTGTGTCTGTGTTTCAGTAAACTGCAGGGTGAAAGTCTGCGAGGCGCCTTGAGCCTGCATGATGCGCTGGCTCTCCGCCTCGCTGCCATTAATGGTGGCATAGCCCACGTATTCCATCTGGTCGCCGAAGGTGAAAGGATTGTTGGTGGTGTATTTGGGGGCGTTTTGTGATTTAGGCGATTGTAGAGACGCACGGCCGTGCGTCTCTACGGTACCAATGTATTCCATTTTGTTGGCATCAGTACCGCCGTTGCATACCATTTTGATGGAGGTGGTCTGTCCATTCTGGCGGGCGGTCATCACGTAGGTGCCAGCGGTGGCCAGGGTGATGCGAAATTGGTGGGAACCGGGTTGTAACGTATAATCATTCGCCACAACAATACGTCCGTTGATGTCGGCAATGTCCAATGCCACCGTACCTTCTGTTGCCACCATCAGGTTCACCTCGGTGGTGCCGGTGAAGGGGTTGGGATTGTTTTGGGATAATTGTAGAGACGTGGTGCACCGCGTCTCTACGTCGGAAAGCCCGTGCCATTCTGCATGATCAGGGTGGTGTCGGGCCAATAGATGGTCTCCTGCCAGCCCTTGGTCAGGTTGGTGATGACCACACGGTTGAGTTGTACATACTGGTTGGCCGCATCCTTGGCGGTGAAGGTAAGGGTTACACTTTGAGCGAAAGCGGCAGTGCTTATCAAAACTACCGCCAAAAATGATAGAAGTTTTTTCATAATCATGTTGTTTCCAATATTTTACTATTTGTTACATTCACTAAAAATGTCATTTAATGTCTCCACACATGAACACAAGGCAAAGATAGGGAAAATTTTGACATGTGGCATAATGCATCCGTTTTTCAAATCAAAGAGGCCATATAAATAGGCAGATAGACAATGCCATCTTCCTCTTTGTAATCCTGATAGTGTATGACGTAAGGTGTGGCGGTTTGTTCCGCAAATTTTTTCCGGAATTTTTTCAGAGAAGACAGGGTGTAATTCTTTCCCGATTTCACTTCCACAGGACAAATATTATGGGCATTGGTCAAGGTGGGTTTCTCAATCAGGAAATCAATCTCCATACGGTCATCCGCATCCTCCCTTGTGTTTTTGCTATAAAAATACAGTTTATGTCCAGATGACACAAACATTTGTGCCACAATGTTTTCCACCAACATTCCAGCATTGATTTCCAACTTGTTGAGCAAGAGTTTCTGGTACAGTTCCTCCCCTTGGATGACCTTTTCGTCGAAAGCATGGGATATGAGCAAACCGGTATCTGACATATAGCATTTGAACGTCAGTTCATCACGTTTCAACCTCATTCCCACCTGCGGTTCTGTAACGCTATAACACATATTTGTAATCATCGCATCCTGCAACCAAAGAAACGAACTTTCGTATGAACGGAAGCGGGCGTCCGCAGACAAATCCGCTAAACGGAATCTTTTCTCATGCTTTTGCAATTCGCCAGGCAGCTGGTCAAACACAGCCTTTACCTTTTCCTTATAACCTTTGGCATACTTGTCTATGCTCCGACGATAAAGGGCAAGAATATCCCGTTTTACCTTATCGACTTGCTGGAAATCCTGCGTTGCCAAAAACTCCAACACCGCCTGAGGCATTCCACCCACAATCAGATATTGGCGGAAAAGAGTCAGTATTTTATGATGCATAGGGCCTACAATCTGCTTATCTGCCAGCCGCTGCCGCAAAAATGGCATGGTCATCTCATCACCCATCGCCCATAGGAATTCCTCAAAATCCATCGGATACATCAAAAGAGAACGCTCTTCCGAAGGCAACAAGATGTCTTTTGTGTTTTCGTGGATACTTACCAAAGAGCCCGTCTCTATGTAGTCATACCGCCCGTCAGCAACCAGATGCTTGATGGCTTGCCGAGCTAACGGGTATTTCTGCACCTCATCAAAAACAATGAGCGACTCGCGAGGATATAACTTTACTCCTGCCACATTTTGCAAGAACATCAAAAACGTCTCCGTCTCATTCAGGTAGTTGTCGAAGACAGCTTTCATGTTGTTGCTGAGGTGTGAAAAATCAACCAAAATATAGGAACGGTATTCCTTTTTGGCGAACTCCTCCACGATAAAACTCTTTCCCACACGCCGTGCACCCTCAATCAATAGGGCAACTTTCCCTTTTTCTTGTTGTTTCCATTCAAGTAACTGACTGTAAATCTTGCGTTTCATCTTCTAAAATCAAAAAAATGACGCTGCAAATATACAAAAATTGCACGAAATGCAGATTTTTTTGGAGTATATTTTGCACGAAATGCAGATTTTTTTGGAGTATATTTTGCACGAAATGCAGATTTTTAAAAACTCCCCATCTCCCAGAACGCCACAGCGGCAGCGGCGGCCACATTGAGCGAGTCAACACCGTGGCGCATAGGAATACGCACCACATAGTCACAAGCAGCAATGGTCTCTTCCGTTAAGTCATCGCCTTCCGTTCCCATAATGATAGCCAGTTTTTCTTCGGATTTCAAAGCAGAATCATCCAAACTGACAGCATTCTCGCTTAACGCCATAGCTGCTGTCTTGAACCCCATGGCATGCAACTTCGCTATACCAATACCGGGCCATTCTTCGGGATTGTTGCCAACAAATGCCCACGGAAGCTGAAACACAGTACCCATACTAACTCTTACTGTACGCCGGTTGAGCGGATGGCAACATTCTGGTGTCAGCAGCACCGCATCCATGCCTAAAGCCGCCGCCGACCTGAATATCGCCCCTTCGTTGGTCACGTTGGTCAAACCCTCCATCACCACCACACGACGGGCATCCTGGCATACCTCTTCCATGTACCGGTCAGCAGGCCGCTTCATGGCACACATCATGCCTTTAGTCAGATGATAACCTGTAATTTCCGTAAGCAATTTACTGTCAGCTGTATATACAGGGGTATCAGGGCAACGCTCCAAAATCGTCCGTCCTTGTCTTTCAACAACTTTCTCTTCAGAAAGAATGGCTAACGGCTTACAACCCGCCTCCAAGGCAATCTCTATCACCTTGGGACTTTCCGCCAAGAAAATGCCATTCGTGCTCTCCTTGCTGCGACGCATCTGAGCCTCGGTGAGCATGGAGAAAACTTCCAGTTCGGGAAGGGAAAGATCGGTGACGGTAGTAATTGTTGCCATTTTTTTAATGTGCTAATTATCAATGTGCTAATGTGCCAATTGAAATAGAATTCAAAGTTCATAAAAGTTGAATTCCTAATTTTCAGTTTTCAACTTTCAGTTCTTCATCAGTTGGTAGGTCTTATAGCCGCCAGAGAGGTTATAAACTTGGTTGAAGCCGGATTGCATCAAGATTCGGCTGGCAATATAACCTCGCATACCTACCGCGCAATACACAATGATTTTCTTATCTTGCGGAATGTCATCCACAAATTCACGCAGTTCGTCAACAGGATAATTCACCGCACCTTCAATCATGCCGTTTTTCACCTCCATGGCCGAGCGCACATCCAAAAGGAAGTACTCATCCTGCCAATTGTTTTGTGCCAAAATTGCTTTCAACTCATGCCATTGCATAGGCACAACACGCTTTGTCAGAATATTTTCAGCCACATAACCTGCGTATGCCACGGGGTCTTTGGCTGATGAATATGGTGGTGCGTAAGCATGCTCTATGTCGATGAGGTCGAAAATGTTTCCCTGTCGGCTTACTACAGATGCTAACAAATCAAGTCGTTTGTCAACACCTTCTTCTCCAACAACTTGTGCTCCTAATAGTTGTCCGCTTTCAGGGGAAAAATTGATTTTGATGGTCATCTGTTTTGCACCAGGATAATAGGTGGCGTGAGAAAAAGGATGTGTGATGGATGTCAGGTAGTCGATGTTGTGTTGTTGCAGGTAGCGCTCCGATAGGCCCGTAGATCCTACCGTGAGATTGAAAATCTTGGCGATGGCAGTGGCGACGGAACCGTTGTATTTTATTTTGTTTTCCAAAACGAGATTGTCTGCACAGATGCGCGCTTGTCGGTTGGCAGGCCCTGCCAGAAAATTGCAATACGGAATACCACTCAGCGGATGAGGAAATTCGATGGCATCACCTAAGGCGTATATATCTGAATTTGAGGTTTGTAAGTATTCGTTTACTTGAATGCCGTGCTGACCGATGGCTAAGCCTGCGGCTTCGGCTAATTTTGTATTTGCTTTTACACCAATGCTCAAAATGACGAAGTCGGCTTCGATTTTCTGAACCTTGCCCACATCAATTCGGATGCGGTCTGCTTCGGTTTCGAAAGACTTGACTTCGTGGTTCAGAAGAAGTGTGACATTATGGTTTTTCAGTTCCTTTTGCACTGCTGCAGCAATGCTCGAATCTACATTTGGCATCACCTGCCGGGCTTTTTCAATCACTGTAATATGGTAGCCCAATGCGTGCAGATTTTCGACCATTTCGAGTCCGATAAAGCCAGCACCGATGACAACCACCTCTTTGAGTTGATTGAATTGTGTGACGGCTTGCAGTTTGATGCGGTCGGTATCGCTGACATTTCGGAGGGTGAAAATACGTTCCGACTTGATGCCGACGAGGGGCGGAATGATGGGTTGCGCACCTGGCGACAAGATTAACTTGTCGAACTTTTCCTGATACTCTTTGCCATTGAGTAGGTTTTTGACGTTCACGGTCTTGTTTTCGGTGTCGATATCCACTACTTCATTTTTGACGCGGACATCCACATCGTAGCGGTTCCCGAAGCTGATGGGCGTTTGCAACAGCAGAGATTTCTTTTCGCTGATGACATCGCCGATAAAATAGGGAAGCCCACAATTGGCGTAAGAAATATGGTCGCCTTTTTCAAAAAGGATGATTTCGCATTCCTCATCAAGGCGCCGGAGTCTGGCTGCGGCTGTTGCCCCACCTGCGACGCCACCTACAATCACGTATTTCATTTTTATGTTTCTTTAGTATAGAAAAAGCCACCTTGTCGTACAACAATGTGGCTTTTCAAAAAAATTATTATTAAAAACCTTAATCTTAGCCAATATGAGCTTGGTAAGCGGCTGCATCCATCAAGTCGTTAGCTTCAGCGGGATTAGTCATTTTGATTTTAATAATCCAACCATCGTTGTAAGGATCATTGTTGATAGTGCCTGGGTTGTCGTTCAATGCTTCGTTGAATTCGAGAATTTCACCACCAACTGGCAGCATCAAGTCAGAAACAGTCTTGACAGCTTCAACAGTACCGAATACTTCGTTAGCGTCCAAGGTTTCACCAACAGTGGTGATATCCAAGAAAACGATGTCGCCCAATTCGTTAGCAGCGAAAGCAGTGATACCAACGTAAGCAATGTCACCTTCCATTCTCAACCATTCGTGGTCGGCTGAATACTTCAAATTTGCAGGTAAATTCATAATTTTAAATTTTGATGTTATTGATTATAAAATGATTTTATTAAACGGTCATGATTTCTTTTTCCTTGGCTTCGATCATCTTGTCAACTTTGCCGATGAATTCGTCAGTGGCTTTTTGGATGTCGGTTTCCAATTTCTTGACGGCATCTTCAGGAATGCCATTGTCTTTCAGTTTTTTAGCGGCGTCATTGGCAGTGCGGCGAACGTTGCGAATGGTCACTTTTAATTGTTCCGCATCCTGTTTGGCTTTCTTTACCAGTTCTTTACGGCGTTCTTCCGTGGGGGTTGGAACCACAATGCGGATGAATTCGCCATTGTTTTGTGGAGTGAAGCCTAAATTGGCAGCCAGAATGGCTTTTTCGATGGGCTGCAGCATATTGCGTTCCCAAGGCTGCACGATGATTTGGCGTGCGTCTGGAGTGCTGATATTTCCAACTTGTTCGATGGGTGTGGGGTTGCCGTAATAGTCAACTTTCAGTCCTTCCAACATCTGTGGACTTGATTTGCCGGCACGAACTTTTTGCAGCTCTTTTTCAAAAAAGGCAACCGCTGAACTCATATTTTCCTTGGCTTGTGCCAATAATTTTGCAATTTCTTCCATTGGATTTTTATTAGATTTATTCTTGATTATTGTTTTCTGATTGATTGTTAGCCGTTAATTCTGCTTTTTTTTGAGCGGCGATGGTTCTCAGCCTTTCCAGTTCCTGTTTGTCTTTGGCGATTTGTTTTTTTAATTTTTTGATTTCTTTTTCAACTAAAGAAGAACTGAATGTGAAAACGATGACATAATGCCCAATGAGCAGAATAATCCATGCAATGCTGACGAAGAGGATGGATTTGAAGACGAGTGTGTCAGCTTCGGTGCCACGGAATACGAAGGCCCAAATTACCCAAATCAGGGCGTTCACCAGAATAAAGACAAGCAAATGCTTGATGAAAGCAGCGCGGTTGCGTGCTTTGTTGTATAATTTTCGTTCTTGTTCCGGGTCAGAAGTTTCGACCTGTTTTTTTTCTTCAGTAATTTCTTCAGCCATGGTAAAAAATATTAATGAACCAGAGTGCCCACTTTTTGTTCATCCAAAATCTTGGCCAAGTTGCCGGGAATGTTGGCATTATAAACACAAATGGGCATGTTGTTTTCTTTGCAGATGGTAAAAGCAGTCAAGTCCATGATGTTGAGTTTCTTTTCGTAGCAGTCATCGAAAGAAATCTCATCATATTTGGAAGCGTTGGGATCTTTTTCTGGATCTGCGGTATAGATGCCATCCACGCGGGTGCCCTTGAGCAACAGGTCGGCACCGATTTCAACAGCACGGAGGGCCGCGCCGGAGTCGGTGGTGAAAAATGGATTACCGGTTCCTGCCGAAAAGATGACTACATTGCCAGCTTCCAAATGGGCAATGGCATTCTTGAAGAAAATCTTTTCACAAATGCCTTCAATCTTCAAAGCTGACATCACTTTGGCGGCAACACCGATTTCTTCCAAAACAGTCTGCAATGCCATCGAATTGATGACTGTGGCCAGCATCCCCATGTAATCGCCTTGCCGACGATCAAAGCCTCGTCCTGCACCTTTCATTCCACGGAAAATATTGCCTCCCCCAATGACAATGCCTACTTGAACTTTGCGGTCAACAGCAGTTTTAACTTCATTGGCAAAATGGCGAACTTTTTGATAATCAATACTGTAGCCATCATCTCCTTGAAATGATTCACCACTGAGTTTGAGTAATATTCTATTGTATTTCATCTTCATGAATTTGGTGGCAAATTTACATATAAATTTTGGATTTTCCAAAGCGAGTTTTAAAAATCTTACTTCTTGGGAAAATATAACATTAACGAGCTTTGAAGATTAACCAGTTGGTCTGATTTGGTGTCAGTTTGGCCATGGGGAAAAGCGTGGTAATGGAGGAGTCTTCATTGCGATACCACGAGTAATTCCAGCCAGTTCCCATATCCATGTAAAGGGCATTGCGAACTTGCAATTCATCTTTTAAGAACTGAACAAATTGGTGGTAGGGAATTTCTGTTTTCGTTGTGGCTACCATCAGTTCACCATCTTTGCTTTCGCATAAAGCACGATAAAAAGTTTTCCGCTTTGAATTTTTAAGCAGGTAGGGCTGATGAATTTCTCCGTTTTCGATGACGTAGTGCTGTTCGTATGCACACCATACATTTTCATCTTCTTTGAGTGTCGCTTGGTAATTTTCCTTGTTATCGAAATGCCAATTCCCATTTTTGCATAAGATGAATCCCCCACAGTTGGCTTCGCATGCGTAGCCGTGGTGATATTCACCATGGGAAACCCAATCACCGGCAATGTTTTCATAAAAGAAAGTATCTACAATTTGTCCAGTAAAAGCTGCTTCGGCACAAAAGATGATACTGTTATCCAAAGTGTCGGGGCGGTATTGGTGAACAACATCAATGATGCATGTGTCGGGTTTGTAAAGATAAAAATTATCGGTAGAATCGATTTGTGCCATCAATGGCTTAGGAAATGTGTCTATGCTGTCAATTTCTTTGGCAGAACAACTTGACATCAATCCTATTAAACTGAAAATAAAAAAGATAGTGTAAATATTAAATTTCATTTTTCTCTAATTTTGAATGTGCTCGCATATCAATTCAAAATCGGCAACGCTTAATTGCTCAGGACGTTTGGTAAAGATTTCGTTTTGTCGGAATCCTTCGTCGAAGGTAAACTGGCAGAGAGAGTTGCGTAGTGTTTTTCGGCGTTGGTTGAAACCTGCTTTTACTACTTTTTTGAATAAATCTTCAGGACAATGCAATTGCTTTTCCGGATTTCTTTTCAAACGAATAACCGCTGACTGGACTTTGGGTGGCGGCAGAAATTGTTGCTCATCAACGGTAAAGAGGTATTCAATATCATAATAAGCTTGTAGCAAGACACTTAAAATGCCATATTGTTTATGTCCAGGTTGTGAGGCAACACGTTCTGCTACTTCTTTCTGGAACATTCCAACTACTTCAGTTGCCACTTCCTTGTAATCAAGAATCTTGAATAAAATTTGCGAAGAAATGTTGTAGGGAAAATTACCGATGACGCTGAAACTTCCCTTGAAATAATCTTCCAATTTCAGGGATAGAAAATCGCAAGCAAGAATGTTGTTCTGCAAAGCAGGATAATGTTGAATTAGGTATCCCACAGACTCGTTATCGATTTCAACGACTTTGAAATTATCAAATTTCTTTGCAATCAGATATTTTGTCAGCACGCCCATGCCTGGACCGATTTCAATGACCTGTTGATTTCCTGAAACAAGCGCATCAACGATTTGCTGTGCTACAGTTTCGTTTTTCAGGAAATGCTGGCCTAAATTCTTTTTCGGTTTGACAGGGGGCATAAATTTAAATTTTATTGGTCTCCACGCAAAGCTCTGAATCGTGTCCGTGCATCGGTGACGAACAAGCTGGCTGGAAAATCTCGCATCAATTTGCGGTAGCATTCCATTGCTTTTTCACTATCGTGGATGTAATACTCATAAAGTTCTCCCAATTTGAAGAGCGCGTCGTCGGCTAACAATTCGGTGTAATGCGACTCTTCTATCTTTTTTAGCAATTGTTCTGCTTGCAAGTATTCGCCTTTTTTGATGTGAATCAATGCTTTTTGATATTGCGCATCGTCAACTAAGGTGCCGAAAGGTGCTGCCATAATCACTGAGTCGAATGATGAATAGGCTTCTTCCACTTTATTCTGGAAAAGCAGAAAATCAGCTTTGGCATAATGTTGCAAGGGAATGTTTGTTCTTTCAGAGGAGAACATAGGGAGATTCTCTTCATTTTCTTCGCTATCTTCATCCGCATCTTCATCTTCGTTTTCTTCTTCGTTGTCTGAAATCAGCAAAGAGAAATACATGGCGTCGTTGGCTATGAGTTTTGAAGTAGCGGCGCGCAATACGTCCAATTGACTTTTAGCCCAGGCGAACTCGCCGATGTAAAACGATAATTTGGCATTTTTGAATTTTGCCGTTTGTCCGATTTCATCGTTGGGAACGTCTTTTTCAACTTGCGAATAAAGCAAAGTCGCATCCCAAATGTTATTTGTAAACAATTGAATGTCAGCCAATTTAACTTTATATTCGTTAATTTGTTTACTATCGCGGACGCCATTCTTTATACCTTCTTCCAGCAATGCTATAGCCTTATCGCTTTTATTGGAATAAAAACTCAACAATGAGGCGTATTGCAATACCATTTCAGTGGGAGTCGAAGCGATGCCTTTATCTTCAATGAATTTCATATAATCTACTTCCAGTGCCGTAACCTCTGCCATTTTGGCGGGGAAAGTGGATGTGATTTTAGTATAGCGAATATCGAATAATTTTGAGCGGGCGGCATCGTACAGCACACTTCCTGCCCCTTTGTCAACGATGATTGATAAAGCTTCGGTGGCGGTTTCGTAGTTTCTATCTTGAGCGGCAGCGTCAGCCAACAGCATCAGTCTTGCACCGTCTTCTTTGTTCTTCTTGTCAATGGCTTTCGCCAAAATCAATGCTTCAGGATAATCCTTATTAACTTCATAAACCCACAGAAGCAAATCCACATAACAATTGTTATCGGGAAATTTTTGCATGGATTTTTGAAGTAAAGTTTTGATATTCAAATACTTTTGCTTGTTTTCATCATCGGTCAAGGCATTCTGGATGATTTCTTCAGCTTGCTGCAGGTATTTGTTCTCGTCATCTTTGACCAGGTTCAAAGCTTCTTCAAAGAGTTTGTCACTTCGACCTAATTGATTGTAAATGCCAGCAATTTCCTTGGTGTAAAGTTTCTCGTCGTTTAATAATTTGCGGCCTTTCAGCAGGACATCGAGAGCATATTCCCTTTTCCCTTTCGCAAGAAAAGCACTATACAAATCTTTGATGTTGTAATCTTTGGCGGGCACATCCTTCAATGCCGACTGATATTCTTTTTCGGCTTTGCCGATTTGGTTGGAGATTTCATAAACATATCCTAAATCGATGCGGTAGCGCAGCTGTTCGGGGAACAACTTGCATTGTTTCTTTGCGAGTTTCTCCAGATTATCAAGGTCTCGGAGTTGAAAGAGCGTTTGAAAATAATAGTAGTAGATGTAGGTGTTTCGCTTGGTAAGGTTTATTTTCGAAAAAGCTTCGCTGGCTTTTTCGTATTCTGCATTTTTGTAATACTGTATAGCCAACTGCTCCTCAGGACTTTGCTGGGCAAAAATTGAGGCGCAGAGTAAGAAAGAAAAGCAGAATAACAAGAATTTACGCATAGACAGCCTTAGTCGATAATGTCAAAGCCGGTGTATTTGCGGAGTACCTCTGGAACGACGATGCCTTTGTCGGTCTGGTAGTTTTCGAGAATGGCAGCCAAGACCCGGGGCAGGGCAAGGGCACTACCGTTGAGGGTATGAGCCAAGCGCATTTTGCCTGTCTTTTCATCTTTGAAACGCAGTTTCAAACGATTGGCCTGGAAGCTTTCGAAGTTGGAAACCGAACTTACCTCGAGCCAGCGCTGTTGCGCCTTGGAATAAACTTCGAGGTCGAAGGTCAAAGCTGAGGTGAAGCTGATGTCTCCGCCGCAGAGACGGAGAACGCGGAATGGCAAACCCAGCTTGGTGAGCAGCGACATAGCGTAGTTTCTCATTTCTTCCAGCATCTGGTATGAACGGTCGGGGTGTTCAACAACAACGATTTCAATCTTGTCGAATTGATGCAGGCGGTTCAGTCCGCGAACATCTTTCCCATAAGAACCGGCTTCGCGACGGAAGCAGGCTGAATAACCGCAGCTCTTGATGGGGAAATCGCTTTCTTTAACAATCGTATCTCTGAAAATGTTGGTGATAGGAACTTCGGCGGTAGGAATCAAGTAGAAATTATCTACTTGGCAGTGGTACATCTGGCCTTCCTTATCGGGCAGTTGTCCTGTGCCGTAAGCTGAAGCTTCGTTGACAACATAGGGCGGCTGGATTTCTGTAAATCCGTGGTTGATAGCTTCTTCGAGGAAGAAGTTGATCAAAGCACGTTGCATTCTGGCTCCTTTGCCTTTGTAAATGGGGAAGCCAGCACCTGTGATTTTGCATCCTAAATCGAAGTCGATGATATCGTATTTCTTTACCAATTCCCAATGGGGAAGAGCTTCATAGTTGAAGTTCGTTGCATCGCCTTCGGTGTAAACGATTTCGTTGTCGTCAGCGGTTTTACCAACGGGTACAGATTCGTGTGGCAGATTGGGTAACAGTACCAACTTGTTCTGAATTTCGTCGGCTTTTGCAGCCACCATCGCCTGATATTCTTTTTCAACTTCCTTCAATTCGGCGATTTTCTGTTTCATATTCTGAGCTTCGGCAGCCTTGCCTTCCTTGAACAATTTGCCAATTTCGGCGGACAGCTTTTTCTGTTCCATCAGATTGTCGTCGAGAGTTTTTTTATTCTGTCGGATTTCCACGTCTAATTGGGCAATGGCGGCAATGATTTCGGTTGCATCGAAATTTTTTACCTTGAGTCGATCAATGACAAATTGGGGGTTTTCGCGAATTAATTGAATCTGTAACATGATTTTTAAATTTTAATCTTGGGCATTGAGGATGTCGGCAATGTGAATCACTTCTATGTTAATGCCCTTTGACTGTATGAAGGCGTCGATATGCTGCAAGCAATGGATGTCTGTAGAGGTAATGCATCGAGCGCCTGTGGAATAAATTTTTGAAATGGTTCGGTTGAGTAGTTGTTCTGACAATTCCGGGTTGATGGCGGAAAAACGTCCGTTGGCAGAGCAGCAGTCAATCATATCTGGATCGGTAACCAATTCGAGACCCTCGGTGCTGTTCAGCAATATTTCGGCGGCATCGTAATTGTTATACAGATTGCGGGCTCCACAAGATTTGAAATAAAATACGCGCTGGTGGAATTTGTTGCCTAACTTCTGAATGTTCAGGCGGTTGACCAGATAGTCGCAAAGTTCGTATGTGTTGGAAATGAATTTTTTCAAATCGTTGACGACACTGACATTGCCAAGCAACTGCGCGTAATATTTGCGGATGAATCCTGCACATGCTGCCGATGGAATGACAATGGGATAGTCTGAATTTTCATATTCCGCCATTATCTTGATACCTAAATCTTTGGCACATTCGTGTTCTCCTGAGAAGAAGAATTTGCGGCCGCAACAAGTTTGCTCGGCATTGTAATGCACTTCAAGTCCCAAATTTTCCAACACCTTGATGGTGCTGAGTGCCACGGGGGAACTGAACATGTCCATATCGCACGGAATGAACAAATTAACGTGTTTTTCCTGATCTGCCATAACCGTAAAATTGAAACGGCAAATTTACATATTTTTTTCGGATTTAAGACCGCTTATTTTACTTTAATCCGAATTCCTTCACTGTGCGATGAAAACTCTGGTGCGTACATACATTGCAAGGTCGTGATGCCATTGCTGAAAGTGCCTTTCATGGTGGCTAACAAACTGTACTCGAAAACGTAGTTTCCTTTAGGCAAATAGTCGATGAAGAAGTTGGTGGCGGCATCGGACGTGGCTTCGTAATACCATAAACCTTCTTGATGACGATAGCCCGACAGAACGTTCGTCGGTTCAAAAGCGGAAGCACGCATGTCTTTTAAGTGAACGTACTCCATATCGCGGTCACTGCGGATGATGATGCGAACCCGGATTTTGTCGCCAGCCTTCAAAGGAAAGTCCTCAGTGATGGGTTCTAAAACTTCACCTTCACTATTGACGCCAACTTTGAATAACTTCTTTTCAATCTGAAGATTACGATCATCACTGTGCGAAATTTTATCAATGTCTTCCAGATATTGCCAGTACATTCCGCCCCAGGCTGGACCTTTGGTGCTCTTTTCTACTGCCAAAGTCGACATGTCTGCTTTCACTTCGTTACCTGTCCAGCTCTTTTTGATGTAGCCCGAACCGGCTTCAGCTTCCATCGTGCCATCGCCTTCTTCATAATGCCAATTGCCCAAGCTGAGTTTCACTCCTTTTTCGTTGGTAATCTGCGTGTTATTGAGCATGAGAGCGTAACAGGCTTCTGTCGTGGCTTTGGTCGTCGGCCAATTTTTTGTCTGGCGCTGCTTGAGCAGCCACAACTGCATTTTTTCTACCGACACTTTATCTTGGGTAATCGTATGAAACGCTTCAATCATCAAGGCTTGGCGTTCAATGGGCGCTTCGTACCAGAAATAACCGTCTCCTTCTTTCTTCCAGAACATTCCCATTTCTTCAGAATATTGGGCAAATGATTTAAGATGTACAACCACTTCTTCGGCTAATTTTTTGTCACCATTGCGGTAGAAAATCAATGCTGCCATCGCTTGCGAATAGAATGAACTCTTTTTCCAATTCTTTTTCAGATTTGAATAGAAATAATCATATGCTTCACTGCATGAAGAAGGAATATTTTTTTCCAGAAAGAAACTTCTGGCATACAAGTAGTGGATGTTTTCTACCTCGCGGGGTTTGTCTTTCTTGATGTATTTGTCATAATATTCCTTTTCATTCTTATCAATGAAGGAAATGGCTTTTTCGATAGTGCTTTTACTGAGTACCGAATTAATACCCAATGCTTTAAGATGTCCGCAGCCAGCAATGATGTGACGAGTGACAAATGGACTGCTTTCGCCACCGGAGAACCAGGACCAGCCGCCATCAGCTTTTTGTGCTTTTTGTAACTGCTGCGATGCTTTTTCACATTCTCGGCTCATTCGGGTGAAGTCGAAAAGGACAGCCAGGTTCTGTTTTTGCTGTGACTCGTTTTGTGCGTCCAGCAGCCATGGCGTTTCTTCCAAAATAACGGATTTCAATTCTTGGTTTTTCTCTAATTGAGAACAAAAGGCGTCTGGATTTTCATTCTGCCATTTTTCAAATATTTCTTTGATCCTTGAATGCGATGATAGGATGTCGTGAGCTATAGTGTTGGCGTATAATCTGCTAAAAATCTGCTCGTTACATTCATAAGGATATTCCATTAGATAGGGCAGTGATTGGATGGCGTACCAAATTGGATTTGGAGTGAAATCAAGCGTCAATGATTGTGTGGTCAATGTAGATTTTGAATCTTCAAAGCTTTCTTTTAATTTCTTGAAAGTGAAAGATTTGGCTCCAATTCCAGAGATGGCTATGGGCATTGATTCTTTCACCAGAATACGATTGCTAAGCACTGGCAATGTGGCTTCTTCGCCGTCACCGTACGAAGGTGTCTGGTTGTTGTGTGCCTCGATGCGGTAAGTGATGACACCTACGCCAAACGGGATTTTCAAGGTGAAATTATTTTCTACACTTTTTCCTGCTTCAACGGTGAAAGACTGATTATCAGCGCCTTCGATGATGGATAGGACTTCTCCCGTGAGGGCATCGGTCAGCGTCAGTTGTATGTTTCCAGTCTGTGTTACTTCGCTGAGATTGACAATTTTGGCAGAAAATGAAAGTTCATCGCCTTCTCTGAAAAATCTTGGGGCGTTGGGCACAACCATCAAAGGTTTTTGTGTTTCAATAAACTTGCAGAAATAACCCTGCATCATATTCGTGTTATGAGCAAAACCTTGTAATTTCCAGCGCGTCAGCGATTCAGGCATCGTGAACGAAATCACAATGTTGCCATTGGCATCGGTTTTTAATTGAGGATAGAAAAATGCTGTTTCTGCAAAGTTGCTCCTAATCATTGAATTGTCTTCTGCCACTTCTTCAGGTTCTTCAATTTCTTCAGCAGATTCAACAAATTCCACATCAGCAAGCACGGCAGATTCTTCAACTGCGGCATCATTGAACTCAACTGCCTTATTGGCAGCTGGACCGGCGGCCATGGCATACATGCGGGCCTGTTTTCTCCTAAACATATTGATATTCCATTTCAAATATGGGAAATTAAAATCGACAAAAGAATAAGTATAATTGTTTAGAAAATTGGAGTTCGCATTGTAGAAATCTTGGAGACGTTTTTGATGAAAGAAATCATAACTATCTCTATGCCAATAATTTATATCAATATCAAAAGAATTTGTGGATTTTGATAATGCATCCAATGAGATGTCGTACATCGAGCAGAGCAGTTCTGCAGCAATGGCTTCACCTTCTTTGTTTTTCAGTCTGATCTGATATTGTTCCTTACTTCCTGGTTGCGTCTTATCTCTGAAGGTGATAAAGTCAAAGTCAATTTTTTTCTTGGTATCAATAACATCAACACTTTCAGTCTTAACATATTGGAAGCCATTCTGAGCTAAAAATGCAGAAATCTTAATAATTCCAAGGTCTTTTTCTTCCACTTTATAACTGTAATCGAATTTTCCACGATTGCATTTTACCCAACGAGATTCAATTAATGTCCCATTTGAGCTGATTTCAAGCAGAATATTGGCATCTTTTAGATATGAACCAATGGTAAAATGGATGATATCGCCAACTTCTGCAGCTTTTTTGTCTGTTTTTTCGATAAAAATGGGTTCATAGACAGCGCATTTGTTGCTGTTTTGTTGGTAAACCAGCAGGAAAAAGCTATTTTCGACCTTGTTTTGTTCATTATCTTCAGCCGTCAAGGTGATTTTATAGTAGCCTTCGGCGAATTTTTTCAGATTTTCAATAATTAATGCTGATGAATCAGATGAATTGATGTCTCCGGAATTAACTAATTTTAGTACTTTCCACTGATGAAAATCTTTTTGATTTTGCAAATCGTAGAATGGCAATTGCTTAATCATTTGATCCGAGTCGGAGAGGAACAGGTCGGCTTCAGGGCACGGATTCAGGTATTGTTCGGGCGTTGCCAAGGCTTCAATGGTATAGTGAATCTGTCCGTTTTGTGTTTTGCCGGCAAGATTGGTCAGTTTGGCCGAAAATCGGGCATTTTGTCCGCTTTCGACCGTTTCCGGAATTTCAGCTTCAATCTGCAAAGCTATCTTGCTGATTCTTAATGTGGTAGATGCTTCGTGCGTTTCTCCGTTGATGTCGGTTACGACGGCTTTGACTTCAAAAAGGTAAAGCGGATTGTATTTGTTGGCCGTCGGAACGTCTTTGGCTTCAAAATTGATTTTGAAGTGGCCGTTGTCGTCAGCTATCACTTCGCCATGGGCAATTTCAGCTTTTGGAACCTGTGGATGCCACCAGCTCCACCAGCGGAAAATTGCCTTTCTGGTAATGTTGTATTTCACGGTGGCACCAGCAATGCCATAACCAGCGTAGGCTTTTGCATCACCTTCAATTTCAACTTCTTGTCCGAGCTTGAAGCTGCTCTTGGGTTGCTCGAAAGTGATTTCAAAAGTGGGGCGTTTGTATTCTTCTACTTGAATGGTACGAGATTGCTTGTCGGTTTGCAATGTGAATCGGCCAGTCAACACATTTTCTGGCAAAACAAAACTGCCGAAAAATGAACCATATTCATTACTTGTCAGTGTTATCTCGTTGATATCTTGATAATTGGCATCTTTTAATGTGACTTTGACACTCTTGTATGCGAGCAGTCGCTGAAGTTTCGTTTCCCCATTTTCACGCTCCTCTTCCGAAATGATGCCCTTGAAATAGATGGTTTGTCCAGGACGATAGATTTCCCTATCCGTGAACAAGAAGATGTGTTCAAAAGATTTATTTGATGATTTATTATCATAAAAATAATGATTATCAAATACTTCAATAGAACATCCCTTGTGTTGTGCGGTTACACTGACATATCTTTGATTTTGAATAGGAATGATGCATTTGCCATTGACATCACTTTGCAAAACTTGATTTTGCACTTGCTTTTTATTGTAGTTTTGACTAATGCTTACATTGATTTTTGCTCCATTAATGGGTTTCCCACTGAGGCAGTCAAATACTAATATTTCCAATTGGTCGTCATTATGTTTCCAGGTGGCGCCAAAGCTTGAAATTTGAATAAAGTTATAGGCAATATGCGTGATGTCAATTTTTTTAGTTGGTGATGTTACTATTAAATAATGGCCGTGTTCCAATTCAGGAAGCATAAGATAGCCTTCTTTTTCTCTATATAATCCATCGTCGGGTAGTGTTATTTCTTTTTGCCAAACCGGTGTCTTTTTCTCTAATGTTTTGATTTGTGATTCAATATTTCTGTAGTCATTGAATTCCTTTTCAGAAATGGCATAAATCTGTAAAAATGTTGATTTGCAATTTTTGTAAATGATATTCATCAGATTGGAACGATGTGCGGGCAGGTATGTACTAATCTTAAAGCTCAAATCGGCAGATTTGAGCTTTTCAATTTTAGAATGGGCATTGTTGGCTTCAATGCTGTTGGGCGCTGCATTGATGGCCTTCTGATACCAGTCGATGGCCGTTACATAGTCCTTGAGGTATTCAGGATGTTCGTTTTTATCGTATTTGTCACCTCTGGTTCTATAAAAATCACCTAATGCGTAGGCAATTTGTTCATAGCCATCTTGATTTTCATATTGTTTTTCCAGACTTGATAAGGCTTCAAGATAAATGGATGAAAGTTCGCTGTTGCTGAAATGGTTTGTAAGCCATTGATAACGATTTAAAGTAATGTAAATAAGCGATTTAAAACTGTTATCTTGTAAATGCAATCGGGTGAGTCGCTGTAAAGTTTTCAGTATGATATATTCAGGGCAATATTGATTTTCAGAATTGATTTTTATATTTATAAAATTTTGATTTTCAGAAAAATAATCATTGTTGTAAGTGAAATCAGAAACAATAGGATTGAATTGTCTCGTATTTGACAAGGCATCAATAACGCGAAATGCGAGGAAATCATATAAAGAAGGTCTGTATTTAGCCGATAAAATAAATTTCATGTTGTAATTGGTATCCAAGATTTCTATAAAATCTTGAATGTTATATTTGATTAAATCTTCATTTTCAATGGACTTCAAATAATGATTGGTAGCCTGTTTTAGAAAAGTCTTGGCATCCCAAGTCTTGAAATCAGCGTCTGTTCCTTCCTCAGCCAATGCTGTGCGGTCCATAATTTTCCACTGGTTTTCGTTATAATAGTTCATTAAAAATTGAGCCATGCAACTATGCCAGATTGCACTATTGGCAGCGTTGTCTTTTTGTTTATTAATCTGTCGATTTATTGATTTATAAACTGAATCAGCACCTTCGTCATATTGTTGCAAAATCCGTTCATACGATTTCAGCAATTGGGCAATGTCTTTAACTGATTGTTGTGCTGATGAGGAAATAATCGCCATGGCGATAATCATTATGGTTAAAAATATTTTTTTCATAATTGAGATTTTATTTTCGTTTCAAATAGAAATTATTTGACGACTATATAAAATGTAAGTTTAATGATTTACAGGTCGTTGATGACGGTGGCGGCGGCGTGGCAACCGAAGATAGCGGGCATGTAGGAAACCGTTCCCACTGTTGACAGTTTGTTGATTTCCGGGTCGGCATCAATGAGGATGGCATCTTCGTTGACGGGCTCAGGTGAGAACACCGCTTTAAAACCTGTGGTGATGCCCATACGATGTAGCCTCTTGCGGATGGCATGAGCGAGTTTGCACTGGTGCGTTTTCTTGATGTCGGCAACTTGTACTAATGATGGGTCGATTTTTCCGCCAGCACCCATTACCGAAACCAAGGGCAATTGTTGCTGTAGGGAGTGATAAATCAAATATACTTTCGGAGAAAGCGAGTCAATGGCATCCACCACGTAATCGAAATGCGTTGAGGAAAGCAGCTCAATGGTTCGTTCGTCACGGAGAAATTCGTGAACTGGGTGTAATTTAATGTCTGGGTTGATGTCATAGAGGCGTTGGCACATAACTTCAACTTTGGGTTTTCCCAAGGTTGAATGTAGAGCGGGCAACTGTCGGTTGAGGTTGGTCAATTCTACGTTGTCAGCATCTACAAGTGTCATTTCGCCGATGCCGGCTCTACCCAGTTGCTCGACAGCGTATGCACCAACACCACCAATTCCAACGACTAACACGTGAGCCTGCTGTAGGCGTTTTAACTTTTCAGCTCCATAAAGAAGCTCAGTTCTACTCAACCACTCTGTATTTGCTTGACACATGATATTTTACATTAAATTTCTTTGCGAAGTCTTGCCACCGAATAGCCTAACTGTTCGCGATATTTTGCCACTGTCCTGCGGGCAATGTCAAAACCTTGTTCTTTTAGCATTTCTGACAATTGTTCATCGCCCAAGGGCTTGCTTTTGTCTTCGCTTTCAATCATTTCCGATAGGATTTTTTTTACAGCTTTCGATGAAATGTCATCTTCGCCCAAAGCTTCAGAGAATAGATTCTTCAGTAAAATCGTACCGAAAAATGTCTGCACGTATTTGCAACAGGTAACCCTTGAAACCGTAGATATATCGAGTTTGACATCTTCGGCTATGTCTTTCAAAATCATTGGCTTTAACTCAAGTTCGTTTCCTGAGAGAAAATATTTTTCCTGGCGTCGCATGATGGCCAGCATGGTGTTGTACAAAATCATCTCGCGTAGCGAGAGCATATTGATAAAATTCTGAGCATCAGCGAGATTTTCTTTCAAAAATTTCTCTGCATCCGTACGGAGCTTTTCGTTTTTTTCATGACTTAAAAAATGATATTCTTTTTTGAAGTCAGGATAAATTTTTGCCTTCGGCAGATAGGAATTATTGAGTGAAAGTTCAAGTTTCCCTTCATGAATGCCGACGATAAAGTCGGGGACAATCATTGCACTTTGCTTTTCGATGATTGAATCGTCATGTGCTGGAAATGCTTGTAATTTTTTTATTTCCGATAATGCGGATTTGAATTCCAAATCGCTGATATTCATTGATTTGATTATCTTGTCATATTGTTTTTTAGAAAAAGATTCAAAGTGGTGGGTTAGAATTTCCTTAGCCAGTTCAACTTCTTCAGTTTCATCGTTGTGGCGCAGTTGTATCAATAAACATTCTTGTAGGTTACGGGCCCCGATGCCGGCTGGTTCAAGTTCTTGGATGCAGTCAACTATAACCTGCTCCACTTCAGCTGCCGAAACTTGAAGATTGTTGTTGAAGAGCAGTTCGTTGGAAATGGCTTGACTATCACGGTGCAAATAACCGTCATCATCGAGATTCCCAATGATGTATTCGCCAATTTCGAATTCTCTTTGACTGATATTTAGCTCGCCCAATTGCTGCATTAGTTTTTCCTGCAAAGAATCGGAGAAAACTACCACACGCTCGGTTCTTTCTTCATCTCGTGATTGGTTGTTGGCGTATAAACGATAGTCGGGAATGTCATCCTCAAATTCGTCCTTGTCAAAGAATTCGCTGTCAAAAGGATCTCCATTCTGATCATCATTTTCATCGAAATTTTCATCAACTTGGTGTATGGAATTTTCATCATCAATTCTTTCCTGATCCAATTCCAAGGCTGGATTTTCGTCAACAGTCTTGATGATTTCCTGCTCAAGGTCAAGATTGGACATCTCAACAAGCCGCATCAGTTGCACCGTTTGCTGCGATGTAATTTGTTGCTGCTTAAGATTTTGCGCCTGATTGAGATTTTGTTTTGCCATATTGACCATGATTTAGAATCATCAAGAATGACGAATTTAGTTTTTCCATTCCAAAGTGTTGACCATTTGCAGCAAGTCGTTGCGTAGGAAATCTATGATGGGCTGAATGGAATCGTTGTTGGGAGGGAAATTGAAATACAAGGAACCTCGCAGAAAATGTTGAGTGCTGTCACTAACCCAGAATTGGAAGGGAGTGGCAACATCTGCGCCGGCAATGTCGTAAATTTGTCCCATCATGTGGCTTTGTGGGTCGCTGATAATGGAATATTCAACATCGTCGGCTTTAATATAATGGAAATGAACCATTTCCTGTTCTTGTATCATTCTGTCTCTCATATTGTTATGCACTGGAAAGTAGGTCATTTTCAGTTCTGCAGAGAATTGAGGATAATACAAATCGAGCCAGATTTTTCCAGAATCTTTGGGCGTAATGTGTGCCTCGGCTATGGCTGAAATGTCCATGGAAAATGGCAAAATCGTGTCAAGGTTGACGTAGGATGGTTCGGGCAAGTCGATGCGGAAATAGCCCTTGGGTTTTGGCGTATACTGCTTGGTTTTATGTCCGCAGGATGCCAAAGTTAATATGCAGATTAATAGCAAGATAAATTTGATATCTTTCATTTTCATATTCTTAAAAAAGTCAGGCAAAGATAATGAAAAAATTACAATATAAATCTTACAGCGATACAACGGTGATGCCAGTTCCACCCAATTCGATGGCTTCGTCGCAGAATGTTTTCACTTCCTTGCGTTTTGCCAAATACTGGCGGATGACATGGCGTAGGATGCCGTTGCCTTTGCCGTGAAGCAGTTTCACTTGTTTAATGCCGAGTAGAACGGCTTCGTCAATATAGGGTTCGAGGGCTTGCAAAGCTTCGTCGGCACGCATTCCCCGCATGTCGAGATTTGGGTTGAATTGGGCCACTTTTTTGTTCATTACGTCCGACAAAGTGCCACCATCGAAGCGAACGCCACGTTTGACGCTGCGGGCCTCGCGCTTGCTGATTTTTGTGACCTTGCTCTTGGTTGTGCGGAAGGAAACGGAATTGAAGGAAATGGTGACATCCTCGCCATTCAATTGAGTGACTTCACCCACAATTTGCGTGTCTGCCATGAATACCGAATCACCAACTTTCAGAGGCTCATCGAAGACATCAACAGCTTTTTTAGCTAGCGTTTGGGGCTTGTGAATGGGAATAATGGGTTTTAGAACTTCTTCATTTTCAATGGATTCCACTTCTTTTGCCAAATCTTCTTTCAACTTGGAAATATTCTGTCTTGCTGCTTTGGTCTTCACGGCATCCGCTTTGTGCTCTTTGATTTCGCGGATGGTCTTTTCAATGATTTTATTGGCAGATTCTACGATGCTATTGGCTTGGTTTTTCGCTTTCTGAATGATATCTTTGCGGTGTTTTTCCAATTCCGAAAATTTCTCGCCATATTCTTCGATGATTTTCGCCAATTGGTCATCCGCCGAGTTGACGAGGCGCAGCATCTTATCGATTTCCAATTTTTCGGTTTCAATCTGTTCTAATTTCTTTTCGTAATCGATTTGGGCGGTGCCTGTTTTGCTGATGGCATTGTCGATGATGCTTTGTGGCAGTCCGATTTCACGGGCAATTTCATAAGTGAAAGAACTGCCAGGTTTTCCCATTTTCAACTTGAAGAGAGGCTTCATTGCCGACATGTCAAACAGCATAGCCCCATTGACGGCCTGCTTGTGCGTGTCGGGGAAGAGCTTCAAGTTGCCATAGTGCGTCGTGATAACGCCGAAAGCACCCTTGTCGTACATTGCTTCCAGCAACGACTCTGCCATTGCCCCACCGGGAAGCGGGTCGGTTCCGGAACCGAATTCGTCTATCAAAAACAGCGATTGCTCATCCAAATGCTCCACCATCACTTTTGCATTTGTCAAGTGCGAACTGTAGGTACTCAGGTCATTTTCTATCGACTGTTCATCGCCCATGTCGATAAAGAAATGTTGGAATATGCCCATATCAGAAATATCTGATAATGAAACCAATAGACCGCATTGAAGCATATATTGCAACAATCCGATGCTTTTTAGGCAAACAGATTTTCCACCAGCATTCGGGCCGGAAATAATCAGAATCCTTTCATCATTAATTAACTTGATATCCAGTGGCTGAACCTTTTTCCCTGTTCCTTTGAAGTTGAGGAGCAACAAAGGATGAATGGCTTTGTGCCAGTTCAATATGCATTGGTTATGAAGATGAGGTTTGCAGGCATCGATGTCTATGGCAAATAAGGCTTTGGCGCGGATGAAATCTATTTTTCCTAAAAATTGATGGCCGAGCAGCAGATTGTCGATGGAAGGTCTTATCTGAGAGGAGATTTCGGTAAGGATACGAATGATTTCGCGGTGCTGTGCGTTGAGCAAATCCTTGATTTCGTTGTTGGCATCGAATACTTCGGCAGGCTCGATGAAAACCGTCTGGCCCGTAGCCGATTCGTCGTGGATGAAACCTTTGAGCCGGCGCTTGAATTGAGCTGAAACAGGAATGCACAAGCGGCCGTTTCTGACGGTCATTTCGGCATCATCCTTAGTGATTCCGTCTTGTTTGGCTACGTTCAACAGTTTGCGGATGCGGCGGTCGGCGTCAGCGGAAATGCGGTTAATTTCGCTTTTGATGCGTCGCAACTCGTCAGAAGCATTGTCGCGCAGCTGCCCTTTGGGATCCAAAATCTTGTTGATGGCTTCCAAAAGTCCTTTTTCAGGAATTATATCCTGACTTATCTGCCACAAATGTGGGTATTTTTCTTCTTCGTTTTTGATTTTAAAATAGACAAAAACCTGAAGAACGGCATTGATAAAAGCTCTTAAAGCCGCCAATTCATCTAATTCAATGAAGGTGCCGTCGATACGAATTCTGGACAAAACTTCTCGCAAGTCGTAAAAATCCTGAGCGGGGAAAGCATCGTCGAAAAGCAAAATCTGGCGAAACTCTTCGGTTTCCTCAAGACTGCATTTAATTTCTTCAAAGTCGTGCGAACACACCAGTTGATGCACCCATTCGTGGCCCATAGAACTCACGCAGTGTTTTTCCAGCAGGGTTCTAATCTGGTCGAAACCTATTTTTTCTTCAAAAGTGGAAGGATAGATCATTAGTGATAGATTGGGAATCAGACTATTAGTATGGACAATCGCGATGTCGTAATTCTACGACAATGTCAGGATATTTTCCTTTCAGGTGACGAGCAATGCTTTCGGCAAAAAACACAGAGCGATGTTGTCCACCCGTGCAGCCACAACTGGCCATCAGATGAGTAAATCCTCTTTCAATATAATTATCTACAGCACCATCCATGATGTCGTTCAAAAGATTGGCAAAGCGTTCAGTTTCAGCATAATTGTTCATATAATCAATTACGCAGGCATCCTTGCCGGTGAAGGTGCGGTACTGCGGTTCGCGTCCTGGATTGGGCAAACTGCGGCAATCGAAAACAAAGCCGCCGCCATTTTCGCTGGGATCTTGCGGAATGCCTTTCTTGTATGAGAAACTCTGTACCAATACTTTCAAACGAGTGTCATTCTTGTCGGGAGCCTTTCCTCCAGTGTAGAAAGTCCAGTCCACTAAAGTTAATTGATACAATATGTTTTTCAGATAATTAATGTCTTCAGGCAATCTGTCTTCTGCAATCAAATATTTGATATTCGTCATGGCAAAGGGAATGCTCTGCAAGAAATGACTTTTCTTCTCAAAATAGCCGCGATAGCCGTAAGCCCCCATAGCCTGCATGATGCGAATCAGGGCAAAAGCATAAAAACGCTTTCTGAAAAGTTTTGTATCGACAGTAATATGTTTTTGTAATTCAGATAGATAGAAGTCTAAGAAGTTTTCTCTGTCTTCAAAAGACAGGTCGGCTTTGCCATCGAAAAGCAAAGAAGCGATGTCGTAAAAATAGGAACCTTTCCTTCCTCCTTGATAATCAATGAAATAAACTTGATTCTGATGAATCATGATATTTCTTGATTGAAAATCTCGATAAAGGAAGAAATCGTCTTCGCATTGCAGCAGAAAGTTCATCAAAGTTTGAAAATCATCTTCCAACTTTTGTTCATCGAAAGTGATTTTTGCCAGTTTGACGAAATAATATTTGAAATAGTTTAGGTCCCATTGCATCGATTGTCGGTCAAAGGCAGCCCGGGGATAAGCTTTTGAAAAATCAAAGCCTTTTCTTCCAGAGAGTTGAATAAGGGGCAGTTGTGTAATGGTTTTTTTATAAAAGTCGATGATTTCTGGAGTGAGTTGTTGGCCGTTGCGATGTCGTGTCAGGAAAGAGAACAATGTTTCGTTTCCCAGGTCGTTAAGCAGGTAATATTTTTCGTTTTCGTGAATGGTTAAAAGTTGGGGGACGTTGACACCTTGTGAAGCGAAAAATCGGGTATATTCGAAGAAAGCCCGATTTTCGGACACATCGTCATTGAAGACGCCCATCAGCGTGGTTTCATCTTCAAGATAGATGCGGAAATATAAGCGAACGGAGCCGGACTGCGGGATTTTCTCAATTCGGCGGACGGTTTGGTGGCAGTGGTTTTCTGCCATTTTCAGCAGGATGTCAGTATCAATCGGTAACATAAAAATCTTTTTTCTTTTTCAGCCATGCGGGGTGAGCGTATGGCTCGTTTTCAAAATTGAATTGTCCTTTATTCAGTCCCTGCATGCCATAGTAATAGGGCATGATTTTTTGTAAATCGGCTTCGTAATCGCCTGATGGTTCGATTTTTGGACCGATACCAGCGGTTTTGCTGCGGTAGTCAAGATGTCCTAAATATATTGGAACATCAGCCAATTGAGCGATGCGGTAAAAGCCGCGTTTCCACCTTTCGACGCGTTTGCGGGTGCCTTCGGGCGAAATCAGGAAGGCAATTTGCTCTTCGTTTTTGATGATTTCGGCTGCCATTTCAGGAAAACGAGCTCCATGTTGCCGGTCAATGGGAATGGCCCCCATAGCTTTGAACAAATATTTGACTGGAAAAAAGAAAGCCTCTTTTTTCATCACAAAGGCGGTCTTGACTCCCATGGCCTTTAGGGCAAGCCAGCCGACGGGAAAATCGCTGAGGCTGGTGTGCGGCACAAATACCAAAACGTATTTTTTATCTTTAGGAAGGTTGACGGTATCAATGCGAAATCCCATGATTTTGGTTAAGAAATGACAGAATTTACTTTTTTTCATCATTATAAGATTTTAAAAACCAAGAAGATTAGAGTATGTATCATCAACTTGAAGAGTCATTGATTGTCCAAAAACAAGAGCATGGTTATTGCTGATATGACCAGTCGGGAAACCGAAGCAGACGGGGTAGTCATACTCGGCGCAGTGCTCAGCGACAATTTCTTCTGCGGTTTTGCCGAATGGGATGGTGTTGTCGTGCATATCGCTCATTGCGCCCACTAGCAAGCCTGCGAGTTTATCCAATTTGCCGTTGCGTTTAAGGTTCATCATCATCCGGTCAATATGATACAAATATTCATCCAAATCCTCGATGAAGAGGATTTTTCCGTCCGTGTTGATATCGGAAGAAGAACCGAGAAGAGAATAGAGCATTGATAGGTTGCCGCCCACGATTTCTCCTGTTGCATTGCCACATCGATTTAGTGGATGGGAAGGACAGGTATATCTGGTTTCTTTTCCGAGCAATGCGTTGATTAGCGTTTCATTGGCAATGCTTTCGTTTTTGTCGATGTTGAAGGCTAAGGTCGAATGTAAGGTGGCAATATGATAATTTTGATGAATATGCGAATGAAAAACGGTGACATCGCTGAATCCGCAAATCCACTTGGGGTGCAGACAAAAATGAGTGAAATCGAGTTTGTCAATGATTCTTACGGAGCCATAACCGCCTCTTGCACAAAGAATTGCTTTTACATCAGGATTGTCAAGCAACGCTTGAAAACTGGTAGAGCGCTCTTCGTCGGAGCCGGAAAATTGGTGGCTATCACTGTAAAGAAATTCACTTTCCATAACTTCGAAACCTTCATTGCGAAGAAAATGAATGGCGGGGGCCATCTCTTCTGGTGACACTTTTCTGGCGGGTGCGGCTATACCAATCAGGTCGCCTTTTTTTAGAAACGGAGGAAGTTGTGTCATTGTCAAATCGATTATTAAAATTTGAAACCGTGTTTTGCCATAATGTCGGCAGTCATTTGCCGCAGCATTTCTCGTTCGGGACTATTGACAATTTTCGAGTTGACTTTTTTCAGTTTTTTATTGGCATAGAAGCCGCCTGTTTGACCGTCCAAAGAAGGGTCAAGGGCAAGTCTTAGCATTGTCGCAGCTCCTTGAGTAGGCGTTTTGATGATGGGGCGGAAGAACCAATCGCATAACTTGTCCACAACAGCATTGCCCATTCTGATGATATTGGTACTCACGATGCCGGGGTCTGCGCAGTTGACGGTAATACCGCGTTCTTTCCAAGCATCGGCGGCATCCAAAGTGAAGTAAAAGAATGCCTTTTTCGAATCTGAATAGGTTGTGAACCGATTGAAGTGTTTGTCGTCAACAGGCTGGAAAAGGGTGGGTTTAAGATGGCCGTAGCGTACGGTCAGAGAAACCATATTCACCACGCGGCTTCCAGGTCCCATCAAAGGCAGCAACAGATTGGTCAGCACGTAATGTCCCAGATAATTGACGGCGACGGTCTTTTCATAATTTTCAGCACTTTGTTCTGGCTTGTGGCACAAAGTTCCTGCATTATTCAATTGTAAATCAATATGTTGATAATTGTCTTTGATATCTTGTGCGAAATTGCGGATGGATTCGAAAGAACTTAAATCAAGATGTTTCAAAATAATGTCTCCGCCAGTTTCACTTTTTAGTCTTTCGAAAACAGGGGTGGCCTTGTCGAAATTTTTGCAGGCCATAATGGCTGTGTAGCCGGCTTTGGCGACATCGCGAACTAAAGTCGAGCCCATACCGCCATTGGCACCTGTAATGATAGCTAATTTTTGTTCCATAGAGTATAATTATCTAGTTATTATCGATTAGGTTTTTTGTTTTTCTTTTTTAGCTGCGGGAAACAGTACATTGTTGAGAATCAAGCGGTAACCTGCGGAGTTAGGAAAGAGATTGAGGTCGGTTGGCGGGTCATTGACCAGATGTTGGTAATCTTCAGGATCGTGGCCGGCGTAGAAAGTCCAGGTTCCTTTACCAAATTCGCCATGGATGTATCGTGCTTCATCAAAGATTTTGCTTTCGCCCATAATGGTAACGGTAGGCTTGATGAGACTTTTGCGGAAGGCGGTAGTTTGTCCCATAAAGCCAGGTATGACGTTCATGTGGTTTTGGCAAAGCATGGTGGGTACTGGATCCCATTTTGCGGAAAATTCAAAGAGTGTGAAGTAATCGTTTTTGCGGTTGTTGATGTGCATGGCTGGATCCACATCGATATCGGAAACCTCATATTTATAAGGATTCTTTTCGATTTTGAAATTGGTGAATGCGAAAGTATTGTCATAGTTGAGTTTTTCTTGTGCGTTGGGGTCCATTGGGTCACCGTCGAACATCACATCGCAGATGTCCACATCTTTGGCGGCCAAGGCGATATCGAAGCTGTCCGGACCAGAGCACATGGCGAAGAGGTAGCCTCCGCCCGCAACGAAATTGCGGATTTGCAGCACCACAGCCAATTTCATATCCGACACTTTGGCGAAGCCGAGTTGCTTAGCTCGGTCTTCGTTTTCCTTTACATCCTGAATGTACCAGGCTGCGTTTTTGTAACTGGCCCAGAACTTACCATATTGGCCTGTAAAATCTTCATGGTGGAGGTGAAGCCAGTCGTATTTTGGAAGCTCTCCTTTGATGACTTCTTCATCATAAATGATATCGTAAGGTATTTCGGCATAGGTTAGCACCAAAGTTACGGCATCATCCCACGGAAGTTTATTTTTTGGGGAATATACTGCGATTTTAGGAATTTTCGTCAGTTTGATTTCGTTCATATTGTTTTCAACGGCAGCGATTTCCTGACGGATGACGTTGGCTTGCACATCGGCAATAACCTGATAGGAAACGCCTCGGATAATGCACTCGTCCTCGACCTTGCTGGAATAGGCAAACATGAAGCTTCCGCCGCGGTAATTCAGCAGCCAGCTGGCATCAACGCCTTCTTTAATGGCATAATAGGCTATTCCATAGGCCTTCAGATGGTTTTTCTGCTCCATATCCATGGGTATCAGTATGGAGGTGGAAAATGCCGAAGAAAGGCACATCAACAAGACAAAGAAAACAATAAATTTTCTAAGAATATTCTTCATTTTTTAAATGATAAATCAACTTGCAAAGTTACACAAAACTTTCGAGTTATAGACCATTGGAATGACAGATTATTTTCTGCCGAAATCGGCGGGAATTTCACCCCAGTGAGGAGTATCCCATTTGATGATTTTGGTGGTGAAAGTGTTGGTTCTGAGCCAGTTTTCCGCACGCTCCAGCAGGTTGAAAATACGTTCGTTTTCGGGGGTCGGCAGAATGACGGATTTGTGTTTTTTTGTTCGGACCCAGGCGATGGCGGTAATGCTGTCGGTATAAATGGGCATGGGATTGTTCATTTGTTTCAGTAATGCGAGGCCATGAACCACGGCCAGAAATTCACCGATATTGTTGCTGGCACCATCGTATGGCCCTTGGTGAAACCACTCTTGTTTGGTGGCGGTGTGAACTCCACGGTATTCCATCTTTTTGGTTACTGTATTCCATGCGGCATCTACCGAAAGACTTTCCCAAACAGGTATTGGATCGGAATTGCTTAAAAAGCTTAGTTTAGCTGGACTATTGGACTGCAATTGATTTTTCCGATATTGTTCGTATCCCATTCGAAAGGCTTCATCAGCTTCTAATTTAGATTCAAAGGATTTGTATTTCGCACCTTCAAACTGATCCACTTGAGCTTTACAGGTCGCCCAATCTTCAAAAACGCCAGTGATTTTCCCCACCCAGACGACATAGTATTTTTTCTTAGTTGCCATTTGTTTAACGAGTTAGTTTTTTTTATACCTTTGCTATCTTTTTTCGCCAAAAATAGTAAACTTAATGATATGAAAAATTCGATTCAAAAAAAATTTATCAACATTTTGGTTATCTTATTGATTTCCAGTACTGTATTTATTTCTTGCAAACAAAAGCAAGAGCAGCCTGTCTTTGAGCAAACTGTGGAATTTACCAACGATAATTGGGATTTTACGCAGCGTACGATAGAATTTGATGCCAACATTACCGACACAATCAATCCTTATCGTATTGAAGTCGAACTGAAATATGGTTTTGATGATGAACGTGTGGATGAGATGCCGCTCAGTTTTTCGGTCACGGCTCCCGATGGAGGCAGCACTTCGGTTTCTTCCGCATTTTTATTTAATGATGAAAACGCTACTGATATTGAGCAAAAGGCACAAAAAATGAGTCAATCGCAGTTGCGTGTACTCTTTGAAAAGAAGTACTTCAATCGTTCAGGTGTTTATCATTTCCGACTTAACCGCCATTCTGAAAAATTCGACAATTACAATATGCAATCGTTGACTTTGCGCATAGAAAAACTGTAAAACTTCTAAAAGTCGAAGCTGAGAAAGGTAAATGTTCACAATAAACGTGGCATTTTATTGGGTTTAGAATGTTTTAAGCCACGATTTTGGCAGTATGATAAAAATCATAATTTTAATATTAGCTATTTGACAAAAAAATCGTATCTTTGCCGCCAATTTATATTCAAATAAAATATTAATCACATAAAATAATTAAAACTAACAATGAAAGTTTATCAAACCAAAGAAATCAGAAATGTTGCCCTTATTGGAGGTAACCGTACCGGCAAAACCACTTTGGCCGAAGCAATGGCTTTCCATGGCGGCGTAATTAACAGACGTGGTACCGTAGAAGACAAAAACACCCTCTCAGACTACCGCGACGTAGAATTGGAAAGACAGCAATCTATTCAGTCCACAGTATTGTATGCCGAATTCGAAGGCTCGAAAATCAATATGATTGATTGTCCGGGCTTTGATGATTTCATTGGTGAAACCATTGGCGCTATGCGTGTTGCTGATTCCGCTTTGATGGTCATCAATGCTCAGAACGGTGTTGACGTAGGTGCTGAAATCCAATGGCGTTGGACTAAGACCATGCATGTTCCCGTTGTTTTCGTTGTCAACCAACTGGATCACGAAAAAGCTAATTTCGACGAAACTCTTCATCAGTTGAAGGAGTATTTCGGCGGTAGCGTAATGCCTTTGCAATATCCTGTTAATGCTGGTATAGGTTTCGACGCAGTCATCGACTTGCTTCAGATGAAAATGTTGAAATTCCCCGCTAACGGTGGTAAAATGGTGGTTGAAGACATCCCCGCTGACCAAAAAGATAAAGCAGAAGAAATGCACAACGCTTTGATTGAAGCCGCTGCTGAAAACGACGAAGCTTTAATGGACAAATTCTTCGAAGAAGGTACTTTGTCAGAAGAAGAAATGGTAAGAGGCCTTAAGTTGGGTATCGCTAACCGCGGTACTTTCCCTGTGATCTGTGCCGCTGCCCGTACCGACCAAGGTATTGATCGTTTGATGGACCTTATCATTAAGAACTGCCCAAGCCCGGATGAAGCACCAGCCATGAAAGCTACCAATGGCAATGAACACAAATTCAACGCCGCTGAAGGCTTCGTTGGTTTTGTTTTCAAAACAACGATCGAACAGCACCTCGGTGAAGTTTCTTTCATCAAGGTTTGTGACGGTGAAGTTGCTAAGGCTGCCGATTTGTTGAACACCAACACTAATACCAAGGAAAGAATTTCTCAGTTGTTGGTTTTCGCCGGCAAGAACAGAGTTGAAGTTGAAAAGGCTGTTGCTGGTGATATCGTTGCTACTATCAAATTGAAAGCTACTCCTTGTGGCTCAACACTCGTTGCTAAGGGCGATGACACCATTGAAGCTACAGAATATCCCAATCCTAAATTCCGTACCGCAGTCAGAGCTAAAAACACTGCAGATGAAGAAAAATTGGGCGCTATCCTTAACGAAATCCGTAAAACTGATCCTACTTTCTTGATGGAACAGTCTAAGGAATTGAAACAGATGATTATATCTGGTCAGGGCGAACAACACCTCAACATTGTTAAATGGATGGTTGAAAAACTCAACAAGATTGAAGTCGAATATTACGCACCTAAGATTCCTTATCGCGAAACTATTACCAAGTCAGCTGAAGCCATGTATCGTCATAAAAAACAATCTGGTGGTTCAGGTCAGTTTGGTGAAGTTCACATGCTCATCGAATCTTATTACGAAGGCATGCCTACTCAGAGCAAGTATCCTATCCGTGCTACTGAAAGCTATGATCTTCCTTGGGGTGGTAAGCTCATCTACAACAACTGTATCGTAGGTGGTGCTATTGATGCACGCTTCATGCCCGCTATCCTCAAAGGTATCATGGAAAAGATGGAAGAAGGTCCTTTGACAGGTTCTTACGCTCGTGATATCGTTGTTAACATTTACGATGGTAAAATGCACCCAGTGGATTCTAATGAATTGGCATTCAAATTGGCTGGTCGTAACGCATTCAAGGAAGCTTTCAAGAACGCTGGTCCTAAGATCCTTGAACCTATTTATGATGTTGACGTATTCGTTCCATCAGAAAGAATGGGTGATGTAATGACCGACTTGCAGGGTCGTCGTGGTATCATGATGGGTATGGATGCTGAAGGCGCATTCCAGATGATTCACGCTAAGATTCCTTTGGCAGAAATGAACAAATATTCTACCACTTTGAGTTCTATTACTTCAGGTCGTGCATCTTACAGCATGAAGTTCTCTGAATATCAGCAGGTTCCTGCAGAAGTCCAGAGCGAAATCATCAAGAAATACGAAGAAGAAAACAAAGACGAAGAATAGTGTTATTCGTCTATCATACAACGTCGCCGCTCTCATTCCGAGGGCGGCGATTTTTTTATTTTCCACTGGGGACAAAGTTCTCGGAGAGGAAAGGCGTTCTTAACGCCCACACCCGCTTCGATTTGTCACGCAAAGCGCTTGTAAGGCGGAGGGTATAAATGGTAGGGAATGGCTGAAAGCAGCCTGAAGGGCAATACAATATAGTAGTTCATAACGGCCTAATAGGCAACGTTTAAGAAAAAAGTTTCGGGTAACTTGGGTGACACATAGTCAAAGTTAGGGCGTCACCTGGATTTGTCAGGATGATTTTTCAGTTATATTAGTTTCCCATTCAAAAATATCTGATCAATCTTGTTGCTGCCGAAACTGTATGGCATGAATTCGATAGTAGGGATGGGTTTCGTGATGAAGAAGTTGGCGACTTTTCCCTTGGCAATGCTTCCGTGTGTATCACTGACACCCATGGCATAAGCGGTGTTGATGGTCGTCGCATTGATGGATTCTTCGCAGGTCATTTTGTAATTGACACAGCCCATTGACAAAATGAATTGCATATTGCCTGATGGCGATGAGCCGGGGTTATAATCCGATGCCAAGGCAATAGGCAGGCCAGCATCTATCATTTGACGTGCCGGGCCGTAAACCATATTTAGGAAGAAGGCCGCACCAGGTAGGAATGTAGGCATAGTCTCAGAACCTAAAAGGCATTTGATTTCTTCCTCTCCGGTATGTTCCAGATGGTCTACCGAGAGGCTGTTGTATTTGACACCGACTTGAATGCCACCCGAACAAGCCAATTCGTTGGCGTGAATTTTCGGACGCATGCCATATTTGATGCCCTGCATCAGAATGCGTTCGGTTTCTTCTGGAGTGAAAAATCCGCGGTCGCAGAAAACGTCCACAAAATCTGCCAGGTCTTCGGCAGCCACCATTGGAATCATTTCATTGATAATCAAATCGACATATTCACCTTGGCGGCCCTTATATTCTTCAGGGACACCGTGCGCTCCTAAAAAAGTCGATTTGATGGTCAATGGCGATTTCTCTTTCAGTTTGCGAATCACGCGCAGCGATTTCAATTCATCTTCCGTTGACAAGCCATAACCGCTTTTGATTTCTACAGCCCCTGTGCCGAAAGAAATAATTTCTTCCAGACGTTGCCAAGCTTCGTCAAAGAGTTCTTCTTCTGATGCTTTACGCAATTTTTTCACGCTATTGAGAATGCCTCCGCCACGTTTGGCGATTTCTTCATAGCTCAAGCCTTTAATCTTGTCATTGTACTCGATTTCCCGGCTGCCTTTGTAAACAATATGGGTATGTGAATCGCAAAATGAAGGAAATACCATTTTGCCTGTTGCATCAATCATTTTAACTTTATGCTTGCACTGAAGCAGCAGTTCATCAGAATATTTGCTCATCTTGCCGAAATCGATAATTTTATTACCATCGGTGAGCAAAAAGGCGTTGTCGATACATTTTACAGTTTGCATGTCTTTGCCGGCACGCCAAATGGCAGGTTTCGTTTCCACCTGCACCAGTTTTTTTATATTCTTGATTAAGTATGCCATCGGTAACAATTTACAATTAGAGGTTTTTTTATACGAATTTATTGCCGAATTCGACTTGAACGTCAGCAACATATTGACGAATCATCTGTTCGTCTTCTTTTTTGCAGATGAGCAAGACGCCATCATTTTCGACGACGATATAGTCATCCAGACCTTGCATTACCACCACTTTGTCTTTGGGCATGTTGACGATGCAATTGTGGCTGTTGTAAGTGAGCACTTTCTTGCCTACGATGGCATTATTGTCTTCGTCTTTTTCGCGCAAGTGGAACAGTGAGCCCCATGTGCCCAGGTCTGACCATCCAAAATCTGCCGCATAGACTTTTACATTGTCGGCTTTTTCCATAATGCCGTAGTCGATGGAGATGTTCTTGCAGACTTGATAAATCTGTTTGATGAAGCTTTCTTCACCCGCCGTATTGTATAGACCTTCACCTTGTTTGAACAAATCGTCAACTTCGGGAAGGAATTTTTCGAAGGCGCTAAAAATGGATTTCAGCGACCACATGAAAATGCCGGCATTCCACAAAAACTCACCACTTTCCACAAATTCTTTAGCGATTTCTATCGTTGGTTTTTCTGTGAAGACTTTTACATCATAGATGGAATTGTTTTCGGGAAGGCATATGTCTTCATTGAATTGGATATAGCCGTAACCTGTATTGGGTTCTGAGGGCTTGATGCCGATAGTGAGCAGGCAGTCGTTGTTGCTTGCCGTCCCCATGCCTTTTTCAATGACATCAATAAAGACATCCTCTTTTAGGATAAGATGGTCGGAAGGTGCCACAACAACAACTGCATTGGGATTTTTCTCCTTGATTTTATAGTTGGCGTATGCAATGCAGGGTGCGGTATTGCGGCGGGCAGGTTCCATTACGATTTGCTCATCGCTGATTTCTGGAAGTTGCTCTTTGACAATATCTTTGTAAATTCCATTAGTGACAATGAAAATGTTTTCGGCGGGGCAAATGCGGCGAAAACGGTTAAATGTTTTTTGAATCAACGTGCTGCCGTCGCCTAGGATATCGATGAATTGTTTAGGTGTGTTGGTGCGGCTCATAGGCCAGAACCTTGCACCTATGCCACCCGCCATAATGACGCAAAAATAATTGCTGTTCATGTGTTTTTTAGAACTTTTTTTAGTTATTATTTGTCATAAAAGAAATTCCTGTAGGCAAGAGCGAAGGATGGATCCATTTGTTCCATCACTTTCAAATGCTTTTCGGCAATCTGAGTGCATTTTTGAGCAAGGCTTTCCTGATGGCACATTGCAGTGATATCTTTAATGGTCTTCAAGGCTTGGAAAGCATTGGTCAATTCATCCTGGCTGGCATCTGGGCGGTTGAAATACTGAGATATGCGCTGATCCATTTTGCTGATGAATGCATTGGCGAAATTGTCAAATTTCAGTTTCTGAAGGTCGCTATCAGCCAGTTTTGCATCGTACTTGTTGAGGATTTCAATCAGCTGCTCCATAAATACGAGATTGTAAGTAATCGATTCATTGTAGTCGTTGAGGAAACGATCGCTTACATTTCTATCATACCAGGCCATTGTCTCTACAAATTCATTCCAATACTCTGTAGCCATGGCAAGGCCTTTTTCTTTCCCGCTGGGCGTATTCAAAAGGAAGAAATCTTGAATGTAATAAACGCATGTTTGTGAGTATCCAATTTGATGATCCTGGATATAATTGAAGCAATTGGCAGGAAGGATTTCGTTGCAGTAGGTGAGAACCTTTTCTGCAGAATCTATTTTGTTTTCTGCGGTCAATTGTGCAGCCAAACGCTGATAGAGTTTACGCATCAGAGAAGTCATCCTTAGATTATCTTCAGAATGATAAACGCGAGGATCGTTAAAACCTCCCCAAGCGTATGGATATGCTTCTTTAGCAGGTGCATTGGGGTTGTTTACGCGGTCGGTACGACTGTGGTCTGGAAATACATTCATCAAATTATCATATAAAATGTCAGAATTGATGCGGCCCGTGTCATAATAACCTCTCTTTGGCGATTTGATAGGAACCAGACGATAAGCCATACCTTCCAATTGGAAATATTCTTCCAGGCCGAGGTAAGCCTCAGGGCCGGTAGTTGCTGCGTAGTAAACAGGTCTTTCCCAATTGTTGTTGGCTAAAATGTCCATCATCACAATATATGCCTTAACGTAGGTGTTAACACCACCAGTATTCATATTCCAACGAAGCTGGTCAACAATAAAATCAGCATCTTTAGGATCAACGGTACCATTGGCCAGAACTTTTTCTTTGTCAACATTCAAAGAGAAACTTGCGGGAATGGAAATGCCAGTACTTCTGTATTTATCTGAAGGTAAGAAGTAAAGTACTTTTTGATTGTCGAATTGAGGCTGTTTGAAGTATTCGACGATGTCTTTCAGATTGACGAACTGGTTGCCTGCCGGGGCGAGATACATCATGTCACGAGTGCCGTCTTTATACTGATCCCATGTCATGGATATTGGAAGTGGTGCAGATTCGTATGCTTGACGTTTCATTTGGTCAACGTACCAGCTGGTGCTGAGGAGACTGAGGTTGCAGACACGTACGTCGGTACGGTAGCCTTCGACTTCTTGAGCATACCACAGTGGGAATGTGTCGTTATCGCCCAAGGTGAACAAAATGGCGTTGGGGGCACAAGAATCCAAATAGTTCTTGGCCATTGCCAATGCGGTGTATCGGTTTGAACGGTCGTGGTCGTGCCAGTTTTCCTTAGCCATAATACCAGGAACAAGTCCTAAGCAAATGATGGTTGTCAGTATGGCACCAGCCACTTGTACTTTATTGTTTTTGATTTTTTCGAATAATGAAAAAATGCCATAAACGCCAAAGCCAATCCATATTGAGAAGGCATAGAAGGAAGCGGCGAAGGCATAGTCCCTTTCACGTGGTTGGAATGGTTCCATGTTCAAGTAGAAGCCAATGGCCAAACCTGTCATCAAGAACAGCCATAGTACCACATACGAGCCTTTCGGATCTTTGACGGAGTAGACAATAAGTCCGATGAGACCTAAAATTAAAGGCAACATGTAATACTTGTTGTGGCCAGGACGTTCCATGCTCGCGGGAAGATCATTGCCTTTCACGCCTAAGCGAGCCTTGTCCAATGAAGGAATACCGGTAATCCAATTGCCCTTATCCATTTCACCGTGACCCTGAATGTCATTCTGACGGCCAGAGAAATTCCACATGAAATAGCGGAAGTACATGTAGTCGAATTGGTAACTATGCATGAATTTCAAATTCTGCTGATAGGTGGGCAACTTGCCTTTTTCCAAGGCACGGCGATTTTCCTTGTCGGACGCGCTATCGCTGTTGTATTGCCCTTTCAACCAATTGATGTAATTGTCCGTATGGTTGCTGGACCAGAGTCTGGGGAACAACATCATGTCGGCTGTATTGTACAATGGTTTGGTTTCTTTTCGAGGGTCTGAAACCACATATTTTCCGGAGGCCTCATCGCGAACATAGAAAGGTGTGCCGTCTTCAGCTCCAATGAAACGGGAGTTGTAGCACTGCCCGTAGAAAATGGGTTTGGAACCATATTGCTCACGATTCAGGTAGGCAAGCAGTGCAACCGCGTCCTCTGGATTGTTTTCATCAATGGTAGGATTGGCATTCGAACGAATTACCAAAGTGAAGAATGTTGAATAACCAATCAGGATGAAAATAAAGCAGTAGAAACCAGCAACAACGGCTTGCTTGTTTTTCTTGTATCCATACCACAGTCCCCAAGCAATAAAAGCGGCTATCAAGATGAAGAAAATGATGGATCCTGAATGGAATGGCATGCCAATGGAATTGACGAAGAAGATTTCGAACTTGCCAGCGAGGTTGACAATCTGTGGAATGATGAAATATAGGATGACTCCCAAAATGACAAACGACAAAATCAGTGACAGGAAAACGCCCCATTCAGCTTTTGATTTGATAGTGCCCTTCTTGATGCACAGAATCAACAATGGAATGGTGATGAATACCCAGTCGAAAATCATCCAGCCTGTATTGAGGACAAGCCCCAAGAAGAAGGAAATGATAGCCAAGGACTGTACAACACCCATGTAAGTGGCATTTTTCGACAGCTTGAAATAAATGATTAAAACGATGGCGGGGAGTGTCAGCAAGTTCAACAAGTGTACACCGATGGAAAGTCCAATGAGATAGGCAATGAGCACAATCCAGCGATTGGGGTTCGTGTTGGACTTGGGATTGTCGTATTCCTCGTCCCATTTCAGGATACACCAAAAAACAAGGGCTGTGAAAAATGATGACATGGCATAAACTTCGCCTTCTACTGCTGAAAACCAGAATGTATCGGTAAAAGTGTAAGCCAAAGAACCAACGAGAGCGGAACCGATGACTGCAACCATGCGGCCAGGAGTCATTTCACCCAATCTGGCCACCATCTTACGTCCTAAAAGGACGATGGTCCAATACAGGAACATAATGGTCAAGCCGCTGCAAATCGCAGACATGCAGTTGATGCAGAAAGCAGCTTTGGTAACATCGCCACCGGCAAAAAGGGTGCAGATACGACCAATCAGCTGGAAGGTAGGTGCTCCTGGGGGGTGCCCGATCAATACTTTGTAAGCTGTGGAAATGTACTCGCCACAGTCCCACCATGATGCTGTGGGTTCTGCTGTCATAATGTAAACGGCGGAGGCCAAAATGCCAATCAACCAGCCGATAATACAGTTAATCCTTTTGAAATTTTTATTCATGGAAATTAGTGATTATTGTTTTTTATGATTTTATTTCTAAACAAAGATTATAAGTCTCCTGCTGCTTTAAATTGCTGGAGGAAACGGACATCGTTTTCAAAATAAAGACGGATGTCGTTGGTGCGGTATTTCAGCATCGTCATTCTTTCGATACCTAAGCCGAAGGCGAAGCCAGAATATTTCGTGCTGTCAATGCCGCAGTTTTCAAGAACGTTGGGATCTACCATACCACAGCCTAAGATTTCAACCCAGCCGGTATGTTTGCACAATGCGCAACCTTTACCACCGCAGATGTTGCAGGAAATATCCATTTCCGCAGATGGCTCTGTGAACGGGAAATAGGAAGGCCGTAACCTGATTTTGGTTTCTTCACCGAACATTTGGCGGGCAAAATACAATAATGTCTGCTTCATTTCCGCAAATGAAACGTTTTCAGCAATATACAAACCTTCCACTTGATGGAAGATGCAGTGGGCGCGGGACGTGATGGCCTCGTTGCGGAATACGCGGCCGGGACAGATGACGCGAATAGGCGGCTGCTGTTTCTCCATCGTGCGTACTTGCAATGATGAGGTGTGCGTCCTCAGCAAGATGTCGGGATGCAATTCCACAAAGAAAGTGTCCTGCATGTCGCGTGCCGGGTGCTCTTCGGGGAAATTCAACGCCGTAAATACGTGCCAGTCGTCTTCCACATCCGGACCGGAAACGGTACTGAATCCGATTTTCTCAAAGATTTCACAGACTTCGTTCATCATAATTGAAATCGGATGCATTGAACCCGTGCTGATGGCGGTTGACGGGCGGGTGGCGTCGATGATGTTGTTGGCCTTCACGGCTTGGAATTCCATCTTGGTCTTGAATTCTTCATACATTTGCTGCGCCTTCTGCTTCAATTCATTGACCTGCTGACCGAAATTCTTGCGTTCTTCGGGGGCTACATTCTTGATTTCTGAAAGCAGTTCCTGCAGTTCGCTTTTCTTGGTCAGAAATTTCAAACGAAATTGTTCCAAATTTTCCAAACTGTCAATGCCGAACTGTTCCAATTCCGCTTTAATCTTATCTATATTGCTCATTTTTAGTGTTTTTATTTTGATTATTGTCAGATAATGATGTTTAGAAAAGTTTATTTCATGATTTCAGCCGAAATGATTTTGATATCTTCGATGGGGCGGTCGCGACCGTCTTTGCGCACGGCGGCAATTTTGTCAACGACATCCATACCCGAAACCACTTCTCCAAAAACGGTGTAGTCTCCATCAAGGAAGGGCGCACCGCCGATGGTGCCGTAGTCGTTGATTTGGTCCTGGCCAAAGACCTTGCCCGTGGCATTGATGATGCGGTTCAGCATGTTGGCATCATATTTTTGGCCGTCAACGATATAGAATTGAGAGCCGGAAGATGCTTTTTGCGGATTCACGTTGTCTCCCTGGCGAGCTGCGGCCACTGCACCGCGCTTGTGGTACAGGGTGGGCACGAATTCGGCGGGAATGGTATAGCCAGGCCCACCGGAGCCAAGCATTTGGCCTGCTTTGGCATCCTTTGAATCAGGATCACCGGTCTGAATCATAAAGTTTTGAATCACGCGATGAAATAAAACACCGTCGTAGAATTTCTCGTTCACCAGCTTGATGAAATTTTCCTTGTGCTGCGGAGTTTCGTTGTACAGAGCGATGACGATATCGCCCATAGAGGTTTTGAGTAATATTTTTGTCATTTCTTCAGGTTTTTTATTCTTTTTCGGTTTCTTTAATTCCGTATTATCCAAACTTTTGGTTTCAGTGTCGGCTTTACTTTGTGTGCAAGATATCAAAAGAGTTGCAGACAACAGGATGAGTAAGAATTTTATTTGTTTCATGTTAATATACATTATATATAATAAACTGCAAAGATACGAAAAATATTGTAGCAAATGACTGCAATTTAGGTGTTGTTTATTTCTTGGAAAAATGGTTTGATTTTTTATGGAGATTATTATGTTTTGACATCCGCCCAAAATTACCGTGGCAATAAAGATTTTTAAGTGTTTTATATTCAATTTCTTATTTTTTAAATGTCAAGAAAAAAAAGAAAGAGGCGTATGCTGTGGGGCTGAATGCGTACGATAGCGAATGGGGTTTTGTGGAGCGTTTGGTCGCGCATCATAGATATTGAGCCGATAGGATAAAAAAACGGGCGGATTGCTGGCCGCCCGTGGGTAGGTAGTATGACCTTTTGCGTTAATGAATGTTTTGAGAGTTCCTTTTTACTTTTTTTTCAAAACAACGTCTTGTCACATAAACACATAGGTAATTGAATATTATTACTATTGCAATAAAGATATAGAAAACATTGTCCTGCTTTGTTAAATTAATAAATTGAATATAGTCGGGCAAAAATATACACTCAATTGCTGTATTAAGCATTACGAATATTGATGATAAAAAATTAAAAGGGGATAATAGCATTTTATTTATATCGTTTTGACATTTCTTATAGGAAATATGATAGAATACCAATCCAATCAAGTAGTTAAACAATATTATGACAATTAATATTACCATGGCTACATACGATTAATGATGAATTATTTCGCAACCTACTTCGTGAGCAACAGCCAGACCGGATCCTACTACTGCACCAATTGTTGCTTCGCCTGCAATTACAGCCACAGTTCCTTGGGGTCCGAACACTAAAGTTGCAGCTTGAGCATGGCCTCTTACAACGCTTCCAACAGCACCTGACCTCTGCCGCCGGCTCACGCTATAGCGGCAGAGCACTACACAAGAAAGTTGTTCTTTCCCAACCGTTGCAAGTCGGGAGCAAAGGTGGGATTGGTGTTCGTTGGGTTATTCATAATGTTGCTTTTTTAGCGTTTTTACACAGTGAAGAAAAGTCAGTATGAGTAGCCGAAATTGTTTCATCTTGTTTGATGTAGCAAAGTTAAGGGAAAAAATAATGCGAAAACGCATATTTTTAATTTTTTTTGTATTACACTAATTATCAATCTGTTAAATGTGTTAACAAAGTTAAAAAGGCCTTTCCCATTCCGTTGAATCCACCAAAAAAAGGGAAAATGGATGAGTCTTTAACGGGGAACCACAGGTGTTAGTTTTTAGGGTACAGGGTATAGGGTTCAGGTGGTTGTGGAGACGCGAATCTTGCGTCTCAGGACCCGCGCCCACAGGATAATAAAATCGGGCGGCTTGAAGGCCGCCCGGTGGAAAAGCAAGCAGAATGCATAAATTTTAGTATTCATCTTTCCTTGGGTCATTGCCTGGTATGGTGGAATGAACATCCTTGATGAGTATGAATCCATCAAATTGGCTGAATACTTCGGGATATTTTTCTGAATCAATCATCAGGAAAGCAACGGGTCTTTTCTGTGCTTTGAGTATTTTGTTGATTTTAGGAGGTATTTGCGGATTAAGAAAGAGGGAGTTTTTTTCTGGAATGGTGAGAGAATCATTGATTTTTGTCTCGGGACTAATAATTGAGGTGGGGAGAATACCGATAGACAATACGCCATTAAGAAAAGGGGAGTTGCGACGATTGTTCAGTTGCCAAGCCAAAGGTTTTGTTTTTTTATCATACTTGCCTTTATAGTATTGCAACAGCAACTTATTGGTATGTGTGATTCCATTAATGGAAATAAATCGACGATTGGGCTTATAATAATCTATGATATGGTCGCACATCATTTCTTCTCGCACATCATAACTTTTGGTGTGAGATTTGATCATTTGATCAATGAAGTCACAATCGTATGCGGAAAGATACTGTCGGCAGTCCTTTTTATGTCTTCGCCAATTGCGGTCAAACTGTTTCAGGAATTTAATAAATTCTGGTTTTTCCTCCCTCTGTTCTTTCCCAATTGACGGCAGGATGGTTTCAATGTCAGTTTTCATGGACTGAATGGTCAGGGGAAGATCCGCATACGATGACAAAACGTAGTGAACTGTTTGGAGCCAGTCATTTTCTGAAGATACTCTATCAGCACTATATACCAGTATTCGACCTGTTTTCTTGTTAATTTGATATAATCGGGAAATAAGTCGCTTCAAAAAAATTTCCGCCTTAGTAGAATAGCACCGTCTTAAATATGAATGGAGCGGCAGGCTGTCTCCCGTTTCAAAAAGATGGTGGATAAAATAATTACCGCTATATTGGTCTTCGATAAAGACGACAACCGTATCTTGGGAGGAGTGGACATAATGGCTGATAATATCCAACTCCATATCCTGGCTTTCCCGACCAAAGTGGTTTTCTCCCAGAAGCAGGATTTCATGTTCCTGTAGGGAGGGAAGGCTGTCAAGAAATGCCTGCCCCTTGCAAATCAGAGGAAAAATGAATAGCAAAATATAAAACAGATACTGTCGCATGGGTAAGGTGAATTTAACAAATAAACCAGAACGGCGAAACAATTGAAAACAGATATGCCGTCATAGAAACCGAACCCCCGTATAAGTGTATGTCTTTTCCGTCTTGGATTTCTATTCCACAACACTCTGCTAATTCTTTAGAATACTCTCTTGCAACATATTCTCCAATAGCATCAAATGTGTTGTAAACGCAGCTGTCATATATGTTTCCATTGGATTTCCCAAGTGCTTTTTGAGCCCAGTATGCCGTACTGTATCTATAAACAGCTAACATAGACAGAAGTCGTTCTTTTTCGTCCTTTTTAAAATTTTGACTGTTAATGATAAATTCTTCTGCCCTTTTACATGCCGCAATTTGTTCATTTGAACTTGCATAATTGCACATGGCAATAAAAAAAGTATTGACAGTACGTTTTTCGAGTTCGGAGATTTTATCCATGTTGTTGACGAAGTCAGGATTGTAATTCATATCTTTATCAAATACAACCGTAAAATAATTGTTGATGATGTAACGCAGAGCATTTAAATTCTGCAAATTGAAACCAGTATATTTGTTAAAACCTTCTAAGAAGTACACCGAATCCTTATCAAGATACCCATTATCAATAATGTTTATCAGCATATTGTTATGGATTACGCCTGCCTCATTAAATGGATTTTGGTAAAAAGCGATATCTTCATTCCCCTTAATATCATTTTGAGAAAGAGTTATGGCTGATTTAAAATTAGTGATGATATTATCTATATTTTGTTCTTGAACTTTATTACAAGAGATTAATGTTACAATAACGGCAATGATTAAAACGGCAACGCAATTTATTCTAAAAATGTTCTTTTTCATAATGATTAAATTTAATGATTGTATTATTTGTTACGATAATATTTCATTGGCATCGGGTGAAAGAAAAAAGTAGTATCTTTGCAGCCCGTTTTTGAAGTGCGTGCCTTGCGGAAACCAAAAACGCCGCAAGATTGAACGAATAATACAATGCCATCGGGTGTGTTTGTGGCGGGGTTAATCATTTGTTCCGCAAAAAACAGGGTGATTGCCCCGCGGGGACACCTGACCTCTGCCGCCGGCGCACGCTTGAACGGCAGAGCACTACGCAAGAAAGTTGTTCTTTCCCAACCGTTGCAAGTCGGGCAAAAAGGCAAAATCGCTGTTTGTTTGGTTATTCATAATGTCACTTTTTTTAATTCTACAGGATAGAGAAAAGGCAGTATGAGCAGCCGTGTCAGTTTCATCTTGTTTGATAGGGCAAAGTTAAGGAAAATTTTTTTAAAGTCAAGAGGAAAAGAAAATTTTTTGCGAAAAAATGAGCTGCGGGAAAACGCAGCTCGTTGGAAAAATAATCAATTAGTTCTTGCTCAATCTAAAACGACAGGTGTTCCTTTGATATTCGTATTGTGAACCTTAACCAGAGTTACTTCGGGATTTAGGGCGCAAATACTATCCATCCTTTTCAATACGTTGTATCCTGCTTCTGGATAGACCCAGTACCATTCTACAAAAAGATAAAAATTACTTTTAGGCAACTTCTCTATGGTGAGTCGGGAATTATCCAATAAACGGATGTCGTTTTTCCGTAAAAATTGAACCAGATTTCGATTTAAACATAATCCAATGGTCTTTTTGTCTGAAGAATTTTTGTTTCTCCAAATTGTCATTGGATAACGATTTACAGTATAGTTGCCAGCCAACAATTCGGATAGATTGGAACAATAACTGCTAAGACATTCGGTGAACAGCACTGGGCGGCCTAAACTGTCAAAGCAGTAGGTGGGCTGTCTTTCCCCAAGGTCAAGAGTGTCTTTGTTAAGATAGGCGACAAATGGTGTTTTATTGATGCTGATAAATTTTGCCGTGTATTCAAAGAATTTATTTTCTTCTGAAACTACAATGTTTTCGCCAGTGTATTCCTCACCGATGTGTTTCATTTGCTGACGTGAGCATGATGATACACAGAACAGAAGAATTGAAAGAAAAAATATTGATTTTTTTATATTCATAGCAACTTTACTTAATCCATTTGTCTAATTCGATGTACCAAAACAGAACGTCATCGCATGAGTAAAGGGGGTATTTGCCTGCTGGAATGCATTGATTTTCAGGAAGAATTCCAAGATTATATGCTAATTCCGCATCTAAGGCGAATGCCTGTTCAACAATATAGCTATCCGATTGAAATAAATCTTTGAACTCGCCAAGTTTTGTCTTATCAACCATAAAGCACAATACTTTTTTACTTGAGATTTGGCCTGCTTCAAAACTAACGATTGCACCGTCGAAAAAATCAGAGCTGTGAAAATCTTCGACATTAAGACCTATTTTGCCATCTGAGTTTTTGCAAAATAATAAATTATCATTTCCTTTACCTCCCATGACAATACGTCCACCAACTTCTCTAATGCTTTTGATTTCGCATATCGGACACCCTGGTTCACAACTTGTTTCCGAATAATGGTATATACCCCAAAGAATGTCCTTTTCGGTTTTGTGCATGCATCCAGACATATATGTAACAATGTATTGTTTGCCGACTTCTAATTTAACGCCCATTGCTGAGATGAATGCTAATATTTGTTGAGGTGTAGCTTGTTTTTCTTGAGAAATTATTGGTTGTGAAGATGTTCGATTTATTGTTTTCGTTACTTTTTCCTTATTGCATGCGAAAATACAAGCAGCAACAACTGCTATAAATAATACGGCTATGGATATTCTAAAAATGTTCTTTTTCATGATAAAATGATTTTAAAAATGAATATTACCACCCGTCTTTGCCGCGGGGTGAGGTTCGGGCCTGCGGAATGGGACATGCTTCAAAAAGCTGACCTCTCCAGTCCCTCGCTGCCCACAGTACAAAGCAGCGGGGACAAAGTTTGCAGAACTTCCCAAACTCGAAAATCGCACCCTTTCGGAAGCGGCAAAGGTAAAATTCTTTAATGGTTTTAAGCAGTCCGTCATAACCCAAGAGTTTTACAACTTGTTGATTCGTAACAAGTTGATGGGGAGGTAAAATTACACTTCGGACCGCTCATCTTTTGGATTTTTAAAATCACGAGGCAAAGTTACGAAGGAATTTTTTAAATGTCAAGAAGAACGGAAAAATTTACAAAAAAACGAGCCACAGAAAACTGCGACCCGTTGGAGGATTTTTAACGTTTCATTACTTTTTGCTGATGGATATTTCCATTTTTATCTTTCACTTGAACGATATAGATACCATTTGATAAATCATATAGTGAAATTTTGTCATGACTTTGTTGTAAGGATTTTTGAAATATGATTTTCCCGGACCCATCCATCAGATTAAGTGTGCCGTTAAAATCTGAATTGGAAAGTTCAATATGCAACTCATTATCTGTGGGATTGGGATAGATGCTGAGTGCCGAATCTTTGATATTTGATTTCACCCCGACATCTTCAACAATGATATGGAGACAATCTTCAGAAGTTGAGGTGCAGCCCATGGAATCGGTCAAAATGCAGCTGTAAGTGGTTGTCATTTCAGGATTTGCCCAAAAACCATTAGCTATTGTAGGATTGTTCAGTCCGTAGGTGGGTTGCCACAGGTAGGACACATTTCCACCGCCACTAATAGTAATATCTACTCCACTATGTGAAACAAAAACCGAATCGCCCCGTGCGATGTGATAACAAGCGGGGTCTATTAACATATTCGAAAATTTAGAAGCCGATACCCATACTGAGTCTGTGGCGGTATTTCCTATGGCATCGATGACGGTAAGATAAAAAAGTGTTGGTTGCACAATGTCAATGACTTGAGGATTAGCGAAAGTAGTGTCGTCTAAAAAGTCGTGAGCATACAATATGTAGGGAGAACCCTCCCATAAAGGTATTGGATCACAATGCCAGCAGTAGATATATGGGGCAGTGCCTCCAAATGCTGTTGGGTTCCCCCCCAAAAAACTAAATTCTTCTTCGCCTTCAGGAAGATAGCAAATATGCCTATCTGGACCTGCATCGGCTGACACCTGAGAATATACTAAGGTGGTTAATAAAAGTAACGAAATAAGAAAGAATGTGTTTTTCATGGTAAAATGATTTTAAAAATGAATACCACCACCCGTCTTTGCCGCGGGGTGAGGTTCGGGCCTGCGGTATGGGACCGTGCTTCAAAAAGCCGTCCTTTCCAGTCCCTCGCTGCACACAGTACAAAAGCAGCGGGGACAAAGTTTGCAGAACTTCCTAAACTCGAAAATCGCACCCTTTCGGAAGCGGAAAAAGTAAGGTTCTCTAAAGGGTTTAAGCAGCCCGTCATAGCCCAAAAACTTTATAACCTGTTGATTTGTAACAAGTTGATGGGGGGGGGTAAAAATTGCACTTTAGACCGCTCATCTTTCGGATTTTTAAAATCACGAGGCAAAGTTACGAAGGAATTTTTTAAATGTCAAGAAGAACGGAAAAATTTACAAAAAAACGAGCCGCGGGAAGGTGCGGCTCGTGGGGAAAAATAAACTATTTTTTGACGTATCCCTTTATTTTCAGGATTTTTTGAGGTTCATTCTTCGCATTGGATTTAACTACGATTGTTTTCTGGAAACTGCCTTCATTACCGGCGTTATAAACGACCTTGATTTTGTCGCTTTTCCCAGGGGGTAGAGGTTTGGCATTCCATTTGGGAATGGTACATCCGCAGGAAGAGAATGCATTATACAGCACCAATGGGCTGTTTCCCGAATTCTTGTAGTAGAAATAGCAAACGGCTTCCTTCCCTTGCTGAATGGTATCGTAATTGTGAATGGTTTCAGTAAATTCAATTGCAGCTTCCTTTACCTTTTGTGCTGAAGCAGAATAGGCTGATAGCAGCAAAATAAGCGTGACGATAAAAATTAGCCTTTTCATTTTCTTTTGTGTTTTGACTCCCATTTTTGTTTTGCCTTCAGCACTTCCGAATAATCTCCCAATTCATTGGTCTTCAATACGATTTTTTTGTCAGGAGAAATGAGGTAGTATTGGGGCATGTAGTAGATGTTGATGAGTTCGCCCATTCCCTTTGCATGGTAGATAATGTCGTTGGCATTGTATTTTTTGGCCGTTTCGGCTAATTTTTCTTGATTGTCGGAAATGGCGTTGATGGACATAATTTTGATGCCGTTTAACTCCAAAAACCGTTGCCCGTGTTCCGTTTTTTCTTTTGACGTGGTGGCAACCCATTCAATGCAGGAACGGCACGAAAACCACCAGAAATCAAGTAGCAGCCAGCCGTCTTCTTCAGCGATGGAAGTGGTGTCGTTTTTTAAAGACACAATAGGAAACTCAAGTACTTGTCGGCTGAGAGATGATGGGGCATCATCCGAAAATGACCAAGAATAGGGTGGTCTTTCATCATTATGTCTTGAGCAATTATCATATTGGGGATTATTAAAATCAAAAATTTCTTTGATTAAATCGACTGAATCTACGAAAGAATAGTCAATATAATAGTCTTCTTTCCAAGAACGGATGCTTTCGGGAGTGGGATTGGCACAAATATGGTCGATGAGTCCAGTTGAGGTGTTGAAATAGTAATCAACAATATGGAAGTTAGGAATATCGTATTTTTTTGTGGTTTGATTATACCAAAAATGGTTTTTGAAATCTCTTTGTATAATTTGGTATTTTACATTATTGATAAGCGTGTCCCGAATACTCGAAAAAGTATAAAAGTAATGTTTGGAATAAGGGTATAGAAAAGATTCAAAATATTGAATTCCTCCTGTAATTACCTGATCATGAAATACTTGATAAAAATTCCCGTTAACAGCTCCTACCATTAACTCATTATCCCAAATATTTACCATATATACACTGTCTTTGGTAAATTTATAGTAACGCCCCCATTCCGAATTCAGATATGCCTCAAATTCATTGTTTCTTACAATCGTGTAATTTGCGTCATTAATAGTATCGCTGTTGAAATGCTGAATGTTAATGATAGCATTTTTATCGCGGTTGGCCATAAATTCGTAAACAATTTTACGCCACAAAGCCGTAGCCTCTTTCGAATAAGTAGTTTCTTGTGCTTTCAAGTTGAAAACGCCGAAACACAACGAAAACAAAATAAAGATAACGATTTGTTTCATAGAAAGAAAATATTAGTGGAAGAATGCATTTTTCTCCCACTAATAGATAGCTTTTATAAAAATTTGAGAAGTTTGTCCAAGATTTTGTTCAAGATTTCAATTAGAGCAGAAAAATCAGGATCGTTGACATCTCCTGAATAATTTACATCAGAATCACAAACTCCGTTTCTGTTACTGCAGGGTTTACAACCAGTGCGTCTGCCGTTTAATGCACACCCGCCTCCCTTACAATTATGTCCTACGCACTTAACGGAGACCGGATTCTCTTTTGCATTTCTTGTAGGAACATCATATAAAATAAGACCATCTTTATAATGTTTTTTCGTCAACATAAAATAGGAAAGGGTTGTTCCATCTTTAGTATTAAGTATGGTCAGTCTTAGTGCAGGGACAATATTCATATCAGCTGGATTTTCATCCCAAATGGAAATGTCATCAAAAACATATTCTTGTCCAAGACATTGAGTAAGACCATCTTGAAAAAGGTTTTCAAATTTACTTTTGTCAAAAAGCAGATGAGCTTCTACATCACCTTCTTTAGCTGTAGCAATAATTCCTGAAAGGTTAGATTTGGATAAACTAACAGTTTCTGTAGTGATAGAATCTTTCACCACCTTTTCCTTATTGCATGCGAAGATACATGCAGCAACCACTGCAATAAATAATACGGCTATGGATATCCTAAAAATGTTCTTTTTCATAATGATTTAATTTAATGATTGTATTATTTGTTACTATAACATTTCATTGGTCTCGGGCGAAAGAAAAAAGTAGTATCTTTGCAGCCCGTTTTTGAAGTGCGTGCCTTGCGGAAACCAAAAACGCCGCAAGATTGAACGAATAATACAATGCCATCGGGTGTGTTTGTGGCGGGGTATATCATACTGCTCTGCGAAAAGTGTTGTGATTGCCCCGCGGGGACACCTGACCTCTGCCGCCGGCGCATGCTATAGCGACAGAGCACTACACAAGAAAGTTGTTCTTTCCTAACCACTGCAGGTCGAGCAAAAAGGCAGGCTTATTCTGAAACTTGTTCTTCATAATGTCACTTTTTTTAGATTCTACAGGATAGAGAAAAGGGAAGTATGGGCAGCCGAGTTTTGTTTCATCTTGTTTGATAGGGCAAAGTTAAGGAAAAAAATAATTGAAAATACAAATTTTCCACTTTTTTATAAATCACTGATAATTAATATGTTGTGTTATGCAATAAAGCTAAAAATGATTTCCGTTAATTTCTTTATAATCCAAAGAAAGGTTTGATAGCTGATGTAGAAACTTTATGCGCCACGACAATTCCCCTCCTTTGTTGTATAGCCCAATGGGTTGAAATATAAAAACATAGTTTGCGTTACACAACAAAAGGAGGGGTGGCCGTAGGCCGGGGTGGTGAAATCGGGCAGTTGTCGGCTAAACGCTGAAACTCGCTGGCCTCGCAAACTTGGCCAGCTCAAACAGACAGCGTTCTTTACGCCGCCCGATTAGGTATTATTTTATTGTTCCCATTCTTTTCGCATATCAAAATTTACATAATAGACTTGGGCATTAATATTTTTCATCGCAATTGCCTCACCAATCATTTTTTCATATCGTTTCAATTCGCGTTGCTGTATAATACTTTCAAAACTTGACCAGTAAAGCAAAATGACATAGTCCCGATTCTGTGTTTGCGAAATAAAATTTATGCTGTCGTAATTTATAATTGACTGGTTATTAATTAAATCTGATAATGTGATGGAGTCAATAAGCCTATATTTATCAGTGCTATCCAAAATATTAATCAGATTTTGATTATAACTTGTACATCCAAGAGCTTCAAGAGGTTCCATTAATTTTCCGTTTTTAAAAAACAGTGGATCAAAATTTATATTATAGCTTGAATCTGAATGGGAAAGACAAATTTGACAATAACTAAGACAGCCTTCTTTGTTTGCGAACAAATGGGAATACTTATTTAAATGTAAAGATCTTGCCTTATTTGCAATTTGTTTTTCTGTTTTAGGAGTTGGATCGGAAGGAGTATAAATTGATAACAATATCATTTGACATCCGCCCAAAATTACCGTAAGTAAGGCAATAAAGATAAAGATCTTTATGTGTTTCATATTCACTTTCTTATTTTTTTAATTGAATATTGATATCCACATATCCATAACTCAAATAATAGCCATTTTCATAATATACTTTTTCTTGACATTTTTTATATTTGTATTCACCTGATTCTATGGTAACAGACTGAAAGCCTGCTTTATATAATTCATCAGCTTCTAAAACAATAGATTCATCAATGCCAAATTCATCTTCAAAATAGTCACGATCTTCTAAAATATATAATTTAGCTTTATTATTTGAACTGATTTCTACAAATACTAATGAATGGTCTTTGTCACTAACATCGTATTTCTTACCTATTTGAAGTTTTCTTAACAAGTCTTTGACCCATGGTGCAATTTCAACATCGCAAATCCCAAAACAATTTACACAGCCACAAAATTTATGATCTCGGGGGCGATATTCTATTTTTCTATGTAATTGACATTGAATTAGAAGAATTGTCACTGGTTCTGATTTTTGAATCTTTTGTGGCGATGACGCAATAGATTCTGTTTTAACGTTTTTTTCTTTCTCGCAACTTTGGGAAAAAATTCCTATGGAAAAAATTAAGCAAAGAATTATACTGATTTTTTTCATGATATTCATTATTTGTGTTATTCGTTAATATGTGATTTTCATTGGCTTCGGGCGAAAGAAAAAAGTAGTATCTTTGCAGCCCGTTTTTGAAGTGCGTGCCTTGCGGAAACCAAAAACGCCGCAAGATTGAACGAATAATACAATGCCATCGGGTGTGTTTGTGGCGGGGTATATCATAGGATTCCGCAAAAAACACGATGATTGCCCCGCAAAGCACCTGACCTCTGCCGCCGGCACACGCTGTAACGGCAGAGCACTACACAAGAAAGTTGTTCTTTCCCAACCACTGCAGGTCGGGCAAAAAGGCGGAATCGGTGTTTGTTTGGTTATTCATAATGTCACTTTTTTTAATTCTACAGGATAGAGAAAAGGCAGTATGAGCAGCCGTGTCAGTTTCATCTTGTTTGATAGGGCAAAGTTAAGGAAAATTTTTTTAAAGTCAAGAGGAAAAGAAAATTTTTTGCGAAAAAATGAGCTGCGGGAAAACGCGACTCGTTGAAAAAATAATCAATTAGTTGTTGCTTAATCTAAAACAATAGAAGTTCCCTTTGATATTTATATATACAAAAAATAAAACGGTATTAATAATAAATATACAGCTTGAATAATTGCTTCTTTCCAATTCTTTTTTTGTAATACAACAATTATGTATGGTACAATCAATACTAATAATAAAATACTTAAGGTAACAGGTGTTGTAATTGAGATTGATTTATTATTAGAGGAACTCCAAAAATGCATAATAGGATAGTATGAAGTATAAATAATACTTACCCATTTGCTCAATGTAGACCAAATATACATCCAAATGGATGGTTTGCTATGCTTGTTGTAAAGACTATAATCGTTATATTTAATAATCAAAAATATAGGAAATCCAATAATGCCAATGATGCTAAATATTGATAGTCGCAATATAGATGTCGTATCATTACGTAAAATGATTGCAATGATGACAAATATCAGAATTAATACTAATTCTATAATGTCTTTTTTCGTAAATATTATTTTTTTCATGATAAACCAAGTGTTTTATTTAACGTGATTCCATAAATCTTCGACAATTTCTCCAGCGCATTCTCCAAGATCTAGCAAATTTTCTAATGGACTGATAATAAGATCCACTAAGGCTCGAATTCGTGAACTATGAGAGTCGTGGTCATGACCGTCGTATTTGTACTTCACCACCCGTCTTTGCCGCAGGGTGAGGTTCGGGCCTGCGGTAAGGGACGTGCTTCAAAAAGCCTGCCTCTCCTGTCCCTCGCTGCCCACAGTACAAAGCAGCGGGGACAAAGTTTGCAGAACTTCCTAAACTCGAAAATCGCACCCTTTCGGAAGCGGAAAACGTAAATTTTTTGAATGGTTTCGAGCAGTCCGTCATGCCCCAAAGTTTTTATAACTTGTTGATTCGCAACAAGTTGATGGGGAGGTAAAATTACACTTCAGACCGCTCATCTTTTGGATTTTTAAAATCACGAGGCAAAGTTACGAAGGAATTTTTTAAATGTCAAGAAGAAAGGAAAAATTTACAAAAAAACGAGCCGCAAGAAGGCGCGTCTCGTGGGAAAGGCTTGTTCAGTGGTAGTCCCTTTCTTTTATAGAAACTGCTATCGCTCGAAAATGCAAGCAAGCTTGCACTTTGCTTGCTTACCGCAGTTTTGCCTCTTTTCTTTGGGGCCGCAAAGAAAAGAGGAGAACAGGTATTGCCTTCCAGGCAACAGATTCCAACAACGCCTCCACCGAGGACTTCGTTCCCGGTTACTAATGGCTGTGTATTTCAGACACAGCCACCTTACCGTCACAATGCCAGCGGCACCGACGTAGGAGGTGCTGCCGGTTTCTTTACCCTATCGAATCATATCCTTCTTGATATCTTCAATTTTTTGTGTCAGTTTGGCAGCTTTGGCTTCGTATGCGGACAGACAATCCAGAGTTTCCTTCACTCCAAAATAAAATTTGATTTTCGGTTCTGTGCCCGAAGGCCTAACCGTGATTTTAGAGCCGTCGGCAGTGAAAAATTGTAGCACATTCGACTTCGGCAAAAGAATGGCTTCTTGCGTTCCTTTTTCGAAATTGTATTCGGTGCTTTGTTGAAAATCCTTCATTGCCAATACTTTTTGATGATTGATTTCTTTCGGGGGATTGTTCCGGTAATTCACCATCATATCAGCGATTTCCTCGGCACCGCTTTTTCCTTGTTTTGTCAATGAGAGTAAGTCTTCTTTGAAGAAACCGTATTGTTTGTAAATTTCTTGTAAGACTTGATATAAACTTTTGCCTTGTGCAGCGTAAAATGCAGTCATTTCAGCAATTAGGCAGCAGGCGATGACGGCGTCCTTGTCACGGACAAAGTCGCCGGCAAGGTAACCGTAACTTTCTTCACCGCCACCGATGAACTGCATTTTTCCTTCGTGCTCTTTGATTTTTTCAGCAATATATTTGAAACCTGTCAGCACATTTTCGCAAGGCACATTGAATTCTGCGGCCATCTGGTCGATGAGTTCGGTGGTGACAATCGTCTTAACAATAAATTGTTTTCCAGTAAGTTTACCATTGGCTTTCCACTGCGAAAGCAGGTAGTGGATGAGCAGAGAGCCCGTCATATTGCCGTTGAGGAGAATCATTTGGCCTTTGTCGTCGCGAATGGCGATGCCTACGCGGTCGGCGTCAGGGTCAGTGGCAAGCACCAAATCAGACTGTTCTTTTTCAGCTTGCGTGATGGCCAGCTCGAGCGCACTTTTCTCTTCTGGATTCGGAGATTTCACGGTCGGGAAATTGCCGTCGGCAATAGCTTGTTCTTTGACAATGCTGACGTTTTCAAAACCATAGCGCCGCAATGCTTCAGGCACCATCGTGATGCCCGTTCCGTGCAATGGCGTATAGACAATCTTGAGGTCTTTTTCTTTTTTTATTGCTTCAGGATTGAGACTTAGTCCGAGAACTTGTGCTAAATAGGCTTCATCCAAGTCTTTGCCAATGATGTGAACTTTGTTTTCGTCGCGTTCCCATTGGGTATCAGATAATTTCTTGATTTTATTGACTTCTGCAATGACATTCTTGTCGTGGGGAGGCACCAGTTGTCCACCATCATTCCAATACACTTTGTAGCCGTTGTATTCTTTGGGGTTGTGTGAAGCAGTAACCATAACGCCGGCTTGGCAGTGCAAATATCTGACGGCAAACGAAAGCACCGGAGTGGGGCGTAGTGCCGGAAATAAATGACAAACAATGCCATTGGCGGAAAGTACGTCCGCAGTGATGCCGGCAAAATAGTCGCTGTTGTTGCGGCTGTCAAACGAGATGGCAACGCTGATTTCTTGATTTTTAAATTGTTGTTTTAAATAATTGGCTAAGCCTTGGGTGGCGGCACCGACTGTATATTTGTTCATTCGGTTGGTGCCGATGCCCATGATGCCACGCAAGCCGCCCGTGCCAAATTCAAGGTCACGGTAAAATGCTTCTGTTAATTCATCAGAATTTTTTTCTAATAGTGAACGAATAATTTCCTTCGTTTTATTATCGTAATTATCTTGTAACCAAAGATTTACACGTTTTTCAATATTTATATCCATAGTTTTGATTTTTAAATACATACAAATTCCGTGCAAATATACGAAATTAATTAAGAAACGAAGAAACTAAGGAACGAAGATTTAAAGTTGTCTTAAGTCACAAGTCTTAAGTCTCATTTTCCGCTTCTAGAAAAATCAACTTTTCGGTTCTCACCTTTCAGTTTTCACCTTTTTCGTCTTTGCTGATATTCAACAGGATTCCCGTTGCCATGCCGGCGAAGAGTAGGGAAGAGCCACCGCGGCTGATGAAAGGCAGCGTTTGCCCGGTGGCGGGCAGCAACCCGCAGTTAACGCCAATGTGCACCAGGCCTTGGCAACAGAACCAAAAGCCTATGCCTATGGCGAGCAGTCTTCCGAATGGTCCGGGACTATTTTTTGCGATGAGTGTTGATCGATAGAAAAACATCAGGTAGCAAAAGATGATGAATATGCCGGCAAAGAATCCGAATTCTTCGTAGATGCTGGTAAATACGTAGTCGGTATCTTTTTCGGGCAGGTTCTTGTTGATAATGCCTTGTCCTGGCCCGGCGGCACCAAAACCATTGCGGGCAATTACTGCCGTGGACTTAATCATCTGGTCGCCGTAACCTTCGCTGTTGTCGTGGGTGAAGTAGTAGTGGCAGCGGTGACGAAATGTGCTTGAACGCCCCGAGTCGGTGCCGAAAAGGTAGCAAGCACCAAAGAAGCAGGCGACAGCGAAGAATAGAAGCAAATGTTTAATGCGGACATTGCCGACGAACATGACGACAAGGCTTGTGGCAAAGAAGATGATGGCCGTTGACATATTGCTGATGGCCATGCCTCCTGTGAATGCCAATACGATAGCGAAAAGAAAAATTTCTTCACGATGGGTCATTTCCATGTCGGTCTTGAATCGTTTGGCCAGAAATTTCGCTATGTAAAAGATGACAAAAAATCCAATGAAATAAAAGGTCTGGAATTCTTGGTTGCCGATGACAATTCCTCTTCGGATTTTATTGCCAAAAAACAAAGTGACGATGAGAAGTAAGAAAGCAAATAGTAAACCAATGGTGGCAAAACGTGAAAGTGTTTTATAGTTTAGAACGTACATTCCAAACATCGTGACAAAGCACAAGCCAATGAACAGCAAATGGTGCAGGAAGACGGGTAGGGAAGCGGTACTCAGTACTGCCGTAAGAGATATTAATGATAAGGCTATGGAAATGATTAATATTCCCTTGTCACCCTTAAACCTGATTTTCTCTTTGATGCTCATTTTGATTAAATGCTACGGGGCTTAAAGATAAAATTACAACTGAGCGACAGCTTCTTTGAACTTTTCTCCGCGTTCACGGTAAGTGCGATACATTCCGAAACTAGTGGTGCCTGGAGCGAAAAGGACAGCATCGCCAAATGCTGATGCATAAAAGGCCGCTCTGACGGCTTCTTCTAAATTGGCGGAAAAATCAACTGTCTTTCCCAAGTCTTCCATCAATTCGCTGATTTCAGGATTGAAAACGCCCAAAACAATAATGTGATGTACTTTTTCTTTAATGATTTCAATGAGTTCATCAGAAATTGCTTCCCGATCGTTGATGCTCATAATCCACGTCGTAGGTTTTGTCATGCTTTCCAATGCGAACCAAGCGGCATTTACACTCGTCGAGCGGGAATCGTTGATGAATTCAATGCCTTCAATGCTTTTTATTTTTTCCAAATGGTTGGCACTTCCTTCAAAATCTGACATTGATTCGTTCAAGCTTTCATTACGAGCTTTGAGCAGTTTTCCTGCCAAAGCTGCTGCCATGCTGGTGTGGTTGTCGGTACTCGGGAAAATATTGTACCCCATGTTTTTGTTTGCTCCCATAGCTTATCTAATTTTTAATGTTACTACTGTCAATACTGCCAAAAGAATTCCGATAACGATGAATCGCTGAACGATTTTTGCTTCGTGGAATCCTTTTTTCTGATAATGGTGATGAATTGGTGTCATCAGGAATATGCGTTTGCCTTCACCATATTTCTTCTTCGTATATTTGAAATAAGAAACCTGAATGATGACAGAGACGGATTCGATGAGATACAGACCGCAGAGGATAGGAATCAGTAATTCCTTGCGAATGATGATGCAGCAAACAGCAATGATGCCGCCGAGCGTCAAACTGCCCGTGTCGCCCATGAAAACTTGTGCCGGGAAACAGTTCCACCAATAGAAACCTATGCAGGCTCCAATGAGGGCGGCGAGGAAGACCACCAATTCTCCTATGTTCGGTATGTACATAATATTCAAGTAGTTGGCAAAAATTGTATTGCCGGAAACATAGGCCAGTACGGCAATACCTATGGCAATGACCGCAGCCGTTCCCGTCGCCAAACCATCTAAACCGTCGGTCAAATTGGCTCCATTCGATACCGCTGCTATAATAAAGATGATGACCAAAATATAAACAATCGATGACAAAATGCCACTGCGGTCGCCAGTCCAGTTTGTCAACCACGCGTAATCGAATTCGTGGTTCTTGACGAAAGGTATGGTGGTTTTTGTGGAATGTTCTGCCGGACTGTTGCTGAAGGCCGATGTGGTGCGGCTTGCATTGTCAACGTGGAAAACTTCTTCCGTTTCAACATACTTTCCCTCTATTTTTTGGTTCTTCTCTTTGATGACGGCATCAGGGTGAACACACATAATGATACCGACAATCAGACCGAGAATGATTTGACCAATGAGTTTCTTTTTCCCCGAAAGTCCTTCCTTGTTTTTTTTGAAGACTTTGATATAATCATCGCTGAATCCAAGAATACCAAGCCATACGGTGGTAAAAATCATCAGGATAATATAGATGTTGTCTAATTTCGTGAAAAGTAAAGTCGGAATCAAAACCGAGGCAATGATAATTAAACCTCCCATTGTTGGAGTACCTGCTTTCTGATTCTGCCCTTCCAGACCCAGTTCACGGATGGTTTCACCAATCTGCTTCTTCTTCAACAGATTGATGACGCTCTTCCCTATGATTAAAGAAATGAAAAGCGATAATACGATGGCGCAGACAGCTCTGACGGAAATGTATTGGAACATTCCAGCTCCCGGAAAGTTGAAGTTTTCAAGCCAATCGAAGAGATAATACAACATAATGGTACTTTTTAGAGGTTAAAATTGTTTTTGATTTCTTCCATATCATCAAAATGATGCTTGATATGATTGATTTCCTGATAGTTTTCGTGGCCTTTGCCCGCAACGAGCAAGACATCGCCTGCTTGTAGAAGCATACATGCGGTTTTGATGGCTTCGTGGCGGTTTTCAATGACCAGGACCTTGCGTTTTTGGTCAGCACTGACGCCCGCAATCATATCGTTGAGGATGTCTTCTGGTTTTTCTGTACGGGGATTGTCGGAGGTAAGGATGACCTTGTCGCTGAATTCACAGGCAATGGCTGCCATCTCAGGGCGTTTCAACTTGTCGCGGTCACCGCCGCACCCTACCACGGTAATGACATTAACACTATGCTCGGTGATGTCGGTGATGGTAGAGAGTACGTTTTTCAGTGCGTCGGGAGTGTGGGCGTAGTCCACAATGGCAGTGCCACCCTGCTGGTTGCGCACCAGCTGAAAGCGCCCTGCCGCACTGCCTAAACCGCTCATGGCAGGCAATACCTCATCACTATTTATGCCTAATAATGTGGCTGTGCCATAAATGGCTAACAAGTTGTAGGCATTAAAGCGTCCGCATAATTTGAAAAATATTTCCTTGCCATTGATGTTCATCTGTAAACCCGTAAAGTCGTTGTCGATGACAGCACCTTTGAAATCTGCAGCTTTCAATAGACTGTATGTGTGAACCTTGGCCTTGCTGTTTTGAACCATCACTAATCCATTTTTGTCATCAATGTTGGTCAAGGCAAACGCTTCTGGTGAAAGCTGGTCGAAAAACATTTTTTTGGCTTTGATGTATTCGGCAAATGTTTTGTGATAATCCAAATGGTCGTGGGTGATGTTGCTGAAAATACCGCCTGTAAAATGCAGCCCTGCAATGCGTTGCTGGCAAATGGCATGGGAACTGACTTCCATAAAGCAATACTCGCAGCCTGCTTCTACCATCTGGTGAAGCAATGTATTCAGTTCAACAGCATCGGGTGTGGTGTGCGTCGACGCAATGACTTTGTCTTCAATGCGGTTTTCAATTGTCGACAGTAGGCCTGTGGGATAACCTAACTGCATGAACAAGCGATGCAGCAAAGTTACTGTCGTCGTTTTCCCGTTGGTCCCCGTAATGCCAATCAAATGCAACTTTTTGCTGGGAAAATCATAGAAAGCACTGGCAATCATACCTAAAGCATAGTCGCTATTGGGTACTTTGACGTAGCTTACTTCAGGATGGATTTCAGCTGGCAATTCTTCGCATACAACGATGCGGCAACCTTTTTCGATGACTTGTCCGATGAAGCGATGTCCGTCAACGGCAGTACCTCTTTGGGCGACGAAAATTCCGTTGGCGTGTTCACCGTCAATTTTTCGAGAGTCGAAAGTGATGAAGTCTATCTTGTGGTCGCTGTTGCCCACTAATTCGTATTTTCCAATATGCTGAAGAATGTAGTCGAGTGTTTTCATTTTCTATTTCAGAATGAGTGTTATTGTATTGTTTTCTTTATTGAATCTCTGTTCGCGAACCACACCGTAACCTACAACTACCACCTTGTAACCCAAGCGGGAAAGTTCACTGACGGCGTCGGAAGCAATCATTCCTTCCACATTGGGGAGTTTGTCTTCAGAATTGAATTTTGATTTTTTAATCATAATGGAGTAATCTGGATTCAGTCCTGAAGTGATGTAAGGCGTGCTGATGTTGTTTTTCGGATAGTTGATGCCGAGTGATTCCATGATGAAAGCGTAGCGTTCGGCATTGACTACGTATGTGCGTGGCAGTTTTTTGCCATCTTTTGTTTCAACCGTTTGCAAGGCGGCGTAATTAGTCGTGTTCATGATGTTTTCAGCAATGCGGGCAAATACTTCTACCGCGATGGAACTTTTTCTGGAGACATTGTACATGAAAACCAGGCAGGTGTATTGCGGGTTGTCGGCAGGAAAATAGCCGCAGAATGAGACGCTGTTTTTGCTGTAGTTGTAGGCTTTGATTTCTTCATCCCAAATGTCGCGTGTCCCGGTTTTGCCGGCAAATGTGAAGTTCTTGCTCTTGTAGCGTCGTCCGGTGCCGTGTTCACCAGTGACAACGGCTTCCAAATATGTTTTTGCTTTGTCAATGCTATTCTGACTGCAGATTTTCTTGTTGATGACTTCTGCTTGAAAACGCTTGATAGGTTCTGTCTCGTGAGCTTTGGTAATATATTTTACGAACAAAGGGCCTACCATTTTTCCATTGTTGGCAATGGCATTGTAATATACCAACGTCTGAATCGGTGTCATTGTGAAACCGGCACCAAAGCAAGTGTTGTAGTAGGTGTGAAAGTCTTTGGCGTTACGTTTGATGTTGGGGGATTGAATCTTGCCTAACTGTGTGGAAAATGAAGTCGTAATGTACAATTGATCTATTTTCTGAAGATAGTCTTTGTAATTCTGAATACCGAAAGCATCGAAAATCATGGAGGCAATGCCCACATTGGATGAACGTTGGATAATATCAACAGGGTAGCCGCGTTCTCCGGCCTTCTCTCCTGGTTCATCCTTTTTTTCGTAAAAAATGCTTTTGCCGTTATTGGTTTTTCTTTCAAAAGTATATGCTAAAATGGGGTAAGTACTGCCGTCGTCACCATTTCTTTGTTCCAGATAGGCAAGGGCCGAAGCTATCTTGAAAGTGGACCCTGGTTCAACCATTTTATGCAAGGCATATTCATCGCTTTCGGTATATTGCGTGCCTTCACGATTGGCACGTCGCAAATTGCAGATGGCCTTGATTTCACCGGTCTTGGTCTCCATTACCATGGCGCAGCCCCATTCGGCATTCTGTTCTATTAGTTTGTTTTTCAATTCATTATGAACAATATTCTGAATTTCCAAGTTGATAGTGGTATGCAAGTCACAACCATCAACGGGCTCTACCGATTCATCTAATGGAAGCCTGGCGTTATTGACGTACAAGTATTTTCTCGAGCCTTCTTTCCCGGCCAACTGCTCATTGAAATAATATTCCATTCCATAGTTGCCGCCGTCGGTATTCCTGCCTAAGGTTCGCTTGGCCAAATCGCCGTATGGGTTGGTTCGGACCGTGCGATTGGTGTAATTGACGCAGCGATTGTATGGCTTTTGCGAAAACAAAGGCAGGTTGTTGATGAAGGCAGTGTCCTGTTGTGTAATCCAAAGTTTCTCGTTGTTTGGATTTGAGCTCAGCATTAATGTGTTTTTGTGGTTTTGGAGGGCATTGGAGAATTTCTGTTGATAATATTTCAAATCGTATTTCGTAAATTTGTTTTTGAAATGCTCGTAAAAGGCTTTGCTCAATTGGTCAACCCATTGTGAGGCTTGTTCTTTCGAAATTTGATTTTTAGGATTTGAGGAATCAAAGAAGCGCCCATCAATGGTAAGGTCAAAGACAGTGACGTTGCTGACCAGGACACGTCCTTGATCGTCATAGATTTCGCCTCTTACGGGCAGCACGTTGTTGGTGACTACAAAGCAATCACAATCAGGATCTTGTGCCAGCGGACTCTTTTCCCAATCATCCACGGTTTTGTCAAGGCATTTGTTGGAACTGCCTGTGTAAAGCGAACGCTCGAAAATGGAGAGGTAGAGGATGCGCAATAGGCATGCAATCCCCAACATCAAGATGATGAACAATACAATCCCCATCTTGTATTTCTTACTTCTCATAGGATCATTGCTATTCACCATTTTCGTTTGCGCGTTTTACGACGATTTTATATAGATGTTTATCTTGTTTGCCAAATCCGTAACTTTTCAATTGTTCGACCAATTGTTTGTTTTCTTCATATAGAATATACTGGTTATTATACTTCAATTGGCCGATGATTTGTTTGTATTCTATTTCCAACTCTTTGATTTTCTGTTTTTTAGTAGATATTGAATGTTCGTTAAACATCAGACCTGCAATAAGTACAATGACGAAAAGAATGTAAGGATACCACTGGAAAGCCTGCTTGGAAAACAAAAATTCTCCAGCGAGCAGTTCCTTAAAAGAGCTTTTGCGCCGGGTCTTTTGTTTTTCCGAAGATTGACTGGTACTGATCATTTTTCGTTATGTTTTTCAGCGACACGGAGTTTTGCACTTCGTGCGCGAGGATTGATGGCTATTTCGTTTTCGTCGGGGACGATGGCTTTGTGCGTCAACAGGTTGAAAGGCGTCAGCGGATTGCCGAAGAAGTCCTTTTCAATCTCTCCTTCAAATTTTCCAGAGCGCATGAAATTCTTGACGAGACGGTCTTCCAGCGAATGGTATGCAATGACTACCAAGCGTCCTCTGGGTTTCAGACATTCGACGGTTTGTGATAAAAACTCTTTCAGGACGGTCATTTCATCGTTCACTTCAATTCTGATGGCTTGAAAGAGCTGTGACAGTATTTTATTCTCCTTGCCTTTCGGCAGAAGAGGAGATAGCGTTTCAACAAGTTGGGCTGTCGTGGCAATTTCGCCTTGTTCGCGAGCTGTGACGATTTGTTGGGCCAAACGGCGTCCATTGGACAGTTCTCCGTAAGTGTAAAACAGCGAGGCGAGGCGTTCTACTGTGTAGCCGTTGATGATTTCGCGAGCGGAAATTCCCTTCTGGCGGTTCATCCGCATATCCAGTTCGCCATCGTAGCGATGTGAAAATCCACGATCTGCCGTATCGAATTGGTGCGATGAAACACCGAGGTCAGCTAAAATGCCGTCAGCCGGGCACCCTTTGTAATATTGGAGGAATTTTTTGAGGTTGCGGAAATTGGAGGCGATGAATTGGAAACGCCCGTCATCGATGAGGTTGTTCTGTGCATCTGCATCCTGGTCGAAGGCTAACAGTCGCCCCGACGGAGATAGTCTCTCCATGATTTTCCGTGAGTGGCCTCCGCCACCGAAGGTGACGTCCACGTAAATTCCAGACGGGTTGACAACTAGTTGGCTGATGGATTCTTCTAAAAGGACGGGATTATGGTAGCTCATTTTCGTCCTCCTTTCGCGCAGGATTGATTTGACCTAAGTGAATGGCCTCGTTCAGTGAATCCAGTTCTTCGGGGCTCATGTCGAATTCCTTGTGGTACTCTTCGCTGTTCCACATCTCAATCTTGCCGTTGTCAAGCAGTAGCACCACTTCGTTTTCGATGCCATACTGTTCCATGAAAGGCTTCGGGATGACGATGCGGTCTTGCTTGTCACATTCCACAAAGGTATTGCGCGTCAGGAAGGCGTTGCGATACCGCTTCACCGCTATGATGTTGCGATCCAATGAGTTCAGATAGTCCATTTGGGCTTTGTATGACTTGATGGTCCAAAGCATCACGTGCTTGCCGAAGCCTGGCGTGACGACAAAGCCCTTGCGGTCATCTTCCGACAACGACTTCAGCAAGGCAGTGGGCAGTTTGATGCGCCCATGCTTCTCAATCGCGACTTCCCAATAACCGTAATCAAATGTTCCCATTGTTTTTATGATTTATCAACCGCAAAAATACATAAATTATTTTATCAATTTCCATATTTTTTATTTTTTTTGTGCGATAATAATATTTTGTATATTAAATCATTGATAATCAGTATGGAATAAAATGGTAATTTTAAATTTCCTTAAGCGATATTTCATTTAAAATGTTGATTTTCAACAAGTATTGTGTGATTATTTACAAATATATATAAATAATTAAAAATCAATACAATACAAGTAATATTATAAAAACAAACTGCCGTTTTTCCACAATTGAATGTTTGTTTTCGGAATATTTTGGAAAAAAATGGAAATTTTTGGAAATGTTGAGTTTTTTTTGAAGTTATCAACAAAAATCTTATTGGTGAAAATGAAAAATGTTCACATTGTTTTGTTGAAGAAAAACTACGTTGTTATGAAAAAATTCTTTATGGCAAATTTGATGGAAGGAATTTTAAGGAATTAATTAAATTCATTAATAATGTTAAAAAGAAAATAAAAAATAAAACAATAATTAACTTATATATTATTTTTATATCTTTGCCGAAAATTATCGGGAATGAAAACTGAGCAGCAGAAAACAGGGAGATATGGCGAGGATTTGACCTGCCAATTTTATGAAAACCAGCATTATCGCATTGTGGAACGCAATTGGAAGTGCTATCACTTGGAAGTGGATTTGATTGTCGAAAATGACGATTATTTGGTCTTTTGTGAAGTAAAAACGCGTAGTTCAACGATTTTTGGCGCACCGGAAACTTTTGTGACGCCGGAAAAGCAGCGCAATATTATTAAAGCTGCCAATATCTATGTTAGGAATAAGGGCATAGAAAAAGAAGTCCGCTGTGACGTAGTTTCTATCATTATTTGTGGGGAGCAACATCAGCTACATTTCCTCCCCGATGCATTCAAGCCCAAATGGTAATTATAACATTAATGATTAATATATAATATTATGTTGATTAAGACACATAGTTGTGCTTTGATGGGTGTGGTGGCAGTACCCATCACGATAGAAGTGAATGTTGAACCTGGCATCAGTTTCTTTCTTGTCGGTTTGCCCGACAGTGCCGTCAAGGAAAGCCAGCAGCGAATTGATACTGCTTTGAAGAATAATGGCTTCAAAATCCCAGGTAAGAAAATCGTCATCAATATGGCGCCTGCCGACATTCGTAAGGAGGGAACTGCCTATGATTTGAATCTGGCGATAGCTATTTTGATAGCTTCCGAGCAAATCAAAGGTTATGACAAGGTGGGTGATTATTATATTATGGGCGAGTTGTCGTTGGATGGTCATTTGCAGCCTGTGCGAGGCGCATTGCCCGTTGCCATTGAAGCCAAAAAAAGAGGAATGAAGGGACTCATTCTGCCCTATGACAACGCCCGTGAAGCTGCCATCGTTAGTGGAATTGAAGTACTTGGGGTCAAACATATTCGCGAAGTCATTGATTTCTTCGACAAGGGTATACCGATTTCACCGAAGGTGGTCAATACCCGAGAAGAATTCCAAAAGAGTTTATGTAAATACGAGTTTGATTTTTCAGATGTCAAAGGACAGCAAAACATAAAGCGTGCCTTGGAGATTGCAGCGGCAGGTGGACATAATGTCATTCTCATTGGTCCGCCGGGATCGGGCAAGTCCATGTTGGCGAAACGCTTGCCATCCATATTACCTCCACTTACTTTGTCAGAGGCTCTCGAAACCACGAAAATTCATTCTGTGGCAGGTAAAATGAGCCGGTTTTCGTCATTGATATCGGTTCGCCCCTTCCGAGCGCCACATCACACAATTTCAGATGTGGCGTTGGTCGGTGGGGGACAAAATCCCCAACCGGGCGAGATTTCCCTCGCACATAACGGGGTGCTTTTTCTTGACGAGCTCCCGGAATTTAAACGCACTGTCCTCGAGGTGATGCGTCAGCCTTTGGAAGATAGAAGCGTGACGGTGTCAAGATCTAAATATAGCGTGGATTTTCCAGCTTCTTTCATGTTCGTCGCTGCGATGAACCCTTGCCCTTGCGGCAATTACAATCATCCTAAAATCGAGTGCACCTGCGGCCAAGGCGTTGTGCAAAAGTATCTGAACAAAATTTCTGGTCCCTTGATGGACCGCATCGACTTGCATGTGGAGGTGTTGCCGTTGTCAACTGAGGAACTGGCAACCGCTTCTATTGGAGAAAGCAGTGCGACGATTCGTGAGCGTGTGGTTTTGGCTCGGAAAATTCAAGAGCAACGCTACAAAGATTATCCGGAAATACATTGCAATGCGCAGATTAATACAAAGTTACTGAGACAATATTGCGCTGTGGACACCGCGGGTACGCAGTTGCTGAAAAATGCCATGGATAAGTTGGGCTTGTCGGCCCGCGCTTACGACCGCATCCTCAAGGTGGCACGCACCATTGCAGACTTGGCCGGCAGCGAAAATATTGGCGGCGAACATCTCTCCGAAGCCATCAATTTCCGCAGTTTGGATAGGGACAACTGGGGTAAATAAAATTTGCATATCTGCAAATAAATTTATATTCCGCACACTATTTTTTCTCAAATGGAAGATGAAGCTTGCTAATAAATACAAAGTCGTTGCTGTAGTCCTTTTTGTGGAAAACAATATGATCATTAGATTTATTGGCACGCATGCTGAATATGACAAAATAGATTCTGCAACAATATAGATTTTGGAAACTCCCTTTTATTGTGCTGGCATATCTTTCCCATCGCTTGGATTTTTCTTTTTCGGATAACGCTTGGCTTTCTTCAACGCTTCCGCTAAAATCCATTCAATTTGTCCGTTTGCACTACGAAATTCATCCGCCGCCCATTTTTCGATGGCCGCAAATACTTCTTCGTCAACGCGTAATGCGAAGTTTTTCTTCATTGCTAAATGCTATTAGTACAATGAACCGGCGTTGATGACAGGGCTGGCGCTTTCATCGGCGCACAAAACCACCATCAGGTTGCTGACCATGGCGGCTTTCTTTTCTTCGTCTAAATTGACGACGTTATCTGCTTCCAATTTCTTTAATGCCAATTGAACCATTGATACGGCACCCTCGACAATCTTTTCTCTTGCCGAAATGATGGCATCGGCTTGTTGGCGACGCAACATCACGCTGGCAATTTCCGCGGCGTATGCCAGATAATTGATACGAGCTTCAACGACTTCAATACCGGCAATGCTCAAACGGCTGCACAATTCTTCTTCCAGGTGCTCGTTGATTTCCTCTCCGCCGCTTCTCAAGGTGATGTTGTCATTGGTATTGTCCATGTTGTCGTATGCGTACATGCCTGCAATCTTGCGCAAAGCAGCATCACTCTGTACTTTGACAAAACTGTCGTATCCTTTCAGGGTGAGAAGTTGGCTTATGGCTACCGTGGTGTTTGCTGACGTGACGGATGCTAATGAATTGACATCAATATCAAAACAGGCCTTGTAAGTGTCTTTGATTTTCCATACCAATACCAAACCAATCATGATAGGATTGCCGTTCTTGTCATTTACCTTGATAGGGTCGACATCCATATTCCTGGCACGCAATGACAATTTACGTTTATTGTAAAAGGGATTAACCCAGAAGAAACCATTCTCGCGTACAGTTCCGCGGTATTTGCCGAAGAATGTCATTACACGTGATTGGTTGGGTTGGATGATCATAAATCCGATGCAGTGCAAAATGTATAAAAATATTAATACAAATGACAATAGTACGGTTAATCCTATTTGTCCGTCAGTTTCAGCTCTTAGGGCGCAGCAAGTGATGACAAAAACAAATGCGGTTAATAGTAAAATATTGATAAACAGACTGATGAATCCATTGTTGTATGGATTTAACTTTTTGGTAAATTCTTTGGTTTCCATTTTTTTTACGCTTTAAAATGATATTATTTTGATATTATTCTGATTGCAAAAATACAAAAAATTTTGAATAATACGCAAATGAATGAAAATAAAATCAGAAATTAGTTTGTATAATGCCGAAAAAATAAATCAAATGATAGCTGTCCAGTAAAAAGTATGCTTTTGCTCATTCTTATACTTGTTTTGTGTTAAAAAATAAAATAACAATAAAGTTCTGAAACTTAAACGAGATTCGACAGTTTTTTCTGCTGTAAAAATGTTTTTCCGGACAGTAATATCAATAAAATGTCTATTTTTGCTTGGCCAAATGAATAATATGGTACGTTTTTCTAAATGTAAAGGTACATAATTCCTTAATTGAAAAATTAAAATCATGAATGGAGATCCGCATTTATATGAACTTTTGAAGGAACTGAATATCGATTTCGAGTATCTCGAACATCCTGAGGCCCCAACCATTGAAATTGCAAAACAATACTGGGCTGGTCACGATGCCCAGCATTGCAAGAATCTTTTTTTCAGAAATCATAAGGGAAACCAGCATTATCTGGTTTGCTTGAATTGTGATAGGGATATGGCCATCCACGATATTGAAAAGCAATTGCGCCAAGGGAAGTTGAGTTTTGCCTCAGAACAGCGTTTGGACAAATATTTGGGTGTTAAGCCTGGTTCAGTTACTCCTTTCGGTCTTATCAATGATACAGAGCACCACGTCATTGTATTTTTGGACGACACGCTGCGGCAAGCCGAGAAAGTGAGTTTCCATCCGTGTGTCAATACCGCTTCGCTGATTATCAAACGAACCGATTTGGTGCGCTTCCTTGAGCACTGTGGCAATCGTTTTGAATGGCTGAAACTTTACGATGAATAATAATGTGAGCGAAAACTGCTTCCTATTCTCTTGGAAAGGGTGTCAGAGGAGTGGAGTGCTTTAAAATAAAAAAAGATGACTCAAAAGTCATCTTTTTTTGGTTCTGCGAAAGTGAGCGGAAGACGGGTCTCGAACCCGCTACCTACAGCTTGGAAGGCTGTCGCTCTGCCAAATGAGCTACTTCCGCAAGGATGGTGGGAGGGGGAGGATTCGAACCTCCGAAGGCTTAGCCAACAGATTTACAGTCTGCCCCATTTGACCGCTCTGGTACCCTCCCAGAGAGCCGATAGACGGACTCGAACCGCCGACCAGCTGATTACAAATCAGCTGCTCTACCAACTGAGCTACATCGGCTTGCGTTTATTACGCCTCAAAGAACGTATTCCGTTTTGAAAAATCGGTTTGCAAAAATAACATTTTTTTCTTAACTGCCAACACTTTTTGTAAAAAAAAGATTTTTTTTATTATTGTGCTGAAAATCAGTTTTTTATAAATTTATTTTATCCAAAATTTCTTGTAAGGTTTATCTCTAAAGCAATCTGGTCTTTATCTGCTTTTGCCATTTCCTACTTCATTTTCTGATTTTCGGGGTTGACGTATGATTTATTGTTTACCTGAAAAGTGTAGGATTGCAATATAGCTTTCAGTAGGTTTTCTGCATTTTTCTGCTGCGGATCATCAAGATTGAGGATGTTGTGCTGTTGAAGACTGTCGTTGGCGGCAAAGACCTGTAACGTGTTCTGCCCATCGAAATACAAACTCAACGAGTCGGTGAGACATTGGTATACTTGACCAACACAATTGGTAGCGACGGCTTTGCGCTCGGGTTCATTGAATACATCTCGTCCAAAGGCAAAGTAGGGTTTATCGTAACCTACAAGCCCTAAGAGCGTTGGCATGATGTCTATCTGCTGTGTCACTTCCTCGCTCAAACCTTGTATGCTGTGGTCAGGCGTGTAAATGAAATAGACGATGGCGGCGCAACCCCTGCTGGTTTGTGAAACCTCGTACGCTTTATATCCGCTCGAATGGTCAGCAACAAAAACAAAAATGGTGTTTTTGAACCAGTCGCTTTGTTCAGCCACTTCAAAAAAACGCCGGATTGACAAGTCTGTGTATGCCACACATGGTTGCAATGGATTCACACCTTGAGGCATTTGCCTTTCATATTCCGCGGGCAGCACAAAAGGATGATGCGATGTCAAGGTGTAAACGGTGGCAAAGAATGGCGATTCAAATGTGCCAAGTTCTTCCGCCATGAATTCCAAATAATCGCGGTCCCAAATGCCCCAGATGTTGGCTCTGTTTTCTCCCGGATGTTTTTTCTCGTAGTGCGTCCTATTATAAAAATGCTTTATCCCAGCCAATTTGCAAATGGCTTCAAACCCCATTTGATTAGCCGTACTTCCGCTGAAAAAATATGTTTCATATCCTTCATGGCTTAAAATTTCTGGTAAGGCGTCCATTTCGCCAATCGACTGTGGAAGCAACGGGAATGGTGTTTGATACGATGGTATGGAAGCCAGAATGGAAGGAAGTGATTCAATGGATTTCATACCATTGCTGTAGGCTTTTCTGAAAGCATACCCATCTCGCATTAAAGAATCTAAAAATGGCGTAAAACCATCCCCTTGAACCACATTGGGCATTAGATATTTGGAATGTTCCCTGTTGAAACTTTCCAGCACAAAAATGACAATGTTTTTCTTGCCTAAATTATATCTGAAATCTTCTTTCGGATGATGAAAAGGCGTATAAATAGACGCTGCTTCTTCATCTTCAAAATAATGTCTAACGCTGAATTTCTTCACGCCAAGCATTCGAATCGTGCAGAAAGGATTGCTGAGCACTAATGAGGTCTGATTGGCATTGCTGGCATAGACTGCCGCATTACTCAATGTGACAGGTCTCGCCTTCAGGTCAAATGAACCCCGAACTCCAAATACATACATTATAACGGCAAAAACCAAAATCAAGGAGTGTATGAGATAATATTTGACAGGTTTTGTATCGTCGTTGGTTTTATATTTTATAATCTTGTACAAAATCAACATTGCCAGAATCAGCACTATCGCTAAAATAACCAAAGGCCAGTTCTCGAATACCGAACGGAGCATAATGTTGCCGTTGTTGTCATTCTCTTGGAAAAAATGCAATTCTTCCAAACTGATTCTTTTAGAAGAATAGCGGAAATAAATGGCATCGGCAAGATTCATAAGCACAATACCTACACTATTGGCAATCATATAAAGCCAGCATAGCAATCCTTGATAGAAATTTCTTTCTCTAAAATGAAAGGGAATTAAAGATAAAACGATGAAAGGCGTATTGAGATATAAAATTGAAATGGTATCAAATTTCAGGCAACCTTGCAACAGCGTCGGCAAATCATTCCAGTTGAGAATTCCGAGTAAATCCTGATTTTTGAAATAAAAAACAATTCGGCAAATGAAAAGTACCAAATATAGTATCAACAGACGAAAAATCAAAACGCAAAAATCGCTACTTAGAAATTTTTTCAGTTTTTCCATTTCCTATTTTGAATAATTAAAATGAAAAGAAAATATCTTTGACGACCTCCCCGCCACTCCATTCATTGAGCTGTTTGATGATTTCGCATCTGCGGGCCATCATTTCAAATCGAAGCGCGGCACTATCCACCTTGATTTTCAGAACACCATTTTTGATATCCAGGCACCGGCAATGTTGTTTGATGGCTTCTTCCATTTTTTCGTTCCACAATGTCAGTACGCGACGCTCATCGTAAAGTTTTTGCTTGCCACTTTTATCAATGAACTGCTGCAGTAAATCCTTTAACAGATGCTCATCGTTGTTCATAGACATTTGGAATTTTCAGTTTCAGTATCCGCGGTGGCATCGGCTTTATCGCAGAATTCTTTCATGCACCAATTGCTGAGGAAAGGAGCAACCGGTTCCACGTACTTGTAAGCAAACGATTGGTTTTTCGTTTCAGGTTTGAGAATGGCCTGCTTGAAATCTACTTTGTTGATGAACATCAGTAACACACTGAAGACAATAATAACTTTCATTAAGCCAAAAATCAGTCCCAACAAGTTGTTGATGAATCCGGGAATCATCAGTTTGATGATTTTTTCAAAAAGTTTTCCCGCAAAATGTACAGCTACCAGTACAGCGATGAAAATGATGGCAAAGGCAAGACATTTGTAAATTTGTGAATCTCCTAACTTGTCGGCCAGCGTGTTGGAAAATCTGACTGTAGCCCAGACTCCAAGTATCAAGGCAAGAATGGAAGCCAATTCGAAAATAAGTCCGTTTTTAAGACCCTTGTATGCAAACCAGATGCAGGGAATGAGAATGACGATATCCAACCAATTCATTTTTTACAATGATTTTCTGATTTTTTGTGTCAATGGTTGAGCGTATATAAAGCTGTTAAGCAGCTCGTTGTCAGATGTTAATACGTTATCCATGGTGCCAGTCCAGGCCAAGTTGCCTTCGTGAATGTAGGATATCGTTTCGCCAATGGTAATGACAGAGTTGAGGTCGTGGGTGTTAACGACGGTGGTAATGCCAAATTCGTGTGTGATGTCGAAAATGAGGTCGTCAATGATAAGGGATGTTTTGGGGTCAAGACCCGAGTTGGGTTCATCGCAGAATAAATATTTGGGATTGCAGGCAATGGCACGGGCAATGGCGGCACGCTTCTTCATGCCACCACTCAATTCTGCAGGAAAGAGTTTGTTGGTGTTTTCCAAGTCAACGCGCTTCAAACAAAAATTCACTCGCTCGATTTTTTCTTCGTATTCCATATTTTTCAACATGTCAAGAGGAAACATTACATTTTCTTCGATGGTCATTGAGTCGAAGAGGGCAGAACCTTGAAAAACCATTCCCATGTCGCCACGCAGCACGCGTTTTTCTTCCTCTGAAAGGCGACGGAAAACGCGATTGTTATACAAAATTTCACCTTCGTCGGGAGAATACAAACCGACCAGGCATTTCATCATCACCGTTTTACCCGAACCTGAACGTCCGATGATGAGGTTGACTTTGCCTTCGTCAAAATGTGTAGAGATGTTTTTTAGCACCTGCTTGTCACCAAAATATTTCGATACGTTTTTAATTTCAATCATAATCGCTGCTGATAAAAATTAGAGCATAATCTGCGTAACTACCATGTTGAGAATGAGAATGGCAAAACTGGCCACAACGATGCCTTGTGTATTTGCCTTGCCCAGTTCCAAAGCACCACCATCAATTCTATATCCATAGAATGATGACACGGAAGAAATTACAAAGGCAAAGACAAAAGTTTTGGTTAAAGCATAATAGATATCGTACATTCTAAAGAATGAAGTCATGCCATCAACAAAATCGTAGGCCGATATGCTTCCGGTGATGACAACGGTGAGGTAACCGCCAACAAGAGCAAAGCAGATGCTGATAATGGTTAGCAACGGAATCATGATGACGGCTGCCACGATTTTGGGCAGAACAAGATAAGAGGCGGGATTGATGCCCATCACTTCGAGTGCGTCAATCTGTTCGGTAACGCGCATGCTCCCGATTTCCGCAGTGATGCGGGAACCAAGATTACCGACCAGCAGCAAACTGATGATGGTCGGACACAACTCCATGACTGCAGAGGTTTTGACAATATAGCCGACACACCATTTGGGAATCCAGTTGCTCTCAATTTGCATGGCCGTCTGCATTGTTATTACGCTGCCAAGGGTGATGGAAACAATACTGACAATGAGCAACGAGCCAATGCCCATGGCGTCCATTTCATAGATGGTTTTTTTTGAAAAGACTTTCCACTTGCTGGGACGGGAAAACACCTGGCCCAGAAACATAAAGTATTCGCCAAAAGTCTCAATAAATTTTCTGATCATGATTTATGATGTGCTTATTCTTGTCTTTCAATTACAGCACCCAAGGCATTGAGTCGTTCGACAATGTGTTGGTAGCCGCGGTCGATTTGCTCAACATTCTGGATGACGCTGGTGCCTTCTGCCGACAATGCGGCGATGAGTAGAGCGACACCGGCGCGAATGTCGGGGGATGCCATCGTGGTTCCTCGCAAAGCATATTGGTGATTCAACCCAATGACGGTAGCACGATGCGGGTCACATAAAATAATCTGTGCTCCCATTTCCTGCAATTTGTCAACGAAGAAAAGTCGACTTTCGAACATTTTCTGATGAATCAACACGCTACCTTTGGCCTGAATGGCAGTCACCAAGGCAATGCTTATAAGGTCGGGAGTGAATCCTGGCCAAGGAGCATCTGCAACGGTCAGAATGGATCCATCCATGTTTTTTTCAATCGTATATTCTTTATGCTGAGGAAGATAAATGTCATCTCCTCTTTTTTCAAATCGAACACCTAATTTTGAAAATGTATAGGGAATGATGCCCAAGTGCTCGAATGAACAATCCTTGATGGTGATTTCAGAACCTGTAATGGCTGCCATTCCCATAAAGCTTCCCACCTCAATCATATCAGGCAAAATGCGGTGCTCACATCCATGAAGTTCTTCTACACCATTGATTTTTAATAAATTGGAACCAATGCCCTCAATTTGTGCACCCATATTGTTCAGCATGGTACAAAGCTGGTAAAGATAAGGTTCGCAGGCCGCATTGAAGATGGTGGTGGTTCCTTTGGCACGAACTGCAGCCATTACGATATTGGCAGTGCCCGTCACGGATGCTTCATTCAGCAGCATATAGGTTCCCTGCAACGGATTGGCACTCAATTCGTAAACCGTGTCGACACTTGTGACTTTAGCACCCAAGTTGGCGAAGCCTTCAAAGTGGGTGGTGAGAGGACGACGTCCAATCTTATCCCCACCAGGCTTGGCTGCATAGGCCTTGCCAAAGCGTCCCAATAGCGGTCCTAAAATCATAATTGAAGCGCGAATCGAAGCCGATAATTTGATGAATTCCGGTGTCTTCAAAAAATCCAGTTGTATGTTTTTAGCCTGAAAGCGATAGGTCCCTTCCGATAATTCCTTGATTTCTACACCAATGGCGGCTAATATTTCCATCAATCGCTGCACATCACGGATGACGGGAACGTTGGAAATAACAACTGGTTCATTGGTCAATAAAACCGCACAAAGCACTTGTAATGCTTCGTTTTTTGCACCTTGTGGAATGATTTCACCCTTCAGCTGATGGCCGCCTTCAATGATAAATTTTCCCATAGTCTAATTTTCTTTTTCTGATTCTACTGGACTAATATGGACAAATCCGTTGTTTGTATTGTTATTTTTTATCTCTTCCAAAAAAGAAGGATATATATGGATGACCATTCTTTCAAAATGGTTCCAATTATAGTTTTGTTTTGATAATTTGATGACGAGGTCGTCAAGAGAGTACCAACCGTTGGCTTCTCCATCATATCCCCAGTTGAAATGGAACATGTCGGTGTTTTCGTTGTAGCCGTCGCAGACGTAGGCGTGGCCGCATTCGGCGAAGTCTTTCACGGCCAATGAGGCGCTGCCGTAGAGTACGGGATTCCCGCTGACGATTTCATCAATAATCAGCTGTTTCCAAATTTTCGTATTATGGCTTGATCTCAATTTGCGTTCCGCTTTCTCACTGAAACTGAATTGGTTGACGAATCCGTCTCGGGCTTTGGTGGGCCAGGCAAAGGATTGGCATCCGTAGCTGTTGGGAGCGTAGCAATAATGTGTGCCTGCCGACAGCCCGCAGTCGCGTATCAAGCGTGCAATGGCTTTGCGCTCGACTTCGAAGTGAGGCGAGGCCGCTTTCAGCGTGTCGCACATGTTGGCCCACTCGTAGGCCTCGCCGGTATACGGCGATCGGGCTGGGTACTGCCAATAGCGAATTATCTGTGCCATCGCAGTGGCCACGCAACCCGTCGGACATTTGCTGATGCTGGCACACTTGCATTGGTCAACGGTTTCCGTCACATAATAGTTGTAACCATCGCAGGTTTTGGGGTAGGCACGGGTCTGTCCCCACGCACTTGTGATGTATGGACCATAAATTCCGCCTTTGGTTGTAATATTATTATTCTCTGGTCTCAAAAGCTGTTTCCATTCACTGTGTATAAAGGCATTGTCTCTCTGTGTTTCAATGGCATAGCTAATTTGTTCTCGACATTTTTCCAAGAAAATGTTCATCCCTGGCGAAACTACGTAATTGACTTGGTTCAGTACAGAAACACCACCTGTTCGGTTGCGGTAACCAATGACAGCCTTGCAACTTTTAACCCCAGTCAGCAAAACCGACATGTTGTTGTCGAACATTACTTCGTAGATGAGTGTCCTATTCCCCACTTTGTTTTCATGAACGGCAAGTACTGTCTTTTCAGAACATGTCACATTGCCAACGCGCTGTTGCAGAAAATGAACTGCTGCAGTTTTGGCTTCTTTGACAGAAACGTAATTCTGTGCTTGCATGACAATGCATGCGCAAAGAAGCAATACTGACAAAACAAAGCGTTTCATATGATTTATTTATTATTCCTGAGGGATGACGATGGGAAATTCATGGGTGAATTCCATGCGGTAGGGTGCACCGATGATGTTGGTCAAGAAATCAACGTATTGTTCGGTAAACATGAACTCATTGGGATTGTAATAGTTAGATGGCAGTGGGAAGTTGCCGATGTTGCCCATGTCGATGGCGTCGGTGTGGAATTCCTCCAGTTCGCTGTATGGCACAATGTCGCGCATAACGGGCATTTTGCCATAGTCTTCGCGGAGCAAAAGGTCAACAACCTTGTCGGCGAGGGTAGAGGTCAAGCGACGGTCGTACTCGTAGCATTTCCCAGAACGTGGAATATAGCCCGATATCTGCCCGCGCGCTTCAATACCTAATTTCTTGGAAATTTCAGAAGCAATGACGCCGCTGATGCCACCAAAACGTGGATGTCCATATTCGTCAAGGTCTGGACTGGCGTAAACCATATCAAGACATTGTTTCTCTTCACTCCACCAACGAACACCTTCCGAAACGGCAATGACCAGACTACGCTTTTTAGAGCGCATGAATTGTTCCTTGACGTGTTCGAAGAAGAAGTCCTTGCGCTCTTTGGTCATTTCGATTTCAGGAACGAGTGCCACTTGCGCTCCACCGAAAATTGCTGTTCCTGTAAGCCAGCCAGCGTCACGGCCCATCACTTCGAGAACCATTATACGCTGGTGCGACTCGTTGGTAGTGTGCAGCTTGCTTGTCAATTTCTTGATAGCCATGGCTCCCGATGGAAATCCCGGACAAAGTACAGTTTCGAATTGTTGACCATTGTAATGATGTATAGTTCTAGTTCTTAAATCATTATCAATGGTTTTGGGGAAACCGATAACGGGGATGCCGTATTTTTCGTACATTTTCTTTGCCGCTCCGTTGGTGTCGTCACCACCGATGGTAACAAGAACGTCAATCTTGTAACGTTCTATGTTGCGGAGAATTTGCTGAGAACGGTCTTCTGGATTTTTCTTGCTGGGGAAAGGATTGGTACGGCTCGAAAGCAGCGCTGTGCCACCGTAAATGCCGTTATAGGGAATGTTGGTGAGATCAACAACGTCGCCATCGCCAAGCAAACCTTTCCAACCACGCAAAATTCCGTAAACCTTGAAACCCAGCATGGAAGCACGGTTCCTCACAGCTTCGATGCTTGAATTGATGGCTGGAGTGTCACCACCACCAGACAAAATCGCCAGCGTTTTGCCGGCAAACATTTTTTCTGTTCTCATATTTTTATGTATTTCAATTATTAATTTCCGAAAACTAATTCCAAATCATCAGTGGTCCTGTATGCTTCATTGGTGCGTATCAATTCCTCCATTTTTGCCATTTCAGCGTATATGCCATTCAACATCTGACTCGTAATACTACTGGTTAAATCAATGGATACGGGCTGAGGATTGTACGAGTAATAGATTTGAAGAATGTTGTTCCATTCCGTTGGTATGCCGCGTTCACTCATTTTTATTTGAAGGGGAGTCTGAAAACTGGATTGTAGAGAAGTGCCGCATTGCGTCATAAAGTATTTGGTAATGGCATTGCTGGATGATGTTGATAACAATGACTGAGGATTGCTGTACCGAATATTGCGTATGGCTGAAGAAAAAGCAGACGTAAGTGAACTTTCACAACTTTCGGCAGCACGGTTAATGTGCAAAATTAAATTGTCTATTAATTCCGATTGCCCATGAACAGTTAAACTGTCGATAATGACCTTGGCGCTACTGGGCAAAGTGATGCGATAAGGATGCTTAGCCGTGTCAGGATATTGATAAAAGCCGTAACCTTGATTGTAACTTTCTGTATCTTCTGGACACAAGTTATCTATTGCATAGTCTATAGATTCCAACAGACAGTCTTCAAAGGCATTTTCCATTTCAGTGGTCGTCAGGTGACGTTTGACGTATTTGCCGGAATTGTCTTCACACGAAACAAAAAACAAAGCAACAAAAACTATTAATAAAAGATGATTTTTTTTCATTATAAACATAATTTATGGTACAGTTTAATTTGCAAAGATACAAAAAAAAATATGTACTTTTGCATTTTAGATTGATAACTAAAATTTCAAAAAAACAATGAGAAAATTAAGACTTATTTTTTTAGTTGCATTAACAGCATTTTTTATGACGAATGAAGCTTGTTTTGCGCAAGCCAAAAGAGGTGGGGATAATGTGTTCCAAGGTAAAGAGAAAGGATTGAAAAAGCCTGATGGTCGCAGTAGCACCAATGGTGAAAAAAATAATGGACCGCAAAGTGTCGTAATGCCGCCACTAAAAGCCTTGGATTTGAAAACTGAAACGGAAAAACTTCAGAAGCAAGGATGGAAAACAGAACAATATTCCATCGCTGCGCAGTTGTCTTCTTGTTGTCGTGTGATGACGGAAATAGATTCCATTACGTTTAAGCCGGTTTTTGTTTGGGCTCAATGTGAAAGTAAGGAAGGAAATATGAAAAAAGCCCAAATTGCTAATTTTGAAAAATGTACCAAAAAAATTGAAAACCAGCTGATGGGACCTGTTTTATTAGAGTGCAGCAAATCCATGATGACCCAGAAGATTGCCCCAGAAAAAATAGCTTATTACCTTGATGTTATTGAAAAATCGGCATTTTCAATTTTGAAACGTTCTTGCCAGAAATCTATGGAATTTTATAAGATTGAAGATAAAAGTAAAAGCGTGAGCGTCCGTACAATGTTGGTAACTTCTAAAATCGGTTTTTATAAAATGTTGCAGAAGGAAGTGTCAATGCAAACGAAAGAGCAAGCGGACAGTAAACTTTGCATTGAAATTTTGCGTGATGCTTATAAAAGAATGGGAATTGAAATGAAGTAAAAAAAAAGGCGCTTGTTTCAAGCGCCTTTTTTTTATGATGGAAATTTTCCAATCGGATTATTCTTCAGCGAGAACTTCAAGGTTAAGGGTAACTTTGTTGAAGTCCTTGTGGAGGTTGACAACAGCGGTGTAGTTGCCCAATTCCTTGATATGGTCTTCCTTGATGATGATTTTCTTGCGGTCAATCTCGATGCCGTGTTGTTCTTTAAGAGCATTGGCGACAGCGATGTTATTAACTGAACCGAAGATAGTGCCTTTTTCAGAAGCTTTGGTGAAAATCTTAACGCTAAGGCCTTCGATTTTACCTGCCATGAATTCAGCTTCTTTTCTGATCTTTTCGGCTTTGAAAGCACGTTGTTTCAGAGTCTCTGCCAGCATTTTCTTTGCAGGTTCGGTTGCCAGGATTGCATATCCCTGAGGAATAAGATAATTGCGTGCATAGCCGTTTTTAACTTTTACGATTTCATCGGCATAGCCTAAATTCTGAACGTCTTGTTTCAATATGATTTCCATTGCTTATCCTCCTTTTAGTTGTTTGACTTTAAGTTATCAGTTACGAAAGGAAGTAATGCAAGGTGTCTTGCTCTCTTCACGGCCTGAGCCACTTTCTTTTGATATTTCAGTGAAGTACCGGTTAAACGGCGAGGCAGAATTCTACCTTGTTCGTTGACGAATTTCTTCAAGAATTCAGCATCCTTATAGTCGATGTATTTGATACCGCTCTTTTTGAAACGGCAGTATTTTTTCTTTTTAATATCAACCGCGATGGGGGTCAAATATTTGATTTCGTTATTTGTTGCCATAATTTCTCCTCCTTATTCTTCAGTGTGTTCTTTTTTAAGGTTGCGTCTCTTTTCGCTGTAAGCAATAGCGTGCTTGTCCATGGAAACGGTCAGATATCTTAAAACGCGTTCGTCACGGCGATACTGGAGTTCCAGTTCTTTAACAACATCACCTTCTGCCTTGAATTCGATAAGGTGGTAAAAACCTGATGATTTTTTCTGAATGGGATACTCAAATTTTCTTAAGCCCCAGTTTTCTTGATGAACGAGTTCTGCACCCTTTGCGGTGAGAATGTTCTCAAATTTCTTTACCGTTTCCTTCATCTGATCATCAGATAAAACGGGCGTCATAATGAAAACGGTTTCGTACTGATTCAACATAATTTAATTTTTTTTGGTTTATAAAAATAGTTTTTCAATTGGGCGGCAAAAATACAAAAAAAATCAATGCAAATGTCACTTTCTGAGTTTTATACCTTTTTTATTTGTAAATATTTCTAATTATCTGCATTTCAGTGAAAAAGGTGGTGCGAAAAGACCTTAGGTTTGGCTCTCAGTTCTCACCTCTCACTTTCTTCGGGTTCCACATGCACCGCAATGTGCGTCTCTTCCCCGAAATTATGTCGCAGCAGTTCCTCCACTTCCGTGGCTTTATCGTGTGCCTCAGTTAGCGTAATGTTGCCGTCCATGTAAATATGCAATTCGATGGCATAGTGATTGCCAATGCAGCGTGTCCTCAAATCGTGAGGTCCCTTAACACCTTCAATAGTGTTCGCCAAACGCAAAATTTCGTTTTCTATCTCATCGGGCAACGACCGCTCCATCAATTCTCCCAAGCCGCTTTTGAGTAAGTCATACGAGACCTTGACAATGAAAGCTCCAACAACTACTGATGCCAATGGATCAAGCACGGTCCAACGCTGGCCCAAGAAGATGGCGCCACCAATGCCAATGGCCGTGCCAATGGATGAAAAAGCATCGCTGCGATGATGCCAGGCATTGGCCTCCACTGCCTGCGAGTTGAGTTTACGTCCCTTAATGACGGTATATTGGTAGATTGCTTCCTTGAACACAATGGATACCAGTGCTGCCCATAAAGCCAACATTCCTGGTGCGGGAAGCTCATCGCCACCAATCCATGCTACTATCATGATTACTCCATCAACAATGATGCTTACAGCTACGGCAAATAAGGCAATACCAATGATGGTTGTTGCTAATGTTTCATATTTGCCGTGGCCATAATCGTGACCCTTGTCCTGAGGTTTGTTGCTGATGTGTACGAAAATCAAAACAATGATATCTGTGACAAAATCTGAAAGAGAATGTACGGCGTCTGCCAACATGGCCGCACTATGGCCCACAATGCCCGCCACAAACTTGAACAGCGTCAATATTATATTTACAGCGGTGCCAACCAAGGTCACTTTGTAAATCTCTTTTTCCCTTTCTTCGTTGTTCATATGTTTAATCTATTGATTTTTAATAAAATATGAATTAAAAACTACGAATTTCTTGTTGCAATAATTCCAAAAATTTTGACCCTTGTCCACCATCCATCTGGACGTGATGATACTGCAAGGAAATGGGTAGAGTCGTTTTGAACCAGTGCTTGCGGTATTTGCCCCACATCACCATTGGATTGACAAACTTGTCGGTGTATTGGTTGATGATACTGTCAATTTCAGTCTGTACAAGCGCTGAGGTGCCGATAATCATGTGCTCAGGCAAAAATCTGCTTTCGCTTGTTTCAGCTGTTTTTTTCGTCAAATGAAGATAATCTTGATTGAATTGTTCTACGTTTTCTGAGAAGGCGATGTCACAAGAACTGATGCCGCCCATTTTGTTGTTGACAATGACATTAATGGCCAATTGGTCATATTGATACAGTTTGCCGTTTTCAGGCAAAAGGAAAAATTCGTCAACTTTGTGGGCCGCTTTGCAAATGCACCAGCAAAGCAACATGTTGAATTTTAATCCTTTTTTGTCTGCGACTTTTTTCAAATGGGTGACATCAAAGGTTTTAGTGAGTGTCACCATGGGCATAGGTGATGTCATCCAAAGGTCAAAAGCGGACGCCCGAGATGTGTCTTTGGGATTTACTTCTTTCTTCATTTCAATGAAATATTATCTTAAAGATATTTTTGAAATGAAAGCGTAAAAGATGATGAAAACAAGAATGATAGTTGAAGCCATAATAAATTGAATTTTATTTTTTTGAATTTTTTGTTTAATAAACATTCGCTTCCTGTAATGAGACTGTAACGCAATTTAATTTCACAAATTGTGTTCCCACTTCTCGAAACCCCATTTTCTTATGAAAATTCAGACTGATTTCATTGTAGGGAATGGTATCTACTTCGCAAGTGACAAAACTGACATTTTGTTTTTTTGCGTGGTCGAAAACAGCTTGATATAATTTCGTTCCAATGCCCATATTCCGATAGGGTTCAGCAATAACGATTCTGTCCACATACAAAAACGAGTCGTATCTTGCAGAAAACCAGCGGTAGTTTTCACTATCGTATTGATTGGCTCCTTCGCGCAAGGCCATCAAAAAAGCGGCGGCTTTGCCATCTACTTCGGCAACAAGAAATAGTTCGGCCATCCCAGCCAGCCATTGCAATCTTTCTGCATTCATCGGCGAAAGCACTTTCACATTGTCCAGATTCGTTTTTAAAATGAAATCGTAATCTCTTTCTTCTGCCGCTCTAATGATTGTTTTTTTCGTATTGTTTTTCATACTCGTATCGTTCAAGTATTTCTTATTAAAAAAAAAGCGGGTAAAATTAAACCCGCTTTTGAATTATAAAATGAAACTTGTTATTTTTCGTATACAATTCTTCCCTTTTCTTTATCAACTGCGTATTTGCCCCAAGAGTTGCTGATGAAACCATCGCCTATGACAAAGTCTGAAGGCAAACCTTTCTTAACGACAACCCTGACATTCTCTTCATAGTCATCACCAACACGCAATTCTTCAAGATAAAGTGCTGAACCTTCGTTGATTGAGCCATCTTCTGCGTTGATAGCTTTTTCAACTTCTTCAAAGTCATTAGCCTTGATAATCATTTCTTTCAGCAGGCGGCTTGCCAAAGTGTAACTGATAGCTACTTCTTCGGTGTTGTTGCCGATCTGGAACTTGAATGATTTGCTGTTAGCATAACAAGTGCCTTCTACTGCATCACCATTGACGGTTACAGGAACGGTACGTTGCTGGATGACGGCGATTGAGCCTGCTGTTCTTGGACTGGAAATCGTGTCGCTTGATGGCACATAGTCGGTGCGCAATACGATAAATTCAGTACGACGGTTCAATGCGTTTGCGGCTTCTTGTTCAGCCTTTGGCAAGGTCAGAATGTATTCCTCGGTCAGCACAGTTCCTTTGGGGAAGAAGTATTTCTTTCCTAAATAGGTAGTGTTTAAATCCTTTTCGATTTTACGGGGGCTGTATTCACCATAACCTTTAGCTACGATACGGTCAGCTGCGATGCCTTTTTCATTGACAAGGAAGTCAACGCAAGTTTGAGCACGGTTCTGAGATAGAATTTCGTTCTTTTCTTCAGTGTCACGGTAGTCGGTGTGCGACCTCAACTCAACAACCAAGGTTGGGTTCTTTACCATAATATTGTATAAGAACATCAAAGAATCCTTGTATTGTGGTTTCAAATCCCATTTTGCCAGATCGTATAAAATTTCAGGCAATACGATAGGTTCGGTGGGGATAGGATCCAGCACGAAATCCTGTTTCAAATCTGTATTTTCGCTCAAACCGATGGTCGTTTGTGTGGCGGTATTGTTTTCTTCCCAATATTTTGGTTTGGTAACCTTCATGGTATAGGTGGTGTTGCCCAAAATTTTGGTTTTATCGAAGTAATAATAACCTTTTACATCTGTGGTGGTCTTGTAGGAAGTGCCGTCAGAACCAATGATTTCAACTTCTGCGCCATCAATATACTGTAATGTGACGGCATCCTTGACATAACCGCCGAGAGAATACACCAACGGACGAAGCAAGAAGTAGTAAATGTCATCGCCGCCACGCCCGCCAGGACGGTTTGATGAAAAATAACCTTTAGCCAAATATGGTGATTTCGATTTCGGATCCAAAGATTCGGTTTCGTCGAAAATCATACCGATTTCATCCCAGCATGAGTTGATGGGAACCATCATGTTTTCCGCAGCTTGGAATTTTCCGTCTTTCAACTCTGAAACAAAGATGTCAAGACCGCCCATGCCTGGATGTCCGTCAGATGAGAAATACAGTTCGTTTTCTCCCCGCATAGTCGGGAAAACTTCCTGTCCTGCAGTATTGATTTCAGGTCCCAAGTTGGTGATGTTTGAAAACTTGGCGGATTTTTTAGCGCGGGTTGCTTTGTAAATGTCGTATCCACCATAGCCACCTGGACGGTTTGAAGCAAAGTAAATCGTCAATTCATCGGGCATGATGAAAGGATGAACATAATTGAATGAATCGGGACCGAGTTCAACCTTTGTGGGTTCGCCCCAGGATTTGCCTTTCTTCTGCGAGGTGTAAATGTAGCAACCATAAACCTGCTTTTTGTCTTGAGGACATTTAGTTAGGTAAAGTGCTGTGCCTTTCTTATTGGCTGACGCTTCGCCTTCGTTTACACCTGAATTTAAGATTTCACCTTCATCCAAAGGTGTCACTGGAGACCATTCGCCAGGCCATGACGTGTTTTTGCTTTTGGGTTTATCAGATTTGTAGATGTCTGAAAATGAAACGCCTGTCCACTGGTCTGTGCCTTTACCCGCAGAACCTTCTCTGTTGGAAGTGAAAATCAATTGGTTTTGTTTTTCCGGATTTCCCCATCTGACAGCCCATTCATCTTGTTTTGTGTTGAACTTCTTCAAGTTTTCAACTTCATATCGGGTTGGATTTTCAGACCATAATTTTGATTTTTTGCAGCCTTCAATGCGTTCATCTACACGGGTGTCTTCTGGAGCGCGCTTTTTGTAATTGTTATAATATTTGAGAGCTAAATCATATTCACCGCGCAAGTTGTAGATGCTTCCTAAATGGAATAGTATCATGGGATTATCCTTCTGATAATTTTTCTTTTCCAAACGAAGATATTGTTGCTCGGCTTTTTTCAAATCGCCCATAATTCTGTAGCATTCAGCAATTTGGAATGTTACACGTTGGACTTCAACTCTGTTTTTGCTGATTTTCTTGATACCTTTCTTATAATCTTCCAAGGCTTTCTCATATTTGCAATTCTTGAAAGAATAGTCTGCATCACGTAAAGTTTGAGCTTTTACGCCTGTCGAAACCAAGAAAATTATTGCTAAAAGAACTACGAATGGTTTGAATATTTTCATAAAAAGTCTCTTTTCAAATTTTAGGCTTCAAAAATAAAAAAAATAATTGAGAAAACAATGTTTCCCAATTATTTTTTTAGTATGTGATGAATTATTTCAATTCAGTTTTGGCGCGTTTAACTTCTTTAGATTTCAACATGTCGTATGCTAATGGGTTAGAGATGAAAATACCTGAGTAGGTACCAAAGATGATACCCATACCCATAGCAAAGATGAAACCACGGATTACTTCGCCACCGAAGATGAAGATGGCCAACAATACGATGATGGTTGTACCACCAGTGTTAACGGTACGACCCAAGGTGCTGTTGATGGCGGTGTTGAAGTTTTCGTAATTATCACGTTTCGGATACAGTGCCAGATTTTCACGAACACGGTCGAAGATAATAACGACGTTATTGATTGAATAACCGATTACTGTCAAAATTGCTGCGATGAACGACTGGTCGATTTCCATTGAGAATGGCATCACTTTGTAGAATAAAGAGAACATGCCGATAGTCAGCAAGCTATCGTGTACCAGGGAGATGACGCCACCCATACCAAACTGCCAGTTCTTGAAACGAATGGCGATATAGATGAAAATCAATATCAAAGATACTAAAACGGCGATGATGGCATCCCATAACAATTCGCTTGCGATAGTTGGTTGAACTTTCTGTGAACTCTGGATGCCACGGGGATCAACTTGCTGGCAGAAATCGTATTCGGAAATGGATTCTTTCAAATAGAAACCTTTCAATGCTTTGTAAAGTTTCTGATCACATTCTTTGTCAACGGCTGGATCGTTGCTGTCGATCTTGTAGTTGGTAGTGATACGTACTTGATCATTGCTACCGAAAGTCTTCACTTCAGGATTACCGCCAAATTCTGCGGCAACAGCAGCACGAACTTCGTTGGTCTTTACATCCTGGTCGAAGCGTACAACATAGTTTCTACCACCGGTAAAATCGATGCCCGGTTGAAGTCCCAATGTGCAGAAAGAAATGATGGAGATGATGATCAACGCACCTGATATGCCATAGCAGTATTTTCTGATTTTCAAGAAGTCGAAATGGGCATTTCTGAAGGTGTTCATTGTATATTTGTTGCCAACTTCTGTTTCTTTACCTTTATTCAAGCGGTGTTCAAAGAACAGACGTGAAATGAAGATGGCGGTGAACAGTGATGACAAGATACCGATGGCCAAAGTGGTTGCGAAACCTTGAACTGGACCTGAACCGAAGATGTAAAGTACGATAGAGGTAATCAAAGTGGTAACGTTACCATCGATGATTGCAGAATAAGCATTTTTGAAACCTTCATCAACGGCAACTCGAATGGCCTTACCAGCACGGACTTCTTCACGGATACGTTCAAAGATAAGCACGTTGGCATCCACGGCCATACCTAAGGTCAATACCAAACCTGCAATACCAGGCAAAGTCAGAACTGCTCCGAGAGATGCAAGAATACCCATGATGAAGAAAATATTGCAGAACAAAGCAAAGTCGGCAATCAAACCAGCGCGGCTGTAGTACAAGAACATGTAAATCAGCACAAGTACAAATGCCAAAGCGAATGAAAGTAAACCAGAATGGATTGATTCCTTACCAAGGGTAGGACCAACAACTTCTGACTGAACGATGTTGACTTGAGCTTCAAGATTACCTGAATTCAGAACAGTAGCCAAGTCCTTTGCTTCGTCAATGCTGAAGTTACCAGAGATTTCTGAATTGCCATTGGGGATTTCACTGCGGATGCTGGGATATGAATAAACGAAGTTATCCAATACGATAGCGATGCAAGTCACTTTTGACTTGTTGTCAACGGCTGCGCGAGTGATTTTACGCCATTCGTCAGATGCTTGATCTTCCATCGACATGGTTACGACAACGCGGTTGTTTTGGTCAACATCCTGACGGGCTGAACGTACTACGCGGGCGCCGCCAATGGTTTCCGAACTCAGCTTTGGTCCGATGCGGTCGTTGTTCTTTTTCAAAGGAACGAGGGGCATCGCGTTGTTGAAACGTTTTTCAGGAGAACCCCAATAGAAAACGGCACTCTTGTCTCCCAAAATGCGTTGTAATTCAGGAAGCATGGCATCAATAGCTTTGACATCAGCTTCTTTGAAGTAGCCGATGACGAGTCCGTCGCTACCAGCAACGGCTTTGCTCATGATAGCGCCAAGACGAGAGTCAACATCTTCGTCTTCATCTTCATCTTCTGCGTCAATGGCTGCCATCAGATTTTCTTCAGCATTGGTAATGGTGCTATCTTCAGCAGGAGTTTCTTCATTTTCCATTTGAGCTTTAGCATCTTCCTTGGCTTTCAATTCTTTAGCCAGCTGAACATCAGCTTCATAGAATCTCTGCTGGATGGATTTGCCATTCATAGGATCGTTGTAAACTTCCCAGAATTCCAATTTTGCAGTGCTCTTCAACAGGTCGGTAACACGTTCCGGTTCCTTTACACCAGGAAGTTCAACCATGATACGGCCACCCTGAAGACGTTGCAAGTTAGGCTGAGCTACGCCAAAACGGTCAATACGAGTACGCAAAATCTTAAAAGTACGATCTACGATTTCGCTTGATTCATCTTTGATGAATTTGATGATTTGGTCGTCAGAAGCGTTCTTGATGCCTGAACGTTCGCCGAAATAGGTCCTTAAGTTGGCGTTTTCCAAACCTAAAGCTTTCTTTTCCTGTGCAAAAGTGGTTACGAAAATATCAATGAAATCGCCACCGTCTGCAACGTATTTGGCATTGGCTTTTTCAAATGTGTTGCTAAAAAGTTCGTCTTCTTCAGTGTTGACAGCCAAACTCTTAACAACATCAGGAATGGAAATTTCGAGGGTGACGTTCATACCACCCTTTAAGTCCAAACCTAAGTTGACTTCTTTATATTTACAATCTTTATATGTATTTCCTAAATAAATGACAGAGTCATTCATAGAAGAAAGGAAATACTGTTCGCGGCTGGAGATGAGCGAGTCAATGAGATAATTCTCGCGCATAACATCGCCATTCGCGGCTTTTTTCACTTCTTCAATAGCGGCAGGATCATTGGCAAAAGCTTTTGCTTTTTGCCCAACACGCCATGTTACGAAGGAAAAAGATAAACAATACAAGCATACTAATGCTATGAGTATTGCAAAAAACAGAACTAAACCTTTGTTTCGCATTGTTGTTAATTATTTGATTATTAATATTTTAATTTTATTCACTATATAAAATTTTTAGTTTGCAAATATACAAAATATATTTGACTGAAACAACAAAAAATAAAATATAGTTTTTTGATGGGGAAAAGTGATACGAAATACAGTGTAAATCACTGTAAATCATCAACAATCATTTCACCACGGGGATTGAAGACTTTGTATTTGCGAAAATGCTCGTCAGCCTCGAATCCGTCACCATAATTTACGGTTCCATCGGCTTTGGTTTGCTTGACTAGAACAACGGAATAGATTTGATGGCGGTCCTTGTCCCAAATGATTTGTTCAGTTTCAATACTTTCGTTTTTGATTAAGTCTCGTATAACAACGTTTTTGGAGGCTTCCATTCGTGGTGGAATTTCTACGCTGATGGCATAGTCGGCAGTCATCATAGACTGTTTTACGCCGTCTTCGTCATAGGAATAGATGGTAATGCCGTCGGGACAATCAGTATAAACGGTGTCACCTATGTATTTATTTAAAGTGGGTGCAAAAATCTCGAAGGAAGTAATGCCGCCGTCACTAAAGATGATGTGCATGTCGGTACCAGATTCATCAGGGAATTTGCCGTTAAATTCTTTGGGCGTTACAGGCTCGTGTTTCCCTCCACAAGAAACAAGCAATACCATAATCACTAAGGTGACTATGGTATTGCTCTTCCAATTTCTTATTGATGAAATCAAGTTGAAAATATTATCCAATTGATTATCTGATAGTTGTAGTTTCGTTAATCCAGCAGCCAACGTGGTAGCTTTGACCATCATTCAAACCTCTTACAAAACGGTCTTGCTTGGTTGGGAAGGCCAGTTTTGCACGTTTAGCATTGGCGGTTTCAGCGCAGCTCGGGTCAACAGCGGCAGCTTTGGCATATTTGTCGGCAGCACACCAGTTGTAGCTTCGTGGCAAGAAATCGTCACCACCGCAACGGTTACCCGAAGAAGCATACAAGTCACCAATCAAGATATAAGCCTTACCACAGTTGGGGTGAATCTTGATGGCCTGCAATGCCGCAGAGCGTGATTCTGAATATTTTTGTTGCAATTGATAAGCCAAGCCGAGCATGTAGTAACAATCCACCTTCTGTTCCTCAGTTTCGAATAATTCAATGGCTTGATCAAAGTAGTTGATGGCTTTGTCAACCTCGTTGTTTCTCAGTGACAAGTTGCCCATCAAATAAGCACTTTGTGCGCCTGGTTCGGCATTGTGTACGATTTCCAATGCTTCTTTGAAAACGGGTGATGTGATGCAACCTCCCTTGCTCATTGTCAACACCATCTTCTTCAAAACTTTGATATTGTCGCGGTTCTGATTGATTTTCTTTGCATAAACTGCTTCCAATACATTGCAAGGTGCGTAGGGCTGGAATTTGCCTTCAACGTTTGATAAGGTCTTACGATAGTTGCTGACAAGTTTCATCTGACGTGCGGTGTCTGCTGACAAATTCTTGAAACGTTTGTCATATTCTAACTTGTCAATTTGCCCATTGTCAAATGCTGCTTGCAAATTTTCAAAATTGGGCAGTTGCTTTTCATATTTCACAAAGGCATTTACAATAGCTACATCGATATAGTCGGTTGCTCTTTCGTATGCTTCAATGATGATGTTCGTGTCTTTCTTAACCTGGGTCATGATTTCGGCGACGATGAAATATGTATCCCAAATGTTGGGTTGTGTGGCATCTTTTTCCAATTCTACCGAACGGACATACATATTATATATATCTTCAATCTTATCGTATTCTTTATTTTTCATGTAATTTTTGATTCTGTAACGATAAGCATTGTAAGCCATAAATCCCAAGCCATTACCTTCGGTATATTTTTTCGGGAAATAAAGATGTCTGTTTCTATATGAATCAATTAATTGATCAACGAGAGCTTCTTTTTTTGCAGAATCGGTTTCGGCTTTGATCAGATTGTCGAACATGTTTTGAGCGTAGGTGTAAATGCCATCCCAAGCACAAGGACAGTTTTTAACAACTTCTTGCCAAGGAACGTAAGCGTCGGCATATTGTTTGTTGTTGTAGAATACGCGGAAGGAATTGACATCTTCCAAACATTTCAAAGAATCTTCTTCGTTGGCACCATACCTGAAATTACATTGGCCAAATGCCAAAGTGCTTGAGATGGAAAGCACGATTACAAACAAAAGTTTTTTCATTGTCATTATAATTTTTAAGTTATTATCGATAAAATATTTCATAGATACTTCTGACTTGATAAAGTTTAAAATTAGTCAAGTTTAACTCTTTGATACCATTTTTCGACAAGGATGACATTGACCCCGACTTTGAAGTAGTCCTGACGGATTAAATTGTTTTTCAGAGTGCCAAATTGTCCATATTCGAGCATTAGGTTGATGGAGCATTTGGAACTGAATGTCTTGAATGGCAAACCTAACCCAAAACTAACTGAAAAGTCGGAGATTGGCGTGTTTTTGAGCTGAATGTATCCTGTTTGATACTTTGCGCCAAGACGGATGGCAATGTTTTTGCCGAATTTTCCGGATAACGGGTCGGGAATGAATTGGATACCAAGAGCAACGATAATATTGTCTTTTAGCGAGTCAGAGGCGCCCATATTGTGGTAGTTTTTCCAGTTTTGCCAAGTGACGTCGGCGCCGATAGTCAGTTTTTGTTTATAAATGTAAGACAAGCCAGCCCCAACTGACTGAGGAATTCGCATGTTGCCTTTGACACCCGTTTCTGTGTATGCGGTATCGTAGGTGACGACACTGCTGTATTCGTTCGTATATTGATAGGTGATGAGGTTGCGCTTAACCCAAACGTAAGCGGAATTTTCATACACAACGCCAAAACCTATGCGATGATTTTCATTGATGTCGGCGAGATATTGCAAGCCACCTTGAAGGTAGATACCGTCGGCATGATCTCTTTGATCAATGGCATAATTATACAAATTGCTGCCTTCGAACTCCTCATATCTTGAGGATGCAAGGGTGCCAAAAATATATGAAACATTTAAACCGATGGACAAGCCCTTGCAAATTTTGAAGGCATTGCCCCAGTACAATTGCATCATTCCGCCATCTCCTTCGTAGGTATAGTTAACATTGCCAGCATTATTGAACTCAAAATCGAGATTGGAAGCACTGGCAGTATGCCCAGTGGTGGTGATATTGAATCCTCGGTCGCTGAAAGGTAGAACGCCAATGCTGGTGCGCCAGTGTTTAGTAACTGGCAAACCAATAGAAATGTAATTCAGACGTCCAGTGGCACCGTTCTGGCGGAGTTCCGCAGTTCGCAAACGAGAGGAGTTGGCACCAAAAGAGATGTCGCCAATAAATGACAGGGAGTCAAAAGCAACGTAGGATGCGGGATTGCGGAAGTTGATGAAATTATTGGATTGCATGGCATAGGAAACACCACCCATTGCCGACGAAATAGCATTGGTGTTATTATTGACAATGCCGATGCCATAGCGAGAATAGGGTGAACTGATTTCATTTTGGGCAAAAGTGTTTGCCAAAAATGAAAAACAGCACAAAAATGCCCACACTGCTATTTTGCCAATATTCCTTTTATTTTTCAACGTTGAATTTTAAAATTTCATACAATCCCAAACCTACAATCGTTGGGGCTGCAAATATAGTAAAAATAATTGAACTTTGTATAAGTTCTGCATCACCTCCCGTAAGGACGACATTTAGGTTCTCGTAATCGTCACGGTATCGTTTGATGAAACCTTCGATTTCGTATTTTACTCCTAGCATTACGCCGCTTAAAATGGATTCTTCCGTGCTGGTGCCGATGAGTTTGACATTTTCCCGTTTTTCGACTTTGGGTAAATTTTGGGTGAAATAATTCAAGGCTTTCAACCGCATTTCTATGCCAGGGGCGATGGCTCCTCCCAAGTATTCGTTTTTTTCGTTGACGAAATCATATACTATGCTGCTGCCCGCTTGAATGGATAGAACCGGCTGGTTTCGGAACAAACTGTTGGCACCGACCGCATTAGCGATTCTATCTGTACCTAAAGTTTCGCGAGTGCCATATTTGATGGCAATTGGAAGTGGAGTGGTCGCATCCAGTTTGAGGAGTGGGCAATGCTGACGAACATAATGCTCAATATCAGGTGCTGTTTTGCCGACATTAGACAGAATGGCATGCTCGACGGGGTATTTATCAAACAGCTGTTGCCAATCTTTGTGGCTGATGGCAGTCTGACGTAGGACGGTTTCTATGCAGCCGTCATTGTTGTAAATGATGGCTTTCTGCAAAGTATTGCCGATGTCGATGATCAAAAACATTTGAGAATCAGATTTATATAAAATTAGGACAGCATCACTTCTTCGTATTCGCGTTTGAACCAGGTAATTTGTCGTTTGGCGTAGCGGCGTGTGTGGACTTTGATGTTTTCGATGGCTTCTTCCCTGGTTGTTTTTTTATCGAAATAATCGAAAAACTCTTTGTAGCCAACGGTGTTCAAAGCGTTGAGATGACGTTGTGGATATAGCGAGCGGGCTTCAGCTTCCAGTCCGTCGCAAACCATTTGGTCTACGCGTCGGTTGATTCGGTCAAATAGAATTTCGCGAGGGCGGTTCAAGTAGCAGCGGATGATTTCAAAATCCCGTTTTTTCGAGGCCTGGGTCAGCCATTGCGAGTAAGGTTTGCCAGTTTGCAGGCAGACTTCCAGTGCGCGCATCATGCGTTTATGGTTGGCCATATCGTTGGTGCGGCAAAATTCGGAATCCAGAAGGCGGAGTCGCGAACGTAACGCCTCAATTCCTTCTTTTTCAAAAAGTTCTATGACTTGTGAGCGTATTTCCAAGTCGGGGTCGGGTAGGTCGTCGATGCCTTTACAGACGGCATCTAGGTACAGGCCACTGCCCCCTGTCATTACCACTACGGGACTTTGTGCGAATAATTCTGGCAGTAGTTTCAGTACGTCTTGCTCGAAGCGAGAAATGCTGTAATAATCGCCAATGGAAAGATGCCCTAGAAAGTAATGTTTGGCTTGTGACAATTCTTCTTCGGAGGGAAAGGAAGTGCCGATTCGCATCTCTTTGTAGAATTGGCGCGAATCGGCAGAAATAATGCTCGTATGGTATTTTTTTGCCATTTCAATGGCATACGCCGTTTTGCCGACGGCGGTAGGTCCACCGATAACCAGCAGCGTAGGTTGACTAGTAGCTACCGAAATCATTAATGTCGTTTAAATCCAGTTGATCTTCATCGTTGAAGCCATCTTCGAAGTCATCGAAAAGGTCGTCATTGTTAAGATCGTTCAGCAGGTCATCTTCCGACAAATTGCCTTTCGCGATTTTGGGAAGTTCGCCAACCTTATTGGTACAGCGAGGGTATCCGGTGCTTTCGGAAACCTGTGCGGTTTTCATCAGTTCTATGTAGAAAACCTTAGGATTCAGAAAATCATATTCGTAGAGAATATGCTGGTGAGGATCGGAAATCATCTTATTCAGGAGACAGTCCTTCATGATGAATTTCGGCAGATGCGTTTTTGTGGAGAATCCGTCTTCTTCCTCATATTCGGGTTGGTCTTCTACTTCGTCATCATTCATATCGATGAGGGTGATTTCGTTTTTTTTGTTCCATTTGCTGTCGCAGATGGAAAACGATGCCAACTCATTGCCTTCCAAACCAATAGACTTGTACAGGATGGTATGCAGCGATTCAAAGTTGTCGTTTGATAATATTTCGATATCGCGCACAAATTCATCTACTTCGTCGTAACTGACTCTGAATTTATAGTAAAACATGGTGATGATTTTGAATTATTCCATAATCATATTGTGGAAAACGTTGGTGACGTCTTCGTCTTCTTCAATTTTTTCCAACAGTTTCTCAACTTCTTCCTGTTCTTCGGGAGCAAGTTTCTTCATGTCGTTGGGAATTCTTTCGAATTTGAATTCTTTGATGTCGAATTGATTGTCTTCCAAGTATTTCTGGATAGGCCCAAAGGATTGGAAATCGGCATAGATAATGATTTCGTTTTCGTCTTCAAAAACTTCTTCTACACCATAGTCAATCAATTCGAGTTCGAGTTCTTCAAGGTCAACGCCGTCTTTTTTTACCACGGTGAAGCGACATTTGCGGTCAAAGAGGAAGTCGAGCATGCCAGAGGTGCCAAGGGTTCCGCCAAGTTTGTTGAAGTAACTTCTGATATTGGCAACTGTTCTCTGATGGTTGTCGGTAGCGGTTTCGATATAGATGGCGATGCCGTGAGGACCATAACCTTCATAAAATACTTCCTTGTAGTCGGAGGTGTCCTTTTCCAAGGCTTTCTTGATGGCTCTTTCGACGTTTTCCTTAGGCATATTCTCCGATTTGGCATTCTGCATCAGCAGACGGAGTCTGGGGTTCATATCGGGGCTGGGGCCACCGGCTTTAACTGCCATTGTGATTTCTTTTCCCAAGCGGGTGAATGTTCTGGCCATGTTGCCCCAACGTTTAAATTTTCTTGCTTTTCTAAATTCAAATGCTCTTCCCATAGTATGTTTTTTTAAGATATACTTTAATAATTTTTTGAAGGTGCAAATTTACAAAAAATCTTTAACACCTCGCTATTGGTAAAATTTTTAGGCAACAAAATGAAATCTCCCTTTTAGATTGTCTCTATCAAAAAGCTTACGGGGCGGAAACCATCGTTGCAGGAAATCATGGCTGAGTATGGGTTTTTCATCCAGCCGTCATAGAAATTGCCGTGACCTTGAGACAGCTCTTTAACGAAATACCTCATGCTTTCCCAAGCGCTGTCACAAAAACCTTCGGGCTTTTTACCATTTTTTGATATGAAGATTTGTCCTTCAGATAGTTCGCAAGCATGTTCGATGGGATTTTCGTATTGTAACGACAAATCCTGGTGCCAGATTTTTCGGATAACAGTGATTTTTACATCCATGTTGATGAAAGTTATGTGTGAGGCAAAAATACGAAATTTTCGAGAACCTATAATTATTTCCCAATCACCAGATATTCCAATGGGTCAATAGGGAAGCCATTATACCATAATTCGAAATGCAGGTGGGGTGCTTTGATGCCCTCGTTGCCGCTGTTGCCCATCTTGGCGATGGCTTCGCCGGTGCTTACTTTCGTGCCTACGGATTTTAGTAGGACATCACAATGCTTGTATATGGAGATGATGTTGCCTGGATGTTGTATGATAAGAGTGTTTCCACTGCCAGGGTCGAAACCGGAATAAATGATGATGCCCTCGGAAACGCAGGTTATCAGCGTGTGTTTTTTGTTTTGAATGTCGATGCCATAATGGTTGCTTGCTAAGTCGAAAATGCCGACTAACGCGCCTTCAGCTGGTGTCCGCAAGTTGAAATTGCTGATGTCTGCACGATGTGTTACGGGTAATTTGCTATTATCATCTTCTGTTTTCAACTGATTGGATAATAATAAATTAGCTTGATTGTCGACTTCGTTCATCGCCTCTTGTTCTTCCTTGTTTCGGTCAGACAGTTGATGTTGTCCTGTGTTTTCATCTTCGGCAATTATTGCATTCTCATCATCTGTAATGTTGTCATTAATAATGTTGTATAAATTATCCAAAAATTGCTGATTCTGCATAGATAAAGTGGATAAAGAATCAACTTGAGCGGAAACATCCATATAAAGCTGGTGTTCTTCGCGGGTTGTATAACCAGGAATGTAGTACTTTAAAGGTGTAACACTGATAATCAAGGCTGTCAACGCGATGAGAATGACGGCTGCCGTGACGATGATAACGAAGATGCGTTGCGGTGTAAGCAATAACGACAAACGTTCATCGTGGTTATTCTCATATTTGAAGGTCAATCGGTATTGCGTTTTCCAGTTGGCAGCAATGTGCTTCAAAAATTGTTTGACTTTTCCGTAATATTCTTTGAGTTTCATTGCAGTAGAATTAAGACAAAGCTTGGTTTACAATTTTTGAAGATTCCAGAATGGCATCGTATTCTTGTGGCGTAATATCATCAAAGAAATAGTGCACGGGATTGACTTTGATTCCGTTCTTGATGACTTCGTAGTGAAGGTGTGGCCCAAAGGAAAGACCTGTTGTTCCAACATAACCAATAAGCTCGCCGCGATGAACTTTCTGTCCGGCTTTTACGACTTTTTTGGACAAGTGAGCATACAAAGTTTTATATGAATAGCCATGATTGATGATGACAGAGATACCGTAACCGCTTCCCGCTTTTTCGCCGGAGATAACACCGTCGGCGGTAGCATATACAGGTGTCCCTTTCGGAGCGGTGATATCTACTCCCGTGTGGGCGCGCATCGTCTTGAGAATCGGGTGGTAACGGCGGCCAAAACCGGAAGTGATATGGTGTACGTTCTTCATCGGTCGGATAGCTGGTATGGACATAATCATGTCGGATTTGCGCTTCGCCACTTCCGCAATCGTATCGAAAGAACGTGACTGTGCCGACATTTCCACAATGAGTTTGTCAGCTTTGTCCGACACTTGTTGCAACAGCACGAAAGCGTCTGTGTTGGCGGATGCTTTATAACTGTTGGAATATAATTTTGGATAACGTTGTTCCGCCGGCATGGGGTTGGTCTCGAAGATTACGCGGTAAATGTTGTCATCGCGATTTTCAATGTCTGCCAGAGCTTCTGACATCATATCCATGCGCTTGTCCAGCGTCTTGATTTGTTCCTTCAATTCTGCATTCTCTTTCTGCAGCATCTTTTCCTTTGGAGAATCGATGAGATAGAAGGCTATCCAAATGAATATGGCGGCGAAAGTCAAGGCACTGGCAAAGAGCCAAAGAATTCGCTTGACAATATCCTTAACGCTCAGCTCCACCTTCTCGAAAGAAAGGGTGTTGGTGTTAAAATGATAAAATGTTTTCGCCATAATTATCTAATTTATAATTATTTGCAATCAATGCAAATTAATGATCCCTCGCTAAAACCGCCTGCGGGTTGAGGATTGCGTTTCATTAAAGTTTTGATTTGAACAGCATATTTCTGTGAAACATAGCGGAATGAGTCTCCGGCAGAGAGTTTGTGGTAGCTGGTTTCAGATTTATTGCTCTTCATTTGCAGATAGACTACTTCACCAGGAATGGGTTGATATTCGTCTGGGGCATCATTATAAATGCGCAAATCTGATTCGTTGAGTTGGGTTTCGTATGCAATGCGAGCGTAGGTGTCTCCTTTTTCGGCAATGATGAATTTGATTTTGTTATTTTCGTAAACGTCACGTTTTGTGTACGGGAAGTAGCTGACGCGATATTCATTGGGTTGTGCGGTAAATACGTGCATGCTGATGATGGAACCATTGGCTGCATCAGCATTGTTGTTCACTTTTTTGCGGGGTTGAATATAAATTTCAATGCCATTAATAATCGTGTCGGGTTGGATTCCATCATTTGCCTCCTCTTTATTCGTATTTGTTGCCACTTGAGGAGCTGGTTTTGGAGAGGGGGTCGCAGCAGGAGTAGTTTCGGGAGTAGGAGTTGGCGTTGCAATCGGTTCGGGCTTCTCGGCTGGAATAGAAGTTTGTGTTTGTTCAGAAGTGCTGACGGCAATTTGTTTGGGTTCAGCAGGTTTTGAAACATCTTGTTTGATGTCAAAGCGAGTTAAATCATATTTTTCAATGATGTTGATAAGTTTGTTTGCATATTCTGGATTGGCAGAATAACCACAATACTGTAGACCATTGGCCCAACCGCGATAGTCTGTAATGGCTAAATTGAACAAAGATGCGTAGCGTTCGCGCTTGGTCAAAAACAAGTTGTGGTCTTCAAAAGATTCAGCTGTGGAGGCGTACATGCGATAGCAGTTGCCGCTGCGGTCTGAAGTTTCGTAATACAGTTCGCCCGTGTATTCGGTGTTGCATAACAGCCCAAAATGGTTGTTGGCTTCCCGGGAAACTTGATTCTGACCAGCTTCTGAAGAATAGATGGCTTGTGCCAATTTTACACTGGCAGGAATCTTATATTCTTTCATGGCTTTTTCTGCCAATGCGGAATATTTGGCAATATAGGCATTTACATCTTCAGAAGCATACTGCGAGTATGCGTAAAATGTTGATAAACATAGGATTAAAATAAATATTCTTTTCATAGTTTTTTAATGTTTCAAAATGATGATATCGTCAGGATGTATAACTGAATTTTCATTTAAATTATTGTATTTGAAAATGGAAATTAATTGTACGGCGTGTTGTTGTGAGATGTATCTTAATGTTTCGCCGAAGCGAACCAAATGGTTTTTCTCGTGTCCTTGTTTGGATTTGATACCAATGTAAACAACTTCACCAGGTATTGGTTGCTGGCTTTTGTTGTTGATGTCGTTGAATTTGCGGATGTTTTTTTCAGAATCCTGGACATCTTGAGCGATGCTGGCGTAGGTGTCGTTTTCAGTGGCAATCACAAAATAGGTGCGGTTGTTGACATATACATCGCGATCGGTGAAAGGGTATTTGACCATCTTAAAATCCTTATTTGTTGCGGTGAAAACTTTTACATTACTATTTTGTTGAGTATTTGTGGTCTGAATTTCAGAAGTTTCATTAACACTATGGTTTTCAGTGGGTTTTGTTTTTTGAACTTCTGCAATTTCGATGGCACGAGCGCTTTCATCGGTGAACCAATGATTTTCGAGGCGTTGTTGGTAAACGGTGTCCCAATGAGCAATGTTGAAACGTTCAATTAAATTAATCAGACGGTTTGCATATTGAGGATTGGTGGCGTAGCCTGCGGCTTTCAATCCGTGGGCCCATGCAGAATAATCCATAATGTCGAGGTTGAAAAGGCCAGCGTAACGTTGACGGGAAGTGAGGAAACCCGAGTGGTCGTTGTATGATTCTTCGACGCTTTCGTATTTGCGGAAACATTCCTGCAGAGCGTCATCATCGATGCGTAGCGTGTCGCCAGTCCATTCTTTGTGACACTTGATGCCGAAATGGTTGTTGCCTTCTTTGGCCAAACGGCTTGTTCCACAAGCGCTTTCAAAGATTCCTTGTGCCAATGTGATACTTGCGGGGATTTTGAATTCGTACATCTTGGCGATAGCCAATTCTTTATATTGATCGATGTAGTTTACAATATCTTGATCGCTGTATTGTGCCGATAATGAACAACTTATCGTTGCGATGAGGAGCGAGAATATGTATTTTTTCATTTTTATTTATTATTTGTTGAAAGCATCCATGATGATTTCCGTATAGAAATCTTTCAGATTTAAGTTGTTGAATTTAACTTGATTAGGAATAATGCTCATTGCTGTTTGTCCAGGGATGGTGTTGATTTCGAGAAAATAGGGAATTCCCTCTTTGGTGATGATGAAGTCAACGCGAACGACGCCTTTGCAGTTCAAATGGTGGTAAATCTTTTCCGAATAACGCATTACCAAGTCGTAGTTTTCCTTCGACAGTCGAGCCGGGGTGATGAGGTCGTGAAGACCATCGGTATATTTTGATTGGTAGTCGTAAAATTCGTTTTTGCTGGTAATTTCGGTTACGGCGAGGGCGCGAGCGTTGCCTTTGTCGCTGCAAACCCCGCAGGCAAGTTCTTGTCCCACAATGAGTTTTTCAATCATCAGCTGGTCGTCGTATTTAAAAGCTTCCGCGATGGCCTTCTCCATTTGTTCAGCATTGTGAACTTTAGTAACTCCGACACTTGAGCCAGAATTGCAGGGCTTGACGAAGCAGGGAAACCCGCAGATATCTTCCACTTCTTTGGCGTTGATGATATCGTTGCGATAGTAATGAAGGGATGCGGATACGGGAACGCCGATTTCACGAATGGTGAGATTGCAGAAATATTTGTTGAAGGTAAGCGCTGAGCAGAAGCAGTCGCAGCCCGTGTAGGGAATGTCCAGCATGTCAAAGTAACCTTGAAATTTTCCATTTTCTCCAGGATTGCCGTGAATGGCGATGAAAACGGCATCGAATTTAACTTTGTTGCCATTGACAAGTACCGAGAAGTCGTTCTTGTCGATGGGATATCTTTCATTTGCTTCGTTGATGTAAATCCAGTCGGTACCTTTCACCAGAATGAAGTAGGGTTTGAAGAGCGATTTGTCGATTTGCGACATGATGTTTTCGGCGGTCTTGAGGGATACTTCGTATTCTCCGGAATTTCCGCCAGCCAAAAGAGCTATATTTTTCATTTTTGCATAATTGTAATCTTGCAAAAATAAATAAAATATAATACGGGATTTTCGACTTGGAATATAAGTTTTTAACTTACAAATGTGCAAATTAACGTCTTATCATCAATGTTCCCGTACGCAGTTGTTGGGTATGATTGATGTTGTAGATGAATTGGTAATAGTATGTTCCGTTGGGCATGCCATTGGCGTCCCAGTTGTTTTCGTAATGGCGGCTTTGGAAAACGATTTTTCCTTGTTGATTTTTCACGATAAGTGCGGGATTTTCGCAGAATTCGATGCCGTTGATGACGAATAGGTCGTTGACACCATCACCGTTAGGAGTGAAAATATTAGGAATTTCAATTTTTATCGGTTTGTCGAGACTGAAATCATCAAAATCACTGTTTTCATTTTCTTGCTGATTTTGCTTGGAACTTAGCGGTTCTTGGGTTTTAGCAGTAGTTTTTTGCGATTCTTGTTCTGCTTTTTCAGTTTTTTCTGATGATTTTGGCGTTGAATATTGTGTTGCCGTTGCCGCAAATGATGAATTATTAGAATGGGTTGATGGTGCGGTATTGGGGAGAGTAGAAACTGCTGGTGTAGAAATCGGAGTTGCAGGGGTGGTGGTAGTGGCGCTTTCGGTTTTTGACGGTGTGTTTTCGTCTAAAAGAGCTGGGCTGATTTTAGGTGCTTCTGCAACGATGTTTTCTTTAGCATTGATATCTTTTTCGACAAGAAGGGTGTCTTGAAAATCGAGGGAGTCGGCAAAGTTGGGCGCGGCAATTTCGGTGGGGTTCGTGTCTGTGGGTGCGCTTGGCGTTTCCGTCGAGTTCAGTTTGGTGATGGCAACGGCGGAGATGGTGATGGCGGCGGCGGAAGACGCAATGATGGCGGCGATTTTCCCAGCGCCGAAGGCAGCTTTGCCAGCGGTGGCTACACTTGCCCCAGCCGCCGCCCCGGCAGCGGGCAACTGCGAGGCAATCGCGTCCCAGCATCGTGGTGACGGTGTTTGCTGTACTTCTTCAACTATATCCTTCAAGTTACGCATTGTCAGTATTTTATTTGATATTATTCTATTTTGAAATTCGTTGATTGATCCATTGCTTTGCACGCAAGAAATACACCCTCGCACTGCTTTCTGGTATGCCGATTTCCTTGCCGATTTCTTTGAAACCATATTCCTCGAATATTCTCAAGTTGAATACCATACGCAGATTTTCTGGCATTTGCTGGATGTATTCGATGATTTTTCTTCCCGTCATCGTCGTCTCAATGTCGCTCGAAAGATCGTCCTCTATCTGTACGGCCTCTTCTATGACCGTGTAATTGTAGTGTTTCTTGTTGCTTCGATAGTTCGATAAAGCCTTGTTGACCATAATTCGCCGAATCCAATATTCCAAAGAACTGTTTCCTCGAAAATCGTTCAAATGAGAAAAAACAGTGACAAATCCTTCAATCATGATGTCTTCTGCTTCGGGGTGCGTGTCGGCATAACGCATACACACCGCCAACATTTTTGGCGCAAATGTGTCGTACAACTGCTGCTGACATTGACGGTCATTTTGCAGACAGCCCTCTACAAGTTGTTTTTCCCAATCTGAATTTTTCACGTTAGTAAGACGCCGATTCGGATAAAAACGTTACAAAAAAATAATTATTTTATAGATTTGACAATGGCCTCGACTTCGCGTAGGAAATCACGCTTGTTTTCCTGTGGCGCATATACAAAACCATCAACGGTTATGCAGTGTTGTTTGTCAGGGCTCAGGAAGGTGAAACTGTAGAATGGACCTCCCATGTGATCGCCTACGCTTTCCCACAATCCTCGCATCTCTATGCCATTGCGATTTCCGATTTTGGTGTCTTCAACAATGGGAAAACCGAATTTTCGGGTGATAATGGGATAGGCACCCTTGACAGCTCCCGGAATGTGTTTTTTAGTAATGCTGTCGCGGGCATTCATCACATTCTCCTCCGTCAGCTCGTATGCGGGCAGACTATATACCATAATGAAACGGTCGTTTTTGTTGGTCCTGTAGCGAAGCCACAAAAAGTCTTCTTCTTGGTTGGCAATAAAGTAATGCATGGGAACGCATAGCTTGATTCCGAATTTCTCTCTTAATGTTTTTTGAATCGTAGGTTCCAAATCACGATTGAAAGCATATTGAACTCGTTTTAAATCATTGTCATACAATAATTTAATAATAGTGTCGGCGTTGTTTTGAAAAAGAGCAACGCAAGAATCAGCATTGTTGCCTTTGATGAGAATGTAAACCTGCGGATTTGACCAGGCATTCCTGTCGAAGGTAATGGTATTTGATGAGTAGGTTTCCTTACAGTCAAAATTAACAATGTTCCTATGCCTTAAAAAATTAGAAGTGAAATCCTTGTTTTGAAAATGCAGCACGTCAAACATGGGTTCAATCTGGTTAATGGCAGGTTGGGCTTGCTGTAAGATGTCAATGACTGTTTTTTCCTGACTTTCGGTAAAGAAACCATCGTCCATTACAAGTATCATTTCACCAGCTTTTCCGTTCGAAAAATTATCGACTTTGAAATTGCCAACTTTTTTCTTTCCGCAAGAAAAAAGCAACATGGAAATACACAGAATCAGTACTATATTTTTCTTCATAATGATATTTTTTTTATTTCTCTTTCTTTTGATGGCAAAAGTAATACTTTTTTTTGTATATTTGCAACCCAAAAAATCGTGAGGTGAAAACGAAAGAGAAAAAAGACGAATTTAAGATTAGAATTGCGGGAGTTGAGATTGGAAAATATTCGTATTCAATGACTTGCGATAAGGAGTTCTTTGAAATATCCGAATTATCAGACTTGCAGGACGGTTGTTTGAATTTGCGAGTTGAAATGGATAAAAGTGAAAAAATGTTGGATTTGAAGTTCCATTTCCAAGGTGAAGTTGAGGCGTTGTGCGATAGATGTCTTGATCCTGTGCGCTTTGAAATGGACTTTTCCGAACATCTGGTCGTCAATTTGGTTCCCGAGGTGGAAGACGATTTTGAAAATGACGACAATATTTGGATGGTGGATGAAAACATTTATGAATTGGATTTGTTCCATTTTGTATATGAAAGTATCTGTCTGGCTTTGCCGCACCGCATTGTCCATCCAAACGATGAAAACGGAAATTCAACTTGTAATCCTGAAGTCTTGAAAAGGTTGGAAGCGATGTCGCATCGAGAAAGCACGCATGAAGTCGATGATCGTTGGGCAGCGCTGAAAGACTTGAAATTAGATTAATATATTAAAAAACAATAAAGTTATGCCGAATCCGAAAAGAAGACACTCTCAGACAAGAAGAGACAAGAGAAGAGCTAATGATTTTATGACACCTCCTCAGTTCACCACTTGCAGCCATTGTGGTGCAGCTGTTCTTCCTCATCGTGTATGCCCTGAATGTGGTTACTACAGAGGGAAACAAGCCATCGAAATCGAAGGTGCAGCTCAATAGTAGATGATTTTCATCCTATTATTCATAATCAGATGATGTAAGTATTTATGTCATCTTTTTATTGTTTTAAATTATGGAACTTGTATTTGCAACACATAATCCTCATAAAACCATTGAGGTTCAAGAAATCGCAGGGGCTCATCTGCAAATTAAAAATTTAAAGGATTTAGGTTGTTTTGATGAAATCCCAGAAACATCAGACACTTTGGCGGGCAATGCTTTGCAAAAAGCACGTTACGTTTATGAACGCTATCACGTTAATTGCTTCGCCGATGATACTGGTTTGGAAGTGGATGCTCTCGATGGCCGTCCAGGTGTTTACTCGGCGCGTTTTGCTGGAGAACATTGCAGCTATCAGGACAATGTCGATAAACTGCTACGGGAAATGCAAGGCAAAACCAATCGAAAGGCTTGCTTCAAGACGGTGGTCGCTTTAATTCTCGAAGGGAAAGAATATTTGTTTGAAGGTCGTGTTGATGGCGTTATTACCGAAAATGCGCGCGGTAATGCTGGATTTGGCTACGATCCCGTTTTTCAACCCGATGGTTTCGATGCAACTTTTGCAGAATTGGGTGAAGATGTGAAAAACTCTATCAGTCATCGCGGACGCTCAATGAGAAAAATGCTGGATTTTTTGAAATAAAATTTATTGAGCAGTAAGCGTATGATAATGAGCTAATTTCAATTTGTAAGAAATCAAGGCATCAGTATATTGATCTTGAGATTGTCGGTATAGTGTTTGTGCCTCCAATAAGTCCGAAATGGGTGTTAACCCCGCCTTATAGTTTACTGTTGAAGTATTTAAATTGACTTTGGCATCGGTGACGGTGTTTCTCATTAGTTGAATCTGTTCAGCCGCTTCAACAGCATTGTTCCACGCTTGACGGGTTTCGAGCATCATCTTTTGTGTCAAATCATTTTTTTGATTTTCAGCCTTTTGTATCATCAGATTCTGCTGTTTGATTTTATAAGATGATTCCCACCAATTGGTTAACGGAATTTGGAGTGTGGCAAAGGCTATACCGTTGAATTTGTAGCGGTCGAAAACAAGATTCCCGTAGCTGGCACCTACCCCAACCAATACTTGCGGAAGGCTTTCTCCAATGGTCATTTTCTTTTTCAATTCTTCTGCTTTTACTTGAATGTCAAGCAGTTGTGCTTCTTTCCTGTTGGAAACTGCAGTAACGGCATCACAGGATTGGATGTCTTTAATAATATTGTCGTTGAGTGTATCACTCAGTCGCAGGTTCTCATCGTAATCAATGCCAACCATCTGACACAGTGCCATGCTTGACAGTACAATCCCATTGTTGACTTGCAAAAGATTGGACTTCAATTCATTTTGTTTCAGTACAACTTTTAATTCTTCGTTTTGTGTTACCAATCCTGCATTGTGGGCTGTGGTGACATCCCGATATAGGGTATCTAAAAAAATCAATGCTTGTTCCAATGTTTTCTTCTTTTCATAAAGCGAAACGACAAGCCAGTAGGATTCTTCGGTTTGCTGTAACAATTCTTCTCGGGTCAATTGGCTTTGCAATTCGGCAGCTTGTACTCCAACTTTGGCAAGCCTGTTGCCGTTGACAATTTGTCCACCCATAAATACGGGTTGAATGGCAGTTGCACCAACGACAAGTCCGTTTTCACACATCGAAATGCTGTTAGGCAGTCCTATGGCGGCACCGTATTCTGCGTAGGCATTGTAAAGCATTTGTCGCGCTTCGGCATTGTTTACGTCTTTGATGCCATATTCAATCAGAGGATTTAAAGCGTGATAACCGCCTGCCATAGCACTGATGTTGGGAAAGAATTTGGTCAGTACTTGGTTTTTCACCTGTTGTGCCACCAACACATCAAGTTGTGCATTTTTCATCATTGCATTATTTTGCAACACCAATTGCTGACAGCTGTCCAAACTCAAGGTTTGGGCAAAATTCTGTAGCAGGCAGCCGAAAATCAGAAATGCACAAAGTATATGTTTTATTTTCATTTTTTAATAAAAAGAAGAAATCTTATTTTTTAGAAGTATTAATTAATAATATGTTGTTTTAGGTGTTTGACAAAAGCCAGATTGATTTTCTTGTCGTTGTGTTCGAAGAGTCGCCAATAGCAAACAGGGAGTAGTGTGACGACAAAGGGGAATGAGAAGATGGTGCCGAAGCAGATGACAACGCCCATGGGCATCCACAAGGAGGTGTGGGCGATAATCATAGGAACCACGCCCAATGCAGCGGCAGCGGAAGTAAGAAAGATGGGCCGTAAACGGCGCTTGCCTGCTTCAAAACCAGCCTCGCGGGCACTCAGGTGATGCTCTGTTCGCAACATTTCCGCATATTCGAACATGATGATACCATTGCGGACAATGATGCCGATAAGACTTACCAGACCCAGCACTGCTGTAATGCTGAAGTCCAAACCGAAAATCGCCAGTCCCAAGGTGGCACCAAAAATACAAATGGCAGAAGCCGACATATTCAGCATGACCAATTTAATATGGTGGAAATGATAGAGAAGGAATGCGAACAAAACAAGTAAAGCTGCTAAAATTGCACCAATAATCTCAGGAATTACACTGTTATTGGCCCCATCAAGACCGCCATATTCCAATTTGACATTCTTAGGTTTGTATTGATTGAAGTTGTTATCGACGTATTTTTTGATTTGTTTGGTGAGACGTGGTTCGCTGAATCCATATTTGATGTCTGCACCAATGGTTACGGTACGCACGCTGTTGCGTCGGTTGATGGTGGCGTCGTGCCATTCAGGTATGACGGTGGCCACTTGTCGTAAGGGAACCCATGTTCCTGGTATTGATGTGGGAATCATTAATCCTTCCAAATCCTGATAGGACATATTTTCTCCAGATTGCATTGAATACAACATTACAGGAACTTTATAGTCGCCTTCCCAAATGGTGGTCAGTGCTTGCCCACCCAAAACCGAGGAAAGATAAATGGACAGAATGCTTTGGCTTACACCGAGCCGAGTAGCTTCGTCCGTGTTTAGCACGACTCGCAGATTTTGGCTCGTTTCGTCTAGGTCAGAGTGAATCCAAGTCAGCTCATTGATGGTGCTTAAAAATGCTTTAAGTGAGTCTGCAGCCAATTTCAGCGAATCTAAATTATCACCCGACAACCGAATTTCGATGGGATTGCCAACGGCTTGGTAGTCCATTTGTTTGAAACGTGCGTATGCATTGGGGAAATAGTGTTCGTAGCGGGGACCATATTCTTTGAGCAATGCCCGTGTGTCGTCTTCACTGGTGGTGTTGACGATGAATTGAGCATAGTTCTTCTTGGCCATTTGTGGTGCGTATGTGGCGTGAAAACGCGGTGACGAACATCCGATGAAAGAGGTTACGCCGGTTATACGTTCGTCTTGACGCAGAATCTCACTTAAGCTGTCAGCGACAGCAGTGGTTTGCTGCAATGTGCTTCCTTCTGCAAGATGGATTTCAACGGCAAAGCAATTTCTGTCAGCTTTGGGTAACATCTGGATGTCGAGGTTCAAAAATAGAATGACGCCAATGCCAACTGCTGACACAGTGGCAAAAATGGTCAGTAGTGGATGTTGAAAACAATGTTTAAGAATACGGTTGTATGTGTTCTGCAAAAAATCGAAAAACCAGTTTTGTGCCTGTTCGAATTTGCCGATTTTCTGTTCAGGCAAACGTCGGTGGATGAATTGTGTCGAAAGGAAGGGAATCACCCAAACGGCATAAAAAATGGAAGCTACCAATGCAAAAGTGATGGTCCATGGAAACAACTGGACGAATTCTCCCAAGGGGCCGGTGATGATTTTCGTCATCGGGAAGAACATACCGGAAATAGCCAAGGTAGCCAAAGACATCGGCACAAAAAGCTGTCGAGTGCTGGTAACCGCAGAATACCATCGAGAATGTCCCTCATTGATGGAATCGACATAACCGTCAATGATGATTACAGAGTCATCAACGATGAGGCCTAAAACCACGATAAGAGCAGCCAAAGTTACCGTATTTAGTTCTATGCCAAATAGATACATAAATCCTAATGTGATAGCAGTACAAACGGGTACACTTGTGCTTGCCACTAATGCCGTGCGCAGCGGGAACAGCAACATCATGACAACAATAATGACTAAAATCGAAATCAGTAGGTCGCGGAGGAAGGATAAAACAGAGTCGTTGACTACTTCAGGTTGATTTGTGATTTTATGGATGTTAACGTCCGGCGGCAGATTTTTCCGTACTTGCTCAATGCGCTCATTAACTTCGCGGCCGAAGGCGACGATGTTGTTGCCAGGTGACATTTCCATTGAGATGATAACCGCTTTATCATCATCGTATTTGACGTAGTTTTGGGGTTTGGCATAGCGCCGCTCGATTTTGGCGATATCGCGGAGTCGGATGACATTTCCAGAAGGATCAGCGTAGATGATTTGTTCCCCGATTTCATATTCCGATTGGTAGGGAATGGATAGGTGAATCATTGCTTCTCCAGCTTCATTTTCGATGGTGCCGCCAACGGTACGGAACCCCTGTGTAGACAATTCAACTAGCAACGAACGCTGGCTGATACCGTATGCCGCCAATTTTTCTTGGTCAATTAAAACTGCAATTTCTTCATTCTGCTGGCCTAAAATCTTGAGATTGCCCATAGATGGAATGGTGCGCAGTTGCTCATTGATTTGGTCGGCATAGAATTCAAGTTCACGGGGCGTACGTTCGGAAGATTCCACCGCCAGCAACATTGAAGAGGTATTGCCGAAATCATCCACTACGACAATTTCCAAAACACCAGCCGGTAGCGATGTCTTTTTGAATAGCGATAGTCCGTGACGGATTTTTGACCAAACTTCGTCCTTATTAGTGACAGTTACTCTCAGCTCCGCGAAAATATAAACGATGCCGTTTTCCGAAACGGAATGCGTCTTTTCTTTGTCAATTTCTTCGTATGTGAATAAGAAATCTTCCAAAGGCTTTGTGACTTGTTCCTCCACTTCCTGAGCTGATGCGCCTGGATATATTGCTGCTACTACACCCTGACGAATGGTGAACTGCGGAAATTCATCCTTGTTCATTTTCGTCATGCTGTAAAACCCTAAAACCACTAAGCAAGCCACTATCATGAAAATAATTTTATGATAGCGCATTGCCGATTGGATATGATTGGATTTAATAGCCACGATTTAGTTTTTTTTATTATTGATTGATAGATATTTCTGCTCCAGTAAAAAGTTTTTGTTGTCCACCGACAATCAGAGTGTCATCTTGATGAAGACCTTCGGTGACGAGAACGCCATTGGCTACATATTCAGCTGTGTTGATGGTGCAGCGTTGCGGTTTTCCGTTTTTGATAATCCAGACGCTCATCCCTTCAGGGCGGGTTTGAACGCAGTTGGCGGGAATGACAAAACCCTCAGAGTTTGATTGTGATAATATGATTTTGCATACCATCCCCGGCAGTAGTTTCCTTCCTTTGTTGGGCAAAGCGATTTTCACCTGGTAACTGTGTGCTACAGGGTTGGAGGTAATGCTCTTTTCTGTAATGCGTCCACGAATGATTAAATTGTTGAGTGCGGGGATTTGGATGTCGGTCTCGCGCCCGATGGGAACGGTCGATATTTCACGCTCTGGAACAGCAAAAACAGCATTGATTTCATTGACATCCAACAAAGTGACAGCAGGTTCACCAGGAAGAATTGACACTCCTGCTTTGGCATTGCACTTGCCTATCACACCAGCGGATGGAGCATATAACTCGCAGTCATTCAGTTGCTTTTTGGCTATTTGTTCCAGCGAACGGGCTTTCTCCAAATTGGTCTGCATTTCCACCCATTTCACTTCCGCGAGACTGCCTTGCTCGTAAACGATTTTTAAGCGACGATAAGCGTCTTCTGCTTGCTCAAGTTGAGCCTTGGCTGAATTGTAGGCACTTTGGGCATTATTTTTGTTGATGGTGGCAATGAGTTGTCCCGACTGTACAAAATCACCTTCATGAACCATGATTTTTTCAATTTTCCCACCTGTAGGGAAAGATAATGCCAAAGACAGACTTTCTTCCAATTCGCCAACATAGGTGCGAACCATGCCGCTGCGCACAGTGTCTATGGTCATGATGTTTACAGGAATAGGTGCCGACTTTTCAGCCTTTTCCTCGTGCTTGCACGAGGAAAAGGCAATCAGGATGATAAAAAGTTGAAATCCTAAATTGATTTGCTTTATCATTTTAGACATTTTATTATTTATTAATCATTTGATTCAGCAATTAATACAATTTTATCTGCTTTTAATGTGGTTTGAGTTCCGTCTTCACGTATCCCAGTCCATTTTTCATTAATAATGATCATATTGTTATTAATGATGCCTTTGCCTTCGGCTTGCACGGAAAAAACACGTCCCAATTGAATCAGATCCAAGGTCGAGTCAGCACTGCTGAAACGTGTGATGTATTCGTGTGGCTCAATAAAAATGGAATCACCATTCACGTGTCCATTGCATGAATAAGCACTGCCAGTCATTTCATTGAAGGTGAAAATGATTTCCCCTTTGCCCGCTTTCTTATTTTCAAGAATGTTCATTTGTCCTCGTTTTTCGGCCAAAATGAATGCTGTATTTCCTGCTGAATCAATGAAGTCAACTTTCCCAGATAGTTTATAGCTGTAGTCGCCAGTGATTTTTTTGACTTCCTTATTGCAGGAAATAAAAACAAAGGATAATAAAAGCAGAAAAAAGATGTTTTTTTTCATTTTTTTGAATATTGTTCTTGATGTAAAATGCTGATATAAATAATTTTATTAATGTATTTTGATTTTGTCAAAGATGCGTAATGCATTTTCAGTAGTTACTTTCATTACATTTTCAGTGCTTTCGCCAGTGACTTCCGCCACTTTTTGGGCAATGAGAGGAATGTATGAACTTTCGTTAGTGGTGCCTCGGTGTGGAGTGGGTGCCAGAAATGGAGCATCAGTTTCTAACACAATATGCTGAATGCCAACTTCTTTTACAATATCTTGCAATTTGTTATTCTTGAAAGTGATAATGCCGCCAACACCCAAAACGAAACCAAAACGAATTCCCCAAAGAGCTTCTTGTATGCCGCCAGAAAAACAGTGCAACACCCCTTTCAAACCACAACCGTCAAATTTTTTCAGTAGAGGAAGTGCCTCTTCGTAAGCATTGCGAATGTGCAGGGATAAAGGCAATTTCCTGTCGCGGGCCCAACCCAGTTGAGTTTCAAAAACCTCATACTGAATCTGTTCAAATTCGCGACTGAAGAAAAAGTCCAACCCGATTTCTCCAATGCCGATAATGCGCGGGTCATCCAGATAGGATGAGATTGATTTCAATTCTTCTTGATAATCTTCTTTGGCATCTTCCGGATGGAGGCCAATGAGCGGGAAAATATGACCTTTGTAGCGCTCAACGGATGCGAAAATCTCAGGCAGCCCAGCCGCATTTACGCCAGGCAGAATCACGGGATCGACTTTGGCATCAATGGCCCTCTGCACAACTTCGTCCAGCCCTTCAGGATAATATTCGGTGCACAAATGTGCGTGTGTGTCTATGAAGTTCATGTTAAATATTGTATTCTTTCCAATGATTATTCTCAAAATGGACCAGCTGATCAATGCCAAAACTCTTCAAATGGGCTGCCGCTTCATTGTAAAATAAATCTAATTCTTCTGATTTATGTGCATCAGTGCTGATGATGAAGGGAAGGTGTAACTTGCCGGCCTTCTGTAAAATGTAATCAGAAGGGTAGAAGTGCTCACAACGTTTCTTATACAACCCTCGGGTGTTGATTTCAATAATGATATTTTGTTTCCTAATGAGTTCAATGGCATGGTCTACCAATTCCATGTACCATTTTTCATCTTCGGTGAAGAAGCGGTTTTGATTATGCATCTTTATCTTGTCGAAATGGGCGATGATGTCAAAATGCTCCTCTTCCAGCATTTGAAAGGTTTGTTCCCAAAACGTGGTTACCGCTTTGCGAATATCATTATTAAACAATTGAGCCAGTCCGTTATCATAGATTTCGCGTTTCGAGCCGTCGATAAACCAGACTTCGTCACTGTTGTCGGGACGTACCAAATGAACACCACCGATGATGTAGTCCAATTGGTAATCATTGCGATAGTGATCAAAGGCCTGGGTCATTTGAGGAATGAAATCACATTCCAATCCGACAAACAATTTGGCCTTGCTTTGTTTTTGAAATGATTTTATTTCAGCGACATATTCCGGAATACGTTGCTCTTCAATGGCAAAGTCGTTTTCGTTAGGGACCGGAGCGTGTGACGAAAACCCGAGATGGTCAAATCCTATTTCATTGGCTCTCCTTACAAAATTTTCTATGGGTTCTTTCCCGTCACAGTAATTGCAGTGTGTGTGGTAGTTGCATTTCATTTTTGAATAATTAGAGTCGATGATTATTTTTTTGTAAAAGCGTCAGCACCATGTTTGCACCAGGGACAAATGAAGTCGGCAGGCAATTCGTCACCTTCGTAAACATAGCCGCAAACCGAACAAACCCATTGGGTCTTTCCTTCGTTGGACGTTGGTGCCCCTGCAGGTTTTTGAGTCTTGATGTGTTGATGATAATATGCGTAAGTCAGACTGGGTTTGTCGGAAAGTGCAACCGCTTCCGTGACTTCGGCGATAAAGAGCGTGTGTGATTCAAAATCCTTGCTGTCAACGACTTTGGCACTAATGTATGCGTTGGTGTGCCTGTTGATGAAATAAAGTCCATTCCCAGATCTTTGAGCATCGGAAAAATTAGCGAATTTGTTCACGTTGCGACCGCTTTGAAAACCAAAATGCTTGATGGTTTCCATCGTGCATTCTTCAGTCAACAGGCTGAGGTTGAAAATGCCACTTTCTTTGATTAAGTCGTGCGTAAGGTTGGCTTTGTTGACGGCAATGACAATCCGATAGGGACTTTCTGTTATCTGAGAGGCAACGTTAATGATGCAGCCGTTGTCCTGTTGATGGTTTCTTGAGGTAAGAACGAACAAACCGTAACTTAAATTGCGAATTGCATTTATTTCAATGTTTTCCATAGTTTGTTTTTTTAAGAACTTACAAAAGTACAAAAAAAGAGTCAATTATATACTTTATTGTAATAATTTATTTTGGGCGTTCCGGCTCGCTTACGCTCGCCGTCGGGCTTTTCGCTCAAACTTCGCCTGCCTGCGGCAGGCTCGTAACCGCTTCAATCCCTAACGCGATAGTATTGAGTAGCTTATTGCAAAAAAGAATCATCTCCAATGCGGAGATGATTCTTTTCATATCAGGAATAAAAATGTTTTTATTTTCTGTCTCTGATGATTTGCAGAGTTCCATGGTAGTTGACGGTCTTGAGCTTGCCTTTGTAATAGAAGGTGTAGAAATAGGAACCGTCAGTGCATTTGGAGCCGTCGAAAACGTTTTCACCGACTTGGATGTCTGTTCCGCGCTGGCCGGTCATGTCAATGAAGGTGTCGTAGTTTTCTGCATGGTAAACCTGCTTTCCCCAACGGTCGTAGATGAACAGTTCGTTATTACGGTAGTTGTCGGGGTTGTAGGTGTCGTGTTGCGAGTTCAAGTTTCCGATGGCGAAAACATCGTTGACTCCGTCACCGTTAGGAGTGATGACATTGGGGAAGACGAGGTCGGCTTCGAGGGCGACGCGATGGGTGATGCTGCTGTTGCATCCTTGCGGAGTGGTCATAGAAAGAGTGACGTCATAATCACCCCAAGTGCTATAGTTGTGGGTCTGGTTGAAGCTGGTCGAATTGGTTTCGCCATCACCGAAATCCCACTGGAATGTCATTTCGTCACCAAAGGCGAGGGTGTCACCCTGAACGCGGAACTGGATGTTTCCGTCGCTTTCGGACCAAAGGGAGACATCGGGAAGAGCATCGAATTCAGCGGTGGGCTGGTAGTTGACGGTGATGTAGTCGATGTAAGTGGTGGAGTCAACGCAACCAAGCGCAGTGGTTGTCACTAAACGGATGGTATAGGTTCCGCTGGTTTCAAACTTGAAGTCGGGCTCCCTCTTGTCGGAAGTGAAGGCGATGTTTCCGTTCTCGTCGAAGACGGTCCAGTAGTAGAACATGTTCATGCCGTCAGCCGTGCTGGTGTTGTAGAGTCGTACCTGCAGGGGCAAGCATCCGGCAGTGTCGCTGGCGTAGAATGCCGGGATTGGTTTTGGTGCCACACCGATATGGATGGTGTCAGATCCACTGCAAGCCAAGCCTTCGTCGTTGGTAACTGTAATGCGAACGGAATAGTCTCCGGCGGAAGCCAGGAAGATGTCAGGGGTGCGTTCGCCAGTATTCCACACGTAGCTGGTGTTTTCGTGGTGGTAGTTGGAACTCAGGTTGTAGATGTCACCGTGACAGATGATGGTGTCAGGACCAAGGTCTGGATGTGGACGTTCTACGACATCGATATTCAGCAATGTGTCGTAGGCACAGCCGAATTCATCGATAACGGTGGCCGTATAAGCAATATTACCACTACTATCGGGAATAATGTACTGACCTTCAGCGCCAGGACCAGAGATGATGAGGGTGTCGGGGTGAACGGTATAAGACCAGTCTTGGGGCAGCAGTGAAGGATCAAGTGCCATTTCCCATTCTGTAATCCAGCCGTTATCAGCTCCCCAACCATCAATGACAGTTATGGCCCAAGTACCATTCATCGGACAACCAATCAGAGACGCAAATGATTCATCCGGATGGTAAACATTGGTCATATTCACAGTATTAGTAGAGTCAACTCTGGAGTTGGTCTGGTTGACGGATTCGTAAACATAACCTTGTCCAGCCGCATATTGATAGCCATATTGTGGGTTGGTGTTGTTAGACCAGCAGTAGTTCCAGGTGGTACCCATGGGATTGGCGCTTTCATCACAATTAGAACCATTGTCTCCACCTACAACGCCAAAGTCAGAGCCAGAGCCAATCCCAGTTGTAACGTTCCATCCCCAAGGCAGTGGAATCATACCGGAACATTGGGTGGTGGAACCAGAACCGTATTTCTTCAAAATCTTAGCATATTGTCCATTAGGGCAGGTTAATGCAATATAAATATCGCCAATGAAGGAGTGTTCCAATTTGATGCGAACATACAAAATGTCATCGGGGCTTTGGATGGTGGCTGATGGTGAGAAAGCCGTAAAGGTTACAGGAGACTGGTAAGCACATCCGCTACCGCAGTCAACACCATCGGGTAAGAAGATGGTATCCAAGACTTTCAAGGTCGTCAACTGCTCGCTGTAGATAGAGTCCACCTGAATGACCGAAAGGTTGGAATAGGTTGCTGACACGGTAATGGCATCGCCAGTACACATCGGGGGAAGTTGAGACACTTTCTTGATGGGGTTGCCAGAGGTTCTTACTCTGAAAATAATGGGCATGGTGTTGGCGCAGCCGGCACTGTCAACATTGCTGATGGCAATATCATAACCACGGCCGGTTTCAAAAGTATAATCCAAAACGTTCATGCCTTCACCTTCCAACACTTCAACACCCAAATCCCAAGTGAAAGTGTTGGTTTCATTTGATTGGTGATAACTGAAATCATTGTCGGGGAAAACGCCATTGACAACCATGTGCAAGGTGTCGTTTTCGCAAAGATTGACATAGAAGAAACCGTCTGCATCTAGGAAAGGGATGTGTGAGGACAATAAAGAATCGATTTCCAAACCTACGCGCTGGCAAGGTGCAACACATTCGGTCTTGATGACATAGCCTCTACCAATACTGTCACCATCGCTTACAAATTTCAAGGTGAGTGCACCTGATGGATTCATTACGGTGGCGGTGAAGACAACATCGTTCGAGGTTACATTGTATACCACGGAATCGTTGATGGCACCCAAAAGCAGAGAGTCGGCATCAGTTGTGCCATCGTAAATATAGAGGGTGTCACTCCAATGAATATTGAAATCTGTTAAAATCACGCGAATTTGAACACATGCGGCGGCAGGGTTGTTTGAGTGAATGGTCAACAAGTCGTTGCGGTTGTTGGCATAGTTGCCATTAAGTCCACCATGATCGTAAACAACAAAGTCACAACCAGTTACGTCGGTCTGGGAGCCGCCCATGGTAACAACAGTCTGGGCGGACAAAACGCCAATCAAACCAAAAACCAATAAGGTAAAAATTGCTAATATCTTTTTCATAGCTTAAAAAATTTCAGAATTAAAAACCATATTCATGTAAAACGGCGCGCTTTTGCAAGTCAAACCATTGCTTGGAGTTGACAACAACATACACACCAGTGTTTCCTAACGGGTAAACCGTTGGTAAAAATGCATCCTGCTCTAAATTGAAATAGTAACGGTTTACACTTTCGCTGCCGATGATTTCAGAATAGTTGCAACTTTTTCCAGCATCCGGCTTCAGGTAATTTTTCAGTTCACCCTTCATGATGTACTCGCCTTCCGGTGCGGGCAATTTTAAGGCCACAAAACAAAAATACTGCATATTGATGTTTTCTATCAGTAGCTGTTTTGGATTGTTGGTTTTCAAATCGTTGACGGCACTTTCACCCAAAGTTTCGTAAAGTCTTGGGTCTGGCACAACCTGTTTCTGCTGTTGAGAGTAACTTGATAGTACTAAAAACAGAAGCATGGCAAATGTGATAATTTTTTTCATAACTTTCTTATTTTTAATATTTTATATTCTAATTTTGTGTTTCTGAAAAAATGAATTCAATATAAAGACGCATTATATTTCAAAAACGTTACAAACGTACATAAAATTTTTGAATTTTAGGCCAGTGGATAAAGAATTATTTCTTTAAATGAAAAATAAAAAAATCGAATAATCCTTGTCTTTTCGCTCACGCGGGGATCTATAGGTTCAATCTTATCCTAAATAGCAATATAGGTTAAATTACCAGTTTTGAATTTTAAGTCTTTACATTGCTCCCTGCGTACTAATATTAGCTTCCACTTTTCCTTCCGTAGGTATAATGTAAGTGCTGATTTTAAAGTATTTCTTTCGAATAAGCCATTCGTACAAAAGCCATAAGATGAGAATCCCGTTGGTGAAAACTTCATAAATCCAATTCCAGGGGGATGGAAATTTCCAGAAGAATCTCCATGTCCACAAAATAAGATCGATAATGAGAAGGATGTCCCACCATTTTTCGCGATCCTGAAAAACCAAATGGTTTTCAACATTTTCCTGGACATTAATGATTGTTGATGAAGAGAAGTAGGGAATGACACTCTGGATAGAGAACTGAAACATGCCTGCGGGCATGTCAATGGAGACCTGCTTTTGCTGCATAATGCCGATGAAATTCCCATTAATCAGAATTTTATGGGGAATCCGAGACATCAGTTTGCTGGTTTTTGCGGTAATAATCACACGAGCCACGACCTTACTTTTTTTAATTGCAAAGTTACATATTTTTTTGTAGTTTTGCCTTTCCAAAAATAGCATTAGGATTAGGTGTGAAAACAGAAAAATCCGCATGTTTTTTTGGACTTATAAAATGGGAAAAATGGAAGTTACAAGAATTTTCGATTTGTTGCCGCACGCCGAGAAATGGTTTCCCAAGGAGGATGCTGTTTGTGGGAAAGAGAATGGTGTGTGGGTGCATTATAGTACCAGAGAGTATATCGAAAAAGTCAATTATATCAGTTACGGACTGATGCAGTTGGGCATCAAGAAAGGTGACAGAATTGCCTCTATCAGCAATAACAGGCCTGAATGGAATTTTTTGGATATGGCTATTCAACAGCTGGGGGCCATCCATGTGTCAATCTATCCGACCATTAGCGAAAAGGAATACGATTATATCTTGCATCATGCAGAAATAAAGATGATATTCGTCGCAGGCTGGGAACTGCTTCGCAAAGTGGAAAATGTTATCGCAGGAATTCCCGAATTGCAAGATAAAGTCTATACTTTCCGAAATTTGCGTGGCTTTCGGCATCTCAATGAAGTCGTTGAGTTGGGTATAGCTAATCCTTGCCCTCAATATTTGGATGAAATCAAGGCTGGCATTACGCCTGATGATGTAGTGACATTGATCTATACATCTGGAACCACAGGCAATCCTAAGGGGGTGATGCTTACGCATCGTAATATATTGAGTAACGTCAAAGCCATAATTCCCATAGTTCCTGCTACACCTAACAGTAGGGTGGTCAGTTATTTGCCCTTATGTCATGCTTACGAAAGAATGTTGGTGTATGCATGGCATTATGTGGGAATTTCCATTTATTATGCTGAAAATCTGGCAAAGATCGTTGATAATATCAATGAAGTTAAACCAGATATTTTCACTTCGGTTCCGCGATTGCTGGAAAAGGTCTACGATAAGATTTTGTCAAATGGCCGCAAGTTGACGGGCTTGAAACAGAAACTCTTCTTTTGGGCAGTGGATGTGGCCAATGATTATGAATTCAAGCAGTCGCGATGGTATCGTTGTAAATTGAAATGGGCCCGCAAACTGGTGCTTCGCAAGTGGAAGGCGGTTTTGGGCGGCAATATGGGGGTCATCGTTTCTGGTGGCGCCGCAATGCAGGAAAAAATCAATCGTGTCTTCTGGGCAATGGAAATTCCTATTGTCGAAGGTTACGGATTGACAGAAACCTCACCAGTAATTGCTGTTAGCAATTTCTTCAAAAACGGGGTAAAATTTGGCACGGTCGGTCCTTTTTTGCCCGGTATTGAAGTCAAAATCGAAGATGATGGCGAAATCATTACCCGTGGCAATTGTGTGATGAAAGGTTATTACAAGGATGAAGAACAAACTCGCGAAGCCATCGATGCTGATGGTTGGTTCCATACGGGCGACGTGGGAACCATTGAGCCTACGGGTCAGTTGAAAATCACGGGGCGAAAAAAGGAAATGTTCAAAACTGCCATGGGAAAGTATGTCGTGCCCACGATTCTCGAGGCAAAATTCTGTGAAGATCCACTCATCGATAATATTATGGTGCTTGGCGAAAATAAGAAATTCGCAGGGGCCTTGATTGTTCCTAATTTTGCCGACCTTCGCTCTTGGTGCCGCCATAAGGGAATCCCTTACACTACGAACGAAGAAATGATTCAAAATCCTGATGTGAAAGCAAAATTCAAGAAAATCGTAGACTATTATAATAAAGGTTTTGGCGAAGCCGAACAAATTAAACGTTATTTTCTCGTCGATTACGAATGGAGCATTTCTACGGGCGAACTGACGCCAACCCTCAAACTGAAACGTAATTTTATCCAGCAAAAGTATAAGGATAAAATAGAGAAACTTTTCGCTTAAACTTAGAATTTGAACATCAGTTGCATTTTCAGTTCGGTTTTGTGCGGACTGGCAATTTCTTCCAGTCCACTGCTGACAATCTTTCGATCAAAATAATAACTCTGTGAAATACGTACCCAAAAATGGATGAATTTGTACGAGTATCTCAGTAGCAAATAGGCTCTGCAGCCTTTCCCGTAATGGGAATTGATGGTAAAGCTGTAATATAAGTCGTTTTCGTAAGCGTAAAGTCGTTCCTCGTAACTGTCTGTGTCGAAGTAAGCTACCCGAGCGTCAAATCCCAGACCAGTTCGTTTGATATTGATGGAAATGTCTTGGAAAATCAGAAATCCTATTTTTTTATAATTTGTTGATTTAGAATGGTTAATAACGAAATTTGCTTCGCTTTTCAGTTTGAGAAAATCGAAGACTTGGCAGCTTCCGCTTAACCGGAAACGAGAACTGTAGAATGGTACTAGCCCATTGACGAGTTCATCGGTGTGATTGTTTTTTTCTTTTTTCTTAAACTGATATTTGAAGTTGATGTTGGCATTTCGTCCTGGATTAATGGCGATATTAAGCCCTGCCTGCATCGTGTTTGAAGGTGCGTCGGTACGATACTTGAGCCAAGTTGATTGACAGAAGTCGTAGTAGCAACTGAGGTCGCAATGTGCGTTGACGATGATTTGCGAGGTGAGGTAGACTCCCCACTCGCCGTTGGCCGCACCGAATCCTGAGCCTTGCAGGGCAATGTATCGTGTGTCGTGGTAATGCGCAAGAGCCGCAAATGATGCTCCTGGGGCGAGGTCGAAAAGGATGCCCTGCAAGGCGGCCCAACCGCCGTTGCCCGAAACTCCTGCTTCGCCAAAAAGTAGCGTTTTTTTCAAAACCAGCTGGTAATCAATGCCGAAATTGCTCATTCCCCGACCGCTGAAATTGAATTTCTGGTAGGGCTTGTCCGAAGGCAGTTTCTCGCAGTTGAGTTGCGTATGCACCGCACGTGCGCCAAATTTAAAAACCCGACCGCGGTAGTTGAAGTCGCCACCGCATACCCACGAGGTAATGCCGTTTTTCTTTTCCCACTCGCTTTGTGTTCGGTGGTAGCCGGTGCTTGAAAGTGATCCGTCGAAGGTCGGCGTGCTATCGGTGCTGAAGCTTAAAGTCCCGTCGTAATGGCGAAAGCCAGCGAAAATGGTGCCGGAGTAGTGGTAGTTGCCTATCTCGACAGCAGCGCCACGCAAGAAGTTGCCTTCGTTGAGCGGTGCGACAGGCCGCACATTACCCGCAAACCGACGCACGTTGCTTACCCCAGCGCCTTTACCGCTCATTAATGCAGAACCGACGACAAGTCCTTGCCCAAAATCCAATTTGTAATCTCCAACAATTGCTTTTTTTATGATGCTGATGTCCTTCAGGCAAATGTATCCCGAATAAAAATCAAAACCTTGTTTTTGCGTCCCTTTGAAAAATTCTTCTCCCGCATCCTTTTCTCCAGAAATGGCTATCATAAATTTGTCCTGACTGTTGAATTGGTATTTGAAGGCTACTCTTTGCGGCGAGCCTAAATAATGTTTCTCCAAATTGGTATCGTATCCCGCTTGGTTTTCAAGAATTTGAGAATATCTTATCAATAAACTGTTTTTAGACTTCTTGAAAAAATTCTTGAAAAAATAATTCTTTTTTGGTGTGAATTTCGCTTCGATGTATGGTTTCATCCTTTCTAAGTCTGCAAAAGTAAAACCATTGATGGATGTGAGTTCATAAATTGATGCCAATTCTCCGTAATCGCAGATGTAGGCTTGCAACTGATAGTATTGGTAATCTGAGAGTTTAAGGATTTCGAAAGCTGCATTGGATGATAGCTGGTTGAGGTTTAGTAAACTTTTCTTTTCTCTATTTTCCTGTTCCTCAATGAGTTGTTCTTCCAGTTCTTCTATATTTCCATCTTCGTCATCTACTAATGATTCGAACCGTTCTAATAATCCATCTTGCACTTTTTCCTGGTACGAAATTGTGTCTATTTGTGCAGAGAGAAGTAAGGGGAAGAGGAATAGGGTTAGAAAGAAAATTTCATGCTTTCCCACGAAAGTCTTCCACTCCTTTTGCGAGAGAGGGATTGGTGTGGTGATATTATTTTTCATGTTCATAATTATCAATGAAATGTTTTTTATTGGATCCTCTAATCTTAAATTGATATAGTAACCCGATTTTCGGAGAAAAGCCGAGTTGGTAATTGTAGCTGGCATCGATTTTGAAATATACTTTTTTGCACCTTAGAAAAATACCGATGTCAAGTTCGTTGAGCGACAAATCTAAGTGAAAGGCAAAATAGTTGAGTGGTGCGTAGTGTGCACTTGCGGCTATGTTGAAATTTCCAGGTAGTTGTTTGAAAATCAGCAAGGAGAATATGAGTTTGTCGCTATATTTAAACTGCGACCAAAGAGCAAATTTCATTGGAATGATTTCTGTCGATGTGAAATTGTATTTGAGTCGCGCGGGATTATATATTTCAAATCCAAAGAATAGTTTTTTTGTGGCGGCAAAAAAAGCAGACACATCAAAAGTAACCGAGTGTAAGAACTCGTAATGGTCGGCATGGGTCCCAAGATAATGAAATTTTATCGTCATGCCGACCTTTTGACCAAATAGGCGACCATAACCCACGCTTGCTTTGATTTCACCGAATTTGCTGTACCCTTGGTGCTCGATTGCGATGGCAATGCCGTTGTTGCCAGCTCGAAGCCAAAGGTCAATATGTGCTTTTGTCGTTTCCTTCAAAAGATAGTCGTTGCAACATGTTGTTAAAATGAAAGAGTTTGGTATAAACAGCTGTGCTGATGTGCAAGGTGATTCAAGTCTGGAATAGCTTTCCGCATTGCCGAAATTCTGAGATTTAAGAAGAAATGGCGTTGAAAATAAAGCAATTAAATATAATATTATTTGTTTCATTTTAGTAAAATATTAAAATAAAAAATCGCCGACAAAGATAGAAATAAAATGAATGCAATCTAAATAATATGTAATATTTAATATAAAAATATAAATATGTTAAAATTTGTAGATAATTTTTCAATAGGCTTGTCGAAACGATTTTTTTACGTATTTTTGCAAATTGTTGAAGCAGATATTTTCCTTATTAATATAAATACAAAATAATATAAATACATAATAATTATGATTAATCACAAATTACTTGATCCGAAAAGCATCGTCGTTGTCGGTGCGTCAAATGATGTTCATAAACCAGGAGGAAAAGTCCTTGCCAACTTACTCAATAGCAATTTCAAAGGTACGGTTTATGCTGTCAACCCGAAAGAAGAAGAGGTGCAAGGTGTAAAATGTCACCATAATGTTGAAGAACTTCCCGAAGTGGATTGCGCCATTTTGGCTATCGCTGCCAAGTATTGCCCTTCTACGGTTGATGTATTGGCTTTGCAGAAAAACACACGAGGCTTTATCATCCTCTCGGCTGGTTTCGGCGAGGAAAATGCAGAAGGTGCTGCTTTTGAAAAACATATTGCGGACACCATTAATAGCGTTGGTGGCAGCTTGATTGGACCTAACTGTACGGGCTTCCTTAATACCAATTATTGTGGCGCGTTCGATGCTCCCATTCCACCGCTTAACCCTCAGGGGGTTGACTTTATCACCGGTTCAGGAGCTACTGCCGTTTTTATCAAGGAATACGGCATTACAAATGGACTTTCATTTAACAGCGTGTGGGCTGTCGGTAATTCCGCACAGACAGGCATTGAAGATGTGCTGGAACATTTGGATGAAACTTTTGACCCTCAAAAGAGTTCGAAAGTCATTATGCTTTATATGGAAAAAGTCAGCGATCCCAAGCGTTTGCTGAAACATTCCACCTCATTGATTGCCAAGGGGTGCAAAATTGCGGCTATTAAATCCGGTGGTTCTGCTGCTGGTAGCCGTGCCGCTTCATCACATACCGGTGCCTTGGCAACTTCAGACGTTGCGGTTGATGCCTTGTTCCGCAAAGCGGGTATCGTCCGTTGCCACAACCGCGAAGAATTGACTACGGTTTGCGCTATTTTCATGCATCCCGAAGTCAAGGGCAAACGCATTGCTGTTATCACCCACGCTGGTGGTCCTGCGGTTATGCTTACCGACGTTTTGTCCAATAACGGTCTTGACGTTCCTCATCTCGAAGGTCCTGCCGCTCAGGAATTACTCGGCAAACTTTTCGCCGGCTCTTCTGTTGGCAACCCTATCGACTTTTTGGCAACGGGTACCGCAGAACAACTCGGAACTATTATTGATTATTGCGAAAACCAATTCGACAATATTGATGCCATGTGCGTTATCTTTGGCTCACCAGGATTGTTCGCCAATTGGGAAGTTTACGATGTTTTGGATCAGAAGATGAAGACTTGCAAGAAACCTATATTCCCAATTCTGCCTTCCATCATCAATGTAAAAGATGAAATCGCCGACTTTATCAAGAACAAACACCGCATCAATTTTCCAGAAGAATGTGTGTTTGGCAACGCCCTTGCCAAAGTGGTCAATACTCCGAAACCACAACCTGCCAACCCTGAAATGCCGGCTATTGATGTCTCCGCTATCCGTAAGGTGGTGGACAATTGCCAGAATGGCTATTTGGGTTTGACTGAAATACGCCAGTTGTTGGATGCCGCAGGCATTGATCGCAAACGTGAGGTTGAAGTTGACAAGGAAGCAGACGCTGTTGCTTTTGCTCGAGAAGCCGGTTATCCATTGGTGATGAAAGTTGTGGGGCCAGTTCACAAATCAGATGTTGGCGGAGTTGTCCTCAATGTTAAGGATGAAGAAACTGTAATCCGTGAATTCAATCGTTTGATTAAGATTCCTGAAACTTACGCAGTGGAAATGTATCCAATGCTCTTCGGTACAGAAGTGTTTATTGGCTCGTCACGCGAAGCTAAGTTCGGTCATCAGGTGCTCTTTGGCTTGGGCGGCATTTTTGTCGAAGTGATGAAGGATGTTCAGGCCGCTTTGGCTCCTGTGAATGTGGATGAGGCTAAATCGTTAATCCAAAAGCTGAGAGGATACAAGATCATCAAGGGCGTGCGCGGACAGGAACCTGTCAATGAGGATAAGTTCGCTGAAACTGTTGCTCGCGTTTCTGCTTTGGTACAGGCCGCCCCGGAAATCGCTGAAATGGACTTGAACCCGTTGTTGGGTACATCCAAAGGACTCACCGCTGTTGATGCTCGTATCCGTATCGAAAAATAGAAATTATTAAGATGTTTGAATATAATGTAAATCGTAATAAGCTGATAATTAGAGAGTACGGCAGGAATATTCAGAAAATGGTTGCTGAAGCTCTCGCGGAAGAGGATTACGACAAGCGGACAGAAAAAGCCAAAGCCATCGTTAAAATGATGGCTTTGGCTTGCCCTGACGACAAAGAATCGAAAAACCAGAAGGAATCTTTGGATTATTGGCATAAGTTGTGGGATCATCTGCATATTATGGCAGAATATAAATTGGAAGTGGATTGTCCATTCCCTAAACCCGAACCTAAGTCAGATGTTTTTCAATATGAAAAGCCGGATTACAACAAACACCTCATCAGGTTCCGCACCTATGGCCGCAACATGGAGCGTATCATCAAGTCGGTCTCAGCCTATCCTGCTGAAGAGCGCGAAAAGATGACCATCGTGCTGGCCAATCACCTGAAGAAATTGTATCTGACTTACAATCGTGAAACGGTGGACGATAAACTTATTTGCCAGCAGATTAAGGAAATATCGGATGGACATCTGACCTTGCCCGAAGATATTATCCTGGATTCTACAAAGGATATTTTGAAAAATGCCTCGAATGCCAATGCAAATAAGCCGTTGGTTCAGAAAAAAAAGAAGAAAAAGAAAAAAAAGAAAGAATTGTAAATGAACATTGTTGAAGTCAAAAATGTAACCAAACGCTATTCCCAGCATGAGGCATTGTCAGATATTTCCTTGAATATAAAAAAAGGAATTATCTATGGCTTGTTAGGTCCCAATGGTGCTGGCAAAACTACGCTGATACGTATTCTCAACCAGATTACAGCTCCAGATAGTGGTGAAGTATGGTTCAATGGCAAAATCCTCAATCGGAAAGATATCGAAAAAGTAGGTTATCTGCCCGAGGAACGAGGGCTTTATAAGAAAATGAAAATTGGTGAGCAGGCGATGTATCTTGCTCAATTGAAAGGTCTTACAAAAAATGAAGCCGTTGAAAAATTGAAATACTGGTTCATTAAGTTCGGTATCGAAAGTTGGTGGGACCGTAAGGTGGAGGAATTGTCAAAGGGAATGCAACAAAAGGTTCAGTTCATCACTACCGTTGTTCATGAACCGGAATTCCTGATTCTTGACGAACCATTCAGCGGCCTTGACCCCATCAACACCAACCTGCTGAAAAATGAAATCCATGAAATGAAAGCCAAGGGAAGTACGGTCATCATCTCTACCCATAATATGAATTCCGTGGAAGAAATATGTGATGAAATCTGTCTGATCAATCAGGCTCATAAAATTCTGGAAGGCAATTTGGCAGAGATAAAACAGCAATTCAGGGAAAATTCCTATAGCATCTGTTTGGCGAATTCTTCAACTGCCATTGATCTTCCAAGTTCATTTCAGGTACTGGAAGAAAATCAACAAGATAATTGCAAAATGTTGAAGGTTAGAATATTGGATGATGAAACTGCTAATGGACTTTTGCAAAGTGTCATGCGTTTGGGTGAAGTGAAAGCTTTCAATGAGATTCTTCCTTCTATGAATCAGATATTTATTCAACAAGTAGAAAAATATAATCAACAACATCATGAGTAAAGTAGGATTGATTATTTCGCGCGAATATTTGACGCGAGTTAAGAAAAAATCGTTCATCATCTTAACCTTTTTGGTGCCGTTGATTTTTGCAGCATTGATGGTGCTCCCCGTGTATCTCGCCATCAAGACCGAGAAAAATACGCGCGTGTTGGTGGTTGATGATAACGAATATTTTATCAATAGATTTAAAGAAAATGACCACTTGACGTTCTCCTATCGCTCCGGTGACATCGCTCAGATAAAGAATGAAGCCTTGGACGGAGAATTCGATGCGGTGCTTTATTTGCCCAAGAATTCTCAGAAGATGGTGGCTAATTTGTATTACAAGGAAGAACCATCGATGGGCCTTTGTTCGGATTTGGAAAGTCAAATCGACAATATTTTCTTTGACCAGATGCTGCGAGACTCTTTTAATATCGATGCTGAAAAGTTTAATACTATCAAGAACGCGTCGCGAGCCGAAATTACCACTTTGCAAATAGACGACCAGGGAGACGAAAAGGAAAGCCTTGCGGAAATGAATAAGTCGATTGGCATGATTTGCGGCTTCTTTATCTATTTCTTTATCTTTATGTTTGCTGGCCAGGTGCTGCGAGGTGTTTGGGAAGAGAAAAACAACCGCATCGTCGAAGTCTTGATTTCTTCTGTTAAGCCCATAGAATTGTTAATGGGAAAAATCATTGGTCTGGCATTGGTGGGGTTGACGCAATTTCTGATGTGGGTGGCCTTTACCTTTATTATATTATGCGGAATACAAATGGCTGTGCCAAATTTGTTGAACGATTCAGACACCAGTTCTCAAATGGTGGCGGAAATGATGAACGAAAGCCAGATGGCTGCGGAAGACACCTTTGATGCTTCCACGATTTTTTCCGATATCAGCAATTATTTCCCCATTTCATTTTCACAGTTGATTTTATGTTTCCTGTTTTTCTTCCTGACAGGATATCTGATTTATGCGGCATTGTTTGCCGCCGTCGGATCGGCTGCGGACAATGAAACGGATTCGAACCAATTGACTTTGCCCATTACAATGCCTTTGATTTTGACCATCGTGCTGATTATGCCCATCGCCAATAACCCCAATGGTCAATTGGCGTTTTGGCTGTCTATGATCCCGTTCACTTCACCTGTGGCCATGCTGACTCGCCTGCCATCGGGTGTCCCACTTTGGGAACTCTTACTCTCAATGACATTGATGCTCGTTTTCTTTGTCCTGACAGTATGGTTCGCCGCTAAAGTATACCGTACGGGTATCCTGATGTATGGTAAAAAAGTCACTTGGAAGGAAATCTGGAAATGGTTGAAATATTAAAAAAATGTAAATATTTTTATCGAAAATAGAGTTTGATATTTGCAACTTGCATATAGACATTGGGTTAATGAAATAGGTGTTAATCCAATGTCTTTTTTTTCTCAAATTGCCATCTTTTTTGATAGAAAAAAAATCAAATTTTCCATCATTTTTTTTCGAAAAAAATATTTTTTTTGGATGAATTTCTTAATTCTCTAATAATCAACGAATAAAAATATCAACTGAATTTTGTTAATATTATGTCTTCGTTTTAACGTTTTTTTCTTGAGAAAGTAATTATTTTAGCAAATGACTTTTAAGATGTAAAGAGTTCGCCTAACTATTTGTATATTAGATTTTTAACTTTGTGGCATAATGCAAAAAAGTTGAAGTGAGTGGAGAAAAGGCGGCTTTGGAGTGAAAAATATTTATTTGATCAAGATATATGGATAAAGATTTAACGCTTTTAGGAGAAAATCAATTTTCGGAAACTTTGGAATCCGCAACTGAATCTGTTAAAACCGAAAAAAAATCACTGGTGGAAGCCCGTAAAAACCAGTTGGATGAATTGCAATTCGATGATCTTGCCGAATTGGTCGGTGGTACAGACTTTGAGGAGAAAGATGCCGTTCCAGAAAAACAAGTCGAAATTGCTAGAACTTACGAAAAAGAGGAAATTTTTGAGGATTGCGTGGCTTATTTTGATGGTGATGAATTGGCAGCCGGTGTGTGGATTGATAAGTATGCCTTGAAAAATGATGAAGGTAAATTGATGGAACGCACGCCAGTCGATATGCACCGCAGACTGGCACGTGAGTTTGCACGCATAGAGAAAAAATATGCCAACCCAATGAGCGAAGAACTTATCTTTTCACTATTTGATCATTTTAAATATATTGTTCCTCAAGGTAGCCCAATGGCAGGTATCGGTAACGACTTCCAAATATCGTCACTGTCAAACTGCTTTGTTATCGGCAATGATGCCCGCTCAGACTCCTATGGCGGTATTATGAAAATGGATGAGGAGCAGGTTCAGTTAATGAAACGTCGTGGTGGCGTGGGTCATGATTTGTCTCACATCCGCCCCTCAGGTAGTAAGGTGCAAAACTGCGCCATTTCCTCTACCGGCGTGGTTCCTTTTATGGAACGCTATTCCAATTCCACTCGCGAAGTGGCTCAGGACGGCCGCCGTGGCGCTTTGATGCTCTCTATCTCAATTAAACATCCTGATGCAGAGCATTTCATTGATGCTAAAATGACAGAAGGTAAAATTACAGGTGCAAACGTCTCCGTGAAAATCGATGACGAATTTATGGAATGTGTTAAATCTGGTAAACCTTATGTTCAGCAATATCCGATTGATTCTTCTAATCCAAAATACAAACAGGAAATTGACGCGGCTAAATTGTGGGAGAAGATTACTCACAACGCTTGGAAATCAGCAGAACCAGGCGTGCTGTTTTGGGATACCATCCACAAAGAAGCTATTCCTGATTGCTATGCCGACGAAGGTTTCCGTACCGTTTCAACCAACCCTTGCGGTGAAATCCCTCTTTGTCCCTACGACAGCTGCCGCCTGATAGCAATGAACCTCTACAGCTATGTCGATAAGCCGTTTACCGAAGAGGCTACTTTCAATATGCCCTTGTTCCGTCAACACGTGCAGTATGCTCAACGTTTGATGGACGATATCATTGATCTGGAACTTGAGAAAATTGAAAAGATAATCGCTAAGGTCAAAAGTGATCCTGAAAGCGAAGATGTGAAACGTGTTGAACTGGAACTCTGGAACAAAATTAAACGCCAGTCTCTGAAAGGTCGTCGTACAGGTTTGGGTATCACCGCAGAAGGCGATATGTTGGCCGCCCTGAATATTCGTTACGGCTCAGAACATGGTAATGCTTTCTCTACAGAAGTTCACAAACAACTTGCTTTGGCCGCTTATCGTTCTTCGGTCACCATGGCTCGCGAACGTGGCGCTTTCCCAGTGTATAGCTGTATCAAAGAAAGCCATAATCCGTTCGTCCTCAGACTGAAAGCCGCTGATGAAAAACTTTATGACGACATGGTTCGTTATGGTCGTCGTAATATAGCTCTGCTTACAATTGCTCCAACGGGTAGCGTTAGTATTTGCACACAAACGACTTCCGGTATAGAACCCGCTTTCAACGTGTTCTATATGCGTCGACGCAAAATTAACCCTAACGATATGAACCGCAATCGTAAAGTGTCGAAAGATACTGTTGGCGACATGTTCGAAGAATATACCGTTTTCCACCCGAAATTCGTCGATTGGGCAAAGGTTCAAGGTGTCAGTAAAGAACAATTGACTTCTATGGATGTTGATCAAATCAACCAATTGGTCGAAAAATCCCCTTACTATAAATCTACAGCGGCAGATACGGATTACTTGATGAAGGTCGCTTTGCAGGGTTCAGTGCAAAAATGGGTTGACCATTCAATTTCTGTTACGATTAACTTGCCCGAAAATACCACTGAAGAAACTGTTGCTGGTTTGTATGTTAAAGCTTGGGAAGTGGGTTGTAAAGGCATGACCGTTTATCGCGAAGGCTCTCGTGACGGCGTCCTTAATACAGTATCTAAGGAGGAGAAAAAACCTGAAGATAAACTTCAAAACTATAAACGTCCCGTTTCTCTGCCAGCATCAATTGTTCGTTTCAAAAACAATAGTGAAGATTGGATCGCATTCGTCGGTCTTCGCGATAATCGCCCATACGAAATCTTTACTGGTAAGACTGAAAGCGATCGCTTCGTTATTCCCGCATGGGTGGAAAGTGGCAATATCATTAAAAACCGCCATGAAGATGGAACCAAAACCTACGATTTCCAATACTACGACAAGGATGGTTATCCGGTTACGCTCAGCGGTTTGTCACGTACTTTCAATCCCGAATTCTGGAACTATGCCAAAATGATTTCTGCCCTCTTGAGACACGAAATCCCTATGGAAAGTATTATTAATATTATCTCAGGTCTCAACTTTAGAGAACAAACCATCAATAGCTGGAAAAATGGTGTTATCCGTGCTCTGAAAGGTTTTATTCAGGATGGGACCAAGGTTAAAGGCTCTGTATGTCCCAAATGTGGAGCGGAAAATATGGAGTATAAAGAAGGTTGTTTGTGCTGCTCAAACTGTGGCTACTCTAAGTGTGGTTCCTGATAATTTTTTATTTTGTATAAAGGGTTAATGAAAAGGGGGAAACGTTCGTTTCCCCCTTTTGCTAATGGTTAAATTTGTTTTTTTATTTGAACGATTGCTCGGTCAAGCCATCACCGCTGAGGAGCAAGCGGTCCATGTACTGGGGAACTTCACGCCCCATGTACTTGTCAACGTAGATTTTAGCCAGATACTGTCCAAGCATGAAACCATGACCTTGCAAGCCGACCAGTAATCCGTGGCTTGGATCAATGATATAGCGAGGCTCGGTGTAATAACCACTCCAGAAAGCTTGGAAACTGACAGCTCCCAACTGAGGAATCCATTCACGGAACATTTCAGCGCAAATTTCCAGGAAATCCTGAGCGTTGTACTTCAGATTTTTGCCGGCTTCGGCTGCATCGGTGCCAGGAGATGCACATCCAATGATTTGTCCCGTTTCCTTGAATTGCTGCCCATAAACGGCAGAAAAACCTTTGTATCGACGACGGTCAATGAGCATGTCCAAACATTCGCCATCTTTTCCCAACATGGGCAAGCGGCCAGTGATGAATGCCTGATGCTTGATAGGATATAGTCCCGTTTCAATGCCAAGCTGTTTGGCAAATTTGGCTGCTTGGTATCCTAAGGCATTGACGAAGTGTTCGCAATGGTATTCTACAAATTCTTTATCGTGGGTATAGACTAATGCCATGAAGCCTTTGGCAGTGCGTTGAACTTCTACTAAACGGCAATCTTCCAACAGAATGCCACCTTTTTCACAAGCCAAGTGTCGAATGTAGTCGATGACTTTTCCTGGCGTAGCCTGCCAGCAATTATTTGTAATGCAGGCAGCACTGTAGGTGTTGAGTTTTGAATTGAAATACGGAGAAATTTCTTTCTGGAAATCCTTGCGGTCAACCATGTATCCGTCTGACCATCCCAATGACGCTTCCAAAGATTTATAGGTGGCTTCGTCGTGAGCAAAACCAACATAACGGATGGGATAATAACCAACATTGGTCTGGTTTTGCAGTTCTTTGAAAATCTCTTGGTTGTGGTTGGCGATGTCTGCAATTTCAGGAACTGAGAATGCCGGACGGCCACCACCGATGCAACGCCACGAAGATCCACGTTCAGCATTGCAAAGGACTGTGTTTTTACCATTTTCGGAGAAATAACGGAACAAGCCACTTCCAGCAATGCCACCTCCGGCAATAAATACGTCGCATTCAATTTTCTTGGTCGCTTTGCCAATATTGGCGATGTATTCCGTGGCTTGATAGGATGGTTGCATATCGTTGATAGTCAGTTGGTTAGAAAGAGGTCCACGAGGGGTTGCATCGCCAATGACTTCAATGCCATAGTTGCGGAGTAGTTGTTTTACGCGTGGAATGCAACGCTTGCCACGGCACGTGCCCATGCCAATTCTGGTGGTATGCTTCAATTCGTCTACGGATATTTCTTTGCGCTTGCCAATGACTTCTAACAATTTGTCAATTTGCACGTCTTCACAATGGCATACGTAGGCAGGATCCTTCCCTTCCATCTTGAATGGATTCATCTCAACTTTCTCTCCGAATTTTTCCTTGACAATGAAACCAGTAACTTCGGTCAGCTTCTCTCCACAGATATCGGTGGCTTTTACACGGGCCACATTTGTTTTGTTGGGATTGATTTTGATGTGTTCAACAATTCCTTCGCCAACTTTTTCTCCCTTGTCGTTGATGAGAACCACTTCGCTGTTTTCATCAACGTGATATTCGATAGGCAAGAACAGCCAGTTCTTCAATAGGTTATAGCCGAAAATGGCTAAGCCAGGGCAGTGTGAAACACATTCCATGCATCCGATGCACTTGTCATAGTCCACCACAGGGACCGAAGAGGTTGATGCCTTGGTAATGGCACCTTGCGGACAAGAGAAGGAGCATGGATTGCACGCAAAGCCGAAGAGACAGTCGGGGATGACGAAACCCTTTTGGTTCATGCGTTCTGCAGTAGGTTTATTAGGCTTGTCAAGGATACGAATGGGACGTTGTTGTGCATCGATGTATTCTTTGGAAACAGCAAGGTATTCGTCATAGTTGACACGTTTGCCCATTTGCATGGCAATTTCAAGGGCAACTTGTTTGCCGCGCAATACGGCGCATGTGCCTTCGCCCACGCGAACAGCATCACCAGCACCGAATACGTTCGCTCCGAAAACCTCTTTACCTTTGACAAGCAACTGGCTATCGGAAATCAAGCCTGTACAGATGTTGATGACATCAATGCCTTCAATGGTCTTTTCAGTGCCGGGTACTGGTTTGAAGTTCTGGCACTCAGCGATGACTGCACCCGTAATTCCTGTACGATCTTTGTTCGGAATGGCGCGCAATAAAACATGTGACGTATAGATGGGAATCCCAAGACGACGTACGCGGTTGGCTTGAACGGGAAAACCACCTTCATGGTCCATGGCTTCGACGATGGCTACCACTTTAGCCCCAGCTTGAGTGGCTTGATATGAAGTTAGATAACCAATGTTACCAGCACCAATGGAGAGAATTCGCTTGCCAAGCAACGTATGCTCTACGTTCATCATCTTTTGAACAACGGCTGCGGTATAAACGCCAGGAAGGTCATCATTTTCGAAAACCGGCATGAAAGGAACGGCACCAGTGGCCACAACCAAATATTCGGCATCTACATAGAAAATGCTCCCGTCTTTTAAATTCTTGACAGCAACACGCTTGCCTTCCAGTATGTCCCAAACGGTAGAGTTGAGGAAAATGCCCGTATGATCGTCTCCGGCGAGTGTTTTGGCAATGTCAAAACCGCGCATTCCACCATAGGTTTTTTCTTTTTCAAAAAAGAAAAATTGATGGGTCTGCATGTTGAATTGCCCGCCAACACGTTCGTTGTTGTCAATTACGATGTTGCTGAGGCCTTGGGCATTGAGCATCTCACGGCATGCAAGACCAGCAGGACCAGCACCAATAATCACGACCTGTGTCTTATAAACTTCCCGAACTTCTTGCGAAACTGGACGTTCCTCAGGAAAATAATTCTGGGGAATTTCCTGAACTTTCTTAACGCCATCAACTGGAGTGATGCAAATACGCTTGATTTCGCCGTCAACAAGCATTTGGCATGCGCCGCATTTGCCAATGCCACATTCCAAGGAGCGTTCGCGACCATCAATACTGTGGCTGTGAATCGGATAACCAGCCTGGTGTAAGGCCGCTGCAATTGTATAGCCCTTGTAACCGATGACTTTTTGGCCATTGTATTCGAAAACAATTTCTTCTGCTTTTGGAATGTCCAAAATGGGGTGTTCGTTTATTCTATTCATGATGCTTGATTTATGAGTGGATAATTAAAAAATACTCATGTGATAATAAGTATAGAATGCAAAATTACATTATTTTTTTTCACATATACAATTTTTTTTAAAAAAAATCGGTTAAAAATGATTTTAATAATTGAAGAAATTGAAAATAATAAGCATTGCTTATTTTGTAAAATATTTTTATCGAAAAAATCAAAATGAAGTCAAAGATAACTGAAAATTTTATGTATCTTTGCGATTGCAAATTGTATTTTTGTATGTTAGCAAAATATAATTCGTACATGAAGTTTAAAATGTATAAATTATTGTGTATTAGAATTTATGGAGGATTTTATTGTATCAGCCCGAAAATACCGTCCAACGACCTTTAATTCTGTGGTGGGTCAGGATCATATTACTTCGACACTGAAAAATGCTATCAAGATGGGGCAGGTCGCCCAGGCTTTCCTTTTTTGCGGCCCCCGTGGCGTGGGTAAGACAACATGCGCTCGTATCTTCGCTAAAGCATTGAATTGCAGTAATCTGACAGCCGATTTTGAACCTTGTAATGAATGTGATTCTTGTCGATCATTCAATGAATCTGCATCTTTCAATGTGTTTGAACTCGATGCTGCTTCCAATAATTCTGTTGAAGGTATACGTACACTTGTCGAACAAGTCCATATCGCACCTCAAGGTGCCAAGTACAAGGTCTATGTCATCGATGAAGTTCATATGCTGTCTTCAGCAGCATTCAACGCTTTTCTTAAAACTCTTGAAGAACCTCCAGCGTATGCCAAATTCATTCTCGCTACTACTGAAAAATATAAAATCATTCCTACGATTCTTTCAAGATGTCAAGTGTATGATTTCAAACGTATTAGCGATAACGATATTATAAATCATCTGAAATATGTGGCTCAAAGCGAAAATGTTCAAGCTGATGAAGAAGCCCTGCGCGTTATTGCAGCTAAAGCTGATGGCGGACTTCGTGATGCATTGTCCATTTTCGACCAGATTGTTAGTTCTACGGGGAGCAATGTGACCTATCAACAAACTGTCGCTAATCTTAATGTTCTTGATGTCAATATTTATTTCAAAATGACGGATTCTCTCTTTGGGGATGATCCCACGGCATCATTGATCCTTTTCGACGACATTCTGGCCAATGGTTTTGAGGCACAGCATTTTATTGCTGGCCTCGCTAAACATTTCCGCAATTTGATGATGGCTCAAAATCAATCGACTGTTCGCTTGATGGAAGTTAGCGATGAAATCAAACAACAATATGTAGCTCAAGTTGGTAAAATAGACAAGATATTGTTACTCAGATCTTTATCTATGCTCAATGATTGCGATTTCAATATCAAAATGTCGAATAATAAACGCTTGTCAGTGGAATTGTGCTTGATGCAGATTAACGCCAATTACATATTTATCAAGAATAAAGCTGCGGCTTCAGCCAAAGTCAGGCAATCACGGGAGTGATTCATCCAAGCCTAATGAGGTTGCAGAAATTCCAGGAATTTTTTCGACAGCCCCGCAAGTTTCTCAGCAAACATTCGTTCCACCAGCAACTTCTCCAGTCCGAAAAGCTCCAACAATCAAGGATTTGATATCCGATCCAGCACCGGCGGAAGAAGCTACTCCAAACGACGAAACTAAGGAAAACACACAAGTTATACCATCAGAGGATTGTGTGGCAGAAGATATTGATGCAGAGGAAGTTGTACAAACTGATGGAGAATGCGTTGAGCGTCTATCAAATATAGATGAAAAATTTGCTGAAAAATGGACGGAAATGTTTGAACTGCTCTTCCGTGAAATCCCTACCATTTATTATCCCTTGGAGAAAGTTATTCCTCCAATTAAAGACAACATTATCACAGTTACTGTTAAAAATGAATTGATGAAGGAAAATTTTGAGTCAAGAACCAGACTCGCTCTCGAATACCTTCGCAATCATTATAGTCCTCAAGTAAATGATATACAAGTTGTTGTTAAGACAGATGAAAAACCTAAAGAAAAATTGATTTATGACACGCAGGACAAAATGAATGATTTGAGAATTCAGAATCCTGACTTGCCCGAGTTTTTAGACATATTGAAATTATCAGCAAAAGATTTTTAAAATGAAAAAATTTATCACTTTCTTGTTTCTCCTGCCTATATTAACATTTGGGCAGATTAATGGTATCCATTTGCAAAAGGCTGTTCCAGATGGGCGCGTAGATAGTGTCTACCAAGGAATTAACCTGCCGAAGTCCTTTACTGGCGAAGATGTTATTATTGGTGTCACCGATTGGGGGTTCGACTATTCTCACCCAGTCTTTTATGACGCTGAATTGCAAAATTACCGCATCTTGCGTGCATGGGATCAATTCCGCACCGGCGGACCCGCCCCCGAAGGATTCAATTATGGCACTGAATATGTCGGTCAGGAACAACTTCTTGCCGCTCAATGCGATACTTTCAATATTTATGATTATGGTTATCATGGAACACACGTCGCCAGTATTGCGGCAGGTGCTGGTGGTGGCACGCCTCTTCGTGGTGTTGCCCCTGGTAGTAATATCCTCCTTTGCACTTTTTTGGTGAACGAACAGGCTTTCATTGATGGCATTCGTTGGATGTACAATGTTGCACAGCAGGAACAGAAACGTTTGGTCGTCAATATGAGTTGGGGCTTGTATTATATGGGCTTTATGGATGGTACAGGCCCTATTGCCGATGCCATGCAGGAATTGTCAGACCTTGGTGTCGTTTTCGTTTCCAGTGCCGGAAATAATGGTGATGACAAGTTTCATCTTCATCAAGACTTTAATACGAATCAAGATACATTGCGTTCCAAAATCAATTTTGCTACTTCTAAAAAACCTCAGATTAATTATGGACAAGCTTTGACCATGATTAGTTCTCCTAATACTTCTTTCAAATACTCGGTTATGGTATTGGATAACAGTGGCAACATATTGGGTTATACACCATTTTTTAATACCGCTGACGGAGATTTTACTATTGATACTACTTGTGTGGTCTTGGGTATTCCTGTAGAGATGAAAATTGACAATGTACAGTCTTCTGTGCCAAATCATCGGCCAAGTGTCCAATTGCGTGTTAAGAAAACTGTCTACGGAGGTATCAATTTCGGTATTTGTATTGTTGCTGATGAAGGAGACTTCCATGCTTGGAATCTGATAGAATTGACTACTGGCGTTGGAAACTGGGGCGCCGCTTTTATGTCCCTTGGTGATGGTTGGACGGCCGGCGATAAGGAATATGGCATCAGTGCTCCATCTAATGTCGATTGCGCGATTACTGTTGCAGCTCATATCGCTCGTTCCAAAAATAGTGCGGGCATTTTTACTGGCAATGGTGCTATGGCTTCCTTCTCAAGCCATGGCCCCGTTATCGATAATTTTACCAAGCCTGACATCTCCGCACCGGGTCAAGATGTCGTTGCCGCTTTGTCAAGTTATACGACTGAAAGTCTTGAAAGTAGTCATAATGTGACCTTTAATGGTAGAACTTATGGCTTCACTTCTTTGTCAGGTACATCAATGGCGTCACCTTTTGTCGCAGGTGTAGTGGCATTGATGCTGGAAGCCAACCCTTATCTTTCACCTTCGCAAATTAAGAATATTCTTAGACAGACAGCTTTTCATGATGAGTATACGGAGGCTTCTAATCCTTTGATTGTTGGTGCTGGCAAGGTGGATGCTTACCAAGCTGTACTTGCTGCTTTGAATACGACAGGAATTGATACCCAGCACAGCGTGAGTGAAACTCGTTGTCGCGTTTATCCTAACCCCGTTGCCTCAAATGCTTACGTCGTTATCGAAGGCGATGCTTGGCAGATGAATGCCCAGTTGTTTGATATGTCTGGTAAGATGATTATGGAACAGCAAGTATATCAGGGCGTTAATGATTTCAATTTGTCAAATCTATCTTCGGGATGCTATTTCTTGCGCATCAATGACGGACAGACTGTAATGACAAAGAAAGTAATTAAACAATAGTTTTTTTTAAGAATTAGGGCATTGCATTTAGTGCCTTCAAAAAAATTAATAAGATGGCATCAGTTTATATTCCTAATGCGGAATTGGAAAATAAGATGATTGTGAGGAAATACCGCGAACTCCTCAGCTATATGTATGACAAAACCACGCTCGAACAACGAAAATTGATTCGTAAAGCTTTCACTTTGGCGGTTAACGCTCATAAGGATATGCGCAGGCGTAGCGGAGAACCATACATATATCATCCTATAGCTGTTGCTAAAATCGTTACCCAGGAAATCAACTTGGGGACAACTTCCCTCGTCTGTGCGCTTCTTCATGATGTGGTTGAAGATACAGATTATACTCTCGATGATATGCGCGAAATCTTCGGTGACAAAGTCGCTACCATCATTGATGGTTTGACAAAAATAGAGGATTTGGTCATCGATAGCAATCTTTCCATTCAGGCGGAAAATTTTAGAAAAATTTTCCTCTCTATGTCTGCCGATGTGAGAGTTATCTTGATTAAGTTGGCTGACAGACTGCATAATATGCGTACTCTGTCATCAATGCCGACAGAAAAACAACTTAAAATTGCTTCGGAAACGACTTATTTCTACGTTCCTATTGCACATCGCCTGGGTTTGTATGCTATCAAAAGCGAGTTGGAAGATTATGCAATGCAATATACGAATCCTAATACATACCAGTTTATCGCTGATAAGTTGAAGGCAACAGAAGAGGATAGACAGACTTTAATTGCCGACTTTGTCAAACCTATCCAAGAACGACTGGATGCCCAAGGTATCGTGGCCAAAATGTCAAGTAGAACAAAATCCATTTCTTCTATCTATCAAAAAATGAAGCGTAAAAATATCAATTTTGAAGATATTTACGATATTTTTGCCGTACGTTTTGTTTTCGATAGTGAACCTGAAGATGAAATGCGAATTTGCTGGGCTATTTATGCCATTGTAACCAGTTTGTATGAAACCAATCCCGAACGTGAACGCAATTTCTTGATTCACCCGAAACCTAATGGCTATCAGTCTCTTCATGTGACGGCAATGAGTAAGACCGGTAAATGGGTGGAAGTCCAAATTCGTTCAAAACGTATGGACGAAATTGCAGAGAAGGGTTTCGCCGCCCATTACAAGTACAAGGAAGCGGAAAGAACCCCAAAAGAATATGACAATCGCGTTGAAGAGTGGTTGATGAAAATTCGTGAAGTGCTCAAGAGCGACAAAACTAATGCCCTCGATTTTTTGAATGAGATTAAGTTGAATCTTGAATTAAAAGAAGTGTTTATCTTCACACCTAAAGGTGAGATGAAACAGCTTCCGATTGGGTCAACTGTCCTTGATTTGGCTTACGATTTACATACTAATTTGGGTGACCAGTGCATCGGAGCGAAGGTCAATTTTAATATAGTTCCTGCCAGTTATGTGCTTAAAAATGGCGATCAGGTGGAAATCATCACTTCCAAAAAACAATTCCCAAAGGCAGATTGGTTCGATTACGTAAAGACTTCCCGTGCCAAGGAACGCATTAAGGAAGCCTTGAGAGCTCAGCAGAAAAAAACGCAAAATAAAGGTCAATCAAAACTGAAAGCATATTTCAAGGACCTCGGCATCGATTACATAAAGACTAATTATGCTCGCGTTCAAGCTGAATTGGGATTCAAATCCGAAGTGGAATTCTGGGATTATGTCGCTCAAAATAAGCTCTCGGAAGAACGTATCAAGAAAATTTTTTCCAACGAGCGTAACAGCGAGTTGGAGGAATTCCAAAAAAAGGTTTCTGACGAAATTACCAGCAAATCGTTGAGCCAGTTGATTGACGAGGAGTTGACAACCAATCCTTCAATGTTTATGCTTGACGATACTTCCGAAAATATTCGTTACCGCGTTTCTGCTTGCTGCAATCCTATTCCTGGCGATAGTGTGGTTGGTTTTCAACTGTATAATAATGAAATTGTTATACATAGAACTGATTGCCCGAAAGCTATTGAACAAATGTCAAAATTCGGCAATAGAATCATTAAGGCGAAATGGCGCAAAGAGCAGAACCTGGCTTTCCTCTCCGGTATCCGGTTGACGGGTTTTGATAAGAAAGGCATGATTAAGGATATTATTGATATCATTACTTCACAATTAAATTTGAACATTCGCTCGCTGAATATTGAAACCAAAGATAATGTCTTCAAAGGAACACTGATGTTGTATATAGAAAATGTTCATGCTTTGAATGAGCTGATGGAAAAATTGAAGAAGATTGATAATCTTGAAAAAATTGAACGCATCGGTTACGATATCGAGTAAAAATTTTGAAGATGTTTAAGGCGGTTTTGTCGTTGGGAAGCAATAAAGGCAATCGGGCCTTTTATATGAATGAAGCGGCACTAATGATTGAATCCCAATGTGGTACTATCATTCGAAAATCTCCAGTCATTGAAACAAAATCATGGGGTTATGATTCCCATGATTATTTGAATCAAGTGCTGGAAATCCAAACGGAATTAGAACCACTTGAATTATTAAAGGTTACAAAAAATATTGAATTCCAATTAGGTAGAAGTCCTGAAAGCAAAACACCTTACGGCACCCAAGATTATCAAGATCGCACAATGGATATTGATATTTTGTATTTTGATCAGATTCAGATGAATACAGAAGAATTAACGCTCCCTCATCCGCGGATTCAGGAGCGTCAATTTATACTATATCTTTTAGATTCGCTAAAGTAAATTATTGATTAGTATGCTCTTGCAAATAAAACTCTTTGTTTTGAGGGCTTGCCTGTGAGGATGCACTGGCCTTCTTCCAAAGGATTGTTGAATGGAATGCAGCGGATGGTCGCTTTTGCTTTTTCCTTGATGAGTTCTTCGGTTTCGGGAGTGCCGTCCCAGTGGGCATAAACAAAACCAGCTTGATTATCCAGAATGTCGACGAACTCTTCCCAAGTGTCGGCTTTGCGAGTGTTGGCTTCGCGGAACTTGACGGTGCGGTCGAACAAACTTTGCTGGATATCGGACAGCAGTTTTTCTATTTCAACATCAAGGGTGTCGAAGTGTAAATTGGTCTTTTCGAGAGTGTCGCGGCGGCATACTTCGGCCTGGTTGTTTTCAAGGTCACGAGGCCCAATGGCAATACGCACAGGAACCCCTTTCATTTCATATTCATTGAATTTCCAACCCGAACGTTTGGAGTCGTCGTCATCGAACTTGACACTGATGCCTTTATCTTTCAGTTTCTTAATCAAAGGATCAACTTTTTCTGAAATTTGTTTCAGTTGTTCTTCACTCTTATAAATAGGAATGATAACTACTTGAATGGGAGCTAGCGCTGGAGGGAGAACAAGACCGTTGTCATCGGAATGGCTCATGATGAGTGCACCAATCAAACGTGTGGAAACACCCCAGGAAGTAGCCCAAACATACTCGAGTTTGTTTTCTTGGTTGAGGAACTGAACGTTGAAAGCCTTGGCAAAATTCTGGCCGAGGAAGTGTGATGTGCCAGCTTGAAGAGCTTTTCCATCTTGCATTAGCGCTTCAATACAATAGGTGTCATCAGCACCGGCAAAACGTTCGTTCGGTGATTTTACACCACGGACAACAGATACTGCCATATATTTTTCAGCGAAATCAGCATAGACATTGAGCATTTTCTGAGTCTCCGCAATGGCTTCTTCACGGGTGGCGTGAGCGGTATGCCCTTCCTGCCACAAAAATTCAGCGGTACGCAAAAACAAACGGGTGCGCATTTCCCAACGGACAACGTTAGCCCATTGGTTGCATAGGATTGGCAGGTCGCGGTACGATTGTATCCAATTCTTGTAGGTGTCCCAAATGATGGTTTCCGAAGTGGGTCGAACGATGAGCTCTTCTTCCAGTTTTGCCTCTGGATCAACGACAACACCACCGCCATTGGGATCGTTTTTCAATCTGTAATGAGTAATAACCGCACATTCTTTGGCAAAACCTTCTACGTGGTGAGCTTCACGGCTGAAAAAAGATTTGGGAATGAAAATTGGGAAATAAGCATTTACGTGACCTGTTTCTTTAAACATCTTATCAAGGGCGTCGTGCATCTTTTCCCAAATAGCATAACCGTAAGGCTTAATAACCATACAACCTCTTACTGCTGAATTTTCTGCCAAATCAGCTTTCTTTACCACATCATTGTACCATTGTGAATAATTTTCTGCTCTTGTTGAAAAATCTTTTGCCATAATTTATTTTTTTGCTAAACTTTTTAGTATTTTTGTCGTCTTAATTTTAGTTTGCAAAAATAACAAAAATTATGGACTAAAAAAACAAGGAGGTGCATTATGAAAACGAAATTTTTGCTTAGTACGGTCTCGTTGGTGGTTTTAATGTCTGCCTGCAAGTTAGAATCCAATGTTTATTATGATGATGTATATACTTCTTCCAATGATCGTCAGTATATTGTAGAATATCAAGAACCGGAGGTTGAAGAAGTTGTCTATCACGAACCTGTGTTGACGCATTCTTCATCGGAGACGTATTATGACGAAAACGGCAATACGTATGTAACGAATAATTATTACTATGATGATTATTACGACTATGCGTACGCGGCTCGTATTCGTCGTTTCCACTCAGATGTGCCTTGCTGGAGCTATTATGATCCATATTATACGAATATGTATTGGTACGATAGATGCCCGAGTAGTTTTGGGGTAAGCATCTATTTGGGTTATAACTGGTGCTGGCCTTCAATATATGTTCGCCCATATTGGAACAGTTGCGGTTATTGCAGTTGCGGTTTTTCATTTGCATGGGGCTGGAATGGTTGCCACTGCGGCGGATGGTATGGTCCCGGCTGGGCTTACAATTCTTATTGGAATGGTTATCACAATGGATATCGCAATGGATACAACGATGGCTATTATGCAGGTTATTACCACAACAATTATGATCGTAATCGTTCTTATACATACGGACATTTCGACCGTAGTGGCTTGAATAATGGGAAAGCCAACAATAAAGATATTGAAAGAGGAAATAGTCCAATGGCTTTAAGCAAAGCAGATGTCGGTTACGCAGGAAGCAATTATGCCAACTACAATGGTAGTGGAGTGGTTGCAGGAGCCAACAATAGAGGTTTCTCTCCATCATCTTCATTCAGTGAAAATTATGAGAATTTGATAGCTGCAACGCCTAAGGGAAAAGAACCATCACTCCCAATTACGAACTTAAGCAAAGGAAAGAATCAAAGTGGCAAGCTCGTTGTAAATCCTCTGGGTGGAAATTCTTCAAGTGAAAACGCTTCCTCAAATGTTCCAGGAGCACATTCTCCCATTAGCAAGCCTTCAGATGGTGGAAATGTTAACGAAAAGCCGAGTGTTGTGAATTCTGCTATCAGAAATGGAGAAAAACCAAATGTCAGTCCAACGCCTAAATATGGAGACAACAACAATTCAGGTTCGCCCGTTCGAAGAGAAAACCCCAGCACTGGATCATCATCCTCAAGTGATGTTTCCAAAACAAGCATAGCCCCTAAATCGGGATTAAAGGATAATAATACTCCTGCTAATGTACTGCCTAAATCTGGAAGTTCCAGCAATTCGTCAAAACCATCGACTAATGTAAATAGACCTAACAGCTTTAGTGGGGATCCTTATTCTAGCCGTAATAATGAAAATGTTGCCAAGCCAAATTCTTCGACCAGTAGCAATCCCAAAGTGTCCTTTGGAGGCCGTCCAATAAATGACAACAATGCTAAACCTTCTTCAAGCAGCTCTTCATCTTCAAATGGCGGCTATTCAAAACCCGCGACTGCTGGTTCCCCTGTCGGCAACTCATCAAACAGTAGAAGTAGCTATTCGATGCCATCCACTCCAAATAATAGTGGCAGTTATTCCAGACCATCTAGTTACAACTCATCAAACGGCAGCAATTATTCACGACCTGCAAGCTCGAGCCCTTCAAACAGTAGCTCGTCAAGTAGCCGTAGTTATTCAAGACCCTCGAGTTCAAGTTCATCCAACTCATCAAGTAATAACAATTATTCAAAACCATCAAATCAAAGTTCAACGAATAACAGATACTCACGCCCATCAAGTTCTTCAAATAATAGCTATTCCATGCCCAGCAGCTCGCGTGGTAGCAGCTATTCTGGTGGTAGCTATTCTGGCGGTTCGCGCGGTGGTGGTTATTCTGGTGGCGGTTATTCTGGTGGCGGCGGCGGTCGTGGCAATTCCCCCAGACGCTAATTGCTCAAAATCTGAGTTCTTAATAAATTCATCGAAAACAAGAGATTGTCAATCCGAAAATTTTGCGTAAGTTTGCCAAAATTTTTATATGGCTTTGAAATCTATAAATGTTAAGGATTTTCGTTGGCAGATCATCATCAATCCCAATGCTTGCGATAAAAAATGTATGAATAATTGGGCGGAAGCGGAAGCTCAATTAGCAGCTGATGGTATTCAATATGATTGTCACCAAGCTAATGGCAGCCATAAAGGTGTCGAAATAGCCCAAATGCTTTGTAAACAAGGGCATCGACACTTAATGGTGGTAGGCGGTGATGGCTCTATCAACGAAGTGGTAAATGGTATTTTTTTGTCAGGTGTTAATACAAGAGAAGTCTTTTTGGCTGTTATTCCTCATGGTCGTGGTAATGACTGGGCTCGTACACATCATTTTCCACAGACTATGTCAGAATGTATAAATGGCTTTCTGACGGGTAGTTTTACGCAGCACGATATAGGTCTTACCAGTGTTTATCAGGATGAAAAAATGGTTGAGCAGAGATACTTCATCAATATCAATAGTTATTGCTTTGCCGCAGAAGTCATCTATCAAACCGTTTACAATAAACCTAAATTAGATGTTGGCAATGTGTATTTTCGCAGTGTTTTCAAAGTGCTGTTTTCACACAAGAGTACGCCCGTGAAAATCATCGTTGACGGAGAAAGCTATGAGAGTGAACCTTTTATGTTTGTTGTTGCCAATTGTCAGTATAATGGTGGTGGTATGCGTCAAGCACCCGAAGCAAGATACGATGATGGACTTTTCGATGTTGTTGTGGTACCGAAAATTCGTATTTTAACTATTTTGTTGAAAATTAGATACATTTTCTCTGGTAAGCATATAGAGAAAATAAATGGTGTTAAGCAGTTTAGAGGCCAAAAGGTAACTGTTGAATCACAACCTGCCGTTTTGGCGGAAATGGAAGGCGAATTGTTAAAGCTGGGACGTTACGAAGTTGAGATGCAGCCCTCTGCTCTTAATTTATTGACATTCAATAAATAGTTTAATGTCAAAATCAATAATTATAGCAGGACCTTGTGCGGTGGAAAGTCGGGAACAACTTTTTGCGACAGCTCAGGAATTGTGTTCGCTGTGGGATTTCAACGATCTGAAACTAAATTATTTTCGTGCTGGAGTGTGGAAACCACGCAGTGAACCTGGTAGTTTTTCGGGCATAGGAACGGAGGCTTTGTCTTATCTTCAAGAATTGCAGCAGCAGTTGAATTTGTCTGTTTGTGTTGAGGTTGGCAGTCCAGAGCAATTGGATTTGTGTGAAAAGTACGACATCAAGGTTGTTTGGATTGGGTCGCGCACTGCAGTGAATCCTTTTGACGTGCAAGAAATTGCTTGTGCGGCGCAAGGAAGAGACTTGACAGTCCTTGTTAAAAATCCGATTATTAGTGATTTGAAGTTGTGGTCTGGTAATGTCGAGCGTTTTCTCAAAGCTGGGGTGAAGGAAGTGATATCCGTGCATCGTGGCTTTGCCGATGGAAGTGAAAATGTCTATCGCAATACGCCTGGTTGGGATTTGGCCATAGATTTTAAGGTGCGTTTCCCGCATATTCCATTGCTTTGTGATCCGTCTCACATTGCTGGAGACCGTCAATACATTGCTCAGCTGTCGCAGTTGGCATTAGATTATGGTTTTGATGGTTTGATGATAGAGACACATATTCAACCAGAAATAGCCCTAAGTGATGCTGGCCAACAACTTAGACCCGCGGAACTGATAGGTTTGCTCCACAGGTTGAATTTTAAAAATCCTATTTCTTCACCAGCTGAAATTGAATTATCTAAACAAAGAAATCTTATCAACAATATAGATACTCAAATCAGCGTTTTATTGAAAAAGAGAATGATGATTGTGGATACTATTGCCAAAATTAAATTCGAACACAACCTTCCCGTTGTACAGCCGGAACAGTGGCAGAAAGTTGTGGCTCGATATTTTGAAAACTCATTGGAAGATAATGAATATCAAGATTTTCTCAATGGTTTTTTAGAGCTGTTGCATCAATCGTCCATTAAACGTCAACGAAAATAATACATGGAAAATAATTATTCAGAAGGCTCTTCGGGAGGCGGTCGTTTACGCATATTCTTTATCGTGGTCATTTCTTTCTTGTTTGGAATGAGCGTGGCCTTGTATTTTATTCCGGGTCGTTATCAGGGGCTGACAAGTCAGCAAAACAACAAACTAGATGAAGTGGTTCGTTATGTCAACGCTTATTATGTGGATACAGTCAATAATGAAAAACTTTTTGAAGACGCTATCGTGTCGATGTTGCAAGGCTTGGATCCTCATTCGACCTACGCGAATGCTGCGGATAACAAGGCCATGATGGAGTCTTTGGAAGGTTCGTTTGAAGGAGTTGGCATACAGTTTAGCATAATGAATGATACGATAATGGTTGTTGCGACGGTTAGTGGAGGCCCTTCGGAGAAGCAGGGGATACGCGCAGGGGATCGTATTGTGCAGGTTGATGGTGAAAATGTTGCAGGTATTGGCATTCAAAACGAAAAAGTGATAAAAATGCTGCGAGGAAAGAAGAAAACCACCGTTAAGATTGGTGTCAAACGACAAGGTTTTGATGAGCTGTATGATTATGATGTCGTTCGCGATGTCATTCCAACTTATACCATCGATATTTCGTATATGGTGGATGACCATACGGGATATGTGAAAATCAATCAGTTTGGAGCGACGACGGGCAAGGAGTTTGCGGCTGCATTGGAAAAACTGAAAGGCCAAGGAATGACTAAATTGATTTTGGACCTTCGGGGTAATTCCGGGGGATTTTTGGATGCCGCCGTTTCAGTGTGCGATGAATTGCTGGCAAAAGACGAAATGATTGTATATACCGAAGGTTTGCATATGCCGACGGATAAGATTTATGCCACCAAGTATGGACATTTTGAAAAGGGGAAAGTGGTAGTCTTGATTGATGATTTCAGTGCATCGGCGAGTGAGATTGTGGCGGGGGCCGTGCAGGATAACGATCGCGGTTGGATTGTGGGGCGTCGTTCTTTCGGGAAGGGTCTAGTGCAACGTCAAATCGATTTGAAGGACAATTCCAGCATTCGTCTCACAGTGGCTCGTTATCATACACCGTCGGGAAGATGCATTCAACGACAGTATGGCGATGGTACGGAAGCGTATTACGAAGATTTTATTGACCGCTATTATCGTGGAGAAATGAATCATGCCGACAGTATTAAATTCGATGAAAATCAAAAATTTAAAACAAAAAAAGGAAGAATGGTTTATGGCGGTGGCGGTATTATGCCCGATTATTTCATTCCATTGGATAATGACAGTTTGCTGAATGCTTATTATCAGGTGCTGAACTCTTCGGCAATCATGCAATTTGCCTTTAATTATGCCACTGACCATAAGGCTGAATTGAAAAAACAATATCCATCGGCGAAGGCCTATGTGAATAATATGACTGTTAGTAATGATTTGCTGAAGCAATTGCTGAATTTCTATACAAAAGAGAATGGGCAAAAGGTAAAAAATCTTACGGCTGAGTCTGATAAAGAATTGAAATTGTGGTTGAAAGCATTGATAGGGCGAGATTTATATCAGGATGAAGCCTTTTATCCTGTCATTAATAGCACTGACCAGGCTGTTTTGAAAGCCAGGTCCATTAAGGAGTAAAATAATAATAAAATCCAATTTTGAATACAATGGATAATTATAGAACCAAACTCAAAAACATTACCACTTTCATTTTTGATTTTGACGGAGTGCTTTCGGATGGGAAAATATGGGTTTTGCCTGATGGAGACCAGGTTAGAGCCACCAATGTCAAGGATGGTTATGCTTTGCAATATGCACTCAGAAAAGGATATCGCGTGGCTGTTATCTCAGGCGGCTATTCTGAAACGATGCGTTTAAGGTATAAAAATTTCAAGGGAATTGAAATGTTCCTTTCTGTCCATGACAAAACTGATGTTTTCAATGAATATTTGAAAAGTCATCAGATTACGGAAGATGAGGTTCTGATGATGGGCGATGATATTCCGGATTATGAAATCATGCGACGTTGTGGTGTGAAAACTTGTCCTGCAGATGCTTCACAGGAAATCAAGGAGTTGGTGGATTATATTTCGTTTCAGAATGGTGGCAATGGAGCGGTGCGTGATGTGATAGAGCAGACACTCAGGGCACAGGAGCGTTGGTTCGAGCATGATGCTTGCGTTTGGTAAATGCCTCTTGAGATGAGTGATTCTTCGGTTTTGATGTTTAGTCAGTATTTGCGGCTCGAGCGTTCGCTCTCGCCGAGGACCATCGAAGCATACGTTCATGATGTTGAGAAACTGAACGATTTTTTGTCGGGGAGAAAGACGTTGGCGGAAGCGGAGTTGTCTGATATACAGGATTTTCTCGCTTCGTTGTATGATGAAACAATCTCGGCACGCAGTCAGGCACGCATTATTTCGGGATTGAAATCCTTTTATCAGTTTTTAGTTTTAGAGAAAAAAATAGCAGCAGATCCGATGGAGTTGATAGATACACCTCGGATAGGACGCTATTTGCCTACGGTTCTGGCCGTTGAGGAAATCGCGGCGATCATTGACCATATTGATTTAAGTCTGCCCGAAGGGCATCGCAACAAGGCCATTATAGAAACGTTGTATGGCTGTGGTCTACGTGTGAGTGAAGCGGTGAATCTGAGACTGTCGCATTTGCATTTTTCCGAAGGCTTCATACGTGTGGTGGGGAAAGGTGACAAGGAACGTCTGGTTCCCATCAGTGAAACTGCGCAGAAGGCGATTCTTAATTATGTTGACGGTCAGCGGCAGCAACTGAAAATTAAAAAGGGAGAAGAGGATTTTGTCTTTTTGAATCGCCGTGGAGCCCGGTTGAGTCGCGAAATGATATTTATGATGATTAAGAAGGCTGCTGCTGATGCGGGAATTGTCAAGACTATCAGTCCGCATACGTTCCGACACTCCTTTGCTACTCATTTGGTGGAGGGTGGGGCGGATTTGCGCGCGGTGCAGGATATGCTTGGTCATGAAAATATTACCACGACAGAGATTTATACACATCTGGACCGAGAGTATGTCAAGCGTGTTGTATCGCAATTTCATCCGAGGAAATAATTTTTCAATTTGTTAAAGAAGCTCACTCGGATTAATTTTTTTTAACGTATCTAACTTACTTGGATTGATAAAAATAATGTAATCCGATTAATTTATTTTGTATTTTTGCCGCCGAAATTTGTAAATCAATTGAAAAATTATGAGAACGAAGTATATCGATTTAATCAGCCAAACGTACGAATTCCCGCAGGAGGAATTTAAAGTTGAAAATAATGAATTGATTTTCAATGATGTACCATTGATGGATATCATCAAGCAATACGGAACGCCCTTGAAAATTACCTACTTGCCTAAGATTTCCCAGAATATTCAACGTGCGAGAAGATGGTTCAATGTTGCTATTGCGAAATCGGATTATCAGGGTGATTATCATTATTGCTATTGTACAAAGAGCTCGCATTTTGAGTTTGTTTTGTCTGAAGTGTTGAAAAATGATGTCCATTTGGAGACATCATCAGCCTTCGATTTGAATTTGGTGGATACGTTGAATGAGATGGGAATTTTCGAAAAAGACAACTATATCATCTGCAATGGATTCAAAAAAATCCAATATATCGATAATATTTCGATGATGTTGGACAAGGGCTTTACTAATATCATTCCAGTTTTAGACAGCAAGCACGAGTTCGATTTGTTGGATGCCAACATCAATTCCAAATGCAAGGTTGGTATCCGAATTGCGGCGGAGGAAGAACCCCGATTTGAATTTTATACTTCTCGTTTGGGAATCCGTTATAACGATATCATTCCTTTTTATTTGAATAAAATTAAGCAGAATCCGAAGTTTGAATTGAAGATGTTGCATTTCTTTATCAATACAGGTATTCAAGATACTGCTTATTATTGGAATGAATTGACCAAGTGTGTTAATTTGTATTGTGATTTGAAGAAACTTTGCCCTGAATTGGACTCTTTGAACATTGGAGGCGGCTTCCCCATCAAGAATTCGTTAGGCTTCGAGTATGATTATGAATATATGGCGGAGGAAATCGTATCGCAGATTAAGCAGATTTGTGACCGTGAAGGTGTACGTGAACCCGATATTTTTACAGAATTCGGTTCCTATACTGTAGGCGAGGCAAGTGCAGTCCTTTTCTCTATTTTGCAGCAGAAGAGGCAGAATGATCGAGAGTTGTGGAATATGATCGACAGTTCATTTATGACCACTTTGCCTGACACTTGGGCTATTAACCAGCAGTTTATCATTTTGGCGGTCAACAATTGGGATAGAGAATATGAGCGTGTGTTCTTGGGCGGACTTACCTGTGACAGTCACGACTATTACAACTCGGAAGCACACCTTAACGCGGTATTCTTGCCTACGATTCATCAGCGTGACAATGCCAACTTTGAGGGTAATGGGAAGATCCCGGAATTTAATTATGAAAACGATCCGCAGTACATTGGTTTGTTCAATACAGGTGCTTATCAGGAAGCGGTTGGCGGTTATGGTGGTATTCAGCATTGCTTGACACCTGCTCCGAAGCACATCATCATTTATCGTGATGAAGATGGTGAGTTGTGCACCAAGTTGTTTGCCAAGGAGCAGAGTTATAAGTCGATGTTGAAGATTTTGGGGTATTAATAGTGAATGGTGCTCTGTTCGCAGCGAGCTTGGCAATATTTAATAATTCTATTGATTTGAAAAATGTTAGTATCTTTGCCAGTCCATTATTATGAATTAACATTGTAACTAATTATGAAAAAACTTTTTATGATAATCTTTGCTACTATTGCATTGCATGCCAACGCGCAAACACTTGTTGCCTATTTTTCCGCGACGGGAACCACGAAAGCTGTAGCGGAAGACCTTGCCCGTGTGGGCGGTTTTGAGCTTTGGGAAATTGCAGCCAATGAACCTTATACTGATGCCGATTTGGACTGGCGCAACGACAAGTCGCGTTCTTCCTTGGAAATGGCAGACCCACAAGAGCGACCGACGATTAGAGAGTGCACGAACATTGTTCCTTACGACACCATCTATGTCGGTTTCCCGATTTGGTGGGGTATTTGTCCGCGTATTATTCAGTCGTGGGTGGACAATAACGTCTTGGATGGCAAAGTGCTGATACCCTTTGCCACTTCTGGCAGCAGCGGTATCGAAGGTGCCGTGAAATTCCTCCGTGAAACCTATCCGCAGTACAACTGGCAGGACGGAAAGCTGCTCAATGATTATACTGAGGAAAGTTTGATGGAGTGGGTGAAATAGAGGGAATGCTGGTAAACGAAAGCATTCCCGTCAAAAAGAAAAGCACTTTTATCTAAAAAGTGTCAATGCCATTAGGAATATAAATGCAACAGTACCACTTAACGCCGATCCAACAAAATATGCCCCTCCAAAAATAATCTGTAGTATTATAAATACTATTGTTACCAGCGTGAATGCAAGGAATAAGGTGAGGATTATTTTGTTTATGCGCTTTTCTTCAGCTTCTTTCATTGCTTTTACTTCAGCTTCTTTAGCTTCTTCCATTGCTTTTACTTCAGCTTCTTTGGCTTCTTCAGCTTCTACTTCTTCAATGTATGCTTTTTCATCAAAGGCCCCGTTATAGAACACTTGTGCATAGCGGATAATCTCATTGTTGTCCACCTGTTTTTCCGCACCTTCTCCTTTTATTACTAGGCTGATAGTTTTCGCTTCACAGATTTTCTTGAGTTCTTCCTGTGTCATTGAATAAGCTGCTACTTCTTCAAGAGTATTGGTACTGGTTAATACCGCTAAATCAAACGACTCCGAGTCGTTAATTATGACCTGTATCGTTGATTTGTTTAGTCCGAACTTGAAATCAACTGCAAAAAATCCCAGCTCAAGGCCTAGATAGGTTTCATCAGGAATAGTTATATAAGTGAAATTCAGGAAGAAAGATCTATGCCCATTAAGAATACAGAGGCTTTTCTTCATTTCGGTTTTGCGTTTTTTTGTCCAATCGTCATATTCTATGGATACAAATTTATTTGCCATAATAATAAAAGTTTTGTTGTTAATAATTTATTTTTCAGAAGAAAGTCATTTGCTATGCATTATCCTGTTTGTTGTCACACTTGATTTTTTAGTTTTAACCATCCATTCATACATTGGCTGCATTTTGCTCCCCCATTGGGACTATAAGGACCATGGTGCTTGCAAAGGCAATTGGCACATATGCGGTATCCACAACCGTCACAAATATACCACATCCAGTGAACTGGGGTTTGTTTGCCACAACATTGGCAAGGTACTGTTATGTTTAACATAGGTTTAAGTTTTTAATTTGTAGGTTACTATCTTTTTAAGCTAAATAGCAGTTGTTTTATAAAGTTTTTTGAAATTTCTTGAAAGAATTTTTTCTGCTGTTTTTTCGGGAAATTTATCTTGAATGCCATCTATCTGTCTTTGATACCATTCATTTTCTTTCCCCAGATGCGGAAACCACCGGTTTGCCGGAAAATCCGTTCCGAAAAGTATTCTGTTTTCAATGTCTTCAGAAATGTTGGCTGCCAATTCCCTGAAAGGCAGGAAAGCCGTATCAATCCAAATATTGTGAAATTCTCTCATCATTGGGAATGCTTCATTCGATGGGCGGGCATGGCAAAGTACGAAAACCAAATATGGATGATTCTTGATAAATGGGCGAAATCTCTCACAATGGCAGCAATCATCTGCTCCGGTATGTATCATCAGTGGCAAGCCATTTGTTTCTGCAACTGAACAGACCCGTTCAATTTGTTCGTCGGAAAAATCAACTGCATCGGGATGTGTTTTCAAGGCCTTGAACGGGAATGTCAGATAATGAGACAAGTCTTTGGATGATTCCAACATGTTTGTATTGACATACAAGGCAACATCGAAGTCCAATGCCAAAGCTTCTTTATATAAAGCTTTATGCGTTTCCCAATCATCGTTGCCGCCACGCATTGCTATAGGCATGACCAGACCATTTGCAACACCCATAGCGGTCAAATGACTTCTGACTTCGTTGGCTGTTACAATTCCCGTGTCGGAAATGTTTCCGATATGCAGATGGCTGTCAATGATTTCCATTCTTCAGTTTTTCTTTGTATTCTTCCACCAAACGTTTGTTCAAGAAGGCAACTTCGCAAAAGTATGGATTGATGTTGAACATGTCTCCATTGCTTTCATTGTAGTTTTGTACAAGACAAATGTGGCAATAATCTCTTGCTTCGCATTTCAGACATTTCGGGAAAGATGCCTGTGTGATTTTTCGCAACTCGGCAAACTGGGGAGAGTTGTCCCAAATTTCCTGCAACGACTGTTTATAGACATTGCCGCAAATCATGGCCTGCCAACCGGAACAAGGATAGACATCGCCATTGGCAGTGATGCAGAAATCGTTGATGCCGACACTGCAGAGCGGCTGTTTGGCAAACTTCTCCGGGTCAATACGTTGTTCCTCGCTTTTCGCCATCTTCTCCAATGTAAGGGTCTTATAGTCAATGTCATGCTCGATGATGTCACGAAGCAGTTCTTCGGTTTCTTCCAATGACGGACGGTTAGCCAAATTGCTGGTGTCGAAGTCTGCCTGCGCCTTGATCATATAGTCGGTGTAGGCCTTGATGCGTTTCGATTGGGCATATTTCAGCACATCCACGTAACCTTTATAGTTGATTTTCATGGAAGGGCAAGAAATCTGCACGGGGATGTCGGCAGCGATGAGTTTTTCCAATGCGGCTTTGGTTTTGACCTGCGAGCCGGGCACCGTGGTGATGGCATCGTGAATGGCGGGATCCATACTGTAGAGCGAAGTCTGCAACAGAGAGATATTGGCTTCCTTGATATACGGAATCTGCTCGTCTTTGAGTGCGATAAGGTTGCTGAGAATAGAAATGCGCATATCCTTTTCACGGCAATATTGGATGATTTTAATTATGTCTTTATGCATAAAGACCTCACCGCCCGACAAGGTGACGTGCATGCCGCCCATTTCGGCGAACTCGTCGATGATGGAGAGCACCTTTTCGGTGGGCATGTCAAAGCCGTGGTTTTTCTTGCCATTGGGAATGTAGCAATGGATGCAACGCTCGTTGCAGCGGCTGGTCAACTCGAACTGTATGGCATTGAGGCGGGGTTTGCGCTGGCTGGTTTCCCACATCAAATCGCGGGTGCTTTCTTCCACCACCTGCTTGGTTTCTTGCGAAAAGTCATCTGTTTCGGTTTTGAGGTTCTTCATTTTATAGGAGAACTCAATGTCGTTGGCGGCAAGTTCCGCTTCGTTTTCGCCGATAACGAGAAAATGGTGCTCGGCCAAATCTGTGATGAACTCCATAAAGTCGTTGTGAAGCTCTTCACGAGACACGCTCTCGCCATACATCTTGTGCAGTCGGCTGACGATTTCTTCCACATCCTGCGGCTGGCGGTTGATTTCTTTCAGGAAATCCGTTCCAGCATCATCGTAGATGCGGTCCTGGAACGTGACCTGATTCATAATATGTACGCTTTCATCAATGAAGCGTATGAATGTGTTTTTGGATTGGCGGACTAACATAATTAATTTGTTTGGTCGTTCTGAGTATTCATATCTTTGTCAATCGAAATCAATTGTTCGGCATTACACGCATTAATATCCCAAGTTAATGGATATTTAAAATTGCGCAACGTATACGATGGATCGCCACTATTGCGTGAGAGCAAATTTGCTCTCATTTGATCAATTACATTTGTATTTCCTGAAGGATTATTCTGTAATGTTTTTATTAATTCTTGAAATTCTTGATTTATCATGTCTTTTAAATTTTTTTAGTTTCTTAATTTCTTAATTAAAATAAAGTCCCCGCCCTACTTTGAAGCAGGGACTTTGTGCAAGCTAATCTTATTGAGCACGGTCACATCTTTTGCACCAGCCGCCACCATAATTGTCTGCTGGGCAACCAGCTGCATATGAACCGCTTGGTGCATTTACAGCTTGCATTTTTACTTTCTTGTATGCTTTCATACTTGTAAAAATTTAATTGTTTCGCTTACTCTTTGCAGGATTTTCGGCGTTCTCCTATTGTTTTATTTCATTAAGTTTTCTAATTCTTCCCATTTGTTTACATAGACGTTAGAACTTAATGTCTGCCCATATTCTAATGTACAGGGAATCCTTGCAAAAGAATACACTACTGCATATTCCCCTTTTACATAACTAATGTGTCCAAACATCATTTCCAGCATTTTCCACTTTTTGGCGGAAAAGGGAATCTTCAGGCAAAGTGGAGAGGAACTGTTTGGTGACAAATTTCTGCCCGTCAAACTTCAGGTTGTTCTGCAGGCGTTCCATCATCTCGGCATAGCCGCTGGCCAAAGAGTAGGCGGGGGTCATTCCTTTGCCGTTTGTGGTTATTTCAAATGGCAGAAGGTTGTCGTTGGCAATATGCAGGTGGCTATGGTAGAAACCATCTTGCGTGTCGTTCAATTCCATAATGTAGATACCGCAATTGTACAGTATCTCGCGTATGCGCCGGATTGTTTCTTCGGGTGCGCACTTCTTGTAGAAGTTCTTATCTATGCGTGGTAAAATGTCAGCCATAACTTGCTTTCTCTTAACACTTCCGGCCCGACGAAGCAAAACAAAGAATACACCAAGAAAGTGGAGCCATCCATCCGACTGTTATTTCTAGATGTAGGGCTTCGACTCCCGTTAAGATAAAATAATAATCAGTGAATTGCTCCACTGTAAGTTATCATGAATATACATGAATACAACACAATGGAGACTTACATTCAACCTTTTATTCCTATCTTAATTAGTGAGTTGTCGAAGTTCACATCTACGGAATAAGGCACAAATGCGTCTTTCTTGTCTGCTCGTTTTCTACACGAAACAGCAATGCAAAAATAATAATTTTTTCTTTTGCATTACTCTTTATAGAAAAAATATTGAAATTATCTCGTTTAGTACATGACATTTTTTCATCCCGTCACATTTAACTGTTTCTCATTGATTATCAGAAAGTCAAAGAACTGTAGTTGATGTTCGTTCCTCCCGCACACAAGAAATTCGGTGAGGATGTCCAACCCGTAGCGGAAGATGCTTTTCGCCTTCCGCCCGTGTTTGAGAATTCGGATTGGCTTCAGGTTGCGGTGGACGAATTCGCCAATGTTGTAGCACCAGACAAACGCCATCATCACGATCAGTAGCAACTTTTCAATCCGATCAATATCAGAAAGATGAGTATCCTCGATGTTGAATCCGGCGCTCTTCATCGCCTTGAACATCGTCTCAATCTGCCAGCGCTGGCGGCAGGTCTCGACCGCGTCTTCCGGCCTGTTGAACGAAATGATGATCTGCAGCTCCGGTTTCCCGTCGTGCCCTTTGATTCTGCTGCCCGACAGGTAGCACGCCTGCCCGTTCACGTAGAAAATGTGGTGGAAGAAATCCGCCTCGCCGACCTTCAGGTGATTGAAAATCCACGACACCCTCACCTGTTTTCCGCTTCTGGGATTGACCGCCAAAAAGTTTTCACGGATGCGGATGAAATATCTTATGCAATTATCGTTCAGCCACTTAACCCATCTCTCACCGACGAATTCTCGGTCGGCGAGCAGACAGTCGATGGTGTCGGCGCCGAACAGGCTGACGTACCGTTGCACGAGGTTGATGCGCTCCTGCGTGTTGGACGTTCCTCGCTTGGGCAACATACTGAACAGCAGCGGATAGGCAACGCCGTCGTGCACCACGGCAAGCATGAAGATGTTGATGTCGGTTCGTCCGAACCGCCAGTTGGTGCGGTCGATGGCGAGCCGGTATTTCTCTTTTTGCGGCAGCAGGTGGAAAATGAATTTCGCCACAAGGTCCTGGCTGATAGAATGTTTCGCAAAAAATCGCTGGATTCTCCGCAAACACGAATCGGCTTTCGCTGGCGAGTCAAAACAGGTCGCCAACTTGCTGAAACACACCGTTTTTGCCTTGCACAGAGCCATCATAAACAGCGATATGAGCTTGATATGGGCGAGGTTGACATTTTTTTCAAAGAAGACGCCCAGCGTGTCGGATAATTGATTATTTTTGCAATCGTGATTGGTATTCATAGAAGAAAACTGTGAGAAGTTTTTTGCTTCTAAATTACTGAATATCAATCACTTTTTCAAGAAAACAACAAAAAAGTTACCAACAAATTTTGTTGATAACTATCTATATAACAATAAATTATACGACATTTTCAAGTTTTTGTCATGTACTAAGAGTCTTTTGTTAATCTATTATTGAATATCTTTTACCAAACGGACCGAACGACCATAATAACGTGGACTATTTAAGTCAGAGGGATACATATCTTGGCTATCAAAATACATAGCGTAGGCACACCAATCATAAAAATAATAACTGACATCTTCAGTAACGCAGTTGATAGTCCAATAACGTCCTACTTCACCAGCATACGTAACCTCCCTTTCAGCACCGTTGTATCCGCCACCGGCAGGAAAGAACAAGGCCCCATTGTTTTCCATTTTATTCCATTGCTCTTTGGAATAATAGTTTTTCTGTGCAAAATATTCAGATCCGTCACCAGCACCTAAGCCACTATTGAAAGTACATCCTTCGGGAAGAGTCCAATTGTCGGGAAGGACCACAAGACCATTGTTGCCTTCAATACAGGCAATGCCATACTTGTTGGCTGCATTTGGACGGGTTTTAAGAAGATAAGTCCATTCGCTTTTAGTCATAGTTCGCCATAAGCCGGATTTATTGCCGCCATTGGAGATGGCATTATACACACCCCAGTCACAATTCGCATATTCTCCATTTAAACTATGCTCTCCAGCGGGGAGAGGTCCATAACCCATACCCTGAGCATAACTATCAACAAAGTTGCGTTCGTAAGGCATATAGTAGGTATTTCCACAGTTCCAGCCGCTGGTGGCCCAACCAAAAAGGTCAATCCATCCACCATAAGAGGCAGAAGCATTGGCGTTAGCTGCACCAATGAAGTCGTATTGATTTTCGGCAAAGCGCCAAGTATTTGTCGTGGCTTGATATTGTAAATTTCCCTTGGAAAATTTTACTTGTTTGTTTGCGCCGATGGAGAATATACCATTAAGAGCTCCTTCATCTGTAGGCGTAGGATTTTCTTGCTGTTGACTGTTATTGGGTTTGACTTCTTCCTTTTTGCAAGAAACACAAAGACATAAAATTGCCAAGGTCAAAATAAAAGTGATTTTTTTCATAGTTTTATTTTTTAGGTATAAAAATTGCAAGTGCAAAAATAATCAAATATCCAACACGGCGAGAGTATTCTTTTGAAAAAATAATTAGGGGCAAAGATTGGGTTTAAACCAAGAATTTGTGACAAGATGGTGAAATGTGGTTGGTACCAATATCTATGACCATATTTTTTAGTATTTTTGCATCAAAATCATAGATTATGTCAAAAGCAAGTTCTTCCAGGAAAATCAGTTTCATTATCCTTGTGGTGATTTATATAGCTGCTACATTTGTCGGTTTTATAAGTTATCGTTTGGCTATAAATAATTTTGAAAATATCACGAGTAATTGTGCACTTCTCATGGCTGATGTTGTGGCTACGGTCTTTGTGTGGATTTTTGGTTTGGTATATAAAAATGTGTCGGTTTACGATCCTTATTGGAGTGTGTTGCCTCCGGTTATGCTCACTGCTTGGGCCATTCATTGCGGTCATATTGGGCTTGTCGGTGTGTTGGTGTTGATTGCAGTCTGGTATTGGGGCATTCGCCTTACGGGCAACTGGGCTTTCACTTTCAAGAATCTTGATACGGAAGACTGGCGCTATGCGAAGTATCGCACCGAAAAGAATCCGTTTATTTTCCAAATCATTAATTTTTTCGGATTGAATCTGATGCCAACCCTCGTGGTTTTTGCGGCGATGGTACCAGCAGTGGAACTGCTTCGAGGCCGTCATATGATGACAGGCGGTCTGTCCATTGCATGCGAAACTGTGCCATTCGATTGTACTTGGTTAACTTGGATAGGTTTTGCCGTATGCATTGCAGCCGCCACAATCCAGCTGGTTGCCGATACTCAGCGCCATCGCTTTGCGAGAGGGCATAGGGGCGAAGTCTGTAAAGTGGGTTTGTGGAAGCATGGTCGCCACCCCAATTATTTCGGCGAAATCTCGATGTGGTGGGGTGTGTGGTTGATGTTCGCTTCGGTGAACAATTTTAGATTTGCTCTTACCTATTTGTTAGGTCCTGTTGCTATGACCTGTCTTTTCCTTTTCATCAGTATACCACTGATGGAAGGCCGTCAGCTGAAGAATAAGCCAGGATATGCCGAATATAAGAAGGAAACCAGAATATTGATTTAATCAAGAGTCTCATGGTCGGGAACTGGTGGCAAGAGAGAGGACGGTCATAGTGAAATTTGGATTATACTTTCCAGAAATAGCATTTTTGAAATCAATTATGTTTTATGAAAATTATAGAAGGTCAAATAGTTGATATTATTAAAAAAGAAATATTCTCTGGCTCACTCCATATTGAAGATGGCAAGATTCATCATATTGAAAAACATAAAACAGACGAGGAGCAATACATTCTTCCAGGTTTTGTCGATGCGCACATCCATATTGAAAGTTCAATGCTTACGCCGTGTGAATATGCGCGTGTTGCAATGAAACACGGCACTATTGCCATCGTTGCTGACCCGCATGAAATCGCCAATGTATGTGGTATGGACGGAATTCGTTTTATGATGGATGAGGGCGATCGCACGCCGATGAAAATTTGTTTTTCAGCATCATCGTGTGTGCCGGCAACACCGCTTTGTCCAGCTGGTGCCACCCTCAATGCCGAAGATGTTTCCCTGTTACTTGAGGATCCGCGTATTTATGCTTTGGCGGAGATGATGAACTTTCCCGGCGTAATCAATGATGATCCGGAATGCATTGCCAAGATACGTTCCGCAAAAGCGTGCCATAAACCCATTGACGGACATGCTCCGCTCCTCTCGGGTGAGGATTTGAAAAAATATATCGCCGCTGGCATTTCCACTGATCATGAGTCAAGTAGTTATGATGAGGCTGAGGAAAAGATAGAATGTGGGATGTCCATCCTTATTAGAGAAGGTAGTAACGCAAGGAATTTCGACGCCCTGCATCCACTCATTGGCAAGTATAAGGATCAATTGATGTTTTGTACTGATGACCAGAAGGCGGTCCATTTGGGGAATGGAAACATTAACAAAATCGTTGCCCGGGCTAAAGCTTTAGGGTATAATCTTTTTGATATTTTGCAAATTGCCACTCTTAACCCTGTCAAGCACTATCATATTCCAATGGGTTTGCTGCAAGCTGGTGATTCGGCCGATTTTATCATCTGTGACAATCTTGATGATTTTCATCCTAAAGCAACGTATGTCAATGGCGAAAACGTTTTCGATTTGCCATATCTTCCTGCGCAGCAGGAAATCAATAATTTTAAAGCAAAGCATATTTCTAAAAAAGACATCGCTGATTCACTTGAAGGTAAAGATTGCGTAGATGTGATTCAGGCCTTGGATAATGAATTGTTTACACCGCATTTGCATGTTGAGAAAAAAGATTTTGATCAGATACAGAAAGTGGTGGTTTTGAACCGTTATAGTTCTGAGATTTCAGTAGGTGTTGGATATGTGAAAGGTTTTAATATTCGTGGCGGGGCGTTGGCGCAAAGTATTGCCCATGACAGTCATCATCTGATTGCCACGGGCAGCAGCGATGAACTTATCGTTGAGGCCTTGAACAAACTTGTTGACATGCAAGGTGGAATCGTTGTAACAGACGGGCAACAAAGTACGACACTGGCACTTCCCGTTGCTGGATTGATGTCAAACTGTCCTGCTGATGAAGTTGCCGCCGCACAGCAAGCTTTAGGGGATCATTTGCAGCAGTTGCAGTGTCCATTGTCATCGCCACTTATTGCGCTCAGTTTCTTACAACTGATTGTTATTCCAGAACTTAAGATTACGGACAAAGGACTTTTTGATGTTGTTAAATTTAAATATTTATAGTATCCTGACTTTGACTATGTCTCACCTGGATTTGCCAGGTTGATTTCAAGAGCTTCGAGAAGGGGCATCATGGCATTTTAAAATAAAAAAAACGCAAACTGAAATGCTAGTTTGCGTTTTTTTTATTGAAATAACTCCTTGAGATGGAGTTGGTGTTGTCAAATCTTATTTGATGCGGCGGCCTGTGAGTTCGTAAAGTTCATCGCCACGTTCGATGTAAAGAACACCACCGATGACAACTTTGCGGATGGTTGCCGCAGGGGTTGGTGTGGTGTATTTTTCAATTCCGGTAGGTGTTGCACCAACGGTAATGGCAGTACCAGCAGTAGCATTGTAATAAACTTTGTCCCAAACTATATTGTTGCCGTTTCTGTGAACCTTGGCGTAAGCATAATAATTCTGGCTATTGTTTGTCCAACGGAATCCAACATAAGATGCGGCAGTGCTCACGTCATTGAAGTTGTAGAAATAAGCATCACCATAACCGCTAAAATTGTTTGAACTACTGATATTGCTGCCTTCGTTGAGGAGAAGAAAAACGTCCCAACTTTCAGTTCCGGCTACAATTTGAATTTTGCTATCAGAGTATTCGATAGACCCATATCCACATTCATTACCTTCATAATCATAACTGTTTTCTTTAATGGCGATTTCAAGAACGCCATCATTGTTGAAGTCAATGCCGTAGCAAGTGCTTGTGGTGCCTGAGTAATTGGTAAAACTTCCTTGTCCGATGGTTCCTTCGGTAATTTGTGCGAAAGAAAATGCAGTGGCAAAGAATAATGCTGCAAAAAGAGTAAATTTTTTCATGAATAATATTGATTAAATAAATATTTGATTTTAGGTTGCAAAAATAGTGTTTTTTTCAAAATCGTTGAAATATTTTGTGTAATAAGTTTTCGTATAATTTATAAAACTTGCAAATACTTCTCAAGAAAATTGTAATTTTGCATCTTCTTTTGAAAATGTGAATAATAATATTAAATCATTGTATTTCAATAAAATAAAAGATGGAAGATCCAAGAATCGTTGCTTTTAAGCGCCTGCTTGATATTATGGATGAACTGCGACAGAAATGTCCTTGGGACAGTAAACAGACTTTCGACAGTTTGCGTTATCTAACCATTGAGGAAACTTACGAATTGTCTGATGCCCTGATAGATAAAAATTATGAAGATGTGAAAAAAGAGTTGGGAGACCTGCTTTTGCATATCGTTTTCTATTCTAAAATCGGGGAAGAACAAGGGCTTTTCAATGTTTCCGATGTGGCCAACGGCATTTGCGAAAAGCTCATCCGTCGTCATCCGCACATTTTTGGCGATGAAAAGGCAGCGACGGCAGAAGATGTGAAAAACAATTGGGAGAAAATCAAGCTGAAACAAGAAGGTAACCGCTCGGTTTTGGGTGGTGTTCCCGTATCATTGCCAGCCATGGTCAAGGCTTATCGTATTCAGGAAAAAGCCCGTGGAGTCGGTTTCGATTGGCATAATACTGATGAGGTTTGGGACAAAGTTCTTGAAGAAGTTGATGAATTGAAGGCAGAACTCAAGCAGCCGGAAGGTCGCGTGGAAGAAGAATTCGGCGATTTGCTCTTCGCCCTTATCAATTATGCTCGTTTCATCAATGTCAACCCGGAAGATGCTCTTGAAAAAACAAATAAAAAATTCATCAAGAGATTTCAGTACATTGAGCAAAAAGCCAAAGAATCGGGACGCTCGATTTCAGATTTGTCGCTTGAAGAAATGGAACAATACTGGCAGGCTGCTAAAAATTAATGGCACAGTTTTTGCAGATTAATTCCGGTTGCTTATTTTCTATTTTAAATTAAATGATTGAAAATCAAAATAATATGGAAGAAAAAGAAAAAAACTTTTCCGAAGACGAAGAAACTAAAGAAATGAACTGTCAGCAAGAAACTGACAATTTGTCCGATGATACTGACACTTCGGGTGTTGAAGAAAATGAAACTACTTCTGCTGAAGAAAAGGTTGAAAATCAGTCCAAAACTGAAGACAAAAAGAAAAACAGATCTTTCTTTGGAAAGAAAAATTCAGAAACCGATGAATTGAAATCCCAGTTGGAAGAAAGTGAAATTAAATATAAAGAACTGAATGATAGATACTTGCGACTTTACTCAGAATTTGATAATTATAAAAAGAGAACCAATCGAGAAAAATTGGATTTGTTGTCAACGGCATCTGAAAAGGTAATTGTCAATATATTGCCTATCATTGATGATTATGAAAGGGCCATTGCTGCCAATGAAAAATCGGAAGATATCAAAGCCATCAAAGAAGGTTTTAATTTGATTTACAATAAGATGCTTCAATTGCTCAAACGTTTTGATGTTGAAGAAATCGAAGCCAAGGATGCCGAATTCAATACGGATTTTCATGAAGCTGTAACTCATTTTCCTGCGCAAAACGAAGAAGACAAAGGCAAGGTTATCGATGTTACTGAAAAAGGTTACAAGATTAAAGATAAAGTAATTCGTTACGCAAAGGTTGTTGTTGCTAATTAATTCATAATCAAATAAATATGAATTAATATAAAAAACGATTGAAGATGGAAAAGAGAGATTATTACGAAGTGTTGGGCGTTGAAAAAACGGCGACAGCCGATGAGATAAAGAAGGCTTATCGGAAGAAGGCCATGGAATATCATCCTGATCGCAATCCTGGGAATAAGGAAGCGGAGGAGAAGTTCAAGGAAGCGGCTGAGGCCTATGACGTGTTGAGTAATCCAGACAAGAAGGCTCGATATGACCAGTTTGGTCATGCCGGTATGGGAGGTCCTGGCGGAGGTTACAATATGGATTTTGACTTGAGTTCCATTTTCGAGCGTTTTGGTGATTTGATTGGTGGATTTGGCGGCGGATTTGGTGGTTTCAGTGGTTTTGGAGGGGGCGGTCGTCAGGGGAAGCGTGTTCGCCAGGGCACGAATTGCCGAGTAAAAGTCAAGTTGACGCTTGAGGAAATCAATTCGGGCGTAGAAAAGAAACTGAAAATCCAGAAGTTGATACCATGTGAACATTGTGGTGGAACGGGAGCCAAGGATCGCAATTCAATTTCTACCTGCAGCAAGTGTCACGGCAGTGGTCAGGTGGCAATGCAGCAGCGCACGATGTTCGGCGTAATGCAGCAAATTGTGCAGTGCCCAGATTGTAATGGCACGGGAGAAATCATCAAGGATAAATGTCCTCATTGCGGAGGCAACGGTGTGATTCGAGGCGAAGAAGTGGTGACCATCAACATTCCAGCAGGAGTAGCCGATGGCATGCAGTTGTCGATGCGTGGCAAGGGCAATGCGGCGCCCAATGGTGGCATCAATGGCGACTTGCTTGTGTTGATAGAAGAGCAGGATCATGGAACTTTCGAACGTAACGGTAACAACCTGTACCAAAATTTCTTCATCTCGTTTCCGCAGGCAGCCCTTGGAGACACGGTAGAAGTACCTTTGTTGAGTGGCAAGGCGAGGATCAAAATTGCTGCGGGAACCCAAAGTGGTCAAGTGCTGCGTCTGCAAGGCAAAGGTCTTCCCGAACTCAACAGCCGCATTGTGGGTGATATGATTGTCAACATCAATGTCTGGACCCCGAAAAATCTTTCCAAAGAAGAAAAAGAACTCATTGAAAAGATGAAGGAAGGGGAGAACTTCAAGCCGAAGCCGACAAAAAATGACCAAGGATTTTTCAGTCGTGTTCGTCAGTTCTTCAATGACTAATTGGCGCAAGCTAATGTTACAACGCTTACGCGTACGTCGCTGATTGTTAACAGTTTGCTTATGGCAGCTTCGGTTGTTGCGCCAGTTGTCAGCACGTCGTCGCAAAGCAGGATGTGCTTTCCTTTCACAGTTTCAACGTTATCGACGGCAAATACTTCCTTGACGTTTTCCCAACGGTTGAAACGACTTTTCTTGGTTTGTGTTTCAGTAAATTCGCTTCTGATGAGCACGTCTGTGAGGTAAGGAATATCCATGCTGGTGCTTAGACCTTTGGCGATCCATTCGCTTTGGTTATAACCGCGAATTTTCATCTTCTTAGGATGAAGAGGAATGGGTATAATGCAGTCAACGGATTGGAAATAAGGGCTTTGTCGCAATTGTCTGCCATAGATTTCACCCAGGAAATTTCCGATTTCCTTATTTCCTTTGTATTTCAGGGAATGAAGGATGCGCTGAACAGAGTCACCTTTTTTATAGAAAAGCATGGACGAAACTTTTTGAACGGGTATGCGACCCATAAAAATGTAGTCGAGAGGTGTGTTTTCCATTAGGTGGAAATTGGTTTCCGGGAGGTGCATCAGGCAGTCAAGACAGATGTGGCGTTCATTCTGCAGAAGTGCGTTTCCGCACGTTACGCAAGAACGTGGATAGAATAAGGAAAGAAAATTTTCAAAAATTTGCTTCAATTTCATCATAGAGCACAATAAATTAGTATTTTTGCAGTTCAAATTCAAGACGTCAAAAATAAATAAAAAAATGGAAACGACAACTAAAGAAAATGAAAAAAATCCGTTGAAAAAATGGGTCGTCATTTTAGGCGCATTATGTGCTGTTTTATTGTGTACAACCTTATATTTTGCATTTTTTGCCAAGCCGACGATGAATCGGGAGTATGTTCAATTGGAAACTTCCAATGAAAATTTGCAGAGCGAATTGAATTCCTTGTTGGCTGAGCATGAAAAGATTAAGAATGAGTATGGAGATTTGTCGGAGTTGTTGAGCGAGAAGGACAGCACTATTATGGCCAATGCCGCTGAAATTCAGAAGCTGATAGCATCGCAGGCGGATTACAACAAAATCAAACGTCAGTTGCAGCGTTTGCAAAACATTGCCCAAGAGTATGTTACCGAAATTGATCAGCTTTATACTGAAAATCAGGCTTTGAAGGAAGAAAACACGCAGGTGAAGGAAACTTTGGCGCAGACGAGAGTTGAAAAGGCTGAATTGCAGCGTCATAAGGATAGTCTGAACACGCGCATTTCGGGAGCAGCTGTTTTTAAGGCTTACAACATTAAGTCAGGCGCTGTTTATCGTAAGGCCAAAGGCACCGAAGTTGAAACAGAAAAAGCCAGCCGCGCTGAAGTCCTGAAAACCACTTTCACTTTGGCTGAAAATCCGCTCATTGCTGCTGGTCCTGTCAATATTTACTGTCGTATTGCAGTTCCTGGCACAGGGCGAGTTTTGACTCCTGGCACTGGTGATGCGTACACTTTCATCAATGATGGCCAGCGGCTGCAATATTCTGCCAAAACGACTGTCAATTATGACAATAAAGCACAAAATGTTTCGTTGGCGTGGAATATTCGTGAGAATGACAAAGCTGTCAAAGGTAAATATGTGGTTCAGGTTTTCACCGACAATGCATACCTTGGCGAAAGTTTCATTGTGCTGAAATAGAATAAATTAAGCATTTTATCAGATTATTGCTATCTGCTAAAAGTATCGTTTGGATTTTTTTCGAAGAACTTTTGTGGGTGGCAATAATTATTTTTTAGATGAACATGATTGTATTAAAAAAAATATTATTTTTGCAGTTGCTTTTTTATGTATAGTGAAAAATTAAAAATTATAAATTATGAAGAAATTTCAAACTTTACTGTCAGCAATTATTATTTTGTGCTTGACAATTTGTACTTCAAACATTTATGCACAAAATTGTAAAGATGAAGATGGAAGCACCAAGAAGGGTGGAATAGCATTGACTCGCGATGATGAGAATGGCAATCACAACACTCCCACCGCAGCAATGACCTATCCAAAATTCAAAGGTGGTTCAAAGGCTCTTTATCGTTACATTTACAAAAACCAGCAATATCCCCAGAATTTGAAGAGCAAAGGTGTTAGTGGACAGACCCAGGTGCAGTTCATGGTTAATGCCGACAGTACCATTTCAAATGTTGAAGTTTTCAAGAGTTCAGGTTACAAGGAAATGGATGATGAAGCTGTCCGCTTGATTAAGAATTCACCCAAATGGGTTCCTGCAAAGCAAGACTGCCAATGTATTCCTTTGAAAACTGTTGTAACGGTTCCATTTGACGCAACCCGCAAATAATTAATACTTTATATCTATTTAGGCGAGGTTTACCTCGCCTAAATTTTTAAAAACTGATAGCATGAATGTCATTTTGATTACTGCCGTTTATGTATTGGCACCGGTTATCATCATTCTTTTATACGGCCGTTATAGCTGGGTAAAGAAGATAGGTACTGTAATTCTAGCTTATGCCATAGGTATTATCATGGCTCTTTGCGGACTGATTCCCACTGGCGATGCAGCTGGTGCGCAGGAAATGGGGAAAATCAGTACGATGTTGATGAACTTGTGCGTTCCGATAGCCATTCCCTTGATGCTTTTCAATTCGGATTTCAAGTTATGGACAAAGTCGCTGCCTAAGACTTTCGTGGTACTTATTACCGGGTTGGTGGCTATTGTCATAGCTGTTATTGCTGGCTATTTTGTTTTCCGCAATGCTGGCATTAGCGATTTTGACAAGGTGGCAGCGATGATGACGGGCATTTACACTGGTGGAACGATGAATTTCTTTGCTCTTGGCTCAGCTCTTGAAGTTGATCAAAGCGTCATAGTTATTGCCTATACCTTTGAGATGATTGTCACTTTCCCGTTTATTCTGTTCATTGTCGGTGGTGGTTATAAGTTGTTCCGCAAACTGTTGCCGAAAACTGGCACTGAAATTTCCGAACTTGGACAAGGAGAGGAGTTGAATGTCAAGGATGACAGTTTTGAAGAATATCGCGGTATGTTGTCGAAAGGTGTTTTTGGCAAAATGATGCTCGGGTTGCTCCTTTCCATCGGCATGCTTGCCGTTGGGGCTGGTTTGTCATTACTCATCACAGGGAAACTCAATGAGCTGGTTATCATTTTGACTATCACCACATTGGCAATTGCGGCATCCTTCTCGTCAAAAATCAGAAACCTTCCCAAGACTTTCGAATTGGGAATGTTCTTCATTTTGATTTTCAGTGTGGTTGTGGCTTCGGAATTTGATATTTACAGTATTGATACATCCGCACTATCAGTAATGGGATTCATTGCATTCATTTTGTTGGTGGCTTTGTGCATTCATTTGATTCTGTGTCGCATCTTCAAGGTTGAAGGCGACTTGTTTGTTGTCGGCCAAGTGGGGCTGCTTTGCTCACCCCCATTCATTCCGCCAGTAGTTGGTGCCATGGGCAATAGAAAAGTCCTCATTAGTGGTATCGTTATTGGTTTGGTGGGTTATGCTGTTGGAACTTATCTCGGACTGATGATGGTATTGTTGTTATCTATTTTATAATCAGTTGATTAATTATTGTTGATGATGAAAAATCTGAAAATCATTTCGATATTGTTATTGATGTTTGCGGTGATGGTTTCTTGTTCGCGCACGAAGAATGAATATTTCGAAGATGGTAGTTTGAAATCATCAATTCCTTATCGTTTGGGAAAAGAAAACGGCACCTGTAAATACTATTTCATTAATCAGCCGCATCCTATTAAAATTGTGGTCGAGATGAAGAATGGGAAGAAGCAGGGGGACTTTATCAAATATTTCATCAACGGCAAATTGGACACCCGTTGTCATTATGACAATGACCTTTTGGAAGGTACGGAAGAGCGTTTTCACATTAAAGGATATCGGATGACCACGACCAATTATTTGCATGGGAAAAAGCACGGCGAATTCATCCATTATCATCCTAATGGAGAAATGATGGAGCATGGAAGTTTTTACGAAGATCTTTTTGATGGGGAGTGGGAATATTTTGATGAGCGCGGTGTATTGGTGGGCGAAGGAAAATTCGAGAAAGGCGATGGCGTTCAGTATGGTTATAATGCCAGTGGGAATCTTATTCGAGTAGTTCATTATCAGAACAATATGAAAAATGGAGAAGACATTGAGCTTGGCAACGAAGGTGATACGTTGAAAGTTACCGTTTTCAAGGACGACCGTATTGTCATCAATGGTGATGAAACAATTTCAAATGAATAAAATCATCAGTTTATTCAAATGCTTTATTTTGATAATCAGTTGCTTACTGATTTGTATTTCGGGCTTTGCGCAGTCGGGGAATAAGATTTACACGCAAGCAAGGCTGTTGGAATACGATGAGGAATTGTTGCCGGGAGCGCAGCGTTTGTTGGGGAATGTCATCTTCAAGCATGAAAATACGGTAGGACATTGCGACAGCGCCTATTATTACGAAGATGAAAATTATCTGATAGCCTTTGGCAATCCTGTGCGCATTGATGTCGGTGATTCGGTGAAAATTTATGGAAGAATCGCCTATTATGAGGGTAATAATAGAATTGCATCCATTGCTCGAGAAGTGAAGATGGTTCATGCCACTTCCAACCTTTATACCGACAGCTTGATTTATGATTTACAACGAGATGTGGGTTACTATGTTACTGGTGGCGTTATGATCAATATCGAGGATACCCTTGAAAGTAGAGTAGGGCATTATTATACCAAAATCGATGAGGCCATTCTTCGAGACAGTGTGTTGTTGAAAAGTGTCTCCTATTGGATGACTTGTGATTCACTGATGTACAATACTAAGCTCGAAACGGTCTATTTCATTTCGCGGACGCACATGTATTCAGATGAAAACGAGATATATACTAATTCCGGATGGTACGAAACCAAAAACGATTTGGCCACGCTTGTCGATAGTGTTGAATTGTATAACGAAACACAGACGATGACTGCTGACAGCGTGTATTACGACAGGAATCTGCGTTATGGCATAGGATGGAACAACGTGGTGATTTCGGATAGCGTCAAAGGTTATGTGCTTAAAGGCAATTATGTTGAACATCACGAACTTGGAGGGACCTCGATAGCCACCGACAGCAATCAGTTGATATTGATAGATGAGAGCATGGATTCCCTATTCTTGCATTCCGACACGTTGCGTATCATTTTTGACACCTTGCAGGAACCTCAGATAATGATGGCCTATAATCGGGTCAAATTTTATCGTAAGGATATGCAAGGCGTTTGTGACTCCCTGTCATATAACGTCAAGGATTCCACGATTTTAATGTTCTACAATCCAGTATTATGGTCAGAAGAGAACCAGTTGAGTGCCGACACCATCACCTTCGACATCATTGATTCCATCACGATGGATGTCCATCTTTTAAAGTCCGCGTTTATTGTTTCCTCACAATTTGACGAAACGGAATTTAATCAGATCAAAGGTGTAACCATCCACGGGCACATCATTGATAAGCAATTGAAGACGGTCGATGTCATCAACAATGCGGAATGTGTCTATTTCATTTTGGATGAGGATAGTTCGCTGATAGGGGTTAACACGTCGCAAACCAGCGAAATGAAAGTGTTGCTAAGTGAAAATCAGATTGACGGCATTGTCTTTTATAATTCACCTGATGGGAAGATTTATCCGGATGATGAGCTTCCCGACAAGGATCGTCGGCTGAAGGATTTCCGTTGGCTGAAATTTTATCGTCCGCTACGAATTGAAGACCTGTATGATCGTCCTATTCCGAGGGTCAAGGGGGCAGAGGTTGGAGAGTTGAAAACTGAGAACTGAAAGCTGAAAAAGGAGGACATTCCTTTAACTTAATCTTGATCTTAGTTGTGTTTTTCATCTGTTTTTTTTTGAGTAAAAGACAGATTGAATTTTCAGGCGCTATTCTGCTGAAATTTTAAATCGGTTGCAATCAAAATTTTATTATTTTTGCAAATTGTATTATTTACATAAAATGGGCATATTATGTTCACAGGAATCGTTGAAAAAACAGGAAAAATAGTTAAAATAGAACAAGAAGGAAGCAATTTCCATTTTACCATAGAAGTTGAATTTGCCGAAGAATTGAAAATAGACCAAAGTATGGCACATGATGGTTGCTGCCTTACGGTGGTTAGCGTCGACCCTGCTAAAAAGCAGTATGTTGTGACAGCGATGGACGAGACGATGCTCAAAACAAATCTGAAAAACTGGCATGTAGGCTATGAAGTAAACCTTGAACGAAGCATGAAAATGGATGGTCGTTTTGATGGTCATATCGTGCAAGGGCACGTGGACCAGACTGCCACTTGTGATCGTGTGGTTGACGATAACGGCAGTTGGCGCTATTATTTCAACTATGATGCGAGCAAGAATAATTTTACTGTCCCCAAGGGTTCTATTTCTGTCAATGGCGTGAGTTTGACTGTGGTGGATTCCGAAAAAGGAAAATTTTCGGTGGCGATTATTCCCTACACGCACAAGGTTACCAATTTCCACAATTTCAAGCCTGGAGTGGTTGTCAACATAGAATTCGATGTGTTTGGAAAATATGTTCAGCGTTTGTTGGAGCAGTATTTTGAAGGACAGAAGAAACAATAAAAAGGGATTTCTTTCGTTATAGAATTTTAGCATTAAAAGAAAGAAGAAAAGTGAAAAAGAGGGCGTTCGTATCTTACTCGGTGATGTTTGTGTTCGCGGCAGTATTTATACTGACGAGTTCTTGTTCTACGCGCAAGAATACCTTCCCCAACAGAGCTTTTCACAATACCACCGCCAGGTTCAATGTATATTTCAATGGGAATGAAGCAATGAAGCAGGGCGAGTCGGAATTGGAAACCAAGGTCAAGGATAATTATACTGCCATTTTGCCCATATACAATTACCCCCCAAAAAACGAATTGGCCTCGATTTTTCCGTCAATGGATAGGGTGATACAGAAATCTTCAAAATGCATCTACAAGCATTCGATGTTTTTCCGTGGTAAAGAATATGTCAAGACTATCGACAATGCTTATTATCTTATGGGCAAGGCGTATTTTTACAAGCAAGATTATAATCAGGCCCAGCGTATGTTCAACTATATTGATCATACCTACAAGGAATCGGACATCAAGGAAGAAGCTAAAATCATGAATGCCCGCACAGCGATGAGGATGAATTATTATTCTCGAGCATTTGATTTACTCAATGAGGTTGACCACGATGTGTACCAGAAAAAAAATAAAAAATTGAACGTGTTGTATAATGCCGCTATGGCAGAGTACAATTTGACAGCCCCTGATGGGGAAATAGAAGCGGCCATAGACTATATCAACACTGCTATTGCGAACAAACCCAAGCGTCAGTTCAAAACGCGTCTATACTTTATTCGTGGGCAATTATATGAAGCGCTTAACCAGCCGGCAGATGCTCATCAAAGTTTCCAGACGGTTATCAAGCGTATGCCCGATTATGCAATGGAGTTTAGCGCCCAGATGCATTTGGCAACGAACTATGATGGTTCAAAGGAAGCAAAAGCGGCGATCTTGAAAGAGATGAACAAAATGCTTGCTGAAAAGAAAAATGAAGACTATAAGGATCAGATTTATTATGCTATTTCTGAAATTTATCGTGTAGATGAGGATACGGCGATGCAAAAAGAAAACTTGGCCCTTTCGGTTAGCACTTATACGAATAACGATTACCAGCGAACTTTCTCCAGTGTTAGATTGGCGGATATCTTCTTTGAAGAAGAAAATTATATGGAAGCTCAAAATTATTACGATACTGCCACCATGACGATGCCCAAAAATTATCCGGGTTATGACAAAATCATGAAAAAATCGATGGTTTTACGTGACTTGACTGACAATCTGAAGGTGATTGCCTTGCAGGATAGTTTGCAGAGGATCGCAAAAATGTCAGAAGGGGAACGTAATAGATGGGTTCAGAATATGATAGCTGCTTATACTGAAAAGGAACGTAAGGAGGCCGAAGAAGAGGCAGCCAGAATGATGGCTTTGCAAGCTACGGCCGGCATGGCTAATGTCAATGTCAATACCAATCAAAGTGGCAAGTGGTATTTCTACAATACGCAGCTGGTTTCTACGGGGCAGACGGAATTCTACAGACGTTGGGGAAATCGAAAGTTGGAGGACAACTGGCGCATCAGCAACAAACAGCAGATTTCTTTTGATGAGATGGCGATAATGAATAATCCAGATGCCGTGCAGGATAGTGTGGAATACGATGAAGACGGCAATCCTATTCCTAAACGAGAGACAGATCCGAAGAAGCCTGCCTTTTACACGCAGGATCTGCCTCTTACCCCAGAAGCCATGGATTCGTCCAATGCCATTGTGGTGGAAGCCATGTATGCCTCCGCTCTTATCTACATGGAACAACTTAGCGACTATCCGCGTGCGAATGAAATGCTGAAAAAAATCATTGACAGGTATCCTGATCATGAGTTGGCACTTTCAGCTATATATATTCTATATTTGAATTATACCAAGAGCGGAGATGCGCAGCAGTCAGAGTATTATAAAAACATGATTCTGACGAAGTATGCTGATAGTGATTATGCGCGATTGATACTTGATCCAAGCTATTATCTCCGGTTGGAAGAAAAGGCGAAGGAACACGAACGAAAGTACGATATCGCTTACGATTATTACATTAATAAGAATTGGTCAAAGACCATTGAAATTTCCAATAGTGTTTTGCCTTATTGCACGGATGTGACACTGGCGTCAAAGTTTGCTTATTTACGTGCCGTTTCTGTTGGGCAAGTCTTGGGAGAGGATTCATTGAAGAGTGCTCTGTCGAGAGTCATTATTGATTTCCCCAATACCGATGTTGAAAAACTGGCACGTATTTATTTGTCCAATTTTGCCCAAGATGTAAATGCAGTTTTGGCGCAGGCAGGCGACACGGTGGCTCAGCAGGCAGTGCAGAAGGCAGAAAGACAGGCGGCATCTCCATTTGTCTTCAAACCAGATGAAACGCATTACATCACGGTCATTGTTCGTTCCAGTGCCGTTGCCATGCAGACTGTCAAGGATGAAATTTCCAACTTCAACCGTGAATTCTTCAGCCTCGAACAATATACACTCAACAGCTTTTTCATTGACAAGACCGACCAGATGATTACGGTTTCCAAGTTCAAGAATAAGGAGAAAGCGATGAATTATTATAACATAATGATAAATAACCCGACTTTTGCAACTCACGTTTCAGCTGGCCAGATTGTGATATTTACGATGTCGGCGACGAACTATACGACATATTATAATGCTAAGGACAAACGTGATATGTATCAGGAATTTTTTGATGACAATTATTTAAAGTAGAATATTAATATTTCAAAAACCTATTTATTATGGCAAAATTATACGAAGAAGAAGCAACCGGTGCGGCTGTAAACGTAATCTCAGCAGGTACAATGATTACAGGAGATGTAGTGTGTAATGGTGATCTCAGAATTGATGGCAACATTAAAGGAAATGTTCGTTCACGTGCTAAAGTCATTGTTGGACAAAGAGGTGTTATTGATGGTGACATTAATTGCGGTTCTATTGAAATTGAGGGGAATGTGAAAGCCAACATTACCGTAAGTGATTTACTTTCAATGAAATCAACATCAAACTTGGTGGGCAATATTACTGTTGGTAAATTGGCCATTGAACCCGGTGCAAATTTTGCAGGGCAGTGCACGATGCAGGCTTCCAAGGTCCAAAATCCAGTCCAGCCTCATACAGAAGTTAAAGCCCAATAATGGCTGAAAACAGAAAGCCTGTTAAGGGAAGGGCGGATTTCACACGGTCGTTGAACAACTATGCTCGTTATTCGGGTATGGCATTCCAGATGATATTTATTATTGCATTGGGAGTCTTTGGCGGCGTGAAATTGGATGCCCATTTTGGCTGTAAGCCAGTGCTGACCTTAGTCTGTTCTTTTGCGGGCTTGTTTGTGGCTTTTTATGTTGTAATTAAAGACGCATTGCGTTCAGGTCAAAACGAAAATGGCAAAAAAAATACCCATTAGGAAATTCTCGGTCCGCCTGATTGTGTTTTCAGCGGTGGTGGCGGCTTTGTCGGTGCTGATGCAGCTTTTCCTTCCGGAATTTGCAACACCCGCACTGCCGTACATTGTGTTGTTTTTCTTTGTCGTCACGATGCTTACGTTGTATATCGTATTGCGCGATGGCACTGGTCGCAGCGACCGTAAATTTGTCTCCGGCTATATGCTATCGCGTATTGTCAAGTTCTTTTCCATCGTTGTTTTTTTGGTGTTGTATTTGTTGCTTTGTCCCGAAAACGACAGACTGCGTTTTGTTGTAGCCTTTTTCATCATATATTTCATGTATTCTATCTTTGAAATAGTCATTTTGAAGAAAGAAAATGATCATCAATATTCTCAAGAAAATAATAAATAATCATAAGCTATGAAATTATCACAATTCAAGTACCATCTTCCACAGGAGCAGATTGCGCTTCATCCTACTGATGAGCGCGATGAGGCCCGCCTGATGGTCCTCAATCGCAAAACACAAACCATTGAGCATAAAGTCTTTAAGGAAATCATTGATTATTTTGACGAAGGCGATATGTTCGTTACCAATAATACCAAGGTTTTCCCGTCGTTGCTGTTTGGCGAAAAGGAAAAGACAGGTGCGAAAATCCGTGTTTTCCTCTTGAGGGAACTTGATGAGGAAAGTCGCTTATGGGATGTACTTGTGGATCCAGCCCGTAAAATCCGTATCGGAAACAAACTTTATTTTGGTGATGACGATAGCCTTGTGGCTGAAGTCATTGACAATACGACTTCAAGGGGAAGAACGCTTCGATTCCTTTTTGACGGAGACCACGATGCTTTCAAATTGAAACTCAGAGAAATGGGCTTGACACCGCTGCCAGAAGACTTGCAGCGTCTTCGAGATATAGTACCTGAGGATGAAGCCAATTATCAGACCATCTATGCCAAGGAAGAGGGTGCTGTTGCTGCTCCCGCCGCTGGTTTCCATTTCAGCCGCAACTTGCTGAAACGTATGGAACTCAAAGGTATTGATTTTACTGAAATCACGCTTCATGCTGGTTTGGGCAACTTCCGCGAAATTGATGTGGAAGACCTTACCAAACATAAAACCGAGTCGGAATCGATGATTATCACTGAGGAATCGGCTAAGAGAATCAATGATGCCCGTGACAATGGAGGCAAAATCGTCGTGGTAGGCACAACTACCATGAAAGCTCTTGAATCTTCCGTTTATACCAATGGGCATGTAAAGGTTTATCAGGGATGGACCAACAAATTCATTTTCCCGCCTCACGATTTCACTATAGGTGATGCGTTAGTCACCAATTTTCATCCATCCGAAAGCCCAATGCTGATGATGGTGGCTGCTTTCGGCGGCTATGAATTTGTCATGGAAGCCTACAAACAAGCAGTGGCAGAAAAATATAGATTCCTGACTTATGGGGATGCAATGTTAATTATTTAATTTTCAAAATATTATGGCAGAATCATATAGCAAAGCCGGTGTTAACCTCGAAGCCGGTTACGAATCAGTAAGACTGATAAAAAAACATATCGCAAAAACAGCCCGCTTAGGAATGATGGGCAATATTGGTAGCTTTGGAGGCATGTTCGATCTTTCACTGCTTAATATGAAAGAACCCGTTTTGGTGAGCGGTACCGATGGCGTCGGTACAAAACTTAAACTTGCTTTCATGATGGATAAGCATGACACCATTGGTCAGGATGTGGTGGCTATGTGCGTTAATGACGTGTTGGCACAAGGAGCAGCACCGCTATTCTTTCTCGATTATATTGCCGTTGGCAAAAATGAACCGACGAAAATCGAGCAGATAGTCAAAGGCGTTGCTGATGGTTGTGTGATGGCCAACTGCGCGCTCATTGGTGGCGAAACCGCAGAAATGCCAGATATGTACGACATTGACGAGTACGATATTGCCGGTTTTACCGTTGGTGCTGTCGAAAAATCAAAACTTATCGACGGATCAAAGGTAAAAGTCGGAGATTTGCTTATCGGCATCAGTTCTTCTGGTGTTCATTCCAATGGTTTTTCCTTAGTTAGAAAAATCATTTTCAAAGATAATAACCTCGATCTGAAACAGCATTATGATGAATTAGGTGGTACTTTGGGCGAAACTTTGCTTACACCGACCCGCATCTATGTAAAACCAGTTCTCGAAGTCCTTAGCAAGGTTGATGTGCATGCCATTTGTCATATCACTGGCGGTGGTTTCGACGAAAACATCCCTCGTGTGCTGCAAGCTGGTCAAGGTATTTACGTTAAAGAAGGCACTTGGAACATGCCTCCGATTTTCAACTTCCTTGAAAAACACGGTGGTGTGCCTCATCGTGAAATGTTCAACATCTTCAATATGGGTGTCGGTATGATTTTGGTTGCTGATGAAAAAGATAAAGATCAGATTATCAGCATGCTGAATGACCTTGGCGAAACAGCTTCTGTTATTGGTAAAGTTACTGACAAGGAAGGTGTTCATATCGACTTATTATAATTCTGAAAATGGAGAATGTAAAAAATATAGCAGTTTTTGCCAGTGGTTTCGGTTCCAACTTTGAGGCTATCCTCGAGGCCGTTGCCGATCATCGTCTGAATGCCAACATCGCATTATTGGTTGTGGACAAGCCGAACTGCTTTGCGGTTCAACGTGCCAAAAATCACCATGTGCCCGTTTTCGCATTCAATCCGAAGGATTTTTCTTCCAAAGAAGAATATGAAAAATTGATTATCAGAAAGTTGGAAGAGTATCATATTGATTGGGTCGCTTTAGCTGGCTATATGCGTCTGGTGGGACCAACGTTGCTTTCGCATTACGAAGGAAGAATCATTAACATTCATCCGGCATTGCTTCCCGCGTTCCCCGGCACTCACGCTATCGAAAAAGCTTATGATTATGGTGTTAAGATTTTCGGAATCACCATTCATTACGTTGATGCGGGTATGGATACGGGTAAAATCATAGCCCAAGCCGCATTTGAAAAAAATGAAAATGAAAGCGTTGACGAAGTTGAGACTCGCATTCATCAATTGGAACACGAATGGTATCCTAAAGTATTGCAACAAATCATAAATAATTGATATTCAATAATATATGATTGAAAAAAGTCTTTTTCTGATTTCTTTTTTGCTGCTTTTGCTGGGCGTTTGTCCGTATGCGCAAACGGTGAACAAGAAAGCGGAAGCTCAGCTCAAGAAAGCGCAGGAAGCTGCTGGCAATCGCAATTTTGAGAAGGCCCAGCAGTACATTTCCAAGGCTTTGAAATTGGATCCAAATTATGCTGATGCCTATGTTTTGCAAGGGGATTTGTGTAATTTCCAGTCAAATTCGGTTGGGGCTGTAGCCAATTACAATAAAGCAATTAACATTGATGCGAATCAAAGAGCGATTTTATATTATATAACCGCCGTTGAAGAGTTGAAATGCGGTTTGTACCAAGATGCAGGCAATCACCTTCAAATCTATGCCGAAAGAGAAAAAAATATTGGTACCATGCTCAAAGAGTATGAAAAGGCGATGGAAACTGCGGAGTTTGGCATGAAAGCGCTGAAGAATCCAATGCACTTTAATCCAGTGAATATGGGGCCGAATATAAATTCGGAAAATGATGAGTATCTGGCTGCATTGACTGCTGACGAGGAGGAGATTATCTTCACGGTTCGTCGTCCTCGGGATGAGGGAACGGTGTGTGTTTTTTGCCAGACTGAGGAAGATTTTTACGTCAGCCGGAAGGAGAATGGCTCGTGGCAGCAGCGTGAAGTATTGGGAGCACCCATCAAGTCGGGCTACAACGAAGGTGCGCAATGTATTTCCCCTGATGGCCGTTATTTGTTTTATACGTTGTGTAATACAGATTATGGTTTGGGCAGTTGCGACTTGTATTGGGCAAAGCGTATTGGTAGTGGTTGGTCACGCCCGCGAAATTTCGGCGAGCCGGTGAATAGCAAGTATTGGGAAAGCCAGCCCACGATTGCCCCTGACGGAAAGACTATCTTTTTTGCGTCGAATCGTCCAGGTGGTTTTGGAGGCGTTGATATTTGGAAGACGATGATGACGGAAGAAGGCGTTTTTTCAATTCCTGAGAATTTAGGGCCGAATATCAATACCAAAGAGGACGATACGGCGCCTTTTATCCATAGTGATGGCCATACGCTTTATTTCTGTTCAGATGGTCGTCCTGGTATGGGAGGGAAGGACATTTATTATTCTACTTTATTGAGTGACGGCAGTTGGAGCGAACCCGTCAATATGGGTTACCCGCTGAACACACCCGCTGACGAAATCAACATTTCCATCAATGCGGCTGGTAATACGGGCTACATCGCTTCTGACAAAGAGGGTGGCTTTGGCGGTTTGGACTTGTATTCCTTTACTTTGGATGAAAAATTGCGTCCGACGCCAGTTACTTATCTCAAAGGCCGGGTGATTGATGCCGTTACGCGTCGCCCTGTTGAGGCTCATATCGAAATGCTTGACCTTTCGAAAAATGAGTTGCTGACTTCCACCACTTCGGATCCTAAGACTGGCGAATTCTTGGCTTGCATTCTGACGGGTACTAACGTGATGCTCAATGTTTCCAATCCTTTGTATCCTTTTTATTCTGAGAACTTTCAAATCGATAAGGAAAGTACTGAAATCGAACCGTTTATAAAAGATATTCCGTTGCAAAGAGCCAGTGTGGGAAGCACGGTCATCTTGAAAAATATTTTCTTTGATTTCAATAAGAGCGAGCTTAAGAATGAGTCGTTTGCTGAACTCAAGATGTTGGCCAATTATCTCAAGCAGAATCGAGATGTGGCCATTGAAATTGGTGGTCATACCGATAACCAAGGTAGTGATGATTACAATATGCAGCTTTCGTTGGCTCGTGCCAAGTCGGTATATGATTATCTGTTGACATTAGGCATTGAAGCTTCGCAAATCAGCTATAAAGGTTATGGCAAGACGCAGCCCATTGCTGACAATGAAAGTGAGGAGGGAAGAGCCGCCAACCGACGAACAGAATTTAAAATCGTAAGCATTGGATTCTAATCAGATTAGGTCGGTGTTTGTTTCCATTATTTGCAAAATCCTAAAAAATCAAAATTATGAAAGTATCACATTTGTTCACATTTCTCACAGGCGCTCTTTTGGGTGTTATAATTGCATTATTGCTCGCTCCAGAATCCGGAGCGGAAACCCGCGAAAAAATCAATGCCAAATTGAAAGAAAAGGGCATTAATCTTAGCAAGGATCAACTTGATGAATTTATTGAGGAACTGAAGAAAAAACTTCATTTGGATAAATATGCTGATAATGAGAAATTCGAGGATTCTGAAGCTGAAGATGTAACCAACGAAAACAAATAATAAATATGGAGTTCGATTTTTTAAAAAATATAGAGCAGTTTAACGAAAGCGATCCCTATAAGGACATCGCAAAAAACGCCAAAACCTATGCCGAATTGCAGTTGCAGTTGTTGAAACTCAACATGACGAGTGCATTGTCGCAGATTATTTCCTATTTGATTATCGTCATAGCAGGTGCGCTGTTGTTGATGACTGCTTTCGTTTATTTTTCAATGATTTTGGTGGTTTGGTTGAAAGACGTAACCGGCAGCTGGATATACGGATTTTTGAGTATTGGGTTGTTTTTCGTCGTTCTTTTCTTGATTTTTTTAATGCTTCGCAAGAAAATTATGGTTAATCCCATTATTAAGAAGATGAGTTCAATTCTTTTTAATAATGAAGCACAATTATTGGAAAATGAGGAAATAGAATCAGCTAAAGAAGAAAAGGAGGAAGATTATGATTAACAAGCGAGCTGCTAAATATGCACGGATTTCCAGTTTGCAGGAAATTGAACAGGAAAAAATATATTTGCGACAACTGATAAAAAACCAGGGAGGCAAAGTTGAGGAAAATTGGGATGCCATCTATGATTTTTGGAGTTTCATTCCCAAGATAAGCCGTTGTATCAGTGCTCTTCTTCGCAAGTTACCCGTTGATTTGGGTGTCTTGTCTTTTGTTTTTGACTTGTTGCGTAATCGCAAGAAATAGTAATTTAATAAAATGAATAAGAGAATCCTTGTCTTTTGTTTGTTAGCGCTGGCTTTGATGAACCCAAATCAGATTTGGGCTCAGAGGAATAAGAAAGGAAGTGATGGCAAAGCCAAGAAAGTAGTAATTTCAGATTTTACACGTCAGCAGTCGGCTAAATTTGCCGATGGCTTGCGGGATTTTTATTCTGATAATTTTGAAATGGCGGAAAATACTTTTCGCCAGATTTTGGATAAGGATGCCCAAAATGATGCTGCGGCCTACATGCTGGCACGCATTTATAAGACAAAAAAGAAATATCCCGATGCCATGACTTTTTTGCAGACTGCCTTGAAAATAGATAAAAGCAATGTCTGGTATAAAGTTGAAATGGCTGAGGTTTACAGCCTGATGAATGATTATAAAAATTCGGCCAAACTTTGGGAGGAAATTTGCAAGTTAAAGCCAGAAAATGAGTACTACCTCATCAATTTGTCGGAAGCCTACATCAGTGGACAGGAATATGGCAAGGTTATTGATGTTTACGACCGTTTTGAGGTCTTGAATGGTTATAATGATGAAATCACCTCCGCAAAAGTGGAACTTTGGCTTTATCTCAATAATGTCAAAGGAGCCCTCGGAGAATATGACAAGTTAATCAAGGAATTTCCCAACGAGGCTCGATATTATGTTTTGGCTGGCAATATTTGCACATCCAACAATCTGCCGGACAAGGCTTTGGCTTATTATCAGAAAGCATTAGAGATAAATCCGAATAACGCAATGGCCAATTTGGCGATGGGTGATTATTATTTGGCAAGACAGAATGACAAAGCTGCTTTTGAATCAATGGTTGTGGCATTTAAAGATCCAGAAATCGACATTGAAAACAAGTTGCCTTTTTTGAAAAAATATCTGCTGAAAGCGGTAAAGATAATGAATGCGGAAGCTATTGAGCAATGTGAACTTCTTGCGGATTATATTGCCGTTGCGCATCCCGATCATCCGGAAGGCTGGGCAACCTTGGCAAGCATTTCCATGCTCAAAAAAGATTATGCAAAAGCCCGTTCCAATTTTGAAACAGCATTGAGTATAGAGCAGTCCACCTATTCTTTATGGGAAGATTATTTCTATTGCCTTTCTATCCAGAATGATTTTAAGGGAATGATTGAAAAAGGGAAAGAAGTTTTGGAATTGTATCCTACCAATGCGGCAATGTTGTACAATATTGCCAATGCCTATTATCAGGAGCGACAATATAATGAATCAATAAAATTGCTGCAACAGGCTTTGGTTTATTCTTACGACAATAACTTGTTGGCCAACATTTACAATATTTTGGGAGACTGTTATGAGGGGTTGGGCAATGCCGATGAAGCTGTCAAGAATTGGAAAATGGCTTTAAAAAAAGGGCTCAATACGCAAGAAAAAATCAGCATTTTGGAGAACAAGAAATAGTTGATAAGAAATAAAAAAAGAAGCGGTTGTACAACCGCTTCTTTCGTTAGATGAGCCACTTGGGAGACTTGAACTCCCGACCTACGCATTACGAATGCGTTGCTCTACCAACTGAGCTAAAGTGGCTTTCAAAAGCGGTGCAAAAATACAAAAAATTATTGTAACTTTGCAAATTCAAATGGAAAACTTTAAAAATATTGATACTATGAACATTACGAAATTAGACCAAGTTATCGAATTGGTAAAATCAAAACCCAAAAAGAGATTAGTAGCTGCTTATGCTAATGACGAACATACCATTGATGCTGTTCACAGAGCTGTTGAAATGGGTATCGTAGATGCCACCCTCGTTGGCGATACTGACACTATCAAGTCCGTATGTGAAAAATTGAACATCAGTGTTGATGATTTCAAAATCGTTCAGGAAGCTGTTGATACAAAGGCTGCTGCCAAGGCTTGTGATTTGATTAATGCTGGTGAAGGCGATATCTTGATGAAGGGTTTGCTTCCAACCGACAAGTATATGCGTGCCATCTTGAACAAAGAGCGCGGACTTTGTCCTGCCAATGCCACATTGCTGCACATGGCCGTTATCGAAAACCCACAGTATCATAAATTGCTGTGCGTAAGTGATTGTGCTATCATCCCAGCTCCAGATTTTAAGCAGAAACAGAAAATCTTGTCCGCATTGATCAGCACCGCAAAATCATTGGAAATAGCAAGACCCAAAGTTGCTATTTTGGCTGCTACAGAACAGATGTCAGTAGGAATGCAGGCTTGTGTTGATGCCGCTTTGTTGGCTAAGATGGCTGAGCGCGGTCAGATTGCCGGCGCAGCTATCGATGGTCCTTTGTCATTGGATTTGGCTATCGACAAAGAAGCTGCTCAAATCAAGAAGATGGGAGGCGAAGTCGCAGGTGATGCAGATTGCTTGCTTTTCCCCAACATTGAAAGCGGCAACGTATTCTACAAATGCTGCACAAAATTCAATCATTCGGAAGTGGCTGCCTTCGTAATGGGTGCTAAAGTTCCTTGCGTGCTCTCTTCAAGAGGTGACACTACCAAAACGAAACTTTACTCTATCGCTGTAGCGGCATTGGCAAAATAAGTTGCCGAATTAATGATGCCCATCACACTGATTTTATTCTTGTTTTTAAATCATCAATAAATGAATAAAGATAAAAAAAGATACACGATAACGTCGGCTTTGCCATATACTAACGGACCAGTCCACATCGGCCATTTGGCTGGAGTTTACATTCCTGCTGACATTTACGCCCGATACTTACGAGCAACGGGCAATGATGTGCTGTTTATCGGAGGTTCAGATGAACATGGTGTTCCCATCACGCTGAAAGCGAAAAAGGAAAATACGACACCCCAGGCCATTGTCGACCGCTATCATGCCATCATCAAGAAATCTTTTGAAGAATTGGGCATATCTTTCGACGTTTATTCCCGTACTTCAGGAGCAGAACACCACAAGACTGCCGCTGACTTTTTTACTAAATTGTACAATGACGGGAAACTTATTGAGCAAACTACGCAACAATATTACGATGAGGAAGCCCAACAGTTTTTGGCAGATCGCTACATTACGGGTAAATGTCCTCATTGTGGCAACGAAAAGGCATACGGCGACCAATGCGAGGCCTGCGGTACCAGTTTGAATGCTACGGACTTGATTGACCCCAAGTCGGTATTGAGTGGAAAAGCTCCAGTTATGAAGGAAACCAAGCATTGGTATTTGCCCCTGAACGACTATGAACCGTGGTTGCGAGAATGGATTCTAAAAAGTCACGAAAGCGACTGGCGAAGCAATGTTTACGGTCAATGCAAGTCATGGATTGAAGCCGGCTTGCAGCCGCGTGCCGTCACCCGCGACTTGGAGTGGGGTGTAAAAGTTCCACTTGAAGAAGCCGAAGGGAAAGTGCTTTACGTCTGGTTTGATGCGCCCATCGGCTATATTTCATTCACTAAGGAATGGGCAGCGGAACATAATGACGATTGGGAAAAATGGTGGAAGGACAAGGATACGCAATTGGTGCATTTTATCGGTAAGGACAATATCGTCTTCCATTGCATTATCTTCCCCTGTATGTTGAAGGCGGATGGAAGTTACATTCTCCCTGTCAACGTGCCCGCCAATGAATTCCTCAATCTCGAAGGAGATAAGATTTCAACGTCAAGAAACTGGGCTGTTTGGCTTCACGAATACCTTGAAGAATTTCCGGGCAAGCAGGATGTGCTTCGCTACACGCTGACTTCCATTGCGCCTGAAACGAAAGATGCCGACTTTACCTGGGCTGATTTTCAGGCCAAGAACAATAATGAATTATTGGCTATTTTCGGAAATCTGGTCAACAGAACCGTTGTTTTGACGCATAAGTATTATGGCGGCGTGATTCCGGAATTGGGAGAATTGTCAGATTATGAAAAAGAAGTCATTGAAAAGATGAAGGAATTCCCGTCATTGATTGGCCATTCCATCGAAAAATATCGTTTCCGTGAAGCGCAGGCCGAGTTGATGAATTTGGCGCGCTTGGGCAATAAGTATTTGACAGATATGGAACCCTGGAAAAAGCAGAAGGAAGATCCCGAAAGCGTAAAGACTGTAATGCATTTGTCGTTGCAGATTTGTGCCAACTTGTCGGTTTTGTGCGAACCTTTCCTGCCTTTCACGGCCAAAAAATTGCAGCAAATGCTGAATATTGATGTTCACGAGTGGAATAAGGGCGGTGCTTGCGATTTGTTAAAGGCCGGTGACAAAATCAATCCTGCCGAATATTTGTTTGTTAAGATTGAAGACGAGGCCGTTGCTGCCCAAGTGAAGAAGTTGGAAGATGCCAAGAAGGCGAATATGATGAATAATGCCCCTGCCAAAGAAGCCAAGCCGGACATTAGCTATGATGATTTCCAGAAGATGGATTTGAGAATTTGTACGGTGTTGGCAGCGGAAAAGGTGGCAAAGACCAAGAAATTGTTGAAGTTGAAAGTCAATACCGGTGTTGATGAGCGAGAAATTGTTTCGGGAATTGCGGAATATTATGAACCTGAAAATTTGGTTGGAAAGCAAGTATTGATGCTTATTAACCTTGCTCCCAAAGAAATTAAGGGGGTTGCTTCCCACGGAATGGTCCTGATGGCGGAGAATGCCAGTGGCGAGTTGTCGTTGGTGCAGCCTGCCAAGGAATTGAAAGCCGGAAGCACGGTGCAGTAGAATCAATTTTTTTTGTATTTTTGTACTCTCAAAAATTGAAGCGGATGTGGCGTAATTGGTAGCCGCGCTAGACTTAGGATCTAGTGGTGTAAGCCGTGGGGGTTCGAGTCCCCCCATCCGCACGAGGGGACTAACGAGGGTTTTGATCTCTCGTTTTTGTTTTTGTAAACTGCTGATATTTTGGATATTAGCTCAATTGCAAGGTTGGTTTTTGGGGTTCGATAATTGCATATTTTTTTATCCCAAAAAACTCCTTCTGGAAACACCAAATTTTGCAGTTTTTGGCAGGTTTGGAGTGATGAAGATTTCCATAAATCACCTAATTTACAGCACATTGCAATAACTTTATCAACATCGGTATCCGAGTTCGATAAATTTTTTTTCACCTCATCGATTTCAAGTAAAATCTTATTTAATTTTTCTTGGTTTGCCTCTAGGGCAATGTGATAAACATCTTCTTCTATGCACCCGTCAGCAAACCTAAGTTTATTGTTTTTTATTTTGTTTTCGATTTCGCTTTTATTTTTTTTCAACGTCGTAAGTGTTTCTATTAAATCTGTGTTATCCCCGTTGATTTTGTCGTTTACGATTTTTTTAACGACATCAATAAGAGTGTTTGGAATGCATAAGGAATTGAGCAAATCACAATATTTGGAGTGCATTATCGTCGCCGATACGTTTGTCTTACACCAATAGCGTCCTAAATATTTTTTTTTTTGAAAGATAAGGGCAAAGGTCGGGATTTTTTTCCGACCTTTGCGGTGAGAAAAAAAAACTTATCTTTATGACCGCAAATATAACACTTTTTGAGCAAGCAATAGCGACTCTCCCGAAAAAAACAATCAAGAGCAATCTCTCGTTCAGGAAGGTGATGGAGAACAACTTGCCACCGGTCAGGCATCAGAATGTGCTCATAGACGAGATTGTCGAGCTTACCGGCACTCAAACAAGCGGGAAATACCCCAAACAGTTGCGTCGCGTGGTCGTTTACAACGAGGAGAAGGGGTTCACCGTCGAGTTGCTCACCAACAACTTCACATGGGCGGCCAGTACCATAGGCGAACTCTACAAGTCAAGGTGGCAGATAGAGATATTCTTCAGGCACGTGAAGCAGCTGCTGCACATCAAAAGTTTTGTCGGCACATCGCAGAACGCGGTGGATAGGCGACGCCGTCGTGGACAATGGCGAGCATGAAGATGTCACACCGTCCTGGCCTTGCACAGGGCCATCATAAACAGCGAAATAAGCTTGATATGGGCGAGGTTGACATTTTTTTCAAAGAAGATGTTCAGCGTGTCGGATAATTGACTATTTTTGCAATCGTGATTGGTATTCATAGAAGAAAAAGATGTAGGAGTTTTTTTGCTTCTAAATTACTGAATATCAATCACTTTATCAAGTAAACAACAAAAAAGTTGCCAACAAAATTTGTTGATAACTATCTATATAACAACGGATTAGACGAAAATTTCAATTTTTGTCATGTACTAAAATCATTGATATAAATTTTGTTTAATCCTAATCCATTATTAACTTTTTTGGTTAAATTATCCCAGTTCTTTTTATCTTTTTTTTTCGAAGTATATCCGATATGATTTTCGGTTATGCCAATTGTGGCATTAGTTAGTGCTTTACCGAATTTTTTCAGGATTCCTTGAGCATGACAAGATGGCATAATACCAAGTAAAATAATGATTAAGGATAGAATTATACTTTTTTTCCTCATTTTATAACAGGCTTGTTATATCCCGTTAGCTATCGGGTTAATTGATTAAAGTATACTTGTAGGGAAAGTGACGATTTTTTGTATAAATCGCCACTTTGTTAATTGTATTATGCAGTATCACATGCATTTGGTCCCAGAAATGCCTATGACTTTCACTGATGATGGTTTATAGTTGGAATTATCTGGATGAGAATTTTTAATCGGAATATTGATGGTGGTTTCATCATTAGGTTTAGCAACGGTTTTGCCAGTATATTTTAATGTTTTGTTACTGGAGCCCGATGTATAGGTTACCTCGATTTCAACAGTAATATTAGCGGAAATACTTTGACTGTCATTGCCAACCGATACTTCAACTCTTGAATTATCAATAATGAAAGCACTGAAAACCTCCACATTATCATTTGAGTTAGAAATTTTGCATACTTGGGCTTGAATACTGCATATAGTACAGGTGCTAAATAATAAAAATGCAGTGATTAAAAGATTTTTCATGAGCTATTTCTTTAATTATAAATTAAAATAATAGGTGTCACGTAAGCAATAGTCATATTTGCCTCTTGCCCCTTGTTTGTTTTTGTTATAAGAAGGTGTGCCTGATGCAACTTTTTCACCATCCTTATTATAAATTGTGATATAATCGTCATCACTGTCATATTTCCCCTTAAAGCTATGATTTGTGATAGTCCCACTTGTTCCAGTACTTGTAATTTTGCATACGCTTACCGTATATACGCTATGGGTTCTATCAATGGTAAATTCAATTGAATTTGATTCAATTTGGCTGATTTTGTGGGTGCTCATAAAGGCAGTGAAAAGCAGACCGCTTAATATAGTTACAGTAAGTATTATTAATAATTTTTTCATTGTTTTTTTGCCAGTTATATCCCATCGGCACATCGGTTTTGTGATAAATTATTTTTTATGTATTTACTTGTTGATTTGTGTTATAATGTTTCATTATTCATGCTGTTCTCTTGCACTTCTGTTACATTATGTTCGATGTTAGTGTTATCTGTGTTAGGATTAACATTATCCGTTTCCTTTATGAGTTCTGCTCCATAACCATAGCGGTAGCCTCTTGCAAAGGCATCTACTGCATCGGGAGAGCATGATACGCAACAAATTATGACAAATACTACAAGGCAGATTTGAATTATTATTTTCTTCATTTTTTATATGCCAGTTATCCCATCGGCACGTCGGTTTTTGTGAATTAATTTGATTATTGTTTTGTGCCGGACAGGATTGTTTTTATGCACATAAAAAAAGCGTGGCACTTTTTCGCTTTCATTGGAACTTTTGAGGTCTTCGACTACCTAATTCACCCAATTACAACGAGTAAAGCCCACGCCAGTCGGCGGGAGCGTCGTTACTTTACTCTGGGTGAATTTCTGAAAGTGTCGAAGTTCCAAAAGTTCCAGTGTCAAGCTACTTTGCTTTTCCTTATTCTATGATGTGCATAAACGAGTTATGCTTTTTCTCTCATTGGCAATATGTTTCGTTAATATTTTATTTCAGTATATCCGATTTTTCAGATTAATAAAGTGCAAAAATAATATTTTTTTGTTTAGTACATGACAAAAATTTGAAAATTCTGTCTAATTAATTGTTATATAGATAGTTATCAACAAATTTTGTTGGTAACTTTTTTGTTTTATTCTTGATAAAGTGATTGATACTCAGTATTTTAGAAGCAAAAAAACTACCACATCTTTTCTTCTATGAGTATCAATCACGATTGCAAAAATAGTCAATTATCCGACACGCTGGGCGTCTTCTTTGAAAAAAATGTCAACCTCGCCCATATCAAGCTCATATCGCTGTTTATGATGGCTCTGTGCAAGGCAAAAACGGTGTGTTTCAGCAAGTTGGCGACCTGTTTTGACTCGCCAGCGAAAGCCGATTCGTGTTTGCGGAGAATCCAGCGATTTTTTGCGAAACATTCTATCAGCCAGGACCTTGTGGCGAAATTCATTTTCCACCTGCTGCCGCAAAAAGAGAAATACCGGCTCGCCATCGACCGCACCAACTGGCGGTTCGGACGAACCGACATCAACATCTTCATGCTTGCCGTGGTGCACGACGGCGTTGCCTATCCGCTGCTGTTCAGTATGTTGCCCAAGCGAGGAACGTCCAACACGCAGGAGCGCATCAACCTCGTGCAACGGTACGTCAGCCTGTTCGGCGCCGACACCATCGACTGTCTGCTCGCCGACCGAGAATTCGTCGGTGAGAGATGGGTTAAGTGGCTGAACGATAATTGCATAAGATATTTCATCCGCATCCGTGAAAACTTTTTGGCGGTCAATCCCAGAAGCGGAAAACAGGTGAGGGTGTCGTGGATTTTCAATCACCTGAAGGTCGGCGAGGCGGATTTCTTCCACCACATTTTCTACGTGAACGGGCAGGCGTGCTACCTGTCGGGCAGCAGAATCAAAGGGCACGACGGGAAACCGGAGCTGCAGATCATCATTTCGTTCAACAGGCCGGAAGACGCGGTCGAGACCTGCCGCCAGCGCTGGCAGATTGAGACGATGTTCAAGGCGATGAAGAGCGCCGGATTCAACATCGAGGATACTCATCTTTCTGATATTGATCGGATTGAAAAGTTGCTACTGATCGTGATGATGGCGTTTGTCTGGTGCTACAACATTGGCGAATTCGTCCACCGCAACCTGAAGCCAATCCGAATTCTCAAACACGGGCGGAAGGCGAAAAGCATCTTCCGCTACGGGTTGGACATCCTCACCGAATTTCTTGTGTGCGGGAGGAACGAACATCAACTACAGTTCTTCGACTTTCTGATAATCAATGAGAAACAGTTAAATGTGACGGGATGAAAAAAATGTCATGTACTAAAATCCTCCACTTGAAATGTGGAGGATATAAATGATTTTCGTTTCTTAGTTTTCTTAGTTCCTTCGTTTTTTAAAATTACTTGTCTAATATTCAGATTGATAATGAATTAAATTAACAAATGAAAAATTGATTTGTTAAAAATATTGCAATAAAATGGGAGGGATTTGGTCTTTTGCAATAGTCGTGGAATACGTGGGGCGCGGTGTCTGAAAGACACCATAACAAGTAACCGAGGACGGAGTCCTCGGTGGGGAAAGGCGTTGTTGATACCTGTTGCCTGAAGGGCAATACCATATAGTAGTTCATAACGTCTTAATAGGCAATGTTTAAAAAACTATCGGATGACTTAGGTGTCGCATAGTCAAAGTCAGGAAAAGTTTTATTGGACACCAATAATTAGAAATTAGAAGCTGACCACGCTACTGCTTGGTGCCTTTTTTCCTTCCTCGTCTGAAAAGACTTATCAGCATAATTATAATTAATGCGGTAATCATAGGATGCTAATATAGGACATTGAGGCTTAAGGGTTTGATTTCCACCAGCAAATCTTTATTCATCATTATCGGTTCACCATCGATGTTTACAACGGCATCTGCTGTTCTGCTGATTTCTATTTTTGTGGCTTGGATGGTGCGGAAGTAAGGCGAGTGTGATATACGTCCGTCCAGTAGTTGTGTCGCAACAATAGGAGCTGCGGATAGTTCTGGTTTATGGAGAAGGCATACGTCAAGTTTGCCATCATCTAAAAGCGCATTTGGAGCGATGCGGGCATCGTAACCAAACTGTGTTGAGTTGGCAATCGTTACCATCATGGGTTCGCAGACAAAGGTTTTGCAATTGTCAATAGTGATACGGCATGGTTCTGGTTGCGAATGAAGATATTTGTCAATGGCAATTTTCGAGTAGGTGAAAAAACCGCGGCGCCCATCCTTGGCGAACGCGTCGGCAGTCTCGGCATCAAGACCAAAGCCGGCAATGCTTACAAATGGAACGCCATTGACAGTGGCCGTGTCGATACGGCTAATGCGTTTTTTGTTGATGTTGTTTTTAATGGCGAGTTGTGGAAGTAAAGGCAATTTTAATGTTCGTGCCAGACCGTTACCAGATCCTAACGGAATAATTCCCAGGTTGCAGTCGCTGTCAATGAGGCTGTGTGCTGTTTCATTAATGGTGCCATCGCCACCGACGGCAACAATTATTTCCATTCCTCTATGGATGCCCTCATTGGCAAGTTCTCGAGCATGACCTTTAAATTCTGTAAATACAATTTCATAGTCAAAGGCGGTCTTGTCAATGTACCTGTTAACCAATGGAGGAAAATATTCCTTGTGACCATGTCCGGAAATGGGATTGACGATGAAAAGGATTTTCGTTTTCTTTGTCAAAATTTAGGGGTTTTATGCGGTGATTTTGTCAATAATCAGTTTAACAGCGTCATCTAAGCCTGCCATGTTTTTCCCGCCGGCAGTTGCCAATGAAGGCTGGCCACCACCGCCACCTTGGATAAGTTTTCCTGCTTCTCTAACCAATGTGCCCGCATTGTGTCCAGCAGCCACCAAATCATCAGAAAGGGCGACAATCAAGTTGGGCTTTTCACCAGCGCGGCTGCCAAAAACAATGGCGGTCTTTTCCGAAGCAGTTCTCAAGGTATAAGCCGCCTGCTTCATGCTGTCAGGGTTCATATCACAAACAACTCGAATGACATTCATCCCATTGATGGTTTCCATTTTATCTTTCATTTCGGCAATGAATGAAGACAATTTTTCCTTCTCAAATTGTTCGATTTCCTTCTTTGCCTTTTCATTGTCTTGCATCAGTTTTTCAATCTGACGAAGAATGTCATTCGTGCCTAATTTGACTTTTAAATCTTCGAAAAGATGTTGACTCTCCAGCACATAATTTTCTGCTTGCAGACCAGTTACTGCTTCAATACGGCGAACACCGGCAGCGATGGCACTTTCTGAAACAATTTTGAAAAGGCCAATATTGCCGGTAGCGGAAGTGTGCGTACCGCCGCAAAGTTCTATGGAATCTCCAAATTTGATGACGCGGACTTTGTCGCCGTATTTTTCACCAAACAATGCCATAGCTCCCATTTTTTTTGCTTCGTCAATAGGAGTGTCAATATATTCCTGTAAAGGATTATTATTTCTAATTAATTGGTTTACAATATGTTCAACTTTTTCAATTTCTTCATTGGTCATTTTAGAAAAATGAGAGAAGTCGAAACGCAGTCGTTCGGGTGAAACTAAAGAGCCTTTTTGTTCAACGTGATTTCCCAGCACTTGGCGCAAGGCGAAGTGCAGCAGGTGGGTTGCCGAGTGATTGTTCTGGCTTTCGAAACGTTTTTCTTTATTAACTTTTGCCACGAAAGAGCAGTTCATATTGTCTGCCAAAGCATTGGTAGAATGAACGATGAGATTGTTTTCTTTTGTGGTATTGATGATATTGATTTTCTCGTTGATAGATTCCAGAATGCCTGTATCGCCAACCTGACCACCCATTTCGGCGTAGAAAGGAGTTTTGTCGAGCACGATTTGGAAGAGTTTCTTTCCCTTTGAAGTGACAGCTCTGAACTTGACGATTTTGACTTCGCATTCGAGTTGATGATAGCCCACAAATTCGGTTTGGGCAACGTCGGGCATCAATTCAACCCAGTCTTCAGTTTCGACGGCGGCAGCGGCTCTGGAGCGCTGTTTTTGCTCTGCAAGGCCTTTGTTGAAGCCGTCCATGTCGACGGTAAGATTCTTTTCGGAAGCCATCAGCTGTGTCAAGTCAATGGGGAAGCCGTAGGTATCGAAAAGTTCGAATGCAAAAGCACCATCGATAACTGTTTTGCCTGCCATTTTCGAGCAGTAATTTTCGAATTTGGCGATGCCGGAATCCAAGGTCTTCAGGAAAGAGTTTTCTTCTTCATGCATAACCTTTTCGATAAGGGTTTGCTGCGATTTCAATTCGGGGAACTGCTCGCCCATTTGTAGCACTAAGTCATTGACTAACGTATAAATGAAGGCTTCTTTGATATTGAGGAATGTGAAGCCGTAACGAATGGCGCGTCTGAGGATACGTCTTATAACATAACCAGCACCGGTATTTGATGGCAATTGTCCATCGGCGATTGCGAAGGAAACGGCACGCAAGTGATCGGCAATAACGCGCAATGCGATGTCTGTTTGTTCGTTTTTTCCATATTCGGTATGGGACAGCTGAGCCAACTTCTGAATCAGTGGCTGGAATACGTCTGTGTCATAATTCGATTTCTTGTTTTGTACGGCCATGCAGAGACGTTCGAAGCCCATGCCGGTATCTACGTGTTTGTGGGCCAATGGCATCAATTCGCCAGAACTGACGCGGTTGAATTGCATAAAGACGAGGTTCCAGATTTCAATAACCAGAGGATTGTCTTTGTTGACCAAAGAAGCACCGCTGACTTTTGCGCGTTCGCTATTATCGCGGAGGTCGATATGGATTTCAGAGCATGGTCCGCATGGTCCCATGTCACCCATTTCCCAGAAATTGTCTTTTTTGTTTCCGAAGAGAATTCGGTCTTCGGGAAGGTGTGATTTCCAGTATTCTTTAGCTTCGAGGTCGGGTTCTGTCTTGTCTTTTTCATCGCCTTGGAAAACGGTGGCATATAGACGTTCCGGGTCAAGTTTCATTACGGAGGTTAGAAATTCCCAAGCATAATCAATGGCATCTTTTTTAAAGTAATCACCAAAAGACCAGTTGCCTAACATCTCGAACATCGTGTGGTGATAGGTATCCCGACCAACTTCTTCGAGGTCATTGTGCTTGCCAGAAACACGTAAACACTTTTGCGAATCTGCAGCGCGGGGAAACTTGATGGGGGTGTTGCCCAGAAAGATATCCTTAAACTGGTTCATGCCTGCATTGGTGAACATCAATGTAGGGTCATTCTTAATGACCATTGGTGCGGATGGTACAATCTGATGTTCTTTATTCTTGAAAAAATCTAAAAATGCTTTACGAATTTCTATCGATGTCATATTATTGATTTTTAATTATTTACATTGATAATTTTATGATAGATTCTTTAAGTATCAGTTGAAAATATTGAATCATTATTGCGTCAGCATCAAACGTACACTGATACCTGTTTCAAAGTTCATATTGTCATATTGATTAGAAATCTTTGGACGGTTGATGACCTGGTCGTAGTAGAATTTTAATCCGACACGGCTGCTAATCTGGTAGTCTGCAGCGAAGTTGATGGTCATCGTAAGCATACCGGCAGAAATCTGGTTGATGTTTTCAACGATTTTGCGAAGGACGGTTTTATTGTCCTTCAGACCGAAACCGGCAGTCAAGTTCAAGTCGCTGACGACTTGGCGTTTCATGCCGGAGAACACGAAGCCGATTTTCAAATCTTTGAAACGATAACCTGCAGAAACGGACAATTCGGAGGATGAGGTTTCTGTAATCTGATTATTGGTGAAACTCAATGCCACATTTCTTGATTGTTTGTATTCGACTTTCAGCAAGAGACTGTTTTTGAAAGTCATATCCACACCGATAAGAGGTGCGAATTGTTCAGTGAAACTAACTTGCGAATATTCGTATGTGGGAATATAGTTTCCAAGACTATTCTTTACGCATGAATTTCCTTGAGCATCAGCACGATAGTTGGCGTTGGTGGTGAATCCGCCGACAGAATAGGTTGACGTATAGGCATGGTTGATGGTAAACGACTGGAACACCTTGTTTACGCCTTTGATTTTTGTAAGACCGGTATAGTTGATTCGCCAGTTGGGGAGCGGAAATTTCGGGAATGCGTTTTTGACATTTATCTTATTCACATTTCGGCCGCCGTAGGCAGCTAAGAACGCGTTAGTCAAAACTTCTTGCGAGAGGTTGTTATAGCCATCGGGATAACCAGTTTCTGGATCAATGCCCTGTGAATTGGGATTGTTTTCGGCAATGCGTTTTGCAAGTATTTCTCTCGCATTAATGAATTCTTCAAATACGACATCTCCTTTTTTGAAGAAGCTTGATAACCCAACAAAAGTCATGCTGAAAGTACCGTTAACCATAGGAGTAAAGTGATCAACGTGGCCATCGGGGTAAGCTCTGAAGTATTCACTGAAATTTTCCGTCTTGTTGAGGTTGCCGGTGACATCAATTCTGAAATCTTTGAAAGGTTCTATTGTGACTCGATAACTCAGTGTGAAATTCTGTCTCTTTTGGAAGGATGAATTCATCAGTGAATCTGTGGTTAACCAGTGTTTTTCTGCCGCAATGGTTTGAATGTCTGGTTGACCGCCAAAGACAAAGAGAAATCCAGGAGAACCTTTGCCAGCAAAACTCAAACCCAGCATGTTGGGATTGTACATGTAGCCAGGCAAAATCGTTCCATTCCCATGGGTGCAGTTTACGGATACGTTGCGCAACATCATCAGAAAACGCAATGAACCGTCGAGAATATATCGGCCAACGTTGATTTCGTTTTTCAATGAGTCCCGTCCGTCTTTGTCGTTTTTGCCTCTTTGGGTATTGTTTTTCTTGTTTTTCTTATTGTCTTTATCTTTGTCCTTACCCTTGTCTTTGTCGTTTTTGCCTTTATTGACCCCCAACTGACCTTGATTGATTTTCTTAAGGTAAGGAATATTATTATATAAAGTAACGAAATTGACATTGGCAGATCCTTGGTAACTGTTAGAGTTTTGAATGGTATTACCCAAATATGCCAAGGCTAAAGAAGATCCCGTGTGAGTATAATCGCCTGTATATCTTATGTTTGCGGTAATCCAATTGAAAAGTGGGAACTTGTTGATAGGAATTTGCCAAGAGGCCATGATTTTTTGATAGAAGTTGTTGGTGCGTCCTCCTTTCCCGAAACTTTTCCATACCGAATCTCTTTTGAGTTTGGTGTCGATTAGTCCGTCGGGTTCATCGATACGGGCATTAGCATTAGCGGTATATTCTATCTTTAACGATTGAGCCAAATCCCAGTTCAAGGTGTAATTTCTAGTCCAGTTGAATGCCTTGACAAAACTTGTGTCAATAATGATATTACCCTGGCTCTTTGGGCGATACTTAAACATGTTCAAGTCTCTCGTGACGGATGTTCTAAAGGTGAAAACTTTAGGGAGTGGGTTGAAATTGAAATCTCGGATTAATTGCAACCACTTGGAATTCAATCCTTTGACTTTGGCAAAAGGCCTAATGTTTTTAGGCACATTATTATAAGTGTATCCTAATTCTCCAAAATGATGATACTCGTTGTCAAATTCAATGTCTACATCACTTTTTTTAGTTTGAGAGTAGGAGTATGAAATGTCGAAGTTTTCAATATCCCAAGGTCTGATTTTGATAGGCTTGTCATAATTTCTTTCTTTTCGTATATTCATCAAGTTGACGTTGTGTCTTTCGATGCGGCTGGTGGTCATTTTCTTGATAGAGTCTCGTTCTGCCGCAGTTTCGTAAGTGCGCAAATCATCCTTGAGTTTGACATCGGGGTTCAGCGGATTGTATTCAGGGGTGATGACATTGAGTGAGTAGTCGTAGTGAACGGGGATTTTTACGTTCCAGGCATCTGGGAATAATAATTTTCCGGCATCGATATTGGTAGCCACATCAACGCTGGCCACGGATTCTTTGGAACGTTCTGTGACTGATTGGTCAAGGCTGCCATAACCGGCCGAAGAGTAAGATCCAGACACGGAAATGTCGCCAAGGTCGGCAAGATTAAGTCGCATATTGGCCAAGGCTGCCACGCCCTGTTTGTCGTCAAATCCGCAAAGTCGCAATTCGTTAATCCATACTTCCACTGATTTTGGCAACATATCGTCACTATCATTGACGGATTGTTTCTTTGGATTTCTAACACCAATCATAATGGTAGTGACTTCTGCCAGGTTTGGCATACCAACGACAGTGACTCGTGAGCCATCTTCCAGATAAACATAGTATGGCTTTTGATTGCTGGGGTGTTCACCGTGTCGAATGGCAATATTTCTTTGTTGTTTGATGGAAACTAGAGAATCAAGTAGCAAGTCAAGGCGGTTGGCGACGGGCCAGATGGCAGTGGTGTCGGCACCGCAGCCCCACGGTGTGATGTCAACAGGAATTTCATATTCATAGTAGTTGTCGGTAAAGTCGCTACCCAAACGAATGAATACACTTACATCGCCTTTGTTGAGTCTGCTGGATGAATTAGCCGCTTCGGCGTGGATGAACATCTTCAATCTTTTGAACTGGCGAAGATCATAGTCTGTGCTTTTATAAATACTTCGGGCATCACCATCGGTCAGATTGATAGCCTTCATGGTCAAAGCCTGTTCGTTGGTAAGGTAAACCTGTGTTCCGCCATAGCCTTGTTCACGTTCGATGCCAGGAGGCAGTTGATACGGAATTGGGGTGCGGTTCGCGTTCTCTTCGTAGCTGACAGTTCCAACATAGAATGTGGTGTTGTCATCTCCTGGTCCCGACAGGTAATCACCCTCTTCGAACAAGGGCTTGTCGTAGGTACGCCAGTCGGAACGTACTAATTCGAAAGTGGCCAAACGACAAATGATGGGTTCGGAGAAATCCTTCATAAACACACGCATGAAACGGATGGAGTTAAAACCATTGATGGCTCCAACCACCTTGTCTGGATTCTTAATAGGAATACGGAATTGATACCATTTGGTTCTCGGGCTTGTTCCGTTTGGAAGTGCCTCGGGAGTAGCCTCATACATGTCGTTGATGTAGTTTTGTCCTACAACCATCTTGTCTGGAGACAAGTCAACTACATATTGATAATATTTTTCTTCTTCACTCAACGTGTTATCGTTGTTCACATCTTCAATATTGGGCAAACTGGTGGCAGACGTAGGATAAGATTCTGCACTTTGCTCGTCGGTAGGGGAGTTGCCTTCGGGGTTATTGTAGTAATAGTAACGTTGGATGATGCTCATTTGGGCGTCGTCATAGTCAGTGCCGCGGAAGTAATGGTAGTTATCGGCTGAAGGATCATTATACGCATTGGAGTAAGCTCCGGAACCAGTCCCGAAAACGTTGGCAATCTGCTGCAAATAATCGTTACGATAGTTGCGTTCTTGATCATTGCTTAAACCATCATAACCGACATCCTGGTTTGGACGAGTGGCATTGTCGTTGTCGAAAGCGTTGACAATCATCTGTGTTGTTGGAACACGACCCCAAACGGTGTATTCCACGTCTGTGTCGGAACCATCGGCGGGCAATCCGTTTTCAAAGAATTTCCGACCATCGCGTAAGATGTCTTCTGAGATGTCACCCAAGTTGAAATACAGCTTACCACCACTATGGTTGGGATTGTCGATGAACGGGTCCATCATCCAGAATTCGATGTATTCATAGTTTGATGCTTCGAAATCGGTATTGTCCATTTTTCGCATGATACCTGCCCAACGAGTATTCGGGTCGCGTAAGGTACCATCGTCGTTTAAGCCTCTTGACAAACCTTCGCTACCGTCAACATCGTAGTTATAGGGACCTCTGTCGGAAGGATAAAAAGCCAGGTTGAAAACTGAAATGTTCGTTGATTGAGCAGCGCTTTCGCGTTCCTTGTATGGGAAAAGTTCAGGTTCGTAAACGGCACGTGAATATGGAAGCGATAAGTCGTCGCGAGTCAAGTGTGAAGGTGTGTAGCTGTTGTTGTTATAGAACAAAGGATCAATGATATACCAGGCCAATTTTGCACGGTTGAAACCGTATGCCAACTGGCGTCGGTCGCTGGCATTGGTGTTGGTGTTCGCTTCTGGGAACAGGTTCGGCTGACCTTGTGGTGTGGATGCCAAAACCCAATTGGAAAAAGTCCTTAAGTCAACTGTCGATTTCGTCGATTCAAAGTCATCAATGTAGGTAGTTCCTTCTTTGCCAATGGCTCTTGAATGTCCAGGAACAAAGTGGGCAAACTCAGCATCAATAGAAAAATTTGAAACCGTTGTAGTACTATGGAATGGCAAAAAGTCAACCAACTTGGTGATGAATGGAACTTTTGTCTTGTACGACGTGTTCATTCCCCAAACGAAGTTGTTGATAGGTTCATTGCCATAGTTGACTTTTTGTGTGTAAGGCTTTTCGTGAAGATTTAGGAATGTAGCGCCAATATTGAAATTGTCGGAGAATTTGTAATCAAGCATTGCTCCCAACATACGTTGTTTAGTTACCGAGAAGTTGTTCTTGTCTTCGACTGAAATCTGAATAGGAGTGCCAGAATTCAAAACCCCTTCGTTGATGATGGATACAGTACCCATGCTGTAGTTGACAGTGTAATCAACATTCTCCGTAAGGGTAAGGCCTCCAGCTACCACTTTAACGGAACCTTCGGGAACATTGAAAGTGTTTAATGAAAATTCAGAGCCATAAGAGGAAGAATAAGAACCTTCAATGTAATATTTGTTTTTGCTGGTGAATTGCTGAGCCATCGTCTTGGTCATCGTGTACAACGAGTCGAAAGCATATTTGTTAGCCAATTCCTCTTCTGGAATGACCGCCCTCAAGTCGGCACCAAAAGGTTCGATGGTCGGGAAATAAATCTTACCGTTGGCAGCATTAATGGTACCACCAATACTTGCGGCGCCATCAATAAAGTCGAAGATGCCATCGGGAACTGGATCTTTTTGCTGATTCAAACGATCTATACCCAGCAGGCGAATCAATGGGATGCCTTTCTTTTCACCTTTGTTGAAAAAACCATTCGGAATTCCTTCTTCGTCACCGGTGTAAAGAATATTCAGTCTGAAGTCTTTTTCAGCAATCTGATAAGCAGACAAACTGTAGACGTTTTTCATCATCAACTTCCACAAAGGCGATTTAGTGTTCAGGTTGGTGCTTTTTAACAGCTTGACTTTGATGCAGTTTGGTGCAGTGACTTCGTTGGAAAATTCACCCACCTGATAAACTGTCGTATCACCGATGACAGTATATTGGAAGGCGACTGCCAGAACTTGATCTGCCGACAATGCCGAATTCAAGGAGATGAAACCTAATTTGGAGTTGAAGGTATATTCAGAAGGACTCAATAAACGAGCACTTTCAACCTTTTCATAATCAGTTCCGGAAGTTAATCCTTTGCTGCGCAAATAGTTGTTGACGGCAGCAATGTCTCGCAATTGAGCTGAGTCCAAATAAGCATTGGCTCCGGGAATAGAGTGGAGCAGGTTGTTGCTGTTGTTTTCGGGGTATTGGCTGTGTCCCGGATTGGGAATGATGTGCCCCATGGTTGGATTACTCTCTCCTAAATCGGTAAAAGCAATGATGTTACGGTTCTCATTCGTGGCGGCGCCAATAGTGGTTCTCCAAACTTCAATCTTAGTAATGACGATTGGAGATCCCACCAAAGGCAAGGTCTCCAAATATTGATTGTAATGGTCTCTAAAAAATTGACCAAGGAAGAAGTGTTTGTTTTCATCATATTCGTCAGCGCGGAAGTAGAAGTCGTTTTTCTGAGCGCCGCCGCTGATGGTGATGGTCTTGGTTTCAGAGTTTTTCTCAGATGCCACGGCCGTCAACGTCAACTTGCCGAATTTTAACGCTGTTTTTGCACCGAAAAGTGTTTGGCTACCAGTAATCAGCGTGCTGTTTAATGGCATTGTGATGTTACCGAATTCCAGCAACTGCAAAATGTCATCCTCTTTGCCTTCGTATTTCAGTTTCAATTCTTCGCCTTCCCAGTCAAAGGTGGCTTCGGTATTGTAGTTTAAGTTGAATTCAATCTTGTCACCGATTTTTGCAGCCAAGTTTATCTGGATGTTTTCGTCGAAGTTGAAGTCGGTACGTTTCCTTTGCTTGACAGGAAGATTGGGGTTTTTGTTGTTTTGGTGGATGATGCCGAAAATCAATTCAGCACTACCAGAAGGACGAATATCGATGACGTTGCTGCCAAAGATGGTTTCGAAAACTTCACCACCGACTTTAATTTGAGGGATGATGCCGCTGCCACGGGCATTGGGACCGCCGGCATAACCTGCGCCTTTCGATTTCCAATAGTCCTTGATGGCGTTGCGCATGTCGTACTTGATGTATTCGTTCATGTCCATCGTGCCAGCAGGCCCAAATGGTGTATTTCCCGTCATATATTGAAAATCGTAACCGTTGGTTGTCGGATTATATTGAATGTTTGTCCCGACACCAGTGGCATTATTGAGCAGGAATGGGCTGTTGTGGGTTTCCTCATTCATCGGGTTGTTGTCCGGCTGTGGAATGTTGATGCGAGGTTCATCGTTGTCGCCCGTATCCGGTGGAAAAACAGGCATTACTATGATTTGTGTATCGCGAATTGATTCGTTGAATAATTCAATCTGCTCATCAATATACTGATTTTCAGTATTTTCTATTGGATTAAACGCACTGGAATCATCTTTGAAATCAAAATAGCGACTTTGGGGCACAGGGATAGCCCAAACCACAGAATAGAGCGCAAATACGACTATGGCTGCGGCAAAACGATATATTTTATTTCTCCCTTTAGTCACTATGTTTCAATCTTTTATAACAGTTTCAATGCCTTCTTCACTAAGTCTTCCACCGACAAATCCATCCCTTCGACTTTTATTATTTTTTCGAGTACGGCATCTACAGCATTCTTTGGAAATCCCAACGACACTAATGCTGATAACGCAGCATTGGTGTTATTATTGTATGAAACTGAATTTTTTTCAAAATTATTATCCGAGAGAGCCATCTTGGCAATCTTATCTTTGAGTTCAATGACCAAACGTTGTGCCGTTTTTCCGCCGATACCCTTGATGGCCTGAAGCGATTTTGTGTTTTCGGACATGATGGCACCATGCAATTCTTTCACCGACATGGATGACAAAATCAGACGTGCCGTGTTGACGCCAATGCCGTTGACGGTGATGAGCAGACGGAAAATGGAACGTTCGTCTTCATCGTAAAATCCGAACAACTGATGTTCGTCTTCCTTGATGACATAATGCGTAAACAGCCGAATTTCGCTGCTTTCGCCGATTTTTGTGTAAGTTGCTAAAGATATGTTGACCAGATAATCCAAACCTCCATCCGTTGCTATCACAACGTAGGCGGGCGTTTTCTCGATTATTCTACCTCTAATTCCAGTTATCATACATTAATAAAAATAAGTTGCAAATGTACGAAAAAAAACGGGATTTTTTTAGCCTTTTTTTTAGGAAAAACGAAGGGCTGGTTTTGATGAAAACCAGCCCTTCGTTTGAATTGAAATTTAATTCTGTCGGTATCATAAAACCGACAGGATTAATCAAGCTTATTTCTTCATGGATTCAGGGTAAAGATACATCTTGATGTAATGGTCAACATCAAAATTCTTTTGCAAGAAATCAACGATATCGGTGATGCTTACGCTGTTTATTCGTTCACTGAAATTGTTGATAGAGTTGATGTCGTCGCCATAATAGTATTTCCCTGAGATGTAGCTCAACCACATATTGTTCTTCTTCAAAGAAGTTTCATGGTCGTTGATCATCTGCTTCTTAACTTTGTCCAAGGTTTCGGCAGAAGGACCATTCTTTTGGAAATTCTTGAGAATGTCGAAAACGGCATTTGACAATAGGTCGGTGTTGTCTGGGGAGCAGGAAATCAAAATGAATAATGTGTATGATGGTTTGGGTTCTCTATCGGCAGTCATTTGCATCATTGGAGAATAGGTACCACCTAATTTTTCACGAATGGTGTTGATTAATTCAATTTGAAGAGCTTCGCCGATTTCCTGTACGATCATGCTGTTTTTCGGACTCCATTCCATATCATGTTCATAGCCAATGGCTAAATAACTTTGCTGTTCAGTACCAGCATAAACGTTGTCGTTGATTTGCTGTGCGGGAAAATCTTTGACCACATTGTATTTTGGAGTTTCTCTTTCGGCATTGGTTTTCAATGAACCCAAATACAGTTCGATGTAATCTTTCATCACTTGTTCGTCGTAGTTGCCAACGAAAGTGAAGACGAAGTCTGCCGCGTTGGCAAAACGCTGTTGGTAAATCTGGAAGGCGCGATTATAATCTACCGATTTAACTTCTTCTTCGCTCATGAATGATTTCAGATAGGGATCATTCTGATGCATTGCATCAATAAAGGAGAAGAGGAATTTGTACATAGGATTGACTCCTATCATTTTAATTTGTTCAAGATATTCTTCAGTTACCAATGACAAAACCGTGCTGTCCTGACGTGGACTGGTGAAGAAGGCGTGCAAGTACTGGAAGAAGAATTCAAGGTCCTTAGGAGTTGAGGAACCGCTTAATCCTTCGTTGAATAAATTGATATAAGGGCTAATGCCAACGTTTTTGCCTTTCATTTTCTTTTCCAAGGATGAATAGTCAAGTTCGGAAATGCCGGCACGGTCAACGAGGCTGGCGGCAAAATTCAAAGCTGGAATATCGCATTCGTAGTATAGGCTCATACCACCTTTACTTTCAGCTTTAAATAGAATCTGATCGTTCTTGAAATCAGTTTTTTTCATTACGACGACAATGCCGTTGTCCAGTGTCAATTCTTCAGCACCAATGCCATCCAGCATTTTTGTGTTAACGATTTTACCAGCTTTAAGTTGATCTTTTTCAACGATTTCAACATCTTTGTAAGTGTCAATATATGGCGATACGTCCTTGTTGCCAGAATTGTTGATGGCGGCCAGGACTTCATTTTCGGTAGGAACTTTCACGCCTTCTTTTTCCGGGGCCATGACGATGGCTACCAAATTTTCATCGGTAATCCAGCCTTTTGCCAAAGCATTGATTTCTTCGATAGTGATATCTTCCAAATATTTCTTGGCGTAATTGTATTCTCTTTTAGCGCCGGGAATCGGGTCGTGGTGCAAAAAGTTCGCCACATATTCTGATGCGAATCTTGAAGATTCTGTTTTCTTAACTTCGTTAGAGGCGATTTCATACATGTTCAACAATTCTTCTTTTGCACGATTCAATTCGGTCTGTAAGAAACCATACTGAAGAACGCGCTGATCTTCACGCATCAATGCTTCGATACTTTCGATGATACGACCTTCCTTGCTGGAAATCTGGCAGCCGTACATATCGGTGTTGCCAATCAGTTCGCCGTAACCACAGCTGGCACCGAGGAATGGGCACGCGGGATTTTGGGTCATTTCGCTCAAGCGAGAATCAAACATCATATTATATAAATCGTACATCAAATTGGTGCGGAAATCACCAACGGTTTTCATTACGAAATGGGGGTGCTTGCGAATAATCATTACAGTGTTACCCATAGCTTCTGGGTCGGTAGCAACTACTGCCAACGGTTCTTTGTTAGGAGCAATTGGATATTCTTCTTTTACGCGAGGATTCTTGACTGGTTTAATCTTGCCGAATTGCTTCTTGATTTGAGCTTCCATTTCATCGACATTGATGTCGCCGACAACGATGACAGCTTGCAAATCAGGACGATACCAGTCATGATAGAAATCTTTAATGGTCTGATATTTAAATCCCTGAATGACTTCAATCAAACCGATGGGCATACGTTCTGCATAGCGGGAGCCCTTGAAAAGAACAGGCCACCATTTTTTCTGCATACGGTCGCTGGCACCAAGGCCGCCTCTCCATTCTTCTGAAATAACGCCTCTTTCAGCATCAATTTCTTTAGAATCGTAAAGCAGTCCATTAGCCCAGCCATTCAGAATGTTGAGACCCATCTGGATGTTTTTAGGGTCGTCGGTGGGCATCGTGATTTCGAAAACGGTTTCGTCAAAACCGGTATATGCGTTGATGCCGAGACCAAAAGTAACACCGATTTTCTGAAGCTCATCAATCATCGTATTGTGGGGATAGCCCTTGATACCGTTGAAGGCCATGTGTTCGGTAAAGTGGGCCAAACCGCGTTGGTCTTCGTTTTCCTGACAAGAACCGGCGTTCACTGCCAAACGGAATTCAACACGATTTTCAGGTTTTTTGTTGGCACGGATGTAGTAAGTCATACCGTTGTCCAATTTCCCGATTTTTACATTGGGATCGGGATTAATAGGCGCATTCAAATCCTGTGCGGAAACCGCACCGATGGTAAGGATTAATGCCGCCAAAACGAACAATAATTTTTTCATCTTCTTTAAATTTGTTATTGATAATAAGTTACGTTACAATTTTTCCTTTTCAATTAAAAGTGTAAAAATACACTTTTTTTATATAACAGCAAATGATAATTTTCCTGAAGGATTATTCTTCTATCTGTTTGATGATTGCGTCGCTGTTCTTTAGCACTCTGCGGAACATCATCAATCCTATCGCAAAACCAATAACACCACCCACAATACCGCCACAAATTATTCCTTTTGAAGGAACATTTCCAAAATAATGCACGACTTCCTTCAAAAACAGAGCGGCAAAAACAATGAGTACAGGCAATTCCACACACAAGATGGTAATATAGGCCTTTTTGAGCCGTCTCATTTTATTGGCCACCGTCTTCAAATCATCATTCATTATCAATTTTTCACGGACGGGTCTATGGACCAATACGGTTGCCGTAGCATCAGCCACTAACAAAATAACGACGAATGCCAGCAGCCATATTGGGAGAAATGAGAACAAGCCCAGGTATAAAAATATACCAAACGCGGCGGCAATGACATCAATCCATACTTGTTTATTTATAGAAGAAAGTCTGAATTTCATTGTTTCGCGCAGCAGTTTATCGTTGACGATTTCCTCTTGTGCTATCTTATTTTTCAGCAATTCCAATTGAGAACGCATTTCTTCAAATTCCGGGTGTCCCAATGTTGAATTTTCCATTTTCATTTATATTATTCGTTAGACATTTGCATTAATTGTTGTTTGATTCGAACCAGCTTCACGCTGACATTTTTGGCACTGATACCCACGATAGCCGCGATTTCATCGTAGCTAAGATTTTCCAACCATAGCAACACGATAGCCCGATCGACAAGTCCCAGCTTGCCAATACGGGCATTCAGCATTTGAATTTGCTTGGTGTCGGTATCGTCGTCGGCAAAAAGATCGGAAGCCATTTCAAGAGGGACTTTTTCGCCCTGACGTTTCTTTTTGCGGTCGGCGGAGATGCAGGTATTCAAAGCCACGCGCCAAATCCAAGTATCGACTTTGGCTTCGCCGCGAAAACCATCAAAACCTTTCCACAAGTTGATGAGTGTTTCCTGGAAAAGGTCAGCCACTTCGTCAGAATCCCGTATAGATGGTGCCTTTATGTTGCCTTACGATTTTTTCGAATTCTTGTTCCTTTTCCATAAATTAAACTTTCAAACCAACCATTAGACGCAGTAGGAACGAAAAAACTACAAAAAAATTTTTACTCCCATTCTATTGTCGCCGGTGGTTTGGAACTTATGTCGTAGCAGACGCGGTTCACACCTTTGACTTTATTGATGATGTCATTGGAGACTTTTGCCATGAATTCGTAGGGTAAGTGAGCCCAGTCTGCTGTCATGGCGTCGGTGCTGGTAACGGCACGCAGTGCAACGGCACGTTCGTAGGTGCGTTCGTCACCCATAACGCCTACACTCTTGATGGGCAGCAGAATAACGCCTGCCTGCCAAATCTGGTCGTAAAGTGATACTTCGATTTCGCCGTTGGTCATATTGGCGGGGACACCGGCCGCTAAAACCTTACGGGCATCTTCTCCATTCAGTTTGATCTTCCAATCACGCAATCCCTGTATGAAAATGTCATCGGCATCCTGCAAAATACGGACTTTCTCGCGGGTGATGTCCCCTAAAATACGGACGGCCAAGCCAGGACCCGGGAATGGATGGCGGGTGATGAGGTGTTCGGGCATGCCCAATTGACGACCCACGCGGCGCACTTCGTCCTTGAACAACCACTTCAGCGGCTCACACAGCTGCAGATGCATTTTTTCAGGAAGACCGCCAACATTGTGGTGACTCTTGATGACCATGCCTGTAATGCTTAGACTTTCAATACGGTCTGGATATATTGTGCCTTGTGCCAGCCATTTGGCGTCGGTGATTTTTTGTGCTTCGGCATCGAAAACATCAATGAAGCCGGCACCGATGATTTTACGTTTGCGTTCAGGATCTGTAACACCTTCCAATTCCTTGAAGAATTTCTCGGATGCATCAACACCAATGACGTTCAATCCTAAACACTCGTAATCGTGCATGACATTCTGGAATTCATTCTTGCGAAGCAAACCGTGATCAACAAAAATGCAAGTCAGATTTTTACCGATGGCCTTGTTGAGCAGAACGGCTGCTACCGACGAGTCAACGCCGCCGCTGAGACCGAGGATGACTCGGTCGTTGCCGATTTGCTGTTTCAGTTCTGCCACCGTCGTCTCAACAAATGATGCCGGACTCCAGGTCTGGTGCCCTCCGCAAATGCTGACCACGAAGTTTTTCAGCAACTGGGTTCCTTGAACCGAGTGGAACACTTCGGGGTGGAATTGCACGCCCCAAACTTTTTCATTTTTAAATTGATAGGCAGCAAATTCAACTTTATCTGTCGATGCGATTTTCTGGCAGTTTTCTGGTAGTGCCGTGATGGTGTCGCCATGGCTCATCCACACTTGTGTGTTGGCGTCAAGACCTTGCAGCAACGGATTCTGTTTGTCGAACTGGCTGAGTTTGGCGCGTCCGTATTCGCGGCTGCCCGCCGACTCAACCTTGCCCCCCAAGGTGTGTGCCATATATTGTGCTCCGTAACAAATGCCCAAAATAGGCAGGCGTCCCCAAAACGCGGACAAGTCAAGTTTGAAAGCTTTTTCGTCATAAACGCTAAACGGAGATCCGCTCAAAATGACACCGATGACGTCTGGGTCGTCTTTGGGGAATTTATTGTAAGGAACAATTTCGCAAAACATGTCCAACTCGCGAACTCGGCGTCCGATGAGTTGCGTGGTCTGTGAACCGAAATCGAGGATGATGATTTTTTCCATGGGCACAAATTATTTATAAATAACGCAAATTAAATTTTGCGAACGCAAAAATACGTAAAAAAACGAGGTGATGGGGATGTCAGCATAAAAAAAACGTATCTTTGCCACTCAATTATTTTCTATCGATGAACGACAATAAATCTAATGAGCATTTTTTAGCAAAGACCTTTGCGGGTTTGGAAGAAGTCTTGCAACAAGAATTGGAGCAATTGGGGGCCAGAAACTGTCAGAAACACAGTCGCTCTGTCTCTTTTGAAGGCGATTTTGCTCTTTTGTACAAGGTCAATTATTTCTGCCGTACGGCATTGCGCATATTATGGGAAATGGATCGCTTTCGTTTTCAGAATAACAATCAGTTTTATGACGCCATTTATAAATTCCCAGCGGAAAAATATTTGTCAAAGGATGGCACTTTGGCAGTCAGTGCATCGCTGACGGAAAGCCAGTTTAAGACGCCTCTTTTTGCCTCTGTATTGGCTAAGGATGCCATTTGTGACCGTTTCCGTAGTATGTTCGAGGAGCGTCCTTCCGTTGACAAGGATGAACCGGATGTACAGTTTCATCTTCATATTTTCCGAGACGAATGCATCCTTTATCTCGATAGTTCTGGAGAATCCTTGCATAAGCGTGGCTATAAGGTGGCAGGACATCCAGCTCAAATCAATGAAGTGTTGGCTGCTGCAATGATTATGCTCAGTGGTTGGCATGGCGAATGTGATTTTATCGACAATATGTGTGGTAGTGGAACGCTCCTGATCGAAGCTGCCATGCAGGCGCTTCATATTCCAGCAGGCTATTATCGCCATCATTGGGGCTTTATGCGTTGGAAAAACTATGACCGTTGCCTTTGGAATAAAATTGTTGACAGTGCCAATATCAAGGACGATGTCAATGTTAATTTCTACGGCTACGATGTCTCAGGCCGTTACTTGGGCATGGCAAAAGCTAATGTGGAAGAAGCGGAACTTCAAGATTTTATTTTCTTGGAAAAATCTGATATGGCCGATACTCGTCCTGAACGTACACCTGCCTTGATCATGATTAATCCGCCGTATGGAGAACGACTTGATGTAGAAGATATTAGGAGCCTTTATAAGCAAATTGGCGATACTTGGAAACAGCATTTTGCCGGCTGTATGGCTTTTGTCATCAGCTCCGATTTGAATGCACTGAAGAACATAGGACTTCACCCGACCCGAAATATCAAACTTTTCAATGGACCATTGGAGTGTCGTTTCCAGAAGTTCGAATTGTATTCCGGAAAAAAATCTTTTCAGAATAAGATAGAAAAAAAACGATAGGATTATAATAATCCGCTACGTTTCAGTAAAGCTTTGACTTCAGGTTCTCTGCCACGGAAGTCAATGAACATTTTCATTGCGTCGCGGCTGCCGCCCTTGCTCAAAATACAATCGTAGAATTTTTGGGCTGTCTTTTTGTCGAAAATACCGTTTTCTTCGAATAAGGAGAAGGCATCAGCATCCAGAACTTCAGACCATTTGTAGCTGTAATAACCAGCGGCATATCCACCTGCGAAAATATGTGAAAAAGAAGTGCTCATACAACTTTCTTCCACTTCTGGAAAAAATTCTGACAGCGCCATGGCTTCTTTTTCAATTTCCTTAATGTCTTTGTCAATGCCTTTGGCATCGTGCCAGGTCATATCCAACAATGCGTATGACAATTGTCGGCAAGAAGCGTATCCAGCCATGTAATTTTCCATTTTCTTGACTTTGCTTACCAATTCAGCTGGAATGACTTTGCCGGTTTTGTAATGTTTGGCAAAAGATTGAAGGAATTTGATGTCCGACGCCCAGTTTTCATTGATTTGAGAAGGTAATTCGACGAAGTCGCGGGGAACACTGGTGCCAGAAAGACCGCTATAGGTCACATCAGATAACATTCCATGCAGTGCGTGGCCGAATTCGTGCATGAAAGTGGTCAGCTCATCAAATGTCAGCAAGGATGGATTCTTGGCGGTTGAAGGTGTGAAATTCATCACCAGCTGAACTAAAGGAATCACGTTTTCTCCATTTTCCTTTTTATGCTGATCACGGAAGGATGTCATCCATGCGCCTCCTTTTTTGTTGTCGCGTGGGAAGAAGTCAAGATATAAAACTGCAATTTGCTTGTTGTTTCGTAGCACATTGTAAACTTTCACATCTTTCTGGTAAACCTGAATTTTATTGTTTTCCTTGAATTCAAGCCCGTAGAGCATTTTGGCTAAACCAAAGACGCCATCAATGACATTTTCCAGTTTGAAATATTCTTTCAGTTCTTCTTCATTAAAGTCGAACATTTCATTTTTTTGTTTTTCTGAAAAATAAGAAACATCCCAACGTTGCAGTTCGCCTTCGAGCCCATGTCTGTGTGCGAATTCTTCCAATGATGCGATTTCCTTTTCGGCTGCTTCGCGAGAAGGTTTTGCCAATTCATCTATTAGATTGTAGACGTGTTTTTTATCTTTGGCCATGCGATCTTCAAGAGCGTAGGATGCATAATCTTCATAACCTAAAAGTTTGGCTATCTCTTGACGTAATCTAACGATTTGATAAACGACATCGGTATTGTCAAAACCATCTTTATAACATTTGGAAGCGCTGCGCAAGAAAAATTTGTTGCGCAGATCACGATTGTCAGCATATTTCATAATGGCCAGATAACTTGGTGTTGACAAGTCGAAAAGCCAACCTTTTTTGCCCTTGGCTTCTGCTTTGGCAGCGGCAATGTCGAGTGCACTTTGTGGAATCCCTGCCAATTCTTTTTCGCTGGAGAATACCATTTCAAACGCATTGGTTGCAGCCAAGACATTTTCACTGAACTCCAGATTCAGCATCGTGAGTTTCATCGTCAATTCGCTGTATTCTTTCTTTTGTGCCGGATTCAGCTTGGCACCGTTCCTTACAAATGAAAGATATGTCTTTTCCAATAACATTTGCTGTTCGGAATTCAGTTTTGCTTTTTGGTTGTAAACAATGTTGACCTTTTTGAAAAGCTCATTGTTGAGAGAGATTTCATTCTGATATTCTGTGAGTTTAGGCTGGATCTTTTTTGAAATTTCTTGTAGTTCGGCAGAAGTGTTGCTGTAAAGCAGATTGAAAAAAACGCCTGAAATGCGATTCAGTAATTCTCCAGAGCGGTCAAGAGCCGCAATGGTATTCTCAAAATTGGGTTCTTCTTTCTGATTGATGATATTGGCAACATCTTTCTTTGCCAATAAAATGGCATACTCGAAAGCCGGCATATAATGCTTGTTCTGAATTTCGTTGAATGGCGGTGTCTGAAATGGAGTATTCCAATCTTTAACCAAAGGATTGTTTTTTACTTCTTTAGCCATTGTCTCAATTTCGGTATCAATTTTCTTTATATCAAAAGTGGTGTTTTTTCCCATGATTTTTTCGTTTTTAGGAGCTGCTTGCATCGTGATTTTTCCTTGTGCTGACAAAGATATGGCAAAGCATAAGAGTAAAGAGGTGAAAATTAAATTTTTCATAGTTTATGTTGTTGATTATTAAATATTTTCAATGGTACAAACGGCATAACAAACCACGGCATCACCAGCACCTACCGCATCCAATTTCTCATTGGTTTTAGCTTTTATTGCCATTTGAGATGGGCTTATTTGCATAATGGTTGATAAAGTTTGAATCATTTGTTCGCGGAAGTCAGCCAGTTTCGGTTTTTCAATAATGGTGGTAGTGTCTATATTATTGATTTTATATCCTTGATTATGAATTAATTGAACAACTTTTTCAAGGAGAATTCTGCTGTCGATATCTTTATATTGGTTATCAGTATCAGGGAAATGACTTCCGATGTCGCTTAGACCGGCGGCACCCAAAAGGGCATCGCAGATGGCGTGGATGAGAGCGTCTCCATCGGAATGGGCGACACAACCTTTTTCAAAAGGAATTTCAACGCCACCTAAAACGAGTTTTCTTCCTTCTGCCAATCGGTGTGAATCGTAACCAAAGCCTATTCTCATATTTTAATATTTGCCGACGGGAGAAGTGTTTTTACCTTGCTGTTGGATTTCATCTTTTCTGAAAGATTTCAAATCGAAGGAAAGGGTGAAACGCAGGGTGTGTTCCAACGGATGGTGCTGGCTGCTAACGGCAAACAAATAGGAAACATCGATTTGGAAAATGTTATAATGAATGCCTGCACCGAAGGTTAAAAATTTACGGTTGCCTTTGTATTTGCTTTCGAAGAAGCCGCCAGTTCTTACGAAGAGAAGGTCATTGTAAGAATATTCAATTCCGTATGCCCACGAAAATTCATAAAGTTCTTCCATGAATCCAGCGGGTGCGTCGTAAAAAGACTGGAAAATACCTTGCGCAGAAGACACTTTATTGTTGATGCCTGCAACGATGACGCGTTCGTGGGTGGTGGTGTCAATTTCCCATTTTGGCGGTGTAGGCACCAATAGTTTGTTCATTTCACCCATAATCGTCAATTTGTTGTAGCGGTCAAAGTCCATCGTGTAACTCAATCCGATTTTGAGGTTGGCGGGCAAAAAGTCGCGGGCGTCTGGGGAGGCGTTGGAAGAGTAGGTCATCTTGTTACCCATGTTCGAAATGTTGATGCCCAAACGTACAGTGCTGTTTTCCAATCCTTTGGTCCTGAAATCTTGTTCGTAACACATTGACAAATCGGCGGCACCGGCCAAACCGGGCTTGCCACTTGAGTTGTACATGTCGTAACTGGCTGTGATGTTAGAGTAGATGAATCGTGGGGTGATAGCCATCGAAAATACATCCGTTAGTTTGCGGGCGTAAGTGAAGTCGATGGCAAATTCATTGGGGGATGGACTGGCATAAATCTGCCCATATTCATCGGTAAAATCAATTTTTCCCAAGTGAAAGTATCTCAGAGAGAATGCAATGGCATCCATGTCGGTGATTTTCCAATAGGTGGCCAAATAAGCCAGACTGATACCCAATTGCTTGCTCAAACTCGTCAGCCAAGGGCTATAGGAAAATGATATTCCAAATTTGCTTTTGCTGAAAACATATTTCGAGGGATTGTAGTGCTGTGAGTTGGCATCAGGCGAACTGCAACTGCCGATATCGCCAATGCCTGCACCACGGGCATCAGGAGCAATAAGCAAAAATGGCACGGCCGTCGTGATGGGATTGAAGTATTTCTCCATCTTCTGCGATTCCGACATCTTGCTTGTCTGTTGTCCTATAGGATTGTATGTTTGTGCATAACTTGCTGATATAATCGCAATTAGTATGCCTGCTGTCAATAAAATCTTCTTCATTTCTCCTCTAAATTTTAGTGATAAAACATTATAACGTGCCTTCTGAAGAAATATTTTGCAAAAGTACGATTTTTTTTTGGATTTTCCTTATTTTTGCAAGCCGCTTATTTTATATTTTAAACCATTAAGAATGAAAAAATTATTCCTCAGCTTGCTCGCATTTTCGGTAATGACGGTTTTTGGTCAGTCGAATCTTTGGTATGAATACGATACGGAAGGAATGGAATGCACCACCGTAACCGTTGGTAAAAATGCTTCTTCCGATGGCTCCGTGATGACTTCCCATACCGACGACAGCGGACGCTCCCGCACTAACATTACCGTAGAAAAGTCCGCCGACCACCCGGCAGGCACCACTGAAACGATGTATAAACGCGTTTGGGCTAAGCATGAGGACGGAAAAATGAATCGCTACGATAATATCCCTATCGGTGAAATCGAACAGGTATCGCATACTTACCAGTTTTTGAATACCGCATACCCTTGTGTTAACGAGAAACAGTTGGCCATCGGCGAATCGACTTTTGGTGGTCGCGCCGAGTTGAAGTCCGATAGCGGTCTTATCGACTGTCAGCGTTTGTGTCGTTTGATGCTCGAACGTTGTTCGACGGCTCGCGACGCTATTCGCACAGCAGGCGAGTTGCTTAAAAAATATGGATGGATTGATGCGGGTGAATGCCTCACCATAGCTGACAAGAACGAAGTGTGGCACCTTGAGATACTGGGACCGGGAAAAGGAAAACTTGGCGCGGTATGGGCTGCGCAGCGTGTCCCCGATGACCATGTCGCAGTGAATGCCAATGCCTCGACGATTCGTGAAATAGATTTGAAAAATAAGGATTATTTTATGGCTTCAGACAATGTGTATTCGTTGGCAGAAGAAAATGGCTGGTGGAGTCGCAAGAGTGGAGAGACTTTCCGTTTTGCGTATGCCTATGCCCCTCAAACCCGCACGATGATGGCTTGCCGCCGCCGTGAATGGCGCGTTTTCGACTTGCTTGCACCTTCACTTCACCTTGATCCTAATGCCGAAAATTATCCTTTCTCTGTCAAGCCCGATTCTCTCGTCTCACTCGAAGATATGGTTCGCATTTTTCAAGACTATTATGAAGGAACCGAATACGATATGCGTAAAAACATTACTGTTGCGGATAAAGATGGCAAAAGTGTCATTTCTCCGCTGGCCAATCCGTTTATGAAAGGCGATGAGTTGAAATTGCATAAGGTCAATGGTGGCTGGAATGGTCTCGGCGAACGCAATATTGCCGTTTGGTTTACCGTTTATGCCACTATCATCCAATGTCGCAGCAACCTTCCTGATGAAGTGGGGGCACTTTGCTGGTTCGCTCTCGACAATGTGGCTTCATCTGTTTATGTTCCTATCTATGCTAATGTCAACGATTTGCCATCAGAATATAAGACCTGTGGCCGCAAAACAGGATTCAGTCGAAAGGCTGCCTGGTGGGCTTTCAACCGCCTTGGGACTCTTGCATCTCAACGCTGGGGAGATTTTCGATACATCATTGACAAGACTTGGAAACCCATGCAGAAAGAGTTCTTTGATAATCAGCAAGATGTCGAAAATCAAGCTTTTATGTTGCTTAAGGCGGGGAAAAGAAATGAAGCTGTCCACTTCCTTACGGATTATACGAGTCGCTGTGGTTTGCAAGCTGTTGAAACTGCTTGGGAAACTGGTGATTATATCTGGACTAATTTTGATGGCGCTTGGTAATTTTTATGAGTTATGGAATTAAAAATTTTCATTCACGAAACAGCTGTCATTGATGAGCCTTCCCATATTGGTAACGGCACTAAGATTTGGCATTTTTCGCATCTGATGCCGAATTGTCGTGTTGGCGAAAATTGCACTATCGGACAGAATGTTTATATCGCTTCAACAGTGAAGATTGGCAATGGCGTTAAGATTCAGAACAATGTCTCTCTTTTCGATGGTGTCATCTGTGAGGATGAGGTTTTTATCGGACCGTCGGCAGTGTTTACCAATGTCATTAATCCTCGAAGTGCGGTGTGTCGTAAAAACGAGTATGCGCCGACACTCGTCAAGCGCGGAGCAACAATTGGCGCTAATGCCACGATAGTATGTGGACATACAATTGGCAGCTTCGCATTCGTTGCTGCTGGTTCAGTGGTAACGCATGATGTCGCCGACTATGCTCTCGTTGCGGGAAATCCTGCTAAACCTGTGGGCTGGATGAGCGAAAAAGGCTGCAAGTTGGAATTCAACTCAGAAGGAATAGCACTTTGTCCAGAATCGGGAGAAAAATATAAAATTGCTAATAATCATGTAGTTAAATTATAAATAGATGAAAAATATTCTTTGTGTTTTTGTGTTTCTGTTCAGTATTATGCTGATTTTTGCTCAAGAAGAATCTATGGATTTGAAAGGTGTTTTCACTGGAAAATATCGCATTGAGAAAATAAGAGGTTTGTCGTGGCGTCCGGAAACGAACCAGTACGCTCAAATTAAGGATAACGCCATTTTGCTGACGGATGCCAAATCTGGAAAGACCGAGGTGTTTGTATCCTTGGATGATATTAAAAGACTAATCAATGATAGAGTTGTGTTAAAGTATTTTCCTGATTTTCAATGGGTTGCTAAAGATAGAATCTATTTTGAAAAGTTAAGTATGTTTTTAGATTTGTCGGATGGTAAATTGTCTATAAGACAAATGCCGAAGGATGATTTGATAGATATGCAGGTGGAGAATTGTCTTTTTATGTCGAAGAATGATAAGGGCCAAGTTTTCGTCCAGACTTATTTGAATGATTTTGAGCCGATTTTCCTTTGCCCAGATACGGGCAAGAACATTGTTTTTGGAGAAAGCGTACATCGCAGCGAGTGGGGCATTGACGAAGGTCAGTATTTTTCTCCGAAAGGCAATTACATTGCTTTTTACCGCATGGATGAGAGTATGGTGGAAGATTACCCGTTGGTCAATACTTCTACGGACATTGCGACGGTGGAGTTGATGAAATATCCTATGGCGGGGCGCACGAGCCATGAGGTCAGTGTTGGCATTTTCGATGTGACTAAGTCGGCGGCTCAAGGCAAAGCCGTCTACCATTACATTAAAGCCGACCGAGCCGCCGACGGCGAATTCCTTACCAATGTGACATTTTCCCCTGACGAAAAGTTTCTCTACATTACGCATCTGAATCGTGCCCAAAATCATTCAAAACTGATTGAATATGACTTGCTTACAGGAGAAAAAACGCGTGTTCTTATCGAAGAAAAAGACGAACGTTATGTTGAACCACAAACCCGGCCTTTCTTCTTGAAGAATAATCGCTTTCTGTGGCAAACCCGCCGTGATGGGTGGAATCATATCTATCTTTATGATTTGAATAAAAATACTAATACCTTGATTACCAATGGGAATTGGGAAGTATCGGAACTCCTTGGTGTTGACCCTAAAGAAGAATTCGTCTATTTCACATCTTCTATCAATGAACCAGTCAATTGCTATATTTGTCGCGCCAGTCTGAAAAGCGGCAAACTGGAACAATTGACGGCAGAAAATGGTACTCACGAGGCCGTTTTTTCTTCAGACAAGTCTTATTATGTTGATTATTTGCAGAATACTGAAACGCCACTCGTTATTTCGCTGCGTAGCAGTAATGGAAAAATCAATAAAACCCTGCTGACAGCTAAGAATCCTTATGCCAATTCCAATATCGGTGAAACGCAGATTTTCTCCATCAAAAACAAGGCTGGTGACGATTTGTACTGCCGCATGATTTTGCCGCCGCACTTTGATAAAAATCAGAAATATCCTTGTTTGATTTATGTTTATGGCGGACCGCATTCACAGTTGGTTACCAATACGTTTATGTCGGGTGGTGCGTTTTTGCAGTATATGGCCCAACAGGGGTATGTGGTGTTTACACTTGATAATCGTGGTACGAACAATCGTGGTGCCGAGTTCGAGAAATGCATTCATCGACATTTGGGAGACCTTGAAGTGGAGGACCAAATGTGCGGCGTCGATTATTTGAAATCATTGCCATTTGTTGATGCCAGCCGCATCGGTTTGGATGGCTGGAGCTATGGTGGCTTTATGACGTTGTCGTTAATTACGCGTTATCCAGATGTTTTCAAAGCCGCATCTTGCGGTGGCCCTGTGGTTGATTGGCGCTGGTACGAAGTGATGTACGGTGAACGCTATATGGATACGCCGGAGGAAAATCCCGACGGCTATGCCAAGGCGGCACTTATCGATAAGATTAAAAATGTAAAATGCCCGTTGCTCGTTATGCACGGCTGCCAAGACCATACCGTAGTTTGGCAGCAGACGCTCGAATTGATGCGACAGGCCGTGACCGACGGCATCGAAGTGGAATATTTTCCCTATACCGCCTACGATCACAATGTGAGAGGCATCGAACGTGTTCATTTGTGGAACAAAATCGCTCGATTCCATAACGAAAATTTGAAAAACTAATCTTTCAACAAAATATTTATTGCTCCGAAGTCGATAATTCTTTTGAAAAAATATTCGCTTATGAAAAAAATATTCTTAATCTTTTTGATGGTATTGCCCTTACTGTTATCGGCACAAAAACAAATTACGGTTGACGACATCTGGACCAAGTATCGTTTTTATCCGAAAAATGTTCCAGGTTTCACGTCACTTCCCAACGGCAACGAATACAGCGTGTTAAGTGCCTTGGGCATCGAAAAACATAATTACGAAACAGGTGAAATCAGCGAAGTGGTATTGCCATCGTTGAAGATTCCTGGTCTTTCCAATGGACGAATTAAACTTGAAGATATCGATGATTATTCATTTTCCGCTGATGAAAAGAAAATCCTCATAGCTACCGAGCAAGAGGATATTTATCGTCGCTCAACAAAGGCATATTATTACATTTTTGATAAGGAAAAATCTAAAATTGTGGCGTTGAGCGACAATGAAAAAGGAAAGCAAAGTTTTGCCACTTTTTCTGATGATGGTAATAAGGTGGCCTTTGTCCGTGACAACAACATTTTTATGGTTGACTTGAACACGATGAAGGAAACGCAGGTCACTTTTGATGGCCGGCGCAATCACGTGCTCAATGGCATGGCCGATTGGGTTTACGAAGAGGAATTGAGTCAGGCTCAATATTTCAACTGGTCACCAGATGGTAGCAAGATTGCTTTCTTGCGTTTCGATGAAAGCAAAGTGAAGGAATTCTCGATGACGCTTTGGGGCGAACTTTATCCCGATGAATATTGCTATAAATACCCCAAAGCCGGCGAAGACAACTCGAAAGTTGACATTATGATTTACGATTTGGCTACGCAACAGACCACCCGTTTGAATACGCATCCAATGGATTCAGATTTTGATGGTTATTTTCCACGCATTTACTGGCTCCCCAATTCAACCGATTTGGTTTATTTGATGATGAACCGCCATCAAAGTAATCTGGTCTTTATGTGCTACAACACCTTAGAAAGAACTTATAATTCTGTTTTTGTAGATCAGAATGACGCTTGGTTGGAGATTACCGATGATTATTATTTCTTGAATGATAATAAAACGATGATTATTACCTCTGAACGAGATGGCTTCAATCATATTTATAAGGTCGGATTCGATGGGAAAGTTACCCAGTTGACCCAAGGTCAGTTTGATGTGGCTTCAATTGCCGCTATTGATCAAAAAGCGAAACTGATTTATTATCTTTCCAATGAATCCCATACTTTGAATCGTGATTTGTATGTTATTAATTTTGATGGAAAGAAAAAGAAATTGTTGAGCTCTGGAACGGGTTGGAATTCAGTAACTTTTAGCTCAAATGCGCACTATTTTTGCAATGAGTTTTCTGACCACGCAACTCCTACGGTTTATACTATAAACAAGAACGATGGAAAAGTTTTGCGTGTCTTGGAAGATAATGCCAAGTTGAAAAATACAATGCAGGCATACGGTTTTGTTGAAAAGGAATTTTTCAATTTTACCACTGAAGATGGCATTTCCTTGAATGGCTGGATGCTGAAACCAGCTGATTTTGATTCCAATAAAAAATATCCGGTGCTGATGTATGTTTATGGAGGTCCGACTTCGCAGGAAGTGACGAATTCCTATTTCAGAGCAATGGATTTTGCTTGGTATCAAATGCTTACACAACATGGTTACATTGTTGTTTGCGTGGATGGCCGTGGAACCAATGCCCGTGGCGATGCTTTTAGAAAGTGCGTTTACAAAAATATGGGCCGTTTTGAAGCCCTCGACCAGATTTCCACAGCTAATTTTTTGAAAACACTGTCTTACGTTGACGAAAATCGCGTGGGTATCTGGGGCTGGAGCTTCGGTGGTTATCTGTCAGCTTTGTCGGCATTCAAGAGCGACAAGACTTTCAAGATTGCCATTTCTGTGGCTCCTGTTACCAATTGGCGCTACTACGACAATATCTACACAGAACGCTTTTTGCAAACTCCGCAGGAAAATCCTGATGGCTATGATCAGAATTCCCCCATTACTTTTGCTAAAGATTTGAATACCAAATATTTATTGATTCACGGAACGGCAGATGATAATGTTCATTTTCAGAATGCAATGGATTTGGTAACTGCACTCAATTTGGCAGGAAAGCAGTACGACCAGTTCTTTTATCCTAATAAAAACCATTTTATCATGGGCGGAAATACCAGAACTCATCTTTATACCAAGCTGACTAATTATATTTTGGAAAATCTGTAAAATAATGAAAGAAAGGATAATAAAGTCATTTTTGCTGCTGGTGATATCTTTGACGCCGTTGTTTTTGTCGGCGCAGGATACCATCAAAAATGTAATTTTAATGATCCCTGATGGATGTTCGACGGCTTTATTGTCGATGAGTCGGCAGTATGCGCAATACCTCACGGGTAAAGAAACTCATTTAGCCTTTGACGATTATCTTTGTGGAATGGTGATGACGCATTCATCGGATGCGCCTATCGGTGATTCTGCTCCGACGACCGCATGTTATGTGACCGGTCAGCCAACGCAGATGGGTTTTGTTTCCACCTATCCTGTCAAAACTGACCATGACCTGTATCCCATCGACAGCGCTCGTGCATACCAGCCGCTGGCCACCGTTATGGAGGCAGCCCGCATTTTGAAGCACAAAGCGACGGGTTTAGTGTTCATTTGCGAATTCCCACATGCGACCCCCGCCGATTTGTGCGCTCACACTTATAATAGAAGTAGTTATCAATCCATTGCTTCACAAATGGTTCATAATCAAATAGATGTTGTGATTGGCGGTGGTAATAAATATCTTACCGATGATCTTTCTTTTTATCTGAAAGATAATGATTATCAGGTTATAAAAAATGATATAAATGGTATGATGAATTGTCATTCAGGCAAGATGTGGGCGTTGTTTAATGATGCCTGGATGGATTTTTCCATTGATAGAGATCCAGAAAAAGAGCCTTCATTGTCGCAAATGACTCAGAAAGCATTGGAAATCCTGTCGCAAAAACCCGAAGGATTTTTCTTGATGGTGGAAGGTAGCAAGATTGATTTTGCCGCGCACAATAACGATGCAAAATCCGCCATTCTCGATTTCTTGGCATTCAATGATGCGGTTCAAACTGCTATGGATTTTGCCAAGAATGATGGCCATACCGTGGTCCTTGTTGTGCCAGACCATGGTTGTGGTGGTTTCAATATCGGTAGCCGAAAATGTAATCACGGTTACGATAAGTTGACATTAAACCAGATAATGAGTCCTATTGAAGATTTTAAAATATCTACATTAAAAATGGCATCCATACTGAGAAAAAATCCAGCAGAGGATTTGCCGATTTTGATAAAGAAATATTACAATATAGATTTGTCCGATGAGGAAATCAATACGATATACCATTCCTCAAATTATAAAACATCACCCGTGACAAAGGAAAATCGTAAAGGTGATGCGTTGGAAAAGACTTTGGGAGAGCTCATTTATCATCATACCTATTTCGGAAGTACAACATACGGACATACCGGTGAGGATGTCTTTTTGGCCTGCTATCATCCTTTCAATCAGCAACCTATGGGTGTGATTTCCAATGTCGATGTAAATGGTTTTTTGTGCAGATGTTTAGGAATTGAAGGTCAATTGCCCGCATTAACAGACAGTCTGTTTGTGGATCATCATCGTTTGTTTGCGGATGCTAAGAATATTCGCATCGACAGTCTGGGCAATGAGGTGTATCAATTGACCGTCAATTATAAAAAACATCAGTTGGTGGCGTGCAGTTGCGATAATTTCGTGACTCTTGATAAGGAAATTGTTCCTCTGAATTCGGTTATTGTATATATGAAGAAAAACAACACTTTTTATCTTCCAAATAATCAATATGTTATAAATAAGCTTAAAAGTTTAAAGCACTAATTTTATGAAGTATTATTTAGTAGCGGGAGAGGCCTCTGGAGATTTGCACGGATCCAATTTGATGAAGGCATTGAAAAGTAAGGATCCAGAAGCGAATTTTCGGTTTTGGGGCGGTGATTTGATGCAGGCAGTTGGTGGCGAAATGATTAAGCATTACCGAGACATGGCTTTCATGGGCTTTCTTGAAGTGGCCTTGCATTTGCGTCAGGTTTTGAATAATATTAAGATTTGTGAAATTGATATTTTGCTATATGAACCTGATGTACTGATACTTATCGATTATCCAGGTTTCAACTTGCGTGTGGCGGAATTTGCGCACGAGCATGGTATAAAAGTGATTTACTATATCTCACCGCAGGTGTGGGCGTGGAAGAAAAACCGCATTCATAAAATCAAGCGTTGTGTGGATGAAATGATTGTCATTCTCCCTTTCGAAGAGAAGTTTTACGAGGAGCACGGCGTTCCAGTTCATTTTGTGGGCCATCCATTGCTTGACGCCATTGATAAGGACATCGCCCAAAGCGATGCTGTAAAGCACTTTAAAAATAACAATCAATTAGATGGTCGTGATATTGTTGCGATATTGCCGGGAAGCCGAAAGCAGGAAATAGACAAGATGTTGCCGGTGATGCTTGAGGTTGCCAAAAATTATCCACAGTTCCAGTTCGTGGTTTCGGGCGTGAATTGGCAACCGAAATCTTTATATAACAAGTATCTAAAAGGCAGTGATATTAAGATTGTTTTTGACGAGACTTATCCCTTGGTGCTGAATGCCAAAGCCGCGTTGGTCACATCTGGGACTGCCACCTTGGAAACGGCATTATTAGGCACGCCGCAAGTGGTTTGCTACAAGGGCACCGCTGTTTCGTACGTTATCGCGAAGCATTTGATAAAAGGTATCAACTATATCAGTCTGGTGAATTTGATATTAGACAAACCTGCCGTTTGCGAACTTATTCAATATGAAATGAATAGCAAGCGCTTAGCCGAGGAATTTGAGAAAATAGCATTCGATGAAGATAATATTAGGCGAATGAAATCGGATTATGCGGAATTACATCATCTCTTAGCCGACAGTAAGGCTTCAGAGAATGCAGCGAAGGTGATTTGTGAGACGATAAGGAACTGATTTTGTTGATTTTATTTTCTTAATGCCAGATTCCGAATTTTCATCAGGCATCCGTCTTTTTGATATAAATAATTGTCATCCAAAGAAAAGCAGTCCTTGATATTCTTATAATCAAGAACTTCATCCGTCCTGCCATAGCTTAATAAATTTCCTTCCTTGAGTAAAAGTACTTTTTGTGCATATTGAATGGCAAAGGGAAATTCGTGCAGAATCATAATAATTGTAACTTTTTGATTATGATTCAATTCTGTTAGTATATCCATGATTTCGAACTGATGAATCACATCCAGGTTGGCTAATGGTTCATCGAGTAGAATGATGGGTGTTTGTTGTGCAATGGCCAAAGCAATCATGCTTCGGCGAAGTTCACCACCACTCAGTTGTCCTAAAAAGCGATTTTGTAGATTTGTCAAATGGGTGATTTCGAGTACATTATCTACGATTTCACAGTCTTTATCGCTAGCAAATCCCCAACGGTTTTGGTATGGATTTCGGCCCATCATCACCATTTCGCGGACGGAAAAGTCGAAAACGACATCCAGGCGTTGTGGCACGTAGGCAATCTTTTTTGCTAAATCCAAATTATTATAATCTTTGAGGTTACGCTTATCTATTAAGATATTTCCAGATGTTAGTGGTTGCAGAGCGGTAAGCGTGCGGAGCAGCGTGCTTTTGCCAGAACCGTTCCGTCCCATAATAGCCAGAAAATCGGCTTTTTCGACTGTGAAATTCACGTCATGCAAAACGGTTTTGCCTTGATAGGCGGCAGAAATGTGTTGAATATCAATCATCGTTTTGCATTTTGGTGTAACAATAAAAAGAGAAAATAGGGAGCACCTGCCAAAGCGGTAATACTGCCCACAGGAAGTTCCGATGGCAATGCCAACGTTCGCGCCAAAGTATCTGCCAACAGCAGGAAAAACGCTCCAAATAGTAAAGAATAGCCGAGCATGGTGCGCATATTGTTGCCGAACGTCAGTCGGACGATGTGCGGGATAATCAAGCCAATAAAGCCGATGACGCCGCAAAATGATACCGCCGCCGCAATTAATAGTGAAGAAAATATGAGCGAAATGTTGGTGACGTGCTGTGTTGAAACGCCTAAATTGCAGGCCATATCACTTCCCATCTGCATGATGTTCAAATCTTTAGCGTAAAAAAAGAAAACAAAAACGCAGATAATCATAGCTATAGCCATCATGAAAACCTCAGCCCAAGAAACGGTTGCCAGAGATCCCATCGTCCAAAATAGAATTTTGTGCATTTCCTGTTGATTCAAAACCATCAGCAAAGTAATGACGGCGGAAATCAAAAAGTTGATGGCAACACCGACCAAGAGCAACGTTTCAATGCTTTTTCTTTCACTTATTTTGCTTATTATCAATATGATAAATAAAGTAAGAAGTCCAGTTGCCAAAGCTGGTAAGGTAATGCCGAAGCAGCAGGCGTCCCAACCTAAGATGAAAGCCAAAGCACCGCCTAGCGAGCTTCCGGAAGAGATGCCTAATACATATGGATCGCAAATGGGGTTGCGGAAAATGGACTGGAAAACGCAGCCACAAGCGGCTAAACTTGCCCCCACCAAAACACTCATCACGATGCGCGTTAATCGTAATTCAAAGAGTGTAATTGTATAGAAATCAGGAATGTATGTGCTTGATGTAAAGCTGCATTTGGCTTTGACAATATCTGACAATTGTGAAAATGAAATTGGTACGACACCTATGGTTGAAGCTAATATCATACAAAAAATCAGTATGATACATAGCAAAGGAAATAACCATCGTGTTTTTTGTTTCATTATTAATGATTAGAAATCAATAGCCAATTTTACATTTATAAGTCTGGATGTTAGATAGTTGGGTACTCTGGAGTAGCTGTTGTCGGAATTTTTAATCCAATCGTAAGATGATACGTTGGCGGTGTTGAGCAGGTTGAAGACTTCGACATAAATGCCGAAATTGTTGATGGCGCGTGCAAATTTGCTTTTGTTGCGCATCCTGTCGCGGCTTTGTTCGAAGAACATATAGGAAAAACCGATATCAACGCGGCGGTACCAAGGTCCTTCCATATAGTTTTTGTCGGTGTGGAACGTGCCTGGCATCCAGTAGGGCAAACCGCTGCCGAAGACGAAGTTGAGGTGTACGCGAAATTGAGGCAGGGTGGGAAAGTGGTCTTGGAAGAAAATGTTGATGTTGAAAATCTGATCGGTGGGGCGGCGAACGAACTTCGAATCGGTAATTTTGTTACCTTCGGCATCGCGGATGATTTTCTCTTTGGTCTTCATCAGCGACAAAGAAATCCAGGATTCGAGGCCCTTGATGAATTCACCGCTCAGTTTCAGGTCCAGACCAGTGGCATAACCTACCGCGTCATTGATGCCGCTGTAGGTGATCTGCATATTATTGGTGGTATATGAAATTAGATTGTTAAGCCACTTGAAATATACTTCGCCAGTGAATTTGAAAGGTCTTCGCCACATCAGGAAGTTGTATTCGGAAGCGAGGATGATTTGGTAAGACTCTTGGGATTTGGTTTCCTTGTGGCGCAAACCTTCGGCATCTCGCATTTCGCGGTAAAATGGCGGCTGCAGGTACATGCCGGTTTTGATGCGGAATTCCCAATCTTGTTTCCAATGAGGTTTGATATTCAGCGACAATCGTGGAGAAGCGGTGAATTCGTTGTTGAAAGTCCAGTAATGGAATCGGATGCCGCCGTTGAGGGTGAAGGTCGTGCCTTCTTCATGGCCAAATTTCCAAGAATCCTGGACAAATCCCGTAAAGCGGAAAGTGCTGAGGGGATCGTATTTGGCATAAACGTAATTGTTGATATTCAGAACTCTGGAGGCGTCAGTAAAAGGAACGGCTTGCCCCGGAGTGGAAGCGATGACGGGAAGAATGTAGCCTGCAGAGTCGCTGAAATTCCACTCGCTGAGCTGGTCGGTGATAACTTCGTTCTGAACCTTCACACCCCACGATAATGTGTTTTGCTTTGGCAGGGTGTGCGTGCCTCTGATGTCGGCAGCGGAAATCAGCGAGTTGATGTAGTTGCGTGCGTGGCGGACAAACGTGCCCACACCACGTTCGGTCAGTTCGCGGGATATGTCGTCGGTGCTGCTGCCCAAGTCCACTTCAATATCCTTTAAGGCATACTCGCCGCGAATGTCGAAAGTCTCTGCCTCGCGGGCATAGTACGATGACAAAATGAATTTGAAGACGTTGTTTTCGTTGGCGGAATATTTGAAAGTTAATGCACCCAGATAATTTTCATATTTGTCTACTTCCTGACCTTCGTAATATACGGTATAGCGGGTGAGACTGGATGCCAAACTGCCAAAAACGGCGGTTCTGTCGGAGGGGACAAACAAATACCGATTGATAGAAATGTTGCCTAATAAATTGATTTCTAATTTTTTGACTGGCTTGTAGCTCAGCAGCATTTGCCCATCGAAGAATCGGGGTTTGTAGTCGCCTTTGGTATCAAGATTTCTGAAAAGGTAAGCGTTGGATTTGTATCTGACACCGACAAGGAAAGTGAATTTGTCTTTGACATTGCCCTCGGCGTGACCTGAAAAACCTAAGAGACTGGCAGATAAGGAGCCGCTGAATTTGGTGGGATGCTTGTATTCCACATCGAGCACGGAAGACATACGATCGCCATACTGAGCCTCGAAGCCGCCGGCAGAGAATTTGATGTTGCCAGTCAGGTCGGAATTGACGAAGCTCAGACCTTCTTGCTGGCCGCTGCGGATGAGGAATGGCCGGTAGATTTGGATGTCGTTGACAAAGACGAGATTCTCATCAAAATTTCCACCTCGTACATTGTATTGCGAGCTTAATTCGTTAGTGGAGGAAATGCCTGGCAACATTTTGATGAGGGACTCGACGCCGCCAGAAGGAGAAGGAAGTTTGAAGGTCAGTTTCGGGTCAATGCGGGTGAAACCGTCGTCGCTGAGGCCACGGACATCAACGATTTCGAGTTGCTCACCTAAAGAGCCGAGTGTAATCATCTGCCTTTCGCGCTGGTTCTTTTTCAGCAGGATGGTGAAACTGGTGTCACGGTAGGAAATATGTTGCAGGACGAGAGTCAGCTGCTGTTCTGCCGGCACTTTTACCTCGAAGGTACCCGTTTCGGAAGTGACAGTTGTCAAACCAATTTCACCGACTGTAATTACGACGTTGTCAATGGGTTGTGCGTATTCATCGGTGACTATGCCGACAAAAAAAGCATGTTGAGCACACAAAGGAAATGTAAGCCCGACAACCGTTGCCAATAGTAATATATATCGAAGTCGATTCAAATGTTCGTATCTTTAATTTAGGTACGCAAAAATAGTGCTTTTATTGTAAAAAAAAATGCTACACAAGAATTTTGTGTAGCATTTTATGGTTTATAAGGAAAGACATTATTTCAAAATGCCTTTTTCGCTTGCTTCAACAATGCAATTCCAAACACCTTTTTTATTGATGTTGCGCATACCTTTAGCTGAAACTTTCAAAAGAACCCATTCTCCTAATTCGGGAACAAAGAACTTTTTAGTGTGCAAATTGGGATGGAACTGTCTTTTCGTTTTGATATTGGAGTGCGAAACGTTATTTCCCGTAATTGCTTTTTTTCCTGTGATTTGACAAACTCGTGACATTTTTTCTCCTATTTTATTATTATACTTTTCCTTTTTTTGAAACGGGCTGCAAAAATACAAAAATTTTTAATACAAAAACACCTGCTAAAACTTTTTTTGGAGTCTTTTCTTTAATTTTATAATCAGGGCGGTCCGGCACCGCCAGGTGCCGGACCGCTTTACTTCACTTGGCGGTTGCCACGGCCGTGGGCAACAAGGCAAAAAGTGACAATTCCGGAAAATTTAAAATTTTCAATTACACAAATAAAAATTTAAATTTTTCACATCTCCGCCAAACCCAGTTCCAGCTGCGTGAGTTGGTATTCTCCCAACTCCGGATACACCGATAAAAAATGGTCAATTTTGTCACTGAGTTGCCTTGCACCAATGTTGTGTACATTTCGCTTTACTTCTCCTATAGAAATTTGCTTTCTTACATCATTAATGAGAATAATATCTACAAGATTATTCCGTTCAAACTACGGTTTCAAGCAACCGATGGGCACCACAAACACACCGTCCGCGCGGCGGTAGGCATACTGTCCACCAGTTAGTATCATCAGAAAAGATGGGGATTTGGTTTGGCCAACATCTATAGTTTTAACCAATTTCAGAAGATTCGTGGCCGCAACTTCCTCTTCTTTGCCACCCAATTTCACTTCTACGGCAGCCCACCTTCCATCATTCAGCCTTATTATCATATCTGATTCTAAATTTGTAGAATCGTGATAGTGAAACACTTCACCTCTTATGGGCTGCGAATACACACGCACATCCCTCACACACAAGTCCTCAAAAAGATAACCGAATAAATTGAAATCGGACAATAAGCTCGATGGATTTAATTCCAAGACCGCAATAGCTATACTTGGATCTACAAAATGGCACTTGTTAGAAGTTCGTATCGCGGACTTGCTTCTCAATGATGGCTTCCACGCTTTAACATCTTCAATTACAAATAATCTTCTTAAAGCAGTCAAATACGCTGTTAGCGTTTTATCCGTAATTGAAATATCATTAGCGCGAACATCTTTCATTAGCGTTGTTGCCGATGTCATCGTTGAGATATTCCGAGCATAACTACGCAACACACTGCGCACTCTATCCGGATTTTTTTCAGTACCATCCACTCTATGAATATCCCACTGGATTAATTCATCCACATAGTTGTATGCTGTTTCCAATGCGTCCTCCTTATTTAAAAACAGATTTCCTGGCCAACCGCCAACGCACATCTGATATGCCAAATCCTCAATTGTCAACGGATTTTCAGCAAAGATTTCTTTTTGTGGTTTATCAAATAATGCTTGAAGCGAAATTTCTCCGCTAGAATGATGGGATTCCCACAAACTCATCGGACGCATTAACATCCGACTAATGCGACCCGTTCCTGTGTGTTCGATTTCATCAGACTGCCTATCTCGTAACGGTGTGGCAGAACCAGTTAAGATATATTGCCCAACAGCCTGCCTTTGGTCAACAGAAAAACGAACGGCATCCCAAAGAACAGGAATAGTTTGCCATTCGTCCAACAAAAGCGGAGATTCCCCTTTCAACAATAGAGACGGCTGCACATCAGCCATCTTTTTATACATACTGCGCTTATCTGGGTCCTGAAGATAAAACACGCTATTGGCTGCTTGAAGTCCCGTAGAAGTTTTTCCACACCACTTAGCTCCCTCTATCAAGACTGCTCCGCTACTTCGCAATTTTCGTTTCAGCAACTCATCACCTATCCTTTTATAATATTCCATAGTTATCGTATTTCGCTGCAAAAATAATACTTTTTTTTATCACTCCGAACTTTTTGGACATTCCACTCCGAACTTTTGGGATATTTTACTCCGAACTTTTCTGATATTTCACTCCGAACTTTTCTGATTTTTTGTCCGAAATGTGAACCATTTTGTACCAGCTCCAAAAAGTGGACACGATGTTGATCTGGAGGCTTATCCCTTTAGTTATCAGCTTGTTTTCTCTTGTAGAGACGCGATGCGTCAAGGTCCCACATGGTTATTCAGTTTCAAATTTATTGTTGTCCGATAAATCTTTCAAATCAGTCGGGAGAACGATGGGGAATAAACCTTTTTTACATCTCTTCCAAACCCAGCTCAACTTGCGTGAGTTTATACTCCTGCAACTCCGGATACACCGATAAAAAATGGTCAATTTTGTCACTGAGTTGCCTTGCACCAATGTTGTGTACATTTCGCTTTACTTCTCCTATAGAAATTTGCTTTCTTACATCATTAATGAGAATAATATCTATCTCATTCTCCCCAATGAGAATAATATCTATCTCATTCTCCCCTTTCTTGTCCCAATAATTGCCCACCTGGGTATATTGCCCGGACTCAATGGCCTTTTGACGAAAATACCGCTCCAACATTATTCCCGAAAAGGTGGGATAATCACGCTTTACAATGTCTTTCAAAATATTTATTCCTCCCGATTCTATATAGCCCATATACTTATAAATGAACCTAAACCAAAATGTCAGGAAATTGTCGGCAATGAAATATCGCATAATCTTGGTGCCGCTTTTGGCCAGAATGGGACGCCTTGACCGGATGATATTGTAGTCTTTCTCCAATTTTGAAAGGTAAGCGCCCAAATCTCCGCTTCCTATCACTGATTCCATTGCGCCTCTCGTCGTGATTCCTCGGGCTATGCATTCCAAAACTGAAAAATAGACAGCATATTCCTTTCCAAACTCTTCAACCAATATGTTCTTCCCTTCGTTCAGAAACAGTGAATTTTCACGAAAAATATAATTGATCATTTTCTCTTCCGTGACGGCTCCCGCATTCATCAAAAGTTCCACATACCAGGCAACACCACCGGTAAAACTATGTAAAACTTCATACGAAAAAATTTATAGTAATTTGCATTACCGTAATTTATATTACTATAGGGGACTTCTAATCAAAACTTGTTGATTTTCAGTAAAATACAATATAAAAACGCTCGATTTTCGCCATTTTATTTCCTATTTTGTTAAAAAAATATCAATTTGACAGAATCAATATTTTCGAGCCGATTTCAACTGCAATATGCCACTTCACTCCTGCCGATTTTTATTGAAAATATTTCAATATAAATCTTTGATAATCAAATAATTATTTGTATATTTGCAGAATAATTTGAATGACATTAAAATGAAAAAGCAAACCTACAAACGGATCGGAAACTGCGGATTATTTGATTGGGAAGAAAACACCGCAAAATTGGACTCACTTGGCAATCCCTTGGAGAAATTGTCGAAAGTGGTTGATTTCGAGATGTTTAGAGAGACTCTTGAAGCAGGGCTTTATAAAGAAAAACTGACGAATGCCGGAGCAAAACCTTACGATTACGTGCTGATGTTCAAGATTCTCGTGCTGCAGCGCATGTACAATCTAAGCGACGAGCAGACTGAGTACCAGATTGTTGACCGCACGAGTTTTCGGAATTTCCTCGGACTGGCAAGTGGCGACAAAGTGCCGATGCCAAAACCGTTTGAACATTCAACGAGCAACTGACGGGGAAAGACCTCTATGACAAGCTATTTGCCGACTTCGACAGATTCCTGCGGGAGAAGAACCTGATAATGAACCAGGGCGTGATTATAGACGGCAGTTTCGTGGAGGTTCCCCGACAGCGCCTACATTGGCAGGAGTGTAGAGAATCTGATGCGCCGTTTCGGGATGAAGGACCGCGTGATCAAACGCAAAGTCAAGGGAAAGGAGCTCAGCAAACGGCAGCAAACGCTCAACAGGAAAAACGCCTCGCCGCGGGTGCGGGTTGAACACGTGCACGGCTATTGCGAGCAGAGTATGTACGGGATGTTCAGCCGCAGCGTAGGTTTTGCACGAAATGCCGCCAGAAACATCCGGACAAGTCTGGTTTACAATATGATGCGCTATGAGCAAATCCTTAGATTCGGCATAAATCAATCTTGTATAATATATCAATTATCAACAAATTACGTAGTATAAAATTCAATAAAAGTCTCACTAAACTGTAGGAGATAAGAGAATAATATGTAAATTTGCAGCGTTATATCCTTTTGAAATTTTGTTTAATGGACTTCACAAAATTCAGAGGGGTGATGCGGAAAAAGTAAAATTAGAAGTCCGCATAACTTTTTTACAATAATAAGACTCTCATGAGTACAAAATTTTTCAACAATACAGACAACACCCTTTTCGACAAGTTTTGCGGTATCGCGCACAACATGGCCAATTTTGACACTTTCCGCGCTGTCGTCGGTTACTTCCGTTCGTCTGGATATTTCAAATTGAGAAAAGAGTTTGAAACTGTTTCCAAAATTCAAATATTGGTTGGCATCAATATAGATCCTCTTTTCAAAAAGCAGAACAAATACATTGTCAATCGCACATTTGACGCAAATGAGGTTAAGCAGATTTATACAGAAGACTTCATCCAAGAAGTAAAAGATTGTGCCTATGATGCCCTTACCGAACAAGGTATTCTGCAACTTTGCGAGGATATCATTAATGGCAAAGTAGAGATGCGAATTGACAATTCCAAAAACCTGCATGCAAAGTTTTATCTGATGTTGCCAGACGAATACAATGAGAACAAGGACGGCTGGGTTATTATGGGATCATCCAACATATCAGCCCAAGGCTTGGGATTGACGGAACCTCCCCGCTATGAGCTTAATGTGGCGATGAAAGATTACGATGATGTAAAATACTGCAACGATGAATTTGAAAAATTGTGGGAGCAAGCAGTTCCATTAACGGTCGAAGATGTTCAAAAAGCTAAGGCAAGAACTCATCTGCCCGATTTGTATTCGCCTTACGAAATATACATGAAAGTTCTTATTAGCACTTTCGGGATGCAGGTTGAAGACGATTTCACCTTGCAGCTTCCAGATGGTGTGGATGATTTTCGCTACCAGCACGACGCTGCCATTCAGGGATACCAGATGCTGTTACAACACAATGGATTCTTTTTAGCCGATGTTGTCGGTTTGGGTAAAACTATCATAGCCACTATGATTGCAAAGCGTTTCATTGAGGCAAACGGTCGTTACACCCGCATTCTGGTTGTTTTCCCGCCCGCCGTCAGAAAAAATTGGGAAGACACTTTCCGTCTGTTCGGCATCAAGAATGCGAATGCTCAGTTTGTAAGTAGCGGCAGTCTTTTTAAAATCATAAAGGAAGAAGGCAATTATTGGGGACGTGAAGAGTTCGATTTGATTATTGTGGATGAAGCTCACAATTTCCGCCACGACGGCATTAGCGCATTTGATGATTTACAAAGGATTTGCAAATCTCCGCGTATCAACAAAGGGAAAATCGGAGGTAGAAAAAAAGTGATGCTCCTTTCTGCCACCCCGCTCAACAACCGTCCCAAAGACTTTTTGGCACAAATACAACTTTTCCAAGACACACACAACTGCACAATTGAGGGCATTCGGGACCTTTCAGAACTTTTTGCCCCTTGGACACGAATCTACAACGAATGTATGTCGGCACGACACGGAAAGCACGTCAACAATGCCGAACTTACCGCAAAAATTGATGCCATATACGATGAAATGCGGCAGAAAGTGCTCAGCAAAATCATGGTCCGCCGCACCCGCACCAACATTATGCACGTTCAAAGTTATAGAGAGGACCTTGAACGGCAGGGAAAGATATTCCCCAAAATGAAAGACCCGATTTCGGAAGAGTACATGCTGGACACCAAACTCAAAAAACTGTTTTTTACTACACTTGACACCTTGATTGATGTTAGAAGTGAGGACAATCCCAATGGAACTGGTCTGCACTATGCCCGTTACCGCGGTCCGGAATTCTTCACGGGCGAAGCAGCTACTAAACGTGGCGAACAGGCACGACACGCAGCACAACTTCTGATGGGCATTTACCGAACGCACATGGTAAAACGTTTGGAAAGCAGTTTTTACGCTTTCAAAAAATCCCTAAAGACTTTGCTCAATATTACCAACGGTATGATTGAGATGTTTGATCAAGGCAAAGTGATTATCGTTTCAAAAGTGCAAATCAACGAATTGCAGGAACGATTCGACAATGACGTAGAGACCATGATTCAGTACATCACGGAACACAGAGATTTGAAGGAGGAAGACTTCACTTACAAGCCGGAAGATTTCAAACCCTGTTTTCTTGAAATGTTGAAAGAGGATGCTTCCAAACTTCAGCAACTTTGCAGTGACTGGGAAAATGTAAATACAGATCCAAAGCTTGATTTGTTCATCGATTTGCTCAAAAATGAATTGTTTGACGACAGAAATCTCGAAAAAAAACTGGTGGTATTTTCTGAAAGTGTTGACACCACCAACTATCTGCGGGAACAATTGGAAAATAAACTGAACCGCAATGACATTTTGTGTGTAAGTGCTGGAAATAGAGGTGAATTATGGGAAAAGATTACACAGAATTTTGATGCAAATATCCCAGATAAAGACAAAAAGGACGACTACAACATCCTCATCACATCGGATGTGCTGGCTGAAGGTGTGAACCTGCATCGCAGCAACGTGGTGGTAAATTACGATTCCCCGTGGAATGCTTCCAGACTGATGCAGCGCAACGGCCGCGTGAATCGTATCGGCTCCCGTTCAGAATACATTTACAACTATATGTTCTATCCATCCCAACAAGGCGATGAGGAAATCCAGCTCTATCGAAATTCGCTCATTAAATTACAGGGATTCCAGTCTGCCTTGGGGGAAGATTCAAAAGTGTATTCCATCGAGGAAATTGTTAAGGAATTCAAGTTGTTCAATGCTGATGTTCACGATGATACAGATAGAACATTGGCTCTTTTGGAAGAAGCACGCGAATTGTACCAAAATAATCGTGCGTTATATAAGAAAATCAAGGCAATGCCGCAAAAAAGCCGCTGCGTGCGCCCCTCGAAAAATGTTTCCGTGTCCGATTGCGCTGGCAACACCATAGCATTTCTGACCACCGCACGAAAAATAGAATACTTCCGTGTGAAAGATGAGAACGCAGAATCTGTCGATTTCTTGGATGCGGCAGATATTCTGCGTGCAACTCCCGATGAAACCTCGCTCCCTTTAGAAAATGCCATCAATGTGCATTTCAAACAAGTTCAGGCCGCGCTGAACGCTTTTGAGCATAGTGTGGAAAGTGTTGAAGATACCAATACCGTTCATGTCGGAAGACCGCTGGCACCAATCAATTCCGAAGCTTTAAAGATATTGAAGGAAGCCAGATTTGCGGCCGTTGAAGACGGAAATACAGAAATCGCGCAATACTGCGATGTTTTAAAAGAATATGTAACTGCTGGTATGTACAACCAGATTGATGACGCGCTGCGCCGCACCAGCCGGAAGAACAAAAATCTGCCGGCCGAAGAAAAAAAGGCCGCGCTCAACACACTTATCTGCCAACTTTACGATGATTATTATATGGACATTACTGAGAACGACCCCGCTGCCGAAGAAGCCGAGGCAATAGGCAATATCGGACTTGTAATTTCTGAAACCATCATCTGAAAAACATTTCGCCATGTCATATACGAAAGAACAACTTAGAGACATTTTCCGCAAACCCTTCAACGCCGAAGTTTGGAAAAACATTTTATTGGATTTTTTCCATGCCAAGGAAATTCGTACCACACCGCAGGATCTCGAATTGGAGAATACCAGCGACAAGGGGTTCTATTTGGGAAAAAACACTACGTCCGAAGGCCTCGAACTCGGTTTCTTCCTATTTGAGATAAATTCCGGCGACGTGCTTCGCAAACGTGTCGGACTGAGAAATCTGCTCAAGCCCTTTCTCAAATATGATGTAGATGCCGCGATTGCCGTATTCAACGACAACAAACATTGGCGTTTGTCTTTCATTACCGATTTTGGCAAAACTAAAACCGCTCCCAAACGATTCACCTACGTCTTTGGTGATTCTGCACAATACTACAACACCCCCGTGAAACGGCTCTTCGACTTGCAGAGTAAGGATATTTCCGTCAAGAACCTTTACGACACATTCTCCGTGGAGGCCCTTACCAAGGAATTTTATAATGAACTCGCTAACTGGTATGCGTGGGCTACCAAGGTGATACAGTTCCCTAATGCGCTGGAAGACTCATCGGATGACCAAAAATACAATGCCGAAAGTGGCATACGTTTAGTCACAAGACTCATTTTCATTTGGTTCCTCAAAGAGAAAAAACTGGTTCCAGAAGAGTTTTTTGATACCCGTGAAGTGAGCAAACTGCTAAAGGATTTCGACCCATCCAAAAAAGCCGGATTGTTTGACCAATATGTATTGGATAGCAAATACTATCAGGCCATCTTGCAAAACCTGTTCTTTGCCATGTTGAATTGTCCGATAATGGAAGACGGCACCTCATTGCGCGGATTCAGGAAATATGATGAAGACGGCAAGGCTACCGCTACCGGACGCGGAGATTCCCGACTGATGCGTTACAAAGATTATTTTGCGGACCCTGATGCCTTTCTCCAGCTTGCTCAAAAAGTGCCTTTCCTGAATGGTGGTCTGTTTGACTGCTTGGACGACCCGGACAACAAGTTTTACTTGGATGGTTTTTCCGACAACAAGGAAATCCGCAAAACGCTTTGCGTGCCAGACTTCCTCTTCTTTGGAGAGAATAACGACATTGACCTTTCTGAATGGTTTGACGACAGACAGAAAAAGCATATCAACGTTCGAGGCATTATTGATATCCTTAAAAGTTACCAATTCACCATTGAAGAGAATACACCTTACGAACAGGAAGTGGCCCTTGACCCGGAATTATTGGGTAAGGTATTTGAAAATCTTTTAGCATCCTATAATCCGGAGACTAAAACCACTGCGCGTAAATCCACCGGTTCCTATTATACTCCGCGTGAAATTGTGCAATATATGGTAAACGAAAGTCTGGTCGCTTACCTGAAAGAACAAGTGGACGAATCGTTGGAGCAGCAGTATCGGCAACTTTTGGATTACAATGACACGGAAGGACAGATTTCTTTAAATCTTGAACAGAAGAAAAGCATTATGGGGGCATTGTATCATTGCAAAGTATTGGATCCGGCCTGCGGTTCGGGAGCTTTTCCGATGGGCATTTTGCAGCAGATGGTGCACGTGTTGTCCAAGTTGGATGCCAACAATACGATTTGGAAAAGTGTGATAGAAACCAAACTCGGGCAAGAATTGGCAAGCACTATCGGGCACACGGATGAGGAACGCAGAGAACTGCAGAATGACATTAACCGCAATTTCGACCTCAGCCAGAATGCGCCCGACTATGCCCGCAAACTGTATTTGATTGAGAACTGCATTTATGGTATCGACATACAGACCATTGCCATTCAAATCAGCAAATTGCGCTGTTTCATTTCTTTGGTTGTTGACCAAAAGGTAAACGACAGTGCCGAAGATAACTACGGCATCCGTCCGCTGCCCAACTTAGAGGCGCGTTTCGTGGCAGCCAATTCGTTGATAGGTCTGCGCAATGACTTATCATTGGCCAATACCGAAGCCGTGCAAAAGGTAAGAGAGGAACTGGCCGATGCGAATCACCGCATTTTCAATGCCAAGACATTGAAAACCAAACGTAAATGGAGAAGTAAAGTGAAAGATTTACGGGATACTTTGGTGGAAGAATTAAAACAGACCGGTTTTGTAACGGACGATGATGCTTCCCTCATTGCCTCCTGGGACCCGTTCAATCAGAATTGCTCCTCCCGTTTCTTCGATCCCGAATGGATGTTCGGTTTCAAAAAGTTTGATATCGTGATTGGGAACCCGCCGTATTTAAGAATACAAGGTATTCGAGAAGCCAATCCGAAATTTGCCGATTATTTGTCAGCACATTATTTATCGGCAACAGGTTCTTTTGATTTGTATGTTACATTTGTCGAACGAGGTTTGAACCTTATCAGTCCGAATGGTATTGTGAATTATATAATGCCTACCAAGTGGACAAATTCCGCTTTTGGCAAAGGCTTGAGAAAAATAGTGTCCAAATCAAAATCTGCGTCCAAGATTATCAATTTTGGAGCTTATCAAGTTTTCAATGCGTCCACCTACACGGGATTGCAATGGTTCACACCCAATAATCAATTTCTGAAATACTTTGAATTAGACCGAGACCTGTCATCAAACGAAGAATTAAAGCAATATCTTGATTCTTTGGATGATTATCAAGAGACAATTATCAATCAGGAAGAACTATCTGAAACTCAATGGGTTTTGACAAATAATAAAGTTGCCGAAGTACTTAATAGACTAAATCAGCATCCTCGAAGGATAAAAGATATTTTCGACAAAATTTTCCAAGGTCTGGCAACCAGCAAAGATGATGTTTATTTTATCTACGATTGCAGAGTGGACGATGATTACATTATCGGTGAATCAAAACAATTAGGCCGAATAGTTCAAATTGAGAGAGGATTAGTAAAACCGCTCCTCAAAGGAGAAGATGTACATAGATACGATACAATTAAAACCGACAGATATGTCATTTTCCCATATAAAATAAGACATGGTAAAGCCTTGCTATATACCGAGAGTGAATTGTCAGAACGATACCCCAGCGGATATGCCTATCTGAAAGAATGCGAAGGCATACTTCGTGACAGAGAACACGGACGATTGAAAAATGATGATTATTGGTTCCGATATATTTATCCCAAAAATTTAGTGCTTTTTGATAATGAGAAATTAGTAGCGCCAGACATTTCAATGGGTGGCAATTTTGCGTATGATTGCCAAGGTAAGTTTTATCAAACGACAACAATATATGGGTATATCAAAAAACAAAACGTTCAGGAAAGTTATAAGTTTTGGATGGCATTGTTGAATTCCCGTTTGTTTTGGTGGTATTTGGCAAATACAGGTACGGTTTTAGCAAATGGTTTCTTTAGATTTAAGCCTGATTATATCAATCCATTTCCAGTACCAGGTTTTGATATAACTTGTAAAGTACAAACGATTATTTGTCAATTGGTTGATTTCCTTATTTTCTTGAAAAATCCTGAAAATAAGAATGTGCTATTGCATACTTCTAATGATAGAATCATGGCACATATATCAGAAATAATAGATCTGGTGATATATGAATTATATTTTGAGCAACACATGAAAGATAATAATCTTGATGTGATTTCTTTCTTGAAATCATATCCATGGAATTGTAACATAGTTGATATGTCAGAAGATATTGAAAAATTCTATTTATGGTATCAACAATCTGATAATCCAATACGTCAGCGTTCTATGCTTTTGGAAACAAGAAGCAAAAATCTTTTGTACCTAATTCACAAAAATCAACTACTGTATGAGCAAAATCAATGATATAAAAATATCAAATTTCAAATTCTTCAGTCAAGATGAAACTATTCACCTTGGTGGCAAGCATTTGCTGCTATATGGCGAAAATGGAAGCGGAAAGAGCTCTATTTATTGGGGATTATATACTTTGTTGGAAGCCTCATTTAAAGATTCATCTGAAACGGAAAAGTATTTCCTTCCTTTAGATAAAAATGAAGAATCGTTGGTGAACATATATGCACCTTTGATTAAAGACGAAAGTTCAAAAAAAGAGCATTACGATTCATACATAAAAGTTATAGATGACGAGTCTAATTCTTTAGTGTTATCGCTATTGGATTGTGGAATTTGTGGAAACACAAATGCTCAAGAATCACGCAAAGCCTCTGACTTTATTAACTATCAGTCAATCTTTAAGTTTCAAGATTTTAAAAATAGTGAGACACCAAATCTTTATGACATATTTGTTTATTCAATTTTGCCCTATGTTACGTTTTCTTCGTTTGATATAAAAGGGGAAAATATATCAAATGCGGGCCAAATGTGGGATGAATATATTGATGGGCCTGGCTATACAACCAATTATAAAGGAGATAGGATTCTTGTCTATAAAAGGAGTCAGACATATAAGGATTTTTGTGCCTTTGAAATCCATTTTAATGCAGAATTTGAAAAGCTGATAGACTTTATTAATACCAATGCAAAAGATCAATTAAATAAACTTGGATATGATATTGATTTCCAGCTTACTTATCACAAACCGACTCATCATAAAAAGGACAAAAACTATGAATGGACTCCATTTAGAATAGAGTTGGAAATAACTAAGTTTAATGGTGAAAAAGTTAATTTGAAGAAACCACATGTATTTTTAAATGAAGCAAAAATTTCAGCTTTAGCAACTGCCATCAGACTTACCGTTTTGGATTATAGACCAAATGCAGCTGCTGTACCTGATGCACTGAAAGTTCTCGTTCTTGATGACTTGATGATTAGTTTGGATATGAGCAACCGAGAACCATTATTGGATTTGTTATTAGGTGAATATGCAGATAAATACCAAATTTTGTTTCTTACACATGATAAGAATCTATATAATTTCGTTGATTATAAGATTAAACAACACAAGAAAGATGTCTCATGGGTTAGAAAAGAAATGTATGTTGGTGAGGATGATGTTACTAAGCACGAAATGCCGGTGATTATTGACGGAGAATGTGATCCTTATGAGAAAGCACAGAGGCATTATAAAGCAAAAGATTATGAAAGTTCTGCTTTATTTGTAAGAAAATCGTTGGAAAAAGCAATTGTCGATATGTTGCCAATAGAAATTACCAAAAAAGCAGAAGGTGGTTTTGTTGACTTACAAACGTTGTGGGGAAAACTAATTTCGTTTTATTCTCATAATGGAAAATCAATTGATGATAATATTGTACATCTTTTTGAAGACTCAAAATTGTTAGTACTGAATCCATCAGCTCATTTTCAAAGACTTTCCAATCCAATATATAGAAATGAATTGCTAAATGCTTTCGATTTATACGAGAAGATAATTGAATTGCCTAGAATTGAACGAAAACTGGTCATCGAAGCAGGTAAAGTGATAAAATTTGATTATGCAAACTATTGTTGTGAATTTAAATTGGAAAAGGATTTGGTCGTTATTGAAGGAGAACATTTGATTAGTGTTATGCCAAAATGCATTGATATTAAATGGTCATACAATGGAATTGAATATTATGATTTTGATACAGGGGCGCAGAATCTATCTCATCCATTAATCACAGCAAAGCCTAAACTGAATAAGTTTGTTGAAGGATTGGCTAAATTATCTATTGGCATTACTGAGGATATTTTTTTAAACAATTGTAAAATTGGAGATTGTATATTTGATGAGTATATGGAGGATGTTAAGATTTCGTCTCTTATGTTAGCTTCTATAAAAGTGTAACACTAAGCAATGTATCTTTTGTTTGTTGATTTGTAACGCTAAAATTTGCTGATTTAAAAGGAATAGAAAAATTGAAGTCTATGGCAAAATTGAAATTTGATTCAACTTCGACCACAAAAGGATTCTTGTTCCAATTTCTTGTTGCATTAGAAAAATGCTTTGAAATGGAAGAAGGGCAATCTGTATATATTGAGACCTACGGAGATGTTTCTTTATTGGGGGATTTGTCAAAAAGTGAGCAGATAGAATCAAAGTTCTACAAAAAGTCACTGACTGATTTGGATAAAAATGTATGGAATACAATTCATAATTGGATGAGTGACGAATTCCCTATAGACAAATTCAGCTCCTTGGTGCTATTTACAACACAAAAAATCAGTAAAGGTTCTGCTTGGGAGAATTGGAATAATAAAACCTTTGCGGAAAGACAAAAAGTCCTTGCAGAGATTAAATCGAAATTTGATACACGGGAAAAACAATCTAAGGAACTGAAAAAATGCATGGAGGTTATTTTTGATGCGAAAAATACGGGTAAATTGTCTAAAATAATAAGAATGCTATGTCTTGATTGCAATAATCCAAATTGGGACATTTATCAAAATAGAATTTTTGAAAGATATGGGAAGGGAGTCCCAAAGATGCAAAAGAAACATTTTATTGATTCTTTATTTGGCTATATAGTTCGCCCTGAAATAGTTGATAAGAATTGGGAGATTTCTTACGAGTTGTTTACAAAAGAAGTAAATGAAGTTACTGCTCAATTAGTTGAAAATACGACAATTTTCCCTGCGAAATTAAAGTTAGACGACATAAAACATGAAGACTACGAAGAAAATAAATTTGTTCAGAAAATTCAAGATATAGAATATGATGAAGTAATTCCTTATGCCATAGATGACTATGTTCATACTGTAAAACTTATTGCAGATGAAATGAATGAGTCAGAAGTGATAAAAAACTCGTTATTGCAATATGAAGATAATATTGAAAACAACTTCAAAACAAAATATAGGAAAGCATCAAGGAATTACAAGGAAGACGAACGAATTGAAAAATCACAAGATTTTTATGACGATATAACAAGTTCAAGTGATGGTACTTTTCATTCGTATAATTCCATTCCAAGTTATTTCCATAATGGAATGGTTCACATTTTGACTGAAGATAGAGATGATCTTGTTTGGCTATTAAAAGAAAAAACAAATGGGTAGTATTATTGAAAATATAGCGACGTTACAGAGAAATGTATTTATTCTCACACCGTTACTTGTTTCTTTTTACCAGAATTTGAAACCAAAGGAGAAAAATATTCTATTGGCATATTTTGTTTTCCCGTTGGTTCTGAATAATGAGTTTAAGAATAAGATAAAGACATTCAACTCAAACTCCAACATGAGTCGGATAACAAAAGACAAAGATATTATGGCGGGTTTTGAAGACCGTTTTCACTTTTATTATGACATGACGAATAAATGTCTTCAATATGCAATTAACTGCAAGTGGATCAAAATTAAGGATGACCTTAGCGTATCTGTGGAAAATGCTGATTGCAGGTTGTCAGATCCTAGTCTGAACGATAGCTTTGGATTAGCTTCAAAGTTATATAAGATTTTTAATAAAGATGTTGTTAACACGTATTATGCATTTGGAATAAAGGGATTATGAGAAGTTATATTAAACACATAGGCATCATTGATAAATACGGTAATTGCCATCACATTGATTTGCATGAAGGCCTAAACATAATAACAGGAAGGTCTTCTACAGGTAAGAGTGCAATAATTGAGTTGTTCGATTATTGTACAGGAAGTTCAAATAATACAATACCATCAGGCGTGATTACCGATAATGCGTATTTGTATTTTGTAGTCTTGTATATTAATGATTCACCAGTAGTACTTGCTCGAAAACAGGCAGAACGAACATCACAATTATTTTTCAAGATAGAAACTGAGGAAATTGACTTAGAACATATTACAAGTGAGTATTTCGGTGACGAGTATTTTTTGTCAATCCAAACATTTAAAGAAGAGTTAGGTCATTTTTGTGGTCTTAATATTTCAGATATGGATGAAAGCGAAGTTGTTGAGAAATATAAAGGTGTAAAAAAAGGACGTCCTTCTTTCCGGAACATGGTTTCTTTTATGCTTCAACATCAAAATCTGATTGCAAACAAACATTCTCTGTTCTATCGGTTTGACGAAAAAGAGAAAAGAGAAAAAGTTATTGATGAATTTAAAATTTTTGCAGGATTTGTTGATCAACAATATTATACATTATCTAAAGAACTGGAAGATAATAGATTGAAACTTGAAAGATACCAATCAGAAAGCAACAGGTTTGAATCTCATAAAAAGGACCGTATATCAATTTTGGATGATTTAAGAAATGAATATAGCACAATAAGTGGATGCGAATTGTTTCACGATGTTGATAGTAAACATTTGATTGATGCGCCACAAATATATCTTGACAAGTTGTCGGATATGCAGATTGAAGTAAACGAAGACTCTAATGCATACAAACTGCAATATTTGAAACTAATTAATGAGAAAAATGAATTGTTGTCGCAGAAAAGAACTGTTTCTCTTAAGTTAGGACAGATTAATGCTTCTATCGAGTATGCTCAAAATTATGCAAAGACGATTGACAAGTACCATCCTATATCAGAAGCGGCAAAAAGTGTTTCTGAATGTCCGTTTTGCCATCAAATCAATCCTGAACCAGAGTCGGAAGCTACTAAATTAAAAGATGCTATAAACTGGCTGAATGGTGAGCTGAAGAAATCACCTCAAAGGATAGACTCGTTCTTGCCTAAAAAACGTGAATTGGAAAAGGAATTAGATGATTTTGACAAACAAATAAAAAATATCAATCGTGAAATCAGAAAAATAGAAGATATCAATAATAAATTAAAGAATAATAGGTCGTTAGAAGAACAAACTCTAAAACTGAAGTTGCAAATCGAAAATGAATTGGAATCGGTCAGAGATAGGTTGATTCAAATTAATAGTAACGATATTGAGAGCTTAAAGAAAGAGATTGAAAGGCAAGAAAAATTGTTGAAAACAAAGTATAATCTTGACCAGAAATTAAAAGAAGCAGAATCATTCATCAATAATTCAATGAATGAAATAGGTCGTAATTTGGATTTTGAAAAATCATACACTCCAATTAATCTTCATTTTGACATTCAAACATTCGAGTTATATCATCTTAGGGACAAGTCAAAGGTTTATTTGAGGGCAATGGGTAGCGGTGCAAATTGGCTTTATTCCCACATTTGTTTGTTTTTGGCATTACATAAATTTTTCGCATCACTTGGTGATAAGGCTTTAGTGCCATCTGTTTTGTTTTTGGATCAACCAAGTCAAGTGTACTTCCCTGTTACAATAGATAATAAAGATACATTTGATGCCAATGAATTAAAGCAAATGGAAAACGGATCTGCTGATGAGGATTTAAAGGCTGTTACAAATTTATATGTTCAAATTATTGAATTCATTAATTCTGTTGCAAAAGAGTACGGCTTCTCGCCACAAATAATCATTTCTGATCATGCAGATTATTTGGAATTAGGTAATTATAATTTTTCTGACTATGTGGTAAATAGGTGGCGTGGCGAAAATGAGGGTTTCATTGATATTAATAAACTTGATTCAAAAGAATCATAAAGATAAGAAATAATAATTATAGAAAATAATACTAACGACAATTCTATCATCAGCTTTACTATAATGAAATTATCAAGTAAAACATTAGAAAATCTTAGAGATATGATTAATGATAAAACCACATATAGAGGTGGTCCGAAACTCGTTGCATTCTTTAATCAATTGGGATTTTCAGACAGATATGGACAAGGTTTTCCTTCAAGATCATCATATACAGATGGTAAATTACAGCTTATCAATGGAAAACCCGAATTAGACAAATGCATTAAAAGCATCTTTGCACCTATCAATTTTATTGATGAAGAAGAAAAACTGCTAAATTGTATAACAAACTTTAATAAGTATCTATCATTTGATGGTTGGGAAATTTCTGTTAAAGGTAAAGAAATTGAAATTCATCATTGTAAAGAGCCTAACATTGAAGAAGAACTGAATAAAATGAAAAACAGTCCCTGTAATTCAGAAACTGATTTTCTGAAAATGGAATTCAACGACTTCAATATAGATCAGCTACCTATAATGGACACCATCAAACCTTTAATACAAAATAGAATGCAAGAATTAGAGCATTGCTTCGAAGCAAAAGCATATCTTTCATCTATTATTATTGCTGGAAGCATACTTGAAGGCATATTGTTAGGCGTAGGCCAAGCCTATCCCAAACAGTTCAACCAGAGCAAAAGTGCTCCAACAAAAGAGACGGGAAAAGTGAAAAGTCTTCACGAATGGAATCTGAATGAAATGATCAATGCAGCATACGACATTGGGATAATCAAAGAAGATGTTAAAAAATTCAGCCACGTTTTGAGAGATTTCCGCAATTATATACACCCATTTCAACAAATGGCAACTCAATTTTTTCCTGATGAGCATACTGCAAAAATCTGTTTTCAAGTATTAAAAGCTGCTATTTGTCAAATTAATAATGCTAATTTTGATTCTAAGATTTAGTCAGAAAAAAGAAAGCGATGCCCTTAGCTTTCGCCATTTTCCGTATTTCAAAATCATAGGTTTCACCCTAATGCCCTTGTCCGCCCTAAGAAGCCGAAGACACCACGGAAACCTTCTTGTGCCAGTGCGAGTAGTGGAAGGATGATGGAAAATAAAAAGTGTGGCAAAATTCCGAGCATATTGAAAATAATTGTACTTTTGCCACGGAAATAAAATTACAGTAAAGCGCATTAAATATTTTATTATGAATCATATAGTCGGAAACAACCTTGCAAAGTTTCGTAAGGCAAACAGATTCACCCAAGAACAAATGGCTTCGTTTTTAGGTATTCAACGCTCCGCCTATTCCAATTATGAATTGGGGGAACGGGAAGTTCCTCTCGATATTTTGGAAAAAGCCGCGGCACTGCTGGGGTGCAAACTCAGCCTCTTTTACGAAGAAGATGCTTCTTTGGTTGACAATATGCTGGTTGGCGCTTTTCGTGTGGACAATCTTTCCGTTGAAGACATGCGCGAAGTGGCCGCCTTCAAAAACGTGGTGATGAATTATTTGAAAATGGATAATCTTCTGAAGTAATGAAACTGCTTACGCTTGATATTGTGGAAAACCTCGCCAACAAACTAAGAGGTGAATGGGGCGTGAGTGAATCCGAGCCGCTCCATACGAAGACAATCCTCCGGAAATTGAACATTCTGGCCCTGTATCGTCCGCTATCGGACCAGTCCTGCGGTCTTTCCATAAAAACGAAGGATGGCAAATGCTTTATGCTCATCAACTCCAACAGCACAAGAGGTCGTCAGCATTTCACCATCGCTCACGAACTCTACCACCTTTATGTGGATGAACATCCTGTTCCGCATTTTTGTAGCGAAACAGGTGACAAGGATCCTAACGAAAAGAACGCGGATCTTTTCGCCTCCTGCCTGCTAATGCCGAAAAACGGTGTCTTGATGAACATCCCGGATTCCGAAATTGTGAACCGTACCGTTTCTAAGGCGACAGTGCTCCGGTTGGAACAACTGTTTGGCGTTTCTCACCAAGCCATGGCTTATAGATTGAAACGGCTGAAACTGATTTCCGAAGAACAGTTGCAGACTTTTTTGAATGTGAACATCAATGAGGTGGCGGCCCAATATGGCATTGACCAAACACTTTACCAATCCGGCAATGAGGGATTGGTCATTGGAGACTACGGCAGCAAAGCACGCATCCTGTACGAAAATGATAAAATATCCGAAGGCCATTACAACGAATTGATGAACCTAATCACCTATGGCGAAAACTAAAATCGTACTGGACGCGGATGTGCTCATCCATTTCTCAGAATCAGGTTACCTGACTGTCCTCCCTCTGATTTTCAAAGAGTACGATCACATTGTGCTTAGTAAGGTATATGATGAATGTAAGACCTTGAAAGTTAAGATTGACAACATCTGCTATCACCTAAAGACAATGGCTGTAATCCCTTTTTCTCCCTCCGGAGAAATGCTGAGAGAATATGCCCTGCTTACTGAAAAGTTTGGTTCAGGAGAAAGTGCTTGCATGGCCTATTGTAAATTCAATCACGATGTCGTAGGCAGCAGCAATCTGCGGGATATTAAAGATTATTGTACCGCCAACAATATCACATATCTCACCACTTTAGACTTCTTTTACTATGCTTGGCAAAGAGGAGTGATGATCGAAAGCGACATTGATGATGCAATATGCAAACTTATTACAGAGGGACATAGGTTGCCGAATATCAAGATTGGACAATATAGCCCTAATGTCAATCTTTAAACTCCATCATTTCCTCTCATCTTTACCATTTAGTTCAAATAGTTGTCCACCTCAAAAAAAAAGACCTATAGAGCCACTATGTCTTTTTTCCAGCCCGCATTTTGACCTATACGCCTAATTTTCCGCCACCTTTCTTTTAATAGAAAAGTAGCAAAAATATCAAGCCGACATAACCACTCCGGCCTACGGCCACCCCTCCTTTTGTTGTGTAACGCAAACTATGTTTTTATATTTCAACCCATTGGGCTATACAACAAAGGAGGGGAATTGTCGTGGCGCATAAAGTTTCTACATCAGCTATCAAACCTTTCTTTGGGTTATAAAGAAAGTAACGGAAAAAAACATTCTCGTATAAAAATCTTTTACAAAACTAAAAGGGATAATTCCGATAATAAAAAAATCATTATAACCCAAAAAAAATGTTGTTTTTTTAAAAATATTCCACATAAAAAGTGTGTAATATATGTTTTTATTCCACAAAAAAAGTGTATTTTTGCCAGTGAAAAAAGATTGTGATCTATGGAACGGACAATTTATCGACAACTTTTGTCCTGGAAGAACAAGCAGGACAGAAAACCCCTTATTTTACTGGGCGCTCGGCAGGTGGGCAAAACTTATATCCTTAAAAAATTCGGCCAAAATGAGTTCCGAAATCTGGTCTATGTCAATTGCCATAGAGATGCTTTCGCTACCAATCTCTTCCGAGATTTCAATATTCGCCGGATTATCGTCGAAATAGAACGATACTGCGATGTGTCAATCACTATCGGTGAAACCTTGCTGTTTTTTGACGAAATACAGGAAGTCGCCAACGGTATTTCCTCTCTCAAATATTTCTGCGAAGACTGCCGCTCACTGCACGTGGTTGTGGCCGGTTCCCTTTTAGGCATCCAACTCAAAGAAAACGAGTCTTTCCCCGTGGGCAAGGTCAATATGCTCAAAATGTACCCTATGACATTCAACGAGTACCTGCTCGCCTGCGGGAAACACCGGTGGGTGGAGGTACTCAATGCCTTGGATTGGGAAGCTATGAAACCATTGCACGAACCGCTTGTCGAATATCTCAGACAATACTATTTCGTTGGGGGAATGCCTGAAGCCGTTGCAAAATATGTTAATACCCGCGATGTGAAGGCGGTGAGAAGTATTCAGCACGAGATTCTTGAAACATATTATCTTGATATGTCCAAACATACAAAAACCCAGATACAGCGTATCCATCAAGTATGGGAAAGCATTCCCACGCAATTGTCTTTGGAAAACAAGAAGTTTTTTTACGGCTCCATCAAAAAGGGTGCTCGTGCCAAGGATTTCGAAACGGCTATGCAGTGGCTGGTTGATGCAGGTCTCGTCGTTCGGGTGGAAAAATGTAAAATTCCAACGCCACCACTCAAATTTTATGCCGACAACGCCTCTTTTAAACTATATTTGCTTGACTGCGGATTGCTGGCCTGTTTAACTGAGGCCAATCCCAATATGTTGTTGCTGGCCGACTACGCATTCGTGGAATTTAAAGGTGCTTTCGCCGAAAATTTCGTCCTTCAACATATCTGTTCCGCATTAGACACAAAGTCTTTTTATTTCAGCAAAGATAACTCCACGATGGAGATTGACTTTTTAATACAGACAGAGGAACGTATAGTTCCTGTCGAAGTCAAGGCTGCCGAAAATGTCAAAAGCAAATCGCTGTCTCTTTTTGTGAATCACGACTTTCAAGCGCAACAGCTGAAGGCTGTGCGATTTTCTCTCAAACCATACGAAGATCAACAATGGATGGAGAATGTGCCGCTCTATGCCACGGAATCTTTTTTAGAAAGTCTTCAGAAATAAGGTCTGTCTTTATTTTTTCCTGGCTTACCCTGGGTATCGTTCCGCTTGTTTGGAGTCATAATATCTGTGACCGAATGGGTGACGAACTGTATGCCAGGAGAATCGACTATTCTTTTGGAGCAGGCACATTTATTTGAGCTATTCCTTATTTTCTAGCCCCTTGATTTCCTCTTCCGTTAGACCAGTGATTTTACAGATCAAAGCCATATCAATGCCTTCAGACAACATATTGCGGGCGACTTCGTGATTCCTTTTGGCTTCACCCCTTGCTTCGCCGATCGCTTCACCTTCCGTTCTTCCTTCCTCTCTTCCCTTCTCCATCCCGTCAAGGAAGGCCTCCTCGCGAACCAGTTCCATGCCGCTCTGCACGTCGGCATAATCCCAAATGCTCTTCTTGTACTCGTCCTTTTCCATATCGCTGAATATTTTGTAGTTGCAACGCTTGAATATCGTCTCGAAAAAGGAATTTCCGCTCGCCAGTCGCGGCAGCTCCGTCATCTGGCGCATGTTGTTGAACACGTGTGCCAGGATTTCCTGCTCCGTTTTCGGGGCCTTCTTTTCGCGTGCAAAGACACCTAATTCTACGATACAAAAGGTGGGGTTGTCGGAAATAATGTTGCCGAAGTCGTCCTTGAAGTTGACGAACCAGACCTTCTCGTTGCGCTTCAGGGCCAGTCGGTCGGGCTGCTCCATGATGCAGACCACGCAGACCTTTGCGATCCTGTACTTCCTGTCCCTGACGGTGATAGAGTTGCTGATGAGTCTGCTGGCGTAGGCGAGCCCGCGCTGGATGGGCATCCGTCTAAGGCGAACATGCGCTTAAAGCCGTAATCGGATAGTGGGTCAATGTGGCAAATCGGCTCTTCAAAAGTCTTTTCCTTCATAATCAAATAGTATTAAATATAGATAATAATAATAAAATAAATAATTACAAATTAAAATAATCGAATTACAAAAATATGCAAATAAATGATGAGAATGTTCGATTTGAGAAAATTTTTACATTCCTAATATTCAGATTAATAGCGAATTAAATTAACAAATGGAAAATTGATTTGTTAATTTAATTCAGGGGGAATTGGGAGTGTTTCGAATTAAAAATTGATAATGTGAAATTGGGTCTTGGAATGTTCATTTTGTGAGAGTGCAAAATGGTGATGGCCTCATTTTTTATCTGAATGCTCGCTAAAAAAATCTAAACGTAAAAATTTTTTACTTATTTTTGCAGTTTGTAATGTTGAAATTACAGCTCACGGAAGTATCATCCTTAACGGCTTGAAATTATGAATTTTATAGAAGAAATCATCGAAGAAGACATTAGAAATAATAAAAATGACGCTAAAGTTCACACCCGTTTTCCCCCCGAACCGAACGGTTATCTGCATATTGGACATGCTAAATCCATTTGTATCAATTTCGGTATCGCAAAAAAATATGGTGGTGTTACCAATCTTCGTTTTGATGATACTAATCCTGTAAAGGAAGATGTGGAATATGTGGATTCCATCAGAGAGGATATCAAGTGGTTGGGCTATGAATGGGCAGAGGAACATTATGCTTCCGACTATTTCGAACAGCTGTATGAATGGGCTGAAAGACTCATCCAGGAAGGTTTGGCTTACGTCGATGATTCTACTCAGGAAGAAATCAGCGCAATGCGAGGCGTTCCAACCAAGCCTGGTACAGAAAGCCCTTATCGCAACCGTAGCATCGAAGAAAATCTCGATCTTTTCCGCCGCATGCGTGCTGGAGAATTTCCCGATGGCAGCAAAGTCCTTCGTGCTAAAACCGGTATGACTTCTCCCAATATGCACATGCGAGATCCTATCATGTATCGAATTTTGCATACCACCCACCATCGAACTGGTGATAAGTGGTGCATCTATCCGATGTATGACTATGCTCATGGACAAAGTGACTCAATAGAAGGTATTACACATTCTATCTGTACCTTGGAATTTGAAGTGCACCGTCCGCTTTACGATTGGTTCTGCGAAGCGTTGCACATTCATCATCCCCAGCAGATCGAGTTTGCCCGTCTGAATCTAAGTTATACTATTATGAGCAAGCGAAAGCTCATGCAACTTGTGAAAGAACATCATGTCATGGGTTGGGATGATCCTCGAATGCCGACCGTTTGCGGCCTTCGCCGTCGTGGTTACACACCACAGTCTATCCGCAATTTTGCTGAAACTGTCGGTGTCGCCAAACGTGACAATGTTATCGATGTCTCTTTGCTCGAATTCTGCGCTCGCGAAGATTTGAATAAAGTTGCCACTCGTACGATGGCCGTCCTTGATCCGGTGAAATTGATTATTGATAATTATCCTGAAGGTCAGACAGAAGAACTTGATGCCACCAACAACCCTGAAGATCCTAATGCGGGGACTCGTAAAGTTCCTTTTGGAAAGGAACTTTGGATTGAACGTGCCGATTTTAGAGAAAATGCTGATAAGAAATTCTATCGTCTCACCGTAGGTGGTGAAGTGCGTCTGAAATATGCTTACATCGTGAAATGCACAAGCATCGAAAAAGATGCCGAGGGCAATGTTTCAGTCATCCATGTGGATTATGATCCTGAAACCAAGAGTGGTGGCGCCAATAGCAATCGCAAGGTGAAGGCTACCATCCATTGGGTCGACGTGAAACACGCTAAGGAAGCTGAAATCCGCCTCTTCGAACGTCTTTTCAATGTCCCAGCTCCCGATGATTGCGAAGAAGGTCAGACTTTCCTGGACCACCTGAATCCAGATTCATTGCATATCACCAAAGGTTATATCGAAGAAAACCTTACACTGAAAAACAAAGCAGATTATTACCAGTTTGAACGTACGGGATATTTCTGTGTCGACAAGGATTCCACGGAAGAGCATCTGGTATTCAATAAAACTGTCAGTTTAAAACAATAAGCCGTGCCCCAGTTGCATAGCCTTACCGATTATGATACCAAAATTCTTCTCGCCTTCCTTGAAGGATTGAAGGGCGACAAGAATTTTTTGGATTTTCTATTCAATAACGGCTTCCCCGAGTTGGCTGCGCTGGCTAATGCCATCAATTCCGATACTGATGCTCTTGATTGGCTCATTAAGCAGAGTGGCTACCCCGAATTCGGAGTGTTGAGCAATGCTATTGATGGTGAAGACAATGCCATTTTATGGCTGAAGAAATACAACTGCGATTTCTTGTTGAAATTTGCTTTGGCTTGCCAAAAGAATGACGAAGCCATCAGGTGGTTTGCCGAAAATGATTTGAAATTGTTCATTATGATTATTCAAAGAATCCACGAAATTCTCTTGTTTCAGTCGTGGGATTCTTCGGATGTGCATCGGAGACGCTATTACTAGAATTTAGTGCGCCGTAAATACATATTGTATAATGTTAGCCCCCATCTGCAGGGCTTTGGTCCGTGTGGCGTCGCTGTCACCGTGGACGATGGCATCTTCCCAGCCGTCGCCAAGGTCGCATTCGTATGTGAATAGACACACTAATCTTCCTTCCCATATCAGCCCAAATGCCTGTGGCGGCTTGGCATCATGTTCGTGAATTTTAGGAAGACCTCTTGGAAAATCATATTTCTGATGGAAAATAGGGTGATTGTAAGGCAATTCCACAAATTCCAATTCGGGGAAAACTACTTTCATCTGCTTTCTAACGAATGGATTAAGCCCATAATTATCATCAATGTGAAGAAAACCTCCGGAAATAAGATACAAACGCAGGTTCTTTGCTTCGTCGTCACTGAAAACCACATTGCCATGTCCTGTCATGTGCACAAAGGGATATTGGAAAATATCGGCGCTGCCCACTTCAACGGCGGCAGGCTCTTTGTCAATGTTGGTGGATAGGTTCTTGTTGCAGAAGGCAATCAGATTGGGCAAGGATGTCGGGTTGCTGTACCAGTCGCCTCCTCCATGATATTTTAGTAAGGCGATTTTTTGGCCCCAGCTGACAAAGGATATCAGTAATAAAAAAATAAAAATCAATAATTTCTTCATCATTTTCAGATTAAATTCCGCCATTCCATTTTCTTATGAACCATTCGATGCCCAGCAATAGCATGATGAGGGCAAAGTACCACCACGTATTCAGCAGCAGACTGTATTTTTTTGTGTAGTTGGCAATGGGTTTGATATTGTCATCAGACTGTATGTCTTGAGCAATCCGAACCATCTGGTCGGGCAGATAGAATTTCCCGTTTGTGGCCTGTGATAGACTTTGAAGCAGGTTGTGGTCGGCGGTGGTCTGTGTGGCCTCCAATAAAACTTCATCTACCGAGAATGCACCGGATTTACTGTAACTGTTTTTGCCATAGTGTGTTGAACAAACCCAAGTGTAGTCGCCTATGGGCAGTTGCCCCATATCCAAAACGTATTGATAGTTTTGTTTTGATAGTTGTTGCTCGTGTTTATTCCCATTTTCATCGGTGATGACAATCGACACGTCGGCATCGTTTACCAATTCGTAACTTTCATTGTATAATTCTGCCGTAATGACTACGGGTTGATACTCTTCATAAACATTCTTTGCCATAACTCGGAACAAACTCTTGTCGGCTTTGACGGACAAGTAGGCGGCCATCTTCATCACGATTTCGTTGAATTGAGCGTGGGTCTGCGTATAAAGATAGTCGTAGAGTTTCCATTGCCAGAGTCCAGTGCCGCAGATGACGCCTGTTTTTGTACCGTTGTTATCGTTGAACAAAACCAAGGGATATTCGGTATTTACTGAATTTATTTTCTGATAAAGGAAAACATTAGCGGAAACGGAAGTCTTGTAGTCGCCAAATAAGGTGGTTATTGGAGGCAGACTCTTCATCAATTGACGAGACTCTTCTGAAAACGTAAAACTGGTAAAGTTCTCATTGAATTGCGGCATTGACTGGTTGAATAGGTTTTTGGTTTGCTGGAGTTTGAGTCCTGTATTCAGATTGTTGAATGAGTTGAGGTCGTTTTGGCTACCAATAATATAGAGTGCTGATGTTTTAGATTTCTGAATTTGAGAAAGCAAATTCGAAGCCGCCTGGGTTGTGGATGGAAGCTGGTGCAGGATAATCAGAGAATAGTCTTCCACCGATGATGTGAAATCTTGGATGCTGGAAACTTGTATATCGTAGGTCTCGCTGCTTTCCAAAGCCGATTTCAATGCTGCGATGTCGGGGTGTGGAGAGTTGTAAACAATGGCGATTTTCTCTCTACTGTCGATGACTTCCACATAAAAATAGGCGACATTGTTCTTATAAGTTATTTCGCCATCCAGTTCATTGAGCTCGACTTTGTATTTGTGCAGACCTTTGCTAGTCGCTTCAATGTTTGTGCGGACAGTCTCAAAATAATTTCGGCTGTTGATGTGTGAATTTTTCGTCATCAGGATATTGTCACCTTCTGAAAGCGTACATTGCACATCTTTCCCCGATAGTTGAGTCGCCGCAATTTTGATTTCCACGGGAAAATAGTTGCCTTTGAGAGCCTGCTTATTGTGGTTTACGTTATTGATGAGCAGGTCGGTGCTGGTCTCGGGATTGCCCAACCCAATGGTGAAAACCGGATAATTCATCGCGGAGGATTGGTAGTATGGATTGCTGCCGGCATTAATGATGCCGTCACTCATCAGAATGACAGCGCCTATGTTGCGATTGCCATAGAGCGTTCCGATTTCTGAAAAAAGCGATGATAGATTGGTGGATTTTTCGTTGAAGGTGAACATATCATTGTCGCAGTCCTGATGAATGGTATTCTTACTTCCAATGGTATATAATCTTACATCATAATGTTTGTCGAAAGAGGCAGCCAAATCTTGCACATCTTTGATATACTGATTGCGATAGTATGATGAGTCAGAGGCGAGAATAATGGATTCGGAATTATCTAAGGCAATGATGATTTGAGGTTTATCCAATTCCTTGACAACCATTTTGAGCATAGGGGCCAGCAGCAGGAAACAGAGTAAGGCTACGGAGAAACCACGCAGGATGCTGAGGATGATACGGCTGCGTTTTTCAAGATCGAGATTAGTAGACTTGTAATAGAGCAATGCGGCGCAGCCTGCCCCGACGAGGAGGCACAGCGGCAACAGCCAAAGCGTATATTGCGTGAGCAAAGACATAATTCAGAACAGATTAAAAATGCTTGATGCCGATGATTTCGCGGACCATATTCACTGTTTTGTCAGCACTTTCGCGGGCCTTTTCGGCACCTTGGCGGGCGACGCGGGCCACGTATTCATCGTTGTTGCGCAATTCCTGGATTTTTTCGTAAATGGGAGCCGTGAAGTTGACCATGTCTTCTGCCAATTGTTTTTTCATATCACCATAGCGGATTTGGCAGGTGTTGTATTTCTCTTCGAAATAAGCCAACGTGTCGGGTGTAGAGACAGCGGCCATCAAGGAGAAAAGGTTCTCGATAGGTTGCGCTTTGGGCTGGTTGGGTTCTGTTGGCCCGGCATCTGAAACAGCCTTCATTACTTTCTTGCGGATCACAGCAGGGTCGTCGGAAAGGTAGATGCAGGAAGTTTCATTGTCGGATTTCGACATTTTAGTCGAACCGTCGAGTCCGGGAATCTTAACCAGCTGCTTGCCGAAATTGTAGGCGACGGGTAATTTGAAGAATTCCGTGCCGTAAATGCGGTTGAAACGCTGAGCGAAGTCGCGGGTGAGTTCAAGGTGTTGCTCCTGGTCTTTGCCCACGGGCACTTTGTCGGCACGGTGCAGCAAAATGTCAGCGGCCATCAAGACAGGATAGTTCAGCAAACCCGCATTGACGTTGTCGGGCTGGCGGCGAACTTTTTCCTTGAAAGAAGCCACGCGTTGCAATTCTCCAACGTAAACATTCATCGAAAGCAGGGTGGTGAGCTCGCAAACCTGCGGTACGTCACTCTGCACATAGATGGTCGATTTTTCCGGGTCGATGCCCGCTGCCAGATAATCTATCAGTACATTTTTAATATTGGTATGAAGGTCTGCTGGCTTTGGGTGTGTTGTAAGTGAGTGATAATCAGCAATAAAGAAAAAGCACTGATTGTCATTTTGCATTTTGGTGAAATTTTGCAAAGCACCGAAATAGTTGCCTAAGTGAAGAAAACCTGTGGGTCTGATGCCACTAACTACTGTATCCATAATTTATTATTGAATATAAAAAAGCAAAAATACTACATTTTTTTGAATCTGCGAATCAATAAAAATCTATGAAAAATGTATTTGCATTAAAAATTTGTGTATTTTTGCCGCCAATTTCTCAAAGTAGGTAAATTGCTTGCTTAGGAGGATGCAGACAATCAGAATAATAACCAAAAGAAAGGAGAAAAGCTTATCGCAACACAAGTTACAAATCCGGGTCAGCGCCGTCCACTTCCCAATGCAAAGAAGAAGGAGGCCGAGCATCGAATCAACCAGTACATCACATCGCCAATCGTGCGAGTAGTAGGTGAAAATTTCGAGCCGAAAATTGTTCCATTAAAAGAGGCGCTGGAATTGGCGGACCAATATGAATTGGACTTGGTGGAGATTTCCCCGCAGGCGAATCCTCCCGTTTGTAAAGTAATGGATTACCAGAAATTTCTTTACGAACAGAAGAAAAAGCAGAAGGAAATCAAACAGAAGTCCGCAAAAATCGTCATCAAGGAAATCCGTTTGGGACCTCAGACCGATGATCATGATTTCGAATTCAAATGTAATCATGCCATTCGTTTTCTCAAGGAAGGTTGCAAGGTGAAAGTTGATGTGTTTTTCAAGGGCCGCTCAATTGTTTACAAGGACCAAGGCGAGTTGATTCTGCTGAAGTTCGCCCAGGCAGTTGAAGAGTATGGAAAACCCGAACAACTTCCCAAATTGGAAGGCAAGAGAATGATGATTGTCATCAATCCGAAAAAATAATAGAAAATTGCATCTAACTCATCATATTAACTTTAAAAATTAGAGAAATGCCAAAAATGAAAACCAAATCGGCTGCCAAGAAGAGATTCACTCTGACAGGTACCGGTAAAGTAAGAAGACATCACGCTTACCACAGCCACATTCTTACTAAAAAAACGACAAAGAGAAAACGTAACCTCGCATACAGCACCATCGCTGACAAGGTTAACGAGCACACCATTAAGGAAATGTTGGGCCAGTGCTAACGAAAATTAATTATTAACTTTACTATCAGCCATCAAAGAGTTTGGCACGCGCCAAGCCGCTGACGTAAAAAGAAAGGAGAACTTATGCCAAGATCAGTAAATCACGTTGCTTCAAGAGCAAGAAGAAAAAAGATTTTGAACCGTACCAAAGGGTACTTCGGAAAGCGTAAAAACGTCTGGACCGTTGCCAAGAATACTTGGGAAAAAGGTCAGCAGTTTGCTTACCGCGACAGAAAAGCCAAAAAAGGCGCATTCAGAAGTTTGTGGATTACCCGTATCAACGCGGGCGTTCGCGAATATGGCTTGTCCTACTCAGCTTTTATGGGTATGATTTCAAAGAAGGGTATTGCATTGAACCGCAAAGCCCTCGCCGACCTCGCAATGAATAATCCCGAGGCATTCAAAGCTATCGTTGACTTAGTAAAATAAGCCATTCATAAAATTAAGACACTGAGTTTCATGCAATAAAAAAAGAGCGGCTTGCGCCGCTCTTTTTAATTTTACCTATTCTGAATAATTGTTATTCGGCAGCTTCGGTGGCGCTTTCATCAACATTACGTGAAGTAAGGATGGCTACCAATACTTTTGAAGGATTGTCAACAACAGTGATGTTGGGAACGTTGACGTTGGAAACGCGGATTACATCGTTGATTTCCATGCCATCAATTGACAGTTCGATATATTCAGGAACGTTTTCAAGCAAACCTCTAACTTTCAGTTTGCGGACTTTCTTTGCCATTTTACCACCACGGAGAACACCAGGAGATGTACCAGTAATCTTAACTGGAATGTCAATGGTGATGGGCTTGTTTTCAACAACTTCCAAAAAGTCAACGTGAAGCAGTCTGTCGGTAATGGGGTGGAATTGAGTTTCCTGAAGGATGGCGTTGAAATGTTTGCCGTCCAAATCGATTTCCGCATACTTGACTTCGGGAGTATAGATGATGTTTTTGAATTGTTTTTCTTCAACAACAAACTGATATTGTTGCTTTCCACCGTAAATTACGCATGGAACTAATCCTTGAGCACGCTGAGCTTTCGCATCTCGTTTCCCTACGTTCTCTCTTAGAGAACCGCTAATAGATACTGATTTCATTGTTTAATTTTTTGATGATTAATATGGTTTGAAAAAAAAGTGTGCAAAAATACATTTTTTTCTTGAATAAATTACGCATCATATAAAAAAAAGTGCTATTTTTGCAAACTTAAAAAAAAACAATAACTAAAACAAATTCAATATGGCAGCAATTGGCGCAATTCGCAAGCATGGCGTAGCATTGATGATTATTATCGGTTTCGCATTATTGGCCTTCATCGTAGGTGACTTTTCGCAATTAACCGCACTTTTTTCCGATAAATACACTATGGCTAGTGTAGATGGCGAAAAAATTAATGATCAGTACAGTAGAGAATACGAAGAAAATACCGCCCTCTGGAAAATATTGTATAATAAACAGTCACTCGAGGAAAGTGAAACTTATCAGGTTCATGAACTGACTTGGAACAACCTCGTTGAAACTAAGTTGTTGGACAAACAACTGAAGAAACTGGGCCTTCAATATTCAGACGAAATGATTGAAGCAGCCACTGAGGAAATGGTTGCAAGCCTCCGTACCAACCAACCTAATCAGTTATTGGCCCAGATGGTCAACGTGATGATATCTCAATGGGGCATGGAACCACAGAATGTTATCGCCATCATTGAAAACATGGAAGACTATAAAGATACGGAAGGCGCTGAAGAACTGTATAAGGCTTACAAGGCAATCCAACGCTTTAATATCGCCGACGCAAAAAGAATGCGCTACTTTGGCCTTGCACAGGGTTCTCTCTATTTCTCTGATAAAATGGCTGAACAGGTTGCTGCCAATAATAAGGTGACAATGGCTTCTGTCGCAGTCCTCAATCCTTACGCTCCTGTATTCAACGATGTCGTTCCTTCTGTTTCTGATAAGGAAATGAAAGACTGGTACAATAATCATAAATCTGCTTTCAGGGTTACAGAAAATCTCCGTGATATTGATATAGCTCTCTTCCCAGTTACTCCTTCAACAGAAGATTTGAAGGCCATCGAAGATAGCGTTAATGCTGAATATCAACGCTTCGTTGCTACACCTTCCCTTACAGAATTCAATTTGGCTGAAGAAAAAGGTTTGGTTGACAGTGCCTATTATACAGCAGATGATATTTCTATCGATGTTTTGGACAGCTTGATTTTCAAACGTCCTGTAGGCTCGCTCATTGAACCTTTTACATATCAAGATATTGTATGGTATTATGGTAAAGTTTATGGAAGCGAAATGCGTCCAGACTCAGTTTTGGTTGCATACCTTGTTGTTGATTTCAAAAACGCCACAATGAATCCAACTGGAACTCGTACCAAAAAACAAGCTCGCCATGAAGCCGATAGCTTGAAACAATTGGTTTTGGCAGGTGCCGATATCTTCGAACTGATGCCCAACTATTTGGCTGGACGTCAAGCTACAGATACCACAATGTGGGTTCCCGAACGAGGTACTATCCCTACTTTATATAACGAATTCGTTCATACTGGTAACGGTGGTATCTATGTTCATGAAAGTGGCGCCGCTTTCGTCGTTTACCAAATTTTGGCAAGAACAACCCCAGTCGAAAAACGTCAGTTTGTGGTTTATACAACTCCTATAGAACCCTCTGAAACAACTGTTAAGACTATCAAGAGCAGTGCCAATGCCTTGGCAGCCGCATCTTCAAATGCTGACGAACTTATCGATGAAGCTAATGCACAAGGTGTTCAGGTCCTTAGAGGTACCAACGTCCGTGCAATGGATGCCACTATCAATCAGCTTCCCAACTGCCGTGAAATCGTTAGTTGGGCTTTTACAAAAGATATTAAAGTTGACAATGTCTCAGACGTAATCAATCTTGAAAATCGTATTTACGCTGTTGCAGCCGTTAGAAATATTCGTGAAAAAGGTATGCAGAAATTCGAATCTGTCAAATCGGATATCGAAAATCAATTGATGGCCGAAAAGAAAGTGGCTATGATTGCTGAAAACGTAAATAAAGCATTGGCTTCTGGTGAAAATATCCAGTCTTTGGCTGCTAAATACCAATCAAATGTAATGGATAGCGTTATGCTGTCATTCCTTGCAGAAAGTTATATGAATAGAAATATTGAGGATGCTGCTATCGCAGGTATCTTTAATATGGATGCTAACAGTACGAAAGCAGTTGCCGGTAAGAATTACGTTTATCTCGCAAGTGTTGGTGATTTTACGACAGGTGCTGTTTCTCCAAATTATATGGCTGAAAAAGCCGCATTGAGAAATGCGGTAGTTGGTAGAAGCCGTAATGAATCTGTTATTATGCAAGGCCTGAAAAACAAGGTTAAAATCCTCGACCAAAGAAATATTTTCTATGTTAAATAATAGCTTTTTAGCTTAAAATCGACAGCATAGATTAAACCTTTATGATAAGTGTCAGTCTATGCTGTTTGTTTTTTTAAATGATTAATATTATACATTAGTAAGATGAAATGGTTTTTCCAGAAGATGTTGGCTGTGGCATTTCTTTTTGTCTTCAGCATGTCTGTTTTCGCACAACCTGAAATGCAGCGCCTGCAGCAGTCCAACAATGCAACTTCGGGCACTTTGACGGGTATGATTGTGGACGAAAATGCAAAACCCGTTGAATATGCGACCATCTATGTGAAAAAATCATCAGACTCAACGGTTGCGCAGAGTGGAATTACCAACGAGTCAGGTCGCTTTTATATTTCCGACATTAGTTTTGGAACTTATTTTCTTGAAATTCAATATGTTGGTTATAGAAATCACTATTCAAAACCTTTTACTATCAGCAAGGAACAGAGCACGTTTCGTATTCCCAAATTTGTGTTGAACAACAAAAGTACTTCATTGCAGACCGTGGAAGTGAAAGCTCAAAAAGAGATGCTGCAGACAAACCTGGATAAGACCGTCTTTAATGTTGAATCGAGTATTATGGCAGACGGAGCTTCGGCAGTGGAAGTGTTGGAAGAAATTCCGTCCGTGGATGTTGATGTAGAAGGTAATGTTACTGTTCGTGGAAGCGAAAATGTAACCATTCTTGTGGATGGACGTCCTACGCAACTTACCCTCGACCAGATTCCGGCATCTATGATAGAGAGCATTGAGGTTATCACCAATCCTTCGGCACGTTACGAACCAGATGGTATGGCAGGTATATTGAATGTGGTGCTGAAGAAGAAAAAAGAATCAGGATTTAATGGCATGCTTTCCTTGGGCGGAGGCATGTCTCTCTATACTCGAGAACCCTATGAAGGGCATTACATCGTCAATCCATATATCAGCAACTATAATGTGAATGTGAATTTTAATTATAGCTACGATAAAATCAATTTTTTCATCAACTATGGTTATCGTGGTCACAAGCACGTAAACGGGGGTAATATGCTCCGCGATACCTGGTTTGGACAAGACACCACCGAACTGACGCAAAGTAATGATGGTAATGGGAAAATGGGAGGACACAATGTGTTTACGGGCTTGGATTGGTATATCAACAAGAAAAACACGTTGAGCTTTACCTTCGGATTCCGTTATGGACAGAATGGGGACACTTCGTCATTGGTTAATGATAATTATACGATTTTCGGTGACGAGTTGCTTCCATATCAGAATTTTAGACAGTATGGAAATAGTAAAGGAAAGAATATGAATTTCAATGCGGCCATCAATTATAAAAAGACTTTTGAGATGAAGGGGCGCGAGTTGACGGCCGATGTCTCCTATAATCATGGCCTTGGAGATAATTACAGCTGGTCTTTGCAAGATATTTCATTTCCTGCGGATTCTGATTACTATCAGAAAACTGAAACGAAAAATCTTAATAGGAATGCCGTTGCGCAAGTCGATTTTGTAACCCCTGTAGGCAATGGAGGTAGAATCGAAACCGGTTACAAGTTCTCGTATCGCTTCATTGGTCAAGACTATTCACCATTTTTTGCTGCCAATGATGATCCGTGGAGCTTGGATTATGAACAGCTGAATAATTTCGAATATTCGGAATATTTGAATGCTTTGTATTTCATTTATTCTAATACATTTTGGAAGAAGTTGCAGATTCAGGCTGGTTTGCGCGGAGAATTAGCCCATACGGTTTCTGATTTGAAATCACAAGATGAAGTGCATAAGAAAAATTATTTCAATCTATTCCCAACGGTACATGTCAAATATATGTTCAATGAAAAACACGCTTTGCAGTTGAGTTATTCGCGACGTGTGCAACGTCCTAGCGTGTGGCAGTTGAATCCGTTTAGGAACATTTCGGACCGTCAGAATGTACGTTGTGGTAATCCAGATTTGAATCCTGAATTGGCGAACTCATTGGAGTTAGCCTATCAGTTGAGCATCAATAAGTCGTTTTTTAGCGCGACGGCATTTTACCGTCACCGTAAAAACATGATAACCCGTTACACGACGTTGGAACAGTATGACAACGGAGAAACTTATACGCTGACTTCCTATCAGAATTTGAATCAGAGTCACAATATTGGTGTGGAATTGATTTATACACAGAAGATTTGGAAATTCTGGAAAATCAATGCCTCTTTCAATTTCTATAGAAACATTATTGAAAGTGATAACATGTTGGATGAAAATCTGGCTCGAAATTGGGAGTGGCGTTTTCGTTTGAATCAGACTTTCAGTTTCGACAAATTCTGGGATATTCAGTTGAATTTCCGCTACAATTCACCATCGTTGACAGCTGGCAGTATGGGATGGGGAACGTATGGCGTAGGTCAGGGACGTCGTTCAGCACGCTATAGTCTTGATTTTGCCATCAAGAAAGGTTTCCTGAAAAACAGTTTGACTGTAAGTTTGAATGTCAGAGACTTGTTGTATATGGTCAATCAGACCAAGATACATTCCTATCAATATAATGAAAGCAATGGTTATGATTCCTATAGTTTGCGAGACCGCAATGGTTTTAGAATCTCGTTGAATGTAACCTATAAGATTAACAATTACAAGCGCCGCGTAATGGATATGCCTACCGATGAGGGCGAAATGGGTGGCGAAATGTATGATTAATTGGAAAAGGAAAAACGGCAAGCTATAAGCCGGGTTCTGTAATCTTCTGTCATTTATCTAGGCAGCGAGTCACCTCGTTGCTCTATCGACCTACCCTCCGAGATTGGGCGAGCAACCCTCAAGCCTCGGTTTATTTGGTTTTTCAACCCATAAGGTTTACCCCCGCGGAACATCACTGCCCGTGTCGTGAGCTCTTACCTCGCGTTTTCACCCTTACCTGCAAGCAGGCGGTAGTTTTCTGTGGCCCTTTCTGTGACTTCTTAGAAGCCCCTTCCTGTTAGGAAGTATGGTGCTCTGTGTTGCCCGGACTTTCCTCTCCTCCCATGGCGGGAGCAGCGACAGAACGCTTGCCGTTTTAATATTGTTTTGCTGGAAACCAGCGGGAAATGTTAGTAGTTGAGCATGACAGGCATGATCAGCATCAACACGCTTTCTTCTGCCGAAAATTCTTCCACGGGAAGAATGAGTGCTGCCTTTTCAGGACGTGACAATTCCATGCGTATTTCGTTGCCGTCCATGTTTTCAAGCATTTCGCGGAGAAACTTGGCGTTGAAGCCGATGCTCATCTTTTCGCCTGTATAGAGCCCGGCGATGCTTTCTTCTGCCTTGTTGGAAAAGTCGAGGTCTTCAGCGGTAAGAACGGTTCCTTCTTCTGAAAGTGCCAGACGAATCTGGAATGAAGATTGGTTGGAATAGTTGCAGACACGTTTGATAGAGCGCAGGAATTCTTCGCGATTGACAACTAAATTGAATGGATTTTCTTTTGGAATGACGTTCTGATAGCTTGGATATTTACCTTCTTTCAAAGAAGAAAACATCGTCAGATTGTCGAAAGAAAATTGAATATGATGTGTTTGTGCTGAATAATCAACTTTTACGGAACTTTCTACACCTGTAAGAATGCTCTTGAGGTGTGAAATGGGCTTTTTGGGGAGAACGAATGACGCAGGCTCTTCAGCAGTGATTTTATTGTTGGTATAGCGAACCAGTTTGTGTGCGTCTGTAGCCACAAAGGTAATGCCGTCGCTGTTCAATTCACAGAAGACGCCGGTCATGGTGGCTCTCATCTCATCGGTGCTGGTAGCGAAGAGTGTCTTGCTGATGGCACGCTGCAGGATGATGGGTTCGATTTCGAATGACTGAGCTCCGGTGATTTCTGGAATCTGAGGATATTCATTGCCAGGATAGCAAGGAGCAGCGTATTCTCCGTTGGCAACAGTGTATTTCACTTCATTGATGGATTCATCAATATTGAAAACGATAGGATTCTCAGAAACCAGTTTCAGTGTGTCAAGCAGAATCTTGGAGGGAACAGCCACACAGCATTCGCCTTCAACGTTGGTCAGTTCTACCACCGCAGTCATTGTCGAATCAGCGTCTGAAGCGGTTAGAATCAAGTTGTTTCCCTTGACGGTGAATAAGAAATTGCTCAAAATAGGTACAGTGCTGTTATAACCTAAAACGCCACTGATGGCACTCAAATTCTTATACAAAACATCTCTTTGAACAATAAATTTCATAATATTTCTTTTTAATCATTTTTATAAATAAGATTGCAAAGATACAATTTTTTTTAATTATACTTTTAATTTAGAAATGATTGGCTGTTTTTTTCTTTGAAATTTGTCACTGGCTTAATCGTGCATTAATGCTTCTCAATGTTTCTTTGTGCGCATGGCAACTCCCTGTTCTGTAAATGCGTATTCAAAATCTTAATCTCTTGATTTCTTAATTAAAAAAATCGTATCTTTGCCCTTCATATTTCCTTTAATGAAATAGTCAATGTACCTGCAACATATAAAACTTTCCAACTTTAAGAATTACGAAGAAGCCGAGTTTGATTTCAGCGACAATGTCAATGGCATTGTGGGCGAAAATGGTTCGGGTAAAACCAATCTGCTTGATGCTATCCATTACCTTTGTTTTTGCAAGAGTTTCTTTGCTTCGCAGGATCAGTTCGCCGTTCGCTTTGACTCCGATTTCTTTGCCATACATGGTGACTTCTTCAAGCGCGAGCAGCAGAATACCACGCATATCAGTTGCACTTACAAGTTGGGAAAGCACAAGGCGATGAAGGCTAATCAGAAAGAATATGACCGTTTCAGCGACCATATTGGACTTTTCCCCTTGGTGATGGTTTCTCCTTACGATAATGACATCATTAATGAGGGAAGCGACATCCGCCGCAAGTTTTTTGACATCATCATTTCCCAATTCGACAAGGAATATCTTTCAAAACTCATTGCTTATCAGAAAATCATTTTGCAAAGAAATACCCTGCTCAAGAATTTCATCGAACAAAGACAATATGACGCTTCTTTGATTGAAATTTTTGATAATCAGTTGATTCCTTTGGCAAATTATATTCATGAAAAAAGGAAATTGTTTATCTCCGATATTCTTCCGGTTTTCAATCAGCATTATCGGTATTTGTCGCAAGGGCTTGAAAATGTAGATATCGTTTATGAATCGGGTTTGAATGATTGTTCTTTTGAAGAAGGAATGAAGCAGAACGAATGGGCCGACCGCAAGTCAGGTTACACCAATTTCGGTGTGCATAAGGATGATTATTCGTTTCAGATTGATGGGCGTTCGGTGAAGCGTTTTGCCTCTCAAGGTCAACAAAAATCCTATGCCTTGGCGCTGAAATTGTCGCAGTTTGATTATATTTTCCAGCATAAAGGCATTAAGCCGATTTTACTTTTGGATGATATTTTTGATAAATTGGATAAAAAACGTACTGCCCAACTGCTTGATTTGGTGGGGAAAGAACATTTTGGTCAGGTTTTTATCACGGATACAGATGAAATTCGTGTCAATGCCATTCTTTCCGAAAGAGGCATTAATCATCAGATTTTTAAGATTAAAAGAATTGAAAATCAATAATATATAAAAGAATAAATATGAAAAAGCAATTATCTTTAATTTCCGTGTTTTTGGTGTTTTTGGCAATGGGTTTTGGCGATGCTGCCAACCAGTTGGTATCTGTTGTGGAAAAGGCCTTCAATGTATCACCGTTTACAGCATCTCTGGTGTCGTTTTCGGGTATGATAATGTTTGGCGTTTTATCTGTGCCGATGGGTGTGGTTCAGTCTAAAATCGGAAAGAAAAAAATGCTTTTGATTGGGCTTGTCCTGTTTTTCCTTGGTGCGATGTTGCCGATGACGGCGTTCAACTTCCCCATCATTTTGTTGGCGGTGTTGCTGATGGGTGCGGGCGCCACGATTCTGCAAGTGTCTGGCAATCCACTGATGCGTGATGTTTCGCCCGAGGGCCGATATTCTAGTATGTTGTCTTTTGCGCAGTCTTTGAAAGCGATAGGGACTTTGTCAACTTCTCTGATTCTGGTACTGGTAGGCACTGCCTTGATGAAGTATGCTTGGTTCTCGTTTACACCGGAAGGGGCGGCGGCTCCAGTCAATATGGGCTTTCGAATCCTTTTCCCGATTTTTGCGGTGGTATTGCTTATCACTTTGGTGATGGTGTTTGTTTGCGTTCCCAACAATATTGAGAAGGATGCCACGGAGCCAACGACTTTGAAAAATTGTTTTGTCGCTCTCGGTAACGGTTATATTTTAATGATGTTTTTGGGTATTTTCTTCTATTGTGGCGCCGAAGCTTCCATGTTCAATCGTATTCCTTCGATTCTGATGGAAAGCAATCCTGGCATTTCGCCGGCATTGGGCAACATCGTACTGATTGTGGCATTGTTTTTTGGCCGCTTTTTTGGAGGTCTGGCATTACGATACATCAAGCCTAATATTTTTCTCATGCTCACAGTCTTGATTTCACTGGCGGGCAATCTGCTTCTGTTTATGCCTTATAATCCGGTTACTACGTGGCTGAGTTTTATCCTCATAGGTGTAGGTTTTGCCAATATTTTCCCACTGATATTTTCAATATGCGTGGACAAGATGCCTGAGAAAGTGAATGAAATTTCGGGATTGATGACCACGGCAATAGTAGGTGCGGCCATAGTGCCTCTGTTGACGGGTTTTGCTGCCAATTTCAATGCTCGTTACGCTTTCATTGTGACGATGGTCTGCCTCATTTATTTGTTGGTGGTGGCGTTATTGGCTGGTAAATCTATGGCATGTAAAAACTGATAGACGCTTAGGCCTTTGCTTTTGCCGATGATTTTGGACAAGTCATCCAGTGAAGCATTTTCTATGTTTTTTATGCTTCTAAAATGAGTTAAAAGCTTGTTTTTTAAGACAGTTCCGATGCCTGGAATATCGTCAAGGATGGAATGTATGCTTTTTTTTGCTCGGCGTTTGCGGTGATGTGTGATGCCGAAGCGGTGGGCTTCATCGCGGACGAATTGCAGTAGTTTCTGGGCTTCAGACTTTTTGTCAATATATAACGGAAATTCTTCGCCGACGCGGTAGATGTCTTCCAGGCGCTCTGCGATGCCGACAAGCATAACTTTTTTATCGATACCTAATTCTCTCAACACTTCGTGGGCTACATTAAGTTGACCTTTGCCACCATCCACCATAATGAGGTCAGGCAGTTCTTTGCCTTCTTCCAGAATGCGGCTGTAACGGCGGGTGACGATTTCGTGCATGGAGCTGTAATCATCGGGACCAACGACGGTTTTGACAAGGAAGTGTCGGTACTCTTTTTTGGCGGGTTTGCCATCGATGAAGCAAACCATTGCCGCCACGGGTTCTTCGCCTTGAGTGTTTGAATTGTCGAAACATTCGATATGTTTCGGCAGACGATCCATGCCTAAAGCATCTTGCAATGCTTGCAATACACGGTGATGCCTGCGTTCAGGGTCTGTGAGGTCCTGTCGTTTTTGTTTTTCCAGGCGATAGAACTTGGCGTTTTTTTGTGATAGTTCCAGCAGCTTGCGCTTATCGCCACGCTGGGGCACTATGAATTTGATTTTATCGGTTTCGATTTGCGGCATAAAGGGCACGATGGCTTCGGGACACAATTTGCCGAATCGTTCTTCGATGGCAATTATTCCCATGAGCAGCAAATCTTCATCGCTCTTGTCCAGTTTGTTGTCGATTTCCAAAGTGTAGGACTGTATGATGGAACCATTCATTACGCGCAAAAAATTGATATAAGCGCATTCCTCGTCACTTTCAAGGGAGAACACATCGGTTTCAGTGAGTTCGGGATTGACGACCACCGACTTGCCGATGAAGTTGTCCAGAAGCAGAAGTCTCTGTTTCACTTCCTGAGCTTTTTCAAATTCCCAATGCTCGGCATATTGCATCATTTGTTCTTTTAGCTTCTGTTGAACGAATTTGCTGTTGCCTTTAATGATTTCAATAATATTTTTTATATACTCTTGATAATCAGATTGCTGAATGAGATTTGCGCATGGAGCGGCGCATTTTCCAATTTGATATTGGATGCAGGGACGTGAATTTTTGACCAGTCGGCGGCAGGTGCGAAGCGGAAACAGCTCCTGTAGGGTTTCCATCAGTGTGTTCATATAATGCACGGAAGCATAAGGACCGAAAAGCTGCATCTGCTCTTTGTCTGGGTGTCTTGTAGAAAAAATGCGGGGAAAATCCTCTTTGGTGATGGCAAGCCATGGGTAGGTTTTGTCATCTTTTAACAGAATGTTGTAACGAGGCTTGTATTCTTTAATCATACTGTTTTCCAACAGCAAAGCTTCCCATTCTGTGTTGACAACGGTGGTTTGGATATCTCTGATTTTGGAAACCAGAACTCTGACTTTTTTATTGTCGTGCTGCTTGTTGAAGTAGGACGACACGCGGCGTTTCAGTTTCTTGGCCTTGCCAACGTAAATGATGTTGCCGTTTTCGTCAAAAAAGCGATAAACACCCGGCTTTTCGGGCAGGCTTTTCAAAATCAGAGATATCTTCTCACCATAGTCCATTGTGACGATGTTGTCGTCGGAAAATTATGCGTTCAGTTCATGAATAACAAGACCTGATCTCAATTTAGGTTCAAACCAAGTGGTTTTTGGAGGCATGATGTTGCCGCTGTCAGCGATGTCGATGATCTGTTGCATTGAAACTGGATAGAGAGCGAAAGCGACCTTCATTTCGCCGTTGTCAACGCGGCGTTTCAGTTCGCCCAGACCACGGATACCGCCAACGAAATCGATACGTTTGTCGGTGCGCAAGTCCTTAATGCCGAGTATTTTATCCAGAACGTGGTCGCTCAGGATTTTAACATCCAGAACGCCAATTGGATCGTTATCGTCGTAAGTGCCGGCTTTAGCTGTCATTTTATACCATTTGCCATCGAGGTACATGCTGAATTCATGCAATTTGGCAGGTTTATAGATATCTGCGCCCATATCCTGAACGTCGTAAGCTACGGTCAAAGCTTTGAGGAATTCGTCTTTGCTGAGTCCGTTGAGGTCTTTGACAACGCGGTTGTAGTCGATGACTTTCAGTTGATTGTCGGGGAAGATGACGGTCATGAAGAAGTTGTATTCTTCTTTGCCGGTATGGTGTGGGTTGTTTTCTTTCTTTTCCTGACCAACGAGGGCGGCGGCGGCGCTGCGGTGGTGGCCGTCGGCGATGTACATTGCGGGAACCTTGGTGGCGAACAGTTCAACGAGGCGGGCGATGGTAGCCTGATCGTCGATGACCCAGAAGCGATGACCGAAACCATCTTCTTTGGCGATGAAGTCATAGATGGGGGCGTTGCTGGTAATCTTGCTAACGATAGCATCGATTTCAGCGACAGCGGGATAAGCGAAGAAAACGGGTTCAACGTTGGCATTGGTAATGCGGACGTGTTTCATGCGGTCTTCTTCTTTATCTTTACGAGTCAATTCGTGTTTTTTGATGATTTTATTGACATAATCTTCGCTGTAAGCGCAGGCCACGATACCATATTGCCAGTGGGCGTTAGCGTCGGTGGGGTTCATGCTTTGGGCGTAGATATAAAGTTTGTCTTCTTCGTCGCGTTTCAGCCAGCCAAAATCTTTGAAAGAGTTGAAGTTTTTGACCACCTGAAGATATACTTCAGGAGAATGTTCATCGGTGCCAGCGGGCAGGTCGATTTCGGCCTTGGTAACGTGGAGGAGGCTGTAGGGATTGCCTTCGGCTTCTTTACGGGCTTCTTCAGAATTCAATACGTCGTAAGGACGTGATGCTAATTTTTCTACGATTTCTTTTGGGGGACGGAGTCCTTTGAAAGCTTTGATAACTGACATAATTATATAATTTTAGGTTGATATTTGTTTCAGACTGCAAACTTACGTAAAAAAAGTGGATTACGTTGAGAAAAAACAAAAAAAGAGGGCGGCGATGGAGCCGTCCTCTTCATTATTTAGAAAGAAAGATTATTTCTTTTTGCAACCGCATTTTTTTGATGGGCAGAGTTTGTGTTTTTTTACGAATTCGTCCAAAACTTCTTTCAAAGTGGGTTGACCGATTTCTTGGAGTTCGTAACCAACGCGTACGCAAGGCTGTTTAATCTTGATGAAGCGCTGGAGGTCGATAGGAGTACCGATAACAACAGCATCGCAAGGAGTCTTGGCGATAGTCTTTTCAAGGTCTTTCATTTGTTTTTCACCATAGCCCATAGCTGGGAGCAAAGTACCGATGTTGGGGTATCTTTGGAATGTGGTGGTCAATTCGCCAACGGTGTAAGGTCTTGGGTCGATGAGTTCAGAAGCACCATATTTCATGGCTGCGACTGTACCGGCACCGATCTTCATTTCACCGTGAGTCAAAGTAGGACCATCTTCGATAACGAGAACTCTCTTGCCTTTGATAACTTCTGGCTTGTCAACGGTCAGGATAGAAGCTCCGTCGATGATTTTAGCTTTGGGGTTGATGCGAGCGAGGTTAGCTCTAACAGCATTGATGTTTTCCAATGAAGCTGAGTCGATTTTGTTGATGACGATCACGTCAGCCATACGGGCAACAACTTCGCCTGGATAGTAGCTAACTTCTGCACCTGGACGCAATGGGTCAGCAACGCCGATGAACAAGTCTGGTTCATAGAATGGGAAGTCGTTGTTACCACCGTCCCAAAGAACGATATCGCAACCGTCAGGATCGTTTTCTGCGCCTGCCATTTTAACCCATTCGCCAGTCTGAGGATCTCTTGTCATACCACCTTTGAGGATAGCTTCATAGTCAACGCCTGCGTAGATAACGTTACGTTTGGTTACTACGTGTGGTTCGTATTCTTCCATTTCTTCGATGGTGCAGTTTTGTTTTTTGAGGTCTGCTACTTCGGCGAAACGCTGTACAATCTGGTTGTTGAGGTTTGGATCGTAAGGCATGGGGTGACGAATAGCAACGACTTTAAGACCGAGACCTGTCAAATATTCAATAATTTTACGTGATGTCTGTGATTTACCGCAACCTGTACGAGTAGCACCAACAGCGATGAGAGGTTTCTTTGATTTGATCATGGTATCCTTGGGTCCCATCAAAACAAAGTTTGCGCCAGCAGCATTAACGATGGCGCTGATTCCCATTACATATGAGTATGGTTTGTCGCTGTATGCGAAAACGCATTCGTCAACTTTGAATTTCTTAATCAGTTCGGGCAATTTTGATTCTGGGAAAATCTGGATTCCGTTAGGATACAATTTTCCTGCTAATTCCTTCGGATAGAAACGGTTGTCGATACCAGGGATTTGTTCAGCGGTGAAGGCAACTACGTTGTAGTCCTTGTTGTCACGGAAATAGGTGTTGAAGTTGTGGAAATCTCTACCTGCAGCACCAATAATAATGACGTTCTTTTTCATAAATTTTTGGTTTTAAGTTGTTGTGTATAAAGATAAATTATCTATTTTTCTTAAAAAAGCGGTGCAAAGATACAAATTTTTTCTGAAATTATATATATAAAAAATTGCAAAATGAAGAAAAAATGTTGCTTTCTTCGGCATTTTGGTTATTGGCGATAATCAAAAAAATCCGTAATATTGCTTCTAAAATAATTGAAATATGGAAGATCCTGTCTATCATTATGTTGTAATTGACGATAACGAATCTATACAATCATTTATCATTCAAGTTCTTAACGAATTTGATTGGCTTTGTGTGGAACAAAGTTTCGGAAATTTGTCTGATGCCGTTTGTTACCTCAAATGTCACGAGGTTGATATTGTTTTTTTAGATTTGTGCTTGCCGGATATGGACGGCTTGGATATTTTCGACCAGCTTGAAAAGATGCCCTACACCATAATTATCACGGCGTTTGCAGATCAGTTTTCGCGAGGCGTTTGCCGTAAAATTGGCAAAGGAATTTCAGCTTTCCTTGAAAAGCCTTTTACCAGCGAAGCGCTCCTGAATGCTATTGAAAATTTCAAGAGGAGTAGGTTAAAGGGAGAATGAATAACGTAGAATAGACTGCAAAACACACTCTGAGTGCCGTCGGGAAATTGGTTGTCCCAAACCGATGGATTAGCTTAAGTCCGAGAAGACGGATTGCTCGAATTGGGTGCGTGCGTAATCTTCTGTAATGGACATTTTTTTCTTCTTCATAGAAGGGAATTCATACATCGCATCCGTCATGATTTTCTCAATGATGGATCGCAGGCCGCGGGCCCCTAAATTCAGTTCAACGGCTTTGTTGACGATGTAATCCAATGCGTTGTCTTCAAAGGTAAGCGCGATGCCATCCAGAGAAAACAAACGCTCATATTGTTTTACCAAGGCGTTTTTCGGCTCGACCAATATTCTACGTAAGGCTTGGGCATCCAAAGCGTTCATGTAGGTGATGACAGGAAAACGGCCGCACAATTCCGGAATCAGTCCGAAAGATTTGAGGTCGTGTGCCGAGATATATTGCATCATATTGTTCTTGTCGACATTCTTGTGCTTGGTATTGTATCCTATGACGTTGGTGTTCATTCGTTCGCCGATGATTTTGTCGATGCTGTTGAATGCGCCGCTGCCAATGAAAAGAATGTTTTTGGTATTAACGACAGTGAATTTCTGTTCAGGGTGTTTTCTTCCTCCCTGGGGTGGAACATTGACGAGAGAACCTTCGAGAAGTTTGAGCAGGGATTGCTGTACGCCTTCACCGGAAACGTCGCGGGTGATGGACGGGTTGTCGGCACCTTTGCGTGCCACCTTGTCGATTTCATCGATGAAGACGATGCCGCGTTCGGCTCGAGCCACATCGTAATCGGCAGCTTGAAGCAGGCGTGTGAGTATGCTTTCGACATCTTCGCCCACGTATCCGGCTTCGGTGAAGACCGTAGCGTCTGCAATGCAGAAAGGCACGTCGAGCATTTTTGCGATGGTCCGGGCCATCAACGTTTTGCCCGTTCCGGTTTCACCAACGAGAATGATGTTGGACTTTTCAATGTCCACGTCATCTTTGGCATCGTAAAGAATACGTTTGTAATGGTTATAGACGGCAACGGAAATGACTTTTTTGGCTTCCTCCTGCCCAATGACATATTCGTCCAATTTGGCTTTAATCTCCTTGGGTTTGAGCAGGTTGATTTTGACGTTGGCCAATTCTTCCCTCTCGTTTTCAGCATGCATATCCTTAACCATATCCTGGGCAACCTTGATGCAATTTTCACAAATCGCACCTACTTGTCCGTGGATGAGGATGTCTTTATAGGAGATTTGGCTTCCGCAGAAAGTGCAGATGTTATCGTATTTGCTACTTTTCGGCATTATTCTTTCGGTCGTTTCTCAAAATTTCATCAATCATGCCGTAATCCTTGGCTTCAGTGGCGGTCATCCAATAGTCGCGGTCGCTGTCGGCCCAAACCTGTTCGTAATCTTTTCCTGAGTGGTAGGCGATGATTTCATAGAGTTCCTTTTTCAGCTTTTGTATTTCGCGAGCTTCGATTTCAATATCGGAGGCTTGCCCCTGAGTACCGCCCATGGGTTGATGAATCATGATGCGTGAGTGGGGGAGGGCAAAGCGTTTCCCGTGGGCTCCAGAACACATCAACACGGCTGCCATTGAGGCGGCCATACCTGTGCAAAGCGTAGAGATGTCAGGTTTCAGATATTGTATGGTATCGTAGATGCCCAATCCCGCATAAACGCTACCGCCAGGGCTGTTGATATAAATCTGAATGTCGCGTTCTGTGTCCTGAGATTCCAGAAACAACAACTGTGCTTGGATAATGTTGGCTACGTCGTCATAAATGGGAACACCCAAGAAGATGATGCGTTCTTTCAACAAGCGCGAGAATACGTCCAACTGGGTAATGTTCATTGGACGCTCTTCGATGATGTATGGCGTGATGTAATCGTTCTGTATTGACTGGTATTGGTCAAGACGAAGACTGCTGATGCCGCAGTGCTTAACGGCGTATTTCTGGAATTCGTTCATATAATGTTGATTTTTGCTTGATTATTCGGATTTTTTAGGACTCTTGGCTTTGGTGGTTTTAGCTTTTGGCTTGGCTTCACCTTCAGCGACTTCTGCTTTGGGGGCTTCTGCTTTCTTAGCTCTTGGTTTAGCCTTAGGCTTGGCTTCAGTTTCTTCTTTCTTATCTTCTGCTTTCTTGTTCATTTCAGCAGTGAATTCGTCGAAGCTGCCGCTCTTTTCAACCACGATGAAGTTCTTCTTCAGTACTTCCATGATTTTCTTGTCATAGAGCTGATCATAAATGTTCTTCACATCTTCTTTTTTCTTCATCGTATCGGCAACGAGACTGTCAAGTCTGTCTTTAACATCTTCTTCTTTGAAGTTTCCGAAGTAGTTGTCCATGAAGAATTGACGAACGTAAGCCTTGACATCATCCTGGGAAACCTGGATCGCATTTTCGGTGACAATCTTGTTTTCAATCAGTTGCCATGTGAACGATTTGCGGTATTCATCGTAATTCTTGTCCAATTGTTCAGCAGTCATGTCTTTTTGCGTGGCAAGGATATAACGTTTGATGAATTCGTCTGGAAATTCGATTTTAACATTGTTGATGAGCAAGCCGATGGCATCGTTCATGAATTGGCGATCGGTGTAGTCAACCCATTGTTTTTCAATTTGTTTAGCCGCTTCAGCTTCGAGTTGCTCTTTGGTAGTGATACGACCATCTGGGTAGGCCTTCTTGAAGAAATCTTCGTTGATTTCGGCAGGAGTGATACGACCGATGCTGGTAACTTTAACGTCGCATTCATACATGTTGCCATCTTCCAGTTCCTTGTCGGTGATTTTCAATACTTTAAGAACATCTTTTTCGTCGTTGAAAATCTTGCGGAGCGCAACGTGGCAAACATCGTCAACTTTCTTGCCCATGAACTGTTTCAACCCATCTTTATTGAGTTCCTTACTGAAGAAGAAGCAGTCTTTTTCATCGATTTTTGCTGAAATGTAATCATCTTCACCAATGGTTTCTGGGGAAGTGTATTCTCCGTAGCGTCGTTGCATCTGGTCGATGAGGTTCCCGATTTCTTCTTTTGTGGCAGTGATTTTGAAATTGGTTACCTGCTTGTTGAAATCGATATTGAATTCAGGTTGCAAGGCATATTCATAAACGAAAACGAATTTATCGGGATTTTCAAAATCAACTTTTGATTTTTCTTCCACGGGAAGTGGTTCAAGCATGATGTTGATTTTATTATCACGCAGATAGCCATAAAGAGCTTCTGCCATGATATTGTTGACCTGATCGTAAATGATGCTTTTTTCATACATCTTTTTGATCATTGACATGGGTGCCATGCCAGCCCTGAAACCTGGAACCTGGGCGGTGCGGCGTTGCTTTTTCAAACCTTGCTCAACTTTTTCAGCGTAATCTTCTCTACCGATTTCAATCGTCAACTCTTGAACTTCTCCGTTCGTTTTTTCGTTTTTAATGTTCATTATTATTTAAATTTATTGATATTATACCTTTATTATTTTGGGGGTGCAAAAGTACAAAAAAATATTGAATCTTAAACAGGGGATCTTTAGTGCGGAAATTAGTACAGAAAACTGTCTGAAAGAACCATGCAAGAATCTGCTGCGGCTTGATTTTGTTGTAGATGTTCGCAGCCGCAATTCCTGATTTTCTTGTGTTTGCGTTTGCCCACGATTTTCGGAGCGCAGCCAGCCACTAAAAACACCACTGCCAAAAGTATCAAGAAAAGATTTTTTCTTTGCATATTTTTAGTTTCTCAAACCGTCAATTTTCAGTTACCTCACGATGGTTGCTTCTCTATCTGGGCCAACCGACACGATGGAAATCTTTGTATTTGTTTCTTTTTCAATGTATTGGATATACATCTTGAATTCGGGTGGAAGTTCGTCGTAGTTTCTGATGTTACTGATGTCTTGTTGCCATCCTTTGAAAGGGGTAAGCACGGGTTCGATTTGTGCGTTGCTGTCGTTGATGAAGCGGGTGGTGATTTCGCCGTTTACTTTGTAGGCAGTGCAGATGTTGATGGTTTCGAAGTTAGACATCACGTCGGCTTTGGTGAGGGCGATTTCTGTAACGCCGTTGACCATGATGGCATATTTCAACGCGACGAGGTCGAGCCAGCCGCAACGTCTTGGGCGGCCAGTGGTGGCACCGAATTCGTTGCCTTGCGTACGCAGAGTTTCACCTGTGGCGTCGAACAATTCTGTGGGGAAAGGACCGGCACCGACGCGGGTGCAATAGGCCTTGACGATACCGACAACCTTGCCACAACGGCGAGGCGCTAATCCCAATCCGGAAAATGCGCCGGCGGCAATGGTGTTTGAAGAGGTCACAAATGGATAACTGCCGAATTCGAGGTCTAAAAGCGTTCCCTGAGCACCTTCTGCCAGCACGCTGCGTTCGTTGTTCAAGAAATCATCGATTTCGTATTCGCTGTCGATGAATTTGAATTTTTTGATGGTATTGAGGGCTTCGAAATAGTTGAGTTCCATTTTGGGCAGAACTTCTTCATATTCAAAGCCGTACATTTTAAGCATCAGTTTGTGGGTAGCAACCAAGTTGTTGTAGCGTTCTTGGAAGTCTTCGGAAAGGATGTCACCGACGCGGAGTCCGTGTCTTGCGGTCTTATCGGTGTAGGTGGGTCCGATGCCTTTCAGTGTGGAGCCGATTTTGTTTTTGCCTTTCTTGGATTCCTGTGCTGCGTCAAGGAGTCTGTGGGTGGGCAGAATCAGGTGGGCTTTTTTTGAAATCCACAAATTGTCGGTTGGTGTCAGTCCCATTTTTTCCAAAGCTTTGATTTCTTCTTCGAAAATAGCAGGATCGATGACAACACCATTGCCGATAATGTTGATTTTCTCGCGATGGAAAATGCCGGAGGGAATAATATGTAATACGTGTTTTATTCCGTTGAATTCCAGTGAGTGTCCTGCGTTTGGTCCGCCCTGGAAGCGTGCCACAACATCATATTTAGGGGTCAATACGTCCACTACTTTCCCTTTTCCTTCGTCGCCCCATTGCAGACCTAACAAAATGTCAATATTCATGATTGAAGGTTTTATTTTTTGTGTTTAGTTGTTTAATCGTTGAGTTGTTTAATTGTTGGATTTTTTGTGAAAAATCGAGAGTTTACGCCTCTTATCTGTTACCATACATTTTTTCATAGTACTCTACGTAAGCACCGGAGGTGACGTTGTCGAGCCATTTTTCGTTGGCGAGGTACCAGTCGACGGTTAGTTCGAAGCCTTCGGTGAACTTGATTTTGGGTTCCCAGCCGAGTTCGGTTTTGAGTTTGGTGGCGTCGATGGCGTAGCGCAGGTCGTGGCCGGCACGGTCGGTGACATACGTAATCAAAGAGAGTGAAGTGCCGGCGGGACGTCCCAGCTTGGCATCCACAATCTCAATCAGCTTTTTGATGATGTCAATATTTTTCCATTCATTGTTGCCGCCGATGTTGTAGGTTTCGCCGTTTTTGCCGAAATGGAAAATCGTATCGATGGCACTGGCGTGGTCTTCGACATACAGCCAGTCGCGTACGTTGAGTCCTTTCCCATAAACGGGCAAGGCCTTGTTGTGCTTGATATTATTGATGAATAGTGGTAGCAGTTTTTCCGGAAACTGGTTTGGACCGTAGTTGTTGGAACAGTTCGAAATGACGGTAGGCAGGCCGTAGGTGTCGTGGTACGCTCTCACGAAGTGGTCGGAGCTGGCCTTGGCTGCTGAATACGGACTGTGCGGACTATAGGGTGTGGTTTCTTTGAAAGAACCAGTTTCTCCCAACGAACCGTATACTTCATCGGTGGAAATATGATAAAAGCGTTTCCTTTCGGGATTGTCTTTCCAAATCAGTCGGGCGGCGTTCAAAAGGTTGACAGTGCCGACGACATTGGTGAAAATGAATTCCATCGGGTTGGTGATGGATCTGTCAACGTGCGATTCTGCAGCGAGGTGGATGACACCGTCAAATTGTTCTTTGGTGAACAATTGCTGCAGAAATTCAGCGTCGCGGATATCACCTTTGACAAAATGATAGTTCGTTTTGTTTTCGACATCGCTGAGGTTTTCGAGATTGCCTGCGTAGGTCAGGGCATCAAGATTGTAAATTTCGTAATGCGGGTATTTGTTGACGAACAGCCGAACCACATGCGAACCGATAAATCCGGCACCGCCGGTAATTAAAATTTTTTTCATTATCAGATTATATCAAGTGATATGGAAAAGTTGTTGAATCGTTTTCTCATGGAGAAACGACTTGCAAAAATACAAAAAAAGTTGAATCGTAGCATTGTTTTTTTTCTCATCTTTTCTTTGCCTGTCCAAAGAAAAATTGAAAAACCGCGGCAGCGATGGAAGCACATTTACGAAGGCTTTAGCCCGAAGTTAGTGCGGACAGCGCGGCGGCGAAGCCGAGCCGCCCAAAAGAAAAAATAGATTTTCTAAATTTAATTTCAGAAAAAACACAATAAAATCAAAAAGAATGTAGTTAATTATGTAATATTGCAGTCTAAAAGCTCTTAAAAAAAACATTATGAAAACACCTAAAACTGTAAGGGTCCTGATATTACTGTTGGTTACGCTAGCCAGTGGTATCCAAGTTTTTGCGCAAAATGCTAATATAAAGGGAGTTGTTTTTGATGGAGAAAAGAACACTCCCTTGTTTTATGTGCGTGTCAGCTTGGTGGAAAATGACACTTCAACTAATGAGATGCTGACGACATTCACGGATGGAGAAGGTCGTTTTTTGATAGGAAAGGCGCCGAAAGGAGATTATGTCCTGAAAGCTAATCTGGTGGGTTATTCGATGCTTTCGCTGCCCGTTTCGATTCCGTCGGATACGGCGACAGTGGAGTTGGGAAATCTGAAAATGCCTCACCAGGGAACGAGTCTGAATGAGGTAGCCGTTGTCTCCGACAAGCCGATTTTCCTCATCGAAGGTGAAAAGACCTTGTATAATGTTGCCGACGACCCAACCATACAGACGGGAACGGCTGCCGATGCTTTGCAGAACGCCCCGGGCGTGGAGGTTGATATAGAAGGGAACATCACACTCAGAGGCGTCTCATCCGTTGATATTTGGCTGAACGGCAAGCCCTCCCATTTGTCGGCCGACAACCTGAAGCAGTTTATCCAGCAGCTGCCAGCCAATGCGTTGGAAAGAATTGAAGTGATAACCAATCCATCAGCGAAATACAGTTCTAAAAGTGATGACGGCATCATAAATATTGTCACTTCTTCAAATATCAAGAAAAATAGTTTCGTCAGTTTTGGAATTTATGGATCTTCTAGTCCGAATGTGGGGCCTTGGCTTTCGTTTGTGTGGTCTGACAAAAAGTGGTCTGTAAATTTGTACGCCAATTTCGGGTATGTATTGCATAAGAATTTCAGCATGAATACCAAAACGAGATTTTCGGATTTGGGAGACACGTCAAGTGTGGAACAGGGGACGGGCATATTCAGGTCTGATAATTTCCACGGTGGCATCAATTTTAACGCCAGCTATGCGATAGATACGATGAGCAATATTGGCATTTGGTTGGGTTCGTGGCCCGGTGGCGGGAAAAGTGTCGGGGGTGAAAATACTTCCAGAACAGAATATTTGGGTGCAGATGGCTTGGAAACATTTGATTATCTGGGTGTGAGCTCAAATAAAAACTGGCGGGCGGGAGCCTATTATGGCATTTGGTATGACCACGATTTTAATAAGGAAGGACACCAGATTCAGACTTCATTGGGTGGTAATTTCGGATACAGCGGCAACACTTCAACCTACGATAGAAGATACACACCGCAAGATTATCTGAACAAGTTGAAGAATGGTTTGTCGAAATCCAATGACTATAGTTTTGATGGCGATGTGGATTATACTATTCCGTATCACAAAGATGGCGAAATATCGTTGGGCGTTGCGGGTAGTTTTTCGAAAGAGACGAATGTGACGAGATACGATACCTTGATGCATGACGGCTCTGGCTTGTTTGTGATGGACTCGCTTCGATCGAATAATACCAATGAGTTGGAAGGTGAATTTGATTCTTATGTCACACTGGAACATCGCTTTGGGAATTTTACGATGAAAGGCGGTTTGAGAATGCAATATACCCATTTTGATTTTCAGATCCTCAATGCTCCGGAATACAATGTCAGCAAGGATTATTTTTGTCTGTTTCCTTCTCTTCATTTGTCATACCGCACCAAGTCGATGCATAATTTCAAGTTGAGTTACACGCGTCGCGTGCGAAATCCTCATGCCTCTCAGTTGACGATGTATCGTTCGTATGGCGAAGATGGTTTTACGATGGGAAATTCGGATTTGAGACAGACTTTTACCAATTCCATCGAAGCGGGCTGGACCAAGTTTTTCCAGAAATTCGGTAGTGTTGGCGTAACGGCCTATTTTCGCAATTCGACCAATGAAATCAATTCCCTGACGGATGTTATTTACGATGACAATTTCGGGCGAATCGTTTCCTTTTCGCAGCCGATGAACTCGGGGCAGAGTCTAAGCACGGGAGCAGAATTGAATGTGACTTATCGCTTGAAAACTTTTATGAGCATTCGATTTTATGGCAATGTCTATTATACACAGTCCAAATTCATGTTCCGAGACAGACTTCAGAGGACTATTCCCCATTGGAATTATAGTTTTCGCTTGAATTTCTGGGCGAAATTGTGGAATGTCTTGGAGATTTTTGCCTCTGCCAACTACAGTTCGCCGCGTGTAACTCTCTTTACAACGACGAAACCCAACTATTCCATCGATTGCGGGGTGAGAGCGGATTTTTTCAAACGCAAGCTGTCAGTTCACATAGATGTCAGCGATATTTTCAATTGGAACAAGCTGGCGTCCGAGAGCAAAAGTCCTTATTATTCAACAAGCAGCGCATCGAAATACGTAAGCCGATACATCAGTGCCGGCATCACTTTGCGCTTTGGAAAAATGGAATTGGAATCGAAGGTTCAGCAAGGCAGCGGCAATGGTGCTGCCGGACCAATGATGTGAGATGAATCTGTATGAGAATTTTTTTTTGAAAAACCGCCTTTTGTTTCAATAAAAATCAGTATTTTTGCAAAATAGTATTAACTGAATATATTATGAGTAAATATCCTGATACCATTGACAAAATCACAAAGGCGAGACTTCGTTTTTCGGCATTCGGTTCTATTGTCAGTGTGGCTTTGACCATGTTTTTTATCGGCATGCTGGCCTTTTTCGCTTTCTTTTCAACACAGTACATTAACAATCTGTCAAAGAAAATAGAGATGGAGATTTTGTTTTATGCTGATGTCAAGGAAGCCGATATAGTGTCGATGGAACAAAGTATGAAAATGGAACCCTTCATTGCTTCGTCGCGTGTTTCGTCCCGTGCGGAAAACACACAGGAAGCCATTAAGACTATTGGCAACAACTACACGGAAATCATATCCAATCCAATCAACGCATCCATCATCATCAGTGTGGCTCCAGAATATGCCAATACCGATTCTTTGAAGGCGATTTCCAAGCGCATCAAAAAAGAACAAATCGTTCAGGATGTGCAGTATCCGGACTTTCTGGTTAAATCCATTACCAACAATTTCCACACGATTCAGTGGGTGGTGCTCATCATCAGTGCGGTCTTTATGCTGATTTCCATGTTGCTGATTGCCAATTCAATCCGTTTGCATATTTATGCTAAACGATTTAATATCAAAAGTATGCTCTTGGTTGGCGCAACCCGTAGTTTTATTCGGGGACCTTTCATTTTGAAAGGCTTAAGTCAAGGAGTGTGGGGCGGTGCCATTGCCGTTATTTTGCTCGGTCTGGCTCTTTATCAGGGGCAGCTCGTTTTGCCAGATTTTGTAGATTTCTCGCAAATCCTTTACATTGCCATTATCCTGGCATCTGTCTTTGTCTTCAGCATCCTTTTCACCATCATCGTATCTGTCATTTCTGTTAATAGATATATTCGTATCAAAGACGAAAGATTATATTTGTAATTTTGAATTAAATAAAACTAAAATATTATGGCTCAAGTGGTTAGTACTGACAAGAAAGTTAAGCTCACCCCTAATCCATCGGGGAAGTCCGCAAATGCAAACCAGAACAATAAACCCAAGGTACCATTGTTTAGAAAGATGAATTACATCTTAATGATAATTGGAATTATCTTTGTCATTATAGGTTATTTCTGCATTTCAGGTGGTGCTGCTGAACAAGCTGATCAGTTTAATCCCGAGGTTTTCAGTTTTCGCCGCATTACGCTGGCCCCCATTTTGATTATACTTGGTTTGGTCACCGAAATTTTCGCCATCATGTGGCGCCCCAAGTGCAAGGGTGCTTGTAAAACTGAAGAAAAGGCTGAATAATGAGTTGGTGGGAAGCCCTATTCTTGGGCATTTTGCAAGGTTTGACGGAATATCTGCCCGTCAGTAGTAGTGGTCACCTGACGATTATCTCAAGTCTTTTCGGGCTCTCTGGAGAGGAAAACCTCACCTTCACGGTAATGCTCCACGTGGCTACCGTGCTTAGCACTCTGGTTATCCTTTGGAAGGAAATTGTCTGGATTTTCAAAGACCTATTTACAAGGCAATCCTGGAAATCCTATACCAATTTAAATTCTGGTACTAAATATGCCATCAACATTCTCATATCGATGATTCCAGTTGGCATTGTGGGTTTTTGCTTTAAGGACAAGGTTGAGGCCATTTTTGGTTCAGGACTGACCATAGTCGGCAGCATGCTTCTCGTCACTGCCCTGCTTCTGGCCTTTTCCTATTTTGCGAAACCGCGTCAGAAGGAAAACATCAGCGGATGGCATGCTTTCATCATTGGCATCGCCCAAGCCGTGGCTGTGCTGCCGGGGTTGTCACGTTCGGGTTCCACCATCGCCACGGGATTGCTATTGGGCGACAAAAAGGAAAAGTTGGCACAGTTTTCCTTTCTGATGGTCATTCCTCCTATTTTGGGAGAAGCCCTTTTGGACATTATCAACATAGCACAAGTTGGATTCCGGCAGGCGATGAACGGCATTGCCGTCAGTTCTGTAGTAATCGGCTTTCTTTCCGCTTTCATCGTGGGCTGCTTGGCCTGTCAATGGATGATTAACATTGTGAAGAAGGGTAAACTGATATGGTTTGCCATCTATTGTGCCGTTGTGGGTGCCATTACGTTAATTTTCAGCTTATGCTAAATCATAAGATCATACACGAGGCACAGTTTGATTTGCCTGAAATGGACATCAATCCGGAAGGGGATGTCCTGTTGGTGGACAAGCCGTTTCGCTGTACTTCTTTCGATGTGGTGGGCAAAGTGCGTCAGTACATTCGTCGTAAGTACCAGCAGAAGGTCAAAGTGGGGCATGCCGGCACACTCGACCCTCTGGCTTCGGGACTGCTGATCGTCTGTGTGGGCAAGTTTACCAAGCAGATAGACAATTATCAAGCGCAGGAAAAGGAATACACAGGAACGCTTCGTTTGGGTGCCACCACGGCGAGTTTCGACATGGAAAAGCCCATTGATGCCGTTTATCCGATTGACCATATCAACGCCGAAAAGATAGAGCAGGTGCGTCGGAAATTCCTTGGAGAAATAGACCAAGTGCCTCCGCAGTTTTCGGCGGTGCGATTGGGTGGGCGGCGAGCCTACGAGCTGGCTCGCGATGGCGAGGATGTGGAAATACAGGCTCGCCGTGTCTCGATACCCACCTTCGACATTACTCGCTGTGCATTACCCGACATAGATTTCAGAATCGTTTGTTCCAAAGGTACTTATATCCGCTCTTTAGCACGGGATTTTGGTGTGGAACTGGACTCTGGAGCACACCTGACAGCCCTCCGACGCACTCGTATCGGAGAATTTTTAGTCGAAAATGCCATAAAAATGATTCCAAAACCATAAAACATATCATTATGAACAAAATTTATACTTATTTAGCCGTTTTTATTTCCATTCTGATGGTGTTTACTTCTTGTAAAAGTCGTAGCAGTAATGATGAAGATTTTGATGAGGAAGAAATCGTTTACCCCATTACTATCATTGGCGACACCATTACGGCGGATTTGGCCGACCAGTCGGAATTGTATCCTGTTGGCGAGACTTTTCTGGAAGATTTCATAGAGAAGATTGCTGAATATGAAGGCAAACACTTGACCATTGCCAGTAAGGTTCCCGGAGAGTGGGGCGTTTCGTGTGTGGAACGCTTGCCGGAAGGTCGGGAATTGTGGCTTCTCCGCTCACAAGACCGCGAGTGGGCTTACCTTGTCATCACTTCGGGTTTTGGCACGCAACGGATTTTGGACCTTATTCCCGTTGCCGTCAACTTGGCGATACAGGATAATGACATCCTTGAAACTGAAAATTGGCAGACTTACCGTCAGTCTGATGGCTCATTTTACGTTTATAAAAACTATGAATGGATTAAGAATTTGGATACCAATGCCACTCAGCATGCCATTGGTGAATACCAGAGAAATGCGTTCTATGTGGATCGTTATGTCATCAACGACTTGTGCCGTTTTGAATGTACTGAAATCAATGATTCTGTTCCAGAATACAGTGCCGTCGTCTTCTTCTACAACAGCAGCTTGAAACCTGATGAATGGGATGATACGGTGGAAATGTTGCAGGCATTCTGCGAAGACAAAGGTGTGTATTACGAAGAAGTTCAGCAGGGCTTTGCCGATGTTGCCATTCACGATTTTACTTTGAATGAAGTGATTAGAGTTGATGTAACTCCTTTCGCACAAGAATTTTCTGCCGGTATGGTGATGTTCAAGAAAGGCGAAACGCCCAAGGCCGTCCGTTTTGGCAGCTACGAACGTATGCAAATTGATATTAAGAGATATTTTAACTTGCTGAATATCTAATAAATAAATTCATATTACTTAATTGATTTTTTTATGAAAAGATTATTACTATCTTCTCTTTGTTTGATATTGTGCGTTAGCTTGTCGGCGCAGCGCAGCCGCACATCAGCGTGTGCTCGAGCATTGGTACACGCTTGATGAGGACCATATTTTGCGGTACATTTGCGATTATTATTACTATTATGAAGATAGCCCCCTTGCTGTTGAAAACGAAGTTGTGGAATCGATGGTCAATATTTATCCTAATCCGGCCATTGATGTTGTGAAGATTGAAGTTCCAGAAGGAAAGATGATAGTAAGAGCGCAAGTTTATGATATTTGTGGCAGAATTTGCGATAATTTCAGTTTGCAAGGAAGTAGCACGCTGAATGTTTCAAACTTGCCGGCGGGTATGTATTTGTTGCGCCTCGACTTCGAAAATGGAGAAAGAAGCGTAGCGAAGATAGTGAAGAAAGCTATTCATTAACAGAAGTTTGTGCGTCCACAAATTTATCCTCGTCGCAACATCTTCTTTATTCCTTGTTCTAAGGAATAGAATGATTTTTTGTATCCTTGATTTCTGAGTTTTCTTATGTTTGCCTGATTATCAGAAAGGTAATTCTTAAATAAGGCGTTGATTTCAGAAGAGAAGGAAATTGGAATTTCGATTTTAAGTTGGGCGGTGATGATTTTTGCGATGGCACTCATGGGGCGGGGATAGTCCGTCCCCAAATTATAGATTCCGCTGGCGGGCCAGTGATTCATAAACCACGTGATGACTGTGCAGACATCCTGCACGGCAATCATATCACGCAATGGTTCATGCTTGTTTTGCTCGTTGGAGGAAACTATGGGTAATGTAATTTTCTTATCTTCAATAATTTGATTATAAATCAGTTGTATAGCAGAGGCTGCGTTTTTTTTGTGTGTTTCGTTGGGACCGTAAACATCAAACAATTTGAATCCCGCCCAAAGAGGTGGACAGATACTCTGCTTCATCACCCAGCAGTCGAATTCATGTTTGGATCGGTCGATGAGGTTTTGTGGGCGAAGGTTGAGAATTTTAGTTGTGTCATCTGAAAATCCTTGTTCTCCAGCACCGTAAGTTCCTGCTGAAGAGCAGTAGAGTAGGGGAATGCGTTTTTTTGTCGCAAAACTCCACAACTTTTGAGAATATTCGACATTCCAAATCTTGAGGATGGAGTATTCTTCTATGCTATCGTCGGTAATGGCTCCGAAATGTAAAATGTAGTCGATAAGTTCGATGTGATTTTCGGCCCATTGGAAAAATTCGTTTGGGGAGAGCAATTCGTTGAAAGAGGCAATACACCAGTTTGTTCGTTTGGGCTCCGAGGAAAAATCATCCACCAAGACCAAATCACTACGTCCGAGTCGGTTCAGGTGTTGGAGCATATTGCTACCAATGAAACCAGCTGCTCCGGTAATGACAATCATTATTAAAATTGAAAATAAGAATGTTATTTTCTTGCGCGAATCATGGCGCCCGTCTTGTTCTTGCCCACGCGAATCATATCGATGAGTGGACGGTTGGCGGGGCAGCTGAAGGAGCAAGACCCACATTCGATGCAGTTCATGATGCCGTATTTTTCGCAGTCTTCGAGGCGTTGGGCATCTGCGAAAGCAAAGAGCATGTAAGGTTCGAGTCCCATGGGGCATGCGTGGACGCACTTGCCGCAGCGTAGACATTCGTAAACTTCACCGCGAGTGCTTTCCTTTTCATTCATTATCAGCAGACTGGACATGCCCTTGACGGTGTAGGCGTTAAGGTTGGACATAGCCTTGCCCATCATAGGTCCTCCGGAGATGATTTTTCCAGTGTCTTCAGGAATGCCTACCGTATTGAGGATATCATTGATGCATGTGCCGATACGGACTCTAAAGTTGCGAGGTTCTTTTACCGACTTTCCGCTCACGGTCATGAAATTTTCAATGATGGGTTTGTTTTTCTGAACAGCTTCGTAGATAGCGTAAGTTGTGGCGATGTTGTTCACGATACAGCCAACTTCGATAGGCAGTTTCCCGTTGGGAACATTACGGCCGACAAGAGCGTTGATTAATTGTTTTTCAGCGCCTTGTGGGTATTTGGTTTTTAATTTGACAACTTTGATTTTCGGGTGTTTCTGAGCCACTTCGGTCAGATGTGTGAATGCGTCGGGCTTGTTGGCTTCCACGCCGATAAGGGCTTGGGGAGCTGAAGAGGCGATGAGCATGGCTTCGATGCCGACCATTACTTCTTCAGCACGTTCAAGCATCATGCGATAGTCAACGGTGATATATGGTTCACATTCGGCGGCGTTGACGATGATGTAATCGACTTTCTTATCTGGTGGAACCATATATTTGACGTGGGTGGGGAAGCAAGCGCCACCGAGACCAACAATGCCGCAGGCCTTCATCCTGTCGATGATTTCCTGTTTCGTAAGTGTGATTTCCTCTTTCAGATCTGGGGTGGTGTCGATGCTTTCATCCCATTCGTCGCCTTCAACGTCGATGACGATGGCAGGTTTCTTGTAGCCCATAAAGTCTGCGACGGGTTCAATCTTTGCGACGGTTCCAGAAACCGGAGAGTGCACGTTGGCGCAGATGAAAGCTTCGGCTTTGCCGATGAGTTGTCCCACTTTGACTTTATCACCTTTCTGGACGATGGCGGTAGCGGGAGCTCCAAGGTGCTGACTCAAAAATACGGTAGCTTGCTGAGGAATGGGGAAATTTTCAACAACGACTTTTTTTGCTAATTTATTTTCTTCGGGGTGAATGCCACCCAATCTAAAGGTCTTCATTGGTAAAACTATTTGTTTTCGTTCTCGTTTGATGGAATGTTTTCTGTGGCGTTAGCTGCAGCTTGTTCTGCTTGTTCCTTTTTTGGAGGGAAGTTGACAGCGTGGATGGCGCCTGTTGGGCATTCGGCGAAGCATTTGCGGCAGCTTTTGCACTTGGTGAAGTCGATGTAAGCTACCGAGTCCACAACGGTGATGGCCTCGAAGGGGCATGCTTTGGCGCATTTCCCGCAGCCGATGCAGGCGGCGGCACAGTTTTTGCGAGCGACGGCACCTTTTTCTTTGTTGACGCAGGAAACGAAGACACGGCGGCCGAGTTTGCCTTTGTAGCGGAGTTCAATGACTTTGCGCGGGCAGGTTTTGGCGCAGGCACCGCAGCCAACGCATTTTGCTTCATCAACGACGGGCAATTTTGTTGTCGGATCGATGTGGATGGCATCGAATTTGCAAGCATTGACACAGTCGCCACAACCCAGGCAGCCAAAGGGGCATGCGCTCGCGCCAGCATAGACTGAGCTGGCGAACTGGCAGGAAGGCAGTGAGTCGTAATTGACTTTCGCTGGAGCGTTTTCGGGGGTGCCGTTGCAGCGGACAACCGCGACCATGGGTTCGCTTTCGCCAGCTTCCAATCCCATCACATTTGCGATGGCGGCCATGTCTCCACCAGCGGGGCAACGGCGGCCTTCCAAAGAGTTGGCTTTGACGATGGCTTCTGCCAAAGCGCGACAACCGGCAAAACCGCAGCCGCCGCAATTGGCACCGGGTAAATGCTCGGCAACCTCGTCAATGCGCGGGTCTTCGATGACCTTGAATGCTTTGGAAACAAAATGTAATATCACTGCCGCTATCAGGCCAATGGCGCCGATAACTAATGCGGCCAACAAAATAATTTTAATAGCAGGTGTCATTTTCTAAAAATTAAACTGCAAATATATAACATTTCTCAATACGTTATTCAATAAATTTTTGAAAAAACTCATTTATTGTTTGCAGTTTCAAAAAAAAGTCGTACTTTTGCCGCCGATTTGATCTGTTAGCTCAGTTGGTTTAGAGCGCTTGCTTGACAGGCAAGAGGTCACTGGTTCAAATCCAGTACAGATCACCATGAGAAAAAAGCACTTACAGGAATTTGTAAGTGCTTTTTTTATAACTTTACAATTAAAATCCATGCCTTTTTTAATTCAAAAACTTCATCCAATACAAATCGGTTTTTTTACAAAATTTCCTCTAAAAAAACATTTTTTATTCACATACACAAGATTCAAGAATTTTACGTAAGTTTGCAACGATTTTTGAAAGGGGTGCTTTGCAGCTGAGATTATACCCAATGAACCTGATACGGATAATGCCGTCGTAGGGAGAAATTGCTTCAATCTTCATTAAACCCTCTTTCGTTTTAATAACTTAAAACGTTGGAGAATGTTCTATTCAAATCAAAAAGGTAAAATCCATACCTCTCGAAGGAGGAAAAAATCAATTATTGATTTAAGAATTGTTGTCGCACCATTTGTTGTAGCTTGTCTTTTTATTTCTGCAACATCGCTAAAGGCGCAGGATTTGTCGGATTCGCTTAGCCCGGTTCAGCTCTCGGAAGTGGGTGTCAAATGGGTGAAACCCAGCGGTGAGGAATCGTTTTCGGCAACCAATATCAATAAAGCTGATATTCAGCAAAACATCGGCAATGGTAGCATCAATAACCTTTTAGAGATGGTGCCATCCATGATTACCACCTCCGATGCAGGAACTGGAATCGGTTATACTTATATGCGTATTCGCGGCATTGATCAGACACGTATAAATGTCACCATTAATGGTATTGCGCTTAATGACGCCGAATCTCAGGGCTCGTGGTTTGTTAACGTGCCTGACTTAGGCTCTAAAGTAGAGGCCTTGGAAGTGCAACGCGGCGTCGGCACCTCCAACAATGGCTCTGCTGCTTTTGGTGCGACGATGAATTTCGTGACCATCGACAATAGTCACAAACGCTTCGTCGAACTGAGCAGTTCCGTCGGCTCGTTTGCCACTTTCCGTAATGCCATTACCGTTGGAACGGGCCTCATTGGCGACTGCTTCGCAGCGACGATTTCCTATTCCAATCTACTCAGCGATGGTTACATCGATCGCGCTTCGGCAAAGTTGCATAATCTGTTTTTCTCTTCAGATTTCTATCTTAAGAATAAAAAGAAAAATGAAAATTATGGCCGTCTGAAACTCAATATTATGTATGGTAATGAAAAGACCGGTCTGGCTTGGAATGGCGTGCCTTCTTATATGCTCGACAGCAATCGTCGCTACAACAGCTGTGGAGAATATTATGATGTGCAAGGACACAAGCGTTATTATTCCAATCAGACGGACAATTATCAACAACTTCACATGCAACTCTTTTATGATTACAGCAAGGCCATTACCAAGCGTAATCGTGTGGATGTCAATGTGGGTGTTCATTGCACGCCGGGGAAGGGCTATTATGAAGAATATGTCGAATCGGGTGCTTATGCTGATTATGGTTTGCCAGATCAGATTATTGGTGCCGATACTTTTTCCATCGGCGATTTTATTACTCGTAAGGGTATGAAAAATTACTTTTATGGCCTGGTTTTCAGCGTACAGGAAACTTTTTCGCACTTGGGTGCAGATAAGAATGAAAATCCTCGAAAGAATGTGTTACGTTGGTCCTTGGGCGGCGCGCTCAACAATTATGATGGCGCATACCCGGGAACCTTGGAATGGGCTGAGTACGGCGGAGTGGGCGAGCGCCACCTCTGGTTCAACGGAACGGGTCGCAAAACGCAGTTTAATATCTATGGAACAGTCGATTATCGAGAAAAACGTTGGTGTGTTTACCTCGATTTGCAATATCGCCTCATCGATTATCATATTGGCGGAACGAATCTTTATATGACCGACATCTCACAGCAGCATTTGTGGCATTTCTTCAACCCGAAGTTCGGTGTCAGCGTGGATCTGGATAAAGACTCGAAGCATTCGTTGTACACTTCTTTCGCCCGCTCCAACCGTGAGCCGACACGCTCTGATCTTGCGGATAGTCCGCTCGACCGACGTCCCGTGCCCGAAACTCTTTACGATTGGGAACTCGGCTATCGTATGCATCTGAAAAAGTATGCCTTCAATGCCAATGCTTATTTTATGTATTACGATAACCAACTGGTGCTTACAGGCCAAATCAACGATGTGGGTGCCGCCATCATGACCAATGTCAAGAAAAGTTACCGTCTGGGCATTGAGTTGATTTCAAGTTACCAGCCGGTGAAATTCTTCCGTTGGGATATCAAAGGAACTTTCAGTATCAATAAAATCCTTGATTATACGCAATATATTGATGACTGGGATACTGGTGGACAACGTGTGGAGAACTTGGGCACGACCGACATTTCTTACTCTCCCAACATCGTGGCTTCCAACGAATTTGCATTTTATCCCCTCGAAGATTTCAACATCTCTCTCCAAACTCATTTCGTCAGCAGACAGTATGTAGATAATAGCAGCAACAAAAACTATTCCATTAAGCCTTATTGTGTTAGCAATTTCAGTATGAGTTATTGCTTCCATACCAAACCAGTGTCAGATATCGAACTGTTTTTTAAAATCAATAATGTTTTCAATGCTAAATATGAAAGTAACGCCTGGGTTTATCGCTATTATTTCAACGGACAAGAAGAATTTACGGATGGCTTCTTTCCGCAGGCGGGCATTAACTTTCTTGGAGGTATAAGGGTGAAGATGTAAAAAAACGAAGATTTAAAATTATCTCATAGCTCAAGTCCCATTTTCAAAAAATTCAACTTTCAACTTAAAATAATGGATATAGCACTAACCATAGAAATCATCGGGGTGGCCATTGGCCTGTGGTACTTGTATTTGGAATACAAGGCGTCGTTCTGGCTTTGGAGTGTGGGCATTTTGATGTCTGTGTTCTACATTGTCATCTTTTTCAATTCTAAATTTTATGCTGATGCTGCCATTTATGCCTATTATTTGGGTGCCAATGTTTATGGCTTGTTAGTGTGGCGTCGCCATCGAAATGAAAATATTCAAAACGAATTGTATTCTTCTGAGAAACAGAAAGATGAACTTCCGATTACGCCAATGCCATCGCGATTGATATTGCCTTTGAGTTTGATATTTGTGGCGTTTTGGACAATTTTGTGGTTTGTTTTGCGGCGTTTCACCGACAGTCCTGTGCCCTTGGGCGACTCGTTCACGACGGCTTTGAGCGTGGTGGCGATGTTTTTGATGGCCAAAAAGCACATGGAACACTGGCTTCTGTGGGTGGTCGTCAACGCTGCGTCGGTGGCTTTATACGCTTGGAAAGACCTTTACCCGATGGCGTGCCTCTTTGTGCTCTATACGGCGGTCTCTGTGATGGGATATTTTCGCTGGAGAAAAATTGCGGCGGGTAGCAAGGTATAGTTCCATTTTTGTAAAAAAATCGTACATTTGCAATTTCAATTTTGCTAATGCGATGAATCAGAAATTTGAACAGTTCCGACAGGAATTCCCCCTTTTTGAATATCTTGATTTTTGTTTTCAAATTGTTGATAATAAAATAGATATGCAATTTTATTTTGCTATCGCCGATTATCAGTTCCAACCGAAAATGAGTCTGCGGTTGGGTCGTTTCGCTGTTGGGAATCTGCACCACCGGGCCGTTGAGGCTTTGGTCTTTCAAATTGGACTGATTGAATTGATTAGCTATTGGAAATGTACATGTTCCCCCACTATTAAGATTCATCGTTTTTCTTTGGAAGAATCATGTCAGAAATGGTGGAAAAAGTTGTATTTTAATGGGTTAGGAGAATTTTTTTATCAGAATAAGATAGAAACGAATCAAGAGGATTTTGTGCATTTTGCTTTTGCGGAAGATTGTACGCCAGCGGATGAATTGCCTTATCCACAAGTCGCTGACAGCGGCAGGGTGGTAGTGCCCATCGGCGGTGGCAAGGATTCGGTAGTGACGCTCGAAGCCCTACGGCATGACCATGAATTGGTGCCGTTTATCATCAATCCGCGTGGCGCCACGGTTGATTGTGCTCGTATTGCTGGTTTCCCCAATTTGAATGATATAGTGGTATTACGGCGTGAAATATCACCTAAGTTGTTGGAACTTAATAAAATGGGTTTTCTGAATGGACATACCCCATTTTCGGCGATGTTGAGTTTTTATTCGTTGTTGGTGAGTTATGCTACCGGTAGCCGCCATGTGGCTTTGTCAAATGAGGCAAGTGCCAACGAACCGACCATACCGGGCACAAAAATCAATCATCAGTATTCGAAAACTTTGGAATACGAAGAGGATTTTAGAAATTATGTCGATACATATCTTCATTCTTGCAATCATTACTATAGTTTTTTGCGGCCATACAGCGAACTTCAGATTGCAGAAATGTTTGCCCAACATCCACAGTATTTTAAGGTTTTCAAGAGTTGTAATGCTGGAAGTAAGGAAAATAAATGGTGTTGTAATTGTTCAAAATGTCTTTTCGCATACATCATCCTGTCGCCGTTTATTGATGATGCGACGATGATTGACATTTTCGGGGAAGATTTGCTCGATAAACCTGAAATGCAGCAGTATTTCGATGAGTTGAGAGGCGTGGCGGCCAACAAACCTTTCGAGTGTGTCGGCACGATTGACGAGGTGAACAAGGCGCTGCAGATGATTGCTGAAAGTAGAAAAGATAAGTATTTAATCAAAAATTGCTAATCGGATTTATGGCAGAAGATAAAATTATCATCAAAGGGGCGAGGGTCAACAACCTGAAGAATATCGATGTGGAAATTCCTCGTAACCAGTTGGTTGTCATCACGGGCCTGTCAGGATCAGGGAAGAGTTCCCTGGCATTTGACACTTTGTATGCCGAAGGCCAACGCCGTTATGTGGAAAGCATCAGCGCGTATGCCCGACAGTTTATGGGCAAAATAACCAAGCCCGATGTGGATGCCATCATTGGCATTCCACCTGCCATTGCCATTGAACAGCGGGTCATCTCTCGAAATCCGCGTTCAACCGTTGGTACAACTACAGAAATTTACGAGTATTTGAAACTGCTCTATGCTCGTATTGGTCACACTTTTTCGCCTGTGAGTGGTAAGGAAGTGAAAAGGGAACGGGTGGAAGATGTGATGGATTTTTTGCGGACCTTGCCCGATGATAGCCGGATTTTGATTGCGGCTCCATTGAGCGTTTTCGTGGGACGTACTCCTTCTGAACAATTGGAAATTATTAAGCAGCAGGGTTTTAGTAGAATTATTTTCAATAAGGAAATTCAAGATATTGATGATGTTCTGAAAGGGAAAGTTGGCAAAAATGCTGACATCTGTATACTGATAGACCGTTTCAAACGCGAACGTTTCGATGAAAATGAAGCCCGTATCGCCGACTCCATCGAAACGGCCTTTTATGAAGGGAAGGGTTGTTGTGTCATCCAGTATGAAAACGAAGGTAAAATTAAACGACAGAAATTCAGCAACAATTTTGAGGCGGATGGCATTGCATTTGAAGAACCTTCTGTCAATCTTTTCAGTTTTAATAATCCCTACGGCTGCTGTAAAAATTGCGGTGGCACAGGTATGGTGGAAGGTATTGACCCCGAGTTGGTGATTCCCGATAGTAGCATGTCGGTTTATGAAGGTGCTGTCGCTTGTTGGCGTGGTCAGGTTCTAAACGAGTGGAAGGATTACTTCGTCCGCCAGGCTGGCAAAGCGGGATTCCCGGTACATCGAGCCATTGACGACCTTTCTGCCGAAGAATATGATATGCTGATGAACGGTTGCCCAGAGAAGAATGTGGAAGGTGTCAAGCAGTTTTTCGAGTTCGTTGAAAAGAATATCTACAAGATTCAGTATAGGGTGCTGCAGTCACGCTATCGCGGAAGAACGCTTTGTCCGGATTGTAGGGGCTTGCGCCTAAGAAAAGACGCTAACTATGTAAAAATCAATAATAAATCAATCTCTGATTTATGCCAGATGCCTATAGAACAACTGTATCTTTTCTTTCAGAATTTTAAATATAAAAATGAAAATGAAGAACAGATTGCCAGCCAGTTGGTTGCGGAATTGCAAAATCGTTTGGGCTTTTTGGTAGATGTGGGATTGGGTTATCTGACATTGAATCGGGGTAGCCGTACTTTGTCGGGGGGCGAGTCGCAGCGTATCAATTTGGCAACTTCGTTGGGAAGTAGCCTGGTGGGCTCTCTTTATATCCTCGATGAACCCAGTATTGGTTTACATGTACGTGATACACAGCAGCTTATCAAGGTTTTGCAGCGGCTTCGCGACATCGGCAACACGGTGGTGGTGGTGGAACACGATGAGGAAATTATCCGCGCCGCGGACTATATCATCGACATCGGTCCGGGAGCGGGTCGCCTTGGCGGTAATGTTACTTTTGCCGGCACTTTCAAGCAGCTGATGAAGCAGAACGAAAATCTTACCGCCGCCTATTTGCGTGGAATGTCCGATGCGGCAAATAAAAATAGTAAATCCATTGCGGTGCCGAAACAGCGTCGCAAATGGCGTAATTATGTCGAGATTTTCGGAGCGAAAGAAAATAATCTCAAAAATGTGAATGTGAAAATTCCCTTGGAGATTTTTACGGTGGTGACAGGCGTTAGCGGCTCAGGAAAGAGTTCGCTGATAAAGAATATTCTCTATCCCGGACTGAAGAAAATCATTAACGAAACAGCTGAAAAACCAGGAAAACACAGCCGAATTGAGGCGGATTTGCGCAAACTGAGTGACGTGGTGATGGTGGACCAGAATCCGATAGGTCGATCAACGCGTTCCAATCCGGTTACTTACATTAAAGCCTACGATTTGATTCGCGATTTGTTTGCGGCCCAACCTTTGTCAAAACAACGTAATTACAAGCCTGGATTTTTCTCTTTCAATATGCCTGGTGGGCGTTGCGAGGAGTGCGAAGGCGAAGGTGTGGTCCATATAGAAATGCAGTTCATGGCCGATGTCGATTTGGTTTGTTCTGAGTGTGGCGGTAGTAGATTCAAAGAAGAGGTTTTGGATATTAAAGTGGGAGGCAATACGATTAGCGATATTTTGAATATGACTATCAATCAGGCCGTCGAATTCTTCAAGAGTCTGCCTGATAGTAATAGGTTGTGCGATAGTATCGTGGAACGTTTGCAGGCTTTGCAGGAAGTCGGCTTGGGCTACTTGAAAATGGGTCAGTCGTCGTCAACCTTGTCAGGCGGCGAGGCGCAACGTGTAAAGTTGGCTTATTATTTGACTCTGGGCAACAGTCAGCAAAACACGCTTTTCATTTTCGACGAGCCTACGACAGGCTTGCATTTTCACGATATCAGCAAGTTGTTTGAAGCCTTTAACCGCTTGATAGAGAAAGGAAATACTATTTTGGTCATCGAGCATAATATGGAATTAATCAAGTGCGCCGACTGGGTCATTGATTTGGGTCCGGAAGGTGGAGTCGGTGGCGGCGAAATCGTTTTTGAAGGAAAACCCGAGGATTTGGCAAAATGCAAAAAATCCTATACAGGGAAAGCCTTAAATTCCAAATTGTAAAAAAAATTTTTTTTAACTAAAAAGTGTCATTTTTGCTTGAAAATGTGCAATTTTTTGCATAATTTTGTGCACTTTTTCGCATGGATTGTGACGTGTAAAATATAAAAAACGAGAAATTGTTATAAGACATTAATAATAAACAATTTAAATAACATTATTACTAATCAAAAACCAAATCAAATGAAGAAAATTTTATCAATTTTTGTATTGTGTTTTGCGTTGGTTTGCGCTAATGCGCAGATCGTAATTTTCCACGAGGGGTTTGAAGGTGGTGTTATCCCGGCAGGTTGGACCGCTATTGATAATGATGGCGATGGTTTCAACTGGAACGTTTACACTTCTTCTGAAGGATTTCTTATGAAAACTGTTGACGGTGTGGGTTGTGTGGGTTCTTTGTCATACGATAATGATACCTACTCAGCACTTACTCCTGACAACTATTTGATTACTCCGGCTATCCAGTTGACGGGAGATGCCACATTGCATTTCTTTGTTGCCGGTCAGGATGACAGCTATGCAGCGGAGCATTTTTCAGTGTACGTATCAACAACGGGCACTTCAGTGTCAGATTTTACAACCGTATTGACATCTGGCGTTTCCACCGCAAACTATGTTGAATATACTTGCGACTTGTCAGCCTATACTGGTCAGACTGTGTACATTGCATTCCGTCACCACAATAGCACGGATGAGTACATGTTGGTTATGGATGAAGTTTCGGTTACCCAAGCACCTACCGATCCTTCGATTTTTGCACCGGAAGATCTTGATTTTGGCACTGTAATTGTCGGTAACAATGCTACGAAAACGGCCCAGATAAATGCTTATCACCTCACTTCTGGCGTTGTCGCTACTACTGCTGATCCTTTTACTGTTTCTGCCGATGGTACTACTTTTGGTAGCACTGCTACCTTGGCAAATAATGGTGGCACTTTGTATGTTAAATTTACTCCAACTGCTGTGGCAGATTACAATGAAGTTGTTACATTATCAAATGAAAGTGTTAATGATGTTATTATAAACGTTTCTGGTGCTGGTTTTGAATGCAGTGCAATTGAACTTCCTTTTGCTACTGATTTTACCGAAGAATCTGTTAACAACTGCTGGGCTATCGTTGACGTAAATGGTGATGGTGATATCAATGGTCAGGGTAAATTCAATCTGGATGCTGCGAATGGTGTTGCCGTTTACTATGTTTCCGCTACCGATACATCGAATCCTGCCAACGACTGGCTGATTTCTCCAGAATTCACCCTTGAGGAAGCTACTTTATTGTCTTATAACTATTTGAACTATTTTGATGTGATATCTTATATCTTCTACGGAATGTCTTTCCCTGAAAAATATGCGGTTTATGTAATTCCTTCAGATACAGATTATACTGGCGCTGTTGAAATTCTTCCAGAACAAGAAATAGAGACCTTCGGTTCATGGACACCCGCTCAACTTGATCTTTCTGAATTCGAAGGTCAAACTTTGCGTATCGGTTTCAAGGTCACTACCGATCCAGCTAATGGATATTATTTCGCAATTACCAACTTCGCTATCGGTACGGCAGAACCTACGATCATGACTTCCGCGGATGAAGGTATCGATTTTGCCACAGGCATTGCCGGTGAAAGCAATGAAATCATGCCGGTTCTTGTTTATTCTTTGAATATAAATGAAGATATCAATATTGAAACCAACGATCCATTTTCAGTTTCCTTGGATGGCACCAACTTCTCTACGACTGCTCTCTTACCAGCAGAAACAGGACTTATCGCTTATGACACTATTTATGTGAAATATTCACCTTCCACAGCTGGTGATTTCAGCGATTATGTCGTTTTGAGCACTTCTGAAGTTACTGATACCATCGCAGTTTCAGGTTCTGCTGTTGAATGCAATGTCATCGACGAATTCCCATTCGCAGAATCTTTCACAGATTCATCAGAAACAGTTTATTGCTGGCAAAAAATTGATGCTAACAATGATGGTAAAACATTCCGGATTGATGGCGATGGTAAAGCTTATTACCAATATTCGTCATCAAGCCCTGCTGATGATTGGTTGATTTCTCCAGAATTTGTTCTCGATGCTAATCAATACCTCTCTTTTAACGCTTTCGTTTCCAATGTTAATTATCCTGAAAGATTCCACGTCGATATTATCGGCGAGGACGGTATTCATACCACTTTGCTTGACACAACCGATATCGCGACAACAACTCCCCAAAATTATTTAATTGATCTGACTTCTTACACTGGCTCATACCGTATCGGTTTCCATTGCATCTCAGATGCTGATATGTATATGTTTAATATTTCTGATTTCTCTATCGAAGTAGCTACTCCTGCTATTTATCTAAGTGAAGACACAATGTCGTTTGTTGGCGCAATCAATGTTCCAACTGCCGCTCAAAATGTTGCAATGACAATTGTCTCCATTGCTGAACCTATCGTGGCAACGGTTGCTGCTCCTTTCGAAATCTCATCGGATAATGTCAATTTTTCAAACACATTGACCATTACGGCAACTCAAACAATCCAATTCGTTGATGTCTTCGTACGTTATAATCCTACCGTTGTGGGTGACAATAACGAAACCTTAACATTTACCGCTGGCAATGTTAATGCCACTGTCATTTTGAATGGTCATGCTGTTGACTGCAGCGTCCCAACCCTTCCATACGAAACCGATTTCTCCAACGAAGATCTGAACGCTTGCTGGACTATCATCGATGCCAATGGAGATGGAGATGGTTTGTATGGAGAAATCACTTTCTATACGGGTGCTGATGAAAGTTACATGATGTATGCTTATAACGAAACAAATGCTGCTGACGATTGGGCAATTTCTCCTGCTTTCACTTTGGGACAAAATGCAGCCGCATCTTTTGACTATGCGGTAAATAGTTCAAGTTATCCTGAAAAATTCTCAGTTTATGTTATCGGTGAAGGCCAAACTTATGCTGAAGGCACTAAGGTTGTGGATACCAAAACCGTTACCAATACCAACTGGGCATTCCAGGCTGTTGACTTGTCTGCTTACAATGGTCAGACTGTTCAAGTGGCTATCCACGTTGAATCTGCTGCCGACAAATATGCTATTTTCTTTACTAATTTCCGCGTTGCTAATGATGAAGTTAGCATTGCCGAAGTTTCTGAAAATGACAATAATGTAAGCGTTTATCCTAACCCTGCTAATAATGTTTTGAATGTAAGCGCTACTTCAAATATCAGCAGTGTTGAAGTTTATACCATCGCTGGACAGAAAGTTGCCGGTTTTACTGCTGATGGAATGCAGGCAGTGGTAAATACTTCAAACTTGAGCAATGGCATGTACATTATCAAAATTAATACTGAAAATGGTGTTGTCAACCAGAAATTCACGGTTGTTCGCTAATTCAGTTGTTTTTTCATAATCCGAAAAGCGGCTTCTTGCGAAGCCGCTTTTTTTGTATCTTTCCTCAAAGAAAACAATCTTTATTCACTGGCGTAAAATTCCGAAATTTTATGTAAGTTTGCAAATCATGATTTTTGAAAATTAAAAGACTAAAAATATGAGGGAAAAACTCGGGAAACAGGTGATGATTTTTGACGGTGCTTTTGGTACCGAATTGGAAAAACGAGGCATCATGTCGAAAATGCCTGAAATGCTGAATATCACTAACAAAGATCAAATTGCAGACATTCACCGCAGCTACATAGAAGCCGGCTGCGATTTTATCACTACAAATACCTTTGGAGCCAATCGCATTAAGATGCCTAATGAAGATAGAAAAGCCGTCATCGAAAGCGCTATCGAATTGGCAAAGCGCCACCGCACTTCCCAGTATGTGATGTGTGACATCGGCCCCCTCGGCCGTATGCTTTATCCTATGGGAGACCTATCCTTTGACGAAGCTTACGAGGCTTTTAAAGAAATGGTTCTTATCGCCCGTGACAAGGTCGATGGCTTCATTTTGGAAACTTTTACAGACCTCTACGAACTGAAATGCGCTTTGTTGGCTGTAAAGGAAAATAGCGATAAGCCCGTTTTTACAACGATGACTTTTGATGCCACAGGTCATACCTTGACAGGTACTTCTCCTCGTATCATGGCCACATTGATGTCCAATATGGGTGCGGATGCCATTGGAGTTAACTGTTCATTGGGCCCAAAAGATTTAAAACCTATCGTTGAAGAATTGCTTCAATATTGTGACAAACCTGTTATCGTACAACCTAATCGAGGTATCCCGACCTTGCTCAATGGTCGCGCCTGTTACACCCTCGAATCACGAGATTTTGCCGCTTGGATGAGCGAATTCCAGCAGCAGGGCGTCGCGGTTTTGGGTGGCTGCTGTGGTACCAATCCTGAGTTTATTCGAGAAATTGCTGTCCATAAAGGACAACCCGTTGTTCAACGTCAGGTCGTTAGGAAGACTGTCGTCACTTCGGCAACGAAATATGTCTGCTTTGACGATATTCGCATTTGTGGAGAACGCATCAATCCGACAGGAAAGAAAAAACTGAAAGAAGCCATTCTTAATCAGGATTTTGATTATATCTATAAAGAAGCTATTAAACAAGAAAATGCGGGGGCAGACCTTTTGGATGTTAATCTTGGGGTCCCAAAGACCGACGATGTCTGCAATATGAAAGAGGTGGTGACTCATCTGTCCGAAATCACATCCCTGCCTTTGCAAATCGATTCTTCAAACCCGGCAGCTATCGAGGCCGGTTGCCGTTATTACAATGGCGTTCCTCTTATCAATTCGGTGAATGGGAATGCTGAAAATATGTCTCTTGTCTTTCCAATCGCTAAAAAATATGGCGCTGTTGTTCTTGGTTTGACGATGGATGACAATGGAATCCCACAAACTGCCGAAGAGCGTCTCGACATTGCCCAACGTATTGTTTTTGAAGCAACAAACTATGGTATCGCTTCTCATCGATTGATGATTGATACCTTGACGCTGACTTGCAGCGCTCAGCAGGCTTTGGTTAAGGAAACTCTTCGTGCACTTCGCTTGGTCAATGATAAAATCGGGGTCAAGACTGCTCTCGGCGTGTCCAATGTCAGTTTCGGAATGCCCCACAGAGAACTTATCAACAGCTCTTTCCTGCTCATGGCGATGGAAAATGGCTTGACCATGCCTATCATCAATCCTTGCAATGCGGAAATGTTGAATGCAATCCTGGCGTTTAAAGCCCTGCGTGGCAATGGCGAAGATTTGAACCGTTTCATCGAAAAGGCCGTGGCAACAACTGTGGCTCAAGATACCGCTTCTATTACAACGCCGACAACTCCGACAACTTCAGGAATGGATTTGAAAAACGCCATTAAAAGAGGTTTGAAATCCGATAGCATCTTGTTGACAAAGCAGGCCTTGGAAAATCAAAATCCGATGTCTGTCATCAATGAAATACTGATTCCAACCTTGAATGAAGTCGGTTCTGATTTTGAAAGACAGCGCATTTTCCTGCCCCAATTGATATCTGCGTCAGAAGCCTGTAAGGAAGCATTTGCCGTCATCAAATCTAAGTTTTCTCAAGGCAATAATCAAAAAGGTACCATCGTGTTGGCTACCGTCAAAGGCGACGTTCATGATATTGGCAAAAATATTGTCAAGGTAATCTTTGAATCCTATGGATATAGAGTCGTTGATTTGGGCAAGGATACACCTAAGGAAAAAATCGAAGAAGCTTATCGTCAGCATAAGCCCAAAATCATCGGCTTGAGTGCCCTGATGACCACCACAGTGCTTTCAATGGAAGAGACAATATCATATTTGAAGGCACTATCTGTAAAATGCCCGATTTTTGTTGGTGGCGCGGTGCTTAACCAGAGTCTGGCTTCGCAAATCCATGCTGACGGCTATACTAAAGATGCCCTCGAATTAGTGGAAACTGTTGAAAAAATGTAAATTCTTTAACGAGTTTGTTAAGATTATTTTTCTTCGGTTTCTGCGGGAGCGTTTTGTGATTCTACCAATTGTCGGTCAATGAAAATACGGCCGCAAGCTTCGCAAACGATGATTTTCTTGTGCAGACGAATATCCAGTTGGCGCTGAGGTGGAATAGTGCTGAAGCAACCACCGCAGGCGTCGCGTTCAATCTGAACTATGCCAAGACCGTTTCTTGCGTTTTTACGGATACGTTCGAAAGCTGTTAATAAGCGTTCATCAACTTTTTCTTTCAAGATGTTGGCTTTTGCTGTCAACTCAGCTTCTTCCTTTTCGGTATCAGCGATGATGTCATCCAATTCACTCTTCTTCTGAACCAAGATGTCTTCGTATTCTTGCATTTTTGTTTTGAAGACTTCAATTTCTTCATTCTTGGTGACGATTTCAGCTTGGTGTTTCACTTTATGCTTTTCAGAAACCTGAATTTCCAATTTCTGATATTCTATTTCTTTTGACAGAGATTCGTATTCGCGGTTGTTACGAACATTGTTCTGCTGTTCTTCATAACGCTTGATGGCAACAATGGCATCCTGCATCTTTGCGTTTTCTTCGTTGATTTTGTCGTTCAGGTTGTTGACTTCTTCCTGATATTTGTTGATACGGGTGCACAAACCTTCGCGAGCATCTTCCAAATCACGAATCTCATCTGGCAATTCACCGCGGATGACGCGAATACGGTCAATCTGCGACATGATTTGCTGCAAGTTATACAAGGACAACAATTTCTGGGCAATGGTTAAATCTTCCCCTTCATTGACACTCTCTTCAGTGTGTGTCTCAATGACGATGGGCTGTTTGCTTTGAATTTCTTCTTGAGGCTCAGAAGTATTCACCACTTCAGCAGCTGCCGCTTTTTTACCGCTGACTTTCTTTGTCTTCTTCTCAGTAGTTATTTCTTCAGTTTCTTCAACTGCTGCAGTCTTGGTCGATTTCTTCGCACTTGCTTTTTTTGCAGTTTTCGGCGCTTTATTTTCGGTTTCTGCTTCTTTTGCTACTTTTTTTGTTGCCATAGTGTATATTTTATTATATTGATTATCAATAATTTAAATATATAATATATCTAATTCATCCATTTTAGAAAAATGAATGGCAAAGTTACTAAAATTTTCTTTTAGTTCCGCATATAATATATCTTTTATGAAATGTTCGCTTTCAAAATGGCCAACGTCTATGATAAGCATTTGATTATCAGCGATAAAGAAGTCGTGGTATCGAATATCTCCGGTCACGAAAGCATCAGCTTGTGCCGTTAGGGCATTTTTCATCAGCGACGCCCCCGCGCCACCACAAACTGCCACTCGGCGAATTTTTTCTTTCTCACTTCCACGATATTTGATAACAGACAAATCCAAACTGCTCTTGACATGATGCAAAAATTCTTTTTCACTCATCTCCGTTGGCAATTCGCCGACCATTCCTAAACCTACTTTTCCGTTGAGGTCACCCTCTAAATTTTGAGATAAAAGTACTTGTGTATTTCGCAGTTGCATTTTTTTTGCTAAGGCGTAGTTGCCTCCGCCAATGCCACTGTCAACGTTGGTGTGCATCGAATAGAGAACCAAATGGTTTTCAATGGCCTTACAGACCATACGCCCAATACGATTGCTTGGCTCGATTTTTTTTAGCCCGTTGCCGAAAATCAAGGGATGATGCGCTACGATAAGGTTGGCGTTCAATGTAATGGCTTCTTCTATGACTTTGTCGGAAAACTCAAAGCAGACTAAAACTCCAGTAATGTCTTGCTCTTTATCACCGCATTGCATGCCGCTGTTGTCGTAATCTTCTTGCCATTCCAATGGAAATTTTTCTTCCAGATGATTAATTACTTCCTTGATTTTCATAATCTTAATTTTCAAGTTCTTTGCTTTCCGCTGCTTTAAATTCTTCGGCCGCTTCCATTCCGTCCAAGTCGTCCATGCCGGGAGTTCGTACATCAAAACTCAATAAGACCTTGTCTTTTAATGGCGTTTTCTTGCCAAATTCATTGGTGAAGATAATGCGTTCGCCGCCGATTCCGTATTGTGAAAAATGAGAGAGGATCATACTTTTTAGGTGCTCGTATTGTTCAAGCGTCAGGGCATTTTGACTGGCATCGCCTGCTGGATTGTAATTTGCCAGATTGAAGGATGGTGTTACCTCTATCGACAATTCCGGTTTTTCTTTCATGATTTCAGAAATACCATTGAACTGATCGTATTGCTTTGAGGTAAAAGCACCGTCTTGTGTCAAGTCTATGCTCAAGTCGTTGAAAACATCTGCATTGGCTCGGCAGGCCTGAATTATCATGTCCACCGGGGATGCGGCAATTCTTAATATGGTGTTGAAAAAGGCCTTGACAATGATTTTTCCTATGTTGAATTTTGGATTGCTGACATCTCCTTTGACGGGAAGGTCTAATTGTGCACGTCCCGTAATGTCTGTCAGAACATATGCCGCCGCTTGCAGTGGCAATTTGTATTCGGGCTTTATATTCTTGCGCTTCTTGTCTATGATTAAATTGTACATGTCAATGTGATTCTGACTGTCCAAATAACGATTCTTAAGTGTGGTTTTGCCTTTGTACACCAAAACCCCTTTTGAAATGGGGTACGCAAAATAATGGAGACAGTAAGGAGACAATTCCTTCATCTGCAAATCTTTGATTTCTAATTCTATAGATTGATTCCCATAGGGTGAAAGCATGCCATCCCAGTTACAGATGAATTCGCCGGTCTTGCCGAAATGGGCATACAGCGATGCCTTGCTTTGGCTGGCAGACCGTAAATCGTGAGCGTCAACCGTGATGTTGCTTACGGGCAAGTCCATAGCTCCGGCTTTCAGGGTCTTATCCACGAAATCTACTCCGCAGTTATTCATTACGAAATGTGTAATTTGAATATCTGGAAATTGTGTCGCATCATCGCTTTTTTCGGAGTCCTCTTTCTCAATTTCGATTTGTTCTAAATTCTCTTTGACAGATTTTTTGTTGTTTTTCTTTGATTCTTTTTCTTTAGTTCCATTTTCAACTTCGTCTGTTTTTTTATCTTCTGAATCAAACAGGCTGGCAAATGAATTGCCGTATTCATTGATTTCAAATTTGACTTGCAAAGCATCCAACGCAATCTTTTCAAAGTGATATATGTTGTTCGCAATGTTGATGGTGTCAATGTCAATGCTCATGCGGTCGAGTTTGATAATGTCGTCATGGTGTTTGGTGCTGAGTCCAAAATTGTACAAACTCACATTCCCCTTGGCATTCAGGTCTAAAATGTGGTTCAAGTTTCCAGCGACCGATAGATTGGCAGACAAATTGCCTTCCAAATGCTTGTGTTTTATGAATCGATGCAGATAGGGTCTGGCCGGATTCAAATTGACTTCGTTGAGGGTAAGATAAACGACGAAATCGGATTTGTCCATGCCGTAACCCACTTTAATGTCTAAAGAACCGCCTTGTTCGAAAAGCAATTGCATCGCCATGTCGGAATTTCCTCTGCCAAAGCAGATTCTGGGCACGTCAATGTTTATTTTTTTCATGCGAACATTGCTGTTTACCTGCAAGTCGGAGTAACTAATGCTTCCTTCTACAAGATTGATTTTTCTGAGGTCGACAATCCAGTTGCTTGGCGTGGTATCTGGTTGCTCGGGACGGTAAAATTCAATGATGTCTGAAAAGTTGAAATCCGTTCCATTCTGCATGACATTGATGACGGGATATTCTAACGTGATGTGCCTTAGTTTGACTTTTTTTACTATCAATGCAAAAAGATCGATGTTGACATTCAAATCATCGAAAGTCAGAAATTCGTTTTGATCATCCTCTTCAAAGGCCTTAAATCCACGAATGTCAACGCCACCCGTGAACAAGTTGATGCGGAGTTTGTCCATCGTCACTGTGCGGTGACAGATTTCCTTGCTGTGATTTTCGATGATTGTTTTCGCTATCGGTCCAATGAAAATGGTAAGCAGTCCAAGGAATACAATGATGCTTCCCAAGACGATGAGTAAAACTTTAAGCCACTTTTTCATAAACTCAATGTTGTTATTTAATAACTTTCAGACTTAAATCCAAACTTGCGATATGATGGGTGAGAGCTCCTACCGAGATGAAATCAACTCCGGTTTCAGCATATTCCCTTAGATTGTCCATGGTGATATTCCCGGAAGCTTCAGTTTCATATTTTCCATCAATTACTTTCAGTGCCTCAATAATTTGTTCGGGCTTGAAATTGTCGAGCATAATGCGGTTTACCCCACCGTGTTCCATGACTCGTTTGACTTCTGCCAAGTTGCGGGTCTCAATTTCGATTTTTAAATCCAATTGATTGGCCGCAAGATATGCTTTTGTTTTATCAATGGCTTGTTCAATGCCGCCAGCGAAATCAATGTGATTGTCTTTCAGCATTACCATGTCGAAAAGCCCGAAACGATGGTTCTGACAACCTCCGACTTTTACTGCGTATTTCTCGAAAATACGCATGTTCGGAGTGGTTTTGCGAGTGTCGAGAATGGTTGTTTTAGTGCCATTGACGACCTCGGCGTAGCGGTGTGCGGCGGTGGCGATGCCACTCATTCTCTGCATGAAATTCAGCAAGGTGCGTTCGGCAGTTAGCATTTTCTGAGATGAACCCTTGAGCGTGAAAACGATGTCGCCTTTATGGACCATGTCGCCGTCATTCTTGTACTGCTCCATGCGGATGTTCGGATCAACGCAGTGAAGTACCTCGCGGGCTACATCGATGCCGGCGATGATGCCGTCAGCTTTTACTAAAAGACGCATCTCCCCTTGAATCGTGGGATCAATGCATGCTAACGACGAGTGGTCGCCATTGCCGATGTCTTCTGCCAATGCTGCCATTATAATTTGATGCACATTATTCATTTCTTCCATCATATCTTTTGATTTTTAATCACTTGTCTTGTTGTCTTATTTTGATACTATGTATTCTGATGTCGTAATGGTATTGCTGTGATTCAGAGCCCTGTCAACAATAAAAACTTCGTAGCGAATCGTGTCGAATTTCGAAAAGGGATTGTTGGCGTAGAGATCCATATAAATTTCACCTTCTATTGATTCTTTGTCGTATTTGCTGAGTCTCGGTATTCGCATATTCATCGTGAAAGGCAGTTCAATTTCCACATATTCACCATTTTGTTTTTCAAAATAGCTGATGAAGCAGTTGTAGTAATATACGGAAGCGGTATCGAAAGGAGTTTCAGTATCATCGTCATCAAGGCCGATATCCCCATTGCCGTCTTGAAATTTGAACGTTAGCCGTACGTCCATATCCGACGATCCGTCATTAATGCTTTCTAAACTGATGAATTCGATGTGCGGGATATCAGAATATTTCTCCTCTTTTTTGCAGGATGTCAATAGCAAAACCATCAGCCCCCAAAGCCAAAACCAATGTCGAAATGCCAATTTATCCATCTTGTTTTTTATATGGTGATATTAAAATTACAAAAATACATTTTTTTTGGGAATTATTCGTCCGTTGGCAGTTAATTTTAAATTTTTGGGGAAGGGTGGTGTCTTTCAGACACCACCCTTCCACCGTTTCATTGCCGGCAGAACCCCCTTCACAACATCACAGTCGACAGATTTCTTGCCAATAAGATTTTAAGATACGAATAATAGAAAAAAAACGAATTTGCTGAAACAATCAAACAATACTTTTACTAATTTTGCAAATTGTTTTAAGAGTTGAAACTATGGAAGCTGAAATTGAAAAATGTGCCGAATTACTACTCCAAGGCAAAGTGATTCTTTATCCTACGGATACGATTTGGGGCTTGGGTTGTGATGCCACCAATGAGGAGGCCGTAAAACGGGTTTTTGCTATCAAACAGCGTATTGAAGGAAAATCCATGCTGGTATTGCTCGACAAAAGTGATAGACTTCCTCTTTATGTCAAGCGTATTCCATTGATAGCATGGGATTTAATTAACGAACCGTCGCGCCCAACCACCTTTATTTACCCCGAAGGTTACAATATTGCTCCTTCGGTCGTTTCTAATGATGGAACATTGGCAATCCGCATTGTTCGCAATTTGTTCTGCCAGAAACTTATTGCTCGAATTGACCGCCCCATTGTTTCAACTTCGGCCAACATTTCAGGAATGCCGGCACCACAACTCTTTTCAGATATTACACCCCAGGTTAAAAGTTTGGTGGACCATATCGTCCCGGAAACTTTTGCCGATTCTACCGATTACAAGCCCTCACGGCTTATCAAATTCATTGATGATTATAATTTCGTTGTGGTTAGAGAGTAGTTTATGAATATCGCAGTTTTCCCTGGCTCATTCGACCCGCTGACCAAAGGTCACGAGGAAATCGTGAAGATGGCTTTGCCGCTCTTCGACAAGATTGTCATTGCCATCGGCGATAATCCGGATAAGAGATGTTTTTTTCCCATCGAAAAACGTTTGCATTGGATTCGACAGACCTTTCAGTCTGAGAAGATTGAAGTGGCTAAATACCAGGGCCTTACTGTTGATTTCTGTCGAAACGTCGGTGCGAAATTCATAATTCGTGGACTGCGAAATTCGTTGGATTTCCAGTATGAACACGATATTGCTGAAGCCAATCGGCATTTGGTACCTGAGGTGGAAACGCTTTTCTTTATGTCCACCCCTCAATTTGCCCATTTGTCATCCTCCTTGGTGCGCGAATTGTATCATCACCACGCCGATTATTCCGATTATGTTTCTTTTGTCTTAGAATAATTTTATAGAATTTGATATGATTATCTTCTCGAAAAAAGTTGCAGTCTCCTTGTGCTTTTTATGGCTGACGTTTTCTTTGGCAGCACAGAAAATAACCCCGGCAGTAATCCATGGCCATGCCGATTTTGCCATTGGCGAAGAAGTTCGCCTTGTCGCCTACGACGATTTGCTGACTTATGTTCCGAAAACCGTGGCACGCTGCAAAATCGCAAAGGATGGGAGTTTCGAATTGTCTTTCCCTACCCGCGAGATAAAACTCGTTCAACTCGAAATCCGTACTTCCAGAGCCGAATTTTTAATCGAACCTCAAAAGAAATACAATTTCACTATCGACATGGACCCAGAATTGTTCAGCCTTTTTTCTCCCCAGGATTATAATGGCTTTTTGAAAATCAAAAATAGCAATTCTGATGAAAATGATTTGAATAGGCGTGTCAATAACTTCAATTACGATTTTACTACCGCTTTCAATGAACGTGCCTTCAAAATCATTTATGATCATGATTTGAATGCCTACGATTCGGTTGCCCAATATCTGAATGACAAATATCCGATTCAATATAATCCTTACGATTTTTATCAATCTTATTTGTATTATTCTCTTTCAGAACTTGATATGATGTACTGGAGCAAAGATGCCGATACTTTGTTCAAGAAATACTTGGATAATGATCATATTTTGTATCAGAATCCTGCATATATGAACCTTTTTAACACTTTTTATGATGATTATATTTTCAATTCCTTGAAGATAAATCTTGAAAATGTGTTTGTTGGCATTAATGATAATGCAGATTATCAGATGTTGTTCAACGAGGTTGGCAAGGATCCGTTCCTCGTCAATGAACGTTTGCGTGAACTGGTGATTGTCAAGTCTTTGGGTCAATTATACTTGAATCATCCGGAATTCAATAAAAGTAATATTGAAACTATGCTGATGCAGTTGCAGGCAAATTCTCATTTTACTGAACATCAACCGATTATTGACAATATGTTGGATTTGATTAATAAGTTTGGATACGATAATCCAGTTTGCGATGTGAAGTTCAAAGAATCTAACGGCAAGGATTTTACTTTGAAGAAACTGAAGGGAAAATGTGTTTTATTGCATTTTTTCCGTACGGATTGCGTGGAGTGTGTGCGCGAAATGCCCTTGCTTCAGAATTTGGCCGATCAGTATAAGGATTCGCTGACCTTAGTGAGCGTTTGCGTCGATTTTGACAAGTATAAGTTGCAGGCTTTCCTGAATAAATATCCACAATTTGATTGGCAGTTTTTACATTTTAACCAGCAGTATGAGTGGCTTAACGAATTAGAAATGAATTCGTTGCCTGATTATATCTTGTTGGATGAAGATGGAACGGTTTTGCAACGCTATATGCCTTCAGCATCTAATGGCCTTTCGGATGTGTTGTTGCGTCGTTTCTACCCGGAAGCTGCTAAGGATAACAATCCGATGTTTCAGCGTTAAAATCTGTTAAAATACGGTTTTGGAATCTTTCATTCTGTCCTCAAGCATGGGTACGAAATTGTAGTTTCCAAAGGATTCTTCCTTGAAATTTTCTTCGTCGATTTTGGTGATTCTTTTCATCACTTGGCTGTCAATGCCGACAGGAATGACCATTAATCCGCCAACTTTCAATTGCCTGAACAGCTTTTGAGGGATTTCTGGCGCTCCGCAGGTGACAATGATTTTGTCAAAAGGAGCGTATCTTTCATATCCTTGGAAGCCATCGCCGAAATGGACTATGATTTTTTCATTGATTTGGGCGAGAAGATTTTTTGCTTTGCTAAAGAGTTCGAGGTGTCGTTCGATGGAGAATACGCGAGCTCCCAAAGCGCCCAAAATGGCCGCCTGGAAACCAGAACCAGTGCCTATCTCCAATACTTTTTCGCCAGGTTTTACTTGCAGCAGCTGTGTCTGAAACGCAACAGTGGAAGGCTGCGAAATGGTCTGCCCGCAATTGATGTGCAACGCCATGTCTTCGTATGCCTTGTCCCATAAAAACGAGTCCATGAACAAGTGGCGGTCAATCTTGTCGAAAGCGGCCAACACCTGCTCGTCACAAATGCCCTTCTTTCGTAAGTTCTTGATGAGATTCTTCTTCGCCCCCAATAACAAATAGTCCATTATAGAATTTTATTTTGCGTATGAAAATTGTATAGCGTTAGATTTTAATAAAATATGGTATTTACGCTTCAACGAAATAGCTGTTGCAAATATACTATTTTCTTTTTTTTGATAATTGATTTCTTTTATTGTTTTTTAGAAAAATAATTCAAAAGTGACGATTTATGGCAGCCACTTCGCAAAAATTCCAAGGATTTGGCTCATTTTAGGCACGCCTTTCACGAAAATGCCGATGGACTGCGCATTTTACAATTTCTCAAGACCGAACAAAGTCGGCTTTCCATCAGCATTATAAAAACAGGTCATCCATAGTCAGCTGAACAGGAATCTGGTCGTTGTACATTCCTTTTGACAGGCCAAATGTTGTTATCATAGTTGGGATTATACTGCTTTTCGTTTCTGTCTCGGTCTGGAATGCCTCTATGCGATGGGTTATCCTGAAAAACTCATTTTCAAATGCCAGTCCGTACCATACTTTCACATTTGAAGAAGCAACATTGCGAGTCCAGAAATGTTCTTCGACGATTTTCTTTGAGACAAAGGTATTGTAAAAAATCGTGTACAAATCCGTCAGTTGATACAATGCCGAATTGGTCTTGATTTTCTTATTCCGCACATTGAATTTCCTAATGAAATCACAATAAATCAAATTATCAAGCATATCCCCCAGTTTTCCGTTGTTGTCAATTTTAAGTGCTGAGGATATTTCCTCGCGCGTCATCCCGCGAGAATTTTTAGCCAAAAGCGAAATGATATCAAGATAGGGTTCTGAATTGCGGAATAAAGAAGAGAACAGCCGTTTGTATTCTTTTTGGAGTTCGGCATCGTCGCTGAAAAACAGACGGTCGAGTCCAACGGCCGGACTCTCTGTTTTATCAAAGAGACTTAGATAATAGGGAACGCCTCCTACTGCCATATAGGTTTGAAGGATACTCAGCCTTTTCCAGGTGAATCCGTTTGAAACGAAATATTTTTCTGTTTCTGCCAAAGTAAACGGATGCAGATGCATCTCGTGCGTGCAATGATATTTGCAACCATAATTTCAAGTTTTCAAACTGAAAAAATAGAAAAAAAACTACCGATAAGCTGCGAAAATGTATTTTTTTTTTCAACTTTCGCAGCTTATCGATAGATAACAACGCAAAGCAATACCATTTAATAATTCGAAAGTAGAGATGCGCCGCGTCGCTACAAACCGCACCTAAAATCATCCTTTCATCACCGTTTCACCACGAATTTGCAGTCGCTGATGCCGGCCTTGGTTTCTACGTGCGCGATGTAGGTGCCGGCGGACAGGTTGCTGACGTTGAGGGTGCAGCGGGTGTCATCCACGGGTAGGATGCCTACGATGGTACCCTGCATGTCGGCTATACAGACGGACTTTATCGGGAAGGCATCTTCGCTCTCGATGGTGATTTTGTCCGTTGAGGGATTAGGCCACAAACGCACATTGACCTTGACACTATGCTCCGCAATCCCTGTCGTATCCTCCGGGTACGGTACCAAAATGGACGGGTCGGAACGATAGGCGACAACAGCGTGACTGTGTTGGTGGTCGTCAAAATTGAGGGTGAGGTCATTGCCGAAAGTCAGGTCTTCACTTGTGGTCATACCGCATAAAATATGACCCTGTTCATCGATTTTCACATCATGCCTTGATGAGAATTTATTATGAGAATGGGAAATTGTATCTGCTTTCTCAAATATCCCATTGGTATTGAAATAGCAAAGCTGCCATAAAGTGTTTGTGTAGTTTGCTGGCATCATCAGCAAGTGGTTGTTTATCACAGCAGGCCTTGCAGTTTTCCCTATGCGGAACGCCGATTTTTCGCCAGGAACAATGCCGGAACTTTCATATTCTCCGTTAATTTTGTTGAATCTAACGAAGTAAGCGGAGCTTTGGGTTATTGGCATTGTGTTGTTCTCATTGTCGAAAAAATATTGGGCACTTAATCCTTCAAGCAAATCTGCATTTCCTACAAGATAAACTGCATCATCTGTTACACAATTGTCAGTCCATGATATTCTAAGATTCAATGCTGTATTGGCTGGGTTTCTAACAAAGGCCTGATTGGCCCATTGTACGTTGCCACTGGAATTATACTTGATGACAAATGGCAAACTCATAGCCAATCCATGGTCATTTACAGTGGCGAAATGAGAATCGTCCCAAAAAATACTCATTGGATATTGGTTGAATGCGTCTGCCATGTCCATTCCTTCTATAGTTCCAGAAAGGTATAAATTGTCGTTTTCATCAATATTCAGACCTCCAATGTAAGGAAAAAAATACGGAGGATTTATAGTATCGTTAGGAATCAAAGAGGCAAGGCCATCAGTATTGCTTATTACAACCTTCGCCCAATCCAGTTCCCATGTGGGGGTAAATTTGTATATCAAAATATTGTTGACTACATAAGAAGGATCAACACAATTCCCGGGCAAGAAAATCTGATAAGTTTTTAAGGAATCTTCATCTATTATGATGGTGAAAGGCAAAGAATCCACACCTCCATATTGGGTTGAAATTGCAATATATGTGTTGTTCTGACCGTCCATGCAGACAGGGTAAGCACCAACCAACCTTTGACCCAAAGGATATTCAAAGTGCTGACCGTCATACAACTCTCTTGTTAGAGTTTTAATGAAATGTGATTCAAGCATATTACCATTTAAATCGAAAGAAACGAAATATGTGTAGTGTCCAAAAGTAAATGGAGGATGAAATTCATTTGAAGGATAGGAGAGTGCAACTTGTTGAGAGATCAAGGTGTCAATAAACCATAATTTATTGTTAGAACCGTAATCCCAACTATATTCACCTGCAATGGTAATACGGTCGTTCTGAACAGCCATATCATAAGGTAAACAACTATTATCATGGCTTCCTTTAATAGACTTTTTCCATAACAGATTCCCCATCGTATCATATTTTGCCAAAACGGCACCTGGGGTATTGGCCAACGCTATGGTGACATCGCTAGCAATAGAAATATCTTGAGATTGGTCATAAATTGAAGCATTTCCGCCAAAGCTACCGAACACATAAATATTCCCGTCATCGTCAAAAGCGGTACGCACGATGTAATTGAATGGATTATTGCCGTTCATCGGGTCGTCGTTGCCCGTCCAGTAGTTGGCCCACTTCCACTCTCCCTGGGCGGAGGCAGTGAGAACGGCGAGGAGGATTGTTGTTAATAGGGTAAGGTGCTTTTTCATAATATTAAAATTTAAAGTTGATAATCAAAGGGTGATACGGCTATATGGCAATGTGTCAATGAGTTCAGTATTTGGAAGGTTATGTGTTAAGTCTTTGCAGTTGCGAGGCAGATGCCAATGTTCCTTTATGTGAAGACGAAATAAGTGGTGTTATTGTTGCACTATAATATGCATTTTTTTGAAAATTTATTTTATACAATTGAAAACCAATTCGTTATCACACTTGCTTTTCCCACGAATTAGCACGAATGGGTACGAATTATGTATTGAATAATCTTCATTCGTGGTAATTGGTGAAAATTCGTGGGCCGTTGTTTCCCCGCCTACGGCGTGGTTTCCATTCATTAAAATTAATTTTAATAATTTTATTTATTTTAATGTGTGAATTAGAAGCGTCAGCGACCAACGCGGCGGACGCGATGAATCGCGTCCCTACGGAGGCTGGGAAATCTTATGGCAAATTGAAGTCCTCCTTTCGATTTTCTCCGAAATTCGCCCTCTCAAATGTTTCCTGGAAAGAAAATGCCAAAAATGAAAATATGCATATTCCCTATACTAAGTTGCAAAAATGACATCTTTTTCTGCAATTTTTCAACAATTTGCAACACAGCATTTTACACTTGACACCATCTTCTTATTGTAGTATCTTTGGCGGCAGAAATTTAAAACGAAACACGATGGAAGAATTAGAAAACGTAGAATCAAAAATCATCACACTTCGAAACCAACAGGTTATTCTCGATTGTGATGTCGCCGAACTGTACGGTGTGCAAACAAAAGAAATTAATCAGGCAGTCAAGAACAACCCTGAAAAGTTCCCTGATGGATATATATTTCCACTTGAGCAACAAGAGTTTTCGTATTTGCGGTCAAAATTTTTGACCGCAAATTGGAGTAAAATGAGGACATTGCCGAAAGCATTCACGGAAAAAGGCTTGTATATGCTGGCCACCATTTTGAAAAGTCCTCAGGCCGTGCAAACCACCATAGCCATTGTGGAGGCGTATGCCAAACTTCGTGAACTGGCTCGTGTGGTGGTGGAGATTCCGCAAGCGGAAGAAGACGGACCACAACAGAAGACCCTGCTGAAACGTAGCGGACAGTTGGTGTCTGAAATATTGGACAGCACACTGCCCAAACAATCGGAGGAAACCTCTTTTGAACTCAATCTCGCGATGGTGAAATTCAAGCACTCGGTTAAACGAGAACACGACGACGAAGTGGCTGCCCTGAAAAAAGAGTTAGAAGTATTGAAAAAGAAAATGGAAGAGAAATAGATGCGCCTACGGCGCACACATCCATCACTTCTTCACCACCTTTCCTTCCCACTGGCCCATCTCGCCGCTTGCGGTGATGATGTAGGTGCCGGCAGACAGGTTGCTGACGTTGAGGGTGCAGCGGGTGTCATCCACGGGTAGGATGCCTACGATGGTACCCTGCATGTCGGCTATACAGACGGACTTTATCGGGAAGGCATCTTCGCTCTCGATGGTGATTTTGTCCGTTGAGGGATTAGGCCACAAACGCACATTGACCTTGACACTATGCTCCGCAATCCCTGTCGTATCCTCCGGGTACGGTACCAAAATGGACGGGTCGGAACGATAGGCGACAACAGCGTGACTGTGTTGGTGGTCGTCAAAATTGAGGGTGAGGTCATTGCCGAAAGTCAGGTCTTGGGTAGTAATAAAACTAGTCAAAATGTGTCCTGTTTCGTTTATAACAACTTCTTGATTTGCAGACATTGTACCACTATTGTTTACAATCGTATCTCCTTTTTTAAATGTGCCATTCGTATTGAATTGTCCTAAAATGAAATATCTGTTGAAAAAATCTTTGGACAAGCATAAAAGATGATTGTTAACAACAGCAGGCTTAGCTGTTTCCCCTGAACAAGTTTTTTCCCCAGGGAAAACGCCGCTATTTTCAAAACTACCATTATCTCTATTAAATCTGGCAAAATAGCATGATGATTGGGAAATATCCATGTTATTATTTTCATTGTCAAAATAGTACAAAGTACTATAACCTTCTGATACTCTTGTATCCCCCAAAAGATAAACACTGTTTTCTGTGACACAGTTGTCTGTCCAGTATATCGTATTGTACCATGTCGCCGTGGGTGCGTGTTTCATAAAAGCCTGATTCGACCATTGCACCGTTCCCGCAGAATCATATTTTACTATAAAGGGCAGGCAAAATGCCAACCCGTGGTCATCTATGATTGCACGATGTACGTTGTCCCAATAAATATACATTGGGTACTGGTTGTATTGATCAGTAAGAAACATATCCATTAAATAACCAGATATATAGAGGTTCCCCTGATTATCAATGCTCATTCCCCCAACAAAAGGCCTAAAACTTGGATTCACCGTATCTGTGGGGATTGCAGGGGACAATCCTTCGGTATGATGGACCAATGGTTTCCCCCAAACCAACCTCCAATCTGGAGCGAATTTATATAACATAATATTGTTTAGAGACAAACCACAATAGTTGCCTGGCAAATATATGTTATACATATTTGCGGTGTCACAATCTATTATTATGCCGTAAGGGTCAGATTCATTGCCTTCGTATTGCATACTTACTGCGATGTAGATGTTGTTGTCGTTATCTATACAAATAGGATAGCCTCCTATAAACCTGCTTCCTAGTGGAGCTATTGCATGCGTATTCCCATAGCATTCTCTCGATTTGGTTTGTACAAAATGTTTTTGAATGATATCGCCATTAGGGTCAAAATAAACAAAGTAAGAGTAATTGCCAAAAGTGAATGGAGGTTGGTAGGCTCCATTCCCATATGAAAGTGCTGTTTGCTCTGTGATAAGCGTGTCAAAAAACCAAAACGGTTTGTTCAGAGCATAGGTCCAACTATATTCACCAGCAATTAAAATGACACTGTCTTTGATAACCATATCATACGGAAGACAATCGCCATTTGTGCTTTTGATAAACTTATACCAAAGCAAGTCACCTTGCGCGTTGAATTTTGCCAAAACATTGCCTGGAGAACTATTAGACTCAATAATGGGATTGTCGGAGAATCTGATTTCCTGGTTTTGGTCATACAGAAAGGCATTTCCGCCAAAGCTGCCGAAAACATAAACGTTTCCGTCATCATCAAAGGCGGTGCGCACCACATAGTTATATGCGTGAGATGGATTCAACAGGTCGTCGTTGCCCGTCCAGTAGTTAGCCCACTTCCACTCGCCCTGAGCGGAGGCAGGAATCTGGAGGAGAAGCAGGAATAACGTGAAAATAAGGGTAAAGTGTTTTTTCATAATATTGGGGTTTTAAGGGTTGAAAAACTAAGAAACTAAGAAACTAAGAAATTAAGAAACTAAGAAATTAGAGTGTGAGATATGGTAGGGAATGATGAGTGTGTTTTTGTATTAAGACGATTTTTTTTGAAAAATGTTGCCTGCGAAAAAATGAAAAATAATCCGTGCCTCAAATATATAAATGAAGTCCCAAATTTTGGATACATCATAGTGTTGAATTATTCTGCGATTCTGAATTTAAATTATGTGACAAATTTCGAAGTTCAGAACATTTTTTTGATTATCTTTGCTCTTTCAAATTTTGTAAACGGAAGGAATGGGAATGATGACGCAGATTGATTTATTGGAGACTCCTATTGAATTTTTGAAGGGCGTGGGACCGAAGCGTGCCGAGGTGATGCGCCAGGAATTCAACGTCTTTACTTTTGGCGATTTGCTTCAGTATTACCCCTATCGTCATATCGATAAATCCAAAATCTATCATATTTCCGATATCCAGTCCGAAGGCGCTTATATTCAGTTGAAAGGCCGAATTGTCAGTTCGGAAATTGTGGGCCAGCAACGTGCTAAACGTCTGGTTTGCCGATTTATGGACGAAACCGGCAGCATCGAGTTGGTTTGGTTTAACGGCATTCGTTGGGTTCAGGATGTCATCCGTGAAAATCACGAGTTCATTGTCTTTGGCAAACCGACACAATTCAATCATCGCTGGAACATCACTCATCCCGAACTTATCGATCCAAAAACGCAATCGGAAACGACAGTGCCTACCAGCTTTCAGCCGCTTTACAATACTTCCGATAAAGCAAAACGTGCCGGACTCGACTCCAAAGCCATCTCCAAACTGATGATGACGTTGATTCCACAAGTCAAGGATGTCATTATAGAGCATCTGTCTGGCTCTATTCTCCAGAACCTGAAACTGATGCCGCTGAAAGAGGCGATGAGCCATATCCATTTTCCAAGAGATATGCAGTCTCTTTCGGCCGCCATGACTCGTCTGAAATTTGATGAGCTGTTTTTTACCCAGCTGAAATTGCTGAAACTGAAATTGCTGACTTCGAAACGATACAAAGGGCATATCTTTTCCGTCGTCGGAGATAATTTCAATACTTTTTATCATGATTATTTGCCTTTCCCTTTGACAAATGCCCAAAAACGTGTTATCAAGGAAATCCGTGCCGATATGGGCAGCGGACGGCAGATGAATCGGCTCCTGCAAGGTGATGTCGGCAGTGGAAAAACCATTACTGCCTTGCTGCTGATGCTTATAGCCAAAGATAATGGTTTCCAATCATGTTTGATGGCGCCGACGGAAATTCTAGCCACTCAGCATTACGAAAATATTAAGAAGCAACTGTCGCAGATGAATGTGCGCGTTGAGTTTTTGTCGGGCTCAACAAAAACTGCCAAGAGACGACAATTGCACGAGGATTTGCAGAATGGCGATATTGACATTCTCATTGGTACTCACGCCTTGATTGAGGACGAAGTGAAATTCAAGAATCTTGGTTTTGTGGTTATTGACGAGCAACACCGTTTTGGCGTGGAACAGCGTGCGAAATTGTGGAAGAAAAACACCACGCCGCCGCATATCCTTGTAATGACGGCTACACCTATCCCACGTACACTTGCCATGACTCTCTACGGAGATCTTGACCTTTCAGTGATAGATGAACTTCCTAAAGGCCGAAAGCCGATAGTCACAGCCCATTATTTTGAGCGTGATCGCTTGCGGCTTTATGGGTTCTTGCGTCGCGAAATTCAAAAAGGCCGACAGATTTTTGTGGTTTATCCATTAATAAAAGAGTCCGAGAAATTGGATTTGCAGGATTTGATGGCTGGTTACGAGGCTATGTCACAGGCATTTCCTTTGCCGGATTATGCCTTGGGTATTGTTCATGGAAAAATGAAAGCGGAAGAGAAAGAAATGGAAATGCAGCATTTTATCAATAAACAAACGCAAATTCTGCTTTCAACAACGGTTATCGAAGTAGGCATCGATGTGCCTAATGCCACAGTGATGGTGGTCGAAAACGCGGAACGCTTTGGACTGTCGCAATTGCATCAGTTGCGCGGCAGAGTGGGGCGCGGCGGTGAGCAATCGTATTGCATCCTCATGTCTAGTGACAAATTATCCAACGATAGCAAACAGCGCCTCGACGCCATGGTCTCTACCAACGATGGCTTCGAGATTGCTAATTTTGATCTTCGACTCCGTGGCCCTGGCGATATCCAAGGCACGCAACAAAGCGGCATTCTCGATTTCAAACTCGCCGACCTTGTCCGCGATGAGAAAATGGTCAGCTATACCCGCCAGCTGGCAATGACAATCCTTGATAAAGACCCAAACTTGAAAAATCCTGAAAATGCACCTATAGCAAAATATCTTGCCCAATTGATGAGCAAGAATGTATTCTGGGGAATGATTAGTTAGTTGAAAGGTGAGAATCTGCCTGAAAGGCAGTACCCCAACAAATTTAGAGCTTACTTAGATTTCTTTACATTCTTGATGGAATCTTTCCCAAACGAATAGGTAATTCCGATCAAAGCATTGATACCGAAGCTGTTGAAGTCGTAGTATTTGGCGTAATACTGGCAACCAATGTTGTTGATGGTTGCAAATGCTGAGAAATTCTTCGTAATGAGATATTCAAAGCCAATGCCGAAATCGATGACGGGTTTCATCTTTGTGGCTTTGTAGCATACGGCGCCAGTAGACTCGTCGATATACAGATTGCCCTTTGCATCGCGTGGTGCCAATGCCCAGCGACCAAATTCCAACGTAAAATTCAAGTCGAAAATGAATTTCTCTTTCAACGTGTAACGCCCATCAAAGCCTACATCAAACGACGGCTTGTACCAGGCGTGTTCAATGTCACTGCCCTTGCGGAAAAAATAGCCATTGTAGTTGGCTTCCAAACCCAATGACAGATGGTCAATGACTTCCCATTCGAGGTTGACGCAAACGTTCAGTTTGTTTACATCTTTATATAGTACATTAAATTGATTGGCTAACAGAGCGGTGGTGTCGATTTGGAAAAAGGCCATTCCTTGTACATAGGAGTAGTTGGCAGAAACGTGATAGTTCAATTTCTTTACCAGGTTTCCCTTAATGCCGCCATAAATGCTGATGCGGTTGCGGGCAAATTCCAATGTGTCGAAGGAAGGAGTGAAATACGGGTTTTCATATAGTAACTCTTTAATCCCCTGGTACTTAACATCTCCTTTGACGCCAAAATAAATGCTCATTATGCTTGGAACGATGCCCAACTGAACTTCGGCAACGGGATAAACCGGACATCTGGTCTTGCCGTTTGAATGAAGGATGGGAACACCAACACCGACCAAAATGTGATATTCTTTAATGGTGAAATTCAGCGATGGCACAAACTCAACCTTAAAAGCATTTGCAGACCTGAATAGACCGGCATCGTTGAATTTGTCATTGAAATAGTCAAAGTTGAAGTCGATGCGATAATTCTGACTACCAGATACCTTCATAAAACGGGCATCGTATGCGAAGAATGAGTTGACGCCGATATGATTCTCCATGTCTTTATGATGGGTATATAAAAAATCGTAGTTCAAACGTACGTCCTGTTTCAGCTTTTTTTCTCCTAATACGTAATTGGATCTAATTCCAACCTCTGCTTTTAAATGATGGAAATCGTTGCGCAAGGTGTCTCGATAAGATTTGTCATAATAATAGTCGTTGAAACCTAAAATTCCACCTTTTCCGTAAATGTCTTTATTGAAGCCGTATAAATGGGCTAATTCATGATTGTATCCTAAAGAAGAGTATAAGGTTTGATTTTTGAAGAAGCGAGTTAGAAAAAGATGAACCCGGGTGTCGCTGGTTGGAGCGTAGGCATACTGCTTTTGTTTTTTGCCAATCTGCCCCGCCCATGATGAAAAATGGTGGAAGTTGATGCCGTAAGAAAATTTACTATTGTTGGTGTTGTGGGCAGAGAAATCTAAAAGCGGTGTGATGGGATAGCCAAAACCAAACTTGATGAAGTTGCGGGCAATGGTATCCTGTGGTTCCGGACCCAGTTTGTTCGTTTTGATGGGTGCCGGCGTAAATGTGACATCCATCTGTACGGGCGTGATGGAATAGTCGAACTTGACAACATCCTTGTTGGTGTCGTTCAGCACGGCTTGTTGGTTTATTTTCTGCACATTGGACATTTGTGGTACAAAATTCAAGCGGAATCGAGCAGTGTCAATCACCTGTCCGAATGACAACATCGTGCCAAATAATATTAAACCCGAAATGATTGCTATTCTTTTCATTATCTTATTTTGATTTCAATCGTAACTTATTCTAAATAATTAACTTTGATTATTGCTCACTGGTTTTGTCCATCGCGGCAATCTTGTCTGTGGCAACTTGCCTCAAATCCTCACCTTCGTAATTGTCAATAATGCTTTGGTAGGTGTAGCGGGCTTGGAAGTCGTTGCCGCGGGCAGCGTAAACATCGCCGTAAAGGATGAAAGTCGACGCATACCAGTATTCAGATGTGTAATCCGATGCCAGAATGTCTTTGATTTGCTGTTCACAAAGGTCGAGGTTGTTGTCGTTGAAATGGATGAGAGCAACGAGGTAGGCAGCTTCGGCACATTGATCATTGCTGCCACTCTTGGCCAAGCGCGTTAGATATTTGAGTGCGTTGGCATTGTCACTCATGGCAATGGCAGACTTGCCGGCAATAAGCAATGCCTCATTGCGTAAGTCGTTGTCATTTTGTGTGGTAAGTAGTATGTTCGTGGCGGCGTTGTAAGCTTCTCTATACTGACGTAGCTCGTATGCACAATGCATGCAGCCGTTATTGCCAAAAGTGGTGTTCGCTTCAGATGATGAGTATTCTACCAACTTGTTGAAATAGTTGAGAGCTTTGGCATATTCTTTCTTGCTGTAAAGAATGCTTGCCGCTTTTCGATATGCTGTTTCGTTGAATTCCGTGTTGTAACGGTTGACCAGACTTTCAAACGATTGCAGGGCATTGTCGTAGTTTCCCGAAGCATATTCGCAATCGCCTTTGCAATATAGGGCCTTGGCGGCAAATAATCCGTTCGGGAATTGCCTCAGGTAGTCGTTGAAACCCCGTACTGCCGCTTCGCAGTCACCACGCATATATTTGTTTTCGGCGGCTTTGTAACTGATGGAGTCTTGGCGGTCCGAGGAAATATTCATATTCTTTGACTTGATGTAGTCAAAGAATTCACTTGTTGTTCCTGTTTCCGTGTAGATGTTTTCTAAATTGGCAAGTGCATCCTTTGCTTCCTGTGAACCAGGATAGGTCTCAAACACATATTTGAAAGTCGAAACGGCCATGTCAATGTCTTGTGTGTTTTGATATGCCTGCGCCAACTTATTGTGTGCCTGACGTACGTATGGGCTCTTGGGATATTTTCTGATGAAATTCTTGTAGGAGGCAATGGCCGCCCCATAGTTATTTTGGGCGTGGTAAGTGGTCGCCAGTTCATATTCGGCATCATCACTGAAAGAGGACTTCGGATAATTGCTGAGCAATTGCTCCAAGGCTTCGATTTTTTTGTCGTATTGGGAGAGATAGCTATGGCATTTGGCTGTCTGATACAAAGCGTAGTCTCCATTTTTGCGTCCCATCTGCTGACATTTTCCGTAGTAGCTGAGGGCTGAACTCAAATCTTTCTGCATATAGTAGCAGTCACCGAGACGTGCCAAGGCATCAGCTTCCAAGTCTTCTTGGTTTTCAGGAATTTGTTTTAAAAAATTGCGAAATGATTGGGCCGCTTCCCCGTACTTCCCGTTCTTCAGTGCGGCATAGCCGAAACTATACTGCGCCATGTCGTAGTTGGCATCGCTTTTGACATTGGTGGCTTTGAAATAATTCTGAAATGAGTAGTAGCTGTCTTTGAATTTTTCAAGACGATATTCGCATTCTGCTTTCCAGTACAAATTTTCCGTGTTGATGGTTTTGTCCATCGGATAGGTCGTTGACTTGTTGAGCATCTTGATGGCTTCTTTGTAGTTGCGGTTGTTGATGAGCTCTAAGGCACGAAAGTGGGTGCAGCGCTGGTAGGCTCGAAGCAATGACGGACTCTTGCTGTCAACTTTTTCCAAGGAATTGATGGCACTCAGGTAGTTTTTCGTTGAAAGATAAATGCGGGCTAAATAACCGTTGGCCTCTTGTGAACGCGATGTGTATGGATACTTTTCGGTATAGTCGGTCAAAGCTTTAATGGCACTGTTAAAGGGACTTGATGAGGTTTCGTATTGCAATTTGGCATAGTTATATAATGCATCTTCTTGAATTTCAGGAATATAACTGTATTTTGATGCCTGGAGGAAGTTCTGCGATGCCGCAGAATAATCCTTCATTTGAAGATAACAGTCGGCAATCAGATAGTAACTGTTTTCTGTCATCTCGTCAGTGTTTTTCTCTTTTGTGGTCTTTGACAGATATTTGATGGCATTTTCGTATTTTTTATTCTTGTAGAAGGTATAGCCGATGGCAAAATAATCGTTGCGCTCAAATGCTATTTGATCATTGTCGAGAAGAGCTTGGAAATATTGTTCGGCTGTGTCAAAATCCTTGAGATTGTAATAGGATAATGCTACTGTACGGTATAATTCCGCCTGGTTCTTCTGTTTAGGATCGACAAGGATTTGTGGAGCTAATGCCACCACTTTTTCATATTCTTCTTGAATGAAATATATCTGAAGAAGATAAGGGGTGACTTCGTCTTTGTATTCTGGATTATCTTTTAACTTGAGAAAATCTCTGAGAGCAGCTTCATATTGCTTGTCCTCGTATGCTATGTGGGCCAAGTAAAACAGAGCACGATTGCTGTAAGAACCATTCCCTTGACTGCTTTCATGAAGCAGAGACTTTGCTTCATCGTATTTGCCAGTAGCGAAATAACAGTAGCCTTTTTTGAATTTGTATTCCGCAATTTCATCTTTTGAGATGGCTCTTTCGTCAATTTCCTCGAATTGGTCAAGTGCTTTCTTATATTGGCGGTTGGTGAAATAAAATCGTCCAAGGTAAAAGTGCGCCTGCGGAACAAAGGCGTGAACCGGATATTTTCGGCAAAAATCGCTTAATAAAAAGCTGGCATCGTTATTGCCGAGTTTCGCAGCACAAATGCCCATGTAGAAATAGGAGTCGGCCTTGAGACTTTGCTGCTTGTCCACGGACTGCTCGTATACTTGCTTGAAATATTGCTGCGCAGAACCATATTTCTGCTTCTGAAACAGTTCTTTCGCCATCTTATATTCATATTGGGGCGAGTCGTAGGCTACAGGCTTCTGGGCTATGGCCATCAATGGAAGCATCAGCATTGCAGCAATCAGAAATTGCGCAAAAATCTTTTTTGTCAGTTTCATATTCCTGTTTTTATCTTTTTTTACTTATCTTATTTTAACTTACAAAAGTATATGTTTAGTGTGTAGGATTTTATTTGCATGATAAAATATTGTCAACAGCTGATTTTTAATAACTTCCAATGAAAGAAGTTGAAAAAATCCGACTAAAAAAATTTTTTTTGAAAAAAGAAATTTGTATTGAAAATTTTCCTATTTTTGCAAACCGAAATTCTAATGGCCCATTAGCTCAACTGAATAGAGTATTTGACTACGGATCAAAAGGTTGCAGGTTTGAATCCTGCATGGGTCACTTGACAAAAAAAAGCACTTACTTTTGTAAGTGCTTTTTTGTTTCTCTCCGAAATTTATTTTGATTTATTTTTGCAACAAATCCCGCTTGTTCTTGCCAATATAGTAGAAGTAAAGACATAAATCAGCGCTAACTATCAGCAGGTTAAATAAGTACAGGAAAGTTACCAAATCGAAATCATTACAGATTTTATGTATGATGCCAAAAATATAGCCAATGATGATGATGACCATAAATATTGGACTTTTCCCCAAAACGATTTTGGTGCGTAGGGATTTGACAATGGATACCGGCCAGCTGCAGGCAAAACAAAGCAACATTAAAATTTCCCAAATGCTAATACTTGAATTCATTTCTTGTTTTTTTTATGTGATTGTTTGAATTAATAATCTTTCTTGTAAATAAAGAAAAAACCCAACCAATTCTTTGATTAGTTGGGACTTTCTTGTGCCCAGAACAGGAATCGAACCTGCACATCTTTCGATATACGCACCTGAAACGTACGCGTCTACCAATTCCGCCACCTGGGCTTAAGCGGGTGCAAAAATACAATTTTTTTTGATATGTCAAATTATTTTTTTACTCGCCGTATGACTTCATGCTTTTCTTGATGTGATAATGATTCAATATGTTGAAAATTAAACCGTTATCAATATTATTGAATAACTTTTGCTTTTTCTACTTGTAAGACCTTCCGGTTGGTCTGGTCCCACAAAATGGCAACCACGCTGCAATTTTCAGGCTTCCAATCGGTACTTTCAAAGTCAAGAACGTATCCGTACAAATAGGAAGAATCTTTCTGAACGAATCCATTGGGAGAAATGATTTCACCATAGGTGCCGTTTATGCCTTGGCGTAATATGTGATTGTGAACGTAAAATGTATCTATTGAACTGCCATGCTGCTGAGGTTTTATGATATTGTCTTCTACTAACAGCAACGACATCTGAACTTTTTCTGTGTAGTTGCGCAACATTGTGGTGCGTGTATATACTGTGAGAGATTGATAATCGTGGTCGTATTTGTTGATGATTTGAATGGCCGCGATTTTATCGTGGTTGCAAGCAGCGACTGAGGATTGCCACATTTCTTTGGCCAATGGAGGATTACTTTCTCGGTTGATAATGGCAGCGGGATTGCTGGTGATGCCGAAATCCGTGTACATCGTTTCACCAGCTTCGGTACGGAAATCGTAATCGAATGGGGGATTGCCAGTCTGCGCAAACCAGTTGGCATGAATGCCAATAGGAACCAATGTGTCGCCATATTGTGCCACCATTTGCTCCAAAATTTGATGCCCATCAGGACAGTTCGGACATTGATGCCCGGTGTATTCCTCGAAAAGTATCTTTTTGAAAACCTGATTGGTGTCCAAATCAGGAAATGAAATGTCAACATCTATTTGTTTCGAAGGTTGAACATAAGGTCCCTTGATTTTATCGCAGGAAGCCATCAGTATAATCATTCCTAAAATAAAGATTGTCTTTTTCATATCGTTTGAACTATAAATTTTTTTGATGGTTATTGATTATAACGTTTATTTTTCAATTAAATTGTCTGCAAATGGATCAAGGATGTGTAATGTGAAATCTGGATTGGCAAAACATATAAAATCTCCGTTTTCACCCCCCTTGTAATAGGTCCCTGAAATTAGATATAATAAAAGTTGCTGATTGTCAACAGCTTCTGATTCTTCAATGATGCGAAACTTGTCAGTCTGAGTTTCAATCATATGTAGATAAACTTCCAAATTGTGAATTCTTTGGTCATTATCGGACATGGTGGCTTCATCGTACATCATTTTGTACTGAAACTCAAGGTTCTCAAGCAATTCTAAAACGATTTTGGCATAGCCCATTTCCGTAACAGTGTCAATGCTGTGGACAATGATTGAGTCGGCATTGGCAATTCCCAAACCATCTTCGCTATGAACATATTCGTTGGCACAGGTTTGCAAATGTTCTTTTAGCACTTCTTCTGCTGTCTTTTTATGGCAGGAAATGGCAAAAAACAGAACCAGAAATGTCAAGGGAATGGAGAAACTTATTTTTTTCATTTTATATTTCATGATTAAAAAATGAATCCGATATTGTTGATGTCGGGATCAAGGTTGCAAGGCAGAAATTTTACGGGACTCCATTGCAACATCGAGAAGGTGCCGAAATTATGTACATTCTCGTGGTTGAGTTGCAGGTATACTTCAAATTGCTGTTCTTGACGTATGGGGAATCCTTTCGGACTGGGTTTTACATCAGAGGAAACTGTGTATTGCGGCATATTGACTATAGGGGAGAAACGTAATTGATATCTGACACCATTTTCGCTTGCGGGTGCTGCAAATCCCTCATGCTGGTCAAGGCTGAAAATATCAAAACATAAGTTGTCGCTTTCTGGAATGAAATAGAAAATGTAATGGGTTTCATCTTCAAGGACGATGCCGCGGAATAGATCCAAATAGTCGTTTTCCGCCTGGTTCAGTTCGTTAATCATCAACTCAAGGGCTTCTTTGCTATAGGCAACTTCTTGTTCGCCGGCGATAAGGCTGTTGCGGTCTTTACGGATTTGCGTAATGCGGTCTGCGGCTTCTTGAACTTTTTGCCCCGCGGATTTGCTGACCAATTTGGTACGGTTGGCAGGCACCTGCGTAACTACACCATTGATGATTTTTGTTTCTACAAAGTCGTCTTCGGTTTCAGTATAGGAAACATTGGCGTAATTCTTGAAAAAATCCGGAATGTTGCTCGTCTTGGTGCTATATGCATAACTCTTTCCATCTATTGTTGAGCTTTTTTGTAATAGAGATTGCGCCAAACTATTGCTTTTTATCATGTTTGAAGAGGGTTCGACCAAATAGGTCTGGGTGTTGTCAGGTACGATCTCTGTCGAGATTTCAACATTGCAGAGCTTGTAGTAGGTGCGGTTGTTGGCGATGACATTGGTCAATCCGAGCATCTTTTCAGCGTCATCGGCATAATATCCTTTGATTTCGCGAACTTTGGTCACGGTTACGTCCAGTTTGATTGCAGTGGTAGGCATCATGAACCCGAATTCGTTGCCGCTAAGTTTCACACCGGCATCGATGGGCAGTTTGTATACTTGCTTCTGAGCCATCATCGGGCCCATAAACATCATCGCTAAAACCAATAAAATACTTGAAGTATGTTTCATGTTTTTATGATATTTTTTCACTTTTAATCAATTTCTTCGTTTCTTCGTCTTTTTCACTAATTGCCAGCAAACTCAAAAATACCAGACCACCATTGACAATGAGCAATTCAAAACCAAACTTGTAGCCACCGAGCCATTGTTGAGAATGTGATGCGACAATGTAGCAGAGTACGGGAATGGCAATGGCAATGATGGGAATCATATGGTGGCGTTTGATGGTTCTTTTTGTGAAAATGCCAAAGGCGAAAAGTCCAAGAATCGGTCCATAAGTGTATGAAGCAACCATGAAGATGATGCGGATGATGGCATCATTGTGGTGACTTGAGAAGATGACGATGACGGCTAAAAACAGAAGCGAAATGGCAAGGTGTACGCAACGGCGAACCCATGCCTGTGTTTTTTCATTCGGGAAACGCTTTTCTATGTTGAGTAAATCGTAGCAAACCGAGGTGGTGAGCGCCGTAAAAGTCCCGTCAGCACTGGAATATCCAGCCGAAATTAATCCGATGATGAAGAAGATGCTGGCAAGTTTGCCCAGGTGGTTGAAAGCCAATTCCGGGAAAATTCGGTCTGTCGGCATCTGGCTGACATCAATGCCGTTCTTGTTGGCATAAACAAGCAAAACGCCACCCAAGGCAAGAAATAATATGTTGACAATCACTAGGATGCCTGTGAATGACAGCATGTTGCGTTGTGAATCTTTGAGCGTGCGGCATGACAAATTCTTTTGCATCATATCCTGGTCCAAACCGGTCATCGCAATGGTAATGAACATGCCTCCGAAAATCTGTTTTAGAAAATAATTGCTGGCGTGCCAGTCTGTGTTGAAAGTTTTGGTATAGCCCGCCGTCTTCATTTCTGTCCACATTTCACCCCAACTGAAACCTAAATTCTTGAAAATCATCACTAATGTGACGATTAATGCGGTGAGTAAAAAGGTGGTTTGCAGGGTGTCGGTCCAAACAATGGTTTTTAATCCCCCCCGGAAGGTGTAAAGTATGATGATGATAATCATAATACTGGCCGTGAGCCAGATGGGGATGCCCCAGCTGTCAAAAACGAATGTCTGTAATACAAAGATTACCAAATACATACGCAATGCGGAACCCATCAGCCGCGAAATGATGAACAGTAACGAACCTGTTTTGTGTGCGGAATTGCCGATGCGTTGGCCTAAAAATTCATAAATGGAAGTGAGGTTGTATTTGTAGTAAATAGGCAGCAAGATGTAGGCAATGGTAAGATAGCCAAGAATGTATCCAAGCACGACGCCAAAGTAGGTGAATTGCGTCGTGGCAACATCACCGGGAACGGACATGAAGGTAACCCCTGATAGTGAAGCTCCAATCATGCCGTAGGCTACGATGAACCATGGCGACTTGCGGTTGCCGGTAAAGTAGGTCTGGTTGTTGGCCTTACGAGACGTGAAGCCCGTAATGACAAACAGCAATAGCGTGTATACTGCAAATAGTATGAATATCAGGTTTTGCATCTTCTTAGATTAAGAATGCAAATTTACATACTTTTTTTGGATTGAAGTGAATCAAAATGACTTTTTAAATTCAATATTGAAAGTTTTCTTCTTCCAATTTGATTTTCTGAATCTCGTTGATCCTGTCTTCACGGTAGGGTGCTGCCACTTTGATGTAGTTATCTGTAAATCCAAACATCTGATTATTAATATTTTCGCTTTCCCAGAGAACGGGTCTGACCTCTCCGCAATGTTGTTGGTAGAAATGGTGCTTTTTGATTTCGGACAATGCCAGCAGGCGATTGGTGCGTTCGCGTTTCACAGGCTCCGGCACTTGTTCTTTCATCGTGTTGGCGATGGTGTTGGGCCGGCGAGAGTATGTGAAGACGTGCAGGTAGCTCAGCGGCAGTGATTCCACAAAGGTATAGCTGTCCTCAAAATCTTCGTCGCTCTCGCTTGGAAATCCGCTGATGATGTCGATGGCTATGCAAGCATGTGGTATCAATTCTTTGATTTTTAATATTTTATGTTGGAATAGCTCTCGTTTATAGCGGCGATGCATTAAGGCCAGAATTTTGTCGCATCCGCATTGAAGCGGAATATGAAAATGGGGCATCAGAATTTGAGAATTGGCCACCAATTCAATGATTTCATCGGTGAGCAGGTTGGGTTCGATGGAGGAAATGCGGACTCGGTCCACCAAATGCTGTTTGTCAATGGCTCGCAGCAAACCCAAGAGGTTCTCTTCGCTTCCTTGTCCGAAAGTGCCGAGATTGACGCCGGTAATGTTGATTTCCCGAAGTCCTTCGGCATGAATTTTTTCAATGTTTTGTAACACGTGGGCAATGTTGTCACTGCGGCTTTCACCCCGGGCATCGCAAACAGTGCAGTAGGTACAATGGTAGTCGCATCCATCCTGGATTTTGAGGAAAGAACGGGTGCGGTCGTGTGAAGAGTAGGTGGCGAAAAACGCTGGCGTATTGTCAAGTGACTCGCCGGCAATAAAGTGCACGGCGTTGAGTTTGTCGCGGTTGCCGAAAACAGCAGATACGCCGTCCCATTTCGCCACGAGGTCGTGACGTAAGGCTGCGTAACAGCCTACTACTACAATGCGCGCTTCCGGATGTTGACGGTGCAGGTTGGCTACGTAATTGCGCACTTTTTTCTCAGCCGTGTGTGTCACCGCACAGCTGTTCACAATGATAGCTTCCGGTTCAGAACTTTCTTTCCAGCCACGTTCACGTAATTGTCGCGCCATATCCGACGATTCACTGAAATTCAGTTTGCATCCGAAAGTGAAAACCGCAAAACTCTTCTTTATCATTATTTTATTCTTTATTTAATTCATTTTCAATACGATATAAATACCATTCGCTCATTATTCCGTTGTAATGACGCAAGGTTTTCTTTCGATTCCCTTTCTGAATTTCTTTCATCATTGAAGTTGTCATTGCTCGAAAATCAAATATGTCGTGCTCGAAAATATCCTTCTTTTTTTGGATAAATGGAAGATTGCGTTTTATCCATTGTTTGAGATTGTCTCTGCAATTGTTTGAAAATGAAAGACTTTTGTCTTCTTTGAAAAGTATTTTCTGATTATCGAAAAATCCCCGTAATACGCTGTCGTATAATTTTTTATTTAATCGCAATTCGAATGGCAATGCGGCAAAAAAATCAGCCAATTCTGCATCCCACAGGGGAATTAAATAGGAAAATCCGAAAAATTCCCACAGTTTGCAAGAATTAATAATGTATTTTGCTTGTCGCTCACGTACATCCCAAGCATCAGACAATTGCCAATAATCAAATTTATCGTCCTGTAAATTAGATAGTTGATTTATTAATATCTGACGGAAATTCCGTCGCTCTCGGGCATCGGTTTCAACCAAATTGAAGTGCGTGGACATCAAATCCTGTGCGACTTGCTTCAAAGAAGAGTAATTCTTCATAAAGGGCCGTAAATGGCTGCCTGCCATCACATCTCCCGTATGTCCAGGAATGAAAACTGTATTTTTAGGTATTCTTATTTCGTCAATGAGATATTTTGCTGCCCAATATTCGGAGAAATAAAATTTTGAACTGTATTGCGAAGCGTATCGGCAATAATTCAAAAATTCTTCATCTTGAAGGATATTGATATTTTTATTTTTTTGATAATCAATAAAATACCAATTGAATCCAAGTTGTTTCGCCACTGCTTCCGAACGCTTGATTTCATCATTGCCCTGCCTTTTGCCATAGGTGAAACAAATGACATTCGGATAATGGCATAAATACAGAAGCAACGCTATCAGCCGGGAATCAAAACCTCCACTGAGCGGTATGGCCACGGGCCTTCCTTTCAAAACCTTTACGAGGCGTGGACCGATGCGATGAATTAATATATCAGCCAATTCAGATTGAACTTCGTCAAAGGTCAATTTGCTTGAATTTTTGGTAAATTGAAAATAAAAGTCGCTTTCAATTTGACCATTTTGCATTTTTAGCAATTCGCCGCCTTGCAACTGATGCACGTTTTGGAGTAGCGTGGAGTTGCCGATAGTGTAACCCGTTGCGCCAAATACTATTTCCGATGACTTATTGATGTTTTTATCCTTTTGATTGTCAAATAAATAATCTACGTCATCAGATAAAACATAATCATTGTTTATTTTTCTGTAAAAAATAGGGAAGCAACGCAAACGGTCAACGGCTGCCATCAGAAAACCATCTCTTTGAATAATCACGGAAAACATTCCGTTGGCATCCGATAATTTATTTTTGAATGATTTAATATCTTGACAATCTGCAAAATAAGAAATCAAGTCATCTTCTTCCAATAATTGGTCTTTGGATGCGAAAATAAAACCTTTGGCATAAATCCCGTCTTTTTCATGCCAAGGATAAGCGTTCTGATGAATTAACTTTATTGATGGCATATCGAATGACGTTTGATGAGTGAAAAATACCAAATTAATTGTATGGAGACCATCAAGGTCGATACGATGCCGAAACCGATGATGGCATGGGTGAAATTCTTTATGCAAATGCCATACAAAAGCACTAATACCCTGAGTATGAAGTAGGTAAACTCTATCATCATTGCTGTTTTCTGTTTAAAAAACAGTTTGGGAATGAAGGTCAGTGAACTGGTCAACGTGACCATAAACAACCACGGCAGCAGAATTTTAAAATAGAGACCTGCTTCTACCCATTGTTCTCCGAAAACGAAGCCGAAAAACCATTCTGAAATGAAGAAAAAGAGAATGAAAATTGGAAGTAATGCGGCAGTCGTTCCAAGACAGAAATTTCTTATGGTGTTTCTGATAGACTGATTATTGTGCAATAAATCAACACTTTGCTTATATAAAACTTGGTCCATGGCACCATTGAAAATGAAGACTGGCGTGAAACCGATGGTGAGTGCCAGCGAAAAAAGACCGATTTCATCCATCGTGAAGCATAAAGGCAAAAGTAGTAGTGGCAGATTGCTTGCCAATGAGTTGGAAATGGCTTGTGGTAGTTCAAATTTTGGAAAATTGGCGTATTTTTTTGCCATTTTTTTGATTTCTTCTTTGTCAAATCGAAAGATGTCTTTGCATTTTTTAATTACAGCACTAAAAGCCACTGCCAGCGAAGTGAAAAGCCCAATGAGTGTGGAAATAATCAAGCCGGATTGAAGCATGCCGGCCAAGCCGAAGCCGATTTTCGAGCCTGAGTTGACAATGCTTTTTGTAAGGCTATAGCAACCAATCATCTTGAAGCGTTTTTCACGAATAAAATAATTATTCAGTCCTTGCCAAAGTCCCATCAGTAAGACCATTATTGGAATCATCGGAAGCCAGGGTTTCAGGCTGTCGCCAGATTCGAATAGCGAGGCGATGGGATGTGAAAATAGACTGAAAATCAGTTGTGTGACTATAAAAAAGATGATGTTGATGCCGAAAATGAGTTGCAGAAGCGCTTTGGCATTACGATTTTCACTTTCCATCACGATGGCGGATTCGTAGCGGCCCGTGGAAGCAATGGCCAGCAGGCCAACAATGGTTAACAGCAGGTTTAAAACGCCAAAATTTTCGGGTGAATAAAGTCGTGTAATGATGGGATAGACCGCAAAAGTGATAATCTGGGCAAATGTGCTTGCCGACAATAATGTAAGCGAGTTACGCACAAAATCCTTTCCCAAACTATGCCTAAGTATGTCTATTGTTTTCATATTATATTTATAATCAGCAGATTATAAAATTAAATCAACATCACCTTTGCCTTCACGAACGATTTCGATTTCACCGTCAACGCAATTGACAATGGTTGAAGGAACATTGTCTCCATATCCGCCATCAATGACTATATCCACCAAATCGCCATACTTTTCGTGAATTAGTTCCGGATCGGTGGTGTATTCCACGATTTCGTCGTCGTCTTTTACAGAAGTTGATAAAATGGGATGTCCCAATTGTTCAACGATTTCACGGACGATATTATTGTCTGGCACACGGATGCCGACGGATTTTTTGTTGCTTTGGAGAATTTTGGGAACGTTGTTGTTGGCTTCAAGGATGAATGTAAAGGGTCCAGGAAGCGCTTTTTTCATCGCCTTAAAGACGTTGTTGCTGATAGGTTTCGTATAATCCGAAAGATTACTCAAGTCGTGGCAGATGAAGGTCATTGCCGACTTTTTCTTTTTATCGCCCAAAATTTGCGTGATGCGTTCGATGCTTTTTTGCTTGAAAATATCGCAACCGATGCCATAAATGGTGTCGGTGGGGTAGATGATTACGCCGCCGTCCTGCAGACATTCGACCACGCGTTGTATGGCCTTGGGGTTCGGGTTTTCTTGATAAATTTTGAGTAGCATGATAAAAATAAAAAAGGGTAAGCTACTCATATCGCATCGCTACAACCAATGTACCCTTGCTACATTCCTGTCCTGGGGGAGTTGAAAGGGAGCAGATCGTACAAGACTTACCCGCTGCAAAAATACAATATTTTTCGAAAACTACGGCAACAGCTTCTATTTTTTTGAAAAATTGTTTCTGGGTCCATTTTGCTCGTTTGCCATTCCTAATAATTTCGTATTTTTGCAGTTTATTAATAATGTAGTATTTTGAAAAAGAAAGTTTGTTTATTGGGTTCCACGGGCTCTATGGGCGTGCAAGCTCTCGAAGTGATCGACGAATTGTCTGATCAACTTGAAGTGGAAGTCTTGGCCTGCCATTCCAATGCAGACCTGTTGATTCGACAAGCCAAGAAATTCAAACCTAATACCGTCGTTATTGTCAATGAAGCGCATTACAATTACGTTAAAGAGCAACTTTGGGATGATGATATCAAGGTTTTCACCGGAGAGTCTTCTTTGTGTGATGTGGTTGAAATGGGCAGTGTTGATATTGTGTTGGCTTGTATTGTCGGTGTGGCGGGACTGGCCCCCGTTTACCACGCTATTGATTGCGGCAAGCCCATCGCCTTGGCCAACAAGGAAACCCTTGTGGTCGCTGGCGAACTGATGACAAAACTTTCCGTTGAACGTCACGTGCCGTTGTTGCCCGTCGATTCCGAACATTCCGCTATCTTCCAATCTTTGGTCGGTGAATGGCATAATGCTGTCGATAAAATCATCATTACAGCTTCAGGTGGTCCGTTTCGTGGTAAAGATGCCGAATTTCTTCGCACCGCCACCAAAGCTCAGGCTCTTAAACATCCCAATTGGAGCATGGGCAATAAGATAACCATCGATAGCGCAACCTTGATGAACAAAGGTTTGGAGGTTATTGAGGCAAAATGGCTGTTTGATGTGACTCTCGACAAAATTGAGGTCGTTGTTCACCCACAGTCTGTCATTCACTCGCTGGTGCAGTTCGCAGATGGTTCTGTTAAGGCACAGTTGGGACTTCCTTCAATGAAACTGCCAATTCAGTATGCCCTGACTTATCCACTCCGCCAAGCCAATGCGCAACCGCGACTCGATTTTGCAAACTACCCATCTTTGACTTTTGAACAACCCGACCGCAAGACTTTCCGCTGTCTTGACATTGCCTATCACGCTTCTCGTGAAGGGGGTGACAGACCTTGTGTGATGAATGCCGCCAACGAGGTCGCCGTGGCACTTTTCCTCAACGGTAATATCGGATTTTTGGATATTCCAAAAATTATCGAACAACAACTCGAACAAGTGACTTTCTCTCGGCCAACATCAGTCGAAGATTATCTCAATATTGATAAAGAAGTTAGAAATAGAATACTTAAATCATTCAAAATTAAATAATTACAATGGGAATTGGAACTCAAATCATTGGATTGATTGCCAGCTTGAGCTTGCTGGTGTTTGTTCACGAACTTGGACATTTTATTTTTGCCCGTATTTTTCATACGCGTGTCGATAAATTCTACCTTTTCTTTAATCCAGGTTTTTCCATAATGCGAATGAAAAAATGCGGGGACCAGATGCGTTTCAGTTTCTTTTCATCTGAATCTCCAGAAGATTGGAAAAATTATCCGGAAACAACAGAGTGGGGTATTGGTTGGCTGCCCTTGGGAGGCTATTGTTCTATCGTTGGTATGGTGGATGAAACGACCAAGGCCAACGAACTTCCTGCTGAACCTCAACCCTGGGAATTCCGCTCAAAACCCGCTTGGCAACGTCTGTTCATCATCATCGGTGGTGTACTGATGAATTTCTTGACCGCCATCATTATTTATGTTGGTCTGATGTATCATTACGGCGAAGAATATATTCCTGTGACCGAAGCTCCATACGGTTTGCAATTTACCGAATGTGCTCAGAAAATTGGTTTCCAGAATGGTGATAAAATCATTTCTGTGGACGGGAAAGTTCCGGAAACCATTGGCGATTTTTCAACATCCTTGCTGATTGACGGTGTGGAAACAGTTACGGTTAATCGTAATGGTGAAGAAGTGAAAGTGGCCGTACCTGAAGATTTTGGACAGCGTGTGTTAGCCGCTGGCGATAAAGGTGGCTTCTGCCAGTTCAACTTTCCATTTGTGATAGATGTGGTGATGGAAGGCCATCCCGCTGAAGCTGCCGGCTTGCAACATGGCGACTCGTTGGTTGCTATCAATGATGAGGATTTTTTCTCATTCTTTGATTATCAATCAGTTTTATCAAAGAATAAAGATAAGAGTGTTGTACTGAGTTTCTACCGTGGCGACTCGCTTTACACAGCCACCGTCCACGTCAGCGAAGATGGAACCATTGGCGCTTATACGGTAACTCCAGATAAATATTTTACGACTAAAGTTGTGAATTACAGTTTATTACAGTCTATTCCCGAAGGAATTCGCAAGGGTAATGATATTTTGGTTTCCTACGTGAAGCAATTCAAACTGGTCTTTACGAAAGAAGGTGCAACGCAGTTGGGAGGTTTCGGCACTATCGGCAGCATCTTCCCTAAAGTGTGGGATTGGCAGCGTTTTTGGAGCATGACCGCCTTCCTCGGCATCATTTTGGCTTTTATGAATATCATCCCGATTCCTGCTTTGGATGGTGGCTACTTGCTTTTCATCATCGTTGAAATGATTACTCGCCGTAAACCCAGCGACAAATTCATTGGCATCGCCAACACCATTGGTTTCACCATATTAATCTTGCTACTGATTTACGCTAACGGTTTGGATGTGCTTCGAGCCTTCTTTAAATTTTAGCTGCAATTATGCACTTCTTGTTCTATTTCATACTCTATCCGCTTTCTTTGCTGCCATTGTTTTTGCTTTATGGTATTGCAGGATTGCTGTATGTTATTTTGAATTATGTGCTGCGCTATCGTAGAAAAGTGATAGATCAGAATCTTAAGAATTCTTTTCCAGACAAGACAGATAAAGAACGGGATGAAATCCGAAGGAAATATTATTGGCATTTGGCTCAATTGGCAGCGGAAATGCTAAAAATGCTGACGTTGCCTCGTCGCATTTTGAAACGTCGCTATCAATGTGCCAATCCTGAAGTTGTCAACCGATTTTTTGATGATGGTCGTAGCGTTATTTTGATTTCCAGTCATTACAACGATTGGGAATGGATGGTGCTGAGTTTGGATATGCAGTTCAAACATCACGGCATCGGCGTAGGTAAACCCAACAGTAACAAAACTTTTGAAAAGTTGATCAATCGAGCCAGAACGCGATATGGTACCGAGGTCGTTTTTGCCGATACTGTACGTGATGTTTTTGAAGATTATGAATCGAAGCACCAACCTTGCTGCTATATGATGCTCAGCGACCAGTCTCCCAGCAATCCTAAGAAATGTTATGTGTCCGATTTTTTGAACCAGCGCTCAGGCTTTATTTTCGGAGCAGAGCATTTTGCTAAGAAGTATGATATTCCTGTGATTTATTATCAAGTGGTGAAAGATAGAATCGGTTGTTATCATTTTGAATTAGAATTGATTACTGAAAAACCTTTGGAAACCGAGCACGGAGATATTACAGAAAAATACATCCATTTATTAGAAAAAACAATTATTGAAAAACCACAGTTTTGGCTTTGGAGTCATCGCCGCTGGAAACATCAATTTTAATACAAAAAACTATGAATCCTACTGTCCAAACCCTTTTGCAACATCGTAGTATCCGAAAATTTACGGAGCAGCCTGTCGATAGTGAAACTATTGAAACTATATTGAAATGCGCTTGCAATGGCTCGACGATGGGAAATATGCAACTTTTCAGCATTATTGTTACTACCGATAAGAAGATGATGGAAAAGACAGCCGCGTTGCACTTTAACCAGCCGATAGCCACCAACGCACCTTTGATGCTGACTTTCTGCGCTGATTTGCACCGTTTTAACCGCTACTGCCAATTCCGCAATGCTTCTACCGACAGCTATGATAATTTGCAGGCTTATCAATGGGCTACAACGGATGCGCTTATCGCTGCCCAAAATGCTTGCGTCGCTGCCGAATCTTTGGGCCTCGGACTTTGCTGGTTGGGTACGATTGTTTATCAGGTAGATAAATTCATTGAAATTCTGTCACTTCCTAAAAACGTGATGCCCGTGGCTTGCATAGCGCTTGGCTATCCAGATGAGAATCCGGAACTGACCGACAAATTGCCAGTGGAAGCACTCGTTCACCACAATGTTTATCAAGATTATTCAGAATTTGATATTAACAAGTATTATAAAGAAAAAGAAAATCATCCTAATACTATTAATATATTGAAAGAAAATGAGTTGGATAACCTTGCACAAGTCTTTACCCAAAGAAGATATGTGAAGAAGGATAATGAATTTTTTTCGCAAGTATTGAAAAAAACGTTGGTTGATCAGCATTTTTTAGATGAATAAAATGAGTGTTTTTGCCGAAGAATTGTCGCGCTATAAAACGATAATTGTGGCCAATGGCGAGTCGCCTGACGGTGCGTTGGCAATGTCATTGTTGCATACTGCTGAACATGTCGTTTGTTGTGATGGCGCTTTTGACAAATTGCTAAAAATCAATATTTTACCCGAAGCCGTCGTCGGAGATTTGGACTCTTTGTCTGTTGAGGCAAAGCATAAATACAAATCTATTCTTCATCCCGATACGAATATTGAATACAATGATTTGCAAAAGGTATTAAAATATTGCATATCAAAATATTATAATCATGTGGCCATATTGGGAGCGTCGGGATTGCGCGAGGATCACCAATTGGCCAATTTGTCGATTTTGAACATGTTCGCACCCCAATTGGATGTGGTGATGGTGAGTCGTTATGGTATTTTCTCTTTCATCCAAACGAAGCATCAGTTTGTGTCGTTCCCAGGTCAGGAAGTATCCGTCTTTTGTTTGGATGGTCAGGCGTCGTTTACTTTTTCCGGCTTGAAGTATCCCGTGAAAAATCGTCGGTTCAGTCAATTGTGGGAAGGAAGTTTGAATGTCGCTGAAGGCGATGCTTTTACAATTGAAATTCAAAATGGACGAGGCATTGTTTATCGTAGTTTTGAAAACTAATAAATTTATTTATTGTGAAGAAAATTCTGAAATATAGTTCGAAAATATTGATACTGATAATTTTATTGCCAGTAGTCATAATGCTGATTTTCAGTTTATTTTCTCCTATATATGATTTTGATGAGCCACAAGTGTTTTCTGGTCCCAATTTACACAATCCGTACGATGGAATGGATTCTACAGCTTGGTTGCAGTGCAATTTTCATGCGCATACGCGTCAGGCGGGAGGATTTACTAATGGAAGAAACAATACCAATGAACGATTGGACAGCGTGTATCAGTTGTTTGGCTATGATCATATTGGAATTTCGAATTATAATAATATAACTTATTATAAGTCAGATAAAAATGATTTTATTCCCGCCTACGAACATGGCTATGGTTTATTTAAGATTCATCAATTATGTATAGGAGCCGAGCGTGTCCGTCACATTGATTATCCTTTTTGGCAGACCCTGAGCATGAAGCAGCATAATATCAATTGCTTGGCAGAAGGCTCTCGTTTGGTGGTTCCGGCGCATCCGTCATTTGTCAGTGGCGGCTATAAAGTTCAGGATTTTAAGTATTTGAGTAATTATAAATTATTGGAAGTGCTCAATGGCTATTGCAAATCACCGGCGTATTGGGATGAGGCTTTGTCGAATGGTCATTTGGCCTATCTCCTCGCAAGTGATGATGCGCACAATATGGACAATATCAACGACCCCGCCAATTGCTTCACGATGATAAACTCTCTGGAAAATGATGCAGAGCATTTGTTCGCCGCATTGGAATCAGGCAAAGCTGTGGGAGTGTGTTTCCCAATAGATCCTTTCAAAACTGAAACTATAGAGCATAAAGTGCAGCGTTTACATGATAATCTGCCATACATAACCAAGGTTGATTTGGAAACCGATACATTGGTCGTTAGAGCGAGCAAAACCATTGTTAAGGCTGAATTTATTGGCCAAGGTGGACAAGTTCTAAGCACTGTAACTAATGTGAATGAAGCTCAATACATTATTCAGTCGGAAAATCAATATGTAAGAACCGTCTTGTATTTTGCCGATGGAACCGAGTTATGGCTGAATCCTATTACCCGTTATGGCAATGAATTTTCGTTAGAACGTGTTAGCCTCGATCATTTGTCATATGACAAAACGACACTCTTATGGACTGCTTATTTGGTGCTTATGGCTGGTATTGTAGTGATTCTTTGCCGAAAGAAAAAACCAAGGAATTAGGCGTCATCTTTCATCTTAATAACATCCCCTCTACTTACCACAACTTGGTATCCGATTTTTTTCATCTCTTCCTTCAGCTGGTTCAAGGATTCGGCAGCTTCCGCGCCAGTACTGAGCTTGTTGTCATATATCATGTATTTCTGACGGACATCCTCTGGCGAGAGATTGGGCATGATGACATTAGCTCCGGCAAGAATACCGCGGCTTCGACCGTCAGAGGCAATGGTCCCCAATGCTGTAGTTGCAGGAATCAGTGCGTGGGGCAATAGCAGTCGGATAAGGGCGATGAGCGTGAGTGTCTGTTCGAGTGTGCCTCCAGTTTCTGCCGCAAAGGGAGTTTCGTGGTGTGGTATGAATGGCCCTATGCCGACCATTGCAGGCTGCAAGTCCTTGAGAAACAATAAATCTTCCACGATGAGTTTTGTTGTCTGGTAAGGTGAGCCGACCATAAAGCCGCTGCCTACTTGATAGCCAATTTCTTTGAGATCATATAGGCATTGTTTTCTGTTCTTCGCCGACATTTCGTCAGGGTGAAGGCGTCCGTAATGGACTTCGTTAGCCGTTTCGTGGCGCAGCAAATAGCGATCAGCTCCGGCATCATAGTAGCGCTGGTAACTTTCGCGGCTTTTCTCTCCCAGTGATAAGGTGAGCGCGCAATCACTAAACTCCTTCTTGATTTCAGAAATCAAAAGGCATAACTTATCATCATCATAATAGAGATCTTCACCACCTTGCAGGACAAAAGTCCGGAATCCTAATTCATAGCCTAATCTACAACATTCTCGAATCTGCTCTGTCGTTAAATGGTAACGTTGAACGTTGGTGTTGCTGCGACGGATTCCACAATAATAGCAGTCGTTTTTGCAGCAGTTTGAAATTTCTATCAAGCCGCGAATATAGATATCCTTACCATAAGACAATTCTCTACATTGACGCGATTTTGAAAAGAGATAATCAAGGGCTTCGGCATCATTACATTCAATAAGTTGAAGTAATTCGTCGGATTTAAGAATGTGATTCTTCGTCAGTTCGTCAATGAGTTTTTGATATTCAGTCATAAGTATCTTTAGGATTTGATAGAAAAAAGGGAGATGTTTGAGCATCTCCCATAATATGTTTAGTTGTAAATAATCAATTCTATTTGCCACCAAGGTATTGTGAACCGAGACGGGACATGGCACAACGGAAACCGATGTAGTCAGTTGATTCGTCTTCGTCCATGTAACGGCGGGCACCAGGTGCGCACCAGTAAGGGATGTCGCGCCATGAACCACCCTTGTAGACGCGTGCGTGGTCGCTAACCAATGAGTACATTGGGTTTTCACCAGTTTCTTTCGGATACATCAAGTCAGTTGAGCTTTCGTCGCCAGTAATACCTTTGGTCCATTCTTCAGTGTTATACAATGAAGCCCAATCACCATCCAGATAGTTTTTGTTGTCGGCAGAACGGTAGTTGCGTCTTCTGTCGTTTTTAAAGTCTGATACGGGAACCATAGGAATCTTACCAATGCTATCGCGTTCTGCGACGGTACCGTCTTCCAATAATTTCTTGGTTTCGAAGTAGTTACCACGGAATGGATTGAATTCCGACACATCGTCATGAGAACTCTGTCTGTAAACATCCATAACCCATTCAGCCACATTACCAGCCATGTGGTAGAGACCATAATCGTTAGGCCAGCCAGATTTAACGCGAACAGTTTTGAAACCAGCGTCGTTAAGGTTGCCAGCAACGCCCATAAGGTCACCACGGCCAAGGCGAGTATTGTCAATGAATTCACCCATGTATTTCTTATCGTCGGTACGGATAGCATGGCCATTCCAAGGATAAACTTTTCTGTCGAGGATACGACCGTTAGCAGTGTTGCCAATCAAACCGTATGCTGCATATTCCCATTCGGCTTCGGTCGGGAGTCTGTACTTCGGCAGAAGGATACCGTCTTCCATTTTGACATTCCTGAATTCACCAGTAGTGATGTATTGCAGACGGCGGTCGCTTTCACCTTCGTATGATTCGTATGTCAAGTAGGCATCAGTGTTAAAGTAGCCTTCGGCACTTGGTTCGGGAACCCATTCTATATAGCCGTGGTCAACCAGAATCTGTTCATTCACACGGTCTGTACGCCAAGCCGCATAGTTGACAGCCTGCAGCCAGTTGACACCAACAACAGGATATTCACGGAAAGCAGGATATCTAAAATAGTTCTCAACGTCGGGTTCATTGTATCCCAAACGTTCGCGCCAAACATTTTCATCAGGAAGAGCGTTGTCATATACGACTTTCAAATCCTGAGGTGTGAATACGCGATCCAACCAGTTCAGATATTCGAGGTAGTCAACATTGCTGATTTCGCATTCATCCATATAGAATGACGCAACGGAAACACGACGTGGTGTGTTGTTTACGTCATACATCACATCTTCTTCCATGTCGCCCATGATAAATGAACCGCCTTCGATGAACACCAGGCCAGGCCCAGTTTCTTGTTCTGTGAAAGGATAAACTTCAAAGCCACCGTTTTTGGGGTCGTTATACGTCCAGCCCGTCGTTGGTGAAACTTCTTTTTTGCAAGATGAAAAGAGCAGTGCAATGCTTGCTACAATCATTAATGCCGAGGTCTTTGAGAACTTATTCATAAGTTTATGATTTGTTTTATTAATTAACGTAATGAAATATATATTATTGTTGATTGGATTTTAGAAGTGTGGACATTCAAGGTCTTTTACGGGTTTGCGTTTTTCAAGACATGGCAACAGGAATTGCAATGAAACTTCGTGCGCTCCGCCCGTTAGGTTTACCAACTTGCTGACGGTCAAGTCGTAGGAATAACCTACGCGAATGAATTCATATTCAATGCCAACGCTGAAGATGACGGCGTCAACGTTTTTGAAACTGTGACGCAGCCAGGCTCCCAATGTTACGGGGTAAAGGCTAACGTACATACCTTCACTCATGTAGCAAAGTCCGCCTTGGTATTGGAATACGATGTTGGGACTTAAAGAAATGTCACCGAAGTTGTGCTCTTTTTTACTTTTTCTCTTGACATCGAAATTTGCACCTACGTGAGCTGTGTGCTTAACTGGAAGGCGGTAACGTTCTTCCTGAACAAAGCTGATGTAAGGCATATTCAAATGATGAGCGGCATAACCAAAATAGAAATGTTGCGTATAACCTAAGAAACCAGCTGCCAAGTCAAAACTATGGTCTGTGGTGTTGTTCCATGATGCTAAGTTTTCATTCGTTTGATAGATGAACCCGTATTTGGGATCAATCATATCTCCAAAGGTGAGATTCTGGGTGTTGAGAATGTAGGTCAAATACGAAAATTGCAAGGCAAAGCGCATGTTGAATTTCTTGCTGACTTTAACCTTGAAGGAATACATGAAACTTGCCTCGTATGACTGAATCGTTGCATCCTGTCCGCAACGGTCACCGAAAGCCATCACGCCAATACCACCCGCAATCTTGTCGAAGTGTTGGTCGTATGCTGCCGAAAAAGACATGAATGTACCCTTCATCGAAGGCCATTGATCGCGGAAGTTCAATGTGATTCTGGGACAGACATTAGTACCGGCAAAGGCAGGGTTCATATAAAGCGGATTGGCATAAAATTGTGAGAAATGCGCATCTTGGGCCATTGCTCCGCCCCCAAAAAGCATCACAAAAATTGTTGTCAGTATGATAATTCGCTTATGCATAGTTTTATTTTTTAATCCGCAAAATTACTATTTTTTTTTGAATTTTGTTTCCGTTTTTTATATTTGCGTTTATTTTTTTTGCAATTTTGCAAGCGTTTTTCATCATTCTTATATAGACGCTATGCAACTTGTACATATTAAACGCTACTTCTTCTCAAAATCTTGGGTGCTCACCTTGCTTTTTCTATATTTATTCTTGCAAAGTGTTGATATTCAGGCACAAAAAATTCAAAAAAGCATTTCTTTAAATTGGAAAGAGAACTTGATTTACCATATAAATGAAGATTTTACACTCGAAATGCTGTACTTTGACGGTGCAATTTCAGATTTTAATTATGGTGATTTACCTGTTTTTTGTCAAAAATTCGCTGTTGATAAGTTTTTTGATGATTGCGATATACAACTTTCAAATCAACATTTTGTTCCTATTGATGCGAAAGATAGGAATTTAATCCAGGATGAATTCTTATCGTTTGATATTCAGGTGTTTGTAAAATGCTTTTCGGATAAAAAACGGTATTATGCGGTCGTTTCACTACTCCCTTTCGTCAAGGATGCTTCAGGGCAGATTTCGAAACTGGTTTCTTTCGATTTGTCGCTGAATCCGAAATATTTACATTCTCTTGCAAAATCTGGACATAATTATTCCTCACAATCTGTTTTGGCTTCAGGTTTATGGTTCAAAGTTGGTGTGACCGAATCGGGGCTATATAAAATTTCTTATGATAATTTGGTCGAACTGGGTTATTCGGGCGGGGCACTTCCCTCCGAACTTTTGGGCGTGTTTGGTAATGGAACCGGCCGCCTTTCTGAAGTGTCTGGCACTCCGCGTCCTGATGATTTGCTTGAACTTCCCATTGAGATCCATGATGGCGGTGATGGCAGTTTTGGTCCGGGAGATTATCTTGTTTTCTATGCTAAATCTCCCCACGGAATTTCGTACGATGCAGGTACTCAGTTGTTTACCCATCAATATAATATTTACTCCAATTATAGTTGTTATTTTTTGTGTGTGAGTGGTGTTGGTAATCATAAACGTGTCAATACTTCTTCACCAATGAGTGGCGGTGCTTCACGTTCAGTAACGGATTACGTGGATTACAAATTTTCCGAAACGGATGTCACTAATTTGGACCAGACAGGTCAGGAGTGGTTTTCCGATTTGTTTGACGTTACCTTGCAGCGTAGTTATAATTTTACATTTCCCAATGTTAAATCAGCGAATGCGAAATTAACTTTGGCATCGGCCAGCACGGCCACGAGTTCTTCATCTTTTTCTATCTTCATTAATGGTAATTCTGTTGGTGTGCAAAATATTACTTCGCAGTCGGGTGTTGTTGCGAAATTGGCTAAAAATACTTTCGATTTTGTGCCGATGCAAACGGAATTATCTGTCTCACTGAATTATAATCGATCACTTTCATCTACAAAAGCATATCTGGATTATATTGCAATTCAAGCCCTTTGCGATTTGCGAATGAATGGTTCTCAAATGCGTTTTAATAACGCTAAATACTTATATAATAGCGGAATCGCATCCTACGAAATTGCTAATGCCGGAAGTACACTTCGTGTCTGGGATGTGACAACTCCGGAAAATACAGTTCAGATGCCAGGCTCATTGACAGGCTCAACATTCAAGTTTCTCGCTTTAGATACTGCTTACCGCGAATATGTGGCTTTTGACGGTTCTTCTTACAAAACGCCGGCGTTGATAGGTTCAGTTGCTAATCAGAATTTACATAGTGCTGAAAGTCAGGTGGATATGGTTGTTATTGCGCATCCAGACTTCTTGTCACAGGCCCAACAGCTGGCCACGTATCGTCGCCAGCATCAGGGCATTAGCGTCCGCGTGGTGACGCCGTCACAGGTCTATAACGAATTTTCTTCGGGCGCCCAGGATCCAGTCGCTATCCGTGATTATATGAAGATGATCTACGAAAAATCCAACGGCGTTTATCCTAAATATCTCTTGCTTTTTGGTAGACCAAGTTACGATTACCGCGGTTTGGTTTCAGGAACATCTATATATGTTCCTAATTATCAACGACCTGCCAGTAGTTATATCGCAGAATCTGCTTTTCGGGCCAATGATGATTTCTTTGGCATTCTGGATGATGGGGAAGGTGAATGTTCACAGGGAATGGTTGATGTGGCGGTCGGTCGTTTCCCGGTTTCAACGGCAGCTCAGGCTGATTTGGCTGTGCGAAAGTGTACCAACTATACGGCAAAGAATAATTTGGTGTCAACAGGTTCTGCCCAAATTTCCAATTTTGCAGATTGGCGCAATGTCATTGCTTTCGTGGCCGATGATGGCGATATGAATGAGCATTTTAATACGGCTGAAGCTTGTTCCGAAATTGTCGCTGATGTAAATCCGATTATCAATTTGGATAAAATTTATTGTGATGCTTATGTCCAAAAATCCAATTCCGGCGGACAACGTTTTCCGGAAGTAACGACAGCTATCAATGACCGAATGAGTCGTGGTGCCTTGTTTTTTACTTATGTCGGACATAGTGGTAAGGATGGCTGGGCTCATGAGAGAATTTTGGAGTATTCTGATATTAACAATTGGAAAAATGCTTATAATCAGCCGATTATTATGACTTTGTCTTGCGATTTTGCTTGGTATGATCGCCCTGAAGTATCTCCAGGAGAAGCTTGTTTCTTCAATACTAATGGTGGCGCAACTGGTCTGCTTACCACTTCCCGCGTGGCGTACGGTGGTTCCAATGCCATGTACGCAAAGCGCGTTTTCAGTAATATGTTTAATCGAGAGGACGGACGTTGCCGGACCATCGGAGAATTGAATAGAAAGGCTAAAAATGAAGCTGGAGGCAATAGCGACGCGCTTTCAATGTTCATCGTTTTGGGCGATCCGTCAATGCCCTTAGCCTTGCCTGAATATTATGTGGTGACGGATTCAATTAATGGTCAGGCGTCCAATGCCATCACTGATACGCTGAAAGCTCTTTCCGAAGTGGTTGTCAAAGGTCGCATAGTGGACGAAAATGGGAATGTCTTGCCTGATTTCAATGGCAATGTCTTCACTTCTTTCTTTGATAAGGAAATGTCTATGCTTACCCTTGGAAATGACCCTGAAGAAAGTCAAGTGGCAGAATTCAAAGTGCAAAAAAATGTGCTTTTTAAGGGTAATAATACGGTCTCTAATGGACAATTTACCTTGCATTTTATTGTTCCTAAAGATATTGATTATTCGTACGGGAATGGTAAGTTTAGCTACTATGCCCGCAGTAATTCGGCAGACGCGGCTGGCTTTTCCTCCCAGTTTTTGGTTGGTGGTAATAGTGGCAATCATTATCAAGATAATGAAGGGCCTCAAATTGATATTTATTTAAATGATGATAATTTTGTCAATAAAGGTATTACAAATGCTAATCCTTTGTTGTTGATTAAATTACAGGATGAGTTGGGCGTCAATACGACGGGCAATGGGGTAGGGCACGACCTTGTCGCCATCCTCGACGATGCTAATGATGCGCAAATCGTGTTGAATGATCATTACGAAGCCGAGCAAGACAGTTGCAATAAGGGAACGGTGCGCTATCAATTATCGGATTTGACGCCTGGAAATCATAAGATTAAAGTCCGTGCGTGGGATATTTTGAATAATGTTTCCGAAAGGGAAATTGAGTTTGTCGTGGCTAATGAACAACAATTGACACTTGACCACGTGCTTAATTATCCCAATCCCTTTACTACCAATACTGATTTTTTCTTTGAACATAATCATCCAGGCGAAGCCTTGGACGTCCTGATACAAATTTTCACTATCGGCGGAAAAGTGATTAAAACGATATCAGAAACTCAATTTATGGATGGAAATCGCAGTAATCCAATTCATTGGGATGGCCGTGATGAGTATGGTGACAAAATAGGCAAGGGAACTTATATTTATCGTCTTCGTGTAAGAACTTCCGAAGGAAAAACTGCTGAAAAAATTGAAAAATTAGTCATACTATAATTTATTGCAAATAAAGAAACTAAACTATGAAATATCATTTTATTGCTATCGGTGGAAGTGCAATGCATAATTTGGCCATCGCTTTGAAACTGAAAGGAAATGAAGTAACCGGTTCTGATGATGAAATTTTCGAACCCGCAAAGGGACGTTTGGCAAAATATGGTATTCTCCCTGATAGCATTGGTTGGAATCCTGATAAAATTGATGCGTCTGTGGATGCGGTCATTTTGGGAATGCATGCTCGCGAGGATAATCCGGAATTGCTGAAAGCCAAGGAGTTGGGAATTAGAATTTTCTCATATCCCGAGTTTCTGTATGAACAAAGTAAAGATAAAATCCGCATTGTCGTGGGTGGCAGTCATGGCAAAACCACCATCACGTCCATGATTATCCATGTGCTGCAGCAGAATGGCATTGATTGTGATTATATGGTGGGCGCTCAACTGGCAGGCTTTGAAGTGATGGTTAAGCTTAGCGATGAAGCCAAAATCATGGTCATCGAAGGTGACGAATATCTGACTTCGCCTATTGACCGCAGACCTAAATTTCACTTGTATAAACCTACGGTCGGCATTATTAGTGGTATAGCTTGGGATCATGTTAATGTATTTCCAACTTTTGACATTTATGTTAAGCAATTTGAGATTTTTGCCAATATGATACCCCAAAATGGTCGATTTATCTATTGTAGCGATGATCCTGTCTTGAAAGAATTAAGCGAAAAAATCACGAACACGCAAAAATCGCCCTATGGACCATATCCATATTTCATTAAGGATGGCGTGACCTATCTGGAATCTCCAACTGAACCAACGCCATTGCTGATATTCGGTCGTCATAACTTGTGCAATTTAAATGCGGCTCGTCTGGCTTGTGCTGAAGTGGGAGTTTCCGACGAAAATTTCTTTAAGGCAATAGCAACTTTTAAAGGTGCGTCGAAACGTTTGGAATTGGTGGATAAAAGTGATAAATGCGCTGTGTATAAGGATTTCGCTCATTCGCCATCAAAACTTAAAGCCACTGTTGAAGCCGTCCGTGAACAATTCCCGGATCGCAAACTTGTAGCCTGTATGGAACTGCATACGTTCAGTAGCCTGACTCGGAAATTTTTGGCAGAATATAGCGGTGCCATGGATATGGCCGACGAAGCCATTGTCTATTTTGACCCCCATGCCATTGCTCTCAAGAAATTGCCGTCTATTGATTCTCAAATGGTTTTTGACGCTTTCGGGCGTCAGGATTTGGAAGTTTATAGCGAGTCTAATTTATTGAACGATAGACTATTGTGTAAAATTGAAGAAAAATCCGTGTTTTTATTGATGTCATCTGGAAATTTTGGAGGGATAAATGTGGATGAATTAGCGAAAAAAATTGTATCTTTGCAAGCTTAAAAACTGATTAAAGTTATAAAAAAATAAAACTATGAAAAAAATTGTTTTGACTTTGGTTTCGGCAGTTATCGCACTTTGCGGTTTCGCACAGCCGAAAATTCAATTTGACAAAACCACTTACGATTTTGGTCAGATTCATGAAGAAGGTGGTAAAGTTACCGCCCGTTTTAATTTTACCAATGTGGGTAATGAGGATTTGGTATTGAAAGCAGTTAGACCTGGTTGCGGATGTACTGCTGCCAACTATACCAAAACCGCAGTTGCTCCTGGTCAGACTGGCTTCATTGATGCAACTTATAATCCTGCTAATCGTCCAGGTTCTTTCAACAAGAACATCAAGGTGACAACTAACGAACCAGAAATGAATGTTGAAAAACCGACTCCACACATGATTTTCATTAAGGGTGTTGTTACCCCACGTCCCAAAACTCCATTTGAAAAAGAAGGCTACACCCTCGGAAATGGCATGTTGCGTTTCAAAGAAAACACTCGAAAACTCAACATCCTCAATACGGAGCAGCACTTGGACACTTTCAAGGTGAAGAATTTCTGGAATCGTCCTGTTGAAATCAAGTTGAATGGTAACGAGTTTATCAGTGAAGCTTATCGTAGTTTTGGAACTAGCCTTCAAGGTGGAGAAGAAGGTATTATCGTTCTTAAATACGATGCTGGCAAACGTAATGAATTTGGTGGTTTTAAGGATGCCATTTCTTTTACCACTAATGATTCAACAGATGCTGTTAAGGAACTTTATTACCAAGTTGAAATTAAAGAAGATTTTTCGAAAATGAGTGCTGGCAAACTGAAAAAAGCTCCAGTTGCCAATTTTAGCCGCGATTTCATTGATTTCGGTCAGATTAAACTGAACAACAGCAAGATGGAAACCATTACTTTGACCAACGATGGCAAAAGTGATTTGATTATTCGTAAGGTTGAAACCAGTAGCGGCAACTTGACTGTGAAATTCGTTCCAGATGTCAAAGTGTTGAAAAAAGGACAATCCGTTGAAATGCAGGTCAACTATATTGCAAAACACAAAAAAGGCAGACAGGCAAACTCTATTAAAATCATAACCAATGATCCTAATCGTTCACAGATTATGATTAATACCAAGGCTGATAACTTACAATAGTTTCCAGTCGGCGATTTTCATATCATCGTCTTCCAATATGGCGATGTAATTCATATAGCGCGAAGAGGGTATTTTGCCCTCTTCGACTGCTTTTAAAACCGCGCATCCGGGTTCGTGGACGTGCAGGCAGTTGTTGAAACGGCAGCAGTTGTTGTATTGACGAATTTCGGGGAAATAATCGCGAATCTCTTCCTTTGAATATTGTATCAAACCAAATTCCTTGATGCCTGGAGTATCGATGATGAAGCCGTCGATGGTATCAATGCGGAACATTTGGGCAAAAGTTGTGGTGTGCTTCCCTTTATTGTGAACGTGGGAGATGTCGCCGATGCGGATATCCATTTCGGGCGCGATGGCTTTGATGAGAGCGGATTTGCCGACGCCAGAATGCCCACTGAAAAGTACGGTTCTGCCCTGCATCGTTTCTTTTAACTCTTTGATGCCTTCGCCCGTCGCGGTAGATGTTCGTAGAATTTCATAACCAATGCCGCTGTATAAGTCCGCAAGTTGCCCAACTACATTTTTTTCTTCATCCGAATAAATGTCCATCTTATTGAAAACAAGGCAGACCGGGATTCGAAATCCTTCTGCGGCAATCAGAAAACGGTCGATGAAACCTAAGGAAGTTCGAGGTTCTGTTAACGTGACCACCAAAAATGCCTTGTCGATGTTGGCGGCAATGATGTGGCTGATTTTCGATAGTTTGGTGGATTTGCGGTCGATGTAGTTTTTGCGGGGGAGAATTTGAGTAATCCAGCCGGAACCGTCGTTTTCGACAATGAACTCAACATAGTCTCCGACAACTAACGGGTTGGTGTTCTTGATGCCTTTGATGCGGAATTGTCCGCGCAAACGGCAATCTATATTGGTACCGTCAGGTTGACGAACCTCATACCAGCTTCCCGTTGATTTGGTTACAATACCCTGCATATATATAGTCGTTAAATCAATATTTTACAAATGAAAACAGTTGTTCAACCGTTTCATTGTCTTTTAGATGGTGGGTTTTTAAGCCGCATTTTTTAGCTCCCTCGATATGTTGTGGGGAATCGTCAATGAATAGTGTTTCACTTGGATTCAGATGGTGCTTGTCAATGATATACTTGAAACCTTCGGGATGAGGTTTCCTGATGTGTAAATTTTGGGAGAAATAGGCCCCATCGAACATTTCCGAAAACAAATCATAACCCAAGTTCTTCTTCATTTCAGCATAGAATTCATCATAATTCAGCTGGTTGGTATTGCTGAAAAGGAAAAGATGATAATTATTCTTCAGTGCTCGCAGCAAGTTTGCTCTTTCCTTTGGAAAACCTACCAAAATGGCATTCCATGCGTCGATGATTTGCTGGTCGGTAAGAGGAATGGGAGACAATTTGTGTATTTCATCTATAAACTGTCTTGCTGAAATTTTCCCTTCTTCAAAGAGATTGATGAAATCAGTCTGGGATGTTTTTGAATATAAATTTTTCAATTCTGGAACGCCGAATTTTTCGAAAGCTTCGGGGACATTCTCATAACGAATATTATACAAAACCCCACCGAAATCGAAGATGATGTTTTTTATTCCATCGAGCATTTTAAGAAATTTTAAGAGTATATGTTAAATGAAATGTTCCGCAATTCTTTTCATCTCCGAAGAGACATTGTTGCTTTCGTAGAGGATGCCGTAAATGGTTTCAACGATGGGAATGTCGGCTTGGAATTCCTTGTTCATCTCGTGGATACATCGGCATGAGTAATATCCTTCGGCAATCATGTTCATTTCGAGACGGGCGACGCGGACAGAGAGGCCGTGGCCAATCATGTTGCCGAACATGCGGTTTCGGCTGTATTTAGAATATGCGGTCACCAACAAGTCGCCAAGATAGACCGCATCGGAAATATGTCGTTCCGCATCGGGGTAGGTGTGAGACACAAAACGCTTCATTTCCTTGAGGCAGTTGGCGATGTAAGCGGCAATGAAGTTGTCGCCATAGCCGAGTCCGCTGTAGATGCCGGCTCCCAATGCGTAGATGTTTTTGAGAACGATGGCCATCTCGGCTCCGTTGATATCGTGAGAAACTGAAGCGCGAACGTAGCGATTGGTAAAAAAATCGGCGACGGTTTTGGCCAGTTCTTCGTTTTCCGAGGCGGCGGTCAGGAAGGTGAATTTTTCCTGTGCGATTTCTTCTGCGTGTGACGGGCCGCTGATGATGGCCATGTTGGACGCTGGAACGTTGAATTCGGTCTTCAGATAGTCAGTAATCACCTGCATGGTTTCGGGAACGATGCCTTTGACGGCGTTGATGATTTTCTTTCTTCCCAACTTGCTTTTTTTCAGAGGTTCCAATGTTTTGTGAAGGAATGCTGATGGCGTGACGATGATGACATAATCGGCTTTGGCCACCACCTGGCGCAAGTCGGTGCTGATTTTGACATCTTTGGGATTGATGTAGACCTGGCTGAGGAAGAGGGGATTGTGCCCGTAAGTGCTGATACCTTCGGCGATTTCTTCTTCACGCACCCACCAATGAATGTGTTCAAGGTTTGCTGAAAGAATTTTAACGATGGCCGTAGCCCAACTTCCGCCCCCAATCACCGCAACGCGGTAGCGCATACGCGTTTTTTTACGTCGTGCCGGATTCATCACTTCGGCAAATACGTCTGTTATTTCCATGTTAAATGGCTGGTTTATTTATGTATTTTAACAAATTTTCACTTTTATCATCAAAGCGATTTTAACATTTTTTAAGTGTCTGCAAATGTACAACTTTTTTTGTTCATCGTATTGAATTTTTTTGTATTTTGGATTTTTCTTACAAATTAAAGTAAGAAATTGACATTCAGTGAATTAAAAATACAAAAATACATAAAAACGAAAAAAAATGGCAGAAGGAGAAAAAATTGTTCGCGTTAATATTGAAAATCAAATGAAAACGGCCTACATCGACTATTCGATGTCGGTTATTGTGTCGCGTGCGCTGCCCGATGCGCGAGATGGCTTGAAGCCTGTTCACAGAAGAATTTTGTATGCCATGTGGGATATGGATATCACCGCAGGCAAACCTTATAAGAAATCAGCGAGAATCGTTGGTGAGGTGTTGGGTAAGTACCATCCCCATGGTGATACCGCGGTTTACGATGCGATGGTCCGTATGGCCCAGCCTTGGTCACTGCGTTATCCCTTTGTTGACGGACAAGGTAACTTCGGTTCCGTTGATGGTGACAGTCCGGCCGCTATGCGTTATACCGAGGCCCGTCTCCGCAAAATTGCCGAAGATATGCTTGGCGATATCGAAAAGGATACCGTGGACATGCGTCTTAATTTCGACGACTCCTTGGAAGAACCAACAGTCTTGCCCGCTAAGATTCCTTCATTGTTGGTAAATGGATCGTCTGGTATTGCCGTGGGTATGGCTACCAATATGCCACCTCACAATTTGTCGGAAGTATGCGACGGTATTGCCGCTTACATCGACAATCCTGAAATTACCATTCCGGAATTAATGCAGTACATTAAAGCTCCTGATTTTCCAAGTGGTTGTACCATTTATGGTTATGATGGCGTTCGTGAAGCTTTCTCTACGGGTCGTGGTCGTATTATTATGCGCGGCGATGCTGAAATTGAAGATCATGATGGCAAAGCCAAAATCGTTGTCACTTCATTGCCATACTTGACCAATCCCTCGGAAATGATCAAGCGTACGGCAGAACTCGTGAAGGAAGGTAAAATTGAAGGCATTTCCAACATCGAAGACCTGACCAATAAACGTAATGGCACTAGAATTGTTTACGATTTGAAACGTGAGGCCGTTGCCAACGTTGTGTTGAATAAATTGTATCAATATACCGCGCTGCAGTCTTCGTACAGCGTTAACAATGTGGCATTGGTAAATGGTCGTCCGATGACATTGAATCTTAAAGATTTGATTTCAGAATACGTGAAACATCGCCACGAAGTGGTGGTGCGTCGTGCCAAATTCGACTTAAAGAAGGCTGAAGCTCGTGCCCATATCCTTGAAGGCCTTTTGAAAGCTCTTGATATCATTGACGAAATCATTGCCCTTATCCGTGCTTCTAAAACGGCAAACGATGCAAAAGAAGGTTTGATGAAGACTTTCGGCTTTACCGAAATTCAAGCTGCGGCTATCGTTGAAATGCGTCTTCGTCAGCTCACCGGCCTCGAAAGGGAAAAACTTCAGAATGAGTACGACGAACTGATGAAGTTGATAGAATATTTGCGTCAACTTATCGCTGATGAAGCCCTGCAGTTGAAGGTCGTCAAGGATGAAGTCCTCGAAATGAAGGCTAAATACGGTGATGAAAGATTGTCAAGAATTGAATATTCAGCTTCTTCAGATTTTAGAATTGAAGATAATTATGCAGACTCGGAAGTCGTCATTACGATTTCGCATCTGGGCTATATCAAACGCACCTTGTTGAGTGAATACAAAGCTCAAGGTCGTGGTGGCAAAGGCTCTAAAGGCAGCAACGCTCGTGAAGAAGATTTCATTGAAAAACTTTATATTGCAACCAATCATAATTACTTGCTCTTCTTTACGGAAAAAGGTAGGTGCTTCTGGCTTAGAGTATTCGAAATCCCGGAAGGCACGAAGACATCCAAGGGCCGTGCTATCCAGAATCTGATTAACATTGATGGTGATGACAAGATTAAGGCTGTTATCAATGTCAAAGATTTGACAAATGAAGAATATGTTCAGAATAACTTTATCGTGCTCTGTTCAGAAAAGGGTATCATCAAGAAAACGTCACTGGAAGCTTATTCTCGCCCACGTGCCAATGGTATCATCGCCATTTCAATCCGCGAAGATGACCACTTGCTCGATGCTTGCCTCACCAATGGTAGCAATGAACTGATGATCGCAATGCACGCGGGCAAGGCTGTTCGTTTCAATGAACAGAATGTCAGACCGATGGGGCGTAACGCTTCTGGCGTTAAGGGCGTAACCTTGGCAGATGACAACGATCGTGTTATCGGTATTGTTTGTCTCGATGAACCTGAAAGCGATATTCTTGTGGTTTCGGAATCGGGCTTTGGCAAGCGCTCGGATGTTGATGACTACCGTATCACCAACCGTGGCGGCAAGGGCGTTAAAACCATCAATATCACAGAAAAGACAGGGGGACTGATCGCCATCAAGAAGGTTACCGATGAGGACGACTTGATGATTATCAATAAATCAGGTTTGGCTATTCGTTTACATGTGGATACTTTGCGTGTGATGGGACGTGCCACCCAAGGTGTTAAGCTTATCAATCTGAAAGCCAACGACAGTATCGCAGCGGTAAGCCGTGTTCCTCGTGCAGACGACGAAGACGAAGAAATCGAAGGCGCGGATGCTTCGGTCAATCCTGAAACGACTGAAGAAAATTCAACCCAAACAGAAGGAAATGCTAATACTGAAGGAGATGCAACATCTTCCGAAGTAGATAAAGATAATGAATAAGATAAATCTTAAATTATGAAAAATCTTAAATTATTGATTCTTCTTCTCGTTGTTCCTGTTTTGTGTCTTCAAGCACAGAAGGTGTCGTTGAATAATGCTTATAATCACTTCATTGAAAAAGAATATGAAAAGGCAAAAGAAGTGATAGACCTTTGCATGGATAATGAAAAGTTGGTCGTAAAGGCGCAAACCTGGCTTTATCGCGGCAACATCTACTTGTATCTTGCCAATGAGGAATATATGGCTAAACAAAATGATGCTCAATACGTTGTAAAATATCCGGACGCTCCTGTCGTTGCTTTCGATGCCTTTGTGAAAGCCCAAGAATTGAACAAGAATGTGGAAGGTTATGAAATGATGAGTCCTGATGAGGCTTTGTCGAAATTGTATTCTTTGTTGCTTGTCCGCGGCGTTGACCAACTAATTGCCAATGATTATGTTTCAGGTGAGGCTACGTTGGCCAAGGCGGTCAAGAGTTATGAAATGCAAACGCCTCCTGAATTTCCTTTGCATGGCGATTTATACTATTACTATGCCATAGCTCTTGAAAACCAGAAAAAAGACGATGCTGCGATGGCTAATTATGAAAAGGCATTGAAGGATGGTTCGAATAATTCTAATGTATATGTCAGATTGATAGAATTTTACAAGACAAAAAATGATGAGTCGAAAGTGAAATCAATTTTGGATCAGGCCGTAAAAAACAATCCTAATGATGCCAATGTGCTTGTTGCCCAAGTGGATTACTGTTATTGGATTAATGATAGTGTCAAGGCACGTCAGATGCTGGCACAACTTCCGGAGAATGTTTTTGAAAACCCAGATGCGATTGTCAATGTTGCCAATTTCTATATTCGTGAGAAAAATTATACTGAAGCAGAAAAATTATTGAGAAAGGCTTATCGATTAAACCCATCGAACTATGTTGTAGTCTATAACCTTGCTGTTTGTACTTATTATCTTTTTAATGAAAATGATATGCAAGCCAATGATTTAAAGATTGCAGGGAAAAATAGCGAAGCTGCGGTCATGCAGGCAAAGGCTGACAATTATTTGTTAGATGCAGAGAGATTCTTTGAAGATGCAATGAAATTCGACGACAAGGATGTGAATGTGTTGAATGCATTAAAGCAGATTTACGCAAGAAAACAATCTCCTAAATACGATGATATAGTCAAGAAAATCAATGAATTAGAAAAATAATATTAATTCTAAAAAATTATAGTTATGAAAAAGATTTTTGTTTTGACACTGATTGCCTTTATGGCCATTAGTAGTGCATTTCCGCAGACTATTGAAGATGTGTGGATGAATCTTCGTAATAAAAGTGTTGGTAAAGCCCGTAAGGCAATTGATGTCGTCATGGTAGGCAATGAAAATAATGCCGATGCTTGGTTGATGAAGGGTAATACTTATCTGCAGGTTTATCAGCAAGATGCAGAACGTATTGCTAAAGATCCAACTTATGTTAGTCGTACACCTGATGCCATTGTTATTGCCAATGAGGCTTTTTATAAAGCCATTACGCTTGATTCAAAAATTGAACCCCGCACAGGCATGCTCGATCCTATCAGTGGTCAGGCTCTTTGTGCGGAACCAATTTACAATATGGGTGAAAAAGCAATGAATAATAAGGATTATGATAATGCTATCAAATATTTTGAATTGGCAGCCCGTGATTTTAAATTGGCGAAACAGAATACTAATGCGGCGATTACTTCTTACCAAGTGGCAACTCTTTACAAAACCAAGGGCGATAAGGATAATTATGCCAAGGCGTTGAAAGAAGTTGTGAAATTGGGTTACCCTGGAGCAGAACCATATTTGGATTTGTATGATTTTTATAAGGAAGAAAATGATACGGTCAATTGTGGTAAAATTCTCAAGACGGCTTTGAAGTCTGTTCCTGCTGATAAGCAAGCAGATATTGAAAGTTATGAATTGGAATATTTTGCAATGACTGGTCAGATGGACAAGTTGAATTCAACTTGCGATGCGTTGGTTGAGAAATATGCCACCTCTGCTCCTGTTTTAGCAATGATTGCCAATCACTTGGTAAACGCTTCCGAGTATGAAAAGGCCGAAGGTGTTATTAAAAAAGGTTTGGCTATTGATGAGAACAATGCAAACTTGAACTTCCAGATGGCATCACGTTATTTCTTCGAAGCTATTGTTAATCAGGATCAGCAGGATGCCTTGATGAAATCCAAAGAAGGTAGTTATAGTGAACGTGCCGAAAAGATTAACGAATTGAAAGCTGCTCAGAAGCCTATGCTTGAAGCGGCTCATGAATGGTCTGAAAAAGTTTATAAATTGAATCCTAATGATGCGCAGAACAATGTGATGTTGTCGCAGATTAAGGCTAAATTGTTGCTTCCTATTCCGGAAGAATTAAAAGCAAAGGTTGATTCATACAGACAATAATAGTTATTTGGACTAAAGTAAAAGAGGCTGATTCATTTGAATCAGCCTCTTTTACTTTATAGTGAGAATTGATTTTAGAAATTTTAGTATCTATACAAATCGGGTTTGAATGGTCCGTCAACTGGAACGCCGATATAGTCTGCTTGTTTTTGTGACAATTGGGTGAGTTTCACGCCGATTTTAGATAGGTGCAGGCGAGCCACTTCTTCGTCAAGGTGTTTGGGCAGATTATAAACGCCGATTTTGTAATCGTGTTGCCACAAGTCGAGTTGTGCCATCACCTGGTTGGTGAAAGAGTTGCTCATAACGAAAGAAGGGTGTCCGGTGGCGCATCCTAAATTTACTAAGCGACCTTCGGCAAGGATGAAAATTGAATGTCCATCTGGAAAGATATACTCATCAACTTGAGGTTTGATTGTACGTTTGCTGATGCCTTTTTGACTTTCGAAAGCGCAGACTTGGATTTCGTTGTCGAAGTGTCCGATGTTGCAGACGATGGCTTGGTCGCGCATTTTGTTGAGATGGTCAACGGTAATGACATCGCAGTTGCCAGTGCAAGTGACGAAGACGTTAGCTTCGGGAAGAGCATCTTCGACGGTTTTAACTTCGAAACCTTCCATGGCAGCTTGCAAAGCGCAGATGGGGTCGACTTCTGTCACGATGACGCGTGCACCGTAGGATTTCATTGATTGGGCGCAGCCTTTGCCGACATCGCCATAACCGCAAACAACGACCACTTTGCCAGCCAGCATGATGTCGGTGGCGCGTTTGATGCCATCAGCCAAAGATTCGCGGCAGCCGTATTTGTTGTCGAATTTGGATTTGGTAACCGAGTCGTTAACATTGATGGCGGGGAAAAGCAATTCGTTGCGTTCCATCATTTGATACAAACGATGAACGCCGGTGGTTGTCTCTTCTGAAACGCCTTTGATATCTTTTACCATTTTATGCCAGCGCTGAGGATCTTCTTTCAATAATTCTTTTAAAGTATTGAAAATGACAGCTTGTTCGTGTGATGATGGCGTTGCATCGAGTATGGAGGCGTCTTCTTCGGCCTTGAAACCCGTATGAATGAGCAAGGTGGCATCACCACCGTCATCGACGATGAGTTGGGGACCTTTGCCGCCAGGAAATGACAGTGCTTGGTTGGTACACCACCAATATTCTTCGAGGGATTCGCCTTTCCAAGCAAAGACAGGAACACCGGTAGCGGCGATGGCAGCGGCTGCATGGTCTTGCGTCGAGAAAATATTACAGCTACACCATCTAACTTCAGCACCCAGATGAACCAATGTCTCAATGAGAACAGCGGTTTGGATGGTCATGTGTAGTGAACCCATAATTCGAACACCTTTCAATGGCTTGCTGTCACCATATTTTTCGCGTAAAGCAATCAAACCGGGCATTTCTTTTTGGGAAACATCAATGTCTTTGCGTCCCCAATCGGCCAATTTCATATCGGCCACTTTGTACTTCAATTCGTAATCAGTCATTTTTTATCTGTTTAAAATTCAAAAATAAATACAGCGGCAAAAATACTAAAAAATACTGAGAGTTGGGAACCAAGAATAGGAAACTGAAATTAAATTTTCAGAGTTTCCTAACATCATAAACCGGCAGTTGTAGAGCTTCAGACATTTTCTCGCAGAGTAGGTCGGAGGGGATAGTATAACCAGATGGAGATGTCGGATTAACGCTGACAGCCAATAGGTGGGCAGGGTAAAGTACTTGTAATTTTCCGCCTTTTTGGGTAAAAGCGTTGAAGGACTCCATACTGGTGAATATTTTGCTAAAATCCTTGACAATAACTATTGTGCTTTCAATGTTCTTCTGCATTCGCAAAAAGTCGAGAATTTTGTCAGTTACAATTCCGGCCACGAAAAAAATATTGCCGTAGGGGAAAAGTTTGTCTTTATATTTGTCGAGTAGCAGAGTCGATGGAATATCCAGATTATGCCATTGTCCATTGAAGTCGCAAGCCCAAAGACCGGTATCAATGTCTGCCAGTTGACTTTGATATTTATTGTCGCAAGCATCCAGATGGATGAGTCGGCAGGTGAATTGTGTTTTACGGATAAGTTCAGGAAGGTGAGGGGACAAGGCGGCGCCAGTGCTGAGAATCAGACACTCGCTGACCGTTGGCGAGCCGAAACTTTTACGGGATAAAGCGCCATCGACTAAAGTGATATCCACGCCATAGCGTGGCATTTCTTCTAATATCTCTTTCAGCCTGCCAGTAGTTCCAGGTCCTGAAATGATGGCTTTGCCATTTTGCAGTGCTTCAGCCGTGACCAGCCGTCCAAGGGAAGTGCTGAAGTTGGAAACGTTAAGGATATCAGAAGTGGGACTTTTCTCTTTGAAATGTTTTTCTGAAGTGACGAAAATCGTCCCTTTCGCCAACTCGATTTCCGGTTTTGGAGTATCTGTCACTTGGTCTACACGTTCGCCGTCGATGCCGATGGATGTGATGGCGATTTTTTTGTTGCTGTTGTAGAGTTTTTTCAACACATAGTTCATACACTCCGTTTTGCCAGTGTTCTTTTCCATACCGACAAACGATACGCTATGATGTTGTAAAATATCTTTTATCAACGAGGACACAGCTTTATTTTTTGCTGAATTTTATTTTACGAATGATGATTAAGATGATACCCAAAATCAGAACCAAAGCCAATGGAATGACGATGTTGAGTGCTGAAATCAACTGTTTGTGGTTGCGAATTTTGACGGGGTCAAGCGAGCCGATTTTGAAGTTTTTGGAGCGGATTTGCAGGAGGTCGTCATCATCGCAGAGGTAATTGACGCAGTTGAGGAGAAAATTGGTGTTGTCGTACATTGTGCCCGTGTAGATGTCGTAGCCAGTGGGGTAGGGTTGGTTGTGTTGGCGGTCGATAAAGTTGCGGATGATATCGCCGTCTGCAACGAAAATTTGGCGGGTGGGTTCGCTTTGAGCCTTGAAGCCAAGACTTTGCATGGTGTCAAACTCGATGGGTAGTATGCCGTTGAATGCGGATTCAAAAGTGCCTTCGACTAATGCGGCAATAGGTAAATATTTGAAGGCGTATTCCTGCATATTGGGGGTTGCCAAGCCGACATTAACGGTGACGATAGCGGGTGCGGGTACCAATTTTGTGCGTTCTGATGTCGTCATAAGGACGGTCTTTGTCAGATTATTGTCTTTGCCGACAAAGTCAATGGTTCCTGCGAAATCGGATTTGATTTCTTTGATGTTTCGAACGATAGGATGGTCGCTGAAATTCACAACCTTCAGGCAGTAGGGGAAATTCATGAATTTATACTGTTGTTGGTTGCCAATTGTGCCAACGCCGATAGGAATTTGTTGACAGCTAAGATCTTGTATAAGGTTGGGATTTAGGCGAATACCATAGCTGAAGAACATGTCGGTGAGGCGAAGATTGCGTGGAGTGGCGAAAAATTCAGGAGAGTTTTGCAGACTGTCGGCAGATGCGTCAGTTGCATCGATAAGCCACAATATGCGGCCTCCTTTCATCAAAAATTGGTCGATGACGTATTTGTCAGCATCGGGGAAAGCCCCCGTAGGTTGAGCAACGATGAGTACATCATATTTGTTTCCGAGAACTTTAAGCGATTGGGTAGTGGAATCTTCAATGGCAATGTCATTCAGTGCATTAACGCGGCCATTGATTCTGATTCGATCCACGTTGTAAAAGCGTTGCAGTTGCCATGCCATCCATGAAGTGGCGTAGAAGTCCATTTCACCGTGACCATCGAGAAAAGCCACTTTGGGTTTGCTGTTGGTCATCAGTTTGCGAATGGTGGAAACAAGGTTGTATTCCAATTCTTGGATAGAGTATTCAAGCGAGTTGTATCCAGTAGGATCTTCAACGATTAAGGTCGCGGGCAATTCGTTGGCACGGTAAGAAATCATTGCACCAGGAATAATGAAACGGGTGGAATAACCTGTTGCTTCTTCCTTGGTGATGGGAATTGGCTTAAGACCTTTTTTATGGAATTCACCATAAATACCATTGATTTCTTCTTGTGTTTTATCTTTTACAGGATCAATGAATTCGAAATAAACATTCTTGGAATAACTTCTGAATTCTTGAAGAATATCTTTTGTCTTTTCTCTGAATAACTGATAATCAGCGGGATAGTTGTCGCCTTCGAGATAAACCCTGATGTAGACCTTATCATCCAGATTTTTCAGCATTTGGATGGTTGTGGGAGAAAGAGACAATCGTTTGTCTTTCGTCAAATCGATACGGAAAAACAAAAAAGAGGATAAGATATTGACAACCACCAAGATGACGAAGGCGATAATCAGCCCTGAGATGGTGGTACGTTTGAATCGTTGACTGTTATTAATAGATTTTTCCATAGTTCTAAATTTACCATTTTCTACTGAGTAAGACGATGCGGGTTCCAAACAGGAAAATGAAGATGACGCTCAAGAAATAAATGAGGTCGCGGCTATCGACGACGCCTTTGCTTATGGAGCTGTAGTGGTCGGCGATGCCCAGTGTTTTGATGAAGTATCCGAAGTTGCCTAAAGCATCGAAAGAGTAGATGAAATCGAAGGCGAAGAACATAATGAAGCAGAGCAAGGCCGCGATGATGAAAGCAACGATTTGGTTGTTGGTGAGTGAAGAAGAGAAAAGTCCGATGGAGATGAACGCCGAACCCAGCAAGACCAAGCCGAGGTAAGACCCCCATGTGCTACCCATATCAATATTGCCGACAGGGTTGCCCAAAATATAAACGCTGATGACATAAACTAAAGTCGGTAGTAGCGTGATGACCAGCAATGTTAGGCATGCCAGGAATTTTGCTCCAATAATCTGATTGTCGGTCAGCGGTTTGGTGAAAAGCAATTCCAATGTACCACTTTTCTTTTCTTCAGCAAACGAACGCATTGTGATGGCTGGCACGAGAAAGATGAAGAGAAATTCGGCGACGTTGAACAATCCTTGAATATCAGAAAGTCCTGCGAAAATGACGTTGTTGATGTTTGGAAAGACCCAGAGAAAAAGTCCGGCAACAACCAAAAAAACGGCGATGAAGACATACCCCAGCACCGAACTTAAAAACGATTTTATTTCTTTTAAATACAAACTCCACATGGTTGAAAATTTAGTCAGCAAAATTACGGTTTTTTCGTGAATAGACGATTTCGGCAATGAAGAGGGGGATGAATATTCCCAGCAATGCCGCCAAAAGATAAAAGAACTTGGATTTAGGGTAAACGGGAACGTCTGAATTAAGAGGAACATCCACAATGCTCAACATGGGAGAAATTTGGAGATATTCAGCATAATATTCAACTTTTCTGTTTTCTAATTCTTTGATTAATGAAGTACTCAAATCATCATTTTTAATTTTTGAATAGATGAATGCTTGAACATCATTGAGAGAATCCAAGGGAAGAACAGAATTCTGAACGAGAAGATTAATCATGTTGTCGCAATTGGAAATCATTGCTTCCAAACGTTTTTTTTGCTGTTGGATGGTATATTGATTATAGCTTTCGGCTAATGCCATCAAAAAGGCGTCGGCGTTTTTTGGATTTTCAGTTTTACATTTTAGGTAGATGATGTAAGAACTTTTCGACAGACTTGATGCTGATAGCGTTTTTCTTTCCAAGGACAATTGGTTTTCAAGCTGGGAGTGAATTTCGGCGGAATCCAACAGACTAGAGCTTCGTAGTTGTGTGCGAATAGGTTCGGTTTCATCGCGAAGCGAAATTTGCGAAAGCAGAACATCGTGGGCACAAGTATCTTGTTCGCAAAGGGTTTGTTGAGGTTCGATGCGGAGTGCCAACTGACGTTCATATTGCGTCGTGATGTTTTTTAAAATGACAAAAGCAGCGACTAATAGAATGGCAACGGAAAGTAAAATCCAATATTTCAATTGCCAAGCTAGTTTCAGCAGGTATTGAACACCGTGATATTCTTTAGGATTTGCGTCGTTCGTTTTTTCTATATTGTTCATTATTATCTATAAAAATGATTTAGAGATCTGTTTTCCTTGTGAATTCATCATCTTGATGGTCTAAAATGGTGAAATCGGAGTTGTTGCTGACAAATTCCGGGACTATTTCTTTCATTTTTTTCACGATTTTGAATTTGTCAAAAGAAATTAGTGCTTGAAAGAGGTCGTCGATTTGGGCATCCACTTCAGGAGTTTCGTATTCTCGGACCTTTGCGCGCATGATTTTAGGTTCTACCGTGGGGATGGTATTTTCCTTAGTGGCGAGCAATTCCTCATAGAGTTTTTCCCCAGGCCGGAGACCTGTGATTTCGATTTGAACGTTGGGCATTTTTGCCAGCTGGATCATTTTTTGTGCGAGGTCATAGATTTTGACAGGTTCGCCCATGTCGAAAACGAAGATGTTGCCGTCGTCGCCCATGGTAGCAGCCTTTAGGACTAAACTGCAAGCTTCAGGGATCGTCATGAAATAGCGGATGATATTTTTGTCGGTAACGGTCAGCGGTCCACCTTTTGCCAATTGTTTTTTGAAAAGAGGAATGACGGATCCGTTGGAGCCCAGAACGTTGCCGAACCTTGTGGTGATGAACTTAGTGGTGCCGGTCTTACGGCTTTGGGTGTAAATTTCGGCGATGCGCTTGGTTGCGCCCATGACATTGGTTGGATTGACAGCCTTATCCGTAGAAATCATCACGAATTTTTCGACGCCATATTTAATGGAGAGGTCGGCCATGTTTTTGGTGCCAAAGACATTGACGAGAACGGCTTCGTAGGGAAATTTTTCCATCAGTGGCACATGTTTGTAGGCGGCAGCATGGAAGACGTATTGAGGTTTGAATTTGGCAAACACTTCGTTCATTCGGCCAAAATCTTTAACGTTGGCTACAATGAAATCCAAGGGGACATTCATAGAAGCAAAGGGCTGTTCGTGAGTCAGTTCGAATTCGAGATCGTACATCGGCGATTCGGCCTGGTCAATCATTATCAAGTGAGATGGTTTGTAGTGTATGAGTTGGCGGCAAATTTCGCTACCGATGGAGCCAGCCGCTCCACTAACCATGACGACTTTATCAGCCACTTCGTGTTTTACGTCATCTTGCCCAAGGATGATAGCATCACGACCTAATAAATCTTCAATTTTAATATTTTCTATCTGGCTAGAAGTCAAGGAATTGTTAATCCAAGTGCTGACGTGTGGAACAGATTTGACATTTAATCCCAAATCCAAACCGCGGTTAATGAGGACTTGTCGCTGGCTTTTGGAAAGACTTGGAATGGCCACAATCATCGTGGTGATTTTGTATTTGTCGATAAAATTGTGGTTGAGCACTTCTTCGGAACTGCGAATTTTAATGCCGTTGATGGATTTTCCGATTTTCTGTTTGGAGTCATCAATGAAAGAAATGACGGTGTATTGGCAGGAAGTATCTTGGCCGAGGGCATTGAGGGTGATGGGGCCAGCATCGCCAGCACCGTATATGATGGCATTGACGGGTTGCAAATGGATGCGGAAATATTCATTGTAGATTCGTCGGATAATCAATCTTGATAGCGTAAGCATCACAAGGGTTACGAAAGTGATGGCGAATAGTTTGTAGTACGAAGGGAAGAATGAAAGTGCCGACGTGTCGATTTGAGTGACAATGAATTTGCCAATGAATAGAATTATCAGAGCCAGTAGACAAGTTGTGGAAATGCGGATGATGTCGCGAAATCCAGCATATCGAAGAAGCCCGATGTGTGATTTGGTGATTAAAAAGGAGATGGCAAAAGCAGACAGAACGCATAGAAAGTGTTGAAAAATGACAGTCATTGTCATAGAGTCTGGCAGAGCATACCATTGAATGGCCATTACCAATAGATATGAAAAAAGAACAATGAGGCAGTCGAAAAGAAAAATCAGCCCTCTGGGGAATGATCGGGACGAAGATTTTCCAAATAGGACAACCGCAATATTTTTCAACAGTTTTTTCATTGGCTTTTAAGCTTTGCCTATGCTCTTTTAAATCTTACAAACTGACGGCAGATGCCGTCAGTTTGCGATAATTCAAGAAGAAAATTACCATTGGTCTAGAGTGGTAATTTGTTATTAATCAATAGGTTTATCTTGCTGATAATTGTTTGTCAAACATAAAGAAAGCTGCCTTGTCAGTACCAACGCATTTGATGGTGTCAATAAGTTCTTGAGCATTAGCTTCTTCTTCAACTTGCTCTGAAATAAACCATTGCAACATAATGGAAGTAGCATAATCTTTTTCTTTTTCAGCTAATGCATACAATTTGTTGATCATAGCCGTCACTTTTTTCTCGTGAGCCAATGTCTGGTCGAACATTTCTGCAACATTTTTCCAAGAAGTTTGAACAGCATCAATAGGCTTCAATTCAACGCGGGCCATTTGCTCTTCCAAATATTTCACAAATTTGAAAGCGTGTTCCATTTCTTCCTCGTATTGTTTGCGATACCAGTGCGCAACACCTTTGAAACCTTTATCGGAGGCATCCATTGACATGGCTAAATATAAATATGCTGACCACATTTCGGCATTGATTTGGGTATTGATAGCCTCTTGCATTTTTTTACTAATCATAGCGTTATTTTTTTAGTTAATAGTTTGTTTTTTTATCTGATTTTTTTGAATTAATCAATTTGCAAAGATACAAAAATTGTTGAATGTTTAGTTGTTGAATTGTTGAACTTAGCCTTTTATCTTCTCCCTGAGTTCCAGTAGACGATTTCTTTCTCTGTGATTTTATGCTGATATAAGGCTAAAATATAGAAGAAATCTGATAAGCGGTTGAGATAAATGGCAATAGTTTGGTACGCTTCGTTGGTGTCAGCGATTTTTGATACAATGCGTTCGGCGCGACGACATACCGTACGGCAAAGATGCAGGCGCGCAATCACTTCCGATCCTTGCGGCAGTACGAATCCTTTGAACGGACCCACTTCTTCTTGCAATTGGTCTATTTGTTTCTCTAAGGATTCGGTAATTTGATTGAGATTGCAGTCTTTTGACCAGTATTCGTCCCAATGTTCAACGGGAGTAGCCAGCATCCCGCCAATGACAAATAGGCAAGTTTGTATTTCTGTCAGGATGCTATGGCTGTAGGCAATAAGCTGCGAGATTTCAGAGGAATTGTTGAAATCGTTTGTTGCTGATGCGTAATCGTTGGCTGCAATAACTAATCCAATATGAGAATTCAATTCATCGATAGTTCCGTAAGCATCCAATACTATATCGTATTTTTTGATGCGTTTGCCACCCACTAAGGATGTTGTTCCATTGTCGCCGGTTTTTGTGTAGATTTTTGCCATTGTTGATTTGTTTAATCGATGATATGATACTGAAAATCAGCGCCGTGTGTATGCTCTTTTCTCTGAAAGAAATCAACATCGCGCTGTTGATAACTGGCAAAAATACGAATATTATTTTTAAATTGGAAACAAAAATCGCTTTATAACTTTTTTTTAAGATTTTTTCTTTGTTAAGGTCAAGTGTTGATAAGCAAAAAACAAAAAAAATCGTCAAACTTGCGTAAGACGATTTTTATGAATGTAATGTTGTGCAATGTCGTTAATAACATCACACTTTGATTTCAACATCAACGCCGCTGGGCAATTCCAACTTCATCAAAGCATCGATGGTTTTGGAGGTTGTACCGTAAATGTCCAACAATCTTTTGTAGGTCGAGAGTTCAAATTGTTCTCTTGATTTTTTGTTTACGAACGTTGAACGGTTTACAGTGAAGATCTTTTTGTGTGTCGGAAGTGGAATAGGCCCCACAACGACAACTTTGTCATCCTTTACTGCATTGATTGTTTTCACAATCTTTTCTGCAGATTTGTCAACCAAAGTGTGGTCGAATGACTTCAGTTTGATTCTAATTCTGTGACTCACGTTTGTTTGTTTTTATTGGTTATTTTTTTGAATTGATTTATTGTATATGATTGATTCTAATCATTATAGTAATGCATATCTCCCAACATTCAGGATATATTCTTTGACATCGGCGGGGACTTCGGCGTATTTCAGAAATTCCATGCTGTAGTTTGCCCGACCGGAACTAATGGAGCGCAATGTGGTTACATAGCCGAACATTTCCGCCAGAGGCACCTGTGCTTTAATTACTTGGTAACCGACTTTTGCGTCGATTTGTTCCAAAATGGAGCGGCGGCGGTTGAGGTCGCTGGTTACGTTGCCGATGTATTCGTCGGGGGTTGTGATTTCCACCTTCATAATCGGTTCAAGTATTGCGGTCTCAACGTTTTTAATGGCTTCGCGAAAACCGATCTTTGCACAGACTTCGAAGGCCATCGCATCGGAATCTACCGTATGCGTGCTTCCGTCGAGTACAGAAACCGTCAGTGCTTCCAATGGGAAACCGTATTTCCCGTTGGTCATTGCAATCTTGAAACCCTTTTCAGCGCCGGCTATGTAATCTTTGGGAATCACACCGCCTTTAACCTGACTTTCAAAAATCAGCCCCTTCTTGTCCTCATTACTCGGACTGATTTGGAATTCCAATTCGGCGAAAGAACCCTTGCCTCCTGTTTGGCGTTTGTACGTCTCGTGGTGCTTGACAAAGTCGCGGATGGCTTCTTTGTAAGTTACGCGGGGCTTACCGTGATTGCAGGCAACGTTGAATTCGCGTTTCAGTCGGTCGAGAAGTATGTCCAAATGCAACTCGCCCATGCCACTGATTAGAGTCTGACCTGATTCTTCCGAAACTGTAACAACGAAAGTCGGGTCTTCTTCAGCCAGCTTTCCGAGAGCCTGCATCAGTTTGTCTTCATCGTCTTTTGTTTTAGGTTCGATGGCAATCTGGATGACGGGATCAGGGAAATCGATATTTTCGAGCAGGATGGGATGCTTCTCTTCGCTGAGGCTATCGCCAGTTCTGATTTCCTTCATTCCGACGAGGGCGACGATGTTGCCGGCACCAATGCTTTCGAGTTGCTGCTGCTTGTTGGAGTGCATCAGCAGGATTTTCGAAACGCGTTCGCGCTTGCCTGTCGAGACGTTGAAAATCATGTCGCCAGTCTTTAATGTGCCAGAATAAACTTTGATGAACGTGAGTTTGCCGACGTATGGATCGATGGCAATTTTGAAAGCTAATGCCGAGAATGGCTCTTTGTCATCGGTTTTGCGGCTTTCTTCCTGTTCGGTTTTGGGATTCGTCCCAATGATGTCGGGCATGTCAAGGGGGGAGGGCAGGTAATTGATGATGGCATCAATCAGACGCTGAACACCTTTGTTCTTGAATGAAGATCCGCACAAAACCGGATTGAATTTACTTTCAATGGTGGCTTTCCGGATGGCGTTGATGATTTCCTCTTCGCTTAAGCTGTCAGGATCGTCAAAGAACTTTTCCATCAGCTGGTCGTCGAGTTCGGCAACGCTTTCCAAAAGCCGGTTGCGGTAATCTTCCACCTCGGCGAGCATGTCGTCGGGGATGGCACATTCCTCATAGGTTGAACCCTGGTCTTCCTCGTTCCAGGTGTAAGCTTTGTTTTCGATAAGGTCGACAATGCCTACGAAATCCTCTTCGCTGCCGATAGGCAGTTGGAGAACGAGTGGATTGGCTCCAAGTTTATCTTTGATTTGATCGACGACGGCATAAAAGTTAGCACCCATACGATCCATTTTGTTGACATAACAGATGCGGGCGACATTGTATTTGTTTGCCTGCTTCCATACGGTTTCGGACTGGGGTTCAACGCCGCCGACGGCACAAAAGATGGCTACGGCTCCGTCTAATATTCTCAAAGAACGTTCTACTTCAACGGTGAAGTCAACGTGACCTGGGGTGTCGATGATGTTGATTTTGTAGTCTTGTTCACGATACTTCCAAGAAACCGTTGTCGCCGCGCTGGTAATGGTGATGCCTCTCTCTTGTTCCTGCACCATCCAGTCCATGGTGGCGGTACCTTCATCGACTTCGCCGATTTTGTAGCTTTTCCCAGTGTAATAGAGAATCCTTTCGGTTGTGGTGGTCTTGCCGGCGTCAATGTGCGCCATGATACCAATGTTTCTGATTTTCGATAGATCTTCAGACATATATTCCCTATTACCCTTGGATATTTATTAGCCTTTCCCTCATGATGGGGGTGGGGCGGTTTAGAATCTGAAATGAGAGAATGCCTTGTTGGCTTCTGCCATTCTGTGGATATCCTCTTTACGCTTGAATGCAGCACCTTCTTCTTTGTATGCTTGCATGATTTCAGAGGCCAATTTCATCGCCATCGTCTTTTCGTGACGTTTGCGGGCGAACAAGATTAAATTCTTCATACCTACGGATTGCTTTCTTTCAGGACGCAATTCTGTAGGGATCTGGAAGGTTGCACCACCAATACGTCTACTCTTTACTTCCAAAGAAGGAGTAACGTTGGCCAATGCTTGTTTCCAAACTTCAATGCCGTTTTCGTTTGTTTTTTCTGCAATGATATCAATAGCTTCGTAGAAAATTTCAAAAGCTGTTGATTTTTTTCCCTTGAGCATGATGTTGTTCACGAATTTGGTTACTACTACATCATTGTACTTCGGATCGGGAAGGATAATCCGTTTTTTTGGTTTCGCTTTTCTCATAATGTAACTTCAATAATTTTGTTATTTACTCTCGAGACACCCATTTTAGTGCTCAATTTACTGTCTGTTTGTTAGTTTGCTTTCTTTTTTGGACGTTTTGCACCGTATTTTGATCTACCTTGCAAACGACCTTCTACTCCTGCAGAGTCCAATGCACCACGAACAATGTGATATCTTACACCTGGAAGGTCTTTCACACGACCACCTCTTACCAATACGATAGAGTGTTCCTGCAAATTGTGGCCTTCGCCCGGAATGTAAGCATTCACTTCTTTTCCGTTGGTCATACGTACTCTCGCTACCTTACGCATAGCTGAGTTAGGTTTCTTAGGAGTTGTTGTGTAAACTCTCAAACATACACCGCGTTTCTGCGGACAAGCGTCTAACGCTCTTGACTTGCTCTGTGAAGTCAATTTTTTTCTTCCTTTTCTTACTAATTGCTGAATTGTCGGCATACAATTAATTTAATTTAACCTTGTTGTTTGTTTATAAATTTCCCCAATTTTTGGGGTTGCAAAAATACAAAAAAAAATTTATCATTTTCATCCTTTCGCTAATTTTTTTTATTTCAATGATTTAGACGTTCTTTTATTTTGTAAATAATTGTAATCAAGAATGTTACGTAAAATTGCCGATTATTTGTTCTATGTTGCGTTTTTTTTCTTATTTTTGCAAGCGATTTTTGAAAATGATTAATTGAATAAATAATAAGATATGAAAGCTAAAACTCTCTTCAAAATTGTATTGGTGCTTGTCATCATCGTTCTTGCTATTATGGTTATGAGAAGCATTTTGAGACCTGAAAAGTTCAGATCGGTTTACAACCAGCGCTGTGAAGTAATCAAGGAAAAACTGATTACTATCCGCGACCTGCAGGCTGTTTACAAAAATGAATACAAAGCTTATTTGTCAGATGCTGACAGCCTTGCTGATTTCTCTGAAAACGGTATGGTTAGCATTATTAAGAATGTTGGTGATATTCCGGAAGGCATGTCCGAAAAAGATGCTCTTGCCGCTGGCTTGCTCCATAAGGAAACGGTAGAAATCACTGCTAAGGAGAAAGTGATGGAAACAGACGCTTCTCGTAAAATCGAAAATTTCGACAACTTACAGTATGTTCTTGGCGTAAATGGCCCTAAATTCAATATCCAAACAGCTTCTATCGCTAGTAAGACCTACGAAATCCCTGTTTATATGATTGTCGTTCCCTTGGATGACATCCTTTACAATATGGAAGAAGCCATCACTCCCCCGAACTCTAACGCTTTTGTGAAATTTATGAATAAGATTTTCTATGGTGGCCTTTCTGAAGAAACTCAATACCGTGAACAATATAAGGATATGGTGATGGGTTCTTTGACAGAAGCTGTCACCACCGGTAACTGGGAATAATATGAACCTATTTAAATTATTACCATACGACAAATCCATTTGGCTCTACCCAAATGGATTTTGTCTTGTTGATGGAACCGGCTCCTTGCGTCGCAAGTCTTTCTCTTATGCCGACGGCGACATCCTTTCCGTCCATGCTATTGACTTCTTTCAGCTGTCATCGGCAGAAAATACTGATGTGGCCGTGGTGCTCGCCAACAATGCTCCCGTCATTGTCCCCGACGAACTTTACCTTCCTGAAAATGCAGAGAAATTTATTGACCTTCAGTCTGATATCGCTGACTTGAGCCAGACTTTTAACCAAGATGTGGATGCTTATAAGTTTTTATCCTTCATCAGTAAAAATGAAAATAATGCGCTGGAAAGAATTCCTGCCAAGCTGATTTTCGAAAACTATTGGTCATTGCTCATCCGTGGTTTACGCTCTGAAAATCAAGATGCTTCCATTACGGCTGTGTTTGTCTATGATACTTTCTTGGATTTTTATATTGAAGATAAAAAGACTATTCTCTTTGTCAACAGAATCAATTATATGAAACCTGAGGATGCCTTATACCATATTATTAATATAAGACAACAATATGCCGTCGATTCAAGCGAAATGCGCATTTATCCGCAGAATCCATTTCCGGCACTGAAATCGTTGGTGAAAAAATATGTAACACCTTATTCTTGGAACGATTAATATGAGAATCATCAGTGGAAAGAATAGAGGCCGCCAGATTACGGCACCGAATAACTTGCCAGTCCGCCCTACGACTGATATGGCTAAGGAAAGCCTTTTCAATATTCTGAATAATTATTTCTACTTCGACCGTGTCACCGTCCTCGATCTTTTCGCAGGCACGGGAAACCTGACCTATGAATTCGCTTCCCGCGAGGCTTTGTCGGTGACTTCCGTCGATAGCTATCAAGCTTGTACCGACTTCATTCGTCGAACCGTTGACAAACTGGGTTATGGCTCTCAGGTGTCGGTCGTCAAGGCCGACGCTTTCCTCTTTACACAGCGCTGCCGACAGCAGTTTGATATCATCTTTGCCGATCCTCCATATGACCTTGAAAATATCGGACAAATTGTGGATAATGTTTTCAATAACAAACTTTTGAAACCAGACGGCTGGTTGATTATAGAGCATTCAAAAGACCATGATTTCTCGCAACATCCCCAGTTTTACCAGCATAGAAAATATGGTAAAGTCAATTTCTCTTTCTTGGTAAATATGACTGAAACCGAAGATTCAAAAAAAGAAGACCAAGAATAGTTTTTTTATTTTCAATTTGAAATGGATGATAATAGAAAATTCCTGATTGTGGGTTTAGGCAATGCCGAAGCTAAATATGCCGGAACCCGACATAATATTGGTTTTGAGGTTGTTAGTGCTTTGGCTAAACGGCTTGATGCGACTTTTGAAACCGGAAAGTTGGCCTACGTTGCCAAAGTTCGTCATAAAGGCCGCCAGCTGATACTTATTCTTCCTACCACCTATATGAATCTCAGTGGGAAGGCGGTGAAATACTGGATGGGACAGGAAAAAATACCTGCCGACAGTATTATGGTCGTTTCTGATGATATTGATTTGCCCGTTGCAGAATTGAAAATGAAACCCAAAGGCGGTGGCGGTTCGCACAATGGCCTTGGTAATATAATTGAACTACTTGGTCATCAGAATTTTCCGCGCCTTCGTTTTGGCATAGGAAAGAATTACGCTCAAGGTTATCAGGTGGATTATGTTTTGGGAAAATTCGAATCCGCTGAACGTCCAGCCATTGATGCGGGAATCGAAAAAGCTGTGGATGCTATCATTACTTTTATTACTATTGGCATCGAAAAAGCAATGAATCAGGCAAATACAAAAACTGAAAATTAAAAAATACAACAATGAAACCTACTCTTTTGATACTCGCGGCAGGTATGGGTAGCCGCTATGGGGGACTGAAACAGCTTGACCATCTCGGACCCAATGGAGAAACCATTATGGATTATTCCGTGAAATATGCCATTGAGGCGGGCTACGGGAAAGTGGTTTTCGTCATCCGCAAAAGTATGGAAGCGGATTTTAAAGAGTTTATCCTGAGCAAATATTGCGATAAAATCGCGTGTGAATATGTGTTTCAGGAACTTGATACTCTTCCCGCGGGCTTTTCGGTCAATCCGGAACGCGTAAAACCATACGGGACCGCACACGCCATCCTCGTGGCTAAAGATGCTATCTACGAACCTTTTACCGTTATCAATGCCGATGATTTTTATGGCAGGAATAGTTTTCAGGTTATGTCGGATTTTTTGCAAAAAGCTGATTGCCAGTCTAAAAGAAATTTTGCCATGGTTGGTTATCAACTGAAAAATACCCTGTCGGAAAACGGCTCGGTTTCGCGTGGCGTTTGTGTTGCCGATTCCAATCATCATCTGACTTCAATTACAGAAATGACAAAAATCAGTCGCACGGACAACGGCATTCAGAATCTTGGTGATGACGGAACAATTACCCATTTGGATGAAAATACGGTGGTTTCAATGAATTTCTGGGGATTTACGCCTTTCTTTTTCCAGTGTCTGAATGAGTTATTCGTTGAATTTTTGCGGAAAAATAATGACAATCCTAAATCAGAGTTTCAAATTCCGACGGTTATCAATCACTTTTTGAATAATAAAACGGCAGAAATTGAAGTCCTGGTTACGGATTCACAGTGGTTTGGTGTCACGTACAAGGAAGACCGTCCCGTTGTTGTTGAAAAATTAAAGAATCTGCGATAGTATGCGCTATTTTATGCGATTGGCATTCAATGGAACTCCGTTTTTCGGTTGGCAAATGCAGCCGAAGGATGTCAGTGTGCAGGAAGTGCTCGAAAAATCATTGTCGCTGATGTTATGTGGCGGCAATGGCAATGAACCCAGACAACGCATAGCCATTACCGGTTGCGGTCGAACCGACACCGGTGTCCACGCCCGTGATTTTATGGCTCATTTTGATTTTGAATCCAGTGAGAATCCTGAAGATGTCAATTCGGAAGACAACTTGAAGTCTAAGAATAATCCTCTGAAAACAGCAGATTCAAGGAAGGATTTTATCCAAAAGTTGAATAGTTTTCTTCCGAAGGAAATTGTGGTTTATGATATTTTCCCAGTGGCTGATGATGCGCATGCTCGTTTTGATGCTATTGATAGAACTTATCGTTATTATGTTGATATTCAAAAAGATGCATTTAATTTTCCCTACGCTTATCGTGTTTTCGTCTCTTTGGATGTGGAGAAGATGAACGAGGCGGCTTCGCTTCTTTTACAAAATGAGGATTTTACAAGTTTTTCCAAGGTCCATACACAGGTGAATAACATGCGATGTAAAGTTACCTATGCAAAGTGGGAAAAGGTCAATGGACAGCTGGTTTTCACCATTACGGCGAATCGCTTTTTGCGCAATATGGTGCGGGCGATTGTGGGAACTTTGTTGCAGGTGGGGCGTGGTAAGTTGACCATAGAGGATTTTCAGGCAATAATTTTGCAGAAAAATCGTTGTAAAGCAGGAGACTCGGCCCCTGCCCACGCACTTTTCCTTGAGGAAGTGAGATATTCGGAAAAACTAATAAAATAAGATGTTATGGAGATATGCGAGCTCGTGCGTATTTACAGAAAATTAAATTTTAAGGAAGAACGTAAAGAAAAATGAAAAAAATCGGAATTGTATTTCTTCTAATTTTTATCACAGTATTTTATGCTTGCAAAAAGCCTGATCTTACTGAAGATGTCCCTTTGCGTTTTTCCACAACTTCCATCACTTTTGATACTGTTTTTACCACGCTTGGTTCTACTACACGTTATTTCACTGTTTATAATCCTTCTTCAGAAGATGTTAAAGTCAGTGTGTATTTGGGTGGTGGAACGTCTTCTTATTTTAGTCTGAATGTTAATGGAGTTGCTGGTAATCAGCAAGATAATGTTGTTATACCAGCAAGAGACAGCATTTTTGTCTTTGCGAAGGTCACCATTAATCCGGGGAATCAGAACCAGCCGTTTTTGGTATGTGATTCTATCGTTTTTAGAAATAATAAGATTGACCAGCAAGTGCGGCTGACGGCATACGGCCAGGATGCCCATTTTATTGTCGTTGAAAATGGAACCTTCAAGGTGGTGGCGGCTGAGGGCGAAACCGTAACTTGGCATAATGACAAACCCTACGTTGTCATGGGCGGATATGCTGTCGTCGATTCCATGGGAACACTTAATATAGATCCAGGTGTGCGCGTGTATTTTCACAAGAATTCTGGTTTGTGGGTTTGGCGATACGGCAATATTCATGTCAATGGTAGTCAATCGCAGCCTGTGATATTCCGAGGTGACCGTTTGGAACCGCAGTACGATGGCGACTGCAACCAGTGGGACCGTATTTGGATTATGGAAGGCAGTGCCGAGAATACCATTGACCACGCCATTATTTCCAATGCGTTTGTCGGATTGCAAATCGAACCCTGGGGCGGCTTTGATGAAATTACCGTGACAGGCAACCGAAATGTCATCACGAATACCATTATTAAAAACACCTATAATAGTGGTATCTTATCACGTTATTCATGCATTGAGGTTACCAACTGTGTGATTGCCAACAATGGAAGCTGTAGTTTGCAACTCGAAGGTGGTGAGTATGATTTCAAGCATGTCACGGTGGGAAACTATTTCAACACGGCACCGGCACGCCAGAATCCTGCCGTGTATGTAAGCAACTTTACGATGCTTTATGGTTTGCCTTTACCAACGCAGACTTCGTTTACCAACTGCATCATCTATGGAAATCTTAGTTCCGGAGAAGAAATTATTGTGCAGAAGAAGGATGCCGCTTCCTTTAATTATACCTTTGAAAATTGCTTGATTAAATCCAGTCTGAATGACGAGCATTTCGTTAATTGCGCCACTGGTGATCCGGATTTTGTGCATGTGAGTGGCAATGATTATCATTTAGGTTCCTTGTCGCATGCCATTAACCGAGGCAAAAGCAGTATCGGGGTATCCTACGACCTTGATGGCAACTTCCGCTCTGACATTCCCGATATTGGGGCGTATGAGTTTGTGAGGTGATTTTACATTTTGTGAATAAGTATCAAAATTCAAACTTGTGAAAAAATTTTCACTTGCATTTGTATTATTGTTATCAATTATGACAATTTTCGGCCAGACGGTGACGTTGACCTTCACCGGGCGTGATGCCAATAACCGCTATTGCCAACTTAACAAGGTAATCATCACCAATCTTACAAAAAGTTGGCAAGAAACAATTTTTTGGCAACAACGCGAACTTTTGGTCGGCTACCCAGGACTATAGCTACTACGCATACTGTCGTGTCTTGGGCAACGACAACGACTACGTGTCCAGGGACGACAACAATAAGAGCCTCGGGCTTAGTGTTCGTTGCCTTAGGGACTAATCATCAAAATAGGGAAAATGACGAATAGTGTCGTAAGGAAATGGCCGCCAAGGGCATCCAAACCAACGCTTCGTTTGCGCTTGTCCTGCCCGACACCTGGACCCCGATGTTCGACCTGAGCAACACGGCCAAAAACCTGCGAATCGTGGAAGCGGCCGAACCCGTTATAGACGACATCATCGCAAAAATAACGGCCTACACGGATGGCGATTTCGACAAGCGAAAGGGCTTTTGGCGCATTTTCTCTAAGGCGACTTACGCGGCTTACCAAAAACAAAATACTTCTAAATTTTCCGTTTCCGCTGCTTGTGTGGGTTGCGGCAAATGTGCCGAACAATGCCCCGACAAAGCTATCGAAATGCAAAATGGCCAACCCGTTTGGATTCATCCACATTGCAATTTCTGCCTCGGCTGCCTCCACCAATGCCCATCCTTCGCCATCCAATTTGGCAACAACACGAAGAATCACGGTCAGTGGTCCCATCCGAAATGCAGATGGGAATAGGGAGTAGGGCTTAGAACTGAAAAATTGTGGATTCAGTTTGACCGCGTGGTCATTGCCAATGCCACGCAGGGCTGGCAGGAAACCATATATTATCCCGACACCGTTTTTGCGATGGGCGGCACGGGCATTGCCGACTATGGCGGTTGAAGTCTTTTTTGAAAGAATTTTCAACTCATGGAAAAGAGTGGAGAAATAGGATGTAATTAGAGAAATAAAGATCAATCCAGGGGCGAAAACTAAAGTCGAAAATAACGGATTTTCATACCGAAAAAAATTGTAATTTTGCACTCTTTTTTGATAACAAAAATTTAGAGAAAATAATTATAAAATATCAGCTATGAAACCACGTGTACGCTTTGCCCCAAGCCCAACAGGACCCCTTCACATCGGAGGCGTAAGAACAGCATTATACAACTACCTTTTTGCCAAACAGAATGGCGGAACGATGTTGCTTCGCATCGAAGATACAGACCAGACCCGCTTTGTGCCAGGTGCGGAAGAATACATCATTGAGGCTTTTCAATGGCTTGGCATCAAGTTTGACGAAGGTGTCGGCATTGGTGGCGAATTCGGACCATACCGACAGTCGGAACGTAAGGCAATGTACAAACAGTATGCCGATCAGCTAATTGCGAACGGCTATGCTTATTACGCTTTCGATACGCCAGAGGCCCTGGAACAGAAACGTAAAGATTGCGAAGCTGAAAAGAAAACTTTCCAGTACGACCTCCACACACGTGGTGAAATGACCAATTCTCTCACTTTGGAAGCCTCCGAAGTAGAACGCCGCATTGCCGCAGGTGAACCCTACGTGGTCCGTTTCATGCATCAACCCGATACTGAAATTTTGGTTGATGACTTGATTCGCGGGGAAGTTCGTATTAACTCCAATATATTGGATGATAAGGTATTATACAAATCTGATGGGATGCCGACCTATCATTTGGCCAATATTGTTGATGACCATTTGATGCAGATTACGCACGTGATTCGTGGCGAAGAATGGCTGCCCTCGGCACCTTTGCATGTGATGCTTTACAAGGCCTTTGGGTGGGAAGCTCCACGTTTCGCGCACTTGCCTCTGTTGCTTAAACCTGACGGCAATGGCAAGTTGAGCAAACGAGATGGTGACCGTCTCGGTTTCCCCGTTTTCCCATTACAGTGGAAAGATCCTAAGAGTGGCGAAATATCTTCGGGTTACCGCGAAAGTGGCTATCTCCCCGAGGCAGTTATCAATATGCTGGCTTTGTTGGGATGGAATCCCGGCAATGACCAGGAGGTGATGTCTTTGGATGAACTCATACAATTGTTCTCTCTCGAAAAAATCAGCAAGGCTGGCGCAAAATTTGATTTGGAAAAAGCCAAATGGTTCAACCATCACTATTTGCAAGCTGTTGATGATGCAGAATTGGCAAAGAATTTTCAAGCGACTTTGAAACAGAAAAATATTGATGCTTGTATGGAAAAAATCACTCGCGTCGTGGCTTTGGTTAAGGAAAGATTGTATTTTACCAATGACCTTTGGGAACAGAGTTCTTTTTTCTTCGAAAGACCTTCATCATACGACGAACAGGCTATCAAGAAAAGATGGAAAGAAGGAACTCCAGAACGCCTGCAAGCTATTGCCGAAATTTTGAAGGGCTGTGTGCCATTTGACAAAGAAAGCGCCCACAACCAAGTGATGGATTATATTCATCAAAATGAATTGAATATGGGACAGATTATGAACAGCTTCCGCTTGACTTTGGTAGGTGCGGCTAAAGGACCGGATTTGTTTGAAATTGTAGATATTCTTGGCGTCGAGGAGGTTATTGAACGTATTAATGCTGGCATCATTGCCATTGAAAATCATATTAAGAATCAAAATAATTAGAATATGCTCAAAAACGATAAGATTAAAGATCAGATTCGTTCGTATATACTCATCGTTATCGGTAGTTTGTTGTTTGCCGTTGGTGATGTGATGTTTGTGAACCCTTATTTGTTGGCACCTGGCGGAACTTATGGTCTTGCCAACGTTTTCAATACGGTATGGCCGTGGAGAATCAGTTACTATGCCATTTGTATGGATGTGCCTCTGCTGATTATCGGCACCTTGATACTGGGACCGAAATTTGGCGTTAAAACCGTGGTTTCCACCATCTTGATTTTCGTTTTTACCTGGTTTTTGGAAATGTTCTGGGGTTATGATCCTGTTATTCATGGTGGTATTACCAATGTGGCCAATGACACGCTCAATTACGTCCAGATTCCCCATAGTGAAATGTTTTTCAGTCCCGACTATTTCCTGAATACATTGGTGGCTGGTGTGATTTACGGTTTGGCTATCGGTCTTGTTTTCCGTTCGGGTTCTACTTCTGGCGGCAGCGACATCATCTCCATGATAATACACAAATATACCAAGATTTCTCTCGGCACACTGGTTCTCATCGTTGACTCCTGCATCACTTTGACCTCGTTTATCGCTTTCAAACAGATTCGTCTTCCTATCTATTCCATCCTTTTGATTTATGTTGAAAGCAAGGTTATTGACCTTGTCGTTGATGGTGTTAAGTCATACAAGACTGCCTTTATTGTTACCGAAAAAACGGATGAGGTCCGTGATTACATCATCAATGATTTGAAACGTGGCGGTACGGTTTTCGCAGGCATGGGACTTTACCAGGGCGTGGAAAGAAAGATGATATATGTCACTCTTGACCGTGGTGATTTGGTGAAACTGAAATCCAACTTGCGCTATTTAGACCCCAACGCATTTGTCAATGTTATTGAAAGCTCTGAAATTATGGGCTTGGGATTCAAGGCATTGCCTGAAGAATAAGCGCGACGGCGAAGCCGGGCCGCCCAAAAATACGAAAAGATAGAAGAACAAAATCAAGGAGAATACCTACATTATTTTTTAGTAGAAAAATTAATTGAGGTATGAAAAAAAAACGTACATTTGCAATCTGAATTTTAAAAACTCTAAATAAATGAAAAGAATCTTAGTGATTGGAGCTTGCGGACAAATAGGTTCGGAGCTTACCCCGGCTTTACGAAAAGTTTATGGCACAGATAACGTTATTGCTGCCGATTTGGTTTATCCCTTGAAAGGTGAATTGGCCAACAGCGGTCCTTCCTGCCAGATAAACGCCACCAATGCTCAAGACATTGCAGATGCCGTAAAAAAATACAATATCGATTCAATTTTCAACTTGGCGGCAATTTTGTCAGCCAAGGCCGAAGCTAATCCTATGTTGGGTTGGAATGTGGGCATCGGAGCATTGATCAACTGCTTAGAAGTTGCTCGCGAATGCAAGTGTGCCGTTTTTACGCCCAGTTCTATCGGCGCCTTTGGTCCTGATACCCCACACGATATGACACCCCAGGATACCATCCAACGCCCGCGTACCATTTACGGTGTCACAAAAGTTACGGGAGAATTGCTGAGCGACTATTATTTCAAACGTTTCGGCGTCGATACCCGTTCGGTTCGTTTCCCTGGTTTGATTTCCAATGTCACCCTACCTGGTGGCGGTACCACTGATTATGCAGTTGAAATCTATTATGCTGCTGTCAAAGGCGAAAAATTCACTTGCCCCATCGCCAAAGGCACATTCATGGATATGATGTACATGCCCGACGCACTTAAGGCTGCTATGGATTTGATGGAAGCGGATCCTGCGAAATTGATTCACCGTAACTCTTTCAACATTACGGCAATGAGCTTTGAACCTGAAATGATTTATAACGAAATAAAAAAACACCTGCCCAACTTCGAAATGGAATACAAATTCGACGAATTGCGTCAGGGTATTGCTGATTCATGGCCAAACAGCATGGACGACCACTGCGCTCGCGAAGAATGGGGCTTCAAACCCGCTTATGACCTCGCTGCCATGACCGAAGATATGCTCAAGGTGTTGAAAGTTAAATTGGCAAAATAAATATCAATTAAAATTTATAAAAAATGTATAACAATTTCCAAGCTCATCTGCAAAAAGAATTGGCCGACATCGAAGCTGCTGGCTTGTATAAAAACGAACGTATCATTGTCTCCCCCCAAAGTGGTGAAATTACTTTGAAAAACGGGAAAAAAGTGCTGAACTTCTGCGCTAACAACTACCTCGGACTCGCTAACAATCCTCAGTTGATTGCCGCAGCCAAGGAAGCTCTCGATACCCATGGTTATGGTATGGCATCCGTACGCTTCATCTGCGGTTGCTCAGATCTTCACAAACAGTTGGAAGCTAAGATCGCAGAATTCTTCGGAACCGAAGATACCATCCTTTATGCTGCCTGCTTTGATGCCAATGGCGGTGTTTTCGAACCCCTTCTGACCGACCAAGACGCCATTATTTCCGACGCTTTGAACCATGCTTCCATCATTGATGGCGTTCGTCTTTGCAAGGCTGTCCGTTATCGTTATGCTAATGCCGACATGGCTGATCTCGAAAAACAATTGCAAGCAGCTCAAGCACAACGCTTCCGCCTCATCGTTACCGACGGCGTATTCTCCATGGACGGTAATGTTGCTCCTCTCGATAAGATTTACGAGCTGGCAAGCAAATATGACGCAATGGTTATGGTTGACGAGTCTCACTCCGCAGGTGTTGTTGGCGAAACTGGTCGCGGTGTAACTGAACAATACAACTTGCGCGGCAAAATCGAAATCCTGACCGGTACGCTCGGCAAGGCTTTCGGTGGCGCAATCGGCGGTTTTACCACTGGTAAGAAAGAAATTATCGATATGCTGCGTCAACGTTCACGCCCATATCTGTTCTCAAACTCAATTCCTCCAATGGTAGCTGCGGCAGGCGTAAAGATGGTGGAAATGATGTCTGCTACCAACGAACTGCAAGACAAACTTCATAATAATACCAAGTACTTCGTCGCAAAAATGCAGGCCGCTGGTTTCGATATCAAACCTACACAGTCAGCTATTTGTGCAGTAATGCTTTATGATGCTAAATTGTCACAGGTTATGGCTGCCAAATTGCAAGAAGAAGGAATTTATGTTACTGGTTTCTACTATCCTGTTGTTCCGAAAGATCAAGCTCGTATCCGTGTTCAGATTTCGGCTGCTCATGAGACCGAACATCTCGACAAGTGTATCGCCGCTTTCACCAAAGTGGGTAAAGAACTTGGCGTGTTGAAATAGAAATATACTTTACCGTATAATCCACCAAAGGCTTTATTGAAAAATAAGGCCTTTTTTTATCGGTAATTTTTGAAAAGTGGGAGTTGGAAATGTGACCGCAAAGCTGTGCCATCTAATTCTTGATAATTTGAGCGCTGTCGCCATAGGGCAATGAATGATATTATAACAACGATAATCAAAAAACTAGTATTTTTGCAGAAAAAAAGTTAACCCATGTCAAATCCATCACATCCATACGCCCTGGTAACGGGAGCAAGTTCGGGAATCGGTTATCAGTATGCACTTCAATTGGCTCAAAAAGGATATAACTTATTGATAGTTAGCAATGAAGCCGATGCTATCGTTGAAAAGGGCGACCTCATCAAAAGCCAGTATCCCGTGGATGTTATTCCATTGATGAGAGATTTGGGACAGCCGACGGCAGCCAAGGAACTTTACGATTATTGCAAGATGCGGAATATCGAGGTGGAGGTGCTTGTCAATAATGCCGGCGTTTATCACGACCGCGATTTCATTGCCGAAAGCGAAGGATTCAATAATCTGATACTCAACCTGCACGTCAATACTCCGGCGATGCTGCTGTACTATTTCAGCAAGGACATGGTGGAAAGACATAAGGGTTATATATTGAATATGAGTTCCATTACTTCGGAAATTGCGGTGCAACGTTTGGCCACATACAGCGCAACCAAGGCTTTCTTGAAGAATTTCAATCGTTGTGTACACATAGAATTGTATCACAAGGGCGTTTATGTAACAGCTGTGCGTCCTGGGGCTGTGGATACGGGTTTGTACAGTATTAGCAAGACCGCGACAAAAATCGGGAAGATTGTGGGGTATATCACTACGCCCGAAAAACTGGCAGAGAAAGGTCTGAAGGCGATGTTCCGTGGCAGATGCCAGCGTACACCGGGTTTCCTTAACCACGTACTGATTTTCTTGGTGGCTTTGCTCCCTACTGGCTTGCTTCGACTCATCAGGAGGTGGAATATTTTTTAGCATGATTTTTCGTAATTTTGCATGCTTCATATTAATGAAACAATTCAATTAGAATAAACAATACAATAAATATCATGGAAATTATTGACGGTAAAAAAATTGCAAACGACATTAAAAATGAGATTTCTGAAGAAGTCAAGGCCATGCTCGACCGCGGTGAAGCCGCTCCTCATTTGGCTGCGGTAATCGTCGGCGACGATGGGGCTGCCCAGACCTACGTCGATAGTATCAAGAAAAATTGCCAGATGGTGGGCTTTACGTCTTCAATTTATCATTTCCCCGCAGACATTAAAGAAAAGGATTTTCTGGATGCTATTGATTTCCTGAATAATGATATCGATATTGATGGTTATATCATTCAATTGCCTCTGCCAAAGCATATTTCTAATGACAAGGTGGTGGCGCACGTGGATCCAAAAAAGGATATGGATTGTTTCCACCCAGCCAATATGGGTAATCTGCTTTTGGGAAAGGATTGCTTTATGCCTGCCACACCGCATGGTACCATGGAATTAATTCGCCGTGCGGGAATTGAAACCGAAGGCAAGAATTGTGTGGTTTTAGGCCGTAGCAATATCGTCGGCAAGCCATTGGCGATGATGCTGGCACAGAAAGATGCCAATGCCACTGTTACCATTTGCCATAGCAAAACCAAAAATCTGAAACGTATTTGTTCTAAGGCAGATATTTTGTTTGTCGCTATTGGCCAGCCCGAAATGATTACTGCTGATTATATCAAAAAGGATGCTGTTGTCATCGACATAGGCATTCATCGTGTTGAAGATCCTGAAAGTGAAAAGGGCTACCGTATTTGCGGCGATGTCAATTACAATGATGTGGCTGGAAAGTGCGCTGCCATCACACCCGTTCCCGGTGGCGTGGGCCCAATGACGATGACCTGCCTGATGATGAATACGCTGAAGGCAAGAAAAAAACGCTAACTTACTTTAGAAATTCAACGAATTCGGATTCGTTGATGCCGCGCATGTCAAAACTCTTGATGATTTTTTCATCTGTCATCATGATGAAGGTGGGGAAGTGACCTTCTACCAAATTGATGGCGGAGAATGGATCTATGCTGTGCCATTGGTAGGCATTGCATTCAGTCTCATCCATGAATTGCTGAATATGCGTTGTGTCTCCCCAAATGAGGATTTGGAACTTGCTGTTGTCGATGGCATTGTGCTCCATAATCTGATGCACTTTCTTGGCACTCATCTTGCAGTATTTGCACCCGGAAGCATAAACGCCCACAATATAATTTCCTTCGGAAAATCGGAATGTAGATATGCTGTCAGTCTGAATTTCAGTCAGCTTTTTGAGATTGACATTTTCATCGGGAGAGACGAACTTGTTGTAGACCGAATCCATGGGCACTACACAGAATGGTGTGGCAAATGATACGAGAAACGCACCGACAATAGCCCATTTTTTTCCTTTGAATTGGTAGTCGTCTTCTTTTCTGACCAGTAATAACAAGGCCATTGTGACAATATTCTTGATGATGGAAAGTGCGGGATTCAGTTCAACCAAATCGCCCATGCAATGACAATTGGTGTCATTCCTGAAAATGGCAATGTATATTAGCAAAAGCGTAAAGCCAACCAGCATGGCTTGTGTGAGCCACCAGGCATATTTGTATAATAGCTTGGCCATCAGGCAGATACCAAAAAGCATTTCAGCCATGATGACCAAACGGGCAATAACCGTTGAAAAGACAAATCCGAAGAGGTTGAAACTGTATATGTAAATTTCAAATTCATCGATGGAAAGGAGTTTCAAGATGGCGGTGGTGATGAAAAACGCTCCTAATAAAAGTCTGAGAATCAGCAGAATGATGTTTTTGGCTTTCATGTTTTTTATGGATGGTTATTTAATGCCTTTGGGAATGGCGGCGATAAGTTTTTTCGTGTATTCAGTTTGTGGGTTGAAATAGATTTTGTCTGCATCATCAAGTTCGACAATTCGTCCGTTTTGCATAACGGCCATTCGGTCGGACATGAATTTGACGACTGAAAGATCGTGGGAAATAAAGATGTAGGTCAGTTGATATTCGTTTTTGAGTTCGTTGAGAAGATTGAGGACTTGGGCTTGAACGGAAACATCCAAAGCGGAAACGGATTCGTCGCAGATGATGAAGCGAGGGTTGACGGCTAAAGCGCGGGCGATGCTGATACGCTGTCGCTGTCCACCGGAGAATTCGTGGGGATATCTGTAGAAGTGGGTTTCATTGAGACTGACGCGTTCGAGTAACTCGATGGCTTTCTTTTTCCGCTCGCGGTCGTTGTTGTACAAGCCATGCACCTGCATGGGCTCCATAATGGCGGCTCCGATTGTGACTCTTTGATTCAATGATGAATAAGGGTCTTGCAAGATGATTTGCAAATCTTTACGGCGCTTCATCATTTCTCGTTGCGAGAGGGTGATGAGGTTTTGTCCTTTGTAGAAAACGCTTCCCGAAGTGGCATCTATCAGTCGTATCATGGTGCGTCCGAGAGTGGTTTTGCCACAACCCGACTCACCGACCAATCCGAGTGTTTCACCTTCGTAAATGTCTAAGCTGATATCTTGCAGAGCATGTACATATTCTTGTTTTTCAAAGAGTTTCCTTTTGCGGATAGGGTAGGTCTTGTATAGGTTTTTTATGCTGATGAATGGTTCTTGAGCGTATAGTTTTTCGTGAAATTGATGGCGCTCTTCAGCACTGATGATTTCGTTGTGGGGCGCTTCCCCGTTTTGGATGTAATCCTCCACCGTTGACAATTTTTTAAGTCTGATGTCCAGTGGCGGACGACAGGCGATAAGTCCTTGTGTATATGGGTGCTGTGGATTCCTGAAGATTTGTTCGATAGAAGTTGCCTCAACGATGTTGCCTTTGTAAAGCACTACGGCTTTGCTGGCAATTTCAGCTACCACGCCGAGGTCGTGGGTGATAAAAATAACACTCATTCCGTGCTTGTGTTGCAGATCGCGAATGAGTTCGAGTATGTTTTTCTGGACGGTAACGTCAAGGGCTGTGGTCGGTTCATCGGCGATGAGAATGTCGGGATTGCAACTCATTGCCATGGCAATCATCACGCGCTGCTTTTGGCCGCCGGACAATTCATGTGGATATGAGTCGAAAATCTTTTCCGGACGAGGCAGCATCACTTCCTCAAAAAGCTCAATGACGCGTTTCTTTGCGTCGGCTTTCGACATCTTTTTGTGGAGCAGGATGGCTTCTGTAATCTGGTCGCCGCAGCGGATTACGGGGTTGAGCGAAGTCATCGGTTCCTGAAAGATCATCGCGATTTTCGCACCACGGAGATGTTGCATTTCCTCTTCTGAAGTCTCCAGTAGATTGCGTTTTCGCTCTCCATCTTGGAAGATGATTCTTCCAGAAGGGTAGCGGGCATTCTGACGCTTGAACAGCTGCATTATCGATAAGGCTGTAACAGACTTGCCCGAACCCGACTCGCCGACAATACCCACCGACTCGCCGCGTTCCAGCGAAAATGAGACGTGGTTCAGAATTGGCTTCCAAACCCCGTCGTTCTTTAATTCCAGCGATAAATCTTCAATCGAAAGAATGTCCATCTTATAAAACTGAGAACCAGATTAGTGAGCGGTGAAAAGAATGTCTTCAGTTGAAAGTCTCAAGTCGTAAGTCCTAAAATTAAAAAGTTTCAACGTTCTCAGCAGTTACGCCGTTATATGCTTCATAATCGGCTTTGACTTCTTCGTAGAATACTGATACTGTAGTCTGAAGGTATGGAGTAATCCACAAGAAACCGATACCGAAAGAAATAAAACCTAAGATGAACCAGCCGATGAAGCTCAAATAGAGGACGAAAAGCTGCCATTTGTGACCGTACATCATTTCCTTGCTTCTGTTGATGCATTCGTCAGCACTCAATTCCGGATGGTCGAATGAAACATAATATGAAAGTGCGTATGAAAATGACTTGATGATGCCGGGAATAATCAGCAATAAGGTCCATAAGAAGGTGTAAATCGTAACCAAAAGAGGAAGTCCGATGCTGCGTCCATATTGCCCGTTTTTGAAAAAACAGAACATTTTCCCAGTCATTTCATACTTGTCACCTCTCACAAACTGAAGGAAAACATAAGCTAATCCAAAGCTGACAGGTAAGAGAATTAAAATTCCAAGTATTATTTGAATAGCCGACCCCGATAACATGAGGGAAGTTGTTTGTGTGATGTTGCCTACTATTGAAACAGTGCCAATAGCCATGCTGATTAATAAGTAAACGAAGAAAGCCAATACCGGATCACTCCAGTTTCCTTTCAATTCTTGACAAGCTGTGTTCTTAATTTCGCGAATGGTTTTCATAAGTATTGAATTTAAATTTATGGCAAAGATACGAATTTAAAATGAAAATCTAACAAAGAATAAAATAAAATATTAATTTTGCAAATTTATTGCTTTAGAATAAAGAAGTTGATGGAATTATGAGTATGTAAGGATGACGTTAGAAGAAAGAATAACCAGACTGGAAGATATAGAAGCTATACGCTACCTGCAGGCGAAATATCAGCGTTGCCTCGACATTCGCGATTTTGACGGCCTCGCCGAATGCTTTGCCGATGACGTGGTTTCTGCGTATGGAAATGGAAAGATGGCTTATCACGGCAAAGAGGCTGTCATTGAATTCCTTTGTGGTGTGATGACTCTTGACATGCCCTCCACCCACTTGATTCACGGTGGCGAAATTGACATTCTTGACAGTACGCACGCCACGGCAAAATGGTATCTCGAAGATTATCTTGTCCATCAGAAATATCAAATGAAACTTCACGGAGCAGCTGTTTATCAGATTGAATATCTAAAGGATAATGATATATGGCTTATCTCTTCCATTGGTTATGAACGCTGCTATGAATATCTGGAATTTCGAGGATTGCTTAACATTTTCACGCTTCGTAAAAAGACATTCCTGAATCGCGTAAAAAATGCTGATCCCGCATCACTCGGTCGCTTTGGACAGCTGTTTCAGCATAAAACATTGAAGAAAAAATAAGGTGCTATTTTTGAAAATTATCGTATAATGCGCTGCTTGTTAATATATTATACAGGAACATTCAACACTCGCTATGTGACCAATCAGCTGAAAGGTCGCTTGGAGAACGAAGGCTTTGAAGTTGATGTCTATGAAATCAATCCATTGAAGAAAGAACGCCTTGATTATTCGGACTATGACCTCGTCGGATTGGGATATCCTATATACGGTTACAATGCGCCATGCCCGTTTCTGAAATTTATTCGCTACCAAAAATTTCCTAAAGGTCTTCGAGTTTTCATCTACAAAAATTCCGGTGAAACCGAAAAAATCAATGATGCATCATCGTTGTTCGTGTGGCGAAAACTGAAGCGTAGCGGTGTTATTGTTGAAAATGAATATCATTTTCTAATGCCTTATAACATTCATTTCCGTTTTGACGAACGTCTGGTGAAGGAAATCCTCTTGATGGACGAAAAACTGATGGATATTCTCGTTTACGAAGTGCTACATAAAATTCCCAATATCAAGAAATATAAATTGTGGCACAAGATTGTCACTCGCGTGGTGTCTATCCAGTTTATTGGCGGCGATGTCAATTCTTTTTTGTATAAAGTTGATGAAAGTAAATGCACGAAGTGCGATTTGTGTATCAAAAGATGTCCGACGCGGAATATTTACCGCGATGAAAATGGTAAAATCAAATTTCACCATAACTGTTTGATGTGCATGCGTTGTTCGTTCTATTGTCCGGTCGATGCTTTCGATATCGGTTTTTTGCAAGACTGGGGGTGGAAAGTGAATGGTCCTTATAATTTTGAGAAAATCAAACAGATTGAATTGACGGAGCCTTTCATTACGGAAGAGACGACAGGTTTTTTCCACTGCTACATAGATACTTATAAATATATCAATACGCGACATAAAGAACTCTTTGGAGAATAAGTTTTGATGATTTTATGCTGATTAAGATTTCCAATATTAAGATTCCAGTAACGGAAACTACGGACTTGAAAAAATATGTGGTCCGGCATTTTCCCATTAAGGCGGATAATATAGAGGAGATGAAGATACTGAGACAGTCGGTGGATGCTCGAAAAAAGTCGCAGGTTTTTTATTTGTATCAGCTTTTATTAAAACTGAAGAAAGAAGATGAAAGTTTGTTAAATAACTCATCGATAAGTCTTTATAAACCTCATGCAGAGGTTCAATATGCGGAATGGGAGGCGGAACATCGGCCAGTGGTGGTGGGTTTTGGACCTGCGGGAATGTTTGCGGCGTTGTATTTGGCACGTTGCAAGGCTCGTCCCATTGTCATTGAACGGGGAAGCCGTATTGAGCAACGGAAGCAGGAAGTCGAGGAATTTTTGAGGTACCGCCGCCTCAACCCCAATTCCAACGTCCAGTTTGGAGAAGGCGGTGCCGGCACTTTTTCCGATGGTAAGCTTTCCACCAATGTCAATGATGATTTCATTCAGTTCATTTTGGAAGAGTTTTACCGCCATGGTGCATGCGAGGATGTTTGTTACGCAGCTCAGCCACATGTCGGAACTGACTATTTGGCGAAGGTGGTCCGCAATATCCGCGAAGAAATCATTTCATTGGGCGGAGAGTTTCATTTTAACACCATTTTTACGGATTATACCACTGAAAAAGGCGTTGTCAGCGTTTTCTGTGATAATGATAAAATCTTTAGGACCAATCACTTGCTTTTGTGCTTGGGACATTCTGCCCGAGATACGATTCGCCATTTGTACGACAAAGGGTTGTCGATGGAGGCCAAGGCTTTTTCAATGGGCGTAAGAATCGAGCATAAGCAGAAAGACATCAACAGAATGCAGTATGGGCAATTTGCTTCGTTTTTACCAGCGGCGTCGTACCGTACGGTGGTGCACTTGAAAGAACGGAGTGTATATACATTTTGTATGTGTCCAGGGGGAACGGTGATGGCTTCCACCAACGATGAGCATACCATTGTTACCAATGGCATGAGCGAGAAAAACCGTGACAAGGAAAATGCCAACAGTGCACTTTTGGTTGGTGTCAATCCCGAAGACTTTGTTGTGGATAGTCCGTTGGATGGATTGTCGTTTCAGGAAAAGTATGAGCACAAGGCCTTTGATGTGTCGGGAGACTACAGGGCCCCGGCGAATTTGGTGGGCGAGTTTTTGCGGGGAAAGGTGGCGAAAAGTGTGCGGACTGTGAAGCCGTCGTACCCGCATGGCATTTGTTTTTGCGATCTTAACCAATGTCTGCCGAAATTTGTGGTTCAGTCACTTCGCGAGGCGCTTCCGCTTATTGACAGAAAATTGCATGGCTTTGCCAATCCAGATGCAGTGATGACAGGAATTGAAAGCCGTTCGTCATCACCGGTGCGTATTTTGCGCGGCGAGGACCGGCAGAGTAATGTGCCGGGAATATATCCTGTGGGCGAAGGGGCTGGCTATGCCGGTGGCATTGTCAGCGCTGCCCTCGACGGACTTAAGACGGCAATGAAGATTTTTTTCTAAAACCTGTGATTTGTATTGATTTTTTTCTTACTTTTGCAAACTCAAAATTAATAGGGAAAAGAATAATAAAAATAATAAAGAGATGAAACAAGATTTGATTCAGTATGTAGAAGATAATTTCGTGGCTGTCAAGGAGTTCCCGAAATTTAAAGCTGGTGATACAATTAACGTTTCTTACAAAATCGTTGAAGGATCAAAGGAACGTATCCAGCAATTCCAAGGCGTTGTTCTGCAAATTGCAGGTACCGGTGTTACAAAAACTTTCACTGTTAGAAAGATTTCAGGTGGTGTTGGCGTAGAAAGAATTTTCCCTTTCGCTTCTCCATTCATTTCCGAAATCGTTGTGAACAAACGCGGTGTGGTTCGCAGATCTCGTATTTTCTATCTGCGCAATCTTACCGGTAAGAAAGCCCGTATCAAAGAAAAACGCGGTTAATAGACAATGTTTGTTATTTTATAATCTTGAAAAGACGCTTCCCTTTTTAAGAAGCGTCTTTTTCATTAATTATGATTTCATAAAAATATTTTATCTATGAAAATTGTAGCCGTAGAACCTATCGGAATCACTCCTTCACTTGCACAGCAGCTGTCCACCCAATTTGCTCAGCAAAATCACGAATTCGTTTGCTTTCCAGATCGTGACGAAAATCCTGATGAATTGGTTCGCCGAATGTCGGATGCTGAAATCGTCATCATCTCTAATATTAAATTGCCGGCAACAGTGCTGTCACAGTGCTCTAAGCTTAAATTTTTGGCTGTCGCTTTCACTGGCCTCGACCATATTGACTTGGACTATTGCCGTGAACATCATATCGAGGTGAAGAATGCCGCGGGCTACGCCACAACCGCAGTGGCGGAATTGGCTGTCGGTCTGATGCTTGATGTTTACCGTCACATTACAGCCATGGGTGTTGATATCCGTCATGCCCTTAATCGCCGCAATTTTCTTGGACGTGAGATTTCCGGCAAAACTGTCGGTGTTGTCGGTACGGGTGCCATAGGTCGTAAAACGGCCGAATTGCTGCAGTGCTTCGGCTGTAAAATTCTCGCATGGAGCCGTACTAAATACGCGGAATTGGAAAATGCCAACTTTAAATATGTGGATTTGGACACGCTGATGCGAGAATCTGACATTATCACTTTGCATGTGCCTTTGACTGGCGAAACAAAGAATCTGATTTCCGCTGAAAAATTGGCTTTGTGCAAATCTAATGCCATCCTGATTAATACGGCGCGCGGTCCCGTGGTGGATATGAAAGCCTTGGCAGAAGCCTTGAATGCCGGCCGTTTGGCTGGTGCGGGTATCGATGTGTTTGAAATTGAACCCCCGATTCCTGAAAACCATCCGCTTTGCCAAGCGAAAAATTGCGTTTTGGTTCCCCATGTTGGTTATGCTACCCGAGAAGCTTTCAATATCCGCATCAACATTGTGATGTCGAAAATCAAGGAATATCTAAGTTAAAAAGAAATTGTGGTAATTCCTGTAGGATATTCTTCTGACAATAATGCCTTAATACGCGTATAATCATCTGGATTTTTAACGAAATCCAGATTTCTTGTATCTACGATGAGCATTGGTATGCTTGGGTGCTGCCGCAGGTAGGTGAGGTAGTGATCCTGAATGTCGTTGAGGTAATCTGCGGTGATGTCTTGCTCGTAGCTGCGTCCGCGGTTAGCGATGTTCTTGAGCAATTGCTCGGCATTGTTATACAAATAGACTAAAAGGTCTGGCTTCGGAAGGTAGGAGGAAATGATGTTATAGACGGTCAGAAAAAGATTGTATTCATCGGGAGGAAGGTTGTTTTTGGAAAAGATGCTGCACTTGTCGATGAAATAGTCGCCGATGACGAGGTCTTTGAACATATCGCGTTGTGAGAGCAGTTGCTTGAGTTGCTGGTAGCGGTCTGTCAGGAAGGTCATCTCCACTGGAAATGCATAATGCAGAGGGTCTTTATAGAATTTTGGCAGGAACGGATTGTCCGCGAAACGCTCCAACACCAACTCGGCATTCATATCGTGTGCCAGCATTTGTGCCAAAGTGGTTTTCCCAGCCCCGATGCAACCTTCTATAACGATGTAATTGTACATTTCCTTTTTTTCAGTAATACTGATGATTTTTTTGTCAAAAAAGAGGGCAGCCCCTGTGGGCGCCCTCTTTTGAACCATATTGGGATTTAGAATTAAGCATTCTTGATAGCGGCCTGGGCAGCAGCCAAGCGAGCAACGGGAACGCGGAAGGGAGAGCAGGAAACGTAGGTCATGCCTGCTTTGTAGAAGAACTCTACGGAAGCGGGATCGCCACCATGTTCGCCGCAAACGCCGCATTTGAGTTTGCTGTTGGTTTTGCGACCACGTTCAACACCCAATTTAACCAACTGGCCGACGCCTGCCTGATCCAATGTCTTGAATGGGTCGGCGGGGATGATTTTTTCATCAATGTAAGTGTGGATGATTTCGTTAACGTCGTCACGTGAGAAACCAAGGGTCATCTGTGTCAGGTCGTTGGTGCCGAAGGAGAAGAATTGGGCAACTTCAGCGATTTCCGAAGCCATCAGAGTGGCACGTGGAATTTCTATCATTGTACCATAGAGGTAGTTAATCTTCACGCCAAACTTGTTTTCGATTTCAGACTGAACTCTGTCAGCGATAGCTTTTTGGTGTTTCAATTCCTTAACATCGATAGTCAGAGGAACCATGATTTCAAGGCGTGGGTCGAAACCTTCCTTCATCAATTCAGCAGTGGCCTGGAAAAGGGCGCGGAACTGGATTTCAGAGATTTCGGGATATACGATGCCCAGACGAGCGCCGCGGAGACCCATCATCGGGTTGACTTCATGGAGCGCATCGATTCTCTTCTTGATTTCTTCGTAAGAAATGCCTCTTTCCTGAGCTTTGGCACGCTGCTTGTCTTCAGTCTGAGGAACAAATTCATGCAATGGGGGATCCATCAAACGGAAAGTCAAAGGTTTGCCGTTCAAAATCTTCAAAGTTCCCTTGGCAGCTTCTTTGATGTGTGGTTCAAGTTCATTCAAAGCAGCCAATCTTTCTTCTTTGTTAGATGAAAGAATCATGTTGCGGAGGATTTCAAGTGGAGTGGCTCCGTTCTTGCCGTAGAACATGTGTTCGATACGGAACAGGCCGATGCCTTCAGCACCGAAATTGACAGCGTTTTGTGTGTCTTCTGGGGTGTCGGCATTGGTACGAACGCCCATGCCCTGATATTTGGCGACGATAGCCATGAATTCCTGGAAGCGTGGGTTTTCTGTGGAGTCAATCATGTTGACAGCTTCGCCATAAACATAACCTTTGGCGCCATTCAAAGCGAGGATGTCGCCTTCTTTATAGACCTTGCCATCGATGGTGACGGTGCGAGCGTCCATGTCAATCTTGATGGCGTCACAACCAACGATGCAGCACTTGCCCCAGCCACGGGCAACGAGAGCGGCATGAGAGGTCATACCACCGCGAGCGGTAAGAATACCGTCAGCAGAACGCATGCCTTCAACGTCTTCGGGGTTGGTTTCTTCACGTACAAGAACGTTTTTGATTTTCTTGGCAGTGTATGCTTTTGAAGTCTCGCTGTCGAGAGCGATAACGCCAACAGCACCGCCAGGACCTGCTGGAAGACCCTTGGCAATGACAGTGTGTTTCTTTTCGTCAGCAGCTTCCAAGATGGGGTGCAGAAGTTCATCCATCTGAGCTGGAGCAACACGCATGACAACTTCCTTGTCATCAATCAGACCTTCGTGCATCATGTCGAGAGCCATATTCAGAGCAGCGATGCCAGTACGTTTACCAACACGGCATTGCAACATATACAGCTTGCTGTCCTGGATAGTAAACTCGATGTCAAGCATGTCGTGATAGTTCTTTTCAAGAATATCACGGATTTCGCAGAGTTCTTTATATGTTTCAGGCATCAATTCCTGCATTGAGTGCATGTGCTTGTTTTGTTCATTCTTGGTGTCGTCATTCAATGGGTTTGGCGTGCGAATACCGGCAACGACGTCTTCGCCCTGAGCGTTGATCAGCCATTCGCCATAAAATTGATTGTCACCAGTGGCGGGGTTACGTGTGAAAGCAACGCCGGTGGCTGAAGTTTCGCCCATGTTGCCAAAGACCATTGTCTGTACGTTGACAGCAGTGCCCCAATCATCAGGAATACCTTCGATGCGACGATATGAGATGGCTTTTTTACCATTCCAGCTCTTGAAAACGGCTTTGATACCACCTTCCAGCTGTGCTTTTGCGTCATCTGGGAATTCAGTGCCGAGCACTTCTTTGATCTTGGCTTTGAAATCATTTGCCAACTGTAACAACTCTTCAGCAGTGATTTCGGTATCGCTCTTGTAACCTTTTTTGCTCTTGAATTCGTCGAGCATATCATCGAGTTGCTTACGGATGCCTCTGCCATCAGCTGGTTCGATGCCTTCGGCTTTTTCCATGACGACGTCGGCATACATCATAATCAAACGGCGATAAGAGTCATAAACGAAGCGGGGATTGTTGGTTTTCTTAATCAAGCCGGGGAGAGTTCTGGAACTCAGACCGATATTGAGGACAGTGTCCATCATGCCGGGCATGGAACTGCGGGCACCTGAACGGCAAGAAACCAAAAGAGGATTTTCTGGATCATCATATTTCATACCCATAATGGATTCCATTTTGTGCATTCCAGCCCAAACTTCATCCATTAAGCCGGCGGGAAGCTGACAGTTGTTGCCATAATAAGCAGTACAACAATCCGTGGTGATAGTCAAACCGGCGGGAACGGGAAGTCCCAATAAACACATTTCGGCGAGGTTCGCACCCTTGCCACCCAACAAGTTTTTCATGTCGGCCTTACCTTCAGCAGTCTTTCCTCCAAAGGTATAAACGTACTTTACATTACTCATTTTTCAGTTACTTTTGAATTAATAATAAGTATAATTTCCAATTCGTTTTTAAAGGTGCAAATTTACGCATTTTTTTTCTTTCGGTAACTTTTTTTTGGACATGAAAAATCATTTTTTTTTCGTATGTTTGCATTTTATATATGAATATGATGATGAAAAGAATTTTGACATTTAGTTTGGCATTGGTTTTGATGGCGACGCTCTCCGGTTGCGACCAACAGGAGGCCATTTACAGATCACCTAAAAAAGTGGCTAAAGTGTTTGCTGAAAATCTTTATTCCGGACATTTTGATGAAGCCAAAGCATACGTTACCCAGGAATCCGTGACGATGGTCAACTTCTTACAGTCGGCATTTCCGCCTGACAATTTTGAGAATTGCAATGAAGTGAAGGCTGAAGATGTTAAACTTACCTCAACTTCTGACACTACCGCCATTTGCACTTATATGATGCATCTTTGCAATGGTAAAACCCATGAAGAGACGGTTAATGTTGTAAAAGTCAACGGACATTGGCTTGTTAGTCTACGCAATCACGATAATCCCAATGTTTTACCACCGGCTGATCGCGTAGAGCATATGTAATGGAATTTTTTGCACTGAATTATTTTCAATTAGATAAAAAAACAAGAAATATGAACTTTATAGAAGAGATGAAATGGCGCGGGATGATTCATGATATGATGCCTGGCACTGAAGAACAACTTTCAAAGGAAATGACTACCGCTTACGTTGGTATCGACCCGACAGCGGATTCTTTGCATATTGGTCATCTGGTCGGTGTGATGATGCTGAAGCATTTTCAGGAATGTGGTCATCGCCCCATTGTATTGTTGGGCGGCGCTACCGGGATGATTGGAGATCCATCGGGAAAATCACAGGAACGAAACCTCCTCGATGCCGATACTCTGAAACACAATCAAGCCTGCATCAGAAAGCAACTCGAAAAATTCCTCGACTTTAACTGCAAGGAAGCCAACGCGGCTTTGTTAGTCAATAACTATGACTGGATGAGCAAATTCTCATTCATCGATTTCATTCGTGACATTGGCAAGCATATTACCGTCAATTATATGATGGCTAAGGATTCCGTGAAAAAACGTTTTAATGGCGAAGGCGACGGTATGTCTTTTACGGAATTCTCTTATCAGCTGGTGCAAGGTTATGATTTCTTCTACCTGAATCAGACTTATGGCTGCAAGTTGCAGATGGGGGGCAGCGACCAGTGGGGCAACATTACTACCGGCACAGAACTGATTCGCCGAAAGGTCAACGGGGAAGCTTACGCCCTGACATGTCCTCTGATCACCAAAGCTGACGGCGGAAAATTTGGCAAGACTGAAAAAGGTAACATTTGGTTAGATCCAGAAAAGACTTCGCCCTATACTTTCTATCAGTTCTGGCTCAATTGCAGCGATGAGGACAGCAAAAAATACATACGCATCTTCACATTGTACTCTAAAGAGGAAATTGAAGCGATGGAAAAAGAACATGAAGAGGCTCCACATTTGCGTGTCCTGCAAAAAGCACTTGCTAAAGATTTAACCATCCGCGTTCATTCTCAAGCAGATTATGATGCGGCTGTCGCCGCTTCCGAAATACTTTTCGGCAAAGGTACCGCCGACGGTCTCGCCAGCTTGTCGGAACAAATGTTCCTTTCGGTCTTTGATGGCGTTCCTCAGGTTGAAATCGGCCGCGAAAAATTGAATGAAGGCATCGGCATCGTTGATTTCTTAACCGATAGTTGCAACATCTTCCCATCTAAAGGCGAAGCTCGAAGAATGCTTAAAGACAATGGCGTTTCTGTCAATAAGAATAAAGTCAACGATACGTGCATGGTCAATGCGGACTTCTTGTTGAACAATAAGTACATCCTTGTTCAGAAAGGGAAGAAGAATTATTATATCGTGAAGTGTGAGTAGCTTGAGTTGAGAACTGAGAATAAATTTCTACAGAAGAATATATGAATTGGACAATTATTATTATTACGTTAATCGTCGTTGGGGTTTTGGGCTTGGTGCTTGAGTTCCTGCTGATCCCTGGTGGCGTTGTGGGAGCCATCAGCGGTTTGGCCATCATTGCGGGTATTGTACTGACCTATTACGAATATGGTACCGTTGCTGGCAATATTACATTGATAATTACAGTAGTGGCATTGCTGGTGGGTTTGTTTTTCCTATTGAGGTCGCGTACTTGGCGCAAATTTGAACTCAGTACGAAAATCGATAGCAAGGTCAACGAAATCGACGAGAGCAAAGTGAAGGTCGGTGCGGTTGGCGTCACCGTTTCCCGTCTTGCTCCTGGCGGCAAAGCCAACTTCGATGGAGAAGTGGTCGAAGTATGCTCGTCACATACCTTCATCGATGAAAATCAAGAAGTGGAAGTCCTTAAAATCGAAGGAAATAAAATTACAGTCAAACTTAAATAAAAAACATTATGGATGGAATAACAGTTGTCGTCGTTATCGCATGTGTCATCTTTTTGATTTTCTTCTTATGGATGGTACCTGTTGGATTGTGGTTCACCGCATTGGTTAACGGTGTTCACGTTTCTTTAGTACAGTTGATTCTGATGCGTTGGAGAAAAGTTCCCCCAGGAACTATTGTTAATGCTTTGATTACAGGTACAAAAGCAGGTATCAAACTGAACCGAGATCAGTTGGAAGCCCACTATTTGGCAGGCGGCCACATTAATCCGGTGGTGAATGCTTTGATTTCTGCGGAAAAAGCAAATATTCCTTTAGATTTCAATGCTGCTACGGCTATTGACTTGGCTGGTCGTAACATTTTGGAAGCCATCCAGACTTCCGTAAATCCGAAAGTTATCAATACGCCTCCTGTTGCGGCTGTCGCCAAAAACGGTATCCAGCTGATAGCCAAGGCCCGTGTAACCGTGCGTACCAACATCAAACAGTTGGTCGGTGGCGCCGGAGAAGAAACTATCATCGCCCGTGTTGGTGAAGGTATCGTTACGGCCATTGGCTCAGCCGACAATCACAAGGAAGTGCTCGAAAATCCAGATTCGATTTCCAAAGTTGTGTTATCCAAAGGTTTGGACTCAGGTACTGCTTTCGAAATCCTTTCTATTGATATCGCTGATATCGATGTGGGAAAGAACATTGGTGCTATTCTGCAGATGGACCAGGCTAATGCGGACAAGAATATCGCTCAGGCTAAGGCAGAAGAACGTCGTGCCATGGCTGTTGCCCTCGAACAGGAAATGAAAGCTAAGGCTCAAGATGCTCGCGCCAAAGTTATTTTGGCAGAAGCAGAAGTGCCTCTTGCCATGGCAGATGCCTTTAGAAATGGCAATCTTGGCATAATGGATTATTATCGCATGCAAAACATGAAGGCGGATACCCAAATGCGTGAAAATATTGTCAAACCTCAAGGCACAACCGGCAAAAATGACAAAAAATAATCGGCAGTGATGAATTTCAAAGCATTGATTATTGCAATCTTATTTGCCTTCGCAAGCGTGTTCTGTTTTGCACAGAACACGCTTGTCGATTACAAATTGATTCACGTAAATCCAACACCAACAAAGGTTAATCCAAAATTGCAGATGCAATTGGATAAAGAGAAAACTAAACTGTCAAGGAAAACGAATGTCGTTATTGGCTATTGCCCCGAGACCATGGAAAGCTACATGCCCCAAAGTCCACTGTCCAATTTCTTGACCGATTTACTGGTTGAGTTTAGCAATGATTATTGTTCAAAACGTCAATTGGATAGTGTTGATTTTTCTCTGCTGAATTTTGGTGGAATCCGTGCTTCATTACCTGCGGGTGATGTAACCTTGGGACATTTTTACGAGATTTCTCCTTTTGAGAATTCTCTCGTTATTGTGAATATCAAAGGTTCAGAATTGACCAAGGTGTTGAGAAGATTTAAAATCAAGACGGCAGAAGCTATTTCAAACGACATTGAAATGGTTTATCTCGGAGATTATGTTCACAAGATTTATCTTCATGGTCAAAAAATTGATAATGACCGAATTTATCGTTTTGCCACTTTGGATTTTATTGTGACAGGCGGAGATGGTATTCTGAAAGACATTCAGCTCGAATCAACCTACTATACAAAGTTAGTGATGCGTGATATCTATATCAACTATGTAAAAAAAATGACCGACAGTGGGAAGGAGGTCAGTGGGAAAATTGACAAACGAGTTTTCGTTTTACCTCAAGACGCCAAACTATGAAAAAGTTGTTTTTCTTTGTTTTTCTTCTGTTGTGCTCGCTTGGTGTGTCGGCACAGTCTCCTATTGTGATTTTGCATACCAACGATACGCACAGCCAAATCGAATCTTTCTTGGATAAAAATGGGAATTTACAGGGTGGTATTGCAGGCCGCTCGGCCCACATCGATTCCGTTAGAAGTCAGTATGAGAATGTGCTTTTGATGGATGCCGGCGATTTTAGCCAAGGAACAGCATACTTCAATTTCTTCAAGGGAAAATCGGAAATTTCCTTGATGAATCAGTTGGGTTACAATGTCGGCTGCTTGGGCAATCACGAATTCGATAATGGCAGCGCTTCTTTAGCCAAGGTCCTCCGCAAGGCGAATTATCCCATCGTTTGTGCCAATTATCTCTTTTTTAATAAGGCGTTGAATAAGATTGTGAAAAAATATGTCGTTATTGAAATCGGTGGCAAGAAATTCGGCGTTTTTGGTCTGTTGACAGACATCAGATATCTTACGACACCTGAAAATTATTCGGATATAAAATACCTCAATGCCATTGATGTTGCGGATTGTGTGGTAAAGGATCTTCTCGAAATTGAACATTGTGACTATGTTGTCTGCCTTTCTCATCTGGGATTTGAAGGCGGAACAGAGGAAAATCCCGATGATCAGATGCTTGCGTCTCAAGTTAGAGGAATAAATTTCATTATCGGCGGTCATACGCATACTAAATTGTCAAGTCCCAAAATCGTCAATGGAACTTATATCTTCCAGACAGGAAAAAAAGGAGAATATTTGGGCGAAATCATTATACGATAAGATTATAGAATGTCTGAAATCAAATTGAACATTTTATCAAAGCTGCGATTGTTCGTTTTTTGCCTTGGCATTTTGCTGGTGATGTCTTTTTCTGCTAAAGCTCAAGATAATGGTAAAAGCGAGAACAATAATTGTTTAACCTTGAATGAACTGATAGGTATATGCAGAAATCCGGCTTCTTCAACAGGCCAACTGATGAAAAGTAAACAATTTCTAATGGTTTCTGATGAGGAAAATGTTGATTACGTTTTTCATAACGATACTTTGAAACTCCGTTTATTCTCCTGTCAAAGTTCTGATGGATTTAATAATGTTTATATTAACATTTTTATCAAGGAAGGTTGTCGGAATATTGTGGAATTCAACGCATCTGCATATTGCGCAAATGGTATTTTGGAAGAGTGTCGAAAGACAATGTCGGAGAATCCTCGCGAAGAAGGCGGTGGCCAATCTTTTGTTTTAGACGATTCTCTTATTGTCGATTTTTTCGAATTTTCGGAGGATGACGCTTATGTTTTGATTACTTGTTATGATCCTTTTTTCATGGAACGGCTGGTGTCGCAAAACAAAAGTCGGCAGCGGCAATTGGAAGAGGAGCGGGAACGGAAACGTGGTGTCGTTTTGCAAGGTTTGCAAGTTGCGGATTCGCTGGCACAACTGGAATATTACGAGTCCGCCATCGAGCAGTTGGAAGCCATTTATAATTTACTTCCAGAATATACTCTGCAGATTGATAAAAAGTTAGGGGCGGTCAAAAATCAGTTTAAAGAAAAAAAAATAAGGACATATACAGAAGAGGGAGAACGGTTTTATGCTTCTGGTGATTATGTCAATGCTTTGGATCGATACCTAAAGGTCCTGACGGAAGATGTTAATGACGCCAATGCCCGAGAACGCAGTCAACTTATCCGCCGCAAGATGGAAATACTTAGCAATAGAAATCAAATCATTTATCCGTATCACGAAATTAATCCGAAAAATTATAATGATTTCAAATTATCACTCTCTTCTGAAATAAATCAATTGATTTCTGTTTTTGATGAAGGAAAATTGAAAATGAATTATCATATCGGTTTTGATACGGCGATGGTAAATCAATCTTTTTATGAAATTACTGATTTTAAGACTATTGAAAAAGAAAGGAACATGAAATTTTTCAATGATCAAATGTCACGATTGTTGGGCCATAGTTCATTGAAACCGAGTCTTCAAGAAGAAATTCCAGTGTTATCCAGTTCTGTTTTTAATATCGACTTGTCTTGGAACAGTTTTCATCAACAGATAGTAAAAAACAGAAAGAAAATTGTCAATAAATCCTCGTTTGGTATTGATAATCAGATATATCAAAGAATCACCCGTGATACGACCTGGTATTATGGCAAGTATTTTTTCGATGTTAAGGAAAAACATAGTGGAGATAAAGTATACAAGGATATCAAATTGGTGAAATACAAGACAGTGGGTGGGGAAGCGTTTTTCTACGGCCTGATTCCTGGTATGGGTACGCTGCTTGCCACTCAAGGCAAAGAGGGGGCCGCGTGTATGAGCATTTCGCTCGTTTGCTATGCCGGTGCCGCTGCCACATATATTTTATTTAAGCAAGTTGATAAGAAAATGAAAGCTGCGGGATTGGATGAAGAAACGTTGCAACAAAAGGCGCAGGCAGGCACGCTCACTGATGAAGAAAAAAAGATGAAAACAGAACATGATGCTTATAAGTGGTCTTCGATAGCTTGTGTAAGTATCGGTGGCGTTGTCCAATTTTCGGGTATGATTAAGGCGATGGTGAGAGGTATTCAGAATAAAAAGGCTTCCCGACAATTGCGCAAGGCTCTTAAGAAGGATCCTATCGAGATTTCTAAGGAGGAAGTTGAATTTTAATGTTTATGGAATGAAACGCATAATTGTCTTTATATTGCTTGTCGTCAATGCCTTCCCACTGATGTCGCAAATTACCGTCGGGGCAGAGCGTACCGATTTGTATTTCGATCAACTGGAAGGTAAAAAAGTGGCACTTTGCGCAAACATGTCGTCGCGTGTCGCGAATGTTCACTTGCTTGATACACTTCTGTCGGCAAAAATTCAAGTCAAAGCCATATATTGTCCCGAACACGGTTTCCGCGGTGATGCGGAAGCCGGTGCCCATATCAATTCTTCCATAGATCCAAAAACGGGAATTCCCATCATTTCATTATATGGAAAAAATCGGAAACCTCATTTCAATGCCGATAGTATTGATATCATAGTTTTTGATATTCAAGATGTTGGATGTCGTTTTTACACTTATATTTCCACCTTGCATTATGTTATGGAAGCTGCTGCTGAAAGCGGCGTTGAAGTGATGGTCTTAGACCGTCCAAATCCCAATGGCTATTTTGTTGACGGTCCGGTGCTCGACACCAACTACCGCTCTTTTGTGGGAATGCATCCCATACCGGTAGTTCATGGAATGACGATTGGCGAATATGCAAATATGATTAATGGCGAAGGTTGGTTGGCTGGTGACTTACAATGTCGTTTACAAGTGGTTACAATGGACAATTACGATCACACCATGCGCTATAGTCTGCCCGTCGCACCATCTCCCAACTTGCAAACCGATGAAGCCATTTATCTTTATCCGTCGCTTTGTCTTTTCGAAGGCACGCCTATCAGCATTGGCAGAGGCACGCCGATTCCATTCCAAGTTTACGGTCACCCGTCACTAACGGTTGGCAACTATTATTTCACGCCAAAACCTATCAAAGGGGTATCTGAAAATCCACCGCAGAATGGCCTTTCATGCCGTGGTATTAATTTGACCGAATATGCAAAATCAAATCTTGAAAAACGTAATTGCTTTGATATTAGTTATTTGATAAATGCATATACGCATTTCCCAGAGAAAAACAAATTTTTCAATGCCAATATGTTTTTTGATAAGTTGGCAGGTACCAATCAATTGCGCAAAGATATCATGGCAGGCAAAAGCGAAAGCGAAATTAGAGCATCCTGGCAGCCCAAACTTGATGATTTTAAGCAAACACGAAGTAAATATTTACTTTATCCTGATTTTGAATGACAGCAGATTTTTTCATTTCGTTAGATCAGTCTATTTTCTTGTTTCTCAACAGTTTGCATAATTCTGCTGCGGATTTTCTCTTTTATTGGATTTCAGATAGATTCATTTGGATACCACTATATATAATATTGGTGTTTTTTTTGATTAAAAAATGGAAGAAAAGAGTGATTCCTATTTTGGTGGCTTTGATTTTGTGTGTCACGTTGACAGACCAGACTTGCAATGTCATCAAAAAAAGTGTGGAGCGGCCGCGACCGAGTCACGAATTGGCGTTGTCTGGACAGGTTCATCTGGTGGCGAAGCCTGATGGAACGTTGTATACGGGTGGCCCTTATGGTTTCCCATCGTCTCATGCCGCTAACTCTTTGGCATTGGCCCTTTTTGTCATTTTTTATCTTTCAGACAGAAGAAAATGGTTTGTAATTCTGATGTTAACTTGGTCATTGTTATTGAGTTACAGTAGAATCTATCTGGGAGTTCATTATCTTGGAGACATTTTGGTCGGTTGGTGCGTGGGTTTGTTTTGGGCATTCTTTTTTTGGTGGCTGCTTAGTAAGTTGAATCTATAGTTGTATTTTTGCAAAAAAAGAACGATGTCCATTTTGTTAAGACCCGCTACCCTTCAAGATGTGCCCTTTGTGGCTTGGACATTTAGTCCTGCCGCCTAACGCCTCTATGAATCGTTGGGCTTCCGTCACAGCCACGACATCAACGCCTTTGGCGAAAGCTACCGAAAAATGATGATGGAGATATAGGCATCAAAACCATTAGTGATTGTACTTAAAAATTCAATCTTTCAAGATTGAAAATTGACAAAAAAAAGACTTTGAAAGATTGTTTTTTAATCTCAAGCGAATTCTAATACAGTAAGCCAAACATCCAGAGAGGAATGCGATGACCATATCCAATTTCGATTCCTGCGACAGCCAAATAACTATCCTGCAGGTCTTTAATCTGTTCAAAGCTTTTACTTCCACCTCCCACTTCAAACAAATATTTATTATCAACGAAAAAGTCTCCTTGGGGTGGGTAACACACTTTTGCCACTGCCTTAAGCTGGTTGAGGAAGAACGTCTCGCGGGGGGTTCCCACATTGGCCATCGGTGTAAGGGCATACATTAAATTGGTATTATTCAGGTATATTTTATCAGGTTTGGACAAATAGCGAAAACTCTTTTTTTCTGACGACAAAAGATTTAGCAAAGAACCTTTCTCTAACAAATCAAGCATTTTCATACCCTGTTCCCTATTTGTTTCCAAAAGGCCGTATAATTCGCTCATATTTGGTGTTTGGGGAACCTTGGCCGCCAAAATCATCAACATTCTTTGTACTTTTTGAACAGTTGGATACGACACATCTTCCACAGCAGGCAAATCCTCGTACAAGATAGTTCTGATTACGGACTGCAAACGCTGTTCAAACTCTTCTGAATCTCTTTTGTAAAACGGATAAAAACCAACTTTCAGGTAACGTTCAAACAAAGGCAAAACCTTACATTGACTCGTAATTTGAAGGGCAATTTTCGTATGCCTTCTTAGTAAATCCTGCAACGACACGGATTCGGTCGCCACCGCACCTTCAAACGCCATATACTCTCGAAAGGATAGTCCATTTAACTGATACATAATTTGCCGCCGGGAAAGGTCGCCCTTTTCACTCTCCATCTTCAGCATTGACGAACTGGTATAGACCACGTGCATATCAGGATACTCGTCATTGATATTTTTAATGACGGTTTGCCAATCCTTGTATTTATGTACTTCATCTATAAACAAATGCGTTCCTCCGTGGGTGTAATGGTATTCCACCACTTCGCTCAAAGTATGCGTCGCGAACCACATATTATCCAGCGATACATATAAAGCCAATTGCGAATTTTCGCCAAAATTCTCCTTAATATGCTGCAACAGCAAGGTCGTCTTGCCAACCCCTCTCGCCCCTTTTATCGCAATCAGCCGAGCATTCCACCTTATCTTATCGTATAAGTAGCGATGAAAATTCATTGACACCGCATGCACTAAACGGTCGGATGTTCTATACAAACTTTCAATTGATGTGCCTTCCATAATTATGACTTGTATTTTTCAATCTGCAAAAATACAAAAATAAATCTTTCAAGATTGAAAATTGATAAAAAAAAGACTTTGAAAGATTGTTTTTTGAGAATGCTTTTCTTTTCCGGTACTTTCTTTATGACCTGCCTCGATTTGTCACGCAATCCGCTTAGAAGGCGGAGGATATAAATAAGTGGATTTTTCCATTCTTCTATGTTTAGCACACCAAAAAAAAATCAAGATTTCACAAATAAGTGAATTTTGGGAAAAATGTGTATTTTTGCAGAATATAAAGAATTCATTGTTAAATATAAAAACAGTATATAGAAAAATAGAATAACTTCGTAATAATCTGAGCTTTACGCTCTTGTTCTCTACTCCGTAAACGACCAATTTATTCAGTAGGTGAGAATGAGATAGCGGAAGGTTCACGTCTTAGGCGTGAACCGTTTCGTGCTTATTTACCTACAAGGCTTTGGTTGGCCCACGGAGTGAAATAAGCGACTAAGAAACGGCGAACGCCTTTTTTTAGTTGGGGAGAGAAAAGAGCATTGGAGCCCACAAAGTCCAATATAATGACTCTACCGACCTGGCTTGACAATCTTATTTTCGAAGAATTAGGGGCACAATATTGTCCGTCCTATGCGGATATGACCAATATCCACGATGATAGAGACGCTACATTGAAGTATCTTGGAACATATTTTCCCAGAAGTTACGCAGAGGCGTATTCTATTTTTTCTGATTATTTCGGCAATCATTTTTCCGAATGGCAGAATCGCGAAGAAATTTCAATCTTTGATTTTGGCTGCGGTACAGGCGGCGAAATTGTTGGATTACTGACTGTTTTGAATAATAAATTCAATAATCTAAAGAAAGTAAAAATTGTTGCTTTGGATGGCAACCAGAATGCGCTATTGAGATATGAGAAGATAATGAAAATAATGCAAGAAACCATTCAATTTCATTGTCAAATAGAAAATCATCCCGCAGCAATCTACATTGATGATTTTTACGACTTAAATATTCTTGATGCTGTGATGGATGAAAATTTCGACATTGTTATGTCATTCAAGGCCATTTGTGAATTTGTGACCGAACAACAATTTGAGCAGAAAAATCCATACGAACATATTGTGAATTTTATGCTGCCAAAACTAAAAAGCGAGGGCATTATTTTGATTGAAGACATCACAACTAAAAACTGCATTTCTGATGAATGGTTACCGGTAATGATGGATAGAGGCTTGAATAAGACAACCTGCAAAGAAATAGAAAGAAATGAAGGGTATAATCAAATGTATTTAATAACCCATTCTCATAAGTCAAATGACAAAAGCAAGGTGGCTTGGAGGATGATAAAACGATAAAGTTATGGCGAAAAAAGATTGGATGGTAATTGAATCCGAATTGGACGATGACCAAATTAAAGTACTAAATGCGACAAATGATAAATCAATTATTGTATCTGGATGTGCAGGAAGCGGCAAATCCGTTTTGGCCTTAATAAAAGCACAACGAATCCAAAAAGAAAAGGGTAATAATTACCAAATTATTGTCTTTACCAAAGCTTTGTGTAACTATATGAATGCTGGAAGAAAAAGTTTAGGATTAAATAAAGATTTTTACTATCACTGGCATTGGAAAAATCGCCTTGGATGTCCATCTGCCGATTATGTTATAGTTGATGAAATACAGGATTTTACTGAAGATGAAATAACAGATTTTATTAATTCCACGAACAAAAACTTCTTTTTCTTTGGTGATACGGCACAATCAATTTATGAAGGATTAAAAGACACATTGCCTGTAGAAAATATCAATTACACTTTTCATGCTAATGCAAAACCTTTTTCTTTATATAGAAATTATCGTTTGCCAAGACCTGTTGCAAAAATAGTTCAATATGTAGGTGTTGACTTAGATGGATTTGATATTGATACCTATAAATCAAAAGAAACAGCAACACCCCACTTTATTCAATATGATTCTTTATCTTCACAAATCAAAGCAATTACTAGAATGATTAGTAATGGAAATGTTTCTGATGTTGGAATTTTATTGCCTCATAATGAGGATGTCAAAAAAGTATCAGACATATTAAATACAAATCGCAATAACCATGAATTGAAATATGAAGACAAGGATAATTGGCGAAATAGCATTAATAATCTTGATTTCACGACAGAAAATCCCAAGGTAATGACATATCATAGTGCTAAAGGCCTTCAATTTGGCACCGTATTTCTCCCTGCTGTCGAATCATGTGAAAGTGATTCTGATAGAAAGGCATTATATGTCGCTATGACAAGAACATATAGAAATTTGTTTGTAATGTATAGTGGTAATTTGCCATTCCCTTTATCAAACGTACCTCGAGATTTGTATTTAACAACAGAAAAAACCGAAGTGGAGGATATATAATATGAAAACATTCTACATACCCACATCAACATTGAATTTCAATAATATAATGTCAAGCGATAGTATTTCGCCCAAAGCATTTTATTCCAAACGTAGTTTTGGTTACTCTCGTTGGACCTCTATACCAGAAAATCCATTTGAAAATGCCATTATCTTATATGACTCTATGCGATATTTCGAACGGCCTCAGAGTGATTTGGAAGACCATGCTCTATTGATTAAAATTAGTGTGGAAGAGCAGGAAGTGAAAGCACTGAACAACGGATCTTTTTATTGTGACCATACGATTTATTTATCTCCAACCACTACAAGTTTTTTGTTTTTCAAAGAAAAAGATAAAATAACAACTTTGTCTATGTCAGATAGTAGTTTGGAATCAAAAGTTATCAAACTCTATAATCGTCAGATACTCTCAATCAACAGACCTAATGATGTTTATTCGTCATTGGAAACGAATAAAGAACCTTGTCTATTAAATGTGACCGAACTCGACAAAGATTGGCATACTAATAAAATGAAAGGGTTGTTATATGGATACTATATTGGCGCTTTATTGTCTGCAAACAAAAAAGATGTCAAACAATTGAATACGCTCAAAGAAATCCATAATATTTTCGCCGCCATCCTTTCAAGTTTCAATAGAACACCAACTATACAACAAAATGAACAACTGGAGAATCTATTTGATTTACGACAGCCAAAATACCAGGAATTAGCATTATTGCTAAATAATGAACAATTATTTAATACTATCGTTAATTGGGATAAGAAATACAATACGCCACAAAATTCTAATAAAGATTATTATTTATCATTATTATATTCTGAAATAAAAGAAGAAACAGAAAATCCTGCTATTTCTTGGATAAAAAACGAGATAGAAAAACAGCAAAGTAAGATGAAAGTTTCTGCTAATCCTCTTGATGTTTTTAGCGAAGAAATCGTCATTGTTGATAATCGTTTAGAAAAATGCTGCTTCACAAATGATGAATTGGGAAAAAAATTATTATTCGCATGGGTGAATGATAATTTTTCCAGAAAAGAAGTAGATGGTAAGATTAACACTTTTCGAGATGAATTTGCAAAACAAATTACATTAAAAGCGAAAGAAATAATAGGAGAAGAAGATTGGGAAAAGCATCCTGTACGCAAATATTTGAATGAGTTGCGTCATCATATTGCAGGAGATGCATTCAACCAAAAATGGCAAGACGGACTATTATCATCAATCTCTGCAGTTATTTTGAAAGGTGAAAACTGGGAAAATTTACTTTCTTTCATGCAAAGTAAAGAACTAACAAATTATAAAATGGCATTTGCTTTCTACGGAATATTAAATGGTTATGCCAACTTAACTCGGGATTTTACAGACATATTGTATGATTATTCTGATAAAGGATATGTTTGGAATGTATATAAAGAATTTTATGGACAATTACATCACATTTCATTACCCGAATTAAAAAAAGAAAACATTCAGTTTGTTGAGAAACATCCAGAAATTGAAACATCCTCCGTAAATAATTCAGATAAACAAACGAAAGAAATTCCAGAATGTCTCCAACCCGTTTTTAATTCAGATGCTTTCAAAAAAATGAAGTCAGAAGCACAAGACTGGTATAGAGAAAAGACGTTAGATTTGTGGCCAAAATTTGGACAAAACACAGAGGTGCTTATCTCTAAGCTGAAAAAATTACAATCCGATCCTATGGCGAAAGGTAAGAAAGGATGGGGTAAATGGAAAGACTGTATAAAATCATTAGAAGCCACAAAACCAAGAAAAAGATCTGCCCAATCACAACAACAAGGAACCCTTTTTGACCCGAAGCAAGAATATCCTATTGGAGAATATTTTTACAATGATAATAATGTGTGGATTCACATTGAGCCTATTGTTGTACCAGATTCCAGAAAAGAAAAGGTGAAAAAAGAAATCGAGTGGATTCAAGAAGTACATCAAAAAGGAGGGTATTTCTTAAAAGACGGTACTTTTACGGAATGCAAGGAAATAGACAATGAGTCCGTTATAAAACATTTTTATTACAACAACAAAAATAAGATTGAAGAACCGCTATTGACAGATGTCTGTAAAAAGCTAAAAGAATTATATCACGTAAAATAATAAAGAATGGAAAATCAAGAATTAAAGGTTTTAACCAAATTAGCCGAAGCATATACAGACTACGATGCTTCAATTATTGAACCTTTTTTGGCAGATGATGTGCATTATGCCTCAATGTGGGTGTTTCAAGAATTGACATCCAAATCAGAATATATAGATTATTTGAAGGGAAAATTAGCAACAATGAAAGCCCATCACGCTGTGTTTGACTTTGAAATAGTTCCTGGAAGAATGCATAAAAATGCACTACTCGCTTCTCGTGACAATCCTGTAGGCGGATGTGGCTTTGTTGTGGATTTTGACGAAAATAATAAAGTGAAGATGATAAATATGACAGCTCCGGCTTTCTTTTAAAACTAATCATTATGTTTTGGAATAAAAATAAGAAAAAATACAAAGTTCTTCCCGACAAAGGTCTTTCATACGTGATGACCGAGAATGGCGAACCAATGCCGACATACTATCGTCCCAACAGCGGATTGTTCTGTAGTACTCCGCTTTCGGAAAACGATACCGTGTATTTTCTCAATATTCGTAGGCCGATTGTGATAGATGTTGATAATGTCGCTCCGATTGTAATCCCCGATGATTTACCAGCCGAATGTGACGGCATCATTTTTTTAAATTTCGGCAAATACAAAATCACGGCTTTTTACGTTAAAGATGTCGCGTCACAAAGTATGAGTTTTTAAAATGAATGAAAAAATAAAAATTATAACTAAATCCGGTGAAACTGTTGAAGCCCTTGCCCCCGTTATCATTTCGGCTTCGCGAAGCACAGATATTCCGGCTTTTTATGCCGATTGGTTCATCAAAAGGTTAAAGGCAGGTTACTGCGTTTGGTATAATCCGTTCAATCGGCAGAAAACTTACGTGTCGTTCAAGAATTGCAAAGTGGTGGTTTTTTGGACCAAAAATCCGGCTCCCATCATCCCGCTTTTGCACGAATTGGATGAAAGAGGCATTCATTACTACTTTCAATTCACATTGAATGATTATGAAAAGGAGGGCTTCGAACCCAATGTGCCGAAAATCCAACAACGTATCGCGACATTCAAAGATTTGTCTTCTAAAATCGGCAAAGAAAGAGTCATTTGGCGTTTCGATCCGTTGGTTGTTACGCCGCAGTTATCGCCTCGCGACTTGCTGGTCAAAATTTGGAATGTCGGAAATCAACTAAAAGGCTTTACCGACAAATTGGTTTTTAGTTTTATCGACATCAACGGTTATCGAAAGGTTCAGAATAATTTGGTGAAAGAAACGCCTTTTTTCGACAAGGAAACGGTTGGCAATTGGGAATTCAATGTTGAACAAATGAACGAAATTGCTGATGGTCTCGTAAAGTGTCGTGAAAGATGGGCTTCAGAAGGTTGGAACCTTTCACTAGCCACATGCGGTGAACAAATTGACCTTGAAAAATACCATATTGAACATAATCGTTGTATTGATTCAGAATTGATGAAACGGTTATGGTCCGATGACCAAGAATTATTGTATTACCTTTATTACGGGAAAATGCCAGAGACGGATTCGCTCTTTGGATTGGATTTCTCACAACCACCATTGTCTGAACAAAAACTTAAAGACAAAGGACAACGCAAGGTGTGTGGTTGCATGATTAGCAAGGATATTGGGATGTATAACACTTGCCGACACTTGTGTGTGTATTGCTATGCCAATACCTCTAAAGAATTGGTCCTAAAGAACAAATTCAAGCACAATGATGACAGTGAAAGCATCATAGAATAGAAATCCGCTTTCGCTGATTATAGCTATCCAAACAGGCAGTCCATCCCCAACTTCACCGGCACGGTTTCATTGTAAACGCTTGGAGCAAAACCGAAAGTCGTTTTATAACATTTTGTCGATATGCTGTCCAAGTGCAACATTTTCTCGAGTTTTACCCAGATTGACGTTTTTTTTACCGACTTGGGTAAAACTCAACTGCTTTAATGCTCATTATAATGCCTGCATGTGATACCCCATTCGGTGAAGCTGTACCGCCGCACCCATTAGGTACAATTGGTGGAGACAGGCCACATAGGAATCAAAAGCCTCTTTCGTGGCCGGTTCGATATTTTCGCGCCGCAAGGCGGAAAGCGTCCTTTCGGCACAGCCCTGCACCAGCACTTCGGTCGCGTCGTACTCGGGCGCATACAGTCGCAGCACCTCCCGCCGAATGTATTCATCCATGGTATCGAACCCTTCTTTGTCGCGCAAATAAAGGTACAAATCTTCCAAATGACCATATACCTCCCAGTCCTCATCCCAGTACTGTGCCACCGCCATACCCACATACATCATCCATCCGAGACTTACCGAGGGATAATCCCTAAATTCGCGAATACCATCCGCCATATACGACTGACCAATGGCAGTCCACTTCTCTTCAATGTCGATGGCATCCGGGAAATGCGCGTCAATTTCCTTTAGAGACAGCAGATGCTGATATAAATCCTTGTGTATTTTTTCTTCAAATGTCATGAGATATTCTTATAAGATTAATACTTGATTTGTAGTGCGGCAACAAAAAACCACAATTCTAAAAATGTCGCGGTATCTTCAGATTCAATTCCGACTTCCTATCCCAAAATCCGCAATGCGATGGCAGCACACGCCTCCGCATCCGCCAAAGCGTGGTGATGATGCTCCAGGTGGTAGCCACAAGCCGCCGAGACCGTATGCAACTGCAGGTTCTCCAACGTCTTGCCAAAATGCTTTTTGGCCGCTCGATAAGTGCAACGGAACTGATAACCGGGGTAATCCATCTGATATAGCAGAAAGGCCGCCTTCAGACAGCCCTCGTCAAATTGGCTGTTATGCGCCACCAACGGCAAACCCTTTATCTTGGGGGCCAACTGAGCCCATACTTTCGGAAAAATCGGAGCCGTGTCCGTGTCTTCATTCGACAAGCCATGCACCCGCTGACAATAGTAGTTGTAGAAATTGGGAGCCGGCTTGATTAGACTATAAAAACTATCCACCACCGCACCGTCACGCACTACCACCACGCCTACACTGCACACGCTGCTCGGCGCAAAATTGGCAGTCTCAAAATCAATAGCCGCAAAATCATTCATCTCAATCGTTATTTATTTTCCAAAAATACAACATTAAACAATACTATCTGAATTATCCTGTGCAAAAATAGCACAAGGGTGTGCCCCAAAAGAGTACAGCTTTGTATGCCAATTTCGATATGAGAAAGAAATTAAATAATATTTATTTCCCCAGTCGGCCTTCAAGCCGCCTGTTTTATTATCCTGTAGGCGCAGTTTCTGAGACTCAAGATTTTTTCAACACCCGTTCGTGTTTTTATCTCCGTTTGTGTTATTTTTGCTCTTGATAGTTGAATCTGCAATCTTCAATCAAAAAAATATTTCGTCGCATTAAATTTTTTCTTATTTTTGCATTGACTTTTGGTGAGGGGTGTGAGCCCCGAGAGGGAAGCAGGTGTAATTCCTGCACAGTACCCGCTGCTGTAAGTCCTTTTGATGCCACGAGCATACGTCACTGCCGCAAGGTGGGAAGGCGCTCGCGGATGGGATAAGTCAGAAAACCTGCCAAAAATTATTTTTAGTGAACAGCTTCGGGATATAGGCTAACACGGAAGATGATCTTTCAGATTCTACATGTTTCTTTCCCTAAGCAATGACACGAATTGTTGTTTAACTTATTAAATTTCAAAACGATGAAAAAATTAATGTGTTTATTGCTAGTTTTTGCAACTCTCAGTCTTCATGCTCAAAACGCAGAATGTAGACAACAAATGCGGCAATCTGTTTCAACGAGAAACACAAATGTCATTTCCCCCAATGGTATTCAATTTTGGATAGGTCAAGGTAATGATGAAATTATTGTGAGTTTTTATGCCTGTGGTCCTACAGCTGCTGGTGGCTGGGCATATGGTTATCGTTTTAATGGTTCTGTCACTATTCAAGATATGTTAGATGAAATAAATAATGCTGATCCCAATTTCAACATTAATTATAGTGGCAGTCTGATTGACGATTACAGTTACAACAATGGCGTCATCAATTATAATGTCGGATATGGAATGTTGACGTATACCATCAATGGTGTTTGGGCAGGTGGATTAACTGATGAACTTCATAATGGTGATTTGTTTGAAATGGCGGAATGGGGAGACTGTGACCTTCCTAATGATAACGTTTATTTTCCTGTAGATCCCAATGGTTCTTCAACACAAGAAGAAGATGTGGTAATTAGTATTGACAATGTAACCTATTGGGTGGGCAATGGCGCTAGCAGTGCTATTTTGGTGGTCAATTGGTGCAATCCGGCTACGGCATTTGCTTGGGGTGTTCATTTCGATGGAGATAGCGCTTTGGTAGCTGACGTCATGCGCACTATTGCAATTTATGATAGTCGTTTTAATTATACGTTCGTAGGGTCTATGCTGAATGATATTACATTTCAAGATGACAACTACAATCTTTCATTGGTTGGTGGTTGGTGGATGTATAACATCAATGGGCATAGTGCTATGAATGGTTTTCAAGACCAATATGTACACGACAGAGATCTTATTAAGTGGGGGAATGAAAGTTGTGGAATATCGGATGAAAACTATAATTATATATGGACAACAGATATTCAACCTGTTTCGTTGCCAACTCCTAACTTGACACCTTTTGACGGTGTTGTTGGAAGTGTTAATTGTCAAGCTATTAGTAGCGATAACAACGCTATTCTTGGCTGGGCTTCAACCTGTTCTATTACCCGTGGTTTTCAAGATATCGCAGAAGGAACGGTTCTTGCCTCTTTTGGAGATGAAAGTGCAGGCGTGGGCCCAGCCAGCGCTGTCAGCACGGATGCCGTTAGTTTAGGTGATGGAGGTTCTGCTGTCCTCACCTTCAGCCAACCCATAGCCAATGGCCCTGGTTATGATTTTGCCGTTTTTGAGAATTCTTTGAATGATGTTTTCCTTGAACTCGCTTTTGTGGAAGTCAGCTCCGATGGAGTTCATTTCTACCGTTTTCCATCTGTTTCAAATACTGCTATTGATGAACAAATCGGTAATGCAGGAAGTGTAGATGCTAGCAATCTATACAACTTGGCGGGAAAATATTGTGCAGGCTGGGGAACACCATTTGATTTGGATGAATTGCAAGGTTATAGTAATTTGGACATCAACAATATTTCTCATGTTCGTATTGTGGATGTAGTGGGCAGTATAGATACTCAGTATGGAACTATCGACAAAAATGGCCATATTATCAATGATCCATATCCTACCAATTTTGCAAGCGGCGGCTTTGACCTTAATGGTGTTGCTGTCATGAATGGCTGGACACCCAATAGTGTTGATGAATATTTGTTTCAAAATACCGCTAACATTTGGCCTAATCCATGTGAATATCAGTGTACGCTTCATTGCGAACAAAAAGAAATTCAAGAACTTGCCGTTTTTGATGTTAGTGGAAAGTTGATTCATAGAGAATCTATTGCATCACAAAAACAACAAATAAATACATCAGCTTGGAATTCAGGACTATATACATTTAGAATTGAATATTCTGATGGTAGTGTTGGCTATCAGAAAGTTATAAAAAAATAGATATTCATCTTATGGGTATCTTTAATAGTAATACCAATGAAAAATCGCAATTTACTGATTCTTTTGGCAGCATTATTATTAGGTATTAATGCCTGTAAAAAACCACAACCGGTAACTCCTGACGCTCCGGACCAAAATACGGCGCAGGCATCAGGTGTTTATGTCCTCAACGAAGGCTTGTGGCAAATGAATAACACCACGCTGTCTTACTATGATTTCGTTTCAGGAAGAATTACGGAAGACATATTCAGTGCTGTCAATAATCGTGGTTTGGGAGATACCGGCTCGGATTTAAAGGTATACGGCTCTAAGATGTATTGTGTGGTTAATATTTCAGAAAGTATAGAAATCATGTCGCTTGACGCTCGTTCTATTCGCCAGATTTCTCTGGCGAGTCGTCAGCCACGCCGCATCGCTTTTTACCAAGGCAATGCCTTTGTTTGTTGCTACGACGGTTCAATCATTAAAATCGACACCACTTCATTGGAAATCACGGGCATAGGACAAGCTGGAAGCAATCCGGATGGTATTTGTGTTGCTAATGGCAAACTCTATGTCTCCAATTCCGGTGGCCTCAATTATCCCGATTATGGTCATACTGTATCTGTGATGGATCCTTCATCATTGGCGGTTTTGAAAGAAATTGAAGTTGCCCTCAACCCTTCCCACATTCTTGCTGATGATTATGGCGATGTATATGTCCTTTCTAATGGCAATTATGCAGATGTCCTTTCTGTATTGCAGCGCATTAATTCTTCAAATGATGAGGTGGTTCAAATATTTGATTTTCCCATATCAAATTTTACACTTTGCAACGATTTAGCATACATCTATTCCTATAATTATAATACAATGCAATCGCAGATTAAAGTGTTGAATGTAGCAAGCGAAACTATTGTCAATGAGAATTTTATCAGCGATGGAACGCAGATTGTCACGCCCTATGGAATTGCAGTCAATCCAGCCAATGGCGATGTTTACATTTCCGATGCCTACCAATACACTTCAAACGGTGATGTCTATTGCTTTGGCTCTGATGGTAAAATGAAGTTTAAATTCGAAGCTGGCCTCAATCCATCCAAAATTGTCGTTTTGCCGTAAAAAACCTTGACCTTAACCTTGACCTTAACTTTGACCTTAACCAATAAAATGTAGTCAAGGTTAACGTCAGCGAGCAAAGTGAGCGAAAGGTTAAGGTATTATCTTCCCAGCACAAACACCACGGGTTTCTTGTGCAAGTCGATATTTTCTTTACGCCAGCGGGCAACGGATTGTGATTTCACATACTGCTCTTCCGTCGTCATGTTGCAAGCGATGCACAGACGCGTGTTGGGCTGGCAAACGCGCAAAATGGATTGGAAAAGATGGTTGTTGCGGTAAGGCGTTTCGATGAATAACTGAGTCTGATTATGCTTTATGATTCTGGATTCCAGAACTTTAAGTTGCTCTTCGCGGCGGTCTTGCTCCACGGGAAGATATCCATTGAAAGCAAAACTTTGTCCGTTGAAGCCGGAAGCCATCAAAGCCAAAACGATGGAGTTGGGGCCAACCAATGGCACCACTTCGATGCCCAGTTGGTGGGCTTTGGCAACGACGACATTGCCCGGATCGGCAATGCAAGGTGTACCGGCGTCGGACATCAGACCGACGTTTTTGCCTTCCTCACAGCACTTCAAGTATTCGTTCAAATCCACACCTTGGGTGTGTTCATTCAACAAGAAAAACTCCAACTCGTCAATGGCTTTTTTGATGCCCATTTTTTTTAGGAAACGACGACCGGTGCGCAAATCCTCAACGATGTATGTGTCTATTGCATTGATGATTTCGCAGTTGAAGTTCGGGAAGACACAAGAAAAATCCCGCTCGCCCAGGGGCGAGGGGATTAAATATAATTTGCCTTTTTCTGTCATAACTCGGACTTATTGAAAGTCAACATCCAAATTCTGGAGGAATTCCTGAGATTTCACCATTAGTTCGTGCATGTAACGGTCGTTTTCAACGAATGGAACGACTTGGCGGAATGATGCCACGAATTCTTCGATGAATGGGGAAGATTTGAGAGGACGGCGGAATTCGAATGCCTGTGCGGCATTGAACAATTCTATGGCCAAAATCTTTTCTACATTATTGACCACTAAGAAGCATTTGGTAGCGGCATTTGCACCCATACTAACATGGTCTTCCTGTCCCTGTGATGATTCAACGGAGTCGGTTGAGCAAGGCATGGTGAATGCTTTATTCTGGTTGACAATAGAAGCTGCCGTATATTGTGGAATCATAAAACCAGAGTTCAAACCGGGATTTTTAACGAGGAACGAAGGCAGTTCGCGTTTGCCAGAAATGAGTTGGTAAATACGACGTTCTGAAATGTTGCCCAATTCAGCCATGGCCATTGTCAGGAAGTCCAAAACCAATGCCAAAGGCTGTCCATGGAAATTACCAGCTGAGATAATCATATCTTCATCGGGGAAGACGGTTGGGTTGTCGGTAACAGAATTGATTTCGGTTTCAACGACATATTTGACGTGGTCGATAGAATCTTTGGTGGCACCGTGAACTTGGGGCATGCAGCGGAAAGAGTAGGGGTCTTGAACGTGTTTTTTCTCGCGTTTGATGATTTCAGAACCTTCGAGCATGCGGGTGACGTGCATGGCGGTAACGAGTTGGCCCATGTGAGGACGAACCAGATGAACACTCTGGTGGAAAGGTTCTATACGGCCGTCGAAAGCTTCGAGAGAAACTGTTCCGATAACATCAGCCAATAACGACAGTTTTTCAGACTTCAGCAACAACCAAACAGCGTAGCTGCTCATAAACTGAGTGCCATTGAGCAGTGCCAGCCCTTCCTTGGATTTCAAAGTGATAGGTTCCCAACCGAATTTCTTATTGATTTCTTCTGCAGGATATTTCTTGCCACGATAGTAAACTTCACCCATGCCAATTAAAGGGAGAGAGAGATGTGCCAATGGGGCCAAGTCACCGGAAGCGCCGAGTGAGCCCTGCTGATAAACAACAGGGTATACGCCTTTGTTGAAGAAGTCGATCAAGCGTTGTATGGTTGCCAATTGTGCTCCGGAATGTCCGTATGACAACGACTGAACTTTCAGCAGCAACATGATTCTGACGATTTCCTGGGGAACTTCTTCGCCAAAGCCGCAAGCGTGAGAAACTACTAAGTTGCGTTGTAGAGTGGACAGATCCTGCAATGAAATATTTTTGTTGCAGAGAGAGCCGAAACCAGTGGTGACACCATAAACTGGAACTTTGCTCTTTGCCATTTTGTCATCCAAGTATTGACGGCATTTTTCAATGGCAGAGGTCGCTTCTTCAGATAATTCCAATTTGGCGTTCTTGTCTAAGATTTTTTTGATAATGTCTAAAGTAATCTGTTTCGATGAAATCTTATGTTTACTCATAGCTATATTGATTTTTTGTTATTGTTGCATTTTTTTATTGAGAAATTTTCAACAGCGTTTACAATTCCCACTACGATGGACCAGATTAAGCAAATGGCAGCTATAACCAAGGCAATACGAGCAAGGTAATCACCATGTTTTACATAGAAGGTCATTTGGTCGTTGGGGTACACCAACTGCTTAATGGCTAATCGTTTGTTGTATTGTGTTGCCTGGTGAACGTCACCACATTCATCGATGAAGGCGCAGATGCCGGGGTTGGACGAGCGCAATACGGTGCGGCGTGATTCGATGGCACGCAAGCGAGAGAAGAGGAAGTGTTGCTTGTAGCCAGGAGTGTCTCCCCACCATGCATCGTTGGTGATGACTGCCATGAGCTGGGCGCCGTCTTTGACAAATCCGGCAAATACTTCACCATAAGCTGATTCATAGCAAATGACGGTGCCGACTTTCACTGTGCCGTTATTGATGGTGGTGTGAAAAGCGTGTTGTGCAGTATCTGGACTCAAAGAGCAGCGCGGACCACCCAAATTGATGACAAGGTCTTCCAAAAATCCGAAGAGCTTTGGGAAAGGCATTTTTTCAACACCAGGAACCAGACGGCTCTTGTGGTACAAATCGGTGACCCCGTACTTGTTGTAGCAAGTCGCTGAGTTGTGTACCGCTTGATAAATGCCATCTTCACGTTGAATGTGAACAATGCTGGGTTCTTCTGTGAAAGTTTCAAAAGTGGATAGACCAAGTATAAAATTCAAATTCGGATAGTGGGCAATTACTGAATCCAAAAGTGTAAATCCAGCGTAGAGGTATGAGTCAGTTGGATAAGACTTGTCCAATAAAGCGTTGGCCGAGATGGTGTGCGAAATTGACGATTCGGCGGTGACAACCAATTGAGTACTGTCACTTACCATCGGCAATGCCAACTGCAATAAACGAACAGTGTGTTCGATGTTGGACATCATGTATTGCTCTTCATATGCTTCGGTATTATGCTGAATGATAATGGTTTCTACTGGATTATCATGTTTTAGGTTGTTTTTATAATGGTGATACATTGCGGAAGATAGCACAATGGGAATGATAATCCAAAGCAGGAAAGCAATGGAAAAAATGATGGATTTTTTTCTGTTGCTTCGAAAAAATCTGATGACATAATAAATTAGGAAGTTGGCGAGCAGAACCCAAAGAGTGCCACCGAATGTTCCTGTGAATTCGTACCATTGGACGAATTGCGGACAACTGTCGAATACATTGCCGATGTTGAGCCAAGGCCAGGTGAGGTCCCAATGTAAGTGTAAATATTCGAAGGACATCCAAAAGGCGATGAATGCAATCGGTTGCAGCCAACCAGGAAGGCCATGGCGACGGCAGCAATGCCATGTGGCAATGACGATGGCCATAAAACTGCTGTTAAGCAGAAGCATGGCAACTGCGCCGGGGCCGGTACTATTCCAAACCCACCATGTCGTGCCGAGATTCCAAATGAATAAAGCGATGAGCGCATAACCAAAACTACGCCCAAACTGGTTGCGCTTTTCGTCACCAACCAGCAGGTCACTGATGACGAACAATGGCATGAAGGCAAAGAAAATAAGGAAGGGAAGACCGCTTGGATTCCAAGACAACCAAAGGAGTAATCCAGATATAATAGCTAAAAATAGTTTCTGACCTTTAATCTTTTTCATGATGATTCGGAAAATTATTCTTCAGGCACGCTATTGTCATGTCTTTCCTTGTAAGCTTGAATGCCAGATTTTAGGAAATCCATATAGGTGTTAACGTCTTTTTCGTAGTAGGTTGGACCTGCTAATACTGTACCATCAGGATCGATAACAAAATAGCAGGGCTGTGAATTTTCTTTGTAAATAGTATTTTGAATATACATATTTTTGCCACCTAAAGTGGTTACAGGATCACCATCGGCGTCATTGAATACTTGATCCTCAGGGAGTTGAATATTCTTGTCGTCGACATATAAAGCTACCACAACAAACTCTTCAGCGAAAAGCTTACGCACTTGCGGGTCAATCCAAACGGCATTTTCAACGTTTCGGCAGTTGACGCAGCCGTGTCCAGTGAAGTCAATGAAAACGGGTTTGTTTTGCTCTTTGGCAATGCGCAAAGCCTGGTCGTAATCAAAGTAGCCCTTGATGCCGTGTGGCAGGTCAAGCTGATCCTCATAAAGTGGTGTTTCATTCAGATTGAAAGTAGTGGAAGAGCCAGTGCCAGTACCAGATTCTTGTCTTACGATCTGGTTGACATCGAAATCTTGGGTTGTCATTGGCGGCAACCAGCCGGAGATGGCTTTCAAAGGAGCCCCGAACATGCCGGGAATCATATAGACAACGAAGGCAAAGGTCAGAATGGCGATAGTGAATCGGAAGGGGCTATCCTGTACGGGCATGTCATCATCGTTGGGAAATTTGATTTTTCCAATGAGGTAGAAGCCAAGTAAGGAGAATAAGACAATCCATAATGCCAGATAAACTTCGCGGTCGAGAATGCCCCAATGGTAAGTTTGATCTGGAACATTGATGAATTTGAGGGCGAAAGCCAATTCAACGAAAGCCAAAACAACTTTCAAAGTATTCATCCAGCCGCCGGATTTCGGCATTTTCTTCAGCAAACCAGGGAAGAATGCGAAAAGGGTGAATGGAATGGCGATGCCTAATGAGAAACCGAGCATGCCGATGATGGGCTTTAACAATGAACCGCCAACGGAATTCAAGGCGACGGCGCCGGCAATGGGCAAAGTGCAGGAGAATGAAACCAGCACCAATGTCAATGCCATAAAGAAAATGCCAATGAAACCGCCAGCGCTTTCCATTTTGGCCGACTTGTTGACCCAACTGCTGGGTAATGTGATTTCAAAATAACCGAAAAATGACAATGCGAAAATAATGAAAATCACGGCAAATAACAGATTCGGAATCCAGTGTGTACTCAGAATGTTGGCAAAGTCAGGCCCAAATATGAGTGATAGGATAATGCCGAAAATGACGTAGATGATGACAATGCTCAAACCGTAAAGCAATGCATTGAGTTTTGCTTTCTTCCCCTGCTTCATAAAGTATGAAACTGTCATTGGAATCATTGGGAAGACGCAGGGCATCAACAAGCCAACCAGGCCGCCAAAAAAGGCTACAAGGAAAAATGACCAGAGCGATTCAGATTCTTCAGATTCTTCGGTGCCAACTACAGCGTTTTCGGCTGTGTTCTCAATATTTTGAATAACAGTATCTTGCGTGTTTTCTGCTCCTGCAACTTCATTGGTGTTGTCAACTTCGGTTGTTGGATGAAAATTTTTGATATCGAAAGTGAATTTGTTCTCGAGTGCTACGCAACGTCCTTCTATGCATGCTTGACCCGAGATATTGCCCTTGATTGTGAAATCTTCATTCTGCAGAATTTGCACTTTTTGTTTAAAAGTGACACTCTTTAGAAAATAGAGGGATGTATCGTTGAAAACAGGATCGTAATGTACGGTGGCCTGAGGTTCCGTGACTTTCCCGATGCGTTTATATCCCTTTGCGGGTTTGAAAGAGAATTCGATGGGACGCTCCATCCCATTGTTATGATACTGTGAATAGAGATGCCAATTCTCTTGTATTTGTGCTTGAAACTGAAGCTCTGCAATCGAATCGTTGACTTTTACGGTTTTAAAGTTCCAGGTAACAGGATTTTCCTGCGCAAATAAACTGGTGGTCAGTAAAATAATGGCGGCAAAAGCCCCAATGACAAATTTCTTCATCGTCTATGAATTTTTAATTTACAAACTGCAAAGATACAAATTTTTGGATTAAGAAATTAAGGAATTTGGAGATTGAGAAAATTATTCATATTACTTTGACTACTGTTCACTGTCCACCGTTCACCGTTCACAGTTCACTCTCATTTCTATTGTCACCACATCCCCTTCAATCCGGATAATCTTGTCGCCAAATAACAGAACTTGCTCGCACTCGTTGGAGACCGGAATTAAATCGGCCATGGAAAGATGTTCCGTGTCATAACATTTTAAGGATCTGTTGTCTATGAAAAATATTTTGGAATTTATCACTTGGATTTTGCGATTGGTAATCAACTCAATGTTCTTTTCAAAAGTGCCAAATTGGTCAAAAAAATACACTCCGTGAAAAGGATCGTGCATCACAATCATCTTTTCCCCCTGGTCGTAGATTTCTGAAGGCATAAAAAGCTGTAAATTGTAATTCATTCTTTCTTTGATATTGAGATGCAAATCCGTAATGATCATTTCTGTCTTGGAAATATCATATAAATAAAGATTGTTGTTGGAAGAATGGGTCACCAAATTAATGGTTATCAATCCTTTGGAAAACAAATCAAGTTCATCTCCAATGGGTGCCAATTGTCCATTCAGAAATAAAATTTTACCTTCGTCATGGTAGAAAAGCATGATTTTAAAGGGGTTGTCAACATCTATGGAATAAATTTGCCCTAACATTTTGTTGGTGTAACTTGCTAACATTTCGCCTTTTAAGTTGTATTTGTACAGCGTGTTGTCATCCACCAGATACAAATTGCCTTGCGGGTCAACGGCCATATAATGCACAACCTTATCTATGATGACTTTGTCTTGTGCAAATGTTGACAATGAAATGATTATCAATATTATAAAAAAGATTGTTCTTTTCATTATGAAGAAGGATATATGTTATTTCTTTTTGTCTAACAGTAATTTTGCGGTGCCGATATGGTATCCCTCGCTTAAATATTTGATATTTCCGTCTTTATCAACGTAAAGTACCAGTGGAAAATTGTCGCTGAAGGTGGATTTGATGTGGCTGAGTGTGTTTTTGAGAATGTTATTGTCTTCATCAACACAGAGAATGCTGTTTTGGGGTAAATGCCAGTCCTCAAAGTTAAAGTCGGCAGCATTTTTGTCGGATGGAACGACGAAAATGAGAGGGCGGTTCCATTGCTCAAATTCAATTGCGGCAGTGGAAATTTCCTTCAGCAAATGCTTCGTTGGCTCTCGGGTTGGATCGATAAAACACAACACCCACGGACCATTTTTCAACGCATTCCCGTCCTTATCTTTGAAATGATAGGCTTGAAAATCTATGGTGCCGTAATCTTCAGGTTTTTCTTCCAAATTTCTGATTACCAAATCCTTTGTAAGCGTTTCTCCTTCTTTAATATTAAAGAATTCGAGTCTCGAAAGAGCAGTGCCGTCGGTGTAGCGATTCCCTGAGGAAATGAGGTAGTAACCAGTCTCAAGTTCAAGCGTGATGGGGAATTTTTCAACGCGGGGATCGTTTTCGAAGTCGAAGCTGACAAAATCACCGTTTTCATATTTCGCAAGGGTGAAATTCGTCCAATAGACAGGTCGCTCAGGTTTGTCTTGTGTGTATTCCAAAACTAATGTCCCAGTATGAATTTCTTCTTTCAATTCGTTGAAACTTAATATTTTCCATTCTTGATTTTCGAAATAGAAAAGTTGTCCCGTGGCATTGTCCATATAAGCAGGAATGTCAATGGCGCGGCAGACGGCAACGAAAAAGATGTCACGAGAGTATTCGTCGGCGATACCCAGCTCGAAAACACCGCGAGGACTAATCGGGCAGTTGTAATAATTCTCATCGTTGTCGATACGGATGTTTTGCGCAATCCATTCTTTGACATTGTCAACACTGATGTTTTTTTCATCTTTGAAAATATTCAGGAATTGTGTTTTCAGAAAACCTCTCCATGGCCGCAATCCTTCGTTGGCAATGCGTGGCGAAATGATGCCTTTCAAATAAACATCGAAGGGGTAGGAAACAGATAAATTGTCAGGATTGTGATAGTTTTCAGGATGATAATAGGTGATGTGGTCTTCTAAAGTGGCAGATGAAAAATCTCGCAAGTCTTTGTCTGATAGTGAAAAAAGAAAATCTTTGAGGTAAAGCTTGTCATTCTTTTTTGAATGATTATTGATAAATGAAATCAGCTCATCGTAATTGCCTTCGCTTTTCTTCAGTAAAATGCCAACATCGTTTTTGTCGATGTTTGGATTGACAATTAAGTCAGTGTCAGCCTCTGTTTTGAAGGTGGAGAGGTATGCATTGCGAATGGAATCTTCATATTGTAGACGGCGGCTGTTGGCAGCAACTTTTTCTGGTGTTGCGGTGACGATGTCGCAGTTCCCGGCGGGCGGAACAATTGTCAGTGATTCTACGTACTCGCTGCCCGCCTCGTGATCCAGAACAATTGTCAGTTTGTCTGTCTTGCGGATGTCCATGATTTCATAGCCGTATTTTTGCTCTTTGTTGGCCCAAATCATCAGCGTTCCTAAACCTGTTGTTAGTTTTGCAATGCCTTCTTTATTGGTATTTTGTGTTGCAATTGGGTAATATTCAGAATAGTTGTACAACTTGAATTTCACTTCGGCATTTTCAACTGCTTTGCCATCCTTGTCAACCACGTTGATGACGATGGTTTTATGTTCTGCATAGTTGGACAGCATATTGATTTTGGAGTAGAGTGGGGTGGCTAAAGTCACTTCCTCATCGCCGTTGTAGCGGCCAAAGGCGTTGGAGTGAACCATCATGGTGCGTGTCGAGGGGATGGCAAACCAGCCCATATTGAGTTCGGGGTCGGGCTCGCAGGCTCCGAGAAAATACCAGCGGCCGTTCACCCACACTTCCACCCAGGCGTGGTTGTCGTCACAGTGTGCCCAACGTGGCGTGTAACATTGACGTGCCGGTATGCCTACAGAACGCAATGCCGTTACAGTGAATGTTGATTCTTCTCCGCAACGTCCTAAACCGGTACGCATTGTGGCCAGTGGTGAAGATGTACGGATGTCGGAGGGACGGTATGCGACGTGTTCGTGGCACCAATGGTTCACTTCCAAGGCTGCATCGTACATCGATAGCCCTTCCAAACGGGGCTTCAATTCGTTGAAAAACACCATTCTGGCACTATCCAAATTCTCGTTGTTGACCCGATAGACCAGTACGAAATGCCGGAATATGTCTTCGGGGATACTGTCGCCCCAGGCAAAGTGTTCTCTGGCGGCAAAGGCCGTCTTGACTTGCCTCAGGAAAAATTCACCGTCGTAATCTGCCAAGTCGCTTAGCGGCATATAGGCGTAAAGAAATTCGAGGGCTTCGCGTTCTTCCAATGTCAAATCTTGATCGAAAATGCTGAAAAGCGCATCGGCGCGACCTTGTGCCAGTATTTGACGCTCTAAAAAGTCGTTGTGGACTTGCTTGCGGTAGTTTGCATCTGTGATGAAGTGCTTCTCGCAGGCCGTTAGCAGAAGAATCAGACAGAAAAACAGGACTGTTTTTTTCATTGTTAATAGGGTTTGCTTATGGATAACAGTTTGCTTATTTCGTTTAGATTGCTGACGTCGCCGCTAAGTTTGCAGCTGCCGTGGATTTCGTCAGGGTGGCAGCGGCGGATTTTCTCCGTATGTGATATTCCAGCAGCATGTTTGTTTCTACATTAAAAATGCAAACTTACGAAAAAAAAAACTCGGAAGCGATGCTTTCGAGTTTTTTTTTGTGCCCAGGACAAGAGTCGAACTTGCACGGGATAACTCCCACTACCCCCTCAAAGTAGCGTGTCTACCAATTCCACCACCTGGGCTTGTTTGCGGCGGCAAAAATACAATTTTTTTTTGATTTGCCAATTACTAAAATTTATTTTTTCCCTTTTTTATTTCAATAAAATTTCATCGTTGATGAAATTTATAAATCTTCGTCTTCTAAAGCTTTGTGTTTGACATAGTTACGCCATTTTTCAAGAACCGCGGAAAAGTCTTCTGGCAACTCCGAATCAAAGAGCATATACTTCCCTGAGCTCGGGTGTTCGATGCCTAATGACTTGGCATGAAGAGCCTGTCTTGGCATTAATTCGAAGCAATTTTGTATAAATTGTTTGTATTTGCTGAAAGTCGTACCTTTTAGAATCTGATCACCGCCGTATGTCTCGTCGTTGAAAAGAGGATGTCCAATCGATTTGAAATGCACTCGTATCTGGTGTGTGCGGCCAGTCTCAAGCTGACATTCCACCAAAGTTACGTAGCCAAAACGTTCCACCACTTTCCAATGCGTTACCGCATGCTTGCCTTGGTCGCTGCCCTCGGGAAAGACAGTCATTACCAAGCGGTCTTTAGGGTTGCGGCCAACATTCCCGACAATCGTGCCGGAATCTTCCTTGAAATCACCCCAAACTAAAGCCCAGTATTTCCGCTCCAAATCGTGATTGAAAAAGCGTTTTGCTAATGACAACTGCGCTAACTCGCTTTTCGCAACAATCATAATGCCGGAAGTGTTCTTGTCAATTCGGTGTACTAACAGTGGTTTTAAATCGTTTCCTTCTTTGTCTTTCTTATTCAAAAATCTGTATGTCAGAGCGTTGACAAGCGTTCCTGTGTAGTTTCCGTAGGCGGGATGAACTACTAATCCGGCTTGCTTGTTGATGATGATGAGGTCATCATCTTCGTAAGGAACTTCCAAAGGAATATCTTCGGGAATGATTTCGATGTCGCGGACGGGCTGAGGCATCAGAATGGAAATCACATCCAAAGGATGTACACGGTAGTTCTGCTTTTCGGGCTTGCCGTTGACGACAATGCAGTTGGCTTTCGCCGCCTGCTGAATCTTGTTTCTCGATGTGTTCGGAATCAAGTTCATCAGATACTTGTCGATACGAATCATCTCAGTACCCTTCTCAACATTGAACCTGAAATGTTCGTATAATTCGTCTTTTTCTTCCTTTTCTTCTTCCTGAAACCGAATATCTTCTTCCATAAATTTTTGTGATAAAAAAATTTGTAGAGACACGGCATTTCCGTGTCTCTACTTTAGTTCTCAGTTTTCAACTCTTGGTTTAATTATCTTCCGCAGCTTTTGCAGATCAGCTTTTTCACTTCCACATTGTCGAAAACACAGATGGGCAGTTTGTCGAAGAGTCCGCACAAACGGGCACCATCGCGGTCATTGGCCATCTTGACAGCTGTTGTGAAGAAACTGCTGAGGTATGCTTCTTCTCTATGAGCCGCAATGCTGATGTAGGAGAACAAGAAATCATTGGAGATGCTTGGATCGCTAAGGAAGGGCTCCATAATGCCCATGGCGTATGCGTAATCATAGCTTTTGGCAAAATAGGAAGCCAGTTTGTATGCGTTTTGCCAACTCGTCAGTTTCTTGTTGGTGATGGTCTTGATTTTGTCGAAAGTGGCGTTATATACCACCTGGCCTTCTGAAGTCTGAGGAACGGAATTGATATAGTCGATGATCTTGAATTGAAATTCCAGATTCAGGTTGTTGATGTCTTCTTTTGACAGGCTGGCTTGTGAATACAACTTGTCGATTTCAGCTTGAACCTTGGTGATGTCAGTCAATGAGGTTAACTCGGTGCCAAATACTTTGCAAACAGCCATGTTGTACATTTCTATTGGGTTGGCAGGATCGTAAGCGGCAACTTTTGCCATCTCGTCAACTGTCTTGGCATCCAATTTCGGCGATAGGAAATATTCCATGTATAATTTATTGTTAAGCAGCTGTTGGAATTTTGCGTTGGCAGGAATCTGCAGTTCTTTGACAGTATTCAATGAATATGCTTTTTCTTCAACTTTCTTGATCATATAATTCTGAATGGCAACGGCTTGACTGTAGTTCTTCTTCTTCATCGACTGGTTGAATTTCCAGGCAGTGAAAGTCTCTTCTTGTGGACCTGCAATTTCATAGTTTACATGAAAAACCAAGGTGAAATAACGATGCTTTGACAGGAAATCGGCTTCGAGTTCCTTGGCCGCCTGGCCGTTGTTGGCTTTCAGTGCTTTAATCGCTTCGGTCTTCGGAATGATGGTTAGGTCGTAGTAGTTGTCGTGATTGTTGACATCGCGTTTGAAATCTTCCCAACCGTCATTGTATGTGATGGTGGAAGGAACACCGGGGAATTGCTGTTGCAGTACTTTCTGAACGCTTTCGGTACGCTTTTTCTGGTTCTTCATCTGGTTGGCGTCAACACTGTAATTGAGAGATGTCTGTGCGATAATGTCGATGCTGGTAACGTGGTATGCGGGAGCATCGATGGCATTGACAACAGAGTCAAGGTCGGCCCAAGTGTAGGTCGTCTTTTTTAAGTCTATGGGAATGACACATTCGTGGGTGCCTTCTTCAGCAGAAGCTACCCATTCGCCTTTGCTTTTCATCGAAGCATAATCTGGCTTGAAATTGATTTTTTCCTGGAAGTCGGCTTTCTTGCATTCAACAGCTTTTTTGATGATGGTGCGGCAAGCGTATTTTTCTTCTTTCAAAACAATGATATTGATGTCGAAAGCGGCGTCTTCATCAATTGTTTCAGGAACGTTGGCAATTTTGGCATTCAGTTTCGTTGATTTTTTGTCTTTGATGGTATTGGCTTCCAGTATCTTTTCGAAAAGAATGGGTTTGGTGGTGAAACCTCGGTTGATGCGGTCGTTGTCAATGGTATTGCCCTCGCAATCGTATTGGCTGTGCTGTACGAAGTCCAAAACGATGGCATCGCCTTCCTTGCCAATGAGTTTTTTCAAGGCTTTGTGGTCGCCGCAGTTCATAAATACTTCGTTATCTTTTACTTGAATGAAAGTGGAAAGAACTTCCAGATTCTTGTCAGCGGCACATTTGGCACACACTTTCTCATCGTAGTAGGTCATTCCTGATTTGCCCTTGGTGAAAGGCACATCCTTATCCATAATGTCAGGTTTGTCAGGGTTGAAGGTTAAATCGTTACCCAAAATAATGGAAATGTACATACTGCGCATATACTCGTCCGTTTCAAAGCCGAAGCCGATGTAAGTATACTGTTTGTCAAGTAGTTGTTTTGCCGTTTTGATGTTTTTTAGAATGGGTTTGATTAATTCGAAGCAAAGGTCGTAGTAAGAGTATTCCTGAGTTCCCAAGGTGGCTTTGGCCTTTGATACCAATTCGATGGCATGATAGGTCAGACCATATTTTTTCAATCTGAAAAATGTTGTACGGTAAGGAGGTTCATTCAGAACGCCCTTTTCGTCTTTCAATGCTTGATAGTCGGCCTGCATTTGGGCACAGTCGTTCATATCCTTGTCCGTTTTCAAAGGTTCCAGAAATACATATTCTGCGCGGGCAAGATTAATCATGTCAACCATACAATTGTACAAAACATCGGTTTTAAAGTTGCCGGGATTGAAATTACGGGTATATTCCTTTTTCTCCTTCAGCTTTTCGGGATTGAATTCTGTATAGGGGTTTTCTACCTGGGCAAAACTTATGTTGCCGAATACCAACAAGATAGAAAAAATAACGAGGGTGAATTTTTTAATCATAGTTTTATTATTAAGGAAACGACTTCAATTTATCTCATTTGTTTATAAAGATCCCAATAGGTTTGGGCTTCTTCTTTCTTGCCGCGCTTGTCAAGGCTCGTAGCCATCTTCTTGTATAATTTGCGGTAGGCGCCGCGGTCATCAAGGCCTTCTGCCTTGTAAATCTGTATCAGTTGCTGGACACCGGCATTGTCCAACTGGTCAACGTCAATAAGTTTTAAAAGGGTTTTTTCCGCATTTTTAACATCATTCTGACGAAGATAGATGTTGCATAACAAATGGTAAGCACCAGAGAACTTGAAATTAAATTCGATAATGTTATTGCAAACCTTGATGGCGTTATCCATTTCGCCTTTCGTCATATAATAATGGGCTAAGAAATAGTTGGCGGTTTCGTATTTTGGCAGAAAGCTGAGTTCATGGTCTATATATTTCTTTGCGCTGTCCAGTTGACCAATCATCAAATAACATTCAATGATATTGTTGAGGGCCGCTTCATTATAGGGATTAACTGCCAGCGCATTGTTAAAGCACATAAGGGCACTGTCAATCTGATTTTTAGACTTGTATTGATTCCCTTTGAAATCATCTTTGGTTTGTCTTTTCAGAATGATGCAGATGGGCTTGCCATCGACATCAATGGTGTGAACGCAATCTTTCGGGGGAAATGCGTCAGGATTGGTAATCTGTTCGGGAGAAATGCCCGTAACGGTGAAAATGGCGTAATCCCAGTCATTGTTGCCTTTTTCATACCAGCGGCAGAACGTTGGCACGAAACGGTCGGTGTCATTACGGAAGAAATAGTTGACGGAAGCAAGGTGCCACGTGGCTACGCGGATTTTTGAACCGTCAGGATTGGCTTCTGCGTTGGCAATGACCCATTCCGATGCTTCGCGGGTGGAGTGGTAGTAATAGTCGAGCTCATAATTGCCGTATGCTTTTTCAACACCACCGACCAACTCATTGAAATATACGTATTCGTAAGGGTGATTCCGGATGATGTGGCAAATGGGACCAATCAACAACAATAATACAAGCACGATGCCACTTACGCCAATGATGATTTTCTTCTTTTTATCCGTCATAATTCTTGTTTTTTATGTGTTGAAAATGCAAAATTACGATTTTTTCGATATGGTTGGTCCGATGAATGTCATAAGAATTTTATTTTAGATTCTTGACATAATCTTCGATTTCGTTGATGAGAATGTCCTTTTTGATAACGCGTTTGTCTTTATCAACGAGGAACATGTACGGGATGGTAACCAGGTAGAAAAGTTCTTCTTTCTCAATTTGATTGTCGTAGTTCCAGCTGTTGAGCCAGTTTGGATTGGCTTCATTGACGAGGAAATCATCGAAAACCTTTTTGTCCTTTTCAAAATAGACGGTCAGTACAACGATTTTTTTGTCGGCGATTGCCTGGTTTAGGAAAGGATAATCCTTCATTTGATTACGGGCTTGGCGGCAGGTCGGACATTCCGGGTGCTGGAAGTACAGCAGCATGTACGGACTTTGAACGTCGTAAAGCGTGGTGGTGTCGCCGTTAGCCATAAGAATGTTGAAGTTGGGAAGTATGGATCCATCAAGGTTCTTATCAATGTGTTTGAGTTCAGCCTCATAACGTGTGCGACGCGTCTTGTTGGTTTGGTCGTAAGCCAAAGCATCTTTAAGCATCTGAATGTATAGGCCTTCAACGCGGTAAGGTGATTTGACTTCGCCAAGAACTTTTTCCAATTGGTCGAAAAAGCTGAAATAGACTTTCGGATTGGCATGGGCGCCTTTCAAAGCGTTGGACAAAGCGGTATTTCCGTCTTTAACATCCAAATAATAAAGTGTGGTGGCGAATTGTTTGTGCTTGTTCACAGCAATGGGCGTCGAAATCATGCGCTCATCATGCCATGCGTAATTATCGTACATGTGTTCTGCCATGTATTTCTCCAACAGTAGTCGATTGCCATAAATTTCTTGTGGCGGATTAGGCAGTTCCATCGTTGATAAAATGATGGAACCCAATAGGTAATCCTTGTATTCGTCAGCTTTTTGGCGCTGGTAGGTCGCTTTGTCTGTACTGATTTTTTCAGCGCGCTCCATCAACTTTTCAACAAAAGGCTGTAGCATATACTGGGGTAAGTTGTTCTGTTTCATCTCGTTGAATTCCACGTCAAGCTGCTTCAGCTGCTTACTGAAATTTTCTAATTCGCTCCTGTATTGCATGTTGGCAGCATTCTCAATACTGCCAGTGAAAATCACTGAATCTTCGAGGATGTTGATGGAGAATTTCTGTTCCTTATCGTTTGAAATCAGAAATTCACAAAGAATAGTGCTATCGCCATTGATGTAATAGATGCCCGCGGGCAGAGGTTTCTTGCTTTTGAAGGTGAAATTTGCTGCATAAGGAGCGGTTTGTTTATCAATAAGTTCGCTTTTGCCATCGAAAGTACGAAGTTTCAAAGTGTCGTAAGTCTGTTTGTCCTGCAGCTTGACTTTGATTTCATAGCCTTGGGCATTACTTTTCAAAGTTGTGAATATCAATAAGATGGAGATTAAAGCGAGAAGGATTTTTATATTTTTCATAGTGCTGATATTTCAAAGACAGTTTACAATTATTCTAATTTAGAATTAGAGTACAAAAGTACGATAATATTTTAAATGATGCAAATGGAAATTGCGTTTTGCCTGTAACTGCCCGATTTGTAGCAAAGGCTTGTTCAGCGGGAAACCTTTCTTTGTGATACTTTCTTTGGGTCTCAAAGAAAGTATCAGGAAATGGTATTGCCTTTCAGGCAACAGATTCCAACAACGCCATTCCCCACCGAGGACTTCGTCCCCGCTTACTCAAATACTGTCTTTCAGACAGAACATCTAAACGTCTAAACAACTAAACATTTCAACATCTCAACATTTCAACATCTCAACAACTCAACAGTTCAACAACTCAACAGCCTTTCAGACACACAAACTGTTTTTTTAATTCATGGAATTAGGAAATTTAGAAAAAAACTTGTTTTATTTAAGGTAATTTTGATTATATTTGAACGCTAAATGTATTATAGGAATTTTAAATAATAACTAATTATAAATCAACAAATTAAAATGAAAAAGATTTTATTGCCTTTGCTTTTAGCATTGTTCCTGCTCCCACTCGCGGTGATGGGACAGTGCGGAAGCAACCTGTCAGTCACCGACGCGGACGGCAATTCCTACACTCCGCTGAAGATTGGTCCTCACTGCTGGATGCAGTCCAACCTGAAGACCAGGGTCCCCGGCAGCTCAATCTACTGGGCAGATAAGTATCCCGACACCAGCGACAACCTTGCTGTCTATGGACGCCTTTACAGCTGGTACGCGGCGATGAACATCCAGCCGGGTCAAATCCCTGTCGTTGGCGAGCACAATTTCATACAGGGTATCTGTCCCGAGGGCTGGCACCTCCCCACCGACGCCGAGATAACGCAGTTGGCGACCTATTCGGTCCCCAGTCTCCACGATGTGCACTACTGGCTGGTTCCCGGTACCAACACCACCAACTACACCATGCGTCCCGGCGGCTACTACAACGCCAACAGGAACCGCAGCGAAGACCTCTGCGGCAGCAGCTACATGTGGACGGCCCAGAGCTTGGACGAGTCCAGCCCCTCCATCGTGTGGTCGGACTGCCACTGCGACCACTTCCTCATCGACAGGACGGCGCCCAACAACGGCGTGTCCGTGCGCTGCGTCCTTGGAATCTACCAGGCCCAGGTGGCAACCAAAGAGGCCGATAACGTCAAGGCCAACTCGGCCGACCTGACCGGCGAGGTAATTTCCGCCGGCCTTGACGAGAACTACACCCGCGGCTTCATCTACGGCACCGACAGGGACAACCCCGACGGCTATGTGTCCGAGTCCGGACAGTCAGAGGAGGAAGAATACACCCTTACCGCCTATGACCTCGCCGAAAACACCACGTATCACTTCAGGGCCTACGTGGTCAACGCCTTCGACACCGCGTATGGCGAATGGATGGAATTCACCACGACTGTTATGAAAGTGCAAACCCTCCCAATTAACGACATCACCATGCACACGGCCAAGGCCAACGGCGCCGTCACCGACATGGGCAATTACGAGTCGCTGAACGCCAGCTTCCTGTACGGCACCGAACCTAACGCACTGACCGACACGGCCCAACGCGAAGAAGCCATTACCGCCATGGGCAACTACGACTGCGTGCTGAACGGACTCCTGTCCGACACCAAGTACTACTACTGCGCCTACCTGACCAACGGCCGGCAAACCGTATATGGCGACACCCTCGATTTCACCACCACCCATATGGAAGTGGAAACCGCCGCCGCCACCGACGTGACCAACAGCGGCGCAACGCTGAACGGCACGCTCACCGCCCTCAAGGGATATAGCGATAACATCTGCGGTGTTGTCTTCAGGTACGGACAGTGCGAGGACATGCTCAACCTCTATTCGGGAGGCTCGACCATGGACGGTACGGGCGATTTCAACAACGACATCAGCGGCTTGTTACCCAACACCACCTACTACTTCCAGGCATTGGCAATCCACGGCACCGACACCGCCTGGGCAGCCGACACGCTGACCTTCACGACCCTGACGGTTCCCTGCCCGGGCGCAGTGAGAACCAACGAACACGCAACCGAACTCGGCAGCATCGACTCCGTGCGCGACGTTGAAGGCAACAGCTATGCCACCGTCCAAATCGGCAGCCAGTGCTGGATGGCACAGAACCTGAGAACGACCCAATACGCCGACGGCACCACCCCCGTTTCCCTGGGCTTTGACACGAGCACGAGCACGGCCTACCGCTACTTCCCCGATGGTGATACTAATAATGTGGCCACATACGGTCATCTTTACAACTGGAAGGCGGTGATGGGCAGCTCTACCAGCAGCAACAACATCCCCAGCGGGGTGCAGGGCATCTGCCCCGACGGCTGGCACGTGCCTTCTGATGCGGAGTGGACGCAGCTGACCGACTACGTGAACAGCCAGAGCGGGTACAAGTGCGGCGGAACTGACAAAAACATCGCTAAGGCGCTGGCCTCCGCCACGGGGTGGAAGAGCAGCTCGTACAATTGCTCCGTTGGCAACAATCTGTCTCCCAACAACGCCGCGGGCTTTTCCGCTGTTCCTGCGGGCTTCTACAGCGGCAGCTACAGCGATTTCGGCAGCTACGCGACCTTCTGGTCGGCTACCCAGATCGATACCATCGCCCGGAGCCGCTTCTTGGGCTACGGCGGCGCCTCCGTGATCAAGTACAACAAATCTAAGAACTTCGGGTTTAGTGTCCGTTGCCTCCGCGACCCGCTGACCGTTACCACCGACTCTGCCAACACCGTTACCAAGAACGGCGCCACCCTTTACGGCAACGTGAAGTCATTAGGCAAATACACTACGGCGCAAGCCGGCTTCCGCTACGGCACAAGCGCCAGCACCATGACCAACATCGTTTCTGACGAAGTTGCAATGATGGCTGCCGGCCAATTCAGTTACGGCATTACCGGTCTTACCGCCAATACAAAATATTATTACAAGGCCTTCTCCGCCAACGGCACCGACACGGTGTATGGCGAAGTGAAGAACTTCAAAACGCTCTCCATCAATCCCTGTCCCAATGCTGCTACCGTTACCGATGTTGACAACAATGTGTACAACACTGTTCAAATCGGCAACCAGTGCTGGATGGCGGAGAACCTGAGAACGACCAAATACGCCAACGGCACGGCTATTGCCAACGGCGGCACCACTCCGAGCATCACCACGGCCTACCGCTACTTCCCCGGAGGTGATACTAATAATGTGGCCACCTACGGTCATCTTTACAACTGGAAGGCGGTGATGGGCACCTCTACCAGCAGCAAAGCCAACCCCAGCGGTGTTCAGGGCATCTGCCCCGACGGCTGGCACGTGCCGAGCGATGCGGAGTGGACGCAGCTGACCGCATACGTGAAAAGCCGCGGGTACAAGTGCAACGTAAGCCCAGACAACATAGCCAAGGCGCTGGCCTCCACCACGGGGTGGATGAGCAGCCCGGACTATTGTGACGTTGGCAACGACCCTTCTGCCAACAACGCCACGGGATTTTCGGCTGTTCCCGCGGGCTCCTACAACGGCAGCCGCAGCGGCTTCGATGGTGTCGGCGGCAACGCCTACTTCTGGAGTGCTACTAGTATACGCATTTACGCGTACTACCGGAGCATCAACTACTCCGATGAGTACGTGACTTGCGACGACCACTTTCGCGATAACGGCTATTCCGTCCGTTGTCTCCGCGACCCGCTGACCGTGGTTACCACCGCCGTTTCCTCCATAACCGCTAATTCCGCCATCTGCGGCGGCAATGTCTTAGCGGACGGCGGCTCCGCGGTTACCGCACGCGGCGTGTGTTGGAGCACGAGCCAGAACCCGACCACAGCCGACGGCCACACCACCGACGGCAGCGGCACGGGCAGCTTTAACAGCAGCATAACGGGGCTTTCTGGCAGTACCACCTACTATGTTCGTGCGTACGCCGCCAACGGCACCGACACGGTGTATGGCGAAGTGAAGAACTTTACCACGGCTGCGGATATCGTTACCGACACCATCGTCTTCTTCGCCAACGGCGGCATAGGCACAATGGATACAATGTTCGTGACCCGCGGCGACACGGTCCTTAATGCCAATACCTACACCCACGGCGGCAACTGGCAGTTCACCGGCTGGAACACCGCAGCCGACGGCTCCGGCACGCAGTACGCCGACCATGCCAGCATCACCACCAGCGGCAACCTAACCCTTTACGCACAGTGGCACACCTGGTGCACGGGAATCCCGAAAACTTCCGTGAATGAGTTCGGCACCTCCCGCATCGACTCCGTGAAAGACATTGACAACAATAAATACAACGTTGTCCAAATCGGCGACCAGTGCTGGATGGCCCAGAACCTGAGGACGACGAAATATGCCGACGGCACCTCCATTTCCTTGGGCAGCACCACGAGCACAGAAACAGCTTATCACTACTATCCCACCGGCAGCAGTAGCAACGTGAGCAAGTACGGTTATCTGTACAATTGGAAGGCGGTGATGGGCAACTCCACCAGCAGTGAAACTAACCCCAGCGGAGTGCAGGGCATCTGTCCTAAAGGCTGGCACGTGCCGAGCGATACGGAGTGGACACAGCTGACCAACTACGTAAGCAGTCAGAGCGAGTACGTGTGCGAAAGTATCAACACATACAACGCCAAGGCGTTAGCCTCAACCACGGGGTGGAACAGCAGCTCAAACACTTGTGTCCCAGGCAACAATCCGTCAGACAACAACGCCACGGGCTTTTCTGCTGTTCCTGCGGGCTACTACAGCGGCGGCTACGGCAGTTTCGGCGACGACGCGCACTTTTGGTCGGCTACCCAATACTATAATAGCTACGCCTACTCCCGCTACGTGGACTACAACTACGCAGACGTGCACAAGTACAACTACGAGGAGTACTACGGATTCAGTGTCCGCTGCCTCCGTGATCCGCTGACCGTTACCACCGACTCTGCCAACACCATTACCAAGAACAGTGCTAAATTGTACGGCAACGTTACCAATATGGGTGGATTTGCCGAAGTGAACGCCGGCTTTCGCTATGGCCAGCACCCCGACTATATGACTTTCAGAACGGAAAGGACCGTTTCTTCCACTGGCTCCTTCAACGCTGAACTGACGAACATATCTCCCAATACAACCTACTACTTCCAGTCATACGCGGCTACCGCTACCGACACCGCTTGGGCCTCCGACACCTTAACTTTCACCACGCTGACCAATCCGTGTTCAGTGGCATCCATCCGCGGAAACGAACGCGGAACGGGCAAGCAAATCGACTCCGTGAAAGACCACGAGGACAACTGGTACAAAGTGGTGCAAATCGGTAACCAGTGCTGGCTGGCGGAGAATATGCGCGCCACCACCGAACCTGGTTCTTCAACCCACATCGCACTCAATACCGATGCCTCACTCACAGAACCGAGAATTTACAGCACGGATAGCGGCTATGTGGCCAGATATGGTTACCTATACAACTTCCCCGCCGCAATGAACACAAGCAGCGATGACAACCACTTCACATATCCACACCGCGGCATCTGCCCCGAAGGCTGGCACGTGCCCACCAAGGACGATTGGGATCTGTTGGCTGCCACTGCCGGCGTGCCTGATCATTTGTACGTGCCTGGCACTACCGAATTCACCGACGGATTGGGCAAGCTCACCGGCGGCACCGACTGGATAACCTCCACCTGGAGAACCTCACCCGGCTGCTACAACTACATTTACCGAGATTCCACTGGCTTCTCCGCCCGCCCCGCCAGCTGCTATTATGATGGCAAGATTGAAAACGTGGGCGAGTCGGCTTACTTCTGGACAAGCAGTGAGGATGACTATTATTTGCACATTTACTATTCTTATGGCGCCATCTTGTATGGCTCTGGCGAAGCACACAGCTCCGGCTTTTCCATCCGTTGCCTCCGCGATGCGGAAGTACCCGCAGCTATGTCCGTTACCACCGACAGTGCCAACACCATTACCAAGAACAGTGCTACGTTATATGGCAACGTAACAGATATGGGAGGAAAGTCTGAAGTGAATGCCGGCTTCAAGTACGGCACAAGCGAAAGCGCCCTCACCTCCATCGTTTCTGACGGAGTTTCAACGACCGCACCAGGTATGTTCAGCTTCGGCATTACCGGTCTTACCGCCAATACACAATATTATTATAAGGCTTTCGCCGCCAACGGCACCGACACGGTGTATGGCGAAGTGATGAATTTCAAAACGCTCTCCATCAATCCCTGTCCAAATATGCCTACCGTTACCGATGTTGACAACAATGTGTACAACACTGTTCAAATCGGCGACCAGTGCTGGATGAAGGAAAACCTGAGAACGACGAAATACGCCGACGGTACCCCCATCTCCTTGGGCAACAGCAAGAGCACCTCTACGGCCTACCGCTACTATCCCAACAATGACAGCAATACTGTGAGCACATACGGTTACCTGTACAACTGGAGGGCGGCGATGCGCTACTCCTCCTCTTCAGAGAACAATCCCAGCGGGGTGCAGGGCATCTGCCCCACGGGCTGGCACTTGCCGAGCGATGCGGAATGGACGCAACTGACCGATTATGTGAGCAGCCAAAGCCAATACCGCTGCAATGGTAATGCTTCCTTCATATCCAAGTCATTGGCCGCCACTTCAGGTTGGAGACGGGACGATTTCGCTTGTGCTATTGGCAACTATCAATTCCTCAACAACGCCACGGACTTTTCAGGTGTTCCTTCGGGCGACTACTCCGGCGACTACGCTCTTTTCGCCAACAGTGCCTACTTTTGGTCAACTACCTTGAACTTCAACGATTCGAACTCCGCCTACATCCGCCTCTTGTACTACAACTCCGAAAGCGTGATTAGAAACTACAACCCCATTGATTTCGGATTTGGTGTTCGTTGCCTCCGTAACTAAGTTGGGTTGAGGGGTTAGAACTGCTTTCAACATATATACAATAGATTCATACAGGGGCTTTGTGCGGTTTCGTGCGAAGCCCTTTTTTTAGGGTTCAGGGTTTAGGGTTTAGAGATCAGAGATCAGAGATTAGGGTTAAGGGGTTAGGGGGCAAGGGTCATGCCGGGCTGGTTATGTCGGCTATCTCCTAAACCCAAAGCAGTAGAGCCGCGCCGCGTCTCTACTAATGTCTGCCCCATCAACCCTAAATTCTCCCATTTTCAACCCGTAAATTAACTATTAATTGTTAATATATAAAATTATAATTTTGTAACGAATTGATGTCGATAGAAATAATTTTTTTGCTGTTTGTGCAGATTGATAAAAAATTATACTATCTTTGCATCCGAATTAAAACGTTGACTATTACAAAACTAAATTGAAGAATGGAACCCAGAGTTAACCCGATATTGAATCAAGATCCCCACCAGATGTCGTGGGCGGAGCTGAAAGAATACATTTCGGCCATCTCAGTCCAGATGCAGGAAACCAATCGACAAATGAAGGAAACCGACAAACGTATTGAAGCATCTCGAATAGAGACCGACCGGAAGCTTAGGGCCCTGGGCGACCAGTTCGTCTCGCAGACCGGCCACATATTGGAAGGACTAACGCAGCGCTCGGCCTTGCGCGTGCTGCAAAAGGCAGGCTTCAGGGTGGAGCAGAGCTTCAAGGGGATGACCGGCTCGAACAACGAGTTGGGCCTGAACATGGAAATAGACCTGCTCTACGCGGACACCATGGAGGCCATTGCGGTGGAGGTCAAGACCCACTGCACCAAGGCGAAGATCAACCACTTTCTGAAGCAGATGCGGAATTTCAAGCTGTTGTACCCGCGGTTTGCGGATATGGATGTCTATGTGGCGATGGCGGCCCTGAATTACACGAAGGAGGCGGAGGACTATGCCCGCGAGAAGGGGATCATCCTCATCCACGTCAGCGACGACGTGTTCACCGTCGAGCCCATCGACCGGGAAAAACTGAAACGGTTCTGATTAGAGCATTAGACCATAAGAAACGAAGAAATTAAGAAACTAAGGAACTAAGAGAAGGTAAAACAGCTATTGCGGCAGCGTGGCGTGCCGCGTCTCTACGGAATCCTAAATTCTCCCATTTTAACCCCATATATTAACAATTAATAGTTAATTTGCGAGTGTTAAATGGGAGGGTCTATGACTGACGATGCTGATTTTTTCTTTTTCTGACTCCTCGTTCGGCAACTCTTAGTTTTCTACGGGCATTACAAACGCGTGAATTCCCTGCTGCTCGGCACTCTTGTCTAACTTGTCGATTTCAGCCAGCAGGGCAGGCACTTTCTCGCCGGGCATGAAGATCAGCATCGCCGAGTTTAAGGTCGGCCAGGCGTGCGTCCCATAGTGAGGTTCGCCAGTCTCGGATCCGCGGCCCTGAACCTCCTGCCAGAAGGTGAAACCGCGGATCTCTAATCGGTCGAGTACTTCAATTACTTCATCATAAAACGCTTGATAAAATGATATGAATACTGCTTTCATTATTTCTGCTTTTAATAATCTTAATGATAATTGTTTATGCCATAACAGGTTCAGTTCCTTCTTCAGCTGCATTTTCTTCTTCTTTCTGTTCTGATAGAATACGCTGCGCTTTCTTGTCTTTTCTGCGTACGCCGAAGTCAGCGAATAAGCTGTACAAAATAGGAATCAGAATTAAGGTTACCAAGGTTGAAACCGTCAAACCCCAAGCCACGGTCATACCCATGGAGTTCCACATTTCCGCACCTTCGCCTTTGTCTATGGCCAATGGTACCATACCTAAAACGGTGGTCAAGGTGGTCATCAAGATAGGACGAAGACGGGAACGACCGCCAGTAACAACGGCTTCCCTTACCGTCATGCCACGTTCACGGCACAAGCTGATGTAGTCCACCAGCACGATACCGTTCTTTACAACAATACCAATCAACATCATTGCGCCAATCAAGGCCATGATGCCCAAGGCGGTGTGAGTGACTGCCAAGCCGATGAATACACCAGTGAAGGCAAATGGGATGGAGAACATGATGACAAACGGATAGGAGAATGACTCAAACTGTGCGGCCATAACGACATATACCAATATTACAATAAGAATCATCAAGGTGATAATATCGCTGAATGCATCTTGTTGATCTTCCCAGGTGCCAGCAATTTTATAGTCCAAGGTATTCGGTATGTCCATTCCGTCCAAGGTTTTTTGGGCGGCATCGACAATTTCACTCAAGACAGCATCCTTGCCTACAACGCAGGATACACTTACCATACGCTCACGGTCCTTACGGACAATGGTTGGTGGCGTGAAGGTCTCTTCCACATGGCCGATATCGCCGATGCGAATGCCTTTGCCCTGTGTGTTGTACATCAGAATGTTTTCAATGGCATTGATGTCGTTGCGGAATTCGGGTGCATAGCGGACGCGGATGTTGTATTCGTCACCGTCTTCACGATAGAATGAAGCGGTGTAGCCATTGAAGCGGTTGCGGATGTAGCTGGCGGCGGTGGTCGAGTTTAGACCGTTTTCGGCCAGTTTGGTGCGGTCGAGTACTACTTCCAATTCCGGCGTATATTCGTCACGGCTGATAACGACTTCGGAACAGCCGGGAACTTCGCGCATTCTGGCAGCGACTTCGGCAGCGAAGGCATCGGTCGTGTTGAAATCGTAACAGTATAATTCAATATCAACGGTGGAGTTGCCACCCATACCGCCCTGACCAGTCTTTACCGAATAGGTGTTGATTTCGATGTGTTTGCGCATGATGTCACGGATGCCATCGGAAAGTTCGGTGATGGATTTGTTACGTTCAGTCTTCTTAACCAAACGGATGTTGAAAGACAAAAGGTGTGTGCCGTTATCCTGCATCAAACTCCAGGTGTTGTCTTCGTCGGGCTGGCCTACGGAGTAGTTGATACGTTTGATTTCGTTAGGATATTTTTCCCACATCTCCTGAACCAGTTCCCGTGCCAATTCTTTGCTGGTCTCGACACGCGTGCCCTGTGGCAGTTTGACGGTGGCACTCAAACGGGCGTTATCCTGTGTCGGGAAGAATTCGGTTGGGATGATTTTGACCAGTAGTAAGCTGGATCCGAAGATGACCAATGCGATGAGTAAAACGGTTTTCCTATGTCCGACGCACCAGCCCAGTAAACGAGCGTAGGCGTTGTCCAACCAAGCCAGAAATCTTTCAATAGGAGCATAAATGTACGCAAACCATTTGCTTTTTTTAGGATTGCGTTTTAGCATCAAAGAGCAAAGCATTGGGGTCAGCGTCATAGCCGCCATCAGGGAGATGGCAATAACGATGGTGACAATCCAACCCAACTGCTTGAACAGCACGCCAGACATGCCGGTGATGAAGGTCAAGGGAAGGAATACGGCGATGATTACCAAGGTGGAAGCAACAATTGACAATGAAACTTCACTGGTGGCAAAAATAGATGCCGGTTTGGGTTTGGAACCGCGTTCGATGTGGGTGGTGATGTTTTCCAATACAACGATGGAGTCGTCAACAACCATGCCAATAGCAATACTTAATGATGATAATGATATGATATTCAATGTGTTGCCAGTTACCAACAGATAGATGAACGCACCAATTAGGGAGACGGGCACCACCACGGCGATGATGATGGTTGCCCTCCATCTGCCGAGGAAGAATAGAACGACGAATACTACCAAGAGCAAGATGATGAGAATGGTTTCTTCCAAACTGCTGATGGTGTTGGTGACGTTTTCAGAGTTGTCAACCAGGATGTCGAGTTTTACGTCAGCGGGAAGGCTCTTTTTGATGGATGGCAATTCGGCTCGTACCTTGTTGGCAATATCAACCGTGTTGGCATCGGTCTGCTTCTGGATGATGACCATTGCGCCACGGGTGCCATTGGTGTAAACTTCCTGCATACGTTCTTGCAGAGTGTCTTTTACCGTGGCTACATCTTTCAAGAAGATGTCTTTGTTGGAATAGCTGCCAACGATGATATTTTCCATTTCGTAGGCATCGTCAAACTCACCATCCACGCGAAGATTGTAGGTTTTGGACCCAATATCCATGATGCCAAGTGAGATGTTTCTGTTTTCGGCACCCAGAATGTTGGCGATGCCTTCGATGGTCAGGTTGTAGGCTTCGAGCTTGTAGGGATCGCAATAAACCTGAATTTCGCGTTGAGGTGCACCAGAAATGGAAACGGCACCAACACCGCTGATACGGCTCAATGGGGATGCGACTTTATCGTCCAAAATCTTGTACAAAGCTTGTGTGCTCTGTTCCGATTCGACGGACAACATCACGATGGGAAGGTCGTCGGCACTGAATTTGAAAAGGTAGGGCTGGTTGGCACCATCGGGAAGTTGTGATGTCACCATATCCAGTTTGTCGCGTACGTCGTTGGTCTTCTGCTCAATATCAACACCGTATTCAAATTCAAGGTAAATAATAGAGTAATTTTCTTTTGAGTTAGAAGTGATATGTTTTAAGTCGCTCAATGTGTTCAGCACGTTTTCCAATGGCTTCGACACGTTGTCTTCAATATCTTCAGCACTTGCACCGCCATAAACGGTGAACACCATGATGGTGTTGCCTTCCATGTGAGGAAACAAGTCGATAGGTAGTTTGGTCAGCGAAAAAATACCGATGATGACTACGGCAACATAAATCAAGCCGGTCATAATCGGACGGTTTACAGATTTTTGATATAAACTCATGATTATCTTATTTTTCTGCTACGGAATAATTTATTTTTCGATTTCAACTTCGAGACTGTCTTTCAGACGAGTTAGACCAGTGGTGGCAAGGAATGCTCCATTAGGAATGTCCGTGTTCAACAATTCGTATTTGTTGTCAAGGTGGCGACCCAAGAAAACTTGTTTGAAATAAACACGGCCATTGTCATAAACATAAACATAGCGGTTGCCAGATCCCTGCTGGCGGAAGATGGCTTCGTCGGGAACAACAATGTGGTCGTTCATGCCGAAGTTTACAGTGACGCGGGCGTACATACCCGGACGAACTTTGCTGTTGCCATTCTGCAACTCAACTTCCACGGGGAAAGTGTGGGTGACACCATCAACGGTAGGATAAATCAGGCTGATCTTTCCGTGGAATTCTTCGCCTTCGAAAGCATCGATTTTGATGTCAACGGGCATGCCAACTTTTACTTTGGTAAACAGCATTTCTGAAACATTGATGAGCATTTTTACAGGATTGATCTGCTGAATCTGAACCACCGGTTGTCCAGCGTACAAGTCTCCGCTATCGTAGTTTCTCATGGAAACAACTCCGTTGATTGGGCTGAGTAACTGAGTGTTTTCAAGTAGATTCTGGTATGCGGTGCGAGTAACTTCGAGGTTGGTATTCATGGCATCCCAGTCTGATTTTGAAACACCACCCACTTTGTACAATTCATCAATACGCTTGAAGCTGGTTTCCAGATTGTCAAGTTGTGTTTTGGTCTGTTTTAAGTTGGCTTCGTCCATCTGAACCAGCAACTGGCCTTTACTGACGCGGTCACCGACTTCGACGTAGATTTTGGAGATGCGGCCACCAGTCAGTGGTGCAATGTTGTTGACGGCCTCGGCCTGAACGATGGCGGTATATTCATTCAACTCTTCAACTTCCTGAGTCGAAACCTGTTGTACCTTGATTTTGAACTTTTCACTGTTTTGATTTTCAGCGTCATTCTTGTTCGAGCAGGCAGCAAAAACTACCGCCAAACCCATTAATCCGATTAATACATTCTTCTTCATTATGATGATGTTTTTTTATTTGTTTAATTGTTGAAATGTTTAATTGTTGACAACGGGGAAGCTAAGATAGGGAGTTGTTTACTTCAGCCTTTGTTTTTTACATTGCTTACAGTTCACAGTTCACAACTCACTAAATTAGTTCTCTATTTTCAACTCTCAGTCCCCAAGTATTGCGTCTAACGACGATTTCGCAGAGAGGTAATTGAACAGGGATTGGCAGTAGGTAAGTCGAGTACTGGTAAGTGCCAATTCTGCGGTACTAAGGTCGAGCCAAGTGTTCATGCCGATTTCGTATTGCTTATGGGCTATATCGTAGGCTTTTTCAGCTTGCATCATCGTTTCTTTGTCGGAAGCGAGGTCTTCGACGGCTTGTTGCATGTCGTTGAGGTAAGATTGCGCACCGAGGCGGAGGTTGCGTTCAACATCTAGACGTTGGTCTTGCATGTTTTCGATATTCAGATTGGTCTGTTTCAACTTGAAGGATGTGGCAGCCCATGAAACGATAGGCACTGACAAACCTAAGCCAATAACGGAAGAACTGAAGTTGGTGAATTTGGCGCCGCTGTCGCCCATGCCGCTATACATAATGTTTCCAGTAAAGGAGAGGGCCGGACAGGTCGAACCTTTGATGACTTTTTTCGTCTGTTCCAATTCCTGAATTCCCATGTCCATTTGTTTGATGGTGGAGTTGTTGTCGAAATTGATTTCTGAAAGGGCAGGTACGCTTGAGTTCAAGATTTCCTGTTCGTAGTCTTGGAGCTCACCATCGAAAATAATGGGTTCGAAGATGTCGAGACCGAGGACGATTTTTAGGCGCATATAGGCCAGATTCATAACCTTGGCTGCGGAGGTGACGTCGGGACGCAGATTTTGCAGCGCAACGTCTGAACGCAATTTTTCGAAGTCTGAAACCAATCCTTGGTTGTATTGTTTGGTTACTAATTCATTGGATTCCTTGGTGTTATTGTAGCTTTGTTTCAGCACTTCGTATGCTTGCTGTGATAAAAGGTAAGTGAAGTAGGCCTGTTTAACTTGGTTTACCAATTCGATTTTTGAAGATCGGGCTGATTCCATTGCCAGTTCAATGTCCATCTGCGACAATTTGAGACTGGACCAGAGTGACGGAGCAATGACGGGCAGTGTCAGCTGGGCACCGGCTGAGTAGTTGTGGTCCTTGCCGACCTTCATCGTCAGGTCTTGTCCGTTCATCGACATGGCCATTGTCTGCTTCAATAGAGTGTATTGGTACGAGCCGGTTAACGAAACATTGGGGAATAACGATACGATTTGTTCTTTTTTGTACTCTTGCTTGATGTTTACGTCGCGGTTGGCAATACGCATTGTCGGACTTTCGCTGAGGGCGATTTCGATGGCCTTACTTAGGTTTACGTGCACGGAATCCTTTTGTTGTTGGGCTTTTGCCTGATTGCAAGTCAAAGGTAGAAAAACTACCAGCAGCAAAAGGATTGCACATTCGATTTGTTTTTTTGTCATTTTTATAGTTGTTTTTATTATTTATATTGCAGATTGATAAATAATTATGTTAATACAACACGTTTTTTTACAAGATTGCAAATTTACATAATTTAATGTATTAGAATATAATGTGTTTTTCTTATTTCAATGAAAGCTGATACCCGTTCAACAAATGTGGTGTTTTTATCGGTAAATAATACTTTGAAACATGTCGTTATGTGATGAAAACATGCCATGTCGTAGATTTTTTTCTGACTCTTTCTTCTGCTGATCTGAAAATGAAATGAGAAAGAAAAATTTCGACAAATATTTTTTTCATAAACTGTTTTTCATTACTAAAAAAAACGTAAGTTTGCCAAATATTTACATTGTTATATATTTATATACAAATGTCTGAAAATCAAACACATGGAGAGAAAAAGTGGCTCTTTTTCGCAATAGGTCTCATTGCGGGTTTTATTATTTGTGCCGCATTTTCCGTCATCAGCGAAATGTTTCGCGATAAGTCGAAAACCTTTACCCAGACTATTCGTCACATCTATCAGCCGGAACATACTGCTGATACCGTCGTGAAGTTTGTTTACGTTGATGAAAAAAAATCAAAGACAAAATCTTCAGAGACAGTTCAAAATCTCGATACACTTTCTTCCGATGATCAGCAAGTTGATTATGATGAAGCAGATTTCTTTCTCGCTGATGATGGTGAAAATCCAGAAGATGATTATGTTGTGGTGACTGAAAAGGTTTTGGCTACCAAATCTCTTAAAATTCAATACAAAGATGCTGATTTTCAAGATATAAAAGTTCCTGAAGGCGAAATTGCTTCTATCAATGTTCAGCAATGGGATACGCCTATCAAAAATCATATTTCATATCAATTTAATCATAATTTGTTGAAAATTAAAGGTCTGAGTATTGATAAGATAAGTGTTGTAGGCTACGATCATCATTTTTATCTCTATTATGCCAATTCCTATTATATTTTGGCTGAAAATGCTGATTTTGACCGATTAATTAAGCAGGATTTAACTATAAAATGAAAAAGATACTTGTTACCGGTGGTGCTGGTTTTTTAGGGTCGCATTTGTGTGAGCGTTTGTTGGCGGAAGGCAACGAGGTGATTTGTCTTGACAATTATTTTACGGGTAGCAAACGTAATGTCTTACATTTGCTCAACAACCCGTATTTTGAACTTCTTCGACATGATGTTACTGAACCTGTTGATATTGAGGTGGATGAAATCTATAATCTGGCATGTCCTGCTTCGCCAGTACACTACCAGTTCGATCCTATTAAAACCATTAATACTTCTGTAGTCGGAGCCGTAAATATGTTGGAATTGGCTCAGAAGGTAGGTGCTAAAATCTTGCAGGCGTCAACAAGTGAAGTTTATGGCGACCCGCATGTTCACCCTCAACCCGAAAGCTATTGGGGCAATGTCAATCCCATTGGTCCGCGTTCATGTTACGACGAAGGTAAACGCTGCGCTGAAACTTTGTTTTTTGATTATCATCGGCAGAATAAGGTGAAAATCAAGGTGGTACGCATTTTCAACACCTACGGTCCTCGCATGCTTCCTGATGATGGTCGTGTTATTTCTAATTTTATCGTTCAAGCTTTGCAAAATAATGATATCACCATCTATGGCAATGGCTTGCAAACCCGAAGTTTCTGTTTCTGCGGCGACATGATTGATGCTCTTGTCAAGATGATGAATACGGGTGACGAAATTACGGGTCCTATAAATATAGGTAATCCTACCGAATTTACTATCAAGCAATTGGCGGAAATTATTATTCGTTTGACGGATTCAAAATCAAAGATTTGTTATCAACCTGCGGTAATGGATGATCCTCAGCAACGACAACCTGTAATCCAGCGGGCGCAAGAAATCTTGCATTGGCAGCCTTTTACAGCCCTTGAAGATGGCCTCAAAAAAACCATTGATTATTTTGATTTTTTGCTTTCTGAAAAATAAAATTGTCTAATAATAGCTCCTTATAAAAAATGAATGTCACAAGAGAACAAGTAATAGAAGTGCTTTCAACCATTTTTGATCCGGAAATTCCAGTGAACATTTGGGAGTTGGGCTTCATTTATGATATCAAGATTGATGGCGACGGTATTGTCTATATTTTGATGACACTGACCGCTCCTAATTGTCCAGTCGCTGAATCTTTGCCTGTGGAAGTTAAGACGAAAGTCTCTGCTATCGAAGGTGTCAAAGGTGTATCGTTGCGTCTGACATTTGATCCTCCATGGGATTTTGACAAGATGAGCGAAGCTGCCAAGGTGGAATTAGGATTGGATTTTTAATAAAATATGTTTAGTAAAAGATAAGAGATGAGTATGAAAGGTATAATTTTGGCGGGTGGTTCTGGAACGCGTTTGCACCCCATTACATTGGCAATGAGCAAACAGCTGATGCCGATTTATGATAAGCCGATGATTTATTATCCACTGTCAACCTTGATGCAAGCGGGAATTCGAGATATTCTCATCATCTCGACACCGCATGATTTGCCACATTTCGAGCGTCTTTTGGGCGATGGTTCTCGTCTGGGCTGTAACTTCAACTATGTGGTTCAGGAAGTGCCTAATGGTCTTGCTCAGGCATTTGTCCTTGGTGCCGACTTTATTGGTGGCGATAAGGCTGCCTTGGTATTGGGAGACAATATTTTTTATGGCGGTGGCTTTGAAAAACATCTCGCCGAAAACAATGATCCTGATGGAGGTGTTATTTTTGCTTATCACGTTTCAGATCCTGAACGCTATGGCGTAGTCGAATTTGATGAAAATATGATTGCGGTCTCCATTGAGGAAAAACCCAAGCAGCCGAAGTCTAATTACGCTGTTCCAGGGCTTTATTTCTACGACAATACAGTGGTGGAAGTGGCTAAGAATATCAAGCCCAGTGCCCGCGGCGAATACGAAATCACCGATGTCAACAAATACTACCTCGCCGCAGGGAAACTCAAAGTCTGCAAAATGGACCGCGGAACCGCATGGCTCGACACAGGAACTTTCAAATCGTTGATTGATGCTACTCAGTTTGTACAAGTAGTGGAAGACCGTCAAGGTCTTAAAGTGGGTTGCATTGAAGAAGTGGCTTATCGCCAGGGCTTTATTGATGCTGCCAAATTAGAGGAAATTGCGCAGCCTTTACTAAAAAGTGGTTATGGAGCTTATCTGCTCGGCTTGCTAAACGGCGGACTCCAATAATCTATTTGATCATCGCGAGAAAATCTTCTTCCGAGAGGATGGGAATGCCTAAATTTTCGGCTTTCTTTCGCTTTTCGGGTCCCATTTTTTCTCCTGCCAATACAAAATCGGTATTTTTGGATATCGAAGAAACGTTTTTGCCTCCGTGTTTCTCAATCAGCTGTTTCATTTCATCGCGAGGAATGGAAAATACGCCGCTGACGACAATGCTCTTGCCTCCCAAAATGTTGGAAAGTGGCATTGCTTCTTCCTCACGGAGCGCAAATTGCAAACCAGATTCACGCAAGCGAACTATCATTTCCAAATTTTCGATTTGCATGAAGAAATCCACAATGCTATTGGCCACGCGATCGCCCACATCGTCCACTTGCATCAATTCTTCGAGTGAGGCATTGGCAAGGTTGTCGATGTTTTTGAAGTGGCGTGCCAGCTTTTTCGCTGTGGTCTCGCCCACATAACGTATGCCGATGGCGAAAAGAACTCGCTCGAAACCTATGTTTTTCGACTCATTGATGCCGTTGAGAATGTTTTCTACGGTCTTTTCTCTGAAACTGACAATTCTCTCGCTTTTTTCATCGGTGGCTGGAATGCGTTTTTCGAGTCCAAGTAATTGATTGTAGTTCAACTGATAAAAATCTGCAGGAGTCTTCAGTAATCCGTTATCGTATAACACTTCGACTTTCCCTTCTCCGAGCGAGTCGATGTTCATCGCCTTGCGCGAGATAAAATGCTCGAGTTTGCCTTTGATTTGTGGTGGACAGTGCAGTTCGTTGGGGCAGAATGTCCCAGCTTCGCCCTCGCTTTGCAATAGTTCGGCGCCACATTCGGGACAGCGAGTGATGAAGCGGATCTTTTGGGCATCAAAAGCACGTTTGCTTACATCTACGCCTACGATTTTTGGGATGATTTCACCCCCTTTTTCCACAAAAAGAACATCGTTTTCGTGAATGTCGTATGCATTGATGACATCCTTGTTGTGCAGGCTGGCACGTTTGACAATCGTTCCCCCAAGAGGTACGGGCGTTAGGTTGGCCACTGGCGTGACGATGCCGGTACGGCCCACTTGGAAATCGACGCTGAGCAGTTGTGAAGGAACACGCTCGGCTTTGAATTTGTATGCAATAGCCCAACGAGGACTTTTAGCGGTGGAGCCTACCTGCTGCTGCATGCTGTAATCGTTCACCTTGATGACAATGCCGTCAATGTCGAAGGGTAAAGTCTTGCGGCGGATATCCCAATCGTGCATAAAATCAATGACTTCAGTGATGGAACGGGCCTTGATCATTACGTCTGGAGCACGAAAGCCCCATTCGGAAAGTTTTGTCAGACTGTCGTAGTGGTTGCTGGCGTAGGGCTGTTTCCCCATCACGAAATACACTTTGAAATCGAGACCGCGGTGAGCTACTTCCGCTGAATTTTGCAACTTCAGAGTGCCGGAAGCAGCATTCCTTGGGTTGGCAAACGGCGTTTCACCGATTTCGTCACGCTCGCGGTTCAGTCGCTCAAAGTTCTGGTGATTCATGATGATTTCCCCACGCACTTCAAATAAAGCAGGAAAGTCACCCTTGAGTTTTAAAGGAATAGTATGGATGGTCTTCACGTTGGCGGTGACATCATCGCCTTGCACGCCATCACCGCGGGTGACGGCACGTGTTAAAATACCGTTCTCGTATAGTAGACTGATAGCCAGACCATCGTATTTCAGCTCACAGACGTAATCGAAATCGCTGTTGACGAGGTCGCGGATGCGGCGGTCGAAATCCAACAGTTCTCCCTCGGAGTAAGTGTTGCCTAACGAAAGCATCGGAAAGACGTGTTTTACCGTTGAAAACTGCTTGGTTACACTTCCGCCAACACGCTGCGTCGGACTATCGGGAAGTGCATACTCTGGATATTGTTTCTCCAATTCAATCAGTTTGTTTAGTAATTGGTCGAAATCGTAATCGCTAATGGTTGGATTATCAATCATATAATAATTGTAATTATGCTGATTGATTTCATCGCAGAGGGCTTTGATGGTGCTTTCTATTTCTTGGCTCGTCATAATCGGAAAATAAAGTACAAAGATACAATTTTTTTGTTGAATCGTTGCGAGTTTCTGGTTTTAGTCTGTCGCTGCTCGATTTGTTTTAACGCTTGTTCAGCGGAAAACTTTCTTGGATTTCAAAGAAAGCATCAAGGAAAATGAAAGAAATCTAAAGCGGAGCTTTTATCAATAAAAAAGCAGACTCTTACGAATCTGCTTTTTTGATTTTTACGAAAGCTTACTGCTATTTGTCGGCTTCTTTTGATTGAAGTTGTTGAACGTAAATAGCTTTCAGCTTTTGTTCCCTTTTGATAACACTGGGTTTGGTGAATTTTTGTCTTGCACGCAATTCACGAACAACACCGGTTTTTTCAAATTTCCTTTTTAATTTCTTCAGCGCTCTTTCGATGGTTTCGCCTTCTTTAACGGGAACAACGATCATAAAAAATACCTCTTTCTTTTAAAGTTAATACTATTGTTTTTTTTTGTGGCGGCAAAAATACAATTTTTTTCCAGATAAATTGCGGTCGGAAAATAAATTTTTTTAACCGGCAGTTTTGCTTGCAAAACTACCAGATTTCGTCGGCTGGTCTTGGCTTCTCATCGGGGAAGTCATTGGATGAAATCGTATCCACCAAGATGTTCAGTGGACGACCATAATATTCTCTTTTCGTAATTTTTTTCGCGAACGGTGCGGTTTCTGTTGCTTCAATTTTGTTTTCTTCAGCAGGATTTTCCTCATCAGTTTTGGCTTTGGCGGGAATATTTACAGCTGTTTGCGTGGGATGAACAGTTTCTTGTTTTTCTTTTACAATATTATATATGGTATCAACCACGACAGGCGTGATTTCATCTTCTTGAAAAACAACTTCGTTCTCGGAAGTGGTGGGCGGAATTTCTTCGGTCGTGGGTCGCAATGTGAAAAATGCTATCAATCCGCTGAGACCAATGCCAACGCTAATAAAGGCAATTTTTGCTCCAATACCCAACATGGGCATGCCACTGTGGCGCACAAACGAAAACCACGCTTTCGGTGTGTATTCGTAGCTTTTACCTGCCATTTTCCGTTTCAATTCTTCGTCAAACTGATTCATTATCTTTGTTTTTCTATTGCTTCTTTTAGTTTTGCTCGGGCGAAATTGAGGTGCCAGTGCGAAGTCCCTTCCTTGATGTTCAACTGCTTGGCGATTTCGGCATGTGGCATGTCATCGAACACGTATAGGTTGAAAACAGTTCTACTCATAGTGGGCAGCCGTTGTATCAAGGCCATCAATTCGTCAATGGAAATCTTCTCTAGAGCCTCGTTTTCGTCATAATTTTTAAGAACGTTGTCGTTTGCATCATCATAGTTGACCATTTCGTTGTCGTGGCGATATTTTCGAAGGTAGTCGAGGGCGGTGTTGACCATGATGGTTCTCAGCCAGGCCTCGAATGACCCCGTCGGCTGGTAACTTTCCAGTGCGGCGAAGATCTTGACAAAGCCCTCGTTCAACATGTCTTCAGCATCTTCACGACAAGGCGCATAACGCATGCAAACGGTGAACAAGCTGCCGTAATAGGTCTTGAACAATTTATGCTGGGCCTTTCTGCTGCCTCGCACACAGTCTTTAATCAACTGCAAAACCTCTGTTTCGTTCAACTTATCCATTGCTTATAACGTATGTCCTTATAAAAATCTTGGGTCAGAAATGATTTTTTTGATTTTTAGTAAAGATTATCTCGGAAGTCTTTTTCCATCTTGTATTTAACATCATGCAATACGGAAGCTTTGATATTGATGGTGAAACTCCAGCCCTTGCGGTAGCCGAATGGTATCCAGTTGAACCGCATTTCCCAGCAGTGCAGGTCTCGGTAGATGTCGATGGAGGTATAAGACATCTCTTTTTGTACAAAATCGTAACCGGTGGTGAATCCGACTTTCCACTTCTTGGTAATGCTGAATTCGCCGACCAGATTCAGCGTTTGTACAAATTTGTGCGTGTAGGGTTTGCTGTTGTCTGGACGGGAATAGACAATGTAGTAGCCGTAATTATCGCTTGTGGTGTATGCAAAGGTGTAGTTGATGGTCAGAGACCATGGATTGTCGAAGTCGGGTCGCGTATTAGGTATGCCTTGCAAGTTTTGGTCCAGTACGGATTCGCTGTTTTTGGCTTGCTCGGTTGTACTCTTGTCTTCCTTTTGTTTGCCCTTGAACAAGTCTCTGTTGATGACAAGATTCAAACCGATGTTGATATTGGAATTCGAGAAACGGAGCAGTCTTTTATTTACCTTCAATTCAGTCTGATTGACCCTTACGCCTTTACTGTTAATAATATAAGGATCAAAAGCCAAGCTGAAAGTAATATTGAGTTGTCTCCAAATAGTGCTTCGCCCAGAAATTCTTAAGGGTTGCCAACGCAAGGAGTCCGCAGCGAAATCGTAGCCCATCGAAATGTTAAGGTTGTCGAAAATCGCGATTTTCTTCATGCCAGTAATCGTATCTCTTCTTGAGCGTACCTTGATTTCAATGTTGTTGTTGAAGTTCAGTTGGGCCAATGCTTGTGTTTTCCCGCTTGGCGTTCCGTACATCGAATTGGAAAAGTAGGAATAGCTGACCTCTTGTCCGGTAATTGTGTTGAAATAGGTGCCTTGTGTGTTTTTATTGATATTGGGCCGGTAAGTAATATTCAAAGTGGGTGTGATGACGTGCCGGATGGCATTCAGACCGCCTTTCTTAAATTGATACATGAAATAGATTTTCGTAGTCAGTCCAGTGCTGAGGCTGAGATCATGTAGCGCATAAAATCCACGTTGAAAAACATTTTCAGTCGCTCCAACGGCATAGTTGTTGACCGTGTCGGTGCGGAATATTTGTTCATTGCGCTGCAGATACCATATCTCGTTGAAGTTGATGTTCGTGTTCCAGTTGATTAACTTGGCAATTTTGATAGGAATGGTAATGGGAATGTTGTGCTTGATGCCCACAGACATCTCTTCCCAAGTCTTGGGTTTGAAAAACATTGAATCCTGTGCATTCACTTGGGAAGTCAGTGACGAAGACCATTTCATGGAGATGTTGTCGTACCATTTCAGTGCGCCCGCTTTGTTCTTCTTTCGGAATGGGTAGAATTGCGTGACGGACATGTTTAAGGACGGGAGTTTCAGGTCTACAAGTTTTGTGTTTGTGTTTTGAGAGTAGGAAATGGCTGCGTCGATGTAGAAAATCCCTTTCGCACTGGTTGAAAAGTTGATGGAAGATGAGTATTGGTTAGACAGGTAATCATTCATACTTGAAAGATTATACTTGTTGTAGTTGCTGCTCACGATGTCAATATGTGCGGAAAAACGAGTGTAGGGGTGTGATTTGGAATCCTGTTTGTGGTCCCAGTAGATTTTGAAGTCGTTGGTGTGGTAGTAGGTGGAGTCGATGAGCTTTTCCCCAATGTATTTTTGGCCGTATTCTGCTCTAATCTTACCAGAACATTTGTATCTGAAGACATAATTGGATTCGGCTTTGACTGCCCAACTGCCGCGGGTGTAGATGTCGCCGGCAAGGAGCAGGTCGAAGTTGTCGCTGATGCCGAAGTAATAACCAATGTTTTGCAAGTAGAAACCCAAAGCTTGCGTCTCGCCGAAGGTGGGCATGATTAATCCAGAGTGGCGACCCTTCTCAAGCGGAAAATAGCCGAAGGGAACTGCTAATGGCGTTGGCACATCCGCAAACTTGACATACGCCGGCCCCATGATGATTTTATCGTTGGGTAAAACTTTCGCTTTGGTAAATGCAATTTCGAAATGCGGGTGGTCTAATTCGCAAGTGGTGTATTTGCCCTGCTTGATATAGGTGGTGTTGTCTTCCAGCTTTTTGATTTGCTGCCCATGAATGAACCCTTCGCCTTCTTCGGTGATTACGTGCGTGATTTTACCTTTTTTGGTCTCGAAATTGTACTTGATTTCCTGCGCCCGATAGGTGCCATCGCCTTGTTTCAATACAGGACTGCCCGTGATGTTCCCGTTTTCATCCAAAACGCCACTTGCGTATAACTCGTTGTGCGCAAAGTCAATTTCTATGTAGTTGGCATACAAACTCATATCCTCATACACGACTATCGCTTCATTGAAAAGATAGGCAACCTTGTTCTTTATGCTGAAATGGATGGAGTCTTTTGCATTATAGGTCACGATGTGCTCCAACCCATTCTCCGAAATGCGTTTTTTTTGAGGGATGTTTTCGCTGTGAGAACTGTCGGAAATGGATAAACTGTCAATGGAAATTGTATCTTTTGCGGAAATTGAGGAAAAATCAATGAGGGTGTCATAAGAAATTACCAATTGGTTCCTTATGTCTATACTGTCAACGACCTGTCCATATACACAATTGTCTATTATGTTGACTATTAGCATAATGCAGCAACATAATAAATATGAAAAATTGATTGTGTATAAGTTTTTTCGCAAGTATTATATAGTTTAATTTATTTGTAATATTTTTGCTTCATAAAAAGTTACAAAAATAGATAAATATTCTTACTTATGAACACAAAAAAATTCTTTTTATTGCTTTTGTGCTTAACTTTTTTTAACACTATGTCTTTTGCCCAGCAAAGTGATAAAAAATTCAAGGTGGTTATTGATGCTGGTCACGGGGGAGAGGATCCGGGATGTTTGGGTAAAAAGATAAATGAAAAGACTGTAAATCTGAATGTCGCATTGAAATTGGGTAAACTTATCAGTGATAATTATAGTGATGTTCAGGTGATTTACACAAGAAAAACCGATGCGACCGTAGAGGTGTATAAACGTGCGGTCATTGCCAATAATAATCATGCGGATTTGTTTATTTCCATTCATTGCAACGCCGCGGAAAACAGAAGTGCGCACGGTGTGGAGACTTGGGTGATGGGTTTGGCGAAGTCAGAAGCCAACAAGGAGGTTGCCCGTAAGGAAAATGCTGCCATTCTCAAGGAAAAGAATTTTGAGAATAACTATGAGGGTTTCAACCCCAATTCACCCGAGGCGAATGTGATTTTCTCACTCCATACTTCTGCCTATATGAACCATTCCATTTTACTCGCCGATAAAGTTCAAAAGAATCTGGTGCACAATACGCATTTGATGGACCGCGCTGTCAAACAGGCCGGATTCTGGGTGCTTTATAAGGTGGCGATGCCTAGTATTCTTGTAGAACTGGGATTTTTGAGTAATGCTGCCGAAGAAGAATACATGACGAAGGGTTCATCTCAGGACATGATGGCTGCCTCCATTTATAATGCTTTTGTGGATTATCGCAATGCACTGGACGGAACTAATAAGCCTGGTGTGGAACTGCCTAAAGTTCAAATGTCTATGGATCCGGATGTGGCAGCTGACCCGTCGGCAAAAAAACAAACTGTTGATCCTGAAGTGGCTGCGGAACCAGGGTTCAAAAAAATAACGAGCAATTCCGAGTATGCCATGAAGGAAACGCAAAAGACGACCGAACCCGTTTTAAAGGTGGATAAGGATAATAATCCCAATGAGGTGGCAAAATCTGTAAGTCAAGAATCGCCGTCTGTCAATACGTCAGAAAAGGCAGAAACTCCAAAATATGCCACTTCAGTGCAGACTGCTAATGCGGCCGTTCCTGTAATGCAGACTTCCCCCGCAACGGTGAATCACAGTATCCGTTTTAGGGTACAGATTGCCGCTTCCGCCAATGATTTGGCTGTCAATGATCCATTCTTTAGATATGCCGCTGATGTTAGAAAAGTCAAAAAAGGAAAAATCTGGAAATACACGTCTGGAAATTTGACAACCCTGGCTGAGGCGAAGGACCTGATGCAGGCTCTGGGCGCCCATTACAAAGATGCTTTTGTTGTTGCTTTTGATGGCGACAGGGAAATCTCTGTGCAAGAGGCACTTGAGATGTTGAAATAGCGCCTCTAAATGTCCAAAACTGACTTTTTTTAGAAAAAAATCAGGGAACCGTAATTTCTATTTGAAATTGTTGTATATTTGCACTCCAAAAAATGGAGAAGGTATGCTTGCTATCTATGCATGTAACTTCTTTATTATAAACAAGTTAAAAAATGAATCAAAAAAATCGGTTTGCGAAAACCGGAAATAAAAACATCATAAAACAATAAAAAATGTCTGGATTATTAGGAAAAAAAATTGGGATGACTAGCATCTATGATGCCTCTGGCAAGATAGTGCCATGCACGGTATTGGAGGCTGGTCCTTGCGTGGTAACGCAAGTTAAGACCGTTGAAAAGGACGGTTACGATGCAATCCAATTGGGTTACGACGAAAAGAAAGAAAAAAGGACGAACAAGTCGTTGAAAGGGCACTTTGCGAAGGCTGGTACCACTCCGAAAAAGGTTTTGAAGGAATTCACCCGTTTCGAAGAAGGTCACAAAAAACAGTACGGTGAAATTATTGATGTTACCGTATTTGTTGAAGGCGAATTCGTTGATGTAAGTGGCATTTCAAAAGGTAAAGGATTCCAGGGCGTTGTAAAACGCCACGGTTTCGGTGGTGTTGGTGACAGCACACACGGTCAGCACAACCGTCTTAGAGCTCCTGGTTCACTTGGTGCATCATCATATCCTTCAAGAGTGTTGAAAGGTATGCGTATGGCTGGTCGTACCGGTGGCAACAAGGTTAAAATGATCAACCTTCAGATTGTCAAAATCGTTAAGGAAAAGAATTTAATTTTAGTAAAAGGTTCCGTACCCGGACCTAATGGTTCTTATATAACAATTGAAAGATGGAGTTAAGAGTATATAAAATTGACGGAAGCGAATCAGGAAAAACGGTTACATTAAACGACAACATCTTTAATGTAGAACCTAATGATCACGCTATTTGGTTAGATGTTAAGCAATATTTGGCCAATCAAAGACAAGGAACGCACGACACCTTGGAAAAATCAACAGTTTCTGGTAGTACGCGCAAATTGAAAAGACAAAAAGGTACGGGTGGCGCACGTGCTGGTAGCATCAAATCTCCCACAATCCGTGGCGGTGCTACAGTATTTGGACCTCACCCCAGAGATTACCGCTTTAAATTGAATAAGAAAATCAAACGTTTGGCTCGTTTCTCAGCTCTTACATATAAAGCTAAGGAAGATAAAATCATCGTTTTGGAAGATTTCTCGTTCGAAGCACCAAAAACTAAAGCCTATATCGACATTCTGAAGAAATTCAACCTCGAAGGTGCAAAGACCTTGATGCTGGTGAATGAAAGTAACAAGAATGTTTATCTTTCAGCTCGCAACATCCAACGTGCTAACGTAATGAGAGCTATGGACGTAAATACGTACAACGTTCTTAATGCCGGCACTTTGCTGATTTGCGAAAACAGCCTGAAAGACATTGAAAAAATGTTAGGCGAGTAATCAAACTTAAGTCGTTAATCAAGAAATAATTAGAGAAATGAACGTAATTATAAAACCCATCATCAGTGAAAAGATGACAATGGTTGGCGAAAAGTACAACCGTTATGGTTTCATTGTTGACAGAAAGGCCACCAAGCCCCAGATCAAGAAAGAGATTGAGGACATTTATGGTGTCAAAGTTCTGCAGGTGAATACCCTTATTCAAAGAGGTAAGTCAACCTCTCGCTACACAAAAGCCGGCATGATTGAAGGTCAGAAAAACACTTTCAAAAAAGCTATGGTTTTTGTCGCCAAGGATCAGAAAATCGACATTTATAGCAACATTTAATAGCAAAAAGAAATGGCATTAAAAAAGTACAAACCAGTAACGCCAGGTCAACGCTTCAAAGTTATTAGTGCGTTTGACGACATTACCACCGACAAACCGGAAAAGAGTTTGTTGTGTGCTCATCCAAGCACAGGCGGAAGAAACAACCGTGGTAAAATGACGATGCGAAACCGCGGTGGCGGTCACAAGAAGATGTATCGTTTTATTGATTTCAAAAGAGAAAAAGATGGTGTGCCAGCAACCGTTAAAACCATCGAATACGACCCGAACCGTTCGGCCCGTATCGCATTGGTATTTTATGCTGACGGCGAAAAGCGTTACATCGTTGCTCCTCACGGATTGAAAGTGGGTCAAGTTCTCGTTTCAGGTACAGGTGTTTCTCCAGATTTGGGCAACACTCTCCCCCTCGGAGAAATCCCCTTCGGTTCAGTTATCCACAACATCGAGTTACGTCCAGGTCAGGGTGCAAAGATTGCCCGTAGCGCTGGTTCCTATGCTCAGTTGATGTCTCGCGAAGGCAAATACGCGGTCATCAAAATGCCTTCAGGAGAAACTCGTATGATCCTCTGCACTTGCAAAGCCACTATCGGTATGGTTTCAAACATTGACCACAACCTCGAAGTTTCAGGTAAAGCCGGTAGAAGCCGTTGGTTGGGTCGCCGTCCTCGCGTTCGTGGCGTTGTTATGAACCCTGTTGATCACCCAATGGGTGGTGGTGAAGGCCGTGCATCTGGTGGACATCCTCGCTCACGCAAGGGCTTGCCAGCTAAAGGTTACAGAACCCGTCATCCAAAGAAAAATTCTGATCAGTACATCATTGAAAGAAGAAAAAAATAACCCTAAAGTAGAATATCATGAGTCGTTCATTAAAAAAAGGTCCATATATCCATTACAAATTGGAACAAAGAGTGATCGAAGCTCAAGAATCAGGCAAGAAAACCACTATCAAAACCTGGTCTCGTTCTTCCATGATTTCTCCCGACTTCGTAGGTTTGACTATCGCTGTGCATAACGGAAATAAATTTATCCCCGTTTATGTTACCGAAAATATGGTTGGCCACAAATTGGGCGAATTCGCTCCCACTCGTATCTTCCGCGGTCACGCTGGTCAGAAGGACAAAGGTAAAAAATAATATTACACTTTGTACTACTCTATAATTTCTAAGACCTTGTCATCCGACAAGGTCTTTTTTGTTTTATCTGCCCCTTGAGACCAGCTGCCTGAAAAATTGTGCAATGTTCTCTTGCGGAGGTCTTTTTACATATTGGAAAATTTAATAATATTCATATTTGAAATCATCAGAATGATATGATTGCTTTTTTACTCAGTGCTAAATTTTTGTCTTATGATGATTAAAACTTTTTATAGAGTCGTGCATAAAAAGTCATTATCACAAAATAAAATTTGTATCTTTGCAGAATATTAATTTTGTAAAATGAAAAAACTGATTTTGATTATTCTCTGTTGCCTATGTGTAACGGGAGTTTATTCGCAACGCTTCATCGGCTCATTGATAGCAGGCGCTAATGTGTCGCAGGTGGAAGGGGATGATGTGCGCGGCTATCGCAAAGCGGGTTTTGTTGGCGGTGCCAGCGTTATGATTGCCCTTGACAAGAAAATGCAATGGTTTGCCACTGTCGAATTGCTATACAGCATGAAGGGCTCTCGCTCAATGGGAACTCGTGCTTTCGATACGACGAACTACGCCCCGGCTATGTTCTTGGATGTGGATCGTAGCGTGGAATTCCAAAATTCGGCGAAATACAAATGCCGTCTCGATCTTGACTATGTGGAAATTCCAGTGCTCTTCCATTACGAAGATTGGCATACGGGTTGCGCCTTTGGACTCGGTTTCTCCTGGGGGAGACTTGTCCGTGCGCAAGAATGGTACAACGGATTCAAACGGACTACCAGTCTTAATTCAAATACGTACGATAAAAATGATTGGAGCGTTATTGCCGATGTTAAATTCATGCTTTACAAAGGTCTGAAACTTGAAATGAGATTCCAGTATTCACTTGCTTCTATTCGTACTTTTGCTATAGAATACAGAAATTCGGCTCAACCAACTGAATTTAAAAAACAACAGAATAATCTGTTTTCCATTCGATTGGTTTATTCTTTCAAAGAAAAATATGTTGAAAACACACACGAAAATAAAAGAGGTGAGCGTCAAGGGGTGAAATGGATTCGTGAAACTAACATTTATGATTAACCTGAATTACCAATTAATCCATCATAATGAAAAATAGAAATGCTATTATCGTCTCGTTGCTTGCATTGGTGATGACGCTGAACATGACAAGCTGTAAACCAGATATAAACATAACTTCGGATTATAAGGAAACAACGGTGGTTTACGCACTACTCAATCCTAATGACAATTATCAGTATCTGAAAATTTACAAAGGATACTTGACGAAGGAAAATGCTTTGGTTTGGGCTCAGAATCTGGATAATATTTCTTATTATAATGATATTGAAGTGAAATTGCATGAGTATATTGAAGATCGTTATATTCGTACAATTAAGCTCGATACAGTGATGTCTATTGCCAAAAATTATGGGGAGTTTTCCAGTCCGACCCAAGTGCTCTATAGGGTGAAGGATCGTATTAAGGACGGCTATCGCTATAAATTGAATGTTATCAATAAAATTTCTCATGATACGGTTTATTCAGAATTGAGCACTATCAAAAATATGTGTTTCAATATTCCATTGGGATCGGTTGGCTCGAAAAGTACAATTAACTTGAATTTCCAAGATTCGTGGCCTGTTGGTTTCAGAACGAATACAATTCCAGAGAATGCGTCTGCCATAGATGTTTATTTGACTTTCAAATACATCGAAAAAAATAAGCAGACCGGGGAAGTTAGTCACAAATCAATCGACAATGTCCGTTTAAGTCCAGGTTTTTGCTATGGTAATCAAGTGACTTTTGAACCTTATTCAATATATCAGATTATCCAGAAAAATATTCCGGTTAATGACAATGTTTGGCGTTATCCAGATACCTATGAATGCATCCAATTGACCTTATGGGCTTGCGATGAAACTTATTATCAGTATTATAAGGTTTCGCAACCATCTTCAACTATTGTTCAGGATAGAATTAAATATACCAACTTGTTTTCTGCTCAGGGTAATAATGTCTTGGGATTCTTTGCGGCACGAACTTCTGTTACAAGAACGTTTGGAATTGATATTGTCAACAATAATGAGGATTCGTTGGTTTCGGGTTGTTATACCCGAAATTTGAATTTCAGAAGGTATGATGAATTTGAAGAATAATTCGCTAAAATAAAAAAATCAATACATTATGTTTAAAATTGTTTATAAGGAAAATCTGCCAGGCGATACCTGTTTGATGGATGTTCAGGCACCTCGTATTGCAGCATCTGCTTTGCCGGGCCAATTCATCATCATCAAGATGAGAAAGCAGTCGGAACGTATACCATTGACTATCAGTGATCATGATGCGGAGAAAGGCCTTATTCGTATTGTTTTTAAGGCCATTGGTAAATCTACAATAGAGATGAAAGGCTTTGAGGTTGGCGATAGTTTTGAGGATGTTGTTGGTCCGTTGGGTCGTCCTTCTGAATTTATTCATTTAAGCGAAGAAGAGTTGCATAGGAAACGCTTTGTATTTATTGGTGGTGGTGTGGGCATTGCCCCAATCTATCCGCAGGTGAAATGGTTGAGTGAACATGGCGTAAAGGCAGATGTGATTATTGGAGCCCGTACACATTCTCTTATTATATATGAAAATGAGCTGAGACAAATTGCAGGGAATCTTTATGTTACAACTGATGATAATTCCAGTGGGATGCAGGGCGTGGTCAGTGATGTGCTGAAACGCTTGGTGGAGGAACATCATAAACAGTATGATGAAGCCGTTGCCATTGGACCGATGATTATGATGAAGTTTACCGCATTGACAGCCAAAGAGTTGGGTATTAAATGTACCGTCAGTTTGAACGCGTTGATGGTTGATGGCACAGGTATGTGTGGCGCTTGCCGCGTGTCGGTAGGAGGCAAAACCCGCTTCACTTGCGTTGACGGGCCGGAATTCGATGCTTTGCAAGTGGATTTTGATCTGGTTATGAAACGTCAGGCAATGTATAATAGCGTTGAAGGACATAAACAATTAGAGCAGGAAGAGCGGGCGGAAGGACACGTTTGCCATATTGGAGGCATAGCAGATGAACCTCGCGATCGCTGGCATCGTGTGCCCATTGCTGAACAAGAACCGAAAGTTCGTGCCCATAATTTTGGTGAGGTTTGTCTTGGCTATACGGCGGAAGAAGCTATAGCCGAGGCGCAGCGTTGCCTCCAGTGCAAGAATCCGCAGTGCATGACGGGATGCCCGGTTTCTGTTAATATTCCTGAATTTGTTCATTGTGTGGCAGAAGGCCGTTTTGACGAAGCGGCGCGCGTTATCAATCGTGACTCTGCTTTGCCAGCAGTCTGCGGCCGCGTTTGCCCGCAAGAGCGTCAATGTGAAGGACGATGCGTCCTTGGCAAACGCGGCGATGCCCTCGCTATTGGCAAATTGGAACGTTTTGTCGGAGACTGGTCTCGCAATCATCAATTGCAATTTGAACAGCCTGCTGCTAAAAATGGTATCAAAGTGGCAGTCATAGGTAGTGGACCAGCTGGTATAACTTGTGCTAAAGAATTGACAATGAAAGGCTTTGACGTAACTGTCTTCGAGGCACTACATGAATTTGGTGGCGTGTTGGTTTATGGAATCCCTTCTTTCCGTCTGCCAAAGGAAACTGTTGTTCGCTATGAGGTGGAAAATGTAATGAAGTTGGGCGCTAAATTTGAAAAAGATGTTGTCATTGGTCGTACGGTCACTATTGATGACTTGATGGATAAAGAAAATTTCAAGGCTGTTTTCATCGCCTCCGGCGCTGGTCTGCCCATGTTTATGAATATTCCGGGTGAAAACTTGTGCGGCGTGGTTTCTGCCAACGAATTCCTAACGCGCAACAACCTGCTTTTTGCTTACAAAGAAGGTTATGAGACACCAAATTATGTGGGTAAGAAAGTGGTTGTTGTCGGAGGTGGCAATGTGGCTATGGATGCAGCTCGTACAGCTCTCCGTCTTGGTGCAGAAGTTCATGTGGTTTATCGCCGCTCAGAAGAAGAATTGCCAGCCCGAGCAGAAGAAGTCCATCACGCCAAAGAAGAAGGTGTCGATTTTCAGTTGCTTACGAATCCTGTTGAAATCGTCGGTGATGAAAATGGTTGGGTGAAGGCCGCTAAGTGTATTCGTATGGAATTGGGTGAACCTGATGCCTCAGGTCGCCGCAGTCCTGTACCAATCGAGGGATCAGAATTTATCCTTGAAACCGATATGGTGATTATGGCACTTGGCACATCCCCCAATCCGATGATTTCCGCTACAACGCCAGGTCTTGAAATCAATAGACGAAGCTGCATTGCCGTGGATGAAAAAGGCCAGACTTCTCGCAAAGGCGTCTTCGCTGGTGGTGATGCCGCTTCTGGCTCAGCTACCGTCATCCTTGCTATGGGTGCTGGCAAAACCGCTGCCGCTGCTATTGAAGAATACTTGAAAAACTGAGAACTAAGTTTTGATTCTTGAGACTTGAGATTTTCAACAAATATCGTTTCTCGAATCTAACAACGCAACAATTAATCAACTTAACTTCTTCAGATGAACGACGATATTAAACTGGAAAAGGCGATTTTGGTGGGAGTTTGTACGCCTGCTGCTAATGCGGAAAAGTTGGAGGAATATCTGACAGAACTTGCCTTCTTGGTTGAAACTGCTGGCGGTATCCCCGATAAGCATTTTACGCAGAATTTGCCTTATCCTGATCCGAAAACCTACCTTGGCTCCGGAAAATTGAATGAAGTTCGAGATTATGTGTCTGAAAACCATATAGATCTTGCTGTTTTTGATGACGAATTGACGCCGTCGCAAAATCGGAATATTGAAAAGGTTCTGGGCTGCAAAATCATGGACCGTACCCATTTGATTCTTGATATATTTGCTAAACGAGCACAGACGGCCCATGCGAAAGTTCAGGTTGAATTGGCTCAGTATCAGTATCTTCTTCCTCGCTTGACGGGCTTGTGGACTCACTTGGAAAAACAACGTGGCGGTATCGGCATGAGAGGCCCCGGTGAAAAGGAAATCGAAACCGACCGTCGAATTATCAGAGATAGAATTTCTTTGCTGAAAGAAAAACTGAAAGATATTGATCGTCAGAAATTTACACAGCGTGGCAACCGCGGACAATTTGTCCGCGTGGCTCTCGTTGGCTATACTAATGTCGGAAAGTCCACTTTGATGAATCTGATTTCCAAGTCGGAGGTGTTTGCTGAAAATAAACTTTTCGCAACGCTTGATACAACGGTTCGAAAGGTCGTCATCGAAAATCTTCCATTTCTGCTCTCTGATACTGTCGGTTTTATTCGCAAACTTCCCCATACACTGGTGGAATCCTTCAAATCTACTCTTGATGAAATTCGAGAAACGGATTTGCTTTTGCATGTTGTGGATATAAGTCATCCTGAATTTGAAGAACAAATTGCCGTTGTGAATCAAACTCTAGAGGAATTGAAAGCTGGCGATAAACCTATGATTATGATTTTCAATAAGATTGATAATTATCATTGGGTTGAAAAAGAGCCCGATGATCTTACACCCAAAGATAAATCGAATATTACTCTGGAGGAATTGAAAGCTACCTGGATGGCGAAAACCAAAAACAAAACCATTTTCATTTCTGCTACCGAAAAGGAAAATATTGAAGAACTGAAAAAAGTACTTTACGAGGAAGTGAAGAAATTACATATTCAGATTTATCCTTACAACAACTTTTTATATTAAAATATTGATAAACAGAAAGATAATACTATGAATGGAAATGTCAATCGTTTCATACTTAAGCATTCGCAAATTTTTATCTATCTGCTGATTTTTCTTTTGTTGTTCCTTAACGGAATGAGATTCAATCAATGGATGTCGCTTTGTCTTGCTTTTGTGGATACGATGTTTTTTGCCATTCTATATCAGCTTCTTTGCAAAATTATCGGACAAACGCCAACGAGGATTAAACGCGGTTTTGGAAAATTAATGATTATCATTTTCTTGATTTTCATCTTTGGACATATCATTTATTATGTAGAATATTTTATCATTCGTTTTCTGCCAATTGATATGGAACATCCTAAAAATGAAATACTTCCGTATATAAATCTTACTCGTTTCTTGAAAGATATAATTCTTTGCATTGTGGCATTGTGTCTTTCAATATTCAAGCATGCCAATAGTTCGGCTTTACAGGCGGAAGAGTTGAAACAAGAGCGAAATTTGATGCAGTTGCAACTTCTTCAATCACAAATAAATCCACATTTTCTATTCAATGCCTTGAATAATATTTATGCCTTAGTTTATACAAAGAACGATATTGCACCTGATGCTTTGATGAAGCTTTCCGATATGTTGCGTTATGTTACAGATTATGGTCAGCAAGAACGTGTTGCTATAGATAAAGATTTGGCCTATATTGGTAATTATGTTGATTTTCAAATACTTAGATTGGGTAATAAAGAAAAGATTCAATATCAGACAGAATGTGACGCGCAGGGATATTTCATTCCACCGATGCTTTTGCAGCCGTTTGTGGAAAACTGTTTCAATCATAGTGATTTATCTACCAACAAGAATGGTTTTGTGCGTATTTTTGTTTCTATTCACGATGATGTTCTGAATTTTTCCACGGAAAACAGCATCTCTGCAAGTCGTCAGTTTTCCGATAAGCATCGCGATGGAGGGGTGGGGCTTAAAAATGTTGAACAGCGCCTTCAGTTATATTACCCAGATGCTTATCAGTTATATATTTCTACAGAAAATGATACTTACAAAGTTAATCTTCAGATTAATTTAAAATAATGGGTATGAACGAAATAGCTGTTGAAAATCGGAAATGCAAAGTGATGATTGTGGATGACGAGCAGTTGGCACGCACCTTGTTGGCCGATTATGTTTCAAAAATTCCCCAGCTGGAATTGGTGGCTTCTTGCTCTAATGCCATTGAGGCTTTGCCTGTGCTTAATAATCAAAAAATTGACATTTTGCTTACTGACATAGAAATGCCAGATGTGACTGGTGTTGAGTTTGTGGAGCAATTGCCTTATCGTCCATGTGTGATTTTTACGACTGCCTATTCCCAATATGCTTTGGATGGCTTCGATCTCGCTGTCGTTGATTATCTGTTAAAGCCGATTTCTTTTGCACGCTTTTTCAAAGCAATAGAAAAGGCTTTGAAATTGATACAAATCAAATCTTCGGTTCAAGATAGCAGTCATATACAAAATGTTAACAGATATACTGATAATCAGTCTTTTATTGTGGTTAGAGCAGATAGAAAACTTTATAAGATAAATTTTGAAGATTTATTATACGTGGAAGGGCAGGGCGAGTATGTGACATTTCATACCAAACAAAGAAACATCACTGCTTTGTATTCAATGAAGAATTTGTTGGATGAATTGCCAGCGAAACTTTTCATGCGGATTCATAAATCCTACATCGTTGCATTGTCTTATATTGAAATTATTGATGCCAACAGTGTGACTGTCGCTGGGATGTCGTTACCTATTGGTCCCAGTTTCAGAGATGCAGTCCATGAGTACTTTAATTAAGATTCTTATTGAATTGTTTTACGTAAATTTTGATAGTATTAACCATGTTGAAGAAGGTTTGCAGTTCAACGTGATGAAGCTATCGTTAGTCCTTAGCACATAGATTGATGTCTTTCAAGTTCAGCAGTCTTGTGGCAAATGCTAACGCTAAGGCAATGCAACCACTGATTAATAATGCCCATAATACATGTCCATTATAATGATTTTTTAATAATATAACGCAGATAATCAGTAAAATAGAAAAAATAAGAGCGGGAATTAGAGGGAGGTTTCTCAAGGGGATTTTTAGTTTGTGGATGGCAATGCCAGTCTGTAAAATGGAAACTACGCTTTGCGTTGAAAGACTAGCGATGGCAGCACCCACAGAATGCATTCGTGGTATCAGTATGAGATTGATGCAGATATTGACAAGAATTCCTGCGATAGCAGTGATGTTTAATAGTTTCAAATCACCGTTGGCGGTCAACATCGTGCCGAAAATGTACGTGAATGATATTGGAATGATGCCAATGATGAGATATTGGAAAACGTCTGCGCTTTCTGGTATGTGTTCGCGGTAAAGCAATTCCAAAACGGGCAGTCGATAGGCTTCAAGTAAAACTACTGAGGTGATGGAGAAAACGAACAGTAACGCAAAAGATGAGCGCACGATTGGGACTATGTTTTCCTTGTTTTTCAGCATTTTTGAAAATAATGGCAGAAGAATGACTGAAAATAGATAGGCAATCATTACTAAAGCATCGAGAAGACGAAATGCGGATGCATAAATGCCAGCCTCTTCAGCTCCAATGGATATTGGTAACAAACGCTCGATCATCACCGAGTCAATGCGATTGTAAAACGACATTAGTAGATAGAGGATGGCGAAGGGCAGACTTTTTTTCAAAATCATTAGGCAGAAAGGTAGATTCCAATGCAATCGGAAAACCTTGCCTTTGATGACCACAATGGTCAATGCTACTAATGCGGCGATAACGTAAGCGGCAGTCTGGCAATAGACAAACCACTCGATGCGGAACGGCTCATTGATGATTCCACCCCACAACAATAAGCCGCAAAAGATAATCATCAGCAGGCGGTCAAGGATGGACAAGCAGCTGTCGGTTTTGAACATCATTAATGCGGAGATGTTCGAGCGCAAATACAATATGAATGTGTTGAGAAACTGATTGATAGCCATCCAGAAAAGTAACCATAATTGAAATCCACGGTAGCCGATGAAAAGTGCAACAATAAACACTATAGCCAAGTAAATTGCACCCAAAACCAGTTTTAAGGTGATGATGCTGGACAAATGTTTGTGCAGCAGATGTTGGTGGCGAGCGATGTTGCGGTTGTTGAAATTCGTTATGCCCATATCCAAGAGCATATTGAATAGGTAGGTGAAATTGAAGATGGCAAAGTAGAGCCCGTAGTTTTCAGCTCCCACTTGATTCTGTACACCGACGTCAATACCTAAGATCCAGAAAGGCTTAATCAGCAGATTTAAGAAAATCAGCAGGATTATATTGAATACAAAGTCTTTCTGTTTCATTTTTTTCAATTACTTGAAAGTAAATTAGTTATATAAGTCGCTAGGTTTCATTTTTCCCCATCCAATGGGCTCGTAATCTGGATTGTACCACAATTCATCAACTTGTAATTTTTTGCTATTTACAATCCACTCCTGATAGAAATCATTGATTTCGTCTATGATGTTGGGCAATAAGCCAGAAACTTCGTGTCCGAAATTTTTCATTCTTTTGAAATGGTAGGCATAACCTGATTTTTCAAAAACTTCAACGATTTTGGAGCTTCCGTACAGCCCGATATTGGCGAATTTGAGTTGAGAGTAGGTAACGAGATGGTCTTCGGTTCCATGAAGGAAGAAGGTGGGGGCGGGCATCGTATTGTATTTCAATTTGCCTTTCATTGAAAAGATGGCGCCAGAAAGTGGTATTACACCAGCGTAGCGGAACCCTTGCGGCAGGACTTTGGCAGTTTCATCACCACTGTGTAGCCAGTAGTCTCCTTGCAAAACAGTAATGGCGCCCGCACTGCCTCCTGAAATGATAATCTTGCTCGTGTCGATTTGTAAACTTCTATAATTCTGACAGATATAATTTGTTGCTGAATACAAATCTTCAACCGCAATGCGGATGGCGTGTTCCAATGCGTAGACAGAATTCATATTCATGTTCATTCTTTTTACGCCTTTCAAACCTAAACGGTAATCAATGGCGACAACTACAAATCCCTTTTCTGTCAATGCTTTATATGCTTTAACCATTGTGGTGTCATCCCGTCTTCCTCTGATAAAACCACCACCAAAGACATATACGAAGCAAGGCCTTAATTCGGAATTGGAAAGATTTGTGGGTTTGTAAACATCCAAAAACAAATGGTTTGTGTCTTTAACGGCAAATTCAGCAGTGATTTTCTCTTGGGAAAAAATTAACTGAATGGAACAGATACAGATAATGGTAAGTAAAAGTTTTTTCATAGGTATAAATAATAGGTGTAAATAATATATGTTTATTGTTCAATGAAATTGATGAATAGTTTTTTTATGGCATCGAATTTTGTGAGTGAACAATTCGATTCGGTGTCCGAAATGTCGTGATATTTACCTGTTTGACCGCCCATGGTATAGACGAAAATGGCGGGAACCTTGTTTTGTGTGAAGAAGTAATGGTCGCTGTTGCCTACATTGGCACGTTGTGCGATTTTGGGGAGCAGATTTTCTTTTTCGTTGATTTTTGATAATTCATTGAATATTTCAAGTCCTTTGTCTTCAGTGCTGTTGACCAAAGTAATGCCATCATCTCCTCCGCCAGCCAGGTCGAAATTAATCATATAGTCAATGTTTTCAAGAGGAATGGGCGGGTTTTGAGTGAAGAATTGAGACCCCAAAAGTCCGCTTTCTTCGCCGGCAAAAAAGACAAAGACGATGGAATGTTTGCAAGGATTCCGGGTAAAATATTGGGCAAGGGATAACAACATGGCACAACCTGATGCGTTATCGTGGGCGCCTGGGAAATATACTTCGTCCCCCATAGCCCCAAGATGGTCGTAATGTGCTCCTATGACGATGAAATTCTCTGTTTTTTCATAGCCGTGAATGATGCCGCAGACATTGTAATGATTGAATTTTCGCAATTCATTGCTGAAGGAAATCTCTGCCTTTTTCGCTTTGTCGTTGATCTTGTCTTTGCTGACATAAATATAGGCATAACCACGTTCGCTGATGGCATTGCTTAACCCCCAAACGGGCATTTCTTCAACGCCTTGAATAATGCCTGCAGACTTAAATGGAATGCCTCTGAAATGCAATTTGAGGAGTTCCATCTGGTATTCATTTTTTACTTTTTTATTTTTGATTTTAGATAAATCGCCATCAAAATAAATCATGCTGCGAGAAAGTGTTTTCGCATATTTTGCATTGATTTTCTCGATTTTTTCATCATTCATCAAGTCGGAAAGTTTGATGGGAATGATATTGTATTCCCCATTCAATGACTGAGAATAGGGAAGTACACGGAAATCTTTTCCTGCAACCAAATTCTTGCCGTCAATTTGCATGGTGACTTTCCCTTCCATGGCAAAACCGGGCATTTCGTAGCCTTGAAAATAATCATTGCACAAAGGTTCAACTCCTATGTTCCGAAGTTGCTCACGCAGATATTCTGCTGTCAAGGTTTCACCATCGTATGCAATGCCACGACCATGGAACTCTGGTGAACTTAAAACTTTAATGTGTTCTCGAGCATCCTTGTTGTCCTGTGCCCACAATGGTAGACACAAAAGACATGCAATGATGATAAATAATGTTCTTCTCATTTTTATTTGATTATAGCTCCAGGACGATTCAACAACTCAGCATCTTCACATCTAATCTTTCCGTTTATTCACTTTCTACCAGTCTTTCTCCTGGTGATTTTTTCCGCCGCTTTGCATTTGTTGCTGGTTAACCTTTTGTTGAGTGTTGCGTTCGTTTTGTTGCAAGGCGTCTAACTGGCGTTTTTCATCCTGCATCTTCTTGCGGTCGGCAGCACTTTGCTGAGACTGTTCTTTTTTATCTTGTTGATTTTGATTGTCTTGTGAGTTATTCCCATTCTTTTGATTTTGCTTGTCTTTGTCGTTCTGATTGTCTTTCCCTTGTTGATTTTGGTCTTTATTCTGATCTTGATTTTGTTGTCCTTGACCACCGCCGCCATTTTGTTGTTGCTGGTCTTGATTCTGGTCTTGATTCTGATTCTGTTGCTGTTGCTGCTGCTGCTGATACATTTTTTTACGGGCATACTCAAGATTGTATTTTGTATCCATATCCTTAGGATTGATTTTGAGAGCGTTTTTGTATGCGTCAATACTTTCTTTGTATTTTTCTTGTTTTAATAACGAATTTCCGTAATTATGAAAAGCTCTGGATCTTAAATCTTTACTGCTGTTTTTGTTGTTGGCGACATTTTGATAAGCTTGGGCAGCTTCGTCGTAACGTTCTTGTCGGTATAATGAATTGCCGAGATTGTAATTAGCCTTGTCGTAATTATGCGTGGTTTCCATCGCTTTGCGATAGTTGATTTCGGCTTTTTGATAATTCTGTGCGGCTTGTTTCATCTTTTCATTGGCATTGCGCTTATTCACTTCGCCACCTTTTTGGATGAGTTCCATCGCATTTTTGCGATATTGTTCTGCCGTCTTAAATTGGTCGTTGCCGCGTCTGATGGCAGACAGTTCGGCCTTGGTCTGCGCTTGTAGATTCGGTACAACTGTCAATATGCCGAAGATTATCAATAGTGATTTGGTTCCAAATTGAAATTTTAAATTTGACAACCATTTCTTTAGCTGTGTTGGAGTAGTGAAAAGCATTGCTTCAATGACGAAAAGAATTAACGCTATCAATAAAGGAATTTGAAATTTGCTATCGTAGCGGGTGAATGTCACTTCTTGTAAATCGATTTTATTCATTGAATTGATTTTGTCTAAAATGGTCTCGAAACCCATGTTGGCATTCGAAGCGTGTACGTAGGTTCCACCGCCGGCATTGGCGATGTCTTGAAGCACTTCCTCATTCAACCGGGTCATGACGGTGTTTCCCTCGCGGTCTTTTTTAAAACCAGTATTGCCGTTTCTGTCGCGTACGGGAATTGGTTCTCCCAAGGTGTTGCCAATGCCGATGGTATGAATGGTGATGCCGAGTTTGTGAATTTCTTCAGCCATCTCAATAGATTCTTCGAAATGGTCTTCGCCATCGGAAACAACTAAGATGACTTTTGATGTGAGATTGGCAAGTTGCTCTTGCTCGGAACCACTTTCGGGCAACATTGAAACGGTTGCTAAATCCAGTGCGTCGGCAATATTTGTTCCCTGTTCGTTGATTAATGATGGTTTTACAAGGTTGATGAACATCTTGGCTGCGGCGTAGTCGCTGGTGATGGGCAACTGCACGAAACTTTTGCCGGCAAAAACCACCAAACCGATACGGTCACCTTCCAACTTGTCAATGAATCTCGACAAAGCCATCTTAGAAGCGTCCAAACGGTTGGGTTGGATATCCTCAGCCAACATACTGTTGGAAATGTCCATGCAAATCATGATGTCAACACCTTTGCTTTTTCCCTTTTCTAAAGAACTTCCCACTTGAGGATTGGCGATGGCAAAAATCAGACAGGTTAATGCTGTTAGAAAAATACCGAATTTGATGTGACGCATTACTGGCGCGTCTTCGGTCGAAAGGCGTCGTGTTAAGGCCTGTTCTCCATATAGGGTCATTCTCCTCTTTCGCTGATGTTGATAGAAAATATACAGAGCCGCTAAAAGCGGAATGAGTATCAGCAAATATAATGAATATGGATGTTCAAATTTGATCATGATGACGATTTTTTACCAATTCTTTTTAATAATAAATCTGAATAAAATCTCTAAACCAATGAAAATCAATCCGAAAATAAGGAATGGAAGAAACTCGTCAGCTTTGTTCTCAAACGTGGTCTCATTGATGATGGTCTTTTCCATCTTGTCAATTTCCTGATAGACTTCTTCCAATTTTTTATCGTTGGTTGCTCTGAAGTATTTGCCCCCGGTAGTGGTGGCAATGTTTTTCAGCAGGGTTTCGTCGATTTCGGTATCGACATACATTGTGCCGTATGGGCTGGGGTAGGGGGCTTTGCCCATGCTGCCGCAGCCGATGGTATAAACTTTAATGTGGTAATCTTTGGCGATTTCTGCGGCGGAAAGTGGATCCATGTAGCCGCTGTTGTTAACGCCATCGGACAAGAGAATGATGATTTTGCTTTTGGCGTCGGTCTCGCGAAGACGATTGATGGCAGTTCCCAAACCATCGCCAATGGCGGTGCCATCTTCAATCAAGTCGAACTTGACTTTGTTTAATAAGCCAAGCAATGTCTGATGGTCGGTGGTGGCGGGACATTGTGTGAATGCTTCGCCGGCATAAACCACCAAGCCGATTCGGTCGGTGGGGCGGCCATCAACGAATTCAGCTGCAACTTTTTTGCATGCTTCCAAACGGTTGGGCCTAAAGTCCATACACTTCATACTTCCGGAAACGTCAACAGCCAGCACGATGTCAACACCTTCTACCTGAATGTGTTGCTGCCGGAATGAGGATTGCGGACGAGCCAATGCGAAAACCAGGAATATGACGGCCAACGTACGGAATAACAAAGGCAGAAAATGAAATTTTACTTTCCAGCTTTTAGGAACTTTATCCAAAGGTGCGGTGGTGGATACTTGTAGCGTACTTCGCATTTTGCGGCGTTGCCATAGTGGCCAGCCGACTGATGGTATCAGCAAAAATAAAAGAAAGAAATAATATGGAGAAGCAAACTCCACATCTTTCAAAATATGAATGAAATCTGATATAAAATGCATGGCTAAGGTATTTTAGTGTTGTACGGAATTTTGAGTTTCCGTTGTTTCCGTGGTGGATTTGACAAAATCAATGGCCTGTTGGAAGCAACGGTCGTGGTCGTCGGGGAAAGGCTCCATTTTTGCGAATTTTACCAGGTCGGCCGTGGTTAGCGTTTGTTCCAATTCTTTCATTAGTTTATTGTCTAAATTATTATCATTCAATTCTCTAATAATGTCTGATGATATCATTTCCATGGCATTGATGCCGAAACGCCCATCGATATAGATCCTTAATATGTCGGTCAATTCAGAATAGTATTGTTTTATCTGACCATTTTGCCATAATTTTTTTAGCTTCAGATTTTCAAGTTCTTTCAAAGCAGTAATGTGTGGTTTAACTTTCGGCTTGGGTTTTGAGACAATTTTCTTTGGCTTGCGTTTGGACTGATACTTGACAATCAACCAAACAATGAGAGCAATGACAGCTACAACAGCAATGCCGATGAGAAGATAAGGAAGAACTTCTTTGAAAGTCAAAGGGACTTTGGCATAGGCTTTAATGTCGCGGATGGCAGCTGTCGTGTCCACGGCAACGGTGTTGACTTCAAAGGGCAAAGCTTGACTTTGAGCGAGTAATTGAGAGTCTGGACCGAGAATGCCAATAGGAGGAAAAATGTATGAACCCGAATCAAAAGCCGTAATCGTCCATCGTTGGTGATAGCGCATTTTTTCACCCAAAACTGTCGTGTCAATGGCAGTTTTCGCAACCAATTCGATGCCTGTGTTGGCCATGTTTTCATTGGTGAGTTCTGGCATTGCCAAATTGACATTTTTGGGTGCTGTTAGCGAAAAATCAACATGAATTTGGTCACCAATCAAGATGCGATTGGAATCAAGTGTCGCTTCTGCTTTATATTTCTGTGCAAATGTTATCGTGCTGAAAATCAGCATAAAGAAAAATAATCCTACTAACTTTTTCATTTTCATCAAGATAGATACCTTTTGTTGTCAACAATTAGAAACGCAAATATAAGCAATTTATTGTAGCGATTTTTGAAAAAAAACTTATTTTTTCAAGTGTAAAAAAGTGTATTTTTGCGCGTTTTTTTGTTTAATAAAAATGGAAGGAAAAATTTCATCTCAAGAGGGTAATTTGAAACTTTGGCAAGTGTGGAAATCATTGACCAAAAAATCGAAGGTGCTGTTGCTGTTTTTAGTGGCTTTTGCATTGGCTGGATTTGCTGTCGTTGGAGCATGGGCATTGTATAAAATTGGTATCACAAACAATGCGGGCAGTATCGATAAAAACAATCGTTATCTTGCTGATTATCACGCACGGTATAGTGCTTCTGATAGTGCTGATTTCAACTCGAACGTGCAGAATTTTGTGAATATCAGTTTACTGAATAAGCTATATCCAGTCAATGCGCAACTGATTTTTGATGCGGCGAAGGATTGTGATGATCCCAACAGCGTTGACCGTATGTTGTATGCCTTGAATTTGTATTTGAAGGATGATCCGCAAGGTGAAAATTATCAAAAAATGGTAGATGAAGTGCAGGCGGTAATTGCAAAATATCATCCAAAATCTTCCAATCTGAATGCAATAACCTGGATGAACGACCCCGGATGGAATACTTTGAAGCGCGCATTGATTGGTGATACAGCGGTCCTGCGTCGTGCGGCTGAAGCTACAGGTGTAGATGCCCGATTGATTGTTGCATGCACCGTGGGCGAACAAATTCGTTTATTTAATTCTAAACGAGAAGATTATAAACGCTATTTAGGTCCAGCAATTCTGATGGTCGAACAGCAGTTTTCGTATGGCGTGACGGGCGTAAAATTGGAAACGGCTGCCAAAATTGAAAACAACTTAAAAGACAGTCTTTCACCATTTTACATGGGAAAAGCTTATGAACATCTTTTAGATTTTGAAACTGAAGATATTGAGACTGAAAGAATAGAACGTTTTACGAATTTCCGTAATCATTATTATTCGTTCGTATATGCCGGTTGTATTTTGCGTCAGATTATGTTGCAATGGAAACGTGCAGGCTACGATATTTCGGACCGCCCAGACATCCTTTGCACATTGTACAATTTAGGTTTCAGCGTTTCAAAACCAAAGCCGGATCCGTGCTGTGGTGGTTCACGCGTTAAAGTCGGCGACGAAGTCTACACATTTGGGGTCTTAGGCAACGACTTCTTTTATTCTGGCGAATTGCAGGAGTATTACCCACTGCCTTCCAAAACTTTTGCAGATTAAGTTTTATTCTTCAGTGTTTTCTTCTTCTAATGGAGGAAAGAATTTCTTAGTGAACTTCCTTTGCTGGTTGCGATTACCAATCTTGTAAGTGAATGACGGCTTGCCTTTTTCTGCATGTAACGTTTTGTTCTTTGCCTTCACATTCATGATTTCTTCATTGAATTTCTTGACGGATGAATAACCATACAGACTGTTGTTCTCAAATTGGAAGAAGAAAAATTCATTGTCGAATTCAAAGTAAATGTATAATTTATTGCGAGAACCTCTCTTTTCAATGACAACGCGGCCTGGAACATTCTTGTATACCTGCTTGCTGTTGCAGATGATCAAGGGTAGCATCCGCTGTGATAAGAACACGGAGTTGACGGGATCCCATTCAAAATCCAAACGTGAAAACAGGAATCGAACTTGCAATGGTTGCGGTAAACGGCGGGTTTGTGTTCCCATCGCCAAGTCGTGTGCATATTTCTCATATTCATCTTCGGTCAGCAGATTTTTGATGGACATTTCATAATCTTCATCTTCTGAAACATCCAGAAAATCAAGATGGTCCGAATTGTCTATGTGTCGGTTCATAATTTTCATTGATTCTTCATTGAAGAAGAAATCAATGGACGTGGTCAAGTGCATTTGTGCCGAATCGGCTTTCATAAAGTTGATGATTTCACCATTGGTGACAAAGTCAATGCGACCGAGTTTTGCCCCCATGTCGATTTTTCCGTTACCGCGGCAGATACAATCTTCTTTACTCAGTATCAACATGTTGCCAGGCAAAGTGGGATCTTCCAACTTTTCTTTCGAAGCGGCCCAAAATTCGTTGGTGGCATGGTTGAAAGTGATAAAGCCCCAAGTGTTGATGTATTCGGCGTCATTAAATTGTTCCTTGGCACGGCCAAAAGCTGTATAAATGCGTCCACCATTATTCGCTGAAGCAATGGCAATAACCACTTTGCGATCGTTTACATCCTTAGTTCTTTCATGAACTTCAAGTAAGATATGATTCGGGTCGACCTGTTGCAAAATCTTCATTCTGGCAGGTTTCACTTCTTCACAATCGTGAATGATTTCAACACCGCCGAAGAAAGATAGAAATTGGTCATCGCCATGTAATTCGGCACGTCCGTCAAAAGCAAAGTGAGGACTCAACTTGAAGTCTTTCTCCAATGGAATTTTGGCATGGCCTTCGGTTTTATTGATACACCATAAAGTGTCAAAATGTAGCGTTTGAATAGTTTTATTCTCGTCAATATAATCATAAAATCCTGAACCATAATATCTTATTGACGTATTAAGACGAATGGTGCAATCATGAAGTTCGTGGTATTTCTCAGTGCGGTTGACCAACAGACGGGCATTGTGAAATATATCCAATCTTGATTTCTCGTAAATGGTGGCTTTGCCTTCGTGTGGGAAAATTGCGGCATCTCCGCTTTCAATAAAGCGTATACCTTCACATTTGATAATGTTGGTTGTATAATTGAATTCTGCACTTAAGGCATTGAAATGTAAACCAATGGTTGGATCCGTGGAAATCAATTCGTTGGCTGGGATGCCGGGCATATCTATCAGTTCGCGGGTAGGGGTGTTGTCAATGTCAACATTTTTGTATGGATCGTCCCATCGGAAACGCAAAATTGTTTCGTCAATGGGCTCCCAATCAAAAGCGGAAGCATTGGTGCGGATTTCGTTTTTGACGAAGACAACTTCCGAAGCATTGCCGTTGGAAACGAAAGAACCTTTCCTTGTCTTGAAATCCACGTGAGAATTGTAGTTGTCGGTACGGAAGGCCAATTCACCAGTATTAAGATTATATAGTTTTAAATCCGACGTGTCAGCTTGCAATTCATGGTGTTTGAAAGCAAAAAGACGAGAGTCGATTTCTGCGCCTTTGAAACGAATGGTTCCCGTGCCAAACATGCCGGAAGGTGTTAACATAGAGTTGCCGGTAAGCTCTGTTTCTCTGAAAATTGACATTGGAGAACCCAAAGTGTATACGTAGAACTTATCCTGATACGGAGTCCAGTGCATATATGCGTTTTCAACAACGGCGGGAGGAAATTCGGTGCCGCCTTCCTGTTCTGCTACAATGTGCTTGGTGACACTGGCATTACATGAGTCAAGGAAGAATACAATACTGTCAGAGGTCGTTGTTGAGGTGATGTAGTTGATAACGCCTTCGTAACCTCTCAAACCACGGTTGCTTAAGTCAACGATGCCCGTATAGCCGCCGCGTCCTTCATAGCAAGGTAGACCAGACTGCGGCGTGTGATGAATGAATCCCAATGAGAAATCGGGGCGTGCCTGCAATGGCTCTCTGATATCTGGGAAAATACCTCCCGAAACTAATGCACCCGTGAATTTCATAGAGTCGATTTCGAAATTATCAAGATTCTTAATTCTAAATAAATCAACAAGATAGTAAAAACGATCACGGGTGTATACGCCTCCCAAAACTTTCTTTTTATCATAGAATACTTTGCCTCCTTTTCGTGCCTCGAAAATGGGATAGTCAGGATAATCCACCGTGCCAGATTTGTTGCCAGGAACGTCAATGAACAAAGTTCCCGCTAATTCTTCAATGGGACTTTCTATTTTGCGCAATTTGTGTTCGCCATAAATATTGACAGGACCATGTTCATCAGGAACAAACATAATCATAGAATCGATTACGTTCATTTCCACTTGGAATTTGTCGTAGTTGAATTCACAGTTGTGCGAGACAAAATCGAACAAGCCTGCGACAATACGTCCAGAGAAAACCATATCGCGGTTTTTCTTTACTGTTACTTTTTCGTCAGCTGGGTAAACATTGACGATTTGGGCGTCGCTGAGAACGAAAAACTCACATCCTGTTACACGTAAGTCTTTGCTGACCAAGTCATAAGAGGCATAATGCGTTTTCGATTCCAAAATGATGTTGTCGTAGTCTTTTTGCTTGACATCGTTGTTCAGATATTGGGAAATTTTCTTTCGATAGATGATTTTGTCGTTCGTGATGTCGTATTCAATGAAACCACGGGCTGCAAAATCAACGAGCATGGCCGTGATGTCGGTTTTTGACTTGTTGAACCATGCAATGACTTCATGCTGATGAAGCGGCTCGTATCCGTTGGAACGGAACAATTCCCAAAGTTTGTAAAGCGGGTTGACCTCGTTATAACCCCAGATTTTTCGCATTACAGATGGATCAAAGAAATTCTGAGATTCAAAATAGGCGGGACTTTCGCTCGTCATGCCAACGATAGGCTTTATTTCTATACGTTCCTCATCGGTTTTCCAAGAAATGGACTCGGCAGTGATGTCCATTTTATGATAGGAGTCGAAAAAGGGTGTCCGTCCTACACCTTGTTTGGGCCGTGAAATGAGCAACTCTTTTGTTGTTTCGTTGTATTTGAAATTGGCGGCCGGATGATAAATGGAGTCGTTGTCAATCATGATTCGGATACTGGCATCCTCTGCCAGAACGTTGTCGGGCTTGAATAAGAAGTTGCGAGAATAGACTTTTACGATGTTTTTTCCATCTTTCTTGATGTATATTTCGGAAAGGTTTTCGGCCGTGGAATAACCTTGAATGGAACTGCCGCGAAGCTCAAAGCCGCCAACATAGTCCACATTTTTGTAAATGTCTTTAATGCTGATGCGGTCGTCGCTACTTCGGAAACGCGGGTAAGTGGCTTTTTCTTCGGAAGTGGCAAGTCCGGCTTTTTCTTCAAGTATGCCTTTCAATGGCTTGCTGAAATACTGAGGATAAGATAGAGTGGCATCTTCGGCGGTGAATTTGGGGAAACGGACGTCGATAGTGTAGTTGACGATTTTTGCATTCACTTCAGCACCAAGCCCGGCCCGGTCCCAATAGACTTCACCTTTTTTGCCTTTAAACAAAAGTGAAGATGGAAAAAAGTCACCTTGCGCAGAAGAAACGGTTAAACTGTCATGTGCCGAACTTCCTACAAGGTCAATGTCGGCAAAGCGAATGTATGGTTCTTTGTCAAATCCAATGGCTTCAATCTCACCGTATGCAGTCCATCGTGAGTTTGCACTGTTGTATAAAATGTTATTGGTGAATATGTTGGCGTATATTTGCATTTTCTCTTTGAAAAGCGTGGATTCATCGTTGATGTGGTATTGGACGATTTTTGACCAGGTGTCCAATTCCCCACTGAAAGGACTGCTGACAAAAGCCGCGTATGCATCAACATAAGCTTGAAAATGCGGGAACGGACGCATCCTTTTTTTGAGCATCCTGTTGGCCACATCTATAAAGGTCTCTTGGGCCTCTTCGTCCATCCAGGGACTGTTCCAAAATTCAGTGAACTGCGCGAGTAGGGCATCGGCTTCTTTCTGACGTTCTTTGGGTACGTTTGACAAGTAGGTCTTGACTTCTTCGACGGTGTATGATGGATTGTCGCTGAAAACCGTAAATCGTTGAGCATCAGCAATTCCAATTATCATCATCAGCGAAATTATAAGCAGGGTTATTTTATTTTTCATCTTTCAATAAATATAAAAAAACAATTATGAAAGGAACGAATGAATTTCTTCATCATTAAGCTGCAAATGTACACAAAAATATAAGATTTCTGCATTACGTATAAGTTGTTTTTCCACAACGCATAGTTGATTTTATTAATAATAAAAAATCCTTGTATGTAAAATAAATTTGTTATTTTTGTAATTTATGATTAAAAGGATAAAAATTATCATAATCTGTTGATAATAAGCCACTTGGTTGAGAATTGCATGTTCCCGACAGTGGCGAAGCTGTATTAATTGTGCGCAAAATGGAAGTTGTGGAAACTGATGAAACAATGTCTCGCTGGTATGTGCTTAAGACTCGCCCACGCCAAGAAAAGGCGGTCAGGGAGTTGCTTGTTTCATACAACAAAAAGTGTTTTGTGCCGGTGCGAATGGAAAAGCACAAGTATGCCAATGGTCGTAGCAAGATGATTGAGGTACCGTTGTTGCCTTCGACTTGTTTCCTCTTTTGTCGTCCAGATGATAGATTTTCCATCGTCAACGAACTGAAATATAAGACGACATTATTGGTGGACCGTTTTACCAATGCCAGCATGGTGATTCCAGATAAGCAGATGTCGGATTTTATGTTGGCGCTTTCTTTGGCTGGAGATGATGGATTGCGTCAGGTTGAATTTGAAAAAGGAGATAGAGTGGTGGTGACCAGTGGACAGTTTGAAGGTGTGGAGGGGTTCATTTCACGCATCGATGGTCATCGGAAATTCGTGATTACTGTCGGTGATCTTGCAAATTTCACACTTAAGGTCCCTTTGAAATATTTGAAATTGATAGATTAAATTTTGAAAAAATGGATAAAGTAGCTCTTCTCCCTTATGATTGCATTCAAGGCAATTTTATCGAAGAAAAATACCTGCATGGGTATAACGAGTATTATTTCCGAAATCAGCAAGTGAAACGTCCTGCCAACGGTTGGCGCCATCTTCGTTCTGATGAGGTCGAACGCTTGGTGAAAAATAGTAATACTGCCACCAACTGGGATGACATTTGGGTGAGCGAAGAGTTTGATACGAATATGATTCGCAATAACCGTTTCTTCGGCATGGTTCGTATTGGTCGTGTGGCTTGCGAAATCTTGCAGTATCACGATTTGCGTCTTCCCGTCGGCATAACGGATAGTAGCATCATTTCATGTGACATCGGTGACAATGTTGCTATCCATGATGTTCATTATATGGCCAATTACATCATTGGAGATCGCTCAATTCTGTTCAATGTCCATGAATTGTCAACTACTGACCACTCCAAGTTTGGCAATGGTATTGTCAAAGAAGGCGAACCTGAAGAAGTGCGTGTTTGGTTGGATGTGATGAACGAGAACGAAGGCCGCCGCATTATGCCGTTTGATGGAATGATTACGGCTGATGCCTATCTTTGGGCAAAATATCGTGATGACGAAGTTTTGCAGCAACGACTCGGGGAAATCACTCAGAATACTTTTGATAGTCGCCGTGGCTATTATGGTACGGTCGGAGAAGAGTGTGTTATCAAAAATTCGTGGATTCTCAAGGATGTGAAAATCGGTCCGCATTGTTATATTAAAGGTGCCAGCAAGTTAAAAAACATCACTATCAATTCTTCCGCAGAAGAGCCTAGCCAGATTGGAGAAGGTACGGTTTTGGTGAACGGTATCGTTGGGTATGGCTGCCGCATTTTCTATTCTGTCGTGGCTGTGCGTTTTGTGGTTGGAGACAATTGCAATCTTAAATATGGGGCTCGTGTCATTTATTCCGTTTTGGGTGATAACTCTACCATTTCTTGTTGCGAAGTGCTGAATAACCTGATTTTTCCTTCGCATGAACAGCATCACAATAATTCGTTCCTGATTTCTTCGTGCGTCATGGGTCAGAGCAATATGGCGGCCGGAGCAACTATCGGCTCAAATCACAACAGCAGAGCTACTGATGGTGAAATTAATGCCAAGAGGGGTTTCTGGCCAGGTCTCTGCTCATCGGTGAAGCACTCTTCGACATTTGCTTCGTTTACGCTTTTGTCAAAGGCGGATTATAAATATGAATTGAATGTCAAATTGCCTTTCAGTTTGGTGTCGAATAATGAGGGAACTAACGAACTGGAAGTAATGCCCGCCTATTGGTGGATGTATAATATGTATGCTATCGCTCGCAATACGAGCAAATATCAGAAAAGAGATAAGAGGAAAAGAAAGATACAAAATATTGAATTCGAGACTTTTGCACCAGATACGATGGAGGAAACCTTGAGAGGTCGCAAATTGTTGGAAGAATGGACTGGAAAGGCGTATTTATTGTCGAAATGGGAGTGGAACGAAAATGTCGATGCCAAACAATTGCAATCTATTGGTAGAAATATTCTGAATAATGAACCTGAAGTGGCGAAAAAACTTAAAGTTTATGGAGAAGGAATGGAAAATAGCCGCCGAAAGGTGTTGATTGTCAAACATTGTGAGGCCTATCACGCATACGGTGATATGATTATTTATTATGCGATGAAAAATGCCATACGTTTCTTGCAACAGAATCCTGAAAAGAACTTCGATGATTTGGTTCAGATAGTTTCGGGTTCTCGCAAACGCGAATGGATTAACCTCGGAGGCCAATTGGTGTGCGGTGAAGACCTTGACCAACTGAAAGATGATATCCGGACTGGAAAATTGAACAACTGGGAAGATATCCATCATCGTTATGATATGCTTTGGGACAATTATCAGCAGGAAAAATTATGCCACGCATACCAGTCATTGCTGACAATGCAACATAATGAAGACTCGAAACTGAGTTTGCAGGACTGGAAAATGTATCTTGATAAAATGGCAGAAATCCAGCAATATATCTGTGACCAGGTTTATACTTCTCGCAAAAAGGATTATGAAAATCCTTTTCGAAATTCTACTTTCCGCAATGAAGAGGAAAAAATTGCCGTTATTGGAAAAATTGATGAAGTCGGGTTCGTTAAGCAAATCAGAGGCGAAACAATAGATCTTTTGCAAGTTATTAATTCTTTGAAAGAGAAAAATTGAAATTATATATTAAATTATTGATAATCAGAAAAATAAAATAGAATGAAAAAGAAAATCGAATTTTTAGTGGCAGCAGTTCTGTTGCTTTGTATGGCAGCGTGTAATAAGGATTCAAATCTGCGTTTTTCAAATGCTGATGTGAAATTATATTATGATCAAATCAAGTATCTAAACACAAATTTGAAAGCTGTGAAAGTACAGGTCTCTTCGAACAATGAACAGGTTGCCCTCGCAGAAAGCCAGTCAAATATTGACATAAATATGATTTTAGTCAGAGGTGTTTCAATCGGCAGTGCTGTTGTTAAAGGACAATGGAATAATACGGTGGATTCGTGCAAAGTAATTGTCGAACCTCGTTGTGGTATGTTTGAAGCACCTTGTTGTTTCAATAGTTGGGGACAACCTAAAAGTACCATTCAATCGCAAGAAAAACGATCTTTGAGAGAAGAATCCGAAAATTCTCTAACTTATAAAGGCGATAACAATAAAGTTTCGAGTGTGGTTTATTTCTTTGAAAGTGATGCTTTGCAGCGTGTGGTGGTTCAGTTGACAGCGAAGGCCGTCACGGACGTCAACCTGAAGCATTATCTTTTTGAACGTTATCGTTTCGTTAGCAAAGATGAAAATGCATATTGTTTTGAAAATCGTTATGATGCGGAAAGCCGTATTATTCTTTGGGTTAGTAACGATTATGGCATCCAGGTGGCTTATACTAATGATCCAACGATTGGTATTGATGATTTGTTTTCAGGTTCTTCACCAATCGTAATAGATGATCCAGAAGCTCGAAATGAGTTTTATGGTAATTTGGAGAAATTTTGCAAGGAAGTTGATGCTTTGATTCCCTAATTTTAATGAAAAACCATAAAACATTTAATCATAAAACTAAAATCTTAACCATTAAAAACAATAAAAAATGAGAGTCATTATAGAAAAGAATTATGATAAAATGTCCCAGTGGGCAGCCAATTATATCGTTGGAAAAATCAATGCCTTTAAGCCCAGTGCTAAAAAGCCCTTTGTTATGGGACTTCCAACCGGTTCGACGCCTATTGGAACCTACAAGGAGCTAATTAAACTTTTTAAGAAAGGTGCGGTGTCTTTCAAAAATGTCGTGACTTTTAATATGGATGAATATGTTCAAATTCCTGAAAATCATCCTGAAAGTTATCATTCGTTTATGTGGAACAACTTCTTCAGCCATATCGACATAAAGAAGGAAAATGTAAATATTTTGAATGGCAATGCCAAGGATTTGGACGCGGAATGCCAACGCTATGAAGAGAAGATCAAATCGTATGGCGGCATTGAGTTGTTTATGGGCGGTATAGGGCCTGATGGTCATATCGCTTTCAACGAACCTGGTTCGTCTCTGACTTCCCGCACTCGGGTGAAGTCGCTGACAACAGACACGATTATTGCCAATTCTCGTTTCTTTGACAACGACGTGAATAAGGTGCCTAAAACGGCTTTGACTGTGGGCGTCGGCACGGTAATGGATAGTCGTGAGGTGCTGATTTTGGCCAATGGTCATAATAAGGCTCGCGCATTGTCACACGCTATTGAAGGTGCTGTAAGCCAAATGTGGACCGTGAGCGTGCTGCAAATGCATCCCAAAGGAATTATCGTCTGCGACGATGCCGCTTGTGATGAGTTGACATACGGTACCGTGAAATATTTCAAGGATATTGAAAAGGATAATCTGTAAGAATTGAAAAATCAAAATTAAAATCATCAAATGAAATTTATCAGTTGGAATGTCAATGGGTTGAGAGCCGTTGCTGGTAAAGGTTTTGCTGAGATTTTCGAGCAGCAGGATGCCGATTTTTTCTGCTTGCAGGAAACGAAATTGCAGGCGGGTCAGATTGATATGGAATTCTTGGGCTATAGGTCGTATTGGAATTATGCGGATAAAAAAGGCTATTCCGGCACGGCCATCTATACTCGCCACGAGCCACTGTCCGTGACTTACGGTATTGGTATTGACGAACACGACCACGAAGGTCGCGTCATCACGTTGGAAATGCCAGACTTTTACCTCGTGACCGTGTATGTCCCCAATTCTCAGGATGGACTGAAACGTCTGGATTATCGTATGCGTTGGGAAGCGGATTTCAAGGATTATTTGCGTGGACTGGCCTCTAAAAAAGGTGTGGTTGTCTGTGGCGATATGAATGTGGCCCATCAGGAAATTGATTTGAAAAATCCTAATACAAATCATCAGAATGCGGGCTTTACGGATGAAGAGCGGCGTTGTATGACCGAATTGTTGGAATGTGGCTTTTGCGATACGTGGCGTCATGCCCATCCCGAAGAAATTAAATATTCGTGGTGGTCTTATCGGATGAATGCCCGTGAACGTAACGCAGGGTGGCGTATTGATTATTTCTTGACCTCCCAGTCGTTGGTCAATCGTATTCAATTCACTGAAATTCATAATGAAATCTATGGTTCTGACCATTGTCCCGTAGAATTGATTTTGAAATAAAAAAATGTCCAAATTGCCGAATAAAACTCGTCCAAATTACCGAATAAAACTCGTCCAAATTGCCGAATAAAACTCGTCCAAATTGCCGAATAAAACTCGTCCAAATTGCCGAATGAAATTCGTCCAAATTACCGAACAAAACTCGTCCAAATTGCCGAATAAAATGATTTAATATATTGAAAATTAATAAATTACAATGTTTTAAATTGTATTAAATTATTTTGTATTTTTGCATTGAAATTATTAGCTGATTTTGAGTATGGAAAATGAATACAGAAGTAGGATTGCAGATCAGTTGTTAAATGAATGCTTAGATAGTGCTGGCGCGGTATTGGTTGAAGGTCCGAAATGGTGCGGAAAAACGACAACGGCACTCCATAGTGCCAAAAGTGTCATTTATTTGAATGATCCACAGCGAGAGGTTGAATACAAGACGGCCATTGGTGTTGATCCAACGATGTTGTTCGAGGGTGAAACGCCTCATTTGATAGATGAATGGCAAGAAGCACCAAAATTGTGGGATGTTGCCCGTTTTCTTGTGGATCGGCGAGGCAAATCGGGTCAGTTTATTTTTACAGGCTCCGCGGTGCCGGCAGATACGTCACAGATCAAGCATTCCGGGGCGGGGCGCTTTGCCTGGTTGAAGATGCGTCCGATGTCGTTGTATGAAAGCAATGAGTCCAATGGTTTGATAAGTTTGAAGTCCTTGTTTGACAGTAATTTGGAACCGAAGAGTGGTAGGGCACCCAGAATGTCGTTAAGAGATATGGCATTCTTGATGTGCCGTGGGGGGTGGCCTGGTTCGTTGGATAAATTGGCCGTCTCGTCATTGAAAGTGCCTAAACATTATATCGATGCTGTTGCCAGTACCGATATCAGTCGGGTTGACGGCGTTAAAAGGGACGCTTCGTTCACAAAACGTTTGTTGCGCAGTTATGCACGCCATCAGGGGGCGCAGGCAAGCATTGCCACCTTGAGAAAAGATCTTTTGGCAAACGGACAAGATTCTATCAGTGATGATACGGTGACATCCTATATCGAGGCATTGAAAAAAATATTTGTCATTGAAGATATGTCGGCTTGGAATCCGAATTTGCGGTCGCAAACGGCTTTGCGTACGAGTGATACACGGTATTTTGTGGATCCTTCGTTGGCTACGGCAGCGTTAGGTTTGGGTCCCGACGATTTGATGGAGGATTTGAATACCTTCGGACTGTTGTTCGAAACGCTTTGCGTCAGGGATTTGCGAGTCTATGCCGATGCTTTGGATGGCCAGGTGTTTCATTATCGTGATAAAACCGGTCTTGAATGCGATGCGGTAGTGCATTTGCGAAACGGACAATATGGTTTAGTGGAAATAAAATTGGGTGGGGAAAATCTTATTAACGAAGGTATTAAAACACTTCAAAATCTGACAAAAAAAATTGATACTCAACGGATGTCAGAACCTTCGTTTAGGATGATCTTGACAGCGGTGGGAACATTTGCATACCAACGTCCGGATGATGGCATTTGGGTGGTGCCTATAGCCGCATTGAAAAATTAAAAGAATATTGTTCGTTTATACTTCTTGAAAAATTATAATTTGTTGAATATTAATCTATTAGAAATATTTTTATGAAAATTGCAGTCGCAGGAACAGGTTATGTGGGTTTGTCCATTGCTACGCTGTTGGCTCAGCACAATCAAGTGGAAGCCGTGGATATTGTTCCCGAAAAAGTTGAAATGATCAATCGTCGCCAATCGCCTATTCAGGATGAGTATATTGAACGCTTTTTTGCCGAAGATGTGACTTTGTGCAAACAGAGCGCACCGGCGGATTTCATCCTTCGACAACCATTGCGTTTGCACGCGACTTTGGATGCGGAATTGGCCTATAAGGATGCGGATTTCGTCGTGATTGCGGCACCAACCAATTACGATAGTGTGAAGAATTTCTTCGATACGTCGGCGGTGGAGAATGTGATTGAAACGGTACTGAAGTATAATCAGCAGGCGGTAATGGTCATTAAATCCACTATTCCTGTCGGATTTACGGAAAATGTTCGGGAGAAGTTTATGGGCAGAACTGCCGATGGACAAAAACCCAATATCATCTTTGCTCCTGAATTTTTACGCGAAAGCAAGGCCTTGTATGATAATCTGTATCCTTCAAGGATTATCGCGGGTTTTGACCAGTCTAATCCATTCTTGGAAAAGTCGGCTCACGTCTTTGCCGAATTGATTCACGACGGTGCTATCAAACAGGATGTGCCTATCCTTTATATGGGTTCAACCGAAGCTGAAGCCGTGAAGTTGTTTGCCAATACCTACTTGGCTTTGCGTGTGAGCTATTTCAACGAATTGGATACCTACGCCGAAATCAAAGGTCTGAATACGCAGCATATTATTGAAGGTGTATGTTTGGATCCCCGTATTGGAAGTCATTACAACAATCCGTCCTTTGGCTATGGCGGTTATTGCTTGCCGAAAGATACCAAGCAACTCTTGGCCAACTATGACGATGTTCCCGAAGACCTGATTCGTGCTATTGTCGAATCTAACCGAACACGCAAGGATTTTATTGCTGATCAGGTATTGAAAAAAGCAGGTTATTACGATTACTACAACCGTGGCGATTATAGTGCCAATAGTGAAAGACATTGCGTTATTGGTGTTTATCGTTTGACAATGAAGAGCAATAGCGACAATTTCCGTCAAAGTAGTATTCAAGGGGTGATGAAACGCGTTAAAGCTAAAGGTGCTGAGGTCATCATTTATGAACCTTCTTTGGAAGATGGAACAACTTTCTTCGGTAGTAAGGTGGTAAACGATTTGGAAAAATTCAAAGAGCAAAGTCAGGCCATTATTGCCAATAGATACGATGCTTGTTTGGAAGATGTTCTTGAAAAGGTTTATACCAGGGACATTTTTAAGAGAGATTAAACGATGTTGAGATGTGTCATGCACGTCTTAAAAAATAGCAAATGGTGGAACCTATACAAAAATGGATGGAGACAATGCGGCCGATGGCTGACAAGTTGCGGTATGCAATACTGCTGCTGATGTCGGTCTTGGTGTCAATGTCTTATCATCCATCGATTGAGGCAATGCGCACAACAGGAATGGTAGGTGCTGTCATTTTGCAACGGGCTATCCAATTGGTTTTTCTTGTTCTGGTGTTGCTCTTAGTCTTTGATATGTCATCGTTGAGGCACCGTTTTGCGAAAGTATCTTTCATTTTGGCTTTGGGAGTATTGATTTTCGGCTTGTTGGTGGCGGTGATTTTCGGGCAGACGGGTCTTTTGAGTGAATTCAAATTGCTTTGTCCGCCTTTGATAGCCTTGTTGACAGGAATGCAAGTGCAGTGGAACAGAAAACGCTTGCTGGGATTCTTATCATGTTTTTCGGTAGCGATTATGATTGCAGGACTGTCGGTGTTATTTATGCAAGGCGGCGGTTTTGTTATTTCTGAAATCTATATTTCCGATCATAAGAATGCTCTTGGTCCAATGTTGTCCACGGCGGCGATAATGTTGGCATTCATATTTTTAGCATGTCCAGAATCAAAAAAGTTGCTGAAAATAACTGGGAAATTTCTGTTGTTGGCGCTGATTTTATTGCTGTTGTTGGTGGTACTAACACTGCGTGCTCGTGCTGCATTGTTGTCGATGGCTTCGATTCTGTTTCTGGTCCTCATTCAAAGATATAAAGGAAAGTCTTTGCTCATAACCTTGTCAGTATGTGCTTTATTGGTATTGGCGGTTTTCTTCCTTTTGCCCGATGCAATGAGAGAATATGTGCATCAGAGTTTGTTTGCGGGTTTGTCTGGTGATTTTACTTCGGGACGGGCCGAGCGTAATATGCAGGCGATAGCCTTGATAGGTGATCATCCTTTGTTTGCCCAATTGGTCGCTCCTGATAATGTGGGAGTTGTGCATAATTTCTTTTTGCATGTGGCTTCAAGTTTTGGTTTGCTTTTTGCATTCCCATTATTAGCGTTGTATGTTTATCTTTTTGTTTTCATTATCAAAAAGATTTGGCAATCGGATGTGAAGTGCTTGCCAAATGTCGGATATTATGTAATGTTGGTGCTTTTGCTGGTTTCTTTTTTTGAATATACACTTCCTTTTGGTCCCGGAACAGTTACTTTTGTGAATTTTGTGATGTTGGGAATGTCGTTGCGGATGGACAAGGATTTGGATAAAGAATATGTTGTTTTAGAATAAAATACATCATTATGGATATTAATAATGTGAAAATTGCCGTTATTGGCTTGGGTTACGTTGGATTGCCGCTGGCACGCTTGTTTTCGACTAAATTCGAAACGATGGGTTTTGATAAGAACCAATCTAGAGTGAATGCCTTGATGGAAGGTCACGACGCTACTTTGGAAGTTCCAGACGAATTATTGCAGGAAGCAATTCGTCGTAATGGTTTCAAGTGCACTACTAACTTGGATGATATTCGTTCTTGTAATTTTTATGTGGTGGCAGTCCCAACGCCGGTCGATGAAAACAATCGTCCCGATTTGACTCCGTTGCTGAAGGCCAGTGAAACGGTGGGGCAGGTGATTGGCAAAGGCGATATCGTGGTGTATGAGTCAACGGTTTACCCCGGTGTGACGGAAGAGGAGTGCCTGCCGGTGGTGGAAAAGGTGTCTGGTTTGAAGTTTAATGTGGACTTTTTCGCTGGCTATAGCCCCGAGCGTATTAATCCTGGCGACAAAGAACACACCGTGGAGAAAATCAAAAAGGTGACTTCTGGTTCAACGCCCGAAATTGCCGATGTGGTGGATGGCGTTTATAACAGCGTTTTGGTCAATGGCACGCACAAGGCGCCTTCGATGAAGGTGGCGGAGGCATCCAAAATTATCGAAAATTCGCAGCGGGATGTCAATATTGCCTTTATGAATGAGTTGGCCAAGATTTTCAACGCGATGGGTATCGATACCCACGATGTGATTGAGGCAGCTTCCAGCAAGTGGAATTTCATCAAGATGAGTCCCGGCTTGGTGGGCGGTCACTGTATCAGCGTGGATCCATATTATCTGATACAGAAAGCACAGGTCTATGGTGTCCTTCCTCGCATTATGCACGCTTCCCGCCGCCTGAATGACGGAATGGGTGCCTATGTGGCCAATCAGGTGATAAAGTGTATGAATAAAAAAGGAGTGTTGGTCAAGGATGCGAAAATCTTGATTTTGGGTATTACCTTTAAGGAAAATTGTCCAGATATTAGAAATACCAAAGTTGTGGATATTTACCATACTTTGGCTGAATATACCCACAATATTACCATTTATGATCCTTGGGCAAATCCCGATAAAGTGTGTGCGGAATATGGCGTTGAGGTGGTCAATGACGCGCCAAAGGATCAGTTTGACGCCGTGATTTTGGCAGTGGCCCATCGCCAGTTTTTAGAAATAAATGTTGAAAAATGGGTTCGTGCCGGTGGCGTGGTTTATGATGTGAAAGGTGTTTTGCCAAGAAATATTATTGATGAAAGATTATAATTATTGTAGAAAATTTTAAGTTGGATGTTATGAGCGTTTCTCTAAAATTCAAACAAAGGATATTGTCATTAATAAAAATGATAGGTGGAACCAAAGCTAAAGCAGCCTGTGTTTATTTTCATCATACCAAGCACTTCCCTGATTTGAAAAACCCACAGACTTGGGGCGAAAAGCTTTTGTGGCTCAACGAACACTGGCAGCCAGAAGTTAAGGCTTTGTGTGCTGACAAGTATCTTGTTCGTGAATTTATAGAACAACAAGGTTGTGCTGATATCCTGATACCATTGTTAGGTGTTTGGGAAGATGCCAATGATATTGATTTTGAGGATCTTCCAGATAAATTTGTTCTGAAATGCAATCATGGCTGTGCCATGAATATACTGGTGCCTGATAAGTCTCAATTGGATAAGAAAGAGGCTGTCCGCCAGTTGAATGAATGGCTGAAAGTGGATTTAGGTAAAATTTCAGGTGAGCACCATTATTCAAGAATTAAACCGATGATTATTGCGGAAGCATTTCTGCCAGTGGAAAAAGCAACTGATATTTTGGATTATAAAATTCATTGTTTTAATGGTATTCCCCAATTTATTGTAATATGTTATGACCGAGATCCAGTAACACATTCTCCTAAACGTCAAATTTATTCGCCACAATGGGAAAGAATGAGGATGCTGCGAGTAGATGATGTTAATTTGCACTATCCCCAGCCTAAACGATTAAAAGATATGCTTAAAATTGCTGAAAATTTGTCCAAAAAATTTCCTTATGTGCGTGTGGATTTGTATAATATCAATGATCAAATTTTCTTTGGAGAGTTAACTTTTACTCCGGATGGGGCCGTGCCTGAACGGGCATATACTTTTGAGGCTTCCAAGAAGATAGGTCAATGGCTGGATTTATCTGAAGTTATAGCAAATTAGCTTGAATGAATAGATGAAATAATTATTGAAGCATAGAAACTTTTGAGAGCTTTTATTGTAAAAAAATTAAGTTGTTTAGTTGTAAATGATTGATTGTTATAAAAATACTAATGCAAGCGGCAAATAGGGTAGCGGTAAACACTATCATCCAATATACACGATTGGTGGTAAGTGCACTAATCTCTCTGATTTCTGTCAGATGGATTTTAGGAGCATTGGGCGATGATGATTACGGTCTTTATGATGTGATTGCTGGTGTTATTGGTTTGTTGAGCTTTGTGAGTTCTTCGTTATCAATGACATCTACTCGTTTTTTGTCGGTGAGCATTGGAAAGAATGACCACGAGCGAACACTTAAGACTTTCAATGCCTGTTTTTGGATGCATCTGCTGATGGCTGCAGCCTTGGTGTTGGCGTTGGAAATAGTGGCCTTGTTTATTTTCGATGGCTACTTGAAAATTGCGCCAGATAGAATCCCTACGGCGAAATGGATTTATCAGTTTATGTTAGTGTCTCTGTTTGTCAGTATTGCTGATACACCATTTGTGTCAATGCTGATTTCTCATGAGAAGTTTGTTTATGTATCGCTGGTTTCCATTGTCGATGCCTTATGTAAATTGGGCATTGCATACATTATAACAGTTTACAGTGGCGATCGTTTGTGGCTCTACGGAATATTGATGGCTGGCATTACTTTGTTGAATGCTGTGTGTTATGTCGTTTATTGTATGATTCGTTATCGACATTTGATGAGAATCGGACTTTTCAGAATTTCAGAGATGAAAGAAGTTTCTGGATTTGCAGGTTGGACGATGTTGGATTCCTTGGGTGCTGTTTTGTCGCGCCAAGGTTATTCTGTAATGTTGAACCGCTTTTTTGGAACTTCGGTCAATGCGGTTTTTGCTCTGGCTCGCCAAGTTGAAACGCCGGTTTATACCATTTCATCTTCGATTATCGAAAGCATGAAACCTCAGATTATGAAAAGTTATGGTGCTGGCGATGAACCGAAAATGATGCGTTTGTCGTTGATGGCTGGAAAAATGGGCTTTGCGATGATGTCGCTATTGGCAATCCCATTGTTGGTGATGATGCCGGAAGTCTTGGACTTGTGGTTGGTGAAGTATCCCGAAGGAACAGTGCTCTTTTCCAGACTGTTGGTCATTGCTTGTATGGCAAACCAATTGACCATGGGCTTGTTTTATGCCAATCAGGCTTTAGGAAATGTAAAATGGTTTTCCATTGTGGTTTCCACATTGAGAATGTTGTCGCTGCCTGTGTCGTGGATTTTCCTCAAACTGGGGTATCCAGCCTACGTGGCCGTCATTGTTTTCGTTGCTTGTGAAATTTTGGGGGCGTTAAGCAGAATCATTATTCTGTCGAAAATCAGTTCTTTGAAAATTTCAGATTTTTTGGAATCGATTTTAGTTCGAGTGTTGCCACCATTTGCATTGGGCTTGGGATTGTGCCTTTTGCTCGGTTCATATGGCGTCACTTTGTGGGGCTTGCTGATAGTTACGGCAATTGCAGATCTCGCTTATGCCTCCGCAATGTATTTCTTTGGACTCACGGCAGATGAACGAGGAATTATCAATGGAATTGTGATGTCGTTATTTGAAAAATTGAGAATTGAAAAGTAGAGACACATCGTGCTGAGGCTCTACGAAAGAGAATGAATTATGAAAAACATACTTTTGCTGACCAACATTTATCCGATGAACGACCCGACGTACGATGGAACGCCGGTTTGTCATTTTTTTACTCGTGAATGGGTAAAAATGGGTTATAATGTGAAGGTCGTGCATTTCTTTTCGCTGTTTCCTCGTCCATATTATTGGGTGGGTGAAATTTTTGGTGAAACCATTGCGGCCAAGACGGGTTGCGTTACCTATTCCAATCCATCACGCCATTGCGAAAAGTACAACGTTGATGAGGTGTCAGTGCTATATGTGCCTATGACAAAGTATGTTCCACATCGTAATTTCTCAAAATCGAATATTAATAAAGCCTTTAATTGGGTGTGTCGACAGTTGGAACAGGAGGGTTTTGTGCCCGATGTGGTGACGGCTCATTTTCCACTGCCGCAGTTGGAGATGCTGCATCTTTTTAAACAGAAGTTTCCTCTAATACGAACTTGTCTCGTGCTTCACGGCGACGGCTCTCAAATTCCAACAATATATCCTGATGATTATCAGTTTTATATGAGTTCTGTAAATGTTTGGGGCTTTCGTTCTTTGGCTTTCAAAAATCAGTTTGAAAATATATTCGGAACTAAAAAAGAAGAGTTCATTTGTTATTCTGGTATCCCTGAAAAGTATTTTTCATCTGATGAGAAGCGTTTTGAAGCGAATGTCTGCCATTTTGTTTTTGTTGGCAGCCTTTTCAAATTGAAAAATGTTGATGTGGCAATAAAAGCTTTGCACGAAGCATTTCCTGATGGGAATTTTCATTTTGATATTGTCGGGAGTGGGGCAGAGGAGAGTAACTTAAAGTCTCTTTGTGCAGAACTTGGCGTTACGGACTCTGTGACTTTCCATGGCCAGCAGACTCGTGATGATGCTCAAAAGATGATGGCAAAAGCCGATTGTTTTGTGATGGTGAGTACGAGAGAAGCCTTTGGCTTGGTTTATGTTGAGGCAATGTCCAAAGGGTGTATAGTTGTTGCTACCAAGGGTCAAGGTATTGACGGGGTTATCATGGATGGTGAAAATGGTTTTCTTTGCGAGTCGGAAAGTGTTGAGGCATTGGCGAATGTAATTCGTCGGATTTCGGCTTTGAGTCCGGAACGATTGCGTGAAATTTCACACAATGCTCAAAAATCAGCTTCACAGCTGACAGACCACAAGGTGGCAGAGTTTTATTTGCAAAAAATATTATAAAAAATATAGGCTATGAATCTTGATGATGTTAAAATTATAGATTTGCCAAAAATCCTGGATGCACGCGGAAATTTGTCGTTTGTAGAACAGTTTACGCATTTGCCTTTTGCCATCCAGCGTACGTATTGGCTGTATGATGTCCCTGGTGGTGAGTGCCGTGGGGGACACGCCTACCGCAATACGCAAGAGTTTATCATCGCCCTATCCGGCAGTTTCGATGTCCTGCTTGACGATGGATTTGAAAAACGTAAATACACGCTTAATCGCTCTTATTATGGACTTTACGTCCCGCAGGGCCTTTGGCGCGAGATGGAGAATTTTTCAACTAATTCACTCGCGCTTGAGTTTGCCTCTACACCCTACGATGAAGGTGACTATATTTATGATTACCAGGAATTTATAAAAATGAAAAACAATGGCAGCTTATAATGTTTATGATTGCTCTATCATAGAATTGGATAAGCATCACAGCGAGCGAAAGGGTAACTTGACAGTGGTGGAGAATGGCGTGACATTGCCTTTTGATGTCAAGCGGGTGTATTATCTTTATGATGTGCCTGGCGGCGAATCTCGAGGCTCTCACGCTCATCGTGAACTGAGTCAGCTTATCGTTGCAGCTTCAGGTTCTTTTAAGGTTACTTTGGATGATGGGAATGTTCGCCGATCTTTTTTCCTAAACCGCCCTTACCAAGGCTTGTTGGTTCGCCCAGGCCTTTGGCGTGACTTGGATGATTTTTCTTCTGGTGCTGTCTGTATGGTGCTGGCTTCTGATATCTACAAGGCAGATGATTATATTCGAGATTATGATGAATTTTTAAAATTCAGACAGAATGGCTTGTAGGTTTTTCTAATTGAAAAAATGATGAAAAAGTATTTTGTATTGTTGGGCGAAAATCCTTTGTTGTGGGGTCAAGTATGCCATCTTCGTGAATTGGGTTACGACGTCATTCTCGTGGCTTGGTCTGAAAAACCTCGTATTCAAGGGGATATGTACATCCAAATGGATATAAAGAATGCCGATGGAATTATCCGGCGTTTGGAGGAATTGGGCTTGAAAGGAAAGGTTGCAGGCGCTCTTTCCAGCATCGATTTGGCGGCCCCGACAGTGAATGCCATTAATGGTTGGTGCGGAAATAAGACGATGCCTGAAAAGTTCAATAGGGTTCTTTCCAAAGACGAAATGCGAGAAGCGTGGATGTCGGCCCAACTTTTTAACAGGTTGTCTGTTCGAGATGACGAAATCTCCTGGGCTGAATTATTTTCTCTGTCGCAAAAGATGAAGTTGATTTGCAAACCCGATGTGGCGGCCAGCTCGCGCGGAATCACTATTCTTGAAAAAGGTCAGTCGGAAATCGCACTCAAAAATGCCTTAGATAAGGCCAGACAAACTTCCTTTAACGGAAAGTGTCTTGTCGAAGAGTTTGTCGAAGGCGAGGAATTTACTGTTGATATGCTTGGAGATGCCTACGGAAATGTGAATTGTTATGGCAGTTCTATTCAATATCATTCCAAATATGCCTTGCATAATCACGTGACGGTTATTCATCATTGGAATTCAACCAAATATGATGCCGAAACTTGGAATAGAATTGCGGATTTCGGCATTCAGTGCTATAAGGCCTTGGGTTTGCATAGTATGTTTGGTCATCTGGAAATCATTATGAAGGCCGACGGTTCCTTTACGCCTGTCGAGATGGGCGCTCGTTCCAGCGGATTTATATGCAGCCATACGGTTTGGAAAGCGTCAGGTCGGGATTATCTGGCTGATTATATAAAGGTGCTTCACGGTGAAAAAATTCAGGCAGGTAATTATATGAATGGTGACAATGCCTCTATGTGGTTTGGTTATGATATTCCATCAAATTCCGATTCGGTGCAGGCTGCTGATATCACACAGTTCTTGGATCCGAGAATTTCGGTTTTGTTTGAAAACCATGATGGCTTGCGTGTTGGCGAGCATTATGATACTTATATTAACGATGGTGATAGGGATAAATTTGGTTATGCTATTTTGACGGCTCCAAAGGAAATTTTAACTATCGAAAGTGTTGAAGCAGCTGAAAATCAGTTTTTGGATGTTTTTTTAGGAAGAAAATAATGATGAAAATTCCATTCCTTTCTTTGAAAGAAGTTACGGCACTTCGTGCCGTTGAAATCAATGAGGCGGTTCAACGTGTGGTGAGCAGCGGTTGGTATCTTCAGGGTGAAGAAAATGAGCGCTTTGAAAAAAATTATGCCGACTTCATCGGTACGAAGTATTGCGTGGGCTGTGCCAATGGCCTCGACGCCTTGATATGGATTTTCCGAGCTTACATCGAATTGGGCATAATGCAGCCTGGCGATGAGGTAATTGTTCCAGCTAATACTTACATTGCTACCATTTTGGCTTTGACGGAAAATGGCTTGAAACCCGTGCTCGTTGAACCGAAATTGAATACTTTGGAAATTGATAAAGATTTGATTGAAGCGGAAATTACGTCGAAAACCAAAGCAGTCTGCATTGTTCATCTTTATGGTCGGGATGCTTATTCTGAAAAGATTGCTGCCTTGTGTCGCAAATATAATTTGAAACTGATTGAAGACAATGCTCAAGCCCACGGATGCAGGCATAACGAACAACGTACGGGTTCATTGGGCGATGCCGCCGGACATAGCTTCTATCCTGGTAAAAACTTGGGTGCCCTTGGCGATGGTGGCGCAGTTACAACCAATGACGAGAAACTGGCGCAAACCGTCAGAATGTTGGCAAACTATGGTTCATCACGAAAGTATGTCTTTGACTATTGCGGACGCAATAGCCGTTTGGACGAGATTCAAGCTGCGGTGCTGAACGTGAAATTGAAATATCTGGACGAGGACAATGACTACCGCAAGGGAATTGCTCGCTATTACATCCGGAAAATCCAAAATCCAATGGTGAAGTTGCCTGACACACTGCCCGAAGAAAGCAATGTCTTCCACCTCTTCCCGATTTTGTGCGATCATCGCGATGAATTGCAAAAATATTTGAATGACAAAGGTATAGGCACGCTGATACATTACCCGATTCCGCCGCACAAACAGCAGTGTTATTCACAGTGGAACGATGTACAATTGCCAATTACAGAACAAATTGCTAATCAAGAATTAAGTTTGCCTATTGGTCCTGTAATTACGTTGGAAGAAGCTGCGGAAGTTGTGGCTGCTATCAACGCATTCACTATCTGAATTTGAGATAAATATGAATATTTGGATTGTCAATTACTATACGGGAACGCCGGAGACGGTTTCGAATCCGAGGTACGTGCAGCTTGCCAAAAACTTTATGGCGTCGGGGCATCGTGTCCTCACTTTCAACTCTGCCACTTCTGCCAGAATTTCTGAAGCGGAACTGTCAGGCCACGATTTCGTGCAACGCGACTATGGTGATCATAAATTTGTTCATGTAAAAGTGATGCCCTATCAGGGTAACGGTGCTCGTCGAATGTTGTCCATCTGGAAATTCGCACGTACGGTTCTTAAAATCCGCAAATATTTCGAAAAACCTGATGTAATCCTGCATAATATTCATCCACCTTTTGATTATCCTATCGTAAGGCTCGCTAAAAAATTGAAAGCTAAATATATAGCTGAAGCTTGGGACCTTTGGCCCGCTGATTTTGTAACTTTCGGTTTGGTGAAGGAAAATCACCCTGCCCTTAAAATCGCTTATCAGATTGAGAAAAAATATTACGAAAAAGCTGATGAGGTTATTTTTACTTTTGAAGGCGGTATCGATTATTTGAAAAAGAAGGGTTGGACTACCGAAAATGGTGGTAAAATCAATTTGAAAAATGTACATTATGTTAATAATGGCATTGATATTGCGGAATTTGATAAAAATACGCTACTTTATCCGCGCCCAGATGCTGATATGAATGATCCGAATCTGAAGAAAATAGTTTATTTGGGCTCAATCAGTCGTGCAAATAATGTACAAACTTTGATAGATGCGGCAAAATTGTTGCAAAAGGATGAACGATATCGTTTTTTCATTTATGGAGATGGAACCTTTAGAGATGATCTAGAGCAGTATGTGATTGATCAGCATATTGATAATGTGGTTTTTAAAGAAAAATCAATTCCTTTGGCAGAATGTGCGTGGGTGGTGTCTCAAGCCACAGTCAATGTGATGAACTATCAGAAAAATTTTGGTTGGATGGGTGTCAGTTCGGGCAAAATGTTCCAATATTTAGCTGCTGGAAAGCCCATCGTATGCAATATCGAAATAGCATACGATGATGTGATTAGCAATAATCATTTGGGCATAGCCCGTGATTTGGAAACTCCTGGGGATTTTGTCGAGGCAATTAAAGCGATTGCCGAACAACCAGAGGCTGATTATCAAGCCATGTGCCAACGCATTCGTCAAACGGCAAAACAATTTGATTATCAATATCTTTCGAAAAAAGAATTGTCTATTATTTGTAAATAGGGAAAGGTCATGCACTGCATTATTAGAAGATGTTTTATGAGCAAGTCTACTAAAATTTTTTCTCTCTTGGTGATCTTGTTGATACAGATGCTTTGCTTGCCTTTGACAGTGAAGGCACAGCAAAATACCTGTCTTGTTTCAGGTACTGTCTTGGATGAGAAAAATGAGTCGGTAATGTTTGCTTCAGTGGTTGTTCTTCAAGATGAGAAGGTCGTTACTGGTGTGATTTCGGATGAAAAGGGACATTTTTCAGTTATGGTATCTCAAATCCCAACCCAATATCGTATAACGATTGATTTTCTGGGATTTAAAAAGAAAGAATTATTTTTTGATGCCAATCAAACTAAAGTTGAATTAGGAATTATTGTATTGGAGTCCGCTTCTCAACAACTTGAAACGGCACAAGTTGTTGCAAAATCCGAAGGCAAACATGTCACGGTAGAACGCACCTCGATAGATGCATCTTCAATCATGGCAAGCGAACAAGGTACAGTCATAGATGTACTCAAGGCTTCTCCCGCCATAACAGTTGATGGCAACAATGGTATTTCTATAAGGGGAAACAGTAATGTTTTGGTGTTGATGGATGGCGTGCCGACCACAATGGATAATTTGGGATTGGTACCAGCTGCCAACATCAAAAGTGTAGAAATTATTACTAGCCCTGATGCTAGTTATGATGCTGAAGGTACAGCTGGCATTGTCAATATTATTCAGAAAAAAGGTAATGCGAAAGGATTGAGTGCGTTAGTGGCCGTTAATTATGGCTTCAATCATTTTGTTAATGGAAATGCGGCAATTCATTACAATAGTAAAAAAGTTTCTATACGTTTCAGTTATAATACTCGCTATGAAGATGATATTCTGAAAGGCTCTCTTGATCGTGAAATCATTGCTTTAGACAAAAGTCTGAAGCAGTTGGTCGTAACTAATCGCACGACTTTCAATACAAACATTGCCTTTGGAACGACTTATCGTGTCAACGAACGTAACACCCTTGATTTGGATTTGAAATTCAATATGCCACGCTTGAATACAAAGAGCAATTTTGTTAATACATACGATTTAGGAGGTGTGGTGTGGAAAGAATATCGTCAAAGCGATGTGACATGGAACAGGGAAAATTTGGATGTTACGCTTGCTTATAAACATGTTGTCCCCAAGGATAGAACAGAAACGATAAAAGCTTCGGTTTCCAAAATATGGGGCCATCGCCCGTCGTATTATTATCTTGAAGGAGATTCAATTAGTAAATCGAATTCTGGCGGTTGTCCTTTGATTTCGTTTTTGCAGTTCGATTTTAAGAAGATGAAACCCAAACTTAATTGGGATGCGGGTGCAAAGATGACGTACCGCCGCAATGATATTTTCCATCAGTTTTATGATAAAGAAGATGGCGTTTGGTGGTATTCTCAGCAGTTTAGCAATGATCTTTTACATCAAGAATTAATTGCTGCCGCTTATGCTATGCTGTCTTCAAAACCGGACAAACCATTTTCTTATAAATTCGGCATTCGAATTGAAAACAGTACAGTTTGGCTTAAGAGTGATAAAGAATCTGTGAATCAAAAAAATAACGATATCTTTATTGCTCCTTCAATGAATTTGGAATATAGATTCAACAAAGAAAATACGTTGGCTTTGACTTTCGGACGACGTATAGGTCGTCCTACCTATCCCCAATTGAATCCGTATATGAGCATGGTGGATGCTACAACATTTGAACAGGGAAATATGTTCCTCAAACCGGAAAAAGCAAATAATCTAGAATTGGCATATGCTTTGCAACATAAACCTGTCGCTTTTAACGTGAATCTTTATGCAAGTTATACAACCAATTATATTGCTCAGGTAGCAAAACTTAAGGGAGAATTGTTATTGTTGACTTATTTGAATTGTCCATCAGATTTCAAGACGGGATTGGATTTGTCATTAATGGTCTCACCATTGAAATGGTTGAATTTCACGCTTAGTGCCAATACGTTCTATAGTCAGACTAAGGGCGAATTTGAAGACGTCGATATCAACAATAAAGGTTGGGCTAATAATAGCAATCTTTTGGTCAACTTTGTCTTTAAGACTGGAACTTCAGTACAATTGCAATATTTCATATTGTCACCGCAATATTATCCACAATTTACCGCTAGATTTTCACATTATCTAAATGTTGGAATCAAACAGAAGTTCTTGAAAGGAGCTTTGACTGTTTCTGCGTTGCTGACCGATGCATTTGCCACGAATGATTGGAGCATTTATTCTAGAAATATCATTTACAATCTTGATAATACTCAAGCTAATAAAAGTCGTATGTTTTGGCTAGGCATCAGCTATAACTATAATTCGTTCAAACAAAATAAAGCCGGTCGGAAAACGGAAATCGACCGAGGTATGATCAAATTGTAAAATAAACTCATTCAACTATTATGTACAAGCACTTCTTCAAACGGTTTTTAGATTTGTTTCTTACCATTCTCGCCTTGCTGCTGATAGGATGGTTGCTGCTACTGATAGCCTTGTGGCTGCACTTTGCCAACAAAGGCGCCGGTGCTTTTTTCTACCAAACCCGCATTGGATATCATGAAAGGCCCTTCCGTATCATCAAGTTTAAAAGCATGACGGATGAAAGAGATGAAAATGGAGAATTGTTGCCTGATAAACAGAGACTTACACCTGTCGGACGATTTGTTCGTAGTACGTCTATAGACGAATTGCCACAATTGCTCAACATCTTGAAAGGTGAAATGTCATTCATAGGTCCAAGACCTTTGCCCCCGACTTATTTGCCCTATTATACGCCCGAAGAAGCTATGCGTCACGATGTGCGACCTGGCATCTCGGGCTGGGCACAAGTCAATGGACGAAAAAACATTACCTGGCAACACAAATTGGAATGTGATGTTTATTATGTGAAGAATATTTCCTTTGCTTTGGATATGAAAATCATTTCCAAAACCATAAAGAATGTGATAAAACGAGAAGGTGTCGGCGTTGAAACCAGCGGCAGTGTGAGTTTGTACGATACCCGAGGAATCCAACGTCCAAAATTTGCCGAATTTGATCCAAACAGAAATAATCGTCCTACAAATACCAATCTGTAATAAAAGAATTTATTCAAATGTATAGCGAAATCGGTAGCGAATTTTGGTTGGAGAATGAACCCCTTCTCCTTTCTTCAGAAAGAAGTAATCACTATGTTCTTTCTGGTAGAACTGCCATCGATTTGATTGTCAGAGATATATTGCAGAAGAAAGACGCGAAGACCGTTTATATGCCGGCCTGGTGTTGCGATTCGATGCTGGCTCCATTTTTGGCTAACGGTTTCCACGTTGATTTGTATGATATGAGCTTGGAACCGCAACTTACTTATCATATCGATTTGAATAAAAAAGTTGATGTGTTTTATGTGTGTAATTATTTTGGTTATGATGATATTATTGATAATCAAATAATTGTAAACTACAAATCACAAGGAACAACTATTATTTATGATCGGACCCATTCTTTTTTTAATAATAAAGGCGTTGCATCTGCAGATTATTCATTTGCAAGCATTAGAAAGTGGATGGGGGTGGTTTGTGGTGCTGAAATGAATGGTGTAGAAGCTAAAGCTTTGAAATCTTATCCTTTTTTAGATGGAAAATTGCGGGCTATGCAATTGAAAAAAGATTATCTTGCTGGAAATCAGGAAATTGAAAAACAAACTTTTTTGAATCTTTTTGCTAATTTTGGTCATCATTTGGAATATGATTATCAAGATTATGCCATGGATGAACTCTCATATACTATTTATAAAAAAACAAATAAAGATGAACTGAAGCAAAAACGTCGTGAGAATGCGAATTATTTGCACGAGCACATAACTTTGCATACGCTCGCTCCACTCACCGATGATTGCTGTCCATTGTTTGTGCCTGTATTTTTCGAAAGTAAAGAAAAACGCAGTGCTGCACGACAGAAATTAATTGAAAATCAGATTTATTGTCCTGTTCATTGGCCTAAAAATCAGCTGGTTACTACTGAAATGAAAGTCAATGAAATTTATGATACTGAATTGTCGTTGATTTGCGATCAGCGCTACGGAATTGAAGAAATGAAAAAAATAATAGAGATATTATAATGAAAACTTTGTTGATTACTGGTATCGGCGGACTGACGCCGCGCTCTATAGCAACCATTATAAGAGAGAAATATCCTGATTATCACCTTATTGGCATCGATGCAAATAAAAAATCGATGGGTTTTTTTATGAAGACGAAAGGTCGAAATTTAGTGGATGAATATTATGTTTGTCCACGTTGCGATGCCCCGGATTATTTTCCTTTCATAGAGAAATTGGTGGCGGCAAAGCATGTCGATTATGCGTTTGTTCAACCAGAGGCGGAAATCGTGGCTTGGGGCGATTATTATGACAAAAACGGTCAATTCCCTGTTGAGGTCTTTATGGGATGCAAACGGCTTTCGGAATCTCTTCGAGATAAGTCTGTAATGGCACAACTGCTTGAAGGAACGCACTTTATTCCTAAGACCATCAAAGTAACACAGACCGAACCGAAATTTGAGGAAGTGGAAAGTCAAATTGGTTTCCCCTGTTGGATTCGGGCCACGGAAGGTACGGGCGGTTTTGGTTCGCTGCGCTTAGACAATATAGATAGCTATAAATCGTGGCTGTTTATTAATCGAAAAATTCAAGAATTTACTGTTAGTGAGTTTCTTACAGGACGTCATCTGGCCAATCAGATGTTGTATTACAATAATGAATATGTGAAAGGTGCGGCTTTGGAATGTGCGGAATATGTGATGGCCAATACGGCTCCATCGCACGTGACCGGAAACACACATTTTGCCCGCTTCTTGAACGAAGACCGTATCAACAAATTTTGCGATGATTGCGTCAAGTATTTGTGCGACAAGTTGAAAGTTCCTGCCCACGGCATTTTGAGTTTCGACTTGAAAGAGGACAAGAATGGAAACCTAAAAGTTACGGAAGTCAATATTCGACACATGGCTTATACTGGAGTGATGGCTCATGTCGGCTTCGACTTGATTAGCGATACAATGACCATCATGGAAGACGGCAATGCCGACCGTATAGAAAGAGATAGGTTCCATCACTACAATAAGCCTTATGTCTTCCTCAGAGATGTGGATGTCGAGCCCGTCATTTTGGAAGACGAAGATGTTTTTGATAATCCTACGATGCTTTAATTATGAAAGAATTAGAAGGAAAGAAATTATTAGTATTGGGTGGCTCCAATGCGGAAGTTGATGTTGTAAAAATTGCTCAGTCATTGGGGTGCTACGTGATTGTTACTGATCAATATACAAAACCTGAGGTTATTCCTGCAAAATTTGTCGCAGACGAAGCGTGGAATATCAGCTGGACCGATTATGAAACATTGGAGGCCAAGTGCCGTGATGCTGGTGTTAATGGCGTTATAGCCGGTTTTAGTGAATTTCGAGTAGAGGCAATGATTGAAATTTGCCGTCGACTTTCTTTGCCATGCTACATCAATGAAGAACAGTTGGATGTTACTCGTGACAAAAATAAGTTTAAAAAGTTGTGCAAGAAATACGGAGTGCCGATTGTCAACGAGTATGACCCTAAGTCACGGGATATTAAATTTCCCGTGATTATAAAACCGACGGATAGGGGCGGAAGTATCGGCATCAATGTTGCTTATAATGCCGAGGAATATGTGAAATTTTTGGATTATGCCTATTCGATGTCTCCTTCAAAAAGTGTAGTCGTGGAGGATTTTATTGGTGATGGCGTTAAATTCGATTGCAGCTATTACATTGCCGGGAAACAGGTCTTTTTGATTGAAACTTGTGACACCACCATGCTGACCAAGCAGAAAGGTTTTGAAACGATGCAAAAAGCCTGGACTTTCCCTTCCAAGCACGAAAAAGACTATGTTGAACAGGTGGATGCCAATGTGAAATCCATGCTCGCCGATTTGGGAATGGAATGCGGAATGGCCAATATTTCGTTCTTTTACCGTAATGGTAGCTTCTATGTTTTTGAAACGGGATTCCGTTTGGGTGGTGGACATTCTTTTGATTATCAAAAAGCAAGTGGTGGTATTGATTATCTGACATTGATGATAAAATATGCCTTGGGAGAACCATTGAAATTCAATGCGGATATTCCATCGGATAGAGGGTATGCCGTGACCTACAGCGCATATTTCTTGCCTGAAGATGGTGCTGTCGTTAATGAAATTGTTGGAGAGGATATGGTGAGGAATATCAATGAAATAGTTACTTTCATTCCATATCTTTATAAAGGTTATGAAATTGAAGGGAATAAACCCAGAAAAATTGCCATGTGTACGTTCTGTTCCAAAGATTTGAATGCCATTATTGAAGATGTGCGCTTGATGAATGAATCGTTAGTGGTAAAGACAACAAAAGGCGATTGTCAAGTCTTTTCGGAATTGACAGAATCGGAAATTATCGATGCTATTAAATGAGAAAAATGAAGATAGGATTAATTAAGGAAACTAAGATTCCAGTTGACAACCGAGTTGCTGTGACGCCAAAGCAGGTGTCCGAGTTAAACAAACGCTATCCCCAACATAAGATTGTCGTTCAGTCCAGCAACATCAGAGCCTTTTCGGATGAAGATTATCGTTTGGCTGGCGTTGATGTTGTGAGGGATGTTTCCGATTGCGATATCTTATTCGGTATCAAGGAAGTACAAATAGAAGAACTTATTCCCAACAAACATTATTTCTTTTTTGGCCATCTGGCGAAAATGCAGGAGTACAATCGTCCATTGCTGAAAGCACTTGTGAAGAAAAACATTACTTTCAGTGATTATGAATATCTTGTTGATGATAATAATGTCAGGGTCTGTGCTTTTGGTTGGTGGGCTGGAATTGTCGGCGTATATTACACGTTGAGAGGTTATGGATTGAAATATAAATTGTATGAACTTCCACAACCTGATCGCAAATTTTCATTGACACAGTTGATAGAGACATTGAAGTCGGTAGCATTGCCCAAAATGAAAATGTTGGTTACGGGTGCGGGTCGTGTGTCGCAAGGTGCTCAGTATGTTTTGGAGAAAATAGGAGCCGAGAGAATTAATGAGTCTGCGTTCTTGTCTGATGGAATGATTTCAACGTTGACCTATTGCGTGGCCGATGTGGACCAGTTGGTAAAAAGGAAAGATGGAACACCATTTTGCTGGCAGGATTTCACCAAGAATGCCATAGCCTATGAAAGCGATTTCTTCAAGTTCGCCCAATATACGGATGTCTTGTTGTGTGCCCATTTTTGGGGTAATGGCGCACCAGTTTATTTGGATGTTAATGAATTGAAAAATGAAAAGTTACGCATAAGAATGATTGGAGATGTGACCTGTGATATTATGGGAAGCATCAAATCCACAGTGCGCTCTTCAACACACGAAGCCCCATATTATGATTATAATCCTATAACGGGGAAGGAGGAAAAAGCTTTCGCTGCGGAAAAGAATATCACGGTTATGGCGGTTGATACTTGCCCCAATGCCCTGGCAATGGATACGAGTGAGTATTTCGGAGAAATGTTGATGAAGTACGTGCTTGAACCGCTGTTGTTAGGGGAAGAATCCGCTGTTATAAAAAGATCGACAATTTTGCAGGAGGGGAAATTGACCCCCCACTTTGCCTATTTGAAAGATTTTGCAGAAAAGAATATTTGATTTATATTATCGATATATCATGGATAAAAGAATTTATCTTTGTCTCGCCCACATGAGCGAAAACGGAATGGAACAGAAATATGTAAAGGAAGCTTTTGACACCAACTGGGTTGTTCCGCTCGGACCTAATGTCAATGCTTTTGAAGCTGATCTTGAAAATTTCGTCAATCATGTTGATAATCAGGCGGATGAAATTTTGAATAAAAAGGTTGTGGCATTGTCATCTGGGACTTCGGCTGTGCATTTGGCACTGATTGCTTGTGGTGTCCAGGCTGGTGATGAGGTTTGCGTGCAGAGTTTCACTTTTTGTGCATCTTCGAATCCCGTGAAATATTTGGGCGCGACGCCGGTTTTCATCGATAGTGAGGCTGATAGTTGGAATATGGATCCGGAATTGCTGGAAAATGCTATCCGAGACCGTATCGTTTGTACGGGAAGAAAGCCGAAAGCCATCATTGTTGTTGCTCTTTACGGTATGCCATATCGGATTAAAGAAATTATGCGGATTGCCGAAAAATACGATATTCCTGTCATAGAGGATGCCGCGGAGGGCATGGGATCCCGTTATTGCGGTCAGGTACTCGGTACTTTTGGTCATTATGGCGTGTTGAGTTTCAATGGCAACAAAATGATTACTACTTCTGGTGGTGGTGCTTTGATTTGCCCCGATGAAGAAGCCAAAAAACGAATCATGTTTTTTGCCACACAAGCCCGTGAAGCCTATTCATATTATCAGCATGAAGAAATCGGCTATAATTACAGAATGAGTAATGTTTGTGCGGGCATCGGTCGTGGCCAGATGACGGTTTTGAATGATCATATTCGCCATCATCAGCATTTGCAGCATTTGTATGAAACATTATTGGCTGATGTGTCAGGCATAAAAATGCATAAATCAGAATCTATGGATTTTGCGTCGAATTATTGGCTTTGCACCTTGTTGCTGGATCCTGGGGTGAGAGTGAAAGGGCAGGAGAGTGCCTACCAAGCCGCCGTGCAGGGAGCAGTGGGTGGCGCGGCTGGCGTGCTGCACGGCGGCGGCAGCTTGCATACCGATTGTGAACCCAATGCTAATGTGGAGGCATTGCGTGTGTTTCTGGACGGCAATGGTATTGAAGCCAGACCGTTGTGGAAGCCAATGCACTGCCAGCCGGTTTATAATAATTGTCCCGCATACGTCAATGGCACTTCCGAAAAATTGTTTGCTTGCGGATTGTGCTTGCCTTCCGGACCTTGCGTTTCCGATGACGATGCTCGCTTTATCGTGAATACAATAATAACGGCAATTGAATAATAAGTCTGAAATTTAATGCTATTTTTTTTATTTTTGCCAATTTAATAAATGTTATAATTATGAAGAAATGTCTTTTATTCATGATTTTGTCATTCTTGATTTTAGGATTGACTTCTTGTAAAGACAAGCTCTTTGATTTCGATTTGAGGAATGTCGAGGCCGAAGGAGAATGGGGAATTCCGGTTTTTAATGATAAAATCACTGTCGAAAACTTGCTTAATAATTTGGATAGCGTTTCATTTTTACATATCGGTTCAGATGGAACAATCAGTTTTGTGATGGAAAAGGATATATCCAATTTAGTATCGATGGATAAACTTTTGCAGATTGGTGACAAAAGTTTTAGCCAATCAGGAAGCGTGAGTCTGAATCAAAATAAAAGTTTGGATGTCCATTTGCCTGAAATATGTAAGTTCTCGTTGAACGATGATGATGTGTTCTTAAAAAGAGCTGTGGTAAATTGGGGCTCTATGACCTTGATGTTCTCCTTTTCTGATTTGCCCGCCACATATTATGGAACTGCATATACGGACAATATCAAAGATGCGGATGGTAATCCGTTGACTATCAATATAAATAGTGCTACCACTTCACAGGATTTTGATTTGGCAGGCTATGTCATTCAAGGAGATGAAGAAGGTAATATTGTATTTTCCGTAGATTTGACAATAACCCCAAATCCTGAAAGCACTCTTGGAGGCAATTATCATTATACTTGTGTTGTTGATGTCAGTAGACTTGGTGTTCAAAGTATTGTAACAATGTTAAATCCCATGGCTTCAACCATTAAAAAGAGTGTCGGGGTGAATTTTTCGTGGAATAATTTCCATATTGACCATATGCAAATTTACAATCCAAAAATACAAATTCTTGCTCAAAATTCGCTGTGCGCTATTTCGGGAAACGTCAATGAACTTTCATTTAAGGATACTTATGGAACAACTTCTTCGCTGATACCTTCATCGGTTACAGTAACAATTCCTGTGTCACCGTATGCTTTCGTACAAGTTATGGATGTAAATACCCCACAGGTTCAATTTAATACCACTTATGATTCACTTCGTTTAGTGGGCGATTTGACTGTCAATCCAGGTGGATTTGCGGCGGGAGATCTTTATTTGAATAATAATTCGAGTTTGAATCTTCAACTGAAAGCAACTTTCCCAGCCAATATGAATATTCATAATGCGGTTTACAACAATGAACTTGATAATGCCCTCTTCAACGCTATTACACCATCTCAGGTCTCTGAAATAGAAAAAATGACTCTGCGCTTGGCTTTTGCCAACAACTTGCCCCTTGAAATGATGGCAGACATTAGTTTTCTGAATACGACAACTTCCGATACAACCCACTTGGTGATGAGTGAAAATATTATCCATGGTTCATTCAATGATCAACCTTATCATGAAACTCCGATTTTTGTTGAAGTCAATGGTCAAACTGCAAAAAAAATCATTGAATCAGACAAACTGTTGCTTAGATTCAAAATAAACACTCAAGGAAATGCCGTGGAATTGAATACGTCCCGTTTTATCAAGGTTGCCATCGGGGCAAAAATCAAATACGATCACATCAACATGAATTTTTAGAGTTTTATTATTATGAAAAAAATATTTCTCTTCATATCAATTGTACTGGTGGGTTTTAAGGTATTCGCGCAAGATGGTACCACATTGCACTTTATGCGATTGAATCCCTATTCAAATTATAGTAGTCCGTCTTCTTTCCTGCCATACAATGGCTATGTCGGTTTTCCGGCCATTAGCAATATAAATACCTCCCTTGCCAATACAGGATTGCATTATGATAATGTTTTTCAGGAAAATGCCATGGGCAAGGTGACTACCATTACCTTGGATAAGATGCTTGAAAAGATGCCTAAAAGAGGTGGTATGCTTAATACCAATCTGTCTATGAATGTCATTGACTTCGGTTTTCGAACCAAACCCGTTTTCTTTTCTTTCAGCTATAGGATTCGTATGGATGAATATCTGTTTTTTAGCAAAGATGTTATAGGTTTGGTTGCGCAAGGCAATATGGCATATGTTGGAGCCGACCATCCCGCGAAACTTGATTTTTCTTTGAATGCTACAGTCTATCAGGAATTTGCATTGGGAATGCAAGTCGCTATAACACCGCACGTTTATATCGGTGTTCGTCCGAAAATCCTTTTTGGGGCTCTGAATATAAATACGCGTAATGCTACTGCAACGCTTTATACGAACCAAGAAGACTATTCCCTTAGATTGCAATATGATTTGGATGCCTATATGTCAAGCATATTTCCGATTCAATGGGGAGAGAACAGTGAGCCGGGAATAGCTACAGATGATATGATGAATGTGGTTAAGTCTGCATTCAAAAATGTCGGAGCGGCTATTGATTTCGGGGCAACATTTCGTCTTGGGGAAAGATGGGGAGTTTCTGCTTCCGTTTTGGATTTGGGGTTCATCAATTGGAAAACGAACTCTTCGCACTTTGTTGGCACCATTGATTCCACTTGCATCCATTATAATGATGGTGGTTTTGTTTTCAATGGACTTTCTAATGAAGATATTCAACAAATCCAAAATAATCCTTCTGAATTTCGTGATGAAATCCTAAGCTATTTTCCAATGCAAAATTCTGAATTAAAGCAGTATACGAGAATGTTGCATACTCGATTTTTGGTAGAAGGTTACTGTAACGTTGGGAAATATCATCGTTTTTCCGCGCTTTTTCAAGGTCGTCTGGTGGGCAAACAGTTCTTGCCATCGTTTACTGTGGCATGGAATGGAAATTTCTTGCGGATTTTTGATTTATGCGTTAATTATACTATCGCCAAAGACAGCTATGCCAATCTTGGCTTAGGCGTCGGTTTTAATCTCGGGGTATTCCATATATATGCCGCCACGGACAATTTATTGGGATTTTGCAACGCAAAGAGTATCCAGCGCTCGCTGCTGAATGTAAATAACGCAAATGTGCAATTGGGAATAGTATTTGACTGGGGAAAAATCCAGGAAAAGAAACTGAATGGCGTTTGGGGAACAAAAAATGAAGAGTAGCCCCGCTGGGAATCGAACCCAAATCTCAGGTTTAGGAAACCTCCGTTCTATCCATTGAACTACAGGGCCAATTAGAGTTTGCAAATATACACTATTTTTTCGGATTAGGAATTACTTAAATTAAGCAATAATGGCAACAACCTTCGAAAGCATTATGAAGCAACTGAAAGATCGGAAATTTGCCCCGGTTTATCTGTTGATGGGTGATGAACCATATTATATTGACCAGATTTCGAATTATATCGAAAATAACGCACTGCCTGAGGAGGAAAGAGATTTCAACCAGACGGTGTTTTATGGTAAGGATACGAATGCATCGGATGTGGTTGCCAATGCGAAACAGTTCTCTTTTGGTAGCGAATATCATGTGGTCATCTTGAAGGAGGCCAAAGACATGAAGGATATCGACTTGATGCAGTCTTATTTTCAGAATCCACTTAAAAGTACGATTTTGGTTGTTTGCCATAAGTATGGCAAGATGAAAGCCTCAAGTTATAAAGCTTGTGACAAGGAAACGGTGATTTTTAATTCAGAGCCGGTCCGCGATTATAATTTGTCCGCTTGGGTGAGTAAATGTGCTGAAGAAAATGGCTATACAATTAGTCCTGAAGTCGCGCTTATCATTACGGAACACATTGGTAATGATTTGAATCGTATTGACAATGAATTTAAAAAAATGAAGATTTTCGTACCGCAAGGATCGAAAATCACATCAGACATCGTTGAGAAAAATATAGGCATTAGCAAAGAATATAACATTTTTGAACTTCAGGATGCCCTTGGGGATCGAAACGGGGAGAAGGCTGCGAAAATTTGCATGCATTTTGCCAATAATATCAAGGATAATCCTAATGTGTTGACTATTAGTTCTCTGAATTCATTCTATAGTAAAATGCTGGCCTATCATTTGCTGCCGGATAAGTCTGCCGACAATGTTTCAAAGATTTATGGTTCAAATGCGTTCATTCAGCGTAAAAATGTTGAAAAAGCCCAAAAGCATACACTTCCACAGCTGATGAGAATCATCTCGATACTTCGCGAGTATGATGCCAAAACCAAAGGCGTTGATAATGCCGCCACAGATGAGGAATTGTTGAAGGAATTGGTATATAAGATTATGCATTGATTTTACAAATCATTTTTGTATTTTTGCAATTCGAAATTTAAACTAAAAACAAGGTATTATGAGTAAATTTTTGAAAGAATTTAAAGACTTCGCAATGCGAGGAAATGTGGTCGACATGGCCGTTGGTATCATTATTGGTGCCGCTTTTGGCAAAATCGTAACCTCTTTGGTTGAAGACATCATCATGCCTCCTATCGGTTGGCTGATTGGTGGTGTCAATTTCTCGGAACTGAGTGTTAAGATTCCATCACGCGTGCCTGATGCAGATCCAGTGCTGTGGAACTACGGAAATTTTATTCAGGTGACCGTCGATTTTCTCATCGTGGCATTTGCTATTTTCTTGCTGGTAAAAGGTATCAACAGACTTTCCAATCTGAAGAAGAAAGAAGAGGAAGTCGCAGCACCAGCTCCAGAACCAGCTCCTTCTAAAGAAGAAGTTCTTTTGGGTGAAATCAGAGATTTGTTGAAAGAAAGAAAATAAGAAGATTCTATCTTCTGAAAGGATGATGGTTCTCTGCAGACTATGTGGGGAACCATCATTGTTTTTTGTCAAAAAAAATCTTTTTTAAAAGATGCCGTGCAAATAAAAAAAATTGTATATTTGCAAACCTTTTGAAGTGAAATAGAAGAAGTGGAAGATGTAAACTCGCAAAACTCGCAACTGCTTGATTTTCACGGACTTTGTAATATTATAGATGGATTGTGATGTTGGATTTTATGATGTCGATATGTGAAATAATAGTTGCAATTTACTCCAAAATTTGCGCTATTTTTATTTTAAAGGGAATGAATTTAATAACAAAAATAAATAATTGAAGGGATGAAAAAGATTAAAATCACGCAAGTCAGAAGCGCAATCGACAAACCCCTGCGCCAAAAAAGATCACTTGAAGCATTAGGTCTGAGAAAGATGCATCAGACTGTTGAGCATGAAGCAACTCCTCAGATTTTAGGAATTGTAAACGCTATCAGCCATCTGGTAACCGTAGAGGAAATTTAAATTAGTTTATTAATCTAGAAATTTGCATAGAGATGAATTTGAATAGTTTGAAACCAGCTGAAAACGCAACTAAATTATCAAAAAGAGTAGGTAGAGGTCAGGGCTCAGGTAAGGGCGGTACTTCCACAAGAGGTCATAAAGGTGCCCAGTCAAGATCTGGTTACAGCCGCAAAATCGGTTTCGAAGGCGGTCAGATGCCTATCTATAGAATTATGCCAAAGAGAGGTTTTAAAAACATCAATCGCGTTGAATATAGCGCTGTAAATATTGGCACATTGCAGACTTTGGCTGAAACTAAAGGTTTGAGCGAAATTAATCCTGAAGTTCTTCGTGAAAATGGTCTTACCAAGAAAAACGCTTTAGTAAAAGTGTTGGGTAGAGGTGAATTGAAAGCGGGATTGAAGGTTACTGCTCACGCTTTCTCGGAAACCGCAAAGAATGCTATCGTTAATGCGGGTGGCCAAGCCAACGTTATCGGTGCTGAAACTCCAGCCGCTGAATAAAGAAACTAGAATCGCTTATTCATATATTATATTATGAAAAAATTTATCGAGACCATTAAAAACATCTTTAGAATTGAAGATTTGCGTAAGAGAATTCTCTACACGCTTTTCATCATTCTAATCTACCGCTTGGGTGCTCATGTTGTGCTTCCAGGTATTAACCCTGGCGGCCTCGCTGCTTTTACCAAGTCGGCACAGGAAGGTCTGTTGGGAATGCTCGACCTGTTCTCAGGTGGTGCTTTCTCTAACGCTTCAATCTTCGCTTTGGGTATCATGCCCTACATCTCGGCCTCCATCGTTATCCAGCTGATGACTTTGGCAGTTCCTTATTTCCAGAGACTTCAGAAGGAAGGAGAAAGCGGAAGAAAAAAACTCAATCAGATTACGCGTTACCTTACCATCCTCGTTGTGGCTATTCAAGGTCCCGCCTATATCGCTAACATCCAAGGTCAATTCGGCGGTGCGGTTTCTCCTTCGATGCTGAATACCCACATTCTTGGTTTCTCAGCATTCGCCGTAACATCGTTTATACTTTTGATTGCTGGTACCTTGTTCATCATGTGGTTGGGTGAGAGAATTACCGACAATGGTATAGGGAATGGTATATCTATGATTATCATGATTGGTATTATTGCCCGTCTGCCTTATGCTTTGAAGGCAGAATTCGTGGCTCGTATCGGCGAAATGAACGGCGGCCCCATCATCTTCATCCTCGAATTGGTCATCATGATGCTTATCATCGCTTTCTGTATCATGCTCGTTCAAGGTACACGTCGTGTTCCTGTTCAGTATGCTAAGAGAATTGTTGGTAACAAACAATACGGTGGTGTTCGTAACTTCCTGCCTTTGAAGGTTAATGCCGCTGGCGTTATGCCTATCATTTTCGCACAGGCTATCATGTTCCTGCCTTTGACTTTCGTTTCTGTCACAGAAAAGTCAACGGGTGGTTTCTGGCATAGCTTCATCGATTATAATGGCTGGGGATACAATATCGTATTCTTCATCATGATTATTTTATTCACCTATTTCTATACCGCTATCACTATCAATCCTCAGCAGATTGCTGAAGACCTGAAGAAAAACGGTGGCTTCATTCCTGGCACTAAACCTGGAAAGCAGACGGCCCAATTGATTGATAACATTATGTCAAGAATCACTCTTCCTGGTTCAATCTTCTTGGCTATCGTTGCTATTCTGCCCGCTATCGTTAGATTGTTTGGCGTTAACCAACAGTTTGCACAATTCTTCGGCGGTACTTCCTTGTTGATTATGGTAGGTGTTGTATTGGATACACTTCAGCAAATCGAAAGTCATTTGCTGATGAGACATTATGACGGCTTGACTCAGTCAGGAAGAATCAAAGGTCGCTATAGCGGCGGTGCTTACTAATGAATATGTTTAACAAGATTCGCTTGAAAAGCGAAGAGGAAATTGAAATAATACAAAAAAGTTCTTTGCTTGTTGGAAAAACTTTGGCCGAAGTGGCAAAGTATGTGAAACCTGGAGTTCCATTGAATTATCTGGATCAGCTGGCTGAAACTTATATTCGGGACAATGGGGGCGTGCCTTCTTTCAAAGGTTACAATGGTTACCCCGCCTCTCTCTGTCTGTCAGTCAACGACGTGGTAGTACATGGTATTCCCAATAATAGCATACTTCGTGACGGCGATATCCTTTCGGTAGACTGCGGCGCTTACCTTAATGGCTATCATGGGGATTATGCCTACACTTTCGCAGTGGGAGAAGTCTCAGAAGAGAACAAACTCCTGATGGAGAGAACAAAAGAATCTCTTTATCGCGGAATTGCCGCTGCCGTAGCTGGAAATACCACTGGTGATATCGGACACGCTGTTCAAACTTATTGCGAGTCTTTTGGATACGGTGTCGTTCGTGAGTTGTGCGGGCATGGTATAGGACGCAATATGCACGAAAAACCTGATGTTTGCAATTATGGCAAACCAGGGAAAGGCGACTTACTTCGCGAAGGTATGGTGATCTGTATTGAACCTATGATTACTCTTGGTTCCAGAAAGATTTACTGTGAACGTGATGAGTGGACCATAAGAACATTAGATCACAAACCTGCCGCGCACTATGAACACCAGATTGCACTTACTAAAAATGGTACCAAAGTTTTGTCAACCTATAAGTTTATCGGTGAAGTTTTAGGAACGGAAGAGAAAGTTTAATAAAGAATCAAGATATATGGCAAAACAGTCATCAATAGAATTGGACGGAGTCGTTATTGAATCGCTTGGAAATGCGATGTTCCGTGTACAGCTCGAGAACGGGCATGTCATAACGGCACATATTTCCGGCAAGATGCGTCTCCATTATATCAAGATCCTTCCGGGAGATAAGGTACAAGTAGAAATGTCCCCTTATGACTTGACCAAAGGACGAATCACATTCAGACATAAATCATAAAAATAATATTAAAGGAAAAAGAGATGAAAGTAAGAGCATCAGTTAAAAAGAGATCCGAGGACTGCAAAGTCGTGAAACGTCACGGTGTGGTCTATGTAATCAACAAAAAGAATCCGAAAGAAAAACAACGTCAAGGATAATAATTATTAATAACAATAAATAGAATTTAAGCTATGGCAAGAATTGCAGGTATTGATTTACCGAAAAACAAAAGAGGCGTCATCGGTTTGACTTACATTTATGGCATTGGCAGAAGCACTGCAGCTGCTATTTTGGAAAAGGCCGGTATCAGCCAGGACAAAAAGGTAAATGAATGGAACGATGATGAGTTGGCAGCACTGCGTGGATTGATCAATGAGATGAAGGTTGAAGGTGCATTGCGTTCGGAAGTTCAAATGAACATCAAGCGTTTGATGGACATTGGATGCTACAGAGGCATTCGTCATCGTATCGGTTTACCGTTACGTGGACAGAGCACGAAGAACAACGCACGTACCCGTAAAGGGCGTAAGAAAACAGTTGCTAACAAGAAGAAAGCAACCAAGTAGTATTAATCATCAGCGTAGAGAAATAAAAGTATTATGGCAAAGAATACAAAATCAACCAAGAAAAAAGTTGTTAGAATCGACGCACAAGGCAAGGCTTTTGTCTATGCATCATTCAATAATGTCATTGTATCCCTTACCAATAATGATGGTCAAGTTATTTCTTGGTCTTCAGCAGGTAAAATGGGATTCAGAGGTTCAAAGAAGAACACCCCTTATGCCGCTCAGATGGCAGCACAGGATTGTGCAAAGGTGGCTTACGATCTTGGCTTAAGAAAAGTTAAGGTTTTCGTTAAAGGACCTGGTGGTGGTCGTGAATCCGCTATCAGAACTATTCACGCTGCAGGCATTATGGTGGAAGAAATTACCGATGTTACTCCACTTCCACACAATGGTTGCCGTCCTCCAAAACGCAGACGTGTATAATCCTATCAATCAGTAAAATAACCTTAAAATAGTAGAAAAATGGCAAGATATACTGGACCTAAAACCAAGATTGCAAGAAAGTTCCACGAGCCCATTTACGGTGCCGATAAATATTTTGAACACAAAAACTATCCTCCAGGACAACATGGTCAGGCTAGAAAACGTTCTAAATTGTCTGAATATGGTATGCAGCTTCAGGAAAAACAGAAAGCTAAATATACCTACGGCATTCTTGAACGTCAGTTTAGAAAATTGTTCCACGCTGCTGCTCGCAGAAAAGGTATCACTGGTCAGAATTTGATGAAACTCATCGAATCAAGATTGGATAACGTTGTTTACCGTTTGGGTATCGCCCCAAGTCGCGCTGCAGCACGCCAGCTCGTTAATCACCGTCATATCCTTGTGAATGGTCAGATTTGCAACATCCCTTCCGCATTGCTCGTTCCTGGCGACATCGTTGCCGTTCGCGAACGCTCAAAATCTTTGGAAATAGTTACTAATTCATTGGCAGGTAGAAACAATACCTATTCATGGTTGGAATGGGATGCTAATCTGATGAGCGGTAAATTCATGAATTATCCTGAAAGAGAGGAAATTCCTGAAACTATCAACGAACAGGCTATCGTTGAATTGTATTCTAAATAGTAAACCTTGAATGGAGATGGTAGACAGCTTCCCACGCTGCTTACTGTCAACAATTAATAACCATAAAATCAAATACAAATGGCAATTTTAACGTTTCAAAGACCCGACAAGGTCATCATGCTTGAAGCAGATGATTTCCACGGTAAATTCGAGTTCCGTCCCCTCCAGCCAGGTTACGGCAATACCATCGGAAATGCTTTGCGTCGCGTGCTGATTTCTTCTCTTGAGGGTTTTGCAATCACCTCCATCAAAATTGAAGGCGTTCTGCAAGAATTCTCATCCATTCAGGGCGTGATGGAAGATGTTACCGACATCATCCTTAACCTTAAACAAATTCGATTCAAAAACAAAATCGAAAATAATAATTCGGAAACGGCTAAAATCGTCATCTCCGGTCAGGACAAGTTCACCGCTGGCGATATGAACCGCTTCTTGAACTTCTTCCAAGTTCTTAATCCCGATCAGCTCATCTGCCGTATGGAACCTGACGTCGTCCTCTCTATGGTAATCACCATTGATAAAGGCCGCGGTTATGTTCCCGCAGAAGAAAATAAGTCACTGCACGAAGGTGTTGACGTGATAACTATCGATTCTATCCATACTCCTATCAAAAATGTGAAGTATACAATCGAAGATTACCGCGTAGAACAACGTACCGACTTCGAAAAGCTCGTCCTTGAAATCGACACCGATGGTTCAATCCACCCAAAGGATGCTCTGAAAGAAGCCGCTAAGATTCTTATTCAGCACTTCGTTCTCTTCTCTGATGATAAAATAGCTTTCGATTCTCCAGAAGTCAATGTTTCTAACGAGGAATTTGACGAGGCTTCTAAGCTCACTCGCCAAATCCTTAAATCTAAACTCATTGATATGGACCTCTCGGTTCGTGCTTTGAATTGCTTGAAATCTGCTGAACTCGAGACTTTGGGAGACTTGGTTGCTATTCACAAGAGCGACTTGCTGAAATTCAGAAACTTCGGCAAGAAATCATTGGCAGAATTGGAAGACTTGGTTAAATCCAAAGGTCTTGAATTTGGAATGAATGTTCAAAAGTATAAATTAGATAAGGAATAATAATATGAGACACGCTAAAAGAATCAATCATTTAGGAAGAACAAGCGCGCACAGAGAAGCTATGTTGTCAAATATGGCTGCTTCGTTGATTATGCATAAACGCATCAACACCACTTTGGCAAAGGCAAAAGAATTAAAGAAATTCGTTGAACCTTTGATTACGCGCAGCAAAAACGACACCACTCATTCTCGTCGTATCGTTTTCGCATATCTGCACAACAAATTCGCCGTTACTGAACTTTTTAGAGAAGTTTCTCAGAAAGTTGCTGACCGTCCTGGTGGCTATACCCGCATTCTGAAAACTGGTTTCCGTAAAGGTGATAACGCTGAAATGTGTATGATCGAATTGGTGGACTTCAACGAAACTTACACCGTTGAAGAAAAGAAGAAAACTACCAAAACAAGACGTAGCAGCAAGAAAACTGCTCCTAAAGCTGAAGTTGAAGCTCCAGTTGCTGAAGAAACTGCCGCTCCTGAAGCTGAAACACCAGCCGCTGAGTAAGACTTACACTTACCCAATCATAAAAAAAGCTCCTTGCCTTAAAACAAGGAGCTTTTTTTATGCCTCAATCTGGTGTTTTCTCAAACTTTTGTGATATTTTTGCATCTTGTGTTCAAATCTGTGTTTTCGAATACAATATTTATGCTATTTTTTTGTTTTAATTTGATATAAACCTATAATTATCAACTAATAACGTGAACAGGTCCCTCCCGATACGAATTTTCCTTTTTTGCTGTTGTTTGGGGTTCGCTTTGTCGGCATGGGCTCAATCTCCACAACTTTATCGTTCCGGTTCACTTCATATCAATTCCGTATTCATTCATCTTGACACCTTGCCAATCATTCCTAATACTTTGTCTATTAATGGAATAGAATCAGATGATTATGAACTTGATTTTCTCAATGCAACCATTCATATTTTGGATACTTCAGTGCTGGATCGTAATATATCATATAAGTATCAATGCTTTAGTTTCAATCCGGCCAAACATGTGCAACATCGTCCGTCGTCTCTCAATGTGCGGCAACGTGGCAGTATGTACCACCAATTGACACCTATCGTACCTAAAACAGAAGATGTTTTTGCTAATGATAATTCCTCAATTATCGGCACAGGCTCCATTTCACGAGGAATGAACATCGGTACCAATCAAGATTTCGTCCTAAACTCATCACTTAACTTGCAACTATCTGGAAAATTGTCGGAAAAGTGGGAAATCATGGCGAATATCACCGATAAGAATGTTCCCATACAACCTGAAGGTAATACACAATCCATTCAGGATTTTGACCAAGTGTATATCCGACTTAATTACGACAATCGTTTTATGGTTGACGCCGGTGATATTGAAGTTACGCAGCAATATGACAATTTTATGCGCTTTACCCGTAAGTTTATGGGGATGGTTTTTAATGCGAATAATTCATTCAAGGATAATTATAATCTAAAGAATACAGTAGGTGGTGGTCTGAGCAAAGGAAAATTTGTCAAGAAATCCATTACGGCAATGAATGGTGTTCAAGGTCCTTACCGACTGACGGGTGACCAAAATGAAAGTAATATCGTCATTCTTGCCGGAAGCGAGCGAGTCTATATCAATGGGCAACTGCTTGTTAGAGGCCAGGATAACGACTATACCATCGATTATAATACAGGAGAAATAACTTTTACGGTCAAGCATTTGATTACATCCGATAAACGAATCATTGTGGAATATGAATATTCCGATAAACATTATTCTCGTTATAATTTGTTTACTTTCAATGAATTTAGTCATGAAAAAATCGGAAAGTTGAAATTGAGAGTGAACTTTTTCCATGAACAGGATTTGAAAAACCATTCGATTCAACCCGAGTTGGATAATGCGAGAAAGGCATTCCTGGCAAGTCTTTCCGATGACGCAAGTCAGGCTTGGTATCCCAATATTGATACTACCCTGTACAATAATAACGAAGTCTTGTACGAACGCAGGGATACTTCTGTAGATGGCATTTCTTATACATGCTATGTTCACTCCAACAATTATCAGATGCAACTTTTTCGTCTGGGCTTTACTTTGGTGGGAAATAATTTGGGAAATTATATTTTGGAAAATAGTACGGCTAATGGACGCGTTTTCCGCTGGGTTGCTCCCGTGGATGGTGTTCCGCAAGGTAATTATGAACCAGTGCAACAACTCTATACACCGAAAACAATGGATATGGTGACGATTGCAGCTGCTTACGATTTTTCGAAAAATACAGGTCTTTCAACCGAATTGGCATTGTCAAACTATGATGGCAATAATTTTTCTAAAGACTATAAAAATAAAGTTGGTTTCGCTTATAATCTTGATTTTCATCATTTTAAAGAAATGAAGAGAAAATTGGCTGATAGCATTCCTTGGTTTTTTAATACGCAAGTCCATTATGAATTCTTGCATAGGGATTTCAGAGTCTTGGAAAGCACTCGTGAAGTTGAATTTGAAAGAAATTACAATCTGAAGGAGGATTATAGCAATGAATTTCATGAGCATATGCTGCAGCTTGGTTTGGGTTTTTCGAACATTCGGATTGGCGAGATTAATTATCATTTGAATTGGTTCGCTCGTTTCAACAATATGAACGCCTTGAAAAATGAATTGAATATTAACACAAGGAAGAATGGTTGGTTGTTCATGACCAATACATCTTATCTTTTTTCTAACGATAGTATTCAGAATACTAATTATATTATATCTGATAATACTTTGTCGAAGACTTTAAAAAAAGTCGAGATTGGTGTCAAAGAGGATTTTGAATACAATATATTTAAAGAGAATGAAACGAGATTGCTGCGGTCAGGAAGTAAAATAAAGAATCAAGCACAGTTGTTTTTGAAAAATAATGATTCAACGGCCGTACAATATCAAATATCTTATTTGAATAGACTTGAAAGTCAACTAGCAGACAATGTTTTAAGTATGGGTGTCGTTAGCAATGAGGCAAAGATGTCTTTGGCGTTGACAAAATTTAAGCACAACCGTTTGAGTGTAAATGCCACATATCGGAATCGACAGCAGAAAAAGCTTGAGGGCGGTTTCGACGGCGAGAATTACTTCTTGGCAGGTTTGGAATATACGGGTCGCTTTTGGCGTAATGCCTTGGTGTTGAATACATATTATGAAGCTGGTAGCGGTTTGGAACAGAAAATGGTGTATTCGTTTTTGAAAGTTGCAGATGGCCAAGGCGTTTATGTTTGGAACGACTATAATGGTAATGGCATTGAAGAACTCGATGAGTTCGAAGTGGCGGCGTTTCAGGATCAGGCTAATTATATAAAGGTATGGCAGACAGGTAACGATTACATCAACACATTCAACAATCAATTTTTGCAGACTGTTCAGTTGCGACCAGCCAATGTCTGGTCAGGAAAGAAAGATTTCCGTCGGGTGTTGGCTCGCTTTAGCAACACAGCCACTTTCAAAACGGTGCAGAAAAACACCTTCGGCAATGGGAATGCCTTTAATCCTTTTTATCTGAAAATGAATGATACCAATGTCGTGTCAAGCAATATGTCGTTCATTAATACTTTGTCTTATAATCATAAATCTTTATTTAGTGTGGATTTCATCGTGCAAGTCAATCGAAATAAAAGTTTGCTTTACTACGGTTCCGATTTGGGTTCATTCGATTTGCAGCAAGTGGTGCTGAGAGGTAATCCATGCTCAATGCTGACTTTGAAAACCGATTATCGCCATTCGATGAAGGACAACGATTCACAATTCATGCTATCGAGGAGCTATCGAATTGAAGCACATCAAACGCTTAATGAGATTGATTTTCATTACAAAAACAAACTCTTTGTGATTTTGGGTTATGATTTTTTCACCAAATGGAATAGAAGCGGGGGACAGAGGGCAATTCAGCATAAAGTCAATCTTGAAGTCAAGTATAAAATGTTGAAGAAAGGGAATTTGACGGGTGAGGTTTCATATATATTAATGAAGAGTGATGTGGAAACCAATAGCAGTTTGGCATACGAAATGTTGGAAGGATTGAGTGTCGGCAACAATATGACTTGGACGGCAAAATACGAAGCAAGTATTGCCGACTTCTTGCGTTTGAATTTAATGTATCAGGGACGATTTACTCAGGGCAATAAAGTGATTCATACGGGGAGCCTGGAGTTGCGAGCAAGCTTCTAAAATCGAGAAAATTATAAAAATGGAAAAAAAATTAAGATTTTTTATTATCGTACATTTTTTTTTGTATTTTTGGAGTTTGAAAATTAAAAGCGGATATTGTGCCGCTTGAAAATGGTGGGTAACTTGCGAAAAAATACCATTTTCCGCAAGTTTGTTGTTGTTAAATAATGTTGTAATGTGTTGATGGATAAATAGTTGTAAAAGAAAGAAAAAAATAATATAAAGCGAGTACGAATGAAAAAAATCGGTGCTTTTCTACTACTTCTGATGCTATTCGTATCGAGTGCTTTTGCACAAGATGACGCCCAATTTACGCTATTTCCGTGGGCTACGATGTATTATAACCCTGGCGCAATGGGTGAACAAAGCAATACTTTGTGCTTTACCGGCTTCTATAGACAGGCCTATGTGGGATGGCAGGATGTTTATACCGATGAGAATGGTCAGGTGACCAAAGAGAAAACGGCTCCACGTGAATTCATGTTCAACATTGAATCTTATTTGCGCAAATGTAAAGGTAGTTTTGGTCTTTCTATCCTTAGTGATAGAGTTGGCTTTTATAATAATGTAGGTATTCGTTTTGGCTACGCGTATAAATTGAAAATACCTACGGGACACTTGGGTATCGGTTTGCAGGTCAGTTTCTTTAATCAGGCTATTGATGGAAGTAAGTTACATGCACTGCAGGAAAATGACGCTGTGTTAACTAAACTTCAGGGTGAAGAGTCCGTAATGGATTTTGATATCAACTTTGGCTTATTTTACAAGGCTGACCGTTGGAATGTCGGCTTGTCGGGTACTCAATTGATAACCAAAGCCCGTTTGTCGGGTGATGCCAGTGTTATCAACCGTTCTCGTCAGTTGTACTTGCATGGAGGATACATTTGGATTCTTCCATGGAATCCGAGTTGGACTTTGGAACCTTCAGCATTGATAAAGACAGATTTGAAGTCGGTACAGTTTGATTTGATGTTGCTGACCCGTTACAACGGTGTGTTCTGGGGAGGCTTGTCCTACCGTATCGATGACGCCGTTTCACTTCTTTTCGGGGCACGGCCTTTCTATAATCATTCAAATAATTATCTGAAAGGTATTGATCTTGGTTTGGCTTACGGCATCACCACTAGCAAGATGGGGTATAAGAAAGATCGTGGCTATGGCGATATCGAAATCATGATTCGTTATTGCTTCGATATTTATAAAGAAGAAGTCTTTTCTGGCTATGGATCAACAAGAAATATCTATAAAAATCAATATTAAAAACAATAAATCATCGAAATAATCGTTTTTTTCAAACATAAAGAATAAAAAAATGAAAAAATTAGCAGCATTACTATTAGTCGTTTGTGTGATATTCCTGTCATGCAAAAACAACGGCGACGGACAGCTGGTTGGCGTGAAAGAACGCCCGGATTTTATGGATGTTGAACCCTTTGGTATGGTTTACGTCCCCGCAGGCCATTACATGATGGGCGCTGGCGATGAGGATGTTCCTTTCGCATTGACCCATCAGTCTAAGAACGTGACCATCACTGCTTTTTGGATGGACGAAACTGAAATCACGAATAATGAGTATCGCCAATTTGTTTATTGGGTACGCGACTCTATCGCTCACGTATTGCTGGGCGAGGCCGAATTGACTGATTTCGAAAAATATGGTCACTATAAAAAATACACTAAGGGCGAAAACGAAGGCGAAGTTATTGAACCTAAGTTGATCAACTGGAAAGAAGAAATTCCATGGGATTCTGATAATGAAGAAGTTCAGTCGGCTTTAAGTCCATTGTTCAACAAGGTTAATACACGTTTTTATCACTATCGTCCCAATACTACTAATACGGAAATGTATAATTATGAGTATTGGGAATATGATTTCAGAAATTATCGTGATCCGAAAGATCCTGAAAATTTCGGGGCATCAACGAAAGAGTTCGGTGCGGATAATGATTATGAATATGGTGGTATGTATGCCAACCGTCCTTCCCATTTGAATGGTGGCTGGAAACGTTTCATCCGTCACAATGTGGTGAACATTTATCCTGACACATTGGCGTGGGCACACGATTTCACTTATTCATTCAATGATCCTATGTTGTTGAACTATTTCTCCAACACTCGTTATGACGACTATCCAGTGGTGGGTGTTAGCTGGGTACAGGCTAAGGCTTTTGTTCATTGGAGAACAATGTTGCGTTTGTCATGGTTGGGATCAAAATCTTATGAAAATGAACAGGAATTCCGCCTCCCCAATGAAAGTGAATGGGAATATGCCGCTCGTGGACTTCACAATATGACTTCCTATCCTTGGGGCGGACCTTCAACCCAGAATGCTAACGGTTGTTTCCTCAGCAACTTCAAACCACAGCGCGGTAACTATATCGCCGATGGTAATCCTTATCCAAGCATCGTCGCACACTATCATCCCAATGATTTTGGTTTGTTTGATATGGCAGGTAATGTCGCTGAATGGTGCGAAGACGCATACGATGAATCAGCCATCAACTTTACCCATGACTTGAACCCTCAGTATACTTACTATGCTAAGAAGAATGATACTCCTGAAAAGAAAAGAAAAGTCATTCGTGGTGGTTCTTGGAAAGATGTTAGCTACTACACCCGCGTGTATGCTAAAACCTATGAATATCAAGATACTTGCAAGTGCTACGTTGGTTTCCGTTGTGTTCAAAGCTACATGGGACGTCAAAGAGGTGACAGCAATAGCGCTTCGCATATTTACTAGTAGAATTTAATACAAAATAAATAGTTAACTTAAACATTTAATTCAAAAAAAAATCAATTATGGGACTTTACAAATTCGTTAGAAGTAAAGGTTACAAAAACTTTATGACCAAATTGTATGGCTGGGGTGCTTCAGTCGTTATTTTAGGTGCATTGTTCAAAATTCAACACTATCCCGGTGCCGGTTTAATGCTGATGTTAGGTATGGGTACCGAAGCTATTATTTTCTTCTTCTCGGCATTCGAACCACTTCACGTTGAGTACAACTGGGCATTGGTTTATCCCGAATTGGCATTGGGTAATGAAGAAGAGGAAGAAGAAAAATCAAGCAAGAAAGCTGATAAGAAGAAACCTCTTACAGGAACGGTTACTCAACAACTTGACCAAATGCTGACAGAAGCTAAGATTGGACCAGAACTTATCGAAAGTTTGGCTGATGGTATGCGCAACTTGAGTGATAATGCTCACAAATTGGCTGGCGCAGCTGACGCAACTGCCGCAACCGATGGCTATGTAAACAACTTAAAGAAAGCTTCAGAATCTGTCAGAAATCTTACTCTTCAATATGATAAGACTTCTAAAGCGTTGGATACCGATTCCAACACTTCCGCTGCATATCTTGAAAACGTTCAGAAAGCAGCAAGTGCAGTTGGCAACCTCGCTAAAATTTATGAAGATACAACAAAAGCTCTTCAATCAGATACAGGTTCTTATAATGAACAGTTGAATAAGCTGAACCAGAACTTGAGTTCTATCAACACTATGTACGAAATGCAAGTGAAAAACACTCAAGCTATGCAGCAGGCCAGCAAGCAGATTGAAGAAAGCCTCAGCTCTTTCGCTTCTAATACTGAAATGTGCAAGAAAGAAGTTGACCAATTGACTAAAAACGTAGCTAAGTTGAGTAACGTTTATGGTAAGATGGTTGCTGCAATGAATGTTGCCAACTAATTATAACTGAATTAATTATCTAAAAAAAAGAAGTAATATGGGTGCAACGAATTGTCCGGAGACCCCGAGACAAAAGATGATTGGTATGATGTATTTGGTGCTGACCGCTATGTTGGCATTGAATGTGTCAAAGGATATCATCGAGGCCTTTTCGTTGGTTGACGATACAATGACTTCGTCAATGACGAATACAATTGCAATGAATGAAAGTGACTACGCTTGGCTGCAGGCACAGAAAGCTATCCAAGGCCCTGAAAAAGTTAAGGACGCTGAAACTAAAGCCAATACTCTTAAGCAGAAAACGGATGCTTTGATTGACGAAATCGAAGCTATGAAGAAAGAGTTGATTATCTACGTTGATGGTCAGTATGAAGACAAAGAAGGTAAACCTAAGACGGTTGAAACCATCGAATCTAAGGATGATAGAAGCAAACCGACCCAGTTCCTTTTGGGTCAGGGTAATGCCAAAAAGATGAAAGATGCCATTCTTAAATATAAGAGCGACATCTTGGCATTGGTTGATGACGCATCAGCTCGTGAAGCCATGAGCAATGCTATCGGCCTAGACGTTGAAAAGACTTTCAAAGGTAAAGAAGGTGAGAAAACACTGACTTGGGAAGAACACATGTTCGATGACGTTATCATGGCTGCTACCGTTACCTTGATTAACAATACCGAAGGTGAAATTCGTAATGCCGAATCTAAAATGCTGGAATACATCAAGGCATCTATCAGTGCTAACGACTTTAAGTTTGATAATGTATCAGGTAAGGCTATTCCTAATTCACGCATGGTGTTTGCTGGTGACAAATATACTGCTGACATCATCGTGGCTGCATACGATACCAAATCAACCCCTGAAGTTTATTACAAAATGGGTGTTGATACTTTGACCGTTGATCAATTAGGTAGCGCTACCAGATTGGATGGCGAAAACGGTTTGGTTCAGTTGGAAATCGGTGCAGGTGGCTTGGGTGAACAAAGATATGCTGGTTTGATTAAAATCAAAGCTCCTGATGGAAGCGACCAGTATTATTCATTCAGCGACCGTTACATGGTTGTTAAACCTTCCGCTACAATTTCTGCCGACAAGATGAATGTTTTGTACGCAGGTATTGCAAACCCAATCTCAGTCTCTGCCCCAGTGGCTCCAGATCAGTTGTCAGTTAGTTTCCCCGGTTGTAATGCTACTCGTGCTGAAGCTGGCAAATTCAACGTTTCTGTTCCTACTTCCTTGATTGGTAAAACAGTTGATGCTACCGTTAGCGCAAATATGGGTGGTAAAACTCAAGCTATGGGTACAACCAAATTCCGTGTAAAACGTGTTCCTGACCCACGTTCCACCATTGGTGCCAACATTAAGGGTGGTAAGAGATCAAAAACTGAATTGACCGCTAACCCATTCATCCGTGCGGCTATGGGCGATGATTTTGCCTACGACTTAAAATGGACCATCAATTCATATCAGGTAATCTTCAACTCTAAAGGTTATGAAGATAGTCCTTTGACTTGTACTGGTGCTCAATTCAGTGAAGCTGTGAAATCTAAAATTCAAAAATCAACATCAGGTACAACCATCATCTTTACCAATATCAAAGCTTCTTGTGAAGCTGGTCAAAGAACACTTGATGAGATTGTTGTTCGTATCAAATAATTGAAAAAACAAATATTATGAAAAAGTTTGGTTTATTATTCATGGCATTGCTCGCATGCTCTTTTGCTTTCGCACAAGTGGATGAGGAGCAGGAAGGTGAAATGGATGGTAGCACTATGGCGCAGCCAGTCCGTAAACCTGTTGAAACACCTTGGGAACAAGTCACCACGGGCGAATGGGCAGAACCTGTCCCATACGCTTATCAACGTCAAGCAGATGTGATGTATTACCACACTATTTGGCGTCGTATCGACTTGCGTGACAAGAAAAATCATCCTCTTTATTTCCCAGCCGAAACAAAGGGTACATGGAGAAGTTTGGCACAGACCATTTTCGATGCCATCGACTTCGAAAATCCTGAAAACGAAAACGCATTACAAGTTTATAGCGATGAGTTCTGCACTTTGCCTTACACTCGTGATGAACTGAAAGATGCATTGACACAAGTTATTCAGGTGCCGATTGCTGACCTTGAAACTGGAGACATCATTGACTATAATGAGATTTATGAGCAGTTCGCTGCCAAAGACATTATGGCCTACAATGTAAAGGAAGTTTGGTTCTTTGACAAACAGACTTCTAAATACTATGTCCGCATTCTCAAAATCGAACCTATCCTCGAATATGAACGTCAGAGCAATAACAATAGCAGTTATGATGAAGAAAATGGCGACGATGATGTTCGTGCAATGAAAGCCAGAAGACGTATTGGGCATATCTATTACAACGAATTGAGACCATTCCTGGTAAAACAGGAAATCTTCAATGTGAAAAACAATGCTCAACGTATTTCTTTCGATGATGTATTGACATTCAAAAGAGATTTCAATGGTTACATTTATGCAGAAGACAATGTTTATGATCGCGAAATTGCTGATTACATTGCTAATGCCCGTGACCAGATGATTGAATCAATGAGAATTACCGAAAAATTGCGTACTTACGAAAGCGACCTTTGGGAATTCTAAAAACAAACAAACGAACTTTTTCATAAACAAAAATAAGGGGGAGATGATAGTCTTCCCTTTTTTATTGAAAAAATCAATATCTTTGCAACATTAAAAATCACATTACCAGAATATATAAATCATTTATATCATGAAAAAAAGATTTATCATCAGTGGTGGTGGGACAGGCGGACATATCTTTCCGGCCCTTGCTATCGCCAACGGTATCAAAAAGGCTGTTCCAGACGCGGAAATTCTATTCATAGGTGCCAATGGTAAAATGGAGATGAAACGCGTTCCAGAGGCAGGCTATCGCATTGAGGGCCTTGATGTGTACGGTATAAACCGCAGCATTTCTCCCCGCGCCATCGTAAGTAATCTTAAACTGCCTTTTATCCTAATGAGAACCATGCGCAGGGCTAAACAGATTATCAGTAATTTTAATCCGGATATGGCTATCGGTGTTGGTGGTTTTGCAAGTGGGCCCGCCTTGAAAGCAGCTAATAGCTTAGGGATTCCAACCCTTTTGCAGGAACAGAATTCCTATCCAGGTGTGACCAATAAGATTTTAGCCCCTAATGCTAAAAAAATCTGCGTTGCATACGATGGTCTCGAAAAATATTTCCCTGCAGAAAAGATTGTGATGACAGGTAATCCTGTCCGTGCTGAAATTGTTAATATAGAACGCAAAAACGACAAAGCGTATAGTTTTTTCGGTTTTTCAAAAGAAAAAAAGACTATTTTGGTGGTGGGGGGAAGCCTTGGTGCTAAAACTATCAACCAATGTATGGAAAAAGGACTTGATGAACTCGAAAAAATGAATGTCCAGTTGATTTGGCAGACGGGAGAATCCTATTATAAAACCATCTCACCAGAATTGCTTGCACGCCAGAATGAGCGCATTAAGATTATGCCGTTCATTAAGAATATGAGTGATGCCTATAGCATTGCGGATGTCATTGTTTCGCGTGCCGGTGCTTTGGCTATCGCAGAACTTTGTATCGTTGGTGTTCCTACTATTCTGGTGCCTTTCCCATTTGCCGCAGAAGATCATCAGACTAAAAATGCGCAAGCATTGGTCGATAAGAATGCGGCGCTGATGATTTCAGATGCTAATGCGGGAGCACAGTTGATGCCTCAATTGTTGAATTTGATCGACGATGAACTACTTTGCCAAAATATGGGAGAGAATTTGAAAAAACTGGCTCGACCTAATGCAATTGATTTGATTATCAAAGAGATACTTGCAGAATAGATGGATTCGACGCATTTCGTTGATACTACTGATTCAACCAATCTGCTAATACGGAAAATGGTGGAGGAGGGTAGTGATTTGCCTGATGGCTTTGCTGTGGCCGCCGCGCATCAAGCTGCGGGTAGGGGGCAGGTGGGAAATTCCTGGTTTAGCGACTACAATACCAATATTCTTCTTTCTTTCTTTTTTAGACCACAATGTCAGGCCGTAAATCAATTTGTTTTCAATCAATGTTTTGCATTGGCTGTGAGGAGATTCGTAGCACAATACGTCCCCGATGTGAAAATCAAATGGCCCAACGATATTTATGTCAACGGGAAGAAAATTGCAGGCATTTTAATTGAACATAGCATTATCAATGATAAGATTAATTATTCGATTGCAGGTGTCGGTGTCAATGTAAATCAAAAAGAATTCCCAGCATGGATACCTTATCCGACATCTCTTTATCTTATTAATAATCAAACTTTTGATATAAAAATGCTGACCGAGGAATTAATCGCAATATGCAGAGAAGGTCAATGTTCTTCTTCTATAGATTATTCATTTATAAAAAATGAATATTACAAATATCTATACTTGTACCAAGAATATGCAGAATATGAATTTCTTGATGGGAAAAGACGTGCAAGAATTTATGGAATAGATAGTTACGGAAGATTGCTATTGGAAGAGCAAAATGGGAATCAGCGTTGTTGTGGAATGAAGGAGGTGAGATTATGCGAGAAGTAGAATTGTTGTCACCGGCAAAAAATTTGGAGTGTGGCATCGCTGCCATCAACCATGGAGCGGATGCGGTATATATTGGCGGTCCAAGTTTTGGAGCGCGGGTGGCGGCGGGCAATTCCTTCGAGGATTTGGAAAAATTGGTTCGTTATGCTCACCCATATCATGCCAAGGTATTTGTTACTTTAAATACAATATTGACGGATAGGGAATTAGAAGAAGCTGAACGACAAATATGTCAATATTACAACTTGGGGATTGATGCTCTCATTGTGCAGGATATGGGCCTGTTGAAATTGAATTTGCCCCCTATTGCTTTGCACGCAAGTACGCAATGTGATAATCGAACAATAGATAAGGTCCGTTTTTTGCAAAATTCTGGTTTTCAACGCGTCGTGTTGGCGAGGGAACTTTCATTGTCGCAGATGAAAACCATCCATGGCTCGTGTGACATTGAGCTGGAAGCATTCGTTCATGGGGCTTTATGCGTGAGTTATAGCGGCCGATGCTATATGAGTCAGGCGGCTTGTGGCCGTAGCGCCAATCGAGGTGAATGCGCACAGTATTGCCGTCTTCCATATTCTTTGCAAGATGGCGACGGGAAGATTATCATGGAAAATAAGCATTTGCTTTCGCTTAAGGATTTGGACCGTTCAGATTATATTGAAGACATGATGGATGCGGGAATTTCATCCTTTAAGATAGAGGGCCGTTTGAAAGATGTTGATTATGTGAAGAATGTGACCGCTTTTTACCGACAAAAATTTGATAATATCCTTGAGGGAAAAGATGATTTCAAGGCCGCTTCCTTAGGGAAAACGACATTCTTTTTTCAACCAGATCCTGAAAGGACTTTCCATCGTGGAAAAACAAGCTATTTTATTGATGGCAAAAGAGATATTGTAGCCCAGATTGACACTCCAAAATCTACGGGAAGTTTTGTTGGAAGTGTTCTTTCAGTTTCTGCAAATTCGTTTGTCTATTCGCAGGATAAGCCTTTGCATAATGGCGATGGATTGTGTTTCTTTGATAAGATTGGGAATTTTGATGGCTTTCGCGTTAATAAAGTGGAAGGAAATCGTGTTTTCCCCAACGAAATGCCGAATGTAAAGGTTGGAGATCGCTTGTTTCGAAACTATGATATTCAATTCGAAAAAGAATTGGAAGGCAAAAGTGCAGAAAGATATGTAGCTGTGGATTTTGAATTGGCTGAAAATGAGGATGGTTTTATTATACGTTGTTGTGATGAATCTGGGACGGAAGTGGAATTGTCGTTCTCGCAAGAGAAAATGATGGCGGCAAAACCTGAAAAAGCCATTGAAAATGTCAAAAATCAATTGTCAAAATTAGGTAATACCTGTTATAAGGCTCGAAACATCAATATTCTAACTAAAGAGATTTATTTTATTCCTAATTCTGTGTTGACAGAAAGCAGAAGACAAATCATAGAACTATTGTTGAGTAAAAAAATAAACCATAAATTGCATAAAAAGGTGACTTTGCCAAATTTGCAGAATACAAATCCTATCGAAGCTGATAATGTTTATAATCAAAAAGCATTTGATTTTTATAGGAATAATGGCATAGAAAACATCAAGGATGCTTATGAAAAAGAACCCAAAGAAGATGAATTTCTGATGACGTGCAAACACTGCATACGCTTTCAGATGGGAGCATGTAAAAAATCTGGTAGGACGGTGACTTTGAAAGAACCGCTGACCATACAGACCGGAAATCTTAGTTTTAGGCTAAGTTTTGATTGTGCTAAATGTGAAATGATGATAACTGGCGAGCAGTGATAGGAAGATTAACGTTGTTTTCAGTTTTACATCACCAGTTTGAACCCTACGCCGTGGACGTTGATGATTTGGACAGATGGTTCGGAAACGAAGTATTTGCGAAGTTTTGTAATGTAAACGTCCATACTACGGGCATTGTAGTAGCTGTCGTCACCCCAAATCTTTTTGAGAGCGAAGCCGCGTTCCAGCACCTCGTTTTTCTTGCTGATGAGCATCAGCAGTAATTCGGTTTCACGGGTTGTGAGTTTCTTTTCTTCTCCATGAATGGTAAGTGTTTGTCGCATTTTATCGAAAACGATATTGCCGAGATTGAAGGTGGTAACTTCGTTTTCGGCATCGGCAATTGATGAACGGCGCAGCAGTGCCTGAATACGTGCCAGCAAAACATCCATTGTGAAGGGCTTGGTGACGTAGTCGTCGCCAATGGACAAACCTTCAATAATATCTTCCTGTTGGTTCTTTGCAGTTAGAAAGATAATCGGGATTTTAGAATCCAGTTTGCGTATTTCCTTTGCCAGTGTGAAACCGTCTTTCAGAGGCATCATTACGTCAATGACGCAGATGTTGTAGTTTTCAGAGCAGAACATGTCGAATGCCATTTCTCCATTGTCTGCGTGACCGACTATGAACCCTTTGGCGTTGAGGTATGAGCTGAGTATTTTCCCAAGATTAACGTCGTCTTCTGCTAATAATAGTCTGATGTTATCCATAATGTTATAATTTTGTTGGCAAGCTAATGATGAAGGTACTGCCTTCGTTTAATTCACTTTTGACACTAATATTTCCATGATGCAAAGATACTATTTTTTTGACATATCCCAAACCTAAACCAAAACCTTTTGTATCGTGACGATTTCCTTGAGATACACGATAAAATTCCTGGAAAATATGTTTTTGTTCTTTTTTTGCGATTCCGATGCCGTGATCTTCAACTTCGATGACGATGTTTTTTCCTTCGTTATGCGTTCTGATTTCAATTGTAGGAGCATTACCCGAGTATTTGATGGCGTTTTCTGTCAAATTGATGATGATATTTTCAATGTGAATTGGATCAGCAAAGATACGGTAGTTGATTGCATTCAGTTGTTGAGTGATTTTGCCTTTGCTTGCATATATTTGGAGGGATATACTGTGGATGATTTTATTTATAAGTTGATGAATGTCAACTATTTCGACATTCATGCGCAGCTGTCCTTTGTTTAGCCGGGCGGTGAGTAGAATGTTTTCCACCATTTTTTGCAGACGATTGTTTTCGTCGCGGATGGTGGGAATGAATAGTTCTTTCGCTTCAGCATAGGTGATGCTTCCGTCACTAATGGCTTCGCACGCTAATGAGATGGTAGATATCGGCGTCTTGAACTCGTGGGTCATATTGTTAATGAAGTCGTTTTTGACGTCTGCGGCCTTTTTTTGTCGGTAGAGTGCGGTCAATGTTAAGGCACACATTGATACAATGATTACAATCAAACAGATAATCAAAATGACGATGGTGCTCATCTGTTTGAAGAAAATTCGTCTTTCAGAAGGAAAATACAGGATGAGATAATGTGGTGTGATGAACTTGTCGTTGGATTTCAGTTTGAAGAGATATTCGCTTTTAAGAATGATATCATTAGGGACAAAGGTGGGATTGATAACGAAATTTGAAGTATAGGCATTGTATAGTGCAAAATCGAAGCTGCTGGTGATGTTTTCCTCAGCAAGTGCCTCCTTGATGATGCGGTGCAGAAAGTCGGAATTTAGCAATTGGATGGTGCTGCTGTCCATTTCCATCAGTTGAGTTTTCATTGCATTGGAACTCTTGTTGTTTTGTCCATTTACCCCACTGGCCCAAAGTTCGTCAAATTGCCGAATAGAGTTGAGATCGTTGGTGTCGAAATAAAAGGTGTCGACGATGGCATAAATGGTATTGTCCTGGTTGAAATCGAAGGTTGTGTTGATAATGCCAATGGGACGTTGTCCAGTGGAATCAAGAAAGAAATGGTTGGTGAATTTTTTATATACGGTAGAGTTGGGGATTGAGTCTGGATTTATTTGGTGGATGGCGGAAAGGGCAATGGTATCGTTCTTGAGAGTGGCATCAATTTTGTCTATGACACCTTCTCCGGCAATGAGAACTTCATTGACAAAGATATTCCGTTGAACTTTTTCAGCTTCTTTATAAAGCTGGAAAATGGAAAAAAGCAGCATGATGGCTACAAATCCCAAAAGAATTGACAAAGGTATGAGCAGACGTTTTCTCATTTCGCGAGCTTCTTTATTGACCATTGATAATTGCAAACGCAAAAATAAGGAAAAATAAGATAGCATTAAAGCCAAACCAATATTATTTCCATCGGAAATGAAGAATCTATTTAAGACTGTTCTTTTCCTTTTTTATGTCAAGATTAATTGTTTTTTGTGTACTTTTGCACCTTGTTTATAAAAGCAATTGTCAATGAGAAAAAAAGTTGATTTTTTGGTGATTGGCTCTGGCGTTGCAGGTCTTTGCTTCGCTTTGAAAGCAGCCAATTATGGTAAGGTTTGTATCGTGACCAAAGCCAATGTTGATGATACGTCTACACGTTATGCTCAAGGTGGTATTGCTGCGGTTGTTTATCAGCCGGACTCTTATGAAAAGCACATTGAAGATACGATGATTGCTGGTGATGAATTGTCAGACCGCCATATTGTGGAATTGACAATTCGTGAGTCTACCGAGCGCGTGATGGAACTGGTGGAGTGGGGTGTGGATTTTGATAAGACCTCGAATGGCAAGTTTGCTTTGGCCAAGGAAGGCGGGCACTCTGAATTCAGAATCCTTCACCATAAAGATGTGACAGGACTTGAAATTGAAGAGAAGTTGGTGAAGGCTGCCAAAAGTCACCCCAATATCGAAATCCTTGAGAATCATCTGGCTATTGAAATCATTACGCAGCACCATCTTGGTATCGAAGTGAGCCGACGCACGCCTGATATCACTTGCTATGGTGCTTATGTCTATAATCCTAATACCAATAAAGTACAGACGATTTTGTCACGTATCACGATGATGTGTACAGGGGGTATTGGTACGGTTTATGGAAATACAACCAATCCAACCATTGCCACTGGTGATGGGGTCGCTATGGTTTACCGAGCCAAAGGTGCTGTCAACGGTATGGAATTTGTCCAATTTCATCCGACATCACTTTATAATCCCAAAGAATCTCCATCGTTTCTGATTACTGAAGCTTTGCGAGGTGCCGGTGCCATTCTAAAAGATGAAAATGGCGTGGAATTTATGAGAAAATACGATCAGCGGGGTTCATTGGCACCGCGCGACATCGTTGCACGTGCCATTGACAATGAAATGAAACGAAAAGGTTGTGATCATGTTTTCCTTGATGCAACTAAGATTGCTAAAACGGAAATTTTCAACCATTTCCCCAATATTTATGCAAAATGTCTTAGTATAGGTGTTGATATAACCAAGGATTGGATACCTGTCGTTCCAGCGGCACACTATTCATGCGGTGGTATCAAGGTGGATGAATGGGGAGAAAGTTCAATTACCAACCTGTTTAGTTCAGGTGAATGTGCGTCAACGGGTTTACATGGCGCTAACAGATTGGCATCCAACTCGTTACTTGAAGCGCTGGTCTTCTCGCATAGAGCTTGCCTAAAAGCGGTCGAACGCCTTCAATCCATTGAGTTTTGTGACAATATTCCAGAATGGGATACGGAAGGAACGGTCCTGAATGAAGAAATGGTACTTATTACGCAGTCGCGTAAGGAATTGCAGACGATTATGTGCAATTACGTTGGGATTGTCCGTTCGAATGTGCGTCTGCAGAGAGCCTTTGATCGTCTTGAGATTCTTTATCGAGAAACGGAGGAATTGTACAAGCGCTCTGTTTTGATTCCGGAAATTTGTGAATTACGAAACATGATCAACATAGGTTATCTTATTATCAAGCACGCCATGGATCGTCACGAAAGTCGTGGACTCCATTATTCGATTGATTATCCTGGTAGAAATGATAATAAATAAATACGGACTGATTGTGTTATGTGAATTATAAAGCGGAAATATTTTAAATACGAAAAAGGCGGCTTGAAAAGCCGCCTTTTTTGATTATGGAAACTTACATCTATTAGTACATTCCAGGCATTCCACCAGGCATACCGCCACCCATAGGAGCAGCAGGGGTTTCTTCCTTGATTTCTGCCAGAACGCATTCGGTTGTCAACAACATACCGGCGATAGAAGCTGCGTTTTCGATAGCAACACGTGCCACCTTGGTTGGGTCGATAACACCGGCTTTGATCATTTTTTCGTATTTGTCGGTACGGGCATTGTAACCGAAGTCGCCTCTGCCATTCATTACGGCATTTACGATGACAGATCCTTCTTTACCAGCGTTGGCGGCAATCTGACGAAGTGGTTCTTCCAAAGCGCGTCTGATGATTTCAATGCCAACCTTTTGATCTTCGTTTTCAGGTTTCAGTTTGTCTAATGCCGCAATGCAGCGGATAAAACCAACGCCACCGCCAGGAATGATGCCTTCTTCGATGGCCGCACGGGTTGCGTGCAAAGCATCGTCGTAGCGGTCTTTCTTTTCTTTCATTTCTACTTCGGAAGCTGCTCCTACATAGATGACAGCTACGCCACCAGCCAACTTGGCTAAACGTTCCTGTAATTTTTCACGGTCATAGTCGGATTTGGTCTTTTCAATCTGGGCCTTGATCTGAGCCACTCTTGCTTCAATCTGCTCTTTGTCGCCCTTGCCGCTTACGATGGTCGTGTTTTCTTTGTCTACGGTAATCTTTTCAGCAGAACCTAACATTTCCAAAGAAGTTTCTTCCAGCTTGAAGCCTTTTTCTTCGCTGATGACGAGACCGCCAGTAAGAATGGCAATGTCTTCCAACATTTCTTTTCTTCTGTCACCGAAGCCGGGAGCCTTTACGGCAACAATCTTCAAACCGCCGCGCAAACGGTTGACAACGAGGGTCGCCAATGCTTCGCTTTCAACATCTTCAGAGATAACCAAGAGTGGACGGCCCGTCTGAACCACTTTCTCAAGGATGGGCAGAAATTCCTTCATGTTGCTGATTTTCTTGTCGTAAATCAGAATGAAAGGATTTTCATAAACGGTTTCCATCTTTTCGGCATCGGTTACGAAATATGGTGAAATGTAACCACGGTCGAATTGCATGCCTTCCACAACTTTTACGTTGGTTTCAGTGCCTTTAGCTTCTTCAATGGTGATAACACCTTCTTTTTTTACTTTGCGCATGGCTTCAGCAATGATTTCACCAACTTTTTTGTCGTTGTTGGCAGAAATGGTGGCAACTTGTTCGATTTTTTCGTGGCTGTCACCAACAGATTCAGATTGTTTCTTCAGGTTCTCAACAACTTTAGCAACAGCCATGTCGATACCGCGTTTCAGGTCCATAGGATTAGCGCCAGCAGTGACGTTTTTCAAACCGGTGTTGAAAATGATCTGAGCCAAAACGGTAGCTGTTGTTGTACCATCACCAGCTTGATCGTTGGTCTTGGAAGCAACTTCCTTTACCATCTGAGCACCCATGTTTTCAACAGCGTCTTTCAATTCGATTTCCTTTGCTACGGAAACACCGTCTTTGGTAATTTGAGGAGCACCGAATTTTTTGTCGATGATAACGTTTCTACCTTTAGGTCCAAGGGTAACTTTTACAGCGTTTGCCAATGAGTCAACACCTTTTTTCAAGCCTTCGCGGGCATCCCAGTCGTATAAAATATCTTTTGCCATAGTTTTATTTCTTTTTAATGATTAATCTTTATTATAAATGAATTAAAGAGTTGCGTAAATGTCGCTTTCCTTCATGATAAGGTATGTCTCACCTTCATATTGGATTTCAGTGCCAGAATATTTGCCATAAAGCACGGTGTCTTTAACCTTCAAAGTCATAGGTTCATCTTTTTTTCCAGGGCCAACTGCGATGACTGTTCCTTTTTGTGGCTTTTCTTTTGCCGTATCGGGGATAATGATACCGCCAGCGGTTTTCATTTCAGCTTCAGCAGGCTTTACTAAAACTCTGTCTGCCAATGGTTTAATGTTCATTTTCATTGTGATAAATTTTATTGGTTTATATTTGTTGTTATTTTTATCGTACTGTCTTTCGGACAGATGTTTTTAATTTGTTGTTGTCGTTTGAAAGTTTACACACGGATGGAATTTATGCAAATTCTGTGCCAAACTTAGCCGACTGACATTTTGTCAGTGGTGAGGATTTATTGTCTGCCAGCTTTCTGAGAGGATACCAAATATACACCGATTAAAATGAGAACAAGTGCGACTGGCTTGTTCCAAGTGTAGATGTCCTGACCGAAGGCAATGGCAACACAAATGGTGACAATGGGCTGCAAATTGCTGTACATGCTGACTGTCGTCGGTGACAATACTTGCAGTGACAAGGGGAGCAGAAAATAGGATATGATGGTGGCGAATATTAGAACTGCGGATAGATTGAGATATGTGGAAATTGGTACAGCACTGTATAGCATCGGACATGTTTCCGGGGAAAGTGTGGGTAGAGCAATGGGGATGCACATAACCGTCCCCATCAGAAACATCCATTTCATCAAAGTGATGGGACTGTATTTCTTGGAAATTTTTCGTGTGACGAGAAGGTAGGTTGTGTAAAAAAGAATATTGAGAAAACAAAGGAATATGCCAAGAGGTGTAGCATTGGCATCGATTTTCCAAGAAAATAATATAATCATCATTGCACCGCTAATACCGACCAAAACGCCCAAGCCTTTTTGCCAAGAGATGCTTTCCTTGAGAAAAATGGCAGACATAATAAGGGCAAACAAAGGGCTTGTTGCCGAAACGAGGGATACGTAACTCGGAGATGTATAGCTAAATGCTTGCCCAAAAGCCAGTAACGTTCCTACAAGTACAGCTGCTCCGATGAAGAGGATGCGAAAATCTTTTCTTTCAACTTTTTCTGAATGTGAAAAAACGGACAATATCCAAAATACGATAGTCCCGAAAAGCATTCTAACTATGGTGAATACCTCGGGTGAAATGTATTGCGGAACAACAGCTTTGGAGCAATTGGGGTTTATTCCGAAGATGATATAAACCAGCAATGCCGCGCAATGCCCAGCCCACCGTGGAATGTTTTTTTGGGGCACTATTCAGGTTGTTGGCAAAGCTCGGTTAGCACGCTGCAAGTAGACTTCGGGTGAAGGAAGCCTATCTGCAGGTTCTCAGCACCTTTGCGAGGTTCTTTGTCAATCAGGCGAACGCCGTTGGCTTCAGCATCGGTCAAGGCTTCGGTCACATTGTCAACGTTGAAAGCGATATGGTGCATACCTTCGCCCTTGTTGGCAATGAATTTAGCAATGGTGCTGTCTTCTGAAGTTGGTTCCAACAATTCAATCTTGGTCTGTCCAACTTTGAAAAAAGCGGTTTTGACTTTCTGATCTGCGACTTCTTCGATGTTGTAGCATTTCAGTCCTAAAACTTTTTCGTAATAAGGAATGGCTTCTTCGAGATTCTTAACGGCGATACCGATGTGTTCGATGTGTGTAATATTCATAATTGTTGTTTTTAAATTATTATCTTGAATGAATTATTATTGTAGATTAGAAAAGAAAAAATACAAAATTGCGATGGGCATGGCGAAGATAAAAGAGTCGAATCGGTCGAGGATGCCACCGTGTCCGGGCATGATTTTGCCAGAATCCTTAACTTGGTACGAGCGCTTGAACATGGATTCTATCAAGTCTCCCAAAGTTCCGAAGACGATGGCAATGATGGCCAATCCAATCCAAAATGGTATATTCGGATTATTAAAATATGGAATATAGGCGAATACCACAGCGAGGGAGATGGTTAAAACAGCTCCAATAATCGAGCCTTCCCAGGTCTTTTTCGGTGAAATACGTTCGAAAAGCTTGTGCTTGCCCAACAAAGATCCTCCACAATAAGCGAAGGTGTCTGAAGCCCAAATCAATATTAGCAATGCCAATACATTAGTTTTTTCGACATATAGTATTCCCGCTAAAAAGAAAGGGAATGCTACCCATACTAATGGCATGTAACTATGGGCGATATTTGTAAATGGACTTTCGTGTTTTCTGAATAATTCAAAAATAGGGATAAGTACTAAAATGAAAACTAGTAAAACGAATGTGACGACGAATATAATCCATGAAATGTTGATAATACCATAAAGGTGTTCAAGATAACCGATCGATATAATCAACGCCGCAGCGGTCATTGATAAGCATTTTTGTGGTCGGTTGCCGCCTTTTTCAACGATAGATAAATATTCCCAAGTGCCAACCAAAGTAAAGAAGAGGAATAGGACATATTGAAAGATGACAGGCAGGAAAAATGAGGAAACAACTAAAGCTACAAAAACAGCTCCAGAAGCACTCCTGACGATCATGTTTTTTAATTTTGAATTCATATCAGAATAAAAAATCAATTATTTAACCAGCATTAAGATGAAAAGGGGATTACTTGGTGTCGGATTGATGTGTCCATCGCGGATAGTTGGCGGAGTAGGGGAGATGATTTCAGAAATGTCGTATAATTCACCTTTGTTATGAGACATTTGATGTTTGAAAACGGATTTTAAATCGGGAACGATATTGTCAGCTTGGGCCACAATGATGATTTCAGAGGCGAGTCCGAGTACGGATGGATACAATGAATTGCGTTGGGCAAAAACAATGCCGCAAGGATTTAAAACAAGATTATCGCTGAAGACGATAGCAGCGTCGGCAGGCTTAGAGTTTTCCAAAGCTTCAATTGCAGGAATGGAATTTGCTTTAAGCAGCGAAGAAAATTGAGGTTTGGTATTTAGAACTTGCGTGTAGTTACGAGATCTGAGAAGTTTAACCAGGTACTCTGCAAATTGATCCTTTAGGCAGGGTACAAACTTGCCACCCGCTGCGCGAAAACTGGTGACGAAATCGTAGGCCAAATTGTCGCTGGGAGCAAAGATTTCTTCGGCTAAATCCAAATTCGGGAAGCGGTTAACGCCCTTGTTTATCAAGGCATTGCGTATGTCCTTGCGTATCGCTTCTTTTGTCGTGAGATTATTTTCCGTACTCAAAGTATTGTCATCCATAATAAAAAATATAACTAAGAGTTACTATTCTTCGCTTTCTGTTTTTATTTCAGGAATGGGATTGATTTCCTGATTTTTTGTTGATTCCGAATTGTTGGGCAAATCACTTGGTGCCGTTGTTTCAGGAGTGTCGAAGGGGCGTTTCCCGAAAATGTTTTCCAGATCTTCGGCGAAAATCACTTCCTTGTCTAATAGTTGTTCTGCCAAACGGGATAATTTCTCTTTGTTTTCTTCCAAAATCTCTTTGGCTTTCTTATATGATTTTTCAATCAGTTCGTGAACTTCTTCATCGATTTCCTGGGCTGTTTTTTCGCTGTAAGGTTTTGTGAAGGTATAGTCGCTTTGACCAGAGGAATCATAGTAGCTGATATTGCCGATTTTTTTGTTTAAGCCATAATAAACGACCATGGCGTAAGCTTGTTTTGAAACACGTTCAAGATCGTTAAGGGCGCCAGTGGAGACTTCTCCGAAAGTCACTTCTTCTGCCGCACGACCACCGAGGGTGGCGGTCATTTCGTCAAACATCTGGTTGAAAGTGGTAATCTGACGTTCTTCGGGCAGGTACCAGGCGGCACCCAAAGATTTTCCGCGGGGAACGATGGTTACTTTTACTAATGGAGAAGCGTGTTCCAATAGCCAGCTGACAGTGGCATGGCCGGCTTCATGATAAGCGATGATTTTCTTTTCCTGCGGTGAGATGATGCTGCCGCGTTTCTCCAATCCGCCAATGATTCGGTCAACGGCAGCCAGAAATTCTTCCTTGCCGACGCTCTTTTTGCTATTGCGTGCGGCAATGAGTGCGGCTTCGTTGCAGACGTTGGCGATATCGGCGCCAGAGAATCCTGGTGTTTGTTTGGCGAAGAAGTCGAGATCGACATCGTCACCGAGTTTTAGCTTGCGGACGTGAACTTGAAAAATGCCTTTTCTCTCATTCAGATTCGGCAATTCGATATGGATTTGGCGGTCGAAACGGCCGGCTCGGAGCAAAGCCCGGTCAAGGACATCAGCGCGGTTGGTGGCTGCCAGGATGATAACGCCAGTATTGCTTGAGAATCCATCCATTTCGGTAAGCAGCTGGTTCAATGTGCTTTCGCGTTCATCATTGGCACCGTTCATGACATTTTTTCCACGGGCACGACCAATGGCATCAATTTCATCGATGAAGATGATGCAAGGTGCCTTCTCTTTGGCGGTCTTGAACAAGTCGCGGACGCGTGAAGCGCCAACACCTACGAACATTTCGACGAAGTCGGAACCCGACAATGAGAAAAATGGCACTTTCGCTTCACCGGCAACGGCTTTAGCCAGTAAGGTCTTGCCCGTTCCCGGAGGTCCTACCAATAAGGCGCCTTTGGGAATCTTTCCACCTAAAACCGTATATTTTTCTGGATTTTTCAAGAAATCCACAATCTCTTCAATCTCGTATTTTGCTCCTTCCAAACCTGCTACGTCTTTGAAGGAAACGCCGATTTGTGATTTCTCGTCAAACAATTGGGCTCTGGATTTGCCAATGCTGAACAAACCGCCGCCGCCAGGACCGCCACCGCCTCGCATCGAACGTGCGGAATAGACGAAGAAGAATATAAGCAATAGCATGGGAAGACCAAAAAACAGGAATTCCCAACCCCAACTTTTGCTGTTGTCTTCGGTTGTGGGAATGTCGTAATTCTGTTCGATATCAGTGCGGGTAAGCGTACTGTCAGCAGCTAAAGCCTTGTTGATGGCGCGTTCTTGTAAGGTTTTTAAATTGTCATTAAACACTTTGTAATCAGTGACAACAATAAAGTAGTGTGGACCTTTGAATTGGTTCTCCTTTCTGAAATTTTCATAATCACTTTTCGCCTTGATGGCGTCTTCTTTCAAATAGATGTTGACATGGTCATCTTTCTTGATGTATTCCAACTTTTCAATATCCTGATCCGACACCATTTGGTTGAAACGGCTATTGTCAATTTCCATGGCACCGGAGGGCGAAGAAAACATCCAATAGACGATGAGTGCCAGTGCAACCAGCAGGTAGATATATGACAGTGTGAATTTGGGTTTACGATTGGAATCACTTTGAGGAATATTCCTCAAAGGAGATTTTTTGTTGCCAGTATGATTGTTTTTTTGAGGCATTATTGGAATTTAGAAATTGTTAATGATGAAGAACCTTAGAATCTGGTGATTTCAGCGTCGTTGTATAATTGGTCAAGTTTATAATATTCCCGAGCTTCGGGTTGGAAAATGTGTACCACGACATTGAAATAATCCAAGAGAATCCATTCGCCGTTGGAAGTTCCCTCCACATGTTTGGGCATGGTGTTGGCGTAGCGTTTGGTGGTTTCCTGGACAAAATCGCACAGTGTCTCAACATGGGGTTTGGAACTACCTGTGCACACGATGAAATAATCGAAAAAAACGTGATTGATTTTTTTGAGGTCAATACTGATGATGTTTACCCCTTTTTTTTCTATAAGTGCCTGAAGGATAAGTTCTTCAATCTTTCCGTCAAATTCTTTTACTTCAGCTTTTACTTTAATTTTTTTTGCCATAATAAATATGATGCTATGATAAATATACGTTGCAAAATTACGATTTTTTTTGAATGGAAATAGGAAAAATCGTATTGGATAAATCTAATCCGACTTTGAGGGAATCTATGATTCGCTGCTCACAATATTGATTTTCTTGGCTCGTTCGAAAGTCTGTTGAGCACGCTCTTTGTTGGCCTGTTCGTTGCCGCCCAAAGTGTTGTAAAGAGTTTCCAAACCCTTGATGCCAAAGCCGTTTTTCAAAATGTAAACAATGAATAAATCTTGCAATGCCACGGATGCCGCGATGATGTCAAGGTCGGTTCCGGCAATTTGGTTGACGGCAAATTGGAATGCGGCGTCAGCATAATCGTTCTTGAAGTGTTCGATATCGCCGATGGTTTTGAAATTGAAAACCTGAAACAATTGGAAATAATTGGAGATATTGTCGTAGAAAATTTCAGCCTGATTGACGGCGGCGATGCGTTCGGCCAAAGGTCGGAATGGATTAAGGGTGAGATAGCTGCGGAAGGTGTCGCCGTTTAGGACAATCTCGTTGAAATTGCCGCTGTCAACAAGGTTTTGCACTTGACGGCGGTAATCGTTGATTTCGCGGCGGATGCGGCTGAATTGTTCATCGGCAAGTTCCAGCATACCGGCCAAACGGTTGAGATTTCTCAAATGTGCCGGCGGGATTTCAACACCGGTTTTGTATCCGATATCGTGGTCAATGTTGGCCCACACGTGTTGCAGTGCCGTGCGCATCTGCAGTTCGAAACGCAATTCATTGATTTCCGGATGTTCGGGGTCCTCGTATATGGATTTCGGAATACGACAAATGTAGTGCAATGACATATATCCGAAACTGTTCAATTCATGCTTTTTTCGTTTGTCAACGGAGTTTTGCCAGTCGATGTCGAAGATGTTTTCTGCTATTGCTGCGATTTTATCAACTTCGTCGGTGTAATATGTGATGACACGTGCCCCTAATATGTCGGTGAGGTCAGACAGAAAATTGTATTTGGAACCTTTGAGATGCAATTTTCCTATCAAACTTTTTTCAGCTTTGATGCGGCTTTCCAAACCATTGACAATGATGTTGGCTTCTTCCAATGCTTTATGGAGGCGTTCCATAACGATGGTCTGCATTTTTTTATAAATGGGCAGATTCTCACGGTATTCTTCCACAATCATCTGGCAGTGAAGATCCAAGCTTAGCAGTGTTTTGTCTTCGTTATTCATAGAATGCTAAATGTTGATTTTCATAGTCAGAATGTTGCAGTTGTCAACGTATTCGTAGTTGACTTCATCCATCATCTGTTTGCACAAGAATATGCCGAGTCCGCCGATGGGGCGGTCTTCAAGGGCGAGTGAGACGTTGGGGTCGGGTGCATTCAACGGGTTGAACGGTTTTCCGCTGTCTTTCAACATGATGGACAACACACCGTTTTCGAGTGAAGTTTCCACTTCGATGTATCCCAAACCATTGTTGTAAGCGTAGCAGACTACATTTTCCACAGTTTCTTCGACACTCAATCTGATTTTGAATTGAAGACTTTCGTCGTTGGGAATATCAGGAGATGTCATTAAAAATTCGACGATTTCACCGCACTTGTCAAATATTGGTTCGAAACGTTTTTTCATTAAATCTTGCTTGTTAGAACGCTGGCAAAGATACAAAAAAATCTATATAATTTTCCGTTTTCATTTCTCTTTTTCAAATTATTTGTATTTTTGCACTTGAAAAATTATCAAAATTTCAAAGGTGTATGAAAGGAGAAGATACTGTGAATAATGGTGTTACACTTCAACAACGTATTGAGGTATTGCCTGACGATACTGTGCTGTTTCGCTCCGATTTCCCAGAATTTCATTCCGAATTTGTAGGGGAAACTTTGGCGGAGCTGACTCGTGAGGGGGTGTTGGTGAAAGTGGCGCAAGGTATCTATGCGAAGCCTCGAAGGAGCCGGTTTGGAACTGTGATACCCTCGGTGGATAAAATCGTGCAAGCCATTGCGATACGAGACCATGCAGAGGTATTGCCATCAGGTATGACAGCGTTGAATGCGCTGGGACTGTCCACACAAGTGCCTATGAACTACACCTATCTCACCACAGGCAGCGAGCGCACTATCCAACTTGCAAATTGTCAGATTAAACTGAAACGCGGTGTGCCTAAAAACTTCTGTTTCCAGACAAAACTCATCGGCCTGCTGACACAGGCATTGAAAACTTTAAAACAAGAGAATGTGGGAGAAAATGAATTGCAGATAATCAGGGAACTCCTCTCTAAAGAATCTGATAAAGAGGCTTTGTTAAAAGATGTGGATAATATGCCCGCATGGATGAAACGGATTGTAAAGCCTATGATAAAGCAGTGATTATGGGAAAGATATGGATAAACAATAGTTCTGTTGACCGCCTTGCAATGTTACAACAGACAGAGTTGGAACACCCAGAAGTCAATCAAGTTGCCGTTGAAAAGGATTGGTGGGTGACTATTGTGCTGAAGGCATTATTTCAGACAGAATGTCGGGAATCGCTGCTGTTCAAGGGAGGTACATCGCTTTACAAAGGTTTTAACATCATTGAGCGTTTTTCAGAAGACATAGACTTGTCTATCAGCCATTCTTTCTTTGGCATAGAGAATGCCAGTAAGAGCCAGCGTGACAAATTGCGTAAAACAGCCCGGAAATACATCCACGAAATGCTGTCTAAACAACTGGATATGAGTTTAAGGAATATGGGAGTGTCGGGGTACAGGATAGAAAATGTCACTAAATGACAGGATAATCAAGGCGAATGGAATCCCATTGATTCAGACAAAGATCCCACGGTGATTATTCTGCACTATCCTTCAGTTTTGGAGGATGCTATAAGTTATATTCCGCCGAGAGTAAAGATTGAGGTGAGTTGCTTGTCAATGGATGAGCCCACGGAGGAACGGGAGATACATTCACTGATTGGTGAAACATTCACGGAAGAGGATACTGATTCTATTAGTAGAATACAAACGGTGTCACCCACTCGCACTTTCTTGGAAAAATTTTTCTTGTTGGCGGAGGAGTTCCAAAAGGAGACGCCGCGAAGTGTACGAATGTCTCGTCATTTGTATGATTTGGAGAAGTTGATGGATACTCCGTATGGGCTTAAAGCCTTATCCAGTAGAACCTTATACGATGCCGTAGTGGAACACCGCAGCACCTACTATGCACTGAAGTATGTCGATTATGCCCTGCTACAGCCCGATACCATCAATTTTATAATTCCAAGAAAGCATAGGATTTCTTGGCAAACCGACTATGCCGATATGCGGCGATATTTCATTTACGGGCAGTCGTTGGATTTCGATGCACTGATGCTGAGGATGGAGGAATTGCAAATGAGGGTGCGGAATATGGGGAAACTCTAAAGCATTACAATTTTATCGCGTTCAACAAAAATTAGGAACATAATGGATTTTTGGAAAAAATCTGTGACCGAAAGAATTTAACCCACACTATTCGCCAATTCCCAAAATAAGCGTATTTTTGCAAGTCAAAAATTGACACGAATAATATTGAATTAGAAACCAAAAGATTTAGTAGATAGAGAGATAGAAATAAATTACAAAATATATTAATAGATAGCGTTTGTGGCTATCCTTGACTCTCAATTTCCACAACGTCCTCTTTACGAGGACAAACCAATCAAGGAAAGTTACCAGATGCCGTAATTGCTACGGCGTGGAACAACTTGTTAGATTGGTGGGCGTGGAAACCCGAGAGTCAGGCAAGGAAAAGATTCCACGCTTTTTTTATGGTTTATGACAAATTGGTAATGCAGGAAAGGGAAGTACATATCGGCAAATTGGTGAAATCGGTGTTCGATGAAAGCGGTATGAGTGTGGCGGAGCTGGCTCGGCGGCTACACTGCGAACGCACCAATGTCTATACCATCTTCCGCCGCAGCAGCGTTGATGTGGAACTGCTATCTCGTCTTTCCAAAATACTGAAGCACAACTTTCTGGCAGATGCGATGCAACTGTACGGGCTCCCCTACTCACACACACAAGTGAATTTCAGCCTCTCTTTGGAAGATTTTTCTGCGGAGAAAATGGAGAGGCTGAAAGAATTGTTAAGCGACTGAACGAACCACCGTGATTTCCTCGGCAGTTGCCGCAAATTTCACATCCTAACCGTGATTACAATTCAATGAAAACGTGATAAATAGTCACGGAATGTACAGGAGAGACAAAGCCTGAATGACGTATTTTTGCGGTCGAAAAACATTTAAATTTAAAACTGCAGGCTACAGGATAAAAAATGCCACAATTTTATTATGAAAAAAACATTTATGACAATCGCAGTGATTATTGCGATAATGACTAGCGCAATGGTATTCAGCTCATTCACTATTGTGAAAGAAAAAAGTATTTTATGTAATGAAATTAACAGCCATACACCAATTTACTGGCAAGGTAATGCCGCGTGCGGCTTGGGAGGCAAAGCTGTAAAGTCTATATCAATTAAAGTATATCAATCCGCAGGGATGTGTAACTCTTATTATGCTGTTGTAGATGATGAAAACCAAACTGAATGTGTTGTCAGAGAAAATTCGAATTATAACCGGTCTGCACCTTGGACAAGCAATAATCATTATCAGTATTATGTGTCATATAAAGGAAGCTATTATTACTTTAACATGAACTAATAACATAAAATAACACAAATTTAAAGAGGATTTGTCGGTATAGGCAAATCCTCTTTCTAATCAAGTTTGAATTAGCGATGGATGCAATAACATATGCGCAAGAAGTTATTCTGAAAAATATGGACGATAAAGTAGAAATAGAAAATGCTTTCGAAGATTATTCAGACTATTCTGATGATGGTGGATATGGCGATTCAAGTGGAGATTGGAATTAATAGATTGTTAATATGAGTACAATAATCATATCAATAGCAACATCAATCATAATAGGTGCTATCGCATCCTTTGTTGTTTGGGTTATTCCAGCTGAAAAGTTTGAGCCTGAAATCAAACTTGCCTGTTATAATCAAAATATGGTTGATGACTCCATTACGAATATTAATGGGAAAAAACTAAAACGGCAAATGATGAAACGAAATATTCACATTGTCAATGACTCTCAGATATTTGCTGCATACAATGTGACATGCTTTGCCGAATTGCTGGACGGGGACAATAATATTGTATATCGCGAAGAAAAAAGATTACCTATTGTAAAAGCCAATACTACAGAAACCAATGCTATTGTTTTGCCATTCGAAAGACTATCTGTGATTAAACTAAAAAAAGAGAAAGTTGTAAAAATTGAACTAAATATCGTTTTTGAGAATCGGTATGGGACAAAGAAGACATCTGGACCATGGTGGATAAAGGGATATGACCTTGAAAAGAATACTTTTAATCCAAAACTTGAAGCATAAATGAAAAACAAATAATGTATGATGAATAAAATAATCATAGGAGAAGCCAGTAACCTCTTTTTCTCTCAGAAAGTAATTTTAGATAGAATCAGTATTAAAAAAAATCCTACTTATTCGTTTAACTCTTACGATGTTCACGGAGATTCATACGCTGATTATATTGATGAACCATACGGTGATTATTATGACACGAATAGCGAGGAACCCAACTAAATTTCAATGACTATCATTCTCAAACCAACCTATGCCTGTAACTTCCGCTGCAAATACTGTTATTTGAGCAATGACACAAAGGCAAATACTGATATGTTTGACATTGGGTTTGCCAAACGTGTTATACTGCAAATAAAAGAGATGCTGGCAACCACACACCGTAGTAAACTTGCTATTATTTGGCATGGCGGTGAACCTTTGTTATGGGGCAAGGATAATTACCGTACAATATTTGCTTTTATCGAACAAGAATTGACGGGGTTCGATATTCGTCAATCAATGCAAACGAATCTGTCACTGATAGACGCAGAATATTTGGATATACTCATTCAATACAAAATCAGGCTGGGGTTTTCGTTGGATGGCATAAAGGAAATCCACGACAAACAAAGAGTGGGTGCCAAAGGGCAGCCAACATTTGACATTATTATGGAGAAATTCGCCTTATGTCGCCAACGAGGAATGAACCCTGGCTGCATTGTAGTGGGTAGCCGCAAACACATCGGACATATTCCAGAGTTGTACCAGTTTATGAAAGAGCAATCGTTGAATTTCAAGTTCAACCCTCTTTTTATCTCCGGTGAGGCAGAACAAAATTGTAACGAATATGGTATCACTGCGCAAGAGTATGCCCAGATGTGTGTTGAACTTTTTGACCTGTGGTTTGATGATCACGAAGGCAGGATAACAGAGTCTAATTTCGTAGAAATTGCCAGCAACATTGCCACAGGTCGCACGACGGGATGTATGTTCAGTCGCAATTGTCAGGACAATTTCTTGGCTATAGCACCCACTGGCGATGTGATGCCTTGTGGCCGTTTCTGCAATGATGGCTTGAGACAATACGCATACGGCAACTTACATCATGAAACACTTATGGAGATACTGCCACGTGTCAAGCAAAGTGAAATATACAAACGAACAGAGCATCTTGCCGCCGTTGGATGTTCTGACTGCAAATGGTACAACATCTGTCACGGAGGATGCCTCCACGACAGCTACCTCCGCAATGGCGATTTCAAAAGAAAGACCCTCTTATGCCCTGCATACAAACAAATCTTCGCCCACATTGAGCGAAGAATGAAAGAAAAGAACCTAATGTGAATTGACCATCAAAAAACGAACACAATGAAAAAGATTCTCCTATTAAGCGTTTTGTGCCTTTTCGCACTGCAAATCAAGGCACAAGAATATGTAGATTTGGGGCTTCCCAGCGGAACGAAATGGAAAGACAAGAATGAAAGCGGATTTTATGATTATGATGCAGCCGTCCGTTCTTTTGGAAGCAAACTCCCTACCAAGGAATAGTTGGAAGAACTGAAAGACGCATGCACATGGCAGTGGACGGGCAGCGGTTACAAGGTGACGGGGCCGAACGGTCAGTCCATCACCCTGCCCGCTGCGGGCAACCGCTATTGCAATGGTGAGGTGAGCAGCGTGGGTGCCGGCGGTAGCTATTGGTCGTCCACGCCCAACGACTCCGAGTACGCGTGGTGCCTGTACTTCACTTCGAGCGAGTTGAGCGTGTACGGCAGCAACCGTTGCATCGGTTGATCCGTGCGCCTCGTCCAAGATTAAAGGATGGCGTGCGCCAGAGCGCCATCACAAGGCATTCCCCAATGCGAAAATTTCCCTCTCCCGAAGATCGACTTCGAGGAACTCCGTGGTTTGGAAGGTGTGCGTAGCGCTACCATCGACGTTGACGGCTTGAAACTCAACATCGGTATCGCCCACGGTTTGCACAACGCCCGCAAGCTGTTGGAGGACATCAAGGCTGGTAAGTGCCAGTTCCACGTCATTGAGATCATGGTGCTGTATCGCGGGCGGTATCGTTGAAGAATATCGCGCAATGGAAAAATAATCCGTTCCGGTTTTCGATAAAACATTGTAGAGACGCGGCGTGCCTGCTGCGGCTCTGCTTTTTTAAACGTGTGTCTTTGTTTTTCGGAATTTTTTAATTTGGAGTGGTAAATGGGACGCTATTTGCTTGATATTTGCGCTCTGATATGGATTGTCAGAAGATAAGCGTATTGAAAAATTTGCAGAAGGGATTCTTTATTACCAAGGTGATTATGCTGTTTCAATAGAAAGTTTGAAAGAGTTACTCTACCTGTCTGCAAGTGGAAAACTCCATTTTGATTGGGAAACTGTAAAATTTGTTTTGAAGGAGAGTGAAATAAAAGTATTTTTTTGAAATCGTTGACGAATGCCGCGCAATGGGAAAATAATCTGTTCCGGTTTTCGATAAAATCTATAATGTCATAAGTATGGAATTATCAATTCAACAATATTTTGTACATTTGCAAACGAAAAATTTTCTCATGAAACGTTTCGTCGTATTACTATTGCTGATATTGTCGTTGGTGGAACTGCACGCACAGATCGCCAAGTATAGTAATGCGTTTCTATCACTGGGTGTCGGTGCTCGAGGTTTGTCCATGTCCAACTCAATGACAGCCATTAGCGATGATGTGACCGCTGCTTATTGGAACCCGGCTGGGTTGGGCCGCATGAACCAGAAACTGCAAATCGCTGCAATGCACGCCGAATATTTTGCCGGTATCTCTAAATACGATTATGCGGCCGCTGCTTACAAAGTTGATTCTAACCACACTATCGCTTTTTCCTATATCCGCTTTGGAGTGGATAATATTATGAATACGACAGAACTTATTGATAATGAAGGAAATATAGATTATGATAAGATTTCTTACTTTTCTTCTGCCGATAATGCGTTTCTGCTGAGTTATGCTTATAATTTCAATAAAGTGAAAGGTTTGTCGGTAGGTGGCAATGCCAAGATTATCCGTCGTCGTATCGGTGATTTCTGCGGTGCCTGGGGCTTTGGCCTCGACTTGGGAGTGCAGTTCAACCGCAAGGGTTGGCAGGTCGGTGTGCATCTCCAAGATGCCACTGGTACCTTCAATGCTTGGTCTTATACCCTTAGCGACCGCATTAAGGAGGTCTTTGAGCAGACGGGTAACGAAATTCCTGAAAATTCGCTTGAAGTCACTGTTCCTCAACTTCTTATAGGAGGCGCTAAATACGTGGATTTCGGCAAAGGATTTAACGCTACTTTTGCTTTGAATGCTGATTTTACCTTTGATGGAAGACGTGATGATATTTTGAGTACCAATGTTTTTACCTTTAATCCTCATTTCGGAATGGAATTTGCCTACAAGAAAATCGTGGCTATACGTGCGGGCATCGGCAACTTCCAGCAGGAAACGGAATTCGACAATAAAAAGAAGGTGACTTGCCAAATAAATCTGGGCATCGGTATTAACATTAAAGATATTGTTGCGATAGATTATGCATTTACTGATGTCGGAGATGTGTCCATTGCACTTTACTCGCACATTTTTTCATTGCGAATAGGTATAGATTCTTTTAAAAATCTGAAGAAAAAGAAAACGGAAACCTTGCTTACTCCAGCAATAGATAAATAGATATGAATCAACCGCTTGCAGAGATATTGCGACCCAAAACCCTGGATCAGTACATCGGTCAAGAGCACCTGATGGGGGAGGGTGGCGTGCTTCGCCAGGCCATTGAAAGTGACAAAATCTATTCGATGATTCTGTGGGGACCGCCAGGTGTGGGCAAAACGACACTCGCCCTCCTTGTTGCTGAAGTGACAGGTGCTGATTTCTATATGCTTAGTGCCATTAGCTCCGGTGTGAAAGATATCCGTGAAATTTTGGACAAGGCGGAAAAGTCAGATGGAAAATCCATCCTTTTCATTGATGAAATACATCGTTTCAGTAAATCTCAGCAAGATTCGCTTCTGGGAGCAGTGGAACGCGGCATCGTTACTTTGATAGGTGCCACCACTGAAAATCCTTCTTTCGAGGTTATTTCGCCTTTGCTTTCTCGCTGTCAGGTTTATACTCTTAAACCTCTGGAACGAAGGCATTTGGAACAAATTATAGCGTCAGCGCAAAAATATTTGCAGGAGAAGCTGCAATGCAAAGTCGTTTTCCAAGAACAGGAAGCCCTGATGCGTATTTCTGGTGGTGACGCTCGCAAGTTGATTAATGCCATTGAATTGGTGGCGATGGCTACTGCTCCGGAAAATGGCGAAATGGTCATCACTAACGAGTTGGTTGGCAAAATTATTCAGAAAAACCTGGCGATTTATGACAAGAAAGGCGAACAGCATTACGATATCATTTCTGCTTTCATCAAGTCGTTGCGCGGCAGCGATCCCAATGCGGCGGTCTACTGGATGGCGCGTATGCTTGTCGCTGGAGAAGACCCCTTGTTTATCGCCAGACGTATGATTATCCTTGCCGCGGAAGATATCGGTTGCGCTAACCCCAATGCACTTTTGCTGGCCAACAATTGCTTTCAGGCAGTGCATCATATTGGCATGCCAGAAGCACGCATAGTCTTGTCCCAGACTGCCATTTATCTTGCCAGCTCGCCGAAGAGCAATGCGGCATATATGGCTATAGATGAAGCTATTGGTTGGGTGAAAAAGACTGGTGACCTGCCTGTTCCACTTCACTTACGCAATGCGCCAACGCAGCTGATGAAGGAACTCGGCTATCATGAAGGTTACAAATATGCCCATGATTATGAACATAATTTCGCAGAACAGGAATTTCTGCCTACCGCCATCAGTGGAAAGAAGTTTTACGAACCAGGCAGTAACGCTCGCGAAAGCGAGCTTCGACGCTATCTGAAAAGTTGCTGGAAGGACAAGTACAAATATATTATTCTGCTGGTCATTTCGCTATTTTGTTTTAGCTTTTGCTTTGCGCAGGATGTGCACTATTCCCAGTTTTACCAAGCTCCCGTTGAGGTGAATCCCGCGCAAGCGGGTTGTTACGACGGACTTTTTCGTGTTGGTGCCAATCAGAAAACGCAGTGGCTCTCCTTAACCAAACCATACGTGCATTTTACCTTTTATGCCGATGCGCCAATTGTGCGAAACCAACAGTATCGAAGACAATTAAGTGTTGGCGTATTGGTAAATTGTGATTATACAGGCGATTCGCATTACAATAGTGTGCATCCCATCATCACATTATCTTACCTCAATGCGTTGGGACGTCGTGGCCGCCATAAAATCGGTGTGGGCGTTTATGCGGGTTTTATGCAGCGAAGCATCGATTATGCCCAGATGACTTTCGATGAACAGTTTTACCATCAGATTTTCGATGCCGACAATCCCATCAGTGAGAGTTTTGGTCGAGATAAGGTGTTTTTTTTTGATTGCGGGGCGGGCCTGCTCTGGAGTTTCTCGCCCAACAAAACCGACCGTTATCTCTTGGGCGTCAGTGCAAAGCATTTGACACAGCCCAAACAGTCGTTCGGCGATGTGGATACACGCTTGCCGATTAACATTGCTGCCCATTTTAATTCGTCTTTTCGACTGGTGTCTGATTTAGCACTGCAACCCGCTGTTTATGCCGAATTTCAAAAGCAGTTTTACGAAGTCGTTTTCGGTGCGAATGTTGAATATTTCCAGATGAAAAACAGCTACACCACACTTTTTTCCCTCGGCGGCGGCGTCTTTTATCGATGGAATGACGCGGTTATCGTGGATTTTTTCTTCGATTGGCAGAATCTGAGACTTGGTGTGAGTTATGATGTGACGGTTTCAACATTGATGAAAGGTAATAAAGGCCGTGGTGGTTTGGAATTTTCTCTGAATTATACTTTTAAACGAAAGAAAATTACAAAAATGGGCAAAGAACCTTGTCCTTATGATATAATGTAACTATGAAAAGGACTTTTTTTGTACTTTTTTTGTTGATTTTTCCGTTTCTTGTGACGGCACAGCAGCATTGGTCCGAAACCGAGCGAAAACAGATTGCAAATAAGTTGTTACATGATACTTTGGATTTTGTCGTTGAGCCTTTGCCGGAATCTGTCAATTCGCCATTTTCGGAATATAATCCCTTGTTGTTGGATGATTCCTTGTTCTTTTTCTCTTCGATGAAATCCGAAGTTGATGATGACAATGAGTCTTTTTTCGATACCCAGTGGACGGCTAAAATTTACCAGTCGCTTTTGAAGAATGATGCTTATACTGAGATTGTCGCATTAAAAAATGTTATCAATAAAAGTAATTATTATCATCCTAATTTTACCTTTAATAAAAAAAGAGATCATCTGATTTTTTCGCGTTGCCTGCGGACCGTAGACGAAGAGTTGTTGTGTGATTTGTATGAGACTTCTTGTCGGAATGGGAAATGGACTAAGGCTACGATTTTGGGAAACCACATCAACGGCAATGATTTTACTTCAACCCAGCCGTTCTTGGCAGAGATGGGAAACTCGGAAGTGTTGTATTTCGTGTCGAATCGACCGCAAGGAATGGGCGATATGGACATCTGGTTTTCAGTGCTTGGAGATGGTGAGTTTGGAGAACCCATTAATGCGGGAAGTGGCATCAATACGGCAGGTAATGAGGTTACGCCATTTTATGATGCAAACGCTAAAGTTCTGTATTTTAGCTCTGATGAATGGCCTGGTGTGGGTGGTTACGACATTTTCCGCAGTGAAGGCGGATTGTGCAGTTGGACACTTCCTGTCAACCTTGGTGTGCCTATCAATTCAGTGGATAATGATTTTTATTTCTCGCTGAATGCGGATGGTAAAAGTGGTTATTTTTCTTCCAATCGTCCTTTGGATGAAAATCATCTCGAAGATACTTGTTGTAATGATATCTTTCATTGGAATAAGATAGAAAATGATACTTTATTTATTGTTAATCAAAAAGATACAACAAGAAGGTTCTGTTCAGCCAATTTATATTTCGATAATGACGAACCTAATCCGAAAACGCTTTCTGATACGACGGAATTTGATTGCTTGCAGTTGTTGAAGCAGTATGCTTTGCAAAAAAGTGTTTATTTGGATAAGAATGCGACTTCCAAAGATTATGAATGGATGCTCCATTTTTTTGATGACAGTCTGGCGTTTTATGAAATGGAATTAAATAACACGTTGGCTTTTATTGAAGAACAATTAGCAGACAATAAATCTCTTGTTGTAAAAATAGAAGGCTATGCGAGCGTGTTGCACAGTAACGAGTATAATTTTCATTTGTCAAAGCGCCGAAACCAGAGTTTTGTCAATTTGCTAAAAAAATATAAGCAAGGGATGTTTTTACCTTTTATAAATAATAAACAATTGATAATAAAGACAATACCATACGGAAGTCAAGTCTTGTATGGGGAGCAAGACGATGCTGTTTATTCCAAGGGAGCGATGCTTTCTCGAAAAGTGCGAGTGAGAGTGGAAATTTTGCAAATACAACTTGCACCTATTAATATGCGTTTACAATAAAAAAATTCCCGAAATCCTTTGCTGGCAATAGATTCGGGAATTTTGAGTAGCGGGGGCAGGACTCGAACCTGCGACCTCCGGGTTATGAGCCCGACGAGCTACCGACTGCTCTACCCCGCGATGTTGGACTACAAAGATAGGCAGAATTATGCAAAATGCCAAATTATCTTGAAATGAAGGAAATAATGCCTTCGATATCGCCCTTAGGGAATGTCTGCTGGTCGCCTGTCGCCAGATTCTTGATTTGCACTGTGCCTGCAGCAATCTCGTCCCCTCCTGTTATACTGAGGAAAGGAATGTTCTTTCTGTCGGCATAATCGAACTGCTTCTTCAACTTGGTGTTGTCCGGGTAAATTTCCACGGATACGCCCTCATTGCGAAGTGCTGATGCGACAGGGAGCAGGTATTCTATTTCCTCCGTACCCATATTGGCGAAGAGAATCTTTGTGGATGATTTCAGCCCGTCAGGGAATTTATCCAATCCTTTCAAAACGTCATATATTCTGTCAGCTCCGAAGCTTATGCCGACTCCGGACATATCCGGCAGACCGAAAATGCCTGTCAGATTATCATACCTTCCGCCTCCGCAGATGCTTCCTATTTCAAAATCAAGTGCTTTAACTTCGAAGATTGCACCCGTATAATAGTTCAATCCTCTTGCGAGGGACAAGTCAATTTCTACAGGATTTTTTACTCCTGCAGCCTCTATGAATCCGAATAGCTCTTCAAGTTCGTCGAGACCTTTCAAACCGGTTTCGGATACGATTCCTGAGGCAGAGCCTCCGTTCATCAAATCTCTCATCGAAGCTATTTTCTCCGATGTGTCTCCGGAGAGTTTCAGAATTGATTCTATGACCTCTATGGCTTCCTTCGTCAATCCTTTCTGCTCCATTTCTGCTTCCACGGCTTCAAGACCGATCTTATCCAGTTTGTCGATAGCGACTGTAATATCGATCACCTTATCCGGGAAACCGCAGATTTCAGCGAATCCGGTAAGGACCTTGCGGTTATTGATCTTGATCAGCACATTTACCCCGAGCAATCCGAACACCTTGTCCACGATTTGGACGAGCTCCAATTCATTAATCTGGGACTTTGATCCTATGACATCGGCATCGCACTGATAGAACTCGCGATAACGTCCTTTCTGGGGTCTGTCAGCTCTCCATACCGGCTGAATCTGGAATCTCTTGAAAGGGAAAGAAATATCGTTCTGGTGCTGTACGACAAATCTTGCAAACGGAACCGTGAGGTCATATCTCAAACCCTTTTCACATACCTGGGACGCGAGAGGCCTTGAAAAATCAGCTTCTGCAAATGCATCTCCGGAATTAAGTATTCTGAACAGGAGTTTGTCTCCTTCATCTCCATATTTGCCGAGCAGGGTGGAGAGGTTCTCCATCGCGGGAGTTTCGATCTGCGAGTAGCCGAAGGTCCTGAATACTGAACGTATGGTGTCGAATATATAATTTCTCTCAGCCATTTCCTGCTGGCCGAAATCTCTTGTCCCCTTTGGAATGGAAGGTTTTTGTGCCATAGACATTAATTTAATGTACAAAGGTAGCAAATTTTAGTATATTTGTCCTTCACATCAAGTGTAAACAGATAACGTAAAAGATATGAAGAATTTTGTAAAATGGACTCTCGCAGTCATCTGCGGAATTTTTATTTTCAACATCATCATTTTCCTCATCAGCATAGGAATGATAGGCTCCATTGCTGCGGCAGGCTCTTCACAACCTGTACTGCCAAAGTCGGGCGTGCTTTATCTGGATCTGTCAAAGCTTACTATAGCTGAGCAGAGCAAGGAAAGTGATATTTTCTCGTCAATTCAGGGCGAAAAACGTACGGTAATTGGACTCCTTGATGCCGTTCAGGCTTTGAATTCGGCTGCTGAGGACCCTTCTGTACAGTATTTGTATTTCCGGTCACAGAATGCGTCGATAGGTATGGCAGAAATGGAGGAATTAAGGGCTGCTCTTGCCAATTTCCGTAAAAGCGGAAAGGCAATCATCTCCATAATGGATTCACCAACTACTGCCTCTTATTATCTGGCATCTGTTTCCGACAAGATTTATTTGACTCCATATCACGGTGCAACCTATATGCTGACGGGTGTATCCAGCCAGCTGATTTTCGTCAAGGATCTTCTTGACAAACTTGGAGTCAATGTACAGCTCATCCGTCACGGCAAGTATAAATCAGCCGGAGAAATGTTCATCAGGAATTCAGCCAGTCCTGAGAACCTTGAACAGAATCAGGTTATGATCAATTCAATATGGAATGCTTATGCAACGGAAATAGCAGAAAGCCGCGGTATTTCAGTTGAAAGACTCAATGAGATAATCGATAATATTGAACTGATATTTCCGGAGGATTTTCTGGAGGCCGGGCTTGTTGATGAGATTCTTTCTTCCGACGAGAGAAAGCAGAAGCTTGCTGACCTTGCTGTCGTAGAAAAATTTGATGACATCAAGTTCATTCCTTTCACAGATTATGTCTCTGCCAAGAAGGAACAATCAAAGTTGAAGCAGAAAATTGCCATCATATATGCGGATGGTGAGATAGTGGACGGAAACGGTAAAGAAGAAGTTGCAGGTGGGTATTTTGCATCCCAGATTGAGAAGGTCCGTGCGGATTCCACAATCAAGGCTGTTGTATTCAGGGTCAATTCTCCGGGAGGAAGCGTTATGGCATCTGAACAGATTAAGGAGCAGATTGAACTTCTGAAGAAGGAAAAGCCAGTGGTGGCATCTTATGGCGATTATGCCGCATCGGGTGGCTATTGGATATCCAACAGCTGCGACAAGATTTATGCGGATAAGACTACTTTGACGGGCTCAATAGGCGTTTTCAGTATGATTCCTGACTTCAGCGGAACTCTCAAGGACATAGCTCACGTAAATGTTACGACTGTAAACTCCAACAAGCACGGAGATATGCTGTCTGTTTTACGCCCTCTTGATGAAATCGAGAAGGCTGCAATGCAGGCTTCTGTTGAGGATGTTTATACAACATTCGTCAACTATGTCGCAGAGGGAAGAGGACTGGAAACGGAATTCGTCGACTCAATAGCACAGGGAAGAGTTTGGGCTGGCTCTGATGCAATCGGAATCGGTCTGGTTGATGAGATAGGTACTCTTGAGGATGCGCTTCATTATGCTGCCGCATTGGTGAATGATGGCGATCCTGACCTCAGGGCCTGGAAGCTTGTCGGCTACCCTAAGCCGCAGACAGCAGCCGAACAAATTATGTCATTGCTTAACAAAGATTCCCAGGCAAAGTCAAATGCTTTGAGCGGGACAGCCTTCGAGTCATTCGGAAATGCTTTCCTGAAATGGAGCGAGCAGGTTTCTGAGACACACGACTATATGTTTGCACGTATGCCTTTTGAAATTGTTATGCGGTAGGGGATTCCTTGATCAGCATATTCTGTCCGTGTGGCCTTGATATTATCGGGGCAATGCGGACAGAATTTTTTTATGTATAGTCAGCAGATTGGTAGGGGATTCGAACGATTTGCCGCTGATAGTCCTCGTGGATTTGAGAAGTTCTACGAGTTTATTGAATGTCTCATCGCTGAGGTTGTATGGCTCGGACCATCTCCATAGTACATATTCCCAATGTGAAAGTTCCATCAGAGCCTTGATGTTTATGCTGTTTCCATCAATGATGATTTTGGGAAGGGCCTCCCTGAAATAATCTTCCGCAATGTCATTTTCCTGGGCTATATGCTTCATATCTCTCTGCAGGGTGCGGATAAATGAGGGATTAATCTGCCCGAACAGGGGAAATACTTCATTGCGTATTTTATTCCGCTTATAGACGTTCTCCGAATTGGTCCTGTCCTCTCTCCAGGAGATATCGTTCGCTACCATCCAGTCCCTTATTTCCTTTCTCTCTATATCCAGCATAGGACGGAGTATCCTGTCTCGCCCTGACATTCCTCTCAGACCTCTTCCTCCCGTACCGCGCAGGAGATTCAAAATCATTGTCTCCGCATTGTCATTGGCATTGTGAGCAACGGCTGTAGCATCAAATCCTTCGGCCTCCATCAACTCTTTGAACCAGGCATAACGCAGTTCCCGTGCCGCCATTTCAATGCTTATACCATTTTTCTCAGAATATGCTTCTGTGTCAAAGGTCCTGCAATAGAATGCCATTCCGTGCCTGTTTGCCCATTCCCGGACAAATTCTTCGTCCCCATCACTTTCTTTGCCCCTGAGCTTGAAATTGCAATGGGCAATGGCAAATACAGCGTCCGGCATAAGCTCGGAAGCTCTGGAGGCAAGATACATTGAGTCGATGCCTCCACTTACTGCAAGGAGGATGCGTCTCATTATTTCTTAGGCGCAAATGTATATGTGAGATTGAATGACAGGTATTCCTTCATCTGAATCCTCTGTATGCCTTCAGGATGGATTTCGTCCGGGATCATTACGATAGGGTCGTAAATGAGCCAGGTATCAAAGCTGATCTTGAAGAGCTTGTTGAGCTGCCAGGAAATCTTGTTGTCCCAGTTGACCCTTATGTTCTGAGGCTTGTTGAGATAGTCTGAAAAGAGAACAAGTTGCGTTTCAAACTTGAAAACTTCGTTGATATTCAACTTTACGTTCGCTGTTACCTGAGCACCGAACTGGAAGAGGGAGGACCTGTATTCTTCAGTACCTTCTATCGGCTTCATACCATAGGTCTTTCTCAGAATAGGAATGTCGCAAATGGTGAAGCCTCCGGTCAATGGGGCAAAATTGGCGGAGAACCACGCAGATGGAGTCCAGGTCATACCAAGAGCGATATTTGTGTAGGCAGGAGACATAAAGCCTGACTGCAGTGTCTTGGCATAGTCATTCGGCCCGTACGGCTCATCAACGAGAGGATTCCCGAACTTGTAACTGTCTGTGAATTGTGAACGGAAGTTAAGGGATGCGGAGTAGTTCCATTTGGATGTTTCAGACGTCCTGTAGCCCCACGCACTTTCCAGTTTGATAAGGTCGTTGGTCTTTTGTATCACACCCGGTTTATCTCCGGACACATAGAATGCGTACATAAGCTGCAACCTGTTGCCCCAGGTCATCAACTCCTTTTTATAGTTTGCATTGGCATCTATGCCTGCATTTATCGCGATAGTGTTATATCCACCTGCCGCCCAATTCTGAAGCATAGTGCTGGAAAGACCGACATCAAATATTGAGGAAGTCGTCCAATAATTGACCTTTTCTGCAATTTCGGGCGCGTTTGAAAGTGCATTGGCCGCGTCTGCGACAGCTTTCTGTACATCGTTTTCCTGGGAATAACCCACAACCCCGACCATTTGCAGGCAAATGGCAAGGAAAAACAGTTTCTTTCTCATATTATCCGACTAGTATGAAATTGCGAAAATGACTCTTTGCTTGGATGGCTTTCCGGAATAGATATCCTTGCCCTCCTCCTGGCAGACAAAGCTGTCAATAGGGATGCAGCGTATTGTGGCCTTTGTTTCGTCCTTGATTTTCTGTTCGGTCTCAACTGTTCCGTCCCAGTGGCACAGCAGGAATTTTCCGGTCTGAATCTTGGCTTTGAATTCTTCCCAATCGTCACATTTCTCTACATTCTGCTCCCTATAGGCAAAGGCCTTGTCATATATGCCTTTCTGTATGTCGCTGAGAAGTTTGTGGATGTGCTGGTCAAGTCCGTCGACGGAAACGGTTTCTTTTGTGAGGTTATCTCTTCTGGCTACTTCAACTGTGCCGTTCTCCAAATCTCTCGGGCCCATTGCAAGTCTCACAGGCACTCCTTTCAGTTCCCATTCCGCAAATTTGAATCCAGGGCGCAGGGTGTCGCGGTCATCCACCTTCACGCTGTGGCCCAAAGCCTCCAGCTGTTTCTTGACTGCATACATCTTGTCCAGAATAGCCTGATGTTCTTCTTCTGTTTTGAAAATCGGCACCATAACCACCTGGATAGGGGCGAGGGCAGGAGGAAGTACAAGCCCGTTATCATCTCCGTGGGCCATAATGAGCGCTCCCATAAGCCGTGTACTTACGCCCCAGGATGTCGCCCAAACATATTCCTGCTTTCCTTCCTTGTTGGTGTACTGTACATCAAATGATTTGGCGAAGTTCTGGCCGAGAAAATGGGATGTTCCTGCCTGCAGAGCTTTTCCGTCCTGCATCATCGCCTCAATGGTCAAAGTGTCAAGGGCTCCGGCAAACCTTTCATTAGGACTCTTGTGGCCTACAATGACAGGCAAAGCCATAACTTCACGTGCGAATTTTGCATATACCTGCACCATCTCATTAGCCTTTGCCTCTGCTTCTTCCGCTGTTGCGTGGGCAGTGTGTCCTTCCTGCCAGAGGAATTCCGCCGTTCTAAGGAAAAGCCTTGTGCGCATTTCCCATCTTACGACATTGCACCACTGGTTGCAAAGTATCGGAAGGTCCCTCCAGGATGTAATCCAGTTTTTATAAGTGCTCCATATGATAGTCTCGGAAGTCGGACGTACAATCAATTCTTCTTCCAATTTTGCTTCAGGGTCCACAATGACACCTTTCCCGTCAGGGTCATTCATAAGACGATGGTGAGTAACAACTGCACATTCCTTAGCGAATCCGGCAACGTGTTCAGCTTCGCGGCTGAAGAAGGATTTTGGAATAAAAAGAGGGAAATATGCGTTCTGGACTCCGGTCTGTTTGAACATTCCGTCGAGTATAGACTGCATTTTTTCCCAAATTGCATATCCGTAAGGTTTGATGACCATACATCCTCTTACTGCCGATTGCTCTGCAAGGTCTGCCTTGAGTGCCAGGTCATTATACCATTGAGAGTAATTTTCTGCCCTTGAAGTAACTTCCTTTGCCATATGGTATTCTTTTTGTTATATCGATATTAATTGCTAAAATTGCACAAATATATAAATTTTTATAGGAGATTCAATTATGAAAATGCACATTGCTTTGCTTGCCTCAGCGCTTCTGATGCTGTCTTCTTGTGCATCAGTTGCTACTATTTCTCAGTCAGCCTCAAATCAGAGGTATGACGATGGAATCTACTATAATCCTGCAGCAAAATTCAAGGAGATTCAGATCGAGACTTCAAAAGAAGTTTCCGCTCTTGCAGAAAGGACGAAGTCTTCTTCCATATTCAAATCCTCTCCGAAGCTTGATACATTGATTGTACAGGAGCCTTCTCAATTCAACAGCAATATCGTGTTTACATTCGACCCTCTCTACAGCTGGGTATACACGGGTGCACTCGCCGCATATTGCTGGACTAGACCGTGGGCTTGGAGATACCCTTGGGCATACGACTACTGGTATTGGCGCAGCTGGACCTGGTTTGACCCTTGGTGGGGCCCGGGTTGGGGCTACTGGGATCCTTGGTGGGGACCTGGATACCGTCCTTGGGGTCCGGGTTGGGGCCCTTGGGGACCTGGACCTATCGGCCCGGGCTGGGGGCCTATATATGTCGACCCTACTCCAAGAGCTTGGCGCTCACCGTCCGAAAGGCCTAATTTCAGATCTCAGGAGCGTCCTGGATTCAGGGCCGGAGGCAGTGCCGGTGGAGGCTTGGGCACATCAACCAACAGAATTGCAGCCCCTGTCGGGCGAGAACTCTCAGGAGTGTCTTCTGCAGCTCCTACAAGACTTGTCAGAGGGACATCTGCAGGCAATTCACAGCCGAGGCTTGTTTCGGAACGTTCTATAAATGGTCTTTCATCAGGAAGCATCGATGCTGCACCACGTGGAAATTCCGGTGGCATCAGTTCTTCAGCACGTGCGGTGGATAGAACGACCATCAATAGTACTTCTTCCAGTGCTCAGTCAGCTGCAAGACCGACATCTTCAGCTTCTTCAAGTCTGTCAACAAGCAACAGACCGGTAGTTTCCCGCTCTGTTTCTTCATCATCAGTGTCCCGTCCTGTGGCTACTGCAAGACCGAGTGAAGGTCAGTCCGTTTCCCGTACTATGTCGGGGTCCGGCGTGGGCAGGACAACAATCAATTCATCCAATGGTGTACGCTCAGGCAATACTCCTTCACGCAGCAGTTTCCCGAGCAACTCATCATCTTCAATGTCCCGTTCTGCTCCTAGCAGTTCCGGATCATTTGGCGGCGGCGCACGCAGTGCCTCACCTTCATTCTCAGGCGGAGGCGGTGGAAGAGCCCCATCAGGTGGTGGTGGAATAAGTCGTTCAGCCCGTTAGCGGTCCTATTAATTTGAAAGCACTATGAAAAGAATAATTTCGATTTTGCTCCTGTCATCGGTGGTGGCAGTGGCATTGAGCGCGCAGACTGTAGATGAGGCAGTCCGCTATACCCAGAACAATTATTATGGTACTGCGAGGACTGTTGCCCTCGGTAATGCCGTGACTGCTCTGGGCGGGGATATCGGTACTGTGGAAATCAACCCTGCCGGTTCAGCGGTTGCCAATTATTCCCAGTTCTCGATTACTCCAAACCTCAGTTTTTCTTTGGGAATCGCCGATTATTACCCGGTTCGTGGAGGACAGTTGAATAATTCAAATTCTGCATCCAAAGCCGGTTTTATGGTTCCTAATGTCGGTATCACATACAAGGTTGACCTTGGGGTATCAAGAGGACTTAAGAGTGTAACTTTCGGCTTCATTTCAAATGTCAACAACAATTTCCTCAATAATGTGGACGCCTATGGCATCAATGGTCATACGTCATTTATGGCCGCTATGGCGGGGACAGCGACATCAGAAGGTTATCCGACTGAGACCCTCAGCAATTTTGACACATACTATGAATCTTCTTCCCACGCTCCGTCCTGGGGTTCGATTCTGGCTTACAGGTCAAATCTGATAGGCTGTATTGATGATATCTATAATTATTATATAGGATCCACAGAAAATGCTTATGCCAGTGATTCATATTATGTCGAGCTTGGCGGAGATTTGAGACAGGCATTCAAGGAACAGGAGATTGGCAGCAAGAGGGACCTCCTTTTCAATCTCGGTTTCAACATTTCCGATGAATTGTATTTGGGAGCCAATCTCGGTATGCCTGTGATTAACTACAGCTCCGTTGATTATCTTCAGGAAGACGCTCTGAACAGCGATGATTTCCACACAACCCTTATAAAAGGCAATTATAGCTATACATACAACGCAAGCCTTACGGGAGTTTATGGAAAGTTCGGTTTTATCTACAGACCTGTCTCCGGGCTCAGGATAGGAGGTGCCATCCAGACCCCTACACTGTATAATATCCGTGAAACCTGGTGTCTTGACGGTGCATCATACTATAATGAGTCAGCATATAATGCTTCGGATTCTTCGCCTAAGGCTGAATACAGCTATTTTATCAGGACTCCTTTCTTCTACAACCTTGGTATCGCCTATACGATTGGGAACTTTGCCTTGATAAGTGTGGATTGGGAGAGAACAGACTACGGTTCCACCAGATTCAGAAGCAGCCGCTCGTCTATAAGCGAAAGCAGTTTCCAGTATACCAACGATGATATTAGGAAAATGTGCGGAGCCGTGAATGAGTTCCGTGTGGGTGCTGAAGTGAAACCGTTGTCGGATTTCTCCATTCGTGCCGGATATAATCAGAAGAGCGGTGTGATGGCCTTTTCTGCAGGTTTGGGATATTCCAGCCCTGGTTCTTTCTATGTTGACTTTGCAACCAAGTGGACACGATTCGAGGATATCCAGTATTCACCTTATGCAGATTACATAGAGACGGACAATGGTTCGCTGTATCCTTCAGCCAGCGTAGTAGCAAGCCGCAGTCTTCTTGACTTTATGCTCAGTTTCGGCTGGCGGTTCTAAAGGGATAACAGATAGTCTCTTGCGGACGGACCTTCGTTGAAAAGGAGGTCAATTACAGATAGATTCGGGATGAAGCCGTGTTTTTGGGAAAATACCTGGAAATACGGCTTTCCCAATTCCAACCCGCTTGTACTTGCCTTTTTGGGATGTATTCTTTCCCTGAAATCGTCTTCGGAAGGAACATCTGCGAAATCATCGGAAAAATGGATGGCGGCATCGAGTCCCAGTCTCTCCAGACAATATTGCGTCAATTTCAGGTTAAATGCCCACAGACGGTCTTCTCCGGATTCAAGCAGGGAGAACATCCCGTCGCGGTAGTAGTCAAAATATGCGGCAGACTTGTATGCTGAGTCCAGGGCCCGCTGCGTCCTTATCACCCACGGGGTGCTGTAATCTATTCTGATATCAGTAATCGGATGCCTGAAGGTCCCGTTTTCGTGAATTACAGGTATCTGCAGCATCTCTTTTCCACCTGAACCGAAAAAGTAGCAGCGATTACGGTAGGACTGCTTCTGATAGTTCTCGCAGGCTTCCAGACAAAAATCAGAATACTTCGCAATCAGTGCGAAGTATTCGATAGGTGGAAGATATGCTGTATTGAGGAGAAGCACTAGTCTATAGGTCCTTTGTCATTAAGTTCACTTGCCCTGACAATGCCTCTCTTTGAATTCTTTATGAAGGTGAGGATGGCATCCTTCTCTGCTGAAGGAGGGAATCCGGCTTCAACCTTGGTACAACCGTCTGTAATGTTGTTGCCCTGGAAGTATATGGTGTCGTAGATGTCACGGATGTTACGTATGATGTCGGAATCAAAGCCACGACGGCGAAGTCCTACGATATTCACACCTGCATAGCATATAGGATCACGCCCGCAGAGGGAATAAGGAGGGATGTCCTTGTTGACTTTGCAACCACCTCCCACCATAGCGTGCGTACCGATGTGAGAGAACTGGTGTACTTTTGTGCCTCCGCCAATGATGGCCCAGTCTTCCACGTCTGTTTCTCCGGCGATTCCGACATAGCTGACAAGAATGCAATGGTTACCTACTGTACAGTCGTGAGCGACGTGTACATATGACATTATCAGAGTGTCATTGCCAATCTTTGTAACGCATTTTCCGCTTGCCTTCGTACCTCTGTTGATGGTGGCACATTCACGTATTGTTACACGGTCGCCAATTTCAACATATGTTATTTCTCCGTCGAATTTCAGATCCTGAGGCACTGCGCCTACGACTGCTCCCGGAAAGACTTCACAGTCGTTTCCAATCTTCACATATGAGTAGATGACGGCATTCGGATGAATTTTGCTGTTGTCACCGATAACTACATTGTCATCAATGAAGGCGTGAGGACCCACCTCAACATTTTCTCCGAGTTTAGCCCCGGGGTGTACTATCGCTGTTGGATGTATGTTTGCCATATATTTTATTTTTTCGATTCAAATATTGCTTTTGCAGCATTCGTGTTGATTGTATGCCCGCTTTTAAAGGCTTCTATGCGGACTTTCGGGAATCCTCCGGCCAGTCTCAAGTCCCCGAGCATATCCAAAAGTTTATGCCTTCCGCATTCGTCGGAGAAATGAAGCTCCAGATTGTTGAGATAGCCTTCGTCCGTGATTGCCACTTTGTCTTTATTGAAAATCCTACAGATGTTTTCCAACTGTTCGTCGGAAACAGGATGTTCCACAATCACTATGGCGTTGTCAACGTCTCCTCCCTTTACAAGACCTTGACTTGCCAGGAACTCTATTTCGTGGAAGAAGACGAATGTGCGGCATATTCCTATCTCTGCTGCATAGTCTGTATCCTCATCCCAGTGGACTTTCTGTATGCCAAGCACTTTGGATTCGAAATCAAGTGTCAGGTCAATGGAAAAGCGATCGGCAGGAAAAATTCGTATGTATGAGCCGGATTTTTCGTTTATGATTTCCCGGAACTCTTTGATTTCAAGATATTTTCTTTCGGAGTTCTGTTCGACAAGTCCATCGGCGCAAATAGCCTTAATGTAATATGATGCGCTGCCATCCAGTATAGGTACTTCTTCGTTATCTATTTTTATTATGGCGTTATCGACACCAAGCCCGGTGAGGGCTGACATAATATGCTCGATGGTAACGACTGAAATACCGTTCTGCGAAATGGTCGTGCTTCGTGCCGTGTTGGAAACGTTGGTGGCCAGAGCATCAATGAAGGCATCGTCGGAGATATCCGTGCGAATAAAACGTATTCCTGTATCCTCTGCTGCCGGACAAATCGTCATACGGGAGTATTTCCCGGTGTGAAGACCCTTCCCTTCGAAGGAATAACTATTTTTTAAAGTTCTCTGGTTCATAATATCCTTCAAAGGTAGGAATAATTCCTTAATTATCAAAAGTCTATTCCTTGCCGGACTGCCGGAACTTCACGTAACTGCGTTTGTATTGGTTGATGTCGAAAGCAGGACTGCCCATAACTATCTGCCCCGGCTTGAGAATGCTCTTGGTCACTCCGGCCTGAGCTCCTACTGTTGTATTGTCAGCTACTGTGATATGGCCGACAACCCCGACCTGCCCGGCAAGGACACAGTTCTTCCCGATCTTTGCCGATCCGGCTATGCCACATTGTGCTGCCATAACGGTATTGTCTCCGATTTCCACGTTGTGTGCTATCTGGCACAGGTTATCGATTTTCACTCCGTTTCCGATGATGGTGGATTCCATTTCTGCTTTGTCAACAGTGGTCCCGGCTCCTATTTCAACATTATTGCCTATGATTACATTGCCGAGATGTTCGATTTTCTTCCAGGTGCCGTCAGGCTGTGGAGCATTCCCGAATCCGTCACTGCCGATAACAACGTTTGAATGAAGGATGACATTGTCTCCGATAACCGACCCCGGATATATGCAGACCCCCGGATAGATTATACAATGATGGCCGATTACGGAGCCTTTTCCGATGGATACGTTATCGCCTATCTGGGTATATCCGCCGATATGGCATTTGGCTCCGATGTGAGTGCAGTTGCCTATGGACACTTTCTTCCCTAATTTCGCGCTCAGTGCAACGCTGCTGAAACATCCTCTGTGACGACGGTATTTACGGCGCTGCTCTGAAACATACTTCAGCAATTCCGCAACAGCGGTATAGGCATCCTCGACCCTTATCATTGTTGGCGTAACCGGTTTCTTCGGCTCGAAGTCCTTGTTTACCAGAAGAACGGAGGCTTTGCTGCTGTAAACATATTCTTCATACTTAGGATTGGCATAGAAACACAGTTGCCCTGATTTCCCGTGCTCAATCTTGGCGAATGAATTAACAACGGTGCTGCTGTCCCCATCAACTGTTCCGTGCAGAATTTCTGCCAATTGTCCGGCTGTGTACTTCATAATCTCTTTTTTTCAATTCGGTTGCAAATGTAACAAATAATTCCTACTTTTGCACTTGTGAGCGAGATAGGGGCCGAATGGTTCCTATCTTTTTTAATGTTAAAAGCCAACTTATTATGGACAGGAATGAGTTTCAGAAAGTGATTGACCTTGCTTCATCGGAACGTGGGTGTGAGATAGTTGAAGTCTCTTTCGACGATGATGACAATGTTTTCGAGGTCACAATTGATAAAGAAGGGGAGGATGTATCTCTAGAGGATTGCGAATATATTCATAGAGCCGTTCTGGCAGCATTTGACCGGAATATCGAGGATTATTCCCTGACCATAAGCTCCCGCGGAATAGATGCGGCTGAGGCGGACGAAATGTTGAAACAATAAATACAAAAACATAAAATGGAAAAAGAACAAGTAATTACCCTGATTGATGCCTTCAAGGATTTTAAGGAGGAAAAGAACATCGACAGGCCGGTGATGATGGGTGTGCTCAAGGATGTTTTCCTTACTCAGATTGCGAAAACCTACGGGTCATCGGACAATTTTGACGTAATCGTGAATGTTGACAAGGGAACTTGCGAGATTTATCAGAATTTCGACATAGTCGAGACCGTGGAAGATCCTGCATCCCAGATGACTCCGGCAGAGGTTGCCGCTGAGTCCGGCGATGACGACTACGAGATAGGTGATACTTATACGAAGAAAGTTCCTCTGGCATCATTCGGCCGCCGTGGCATACTTAACATTCGCCAGAACCTTCAAGGCCGTATTATGGATATTGAGAAGGCTAACGTCTTCAAGAAATATTCTGAGAAGGTAGGTGAAATATTCACCGGAGAAATTTACCAGACCTGGTCCAAGGAAGTGCTTATTCTTGATGAGGACGGAAATGAACTTCATATTCCCAAGAGCGAGCAGATTCCTGGTGAACATTTCAAAAAGAACGACACCGTCCGCGCTATTATCAAGAGCGTGGAGATGAAGAACAATACTACTCCATACATAGTTCTTTCCCGTACCTCACCAGAATTCCTCGAAAGACTCTTCGAGCAGGAAGTACCTGAGATTATCGATGGACTCATCACAATCAAGAAAGTTGTACGAGTTCCTGGTGAGAGGGCAAAAGTAGCTGTGGAATCCTATGACGAGAGAATCGATCCTATCGGAGCCTGCATCGGTGTCAAGGGTGGACGTATTCTCGGAATCGTACGCGAATTGAGGAATGAGAATATTGACGTTCTTCAGTGGACCAGCAATCCTTCACTTCTTATCCAGAGAGCTTTGAATCCTGCCCGTGTATCATCCATAGACCTCGGTGAGAATCCATCCGATAAGGTCAAGGTGTTTATGCAGCCGGAGGAAGTCAAGAAAGGTATCGGCCGCGGAGGCTGCAACATTCAGCTTGCCGGTATGCTTGTGGATAGAGAAATCGAAGTCTGGAGGGAACTGCCGAAGGACGGAGTTGAAGGCGAGGAAGAGGATGTATTGTTGAGTGAATTCTCCAATGAAATCGATCAGTGGATTATCGATCGTCTGGAGGCTATCGGTTGTGATACTGCGAAGAGCGTACTTGCCCTCGCACCTGAGGATATCGCCAAGAGGGCGGACCTCGAAGATGAAACGGTAGATGAAATATTTGGCATCCTTAGAGCCGAATTTGAAGACTAATTAAAAAAGGGGGTTGAATAATGGCAGAAATACGAATCAATAAACTAATCAGACAGTACAATATCGGTCTTCAGGACCTTGTCGGTTTTCTGAAGAAGCAGGGCGCTGACATAGAAGAAGACCCGAATGCAAAGGTTTCTGACGAATATTTGCCGGCAATAGCAAAGCAGTTCGGAAAGGACCTTGCAATGAAGGAGGCTTCCGAAAAGGTTGACATTAAATTGACGGAGATACTCGAGAAATCCAGCAAAAAACAACCTGAAGAAGAGGAGGAAGAGGAGCCTGTACAAGAAACGGTGATAAAGAGCACCATCTTTAACAAGGACCCTAAACCGGCACCTGTTGAGGAGCCGGCTCCAATTCCGGAACCAGCTCCTGAGCCGGTTTCTGAGTCTGAGCCTGAACCTGAACCTCAGCCAGCCCAGACTCCTGAGATTGTGCCTGATTCTCAACCTGAACCTGAGGTTGAGGAAACGCCTGTCATTGAACAGAAAGTTGAACCGGAACCTGAACCGGTGGAAATCCGTGAGGCCGAGCCGTCATCCAAGCCTGAACCAACCCCGCAGGTAGACAATACAGGTCTCAAGGTTTTGGGCAAGATAGATATGTCTCAGTTTGAGAAAAAACCTGCTCAGAATAAAAAACGTGAGAGAATAGCCAAAGGTATGCAGAAGGTCGATGTCGGCAAGGTTGAGGCGGACAACAATCCGAGAAAGAACCAGAAGCCGGGACAAAAAGCTGCCGGACAGCAGGGAAAGGGCCGCAAGCGCGACAGAAACGAACGCTTCAAGCCGGAAATGACCGAAGCGGAGCAGGAAGAAATTCAGAAGCAGATTCAGAAGCAGGTCAAGGAAACTTATGCCAGAATGAATGATGCCAAGAAGAGTAATTTCGGTGCCAAATACCGTAAGGAAAAGAGAGAGGCTGTGGCTCAGAAGGCTATGGAGGAAATGGAAGCGGAAGCTATGGAGAAGAGTATATTGAAGGTTACGGAATTCGTTACCGTCAATGACCTTGCTACGCTTATGAACAACACTCCTGTCAACAAGGTTATCGGGGCTTGTATGAGTCTTGGTCTGATGGTGTCAATAAACCAGAGACTTGATGCTGAGACCCTGGTGCTTGTGGCAGAGGAGTTCGGGTATAAAGTTGAGTTTGTAACCGCAGAGATTTCTGAGGAAATCAGCAGCGCCGAGCAGGTTGACAAGCCAGAGGACCTTGTGCCTCGCCCTCCTATCATTACGGTTATGGGACACGTAGATCACGGTAAGACTTCACTTCTCGACTACATCCGCAAATCGAATGTCATTGCAGGAGAGGCAGGAGGGATAACGCAGCATATCGGTGCCTACAGCGTTACTATGGAGGACGGCCGTCAGATTACATTCCTGGATACTCCGGGTCACGAAGCATTTACGGCTATGCGTGCGCGTGGAGCACAACTCACGGACCTTGCAATCATTATTGTCGCAGCAGACGATGCCGTGATGCCGCAGACGGTTGAGGCAATCAACCACGCTCAAGCTGCGAATGTACCTATGGTATTTGCAATCAATAAGATAGATAAAGAAGGTGCAAACCCTGACACAATACGTAGGCAGTTGTCCGAAATGAATATTCTGGTGGAGGACTGGGGCGGCAAGTACCAGTGCCAGGAAATTTCTGCCAAGAAGGGACTCAACGTCAACAAACTTCTGGAGAAGGTACTTCTTGAAACTGATATTCTTGAATTGAAGGCAAATCCTGACAAACCGGCTCTCGGAGCCGTCATAGAGTCTTCTCTCGACAAAGGCCGTGGATATCTCGCAACTATCCTCGTTCAGGAGGGTACGCTTCACGTAGGTGATGTACTATTGAGCGGATGCTTCTATGGAAAAGTGAAGGCTATGTACAATGAGCGTGGCCAGAAAGTCCAGGTTGCCGGCCCATCCACTCCTGTGTCCGTACTTGGACTCAACGGAGCTCCGGCTGCAGGTGAAAAAATCAATGTGCTTCTTGATGAGAAGGAGGCCAAATCCATAGCCAACAAGAGGGAACAGCTGATTCGTATCCAGGGCATAAAGACCCAGAAGCATATGACTCTCGAAGAGATAGGACGCCGAATTGCGATAGGCAATTTCAAGGAGCTCAATGTCATTGTAAAGGGTGATGTGGACGGTTCGGTGGAAGCTCTGTCCGATTCATTGATCAAACTCTCTACGGAAGAGGTGAAAGTCAATGTTATCCATAAGGCTGTTGGTGCTATATCAGAATCCGATATTCTGCTTGCAGAGGCATCTGATGCCGTTATCATCGGATTCCAGGTGCGTCCTTCAGTCGAGGCCCGTAAGTCTGCTGAGAAGGAAGGCATTGAAATCAGGCTCTATTCTGTCATTTATGACGCCATAAATGAGGTTAAGGACGGTATTGAGGGTATGCTTGAGCCGGAGAAGAAGGAAGAAGTTACCGCTACGGCGGAGGTTAAGCAGACCTTCAAGATTTCAAAGGTAGGTACTATTGCCGGTTCAATAATTAGGGACGGCAAGATGACGAACAAGACACAGGTTCGTCTTATCCGCGACGGCATTGTAATCTACACCGGAAACCTGTCGTCTCTCCAGAGGGGAAAGGATGCGGCGAAGGAAGTCCCGGCAGGAATGGAATGCGGTATCGGTATAGAGAACTACAACGATATCAAGGAAGGCGATGTAATCGAAGCCTTCCAGATTATTGAAGTCAAACGTACTCTGTAAAAGAACGTCTGTATAAAAAATCGGCATCCTCTCGGGTGCCGATTTTTTGTATTTCATTGCGATAATGGGGTTATTGCATTTTCCAGAAATCCCAGACAAAATCGCACCCGCCCTTGAAGACGAAGAAAATGTCGTGGGTACCCGCTGACCGCTTGAGACTACAGGTGAATGTGCGGAACGCACCGTCTGTAGGGGTGATTGTAAGTGCTCCGGCAAGTGGCCCGTCGATTGCATCAAGATGTACCTCAATAATGGCGTCGGATTGGGCTTTGACGGTGGTAGCGAACTTGGATGCTCCCTTCTTCAGGTCGGCTCCTTTTATCTGCAGGTATTCGCCTTCATCTATGTCCGTGACTACAATCCCTCTGCCTTCAATTTTGTCTGTCTTAAGCCCGTATCCCCAGGCCATAGTTTCAGCCTCAACTTTTCTGAACGGATTGAATGTGCCAACCTGCTCAAGGGTAGCGTCAAAGAAATATGGCACTTCCTGGATGGTTCCATCCTGGTTGTAATGCATTTCTGCAGCGGATACGGAACGTCTCTCGTGGTGCTTGTATGTGTCAAGGTGCATAATGTCATAATTAAGTCCGAACACGTACGATTTTCCTTTGTAGTCTATGATTCCGGGATGATTGCCTCTGGTGCGCTGAGTGTGGTCCATTATGTGTCCCTTGTATTCCCAAGGCCCGAGAGGGGAGTTGCTCATAGCGTAACCTATCCCTTCCGGACAGCAGGTAGAAGCAAATGCCAGATAATAAAGTCCATTGCGCTTGTAGAACCACGGACCTTCCTGATAGTCCTCAATATGAGGGAACTTCAGGATTTCACCGCTGTAGGAAATCATATCTTCATTGAGCCTTACCCCATAGAGGTTTGGATTGCCCCAATACATATAGGCTTGTCCGTCATCGTCTATGAATACTGTAGGGTCTATGTCATCCCAGTGCTCCTGTTGCCAAACCAGCGGGTGCCCGAGAGGATCTTTGAACGGACCTTCCGGCTTGTCTGCGACCAGTACTCCTATTCCGTGTCCGTGTAGAGGACAGTACATATAGAATTTACCGTTTCTTTCGACAACCTGCAGCGCCCAGGCACCGTTTTCACGGCTTCTCCAGGCGAAATCACGTGTGGAGGCCACGCTTCCGCAGTCGGTCCAGTTGACCATATCCTCCGATGTGTAGAGCAGCCAGTCATACATTTCGAAATTGTCTCCAAAATCCTCATCGTGGGTTGTGTAGAGATATACTTTCCCATTATATACCATAGGAGCCGGGTCAGCCGTATATTTCGTCTGGATCAGAGGCATATTGACTTTATCGTTGAACTTCCACCAGTCCAGGCTGAAAAGTTCATTGTCTCCGCCACGGAACAGAATGTACACATCGTGTATTCCTGTAACATTCTTTGTGACAGGAACGTTAATTACAGCATTCTCTCCCTTGATATTCAGCCTTGCAATAGGTTCTCCACCCATTTCATCGGCATAGAACTCAACTCTGCCTTCTGAGATGTAATTGAGGACCTCGACTGTAGCCTGGACAGGTTTTTTATCTCCGAAATCCACATTGCGGACCTTGATCCAGTCTCCATTGTGGACGGAGGTAACATAGTGTCTTTTGCCGGCAAGTCTGTCAAGTTTGACACCCCAGCTTGAACTCATAGTCTCAGCCTCGACGCGGCAATAAGGATTGATTGTCCCGACAGGGCTGACACCTTCCTTCGTAAATGGAATGAACGGAATGCTTCCGTCCTCATTGAAAGAGAATTCTTCTATACAGGTAGCTCTATGGAACCCGCCCCCGTCAGGAAGGGCTCCGTTGTGGTAGAACATATAATCCTGACCTTTGAAGGTAATATTGCCTCCGTGAATGGTGAAACTGTTCTCGGCTTCATCCATAATCCTTCCGCGGAATGTCCACGGTCCGTTTATGGATGGCGCCGTAGAATATCCCATATACTCAGGAACTCCTCCCGCCGGATATACGATGTAGTAAAGTCCATTGCGTTTTGTTACCCAAGGACCTTCCTCATATTGAGTCATAGCTTCGTCCTTCCCAATCTGCCAGTTCATCTTCATCTGCAATTCTCCGAAGCAGGCAGGATCGTGATACCCCGGGACTTCTTTGTAACCTTCGGTGAATGAAACCATATCCTCTCCGAGCCTTCCATACCAGAGACCTTTGTTCCCCCAGAACAGCCAGGCTGTCCCGTCATCATCTATGAAGACGGTCGGATCAATGAACCCGAAACCTGTTGCAAGCGGTTTTCCGATGGCATCTGTCCAAGGCCCCTGGGGATCATCGGCAATGGCAACGGCCAATGCGTCTTTCCCGTCAGCGGTGTTGCAGCAGAGATACCAATACCATTTACCATTCTTCTCTACTGCTTGAGAAGCCCAGGCACGGTCTCCCTGTGCCGCCCATTCAAAGGTCTCAGTACTGACTTGAGCTCCAAGATAAGTCCAGTTGACCATATCTTCGGAACTGAAGACAAGCCAGTCTTTCATCTTGAAATATGTTGCGTCATCTTCATCGTGATCGGCGAAGATATAGACTTTGTCTCCGTGGACATACGGGGCCGGGTCAGGGGTGTAGATAGCACTGATTGCCGGATTCTGTGCATTGAGGATGCAGCACAGAGTCGCTGCA